>NZ_JAGWCB010000007.1 GCF_020387415.1 Ideonella benzenivorans | reverse complement strand
ACGCACCATTGCCATATCGGTCTTCCCCGGCGCCACGTTCCACCTTGCCACGCCGCCAGCGGCTGCGCCAACCCGTGTTTCTTCGGGACGATTTGCGGCGCGGGCGGGCCGATTACTCCGCTAACCCTGCGCTCAACCGGACGCTGCGCGATAAAGCCGCGCAGCGCCGGTTAGCTCCACGTTGGGCATCATGAAGTCTTTCCCCTTTGCACTCGCCGCTGCGATCGTTTGCTCCACCGCAAACGCGGCAGAACCTCCGTCTGCTTCCTGTCCTCTCACAAGACTCGTGGCATCCATCGAAAGCCGTTCACAAGCTGTACGGCCTCCCACGCTTCCCAAGGACGTAGGCGATTCATACCGCACGATCTCACTCTACGAACCTCCTGGCGCCACAGACGAACTGCTTTACGCCGCGGTCGTCGACAGCAGCTCACAGCGTGCTTGGGTCTACCAATACGGCGGGTTTGCTGGCGTCTCCAACTGGTATGGGCCGTTCAATATCGACCCGTCGCTCTCCGAGCCTTGCCCTCCGGCCAGAGCGGTCATTCCAGTCGCCGTCGCATCAAGCTCGACTGCTGGTGCCCAACCAATCATTCCACCGGACCGGTCGCAGCAAACCGCGCCGGCCCGGTGAATTCGTGAGGCGTCCCCATGAACCATCGGTTCAGCACCCTTGCCCTCTCGGTACTGCTGCCTGTGCTCGCAGCGTTCATCTGGCTCAGTTCTTCCGCGCTGCCAGAAGTTGTCGCGTCGCACTTCGGGGTCAACGGTGCCGCCAATGGTTTCATGCCTCGCGGCGCGTATGTCGCCATCATGCTGGCGCTTGCCCTGGGACTACCGTCACTGCTGGCGTTTCTCCCTGGGGCTCTTGCTGGTCAAGGCGGCACGAACCTCAACATCCCCAATCGCGAGTACTGGCTCGCCCCTGAACGGCGCGAGAACACCGTTGCGTTCATCGTGGCTCATGGTCGATTGTTTGCAGTAGCAGTCGCGTTCTTCCTGGCTTATGTGCATTGGCTGGTGGTTCGAGCCAATGCGCTCCGGCCGCCAGTGTTGTCCACCACGGGCATCACGGCTGGTTTGGTGGTGTTCTTCGTGTTCTTGGCGGCTTGGCTCTTCGCCCTCCTCGCCAAGTTCCGCCGGTAGTACTGGCCTGCCGCCGGTCTGACCTGTGATGTATCTCTGGCAGCGGTGCTGCCAGGGGGACGGGGGAATCTGGATGAAGTTGAATGGGTGGGGTTTCAGGCGGCCGGCACAGGTGTGGGCCGAACTGAACCGTCCCGGGGCGGTTCATCTTTCGGCGACATCGACTGCTTCATTGCAAACAACGGGCACTCAAGCAGCTGCGACCGATGATCGCAACCGCCACACGGCCGCCCCCTGACTCACTCGCGCTTCAGTCCCCCGCCTCCGGCCGCTCCCCGCGCCAGTCACCACGGCGCTTCTTCTGCATGTCCTGCTTGCGCGCCTGGTGCGCCGCTTCCACCACTTCGGCCGCCTGTCGCCAGGCGGCGAAGCCCTCGGGGGTCTCCAGGGTCAGGCGGCCGATGATGCCGGTGCGGAAGTCGTTGATGACCAGCTCGGCAGCCTTGGCCAGGTTCACCCGGCCGCCGGCCTGCACCGCGCCACGCTGGCGGGCGATGGCTTCGAGCAGGGCTTCGGTCTTGAGCGCGGCGGTGCCGGCGGGCAGCTTGTAGCGGGCCTCGATCAGGCCGGGGTAGTCGGGCTGCAGCGTCTCCAGCAGTTCCAGCGCCACCTCTTCGTCGTCGTAGGCGTTGTGGCCCACCGAACCCGCCGCGGCCAGGTGGTAGCCGCTTTGGGGCACGATGATCTTGGGCCACAGCATGCCGGGCGTGTCGAACAGGTAGGCGCCCTTGTCCAGGTTGATGCGCTGTTCGTTCTTGGTGACGCCGGCCTCGTCCCCGGTCTTGGTGGCCTTCTTGCCCACCAGGGTGTTGATCAGCGTGGATTTGCCGACGTTGGGCACGCCGCAGATCAGGATGCGAAGCGGCTTGTCCATGCCGCCGCGGTGGGGCATCAGCTCGCGGCAGGCGGCGGCCAGGCGCTGGGCGGGCGCGCGCTCGCTGGCGTCCAGCGCAATGGCGCGGGTGTCGGGCTGGGCGTTGAAATGGTCCAGCCACAGCGCGGTGCGCACGGGGTCGGCCAGGTCCTGCTTGTTCAGCACCTTGAGCGCGGCCTTGCCACGGGTCATCTCCGCCAGCAGCGGGTTGCTGCTGGAGCCCGGCAGGCGGGCATCCAGCAGTTCGATGACCACGTCGATGCCGGCCTTCAGCCGCTCGCCAATGGCCTTGCGTGTGGCATGCATGTGCCCGGGGAACCACTGCACGGTCATGGGTCTCGCTCCATCGTCCCGGGCCGCGTCGACGGCGGCCGGGTTCTTCTGACAAAACCGCCTATTGTCTCTTCAGTCTCTTCTGCACAGCCAAGGGTCAGCGGTCATGGTCGTGATCGCAGATCGGGTCCAGGCCGTGGGCGCTGTCTTCCACATGGCCGTCGGGCGTCAGGCCGACATGGAACACCTGGCAGAACGGGTTGTCGTAGCGGTAGGACCAGACCGTCTGGCGGTGGTACGCCACCTGCCAGGTCCAGCCGGCCGGGCCCAGCAGCTGTTCCAGCTCGTCGGCCGTCATGCCGGGCTTCACCTGCAGGAAGTGGGCCTCGTCCAGCACGTTCTCGGCCTTCTGCAGCCGCCCCTGGGCATCGAAATCGACCATGCAGGTCTGCCGGCTGTAGGCGCCATGGGCATAGGCCCAGCGGGTGCTGCCGTCGGCATGCGTCCAGGCGCGGCTGGGTGTGCCCAGCTTGGCCTGAACGCGGTCAGACGTGGTGTCGACCTGCGGATCAATGCCGCAGGTGCTGCAGCCGGTCAGCCCCACCAGCGCCAGCAGCGCCCATCCCTGCCGAGGGTTCATGTCCTTGCTCCCAAAGCCAGCCATGCGGCATTGGACCACCAGCGGACACGAACCGCGACGATGCCGGACATCCCGGCCTGACGTGGCACGAATAGCCGACCTGACAGCCTGGTTACTCGGGCCGCGCCGATCCACAGTGCGGTTGGACAAGCCTGTGGACAAGCCCTGACCGGACGCCCCAAGTGGCTGATGGACCAGTGGTTTTGTCACATTGCCTTAAAAAACGGCAGTGCGTTTGGCACCCGTTTTGCCGGCGTCCACAGTGGCGCTGGACAAGCCTGTGGATAAACGGGTGAGGGCGCCGCCAAGCCCTTGTCAGTCCGCCGGGAGTTCTGGATTGCCACAAGATGAGGCAGATCGCCCCTTGACGCGATCGGCGCCGGAAACCGCTTGTCAAGCCTTGACAAACCCGGGCAGCACGCCGTCCGCCATGTTTGCCCCCCGCATATGCAGCCGCCGTTTCATTCGTTGGCCGGTGCCGGTGGCCCGTTCAAGATGCGGCCCATTCGCTCCAGCCCTGCCCGCCATGCCAGTTCTGCCCACCCCCCGCCTCCTCGTCGTTCCCGGGCTGCACGGCAGCGGCCCCACCCATTGGCAAAGCTGGCTGGAGGCCCGTCATGCCGGTTCACGGCGCATGCAGGTGGGCGATTGGGACACCCCTCAGCTGGACGACTGGGCCGACTGCCTGGAGCAGGCCTACCGGTCCGAGCCGGACGCCCAGTGGCTGATCGTGGCCCACAGCTTCGGCTGCCTGACCGCCGCCCATTGGGCCCGCCGCCATGGCAGCCACCGCATCCGTGCCGCCCTGCTGGTGGCTCCGGCCAACCCGGGGCGGTTCTGCCTGGACGCCGCACACTTCGATGCGCCCCTGCCCTTTCCCACCACGGTGGTGACCAGCCGCAACGACCCCTGGTTCGCCGAGGGCGAGGCCCGCGACCAGGCCCACCGCTGGGGCGCCGCGGTCTGGGATGCCGGCCTGGCCGGCCACATCAATGTCGATTCAGGGCACGGCCCCTGGCCGCTGGGTGAGGCCCTGGTGGGTGCGCTGGCCCGCACGACCGACCGTCCCACGCCGCCCCAACGCCCCAGGGCGGGCGAGCCCCATCCGGCCTCCACGGCCCCGCAGCCACGCCTTTTTCGTTCTTGGAAGCACGTTTTCATTCGTTCCGCGCCGCAAGACCGGTTTCCAGAATGAAAGCCTTCACAGGCAGTTCCCCAAAACCACCACATGTCTTCCCCGCTCCGCACCCGCCGGCAGGCCCTGGCCGCCGCTCTTCTGACCTTCTCCACCGTGGCCGCCTGGTCGCAAACCAAGGAGGTCACCTTCGCCTACCAGGACATGCTGGTGCCGCTGCACACCGTCATCGAGTCCGGCGAACTGGAAAAGGCCACCGGCTACAAGATCACCTGGCGTCAGTTCGGCGGCGGGGGCGATGTGATCCGCGCCATGGCCTCGGGCGACGTGCAGATCGGCGAGGCCGGTTCCAGCCCGATCGCCGCCGCCGCCAGCCAGGGTCAGGACATCCGACTGTTCTGGATCCTGGACGACATCGCCGATGCCGAGGCCCTGGTGGTCCGCAAGGAGTCCGGCGTGCGCGGCTGGAAGGACCTCAAGGGCAAGAAGGTGGCCACCCCCTTTGTGTCCACCTCACACTACCAATTGCTGGCCGGTCTGAAGGACGCCGGGGTGCCCGCCAGGGACGTGAACATCGTCAACCTGCGCCCGCCGGAGATCGCCGCCGCCTGGGAGCGGGGCGACATCGACGCCGCCTTCATCTGGGACCCGGCCCTGGCCAAGGCCAAGGCCTCGGGGGGCCAGGTCATCGCCACCTCGGGCAGCCTGGGCAAGAAGGGGTACGCCACCTTCGACGGCCTGGTCGTCAACGCCCAATGGGCCGCGCGGAACGAGGCCTTCGTCGTCGCGCTGGTGAAGGCCGTGGCCGCCGCCGATGCCCGCTACAGGAAGGACGGTGCCCACTGGACGCCGGACACCCCGGAGGTGAAGGCCATCGCCAAGTGGAGCAAGGCCGATCCCAAGGCGGTGCCGGCCGCCACGGCGCTGTACCGCTTCCCCACCCTGCAGGAACAGGTCTCGGCCCAGTGGCTGGGCGGCGGCGCTGCCAAGGCGCTGGCCCGCACCGCCGTGTTCCTGAAGGAGCAGGGCCGCGTGCAGGAGCTCAAGCCGGACTACAGCGCCTTCGTCACCACGACCTACGCCCGCAAGGCCTTGGGCCGCTGAGCCGGACGCGCCATGGCCACCGTGGAGATCCGCCACCTGGGCGTGCGCTACGCCAGCGCCCACGGGCCCGTCACGGCGCTGCAGGGCGTGAACCTGCAGCTCGCCGGTGACGATTTCGTCGTCGCGCTGGGGGCCTCTGGCTGCGGCAAGACGACGCTGCTGAACTGCCTGGCCGGCTTTCTGCCGGCCACCGAAGGCACGCTGGCGCTCGACGGACAACCGATCCGTGGCCCGAGTGCCGAGCGGGGCGTGGTGTTCCAGAAGCATGCCCTGATGCCCTGGCTCAACGCCCGGGACAACGTGGCCCTGGGGCTGCGCCTGCGCGGCATGCCCGCCCGGGAGCGCCAGGCCATCGCCCAGGCCCAGCTGGCCCGGGTGGGTTTGGCCGACGCCGGTGACCGGCCGGTCTGGGCCCTGTCCGGCGGGCAGCAGCAGCGCGTGGGCATCGCCCGGGCGCTGGCCAACGACCCCGCCCTGCTGCTGATGGACGAGCCGCTGGGCGCACTGGACGCTTTCACCCGCGAACAGGTGCAGGAGACCCTGCTGCAGGTGTGGGCCCAGACGCGCAAGCTGGTGTTCTTCATCACCCACTCGGTCGAGGAGGCCCTGTTCCTGGCCACCCGTCTGGTGGTGATGACACCCAGCCCGGGCCGGGTCTTGCGGACGTTTGAAGACCTGCCGTTCTCGCGCCGCTATCTGGCAGAAGGCCAGGCCCGGCACATCAAGTCCCTGCCCGAATTCATTGCCCTGCGCGAGGAGGTGCTGGCGCTGATCCATCAGGCGCCCCCATCGCAGGCACCCGCCGACGTGGAGGCCCTGCATGCCTGAACAACCGTCCCTGCACCCCCGGGTGGTGGCCCTGAACCTGGTCGGGGGCGCACTGGCACCCGCAGACTGGCTGCCCGCCACGCCCACGCGCCACACCGGGGCTGCCGCCACGGCGATGCCGGCCCCGACCACCACCAGCGCCTTCCGCCAGCCTGGCGAAGGGCGCAGCCTCACCATCAGCCTGGCCACGGTGACGCTGCTGTTGCTGTGCTGGTGGGGCGTGACGGCCAGCGGCTGGATCAAGCCGCTGTTCCTGCCCTCGCCCGCCGCGGTGTGGGCCCAGCTGAGCGACTACGCACGGGGCCGCGCCAATGACCAGTCCCTGTGGGCCCACCTGGGGGCCAGCCTGGGGCGGGTGCTGCTGGCCTTCGGCCTGGCCTGTGTCACCGCCATTCCGGCCGGCATTGCGATGGGCAGCTCGCGCTGGGCCCGCGGCGTGCTGGACCCGGTGCTGGAGTTCTACCGCCCGCTGCCCCCGCTGGCCTACCTGCCGCTGATCATCATCTGGTGCGGCATCAACGAGCTGCCCAAGGTGCTGCTGATCTACCTGAGCTGCTTCGCGCCGTTGGCGCTGGCCGCGCGCTCCGGCATGCGCCAGGCCAGTGCCGAGCAGATCCATGCCGCCGCCAGCATGGGCGCCAGCCCCTGGCAACTGGTGCGCCATGTGCTGCTGCCGGCGGCCCTGCCGGAAATCCTGGTCGGCATGCGCATCGCGATCGGCTTTGGCTGGACCACCCTGGTGGCGGCAGAGATGGTGGCCGCCAACCTCGGCCTGGGCCAGCTGGTGCTCAATGCCTCCAACTTCCTGCGCACCGACATCGTGGTGATGGGCATCCTCGTGATCGGCACCGTGGCCTTTGCGCTGGACCTGTTGATGCGGATGCTGGAGCGCCGCCTGGTGCCCTGGAAGGGACGCGGCTGAAATCCTCACAACCCGGCGGCAGAAGCTCATGACGAAAACATGGTTCTGCCAGGTGCAGCAGGTCCCGAGAATCGGAAATCCAGCGCCACCTGCGCCGTCCCGATCGAAAGTTGTTCTGCATGTCTTCTCCCGTTTCCCGCCGCCTGGCCCTGCAATGGGCTGCTGTTTCCGCTCTGGGTCTGGGGGCCTCGCTGGCTGCCCATGCCGCGGCTCCCGTGACGCTGCTCAACGCGAGCTATGACGTCTCGCGGGAGTTCTACAAGGACTACAACGCGGCCTTTGCGGCCCACTGGAAGAAGACGGCCGGACAGGACCTGGTGCTCAAGCAGTCGCATGGCGGCTCCAGCAAGCAGGCCCGCAGCGTGATCGATGGCCTGGAAGCCGACGTGATCACGATGAACCAGGCCAGCGACATCGACATCCTGGCCGAGCGCGGCGGGCTGGTGCCGGCCACCTGGGCCAGCCGCCTGCCGGACCACAGCGCGCCCACCACCTCGGTCACCGTGATCCTGGTGCGCAAGGGCAACCCGAAGAACATCCGAGGCTGGACCGACCTGGGCAAGCCCGGTGTCTCGGTCATCATCCCCAACCCCAAGACGGCCGGCAACGGCCGCTACACCTACCTGGCCGCCTGGGGCGCGGCGCTCAAGGGCGGTGCCGGCGTGCCGGCGGCGCGGGCGCTGGTGGAGCGCATCTTCGCCAACGTGCCGGTGCTCGACGGCGGCGGCCGCGCCGCCACCACCACCTTCGCCCAGCGCAAGATGGGCGATGCACTGGCCACCTTCGAGAGCGAGGTGCCGCTGATCCGCGCCGAGTTCGGCAACGACTTCGAGGTGATCTACCCGGAATGGACCATCCTGGCCGAGAACCCCGTCTCGGTGGTGGACAAGGTGGTGGACCGCCGCGGCACGCGCGCCGTGGCCGAGGCCTATCTGAAGTGGCTCTGGTCCGATGAAGGCCAGACCCTGGCCGCCAAGCACCACCTGCGCCCCCGCAACGCCAAGATCCTGAAGGCCTACGCGAAGGACTTCCCGGCAGTGCGCACCTTCACCGTGGACGAACTCTTCGGCGGCTGGAAGAAGGCGCAGAAGGAGCACTTCGACGACGGTGGCATCTACGACCAGATCGTGCTGCGCAACGGACGCCGCTGAGCCCTGTGCAGTGACTTGTTGCCGTCACCAGGGTGCTGGCGCGGCCGCCCCCCTAGAACAAGGGGCCGGTCTGGGGACCGCAGACACACGGCAAAGGTAACCGCTGGTTAGTCTCTCGGACTGTTGGTCCGCCGTGGCGGACGCCTGTCCGTCAAGAGGTTGCCCCGTGAAGCTCCATCTCCAAGCCCTGCTCAGCACCGTCGCGCTGGCCGCCGTGCTCGTCGCCCCGGCGCATGCCGTCGAGGTGACCCAGACCAACATCCTCAGCGACGCCGACCGGCTGGTGTCCTACCGCCACCAGCGCCACCTGTTCGTGACGGCGGACGGGCGCCAGCACCTGCTGGCCAACCTGGGCACCCAGGGCGGCGCCAAGGCCGCGCTGTTCCTGCGCTCGTCGGCCGATGGGCTGGTCTGGACGGCGCAGCACAAGCTGGGCTATACCGACAGCAACAGCGTCTCCGACGTGGCGCTGGTGGGCAACCTGCTCACCGTGGTCTACCAGGGCAGCGACGGCTTCGTGCGCCTGGCCACCGCCACCTACGACCCGGCCAGCCTGTCCTGGTCGTCCTTCACGGTCGAGAAGGTGCCCCGCGCCGGCAGGACCTTCACCGCGGTCAACCCCAGCTTCACGGTGGATGCCAACGGCAACACCTGGGTGGCCTATGTGCAGGAGGACAGCAGCACCGGCAACGCCGGCATCGTGCTCTACCGCAAGTCGGCCAGCAAGGGCACCTGGGCCAGCGCCCAGCAGTTCTTCGGCGCCAACGACAGCACCTATCCGTTTGGTGCCGACAAGCGCAGCGCCCGCCTGGTCACGCTGCCCAGCGGCATCGGCATGCTCTACAGCGTCGGCCCCACCATCTACTGGCAGGAACGCCCGCTGAAGGGCGGCGCCGATCTGGCCTGGGGCGCGGCCGCCACCCTGCTGCCCGGCACACCGGACAAGGACCTGATGTCCAGCCACTTCAGCACGGTGGTGGACGCCGCGGGCAACCTGTTCGCCGCCTTCACGGACAACGGGCTGCTCTATGTGGACCGGCGTGACGCCACGACGGGCCAGTGGTACGCCGCGCCCCAGCTGGTGCTGGGCACCGGCAGCAGCAGCGCCAAGCCCACCTACGCCCAGCTGATGTCCTTGGGCAGCGACCGCATCGGCATCGCCACCAACGTGGGCTACAACATCTGGGTGCTGCAGGCCAAGACCACCGCCAACGCCGGCTGGAAGTGCACCGACCAGGGCACGCACGCCAGCTTCGACCCCACGCTCTACAGCTTCGAGCACCCCCGGGTGGAGGCCCCTGCGTTCCCGGGCGCCACGGTGCCGGTGCTGCAGCAGTTCACCTCGGCCGATGGCAGCCTGCAGTACGCCGCAACTTTCAGCGTCACCCCCGGCGCGCCGACCGGTTGCAGCAACTGAATCGCGCCGCCAATACCCGATAAGTTCTCTTGGTTTTGGAGCAGCGAGGATCCACACCGACGCTGGACAAGCCTGTGGACAAGGCCTGACCTCCCTTCCCAAGTGCTTGATTTGAAGGGCCTTCCGTCACATTGCTGCAAAAAATGGCAGGCCCGAAGCGAGCTGCGCCCCCATCCCTCCACAGTCTGGGGGGACAAGCCTGTGGATAAACCCGGGAGGGGCGACGCAAGCCCTTGTCAGCCCGTCCGGCGGCCTGGATTGCCTCAAAATGGAGCGTTTGCGCTCTGCCGCGGCGATCACGGCATTCCCGCTTGTCAAGCCTTGACACGGCCGTCCGGGTCGGCCCCGGCCTTGCGGGCCTGCTTGCAGCGGTACATCGCGGCGTCCGCGCGCCGCACCAGGGCGAGCATGTCCCGGTCCTGCTCGCTGCGGGTGGCCAGCCCGATGCTCAGCTCCAACGAACGCTCGGCCAGCAGGCCGGACAGGCGGCAACCCCGCACCTGCCGCCGCAGGCGGTGAACCGCGGCCTCGGCCGCTGCGGTCGAGGTCTGCGGCATCAGGATCAGGAACTCGTCGCCGCCCCAGCGCCCCACGGCATCGGTCTCCCGGGCCTGCTGATGCAGCGCCCGCCCCACCGCCTGGATCGCCCGGTCCCCCAGGGCGTGGCCGCCGGTGTCGTTGATCGTCTTGAAGTCGTCGATGTCGATGAAGGCGAGGGTCAGCGGCGTCTCGTGGCGCAGGCTGGCCGCCCAGGCCTCGGCCAGCCGCCGCTCCAGCCCGGCCCGGCTGATCAGCCCGGTCAGGGGATCCGTATCCAGCCGGCTGTGCAGCTGCCGCACCAGCCGCCCCAGCACCAGCCCGAGAAAGGCGATGTTGAAGGCTCCCGCTGCCCACAGGGTGGACTGCAGCAGCGCCTCCAGCACACCGGGCGCCGCCGCGTGCAGCACGTCTTCCGGGTGGAGGATCAGCACCCCGGTGCGCAGCAGCGCGAACAGGCACATCAAGCCCCCCGGTGCCAGGGCCAGCCAGCCCCAGAAGCGGAACTCCCGCCGCAGCGCCGGCCCCAGGACGACCAGCGGCAGCGCCAGCAAAGCCGCCACGCACAGGTTGTACCCGATGCCCAGCCGGGCCGCGGACCAGCCGCCGGACACGCCAGCCCATTGCCACAGCAGGCCCGCCAGGCCCGCCCCCACCCACAGCCCCGCCCGCCGGACCCGGCCGTGGACAAAGGCGTCGATGCCCAGGTCGGCACAGGCATAGCCGGCCAGCATCACCACCGCCGCCGCCGGCGCGATCGTGCCGTCCGGCGGCGCGTACCGGATCATCCAGTCCAGCCCCAGGGCCTGCAGCAGGCAATAGCTGGCCCACCACAGCACGGCGCGCCGTTCCTCGCGCAGCAGCGCCGCGCCCACGCTCCAGGCCAGCGCGTAGATCAGGAACTGGCTGATGAGCAGAGACAGCATGTGCACAGGGTCCGTTCAGGGCACGTAGCCCAGGGGCAGCGCGGTGGTGAACTTGATCTCCTCCATCGCGAAGCTGGAGCTCACGTCCGACAGCGCGTTGTCCGCGATCAGCCGCTTGTAGACCCGGTCATAGGCCGCGATGTCGGGCACCACGACCCGCAGCAGGTAGTCGATGTCCCCGCTCATGCGGAAGAACTCCACCACCTCGGGAATCAGCGTGATGCTGGTGCGGAAACGCTCAAACCAAGCCTCGGAATGGTCCCGGGTGCGGATGGTGACGAACACCGTGACCGGCAGGTTGACCCGCCGCGGGTCGACCAGGGCCACCTGGCGCTGGATGACGCCCGACGCGCGCAGGCGCTGGATGCGCCGCCAGCAAGGAGTCGACGACAGGCCCACCTGCGTGGCGATCTCGGCCACCGGCAGCGTCGCATCCACCTGCAGCAGGGCCAGGATGCGGCAGTCGATGGCATCCAGTTTCATGTCATGGGGCATGGTTGGAATTTTCTTCTCTTTCCAGACTATCCAACGACACGGATGGCAAATTCATTCAAGGTGCTGCGACACAAAATGCTCCCCATCATCTGCTCCATCGTGTCACGCACCATGAAATCCATCGGCCTGATCGGCGGCATGAGCTGGGAATCCACCGTGCTGTACTACCAAACCATCAACCGCGAGGTGGCCCACCGGCTGGGCGGCCTGCACTCGGGCCGCATCCAGCTGTGCAGCCTGGACTTTGCCCAGGTGGCGGCCGGCCAGCAGGCCGACGACTGGGACGGCCTGGCCCGGCTGCTGGGCGCGGCGGCGCAGGGGCTGGCCCACGCCGGCGCGGACTGCGTGCTGATCGCCACCAACACCATGCACAAGGTGGCTCCGCAGGTGCAGGCGGCCGTCTCGGTTCCGCTGCTGCACATCGCCGACGCCACCGCCGCGGCCATCGGCCGGGCCGGCTGCCGCCGGGTGGCCCTGCTGGGCACGCGCTACACGATGGAGCAGCCCTTCTACCGCGAGCACCTGGCCCGCGCCGGCATTGAGACCCTGGTGCCCGAGGCCGCGGACCGGAACGCCGTGCACCAGATCATCTTCGACGAGCTGTGTCGCGGCCAGGTGCTGGATCGCTCGCGCCAGACCCTGCAGGCCATCGTCGAGCGGCTGGCCCGCCAGGGCGCCGAGGGCGTGGTGCTGGGCTGCACCGAGCTGCCGCTGCTGCTGGGCCCGGCCGACGTGCCGCTGCCCGTGTTCGACACCACCACGCTGCACGCGCTGGCCGCAGTCGACTTCGCGCTGGCCCCTTAGCACAGGCCCCGCGCGGCGACAGGACGCAGGGACATCCCGCGCAGGGCTACAGTGCATCGCACCGCGGCCCCCCCTGGGCTGCGTCTCCCGCAACTTCACTGAAGCCCTCATGTCCGACCTGCTGACTCAGCTCCAGTGGCGCTACGCCACCAAGAAGATGGACCCGGCCCGTGCCGTGCCCGCCGAGACCGTCGACCACATCCTGGAGGCCATCCGCCTGACGGCCACCTCCAGCGGCCTGCAGCCCTACAGCGTGGTGGTGGTGACCAATGCCGAGCTGAAGGCCCGCATCCGCCCCTACGCCTGGGACCAGTCCCAGATCACCGACTGCTCGCACCTGCTGGTGTTCGCCGCCTGGGACCACTACACGCCCGAGCGCATCAACGCGATGTTCGACCTGGTCAACGAGGAGCGCGGCTTCCGCAACGAGGGCTGGGAGGCCTACCGGCAGAAGCTGCTGTCCACCTACCCGCACCGCACGCCGGAAGACAACTTCCAGCACGCCGCCCGCCAGGCCTACATCGGCCTGGGCACCGCGCTGATCGCCGCCGCCGAGGCCCAGGTGGACTGCACGCCGATGGAAGGCTTCGAGCCGACCAAGGTGGACGAGATCCTGGGCCTGCGCGCCCAGGGCCTGCGCTCGGTCGTGCTGCTGCCGCTGGGCTACCGCGATGCGCCGGGCGACTGGCTGGTCAACCTGAAGAAGGTGCGCCGCCCGCGCAGCGAGTTCGTGATCGAGATGAAGTGACCCCGCCCGCCGGCCGCGCGGCGCCGCTCAGCGCATGCGCGACGGCAGGTGGATGCTCTCGCCGGCCACCATGAAGTGGCCGTAGCCGCGGTGGTGCAACGTGCGGGGCTCGCTCACCGCCGGGTCCACCCAGGCGGCCACCACCTCCAGCACGTACAAGCCGTAGGTCGACACCATGCCGGTGTCGACCAAGCGGCACTCGAGGCTGGCATAGCACTCGTCGATCAGCGGCGGCGCCACCTGGTGCGCCGCCCGCCGGGTCAGGCCAAACTGTGCGAACTTGTCCACCTCGGCGCCGGTGGTGTTGCCGCAGCCCACCACCTGCTCGGCGATCTCCACGGTGGGGATGTTCAGCACCGCCTCGCCAGTGGCCTGCAGTGCCCGGTGGGAAAAGCCCCGGTCGCTGACCACGCAGCCCAGCTGCGGTGGCTCGAACTCCAGCAGGGTGTGCCAGGACAGGGTCATCACATTGGCCTGCTGGCCGTCCTGGGTGGTCAGCAGCAGCACCGGCCCGGTCTCCAGCAGACCATAGACCTTGGCGAGCGGATAGGACTTCTTGGACATGGCGGAACCCTCCTGCCGCGATTGTGGCGGCAGTGGCGTCTGCCCGCTGTCCTCAGACGGCCCCGGCCGGCGCCAGACGGAAGGTGGCCACCATCCGGTTCATCTCGGCGGCCTGGTGACGCAGGCTCTCGGCCGCCGCCGCGCTCTGCTCGACCAGGGCCGCGTTCTGCTGCGTGCCCTGTTCCAGCGTGCCCACCGCCTGGCTGATCTGCTGGATGCCGCCGGCCTGCTGCTCGGTGGCACTGTCGATGTCGCGGATCAAGGCGCTGACCTTGTCGACGCGGGTGACGATGTCCTGCATGGCTTCGCCCGCCTCGCCCACCAGGCGGCTGCCGGCGTCGACCTTCTCGACCGAGTTGGCGATCAGCGACTTGATCTCGCGCGCGGCCTCGGCCGAACGCCCGGCCAGGTTGCGCACCTCGCCCGCCACCACCGCAAAGCCCCGTCCCTGTTCGCCCGCCCGGGCCGCTTCCACGGCCGCGTTCAGCGCCAGGATGTTGGTCTGGAAGGCGATGCCGTCGATCACACCGATGATGTCGGAGATCTGGTGGCTGGCCTGGGCGATGTCCTGCATGGTGTCCACCACCCGGTTCACCACCTCGCCCCCGCGGGCCGCAGCCTGGCTGGCATGGCCGGCCAGCTGGTTGGCCTCCCGCGCGCCGACCGCGCTGGCCTGCACCGTGCCGTTCATCTCTTCCATCTGCGCATTGGCCTGCTGCAGGGCCGAGGCCTGGGATTCGGTGCGGCCCGACAGGTCCTGGTTGCCCACCGAGATCTGCGCCGAGGCGGTGGCGATGCTCTCGGCCGAATGACGAACGTCGCCGATCAGGCGTACCAACCCAGCCTGCATCTGCTGCATCGAGGCCATCACGCTGCCCGCGGGCACCGGGGAGCGGTCCATCTGGCTCAGGTCACCTTCGGCCACGCGGCGCGCCACCTCGCTGAGCACCGTGGGTTCGGCCCCCAGAGCCTGCACCAGGCGCCGGACGATCCACACGCTCAGCCCCACGGCCACGACCACGGCCGCCAGCGCGACCACCCCCAGCAGCCACTGCACCCGCTCCGTCAGCTGCATGGCCTCGGCAGTCAACGCCTGCTGCCGCTTCTCGGTCACGTCCTTGTAGGCCGCCAACGCGCCGTCCATGCGGACCAGCAGGGGCGCGCATTCCGCGTTCAGCTTGCGCACCGCGCCATCCCGGTCCCCCTGGGCCACCAGATCCAGGATGCCCAGGGCCACCGGCGCGTAGCTGGCTTCCACCTGCATCAGATCCTGGGCCTTGGCCTTGGCAGTTGCAGACATGTCCCGGCTCTGGTCCACCAGTGTGCGGAACTGCGCCAGCGTGCGCTGCACGGTGGCGTGGGCCCCGCGGGCCGCGACCAGCGCATGCTGGCGCGCGGCATCGTCGGTGGCCAGCACCGCGTTGCGCGCCTCAATGGCCCGCGCCTTCATGGCATCGCCCAGGTGGTCCGCGGCCTGGGCCCGCTGGTCAACGCCGCTGAAATACTGGTCGAACGACCGGTGGACCTCGTCGAGGCCCCACAGCGCCCCCCCGGCGATCAGCATGCAGATCAGGGCCAGGCTGCCAAAACCGGCCCGCAGCTGGCTGCGCACGCTCCATGTCTGTCTCATGATGTACTGCTCCTTGGCATGGCACCGACCACCCTGGCCGGCCTGACGCGACGGGCTGTTTTCAGCATCTTCGCCGCAGCCGGATTGTCAGAAAAAACTGACATGCCGTGCAAAGCCATGCGACCGAAATGCCGCCAGGCCCCCAAGAAAGTCACACCTGGCTCCCTCCCGTGCCGGTGCGGTGGATGACGCCCGGCTGCGGGCTGTCCTCGATGGACGCCGGCAGCGGGCTCGGGTGCAATGGCGGCCTGTCCAGGCCCACCGGGGCCTGCCGATGTCCCGAACCTGGCCGCCATGCCCTGCCTGCTGTCCCCCCTGAATCGACGGCCCCCACGCGGCCACCCCTGGCCCATCGCCCTGACCATCGCCCTGGCGGGCACGCAGGCCCAGGCTGAACCAACCGAACTCGGCCCCGTGGTGGTCAGTGCCACCCGCAGCGCCCAACCCGCCTTCGACGTGCCAGCCTCGATCGACGCGCTGGACGCGGACACCCTGGACGCCAGCCAGCTGCAGGTCAACCTGTCGGAATCACTGGCCCGGGTGCCGGGCATCGTGGCGCAGAACCGCCAGAACTACGCCCAGGACCTGCAGATCTCCTCGCGCGGCTTCGGCGCCCGCTCCACCTTCGGCGTGCGGGGCCTGCGCCTGTTCGTCGACGGCATCCCGGCCACCATGCCCGATGGCCAGGGCCAGACCTCGCACATCGACCTCACCTCGGCCGAGCGCATCGAGGTGCTGCGCGGCCCCTTCTCGGTGCTGTACGGCAATTCCTCCGGCGGGGTGGTCAACGTCTTCACCCAGGATGGCGGCCCGGACACCGTGGCCGAGGTCTCCGCCGCCTTCGGCAGCGACCATGCCCACCGCGTCGGGGTGCAGCTCAGCGGCCAGCAGGGGGCGGCCCAATACGCCATCAGCGCCAACCGCTTCCAGACCGATGGCTACCGCGAGCACAGCGCCGCCGAGCGCAGCACCTTCAACGGCAAGTTCAGCCTGCAGGCCAGCGAAGACACCCGCTGGACCCTGGTGCTCAACAGCGTGGACATGCCCGAAGCCCAGGACCCGCTGGGCCTGACCCGGGCCGACTGGCAGGCCGACCCGCGCCAGGTGGCCAGCGTGGCCACGCTCTACAACACCCGCAAATCGGTCCACCAGAGCCAGGCCGGCCTGATCCTGAACCAGCGCCTGGGCCGCGACGACCGGCTGCAATGGACCAGCTACTACGGCGAGCGCGAGACGGTGCAGTACCAGTCCATCCCCGCCACCAGCCAACAGGCGGCCACCAGCCCGGGCGGCGTCATCGACCTCCACCGCAACTTCTGGGGCCAGGACCTGCGCTGGACCCACGCCGGCGATCTGCTGGGCCGGCCGCTGGAAGTGACCGCCGGCCTCAGCGACGACGTGATGAACGAACACCGCCGCGGCTTCCAGAGTTTCACCGGCCCGGCGTCCGACCCCGACGAACTCGGTGTCAAGGGCGCGCTGCGCCGCAACGAGCTCAACCGCGTCAACAGCTTCGACCAGTACCTGCAAGCCAACTGGTCCTTCGCCGCGGACTGGAATGCCCTGCTGGGCCTGCGCCACTCGAAGGTCGGTTTCGTCTCCTCGGACCGCTACCTGGGCAATGGCAACGACAGCGGCAGCACCACCGACGAGGCGGCCACCCCGGTGGCCGGCCTGATGTACAAGCTCTCGCCCGACCTGCACCTGTATGCCTCGTTCGGCCGTGGCTTCGAAACCCCCACCTTCAACGAGCTGGCCTACCGACCGGGCGGTGGTGGCCTGAACTTCGGGCTCTCGCCGGCCACCAGCCGTCAGTGGGAGATCGGGGCCAAGACCCGCTGGAATGCCTGGGCCGGCGCCTGGCTGGCCAACATCGCGTACTACGAGGCCCGCACCCGCGATGAGATCGCGGTGCTGACCAACAGCGGTGGCCGCTCCACCTACCAGAACGTGGGCCGCACCCTGCGCCAGGGGCTGGACGCGAGCGTGACCGGCCCGCTGGGCCACGACCTGTGGTGGTACGCCGCGCTGGCCACGCTGGACGCCCGCTACCGCGACGGCTTCCTGACCTGCACCGCCGCGCCCTGCACCACGCCCTCGGTGGCGGTGGCTGCCGGCCAGCGCATTCCCGGGATTCCGGACTTGACGCTCTATGCCGAACTGGCCTGGCGCCCCGCCCATACCGGCTTTGAGACTGCGGTGGAGTTCCGTCAGGTGGGCAAGGTCTACGTGGACGACCGCAACAGCGATGCCGCGCCGGCCCATGGCGCGGCCAACCTGCGGGTCTCCTGGACACAGAAGGCCGGCGGCTGGACGCTGCGCGAGTTCGCCCGCCTGGACAACGTGGGCGACCGGCACGACGCCGGCTCGGTCATCGTCAACGAGGGCAACAGCCGCTTCTTCGAGCCCGCCCCGGGCCGCACCTGGCTGCTGGGCCTGAACGCCGGCTACACCTTCTGAGGCCGGCCTGTCCTGGTCAGGGCGCCAGCCGCCGCAGCGGCACGCCCATGTCCTGCCAATCCTCGGGGTGGCAGGTGAACAGCAGCACCTGGTGGCGCTGGGCGGCGTCGAACAGCACCCGCTTCATCTGCGCCAGCCGGCCGGCGTCACTGTGCACCAGCGCATCGTCCAGGATCAGCAGCGTGGGCCGGCCAGCCTCACGCAGCAGGTCGGCATAGGCGAAGCGGGCAATCAGGCCCAACTGCTCGCGGGCACCAAAACTGAGGTCACCCACCGTGCCCACCTCGGGCAGGCCCTGAGGCCCGGGGCGCAGCAGCTGGCCCGGCGCCAGCGCCTCGGTGATCTCCACCCGCGCGCCCGGCAGCAGCAACGGCAGGTAGTGCTGCAGGCGCTGCTGCAGTGGCGCCTGCAGGCGGGCCAGCGTGGCCTGGCGCTTGGCGTCCAGCGTGCGGCACAGCCAGTCCAGCGCGCGGGCGCGGCGCTGCAGCTCCGTCACCCGGCGGTCCACCCGGGCCCGTTCACCGGCCAGCGTGTCGCGTTGCTCCTCCAGGCCCAGTGCGCCGGCCTGCTGCAGCGTGGCGGCGCGCACCTGCAGGTCTGCCGCGCGTTGCTGGTGCTGGCGGTGCCACTGGGCGATGCTGGCCTGCAGCCGGGCGATGTCCTGGGCCACGATGTCGGGCCGGGCCTCGCGCAGCGCGGCCTGGGCCTGCTCGATGCGGGCGGCCAGCGCGGCCAGCTCGGCCTGCGTGGCCAGCAGCTGCGCCTGGGCCTGGGCCTCGCGGGCCTGGCGGGCCGGATCGGCCAGCGCTGCCTGCACCGCCTGGTGCTCCTGCCCGGCCGCGGTGTGGCCGGTCTGGGCGGCCGCCAGCGCGGCCTGGGCCTGGTGCAACCGCTGCTGCGCAGCCTGCTCGGTCTGCACCGCGGCGTCCAACGCCTGCTCGGCCGCCTCCGGCGGGGCCACCGGCTCGGCGGGGGCCGCGGGCAGGCGGTTCAGGGCCGCCTCCAGCTGCTGGCGCTGGCCTTGGGTCTCGGCCAGCCCGGCGCGCAAGGCCTCCAGCCCCCGCGGCGCCACGTTGGCCAAGGCCTGCTCGGCCAGCTTGAAACGGGTCAGCCACTCGGCATGGGCCACCTGGCGGGCCTCGGCCTCGGCCAAGTCGGCCAGGCCCAGGCGCTGCAGGGCCGCCTGCAGCGCCGCCTGCGCCTCGGCCTGGGCGGCCGCGCGCTCGGCCAGGTCCTGCCCGCCCGGGGCGATGGTCAGCTGGCCCAGGCCCGGCAGGTTCAACCGGGCCGGCGCATCCAGCAGCTGTTCCCCGGTGCCCTGCAGGGCCACCGGCCCGGCCGCCGTCTGCAGGCTCAGGGCCTGGCCGGGGTCCAGCACGAACTGCAGCCGGGTGGCCACGGCCTGACGTCGCAGTTCCGCGTCCCGCCAGGCCCGGTCCAGCCGCCGCAGCTCGGCCAGCTGCGCGGCCGTCCAGGCTTGCGCCGCCGGCTGGCGGCGCAGCGCATCGAGCTGCTGCTGGGCCGCCTCAGCCTGGCGCAGGGCCTCGCTGCCCTGGGCCACCCGGGCCCGAGCGTCCTCGCACTGCTGGGCCAGCTGGCGGCGCTGGGCCTCCTGCCGAGCCAGACGCAGCGCCTCGCGGGCCGCCGCCGTGCGGGCCTGGGCCGCCTGGCAGGGGGCCTGGGCCGCCTGCGCCGCGGCCTGCGCCACCGCTTCGGCCGCCGCCGCCGCCGTCAGGGCCTGGGCCCGCTGGTCCGCGGCGGCCTGCAGCTGCTGGCCCTGGGCCAGCTGGGTCAGCAGCAGCTCGCGGGCCTGCACCAACTGACCATGTCGAGCCTGGTCAGCAGCCAGCTGCTGCTGACGGGCCTGCAAGGCCAGCTGCTGGGTCTGGGCGGTGTCCAGCTGGGTCTGCAAGGCATCCCAGGGCCGGGCGGCCTCGTCGGCGGCATGCTGCTGGCGCAGCGTGGCCAGCTGGTCGACCTGCTGCTGGTAGGTCTGCACCTGCGCCGCCAGCTCGGTCAGCTCGGCGTCCAGGGCCTCGCGCTGCTTGATCAGCTGGGCCAACTCGCCCGTCGGGGCGCCGCCCTTGGGCGTCAGCAGCTGGTGGCGCTGGGCCCGCAGCCGCTCCAGCAGCTCGTCGCCGCCGCTGGCGGCCAGGGCCCCGCTGGTCGCCCCCGCCTGGCCGGCCAGGGCGTCATGCAGGTAATCGCGTGCCGGCTCCACCTCCAGGTGCTGGCCCTCGCCCTGCTCGACCCACAGCAGGCCCGGAATGCCCCAGTGCTGCGGCTTGCTCTCGCCCTTGAGCGCGTAAGAAAAGCCGAAACGCTGGGCCAGCACGTCCTCGGCGTCGGCTCCCTCGTGGTGCTGGCCGTCCAGCGTCAGTTCGCAGCGCTTGCGGGCCAGGAAGGTCTTGCGCAGCTGGCCGGGCTGGCCATCGAGCACGAAGTCCAGCTCCACCGTGGGCGCGGCCGCGCTGTCGCCGTGCGGACGCAGGTGCTCGGCCGCGTTGGAGCGGTGGCGCTCGAAGAACGCGGCGCGGATGGCCCGCACCAGCGTGCTCTTGCCGGCCTCGTTGGGCCCGGCCAGGATGTTCAGGCCCGGCGTCAGGTCGGTCAGCTCGAAGGGCTGGCGAAAGCGCCGCAGCTGGTCGACGCGCAGCCGGGTCAGCTGCAGGCCGGTGGCGGCAGTGGGGAGGGTGAGGGGCGGTGTCATCTCAATGGCCCTCCTGCAGGTCGGCCGGCGTGGGCCGGTCCAGCAGCTCGGCGGCCAGCAGCGCCAGCGCGTCCTGAGCGGTCTGGCGGGCCGCCTCGTCCAACCCCGGCGTGCCCAGGGTGTCGCGCAGCTCGGCCAGCACCTCGCCCAGGTAGCCGTCGGCCTGCAGCGCAGCCAGGTCCTCGTCGGTCGGCAGCAGGCGCAGGTCCGTCAGATCGGCCTGCAGGTGGCGGGCGCGGGCCTCGGCCCGGGCCAGCGCGGCCTGCAGCCGCTGCAGCGCCGCCAGGTCGGCCTGGCCGCTCACCCGCAGGTCCACCACGTCGCGCGGGCCCAGGGCGTCCAGCCGGGCCAGCAGGGCGTCCAGGTCACTGGCCACCTGCAGGGCCACCGGCCAGCTGTCCCAGCGGAACTGGCCCACCGCCAGCGGGGTGATCACCGGCTGCGCGCCGGGCGCCGCCAGCTCCACCAGCAGGGCCTGGCCGGCCTCGGCCGAGCGGAAACGGTCCGGCTCGGGGGTGCCGCTGTAGGCCAGCCGGGGGCTGACGATCTTGCAGCCGTGCCAGTCACCCATCGCCAGGTAGTCCAGCCGGGCGGTGTCGGGCCGGTCCGGCGCGATCGGGTTGGGGGCGTCGATGTCCTCGGCCAGCAGGCCCTGCACGCTGCCATGGGCCAGGCCGATGCGCAGCAGGCCGGCCGGGGTCTCGGCCGTGTCGAACCACTGGGTGGTGTCGGCAAAGGTGTGGCGCTGGGTCAGCGGGGCCGGCAGCACCGCGAAGCCCGCGGCCGGGAACAGCCGGACCTCCGGCGCCAGCAGCAGGTGCACGTTGGGCGAGACCACCCCCAGCCGCTCGGCCCGGGTCCAGACGCTCTCGGCCAGAGCAGCGTCGTGGTTGCCCGGCAGCAGCAGCCAGGGCCCCGCATAGCCGGCCATCGCGTTGAACAGGCGGCGCACGGTGCGCTCACTGACGGTCTGCGCGTCAAAGACGTCGCCGGCGACCAGCACCGCGTCCACCCGGTGCTCGGTGGCCAGCGCGGCCAGGCGCTCGACGACGCTCAGCCGGGCCTCGGCGAGCGGCACGGCGTTGTCGGCATGCAACGTCTGGAACAGGCGACCGATCTGCCAGTCGGCGGTGTGCAGAAAGCGTGACAAATGAACAAGCTCCGAAAGGAAACAGCCCTCAACATTGCTTTACAGAGGACGATAGACAGGGCAACGATGGATTCTCGACGGGTTGGGGCTCAGGCCCTGAGCCTGAGGAAGGGAACGGGGACATCGGGTCAGGCAAATTCCTACATTCCGTTTGGGGATGAGCCGACGCTGGCGTGACCGAGTCGCTTCTAAAGTGAAACCATGGGGCTCTGTAGTACTCCCTTGATTTGACACCACCAACGACCTGCCAACCGCTCCAGGAGATCGCCATGAACCTGCCCGCGAACCGCCCCGTCACCGCTCCGGCCGCGTCCACTGTTCAACGCCGCTGGTGGTCCCGCCGCAAACCGGTCGTGGTCGGCCCGGCCGACAGCACCGAAATGGACCTGGGCTATGAGTCCGCCCATCCCTGGTGGCTGACCCAGGAGGCGCCGGCCGAGGCGGCGGCGCTGCAGATCGAACTGCCGCGCTGAACGCGTTCCCCCGCGAACCCCGGAAGGGCCGGTGCATGGCGCAGCGGCCCTTTTTCGTTGGGGAGGGGTCTGTCATGCCGGGCCGGTTATCCTGCCGGCCATGTACGCCGACTTTTTCGGGCTGAAGCAGGCGCCTTTCTCGATCGCGCCCGACCCGCACTACCTGTTCATGAGCGAGCGCCACCGCGAGGCGCTGGCCCACCTGCTCTACGGCCTGGATGGCGGCGGCGGCTTCGTGCTGCTGACCGGCGAGATCGGCGCGGGCAAGACCACGGTCTGCCGCTGCTTCCTGGAGCAGGTGCCGGCGCACTGCCAGGTGGCCTACATCTTCAACCCCAAGCTGAGCGTGCTGGAGCTGCTGCGCACGGTGTGCGACGAGTTCCGGGTGGCGGTGCCGGCCACGGCCCAGACGGTCAAGGACTTCGTCGACCCGCTCAACGCCTTCCTGCTGCAGCTGCACGCCAGCGGGCGCAACGCCGTCCTGATCATCGACGAGGCGCAGAACCTCTCGGCCGACGTGCTGGAGCAGCTGCGCCTCTTGACCAACCTGGAGACCAACGAGCGCAAGCTGCTGCAGATCATCCTGATCGGCCAGCCCGAACTGCGCACCATGCTGGCCCGGCCCGAGCTGGAGCAACTGGCCCAGCGGGTCATCGCCCGCTTCCACCTGGAGGCGCTGTCCGAACCCGAGACCGGGCAGTACATCCAGCACCGCCTGACCGTGGCGGGCCTGGCCGGCCCGGTGCCCTTCACCCCCGCGGCCATCCGCCGCATCCACCAGATCACCCACGGCGTGCCGCGTCGCATCAACCTGCTGTGCGACCGGGCGATGCTGGGCGCCTATGCCACCGGCACCCGGGCGATCGGGCCGGACATCGTCGTGCGGGCCGCCCACGAGGTCTTCGACCACCGCCCGACCGCACCGGAGCCGCCGCTGCGCCGGGCGCAGGCCCTGGGGCTGGCCCTGGTGGCCAGCGCCCTGCTGGGTGCCGGGCTGCTGTGGGCCTGGCAGCACAGCCAGGCGCCAGCGCCGTCTGCCGCCGCTCGCCCGATGGGGCCCGCCTCCTCGGCCGCCAGCGCCGTCCCCGTCTCGGCCTCGGCCGCGGCGCCTGCCGCGGCGCCGCCATCGACGGTGGCACCGGCCCGGCCGGCCGCCATCCATCTGGACGCCCTGCCCGCCAACGCCAGCCGTGCCGCCTGGGACGGCCTGCTGCGCCACTGGGAGATCGCCCCGGTCAACGGCGAATCGGCCTGCAGCACCGCGGCCCGGCAGGGGCTGGGCTGTCTGCTGAGCACCACCGGCAGCCTGGACCAGCTGCGCAGCCTGGACCGCCCGGCCGTGCTGACCCTGCACCTGCCCGGGCGGGGCGACAGCGCCGTGCTGCTGACCGGCCTGTCGGCCACCGACGCCACGCTGGCGCTGGAGAACGGCCCCCGCCGCCTGGCCCTGGTCGAGCTCGCGCTGGCCTGGCAGGGCGAATTCGGCCTGCTCTGGCGGCTGCCGCCGGGCTACGCGGCCGATGGCAGCCGCTCGCCGGCCCTGGCTCCCTGGCTCGACGAACACCTGCAGGCCGCCCTGCCGCCCCAGGCGGCCAGCAGCCCGGTGACCACCCGCCTGCGCGCCTTCCAGGCCCGGCACGGCCTGCGGCCGGATGGCCGGCTGGGCCCGGTGACCCTGATGCAGCTGAACCGGGCGGCCGGCATTCCCGAGCCGACCCTCACCCCCGACACGCCCTGAGCCCACGCCATGTCCTACATCCTGGATGCCCTGCGCCGGGCCGATGCCGACCGCGAACGCGCCACCAGCCCCGTGCCCGGGCTGCACAGCCAGTCCGGCAGCAGCCCGGTCGCGGCCCCGGCGCCGACCCCCTGGTGGCCCTGGGCCGCCGGCGCCGCGCTGCTGGTGGGCAGCGGCCTGGCCGCCGCCTGGTGGTGGACCCGCACGCCGGTGCCGGTCCCCGCCCCGGCCGCGGCCCTGCCGACACCGGCCCCGCTGCCGCCCACCCGCCCGGCCGATCCCGGCCCGGCACCGGCGCTGCCCCGTGGGGCGACACCGCCGGCCCCGGCCCCGGTGACCGTGGGCCCGACCCCGGTCCCGCCGCCGGCCCGCCCGGCGGAAAGCCCCCCCCCACTGGCCGCCTCCGCGCCGGTCGGCGCCGAGACCACGGCGGCGCGGCCTTCGACCCGCCCGCCCGCGCCCGCCCCGGCCCCTGCGCCGGTGGTGGAGGCCAGCCCCACCCTCAAACGTGAGTGGGCCCGGCTGGGCATCAGTGGTTCGGTCTATTCGGAGTCACCCGCCAGCCGCTTCGTGATCGTGCGCGGCGAGGTGGTGCATGAAGGGGCCACCCTGGCACCGGACCTGGTGCTCGAGGAGATCCGGCCGCATGACCTGATCCTGCGCTACAAAGGCCAGCGCATGCGCCAGCCGCTCTGAGGCATGTGCCCCGGGGCCGATCAGATCGCCGGCATGAAGACCGAGGGAGTGAAGTCCACCCGGTCCTGTCCGTCGGAGGTCAGCAGGCCCCCGGCAGTCAGCGCCTCCACGCTCATCGGCCGGGCGTAGAAGAAGCCTTGCAGCTCGTCGCACCCCAGGGACAGCAGCACCTCGCTCTGCTCGCGGGTCTCCACCCCTTCGGCCACCACCCGCAGCTTCAGGGACCGGGCCAGGTGGATCACCGCATCGACCACCGCCCGCGCATCGCGGCTGTGCTCCAGGTCCTGCACGAAGCTGCGGTCGATCTTCAGCTCCTGGGGCCGCAGCTGGCACAGGTAGGCCAGGCTGGAGTAGCCCGTCCCGAAGTCGTCGATCGACAGCTTCACCCCGACCCGGGTCAGGCCTGCCAGCACCGCCTGGGTGGTGGCGATGTCCTCCATCGCCACCGACTCGGTGATCTCGCAAGTCAGCTGATCGGGGGCGACGCCGTGGTCCAGCAAGGCGGACTCGATCTGGTCCACCACATCGCCCTGGCGCAACTGGTGCACCGAGAGGTTGATCGACACCCGCAGGCGCAGCCCCTGGCGCGACCACTCACCCAGCTGCCGGCAGGCCTCCTGGATGACCCAGGTGCCCACCTGCCCGATCAGGCCGAAACGCTCGGCCACCGGGATGAAGCGCATCGGCCCGAGCAGGCCATGACGCGGGTGGCGCCAGCGGATCAAGGCCTCCAGGCTGCGGATCTGACCATTGGCCGCATCGACCTTGGGCTGGTAGTACAGCAGCAGCTCGCCCCGGCTCAGGGCCTGGCGCAGGTCCTCCTGCAGCTCGATCTGCTCACGGGCGTCCGCGTTCATGCCCTGATCGAACAGGGCCCAGCCGGCGCCGCCGGCCCGCTTGGCCTGGTGCATGGCGGCCTCGGCACAGGACAGCAGCCGGTCGCGCCGACCCTGGTCCGGGTAGATCACGATGCCCAGGCTGGCCGACAGGGTGATCGGCCGGGCGGTGCCAAACGCCACCGGCGCCCCGATCGAATCCTGCACCCGCTGGGCCACAGCCAGCGCGTCGGCCTGGCCCCCCAGGTCCTCCAGTAGCAGCACGAACTGATCGGCCCCGACGCGGGCGACGGAGTCCACATCCCGCACGCACAGTTGCAGGCGGCTGGCCATCTCCTGGAGCACCTGGTCGCCCGCGGCATGGCCGAAGCTGTCGTTCACCGCCCCGAAACCGTCCAGGTCGACGAACAGCAGCGCCAGCCGGGCCGTGGGCAGGCCGACACGCCGGCCTTCATTGGCCCGGTCGACCCGGCCCACCGCATGGCGCAGCCGGTCCTCCAGCAGCAGGCGGTTGCCCACCCGGGTCATGGCGTCGGCCAGAGCCACCTGGGCCAGCTGGCCATTGGCCAGTTGGAGCGAATGGGCCAGGCGCTGGGCCTTGGCGCTCAGCCGCGCATCCAGCACCGAGGTGAACAGCGTGATCAACAGCAGCACCGTCGTGGCCGAGCCCACCAGCAGGCCCAGGCTCTGGCCGCCCAGGCCATCCTGGCTCAGGCAGACCGAACCCGGCAGGAAGGAGGCCGCCGCCATGCCGCTGTAGTGCATGCCGCTGATGGCCAGCCCCATCACCAGGGCCGCCCCCCCTTGGGCCAGCCGGGCCTGCACGCCGCGCAGGCGACGCATCCAGAAGAAGATCCGCAGCGCGACCGCCGAGGCCCCGCAGGCGATCACCACCGACACCGCGACCCAGACCGGATCGAAGCGGATGGCCGGGGCCAGCTGGATCGCCAGCATGCCGGTGTAGTGCATCACGCAGATGCCGGCGCCCATGGCCAGGGCGCCGCCCAGCCACGTGCCCGAGCCCAAGCGGGGACGGGAGGCGATGCCCAGCGCCAGCGCCGACACCGCCACCGCCGCCAGCCAGGACAGCAGCGTCGCCCCGACCCCGTAGCCGATCTCGATGGGCAGCTGCATCGCCATCATGCCGACGAAGTGCATGGCCCAGATGCCCGAACCCATCACGAAAGCGCCCGCCCCGACCCACAGGGACGAGAGCATGCGGTCGTGCGATCGCACCCGGCTGGCCAGGTCCAGGCTCACATAGGACGCAAACGAGGCGATCAGAATGGACAGAGCCACCGTGCCGAGGTGGTAAACAGGCTGCATGGGAAAGACCGGATCGCCAGAAGAAGGAAAGGACTCAGGGAAAACCCGAGGTCTGAACTTTGTCAGAGCCCATCGTTCTTTTCGGAAGACCCTTTCAGCCTCTTGAGTTTCCCCCTGCCTTGACCATGGACAAATTCACAACCGAGTCGTCCCCGCACCACCTGAGCAGCCCCGAGGCTGTGGCGCGCTGGCTACGGGTGGACCCCGACCAGGGCCTGGCGGCCGACGAGGTGCAGCGCCGGCAAACCCGCTACGGCCCCAACCGCCTGGCCGAGGCCGCTCCCCGGCCCTGGTGGATGCGACTGTTGGCACCGCTGGCCGACACGATGACGCTGGTGCTGCTGGCCGCGGCCGTCATTTCCGGCCTGATCGGCGAGATGGCCGACACGGTGGTGATCGCCATCATCGTGGTGCTCAACACGGTGATCTCGGCGGTGCAGGAGTGGCAGGCCGACCAGGCCCTCGCCGCGCTCAAACGCCTGGCCGCCCACCAGGCCCGGGTGCGCCGCGATGGCGCGCTGCACCCGGTGCCGGCCGACCAGTTGGTGCCGGGCGACGTGGTGCTGCTGGAGGCCGGCGACCAGGTGCCCGCCGACCTGCGCCTGCACGAGGTGGCCCAGTTGCGGGTGGACGAATCGGCGCTGACGGGCGAATCCCAGACCGTGGACAAGCAGCCCAGCGCCCTGGCGCCGGCCGACGGTGGCCTGGCCCACCCGCTGGGCGAGCGCAGCAACATGGCCTGGAAGGGCACGCTGGTCACCCACGGCCGGGCCACCGGGCTGGTGGTGGCCACCGGTCCTGGCACCGAGCTGGGCCGCATCGCCGGCCTGCTGGCCCAGGCGGAAAGCCGCAGCACCCCGCTGCAGCGGCGCCTGTCGGCCTTTGGCCGGCGGCTGTCGGTGGTGGTGCTGGGCCTGTGCGCGCTGGTGTTCGCGATCGGCGTGCTGCGCGGTGAACCGGTGCTGTTGATGGGCCTGACCGCGATCAGCCTGGCCGTGGCCGCCATCCCGGAGGCCCTGCCCGCCGTGGTCACGGTGCTGCTGGCGCTGGGCGCGCGCCGGCTGGTCAAGGTGCAGGCGCTGGTGCGCCAGCTGCCGGCAGTGGAGACGCTGGGCTCGGTCACCACCATCTGTTCGGACAAGACCGGCACCCTCACCCAGAACCGGCTGCAGGTGCAGGCCTGGCAGCTCGCCCCCGGCGCCGACGAACCCACGCTGCGCGCGGCCGCGCTGCACTGCAACGACGCCCGGCCCAGCGCCCAGGGCTGGCAGGGCGAGCCCACCGAGGTGGCCCTGGCCGAATGGGCCCAGCCCGAGGCCGCTGCAGCCGCCCCGGCCCCGCCCCGGCTGCGCGAATGGCCATTCGACTCGGACCGCAAACGCATGAGCACGCTGCTGCCGGACGAGGCCGCCGACGGCGGCGCCTGGCTGTGGGTCAAGGGTGCCCCGGAGACCGTGCTGCCCCGCTGCACGCCGGACGATGCCGCCCCCTGGCTGGCCCAGGCCGACACCCTGGCGGCCCAGGGCATGCGCGTGCTGGCCCTGGCCCGGCGGCCGCTGGACCCCGGCACGCTGGCGGCCACGCTGGACGCCGACGGCGTCGAACAGCAACTGCGCCTGCTGGGCCTGGTCGGTCTGATCGACCCGCCACGGCCCGAAGCCGCCGCCGCGGTGGCCGAATGCCAGGCCGCCGGCATCCGCCCGGTGATGATCACCGGCGACCACCCCGGCACCGCCCGGGCCATCGCCCAGGCGGTGGGCATCGTGCCCGATGCCGCGGCGCCGGCGCTGAGCGGCGGAGAACTGGCCGCCATGGACGATGGCCTGCTGGCCGCCCGCGTCACCGAGGTGGCCGTCTACGCCCGCATGGACCCGGCGCAGAAGATCCGCATCGTGCAGGCCCTGCAGGCGCGCGGCGAGTTCGTCGCGATGACCGGCGACGGCGTCAACGACGCGCCAGCGCTGAAGGCGGCCGACATCGGCGTGGCCATGGGCCGCGGCGGCACCGACGTGGCGCGCGAGGCCAGCAGCCTGGTGCTGCTGGACGACCATTTCGCCACCATCGTCGCCGCGGTGCGCGAAGGCCGGCGCATCTTCGACAACATCCGCAAGTTCGTCCGCTATGCGCTGACCGGCAACTCGGGCGAGATCTGGGTGCTGTTCCTGGCCCCGCTGCTGGGCCTGCCGGTGCCGCTGCTGCCCATCCACATCCTGTGGGTCAACCTGGTGACCGACGGCCTGCCCGGCCTGGCGCTGGCCACCGAGCCGGCCGAGCGCGGCGTGATGCAGCGCCCGCCCCGCCCGCCCACCGAGAGCATCTTCGCCCACGGCCTGTGGCAGCACGCGCTGTGGGTGGGCCTGCTGATCGGCGGGCTCTGCCTGGGCCTGCAGGCCTGGGCCCTGCACGTGGGCGATGCGCACTGGCAGAGCATGGTCTTCACCACGCTGACGCTGACCCAGATGGCCCACCTGCTGGCCATCCGCTCTGAAACGGAGCCGCTGTGGCGCCTGGGCCTGTGCAGCAACCGCCCGCTGCTGGCCGCGGTGCTGCTGAGCGTGGCGCTGCAGCTGGCCACGCTGTATGTGCCGGTGCTGCAGACGGTGTTCCACACCCAGGCCCTGGACGCGGCCGAGCTGGGGCTGTGCCTGGGCGCCGCAGCGCTGGTGTGGACCGTGGTGGAGGCAGAGAAGGCTTGGCGGCGCCGGCAGGCCCGCGGCCCTCAGCCAGCCAGGGCGTGGTAGATCTGCAGCGAGGCGTGCGCGTCGTTGGCGGCGTACTGCAGCTGCCGGGGGCTGAGCTGTGGGCTGGCCCAGTTGGACGTGGTGACCTTGCGGGACTTCGGCAGCTGCTGGTGGAGCACGAGGGCCACCGCCACCTTCAGCCCGACCGCCTGCTTGAACCCCAGCCGCTGGCGCAGCAGATGCGACAGGTCGATGGACAGGCCCAGCCGCAAGCCCAGCCGGCGCTGCAGCTGGGGCCGGTCCGAGGCCAGCCCGAAGCCGACCTTGACGATCGCGTCGGACTCGATCACCGCGCGCAGAAAGTCCGCCACCCCCGGCGCAGCGGTCGGCACGATGAAGGCATGTTCGCGCGTGGCGAACTGGACGATGTCGGGGCCGGTCTGCGGCGCCCCGGCGGCGAAGACCGGCTTGCTTTCGGTGTCGAAGCCGACGTGCCCGGCCTCGGACAGCAGGCGCTGCGCGAACGCGCACCGCGCCGCACTGTCGAGCAGATGGATCTGGCTGGGCGGCAGGGCCGGGTAGACCGGCAAGGCGGCGATCTGTTCGCGGGTGGGCCGTTCACGCGCTTCGATCGGCAGGGGACGCTCCATCACCGCAGTATGCCTGCGGCCCCTTCCGCACGGGCCGGATGCCCCACCCGCACAGCGCACTCACCAGCAGCAGCACCGCACGCACCAGCGCATGCGACCAGCCGCACAGACGTTCGACTGGGAGAACCTTCGCCACTTCCTCGCGGTGACCCGCACCGGCACCCTGTCGGGCGCCGCCCGCGCCCTGCAGGTGGACCACGCCATCGTCAGCCGCCGCCTGGCGGCACTGGAAGCCGAGTTGCACGTCACGCTGGTCGAGCGTCTGCCCCGCGCCTGCCGGCTCACACCCATGGGGCGCTGGTCCACGGCCATGCCCAGGCGATGGAGGCCTCGGCCTTTGCGGTGGAGCGCCAGGCCCAGGCCAGCCAGGGCCCGCTGACGGGGCGCGTGACGCTCAGCGCGCCGCCCGTGCTGGTGACCCACCTGCTGGCCGGCCGGCCGCTGGACATCCGCAGCCAGCACGGCGGCATCCAGCTGTCCGTCTCCGCGCAGGCCCAGCAGGTCTCGCTCAGCCGCCGTGAAGCCGATGTGGCGCTGCGGCTGGTGCGGCCACAGGAGCCCAGCAGCGTGATCCGCCAGCTCGGCCAGATGCCCTTTGCGCTCTATGCCAGCCAGGACTACGAGGCCTTGCACCGGCCGGAGGACTGGCGCTTCATCGCCTACGACGCCCAGTTCGCCGACATGCCCCAGCAGCAATGGCTGCTGGGCATCGCCGGCCGCCGGGCCGTGGCCTGCGAGCTGAGCGATATTGGCAGCCACCTGGCCGCCGAGGCGGCCCCGTTCTCACGCGACATCAGGCTGGTCGTGCACCGCGACTTGCGTCACGCGAAGCCGGTGCGGGCCGTGATGGACTTTGTGGCCCAGGTCATCACACAAACGGCCGGGCTCGGTCTGCCGGCGGCGGCTGGAATTTGAGGGCACGGCGACGAAGGCACGGTAAGCCTCATTCCAGGGCCGCTTCTCCCTCTTTTGAGCCTTCACCCGCCGGGCTATCTTGATAGTCTGCGAATCGACGATGGACGCTCGTCGGGCGCTGCACAAGAAACTCGCCTGGCCGAGGGAGACATCCCCAAAGCGAACAGATCGGGGAGAGGTCGGCCACCTCCCCTTGGCCGGACGAAGGAGTGCGCGATGCACATGCGATTCACGCTGAGACGCAAGGCCCTGCTGTGGGGTGTCGCCCTGGTGGCGGTTGCCATGACGCTGCTGGCCTGGCTGCAGGCCAGGCAGTTGGGCGACGACTACAGCACCCTGATCCGAGACCAGCAGGACGCTGTGGCCCAGCAGATGGCGGACGATCTCAGCGATCGGCTGGACACCCGGCTCGCCATGCTCGAGCGGGCCGCGCTGGCCGTGCCCCCCCAGGCCATGACGGACCCGGTGGAACAGCGCCAGTTCTTCGACCGGCTCAGCGGTGCGCGGCCTTTCTTTGATGGCATGGCCCTGATCGCCCTGGACGGCAACATGGTGGCCAATGACCCGCCGATCCGGGGGCTGCACATCAATGTGTCCGACCGCGACTACTTTGGCGCCGTGCTGGCCAGCGGTCGGTCCGCGATCTCCAAGCCCGTGAAGGCCAGAACCACCGGACAGCCCGCCGTGCTGATGGCGGTGCCGGTCAAGGACGCCAATGCCCATTTGATCGGTGTCCTCGCCGGTGGGCTGAACCTGTCGCGGACCGATCTGTTCAGCGGCGCCAAGCGCACGGCGGCCAACATGTCCGCCGATCTCGTGGTGACCACAGGGGGGGCCGAGCAGGTCTACATCGCCCACCAGGACCCGGGCCGGTTGCTCCAGCCGGCCGAGGCCATGCCCGCCCAAGGGGGGGGCGCGCACAGCGGACACGCCGATCTGCACAGCGTGGCCACGGTGCGCAGCAGCGGCTGGCAGCTGCATCTGGTGACGCCCGACGAGGCCACGTTCGCCCCCCTGTATTCGGCCCGCCACCGCACCCTGGCGGAGATTGGTGCATTCGCCCTGCTGACCGCAGCCGCCGTCTGGTGGGGGGTGGGGCTGGCGCTGCGGCCGCTGGGTCGCCTGCACCAGGCAATGCTCCGGCAGCGGGAGCACGGGGACGCCCCGATGCTGTCCATTCCCCATTCCGATGACGAGATCGGTGATCTCGCCAGGGCCTTCACCGAACTCATGCACCAGTCGCAGGATCATCAGGCCGAGCTCGGGGCCGTCGCGGATGCCTCCCCCCTGGGCTTGTTCCGAACCAACGAGCGCGGTGAAATCACCTACACCAATGGGGCCTATCAGGCCATCCTCGGGACCAAGGACGCCGTCGACCCACAGGGTTGGACGGATTTGCTGCCCGCCCCCGAGCGCGCCGCGGCAACCGAGGCCTGGAAACGCGCCCTGGCGCGTCGCTCGTCCTGGCGAACGGTGCAGAGCCTGAACCGCCCCGACGGCACCAAGGTGCTGGTGTCGATTCAGACCGCGCCCATTCTGGTGGGGGATCAGCTGCGTGGCCATGCCGGCACCCTGTCCGACATCACCGAACGCGCACGCGACGAGAAGGCGCAACGCACGCTGACGGCGGTGTTCGACGCCACGACGGACCTGGTGATTCAGTCGGACGTGGAAGGGAAAATCACCTATCTGAATCCGGCCGCGCAGCGCGCCCGGGGCTGGAGCAAGATGGATTCCTTCCAGGGCAAAACGCTTGCCGAGTACCTCCCCTCCAAGACCGTCCAGCAGTTCTCCACCGAAGTCCTGCCGAAAGCCGCACACAACGGCCTGTGGTTTGGCGAGAGCTGCTTCTTCGGTCAGAACCTGCGCGAGATTCCCGCCAGCCTGATGGTTATCGCGCATTGCGACGCGCGCGGCAAGGTGGAGTACTACTCGGGGATCTTCCGAGACATCTCCGAGGAGAAGGCCAGCCGGGAGGCCCTGCGCCAGAACGAGCAGACGCTGCGGAGCCTGACCGACGCCCTGCCCATCCTGGTGGCCGCCGTCGACCAGGAGGAGCGTTACCTGTTCGCGAACCCGGCCTACGTCCAGGCCATGCAGGACCGGGACCAGATGCCGATGGTGGGCCGGTCCATCCTGGAAGTCCTGGGCCCCGGGGCCTACCAGGCCATCAAGCCCTTCGTGGACCGGGCCCTGGCGGGCGAGCGCGTGAGCTACGAACGCGAACGCTACATCGGCCAGACGCGCAGGATCCAGGAGGCCGTCTACATCCCGCAGTTCGATGGCCATGGCGCTGTCCGGGGTGTCATCGTCGTGGTCCAGGACGTGACCGAGCGCAAGCGTGAGGAGATGCACCTGCGCGAGATGGCCCAGGTCGATCCCCTGTCGGGTCTGCTCAACCGGGCCGGCTTTGACGATCGACTGCAGGCGATGGTGACCGCGGCCCGAAAGAACGACAACCGGATCGGGTTCCTCTACATCGACCTCGACCGTTTCAAGGCCGTCAACGACACCTACGGCCATGCCACGGGGGACAGCCTTCTGAGGATCTTCTCTCAGCGCCTGAGGAATGCGCTGCGGCCAGACGACCTGGTGGCCCGCCTGGGTGGCGACGAATTTGCCGTCGCGATCAGCAACGCAAGCGACATGGCGGTCGCCGAAGTCGTCGCGGAGAAGATCATCTCTGTGGCCAGCGCCCCGTTCTGGATCGACGGGAATGCCATCTCCGTTGGCGCCAGCGTGGGGGTCAGTGTCTGGTCGTCCGACGAGCCCGGCGTCGAGCCGGCACTCCAGCGGGCGGATGCGATGCTCTACCAGGCCAAGGAAGCCGGTCGGGGCCAATACAAGATCGGTGACATGAGCACCCATTGAGAGCGCTTCGCGAGCCGACCTGGAGGCGATGGGGACGGTACGTCATCGGTGGCCACCGCACCGTGCGGGTGCCGCTGCCGCTGCAACTGAGATCGGTCTGGAGCCCGTTGCACTGGGCCGGCAAGGTCCGACCACGGACGGACCCGGTGCTGAAGGTCACGGTCAGCATCACCGTGCCGTCCAGCGCCACCTGGGCGTCCAGGCCGCGGCAGGCGCTTTAACGCAGCTGGGTCACCTCGCCCGCGTCGGCCCCCTGGGCGGTCTCCTGCGGGGGGGTGGTCGCCGTGGCGCTGAGCGACCGGGCTGGGGAGGACGCCGGCGGCGGCGGCCCCACCAGCACCGCGATGCGGCGACGCCAGCCGGTCGCCCGCCGGCAGTCCCGGGCCAGCAGGCGCCACTCGCTCAGCGCCAGCCACAGCGGGTTGTCGATGCGGGGCCGACCGGCCAGGCCGTAGCGCGGCGGCTCGTCATCCCGTTCGGCCTGGAAGGTGCCGAACAGACGGTCGAAAACGATCAGCACCCCGCCGTGGTTGCGGTCGATGTAGCGCGGGTTGCTGCCATGGTGCACGCGGTGGTGCGACGGGGTGTTGAGCACCCACTCCAGCGGCCCCAGGCGGGGCAGCCAGGCCGCATGCAGCCAGAACTGGTAGAGCAGGTTCAGTGACAGCACCCCCAGCACCGCCTGCGGCGCGAAGCCCAGCCAGACCAGCGGGGCGAAGAACACGGTGCTGCCACTCAGCTTGCCCAGCCAGCCCAGGCGCAGCGCCGCGGCCAGCGTCAGCTGGGGGGCCGAGTGGTGCACCGCATGGCTGGCCCAGAACCAGCGCACCCGGTGCGACGCCCGGTGGAAGACGTAATAGGCCAGCTCGCTGGCGAAGAACAGCCCGGCCCATTGGATCGGCGTGGCCAGAGGCAGTGTCGTCAGCCGGTGGGCCTGAGCCCAGCCGAACACCGGCGCCGCCAGCGACAGGCCGGTGGCGTTCACCAGCCGGCGCAGGGCCAGGTCCCCCAGTGTGGTGCCCAGGGCCCGCCAGTCATAGCCCTGGCGACGCGCCAGCACCAGGGCCTCCAGCAGGGCCGCCGCCAGCACCGCCAGCAGGGCCCCGCCCAGCCAACGCGGCAGGGGCCCGCTCAGACCGAGCGCCACCACGGCCTGTCCGGGGTCAGGGCTGGGAGGTGGTGGTGGTCACGGTGCCCGTCTGGCCGTTGGGGCCGGTCACCGTGGTGCTGCCCGTGCCGTCGGCCCGGGTGGTGGTGCGTGAATAGGTCTGGCCATTGGCACCGGTCACGGTGGCGGTGGCGCCGCTGGCATCGCGGGTCACGTCCCGGGTGGCGCTCTGGCCGTTCGGGCCGGTCACGGTGCCGTTGACCTGGCCATCCCCGCGGGTCACGTCGCGGCTGGCGGTCTTGCCGTTCGCACCGGTGATCGTCGAGCTGCTGCCGGTGGCGCTGTGCTGGGCCTGGCGGGTGAACGCGCGGCCACGGAAGCCGGTGGTGGTGGCATCCACCTGCCCGGCCTGGCGCTGCACCGTGCGGCTGGCGGTGTTGCCTTCGGGGCCGGTCACGGTGGTGCCGTGGCTGCGCAGACGCGGCGCGGCCTGGGCCACGCTGGCCAGCGGCAGGGTGGCCAGGGCCACCAGGCCGACCGCCAGCAGGCGGTTCAACGCGCGGGGGGTCGGGGGGGAATGACGAGAAGAAACCATGTCTTCGCTCCTTGCGGTTCGTGAAGGGGTGGCCGGCAGGCACCGGCCCTTGCCCTCATTGAACGCGCCCGCCAGGCCGGGCGAGACCACAGGGAACGACGAAATGTTTCAGGATTGTCATGTGGTGCGCGCCCCTCCCGACCCTGCCTACACTGGCGCCATGCTTCGCCCACCCTGCCCGCCCGCCACCGCATGAGCACCCAACCCCTGATCCTCATCGTGGACGACGATGCCGAACTGGGCAGCATGCTGGTGGAGTTGCTGGGCCGCGAGGGCTGGCAAACCCACCAGGTGCTGACCGGCGCCGATGGCGAGCAGGCCCTGGCCAACCAGCAGCCCGAGGTGGTGTTGCTGGACGTGATGCTGCCAGACGCGAACGGCATGGAGCTGTGCCGCCGCTGGCGGGCCAGCCACCCCCTGCTGGGCCTGGTGATGCTGACCGCCCGTGGCGACCCGATGGACCGGGTGCTGGGGCTGGAGATCGGGGCCGACGACTACCTGGCCAAGCCCTTCGAGCCGCGCGAGCTGGTGGCCCGGGTGCGCGCCCTGCTGCGGCGCGGCGGCATGCCGGTGCGCAGCGCCCCGGTGCTGCGCTTTGCCGGGCTGCAGATCGACCTGGTGCGGCGCGAGGTGCTGGCCGACACCCGCCTGGTGGTGCTGACCGGCGCCGAGTTCAAGCTGCTGGTGGCGCTGGCCGAGCACCCGGGCCAGCCGCTGAGCCGCGAGCAGCTGAGCGCGGCCGTGCAGGCCGGCCCCTACCGCCCGCAGGACCGCACGGTGGATGTGCAGATCGCCCGCTTGCGCCGCAAGCTGCGCGAAGCCAGCCCCGGCACCGAATGGGTGGACACCGTGCGTGGCGAAGGCTATGTCTTCGCACCGCGCGGCTGACCCGGCCCACCTCGCCATGCCCGGCCGCCGCCTGTTCACCCGCTTCTTCCTGGCCCAGATGCTGATGGCCCTGGCCCTGACCGCCGTGCTGGGCGCGGTGTTCTTCCTGGAGCGCAGCCGGGCCATGGCCGAGCTGGTGGTGGACCGCTGGGCCCCGGCCCTGCGCCACGCCGCTGGCCTGCCGGCCGTGGACGGCCCCGAGCCCGTGCGCGACACACCGGTGCTGCAGTCGGCCGAGCGGCCCGCCCAGGCCGGCCGAGTGCCGATCTATGCCGCCCGGCTCACCTCGGTGCAAGAGGTGTTGGCCGCCCAGGGGCTGCCCCCGCTGGCCCTGGCGATGGACGCCCGCCAGCGGCCGGCGACGCTGTGGATCGAACTCGCCGGCCCGGCGGGTGCCGCGCCGCGCTGGTACGGCATCCGGGAACCGCTGATCGAGCCGTCCCCGCCGCTGCGCATCCTGGGCGTGACCGGCGTGGTGGTGGCGGTGGCCGCGCTGCTGGCCTGGTGGCTGGCGCGCTGGCTGACCCGCCCGCTGGACGCGCTGCGGCTGCATCTGGCCGGCTTCCGGCCGGGGCAGACCCGGCCGGACACGCCCCCGCCGCTGGCCGGTGCCAGCGAGGAGATCCTGGCCATTGACCAGGCCTGGCAGGAACTGGCCCAGCGCCTGGCCCGCTTCGAGCAGGAACGGGCCCTGATGCTGGCCGGGGTGTCGCACGACCTGCGCAGCCCGCTCGGCCGCATCCAGCTGGCCGCCAGCCTGCTGCCCGACACGCCGGAGGTGGCCCAGCGCCGGGCCAGCATCGAACGCAACGTGCAAGTGGCCGACCAGTTGATCCAGGGCTTCCTGGACCATGCCCGCATCGGCGCCCTGCCGCTGGACCAGGCCGTGGACCTGGCCGCGCTGGCCCGCCAGGTGGTGCTGCAGCGCCACGATGCGGCCGAGCAGGCCGGCTGCCAGCTGCGGGCCGAACTGCCGGCCACGCTGGTGCTGCCCCAGGCCCACCCCCAGCTGGTGGAACGCCTGCTGGCCAACCTGGTGGACAACGCGCTGCAGCATGGCGCCAGCCCGGTGACCGTGCGGGCCGGCCGGGAGGGGGCGCGGTTCTGGCTCGAGGTGAGCGATGGCGGCCCCGGCATCCCCGAGGCCCAGCAAGCCCTGGCATTGCAGGCCTTCTACCGGGGCGACCCCGGCCGCGCCCGCCCCGGCACCGGGCTGGGCCTGGCCATCGTGCGCGAGGCCGCCCAGCGACTGGGTGCGCGGCTCAGCTTCCGCCACGCATCACCGCAGGGCTTTGTCGTGCGGCTGGAAGGCCCGCTGACGCCCTGAGGGATCCGGGTCGGCATGGCGTGTTGTGATCCACTCCCCCCCATGTCCCTGCGTTCCGCCTCCCCCGCCCTCGCAGCCGCGCTGCTCTTTGGCGCCAGCACGCCCCTGGCCAAGCTGCTGGTGGGCGACGTGTCACCGCTGCTGCTGGCCGGCCTGCTCTACCTGGGCAGCGGCCTCGGCCTGGCCGGCCTGCTGCTGCTCCGCCTGGCCCGTGACCCCGCCACCTGGGCCCAGCTGCGCATCCCCCGGGGTGAGCAGCCCTGGCTGCTGGGGGCCATCTTCTTTGGTGGGGTGCTGGGGCCGGCCCTGCTGATGGGCGGACTCACCCACACCGATGGCGCCACCGCCTCGCTGCTGCTGAATGTCGAAGGGGTGCTGACCGCCGTCATCGCCTGGGGGGTGTTCCGGGAGAACGCCGACCGGCAGGTGGTGCTGGGCATGGTGGCCATCGTGCTCGGGGGGCTGCTGCTGTCGTGGGAGCCCGGCGGAGCCACGCTCTCCACCGGCGCCCTGCTCATCGTCGGTGCCTGTCTGTGCTGGGCCATCGACAACAACCTCACCCGCCAAGTCTCCACCCACGACGCGATGCTGGTGGCCGGCCTCAAGGGGCTGCTGGCCGGCAGCTGCAACACCGCGCTGGCCCTGGCCGGCGGTGCGGCGCTGCCCTCGCCGCTGGCCGCGGGCGGCAGCCTGCTGGTCGGCTTCGGCGGCTACGGGCTCAGCCTGGTGCTGTTCGTGGTCGCGCTGCGCACGCTGGGCACCGCCCGCACGGGCGCCTACTTCTCGGTCGCGCCGCTGTTCGGGGTGCTCATCTCGCTGGCGCTGTGGCCCCAACGGCCGTCCCTGCTGTTCTGGAGCGCCGCCGCGTTGATGGGCCTGGGGGTGTGGCTGCATGTGCGCGAACGGCATGCCCACACGCACGTCCACGAAGCGCTGGACCACAGCCACCGCCATGTGCACGACGCCCACCACCAGCATTCGCACGCGGCCGACTGGGATGGCAGCGAACCCCACACGCACCCGCACCACCACGCGGTGATGACGCACCGGCACCCCCACTACCCCGACATCCACCACAGGCATCCCCACTGAACGGGCGGGGCGGGGCGCGCCGGCCGGCGGGGCGCTCACTCCGCCCACTGCAGGCCGACGATACCCAGCACGATCAGCGCGATGCAGCCGATGCGCAGCAGCGACAGCGTTTCGCCAAAGGCCAGCAGCCCCACCAGCACCGTGCCCACGGCGCCGATGCCGCCCCACACGGCATAGGCCGTGCCGATCGGGATGACCTGCAGGGTCAGGCTCATCAGGTAGACGCTCAGCCCGCCGAACAGCAGCGCCGCGCTGGCAGGCAGCAGGCGGGTGAAGCCATGGGACAGCTGAACGGAAGTCGAGAACGCGACCTCCAGCAGACCGGACACCAGGATCAGGGTCCAGGCCAGCTTGGGCTGGGTGACGTCAAACATGGTGCACGGCGGACAAGGGGTGGCAAGCCGGCCAGTCTGCCAGAAGCCGCCGGGGCACGCCGGCCCGCCCCGTCTCAGGTGTAAGACGTGGGCGCCGGCACCCGCCCCTGCAGGTGGAAGTGGCCGATGTCGCGCAGCTTCAGGTCGACCGGGTCGTGCAGGGTGTGCACCCGCACGTTGCGCCAGAAGCGGTCCAGGCCCAGCCCGCCCTGGGTGGCCCCCGGCCCGGTGAGCTCGAACACCTCGCTGCTCACGTCCACCCCGGCCCGATGGGCCAGGACCTTGGCCTCGGCCGCGGCGATCGCCACGGCCCCACGCTCCTCGGCCGTCAGCGCCGCACCGCGGGCCAGCGCCACATCGGCCGCCTGCTGGGCCGCATCGGTGGCCAGCTCAGCCGCCCGGATCTTCAGCCACAGCTCGGCCCAGCGGTGGGCCAGCAGCGGCTCCTCGATCGCCTGGGCCGCGTTGCCGTTCGGCCAGGGACGCGTGCGCTCCCGCAGGTAACCCAGCGCCTGCTGATAGGCCCCCTGGGCCAGCCCCAGGTACAGATTGGTCAGGATCAGCTGGGCCAGCACCGTGCGCAGAGTGGCCTGCGGTGTGGGCGTCTCGCCGGGGCGTTGAAACACGGCGGCGTCGGGCAGCGGAACCTGCTCGAACGTGACGGTGCCGCTGTCGGTCTGGCGCTGGCCGAAGCTGTCCCAGTCCTCCTGCACCTGCACACCCGCCGCACGGGTGGCCACATGCCCCACCAGCTGACGTTCGCTGCCGTCGGGCTGCACCTCGACCGCGGAGAGCACCAGCCGATCCGAGCCCACCGACCCGGAGGCATAGCTTTTCACCCCGTTGAGCACCCAGCCCCCCTCCACCCGGGTCGCCTTCAAGCGGGTGTCCCGCGGGTTGAGCGCATTGCCCCAGAACCAGTGCTCGCGCAGCGTGCGCGGCAGCAGATCGGCCTGTTGGGCCGCACTGCCCCACAGCTGGATGGTCGCGATCTGCAGGTTGTGGAAGGCATAGACGTGGGTCAGGGCGCTGTCCACCTGGGCCAGCCGGCGCAGCACCTGGTACTGCGTCGACCAGGCCGCGCCCAGCCCGCCCGCGTCCTTCGGGATCACCAGCCCCAGCAGCCCGCTGTTGCGGATGGCATCCCGTTCCGCAGCGGCATGCCCGCCACGCCGGTCACGCGCCACGGCCGTGGCCGCCAGCCGCTCGGCCAACTGGGCCGTGACGGCCTGCACGTCAAGATCGTGAGACATGGTTCAAGACAGGTTGAACAGCCGGGCGGCGTTCTCGTAGAGCAGACGGTCCAGCGTCGATTCGGCGAACCCCAGGGCCAGGAAATCCTCGACCGACTGGCGGATGGGCCGGAAGGGGTAGGACGAACCGAACAGCAGCTGGTCGCCCAGGAAGCTGTTGGCCGCCTGGACCCAGGCCTCACGCCCCGGCTGGAAGAGGTACATGTCCGGCACCAGGTGCACGTTCTCGTAGCGGAAGGCCACGCCCAGGGCCTGCTGCACGTTGGGCCACCAGCCGTGGTAGCAGACGATGGGCAGGCTGGGAAACGCCTGCGCGACGCGGGCCAAGGGCGCCGGGTCGTTGTAGCGCAAGTCCGGCGTGGTCGGCCCGGTCATCAGGAACACCGGCACCTGCAGCGCCGCGCACAGTTCATAGACCGGGAAGTACACCCGGTCGTCGCAGTGGCGGGGCGGATCCCCGAACCCCGGCTCGATGTCGATGCCCGCCAGCCCCAGCGTGCGCACGGCCCGCTCGGCCTCGGCCAGGGCCGCGTCACGCCCCTGCAGCACCGGGTCCACCGAACCAATGCCGATCAGGTCGCGGTGGCCGCGCACGATGGCGTGGATCGTGTCGTTGGGCAGGTGCTGGCTGGGGGTGTGACGGCCCACCACCACCGCGCGAGAGAGGCCGCCTTCGTGGACCTCGCTGAGAAAGCCGGCCGGCGTGCGGGACCGGATGAAGTGCCCATCGTCCCCCCGGGTGCCAACCCGGCGGTTCAGCCAGCGGGCCACGGCCTCGCCTTCGGAGGCCGGGGTCTTGCCGAAGAAGTCATGCAGATAGGCAGGACGGCAGCGCATGTCGATCACGCGCGGCCAGGCGGTCGCTCCCTTCATGCCTTCACCGCCTCCGGCGCCGCTGCGGCGCGGATGTCAAAGGCACCGCCGGTGATGGCGGCCTCCCGCAAGGTGACCGGCTGCTTGCCCGGCAGCAGCGGGAAGACGAGTTCCGCGAAGCGGATGGCCTCTTCCAGGTGCGGATAGCCCGACAGCACGAAGCTGTCCACGCCCAGGTCCACATTTCCTTCAGGCGCTGGGCCACCGTTTCGGGGTCGCCCACCAGCGCCGTGCCCGCGCCGCCGCGCACCAGGCCCACCCCGGCCCACAGATTGGGCGCCACCTCCAGCTGGTCGCGCCGTCCCCCGTGCAAGGCCGCCATGCGGGCCTGACCCACGCTGTCCATCGTGGCGTAGTTGCGCTGGGCCGCGGCAATGTCCTCGTCGCTGAGCTTGCTGATCAGCTTGTCGGCGGCGGCCCAGGCCTCTTCATTGGTCTCGCGCACGATCACGTGCAGCCGCACCCCAAAGCGCACGGTGCGCCCGTGCTGGGCCGCCCGGGCCCGCACATCGGCGATCTTCTCGGCCACGGCGGCCGGCGGCTCGCCCCAGGTGAGGTAGGCGTCCACATGCTTGGCCGCCAGCGCATGCGCGGCCGGCGACGAGCCGCCAAAGTACAGCGGCGGGTAGGGCTGCGACACCGGCGGGAAGAAGTTCTGCGCGCCCTTGACCTGCACATGCGCGCCATCGAAGTCCACACGCTCGCCCTGCAGCACCCGGCGCCAGACGGTCAGAAATTCGTCGGCGGCGCTGTAGCGCGCGTCATGGTCCAGAAACACGCCATCGGCAGCCAGCTCGGTGGCATCGCCGCCCGGCACCACGTTCAGCAGCAGGCGGCCATTCAGGGCCTGATCCAGGGTGGCGGCCTGGCGGGCCGAGGCCGTGGGGCCGGACAAGGAAGTGCGCAAGGCCACCAGCAGCTTGATGCGCTGGGTGACGGGAACCAGGCTGGCGGCGGTGACCCACGGGTCCAGGCAGCTGGCCCCGGTCGGAATCAGCAGGCCGTCATAGCCCAGTTGCTCCGCCGTGACCGCGATCTGCCGCATGTAGGCATTGGTGGCCGGTCGGCCGGAATCAGATTTGCCCAGGTAGCGCGTGTCGCCCGAGGTGGGCAGAAACCAGAAGATGTCGAGGCTCATGGAGGGATCCTGTCAATGCCCGAGTGGCATCGAAGACGTCATTGCAGCGCAGCCCGTCCAGGCCGACCACGAACAAATCGGCGCTTGCATATCCGCTTCCCGAGCAAGGCGCACCGCCGCGCGGGACATGCGCTTTCCGCGCTACCAAGCACGCAATTCGACGTGGCGCTGCGCTGCGTGATGGGCTGGAATTTGGCCATCGAGTCCAACCCGAACACCGCTCACCATGCAGTCCCTCACCTTCCGTCTCCTGTCCGTCACCACGCTGCTCGCCGGCCTGTGGTCCTCCGCGCTCGCGGGCTCCCTGAAGATCGGTGTCGTGCCCGGCGCCTATGCCGATTCCGTGGCCACCGCCGCGAAGGAAGCCAAGAAACAAGGGATCGATGTCCAGGTCGTCGAGTTCACCGACTGGACCACGCCGAACGTCGCCCTCAATGCCGGCGACATCGATGCCAACTACTTCCAACACCAGCCTTTCCTGAACAACGCCATCGCCAAGCAGGGCTTCAAGCTCAAGAAGGTGGCTCCGGGCATCCTGTCCAACATGGGCTTGTATTCACTCAAGCACAAGTCGATCTCGGAGGTGCCCGTGGGTGGCAAGGTGGGCATTGCCAATGACCCGGTGAACCAGGGGCGTGGCCTGCTGCTGCTGCAAAAGGCCGGGCTCCTCAAGCTCAAGCCTGGCGTGGGCTACCTCGGCTCGCTGCGCGACATCACCGAGAACCCCAAGAAGCTGCAATTCGTCGAAGTGGAAGGCCCGCAGCTCACCCGCATCACCGGGGATGTTGACCTCGCGCTGGGCTATCCGCACTTCATCGTGGCCGCCAAGGCCTTCGACGCTTCCAGCGGTCTGGCCTATTCGGGCATCGAGGACGCGCAGTTCGCCGTCAGCTTCGTGGCCCGCACCGACAAGGCCGACAACCCCGACCTGAAGAAGTTCATCCAGATCTACCAGCAGTCGCCGGAGGTCCGCGCCGTGATCCACAAGGCCTTCAACAACGACCACCGGCTGTACGCGCTGGCCTGGCTGAACACCAAGTGAGGAGACCAGCATGACCTTCTCGACCCTCTCCACGACCCTGCGCAAATGGGGCTGGTGGGTGGCGCTGAGCGCGCCCCTGCTGGCAGCCCAGGCCGGCACGCTGAAGATCGGCGTCGTGCCCGGCGTGTTCGCCGACACGGTGAAGATCGCCGCCCAGGAAGCGCAGAAGGAAGGCCTGGCGGTGAAGCTCATCGAGTTCACCGACTGGACCACGCCCAACATCGCGCTGAATGCGGGCGACATCGACCTCAACTACTTTCAGAACCAGGAGGCCAACGCCGCGCAGAAGTTCCATCTCAAGGCGGTGGATGCCGGCATCCTGTCCTACATCGGTCTGTACTCGAAGAAGTACCAGCGGGCTGCCGATCTGCCCGTCGGCGCCACGGTGGCGATCGCCAGCGATCCGGTGAACCAGGGCCGCGGCCTGCGCCTGCTGGAGAAGGTGGGGCTGCTGCAGCTCAAGCCGCAGGCCGGGCTGCTGGCCAAGCTCAGCGACATCGCGGCCAACCCGCGACAGCTGAAGTTCAAGGAAGTCGACGGCCCGCACCTGGCCCAGGCCACCCAGGACGTGGACCTGGCCCAGGGCTACCCCTATTTCATCATCGCGGCCAAGGCCTTCGACCCCTCCAGCGCCCTGGTGCTTTCGCACGGCGAAAGCGATCGCTTTGCCATCCACTTCGTCGCCCGGGCCGACAAGGTGGCCAGCCCGGACATCCAGCGCTTCATCGCCATCTACCAACAGTCCCCGGCCGTGCGCCGCTACATCGACCAGTTCTACGGCGGTGACAAGCGGCTCTACCGACTCGCCTGGCTGCCGGCCAACGCTCAAGGAGGCGCCCTGTGAACTTCTCCGTGCTGCAACGCGCCCCGCTGGTGCCGCCCGAGGGCGCCGCCCTGCAAGCCGGCGTGACCACCGCCGCCCCGGCGCCCACGACGCCACAGGCACCTCGCGGCGCGGTCCGCTTCGAGGATCTGGGGAAAACCTACCGCAGCGCCGCCGGCCCGGTGCAGGCGCTGCAAGGCATCTCGCTGGACATCGCCCCTGGCAGCATCTTCGGCATCATCGGCCGCAGCGGCGCGGGCAAGTCCAGCCTGCTGCGCACCATCAACCGGCTGGAACAGCCCACGGAAGGTCGGATCCTGATCGACGGGGTCGACATCGCCACGCTGGACGCCAAGGCGCTGGTCGAGCTGCGCCGCCGGGTCGGCATGATCTTCCAGCACTTCAACCTGCTGTCGGCCAAGACCGTCTGGGACAACGTGGCGCTGCCGCTGCGCGTGGCCGGCGTGCCGGGCGCGGACATCACCCGCCGCGTCAACGAAGCCCTGGCCCTTGTGGGGCTGGAGGGCAAGCACCGCGCCTACCCACAACGTCTCTCGGGCGGCCAGAAGCAGCGCGTGGGCATTGCCCGCGCCCTGGTCACCCGGCCGGAAATCCTGCTCTGCGACGAGGCCACCTCCGCGCTGGACCCGGAAACCACCCAGTCCATCCTGGGCCTGCTCAAGGACATCAACCAGCGCCTGGGGATCACCATCATCCTGATCACGCACGAGATGAGCGTGATCCGCGAGATCGCCGACCGGGTGCTGGTGCTGGAGCAGGGTCGCATCGCAGAGACCGGCCCGGTCTGGCAGGTGTTCGGTCAACCCACCCACGACGCCACGCGGGCGCTGCTGGCCCCGCTGCAACACGAGCTGCCGGAGGACCTGAAGGCCCGCCTGCACCGCCACCCGCCGGCCGGTGCCCCGGCCGTGCAGCGGGTGCTGCAACTCAGCTACACCGGCGCCCAGGGGCTGGAGCCGGACTTCGCCGCCATCGCCCAGGCCCTGCAAGGCCCCGTGCGGCTGGTGCATGGCGGGGTGGACCGCATCCAGGGCCATGCCCAGGGCCGCTTGCTGATCGCCGTGGATGGCGCGGCCCCCCTGCCCGCGTTCGACACCCTGACCCGGGGCGCGCACCCGATCGCCCACCACATCGAGGAGCTGGGCTATGTCGCTTGAACTGTCCTTGGATGCCCAGACCTACGTCGACGCGCTGCTGGACACCCTGCAGATGGTCGCCATCTCCGGCGGCTTCGCGCTGCTGGCCGGCATTCCGCTGGCCGTGCTGCTGATCGCCACCGCGCCGGACGGCTTCCGCCCCTCGCCGCGCCTGAACCAGGCGGTGGGCAGCGTGGTCAACGGCTTCCGGGCCACGCCCTTCATCGTGCTGCTGGTCGCCCTGCTGCCCTTCACCCGCCTGGTCGCGGGCACCACCATCGGCGTGTGGGCGGCCATCGTGCCGCTGGCCATCAGCGCCACGCCCTTCTTCGCCCGCATTGCCGAGGTGAGCCTGCGCGAGGTGGACCATGGCCTGATCGAGGCCGCCCAGGCCATGGGCTGCCAGCGCTGGCACATCGTGCGCCATGTGCTGCTGCCCGAGGCCCTGCCCGGCATCGTCGGCGGCTTCACGATCACCCTGGTGGCGCTGATCAGTTCTTCGGCCATGGCCGGTGCCGTGGGCGCCGGCGGCCTGGGCGACCTGGCCATCCGCTACGGCTACCAGCGCTTTGACACCCAGGTGATGTTGATCGTGATCGCGATCCTGATTGGCTTGGTCACGCTGGTGCAGTTCAGCGGTGACCGGCTGGTGCAGTGGCTGCGCCACCGCTGATGTCCCTCTCTTTCCACCGAGTCCCCCATGAGCACCGACACCCTGCAACCGCCCCGCGAGGCCACCCTTCCCCCAGCCGCCGAAACCCGGCGCCCCCGCCCGCCTGCCGAACCACGCCGCCTGCGCAGCAGTGAAGAAGCGCTGGAGGCCGCGCAGGCGCTGGCCGATGCCTTCCGCCCCGGCGCCGCCGAGCGCGACCGTGAGCGACAGCTGCCCTGGGACGAGATCGAGCGCTACACCGCCAGCGGCCTGGGCACGATCACCGTGCCACGCGCCTATGGCGGCCCGGAGCTGCCGTTCACCACCTTGGCCGAGGTCTTCGTCACCCTCTGCGCCGCCGACCCGGCCCTGGGCCAGATCCCGCAGAACCACTTCGGCGTGCTGGGCATCCTGAAGGAAGCCGGCAGCGAAGCCCAGAAGCAGCGCTTTTATGGTGAGGTGCTGGCCGGCTGGCGCATGGGCAACGCCGGCCCGGAGCGCAAGTCCAAGGACAGCCCCACCATCCTGCAGGGCGCCACCACGCTGCGCCGGACGCCGCAGGGCCTGCGCCTGAGCGGTCACCGCTACTACTCCACGGGCGCCATCTTTGCCCACCGCATCCCCACCCGGGCGGTGGATGAACAGGGCCGTCCGGTGCATGTGTGGGTGCCGCGGCAGGCCCCGGGCGTGCAGATCATCGACGACTGGTCCGCCTTCGGGCAGCGCACCACCGCCAGCGGCAGCGTGGTGTTCGACAACGTGCCCATCCCGGCGGAAGACGTGCTGCCGCTGTGGCCGCTGGCCGACCGGCCGGGCCTGGCCGGCCCCAGCTCGCAGCTGATCCAGGCCGCCATCGACCAGGGCATTGCCGAAGCGGCGGTGGCCGACGCCATCACCTTCGTGCGCGAACGCGCCCGGCCCTGGGTCGACTCGGGTCTGCAGCACGCCACCGACGACCCCTACCTGATCGCCGACGTGGGCCGGCTGCAGATCGACCTGCACGCGGCCCGCGAAGTGCTGCTGGAAGCGGCCCGCACGCTCGACGAGGTGGCGGCCGCGCCGGTCACGGCCGAGTCCAGTGCCCGCGCCTCGGTGGCGCTGGCCGAAGCCAAGGTGCTGACCACCCGCATCGCCCTGGAAGCCAGTGAAAAGCTGTTTGAGCTGGCCGGCTCGGCCGCCACCCGCGCGACCCACAACCTGGACCGCCACTGGCGCAATGCCCGCGTGCACACCCTGCACGACCCGGTGCGCTGGAAGCTGCACCTGATCGGCAACCACCGGCTCAATGGCGTGCTGCCGGCCCGCCATTCCTGGAACTGAGACCCTTGCCATGACCCTGCTTTACGCCCCTGTCCCGGTGGACAGCCACCCCACCCCTGCCGCCGCGCCCCGGCAGGTTCCCCACCGCATCCGCAACGACGCCGAGGCGCTGGAGACCGCGCGGCGCCTCGCTGCCGAATTCGCGCCCGACGCGGCCCGGCGCGATCGCGAACGCCTGCTGCCCTGGACCGAGTTGGACACCTTCGTCGCCAGCGGCCTCTGGGCCATCACCGTGCCCAAGGCGTTTGGCGGGCCGGGGGTTTCCGCCGGCACGCTGGCCGAAGTGGTCGCCCGCGTGGCCGAGGGGGACAGCTCGCTGGCCCAGATCCCGCAGAACCACTTCTACGCGCTGGAGGTGCTGCGCGTGGGCGGCAGCGAAGCCCAGCAGCGCTTCTTCTACGGCGAGGTGCTGGCCGGCCGGCGCCTGGGCAACGCCCTGGCCGAAATCGGCCACAAGGACTTCCAGCGCCGCACCCGCCTGATCCCCGATGGCGACGGCTGGCGCATCCAGGGCCGCAAGTTCTACTGCACCGGCGCGGTCTACGCGCACTGGATCCCGACCCTGGTGGTGGCCGAGGAACAAGGGCAGCCGGTGCAGTACCTGGCCTTCGTGCCCCGTGACGCCGCGGGCGTGGACATCACCGACGACTGGGACGGCTTCGGCCAGCGGGTGACGGGCAGCGGCTCGGTGACCTTCGACCAGGTGCGGGTCGAGGCCGACTGGGTGGTGCCCTTCCAGACCTCCTTCGAACGGCCCACCACCATCGGCCCGGTGGCTCAGCTGCTGCATGCAGCCATCGACATGGGCGTGGCCCGCGGGGCGCTGGCCGCCACCCTGCCCTTCGTGCGGGAGCATGCCCGGCCCTGGATCGACGCCAAGGTCAGCCGGGCGGCCGAGGACCCGCTCTTGATCCAGCAGGTCGGCGAGACCACCGTGAAGCTGCGTGCGGCCGAGGCCCTGGTGCGCCGGGCCGCGCGTTTCGTCGATGCGGCCCAGGCCGCGCCCGGCGAGCGCAGCGTGGCCGAGGCCTCCATCGCGGTGGCCGAGGCCCGGGCCCTCACCACCACCGCCGCGCTGGATGCGTCCACCCGCCTGTTCGAGCTGGGCGGCACCGCCGCCACGCTGGACCACCGCGGCCTGGACCGCTTCTGGCGCAACGGCCGCACCCACACCCTGCACGACCCGGTGCGCTGGAAGTACCACGCCATCGGCAACTTCTTCCTCAACGACCGCATTCCGCCGCGTCACGGCGCACTCTGACCCATGACCGCTCTCAAACCCCTGCGGGTCAACGCCTTCACCATGAACTGCGTCGGCCACATCCACCACGGCCTGTGGACGCACCCGCGCGACCGCTCGACCGACTACAACACGATCGGCTACTGGACCGACATCGCGCAGCTGCTGGAGCGCGGCCTGTTCGACGGGCTGTTCATCGCCGACATCGTGGGCAGCTACGACGTCTACCAGGGCGGCCTGGACCTGACCCTGCAGGAGGCCATCCAGCTGCCGGCCAACGACCCGTGGATGCTGGTGTCGGCCATGGCCGCCGTCACCCGGCACCTGGGCTTCGGCCTGACGGCCAGCACCAGCGCGGAGACGCCCTTCACCTTCGCCCGCAAGGCCAGCACCCTGGACCAACTGACCGGCGGGCGCCTGGGCTGGAACATCGTCACCGGCTACATCGACAGCGGCGCCCGCGCCCTGGGCCATGAGCGCCTGGTGGCGCACGACCTGCGCTACGACCAGGCCGACGACTTCCTGGCCCTGTGCTACCGGCTGTGGGAAGGCAGCTGGGAGGACGGCGCCGTGCGCAAGGACCGCGCGCGCCGCATCTATGCCGACCCGGCCCAGGTGCATGCCATCGCCCACGACGGCCCCTTCTACCGCTCGCAGGGCGTGCACATGTGCGAGCCCTCGCCGCAGCGCACGCCGGTGCTTTACCAGGCCGGCACCTCGGGGCGCGGCCAGCGCTTTGCCGGCGAGCATGCCGAGTGCGTGTTCATCGCGGCCAACGACCCGGCCGCGGCCCGCGCCACCGCCGGCCGGTTGCGCCAGAGCCTGGTGGCCGCCGGCCGCCGGCCCGAGGACGTGAAGATCTTCGTCGCCCTGTCCGTGGTGGCCGGCGCCACCGAGGCCGAAGCCCGGGACCGCCATGCCGAGTACCAGCGGTATGCGAACCCGGAGGCCGGCCTGGCCCACTTCGCCGCCAGCACCGGCGTGGACTTCGCTCGCTACGGCCTGGACGACCCCATCGACTACAGCGGCTCCAACGCGATCCAGTCGGCCGGCCAGACCGCCCAGCAGCGCGGCTGGACCACCCGCCGCCAACTGCTGCGGCAGTTCACCCTGGGGAGCCGTTACCCCACGCTGGTGGGCAGTGGCAGCCAGATCGCCGACGAGCTGGTGCGCTGGCTGGACGAAGGCGACATCGACGGCATCAACCTCAGCCGCATCGTCGTGCCCGAAACCTGGGCCGACTTCATCGACCACGTGGTGCCCGAGCTGCAGGCCCGCGGCCGCTACCGCACCGCCTATGACGAGGGCACGCTGCGCCAGAAGCTGTTCGGCGCCGGCGACCACCTGCCCGCACGGCATCCGGCCCAGCAGGCCCGCTGGCCCACGGCGGCCAGCGCCCCGCCCATCAATCGAAGCTGTGCTGGTAGCCCAGCATGAGGATGTAGGCCTGGGCCCTCAGGTTGGCGCCGGTGCTGGCGCCCGTGCCCGCTTCAGACCTGCGCGGGTTGACCTCCAGGGCCGCATTGATCTCCGAGCTCTTGTCTGCGCGCCAGGATCCCCCCAGGGTGAACGCTCGGTCGAACAAGGACGGGGTCAGGACGTTCTGGGCGACCCGGGCGCTGCGGATCGGACTGTGGCTCTTGCTGGCACCGACACGCACGGTCCACTCCGGATCCACCGCCCAGGACGCACCGAGCCGGAGCACCGTCTGGTCCCGCCAACCGAAGCCTTGAGGATCCTGCATGACCTTGAGTTCGCCGTAGCGGATGCGCAGCCAGTCGGCTGCAACGGTGACCTTCTGGCCGACATGCCACGCCAGGCCGACGCCGTATTGCTCGGGCAGGTCCAGCCGGCCCGCGCTGTAGGCCAGGAGATCGTCCTTGTAGCCCGAGAACGCCCCCATCCGGGTGCGCGACTTGTAGCTCACCCCCAGGTCCAGGCCCGGCGTCGCCTGCCACAGGGCGCCCAGACGTATCCCGGCGCCCAGGGCAGACTGAGACCCGTGGCTCGGCAAGGGCGCCAGGCCCCCCGGCACCGGGGCGGACACGATGACGCCGCTCACATCCAGCATCGAGTAGGCCAGGTTCAAGGACGCGCCCAGCGACCAGTCAGGGGTGGGCTGCCAGGCCAAGGTCGGGAGGATCTCCGCCACCTTGAGCGAGGACCGGCCCTGGGAAGCGCCCGGCACCGGCAACAGCGCCTGCCCATAGTCGGCCCCGGTGCCCTGGGCGGCGACGGACAGCCCCAAGCTCAGCTGCTCACCGTGTTTCCAGACGATGCCCCCGCTGGGGATGACGATCGTGGTCTTGTTCTGCAGGCGGTTGCCCGGGACCAGGAAGTCGGTGGTCGACTCGCCGTTGAAGACGAACAGATCCAGGCTGTAGGAGGCCGGCAGCAGCGCCAGTCCGGCCGGGTTGTTGGCAGCGGCTTGCGCATCCTGTGGCAGCGCCATGGAAGCGCCTCCCATGGCCGAGCTCTTGACCCCATAGCCGCCCATCTGGATGCCGTTGACGGCGAAGGCGGGCGCGCTGACGAGCAGGGCCGAGAGGCAAAGGGAGCGGAAGCCCCCGCGTGGGCGTTTCGTGATCATGCGATGAACCGTGGGGTTGTCGTGGGATGGGTGGCCACAGGCGTGGCGACGGGTGCCGCGCAGCGCGATGTCAGGCGGCTTCGCTCATCACCGGCGGTGCGTGGAGGCGCTCGTGCTCTTGTGCCTTGAGCAGGTCCAGGGCGACGTCCACGATCATGTCCTCCTGCCCTCCCACCATGCGGCGCCGGCCCAGCTCGACGAGGATGTCCACCGTCTTGAGCCCGTACTTCTGCGCCGCAAGCTCCGCGTGACGCAGGAAGCTGCTGTAGACCCCGGCATAGCCCAGCGCCAGCGTCTCTCGGTCCACCCGCACCGGCCGGTCCTGCAGCGGCCGCACGATGTCGTCCGCGGCATCCATCAGCGTGTACAGGTCGCAGCCGTGGTGCCACCCCAGCCGCGAGGCCGCCGCGACGAACACTTCCAGCGGCGCGTTGCCCGCTCCCGCGCCCATGCCCGCCAGGCTGGCGTCGACACGGTCGGCACCTTCTTCCACTGCGACGATGCTGTTGGCCACGCCCAGACTCAGGTTGTGGTGGGCGTGAATGCCGATCATCGTCTCGGGCTTGAGCACCGCCTTGAAGGCCCGCACGCGGTCACGCACGTCGTTCATGCCCAGCGCGCCGCCGGAGTCGACCACGTAGCAGACGGTGGCGCCGTAGCTCTCCATCCGCTTGGCCTGCTGGGCCAGGCCCTCGGGCGACTGCATGTGGCTCATCATCAGGAAGCCCACGGCCTCCATGCCAAGGTGGCGGGCGTATTCGAGGTGTTGGCGCGAAATGTCCGCCTCGGTGCAGTGGGTGGCCACGCGCACGATGCGGGCGCCTGCGTCATAGGCCGCCTTGAGGTCGTGCACGGTCCCGATGCCCGGCAGCAGCAGCGTGGCGATCTTGGCGTGCTTCACCACGCTGGACACGGCCTCGATCCACTCGATGTCGGTGTGCGCGCCGAAGCCGTAGTTGAAGCTGCCGCCCTGCAGGCCGTCACCGTGCGCGACCTCGATGGAGTCGACCTTGGCGTCGTCCAGCGCCTTGGCGATCTGCATGGCCTGGGCCAGGCTGTACTGGTGGCGGATGGCGTGGCTGCCGTCGCGCAGGGTCACGTCGGAGAGGTAGATCTTCTTGCGGGTCATGCGGTCTCCTTCAGCTGGCCGCCAGCAGGCGGGCGGCCACCTGCTCGGCGGTGCGCAGCGCGGCGCTGGTCATGATGTCGAGGTTGCCAGCGTAGGCGGGCAGGTAGTGGGCGGCGCCTTCGACCTCCAGGAACACCGAGGTCTTGAGCCCGCTCAGGTTCCGGCCGATCCCCGGGATGTTCAAACCGTCGAGCCGGTCGAACTGCACCTTTTGCTTGAGGCGATAGCCCGGCACATAGGCCTGGACATCGGCGGCCATGCGCGCGATCGAGTCGGCGATGGCGTCTTCATCCGCCAGGTCGCTCAGGGTGTAGACCGTGTCGCGCATGATCAGCGGCGGCTCGGCCGGGTTCAGCACGATGATGGCCTTGCCCTTGGCCGCACCACCGACCACCTCGATCGCCTTGGAGGTCGTTTCGGTGAACTCGTCAATGTTGGCCCGGGTGCCGGGACCGGCGCTCTTGCTGGAGATGGAGGCGACGATCTCCCCGTAGTGCACCTTGGCCACGCGCGAGACCGCCGCCACCATGGGAATGGTGGCCTGGCCTCCGCAGGTGACCATGTTCACATTCATGGCGCCCAGGTGAGCCTCTCCATTGACGACCGGGACGCAGTAGGGACCGATGGCCGCCGGGGTCAGGTCGATCATGCGGATGCCGGGCTTGATCGAACGCAGGAACTGGTCGTTGACAACGTGCGCGCCGGCGCTGGTGGCGTCGAACACCACCTCGATGTCGGCGAACTCGGGCAGGCGCGTCAGGCCTTCCACGCCCTCGTGCGTGGTGCCCACACCCAGGCGCCGGGCGCGGGCCAGGCCATCGGAAGCCGCGTCGATGCCCACCATCGCCCCCAGGTCGATGTGCTGGCCGTGGCGCAGGATCTTGATCATCAGATCCGTGCCGATGTTGCCGCTGCCAAGGATGGCAGCTTTGAGCTTGTGTTGCATGGCTCGTCCTGTCATGCGGTCATGCGGCAGCCCACGCGGCCCAATGCGCCCAGCGTGGCCGTGACCTCGTCGCCCGCCGCCAAGGGCACCATGGGGCCCAGCGCGCCCGAGAGGATCACCTGCCCGGCGCGCAACGGCTGCCCGCGCGCGGCCATGGTGCAGGCCAACCAGTGGGCTGCGCGCAGCGGATGCCCGAGGCAGGCGGCCCCGGTGCCCTCACTGCGCACCGTGCCGTTGACCGACATCTGCATGCCCATGCGGCCCAGGTCCAATACCCCCAGCGTCACCGGCTGCAGCCCCAGCACGTAAAGCCCCGAGGACGCGTTGTCGGACACGGTGTCGACCAGCGTGAGCCGCCAGTCCTGCATCACGCTGTCGACGATCTCCAGCGCGGGCAGTGCACAGGCCAGCGCGTTCAGGAACTCACCCCAGGTGGGCGGGTGGGAACCGCCCAGATCCCGCCCGACGACGAACGCCACCTCGGCCTCGACCTTGGGCTGGATCAGGCGGCTCATGGGAATGGCGTCACCGTCCAGGTACTCCATGTCGTCGAACAGCACCCCGAAGTCGGGCTGGTCCACGCCCAGTTGCTGCTGCACGGCCGGCGAGGTCAGGCCCACCTTGAGGCCGACGACGCGGCGCCCCGGCTCGGCCAGACGGACCTTCGTGTTGATCTCGGCCACCGCATAGGCCTGGTCCAGGCCGGCGATGCCGTGGGTCTCCGAGATCCGCGGGATCGGGCGACGGGCGGCGCGCGCACGCAAGATGGCCTGCGCCGCTTGGTGTTCTGCTTGCATGGGTCTTTCCGTGACAGGGGGACAACAGGGCATCGCGTTCGATGGGGCGCTCATGCGGCCTCACGCCAGCGCTCGCCATCCATTGCGATGGGCGCGGAAACGCGCTCGTCCAAGGCTGTGTCTCGGTGCATCTGCCGGGCAAACTCGCGCGTCGCCACGCTCAGTTCCTGACCCGGCCTCAGGGCGAACACGAACTTGTCAGGGCGCACGATCGCCACCGCCCCGTGGCGCCCGCCGGCGGTTTGCCACCAGCGGAAGAAGTCGCCGCCAAGGTCTTCGCACTCCACCAGTTCAGGGGGCACGGCCCGTTCGACACCGGCCCCGTTGGGGCGGCCGCCCAAGGGATACACGGTGATGTAGCGCGCCCCCAGCGTCTGCCACAGCCTGCGCGACGGTTCATCCAGGGTGCTGCGCGGGTCGACACCGGCGCCGATCAGCGCGAAGCCCGGGCCCAGCAGATCGTCCAGCCGCTGGCGCCTGCCATCAGGACCGCGCAGGATCGGCTGCGGCATCAACCGACCTTCCGCCCCCCGCCAGCCCCGGCGCGGCAGGCCGAAGTAGCTCCCGGCCCGATAGATCGGCTTGGGAATGAAATCCCCTTGGCGGACAAAGGGCCCGATCTTGGGCAGACGGACGACCAGCCGGGTCAGCACATTGCGCAGAGCAGTGCCCACCGGATGGGTCATGGACACGAAGCTCTTCATGCGAATGGCTTCGCGGATCATGGCGCTGGCATGCGGTGCCCGCTCCGCAGCGTAGCTGTCGAGGAACCCCGGACCCGCCTGACCGCGCAGCACGGCGTCGAGCTTCCATGCGAGGTTGAAGGCGTCACGGACCCCGGCGTTCATGCCCTGCCCGATGAACTGGGGCGTCATGTGCGCGGCATCGCCGGCCAGCAGCACACGTCCGTCCCGCCACTTCTCGGCCATCAGCGCGTTGAAGGTGTAGACCAGGGTGCGCAGGATCTCGAACTTGCTGACGTCGATGTACTTCGACAGGTAGCGCTGAACATTGTCCGGGGCCGTCATCTGTTCGCGGGTCTGCCCGGGCATCAGCATGAACTCGAAGCGATGATGGCCATTCGGCTGCACGCAGCAGACGGTCGGGCAATCCGGGTCACAGATGAAGTTGAAGTAGGGAAGGTGCCGCAGGCCGTCGTTCGGGTCCTTCACCTGGATGTCCACCACCAGCCACGGATTCGGGAAGTTCTGCCCGGTCATGCCGATGCCCAGCTGGGTCCGGATCGTGCTCCGCCCCCCATCGGCGCCGACCAGCCACCGGGCGCGCACGCACGCCTCGTCGCCACCGGGTGTCGCACGGGCTGGGGCCGTCGTCCCGCCATAGTGGGTGCCGTCGCTGGGCGCGTGGAACACCGCCACGCCATCGGCGTCCTGCGCCAGGCGGGTGACTTCCCGCCCCCGCCGCACGGTCACGTTCGGGTACCGATCCAGCCCCTCGGCCAGCGCGGTCTCAAGAAAGGGCTGGTAGAAGAAGTTGCTCCATGACCAGTCGTGTTCCCGGCGGGTGTTCTTGAGCTGGAACAGAACCGATCCGTTGGGCAGCATCATCTGAACCGGTGCGTCCTGCAGCATGTCGGCCGCCAGGCGATCCGCCATGCCCAGTGACTGGAAGATGCGCATGCACTCGGCATCCGTGAAGACGGCACGCGCGTTGCCGTAGAACTGGGGTTCGCGCTCAAGCACCAGCACCTGGTGGCCGCGCATGCCCAGCGCATGCGCCAGGGTCAGTCCTGTGGGGCCGAGACCGGCGATGACGACGTCGTAGTCGCAAGGAGTAGAGCTCATGCGGGAAGTCTCACGGTGAATTCGGGGTGGGTCAGCGAGGCCAGGCCGCGCCCCATCTGCCCGACCTTGGCGCCCAAGGTCAGGCTTTCCGGGAAATGGCCCCAGAGGCTGATGCCGTGGTAGTGAGCGGGTTGCCAGCCAGCCTCAGCGGCGGCATCGACGATGACCGGGTTCCAACCGAACTCGATCTCGAAGCCGGAGGGTGTCTGCACGTAGAAGGACAGCTCCTTGTCGTTGGGGTGTTGTCCGATCGCATTGGCAATCGGAGCCCCCATGGCGCGCAGGCGTCGGTACGCCTCGGTCACGTCGTCCAGGCTCATGGCCTGCAGGTTCATGTGGTGAATGGCCGTGCGCAACGGGTTCATGCGCCGACCCCGCGTTGCCGCCAGGGCCATGGAGTGGTGGCGGCCGTTGATGCGCAGGAACGTCAGCTCCAGCGTCACGCCATTGAGCCGATCCTCGATCGTGTCCGACACACGCGCATCGAACAGCGTTTGAAAGAAGCGCAGCGTGGCCTCGGGCTCCCGCGTGGTCATGGCGACGTGGCCCAGCCCCATGTCCCCCGTGACAAAGCCACGGGCCTTCATGTTCAACGGGTCGCTGGCGAGCAGCGGAGTGGTGAAGAGCTCGTAGCCCACACGCTTGGGGCCCACAAAGGCCCAGAAGCGTTCGACCCCCCGCTGGCTCGCTTCCTCCCCATGGACCTCGTGCACCGCGATCCGCGCCTCGCGCAGCCGGCGGAGCATGAGCTGCAGCGCCGCTTCATCGTGCAGCTGCCAGCCCATCGCCACAACATCTTCGGCCGCACCGTCGCGAAGCACGATGCGGCGCTGATGCGAGTCGATGCGCAGCGCGAGCACGCCATCCGAGGTCATGTCGGAGTGGACGCCGAGCCCCTCCCCCGCAAAGCGCTGCCATTCGGCGAGCTTGCGCGACTCGACCACCAGGTACCCGAGGCTGATGCGTCCGAACAGGCTTCCGACCGAGGGCGTGGCGGCGGCCCTCATGTGCCGCTCCGTGCCAGGTGACCCGCCCTCAGGAAGGCCGAGACCGACGCGTTGAACTCGTCCGCACGCTCCCATTGCACCCAATGGCCGGTGCGACTGAAGAGGAACAGGTCGGCCGCCGGCAGCCTGGCTTGCAGCGCGGGACCGGCGGAGCTCGGGTTGACGCGGTCCTCCAGGCCCCACAGGATGAGCGTCGGGTGGTCGAAGCTCGACAAATGGGGATTCAGCAGGAAATCCATGCGCTTGAAGGCCTCGGGGTCCTTCGGCAGGCGCAGCGGCGGGTTGGCCACCACCGCTGGATCGACACTCGACGCGAAACGCTCGCGCAGCATGTCCTCGCTGATGCTGCTGGCGTCGTAGACCAGGTCTTGCTGGATGAAGCTGCTGAGCTTCTCGTAGGTGGGTCCCTCGCCGGCGTAGTAGGTCAGCAGCCGCAGCAGCCCGGGCGTGGGATTGCCCTCGGCCATGCCGATGCCACCGGGCCCCATCAGGACCAGCCGGTCCACCCGCTCCGGTTGCTCCAGCGCGAGTCGCAGGGCCACCGCGCCGCCGAGCGAGTTGCCCACCACATGGGCGCGTGGAATGTCCAGAACATCCAACAGGGCGCTCATGCTCGAGGCGATGTCCCCGAAAGGGTCCGCTGCCTGAATGTCCTTGCTCGAGCGGCCATAGCCGGGCATGTCCGGCACAAGCACCCGGAAGTGCTGCGCCAGGGCCTCGACATTGCGCGCGTAGTTGGACAGACCCGAGGCGCCAGGACCTCCGCCGTGCAGCATCAGCACGGGCGGACCTGAACCCAGTTCCGTCAACCACAGCTGTCGCGTGCCCACGGTGACGATGCGGGAGGTGGAGGGGGTGTGAAGGTCTGGCATGAGGCTCTCGGGATGGGAAGGGGATGGAACAACTACATAACCGTTCTTAACTGAACATAAGTGTTCAATACGAGACGTGTATGCGCATCCTCGTTTTCCCTATCGATGTCTAAAATCGCGCAACTTGGAAATTTTTGGACATGACTGTCAAAGCAGCCCTCCTCCCGCCGAACCAGGCTCGACAACGGATCCACGCCGCGGCGCTGAAGCTCTTCACGGAACGCGGCATCACCAAGGTCAGCGTCAGCGACTTGGCGAATGCCGCAGGGATGGCCCGAGGCACCATCTACAGTCACGTCCCCGATGTGGAGAACCTGTTCGGAGATGTCGCGGCCGCGCTGTCGCGCGAGATGACCGCACGGGTCATCGCCGGGTTCACGGGCGTCAGCGACCCGGCACAGCGGCTGTCGATCGGGGTGCGCCAGTACATTCGCCGCGCGCACGAGGACCCCTTGTGGGGACGGTTCGTGAGCCGGTTTGGCTTCAGCCCCTTGGTGATCGAGGACGTCATGGGCAGCCAGCCGCAACGCGATCTTCAAGCGGGCATTGAGGCCGGGCGCTATGCCATTGGCCTCGATCAGCTGGTGACGGCCGTTGCCATGCTCAGCGGCAGCACCTTGGCGGCGATGCTGCCGGTGCTCGAGGGGCATGTCACCTGGCGGGAAGCCGGTACGGACGTCGCCGAGCTGCTGCTCGTGGGACTGGGCGTGGACCGCGCCGAAGCCAGACAGCTGGCCCGCTGCGAGCTCCCGCCCCTGGGGCCGCCGCCCAGTCAGGCGCTCTGACGGGAGTCCGTGTTCAGGACCCGGGCGAGCACCTGGTCTTCCAGCGCGGCAAAGGCCGCCGTGCCCCGCGCGCGCGGTCGCGCCAGGTCCACCGCCGTGTCCGCGGCCACCCGCTGCCCTTCGATCAGCACCACGCGGTCGGCCAGCGCCACGGCCTCGCCCACGTCATGGGTCACCAGGATGGCGGTGAAGCCCTGGCTGCGCCAGAGCCGTTCGATCAGCTGGTGCATCTCGATGCGGGTCAACGCATCCAGCGCACCCAGCGGCTCATCCAGCAACAGCAGCCGAGGCCGGTGCACCAGGGCCCGTGCCAGGGCCACCCGTTGGCGTTGCCCGCCCGACAGCACGGCGGGCCATTCCTGCGCCCGATCGGCCAGGCCCACCGCCGCCAGGGCGGCCTGCGCGCGGGCCCTGGCGTCGGCCCCGGACAGGCCCAGCGCCACGTTGTCCAGCACTCGCTTCCAGGGCAGCAGGCGCGCATCCTGGTACATCAGGCGGACCGCCGCATGGGTCTGCCCATGGTGGGCTTGGCCATCCAAGGTCAGACTGCCTTGGTCCACCGATTCCAGCCCGGCCACCTGGCGCAGCAAGGTGCTCTTGCCACAGCCACTGCGCCCCACGATGGCGACGAATTCGCCGGGGACGATGTCCAGGTCCAGTTCCGACAGCACCACCCGCTCGCCATAGCGCTTGCCGAGCCCCCGCAGGCTGACGGACAGGCCGGGGGCGACCTGCCGCTCCACGGGCACCGGCACGTTCACATGGGCCTCGGCGCCGAGCCAGTCGTTCCAGGTCTGGCCCAGGCTGGCCGCCGCCAGACTGGATTCGAAGTAGGCCATCGGGGGCTCCTTGTGAAAGTTTCAGGCGGCCGGGCTCAGGCCTGCGGACGACGCGAGGGGTGCCAGGGCAGCCACCAGGCTTCCAGGCCGCGGGCCAGCAGGTCCGCCCCCTTGCCCAGCAGCGCATAGAGCAGGATGCCCACCAGCACCACGTCGGTCTGCAGGAACTCGCGGGCATTCATCGTCATGTAGCCGATGCCGGCCTGGGCCGAGATGGTCTCGGCCACGATCAGCAGCACCCAGGTCAGCCCCAGCGAAAAGCGCAGGCCCACCAGGATGGAGGGCAGCGCCCCGGGCAGGATGACCTGCCGGTACAGGGCTCCGCCCGACAGGCCATAGCTGCGGGCCATCTCGATCAGGCCAGGGTCGACGGCCCGGATGCCGTGAAAGGTGTTGAGGTAGATGGGAAAGAAGACCCCCACGGCCACCAGGAACAACTTGGCGCTCTCGTCGATGCCGAACCAGAGGATGACCAGCGGGATCAGCGCCAGGGCCGGGATGTTGCGCAGCATCTGCAGGCTGGTGTCGAGCAGCGTCTCGGCCGGCCGCAGGGTGCCGGTCAGCAGCCCCAGCAGGAGGCCGGCGCCGCCGCCCAGCGCCAGCCCGCCCAGCGCCCGTCCGGTGCTGACCGCCACATGGTGGCCCAGCTCGCCGGAGCTCAGCAGGCCCCAGAAGGCCGTCACCACGGCATCCGGCGCCGGCAGCACCCGGCTGGCCAGCCAACCCTCGCGGGAGGCCAGTTCCCAAACCAGCATCAACAGGGCCGGCAGCAGCCAGGGCAGCCCGCGGCCCCCCCAGCGGCGCCAGAAGGACACAGGGGTCTGGGCCATGTCAGGATCTCCGGCCGGTCAGCGGGTGCCGCGCGGCAGCGCGTCCGCCACGCGGATGGGTTTGGGGATGAGTTTCAGCGCCGCAAAGGTGTCGGCCACGCGCTGCTGATCCGCTGCCACGGCGGCGGTGACCGGCTGGACGTTGAACTGGTAGCGGTGCAGGCTGGCCCGCACGATGGCCGCGTCCAGCCCCTGCAGCGGCGCGATCAGCTTGGCGGCCTCGTCCAGGTGGGTCTTGATCCAACGCCCCTGCTGCACCGTGTCCTCGAACAGGGCCTGGATGACCTGGGGGTTGCGCGCCGCATAGCGCCGCTCGGCCAGATAGAAGTTGTAGTCGTTGACCACGCCACGGCCATCCGCCAGCTGCCGGGCGCCGATCTGTTGCTCGGCCGCCGCCAGGAAGGGGTCCCAGATGACCCAGGCATCCACCGCGCCGCGCTCGAAGGCGGCGCGGGCGTCAGCCGGCGGCAGGAAGATGGGCTGAATGTCGGTGTAGGCCAGGCCCGCCTTCTCCAGCAGCTTGACCAGCAGGTAGTGGACGTTCGAGCCGCGGTTGAGGGCCACCTTCCTGCCCTTGAGCTCGGCCACGCGCTTCAGCGGGGAGTTCTTCGGCACGATCAGGGCCTCGGCCTCCGGCGCCGCGGGATCGAAGCCCACGTAGACGAACTGTGCCCCGGCCGCCTGCGCGAAGATCGGCGGCGCCTCACCGACGAAGCCGATGTCGATGGCGCCCACGTTCAGGCCCTCCAGCAACTGGGGACCGGCCGGAAACTCCACCCACTGCACCGTGATGCCTTGCGGCGCCAGGCGCTTTTCCAGCGAGCCCAGCGACTTCTGCAGGGTCAGCAGGCTGGCGGACTTCTGAAAGCCGATGCGCAACCGCTTGTCGGCGGCCTGCGCCCAGGCGGCCCCGCCAGCCAGGACACCGGCACCGACGGCCAGCGCCTGCAGCCAGGCCCGACGGGGGGAAGAGAAAGAAACATGGACTGCGGAAAACATGGCACCCCGAACGCAGACGAGAGACAGGAGATGAAAGCGCGGAGGGGGCCGTCAGGCCGCCAGGGCCAGCGCCACGTGGTCCGCGGTCCAGGGGGCCAGGGCCCGTTCCAGCCGGTGCAGCACCGCGTCGACCGGTTGATGGCCCTGTTCATTGCGCACGAACTGGGTGTCCTCGGCGTAGACCACGTCCAGGATGTGCCGCGCCCCCAGCGCCGACAGCACGGGCTTGAGGGCGTAGTCCAGCGCCAGCAGATGGGCGATGCTGCCGCCGGTGCCCAGCACCAGCACCTGCTTGCCCTGCAGGCCGTCTTGCGGCAGCAGATCCAGGAAGGCTTTGAGCACGCCGCTGTAAGCGGCCTTGTAGATGGGGGTGGCGACGACCACGAGATCGGCCGCCTGGACCTGCTCAACGGCAGCGACGACCGAAGGATCACGGAACTCGGCGCGCAGGATCGCCTGCGGGGGCAGTTCCGAGATTTCAATCAACCGGGTGTGTCCGCCGGCCGCTTCCAACTGGGTCAGGGCCTGGCGCAGCAGCGCCGTGGAACGGGAGGGGCGGGTGGGACTGCCCGCAATGCCGACGATGTTCATGGTGAAGTCCGTGTGTTGAGATCAACAGGGCTTCACCTTAGCCAGCGGGCTGGCCAGGAACAACGAAGGAAATCCGTCTTGGATATCCGGTTCACGCACGCAGCAACCGTGCGTGCGTGAACCCTTCATCCGGCCAGGAGGCCGGATGGATCAGCCACGATCAGTAGCTGCGACGACCGCCGCCGAAGCCCGACGGGCGCTCTTCGCGCGGGCGGGCCACGTTAACGACCATGTCACGACCGTCGAAGGACTGGCCGTTCAGACCACGGATGGCCGCCTGGGCTTCTTCAGAAGAACCCATCTCCACGAAGCCGAAGCCCTTGGAGCGGCCGCTGTCACGGTCCATCATGACCTTGGCCGAACCGACCTGGCCATAAGCCGCGAAGTGGCGTTGAAGATCGTCGTCGCCCATGGAATAAGGCAGATTGCCGACGTAGAGCTTGTTGTCCATGATGGACCCTTTCAGAAATGCCGCGTTCTCTGGATCACCGGCTGCGGCAGCACATGGCAATCAGTTGTGGCCCGGGATGGGCCGATGTCATCAGAACTTCCTGCGTCGCGGCGCCGAAGGCGCCCCACCGCTGCGAGGTTCGAGGTGACGGAAGGTGATACGACCCTTGTTGAGGTCATAAGGAGAGAGTTCCAGCGAGACCTTGTCGCCGGCCAGGATGCGGATGTGGTGCTTGCGCATCTTGCCGCCGGTGTAGGCCACCAGGCTGTGGCCGTTTTCCAGCGTCACGCGAAAGCGCGAGTCCGGCAGGACTTCGTCCACCTGGCCACGCATTTCGATGAGTTCTTCTTTGGTCATCAGTGATCCTTGTGCAAGAACGTGCCGGGCTGCCGCTCAGGCCGGCAACGCGGGTTGACGCAGGTATTCCAGACCCTGCGCCATCGCGTAACGCGAGGCTGCACGGGGCGTGGAAAACAGGGGAATGAACCGGAAGACCCGGTCATGGGAGGCAGAGCCTGTGCCGCTGCGGATCGACAGGGACGCCGCAAAGTGACCGGTGTCGGTCCGTTGGGTCATCGAGGACAGGACATACCTGCCCACGGTGCGGATGTGGGGAGAAGCAGAGATCAATGGGTTTTCATGGCACCGGCCAGCGAGGCGCGGCGCGAAAGGCCTGGCAGGGATCGGGGATCGCGCCAGCGCCGAAAGAGAAAGAAGATCAGGATCCTGAAGCCTGGATGAACCGCCAAGTGCGGGGCGTCAGGACCTTTGAACCAGACGAAGCTTGCCTGGGTTGCCAAGTGACCGCGTGAGATGGATCCAACCTGGGGGAGCCGCCTTGCACGCGGTGTGCGAAACACATGGCGTACGGCGGGCTCAAAGCTGCGGAGGTAAGCGAAACTGCAGCTAACTCGGTGAGTGTACCAGATTTTTGCGGGGCAGGAAGAAGTATTGGAGCGCCCCGCCGCAGGGAGGGCCTCTGTATACTGACCCCCAGTATCCAGGAGTCCGCCGTGCCCCACTCGCCCGCCGAGCGCAAACGCGTCGTCACCCGGCTGCGCCGCATCAAGGGCCAGGCCGAGGCGCTGGAACGCGCGGTCGAGGCGGGCACCGAGTGCGGCGACCTGCTCCAGCAGCTGGCCGCGCTGCGCGGCGCCACCTACGGCCTGATGGCCGATGTGCTGGAAAGCCACATGCGGGAGACCTTCGGCTCCGCCGTGGCCCAGCCCACCGACGCCCCCACCCAGGACGCCGAGGTGGACCACATGGTCCGCATGCTGCGCTCCTTCCTCCGCTGACCCTTCAACCCAAGGACCCCGACCATGAAATCCCGTGCCGCCGTTGCCTTTGCCGCTGGCCAGCCCCTGCAGGTCGTCGAGATCGACGTCGCCCCGCCCCAGAAGGGCGAGGTGCTGATCAAGATCACCCACACCGGCGTCTGCCACACCGACGCCTTCACCCTCAGCGGCGACGATCCCGAGGGCCTGTTCCCGGTGGTGCTGGGCCATGAGGGCGCCGGCATCGTCGTGGAGGTGGGCGAAGGCGTCACCAGCGTCAAGCCGGGCGACCATGTGATCCCGCTCTACACCGCCGAGTGCGGCGAGTGCCTGTTCTGCAAGAGCGGCAAGACCAATCTGTGCGTGGCCGTGCGCGCCACCCAGGGCAAGGGCGTGATGCCCGACGGCACGACCCGCTTCTCGTACCAGGGCCAGCCGATCTACCACTACATGGGCTGCTCGACCTTCAGCGAGTACACCGTGGTGGCCGAGGTCTCGCTGGCCAAGATCAACCCCGACGCCAACCCCGAACAGGTCTGCCTGCTGGGCTGCGGCGTGACCACCGGCCTGGGCGCGGTGAAGAACACCGCCAAGGTGCAGCCGGGTGACTCGGTGGCCGTGTTCGGCCTGGGCGGCATTGGCTTGGCGGTGGTGCATGGCGCGCAGATGGCCGGCGCCGGCCGCATCATCGCGGTGGACACCAACCCCGACAAGTTCGCGCTGGCCAAAACCTTCGGCGCCACCGACTGCGTCAACCCCAAGGACTTCGACAAGCCCATCCAGCAGGTCATCGTCGAGATGACGGGCTGGGGCGTCGATCACAGCTTCGAGTGCATCGGCAACGTCAACGTGATGCGCGCGGCGCTGGAGTGCGCCCACCGCGGCTGGGGCCAGTCGGTCATCATCGGCGTGGCCGGCGCGGGTCAGGAAATCTCCACCCGCCCCTTCCAGCTGGTCACCGGCCGGCGCTGGCTGGGCACGGCGTTTGGCGGCGTCAAGGGCCGCAGCGAGCTGCCGGGCATGGTCGAGCAGGCCATGAAGGAGGAGATCCAGCTCGCCCCCTTCGTGACCCACACCATGCCGCTGGCCGACATCAACGAGGCCTTCACGCTGATGCACGACGGCGAGTCGATCCGCTCGGTGGTGCACTACTGAGCCCCACCGGCAGCAGCCCGCGGCCTCAGCCGTGGGCCGCTGCGCCGCGCTTCCAGTAGGCGGCAGAGCGGATGAGCTTGGGGTCGTGGCCCTTCTCGTCCACCAGCACGTCGCGCAGCGCGGCGGCCACCGACGCCTCGGTGGCGCACCAGGCGTAGCCTTCGCCGGCGGGCAGACGCAGCGCGCGGGCCGCGTCCACCAGCGTCTCCGGCCGGTCCACCCAGGCCAGGTCCAGCGTGGCGGCGGTGGGCGGCAACAGGGCCCGGTCGGCCGGATCGGCCAGGGCCAGGCGCACGATGGCGCGCCGGCCCGCCGGCAGTTCCTCCAGCCGCCGGGCGATGGCCGGCAAGGCCGTCTCGTCACCGATCAACAGGTGCCAGTCGAAATCCTCGGCAACGACGAACGAGCCCCGCGGCCCGGCCACCGTCAGCGTCTGGCCGGGCTGGGCCTGGGCGGCCCAGGCCGCCGCCGGCCCTTCCCCATGCAGCGCGAAATCCAGCACCAGCGTGTGCGCCGTGGTGTCGAAGGCGCGCGGGGTGTACTCGCGCATCAGCGTCTCGCCCACCCCATCGGGCAGGAGGATCTTCACATGGTCGTCGAAGGCGGCTGAGACGAAATCGCCCAGCGATTCGTCCGTCAGCGTGATGCGCTGGAACAGCGGGCTCACCCGCTCCACCCGCAGCACCTGCAGCGCGCGTTTCTTCAGTTCGTGCCGCACCCGCTGCACACGCGGCAAGGCGGTGTCGTTCATGGTCATGCGTGCTGTTTTGTTGATAATGTCAACCATGATTCCCAAAAAGGTTGACACTGTCAACATCAAGGGCATGCCCCGCACCGACGCCGAGACCTCCCTGCTCGACCTGATCCATGCGGTGATGCACAGCGTGCGCAGCCTGCAGTCGCAGGGGCCGGACGAACCGGCGCTGCAGGGGCTGACCCCGATGGAAGGCCGGGTGCTGGGCTTCTTCGCCCGGCATCCCGGGGCCACCCTGCGCGACCTGGTGCAACACAGTGGGCGCGACAAGGCCCAACTGGCCCGCCTGATCAAATCGCTGCGCGAACGGGAACTGCTGCAGGCCCAGGAAACCTGCCGCGACCGGCGACAGGTCCGCCTGGGCCTGACCGCCGCCGGCGAGCGCGCACAGCAGGCGCTGCAGCAACAGGCCCAGGCCCTGGAGCAGCGCGCCGTGACCGGGCTGGGCCGGGAGGCCCAACAGCAACTGCGCCGGGGCCTGCTGCAGATGCAGACCAACCTCACCCCCGAAGACAGCGCGAAAGACTGAGTGGGCCAGGTGGGCACCGCGACTGTGCATTTACTACCTTTTTCACGTGAAATCGCACCAATAAATCGCCACCACCTCGGGGACCCATTGCGGGAACTCCGATGGCCCCACCAGATTTATCCAGGATCAATGCGCTATTGACCGTCAATCATTCGGTCCAAACCCGATTTCCCGAAAGCTTTTCCCAGAGTTGAGGGTCGCCGCACATTTACGTGAAATAGGCACCAGTTTTGCTGACGAGGATCAAGCCCTGGCGTGCTGACTCAGCGCACCAGGGGCGAACTGCCCGCGGCCCCGCGGGTTTCCCAAGTTCATTGCATGACACCCTCCATGAAGCAAGCTTTCCGCCCCATGCTGCCGGTCGCCCTGGCCGCCCTCCTGTCCGTCGGTGCCGCCCATGCGCAGTCCTCGGTCACCGTCTATGGCCTGATCGATGCCAGTCTCGTCTGGACCAATGACGTCGCCGGCAAGCGCACCCTCAACGAAGACTCTGGCGTCTCGCAAGGCAACCGCCTCGGCTTCAAGGGCACCGAAGACCTCGGCGGTGGCCTCAAGGCCGACTTCCGGATCGAGCACGGTTTCAACACCGATGCCGGCACCACCGCCCAGGGCGGCGTGATGTGGGGCCGCAATGCCACGGTCGGCCTGTCCAGCGACCGCTACGGCAGCCTCTCCTTGGGCCGCACCTTCGATGTGACGGGCGATGTCTTCCCCGCCTATGCCGTGGCCACCAACACACCCGCCGGCCTGATGGCCTGGTCGCTGCCGATGAACTCGGCCGGGGGCCTGGGCCTGACGAACCGGGTCTCGGGCATGGCCGTCAACAACAGCGTCAAGTACTACTCGCCCAAGTGGGCAGGCTTCTCGTTCGGCGGCACCTATTCGCTGGGCGAGGTGTCTGGCAAGCCGACCGCCTACCAGAGCGCCTACAGCCTGGTCGCCAGCTATGCCGTTGGCGCCTTCTCGACCTCGGCCGCCACCTACTTCAAGCACGACGCCAGCCCCACCGAAGGCAACCTGAAGGAATACGCGCTGGGCGCGGCCTACCAGATGGAGAAGATGCGCCTGTTCGGCATGGTCTCGCAGGTGGGCTACAGCAGCGGCGCCAAGGACCGCGTGACCACCGGGGAAATCGGCCTGACCTACAAGGTGCTGCCGACGGTGGTGCTGGGCGCCGGTCTGCAGGCCCAGAAGCGGCGTGACCTGGCCAGCGCCGACCAGATCACGCTGACCGCCGACTACCTGTTCTCCAAGCGCACCGATGCCTACCTGGTGCTGTCCAACGGGCGCGACCGTGAATACGGTGCGCAGATCGAAGGCGCGCTGGGTGGCAAGTCCTCGTCCACCGCCCAGACGGGCCTGGCCGTCGGCATGCGCCACAAGTTCTGAGTGACATCCCCGGCCCGCCGCTTCTGCGGGCCGGCACAGATCCCGCGCCGCCTGCGCCAGGACCCACCTGGTTCAGGCGGCGTCTGCGTTGGGGGCCGCGTGGCTGGAGCGACCGGCCGCGGCCAGCTCGGCGTGGCGGGGCGACAGGTTGTCCAGGATCAGGTGCAACACTTCGTTGAGCTTGCGGATCTGGGACGGGGTCAGGCCCTCGAAGGCCCGGCCGAAGATGTGCTGGATGGCCAGCTTGCTGCGGGCAATCGCCTCACGCCCGGACTCGGTCAGGGTGACGATGGTGACCCGTGCGTCCAGTGGCGAGGTGTGGGTCTCGACCAGGCCCTCGCCCTTCATGCGGTAGACGATCTTGGTGACCGTGGAGAGCTTGGCGATGGCATGCAACGAGATCTCCGACATGCTGCTGCTGCCGTTCTCGTTGAGGATGTAGAGCGTGCGCCAGGTGGGGATGTCCAGGCCCACCGTCTTCAAGGCCCGCTCCATGTCCATCTGGTAGACACCGTGGACCCGGGCCAACCAGTAGAACGGAAACTCTTCCTTGACGAAGTCGGGACTGGCGGGGTCGTAGAGGCTCACGATGCGATGCGGGATGGTCGCGCAGAAGGAATCCGGCATCTTAGCGCCAGACCCGCATCGCAGGCATGCAGCGGGGGCATGCGCCCAGAGCGGTGCGCGGCCCCTGCCCAGGCCGGGGCCTCAGGCGCCCGCCATGTCGCGCGCCGGGATGCCGTTGCGGCCCGGGAATTCGGGCGCCAGGGTGCGCGCGTTGGGCATCTTCAGCCACAGACGCAGCAGCTTGCGGCGCTGAGCCAAGTCTTCATGGTCCTCGAAATGCGTGCGCGAATGCATCACCACGTAGTTGTTGCAGAACTGCATGTCGCCCGGCTCCATCATCATGTCCAGGCGGAACTCCTGGTCGTGGATCAGGGTGTCGAACAGGTTCAGGGCCTCGACCTCCACGCGCGAGAGCTGCAGGCCGCGCAGTTCCTGGCCCAGCTCGATGTACTTGCGCAGGTAGCGGCAGGCCAGCTTGCCCTCGTACTGGCTGAAGATGGGTGACAGGCTGGGCAGGGCCTCGCCCAGGTGGGCGAAGTAGATCGGCCGGTAGAACAGGCCCATGTACTCGGGGTACTTCTCCAGGATCTCGTTGTAGATGGCGGCGGCGCTGACCAGGCTGCTCAGGCCCCCGCTCTTGGCCTTGCGGATGCTCAGCAGGCCCACCACGTCCGACAGGTCGGTGTGGTACGGCAGGTAGGCATTGGTCTCGTAGACCCGGGTGGTCTTCTTGTTGAGGTCCCCCACGTTGGTGACCCGGCCCAGCAGGTCGCCGCGCTCGTTTTGCGTCACCGGCGTGCCCATGTGCAGGCCCAGGCCGTAGTAGAGGATGGACAGCTCGTCCTCGGTGTAACGCTCGGCCGGCAGGCCGCGGATCACGATGAAGCCCCGGCCGTTCTCCAGCTCTTCGGCAAAGCCGCGGATCTCCTCGGCCAGGAAGTCGGGGATCGGGAAATCGGCCTGGGTGAAGCCCGGGAAGGCCAGGCCGCGCTGCTGGACCGCCTTCAGGGCCTGGTCCAGCGCGTTCACCGAAGCTTCGGACAACCGGTAGATCCAGTCCTCGTGCCGGGCCAGCTCGCTGCCCTTCCAGGCCACGCGGCTGGCAATCTTCTCTTTCAGGATCACGCTCATGCTCAAACTCTCCAACGGTGGGGAAACGGAGGGAGGGCCGATCGGCCCCTCGAACGGCCTCAGGTGGTCAGCAGTTCCTGGTGCTTGGCCTGGGCCCCCAGATAGGCCTCGATCACGCGCGGGTCGTGGGCCAGCGCGGCGGCCGGCCCTTCCATGGCCACGCGGCCCAGCTCCAGCACATAGGCGTGGTCGGCCACATGCAGGGCCGCGCGGGCGTTCTGCTCGACCAGCAGAATGGACACGCCCTGCGCGCGCAACTGCACGATGATGCGGAAGATGTCACGCACGATCAGCGGTGCCAGGCCCAGGCTGGGCTCGTCGAGCATCAGCAACTGCGGCCGGCCCATCAGGGCACGGCCCAGCGCCAGCATCTGGCGCTCGCCACCCGACAGCGTCGCGGCCTCCTGGCGGCGGCGTTCCTGCAGGCGCGGGAACAGCGCATAGACCTCGTCCAAGGCCTGCGCGTGGCGGGCCGCACCCTCGCCGCGGAAGCGGTAGGCCCCCAGGCGCAGGTTGTCCTCCACCGTCATGCTGGCGAACAGCGCACGGGTTTCGGGCACCAGGGCCAGGCCTTGCTCAGCCCGGGCTTCCACCTGCAGTGCGCCCTGCACCCGGCCGGCCAGCGTGATGCGGCCGTCGCGCGCCGGCAGCGCCCCCATCAGGGCGCCCAGCAACGTGCTCTTGCCGGCACCGTTGGGGCCGATCACGGTGACGATCTCGCCCTGGCGCACCCGCAGGCTCACGCCGGACAGGGCCTCGATCTTGCCGTAGGCCACCGAGAGGTTCTCGACCTCCAGCAGCAGCGGGTGCTCGGCAGCGGTTTCAGCGGTCATCTCGGCGCTCACAGGTCAACTCCCAGGTAGGCTTCCAGCACCTTGGGATGGCTTTGCACCTCGGCGGGCAGGCCCTCGGTGATCTTCTCGCCGAACACCATCACCGCCACGCGGTCCACCAGGTTCATCACGAAGTCCATGTCGTGCTCCACCAGCAGCACGGCCATGCCCTCGGTGCGCAGCTTGCGCAGCAGCTCGGCCAGGGCCTGCTTCTCCTGCAGGCGCAGGCCGGCGGCCGGCTCGTCAAGCAGCAGCACCGAGGGGTCGGCGCACAGCGCGCGGGCGATCTCCACCAGGCGCTGCTGACCCAGGGCCAGGCTGCCGGCTTCCACATGCGAGAGCGCGCCCAGGCCCACGCGCTCCAGCTGGCGCTGGGCTTCGCCCAGCAGGCGGGCCTCCTCCGCCCGGTCCAGCCGCAGCGCACTGCGCAACAGGCCGGCGCGGCCGCGCAGGTGGGCACCGATGGCCACGTTGTCCAGCACGCTCATGCTGGGCAGCAGCTTGACGTGCTGGAAGGTGCGCGACAGGCCAGCAGCGGCCATGCGCCGGGGCTGCCAGCCCAGCACGCTCTGCCCCAGGAACTTCACCTCGCCCGAGGTGGGATGGTCCACGCAGGAGAGCTGGTTGAACAGCGTGCTCTTGCCCGCACCGTTCGGGCCGATGACGGCCAGGATCTCGCCGGCGTGCAGCGTCAGGTCGATCTCCTTGTTGGCCACCAGGCCGCCAAAGCGCCGGGTCAGGCCGCGCACCTCCAGCACCGGCTGGCCGCGGGTGGGCTGAACCCGGCGCGGCAAGGGGGCGGCGGCCGGCAAGGCCGCAGGCTGGGCCCGCCGCGGATCGACGCGCCGGCTCCAGCGGCGGTGGATGGCGCCCCACAGGCCGTTGGGGGCGCGGTGCATCAAGGCGATGATCAGCAGGCCGAAGACGACGGACTCGTAGTTGCCGCTCTGGCCCAGCAGGCTGGGCAGCCAGTCCTGCAGCCCATTGCGGCCCAGCGTGACCACCACCGCGCCGGCCACCGCGCCCCACAGGTGGCCCACGCCGCCGATGAGGGCCATGAACATCACGTCGATGCCCGCGGTCACACTGAACGGCGCCGGGCTGACGAAGCGCTGGTTGCAGGCATACAGCCAGCCCGAGACGCCGGCCAGCAGCGCCGAGAGGATGAAGGCCGCCATCTTGGTGCGGAACACCGGCACGCCCATCGACTCGGCCATCGCCTGGCCGCCGTTGAGGGCACGCAGCGCGCGGCCGCTGCGCGAATCCAGCAGGTGACGCGAGAGCACCAGCGCCAGCCCCAGCAGCAGCCAGATCGGCCAGGCCATGTCGGCCGGCTGGTCCAGGCTCCAGGTGCCGATCTGCAGGGCCGGCAGGTTGGTCAGACCGGAGTGGGCCCCCAGCGACTCCAGCGTGCCGAACAGGTAGAACAGCGCCAGGGCCCAGCAGATGGTGCCCAGCGGCAGGTAGTGGCCCGACAGGCGCAGCGTCACCGCGCCCAGGCCGGCCGCCACCGCCAGGGTCACCAGCAGGCCGGCGGGCAGGGCCAGCCAGGGCGAGCCGGCGATGGGTGCCAGCCAGCCCGGCACGTCGGCCCCGACAGTCAGCCAGGCACAGGTGTAGGCCCCCAGGCCGATGAAGGCGGCCTGGCCGAAGCTGGTCATGCCGGCCACGCCGGTCAGCAGCACCAGGCCCAGGGTGGCCATGGCCGCCAGACCGATGTTGTTGAGCAGGTTGACCCAGAAGGTGGGCAGCCAGGGCACGGCCAGCAACAAGGCCAGCAGCAACACCGGGCCGACCGTGCGCCGGGCCGTGAGGCCCAGCGGGCGGCGCGCGGTCTTGGAGGTCTCAGCAGAGGAATTCATGGGCAGGGCGGTGCTCATGCGCGGTCCTCCTCATGGTGCTTGCTGGTCAGCGAGCGCCACAGCAGGAAGGGCAGGATCAAGGTGAACACGATGACCTCTTTGTAGGAACTGGCCCAGAAGGTCGAATAGGCCTCGACCAGCCCCACCGACAGCGCGCCCAGCGCGCCCACGGGGAAGCTGACCAGACCGCCAACCACGGCCCCGACGAAGCCCTTCAGGCTGATCAGGAAGCCGGAGTCGTAGTACAGCGTGGTGAGCGGCGCGATCAGCGTGCCCGACAGGCCGCCGATGAAGGCCGCCAGGGCAAAGCAGGTGCGGCCGGCGGCGGTGGGCGAGATGCCCATCAGCTGCGCCCCCAGGCGGCTCACCGCGGTGGCCCGCAAGGCCTTGCCCCGCAGCGTGCGCTCGAAGAACACGAACAGCCCGACCATCAGCGCCAGCGTGGCGGCCAGCACCCACAGCGACTGGGCGTTGACGTTGAGCAGCCCCAGGTCCAGGCCCTCCTCGGAAAACGGCAGGGTGCGCGCGCCTTCGGCGCCGAACATCCAGAGCGCCAGCCCGACCAGCACCACATGCAGCGCGATCGAGACGATCAGCAGCACCAGGCCATGCGCGGCGGCGATGGGCCGGAAGCACAGGTCATACAGCCAGGGCCCCAGTGGCACCACCAGCGCCAGCGTGAACAGCACCTGCAGCGCCATCGGCCAGTTCTGGCCGGGCACCCGGTCGGCGATGCCCCAGAGGACCAGGGCATAGACCGGGCCCGCGGCATCCCAGACCGACAGCGGGGGCTGAGGATCGGCGCGCAGGCCCGGGCGCAGCGCCCACAGCCGCCAGACCAGGCGCAGCACGGCCAGGGCCAGCAGCAGCCAGGCCAGGCGCACCGGCTGGCCGGCCTGCAGGCCGGCCATGGTCATGGCGCCGAAGGTGACGAACTCCCCCTGCGGCACCAGCAGCACCCGGGTGACGGTGAAGACCAGGACGATGGACAGGGCCAGCAGCGCGTAGATCGCGCCGTTGGTCACGCCATCTTGTCCCAGCAGCAATGCGATCTGCGCGTTCATGCCTCAGTCCATCCCGCTCACTTCAGCAGCGTCCAGCGACCGTTCTTCACCACGATCATCTCGCGGCCGCGGTCGTCGAAGCCACTGTGGTCGGCCGGCGTCATCGTGTAGACGCCCTGGGTGGCCGGCAGCTCCTTGATCTGCTCCAGCGCATCGCGCAGCGCAGTGCGGAAGGCGGCGGTGCCCGGCTTGCCGGACTTCAGCGCCACCGGAATGGCCGCCTGCAGCAGCAGGCCCGCGTCATACACATTGGCACCAAAGGTCGCCGGCTTGCTGCCGTTGAGCTTCTCGTAGGCCTTCACATACTCGGTGGCCACCTTCTTGGTCGGGTTGCTGGCCGGCACCTGGTCGAGCACCAGCATCGCGCTGGCGGCCAGGATCGTGCCTTCCACCTTCTTGCCCCCCAGGCGCAGGAAGTCGTCCAGCGCCGCGCCGTGGGTCTGGTAGACCTTGCCCTTGTAGCCCACGTCGTGCAGCGTGGTGCTGGGCAGGACGGACGAGCTGCCCGGGGCCGCCACCAGGATCGCATCGGGCGAGGCGCCCATCAGCTTGAGCGCCTGGGCGGTCAGCGAGGTGTCCTGGCGCTGGAAGCGCTCGGAGCCCACCACCTTGATGCCCGCCTTGCCGGCCAGCGCGGAGAAGACCCGCATCCAGTTGTCGCCGTAGGGATCGGCCGTGCCGATGAAGCCCACCGTCTTGATCTTGGTGGCGCTCATGTGCTGAACCAGGGCGCGGGCGATGATCTCGTCGTTCTGCGTGGTCTTGAAGACCCACTTCTTCTGCTCGCTCATCGGCACCACCACGGCGGCCGTGCCCACCGGGGCCAGCATGGGCACACCGGCTTCCGCGGCGAACTGGATCACGCCCATCGCGGCCGGCGAGCCGCTCGGGCCGATGATGGCGTCGACCTTGTCTTCGTTGATCAGCTTCTTGAAGGCCGACACCGAGGCGGTCGGGTCGCTCCCATCGTCCAACGAGATGTACTGGACCGTCTGGCCCGCCACCTTGGTCGGCAGCAGCGGCACGGTCTTCTTCTGCGGCAGGCCGACCAGGGCCACCGGGCCGGTGGACGAGGTCACCACCCCCACCTTGATCTGGGCTTGCGCGGCCAGGGCGAACGAGGCCAGCAGACAGCCCTGCAGCAGGGGACGGACGAAACGGGGAAGGGACATCGGGAACTCCGTGCGCTCTGGGCGCCAAGGGGTGGAAGGACACGGTAGGCCGCACACCGCGGGAGGCACTGCCGGCCCCCAAAAAAATTCTGGGGAGCCGGCCCGCCACCGCTGCAGCGAGCTTGACCTGCATCAGCATCTTTCATGCCACTTTTCATGTTTTTCTGATGCGGGCCACTTGCGTCGGGGCCACCCGCCTGGCAGACGGGCCCCGACCGCCGGCCCCCTCACGCGCGCGACACATGAAATCCCGCTGAGCGCACAGCATCCGCCGCCCCGGATCACCGCGCCGCACGAGGGAAACCGAGCGTCCTGCCGGCGCCGGAGGCCGCGCCGACCATTGCTTGAAAAATCCACCAAATCAGGGCATCGCGCCCCAATGCGTGGCGTTATCACCGCCTTGTCGCACCGCATTTGCTCGGGCTCAAACATGGGTTATTTAGTTGACGATTCACGTATTCACTCCTATCGTCTGCAGCCATTCCAACCGCTTGCCACCCACGGGTGACGGCACGCCAGCCCGGCACCCGCCCCCTCCTGCCCATGTCCACCGACATCGTCGTCCTCCCGCTCCAACTCGGCCCCGCCGAGGGCCCGTGCTTCATGGTCAAAGACACGCTGGACGTGGCGGGCGCCCCCACCCGGGCCGGCAGCCGCACCCTGACCGAGGCCGCACCCGCAACAGCCCATGCCGAGGTGGTGGCCCGCCTGCTGGCCGCCGGCTGGCGGCTGACCGGCAAGACCAACCTGCATGAGCTGGCCTACGGCACCACGGGCATCAACCACTGGACCGGCACCCCACGCAACCCGCGCTGGCCCGACCGGGTGCCCGGGGGCTCTTCCTGCGGCTCGGCGGTGGCCGTCGCCCAGGGCCTGGTGCCGATGGCCCTGGGCACCGACACCGGGGGCTCGGTGCGCACGCCAGCCGCCTGCTGCGGCGTGTTCGGGCTCAAGCCCAGCTTCGGCCGGGTGAGCCGGCGCGGCGTGATGCCCGAACGCAGCTCGCTGGACTGCGTGGGCCCGATCGCCCGTGACATGGACAGCCTGATCGCGGCCATGCAGGCCATGGTGCCGAACTTCCACGCCTTGCCGGTGGTGCCGCCCTCGCTGCACATCGGCCTGGTGGACGTGGCCTGCGACGCCCAGGCCCGCAACGCGGTGCACGAAGCCCTGGCCCGGGCCCGCCACCGCCTGCACCCGGTCACGCTGCCGCTGTTCGAGGACGCCTACCGCGCCGGCCTGGCGGTGATCAACCGCGAGAACTGGATCGCCCTGTCCCCGCTGCTGGCCGATGGCCGCATGGGCCAGGACGTGGCCACCCGGCTGCAGCGGGCCGGCCAGACCACCGATGCCCAGCTGGCCGAGGCCGAAGCCGTGCGACGCGCCTTCCGCGCCGAGGTGGATGCCGCCCTGTCGCAGTGCGACGTGCTGGCCCTGCCCACGCTGGCCTCGCCCCCGCCGCGGCTGGAGGACGCTGCCGACACCAGTGCCGCCGTGTCGATGACGGCGCTGGTGCGGCCCTTCAATCTTTCCGGCCACCCGGCCATCACGCTGCCGCTGGACAACGCCGACGGCCTGCCCGTGGGCCTGCAGCTGGTGGCCCGCCACGGCGCCGACGAATGGCTGTGTTCCGTGGCTCGTTCGCTGAGCCAGCAGCTCGACCTGCACGCCTCCCTTGGAGAACCCGCATGACCTCCCTCACCGCCACGCACCCCGGTGCGTCCACCGCCCCCACGGGGCCTGATTCCGGCACCACGCTGGACCTGCTGTTGAGCGACATCCGCCGCCGCCGGCAGGAGTTCGAGCAACAACGCTTCATCTCGCCGGACATCATCCAGCGCTTCAAGGAGGTCGGCGTCTACCGCGCGCTGGTGCCGACCGCGCTGGGCGGTGAGCAGAAGTCGGCGCACGAATTCTGCGAGCTGATCGAGACGATTTCCCAGGCCGACGGCTCGGCCGGCTGGGTGGCCAGCTTCGGCATGGGTGTGACCTACCTGGCCGCGCTGCCGCCCGCCACCCTGGCCCAGGTCTATGCCGGCGGCCCCGACGTGACCTTTGCCGGTGGCATCTTCCCCCCGCAGCGCGCGCCCAAGGTGGCCGGCGGCTACGAGGTGTCGGGGCGCTGGAGCTTTTCCAGCGGCTGCATGGGCGCCGACGTGATCGGCGTGGGCATCGCGCCGTTCGAAGGCGACAAGGGCGGCCTGCCGCGCATGGCGGTGATGCCGCGCAGCCAGGCCCGCATCGAGATGGCCTGGGACGTCAGCGGCCTGGCCGGCACCGGCAGCCATGACCTGGTGGTCGACAAGGTGATCGTGCCGGAGGAATGGACCTTCGTGCGCGGCAGCAAGTCACAGCGCGAGGAGCCGATGTTCCGCTACCCCTCGCTGTCCTTCGCCACCCAGGTGCTGACGGTGGTGGGGCTGGGCATCGCCCGCGCCGCCATCGAGGAACTGCGCGGCCTGGCCACCGGCCGCATCTCGGTCACCGGTGCGCCGCGCCTGGCCGACCGGCCGCAGGTGCAGATCGAGATCGCCCGCGCCGAGGCCCAGCTGCGGGCCGCCCGCGCCTTCTTCTACGAGGCCATCGACGACGCCTGGGCCACGCTGGAGAAGGGCGACGAGGTGACGCCGGAACAGACCAGCCTGCTGCGCCTGTCCTCCACCCACGCCGCCCGCACCAGCGCCGAAGTGACCCGTGCCATCCAGATGCAGGCCGGCATGACCGGCGTCTACCACAGCAGCCCGCTGTCGCAGCAGGTGCGCGACGCACAGGTGCTGACCCAGCACGCCTTCATGGGCGACATCACCTACCAGAACGCGGGCGCGATGCTGTTCGGCCTGCCGCCGCTGCCCGGCTACCTGTGAGCCCGCGCCCCCTCTTTTGCTGACCTGAAAGGACTTCCATGAGCACCCCCACCCCCCAGATGCGCGCGCTGTTCTGCATTGGCATCAACCAGAACTTCTTCGATGCAGCCCCGGATGAGGCCAAGGCCGTCTGGCTGGCCTGCGGCGAACTCTTCAATGGCATCGCCGAGCTGCCCGGCGTGACCGTGCTGGGCAACATCGACGACGATCTGTCCATGGTCGGCCCCTCGACCAGCTGGCCCTGGACCTGCTACATCCTGGCCGATGTGCCCGACATCCAAACTGTGCACGCGGCCTGCAACCTGCTGCGCACCGTCGTGGTCGGCGAGGGCCCGTACAAGCTGTGGAAGTACGCCAAGATCGAGGCCCGCGTCGGCCGCGAGCTGGTGGTGCCGCCCAGCCTGAAGAAGCCGGCCTGAGCACGGAGCCCGCTGTGACCCCTGCTCCCCTCCCTGTCGAGCTGGCCGGCCTGGCCCAGCGGCTGGTTGAACTGGAAGACCGTCTGGAGCGCTTCGAGGACGCCGCCGCCATCCGCGCCTGCGTGCACCGCTACATGGCCTTGTGCGACCGGCTTGATGCCTCGACCCCGATGGACGCTCTGCGGGACTGCTTCACCGAGGACGCCATCTGGGCCGGCAAGGGCGCCCGCTACGGCCAGAGCTTCGGGGGTCACCGCGGCCGCGCCGCCATCGGCGCCATGCTCGGCGCCTACCGCGGCACCCTGCCCGGCGAGGAGGGCCCGCAACGCCCGCCCCACTTCGCCTTCAACGCCCACTTCCTCTGCTCGGAGCTCATCACCCCCACCGGGCCGGACACCGCCCGCGCCGAGTGGACGATGCTGCAGACCTCCACCTTCGCCAGCGGCGCCTCGCACCTGAACGCCGCGCAGCTCACGCTGCAGATGCGCCGCGACACCGACGGCCAGTGGCGCATCGCCCACTTCGAGACCGAGAACCTGCTCAGCCGCCCGGTGACGCACTGGCGCAGCGATGCGCCGCTGCCGGTGCCCGCCCGCTGATCCCTTTTCCTCTTTGCCCACGCACACCATGAACGCCCCCACTGCCCCGATCCAGATTCAGCGCTCCGCCCGCGAGTTGGGCGAGCTGGTCCGCGAGGACCGCGTCCACACCTCGCTCTACAACGACCCGGCCATCTTCGACCAGGAGATGGACAAGATCTTCCGCAACTGCTGGGTCTGGGTCGCCCACGAGAGCGAGCTGCCCGAGCCCGGCAGCTTCAAGACCCACTGGGTCGGCATGGAGCCGGTGATCGTGGTGCGCGACCGCAAGAACGCCATCCATGTGCTGCTCAACCGCTGCCGCCACCGCGCCGCCACCGTCTGCGAGCACAAGAAGGGCAAGACCGCCAGCTTCGTCTGCCCTTACCACGGCTGGGCCTACGCCCTGGACGGCTCGCTGCGCGGCGTGCCCTTCCCCGAGAGCTACGGTGACTGCCTGGACAAGGGCGAGTTCCCGCTGGTGAGCCTGCGCGTGGAGACCTACAACGGCATGGTCTTCGCCACCTTCCGCGACGACATCGCCCCGCTGGTGGACTGGCTGGGCCCGGCCAAGAAGTGGATCGACCTGTTCATGAAGCAGGCCGGCGGCTACCCGGTCAAGGTGGCCGGCGAGCACCGCTTCCGCTTCCCCGGCAACTGGAAGATCCAGCTGGAGAACACCACCGATGCCTACCACTTCCCGCTGGTGCACAAGAGTTTCCTGAGCTCGATCGACGAAGAGACCAAGCAGGTCTTCGACTTCGTCAAGGGCCCGGGCTATGTGGAGGACCTGGGCAACGGCCACAGCGTGATGGTGATGATCCCCTCGCTGGTGGACCTGGAGGCCAACCTGGACGCCCCCATCCCCGAACGCTTCGAAGAGCTCGCCCAGGCGCTGCGTGACGAAGGGCATGACGAGGCCAAGGTGCGCCGCCTGGTGCGTGCCGTCGGTGGCACCGGCTTCAACCTGAACCTGTTCCCCAACATCGCCTGCTCGATGGCCTTCTTCCGCGTGCTGCAGCCGGTCTCGGTGACCGAGACCGAGATCCACCACGCGGCCATCGTGATGGACGGCGGACCGGCGGTGTGCAACCAGGCCCGGCTGCGCCTGCACGAGCACTTCCAGGGCCCGATGGGCTTCGGCACGCCCGATGACTCGGAAGCCTGGGAGCGGGTGCAGAAGGGCGCACAGGCCGGCAAGAACCTCTGGGTCATGGTCAACCGCGGCCTGCCTGGCGAGCGCGTGACCGAGGACGGCCGCGCCAGCGATGTCAGCGCCGAGACCGGCATGCGCGCCGCCTACCGCCAGTGGAAGAAGCTGATGACCGCCGAGTGAGGCCCGCGCCCGCTGACCGTCCTCTTCACATCGCAACACATCCCCTCACACCATGAACCTGCCCCTGCTGAACAGCGTCACCGCCTTTGTCTGGGCCGAGGCCGACATGCTCGACCACGGCGAATTCGCCGCCTGGCTGGACCTGTGGGTCCCCGCCGGCCAGTACATCGTGCCGATCGACCCGGACACCACCGACTTCGACAACACCCTCAACTACGCCAACGACAACGCCACCATGCGCCGTCTGCGCGTGGAGCGCCTGACCAGCGGCGAATCGGTCTCCACCCAGCCGCCCGCGCGCACCGTGCGCAGCGTCTCGCGCCTGCGCGTCATCAGCCAGGACGGCGACACCGTCACCCTGCGCGGCGCCCAGGACCTGCGGGACTTCCGCAAGGACCGGTTCCACCAGCACACCGCCGACGTCACCTGGACCCTGGTCGCCCACGGCGACAGCTGGCGCATCCAGCGCAAGGTCGTGCGCATGATCAACTCCGTCGACACGCTCAGCGCCGTCGGCTACATCTTCTGAAGGCCGCCCCGCTATGACGAACATGCCTTCCGAGACGGCTGGCCAGCCCATTGCGGTCGTCACTGGCGCGGCCGCCGGCCTGGGCCAGGTGATCGCCAGCGAACTGCATGGCGCTGGCTACCGCGTGCTGCTGACCGACGTGGATGCGGCGGGGGCCCAGGCCGCCGCCCAGGCCCTGGACGCCAGCGGCACCACCGCGCAGGGCCTGGCCCTGAACGTGCTGAACAAGGCCGACTTCGAGGCCGCCCTGGCCCACCTGAAGGCCGGCTGGGGCCTGCCGCAGGTGCTGGTGAACAACGCCGCGCTGACGCTGACCACCCCGGTGATGCAGATCAGCCCGGAGGAGTTCTCCCGCGTGCTGGACATCAACCTGCGCGGCTGCTTCCTGGGCTGCCAGGTGTTTGGCGCGGCGATGGGCGAGGCCGGCTACGGCCGCATCGTCAACCTGGCCTCGCTGGCCGGGCAGAACGGTGGCACGGCCTCGGGCGCGCATTACGCCTCGTCCAAGGCCGGCATCCTGACGCTGACCAAGATCTTTGCCCGCGAGCTGGGCGCCAAGGGCGTCACCGTCAATGCGGTGGCCCCGGGGCCGATGGACCTGCCCTCGGTGCATGCCGCGGTGCCGGCCGAGCGCCTGGCCCAGATCGTCAAGACCATCCCCGTGCAGCGCCTGGGCAACCCGCACTTCGTCGCCCGCATGGTGGTGCTGCTGGCCTCGGCCGAGGCCGACTTCGCCACCGGCGCCGCCTGGGACTTCAACGGCGGCATCTTCATGCGCTGACCGCCCCGCGCCGCCTTCTCACCCTTGCCCCACAAGCCCTGCCCAGGAACCTGCCGATGAGCACCGCCACCCTCTCCTCCCCCACCGCCGCCACGCTGGACGTGGTGGTGCGCGACCGCAGCCTGCAAGGTCAGGCCGTGGCCGTGCTGGCCCTGGCCGCCGCCGACGGCAGCGCCCTGCCCGCCTTCACCGCCGGCGCCCATGTGGACCTGCACCTGCCCGGCGGGCTGGTGCGCCCCTACTCGCTGTGCAGCGACCCGGCCGACACTCAGACCTACCGCCTGGGCGTGCTCAAGGACCCCGCCTCGCGCGGCGGCTCGGTGGCGGTGCACGCCGCCCTGCAGGCCGGCACCCGCCTGACCATCAGCGCCCCGCGCAACCACTTCCCGCTCGATGAACGCGCGCCGCACAGCGTGCTGGTGGGTGGCGGCATCGGCATCACGCCCATGCTGGCGATGGCCCACCGCCTGCACGCGCTGGGCGCCTCCTTCGAGCTGCACTACTGCGCTCGCAGCCGGGCCCAGGCCGCCTTCCTCGACGAGCTGGCCCAGGTCCCCTGGGCCGATCGCGTCACGCTGCACTTCGACGAGGCCGAGGAGCCCGGTGGGGCCGACAAGCTGCTGCCCGCCGCGGTGGTCAAGGCCGCCCCCGCCGGCAGCCACTTGTACGTCTGCGGCCCGGCGGGCTTCATGGACTGGGTGATGGCCGAGGCCGCCAGCGCTGGCCTGGCCGCGCCGCAGATCCACCGCGAGTACTTCAGCGCCCCGGTGGTCGCCGCCGACAACCCCAACCAGGCCTTCGACGTGGTGGCCCAACGCAGCGGCAAGACCGTGCACGTGGCCCCCACCGAGAGCCTGCTGAGCGCACTCCAGCGCATCGGCATCGAAGTGCCCGTCTCCTGCGAGCAGGGCGTGTGCGGCACCTGCGCCTGCACGGTGCTCGAAGGCGAGCCCGACCACCGCGACGCCTACCTCACCGACGAGGAGCGCGCCGCCAACGACCAGATCATGGTGTGCTGCTCGCGCTCGCGCTCGGCCCGCCTGGTGCTGGACCTCTGAACCCTACGCCCGGAGCTTCCATGGACGCGAGCGCCCCCTCTGTCTCTTCGCCGGTTTCGGTCGGCGAGTTCCGCAACGGCATGGCCCTGCTGCCCGGTGCCGTCACCGTCATCACCACCGATGGCCCCGAGGGTCCGGCGGGCTTCACCGCCTCGGCCGTCTGCAGCGTCACCGACAGCCCGCCCACCGTGCTGGTGTGCATGAACCGCTCGTCCTTTGCGCACCGCTTCTTCGCCGCCAATGGCGTGCTGTGCGTGAACGTGCTGAGCGCCGCGCAGCAGGATGTCTCCGGCCTGTTCGCCAACCGCGAGGTGGCGATGGCCGAGCGCTTTGCGCGCTGCCCCACCCAGACCCTGGCCACCGGCGCCCCGGCGCTGGCCGGCGCCCTGGTCAACCTCGATGGCCGCATCGTCGCCACCCACGAGGTGGGCACGCACAGCGTCTTCATCGTCGAACTGCAGCGTATCCAGGTGCCCGACGGGGCAACGGCCCTGCCAGGACTGGCCTATTTCAACCGCGGCTACCACGCCCTCGGCCAGGCTGCCGCCTGAACACCGCGCCCGCCCATGCCTTCGCTCTCTCCCGACTTGCCCGAGCGGCCCCGCATCCTGGTGGCCGGCGCCGGGGCCATTGGCTGCACGCTGGCCACCCGCCTGGCGGCCGCCGGCCACACCGTGAGCCTGCTGGCCCGCGGTCACACCTTGCAGACCGTGCGCGAACAGGGCCTGCGGCTCGATGACCTGAACGGCCGCACCGAGGTGCGCGTGCCCGTCGCCAGCCGGGCCGCGGACCTCGGCCCGCAGGACCTGGTCTTTCTGTGCAGCAAGGCCCAGGACCTGCCCGCGCTGAGCGCGCAGGTGCTGCCGGTCCTGGCGCCCGGCGCCCTGGTCGTGCCGCTGGTCAACGGCGTGCCCTTCTGGTACTTCCACCGCTGCGGCCAGCGCTTCGAGGGCCAGGCCGTGCAGGCCGTGGACCCGGACGGCCAGCTGCTGCGGCAGCTGCCGATGGACCGGGTGCTGGGCGCGGTGGTCTTCGTCACCGCCGAGTCGCCCGAACCGGGCTGGTGTGTCTCACGCACCCCGCACCTGATCATGCTGGGTGAACTGGGCGGCGGTCTGGCGCCGCGGCTGCAGGCGGTGTGCCAGCTGCTGAGCAGCGCCGGCATCGAAGGCCGGCCGCTGGAGCGCATCCGCGACAAGCTCTGGACCAAGCTGATCGCCAACCTCACCTCCAACCCGCTGTCGGTCGTCACCGGCGCCACGCTCGAAGAGATCTACACCCGCGACTCGCTGCTGCCCACCGTGCGCGCGGTGATGCACGAGGTGATGCTGGCCGCCAGCGCCTATGGCGCGCGGCTGGAGATCGACCCCATCGAATTCATCCAGCTGGGTGCGGCGATGGGCCCGGTGCGCACCTCCATGCTGCAGGACCTGGAGCGCGGCCGCCCGCTGGAGCTGGCCGCCATCGGCGACGCGATGGTGGAGCTGGGCGCGCACTACGGCCTGCCCATGCCCGCCACCCGGGCACTGATCGACCTGGCGCGCTGGCGCCAACCCCGTCTCCAGGCCGAGGCGCCCCAGCCTCAGGCCGCTCCCCCCGTCGCGGCCTGAGGCCGCCCTCCTGCTTCACCCCACCCCGGAACGCCCCATGGACCTCACCCCCAACGCCGCCGAACTCAAGCCCGCCCACATCAGCGATGCCGAATGGGCCCTGCGCGTGCAACTGGCCCACTGCTACCACCTGGTCGACTTCTTCGGCTGGACCGAGACCATCTTCAACCACATCTCGGCCCGCCTGCCCGGCACCGACCATTACCTGGTCAACCCCTTCGGTCTGAACTACGACGAGGTCACGCCGGCCAACCTGCTCAAGGTGGACATCGACGGCCACAAGATCGAGCCCTCGCCCTACGACGCCAACCCGGCCGGCTTCGCGCTGCACGGCGCCATCCACGGCGCGCGCGAGGACATCCACTGCCTGATCCACACCCACACCACGCCGATCTCGGCCATCGCGTTGAAGCGGGCCGGCTTCAGCCACGACGACTTCTACGGCGCCCAGCTCTACGGCCGCGTGGGCTACCACACCTTCGAAGGCATCACGCTGTTCGCCGACGAGAAGCCGCGCATGCTGGCCAGCCTGGGTGAGAAGCACATCCTGGTGCTGCGCAACCACGGCATCGCCGTCGGCGAGATGGACATCCCGCGCGCCTTCTTCCTGCTCTGGACGGTGCAGCGCGCCGCCGAGATCCAGGTGGCCGCCGGCAGCATCCCGGGCGACAACGTGGCCCTGCCGGACAGCATTGGCGAGCGCTGCGCCCACCTGACGGCCGAGCTGATCCGCGACAGTGGCTTCGCGGAGAAGTTCTTCAACGCGATGGTGCGCCAGATGCACGCCAAGCGCGCCCACTGAGCCACCGCCACGAAAGCAATTGCCATGCCCCAGGACACCGCCCCTCTGCCACCCCACGTGGCCGACGCCCACTGCCGCAGCGCCTGCGACACCCGCCAGCAGATCCGCGCCGGCCAGCTCAGCGCCCGCCAGGCGGTGCAGGACTGCATCCACCGCGTTCAGCAGCAGGAACCGGCCGTCCGGGCCTGGCAGTCGTTCGACCCCGCGGTGCCCCTGGCCCAGGCGGAGCGCCCGGCCAACGGCCTGCTGCAGGGCATCGCCATCGGCCTGAAGGACCTGATCGACACCCGCGCCTGGCCCACCGGCTACGGTTCACCCATTTACGAGGGCCACCAGCCCGACCGCGATGCCTGGGTGGTGCGCGCCGTGCAGGCCCAGGGCGGCGTGCCGATGGGCAAGCTGGTCACGACCGAGTTCGGCTACTTCCAGCCCGGCCCCACCGCCAACCCCTGGGACACCGCGCGCACGCCCGGCGGCTCCTCCAGCGGCTCGGCCGCGGCGGTGGCCGCCGGCATGGTGCCGCTGGCCTTCGGCACCCAGACCGCCGGCTCGCTGATCCGGCCAGCCTCCTACTGCGGCGTCTGGGCTCTGAAGGCCACGCACGACCGCTATCCGCTCGACGGCATCAAGGGCCTGTCGCCCTCGCTGGACACGCTGGGCTGGATGGCGCGCAGCGCCGACGACCTGGAGCTGCTGCGCGCCGCGCTGGACCAGGAAGACTTCGCCCCGCTGCCCGCCGTGGCCCGCCCGCGCCTGCTGTTCAGCCCCACCCACCTGGCGCCGATGCTGGACGCCGGGGGCGCCGCCGCCTGGGCCGAAGGCCTGCAGCGCCTGGGCCAGGCCGGCATCCCGCTGGAGGATGCCGCGCTGCCGCCGCTGCTGACCACGCTGTTCGAAGCGCAGAAGACCATCATGGCCTGGGAGGCCAGCCGCAGCCTGGCCGCTGAGCTGGCGGCCCACCGCGACCGCATGGGCGCCGCGCTGGTGCAGCTGCTGGACCACGGCCAGACCGTGACCCAGGCCGCCTATGACGACGCCCAGGCCCTGGCCCGCCAGGGCCGCAGCTGGCTGGCCACCCGACTGCAGGGGGTGGACGCGCTGCTGGTGCCGGCCGCCCCGGGCGAAGCCCCGCTGGGCCTGGCGGCCACCGGCGACCCGGCCTTCAGCCGCGTCTGGAACCTGCTGGGCAACCCCTGCGTCAACGTGCCCGGCCTGTTCAGCCCGCACCGCATGCCCATTGGCCTGCAACTGGTGGGCCACCCGCAACGCGAACGCGACCTGCTGGCCGTGGCCAAGCGGGTGGGTGAGGTGATGGGCGCCTGAGCGGCCCGAGTCCAACCGCCATCAGGAGGGCGGCGATTCGCGGAATCGCCGCAGTGCCTCCTCCAGCCGGCCTCGGCTCGCGGCCCTCAGCCGCAAGATGCCCATTTCCCGGGCCATCGCCACCAGATTCTCGTCATCGCTGACCAGCGGATCGACGACGCATGCGGCCAGGGCCACGAGCTCCTCCATGCACACTTCATCCATCAAGCGCTGAGCATCTGACTCGGGGAATCTAAAGGCCACCTGACTGCCCATCGCCATGGTCTCTGGCCAATAGAACGTCCCCACCCCTTCTCGGGTGCTCTGGCAGATCCGCCGAGCGACGTCCTCCACCCGTTCCTGAATCCGGCTGCCGGTGCGCTGCCAACCGTGGGCACGCGAGATGCGTCGGGCCAGCACCAGATCAAGCACAGGCCCCTCCTTCCCCACGACATACGCGATCATCGCCATCAGCCGTTGGTCGTAATCCTTGTCAAAGAAGGCATTGGGGTCGACATCCTCGACAGCCTCGGCCGGGTTGCACTCGACGTAAACCGGTCTCCCAATGGCTTCAACCGACTCACCGGCAGACACCCGCCGAGCATAGACCTCCGGAACCTCAGCACCAGCCTCCGGCTTCACCGACAACGGATCATGGCCAGCGTCCACGGGAGGAAGATGAGCAGGTGTTGGTGCAAGCCCATTCGGGATCTGCGCCCTGGCCTTTTCGATCATCTCTCGCGCCACAGTCTCTGCCGCAGCCCGTTCGGCTTCCACTGCACGCCGCGTGCGGCTGATGGCCAGAAGGTCATCCAACTGCCGACAGACACGATCCAGTGTGCCGCTCGGGTCCACCCACCAATCGGTCGACCAGATGCGCAAGATCTCCCAACCCAGTCCACGTAACACCTGCTCCCGGAGCAGGTCCCGGTCACGCGCCGTCGCTGACCGGTGGTAGGTGGCCCCATCGCACTCGATCCCGGCCAGATAGCGGCCAGGGGCATCGGGGTGTACGACAGCGAGGTCCACACGAAACGCAGAGGCACCGACTTGGGTGTGCAACGTCCACCCCTTCTGAGCCAGAGCGCCCGCGACAGCCTCCTCAAACGGACTCTCGAATCCGCCAAGACTGCCAGCCGTCACCTCGAAGAGCGCGCGAGTGCCACGCTCGGCGAACTCCAAGAAGTGCTTCAAATCGCGGACACCCAAGGCCTGCGTCCTCGACAGATCGATCTGCTCTCCCTTGAGCGTCGAGAAGACCCTCAACTCCCGCCGCGCACGCGTGATGGCGACATTGAGACGACGCTCGCCGCCGGTTCGGTTCATCGGACCGAAGTTCATGGACACATGGCCTGCGTCGTCGGGCCCATAGGTGATGGAGAAATACATGATGTCGCGCTCATCACCCTGGACACTCTCCAGATTCTTGACAAACACAGGCTCGAGCTCAGACTCGGAGAAATACGACTCCAAGCGGGGGTCTCGACGGCGCTCCTCATCGAGCAGGTCTTCAATGAGCTTCTGCTGCTCAGTATTGAAAGTGACCACGCCAATCGTCAGCTTCGAGTCCCTGAAGCCTGGTGCGCTCAGGCGACTGACGATGTCGGCGACCAGTGCCCTTGCCTCAGGCTTGTTGACCCGCGCACCGCCCTTCTCGTAGAGGCCCTGCACATGGTGAAAGCTGACTGCACCATCCTCTGTCACGGGTGATGGGAAGGTCACCAGTCTGCCGCCGTAATAGCGGTGATTCGAGAACGCAATCAGACTCTCGTTGCGGCTGCGGTAGTGCCAGGAAAGATCGAGTGTGGGCAGGCTGGCCCCCATGCACTCGTCCAGAATGCTCTCCATGTCGCCTTCGACGTCCTCGTCGTCCACCGAGGATTCCGCTCGATCAAAGAAGTTCGTCGGCGGCAACTGCTTCGGGTCCCCCACCATCACCACCTGCTTGCCACGAGCGATGGCACCAATCGCATCCCATACCGGGATCTGAGATGCTTCATCGAACACGACCACATCAAAGGGTGCAGCATCTGCAGCCAGATACTGCGCAATGGACAGAGGACTCATCAGCAGACATGGGGTGAGCTGCGTCAAAGCGTTCGGGATGTTGCTCATCAACTCGCGCAGCGGCTTGTGCGCCCGTTTCTTGGTGATCTCGTGCCGGAGGAAGCCCCACTCAGAGCTTCGGGTCACGTCATCCTGCGCTGGCAAGGCCTTGCAGAGATTAGCCCTCAACCAGGCCTTGGTCAGATCCGTGAAACGACCATCCAGCATCTTGAAATCGAGAATGCGTCGCTCGTGTTCCGCAGAGACAAACGACCGGATCACCGGTTCGCTGTCCACCACGGCATTCAGCCACCATCGGCAGTAGTTGGTCTCAAAGACCCGACGCACATCCGCAGGCGACACCGCACCGCTGACAAGCCCGCCCACGAGCGGACTCAATCCGACGGCCATCGCCTGCTGGCTGGCCTTGCGCCACGCACACCACGCATTGAGCTTGTGTTCCGAAGCGATGATCTCTTTGCAGCGGCGTTGGATCTCATGCAGATCCGCATCGTGATAGAAGGCCAGGCCCTCCGTCGTGAAGGCCCCAAGACTGCCGATGCGATCGACGAAGGGCTGTAGACGTTCCAGTGCCGCCAGATAGCCTCGCCCCGTCTCGGCAACCGGCCCTGCGGCATCGAGAAGTGCATTGCCATCGGTCACCAGTGCCTCGAGGCGATGACACACCTCCGTGACTTCCTCCGGGCTGGCTGCCAGATTGGCCACCGCCGCCGCGATGGAGCGCTGGAAGGATATGGCTTTCTGAAGCGCCTCCAGATCGGTCTCCAGCCCCTTCCAGAGTCCAGGACATGAGACCTGCAAGTCCGCCAGACCGGACAGCTTCCCTTCAATGCCCTCGCGCTCCTTGAGCACGGCGTGATCTCTCGCCAAACGCTCTCCACATACACCCTGGGCCACCAGGCTGAAGTTGGGGGCCAACGCGCCCGACGCACGCAGCTGAGAGAGCGCACCAGTGAATGCGATGGCCGCCTCCAGTGCCGGCAGGTCCGTTTCCAATCCCGCCCAGAGGTGATCCGTACTCCCTTCGAGAGCCACCCAGTCACCCAGCTGGATGTCCAGTTGCCGGAGCTGCTCGAGCTTGCGGACTTCGGCCGAGAGGGCTTCTCCCCCCCGTCCCGCCACCAGTGGCTCCAAGCCATCCATCGTCCAGCGCCCTTCCGCCCGAGCAGCCGTCAAGGCGCTCTGCAGGGCGACTGCGGCCTTCAACACATCCACACGGGACTTCAGGCCATGCCAGATGCCCTTCAGTTCGTCGGCGACCTCAAGCTTCGCCACCTCCGACCGCCGGTCCCGAATAGCCACCAGGACCTTCAGGTCCTCTGCGACCTTGGGTTCGCCCTGCCCGGCAACCACCGCCTCCAGCGCTTGCCGTACCTTGCGACTGCCCAGCCAAGACAGCGGCCAAACGGCCTTGCTGGCCTTGGCCTGGTCGCGGCTGAGCTGATAGACGTTCAATTCCTCGACGGCATCGGAATATCGAACCGAGAGCGATCGTTGGAGTGCCTGAATGCCTTCCAGCAGCCCGAGGCCTTTGCTCAGGATCTCAAGAACGAACGGTGGCCATGGCGCTGCCAAGCTTGCAAGCAGGTCACGGCGTGCCTGCAACAGAGCCGCCGCTCTCGAGGCCTGCTCCCTCACGGAAGGCTCCCAACCACTCGACAGCTGCTGGCACAGTGCAGCGTGAGTGGTCAGAAGGTCCTTCCCCGCCAGCAGGCGTTCCGCCAACATCCGCGCCTCGGGTGCGAACGCAAATCGCCAGTCACGCCCTGCAGCAAGAGGCAAGCACCTGGCCAAGGAGCCGAGGGCCACCCGCACACGGCGCGTCAGGGGCACCTCTGAAAGCCGAATCGTCGATCGGAAGCGGTCGCAGGCCACCCACACGACATCACACTCGACCAACAGTTTCCGGGCAGCCTCCATGAGACTTCGCTGCCAAGAGGGAGACCAATCGGTTTGTCCCACGTCGGACAAAGGCCCGTTCGCCAAGGCGGGAGCTCCGACGGTGGACGCATTCACCTCCAGCTTGGCCACGACCTCCCTGAGCAGCTCCATGTCTTTCACCGAATGGGCGGAATGCGAAGCCCACGAGAAAGGCAATACCGGGACATCCGCCCCATCGACCACCACGCCAATGGCGTCGTAGATGGAGTAGCCATTCGCGTGCCGGTGATGAAGGCGATCGACATAGGTGTTGAGCGCATCACGCGTCTTCTTCAATCGCGTGGCTTCCTCGTGCCAGACCGCTGTATCCACCTCACCTCGGGCATCCCAGGCGCTCTTGAGCTGAGCAAGAACATCCGTCTTGCGTGCCTTGCTGGAATGCAGCTCCAGGCAGAACTCACCCAGTCCCACCTCTCGCAGGCGCCGGTAGACCACATCCAGGGCCGCGATCTTCTCCGAGACGAACAGCACACGCTTACCTTCTGCCAGGCATTGCGCAATGAGGTTCGAGATCGTCTGACTCTTGCCTGTTCCAGGCGGCCCGATCAGCACGAAGTCCTTGCCTCTGGCGGCGGCCATCACGGCCGCCAACTGGGACGAATCGGCCGGCAACGGACAGAAGGTCTGTCCTGGCTCGAAGTCCCGGTCCAGGGCCCGCGGGTTGGGAAAGCCCGCCGCTTGAGGATAGGGATCGCGCGGGGTGTCGATCAGGTGCTTGACCACGGGGTTCAAGCGAAGCTGATCGGTGCGCTGGACCAAGTCCACCCACATCAGGTATTTGGCAAAGGAGAACGACGACAGGACGACTTCCTCAGAAACCTCCCAACCCTTGATGTCCTTGACAGCGAGCGACACGGTCTTCCAGATCCTCGCGATGTCCAGCCCGGCGTCGTCCCGGGGCAGCTCGCCGTCTGCGATGCCGATGTTCAGCTGAAAATCCTGCCGGAGCATCTCGATGAGCGTCGGGTTGAACCGCGGCTCATCGTCGTGCAGGGTCATCGAGAAGCCTGACCTGACACTGCGCCGATTCAACGCCACAGGGATCAAGACCAGCGGCGCCTTGTACTTCGTATCCTCCTTGTCCGCCCGATTCCAACTCAGGAAACCAAGGGCCAGGAACAAGGTGTTGGCCCCACCCTCCTGCAGCGTCGAACGGGCAGACCGGTACAGCTCGACCATCCGCGCCTCGAGCTCTTCCGGGGCGAGGTCGATGAACGCCTCTCTGCGATTCAGTGCATCGAGTGCGAACTGCCGGCGCAGGTCTTCCCTGCTCCGACCTTCGTGGATGTCCTGGCTGCGCGGGTCACGCCCATCCATCAGCTCTGGTTTCGGAAGGAGTTTGATCTCCTTGCCGTCGGACATCAGGTCTTCGAGCAATCCGGGATCGGGCGCATCCAGTTTGACGGCCCTCTTCGAAGCGCGAAAGTTCAGCAGGTTGTTGCGCAACGACAGGTCCAGGAGCTTGCGCTGCCACCGCGCGAGTCTGTCCTTGGGGTCGAGCGTCGTCTCGCTACCGTCCAGAACATCGTCCTCGGGAAGGTCGGGCGCCTCCTCCCAAGTCACCTTGTCGTCGACGCCCATGTCGGCCAGCACTTGAGTCTGAAGCGACTCTGGGCTCGACAAGGGCTTGATGCGCTGCAATCGGGCACGTCGGATGTCGACGGCCAACTCGAAGGTGTCCTCCTTCTCCTCGGCAATGTGTGCTGCCCCGACTTCGGCGGCCCGGCTGAAAGGCACGGACGGCCGCTGAGTTGCCAAGGTGGTCTCGAACAAGACCAGCTCGTTGAGCTTCAGCCGCTTCCGCAGCGCTGTGACGTCATCGACCACCGTCGTCGAGAATTCCTCCGGCTTGAGCCACAACCCGGCAAACGCGTGTCCCCGCGTGAACACCACAATCGGATTCAACCCGATCTGCTCCAGCGTTGAACAAAACAGCAGCGCCAGATCCATGCACGTTCCCAGCCCCGAATCAGCGATCTGGGTGGCGCCACGGATCTTCTGCCCACGGTGCTCGAAACTGGCAGGCGGCAGGGCGTAATCCAGCTTCATGGAAGCCACTGCACTCCAGACGGCACTGGCGAACTCCCAGGCGCGCTTGGCTTTGCCCTGCTTGTACCCATCCAACGCCGGGTCCTTCCCATGCTCGCGCAGCAATTCGGCCGTCTTCTTCAGCAAGCGATCCACCGCAGGGTCGTTCGGCTGAACAAATGCCGCCACCATGTCCGGCAGATGCGCTAGGCCACCCCACTGATTGCGGGGGAGCAACTCGACAGCTCGGGACGTTTCCGCGAGCGGCTCGCCGTCACCACCTGCTGCGTGGACAGAGAGGGTGAGCGTCGCCGCTTCAGCTTCCGTGAGTCGGGTCAGCAGCTGACCGTCGAGCTGCACATCGAGGTCGCGAATGCGATACCGCTCGCTCGCCTGGACGGCCTCGAGACGCCAGGTCTTCGGTCGGAAAAATGGGGGAATGGAGCTCAACGAGAGCTCAAGCGGTCCTGTGTCTTCGGCAAGCGTGCTTTCCAGCGCCAGCTCTCTGATCAAGGGAACGGCGTTCTGAAAATCGGCCAGACTCAGCTTCGGCGCCACCGTGACTTCAATGGCAAGCGCCGGCTGGGGAGGAGCGGCAGTCTCCTTGCCTTCAGCAGGCACAGAAGCGTTTTGCGGAAGCACACCATCCGCGGCCTGCAGTCCCCGCAGGAGCTCTTTCTCGTCGGACATCCGTCGCCCTTTCGATCTCGTTCGACTCAGGGCATTCGATGGCCCTCCCCTGGCGTCAGGGATCCCCCCGTACGCGTAACGTTCTGTATATTGCCACGACAGCCTGTGCTGGATATCCATCCATCGGAGCGTTCCCAGTCCAGCCGGACTGCGGCGACAGAGGGTTCCAGAGGTCCATCCCTCAGGCCCGGCGGGCCTCTTCCGCCAGGGCGCGCCACTGCCCTGCATGGCGCCGCACCAGGCCCGGCCCGTCAAAGCGCCACAGGTGCAGCCAGCCGTTCTCCACCAGCTGGCGCACCACCGCGTGCTCGGCGATCACCTGTTCGATCGCCGCTGCCGGCGCGTCGATGACCACGGTCAGCCGCAGCGGTTCGTGCACCCAGCGCCGGCCGTCGTGCACCGACTGGCGGGCCAGGCCGACCCGCAGGTCGCCGCCATTGCCCTCGAACACGCCGATGTGGCCGCCCACCACGTTGTGCAGCAGCTTGTTGCCGCTGCCCAGCCGCTCGGGGTCACAGACCGCCGCGTGGTACTGCCAGTTGATCCAGTGCGCGACCAGCATCGGCGCGGTCATCAGCTGCGCCAGCAGCCGGCCCGCGGGGTCCAGCGCGGGGTCGTAGTCGTGCAGAAAGACCCGGCCGTCCAACGCCAGCCCGCGGGTGCGGGCGCGCGGCGCGATGACCATCGCTGCGTTGCCGCTCAGGCCCCATTCCGGGCGGGTCTGCGCCCCGTCGTTGGCGCGCCGACGCAGCGCGGTGAACAAGGCCGCTGACGGCAGGGCCGGGTCCAGGCCCAGGCTGGGCGCACGCTCGCGCCGCACCTGCTCGCCCGCCCGGGCAAAGGCCGCCTGGGCCTGCGCCAGGCGCGGTGCGGCCTCGGCCGGCAGAAGATCGGTGTCGAACCACTCCAGCTCGTCGGTGGTGGTGTTGTGCAGGGCGGCGGCGAACACGGTCTGCGCCGGCACCGTCACCCCCTGGGCGGCCAGCCCGGCCCGCACCGCCGGGCGGTTCAGCAGCTGCGCCAGCGCCCGCACATTGGCCTCGCCCGTCTGCCCGCCGCAGGCGCCGCAGTCCAGGCCGGCGCTGTGCGCGTTGTTGGCGGTCTGGCTGCCGTGGCCCACCAGCAGCACCAGCGGCGCCAAGCCCTGTGGCGTGCCCACCAGGCTCATGGACCGCAACACCCGCGCCGCCAAGGCCACCTGTTCGTCGACGGACAAGCCGGTGAGCGTGGGCCGACACAGCGGCCGGTAGCGCGCCGACACGCCCGTCAGATCGGCTCGGGCGCGCGGCGCGGTGGAGGGACGCAGCCAGCCGAACAGGCCACCCAGGTAGCCCAACCCGGCCGCCTCGACATAGGAGAACGCCGTGCCCGGCCAGCGGCTGGTGGCGCCCTGCTGGTGGGCCCGCGCCAGCGCCTGCCGGCGGGCCGCGGCCACCTGGGCCGTCTCCGCCGCCGGCAGTGCCTGGCCATCGGCGCCGACCAGGGTGTCGGTGATCGTCATCGACGGGACCAGCAGGCCCGGCAGCTGCGGCCGGTGCAGCGGCGTGCCCAGCGGCGCATAGGCCGCCGGCACGCCGAAGAAGCCGGCAAAGCCCACGGTCTGCACCGCCGGCCAGGTGGCCTCCACCGCGCGGCGCAGGCGTTCGCTGCGCACGTCGATGCAGAACACGGCCTGCACCTCGGCGGGCGACGGAGCGGGTTGCCCGGCCTGCGGCGCCTGCCGCAGCGCCTGCGCCAGGCCACGCTGGTAACCCTGCTCCAGCGCCACCTGCCAGACCTCGTCGATCCACAGCGTCGCCTCGGCCCGGGCCAGGCGCTGCGGGGCGTGCTGCCAGGCCTGTTGCAGCGCGGCCAGGGCCTGATGGGCCGCGCGGTCGGTCTTGCACTCAACCAGCAGCGCGCCCCAGGCCAGGCGGATGGCCAGCAGGTCACGCAGGTGGTCGTCGTGGCCGCCCTGCTGCTGGGCCTGCCAGCCCAGGTAGGCACACCAGCCGGCCCAACCCTGCACCGTCCACAGCACCGCTTCCAGGTAATCGGCCCACACGACCGGGTCCAGGCCCTGGCGCTCCAGGGCCCAGCGCTCGGCCTGCTGGCGGGTTTCGGGCAGCGCATGCAGGCCCTCGTGCAGCGCCGGCAGGCCCATCAGCCAGCCGATGCCGTGGTCGTTCACCAGGCTGTCGCGCCAGAAGGCAAACAGGCCACTGCCGCGCGCGGGCTGCCAGTCGGCCTGGTGGCGGTCGAAGTAGGCCGCGCAGGTCTGGCTCACCTGGTGGGTGATGGCTTGGCGCCAGCTCAGGCGCTCCTGCCGGCGCGGGTCGTCGTCCAGCGTGTCGATCAGCAGCGGCAGCGGCGCGATGTCGGCCGGCTGCGCCAGCGCTTGCAGGCAATCGGCTTCCAGCTCGGCCGGATGGCCCAGTTGCGCCAGGGCGGCCCGCAGGTCGGCCGGCTGGATGCGTCCTTCGTTCCACGCCTGGGCCACCCAAGCCCGGGAAGGCAGCACCTGCACCCCGGCCAGCACGGCCAGACGGGCCGCCACCTGGCGCACCGGCTGGCCAACGCGCTGCCAGTGCGGGTTGACGGCGATCGATTGGTCCAGCGGCCAGGTGGGCGCGAACACGCGACAGGCCTGCGCGCAGGCGGCCTCCACGCGGGGGGCGATGTCCTCACGCACCGGGGGCTCCGCCCAAGACAGCTCACGCATGATCCCACTCCCCTTCATTCACTTCAGCGGCACGGGCCGCAGGGCCGACACCGCCCCCACCGGCGCCCGGCCGCGCCAGGCCCCCGCCGCCCAGCGGCTGGGCCACAGCCGGCAGGCCAGGCGGGTGACCCCGTCGTCCACGTAATAGCCGGCATAGGTCCAGCGCCGCGCGGCCGACCACACCCCGCGCTGCCACTGCAGCGCGGCCAGGCCCAGGTACAAGCCCCCCAGCCCCAGCACGGCCAGCAGGCCCAGCCAGGGGTGCGCTTGGTCCGTCACCCCCAGCGGCACCTGGTGGCCGACCCAGGCAGCCAGCGTCAGGCCCAGCACCCAGCCCAGCCCGGTGCCCCAGGCCGCCACACGCGCCCGGGTCGGCTCGCCAGCGGCAGCCGGCTGCCACAGCAGCGGCGCCCAGGCCAGGGCCAGCGCCACCGTCCACCACCCCGGCCAGCCGGCCCCCGGCAGCTGCAGCACCAGCAGCACCGCGGCGCCGGCCACCCAAGGCGCCAGCCACAGGCTCCAGCGCGCCACCGGCGCGGGCGTGCCCAGCATCTGCTCGCGCGTTTCACGCACCACGTCGGCCGCGGCCAGGAAATGGTGGGCCTTGTAGAGCGAATGGCCGATCAGGTGCAGCGCGGCCATGTGGTACAGACCCAGCCCGCACTCCAGCACCAGAAAGCCCATCTGCGCCACGGTGGACCAGGCCAGCCGCACCTTGATGCTGATACGGGTCAGCATGCCGAAGGCCGCCAGCAAGGCACTGCCCAGGCCGGCCACGACCAGCAGGCCGCGGGCCAGCGGCGAGGCCTCCAGCCAGGGCGCGAAACGGATCAGCACAAAGCCCCCGAGGTTCACCACGCCGGCATGCAAGAGCGCCGACACCGGCGTGGGGGCCTCCATCACCTGCAGCAGCCAGCCGTGCAGCGGCACCAGCGCCATGCGCACGATGACCGCCAGCGCCAGCGCCACCGCCGCCAGGCTCAAGCCCGGGGTGGGCGCATGGGCCAGCGCCGCCGAAATGGAGCCGCTGTCCACCGTGGTCCACGCGGCGCCGGCCGCCAGCAGCAGCAGCCCATCGGCCAGCCGGTCGCTGACGCGCTTCTTGTGGGCCGCCAGCTGGGCGAAGGGCCGCTCGGGGTAGAAGCACAACAGGCCGTGCAAGGCCCGCCCCACCAGCGCCCAGGCCGGCAGCAGAATCAACCAGTGGTCGGCCAGCAGCAGCAGCTGCACCGCGCCCAGCACGCCGGCGAAGCCGCGCACCGCGCGGCCCTGGCCCGCTTCCCCCTGCAGGTAACGCTGGGCGAACGCGCCGATGACCATGCCCAGGAACTGCACCAGCAGTGCCAGCCAGGCCACCGGCAGACTCGTCGCCAGGCCCGGCAGCAGCCGGGCCGGCACGCCCAGGGCCTGCAAGACCAGCGCGGCCAGCGCCGCCGCCACGCCAAACACCGTGCCCCAGCGGAACACCGACCAGGCCACCGAGGCCCGCCCTTGCCTGTCCAACCCATCCGCCGCCCCGGCCGCAGCCGCCATCCACAGTGCAGGCAGCAGGGTGCACAGGGTCAACACAAGAGACAGCAAGGACATCGCGCAGCAGGTCAGCCAGAACAGCCGTCATCATGCGGACAAGCCATCGTTCTGTAAAATACAAGCTAAAGAACGTTTTGTTCTTTTTTACAGAACAAATGAACCTGGAACAGCTCAACTTCCGCCACCTGTTCTACTTCTGGCAGGTGGCGCGCCTGGGCCACCTGACCCGGGCGGCCGAGGCGCTGCACACCTCGCAATCGGCCTTGTCGGCACAGATCCGGCAACTGGAGGAACGCCTGGGCGAGCGCCTGTTCGACCGCCAGGGCCGGCGGCTGACGCTGACCAGCTCCGGCCAGCTGGTACAGGCCTATGCCGACAACATCTTCGGCCTGGGGCAGGAGATGCTGGGGCGCTTGCAGGGCGATGGCGAGGGCGTTCAGCGCCTGCGCATCGGCAGCGTGGCCACGCTGTCGCGCAACTTCCAGGAGAACTGGCTGCGGCCCGCCCTGGCCAACCCGAAGGTGATGCTCTCGCTGGAATCCGGCACGCTGGACGGCCTGGTGCAACGCCTGAAAGGCCACCACCTGGACGTGGTGCTGGCCAACGAGGCCGTGCCGGCCGACCCTGACCACCCGCTGCACTGCCGGCTGGTGGGCAGCCAGTCCGTCTCGCTGGTGGGGCCCGCGGCCGCCTGGGCCGGCCGCACCCTGCGCCTGCCCGAAGACCTGGACGGTCTGGACATGGTGCTGCCCGGCCCGCGCCATGCACTGCGTGCCCAGTTCGACGCGCTGTGCGACACGGCCACGGTGCGCCCGCGGGTGCGCGCCGAGGTGGACGACATGGCCATGCTGCGTCTGCTGGCCCGCGACAGCGGCTGGCTGGCCCTGCTGCCCGAGGTGGTGGTGCAGGACGAGTTGCGCGGCGGCGTGCTGTGCGTGGTCGGCCAGAGCGACCGGCTGCGGGAGAACTTCTATGCGGTGACGCCGCCGCACCGGCTCAGGCCGGAGTTGCTGGATGCGCTGCTGGCGCCGGGACGGTGAGAAACGACAAAGGGGGAGCAGGTCAATCCCTGCAGACCCATGGGGCGGCGTGGAGGCGCATTGATGCGATTGCAGATTGCGCTGAACGCTATTTGTTCTTCAACTTGCCTTTGGGCAAGACCGAAGTGGTTGGCGGAATGGGACGGGTAGAGCTGGAGGGGGATTCCTTTGGAGGACTGGTGTCCTTTTTAGGTTTCTTCACCATCTTGTTGCCGCGCTGTTCACCTTTGGGCATGACGCACTCCTTGTCAAACGTCCGGCGTTTTGAAAACGCGTTCTTGGTCAGGACTCAGTCGGTGGAGGGGGACTGAATTGGAGACGAAGCGCTTGATTGCTCCGTCTGTGCTGGCTGGGTCTTGCGCTGAGCCTTCTCAAGCTTCTTCTGCTTTTTCTGCTGCTCGCGCTGACGCTTCTCGAACTGGTAATTGGGCTTTGCCATGACTTGCTTTCTGAAGGGTTTGGGGTCACCTTACCATCAGAGCAGGCACGTTCACCTTTTGTAGGCTTGGCGCGCTGTAGACATCGCGCCATGACCGACAGCCCCGGACCATACCGCTTCACAAGCCGGTCCACGATCGCGCCAAGTCCTTGTTCTGGCGGGTCTTCTCCCGGATGGACTGGCTTTCGTCCAACCCCCATGGACCGCCAGAGCGGCGCTTGGCCGGTTCATTCCGTCGGGGCCCGCGAGGTGTTGCCAAGGAAGGCCGGGCGAGCGGGAGACATCGCCCCCCCGGGTGGCGAGGCGCCCTCACGCCCCCGCCAACAACCCCCACGCCGCCAGCGCCATGACCTGCGCTGAGAGCACCATGTCCCCGATGCCGATGTACTCGTCGGGCTGGTGCGCCAGCGCCAGCAGGCCGGGGCCGTAGGCGATGCAGTCGCGCAGGCGGCCGATGCGGTCGATGTGCTTCTGGTCGTAGGTGCCGGGCGAGCAGACGAAGCGGGCCTCGCGGCCCAGCACCTCCTGCACCGCGCGGGCGGTGTCGCGCGCCACCGGGCGTTCGCGCTCGGTCAGCACCGGTGCCACCGAGAAGAGTTCACGCAGGCCGTAGTCGAAGTTCGACCGCTCGGCCTTCAGGCCGTCGAGCAGATCCACCACCTCCCCGCGCACGCTCTCCAGGCTCTCCTCGGCCAGGAAGCGGCGGTCGATCACCAGCCGGCAGCTGTCGGGCACGCAGGGCGCGGGCAGTTGGTCGCCTTCGGGCTCGGCCTGGCCGCCGTGGATGGAGTTGAGATTGAGCGTGGACTGGCGCGCCATCTCGGGCACCACCGGCATGGTGGTGTGGCGCGCCGCCAGCGCGGGGATGAGGTCGCGCTCGAAGCGCTCCAGCACCGCGCCCATGTGACGCACCGCGCAATCGCCCAGGAAGGGCATGGAGCCGTGGGCGATGCGGCCACGGGTCTCGATCTCCGCCCACCAGACGCCGCGGTGGCCGATGCAGACCTGGTCCACTTCCAGCGGCTCGGGGATGATGACATGGTCCACCCTGGGCTTGCTGAACCACCCGCGCTCGGCCAGATAGGCCACGCCGCCATAGCCGCCCGATTCCTCGTCCACCGTGCCGCTGATCTCGATCGCCCCGGGCAGGCCCAGGCCGGCGTCGATCAGGGCCTCGGCCGCGATGATGGCCGCAGCGATGCCCCCCTTCATGTCGCTGCTGCCGCGGCCGTAGAGGCGACCGTCCTTCACCACGCCCTCAAACGGGTCCACCGTCCAACCGTCGCCGGGCAGCACCACGTCGATGTGGCCGTTAAAGTGCACGCAGGGGCCGGGGCCGAAGGTCTTGCGGGCAATGACGTTCCAGCGTGGGTGGCGGTCGGTGTCGCCGGGTGTGCCCTCGCCGCGCACGTATGTCACCTCAAAGCCGCGCCGCGCGAGGCGGTCGCCGATCAGCTCGGCGCAGCGGCGGTAATCCTCCCCCGGCGGGTTGACGGTGGGGATGCGCACCAGGGCGCGGGCCAGGTCCACCAGCTCGTCCTCGCGGGCCTCGATGGTTTCCAGCAGGACCAAACGGCGGGGATCATCGCGGGCGGGCAGGCTCATGGCGGGGGCTCCGAAACGGGCGGAGCCCCAGTATCCCGCCGTCCGGCAAACGGGCAGTGCCCTGGGGAAATCACCGAGAAACCGATTGATCCAGCGCACAGGCGCAGAGACAGGCCGGCGTATCTTTTCTGTGCGATGCACACATCCCAACCACAGGAGGATCGAAGATGAAATTGCACACGATGGCTGCGGTGACGCTGGCTCTGATGGGGCTGGGTGCTTCGCTCACCACCTGGGCACAGCCTGCGCCGATGGCATCGGCACCGGCAGCTTCTGTTCCGGGTGCGGGGCTGGGCATGGGCCCTGGCAAAGGGGCCGGCATGGGGCCGGGCAAGGGTACTGGCATGGGCCCCGGTGCCCGACGTGGTGGCATGTATGGCTCGAAGTACACCCCGGGCTGGTCCATGATGACGGACGCCGAACGTGCCGAACACCGGACGCGAATGCAGTCCTTCACGCACAAGGCCGATTGCCAGGCCTATGTGACGGAGCACCACGCGCAGATGGCCGAGCGGATGAAGCAGCAAGGCGGGCAGCCGCTGGCGCAGCCCCGGCGTGATCCCTGCGCCAATCTGAAACCCTGACCCGGGAAGCGGGTCCGTCCGTCTTCAGGACGGGCTGACCAGCAGGTGTGACTTGTCCGACACGCCCGCCCACTGGGCGTGCTCGGGCAATGGCTCCTTGCGGCGGGTGATGGACGGCCACACCCCCGCCGCCTGGGCGTTGATCGCGATGTAGGGCTGCTGGGCTGCGGTGGCCTCGCTGGCATTGACGATGGCATCCACCGGGCATTGCGGCACGCAGACGGAACAGTCGATGCAACCGGCCGGGTCGATGGCCAGGAAGTTGGGGCCCTCGACGAAGCAGTCCATGGGACAGACTTCGACACAGTCGGTGTACTTGCACTGGACGCAGGGCTCGGTGACGATGAAAGGCATGGGCGGATTGTCGGTCGACTCGAATGCCCTTCAGATCGGTTGGCCCAAAGCACGGCCAGTTTCGTGGCCATCGGAAAGCGGTAGGCCTTGCCGGTGGGCGGAATCACCTTGCCGTCGGCCTGCACCATCGACTGGGTCGAAGGTACCCCCGGCCTGCTGAGCGACACTGCCGCCCTGGACATCTAACACCAGGGAGACAGACATGAAAAACACCGACTGGACCACAGAGATCCGGGCCGCCGCCCAGCGTGCGCAGGCCCAGGGGGCGATGGTGCCGCTGGTCAGCGAAACCCGTGCCGTGCAGCAGGAGGGACTGGATTTCCTGGTCGCCCACCTGTCCTCGCTGAGCCTGAAGGACCTGGCCAAGATCCTGCAGCAGAACTCGGGCGCGAACCCTTTCCTGCCCTACGAGGCGGCGATGTTCGTGGCCAACCTGTCGGACACGCATGTGCTGCTGCTCAACAAGTTCCCGATCTTTCCCGACCATGCGATGGTGGTGACGCGGCAGTTCCAGCCCCAGACCGGCCCGCTGGAAGAGGCCGACTTCGCCGCCCTGGCGGTGCTGATGGAGGGCATCCCCGACGCGGTCTTCATGTTCAACGGCGGCAAGACGGCCGGCGCCAGCCAGCCGCACCGGCATCTGCACATTCTGCCCACGCACCAGCTGCCGCTGCTGGCCCGCCTGCCTGCGGACCAGCCTGTCGGCCAGGTGCGGTCGCTGCCGTTCTTCGGCTTCCTGCACGCCCATGTCGCACTGGACCCGAGCCTGCCCGGCCCGGCCTGGGCAGCGCAACTGGCCGCCGCGGTGCAGGCCGCCAGCACCCACTGCGGACTGGAGCCGCACATGGGCGAGATGCCGCCGTACAACCTGCTGGGCCGGCGCGACGGCGTGCTGCTGGTGCCGCGCCGGCGCGAGCACTGGAGCGACGGCACGCACAGCATCTCGGTCAATGCGCTGAACTTCGGCGGCTGGGTGGGGGTGCGGGGGCCCGAGCAGATCGAGCCGGTGTGCCGGGCCGGACTGCGGGCCACCTGGGAGGCCGTGACCCAGCCCCTGGACTGAGCGCGGCCTGACCCCTCACCCGGCGGCGGTGGACGACTCGCCCGCCTGCGTCAGCGCCAGGAAGTTCTGCAACTGCGGCAGCGCCAGCTTGCGCCGGTGGGCCAGGGCCAGCCGCGCAATGGGCTGGATGCCGCGCAGCGCCTTGTAGACCACCCCCGGCAGGGCGAACTGCCGCATCGAGACCGGCACCACCGTCACCCCCATCTCACCGGCCACCAGGGCCAGCGCCGAGGCCAGCTGCGGCGCGTGCGGTCCCAGCCGGGGCTCAAAACCGGCGCGGCGGCAGGCCTCCACCACCGCATCGTGCAGCGTGGCGCCGATCGGGCGCGGGGTCAGGATGAACCAGGCCTCGCGCAGGTCGGTCAGGCGCAAGGTGGACCGGCGCTCGCCGGCCAGCGAATGGCCGGCCGGCAGGGCCGCCACCATCGCCTCGTCAGGCAGCGCGTGCAGCGTCAGGTCTCGCGCCTCGGCGCCGTCGGGCCGCAGAAAGGCCAGGTCCAGCCGCCCATCGCGCAGGCGCTGGGCCAGCAGCGCGCTGTTGTTCTCCTCCAGCACCAGTTCCACCTGCGGGTAGGCCCGGCGGAAGGCGCGGATGGCCTGCGTCACCCGCGGGGTCAGGATGGCCGAGGCGGTGAACCCCAGCCGCAGCGAGCCGGTCTCGCCCCGGGCCGCCTGGCGCGCATGGCGCACCGCGGTGGCGGCCTGCTCGGGCAGCTCGGCCACCTTCTCCAGAAAGGCCTGACCGGCCTCGGTCAGCACCGCGCCTTGCGGCACCCGGTGGAACAGCGGGGCGCCCACCTCCCGCTCCAGGTCGCGGATCTGCTGGCTCAGTGGTGGCTGGCCGATGCCCAGGCCCTCGGCCGCGCGGGTGAAGTTGCCCTCCCGGGCCACGGCCAGAAAGTAGCGGATGTGGCGCAGTTCCATGCGGATGATTGTGGCGTGGCTGGGGTCACAGCCCCAGCTCACTCAGACCGGGGTGATCGTCGGGCCGGCGGCCCAGGGGCCAATGGAAGCGGCGCTCCGAGGCGGCGATGGGCTGGTCGTTGATGCTGGCGTGGCGGCGCACCATCAGCCCCTGGTCGTCGAAGGCCCAGTTCTCGTTGCCATGGCTGCGGTACCACTGGCCGGCATCGTCATGCCACTCGTAGACGAAGCGCACCGCGATGCGGTGGCTGTCGAAGGCCCACAGCTCTTTGATCAGCCGGTAGTCCAGTTCGCGCGCCCACTTGCGGGTCAGCAGGGCCTGTGCCTCATCCCGTCCGCTCAGGAATTCCACCCGGTTGCGCCACCGGGTGTCGGGGCTGTAGGCCAGCACCACGCGGGCCGGGTCGCGGGTGTTCCAGGCATCTTCGGCCAGACGGATCTTCTGGACCGCGGTGTCGCGGGTGAACGGTGGCAGCGGCGGACGTGCGCTCATGAGGGCTCCTGTCAGTGGGTCGTGATGTAGACAGATCTGTCTACATGCTCAGTCTAGGCAAAATAGACAGACCTGTCTACATTGCCCCCACCATGCTCCCGCTTGAACACGACGACGTGGCCGCCCTGCCCCCCCGCGAGCGCATCCTGGAAACGGCGCACCGGCTGTTCTACCGGGAGGGCATCCGGGCCACCGGGGTGGACGCGGTGATCGCCGCCGCCGGGGTGACCAAGGTCACCTTCTACCGGCACTTCCCCAGCAAGTCGGAGCTGGTCAACGCGGTGCTGACCTTGCGCCATGACCGCTGGATGGCGTGGTTCACCCAGGCCCTGCAACGCCACGCCCGCCGCCAGCCCCTGCCGCAGGCCCTGGTGGCCACGCTGCGCGAATGGCTGAGCAGCGCGGGCTTTCGCGGCTGTGCGTTCATCAATGCCGCGGTCGAGTGGGGGGGCAGTGACCCCGCCGTGTTACAGCACGCCGCAGCCCACACGCAGGCGATGGCCGCGGCCATCGCCGCGCACCTGCCCGAAGGACCCCGGCGCGACACGTTGGCCCGGGCGCTGGCCCTGGCCGTGGATGGCGCCATCGTGCAGGCCCAGATCCAGGCCGGGGCGCCGCAGGACATCGCGGCCAGCCTGGCCGCCCTGCAGCTGCTGGCTCAGGCACTGCTGGGCGACACGGCTGAGGGCTGATCCAGCGCGGCCAGCCAAGCCGTCAAGGTGGCGTCCAGGGCCGCCTGCTGGGCCGGCGACAGCAGTGCCAGCGCTGCCTGCTGGGTCTGCACATGGGCCTCCACCGCGCGGTCGATCAAGGCCAGCCCGGCCGGGCTGAGCTGCACCAGCAGGCTGCGGGCGTCGTCCGGATGGGGAAGCCGCTCCACCCACCCGCGGGCCTCCAGCCCCTTCAAGCGGTGGGTCAGGGTGCCGGAGCTGATCATCATCGACTGGAACAGGGCCGTTGGCGCCAGGCAGTACGGCGCCCCGGCCCGGCGCAGGGTGGCCAGCACATCGAACTCCCAGCGGCTCAGACCGAACTGCGCGAAGGCCGCCTCCATCCGTTGGCCCAGGTGCTGGTAACAGCGCCCCAGCCGCCCCAGCGGGCCCATGCTGCGGGTGTCCAGGTCCGGCCGCTCCCGCCGCCATTGGTCCAGGATCAGGTCCACGGCATCGGTCGCCGCATCACGTGCTCGGGGCATGGGTATCTCCAGTTATCTTGACGTCAAGACAAATAGCTCGACAATGCATTTATCTCGACATCAAGACAAATCATGACCGCATCTTACCGCCCGGGCCACGGGCCGCTGCGCGACGTCCTGCTCACGGCCCTGGCGCCCATGGTCTGGGGCAGCACCTACCTGGTGACAACCCAGTGGCTGCCGCTGGACCGCCCCTTCACCCAGGCCTGCTGGCGGGTGCTGCCGGCGGGGCTGCTGCTGCTCCTGTGGCGCTTCCAGCGGCCAGCCACGGCGGTGCTCGGCCGCCTGCTGGTGCTGGCGGCGCTCAACATCGGCGTGTTCCAGGGCTTTCTGTTTGTGGCCGCGGTGCGCCTGCCCGGCGGGCTGGCGGCCATCTTCGGCGCCATGCAGCCGCTGGTCGTGCTGCTGCTGGCCCGGTGGGTGGACGGCACGCGGCCGGGCGGGCCCCGCCTGCTGGCGGCCGGCCTGGGGGTGCTGGGCATGGCGATGATGCTGCTGGCCCCGACCAGCCGCTGGGACCTGTGGGGCGTGCTGGCCGCAGCCCTCAGCGCCGGCTCCATGGCCTGCGGCACCTTCCTGGCCCGCCGCCAGGACATGGGCCTGAGCCCCCTGGCGCTGACCGGCTGGCAGCTGCTGCTGGGGGGCCTGATGCTGCTGCCAGCCAGCCTGTGGCTGGAAGGCCCCTGGCAGGCGCCCACCCTGTCGCAGGCGGCGGCCTCGGCCTACCTGAGCCTGGTCGGCGCCCTGCTGGCCTATGTGCTGTGGTTTCGCGGCAGCCTGCGCCTGCCGGCGGTGACGGTGGCCTCGCTGGGCCTGTTGAGCCCGCTGACCGCCGCCATGCTGGGCTGGGGTGTGCTGGGTCAATCGCTGGGGCCGGTGGGCTGGAGCGGCTTTGCGCTGGCCCTGGGCAGCGTGGTGCTGGTGCAGCGGCTCAGCCAGGCCGCCACGGGCCGCTGAGGGACAATTCACGCCCCGTCGCCCGCCCCGCTTGCTGCATGCCGCCCGCCGCCACCGCCCCGCGCCCCGCTTCCCTGTCGCTGCTGAGCCTGACCACCCCGGTGGCCATGGGCTACATCCCGCTGGGCGCGGTGTTCGGCTTTCTGTTCGTCCAGGCCGGTGGGGCCGGCTGGTTGGCGGTGCTGGCCAGCATCGTGGTCTACGCCGGCGCGGCGCAGTACATGATGGTGCCGATGGTGGCCGCCGGCCTGCCCGTGGGCGCCATCGCGCTGGCCACGCTGATCCTGAACCTGCGCCATGCGTTCTATGGCCTGTCGCTGCTGGAGCGCGTGCCCACCCAGCCGTGGCTGCGCTGGACGCTGGTGTTCTGTCTGACCGACGAGACCTATTCGGTGCTGACCGCGCTGCCACCGCACACCCCGCCGCGCCAGATGGCGCTGCTGGCCCTGCTCAACCAGGGCTGGTGGGTGCTGGGCACCGCGGTGGGAGCGGCCATTGGCGCGCAGGCCCAGCTCCAGCTGGCCGGGCTGGACTTCGTGCTGGCCGCGCTGTTCGCCGTGCTGCTGGTGGAGCAATGGCGCCGCCGCAGCAGTGCCGCGCCGCTGTGGGTCGCGCTGGGCGGCTATGCGCTGGGCCATTGGTGGGTGTCCAGCCAGGCCCTGCTGATCGGCATCGCCCTGAGCGTGGTGGCCGGGCTGCTGTGGCCCACCCCCTCCAACAACCGCGAAGGCCAGGCATGAAGGACACGCTCTACGTCGTCAGCGTCATCGTCGCGATGGGCGCGGTGACCTTCGGCATCCGGGCCCTGCCCTTCGTCGCCGCGCAGTGGCTGCAACGGCACCGCTTTGTTCAGCGCCTGGGCCAGTTCCTGCCGCTGGCCATCATGACGTTGCTGCTGCTGCATGCGGTGGTGGGCGCGGCCGGCACCCACACCAGCCTGCCCTGGCCGGAGGCGGTGGCGATCGGCCTGGTGGTCGGTCTGCAATGGTGGCGCAGCCAGGCCCTGCTGAGCATCGCGCTGGGCACCACGGCCTATGTGCTGATGCGCAACCTGCTGCCGCTCTGAACGCAACTCAGATGTACAAGCCGCCCTCGGCCGCATCCATCCCCGGCGACTTGCGGGCCCGCTTGGCGGCATACATGCGCTGATCCGCCAGCGCCATCAGCGCCTCGATAGACCCGCCCTCGGGCGGACACACCGCACAGCCCCAACTGGCCGACAGCGGCAGCGACAGCCCTGCCAGGTGCAGCGGCGGCGCCAGGGCCTGCGCCAGCCGCTGCGACCAGGACGCCCCGTCGTCCTCCCCGCGCGCCTGGGGCAGCACGATGGCGAACTCGTCGCCGCCCAGGCGGGCCACGGTGTCGCTGGCGCGGGTGATCTGCCGCAGGCGGGCACCCAGCTCCATCAGCGCCGCATCGCCCGCGGCATGGCCGTGCCGGTCGTTGATCTGCTTGAGCCCGTCCATGTCCAGCAGCACCAGCACCACCGCCCCGCCCTGGCGCTGCCGGGCGGCCAGCGCGGCGCGCAGGCGGTCCATGAACAGGGCGCGGTTGGCCAGCCCGGTCAGGGCGTCGTGGGTGGCGCGGTGAAACAGGTCGCTCTCGCCATAGCGGGTGGCCCAGTACATCGCGGTGCCCACCACGCGGGACAGCAGCGACAGCAAGGTCAGCTGCTCCTGCGTGAAGGCCTGGGGCCGGCTGGACAAGGCCTTCAGCACGCCAACGCAACGGCCGTGGTGCATCAGCGGCACGACGATCATCGAGCGCAGGCCCACCCTGCGGCAGGCGGCCTGGTCGACGCGGGTGTCCGTCTCCGAGTCCTCGCACACCAGGCTGGTGCCCGTCGCGATGCACAGGCCCGACAGGCTGCGCGCCACATCCACCCGCAGACCCAGCTGCGTGAGGGCCCGGCCGGCAACCGCCCGGTAGACCATCACCGCCTCTTCGGCCAGCTCGATGGCGGCGCCCTCGGCATGCGCCAAGTCCAGCACGCGGCGCACCACCAGGTCCATCACGCCGGACAGGTCCAACCCCAGCTCGGCCACCTCGACCTGCAGATCGATGATGGCCAGCAACTCCTCGGTGGTCGGCATGACCACGCCCTCCGCGACAGCCAACTCCCTGTCGGCATCCACTCTGGCGGTGGATGTCTTGTCGATACCGGAGAGCGTACTCCAGCCCGGCTCAGACGGTGCGTCGCAGCGCCTCGAAAAACAACGCGGACTGCAGCCGTTCGCCCAGGGTCTGGGCCGCCACCCGGGCCGCCAGCGCCGCATCGACCGGCGCCAGCGGCAAGCCGGTGGAGGCGGCCAGCACCTGGGCCTGGCAGGCCCGCTCCAGGTAGTACAGGTCGTCGTAGGCGTCGGCCATGCGCTCGCCACAGACGACCACGCCGTGGTTGCCCAGGAACACCACGTCCGCGCGGCCGATCACGCCGGCCAGGCGTTCTCCCTCGGAGTCGTCCAGGGCCAGGCCGTTGTAGGCCGCATCCACCGCCGTGCGGCCATGAAAGCGCATCGCGTTCTGGGACAGCGTGGTGTCCAGCCCGCGCGACTGCGTCAGCGTGAGCGCGGTGGCATAGGGCATGTGGGTGTGCAGCACGCAGGCCTTGGCGCAGCGCCGGTGCACCGCGGCGTGGATGAACATCGCCGTGGGCTCCACCTCATGGCGGCCGGCCAGCCGGCGCCCCTGGCCGTCGACCAGCACGATGTCGGCGGCCTGCACCTCGCGCCAGAGCAAGCCTCGCGGGTTCAGCAAAAAGCGCCCGGAGCCATCCGGCAGCTCGGTGCTGAAGTGGTTGCACACGCCCTCGGCCAGGCCGTGGTGGGCCGCGGCGCGCAACGCCAGGGCCAGGTCTTCCCGCAGGGTCATCACCTCGGGGGCATCGAAATCCAGTGGCAGTGTCATGGTGTTCAGTGAGTGAGACCCGATCCTCGAAGCACATTCTGGACCCGGGAGATGCGCCCCGCGCTGTGGCGTGCGCGCCGCAGGCCGCATGATCGATGTCATGCCCGCCCGTCGGGTCGCCGCAGCGGCCCGGAACCGCCCGCTTGATCGTTCGCAAGCAGCCCCCTCACCCTGCTTCAAATTCCCTTGCAGCCAAGGGGTATTTCTTCATAATCCAGCCCCCATGGCTCACCGGACGACCCTGCACCGCATCACCCGCTACCTGCTGGTGTGGTACGCGGCGTTCCTGGGGGTGGCGGTGCTCTCGCCGGTCTTCCAGCCGATGGACCTGCAAGCCATCTGCAGCGCGGCGAGCACGCCTGGCGCCGACGCCGGCGAGGCTGGCGACACCCCGGCACCGGCCGGCCATCACCACGCGGTCAACTGCCCGCTGTGCCTGCCGCTGCTGGCCCCGCCCCTGGCCCGCTGGTCCGCCCTGCCCGGGGCGCTGCCGCCAGCCGCGGCGCCACGGCCCGCCCGCGACCCGGTCTGGGTCAGCACCGTGCCGGAGCACCTGCCCGCCCGCGGGCCGCCTGCCGCCGTCCTCGGCTGACCCTGGCCAGCCCCGGCCGCCACCCCGTGGCCTCGTCTCTCAGCGCGTGTCCTCTTTTGACCCTGCCGGCGTCTGACCGCAGAGCCGGCCGCGGCACGCCTGTACCCATCCCACCCCGGCGCCCTTGCGCCCGAGGAAGACCTCCCATGATCGCCAAGTCTCTTTTCTATCCCTGCGCCCTTCTGACCGTCGCCAGCCTGCTCAGCGCCTGCGGCGGCAGCAGTGACGACAGCACCGGCTGGACCACCGACAGCAGCGTCAGCCTGCAGTTCGCCGCCGTGGCCGGCACCACGCCCGTGTCCTGCGGCACCACCATCACCAGCCTCGGCACCGGCAGCCAGAGCGCCCAGGTGCAGGACCTGCGCTTCTACATCTCCGATGTGCAGCTGCTCAAGGAAGACGGCAGCACGACCCCGCTGACGCTCGCGACCAACGACAACAACAACTACACGGACGGCACCCACAACGTCAGCCTGATCACCCTGTCCCAGGCCGGCACCGGCGCCTGCACCACCGGCACGCTCAACAGCACCATCCAGGGCACCGCGCCCGCGGGCCGCTATGTGGGCGTGACGATGACGCTGGGGGTGCCGATGAGCCTGAACCACCTGAGCTCCACCGATGCCGCCACGCCCGCCGTGCTGCGCTCGGACGTCAATCCCAGCATGTCCTGGAACTGGCGCGGCGGCCGCAAGTTCACCAAGATCGAGCTGCAGAGCACCGAGACCGGCAACCCGGTCACGCTGCTGCACCTGGGCTCGACCGGCTGCGTGGGCGACCCCGCCAACGGCGTGGCCATCACCGGTTGCACCGCCCCCAACCGCCTGACGCTGACCTTCGCCAACTTCGACCCGGCCAAGCAGCAGATCGCCCTGGACGTGCAAAGCCTGTTCGCCCAGCAGAACTTCAGCGTGACCAACAGCTGCATGTCCAGCCCGACGGACGCTGGCTGCGTCAGCGACTTCGCCGCACTGGCCCTGAACTTCAACCCGGACGGCACCGGCACGGGCACCGCCATCGCGGGCCAGACCCAGACGGTCTTCAAGGCCATGAGCCGGTGAGGCCGACATGACCGCTCTGCCCCGTCTGCAGCCTGTGTGGCTGCTGGTCCTGGCGGTCGCGGCGATCGTGGTGACGGGCTGCCAGCGGCAGCCCGCTGCCACGTCGGAGGTGGCACCCGCCACCTCCACAGCCCCCACCGCCGCCCCCGCCTCGCCTTCTTTGCCCTCCTCGGCCGTGCAGGCCGCCAGCGATTGGACCTGGGACCTGCCCGACTACCTGCCGCCGCCGCGCGTGCCGGCCGACAACCCGATGACCCAGGCCAAGGTGGCCTTGGGCCGCTACCTGTTCTACGACAAGCGCCTGTCGGGCAACGGCACCCAGGCCTGCGCCACCTGCCATCTGCAGAAGCTGGCCTTCACCGATGGCCGCGCCCACGGCCTGGGCTCCACCGGCCAGGCCCACCCGCGCAGCCCCATGGCCCTGGGCAATGTGAGCTGGAACGCCACCTACACCTGGGCCAACCCGGCGCTGATCACGCTGGAGCGACAGATGACCAACCCCATCTTCGGCGAGACGCCGGTGGAGATGGGTGTCAACGACAGCAACGTCCAGCAGGTGCTGCAGCGCCTGGCCGACGACCCGGCCTATGCACCACGCTTTGCCGCCGCCTTCCCGCAGGACCCGACCGGCCGGCCGACCTGGGACCACATCGTCAAGGCAGTGTCTTCTTTCGAGCGCGCGCTGATCACGACGAACAGCAAGTACGACCAGGTGCGCCAGGGCCGGGCCCGCTACACGGCCGCGGAGGCCCGAGGCTACGCCCTGTTCAAGTCGGCCGACTGCATCCAGTGCCACCAGGAGCCCAACTTCGGCGGGCAGTTCCTGAGCGTGGCCACGGTCAAACCCGATGTCTCCTTCCACAACAAGGGGCTCTACAACCTGGACGGCCAGGGCGCCTACCCCGCCGCCAGCCCCGGCGTGATCGAGATCACCGGCAAGGCCAGCGACATGGGCATGTACCGGGCACCCACCTTGCGCAACATCGAACTGACCGCGCCCTACATGCACGACGGCTCGGTGGCCACGCTGGGCGAGGTGATCGACCTGTACGCCGCTGGCGGCCGGGGCGCCGGCAAGGACAACCCGCTCAAGAGCCCGCTGCTGCGCCCGCGTCACTTCAGCGCCCAGGACCGCGCCGACCTGATCGCCTTCCTGAAGACGCTGACGGACCCCCAGTTCATCCGCGACCCCCGCTACAGCGACCCCTTCCCCGCCGCGCCCAAGAAGTCATGACCCTGCGTCCCCATCCCCTGGCCCTGGCGGCCGCCTGCGCCCTGGCCCACGGCCCCTTGAGGGCGCAGACCGCGCCGGAGGCACCGCGGCCCCCGGTGCAGACGGTCACCATCACCGCCCCGGCGCCGCTGGGCGAGCAGGACCACCTGCCCCAGGCCCAGGCGGTGGACGCCGCCACCCTGGCCCGCCGCAGGCTGGGCAGCAGCGACGCCGCCGCCCTGCTGGATGGCCAGCCCGGCGTGAGCCTGAACGGCGCAGGCGGGGTGTCGGCCCTGCCTGCGGTGCACGGCCTGGCCGACGACCGGCTGCGGGTGCAGGTGGACGGCATGGACCTGATGGCCGCCTGCCCCAACCACATGAACTCGCCGCTGTCCTACATCGACGCCTCGGCGGTGGGGCAGGTGAAGGTCTACGCCGGCATCACGCCGGTCAGCGTGGGCGGCGACAGCCTGGGCGGCACGGTGCAGGTCGAATCGGCGGCGCCGCTGTTCGCGGCCCAGCCCGGCACCTGGGTGCACCAGGGCGAGCTGGGCGGCGCCTACCGCAGCAACGGCCAGGCCTGGAGCGCCGACACCAACCTCACCCTGGCGACCGACGCGCTGAGCCTGCGCTACAGCGGCGCCAGCACCCGTTCGGACAACGTCCGGGCGGCCTGGGCCTTCAAGGACCCGGCCAGCCACACCGGCGCCGGCAGCACCCTGCCGGCCGACGAGGTGGGCTCCTCGGCCTACCGGGCGCACAACCAGGCCCTGAGCCTGGCGCTGCGGCAGGACAGCCATCTGCTGCAGTTGAGCGCCGCCTATCAGGACATCCCCTTCGAAGGCTACCCCAACCAGCGCATGGACATGACGTCCAACCGCAGCACCCAGCTCAATGCCCGCTACCGCGGCCAGTACGACTGGGGCGAGCTGCAGGCCCAGGCCTACAGCCAGCGCACCGACCACCGCATGGACATGGGCCCCGACCGCGACACCTACGGCACCGGCATGCCCATGGACACGGCCGGCCGCACGCTGGGGGCCTCGGTGCAGGCCAGCCTGATGAGCACGCCGGACGAACTGATCCGCCTGGGCGCCGAATATCAGCGCTACCGCCTGAACGACTGGTGGCCGCCGGTGGGCGGCACCATGGGCCCCAACACCTTCTGGAACCTGAACCTGGGCCAGCGCGACAAGGTGGACGTCTACGCCGAGCAGGAGCAGCGCTGGAGCCCGCAGTGGAGCCACCAGATCGGCCTGCGCCTGAGCCGGGTGCACACCGCCGCCGGCGAGGTGCAGGGCTACAACGACGCTTTGTCCTCGCTGTGGGGTGTGGACGCCGCCGCCTTCAATGCCGCCGACCGCGAGCGCAGCGACCTGAACGCCGACCTGACCGCCCTGGCCCGCTACCGGCCCGACGGCCAGACGCTCTATGAGTTCGGCTACGCCCGCAAGTCGCGTGCGCCCAATCTGTACCAGCGCTACGCCTGGTCCACCCAGGGCATGGCCGCGCTGATGAACAACTTCGTGGGCGACGGCAACGGCTACATCGGCCAGCCCGATCTGAAACCCGAGGTGGCGCACACCCTGAGCCTGAGCGGCCAGTGGCAGGCGGCCACCGCCACCGACAGCGTGCCCGCCGACCCCGTCTGGTCGCTGCGCGCCAATATCTACCTCACCCGCATCGCGCACTACATCGACGCCCAGCGCTGCGGCTTCGGCCAGTGCGGCAGCGACAACCTGAGCGCCACCGACAGCTTCGTGCTGCTGCAATACGCCAACCAGCGCGCGCAGCTACAGGGGCTGGACCTGTCCGGCCAGGCCCGGCTGTGGGACGACGGCGCCTGGGGCCGCTGGGGCCTGAACGGCGTGCTGAACTGGGTGCACGGCCGCAACCTGCAGACGCACGACGGCCTGTACAACCAGATGCCGCTGAACCTGCGCCTGGGCCTGAGCCACACCCTGGGCGGCTGGCAGCAGACGCTGGAGTGGCAGGTGGTGCGGGCCAAGACGAATGTCTCGGCCGTGCGCAACGAGATGCGCACCCCCGCCTATGCCCTGCTGAACTGGCGCGCCAGCTGGCAGCTGAACGACCGCGTGCGGCTGGACCTGGGCGTGGACAACCTGCTTGACCGCCGCTACCGCCAGCCCACCGGCGGCGCCTACCTGGGCCAGGGCTCGTCCATGGCCATCACCGGCATCCCCTGGGGCGTGGCCGTGCCGGGCAAGGCCCGCTCCTGGCTGGTCGGCGCCCGCGTCGCCTTCTGAACGACGCCCCTTCGCACAAGGACCGCTCATGCTCCGCATTCCCCGCACCGTCCCGGCCCTGCTGCTGGCCGCAGGCCTGACCGCCTGCGGCGGCGGCCTGTCCGGCGCCGATCTGGCGCAGACACAGGCCATCACCTTCGACACCGCACCCACCCTCACCCTGGGCGGCACGGCTCAGGTCAGTGCCAGCGCCAGCTCGGGCCTGGCGGTCAGCTTCAGCAGCCTCAGCAGCACGGTCTGCAGCGTCAGCAGCACCGGGCTGGTGACGGCCCTGGCCCTGGGCGACTGCGTGGTGGCCGCCGATCAGGCGGGGGACGCCACCCACCGCTCGGCCGCCCAGGTCACCCAGACCCTGGCGGTGCAGGTGAACACGCCACTGGCCCAGACCTTGGCCTTTGACGAAGGCAGCTCGGCCCAGACGCTGCGGGTGGGCCGCAGCGCCAGCGTGGTGGCCACGGCCAGCTCGGGCCTGGCGGTGGCCTACCGCAGCCTCACCCCCAGCCTGTGCAGCGTGGGCGCCAGCGATGGCACGGTGCAGGCCCTGGCGGTGGGCGACTGCGTGATCGCCGCCGACCAGGCCGGCGATGACCGCTACGCTGCGGCCACCGAAGCCAGCTGGGCCATCACCGTGCTGGCGGCCGATGCCCTGACGGTGCCCGGCCAGCCCAGCGGGGTCAGCGCCACGCTGGGCAGCACCGCACAGAGCGTGGTGGTGTCGGTGGGCAGTGTGGACGACGGCGGCAGCGCCATCACCGGCTACACCATCACCTCGGTGCCCGCCGGCATCACGGCCACGGTCAGCAGTCTGCCGGCCACGGTGGCCTGCGGCGGCAGCTGCGCGGGCCATGCCTTCACCGTCAGCGCCAGCAACGCCCAGGGCACGGGCGCCAGCGCCAGTGCCGTCCACGTCATCAGCGCCTACAGCGTGGTGCTGACCTTCTACGAGCCGCAGACCCAGCCCAACAACAGCATCTTCACCGGCAGCTTCACGCTGGATTCGACCACCCGCAGCGTCTCGAGCCTGAGCGGCAGCCTGACCGAGTCGATGACCGACACGCCGATGCGCACCGTGGCCTTGAGCCACCCACTGGCCTCGCTGAGCGACAGCACCGGCACCGGCCTGCTGGTGGGCATCTTCGCGCTGGCCACCACCGACACCTTCGTGGTGGCCAACGGCAACGCCGGCTGGAAGCCCGGGCCGGCCAGCGATGCGCTCTACGCGGGCTACCCCAGCGCCACCAACCCGGCCTCTGGCGGCACCGGCAATGCCTACGCGCTGATCTTCGTGAACCCCAACGACCCCACGGCCACCCCCACCGCCGCCCAGCTACAGCAGACGGCCTATGCCGACTGCACCGCGCTGGGCATGATGGGCGCCATCTGCATGACCGGCACCACGGTGGTGGCCCACGGCAGCGTGGGCAGCATGGGCGGCTACCCGGTGTCGCAGCTGATCACGCGGCGCTGAACGCCGCGCGGCCCCGACTCAGGCCAGGCCCTCGGCCTTCAACGCCGCCTGCACGGCCGGGCGGGCCGCCACACGGGTCTGGAAGGCCACGATCTGCGGCCAGCCGGAGAGGTCCATGCCGATCGGCTTCATCCAGCTCAGCACGGTGAACAGGTAGGCATCGGCCACGGTGAAGTCTTCTCCCATCAGGAAGGAGCGGCCCTGCAGTTGCCCGTCCACGTAGGACAGGCGGCGCTCCAAGGTGGCGCGGGCGATGGCCTTCCAGTCGTCCCCGGCCTGCGGGTGGAAGAAGGCCGTGCAGGAGCGGTGCAGCTCGGTGCCGATGAAGGTCAGCCAGGCCTGCAGCTGGTAACGCGCCACCGTGCCGGCGGCAGGCGCCAGGGCCGCGGCGGGCGCCTGATCGGCCACGTACTGCAGGATGGCCGGGCCTTCGGTCAACAGCTCGCCGCTGTCCAGCCGCAGGGCCGGCACATAGCCCTTGGGGTTGATCTGCCAGTAGTCCTGGCCGCTGGCGGTCACCTTGGTCTTCAGGTCCACAGCCTCGGTCTGATAGGGCAGACCCGCCTCTTCCAAGGCGATGTGGGAGGCGAGCGAGCAGGCACCGGGCTTGTAGTAGAGCTTCATGGCAAATCGTTCAGGAAGTCGCTGAGGCGTCGCAGGATAGCCCCTTCCACATCCCCTTGCAGACCCGTGGACGGGGGCCGCTGGCCCGGCTCAGGCGGACGGCGCCGCGGCCAGCGCCAAGGCATCGGCCCCCGCCGGCAGCCGCATGGGCGCGCCCGGGTCGGTCACGGCGCGCCACACGGCCTCGGTCACATCGGCCACCTCCGTCACGGGCGTCTGGGTGTCGCGCAGGCTGGCGAAGACCTCCGCCTGGAAGGCAGCGTAGGCCGGGTGGGGCTCGGCCCCCATGCGCCCACGCGCGTTGTCGCCAAAGGAAGTGGCCGGCGCACGGCCCGGCAGCACCAGGTGCATGCGCACGCCAAACGGGGCCAGTTCCAGCGCCACCGATTCGGTGAACGCATTCACCGCCGCCTTGCTGGCGGTGTAGACCGAGAGCAGGGGCAAGGGCTGGAGCGTGACGCTCGAGCTCACGTTCACCACCACGCCCCGGCCCTGCTTCCGGAACTGGGGCAGCACCGCCTGCGTCATCGCCAGCGTGCCCAGGGTGTTGGTCTCGAAGAGCTCTCGCGCCTGGGCCATCGTCATGCCCTCCAGGGGCGCCAGCAGGCCGATGCCGGCGTTGTTGACCAGCGCGTCGATCGGCCCGGCCTCGGCCACACAGGCCCGGATGCTGTCGGGATCGGTCACATCCAGGGGCAGCAGGCGCAGGCGTTCGGACGCCGGCAACAGCCCCTCGCGCGGCTGGCGCAGGGTGGCGACCACCTGCCAGCCGCGGGCGAGGAAGAGGCGCGCCGTCTCCAGGCCGAAGCCGGAAGAGCAGCCGGTGATGAGGACGGTCGAAGGAGTGGTCGCAGGGGCGTTCAGGGAGGCGGTCATGGTCAGTTCCGGTGAAGGGGAAGAAGAGGAAGAGCCGCACGATAGGCAGACCAGACCGGACGGACTAGACTTGATAGTCCATTGTTTTGTCGCCATCGTCCGGAATGACCGATCCCCTGGCCGAAGTCGTGGCTTTGCTCCAGCCGCAGGCGCCGTTTGCCAAGCGGGTCCTGGCCTCGGCCCCCTGGGCGGTGCGCCGGACCGAGCTCGGCCAGCCCTTCTATCTCGCCGTGCTGGAGGGGGGCTGCCAGCTGCACATCGACAGCCCATCCGGAGGAAACACCTTGGTCCTGCAGGCCGGGGACTTCGTGCTGATCCCCGCGGCGCACAGCTTTGCCACCGCCAGCCTGGACCGCCCACCCCCGCGCGGGGACGAGCCCGTCGACACCCCCATCCAGGCCATGCCGGGCGGCGCCCGGGTGGGCGACCCATCCCGTCCGGTGGACACCTGTCTGCTGGTCGGGCACTGCGTCTTCAGTTCACCCGACGCGGCCCTGCTGGTGTCGTTGCTGCCGCGGTGGATCCATGTGCGGGGCGAGCCCCGCCTGGCCACGCTGATGCAGCTGGTGGGTGATGAATCCCGCGCCGAGCGCCCGGCCCGCGAGATCGTGCTGGCCCGGCTGCTGGAGGTGCTGCTGATCGAGGCCTTGCGCGCCGCAGGCCAGCGCGAGGCCGCCTCCCCCGGGCTGGTGCGTGCCCTGACAGACCCGCAGCTGGCCCAGGCCCTGCGCCGCCTGCACGAGGCACCGCAGGCCTCCTGGACGGTGGCCCGGCTGGCGCGGGAGGCCGCCCTGTCGCGCTCGGCCTTCTTCGAGCGCTTCAGCCGGGCCGTGGGCCAGCCGCCCATGGCCTATCTGCTGGGCTGGCGCATGGCCCGGGCCAAACAGCTGCTGCGGCAGCAGACGCTGCCGATGGCCGAGGTTGCCGAACAGGTGGGCTACCGCTCGGTCAGTGCCTTCGGCGTGGCTTTCACCCGCCATGTGGGCCTGCCCCCGGGGCGCTACGCCCGGGACCCGGCCACCGGCGGCGCCACGCGAGACGGCCCGGTCAGAACGTGAAGTTGATGCCCCCGGCAAAGCCCGAGGGGCTCACCCCGGCTTCCTTGGTGGCATCCACCAGGCTGCCGCCGTCGACCAGGCTGTAGCTGGCCTGGGCATTGTTCTGGATGCGGCCCCAGGCGGCGTAGAACTTGGTGCTGGTGCTCAGCTCGTACCAGTAGCCCAGGCCGTAGATGCTCGCATCCTTGTTCAGGGCCGACTTGTCGTTGAGGTGGCTGTAGGCCACCACGAAGCGATGCGGGCCGTAGGGCACCAGCACGCTCAGACCATAGGCATTCGCATCCGACAGGGTCTGGGTGACGTTCTCGTAGCCGCCCCCCTTGATCTTGCCGGAGGCCACGTTGCCCGCCAGCTTCAGCAGCCCGAAGTCGTAGTTGGCCGCCAACTGGAAGCCGCGCTTGCGGGCCAGGCCGGTCTCAGTGGTCTTGTAGCTCGTGGCATTCACGCCCCAGGTGGAGGCGGCGGCGGTCAGCGGCCCCTGGCGGTAGAACACCGCGATGTCGTGGCCCCGGCCGGCACGGTCGGTGGTCAGGTTGCTGCCCGAGGTCGTGGGCTCGCTGACATTGTTCTCGCTGCCGGTGGTGTAGATCAGCTGGGCCGACAGGCCCTGCCAGCTCGGGGTGACGTAGGCCAGGGAGTTGTCCAGACGTGTGGGCATGCCGCCCACCAGCGGGATCACGCCGCCCGAGTACCCCAGCAGGCCATCCCCTTTGACGCTGCCGATCCCGGTGGCTTCGATGTAAGACCCCGTGTATTGCCGGCCCAGGGTCAAGCTGCCGAAGTCGCCCTTCAGGCCCGCGAAGATCTGGCGCGAGAACAGCTGCGTGCCCGTGCCCAGCTGACCGCCCGACGAGGGGGTGGTGTTGATGCCCGGCGACATGCTGGCGTTGCCCACCACGCCGTTGTCATAGAGCACGCCGGCCTCGGCCAGGGCGACGGCCTGCAGGGCCGCGGCCAGCGGATGGTCCACCCGCACGCCCAGGCGCGAGGAGGAGAAGCCGCCCGAGCTGAACTGGGTCTTTCGCCCCTGGCCGGCGCTGGTCGAGTTGAAGCCCACATCGGCCACGCCGTAGGCGCTGATCGACGGTTGGCTGACCCCGGCCACCGGCGGCGTGCCTGCCACCGGGGCGGCGCTGGCCGCGGCGGCCGGCGCGGGCGCCTGGCCCTGCGCCGCCAGCAGCTGCTCGATCAGCTTGCGCTGTTCGGCCAGCTCTTTCTTGAGGGCCTCCACCTCGGCATCGGCCAAGGCGGGAACGGTGTAGAGACTGACCAGCACGGCCACCATGATGCAATGAAAAGACAGCCGGCGGACGCGGCGAATCGAGGGGGTCATGGGAAGGTGTCTCCTGGTTCTCTGTGGGTCTTGTGTGCGGTCATCGGGTGCGTTCAGGGCATGGGCACCTCCTGGCGGGACGGGGATCTCAGGCCGTGCGCAGCAGCTCGCGGCCGATGATCAGTTGCTGTACCTGCGAGGTGCCTTCGTACAGGCGCAGCAGCCGGGCATCGCGGTAGAAGCGCTCGACCGGGTACTCGTTGATGTAGCCCGCCCCGCCATGCACCTGCACGCCGCGGTCGGCCACGCGGCCCAGCATCTCGGTGGCGAACAGCTTGGCGCAGGACACCCGCATCGAGATGTCCGGGTCCGAGACCTCGGCCGGCTTGCCATCGAAGCGCTGGGCCACCGCCTGCACCAGGGACCAGCCAGCCAGCAGCTCGGCCTGGCTGTCGGCCAGCATCGCCGCCACCAGCTGGAACTCGCCGATGGGCTTGCCGAACTGCTTGCGGTCGTGCGCATAGCGTGCGGACTCCTCCAGCACCCGCGCGGCCATGCCGCAGGCCACGGCCGAGATGTTCAGCCGCCCGCGGTCCAGCACCTTCATCGCCGTCTTGAAGCCCTGGCCGGGTTCGCCACCGATGATGTGGCTGGCCGGCACGCGCGCGTTCTCCAGGATCACGTCACAGGTCTTGGTGCCGCGCTGGCCCATCTTCTTGTCGGTCTTGCCCAGCTTCAGGCCCGGTGTGTCGGCCGGCACGATGAAGGCGGAGACCCCGCCCGCCCCCGGCCCGCCGGTGCGCGCCATCAGCGTGAAGGCCCCCGCCCGCGGCGCGTTGGTGATGAAGCGCTTGGTGCCGTTGAGCACATAGTGGTCGCCGTCGCGCTCGGCCCGGGTCTTGAGCGAGGCGGCGTCGGTGCCGGCGTCGGGCTCGGTCAACGCGAAGGACATGACCAGCTCGCCACTGGCCACGCGCGGCAGGTAATTGGCCTTCTGCTCGGGCGTGCCGTCCATCAGGATGCCCTGCGAGCCGATGCCGATGTTGGTGCCGAACACCGAGCGGAAGGCCGGCGCGGTGCGGCCCAGCTCGTAGTTGACCTGCACCTCCTGGCTGACCGACAGACCGATGCCGCCGTAGGCCTCGGGGATCGTCAGCCCGAACAGGCCCATCTCCTTCATGTCCTCGATGAGGTCGGCCGGAACCTCGTCGTGCTCCTCCAGGTGGTTCTCCATGGGCATCAGGCGCTCGCGCACGAAGCGCTGAACGGTGGACAGCAGGAGGTCAAAGCTTTCGGCGTCAAGGGCCATGGTCGGGTGCTCCCGGAAAGGTCAGCGGGGGTCGAGAGGTCAGCGGTGCCGGAAATCCGGCGGGCGCTTGTCCAGGAAGGCATGCATGCCCTCGTGGGCGTCCTCGCTGGCGAAGCGGGCGTAGAGCTGCTGGCGCTCGAACAGCAGGCCCTCGGCCAGCGAGCTCTCCCAGCTGCGGTTGATCGAGGCCTTGATGGCCCGCAGCGCCGGCACCGAGAAGCCGGCGATCTGCCGGGCCAGCACCTCGGTCTGGCTCTGCAGTTCGGCATCGGGCACCACCCGTGACACCAGACCGCAGCGGTCGGCCTCCTGGGCATTCAGCAGGCGGGCCGACAGGCACAGGTCCATGGCCTTGGCCTTGCCGATGGCGCGCGGCAGGCGCTGGGTGCCGCCTGCGCCGGGAATCATCGCCAGCTTCACCTCCGGCAGGCCGAAGCGGGCCGACTCGGCGGCAACGATGATGTCGCAGGCCAGCGCCAGCTCACAGCCGCCGCCCAGCGCAAAGCCCGCCACCGCAGCCAGCACCGGCTTGCGCACGCTGCGCAGCGTCTCCCAGTTGCGGGTGATGAAGTTGCGCTCGCTGGCCTCGTGCTGGCTCCAGTCGGCCATCGCGGCGATGTCGGCCCCGGCGGCAAAGGCCTGGTCGCTGCCGGTGATGACGATGGCACCGATGGCCGGGTCCTCGTCCAGGGCCAGCAGCGCCGCGCCCAGCGCATCCATCAGCGCATCGTTCAAGGCATTGCGCTGGGCGGGCCGGTTCAGGGTCAGCCAACCGACGCGCGCGCGGGTCTCCACCCGCACCAAAGAGGTGTCTGTCATGGGGTCTCCCGGACGCGGCTCAGGACGCCGCCAGCCTGGCCTTGAGCAGGTCGCGCAGCTTGAATTTTTGGAACTTGCCGGTGGGGGTGGCTGGCATGGCGTCCAGCAGCTCCAGCCGCTCGGGCAGGTACTGCATCGCCACCTTGTGGCCCTTGAGGTAGGCCACCAGGCCCGGCAGGTCCAGGCTCTGGCCCGGCTTGCAGACCACCACCGCGCAGGCCCGCTCCCCCAGGCGCTCGTCGGGGTAGGCCACCAGCGCCACCTGCTGCACCGCCGGGTGGCGGTAGAGCAGGTTCTCGATCTCCACCACCGGGATGTTCTCGCCGCCGCGGATGATCACGTCCTTGCTGCGGCCGGTGATGCGCAGATAGCCCTGGGCGTCGATGCGGGCCAGGTCGCCGGTGTCGAACCAGCCCTCGGCATCGGTGTGGTTCCACTGCGGCCGCTTCAGGTAGCCACCGAAGTTGGAGCAGGAGCGCACATGCAGCTCCCCCGCCACCCCGGCCGGTGCCGGCTGACCATCGGTGCCCATCACCCGGATCTCCACCCCCGGCAGCGGCAGGCCGTCGGTGTTGAAGGCCCGCTCGTCCGGGTCGTCCAGCCGGATCAGCGTCACCGCGCCGTTCTCGCTCATGCCCCAGGCGGACACGATCTTGCTGCCCAGCACCGCGCGGGCCTGCTCCACCAGCGCGCTGGGGATGGGCGCGCCGGCGCACAGAAAGGTCTTCAGCGACGGCACCGGCGTGCCCTGGGCCGCCACCGTGTTGGTCAGGTCGGTCAGGAAGGGCGTGGAAGCCATCGTGAAGCTGACCTGCTCGCGCTGGATCAGCGCAATGCCCTGGCGCGCCTCCCAGATGTCCTGCAGCACCACGCTGGCCTTCAGCAGGATGGGCATCATCAGCCCGTACATGAAGCCGGTCTGGTGGGCCATCGGCGAGGCCATCAGCACGACATCCTGCGCATCCAGGTCCAGCCGCTGGGCATAGGGCACGATGTTGGAGAAGGTCGTGTTGGCCGAGTGCATCACCCCCTTGGGCTCGCCAGTGGTGCCCGAGGTGTAGATCAGCTGGGTGATGTCGTCCGGCCCGGGCCGGCTGGCGTGCAGGATGTCGCGCGCATCGCTCGCCTCCTCCCAGGCCGGGCCACTCAGCAGCGCCTCAAAGCTGTCGGCCCCCTGGCCGTCGACAATGACCAGCTGCTGCAGGGCCGGCAACTGCGGCTGCAGGCCGCGCACCATGGCCTCGTGGTCGAAACCGCGGAAGACCCGCGGCGCGATCATCACCTTGGCTTCGCCATGGCGCAGCATGAAACCCAGCTCGTGCTCGCGGAAGATGTGCATCAGCGGGTTCATCACCGCCCCGATGCGCGAGCAGGCCAGGTACACCAGCGTGAACTGCCACCAGTTGGGCAGCTGGCAGGCCACCACGTCCTGGCGGCGCACGCCCAGGCGGTGCAGGCCCACGGCGATGCGGTCGGCCATGCGGGCCAGCTCGCCGTAGGTGAAGCGGGTCACTTCGCCGGTCTCCATCCGGCAGGCGGTCAGGGCGACCTTGTCCGGGCAGGCCGCGGCGCAGGCATCCAGCTCGTCGTTGATGGTGCGGTCCAGCCACCAGCCCTGCGCCATCATCCGCGCACGGCGCGGCGGCAGCAGTACGGCATCGAACTCCATGCGGTGTCTCCTCGTGGGGTGGAAATGGGGCCGCCTGTGCCGGCGACCTCCGTTTTCTGTTGGCGGGGGCGTCGTCCTCAGGCCGGGACGAACTGCCGCCCGGCCCGGGTGCGGGCGATGATGGTTTTCATGATCTGGGCCGTGCCGTCGCCGATCTGGAAGCCCAGCACGTCGCGCAGCCGCTGCTCCATCGGGCCGCGGTCGTAGCCGCCGTGGCCGAAGCACAGCAGGCACTGGTGGATGGCGTCGTAGGCCAGCTTGGGGCCCCACCACTTGGCCATCGCCGCCTCGGCGCTGTGCGGCTGGCCCTGGTCCTTGAGCCACAGGGCCTGCAGACACAGCAGGCGCGCGCCCTCGACCTCGGTGTCGAACTGCGCGAGCGGATGCGTCACACCCTGGAAGGCCGACAGCGGTTGGCCGAAGGCCTCGCGCTGGGTGATGTAGGCCCAGGTCTCCTCCAAGGCCACCCGTGCCACCGCCAGCACCTGCAGGCCGATCAGGGCGCGCGAGAAGTCGAAGCCGTGCATCACCTGCACGAAGCCCTTGTTCTCCTCGCCCAGGCGGTGGCTCACCGGCACCCGCACGTTCTCGAAGAAGATCGAGCCACGGCCGATGGCGCGCTGGCCATGGCAGTCGAAGCGGCTGGTGCTGACGCCGGGCGCGTCCATCGGCACCAGCATCGCCGTCACGCCGTGGGCCTTGGATTCCGCCGTGCCGGTGCGGCCGAAGACCACCGCGATGTCCGCCTGATCGGCGGCCGAGATCGAGGTCTTCTCGCCGTTGAGCACATAGTGGTCACCGTCGCGCTCCACACGCAGGCGCAGGTTGCCGGCGTCCGAGCCCCCGCGCGGCTCGGTTAGCGCGATGCAGCAGATGGCCTCACCGCGCACCATCTTCTTCAACCAGGGCGCCACCACCTCGGGCTGGCCATAGCGCGAAAGGATCTGCGCGTTCAGCGAGGCCAGCAGGTTGAGGTAGGAGAAGCTCAGGTCGGCGCGGGCGATCTCCTCGTGGATCACACCGGCGGCCAGCGTGCCCAGGCCCAGGCCACCAAAGGCCTCGGGCAGCTCCGGGCAGATGAAGCCCAGTTCGCCCATCTCGCGCAGCAGCGCGCGGTCCAGCACCCGAGTGGTGTCGCGGGCCTGGAAGTCCGGCTTGACGCGCGCCTCAGCGAAGCGCCGCGCCGAGTCGGCCAGGGCCACCAGGTCCTCGTCGAGGTAGGGGTTGGGGGTCATGACAGCCTCCTCGCGCCCGTGCTCACTTGGCGAACTTGCGGAAGTCGGGCTTGCGCTTGTCCTTCAGCGCCGCCACGCCCTCGCGGGATTCGTCGGTGTCGTAATAGAGCTTGAGCGCGTACATGCCCAGGCCGGCGATGCCCGCCTGGTGGGCGGTGTCCATGTTGAAGCTGCGCTTGGCGATGGCCAGCGCGGTCGGGCTGCGCTCGCACAGTTCCTCGCCCCACTTCTGCACCTCGGCGTCGAGCTGCTCGTGCGGCACGCAGACATTGGCCAGGCCCATGGCCACCGCCTCGGCGCCGGAATAACGGCGGCACAGGTACCAGATCTCGCGCGCCTTCTTCTCGCCCACCACACGGGCCAGGAAGGCGGTGCCGTACCCGGGGTCCACCGAACCCATCTTCGGGCCCACCTGGCCGAAGATGGCCTTGTCCGAACAGATGGTCAGGTCGCAGATGGTGGCCAGCACATTGCCGCCACCGATCGCGAAGCCCTGCACGCGGGCGATCACCGGCTTGGGCACGTCGCGGATCGCGGCGTGCAGTTCCTCCATCGGCAGGCCGATGGTGCCGCGGCCGTCGTAATTGCCGTCGTGGGCCGACTGGTCGCCGCCGGTGCAAAAGGCCCGGTCACCGGCCCCCGTCAGCACGATGGCGCCGACGCTGCGGTCGTAGCCGGCCTTGTTCATGGCCTTGATGATCTCGTCGCAGGTGGTCCCGCGAAATGCGTTCATCTTGTCGGGCCGGTTGATGGTGATCCAGGCCACGCCGTTGCGGACTTCGTACAGGATGTCTTCGAATTGCATGCTCGTCTCCAGAGGGGTTCGGTTCGTCGGGATCACGGCGCTCAGCCGTGCATGGTCAGGCCGCCCGACACGCTGAGGACCTGGCCGGTGATGAAGGCCGCGTCGTCGCTGGCGAAGAAGGCGATGGCCTGAGCCAGGTCCTCGGGCTGGCCCAGCCGCCCCATCGGAATGGCGCTCTTGAAGGCCTCGATCAGCTTGGCCGGGTCCCGCGCGCCCTCGGCCACACCGGCCAGCAGGGCGGTGTCGGTCGGCCCGGGGCAGACCACGTTCACATTGATGTGGTGGCGGGCGTGCTCGCGGGCCAGGGTCTTGGACAAGGCGACCAGGCCGCCCTTGCAGGCGGAATAGACCGCCTCACCGGATGAGCCACCGCGCGCGGCGTCGGAGGCCACGTTGACGATGTGGCCCGACTGACGCTCTGCCATGCCCGGCAGCACCGCATGCAGCATGTGCAGCGCGCCCACCAGGTTGATGGCGATGAGCTTGTCCCACTCGGCCGGCGCCGTCTTCACGAAGGGCTTGAAGACATCCCAGCCGGCGTTGTTCACCAGCACATTGACGGGGCCCAGCTGGGCCTCGGTCGCGGCCACCGCCGCATCCACCGCGGCGCGGTCGGTGATGTCGCAGCGGAAGGCCGCGGCCTGACCCCCTGCGGCGCGGATGTCGGCGGCCACTTTTTCCGCCGCGTCCAGGTTCATGTCGAACACGGCCACCTTGGCCCCGTCAGCAGCCAAACGCCGGCAGGTGGCGCTGCCGATGCCCCCCGCACCACCGGTCACGATGGCGGTCTTGTCCTTCAACTGGCTCATGGTTTCTCCTGGGTTGGAACCGCCCGGCGCACAGCCGGCTCCGGCGGTCATTTACGTCAATATATTTGCCTATATTAGGAATCGAAGTGAGATACGACAACCTGTTGTCGATATCTTTTTTCTAGGTGTTTTCCCAAGATTCCGGCGTGGCAAGGGCAGTCATCTGTCGTCCCGCAGGAACGAATTCATGCAACTGATTGCTTATTGACAGACCGATGGCCGCGCACTCACGGGCCCGCGCAGTGCTCGCCGCCGCCGGCCCTGCGCCGCAGGTGACCCTGGCTCAGACCCGTTCCAGCACCACGGCAATGCCCTGGCCTACGCCGATGCACATCGTGCACAGCGCGTAGCGCCCGCCCGTCGCATGCAGGCGGTTGACCGCCGTGGTGGCCAGGCGCGCGCCGGTGGCCCCCAGCGGGTGGCCCAGCGCGATGGCGCCGCCCCAGGCATTCACCCGCGCATCGTCGTCGGCCAGGCCCAGCCCGCGCAGCACCGCCAGGCCCTGGGCGGCAAAGGCCTCGTTGAGCTCGATCACCTCCATCTGGTCCAGGCCCAGGCCGGTCAGCGCCAGCACCTTTTGCGTGGCCGGCACCGGGCCGATGCCCATCACCCGCGGCGCCACCCCGGCCACGGCCATGCCCAGCACGCGGGCGCGCGGTGTCAGCCCCTGCCGCGCAGCCGCGGCCTCGCTGGCCAGCAACAGGGCGCAGGCCCCGTCGTTGACGCCGCTGGCATTGCCGGCGGTCACCGTGCCGTCCGGCGTCACCACGCCCTTCAGACGGGCCAGCGCCGCCAGGGTGGTGTCGCGCGGATGCTCGTCCTGCGTCACCTGCAGCAGCTCGCCCTGGCGCTGCGGCACCGGCACGGGCGTGATCTCGCGGGCGAGGTGGCCGGCCTGCTGGGCCGCCAGGGCGCGCTGCTGGCTGCGCAGCGCGAAGCGGTCCTGCGCCTCGCGCTCGATGGCGTGCTCGCGGGCCACGTGCTCGGCGGTCTCGGGCATGCTGTCCACGCCGTAGCGGGCCTTCATCCGTGGGTTGACGAAGCGCCAGCCGATGGTGGTGTCGTGCACGGCGCTGCTGCGGCTGAAGGCGCTCTCGGCCTTGGGCATCACAAAGGGCGCGCGACTCATGCTCTCCACCCCGCCGGCGATCATCAGCTGGGCCTCGCCAGCCCGGATGGCGCGGGCCGCGCTGCCCACCGCATCCAGGCTGGAGCCGCACAGCCGGTTGACGGTGGCCGCGGGCACCTCGGGCGGCAAGCCGGCCAGCAGGCTGGCCATGCGGGCAACGTTGCGGTTGTCCTCGCCGGCCTGGTTGGCGCAGCCCAGGCTCAGGTCGTCCAGCGCGGCCCAGTCCACCCCGGGGTGACGGGCCATCAGGGCCTGGATCGGAATCGCCGCCAGGTCGTCGGTCCGGACGCTGGCCAGGGCGCCGCCGTAGCGGCCGATGGGGGTGCGGATGGCATCGCAGATGTAGGCGTGGTGCATGGTGGTGCGCAGGTGCAGCGCCGTTGCCGGCAACAGAGGTCCCACCGGCCTGCCGCAGCACGCCGGGGAGCGAAGGAATCAGCGGAAAGCGAGGGGCTGGGGGCGCCGGCTCAGTCCAGCAGCACGCGCAGGTCCCCCTGGCGGACGCCCAAGCCGGCGGCCGCGACCAGCGTCGCCAGCTCGTCCGCCAACGCCGCCGGGTCCTGCTGGCGTGCCCAGAACACGGGGCCACCTTCCCAGCGCGGGAAGCCATAGCCCTGGACCAGCACCACGTCGATGTCGCTGGCGCGGGCGGCCACGCCTTCGGCCAGCAGCAGCGCCGCTTCGTTGACCATGGCCAGCAGCGCGCGGCGCCGGATCGTCTCGGCCGTCAAGGTCTGCGGCGTGCCGCCGCGGGCAGCGCGGGCCTGCTCGATCAGGTCGCGCACGGTCGCATCGGTGCCGGGCGCGGCCTGGCCCTCGGTGTAGACGTAGTAGCCGGCCCCGGTCTTGCGGCCCAGCCGGCCGCGTTCGCACAGGCCGTCCAGGATGGGCACGTAGCGCTCGCGCGGGTCGCGGCTGGCGGCCTGGGCCTGGCGCATGCGCCAGGCGATGTCCAGGCCGGACAGGTCCGCCACCGCGAACGGGCCCATGGCGAAGCCCATGCCGGTCAGGGCTTGGTCCACCTCTTCGGGCCAGGCGCCGTCTTCCAGCATGAACTCGCATTGGCGCCGGTAGGCGTTGTAGATGCGGTTGCCGATGAAGCCGAAGGCATTGCCGCAGCGCACCGGCAGCTTGCCCAGGCGCTGACCCAGGGCCATGCCGGTGGCCAGCACCTCCGGGGCGGTGGCCCGGCCCTGCACCACCTCCAGCAGCTTCATCACCTGGGCCGGGCTGAAGAAGTGCAGGCCCAGCACATCCGCCGGCCGGCCGGTGGCGGCGGCCATCCCGTCGATGTCCAGGTAGGAGGTGTTGGTGGCCAGCACCGCGCCCGGGCGGGCATGGGCATCGATGCGCCGGAACACCGCCTGCTTGACCGCGAGATCCTCGAACACGGCTTCCACCACCAGATCGGCCTGGGCCAGCGCAGCCCAGTCCAGCGTGGCGGTCAGCCGTGCCAGGGCCTCGCCGGCCCGGGCCGCCGTGAGCTTGCCCGCCGCCACCCGCCCGTTGTAGTGCGCGTGGATGCGCTGCACGCCGGCTTGCAGCGCCTCCTGCGCCTGCTCCAGCAACAGCACGCCCAGGCCGGCGTCCAGCGCGCTGATCGCGATGCCGGTGCCCATGGTGCCGGCGCCGATCACCGCCACCCGGTCCACCGGCCGCGGCGGCATCTGCAGGGCGGCGGGCAGTTTCACCGCCTCGCGTTCGGCCTTGAACTGATGGCGCAAGGCCCGCGCCTGCGGGCTGGCCACCAGGCCCAGGAACAGCGCCCGCTCCCGCGCCAGACCCGCCTCGAAGGGTTCGGCCACCGCGGCCAGGGCGTCGAGCAACGCGGTGTGGGCCGGCTGCAGGCGTTGGCGGGGCTGCAGCCGGGCGCGGGCCGCGGCCACCTGGGCCTGCACGGCGGCCGCCTCGGGCTGCCGGTCCCGCGCCAGCGGCCAGGGCGCGCCGGCCTCGGCCAGGCGCAGCGCCACCGCGGCGGCGGCCGGCACCAGGTCGTCGGCCACCACGCGGTCGAACAGCCCCGTGTCGGCCAGCTGCCGCGCGGTGCGGGCCTGGCCGGACTGCATCATCTCCAGCGCGGTCGGCAGCCCCACCAGCCGGGGCAGGCGCTGGGTGCCGCCACCGCCGGGGATCAGGCCGATCAGGATCTCGGGCAGGCCCACGCGGGCGCCTTCCAGCGCCACCCGGGCGTGACAGGCCAGCGCCAGCTCCAGGCCGCCGCCCAGGGCCACACCGGCCAGGGCAGCCACCACCGGTTTGGATGCCCCCTCCAGGGCCGCCAGCAGCTGGTCCAGCCGGGGCTCGGCCGTTTGCAGCGGGGTGCCCATCTCGCTCACATCGGCGCCGGCCGAGAAGGCCCGCGCATCGCCGGTCAGCACAATGGCCCGCACCGCGGCATCGGCCTGGGCCGCCGTCAGCGCCTGCAGCAAAAAGGCCCGCAGGGCATGGCCCAGGGCCTGGACTGGCGGGTGGTCCAGTGTGATGACGGCGACTGCGCCTTGCAGGGTGTAGAGGGACACGGACAGGCCTCCGAAGACGATGCGCCATTCTTCGGGAGCGAATCTCCTTTGACAATTGGAAAGCCAATAGACAAACTGTCAAATCCTCTTTGACATTCAAGCGCCATGGACGTCAACGCCCTGCTGCTGCTGGTGGACATCGTCGAGGCCGGCAACCTGAGCCAGGCGGCCCGCAAGCGCAAGATGAGCCGGGCCAACATCAGCTACCACCTGACCCAGCTGGAGAAGTCGCTGGGCCAGCAGCTGGTGCGCCGCACCACCCGCCGCATCGACCCGACCGAGGCCGGGCTGCGCCTGTACCGGCATGGCTGCGTGATCCGCGATGAGCTACAGGCCGCGCAAGAGTCGGTGGCCAGCCTGCGTGAAGGCCTGCACGGCAGCGTGCGCCTGGCCGTGCCCACCGGCTTCGGGCAGCTGGTGATGTCGCACTGGCTGATCGAATTCAAGCGCCTGCACCCCAGCATCCGGCTGGAGCTGCTGTTCGACAACCGGGTGGACGACCTGCTGCGCGACGAGGTGGACCTGGCGATCCGCGTGCTGTCCGAGCCGCCCCCACAGCTGATCGCCCGCGAGCTGAGCCGCATGCGTCACATCGTTTGCGCCTCCCGCCAGTACGCGCAGGCGCACCCGCTGCCCACCCGGCTGGAGGACCTGGCCCAGGTGCCGCTGATCACCTCCAACGTGGTGGGGCGCGCGCTGCGCGTGTCGGCCTACCGGGGCGAGGAGCGGCACGAGATCGCGCTGCAGCCCACGCTGGCCTCCGAGAACTTCCAGTTCCTGCACGAGGCCATCCTGGCCGGGCTGGGCGTGGGGCTGGTGCCGGACTATGTGGTGGCCCGCGAGCTGGCGGCAGGCACGGTGGTCACCGGTCTGGACGACTGGCGCCTGAGCATCTTCGGCTCGCGCCTGTTCCTGCTGCGCATGCCCGACCGCTACGAGACCCTGGCCACCCGCACGCTGATCGACTTCGTGCTGGCCCAGGCCAAGGCCTGGGCCGAAGCTACGCCTCAGGCGGGCGGCAGCGCCAGCGCCACCTTGCCGAACTGCTGACCCGAGGCCAGGCGGTCCAGCGCCGCGTGGATGGCCTCCAGCGGGTACTGGCTGTCGATCACCGGCGCAGGCCGGTGCGGGCGACAAAGCGCAGCAGCTCATCGAATTCCTGCACCGTGCCGTAGGTCGAGCCGATGACCTGCAACTGGCGCACGAACAGGCGACACAGGCCGGCCGCCGCGCACCAGCGACTGGAGGGCACCGCCCCAGACCGCCTCGCCCGGCCGCCGCCCGGGCCGGGGGCGCTCGCCCACCCGCACCACCTCGTTGCCCCCGTGCCCGATGATGTAGGCTGCCTGCATGCGCGTCTCCTCCGCGTGGCGGCTTGTTTCAGTCAATACATTGTTATATTTACCCGACTTCCCCGGCCAGCCCCGACACCATGCCAACCGCTGAAAGCAAGAGAGATGAGGCGCGCGACGAACTCGCCAACCGGCTGTTCTTCAAGCTCTACCAATGCGCCAACCTGCTGCACAAGACCGGCACCCGCGCGGTGGAAAGCGAAGGGCTGACCACGCAGCAGTGGGCGGTGCTGGGCGCGCTGTCGCTGCCGGAGTCGGCCCAGGGCCGCAGCGTGGGTGACCTGGCGCGCTACCTGCTGGTGAGCCGGCAGAACCTGGCCGGCGTGATCGGGCGGCTGGAACGCGATGGCCGCATCCGCATCGACCCGGACCCGAACGACCGCCGCGCGCGGCTGATCCGCCTCACCGAGGCGGGCCAGGCGGTCTGGCACCAGCAGGCCCAGCCCAAGATCCACGCCTTCTACGAGGCGGCCACGACGGACTTCTCGTTCGGCGACCTGATCCACACCACCCACTACCTGATGAAGCTGCTGGAGAACATGCAGCAGCTCGATCAGGGCAGTGGCGAGGACGAGCCGGACGACGGGGGCGCCTGAGCGCTCAGGCCATCTGGCTGATGGTGCGCCGAAAGCGCGCCAGCGACAGGCCGAACAGCACGCTGCCGATCACCGCCAGTGCCAGGAACTGCACCCACACCACCTCCAGCCCGGCGCCGCGGTAGAGGATGGCCTGGCTCAGCTCGGTGAAGTGGGTGGTGGGCGCGGCCAGCATCAGGTCCTGCACGAAGACGGGCATGCTCTCGCGCGGGGTGGTGCCGCCCGAGAGCATCTGCAGCGGGATCAGCGTCAGGATCAGCAGCAGGCCGAACTGCGGCATGCTGCGCGCCACGGTGGCCAGGAAGATGCCCATGGAGGTGGTGGCGAACAGGTGCAGCAGGGTGCCGAAGAAGAACAGCACCAGCGAGCCCTCGATCGGCACCTTCAGCGCCCCCTGGATCACCAGGTTGAGCGACAGCGTGGACGCCACGACCACCACCAGCGCCATCGACCACACCTTGGACAGCATGATCTCGGCAGGTGTCACCGGCATCACCAGCAGATGCTCCACGGTGCCGTGCTCGCGCTCGCGGATCAGCGCTGCGCCGGTCAGGATGATGGACAGCATGGTGACGTTGTTCACCACCTCCATCAACGCACCGAACCAGCTGCCCTCCAGCGCGGGGTTGAAGCGCATGCGCAGCGCCAGCTCCACCGGCAGCGTGCCACCGCCGCGGGCGCGCTGCACGAACTCGTTGACCTCGTCCTGCACGATCTGCTGCACCGCGCCATTGCCGGTGAAGGCCTGGCTCATGCGGGTGGCGTCGATGTTGAGCTGCACAGCCGGCGCGCGGCCGGCCAGCACGTCACGCTGGAAGTTGGGCGGGATGTCCAGCACGAAGGTGTAGATGCCGGCGTCCATGCCCGGGTCCACCTGGTCACGGGTGATCATGGCCGGGGGGCGGAAGTGCGGCGGGTAGAAGGCCGCGACGATCTGCCCGGACAGCGCGGACCGGTCCTCGTCCAGGATGGCGATGGGCGCCTGGTGCAGGGTCTCCGGCACGGCCGTGGCGGCGATGTAGACCGACACCGTGAAGGTGTAGACGATCAGCACCAGCATCGTCGGGTCGCGCCACAGGCTCCACAGCTCCTTGACGCCCAGGCGGTAGACATTGGCCAGGTGGCGCCGCCAGGCGGGCCGGTGCGGGGTGACCATCTCAGCGCTCCTGCTTCTTCAGCAGCACGATGGCGCCGCCGAGGATCACCGGGTAGCTCAGCAGCAGCGGCCAGATCGCCCCCTGCAGATCGGCCAGCGACAGGCCCTTGCTGAACACGCCGCGGCTGATGGTGAACATGTAGGTGGCCGGGTACAGCGTGCCGATCAGGTGGCCGGCCCCTTCCAGCGAGCTGACCGGGTTGAGCAGGCCGGAGAACTGCACCGCCGGCAGCATGGTGCCGATCATCGTGAAGAACATGGCGGCGATCTGGCTGCGGGTGACGGTGGAGGCCAGCAGGCCCAGCGCCGTGGAACTGAGGCAAAACAGCGCCGAGGCCAGCGCCAGCGTGGCGAAGCTGCCGGTGACGGGCACGCCGAAGACGGTGACGGCCAACAGGCTCATCAACGCGAAGTTCAGCAGCGCCAGGCCCACATAGGGCATCTGCTTGCCCAGCAGGAACTCGGTGCGGGTGACCGGCGTGACGTAGAGGTTCAGGATGGAGCCCAGCTCCTTCTCGCGCACCACCGCCAGCGCGGTCAGCATGGCCGGCAGCATCAGCAGCAGCAGCGGCATCACCGCCGGCACCATGGCCGGCAGGCTGCGCACATCGGGGTTGTAGCGGTAGCGGGTCTCGACCGAGGCCGCGCCCGCCAGCGTCTGGCCGGTGCGGGCCCGGATGCGGTCCACCACCCAGAGCTGGTGCATGGCCTGCACATAGCCCTGGATGGTCTCGGCCCGCTGCGGCATCGCGCCATCGACCCAGGCGCCCACCTGCACCACCTGCCCGCGCAGCACGCTGCGCTCGAAGCCGGGCGGGATCTCGATCACCAGCGACAGCTCACCGCTGCGCATGCGCCGGTCCAGCTCGCGGTAGTCCTGCACCGGCGCATGCTCGGTGAAGTAGCGCGAGCCGCTGAGCTCCAGCGCGTAGCTCTGGCTGAGCGGGCTGTCGTCACGGTCCAGCACCGCGTAGCGCAGGTCCTCCACATCCAGGCTGATGCCGAAGCCGATCACGAACATCAGCAGCACCGAGCCGCCCAGGGCCATGGCCGCGCGCACCGGGTCGCGCCGCAGCTCCAGCGATTCGCGCCACATGTAGCTGGCCATGCGGACCAGACTGGCCCGCAGCCTCCGCCAGCGCGAGGGTTGAGCGGCCGCGGCGGCCGGCGCCGACCAAACGGTCTCGGCCGCCTCGTCCTGCGCCGCCTGAGCGTCGCCTGCCGCGCTGTCGCGCAGGTAGCCGATGAAGGCCTCCTCCAGCGTCGCAGCGCCGCGCTTGGCGATCAGCGCGGCCGGCGTGTCGCTGTCCAGCACCCGGCCCGCATCCATCATGGACATGCGGTCACAGCGCTCGGCCTCGTTCATGAAGTGGGTCGAGATGAAGATCGTGACCTTGTCGCGCCGCGACAGCTCCACCATCAGCCGCCAGAAGGCATCGCGCGCCACCGGGTCCACGCCGGAGGTGGGCTCATCGAGGATCAGCAGGTCCGGCTTGTGCACCACGGCCACCGCCAGCGACAAGCGCTGGCGCAGCCCCAGCGGCAGCTTCTCCGGCAGGGTGTCGCGCACCTCGGCCAGGTCGAAGCGGGCAATCATCTCCTCCACCCGCGCCGCCACCTCGGCCTGCGGCACATGGAACAGCTGGGCGTGCAGCACCAGGTTCTGCACCACCGTCAGCTCGCCATAGAGCGAGAAGGCCTGCGACATGTAGCCCACCCGGCGGCGGGTGTCCATGCGGCTGGCGTCCACCGGCTGGCCGAACAGCAAGGCCTCGCCCTCGCTGGCCGGCAGCAGGCCGGTCAGCATCTTCATTGTGGTGGACTTGCCGCAGCCGTTGGAGCCCAGGAAGCCGAAGATCTCCCCGCGCCGGATGCGAAAGCTCACATGGTCCACCGCGACGAAGTCGCCAAAGCGCATCGTCAGGTCGCGCGCCTCGATGGCGATGTCCTCGTGGCCATCGTCCAGTGGCGGAATCTCCACCGGCCGGTAATCGCGCCGCTTGTCCTCGGGCAGCAGGCGGATGAAGGCCTGCTCCAGGGAATGGGAGCCGGTCTGGGCCAACAGCTCGGCGGGTGTGCCGGTGGCCAGCACCCGGCCATCGTCCAGCGCCACCAGCCAGTCGAAGCGCTGGGCCTCGTCCATGTAGGCGGTGGCCACCAGCACGCTCATGCCCGGGCGCTGCTGGCGGATGCGCCCGATCAGCTCCCAGAACTGGGCCCGGGCCAGCGGGTCCACGCCGGTGGTGGGCTCGTCCAGGATCAGCAGGTCGGGGTCGTGGATCAGCGCGCAGCACAGGCCCAGCTTCTGCTTCATGCCGCCGGAGAGCTTGCCGGCCGGGCGGTCCAGGAAGGGGTGGAGGCCCGTGCTGCGGGTCAGCGCGTCGATGCGCCGGCGCCGCTCGGCCGCGTCATGGCCGAACAGCTTGGCGAAGAACTGCAGGTTCTCCTCCACCGACAGTGTGGGGTAGAGGTTGCGCCCCAGGCCCTGGGGCATGTAGGCAATGCGCGGGCAGACGGCGTCGCGGTGGGCCACGCTGGCCATGTCGCCGCCCAGGGCCTGCACCTGGCCCTGCTGGATCGCCCGCGCCCCGGCCACCAGCGCCAGCAGGCTGGACTTGCCCACGCCGTCGGGGCCGATCAGACCGACCATGACACCCGCCGGCAGGTCCAGCGTCACGCCGTCCAGCGCCACGCTGCGGCCGTACACCTGCCGCACGCCCTGCAGCCGGGCCACCGGGGTGCCCTGGGCCAGGCTCATGGGTGGCTGGCCTCGACCACGTTCTTGTTCAGCGCCGCCGGCCAGGGCTGCTGGGGATCCAGCCGCACCCAGGCCACGCCTGGCAGGCCGGTCTTGACCTGCTGCAGGTGGCGGCGCAGCAGCTCGGGGTCGATGCGGGCCTTGACCTTGAACATCAGCTTCTGCCGCTCGGTGGCGGTCTCCACCGTCTTGGGCGTGAACTGGGCGATGCTGGCCACGAAGGACACCTTGGCCGGGATCACGTACTGCGAGGCGGCGTCCAGCACCAGCCGCACCTCGCTGCCCAGGGCCACCCGGCCGGCCACCGCCTCCGGCAGGAAGAAGGTCATCGTCACATCGGTCAGGTCGACCAGGTTCAGCACCTTGCCACCCGCGCCCACCACCTCGCCGGGCTGGGCGATGCGGTACTGCACCCGGCCGTCGCGGGGCGACTTCAGGATGCTGTCGGCCAGGTCGACGTCGATGCGGTCCACGCTGGCCTGGGCCGCCGAGGCGCTGGCCTGGGCCGCGGTGACCTGGGCCTTGGCCGCCACGACGCCCGCCTGGGCCGAGCGCACCTGGGCCTGGGTGGCCACCAGCGCCGCCTGGGCGCCGCGCATGCGGGCCCGGTCGTCGTCCAGTTCCTGGCCGGAGGAGGCCCCGTCGTGCGACAGCTCCTCCGAGCGCGCCAGCTTGCGGCGCGCCGCGTCCAGCTCGGCCTCACGCTGGGCGACCTGGGCCACCACGGCCTGCACGTCGCTGTCGCGCAGCGCCACCTGGGCCTGGGCCGAGGCCACCGACTGCACGGCCTGCTGCACCCGGGCCTCGGCCTCGTCGCGCTGGGCCTGCAGGCTCTGGATCTGCATGCTGGCCAGCGGCTGGCCGGCCTTCACGAAGTCGCCTTCGTTGACCAGGATGTCCTCGACCCGGCCGCCCAGCTTGGCGGCCACGTCGATCTCGGTGCCCTCCAACCGGCCGTTGCCGCTGACAAAGCCGGGGCCTGGGCCGGTGTCGTGCAGCCGGGACCAGGCAAAGTAGCCCGCCCCCGCCAGGGCGGCCACGGCGAGCAGGGGAAGGAACTTGGCGAGCTTGGGGTTCATGGCTGCGGCGAGGGAGAGGATTCGGAGGAAGCGGCGAGCTGGGTGCCGCCGCCCAGGGCGGTGTAGAGCGCCACCCGCGCGCTCAGCAGGGCCCGGCGCGCCTGCACCAGGCTTTGTTCGGCGCTGAGGCGGTCGCGCTCGGCGTCCAGCACCTCCAGGTAGCGCACCGCCCCGGCGTCGTAGCGCAACTGGGCCAGCCGCGCGCGTTCGTTCTGCACGGCCAGCATGCGGGTCAGCGTCTGCACCTGGTTGCTCAGGCCACGCTGGGCCGCCAGGGCGTCGGCCACGTCGCGGAAGGCACCCTGCACCGCCTGGTCATAGGCCACCAGTGCCTGCTGCTGCCGCACCTCGGCCAGGGCCAGCGCACTGGCGCGCCGACCGCCGTCGAACAGCGGCAGGCTCAGCCCGGGGCCGAAGGACCAGTCGCCACTGCCGGACTTGAACAGCCCGTCGAGTTGGCTGCTGGCCGTGGCGTAGGACCCGGTCAGCGCAATGCGCGGGAAGTAGGCGGCGCGGGCGGCGCCAATGTTGGCGTTGGCCGCCCGCAGGCCGTGTTCGGCGGCCAGGATGTCCGGGCGAGCCAGCAGCAGGTCCGAGGGCAGACCCGGCGCCAGGCCGGCCATCACCGCCCCGTCGTCCAGCCGCCCGGCGGTGGTCGGCACGCTGCCGCTGGCGCCCTCCAGCAAGGCCAGCGCATGGGCCTGCTGGGCCCGGGCTTGCATCAACTGTGCCACCAGCACCTCGGCCTGCTGCGACAGCAGCTCCACCTGGGTCAGCTCCAGCCGCGAGGTGGCGCCCACCTCGGTGCGACGGCGAAAGATGCGCAGCGACTCGGCCCGGCTGCTGGCCGTGCGGCGGGCCAGGTCCAGCCGCTCGTCCAGCTCACCCAGGGCCAGGTAGCTGTTGGCCACCTGGGCGATCAGGCCCAGCGTGGCGGCCCGGCGGGCCTCCTCGGTGCTGAGGTAGTTCTCCAGGGCCGCATCGCTGAGGTTGCGCACCCGGCCCCAGAAGTCCAGCTCCCAGCTGCTGGCCGCCAGGCCGACGGAGAACTGGTTGCCGGTGACGGCCCGCCCGATCGGGCTGAGGTCGGCCGGCGTGCGGCCGCGCGCGGCCTGCGCAGTGCCGGCCAGCGAGGGCCATTGGTCGGCCCGCTGGATGTCGTAGCCGGCCCGGGCCTCGGCCACCTTCAGCACCGCCAGGCGCAGGTCATGGTTGTTGGCCAGGGCCTGGCGGATCAGGCCGCGCAGGGTCTCATCCTGAAAGTACTGCGCCCAGCCCAGCACCGCCGCCCGTGGCCCGGCCGCCTGAACCGCCGGGTCGGCCGCATCGGCGGGGTAGTGGTCCGGCAGTGACGCCGAAGGCGGCGTGACCGGCGCCAACTGGCAGCCCGCCAGCGTCAGCAAGGCCAGCCCTCCCGACCATCGGCGGCAGGCAGTCCAGGAACGAGGTGCTGAAGTCATGCGATCGAACTTTTGCCCACAAAAGGAGGTTGCCGTTACATACCGACCAGTCGGTAGTTATCCTAGCGCAGATCCTGTGTTTCTTGCCGTGCAATGGGCCGGTGCCCAACTGTGGCAGAGTCCTGTTTTCCGAGTCATGACAGTCCACGCTCCTTCTCTCGCCACGCCAGCGCGCGCGCGCCGCCCCCGGTTGCGCCTCCCCCCGGAAACCCGCATCCCGCTGATCCTTGATGCGGCGCTGGCGGCCTTCTCCGCCCAGGGCTACGCCGACACCCGCATCGACGACATCGCCCAGCGGGCCGGCCTGTCCAAGGGCGGGTTGTACGCCCATTTCGACAGCAAGGAGGCGATCTTCCATGCCCTGCTCCAGCGCTCCATGCAGCTGCCCGCGCTGGACGTGGACGCGGTGCTGGCGGGGGCGGACACAGCACAGGCACTGGCCCAGCGCCTGCTGCGGCCGATGTACGAGGCCGCGCAGGAGCCCTCCCTGGTGGCCCTGGCCCGCGTCCTGCTGACCGAGGGACATCGCCTGCCCCCGCAGGTGCAGGACTGGCGGCACCGCGTCCATGCCACCCTCTGCGCCCAGCTGACCCTGGTGCTGCAGCGCGGCGTGGCGCAAGGGCTGCTGCGCCCCACCGTGCTCACGGCCGTGCCCGGGCTGGTCCTCAGCCCCCTGGTCCACTGGATGGTCCAGCACATCTCGGCGGGGCCTGAGGAATGGGTCGACGCGGAACAGGCTTACAGCATCCATGTGCAGCTGCTGACCGACCTGCTCACGCCTTGAGCACCGGCCGTTATCTGTTCCACAGATAGCCACCACGCTTGCCATCTATTGGACGAATGGTCGCAAAACCGTCATCCTTGCAGCCATGAGTTCTGTGCCCTTGGCGGAGCCGGTCTCCGCCCCCGCACCGGCCCCCGCGTCGCCGGTGGCCACCGCGGAAACCCCGGTGCCCTTCGCCCGCATCAGCTTCGCGCTGTTCCTCGCCGGCTTCTCCACCTTCTCGCTGCTGTACTGCGTGCAGCCCCTGCTGCCCGAGTTCGCCGCGCATTTCGGGCTCAGCCCGGCGCAAAGCTCCTGGGCGCTGTCGCTGACCACCGGCGCCCTGGCCCTGGCCATCTTCACGATGGGAGCGGTGTCCCAGTCCCTGCCCCGGCGCGGGCTGATGGCCACCTCGATGGTGCTGGCGGCCGTCTTGAACCTGGCGGCCGCCGTGGCCCCCAGCTGGCCGGTGCTGCTGGCCTGCCGCCTGCTGGAAGGCCTGCTGCTGGGCGGCGTGCCGGCGGTGGCCATGGCCTACCTGGCCGAGGAGATGGAACCGCGCCGCCTGGGCAGCGCGATGGGCCTGTACGTGGGCGGCACCGCCTTCGGCGGCATGATGGGCCGGGTGGGCATGGGCATGCTGGTGGAATGGGCCTCCTGGCGGGGCGCCATGGCCACCCTGGCGGTGATCGACCTGGTCGCCGCGATCGGCTTCTTCTGGCTGCTGCCAGCCTCACGCCGCTTCGTGCCCAAGCACGGCGTGCACTGGCAGCAGCATGTGGCGGCCTGGCGCCACCAGCTGACGCGCCCGGACCTGCAACGTCTGTTCGGCATCGGCTTTGTGTTGACCAGCGTGTTCGTCGCGCTGTTCAACTACCTGGGCTTTCGGCTGGCGGCGGCGCCCTATGGCTTCAGCCCGACCGAAATCAGCCTGGTGTTCCTCAGCTACACCCTGGGCATCTTCGCCTCGGGCAGCTCCGGCGCGCTGAGCCAGCGCCTGGGCCGGCGCCGCGCCCTGCTGATCGGGCTGACGGCCATGGGCCTGGGGGTGCTGTTCACGCTGGCCGCATCGCTGGCGGTGATCGCCGTGGGGGTGGCCCTGGTCACGATCGGCTTCTTCATCGCCCACGCGGTGGCCAGCGCCTGGGTGGGCCGGCTGGCCGGCCCGCACAAGAGCCATGCCGCCTCGCTGTACCTGCTGTTCTATTACCTGGGCTCCAGCAGCATCGGCGTGGCCGGCGGCTGGTTCTGGCTGCATGGCGGCTGGCCCGGTGAGGTGGCCCTGACCGCGCTGCTGGCCGTGGTCGGCCTGGTGCTGGCCGCACGGATGCGGGAGGCCGACCGTGGCTGAGCGCACCCCGCTGATCCTGCTGCCCGGCCTGCTGTGCGACGCCGACCTGTGGGCGGCGCAGGTCGCGGGCCTGGCCGATGTGGCGCAGCCCGAGGTGGCGGATCTGACCCAGGACGACAGCGTGCAGGCCATGGCTGCGCGCGTGCTGGCCCAGGCGCCGGCGCGCTTTGCGCTGGCCGGGCTGTCAATGGGCGGCTATGTGGCCTTCGAGATCCTGCGCCAGCAGCCGCAGCGGGTCAGCCGGCTGGCCCTGCTGGACACCAGCGCCGCCCCGGATGCCCCAGCCCGGGCGGCGCTGCGCCGGCGCAGCCTGGCCCTGCTGGGGCGGGGCCGCTTCCTGGGCGTCACCCGCCAGCTGCTGCCCACCCTGGTGCACGCCCGCCATGTGCACGGCCCGGTGGGCCACACGGTGCAGGCCATGGCCCAGCGGGTCGGGGCCGAAGCCTACCGGCGCCAGCAGACCGCCATCCTGAACCGGCCGGACTCGCGGCCCCTGCTGCCCACGGTGCAGCAACCCACGCTGCTCATCGTCGGCGAGGATGATGCGGTGACCCCGCCGGCCGTGGTGCAGGCCATGGCCGAAGGCCTCCCCCACGCCCGGCTGCACCGCCTGCCGGACTGCGGCCACCTGCCCACGCTGGAGCAACCCGACACCACCACCGCCCTGCTGCGCACCTGGCTGCAGGGCTGACCGGACCCCGGCCAGGCGGTTTGCCGGCCCACCCAACCTGTACGTGAACGTACAGGTTATAGTCACGGCCCGTCTCCACCACCGCGCCCATGTCCACCCCTGCCACCGATTTGCTGACCATCCGGCAGGCCGCCGAACGGCTCGCGGTCACGCCCCGCACCCTCAAGTACTACGAGGAGCGCGGGCTGGTCTCCCCCAGCCGCAGCGAGGGCCGCTACCGGCTCTACAGCCCGCAGGACCTGGAGCGCTTCGCACGGGTGCTGCGCTTGCGCTCGCTGGGTTTCTCGCTGCAAGCGATCGCCGAGATGCTCAAGCGGCCGGTGGAGGCCCTGGCCGATGGCCGCAAAGTGCATTCGCAGACCGCGCTGGTGGAGATCCACGATGCCCTGACCCGCCAGGTCGAGACACTGGACGCCCGCATCGACGCCGTCAGCCGCGAGCTGCGCGAAGCCCGCCGGCTGCGCGCCGAGCTGGGCGATGACCTGGCCTACCTGCAGCGCCGCATCGCCGGCGAAACCGTCGACACCGTGTTGCCGCAGCGCCTGGCCGCCCGCCAGCGCCGCCCCGCCCAGTCATGATCCTGCCCCAGGCCCTGTCCTTCGAGGCGCTGACCGAGCGCCACGGCCCCCGCTACAAGTGGCTGCTGCTGATCACCGTGGCCACCGGCACCATCGCCGGGGTGCTGGCCACCTCGGCCTTCAACGTCGCGGTGGCGGTGCTCAGCCAGCAGTTCGGCCTGGGCCATGAGCAGGTGCAGTGGGCCGTCACCGGCTTCATGGCGGCAATGACGCTGTCGATGCTGCCCACCTCCTGGCTGCTGGACCGCATCGGCTTTCGGCGGCTGTTCCTGGGCGCCGTGCTGGTGCTGACCGCCGCCAGCGTGGCCGGCAGCCTGGCCCAGAGCTTTGGCCAGGTGGTGCTGGCGCGGGTGCTGCAGGGCGCGGCCGCCGGCATCCTGCAGCCACTGGGCACGCTGGTGGTGCTGCGCCGCTTCCCGCCGCCCATGCAGGGCCGCGCCTCGGGGCTGCTGACGCTCGGGCTGGTGCTGACCCCGGCGGTGGCGCCGGCCTTCGGCGGCGTGCTGGTGGACCATCTCGGCTGGGCCGCCATCTTCCTGCTCAACACGCCCTTCTGCCTGCTGGCCCTGGCCCTGGGGGTGTGGCTGCTGCCCGCCCCGGGCGCGCACGCCCAGCACCCGTTCGACTGGACCGGCGCGCTGATGCTGTCCCTGGCCACGCTGGCGATCGTGGATGGCGTCAGCAGCCTGCGACGCGACGGTGCCCTGTCGGCCTGGACGGCCGCGCACGTGGCGCTCACCCTGCTGACCCTGGCCGCCTTCCTGCGCCATGCCCGGCGCAGTCCGACCCCGCTGATCCAGCTGGCCCTGTTCGGCAGCCGCACCTTCAGCATGGGCTCGGTGGTGTCCTTCACCTACGGCTTCGGGCTGTACGGCTCCACCTACCTGATCCCGGTGTTCCTGCAGAGTGCGCTGGGCTACTCGGCCACCGCCGCGGGCAGCGCGCTGATCCCCGGGGGCATCGCGCTGGTGCTGGCCACCCCGCTGGCCGGCCGCATGGCCGACCACTTTCCGCCCAAGGCGGTGACCATCGCCGGCCTGCTGCTGTTCGGTGGTTCGTTCTTCGCGTTCTACGTGCTGGGCCAGCACATCGGCTATGCCGAACTGCTGGCCGCCACCATCGTCGGCCGCATCGGCCTGGGCATGATCCTGCCGGCGCTGAACCTGGCCACGCTGCGCCACCTGGCGCCGCACCAGTTGGCGCAGTCTTCGGTGATCGTCACCTATGCGCGGCAGCTGGGTGGGGTGTTCGGCATCGCCATGACGGCGGTGTTCGTGGAATGGCGCGAAGGCACCTACCACGGGCTGGCCGAGGGCGTCTTCACGGCCTACGGTCAGGGCTTCTTCCTGCTGGGGGCGGTGGTGCTGGCCGCCGTGCTGGCTGCACTGCTGATGCAGGGCCGCCCGCCGGCCCAGCCCGCCACGCCGGTCAGGCCGTAGTGGCGCCCACCATCACCCAGTCGCGCTGGCGGTCGGCCCCCACGTCAAAGGTGGTGTGGCCCACCGCCTCGAAGCCGCACTTGCGGTAGAAGGCCAGCGCCCGCGGGTTGCGTTCCCACACGCTCAGCCACAGGTGCTGCGCCCCGTCCTGCGCGGCCACCGCGCGGATGCGGGCCATCAGCCGCACCGCCAGCCCGCGGCCCTGCTGGTCGCGCACGACGTAGAAGCGCCGCAGGGCCACCGGCGCCGCCTGGGTCACCGACGCGGGCAGGCTGTCGCCTCGGGCCAACTGGGCAAAGCCGACCAGGCGGGTGCCCTCCACCGCCACCCAGGTCCGCAGGGCCGGGTCGGCCAGCTCGGCCTGCTGCTGCGCCGGGTGAAAGTGATGGGTGATGTAGGCCCACAGATCCTCGGGCTGGTTGTCGGCCGCATAGGTGTCGTGGAAACAGCGGGCCGCCAGGGCCGACAGCGCTTCGGCGTCGGCCGGGGTGGCCTCGCGCAGCGTCACGGGCGGCTGTGGCGGACGCGGCGCGGGCGGTGGCAGGTCCAGCGGGTAGCCCATCTGCACCTTGCCGCGGTACCCTGTGGGCGTGCGGATGGCCTCGGGTTCCAACCCCCAGACCCGGAAGCCCAGGCTCTCGTACAGACGCTGGGCCGAGGTGTTGCCCTCGGTCACGGTCAGCGTCACCCAACGCACCCCCGGCTGGGCCACGGCTTCGGCCAAGGCGGCCTGCAGCAAGGCCCGGCCAATGCCCTGGTGCTGGTGCGCAGGCTGCACGTACAGGCCCACCAGATGGGCCTTGTGGCGGGTCTTGAGGCGCGACGAGAACTCCAGCGTCACACTGCCCACCAGGGCGTTGTCCACAAACGCCCCCAGGGCCAGCCCCGACCCATCGGCCGCCGCGGCCCGCTGCGCCCACCAGGACAGCGGCAGCGCCGCGCGCTCCTCGGCCGTGGAGGTGAAGGCATCGCCCGGCTGGGCATAGGCCTCCAGCAGCAGCGCGCGGTAGGCCGGTGCGTCCCGGGCGGTCAGCTTGGCGAGGGTGAGCACGGCGCGGGCGAGACGGAAGTGGCAGGGCCCGCCAGCATACGACGCAATCAGATGTGGATCAGCCCGGGCACCGGCGCGTGGCCCAGCGCCCGGCACAGCTTGGCCCAGGCCACGTCGTTGAGCAGGGCGCGGGCCGAGGCCAGCACCGACGACTGGGCCTGGGCAGGCAGGCCGGCGATCAGCCGCGCGCGCTCGGTCGGGTTGAAGGCCGGCAACATCCAGCGCAGCCACTGGCTCATCTCCTGCGGGCCAAGGCTGGCCAGGATGTGGTCCTCGATGGCCTGCAGCGAAGCGTCGTCGTAGGCCGCCCACAGCGCCTGGTTGTGGCGCGTCTCCTCCACATCCATGTGCTCGAAGTTCTCGGCCATGAAGGTCGCCAGCTGCCGGTACAGCCGATGCGCCGCGGCCGCCTCGGGCTCGGCGCGCAGGGCGGCCGCGGCGGCACGCAGCGTGGCGATGGCGTCCAGGTGTTCCTGGTGTTCCGTCGCGATCCGGCCGCTCAGGCCCGGACAGCGCTCCTCGATGGCCGGGTGGATGAAGTGGTTTTCATGCTGCAGATGGCGGCTGGCGGCATCCAGCAGCGCTTCGAGCTGGTCCAGCCCAGCGGCCAGGTCCTGCGGGTCGTCCAGGTCGAGCCGGCTCAGGCCCGCCAGCGTGTCGGTCATGAACAGGCGCAGGGCCTTGTGGACGGGGGCATAGATGTTGTAGCGGGACGAGGTGTTCATGGGTGCGGTCTCGGAAGTGGAAACAGGAGACGCCAGTGTTCCGAGCCCACACCGCGCCGGCATCGCTCCGATGGGCCATCGGCGCCCGTCCTGGCATGGCTCCTCGCCGGCCGGGACCCTGGCCTGTCGGGCGGATGTCGGCCGCCGGACGGACCGGCACAGTGCCGTCACCTGTCCACTGGAACCCCGTCCATGAAACACCTCACCCTCCTGTGGCCCCTGTGGGCTGCCCTGGCCGCCCAGGCCACCGAGCCGGCGCCACGCGATCGCATCGACCGTGGCCGCTACCTGGTCAGCACCAACGGCTGCGCGGATTGCCACACCCCGCTGAAGATGGGGCCGCAGGGTCCCGTGCCGGACCTCGCCCGCAGCTTCTCCGGCCACCCGGAAAGCCTGGTGATGCCGCCGGTGCCGGCCCTGCCGCCAGGGCCCTGGCGGGTCGTGTCGTCGGCGACGAACACGGCCTGGGCCGGCCCCTGGGGGGTCAGCTTCACCGCCAACCTGACCCCCGACCCCGAGACGGGCCTGGGCCATTGGTCCGAGCAGGACTTCGTGCGCACGCTACGCACCAGCCGCCACCTGGGCCTGGGCCGGCCGCTGCTGCCCCCCATGCCCACCGCCTACAGCCAAATGACCGATGCGGATCTCAAAGCGGTGTTCGCCTACCTGAAGACGCTGGCGCCCATCCGCAACCGCGTGCCCACGCCGCTGCCCCCCACGTCCGCCACCCCCTGAGGCCGGCGGCGCGGGTGCGGGCCCGGGCCTGGACCTGGGCGCGCTGCCATTCCTAGAATCGGGCAGATTGCCAACCCTGCCCATGGACATCCGCAGCCCGTCAGCGCACTCCGGCAAATACCGCATCCCGCGCGCACGGCGGGACGCGGTGTCCCGCCCCGCCCTGTTGGCCCGTGTGCTGACGCAGGCCGACGACGCCCGCTTGGTGCTGGTACAGGCGCCGGCCGGCTTTGGCAAGACGACGCTGCTGGTGCAGCTCAGCGCCGCCCTGGCCGCCGCCCCCGGGGCTGAGGTGGTCTGGGTGTCCCTCGACGCCGAGGACAACGACGCCAACCGCCTGTTCGCCGCGCTGCTGGGCGCCCTGGCGGCGCTGGACCTGCCCTGGGCGGTGCCGCCCGCCACGGTGCTGGCCCAGCTGCAGGACGCCAGCCCGGCCTCGCGCACCGCGCTGGGCCCGCTGATCGACGCCCTGGGGGCGCGGCCCGAGGCCCGCATCACCCTGGTGCTGGACGATCTCCACCACATCACCGATGCGGCCGCGCTGCAGCTGCTGGACACCCTGATCGCCCGCGCGCCGCCGGAGCTGTGCCTCTACATCGGCAGCCGCGTCACGCCGCCGCTGTCCCTGGCCCGCTGGCGGGCCGGCGGCGAGCTGGTGGAGCTGGGCTTCGAGGACCTGCAGTTCGACCTGGACGCGGCCCAGGCGCTGTGCCGGCTGCGCGGGCTGGAAGCCCCCCCCGACGACGCGCTGCAAGCCGCGCTCGCACGCACCCACGGCTGGGTGGCCGGCCTGCACCTGATGCTGGGCAGCGCGCAGCGCCGCGCCGGACTGCCCGCCCAGCTCGGGCCGGCCGCCCACCGCCATCTGTTCGACTATTTTGCCCAGGAGGTACTGGCCGAGCTGCCAGCGCCGCTGCAGCAGTTCGTGCTGCACAGCAGCGTGCTGCCCGAGCTCAGCCCGGCGCTGTGCCAGGCCATCACCGGGCGGACCGATGCCACGACCGTGCTGGACGACCTCTTTGGCCGTCAGCTCTTTCTGAGCGCGCTGGACGAGGCCGTGCCGGTGCTGCGCTTCCACGACCTGTTCCGGGACTTTCTGCGCGGCGAGCTGGAACGCCGCGAACCCGGGCTGGCGGCGTCATTGCATGCCCGCGCCGCCGCGGCCGAGACACGCGCCGAGCGGGCCGTGCCCCACTGGCTGGCCGCCGGGCGCTGGGCCGACGCGCTGACCGCGCTGCGCCAGATGGCCGACGGGCTGCTGGCCGTCGGCGGCACCCACCGCCTGGAACGCTGGCTGGAACAGCTGCCGCCGGACTGGCGCGAATCGCAGGCCGACGCGGCCTTTCTGCGCGCCCTGTGCGCCTGGTCGCGCTGGGACTGGGTGCACGCCCGCGACGAATTCCAGCGCAGCCACGACGTCTTTGCACAGCGGGGCCAGGAACGCGACCGCCTGGTCGCGCTGGGCCTGCTGGGCGCTTGCCACAACGCCCTGGGCGAGCTGGAGCGGGCCGAGGCCGTGCTCTGCGCCGCCGCCGATGCGGACTTGCCACCGGCGCTGCAGGTGGCCTTCGACTCGCTGCGCGCCTGGAACGGCATGGCCCGGGGCGACCCCACCGCCGTGCTGGCCGGCCTGGCCGCGATGGCGGACAACGCCGCGCAGGCGCCGGGGACCCGCTATCCCAACATCGTGGACATGAGCTATGGCCACTTCACCGGCCTGCCCGGCACGCGGCCGCTGATGGAGCGGCTGCGCCAGCTGTGCCACAACCCGCAGTTCGGCGAGGTGCAGGTGCCGGCCCTGGACGCCTGGCTGGCCTTCTGGCACGGTGAGCCCGAACCTGCCCGCGAGGCCTTGCAGGCCCTGCTGCAGCGGCAACGCCACCTGCCCGGCGACGTGATGCTGGGCATCAGCGCGCTGCACCTGCACAGCCTGCACCTGGCCGCGCAGGACCACTGCGCCGAGGCGCTGGCGGTCATCGCCCAGGTGCCCGGTCTCATGACCCCCGGCTACAGCCGTGGCTGGCGGCGCACCTATGCCCACGCCCAGGCCCGCATCCACTGGCGGGCCGAGGATGCCGAAGGGCTGGCGGCGCTGCTGCCCGAACTGGCCCAGCCGCGCTCCGCCCGCGAATGGCCGCTGCTGGACACCGGAGCGGCCCTGGTGCAGGGGCAACACGCGCTACTGCGCGGCGATCTGACAACGGCGCGGGTGCTGCTGGAGCGCGCGGCCCTGTTGCAGCGCAGCGGACGCCTGCCGGCCTTCATGGGCGACGCGCGCTTTGCCCTGGCCACCTGCCGTGCCGGACAAGGCGAGCTGGACGCCGCCGCCGCCGCGCTGGACGAAGTGCTGGCCGAGAGCATCCAGGACCAGGGCCTGGGCCTGCTGTTGGAGCCCCCCGGCCGGCTGCAGGCGCTGTGGCAGACGCTGGAGCCCCGCCTGCGCTGCCCCCCAGCGGCACAGATACAACTGCGCCGCCGCCTGGCCGCCTGGCAGAACGGCGACCTGCCGGCCCAGGCCGCGCCGCCGGACGACCCGCTCTCCAGCCGCGAACGCGAGGTGCTGGCCCTGCTGGCCGAGGGCCAGAGCAACAAGCTCATCGCCCGCGCGCTGGGCCTCAGCCTGCACACCGTCAAACGCCATGTGGCCAACATCCTGACCAAGCTGGCCCTGGACAGCCGAACCCAGGCGGCGGCCTATTGGCATCGGCGCTGAGCGGGCTGCGCCATCAGCGCGTGGGCCTGGGTCATCACCGCACGCAGGGACGCCGACGCATTGGTGGGCGACAACAGGTAGAAGGACATCTTGGGCCCGTCCCATCGGCGAACTCGCGCAGCTTGAGCCGCCCGGCTTCGCAGCGGGGAAAGGTGTCGTCCTGCGCAATGGCGGTGGAACCGCTGGTAGCGATGGCGGCCGTTCGCGCGGCCAGGGTCTTCAGATCATCGACCCGGGCCTTGATTTCGATGTTGCGGGGCATGGAACGTGTCTGACCCCGGGGCGATTCATCGTGTTGGGCATGCTCAAGCTCATCGGCATTTTCTGAGCTGCCTGTGCGGCAGTGAACCTGCCCGTCGACTTGCGCCCGGTGATCTCGATTTTCTGAGCTGCCTGTGCGGCAGTGAACATGAACGAGATGCGAACCCGTCTGGAATGGACTTTCTGAGCTGCCTGTGCGGCAGTGAACCTGGCCCTCGCAGTTGCAATGTCGAAGGACTTTTTCTGAGCTGCCTGTGCGGCAGTGAACCCATCGGCGCGCGTCGGCCTCCACGGGAGCGATTTCTGAGCTGCCTGTGCGGCAGTGAACTTGCGGCCTTCGGTAACGCCCTGAGCGCGAAATTTCTGAGCTGCCTGTGCGGCAGTGAACACGTTCCCATTTTTCACGCGCGAGCTTTGACTTTTCTGAGCTGCCTGTGCGGCAGTGAACCCCGAACTGAGGGCCCGCGCGTTGCAATCGCTTTTCTGAGCTGCCTGTGCGGCAGTGAACGTCGCGTCGATGGCGATGTGCTGCACGTTGTATTTCTGAGCTGCCTGTGCGGCAGTGAACCTGACCTGCAGAGGTTGCAGGATCACCAGGCGTTTCTGAGCTGCCTGTGCGGCAGTGAACGTGGGTAAGCCTGCTGCCTGGCTACGCGCTGCTTTCTGAGCTGCCTGTGCGGCAGTGAACTCTTTGGGCTGGATCATGGGCGGCTCGCGTTATTTCTGAGCTGCCTGTGCGGCAGTGAACTCTTTGGGCTGGATCATGGGCGGCTCGCGTTATTTCTGAGCTGCCTGTGCGGCAGTGAACGGCAACGACGGCTTCACGATGCGCCCACACTTTTTCTGAGCTGCCTGTGCGGCAGTGAACGGTGTTGATCTCTTGGACGCGAGTGCCGTGGTTTTCTGAGCTGCCTGTGCGGCAGTGAACGCCGTGGTGGCCATGCCCACCAACCTGTGGGATTTCTGAGCTGCCTGTGCGGCAGTGAACGGCGTGGCCGGGCGCCAGCTCGACTACGTCACCTTTCTGAGCTGCCTGTGCGGCAGTGAACACGGTGGCCGTTCCCGAGCTCGTGAACCGTGATTTCTGAGCTGCCTGTGCGGCAGTGAACACCGATGCAGAGCACTGAGGACACATGAACATTTTCTGAGCTGCCTGTGCGGCAGTGAACGAAGCCGTCGAGATGCTTCAGCCAGTCGTACATTTCTGAGCTGCCTGTGCGGCAGTGAACATAAGGTTTTCAAGTCCCCCGACCTGCTGGGCTTTTCTGAGCTGCCTGTGCGGCAGTGAACGAAATGGCCCAGCCCACGGCCGACATCGACGTTTTCTGAGCTGCCTGTGCGGCAGTGAACTTGTAAAGAGTCCCGGTCTGAGATTGAGACGCTTTCTGAGCTGCCTGTGCGGCAGTGAACAGCCAGCGGTCGGCCTCGCGCACCTCGCCTGTTTTCTGAGCTGCCTGTGCGGCAGTGAACCATCGGTCCGAGGCCCTGCGCCTTCACTCGGTTTTCTGAGCTGCCTGTGCGGCAGTGAACTTCAGCGAACCTACGGCGCCTTGGCCTCTCGTTTTCTGAGCTGCCTGTGCGGCAGTGAACGCGAGCCTGAACGCCACAGCCGCGCCCAGAAATTTCTGAGCTGCCTGTGCGGCAGTGAACTCGCTATGTGGGTGCTCTTGATGTTCTTCTTCTTTCTGAGCTGCCTGTGCGGCAGTGAACGAATTCGGCCTGCTTGGTCTGCCGGCGTCAGCTTTCTGAGCTGCCTGTGCGGCAGTGAACGCCCGTTCTTTGGCGAATTGGTCCGGCACTCATTTCTGAGCTGCCTGTGCGGCAGTGAACTTCACCCTGCTGCCTCGCGGCGACATCAACAATTTCTGAGCTGCCTGTGCGGCAGTGAACGACTGGGAGGTGCTGCGGCTGTCGGTCTGGAATTTCTGAGCTGCCTGTGCGGCAGTGAACGTGTCGAGGGTGACGGTGGCGGTGTCGTTCATTTTCTGAGCTGCCTGTGCGGCAGTGAACAAGGCTAGAAGTTGTATTGGGTCTTTGAAAGATTTCTGAGCTGCCTGTGCGGCAGTGAACGTTCCGAAATCGCGCATCTCGGAATGGAAAAACTTTCTGAGCTGCCTGTGCGGCAGTGAACGTGCTGCTGCAGAACCAGCGCGACGGCAAGACTTTCTGAGCTGCCTGTGCGGCAGTGAACCGACGGCACGGTGCAGGACCTGACGATCACGTTTTCTGAGCTGCCTGTGCGGCAGTGAACGCCACCGGCCGGTGGGCTGCTTGAGGTCCAGCTTTCTGAGCTGCCTGTGCGGCAGTGAACCTGTTCCAAGACCTCGCCGCCGTTCGCTACAATTTCTGAGCTGCCTGTGCGGCAGTGAACGTCACGATCTCCGGCGGCACCCTGGCGCTGGATTTCTGAGCTGCCTGTGCGGCAGTGAACTGCGACGGGCAGAAGCTCTACCGGGCGTCGATTTTCTGAGCTGCCTGTGCGGCAGTGAACAAAACAGGAAACGGCTTGAACGACTTTTACTTTTTCTGAGCTGCCTGTGCGGCAGTGAACCCTGAACAGGTCGCCATGATGGCCGCACAGCTTTTCTGAGCTGCCTGTGCGGCAGTGAACGCTCAGTGCGCTGGTTGTCGAATCGTCATTCTTTTCTGAGCTGCCTGTGCGGCAGTGAACGACCAGCCGCGGGAGGCCCGCATTCTGGGTATTTTCTGAGCTGCCTGTGCGGCAGTGAACAGTACCGGCAGCGTCCGAGCCCGCCAGCCGGTTTTCTGAGCTGCCTGTGCGGCAGTGAACGTGCTGACGGCCGATGCTGGCCTGACCGCACTTTTCTGAGCTGCCTGTGCGGCAGTGAACGGGGACTGACACGCGGACAGTGCCAGCGCGCATTTCTGAGCTGCCTGTGCGGCAGTGAACGTTGCCGCTGCCTGGGGTCACCTTGTCATGGTTTTCTGAGCTGCCTGTGCGGCAGTGAACTACCGAGCGGCAGTCGGCGCCAAGATGTACCTTTTCTGAGCTGCCTGTGCGGCAGTGAACCCATTCGGGTCGATGTAGCCCTGGAGCGCGCCTTTCTGAGCTGCCTGTGCGGCAGTGAACCGCAGCACCGTGCCGGTCTCCACGCCCATGTCTTTCTGAGCTGCCTGTGCGGCAGTGAACCCAACGCCACGTCCGTTTCGATGCCCTGGTTGTTTCTGAGCTGCCTGTGCGGCAGTGAACGCGGCGCCAACCTGCGCGACGCCAACCTGAGCTTTCTGAGCTGCCTGTGCGGCAGTGAACTTGTAGGCGTGGGACGCAATGCAGTCATAGGTTTTCTGAGCTGCCTGTGCGGCAGTGAACATCGACTACGACTACACGCCGCTTCCCCCGCTTTTCTGAGCTGCCTGTGCGGCAGTGAACTCAAGGTCGCCGGCAACAACCGCAGCGCACATTTTCTGAGCTGCCTGTGCGGCAGTGAACGACCTGGCAGAGCTGATCGAAGGGGTCGCCCTTTTCTGAGCTGCCTGTGCGGCAGTGAACAGGAGATGCTGCGGCCGCGCTGCGCGGTCGACTTTCTGAGCTGCCTGTGCGGCAGTGAACTGCAGCGCTGTGCGGGTCGTGGCCAGGGTGTGTTTCTGAGCTGCCTGTGCGGCAGTGAACTCAGCCCCTGCGCCTGCTTCGCCTGGCGTGCCTTTTCTGAGCTGCCTGTGCGGCAGTGAACTCAGGTCAGTCACGAGTTACACGCCTGGGAACTTTTCTGAGCTGCCTGTGCGGCAGTGAACGCGGTGGATTGCGCTGGCCTGGTCATCTGCGTTTTCTGAGCTGCCTGTGCGGCAGTGAACGCCACCGGCCGGTGGGCTGCTTGAGGTCCAGCTTTCTGAGCTGCCTGTGCGGCAGTGAACACCTGGCCGGACCAGATCGCCGGCTGCTGGCATTTCTGAGCTGCCTGTGCGGCAGTGAACGCCACCTCCACGTTGGAGAACATCCAGGTGGTTTTCTGAGCTGCCTGTGCGGCAGTGAACTGGGCCCGCGAGGTGCCCGCGCTGCTGCATGTTTTCTGAGCTGCCTGTGCGGCAGTGAACAACATCCGCATCGACTTTGACCGGCGTGTGCTTTTCTGAGCTGCCTGTGCGGCAGTGAACCCAGGTCTGGGCGCAGGCATAGAGAGATTCCATTTCTGAGCTGCCTGTGCGGCAGTGAACACGGTCTGCGCGGCCTCATCGGTGGTCTTGGTTTTCTGAGCTGCCTGTGCGGCAGTGAACGAGGCGAGGAAGGCCCAGGAGGAGGCAGCGAATTTCTGAGCTGCCTGTGCGGCAGTGAACGCGGCTGGTGCCCGTGTGGGACGGCGCCAATTTTTCTGAGCTGCCTGTGCGGCAGTGAACGTGTCGAGGGTGACGGTGGCGGTGTCGTTCATTTTCTGAGCTGCCTGTGCGGCAGTGAACTCCAACCCGATGGACTTGGTCTATAGCCTGCTTTTCTGAGCTGCCTGTGCGGCAGTGAACGCTTTGCGCATCACCTGGCCCAGGTCCAGGTATTTCTGAGCTGCCTGTGCGGCAGTGAACGATGGAATCCGCACCGGCATAGCTCCATCAAATTTCTGAGCTGCCTGTGCGGCAGTGAACCCTATCCCCCCACCACGACCCCCACCCCGAAATTTCTGAGCTGCCTGTGCGGCAGTGAACTCGCCGGCTGCATGCCCAGCGGGTTTCATGGTTTTCTGAGCTGCCTGTGCGGCAGTGAACGGTCCGTGCGTCGTGTCCCAGAACACCAGCGCTTTCTGAGCTGCCTGTGCGGCAGTGAACGGTGCGCCGGCACGGCGCGGTGTCCAGCCGCTTTTCTGAGCTGCCTGTGCGGCAGTGAACTAGCGCGGCAGCACCAGCAGCCGGTCCTCGGATTTCTGAGCTGCCTGTGCGGCAGTGAACTCGATGTCCGGCGTGGCTGTTGCCCATGCCCATTTCTGAGCTGCCTGTGCGGCAGTGAACTCCGCGGTTGAGCTGCCCGGCGGCCAGCAGGTTTTCTGAGCTGCCTGTGCGGCAGTGAACCTGGTGCCTCTGCGCCTGGTGCGTCCTCGCCTTTTCTGAGCTGCCTGTGCGGCAGTGAACCCCGCCGGCGGCCACAACCACGCCATCTCCATCTTTCTGAGCTGCCTGTGCGGCAGTGAACGTCGACCTGGTCGAGATCGACATGGTCAACATTTTCTGAGCTGCCTGTGCGGCAGTGAACTTCAGCTGGTCGACCTGGGCGCGGTACTGGTCTTTCTGAGCTGCCTGTGCGGCAGTGAACGCCCCGCGCAGCTTGGCCAAGTCGGCGGCGATTTTCTGAGCTGCCTGTGCGGCAGTGAACGATGCGCCCAAGCGCCGTGGCCGACCCCGCAATTTCTGAGCTGCCTGTGCGGCAGTGAACGCCTGGAGCACGCCCGCCGGCGTGCTGGGCGTTTTCTGAGCTGCCTGTGCGGCAGTGAACCCGAAGGCCCGGAGATGTTTTCTCGTGTGCCTTTTCTGAGCTGCCTGTGCGGCAGTGAACATGTGCCTGAGCTGGCAGGCTGCTGGACGCAATTTCTGAGCTGCCTGTGCGGCAGTGAACGGCGCAGAGAAGATCAAGCTCGAAAACTTCGATTTCTGAGCTGCCTGTGCGGCAGTGAACGCCGGCAGCATTTCGACGGTGATGCCGCGAGCTTTCTGAGCTGCCTGTGCGGCAGTGAACAGTTCGGCTCGCGCGGGGCCAGTTGCAGGTCCTTTCTGAGCTGCCTGTGCGGCAGTGAACGTTTCACCCACCCAGCCGGCATCGGCCTCGCCTTTCTGAGCTGCCTGTGCGGCAGTGAACGCTTTCAGCGCCGCCCGGTGGTCAGGTCATCATTTCTGAGCTGCCTGTGCGGCAGTGAACCATCCAGGCCGGTGACGTGATAGACGATCGACTTTTCTGAGCTGCCTGTGCGGCAGTGAACACTTGGCAGCTGCGCCGCGAGGTCATCACCAATTTCTGAGCTGCCTGTGCGGCAGTGAACCCCACCAGCGCGAGGTCGTAAGCCGCAAGAACTTTCTGAGCTGCCTGTGCGGCAGTGAACAACGGGTCTACAAGTACCAACTTCCTGAGCTTTTTCTGAGCTGCCTGTGCGGCAGTGAACATGTCCAGTACCTCAAGCGAAAGGACTCATCCTTTCTGAGCTGCCTGTGCGGCAGTGAACGCGGCCATGGCCGCCGGCATTGGCCTGGCTCTTTTCTGAGCTGCCTGTGCGGCAGTGAACCTGTTCCTGTTGGGCGGCGAACCACAGCGTGCTTTTCTGAGCTGCCTGTGCGGCAGTGAACGGCTTCGAAGTTCAGAACGCCGCCGCCGACGCTTTCTGAGCTGCCTGTGCGGCAGTGAACACAAGGTGGCCGACAAGTTCACCCGCGTGGAATTTCTGAGCTGCCTGTGCGGCAGTGAACGACGACGATTCCACGCCGCCCGCACTGGCCGATTTCTGAGCTGCCTGTGCGGCAGTGAACCAGGGCCGGCATGAACTGGTTGTATTCCAGCGTTTCTGAGCTGCCTGTGCGGCAGTGAACTTCGCCACCGACTACTGGACCGGCTACGACGATTTCTGAGCTGCCTGTGCGGCAGTGAACAACTGCTGTTCCAGGGCCAGCAGCTCGCCCTGTTTCTGAGCTGCCTGTGCGGCAGTGAACGTCCCACGTTTCCCCGCGGTCGTTCACGGGCTTTTCTGAGCTGCCTGTGCGGCAGTGAACAAGCAGCTGGCCTCCGATCTCAGCGTGGACAATTTCTGAGCTGCCTGTGCGGCAGTGAACACCGGCCGGCCATGTGCGCCGCGGTGGTCGCTTTTCTGAGCTGCCTGTGCGGCAGTGAACTTTGCTTGATGTGCAAAACGCTGCTGCGGTACTTTCTGAGCTGCCTGTGCGGCAGTGAACCTGGGCCTCAAGGGCGGTCACCTGGGCCTCAATTTCTGAGCTGCCTGTGCGGCAGTGAACGATCCATTCGGGATTGATCTGTTGGGGGGGAATTTCTGAGCTGCCTGTGCGGCAGTGAACGCCCGACGATCGGGGCAACTTCTCCCGCGCCTTTTCTGAGCTGCCTGTGCGGCAGTGAACATCAACCATCCATCCCACTTGTTGTACCCGCCTTTCTGAGCTGCCTGTGCGGCAGTGAACTGCCCTGCATCGCCGTCCTGCGGCGGCCCGGCCTTTCTGAGCTGCCTGTGCGGCAGTGAACGCTCTGGAGAAGAGGGGGCAGGAGCGCCTGCATTTCTGAGCTGCCTGTGCGGCAGTGAACAACAGAAACACGGTGTTGAGCCACTGGCTGGTTTTCTGAGCTGCCTGTGCGGCAGTGAACGGTGTAGCCCTTGCGCTGGAGGAACATCCAGCTTTCTGAGCTGCCTGTGCGGCAGTGAACGATGTGGTCGCGGCGCTGAATCCCGCCTACCAGTTTCTGAGCTGCCTGTGCGGCAGTGAACCACAGCGATGGCGGCCACGCAGCCGGTGAGCATTTCTGAGCTGCCTGTGCGGCAGTGAACATCCCCCGCCACGCGCGGGTGGCCGATGACGTATTTCTGAGCTGCCTGTGCGGCAGTGAACAGCACCATCGAAAACATCAGCGCGCTGGAGATTTTCTGAGCTGCCTGTGCGGCAGTGAACTTTGGCACTGAGGCCGATGGCCTCCAGGGCCTTTTCTGAGCTGCCTGTGCGGCAGTGAACTCGACGCGCTCAACGACGTGTCGGACGCCACATTTCTGAGCTGCCTGTGCGGCAGTGAACCGGGTGGACGGCCAGCGCCTGAGCGACCTGAATTTCTGAGCTGCCTGTGCGGCAGTGAACCACCAGCTGGTTTTCGCCGGCCAGGTCGTGCATTTCTGAGCTGCCTGTGCGGCAGTGAACGGCGAGTTCCATGTGCCCGTGCGGTTCGACATTTTCTGAGCTGCCTGTGCGGCAGTGAACCCCTCTACGAGCTGCGCAGCGCTTGGACCCAGGTTTCTGAGCTGCCTGTGCGGCAGTGAACTCGGCGCGCTGAAGTTGCTGGGCGAGCACCTTTTTCTGAGCTGCCTGTGCGGCAGTGAACCGACCGGCGTGATCATGCTGCGCAGACCCTGGATTTCTGAGCTGCCTGTGCGGCAGTGAACGCCACGGACTGGCCGCGCCTGGATGCCGCGAATTTCTGAGCTGCCTGTGCGGCAGTGAACCTGGCCAGCAGGCCGTCCCAGTAGTTCTGGAATTTCTGAGCTGCCTGTGCGGCAGTGAACGCCGGAGAAGACGGCCAACTACGAGGGCCTCGTTTCTGAGCTGCCTGTGCGGCAGTGAACGACCGTTTCGTCCAGCCAGGCCTTGCCGTCCATTTCTGAGCTGCCTGTGCGGCAGTGAACGCCAGAGATGACCAGCGAGTCGACGCTCTTGATTTCTGAGCTGCCTGTGCGGCAGTGAACTGGTCGGTGGGCAATGTGCTCCGGTTCAACACTTTCTGAGCTGCCTGTGCGGCAGTGAACGCGGCAGCACCTGGACGGCCACACTGGGGGCTTTTCTGAGCTGCCTGTGCGGCAGTGAACAGAGAGTCCCATTCCGATCAAGGTCCTAATGATTTCTGAGCTGCCTGTGCGGCAGTGAACTGTCATCGTCGTCCGTACCGCCTTCCCACAGTTTTCTGAGCTGCCTGTGCGGCAGTGAACGGTTTGCGATGTAGGGCAAACCTCAATCAACATTTCTGAGCTGCCTGTGCGGCAGTGAACTCCATGCCCGGCCCCTGGTGCGCTGCGTCTCGTTTCTGAGCTGCCTGTGCGGCAGTGAACGACAGCATGTCCCCGTCGGGGCGTATCAATCATTTCTGAGCTGCCTGTGCGGCAGTGAACGCCATGGGGGCACCGGCATAGATGGAGAATTTTTTCTGAGCTGCCTGTGCGGCAGTGAACGGCTACGTCACCGTCTACGTGCTCAGCACTGATTTCTGAGCTGCCTGTGCGGCAGTGAACCACGTCTCCCTGCCTGCGGCGCCAAACAACCATTTCTGAGCTGCCTGTGCGGCAGTGAACGTGAGCTGACCTTGGAACACCGGACCTTGGGCTTTCTGAGCTGCCTGTGCGGCAGTGAACCCAGCCGACAGCCTGCACCACCACGGCCTCACTTTCTGAGCTGCCTGTGCGGCAGTGAACAGGCCATTGCAGGGTAGTCCGGTTGATCTTTATTTCTGAGCTGCCTGTGCGGCAGTGAACTAGGCCGCCCCTGGGCCTAAGTGACTATCGTGCAAAGCCTTTCTACCCCAAGAGGCTCCCTGACCCTTGTGGTGGATCGTCGTGCAAGTGACTGATTTCCAATGACTTGCACTCCTCTTCAGAAAAAAGGGTCAGAACCACGGAATGGTTGCGGTGCTGCTCAGGCCGTAGCTGTTGAAGTTGCCGGCCTGTGTGGCGTCGCAGGGTGGCCCCAGCCGCAGGAAGAGCTTGAAGCGCTGGCCGGTGCTGGCGCTGGCCAAGGTCAGGAAGGGCAACCTCAAGGTCTCTGCGCAGCTGTCAGGCACCCGTTCCTGGGCCTGTTCCGGCGTCAGGTGGTGTCGGCGCATCTGGCGCCGCCGCAGGCGCTCAGGGCTGCTCTTGGCCTGCACACGGCGCAGGGTGCGTTGGAGGGCTTGCGCAGGCACGGGGGCCAGGGGCCGCACATCCACGTGGTCGTGCATGCCTTGAAGCCAGTCGTGTTCCATCAGCCGCGTCAGCTCAGTCGTCGGGCCCATCATCCGCAGGGTGGAGCCCAGGGTGGCGGGCGACTCCCCATAGCCGGGAAAGCTCACCGCGATGTGTTGGCTCTGCGTCAGCGCCAGCCAACGGTGCAGCTTGGCAAAGAGCGCGGCCATCAACTGGTGCGGCGCAAACTCCGGGTCTGGCCGCAGATGGATGTCGATGTAGTGGTGCATGGCCGGCTCACTCCTTGCCCGCGTCGCCGAACACACCGCCGCGGATCAGCGTGGCCATCACGAAGTGCTGCTGTTCCATTGGCGGCACCTTGTCCTTGAGCAGCCAGCCGTCCAGCAGGTTGTAGAAGTCCAGCTTGTCGGTCGGCTTGCGGCAGGCCTTGCCCAACGTGGTCACCGAACCATAGGGTTCGACGGCAATCGGCCCCAGTTCGGCCACGTCGGGGTGCCAGGTGTCGATGGTGCGCAGCGCATTGCCCAGCTTCTGGGAGTGGATGCCGGCCACGCCCAGCACGTGGTACAGCGTCTTGCTCTTCTTGCTGTTGCCCTTGTCCAGAATGAGTTCCTGCGAGGGGTAGACCTCCTGCGCGGCCCCCAGGCGGGCAAAGGCAGTGACCTGCAGCAGCACATGGCTGCTGCCAGCCAGCCCCTGGGCGATCAGCGCGGCCAAGGCGCCCAGCTCCGATTCAGCTGTTGCCGGTGCCGTGAAGTCGCGCAGCGGCAGGCTCAGGGCATCGAACACCCAGGTGCGGGCCGCCTGGCCTTGCACCAGATGGGCGATGTGGACCTCCACCTGCTCCGCCCCCACACGGTTGCGCCACAGGAAGCGCGCGTTGGCCAGGTTGCAGGCGTAGCGACGGGCCAGCTCGGTGAAACCCTGTGCATCGACATAGCCCTTCACCGTGCTCAATAGCTTGGCCTGGTAATCGGCGTTGTTGCAGGCAGACGGTGTGCCCGTGCCGCCCAGCACACGCAAGGTGAAGCTGACCTTCAGCGTGTCGGCATTGGCGGGCAGAGCCGCCACATCCACCGTTTGCAGGTTGGGGTTCTCGATGGCGGCATCCAGCTTGGCCGGGTCCTGGTCCTTGGTCTTGAGCCGGTTGGAGATGGTGCCGCGCACGGACTTCTCGTTGATCGTGACGGGGCCCCAGTCCGCGCTGGTCTGGCGGGTGTCCCAGGGGCCCGCGAAGAACTGTGCGTCAGAGGGGTCCAGCTTGCGCTCGAAGGCGAGCACGGAAGCGGTCTTGAGGGTGGTTTCCTTGGTTGCCATGGTGTTCTCCCTGAAAGTCAGTAGGGGGTGGCCGCGGTGGCCTGGGGGTCAATAAAGCAGCGGTACAAGCCCTGGTCACTAGGCTGCGCCGGGTCGTGGTCGTGTCCGCTTTGCCAGATCAGTTCGCTGAGGCGCTGCAGCCTGTGCGGGCTGATCCATTGGCCGATGGACCACACGGTCTCGACGAATCGAAAAGGCGTGACCATGTCCCGCGCATTGGCCACGCTGCCGGCCGGCAACAGCGGCGAGAGCGCAGTGAAGCCCACGGGGATGGGCACGATCCAACCAGGGCGCGGGTCGGTCACCCAGGCAGCGTGGTCGTCCGGCGTGTCCCCTGCCTGGGCGTCCGCGGTGGGGGCCGCAACGGCCCGGCTGGTCCAGCGGGCCAGATCCAGCCAGGCGTCCAGCGTGCCGGCCCGGGCATCGTGGGTGCGCAGCTCGGCCAACCTCTGCTGCAGCAGGTCGTCGCGCGAGATCAATGCAAAGCCCGGCATCAGACGCCGTGCCAGGCGGCGGAACTGTTCGCGCTGTTCCTGGGGGTCGTCGGGCACCAGGGCCAGCAGGGCTCGCTGCGGGCGACGCGGGCTGGAGGGCAGCGGCGGCATCACGCTGCCACCTGCCAGGCGCATGCTGCCCAACGTCTGCGCAATGTGCCCGGCCAGGGCCTCGCGCTCGGCATCGCCCAGCAGCGCATCCCCCAGTCGCACCTCGAAGACGAGGCTGATGTCCAGATGGACGCGCCCTTCCTCCACGATGGCCGCGGTGCTGCCGTCCTGAAGCACGGGGTTGCGGGTGAGACGGAAGGCCCGCGTGTAGCCGTCCGTCGTCACCTGGGCCTCGAAGCCATGGCACACCACGCCGACGCCCAGCAGGTTGATGCCCGCTTGCGGGCCCAGCCGGCGCTCCAGCGCGGTCATCAGGCCGGTGAAGGCGGTGATGGCCGGGAAACCCCAGGTGAGCGGGCTGGAAATGGCATTGGCGTTTTGCACCCGGATGCGCGGCAGCAGCAGCATGCCGCGGTGGGGCAGATGGGGTTGGCTCACAGCACGCCCTCCCGCTCCATGGCCGTGAACAGCTCGCGGGCCTGCTTGCGCCAATGCAGATACTCGGGGTCACCCATGGGCAGCGGGTCACGCAGCTCGTGGTTGAGCCAGTTGGCAAAGTCCTGTGCCAGGGCATCCATCAGATCAGGCACGGGATCGGCCGTGGCCACGCCCTCGGGGTCCAACCAGGCGCGGTGAGAGGCGGGCAGCTCGCACCGCGGCTCTGCCGTCCAACCAGGCTCCAAGGTCTGCTGCTCGGCGGTGAACAGCATCAGCTCTTCCAGCAGCGCCTCCACCCACTCGTCGCGTTGGGTGCGCGTGGCCAGGTTGCTCGCAGGATCGCCCTCCAGGAAGCGGCGCAGCAGTTGGGTCAGCCGGCGGGCTTCTGGCCGGTGGCGAAAGACCTTGAACAGCGAGACCGTGCCCAACACGGGGCGGACCTCTGCCGAACGCCACACCGGCGGCAGCGAGGCCAGCAGCAGGTTGTCGCCTCGGCGCTCGCTGTTGAGCTGGCTGATGTTCTGGGGTTTGGTGCCGCCCAGCTTCTGAATGGCCAGGTGGGGGTACTCGCGCACAGGCCGCGCGTGCCAATGCCCCGCTTTGCGGGCCTCGCGGGCGGCCTTGGCTTCCTCGCCGAAGCGGTCGTCTTGCAGCGTCTGGTAGACCCGTTGCACCAGCGAGGTGGGGTACAGCGGCGCCAGCAGGTGGTAGCCCGCATCGTCATGCGGATCGTCGCCCACAGGCCAATAGAGCTGCTTGGCCAGCGTGTGCGAGCTGAGGCGGCCCCGTGCTTCGGACAGGCCTGCAAACGCCGCCATCCAACCCGCGGCTTGGGCGGTGTCCTCACTGAGCGCCGCGCCCAGATCCGCGTCGCCTTGTGTCGCCAGGCTCAACAGGCTTTGGCCCTGGTGCATCAGCTTCAGGAACTTGTAGACATCCAACGCGGCGGCATTGCCCACCACGTCAGCGTCAAACGCGTCTCCCAAGGCGTGACTGCCCATTTCATCCAGCGGCGGCAGCGCGCTGGGCTCACGGTACAGGCTGCTGCCCTTGGCGTCCGGGTGGATGGGCTTGAGCGAGTGGGTGACCGCCTGGATCTGCCCGACGCGGCGGGCCGCGTCTTCCAGCCAAACGGCGGGTTGGTACTGCGCCTGCAACTCGGCGCGCTTGGGGTCGTCTTCAGCGAGCTTTTCCAGCTTGGAGTTCAGTCGTTCGGACAAGAAGCCCTGAACCAGCGAACGAAGCTCTGCCTGACGCCCGTTGAGGTGCGTAGACATGAATTTCCCTGAGTTAATTGATGGCACAAGACCGTGCCTAAAATCCCCAGGGCAATGCCCCGGGGATGCTTTGGAAGTGCAGCGGAAGCTGCACTCAGACTCTTATGGTCTGGTGAGTGCTACTCACGTTCATACCCTCCTTGGTCGACATCCTTGCGACCATTGGTGCCTGGCTCTTCAAACCGATGGCGTTGCTCCGAACGCGCAGGGTGGTGGAACACCCTGCGCGTTCACCAATGTATCGCCGATAGATTCATTTATCAACCAGCGAACATAGATCTTCAGAAGTTTTGCAGCAGGAGTCATTGCGTCAGATCATACGGTAAGCTCAGCCCACTGCCGCTAGGCAGCTCAGAAAAGCGACCATTGGTCTACCGAAGTCGCACTTCACTGCCGTACAGGCAGCGGGCCGGCACCTTAGGTGTCGGCCCTCTTCACTCGGAGCGCTTCTTTGCAAAGCCAAGTGCAGGGTGGTAGCGCCACCCATCGGTGCTGTCAGGCACGGCTACCGTGCCAAACCGTTTGGCGCACCGATCGAGGGGCTGATCCAACGCACGGGCCAACTCAGCCAGTGCACTGAGGTAGTCGGTCGTACCCCAGGCCTCGATGCGGTCGCCTCGCACAGCTTCGTTCGGCACGCGATGGTGCAGCGAGCGGTCGATGGGCACATAGAGGCTCTGCCCGCGCTTGGCGCCCTCCATCACCCGGTGCAGCAAGACATCGTCTGCGTCTTCGTCCGGCAGCAGCGCCAAGGTCACGTCAGGCGGGTATGGCTCCTGACGAAAGGGTTGCGCGCGTTGCAGCACAGCGGTGAGCGTGGCGTCCTGCGGGGCAGCGTGCCACCAGGTGCTGGCGTTGAGTTCGGGCATCGGGGGCGTGGCCGCTGCCTGGCTGCGGGCACGGCTCATCAAGCCTCGGGCAGGCGCAGACGTGGGCACGGTGCTGGGCAGCATGCGCTGGCGCAACCGGGCATGCTCCAGATCCACCAGGCGCTGCTGGACCTGCAGTTCTGCGGGCGGCACGATGCGGGGACGGGCATCGATGGCAGCCAGTTCCTCGGGGCGGAGCAAGGTGTGCAGATCGTGGGTGGTCAGGTGGAAGGCCGGCTCGTCGGTCTCAAACCCGGGCTTGCAGAAGGCCGCCCGGCCGGGTTCGCGGAAGTGGCGCAGGTTGTGGTCAAAAACGAGCACGTTGGCGCTGTCCACCGGCTCAGGGCGGTGCCGACGCACGCGGCCGGCCAACTGGATCAGCGAGCGCATGGACGAGGGTTCCACCAACGCCCAGTCGTAGTCGTGGTCCCGGCCCACTTCGGTCACCGGTGAGCCGAGCACGATGAAGAGCTGGTCGGGCTCGGGCGCCGCATCCAGCCGCTGGCGGATGTCCGGCAGCGAGAACACGGCCGATGGGTCCTGCCGAGCCAGGGTGCGGTCAAGTTGCCGTTCGATGGCCGAGCGCACCAGCAGCGGGTGGCGCGAGTGGTAGACGCACAAATGCACCCGGCAGCCTGGCGGTACCGGTTGGCGGAACAGGGCCAGAGCCACCTCGAACAGGGGCTCGATGTTGGCCATCCGAATCAGGCCGAAGCTGACCCGATGCCCACTGACGGGGTCCACGCTGTGGTGCTTCTGGTGCAGGCTGACCGCGGCGGCCAGCAGCGCCGGGGCCCAGGCGGCCGCCAAGGCGGGCAGGTCTTTGGCGCCCGGTGGGGACGGAACGGGGGCCGGCAGCAGTGCGGCACGGCGGCGGGGCTGGGCAGCCAGCTTGGCCAACGCGGCCTGGCGGCGCAGGGCGAATTGGGCATGGGCCTGGGCAAACTGGGCCGGGTCTGGGCAGTCCAGGGCTTGCTGGTCGAACTCGTCCACCCAGGCGCAGCAAACCACCGGTGGGGCATCGGCGCCTCCAGGGCGGGCGCTGCAATTGCGCTGGAAATGGTGGCGGCCAGCGCGGTAGGCCTCGAACAGGCCCTGGATCAACGCTGGCGGCAGCGTGGCCGAAGACAGCAGCACCCGGGCCCCCAACAGACCCGCCCAATGAACCAGGCGCGTGAGGGCCGGCAAGTCGTCCAGGTCGAAGTCGTCGGGCTCGTCCAGCACCAGGTCCCCGCTCATCAGGCGCAGCATGGGGGCGATCTGCCGCCCACCCCGCTGGCTCTCGGTGGCCGGGGTGAGATGGTCGATGGTGCAGACCAACAGCGGTGCCAACAGCAGCTTGCTGACCTCCGGGTCGGCCACAGCCCGACGCAGCAGCGGGTGCTGATCGGTGGCGCCCTCGTACAGCACGTGGCCGTCTTCCTCCAACAGCGCCTGCCCCGAGGCCGACCCCAGCGCCTCGGCTTGCGCCTCGTGAAACTCGAACAGGGCCCGACTGGCCGAGCCCCCGACGCGGATGGCCAGGTCGTCGTCCCCCAGACCGAGCAGGGCGCGAAAGGACTGGCCGGTTTGCAGTGTCAGCGTGCGCAGGCCCAGCGCAAAGGCACAGCGCAGGCCCTGGGAGGGATCGGCCAGTGCATACATGATGCGGGCGTTGGCCAGGGTCTTGCCGCAACCGGTGGAGGCCATGTTGACGAGGAAGGCGCCCTGCTGCTCCGCACGCTCGCGCAGGCCGGCCGCCAGCTCGGCCGACTTGTCCTGCCAGCGATAGCGTTCATCGCGTGTGCGCTGTCTGAGCGTTTTGTGGGCCCCCAGACGGGGCAGGTGCTGAGCCAGCCGAGGCAGAAAGCGCGCCACCTCTGCGCCATGCTGGGCCACGCCCAGCAGGTGCTCGTCGAGCCGTTGGTTGGGGCCACCGCCGGCCAAGGTGTTGGCCCACAAGGGATGGTGGGCGTCCCCGCTCACCCGCTCGGCGCTGTCGCCCTGGAGGCGGGAGTAGTGGTGATCGGCCAGCATCAGGCTGAGCCGGCTCAGATGCATCACGAAGGGGTTGTTCAGCAGTGCCTCCGCAGTCGGGCCGGTGGGCTGTCGGCCCCGCCACTCCAGCAGTCGGCGCGCGATGCGGCTGGCCCGGCGGCGCCAGGCCTCGCTGCGGACCGGCAGGCCATGTGGGAAGCGCCAGTAGGGGGCGAAGTCGGCAGGTTCAGCGCGGTCAAAGGCCTGTTCATTCCAGGCCGGCTGCACCTGCGTGAGCAGGCCACGCAGACGCGACATCTGAAACCCGTCGCCCTGGCCCTTGCCCTGGGGCAGCACCGGCAGGCGGTGGTGGGTGACCACCAACCAGCCCAGGGCCATCGCCAGAGGCGCGTTCTGCAGGGTCTTGAAGGGCGAATCGAAGCCGCCCTGAAGGCCATCGCAGCGCAATTCCCGCAGCCAGCGGGCATCGTCCTCGGGGCCGGGGGTGGCCAGCCGGGCCAGCCAGGTCGCATCGTCGTCCCTGCCGACGAAGGCCTCCAGCAGGCGCAGTGAGACCCACTCGTGGCGGATGAGGTTGGTGCCTTCCAGCTGGCCCTTCAGGCGGGCCTGGAAGGCGTCGATGGCCTTGCCCAGGTCGTGCAGCAGGCCCGCCATGTCGGTCAGCAGGCGGATCAGCTCGCCGCTGTGCCACTGGTCTTCGTCGGCGCTGCGCAGCACGTTGCGTCGGGTGCTGTTGGTGGGGACCGCACCTTGCTCGTTGAAACGGCGTCGGTCGCCGACCACCCACAGCAATTCCGAGTGATCGATGCCGCGGATCCAGTGGCAGGCGACGGCGGTGTTCTTCCGTGCGGTCTTGCGCAGCAGGCGCCGCAGGGTGTCCAGGCCGTCCTGGGTGATGGGGGTCTGCCAGGTGCGGTCACCGCGCCGCTCGGCAAACTGATCCAGGATGCGGCGGGTCTCGGTCAGGGCGCGCTTGTCACACTGGGAAATCAGCAGGACGTTCATGCCGCGGGCCCCTCGTGGGTGGCTGCCGCAGGGCCTTGCGCCAGCCGCCCAAAGGCCTCTGCCGTGGCCTTGACCGTGTCGATCATGAAATCCAGCGCCTCGCTGCGGGTCAGGGCTTCGATGCAGGCCTGGCGGAACTCCTGCTCGCTGTGCCCTTGCATGGCGGAGACAAAGGCCTGCGGCAGGATCACCGCATCCTTGACCAGGTCGGCCACGTCGAAAACCAGCCCCCCGCGCCGGGTCTTGCCGTGCAGCACGGCCAGACCATGGGGCAGACCCAGGACCCAGGTGGCCGTCGCGCCCAGGCCGTAGGCCAGGTAATTGCCATGGTCCAGAAACCGGTTGGCGGCGTCGGTACTGTCGCCGCGCTTGGCGCGGGTGAACTCGCCGTAGCCGGTGGCATGGCTGGCCAGACGGTAGAGCTGCTTGCTCATCCGGGCCTCCTCAGTGAGCAAGGTCATGGTGTCCGGTGCTGCAGCGATGGCGGGCAGCGTGGCCTGGATGGCCGATGCCAAGGCATCCAGGTCGGGCTGGAATCGCTGCGCCTTCAAGCTCTGGCTGCCAGACCAATGCTGCTGAAGGCGCATCAGCCGGGCCTTCTGAAACGCCTTGGCGGCGCCGAGCCGCAGGGCGTCGTCAAACCAGAAGCGCACCCAATGCTGCAGGTAGTCCGTGGGCCGGTACTCGCTTTGGGGCGACATCCAGGCCACCTCCAACGAAGACTCCGTGCCGGCAAACAGCGGTGTCCCGCCGCCACCGCAGAAGCCCAGCATCACACCCGCCTTGGCCAGCTCGCGCACCGCGGCCTGCGTGATGGAGGTGCCGGTCCCCAGCAGCACTGTGGTGGTGTTGGCGATGGGAATGTTCCAGTAGAGCGACTGTGATCCCTGCTCCGTCACGTACTCGACACGCCCGCCATTGACCAGCACCCGGCAGTGTTCGAGGTAGTAGAGATTGGCCCGCTTGGAATGCAGGATGGTCTTGAGTTCGGAGGAGGCGATCTGTTCCATGAAACACCCTGTTGCTTCCAATGCATCCTAGGGGCGCAAGGGCTCACAGGGCGAACTGGATGGAAGTCCATAGTCTCCTGATAGGACGGACGCAGCAGCGGGTGGGCCAGCCAGGCCTGCCCCGGCCCGGGCTGATGGCGGCCGCGCATCTGTCGGCCACACTGTGGGTGCTTGTTTTCGGGGTCTGCCTGGCCCGTTATGCTGGCATCCTGACCGACTCGCGGGGTGGATGGCCGCCCCGGCGGACCCAGCGCCCGCCCGACCAGGAGTTCCCATGGCCCGTCTGATGAACATCGCCCTGCCGGGCACGGAACCGGCGGCGGTGGGTTTCGAAACCCCGCTGGCCATGCTGGCCGAATGCCACCGCCGGGTGGAGGACCAGTGCGCCACGCTGCAGCGCCTCGTGCCGCACCTGGCGGCCCATGGCGTGGACCGCGCCGCCGCCGAGGCCGCGGCCGCGGTGCTGCGCTACTTCGACCTGGCCGGCCCCAAGCACCATGCCGACGAGGAAGAGGACCTGTTCCCGGCCCTGTTCGAATCAGTGGCGGGTTCGGACGCGGTCTGCCTGCGCGAACTGACCGAGGCCCTGAAGGCCCAGCACCGCGAGTTCGAGTGGCGCTGGGCGGCCCTGCGTGGCCCGCTGGCCGAGATCGCCGCGGGCCGGGCGGCCCCGCTGGATGCGCCCGCCGTGGCAGCCTTCGGCACGCTCTATGCCGAGCACATCGCCCGCGAGGAAGGCGAATTGCTGCCGCTGGCCCAGCGCCTGTTGGCCGATACGGTGCAGGCCGACATCGGCCGGGCCATGCGCCAGCGCCGTGGCGCGCCCGGCTGAAAACCTGGGCGGCCCCGGGGCTTTCAGAACCAGAGCATCAGGCGGCGCAGCCATTCGGCGGCGCGGTGGGGCTTGGCGCTGTAGAAGTCGCAGTACTGGTACTTCATGGTGTCTCCCAACAGGGGTTGCGTTGTCTGGTGGTACTGTATGGAAATACAGTGTTCTGTGCAAGCACCGCCCCGGCGGATGACGCTTCCTCGCTATGATCTGACGAACGACCGTCCTTTTTTTGAGCCGCAGATCCGGATGTCCACCCCCACGCCGACCGACCCGCGCCCCGCCCTTGCCGGCGCGGCCGGCACCGAGAAATTCAACACCGTCGCGCCCGACCTGGGCAGTGCCGAGGGCTGGGACCGCCAGGGGCTGGTCGAGTTGATGCGCCTGCGCTTTGACACCAGCGGCGCGCTCTACAGCCCGCATGCGGATGTGAACATCAACGGCGCGCTGTTTGGCGGCCAGTTGATCGGCCAGGCGATTGCCGCCGCCAGCCACGGCATCAGCGACCGCTGGGCGCACAGCGTGCAGGTCAGCTTTCTGGCCCCGGGCAAGCCAGGCGAGACCATGCACTACGAGGTCCGCACGCTGATGCAGGGCCGCAGCTTCCAGGTCCAGCAGGTGCTGGGCACGCAGGGCACGCGCACCGTCATCAGCGCCACCGTGTCCTTCCAGACCGACGAGCCCAGCCCTGGCCACCAGCGACCGATGCCCGAGGTGCCGCCGCCGGAAAGCCTGCGCTCGCTGCACGAGGTGGGTGCCGCCTACGCCGACCGCATCCCGGCGGCCGCGGCGCAACGCCTGGGCCTGTCCCGTGCCGCCGAGTTGCGGCTGATCGACCCCGAAGCCTTCCTGTTCCGGCGCGACCCCGAAGCCCGGCTGCGCTTCTGGGTTCGGCTGCAGCGCGACCTGCCGGCCGACCCGGTGCTGCAGCGCGCGGCCATCGGCTACCTGTCGGACTACTGGATGCCGCTGACCCCGCTGATGGCCCACCTGGAGGCCAAGATCGGCACCGGCCTGTACCTGGCCAGCCTGAACCACACGCTGTGGCTGCACCGCGCGCCGCAGGTGGACGACTGGCTGCTGGTGGACGCGCAAAGCCCGTTCAGCGGCAATGCCCGCGGCCTGACCACCGGCCACTTCTACCAGCGCGACGGCACGCTGCTGGCCACCGCCACGCAGGAATGCCTGTTCCGCGGCTGGGTCGAGGACGGCCAGGGCGGCTTCCGGGTGCCGGGCATGCCGGCGCGCTGACGCGCCCGCCAACACGCCGCTGCCCCATGCCGCCCAGTCCGTACCGGCATCCCCGCCGAAGCTTGGCCGCGCCCCTCATCGAATGGGTGGCCAACGCCCCGCGATTCGCACGCTGGAGAAGGCGGGTTCTCTCGCGTCTGCCGTTCCTGCCATTGCGAAGCGATGTGGTCGACATCGTCTACCTCACCTGGCTGGTGCCCGTTGCGCACGTCCGAAGCCACGTGCCGGATGGCGTTGACCTGTGGCAACGCGATGGCCTGACGCCGTTCACCATCCTCACCTATCGACACCGGCACTTCGGGCCGGCGCTGCTCGGCCCCCTTCGCAAACTGTTTGCCTCGCCCCTGCAAAGCAACTGGCGCCTCTACCTGCGCGAGGCACCGGCCGGCGCGCCGGGGGGCCGAACGGTCCTGTTCACGCACAACGCGCTGAGCAACCTGCTCTACGTCCTGGGGGCCCGGTCGATGAGCGATGCCCTGCCGGCAGACCTCCCGGCCAGGTTCGTTCACCAGAAGACAGACGACGGCACCTACACGACGGACATCGCGCCGGGCGTGGGCAGCGCCCCGGCGCTCAGCGCCTGTGTCCGCCGCAGCAGATCCACCGATCTGCCGCCCGCGTTCGCCCGCCTGTTCGCCGGCTGGCGCGAGGCCGTGGCATTTCTGGCGCTGCAGGATGCGGCCGTGGTGAGTGTGCCAGGCACGCCACGGCTGGCCCATGCGGAGATCGATCTGCCCATCCCGATGGACGAGGTGCTCTGCGCACAGGGGGTCCAGGTGGACTGCCCGCTGGTGGACGCCTGGCACCCCGTGGGGCCACCGCTGTGCTTTGTCGTGCCGCGTGTGTCGTTCAGGGTCTGGTCGGAGCGACTGCTGCCCACCGGCGCCACGCACTGAGCCTTGTGCCGCCAGCGGGTGCGGGGCGCTCACTTCAGGGGTCGATGCGGTGCAGGTCGTCGTGCAGCAGGTCCACGATCTGCCGCTTGAGCGCGATGAACTCCGGCGCCAGCTCCACGTCTTCGGGCCGCGGGCGGGCCAGCGGCACGTCGATGACCTGGCGGATGCGGCCGGGCGGCGGGTCTGGCTGTCCAGCGCGCCGAAGGGCTCGTCAACATCACGAAGTCATCCGGCCCGCAGCCGGGGAATTACATGCCTGGGGAAGCGGTCGTGCCAGGCCGGGCCGTTGGCCACCAGGGAATCCCAGCGCTCGGAACGCCAGCGCTCGGCAATGCGGTGGCGCTCCAACACCAGGTGGGGAATGCCAAGCTTGCCCAGGTGCTCGCTCATGGCCACGCCAGCCTGGCCGGCGCCGACCACCAGCGTGTCTGTTTCCGTCAAATCGAGGGACATGTCGTTCCTCTGGGGCGGCTCGCGCGTCGTTGGACATGGCGTGGCCCTCGGCAGGCCCCGGCGGTCTGCCGTCACTCTCACCCATGCCCCGCGCTGGCCGCCGGGGTTGCTGTGAGAGCCATTCTGTTGAGAAGCGCCCCGCAGGGGAAATATGATTTTTGGAGCCGGGCGCGAGGAAAAAGCTTCGCTGCGCACAGCTCCCGCGCCGGCCGCCGCTCAGGCGGCCGTGAACGGCAGCGACAGGTAGTGCTGGCCCAGCTCGGTCGGCACGCCTGCGCCGGCCAGCAGGCTGGTGAAGTGCGGGTCCGGGCTCCACCGGCCGGTGAACCAGGCGTAGCGCAGCACGTCGGCGCGGGCCTCGCAGGTGGCCACCATGTCGCTCATCTGCGCCTGCTGCTTGGCGCTGGAATCGATCTGTGCGTCGCCGTCGCCGCTGTGCCAGTTGGCCATCTCGGTCACCCAGAAGGGCTTGCCGTACTTGGCCAGGCGGTCCAGCTGGTCGGCCAGGCCGTGGTCGTACCAGTGGAAGCCCAGGGCGTCGATGTGGGGGTCGCGTCCGGCGTTGGCGCCGCGGTAGGCGGCGTAGAAGGCATCCAGCCAGACGACCGGATCGGCATAACCGGCCAGCGTGCCCCAGGTGATCTGCGGCCCGATGAGTTGCACGCCGGTCGCCTGGGCCAGGGCCTCGAAGCGCGGCCACAGCGCGGCCGCCTGATCGGGCGTGAGGTTGGCCTGGTCCGTCAGGTTGGGCTCGTTGAGCACCAGCAGCTGGCGGATGCCGGGGTCGTCGCGCAGGACCTGCAGCACCTGCGCATCGTCGAACGCCCCGTTCCACAGCATGGGCACGAAATCCATGCCGTAGCGGCCGCGCAGGGTGGCGCTGTCGCCCCCGCTGGGCTGCAGGCCCCAGTCGTACCACCAGCCCACGCCGGGCGCCAGCGCCGCGTAGTCGTCTCCGGCGCTCAGGTCATAGGCGATGCCACGCTTGGCGCTGCGGGCGGGCCCGGCGGGCGGGGGCGCGGGCGGCGTGGGAGTCGGCGAGGGTGAAGGCGATGGCGACGGTGTTGAGCCGCCGCCACCGCAGGCGGTCAAGGCGGCCGTGGTGGCACCGACGGCCCCCGCGGCCAGCAGGGTGACGAACTGGCGGCGCTGCGCCTGGCCAGGGGCCGGCGCGGGACGGGTGATGGGGGTCATCGGCTTCACAGGGAGTTGAGGAAAGCCAGCAAAGCGTCGCGGTCCGCCTTGGAGAAGCCCACGAAGCGCTGCCGGCTGGCGGCCGCTTCGCCCCCGTGCCAGACGATGGCCTCGGTCAGGTTGCGGGCACGGCCGTCGTGCAGGTAGCCGATGGGGGTGCTGCCGGCCACGCGCTGGCTGTAGCCGATGCCCCACAGGGCCGAGGTGCGCCACATGTTGCCGCTGGCCTGCCCTTCCACCAGGCCGTCGGCCAGGTCGCCGCCCATGTCGTGCAGCAGCAGGTCGGTGTAGGGCTTGATGGTCTGGTTGCGGGCTTCGGTCAGCTCGGTGCCCAGGCCGGTCTTCATCTCGCTGATGTGACAGGCCGTGCAGCGCGCCTGGGCGAACAGCTGGCCGCCCCGGGTCACCTGGGCCGGGTCCACCTGCAGATAGGGCAGCGGCGTCACCCCTTTGGGGAAGCCGCTGCTCAGGCTGCGCTGGGCCGGCACGCCCAGCAGCCCCAGGTAGCGGGTGACCAGGGTCAGCGCGTCCTCCGGGATGCCGTTGGCGGCCGGGCCGCTGTGGCAGTTGGCGGCATCGGTCAGGCAGGACCGGCTGGGGTAGACGGGCGAGGTGACCGACATGTCCAGCAGCAGGGCGTTGGCCGCCTGGTGGCGCAGGCTCACCTTGGCGGCCTTCCAGCCATAGCGGCCCAGGCGCACCGCGCCGGTTTCGGGGTCGTAGGCGAAGTTGGCGCGGCCCATCACGCCGTCGGCATCCGGCGTGCTGCGGACCCGGGCCAGGATGTCGGCATCGGGCACGGCCTCGAGCAGGCCCATGCCGATCATCGGCTGCGCGCTGCGCAGCGAATACACCTCGGGCGTCACGCCGTCGAAGGCGATCCGTGGCTTGGAAAGCTCGACCACGGTGCCATCGGCCAGCGTGACGGTCCGGGTGTCGAAGCCGGCCACGCGCACGCCGGTGCCCCAGTCCTGCAGCGCGCCGGTGGTGGCCGAGCGGGCGTGCATCTGCACGGCCAGGCCGTAGACCGGGTCGGGCCGCTGCTGGCCATCGGTGCCGACCATGGCAGTGCGCACGGCCATGGTGTCCAGCAGCTGGTTGACGACGCTGGGGGCCGCGCTGCGCCCATTGTTGATGTGGCAGCCGAAGCAGGAGGACTGGTTGAAGCGTGGCCCCTGCAGCCGGACGGCGGCCTCGTTGCGGTCGTTGCCAGGTTCGTTGTGGTCGCCTGTCCACATGTTGGTGTGAACCCAGCGGCGGCCTTCGACGAAGCGCTGCATGTTCTGCATGCCGATGTTGTTGTACGGCTGCTGGAACATGAAGGTGGCGTTGTCGGCGTAGTCGTAGGACACCGAGCCCAGGCCGCCCTGCAGGGTCTCGGGCGGCAGGGGCGCGTTCATCAGCCGAGGCTGCACGCCATACGAGGGCCGCAGGCCCGCGCCGACGACGTAGGTCAGCTCGTTGGTGTAGTAGCGGAAGGCGCCGCTGTCGCCGATGGCGTCCATGGCGGCGCGGGTGGAGAAGAAGGAGCCGGTGAACTCGATGACATCGCCCTGGCGCAGCGAACGCGCCGGCACGGTGCTGCCGTTGGGCACCATCACGCCATCGCCGTTAGGCGACAGGTCCGCATGCCCCGGGTAGGTGTCGAACACGACGCTGCAGCCATCGTTGGCCCCCACGATGCCGTTGTAGCCGCTGCTGGGCTTGAGCAGGGCACCGTCGGGCGGCTTGGGCACCACGGGGCAGGCCGCGATGTCGTTGAAGCCCGCCGTGTAGGTGCTGTTGTCCAGCAAGGTGCCCGGGCTCATCCAGCCGTAGCCGGTGACGTGCGGATCGTCGAAGCGGCGGACGAAGGACTGCCCGCCCCCTCTTTGCGCCTGCTGGTAGTACTGGTTGACGATCAGGCGGGGTGCCGTGACGCCAGCCACCTGGCTGTTGTCGATGATCTCCACGCCCCAGGTGCGGTTCTTGAAGTAGTTGGCGACGAAGTTGAGGTAGGCGCCAGGTCCCTTGTCCTGGGGGCGGCCCGCGCTGTCCACGGTGTCGTTGGGGCCGAAGCCGATCTCGTTCCAGTCTTCGCCGCGTTCGCGCCCATGGCGCGAGCGGCCCACGAAGCCGAAGCGGGTCACCAGCGTGCCATCGGCCAACTGGAACTGGGTGGTTTCCAGCGCGGGCGCAGGGGCGGGCGACGCCAGTGCGCCGCCGTTGGGTGGAAATGGCGCGGCCGAGGTGACCGCCCGGCCGATCGAGTTGTCGCTGCCCGGAGAGGCGAAGCTCACCTCGAACAGCGAATACCCATATTGGGTGCCGCGGGCCACGCCCTGCAGACGCACATAACGGACATTGGCATTGAGATTGAAAAACTCCTGCGTGCCGCCCTGCCCGCCGATGACATAGCGCAGCTGATACCAGGTCGCACCGTCGTCGGAAACCTCGATCACATACTCCTTGCCGTATGCGTTTTCCCAGACCAGCTTCATGGCGCCGAGCTGTGTCTTGGCACCGAAGTCGAATTGGATCCAGGCATCGTCGGTGTAGGCACTTTCCCAGCGGGTCGCGCCGTCACCATCAACCGCCTTCGACGCCGTGTTGGTGGCGTTGGCGGTGGCCGACGAGGTCGCAGCCAGTGGCCGCACGGCCACGCCCGGCTGGCTGGTGTCGACGCCCACGGGCAGCTGCAACTGGGCAGGTGGGGACGGCAAGCGCTGCGAGTCGGGTGTGCTGGGCAGCGAGGGTGCAGGCGCTGCAGGGGGCAGCTCAAGAACGGGATCCTGCGCGGGGGCCGGTGCAGGTGCCGGCGCGGGGGTCACGGGCGCCGGATCTGTGGAAGCACCACCGCCGCCGCAGGCCGCCAGCAGCTGCGCCACCGCCAGCAGAGAACCAATGGTGCCGACGCGATGGGACCGCGTGGGGGCGGCATTCTGCCCTGCTTTTCCGTACTGCATGATTTTCCCGATCCATTCCAGAGGCCCCATCCGGTTTGACCCAATGGGCATGACCATTCAGCCCATTGCGCATCCGCCCCAATCTCCCCTACCGGGCAGAGGTCGCCGGAAACCGAATGGACACAAAGCCGCTGGAGTGCAACCTGTGTGCCAAGACCTGGATCCATCGGAATCCATTGCAACCATTTGCAAATTGCCCGCCAACTACGGGGACTTTCTGTGTGGGGTTCCATGGAAAGGAATGCCCAGCCCAAACCGATGGGCCGAAAAATGTCGCCCCATCACGTCCCGCACCGCGACGCCGCTGACAATTTTTGGCAACCCCAGGGGCTGCCCCGGTGGAGTGCCCCAGTTTGGGGTTCGCCCCCCGGCTCAGAGCGAGGGGATCAGCCCACCGTCGATGCGCAGTGTGGTGCCGGTGATGTAGGAGGCCCGCTCGCTGGCGAGGAAGGCCACCGCATCCGCGTATTCCTCCGGCCGACCGTAGCGCTGCATCGGGATGGTGGCGGCGCTCTCGGCCTGCACGGCGGTCGCATCCCGCCCGTCGCGCTGGGCCTTGGCGGCATCCAGGAACTGGGTGCGTGCGGTGGCGATGCGCCCTGGCACCACCACGTTGACCGTGATGCCCTGCGCCGCCACCTCGCGTGCCAGCGTCTTGGACCAGCCCAGCAGCGAGGCCCGCGCTGTGTTGGACAGCGCCAGGTTGGGGATGGGGGCGATCACGCCAGACGAAGTGCTGGTGATGATGCGGCCCCAGCCGCGCTCGCGCATGCCGGGCAACAGCCGGTCGGTGATGCCGAACACCGGCAGCACCAGAGATTCAAAGGTCTGGCGCCAGACCTCGGTGGCCTGGCCGTGCGCCGGCCCGGGCGCGGGGCCGCCGGTGTTGTTGACCAGGATGTCGATGCCGCCCACCTGGGCCAGCACGGCCTCCACGCCGGCGGACCATTCCTCGGCCCGGCCCAGGTCCCAGTGGAAGGGCAGCGCCTGTCCGCCGAAGGCGCGGATCATGGCCACGGTTTCTTCCACCGGTTCCGGGCGCCGGCCGGTCACGCACACCTGGGCTCCTTCGCGGGCCAAGGCCAGGGCGATGGCCCGCCCCAGACCGCTGCCCGCCGCCAACACCAGGGCCCGTTTGCCCGTCAGTCCCAGATCCATCGCATTCATCCTTGTCGCCGCGCACCCGCGCAGCCCGTGGAGCGAAGCTTACGGCGGCCGCGCTCAGCCCTGCCGCTGCAGAAAGTCGATCGCCGCGTTGACGGCAGCCTGCTGCGCCGCGCAGCACTGGGCCGGCGTGGCGGTGGCGCTGTCGGGGTAGACCTCGGTGGTGGTCACGTAGCGGGCCGTGGTCATGGCGCCGCACAGGCCCAGCGTGCGCTTGGCGTAAAGGATCACCCCCGGCACCAGTTGCGGCTCGCCCAGGATCTGCCCCTGCGCGTCGGGCGCGGCGATGTGGGTCACGCGCCGCACCGCCTCGACCAGGGCCTGCTGGAACGCGGGCTCGGGGCGCTCGGTGTCGCCCACCAGATAGAAGCCGTCCGGGATCGGCGGCAGCGCCTCGGCCGGGCGCCCGTCGCGTGCGGCCTTGGCCGGGCCGAACTCGCTGTTGTCGGTGTCGGTGGTCTCGTGCAGGTCGATGTGCAGGGCCACCTGCGGCGCCTGGGCCGCCACGCAGGCCATGGCCAGCGCGGCTTCGGCGGCCGGGCTGCCCGGTTTGAACTGGCGGTTCGGGTCCAGTGCGTCGGGGTTCCAGCGGTTGATGGTTTCGTAACCCCAGGGGCTGACGCAGGGCAGGACCAGCAGGTTGACCGCCGCCGCGTGGCGCGCGCCATCCTGCCGCAGCCATTGCAGCGCCCCTTGCACGCCGCTGGTCTCGTAGCCATGCACGCCGCCGGTGACCAGCACCACCGGGCGGTCGGCCTGCCAGTGGCGGCTGCGTACTGCCTGCAGCGGGTAACGCCCCAGGCCCAGGCGGTCGTAGTCCAGCGTGCCGTAGGAGAACACCTCCAGCGCGGACGGCAGCCCGGCCTGCAGCGGCGTCAGCACCTCGTCGCGGTAGCTGCGCCGCACTGCCTGGCGGGCGCGCCAGGCGGCGGTCTCGGCCTCGCCCCAGGGCGTGCCCGGCGTGCCGATCGGATAGGGCATCGCGACGCTGCGCATGTCGCTCAGCCTCGGTCTGCCCAGGGCGAGACCTGTGGCGGGTTCTGAGCCTCGGCGCGCAGCTCCTTGATGCGGTTCTGCCCGTCGACGAACACCAGCCGGGGCTGGTGGGCGGCCACCTGGTCCTCATGCACCTGGGCAAAGGCCGCGATGATCACCAGATCCCCGGTGGCGGCCCGGCGCGCGGCCGAACCGTTGAGCGAAATGATGCCGCTGCCGCGCGGCGCCTTGATCACGTAGGTGACGATGCGCTCACCGTTGTCCACGTTCCAGATGTGGATCTGCTCGTTCTCGCACAGGTTGGCGGCTTCCATGAGGTCTTCGGGGATGCCGCAGGACCCTTCGTAATGCAGCTCGCAGTGGGTGACAACGGCGCGGTGGATCTTGGACTTGAGCAGGGTACGGAACATGGGAACACCGGTTCAGAACGAAGCGGGTATTGTCGCCCGTCCCCGCCCCCGGCCACCCTGCCGTCTAGCCCACGACCACGCAGTTGCGCCCGGCGGCCTTGGCCCGGTACATGGCCGCATCGGCCGCCTTCATCAGGCCATCCAGGTCGCCGATGCCGCCGTCCTGCAGGGCCACCCCCAGGCTGGCCGTCACGGCCAGTTCAACACCGTCCGCCAGGGGCAGCCGCTGGGTGCACAGGTGTTCGCGCAGGCGTTCGGCGAACTGCCGGGCCTGCTCGCCGTCGGCCCCCTCCAGCAGCACGACGAACTCCTCGCCCCCCAGGCGGGCTGCCAGGTCCGAGGGCCGGGTGACCGCGCGGATGCCGCGGGCCACATGCACCAGGGCCTGGTCACCGGTTTCATGGCCGAAGCGGTCGTTGACCGACTTGAAATGGTCGATGTCCAGCAGCACCAGCGCCACCGGCCGGCCCGCCAGGCTGGCCGACTCCAGGGCCTGCTGCGCCGTGTGGACGAAGCAGCGGCGGTTGGCCAAGCCCGTCAGGAAATCGGTGTTGGAGCGCAAGTTCAGCCGGGCGATCAGCGCGCTGCGCTCCTCCTCCCTCGCCTCCTGCAGCAAGGCATGCTGGCGCAGCGTCTTCACCGCCTGCACCACCTCGGCCATCTCGTCGCGGTGCCGCACCTCGGGCAGCGTGCGGGTGTAGTCGCCACGGGCCATGCCGTGCAGCACCCGGATGGTGGCGCCCAGCGGCTGCAACAGGCGGCGCTGCAGGGTCGCCACCATCAGGATCAGCAGCAGCAGGCTGACCGCCGTGACCCCGGCGGTCAGTGCCAGGGCCTGACGGGCCGCCTGCGCCTCACCGGCCACGTTGGCGGAGATGTCGCCCAGCAACCGATCGCGCAGCACGACGATGGCGTCCATCTGCGGCACATAGACCTCGGCGAAGCGGGCGGGCCGCAGGCCATAGTCGCCCCGCTGCTCACCCTGGCGGATCACCGCCTCGACCATGGCCAGCCCCGTCTGGAAGTAGCGCGTCTGCACCTGGCTCCAGGCGCTGTGCAGCGTCGGCTCGTCGGCCACCTGGCCCTCCTGGCGCAGGGCCAGTTGCTCGCGCAGCTGGTCGATGCGCCCCCGGGTGCGTGCCAACGTCAGCTGTTCGTCGTGCGTCAGCGGCCGCTGCAAGGCCAGCGCGGCCGTCAGGTGCGAGCCCAGCAGGCCGGCCTGTTCCCGCAGGTCGGCGGCCATCTTGGCCGCCTGGACTTCGCCACCGATGGCGGGGGCGGCCCGCTGCAGCCCATCGGCCGCGGCCTCCACCGCCGGCATCAGCTCCGGGATCACCGCGGCCATGGCGGCCACCGCTGCCCGAATCACCTCGGCATTGGCCTGCGGCTGGGGCAACCTGGCCACCCCATCCACGCGGGCGCGTCCTTCCTGCAACTGCCGCTGGGCATGGCCGAAATGCGACAGCGCCGCGGCATGGCGCGGGTCTGCGGTGCGCACCAGCAGCGCGGCCTGCAACGCGGCAAAGGCCTCGTCGGTGCGCCCGCGCGCCAGGGCCAGGTGCTGGCGCAGCGCCGCCCCCGCAGCCGCCCCCTGGCCCATCACCGCGTTCGCGGGCCCCCGCTCGCGCGAGGCCATCTCGGCCGCCACCAGGGCCAGGCGGAAATCCTGCAAAGCCTGGCTGGCCTGGTCCGCCGCCTGCAGACGCACCCATTCGGCCCAGGTGGCCCGCCCCGCCACCGCAATCGAGGACACCGTCAACAACAGCGCCAGCAAAGGCATCAGCCTGCGCAAAGGCAGGCTCATCGGCAGGAACGGAGGGCCCTGCGGGTCAGAGGCGGTGGATCGGGAAGGGGCCATGGGCAAGCCGTGCATCTTATGCGGGCACCCTGTCCCGACGGCGTGATAGGCTGGCCCGCCAGGGATCATGCAGCCCGCGGCTCCTCACCCGGCCCCCGTCCGGTGTGGGCCGTCATCCATCACAAAACAGGAGACAAGCGATGCAAATCGAACACGGCGTGTTCATCGTCACCGGCGCCGGCTCCGGCCTGGGCGCGGCCACCGCGCAGCGCCTGGTGGGCCAGGGTGCCCGCGTGGTGCTGGTGGACATGAACGCCGCCGCCGGCCAGGCCCAGGCCGAGGCCCTGGGTCCGGCGACCCGCTTCGTGCAGGCCGATGTGTCCGACCCCGCCAGCGCCCAGGCCGCGGTGGACACCGCGCTGTCGGCCTTCGGCCAGCTCAACGGCCTGATCAACTGTGCCGGCGTGGCCCCGGCCGAGAAGGTGCTGGGCCGCGAGGGCCCGCATAAGCTGGAAAGCTTTGCCCGCACGGTGCAGATCAACCTGATCGGCACCTTCAACATGCTGCGCCTGGCGGCCGACGCGATGGCCAAGGGCCAGCCCGATGCCCAGGGCGAGCGCGGCGTGATCGTCAACACCGCCTCGGTGGCGGCCTTCGATGGCCAGATCGGCCAGGCCGGCTATGCGGCCTCCAAGGGCGGCGTGGTGGCGCTGACGCTGCCGGTGGCCCGCGAGCTGGCGCGCCACGGCATCCGCGTGATGACCATCGCCCCGGGCATCATGGGCACGCCGATGATGAAGGGCATGCCCACCGAGGTGCAGGACGCGCTGGGCAAGATGGTGCCCTTCCCCGCGCGCATGGGCGAGCCCGACGAGTACGCCCGCCTGGTGGCCCACATCATCGACAACACCTACCTCAACGGCGAGGTGATCCGCCTGGACGGCGCCATCCGCATGGCGGCCAAGTGAGGCGGCTCATGCCGGCCAGGCCATCACCTTGCGCAAGGTGGCCTGGGCCAGGAAGAGCTGCTGACGCAGGTCCAGCAGCGTGAGTTCGCGCTGCAAGGCGGTCTGCTGGGCGGCCAGCGCGTCGGTGCGCCGGCCCAGGCCCACGTCCACCCGCTGCAGTTGGCGCAGGGCTTGGCGGTGGGCCGCCTCGGCGGCGGCCTGTTGTTGGCGCAGCTGGTCCTGCACGGCCTGTTCGGCCACCAGGGCGTCCTCCACCTCCCGCAGGGCCTGCAGCAGCGTGCCCTGGTAGGCCTGGGCGGCCTCGTCCAGCCGGGCCCGGGCCGCATCGGCCTGCGCCGTCCGCCGCCCGCCGTCCAACACCGACTGGCTGATCTGCAGCCCCAGCGACCAGACCAGGCTGCCCGGGTCCAGCAGCGTGGACAGGGCGCTGGACTCGCGGCCCAGCGAGGTGGTCAGCAGCAGGCTCGGGAAGTTGGCCGCCCGCGCCGCGCCCAACCGGTCCAGCGCCGCCTGCAGGCGCAGCTCAGCGGCCTGCACGTCGGGGCGGCGCTGTAGCACGCGCGAGGGCACATCGGACAGCGGCGGCAGCGGCACCGGCGTCCCCTGCGTGTCGTTCACGGCCGGCAGCTGGTCCACGGCCACCCCGCACAGCACGGACAGGGCATGGAAGTCCTGGGCGTACTGCTGGCGGATCTGGCTGGCCTGCAGCTGGGCATCGCGCAGGGCCGCCTCCAGCGCATCGGCCTCGCCGGCATCGCCCAGGCCGGCCTGCGCGCTGGCCTGGGCCAGATGCCAGCGCTGCAGCGCCAGCTGCGCCAGCTCGTCCCGCAACAGCAGCTGGCCCTGGTGCACGCGCAGGGCTTCGTAGGTGCTGGCCACCGACAGGGTCAGCGCCCGACGGGCCGCTTCCAGGTCCAGCACCGTGGCCTGGGCCTCATGGGCGGAGGCGCGGGCGGTTTCGCTCAACCGGCCCCACAGGTCCACCTCGTAGGAGGCATCCAGGCCCAGCCGCAGGCGCGTGCTGGCCGGCTCGGTCTCCACCGTCACGGGGGGTGCTACGCCACCCGTGGTGCTGCGGATCTGCCATGCTGGGTCCAGGTGTTCGGAGCTGCGGCTGCGCCCCACGCTGGGTCCGGCGCTGAGCTGCAGGCGACGCGCGGCCTCGTCCAGGCCGGCGGCGGCCCGGGCCTCGTCGATGCGGGCCTTGGCCGCCCCCAGGTCCGCGTTGTGGGCCAGGGCCAGAGCCATCAGCCGGTCCAGCAGCGGGTCGCCCTGGGCCTGCCACCAGGGCGGGGCCTCGGGGGCAGTGGCCGATGCAGGCGAAGCTGCAGGTGCGGAGGCGCTCACAGGCACGGCGGCCTGCAAGAACTGCGCTGGCGCAGTGAAGGCGGTCAACGTGGCCAACGTGGGGGGCTCGGGCGCGTGGGCACAGCCAGCCAGGGCCCCGCAGACCAGGGAGGCCAGCCCCCAGCCGGCCCCCCATGCCCTGCGGGGAAGGCCCCGGAGCACGGCGTCAGGCCGTCGCGGAGGATGAAGGGGAAGAGTCAAGCAAGCGCTCCTTCAAGTGACCGTCGTCCATGTCCAGGATGCGGTCGAAGAGGTCCAGGCTGCGGTGGTCGTGCGTGACCACCAGCACGGCGGCCCCGGTGTCGCGGGCCACGCGGTGGAACAGGGTCATCACCTGCCGGCCGCGCTGGCTGTCCAGGGCCGCGGTGGGCTCGTCGGCCAGCAGCAGCGGCGGGCGGTTGGCCAGGGCGCGGGCGATGGCCACGCGCTGCTGCTCGCCACCGGAGAGCTGGCTGGGCAGGTTGTCGCGCCGGTGGGCCACGTCCAGGTAGCTCAGCAGCTCCATCGCGCGGGCCTCGGCGGGGGCACCGCGCAGGCCGTTGATCTCCAGCGCCAGCAGCACGTTCTCCAGGCCGGTGAGGAAGGACACCAGGTTGGGCTTTTGGAAGACAAAGCCGATGCAGGCGCGGCGAAAGGCCCGGGGGTCCCCGATGGCGCGCTGCGCCCCGCTGGCCAGGCGGCCCTGCAGCCAGACCTCGCCCTCGGTGGGTTCCTCCAGCAGCCCGGCCATCATCAGCAGCGTGGACTTGCCCGCCCCGCTGGGCCCCAGCAGGCCGGCCATCTGGCCCGTCTGCAGTTGCACGCTGACCTGCGACAACGCCGCCACCGCGGTATCGCCCCGGCCGTAGACCTTGCTCACCCCGCGCAGCTCCAGCGCCGGCACCGCGGTGACGGGCATGGTGCTCATGACAGCACCTCCCGCGCCTCGACCTGCAGGGCCTTCCAGATGCCCAACAGCGCACCCAGCCCGCACAGCGCCAGCACGATGGCGGCGAACATCAGGAAGTCCTGCGGCGGCTGCACCAGGCGACGGGGGAACCAGGGCCAGATCAGCGGCCCCAACAGCAACGCCACGCCATAGCCCAGCACGCCCAGGGCCAGGGCCTGCTGCAGGATCATCGAGACGATGGGCCCGTTGGGGCTGCCGATCAGCTTGAGCAGGGCGATCTCGTGGCGCTTCTCCAGCGTCATCGTGTAAATGGTCACCGCGATCACCACCGCGCTCACCAGCAGCAGCACCGCGGTGAACATCAGGATCTGCCCGCGCAGGCGGCCCAGCCGGCCGTAGAGGAACACGGTGCGCTGCTCTTCGGCACTCATCACCACCACGTCGCCCCAGCGGTCGATGGTGCGACGCACCGCGGCGGCATCCGCCGGGCTCGCCAAGTCCACCATGATGGCCGCCACATTGGCCCCGCGGCCCGTCAGCACCGGCCGCCCGGCCTCGCGGGCAATGGCCACGGCATCCGGGGGTCGGCGGGTCTGCACGTCCAGCGCGTCGTTGATGCCCAGCGCCACCACCGGATTACCGCTGGAGTCCAGGTAGTGGCGCGCCAGGCCCACCACCGTGACGAGGGTGCCATCCAGGTCCAGCACGTCACCCAGGCGCAGGCCAGTGGATTCATCGGCGATGGCCTCGCCGCGGCCGGCCGCCAGGGAGCGCCCGGCCTGCAGCGGAATCCAGTCGCCCCGGTCGGCGGGGTAGTCCAGCCCGATCAGCGAGCCGCGCACCGTGGCGCCGCGGATCTCGAAGCGCCGCGACTGCAGCGTGAACTGGCGCGCCGCGCGCACGCCGGGTACCGCCAGCGTGCGCGCCAGGGTGCGGCGGTCGATGGAGGAGCCCTCGGCGAAGGGGCCTTCGGTGCCCGCCTGGATCACCCACAGGTCGGCCCCCGAGTCGTCGATGATGGCCAGCGCATCGGCCACGATGCCGTGGTACAGGCCCGTCATCGACATGGCCGCCAGCAGGGTCAGCCCCACCCCCAGGCCGGTCAGCAGAAAGCGCGCCAGGTTGGCGCGGATGTCCTTCACGGCCAGGTTCATGGCCCCTCCTTGACCAGCGCCCGCGGCGGCTTCGCCGCGTCGAGACAAGAATGCGCAGGACAGCCCCCCGACGCCGGGGCCGAGGTGGCATGCACCGTCATCACCCCGGCCAGGTAGGCCTGCCCCGCGATCTGATCCACTCGCGCCCGCAGATCGACCCGCACGCTCTGCCACCACAACCCGGCCAGCAGACTGATCAGGGCCGAGATCACCGCCGCGATGAGGCCGCTCATGGCCAATGAGGGTGCGCGCATCAGCGGCCTCCCGGCGGCAGGACCGCAGCCTCATGGGGCAGCACCACCAGGGCCCGTTCCCCCAGCGCCCAGTTGGGCGGCAGGGTGCTCAGGCGCAGGTCCACCGAAAACTCGCGGGTGTCGGCATCCACCGCCCGGTTCAGGCGCACCACCTGCGCCGTCACGGGGGTGTCCGGTTGCGACTTCAGCCACACCTGGGCCGCATCGCCCAGCCGCATGCGGCTCAACAGCGACTCGTCGAACCGGGCCTGCACCCGCAGCGACTCCAGGGCCACCACGGTCAGGCAGGGCTGCCCCGGCGAGACCACATCCCCCACGCTGCAGGTGCGCGCGGTCACCACCCCGGCGAAGGGCGCACGCAAGCTGGCCTCCGCCAGGCGGGCCCGGGTGGCCTCCCAGGCGGCCCGCGCCTGCACCTGCGCGGCCTCGGTGGCCTGCAACTGCGCCTGGGCGGCCTGGACATCGAGTGCGCTGGTGCGCGCCGCCGCCCGGCGCGCGTCCAGCTCGGTGGGCGCCAGCGCGTCGGCCGACAGCACCGAGAGCTGGTCCGCCCGCTCGCCATCGGCCTGCGCCTGCTGGCGCAGCACCTGGGCCCGCTCCAGCGCCCGCAGCGCCGCCTCGCGGGCCTGGCGGGCGCTGTCCCAGGCGGCGCGGGCCCCTGCCACGTCGGCCTGCAGTTCATCAGCGTCCAGCTGCACCAGGATCTGCCCGCGGACCACCCGGTCGCCCACATCGACGGCCAGGGCCACCACCCGCAGGGCACTGCGGCTGACCAGGCTGGTCTGGTCCCTGGCCACCAACTCGCCCGACCCACGGGCTGGCGGCACCGTCGCCACCGGGCCCGGTCCCCCGGACACGGGGTCCGGCGCCGACCGGTGGGCCCACCATTCGGTTCCCCAAGCCACCAGCAGCCCGGCGAACAGCACCGCGGCCAGCCGTCCCCCAGCCATCCGCCACCGGGCACGCCCTGGCGGCTTCACGCCGCCGTCACCAACAGCCGTCAACACAGACCCCTGCTCAACGACCGGCGCGCTGCTGCGCGATGAAGCGGGTGATGTCCTCCAGGCGCAGGGCCCCGCTGTGGCCGGTGTCGATCGCGTCGTACTGTTGGTAGACCCGGGGCATCCCGGCCTGGGCCTCTTCACGGCTCAGCAGGCCATCGTGGTTGGCGTCGGCCTTGGCAAAGCGCTGCTGCAGTTCCTCCTGCAGACGCTGCATGCGGGCATCCCCTTGGGCCTGCGCCCCAGCGGTGCCCACGGCCAACAACAGGCCCAGGATCAGTGAGTGGAAGGTTCGGGACATCAGCGCTCTCCTTGCATGGGGCTGGCCCGTGGCCTTGCGGATCGCCCATCGACCCGAGGCCACCAGCCCATGACGCCATGGTGGACAGGCTCTGTGGTGCAACCATGGCAGCCGGCAGGGCGCTCGTGGCAGGATGTGGCGGAGGTGACAGTTCTGCCATCGTTTGCCACATCTGGCGCCGGCCTGCGCCGGAAGACGCCCCTACCATCACGGCATGTCAGAGATGGTCAAGGTGCTGGTGGTGGACGACGAGGCGGAGCTGCGCAGCCTGCTGCAGCGCTACCTCGGCGACCAGGGCTGCCAGGTGCGCACCGAACCCCATGCCGGAACGGTGGCGCCCTTGCTGGCGCGTGAGCGCTTCGACGTGCTGGTGCTGGACCTGATGATGCCCGGCGAAGACGGGCTGAGCCTGTGCCGGCGCCTGCGCCACCAGGGCGAGACCATCCCCATCCTGATGCTGACCGCCCGCGGCGACCCGGTGGACCGGGTGGTGGGCCTGGAGATGGGGGCCGACGACTACCTGGCCAAGCCCTTCCACCCGCGCGAGTTGCTGGCCCGCATCCAGGCCCTGGTGCGCCGCCAGCAGGTGCTGGGCGCCCACCGGGGCCCGGCGCTGGACACGGTGCTGCGCTTCGGCCCTTACGCCCTGAACCTGGAGGCCCGCAGCCTGACCCGCGACGGGCAGGCCGTGGCGCTGACGACGGGCGAGTTCCAGCTGCTGCAGGCCCTGGCGCTGAACCCGCGGCGGCCCCTGGGGCGCGACCGGCTGATCGAACTGGCCCACGGCCGCGAACACGAGGTGACCGATCGCGCGGTCGACTCGCAGATCATGCGGCTGCGCAAACTCATCGAGACGCAGCCCTCGGCGCCGCGCTTCATCCAGACCGTCTGGGGCGTGGGCTATGTCTTCACCCCCGATGGCGAGCGGCGGCCCGGATGAACTGGCCCCGCACCCTGGTGGGCCGCCATGCGCTGCTGCTGGTGGGCCTGCTGCTCCTGGGCCAGCTGCTGGGCGTGGGCCTGGTGAGCCGGCTGGTGTTTCAGCCTCGGGTGGAACACCTGGCCGAACTGGCCGCGCGCCAGATTGAGGCAGTGCAGGCCGGCCTGGCCGGGCTGCCGGTGGCCCAACGCCAGGCCTTTGTGGCACGCTTCAACCGCAATGCCCTGGCCGCGCCCCCCCCGGCGGCCTCGCCCCGCGCGCCCTGGATGGTGCTGCGTCTGCGTCTGGACGACGAGATCGTCGCCGCCCTGAGCGAACGCCTGGCGGGCCAACAGATGCGCGTGCAACCCGAACCCGAGCACCCCGGCAGCCTGCTGATCACCCTGCCGCTGGAGGGCCAGCTCTATCAGATCGTGCTGCCCGAGGTGGTGCCCGACCGCAGCCTGCCGGGCGCGCTGGTGACCATGGCCGCTGTGGGCGTGCTGCTGGCCCTGGCCAGCGCGCTGTGGCTGCAACGGCGACTGCACCGGCCGCTGGCGCGGGTGGTGGCCGCGGCCGAAGCGGTGGCCCGCGATGAACGGCCGCCCGCGCTGCCGGAGGACGGGCCGCTGGAGATCGCCACCCTGGGACGCAGCTTCAACCAGTTGGTCAGCAGCCTGTCCGCCGCCGAGCAGGAACGCGGCGTGATGCTGGCCGGCATCTCGCACGACCTGCGCACCCCCCTGACCAAGCTGCGCCTGTACGTGGAGCTGCTGCCCCGCGACACCGAGGCCGCGCTGCGCGAGGGCATGGTGCGCGGCATCGACCAGATCGACGAGGCCGTGGGCCAGTTCCTGGATTTCGCCCGCCCCGAAGGTGCCGAGCCGGATCAGCCGCTGTGCCTGCACGAACTGGGTCGGGAGGTGGCCCGAGACCTGGCCGACCCGCAGCACCCGGTCACGCTGGACCTGCAACCCGTGCCGCCGGTGCGGGGCCGGCCCCGGGCCCTGCGGCGCGTGCTCAGCAATCTGCTGGGCAACGCCTGGCGGCATGGGCGGGCGCCGGTGTCACTGCACACCGGGCAGGCCGATGGGGGCGTGTGGATCGAGGTGCGCGACCGGGGGCCGGGCATTGCGGCAGCCGATGCCCAGCGCCTGCGCCAGCCCTTTGTGCGGGGCGAAGCGGCGCGCAGCGGTGCGCCCGGCACCGGGCTGGGCCTGGCCATCGTCGAGCGCATCGCCCAGTTGCATGGGGGCCGGCTGGAGCTGCGGCCAGGCCCGCAGGGCGGGCTGTGCGCCCGGCTCTGGTTGCCGGCCGCGCCAGCCTCAGGGGTCGACGGCTGAGGCCGTGGCCTGCTGGCCGGCCTGCATGGCGGCGTTCAGGTCCTTCTGGATCTTCGCCTCCTGAGCCTGGGCCTGGCTGGCGGCCTGGGCTTCCAGGGTGGCCGTGGTGGCCGCCGCGCCAGCCACATCGGCGCCACAGCCCGCGAACACGGCACACAGCAGGGTGACCCCGCCGATCAGAGCAACGCGCATGGGAGACCTTTCATTCACGCGGTTTGGCGCGTGATCCTAGCGCGCCCTTGGTGATCAACCGCGCCCCCTCGCGCCGGATGGCGTCGAAGCCCGGCCCATCGGCGGCCAGCTTGCCCGACATCTGCAGCACCACCGCGCCGTGCATGGCCGCCCAGTACACATGGCCCAGCAGGTCGGGGTCACCCTCCAGTTGCCCGGCCCGCACCAGGTCCTCCACATAGGCCACCATGGTGCGGCGCGAGCGGGCGTTGGCCGCGGCCAGATCGGGGTAGGCGTCTTCCTGCGGCTGGGTGTAGGCAAAGATCAGCCCATAGGCCGCCGGCTCGGCAAAGGCGAAGTCCACATAGGCCTGGCCCACCGCACGCGAGCGGTCCCACACATCGCCCGGGCCCTGCTGGGCCGCTTCCAGCGCGGCCGACAACCGGTCCAGCGCGGCGGCACGGGTGGCGGCCAGCAGGGCTTCCTTGCTGTCGTAGTAGCGGTACAGCGCAGTGGCCGTCCAGCCCAGCGCCTGGGCGATGCTGCGCATCGAGGTCTGTTCGATGCCGCGCTCGGCAAACTGCTGCTCGGCCACGGCGCGGATGCGCGCGCGGGCTTCCAGGACCTGTTCGGATGACAACGAGGGGGGCATGGCGCCATCTTACTTAACGCTGTAAACTCATCGCATCAATAACAGTGTTAACCACGCAAGCGTGGCACCCGAAGGAGACCGTCCATGTCCTGGCTCGACAGCGTGCAATCCCGGCTCAGCCTGCCGGTCATCGCCTCGCCGATGTTCATCGTCTCGAACCCGCGCCTGGTGGCAGCCGAGTGCAAGGCCGGCATTGTCGGCTCCTTCCCGGCGCTCAACGCCCGCCCGGCCGAGCTGCTGGATGAGTGGCTCTCCCAGCTCAAGGCCGAGCTGGCCACCCACGACGCGGCCCACCCCGAGCGCCCGGCCGCGCCCTTTGCCGTCAACCAGATCTGCCACCGCAGCAACGACCGGCTGATGCGCGACATGGAGACCTGCGTCAAGCACCAGGTGCCCATCATCATCACCAGCCTGCAGGTGTCGGCCGAGCTGGTGGCCGCAGCGCACAGCTACGGCGGCGTGGTCTTCCATGACGTGATCTCCATCCGCCATGCCGAGAAAGCCATCGAGGCCGGCGTGGACGGCCTGATCCTGGTGTGCGCGGGCGCCGGTGGCCATGCCGGCACGCTGAGCCCCTTCGCCCTGCTGCCCGAGATCCGCCGCATCTTCCAGGGCCCGATCGCCCTGGCCGGCGCCATCGCCAACGGCCAGTCCATCCTGGCGGCCCAGGCCCTGGGGGCCGACTTCGCCTACATGGGCACCCGCTTCATCGCCACGCAGGAGGCCAACGCAGTGGACGCCTACAAGCAGATGCTGGTGGACACCCGCGCCGAGGACATCGTCTATTCCTCGCTGTTCACCGGCGTGCCGGGCAACTACCTCAAGCCCAGCATCGCCGCGGCCGGCATGGACCCGGACCACCTGCCCAGCGCCGACAAGAGCAAGATGGATTTCGGCTCGGGCGGCAACAGCGCGGCCAAGGCCTGGCGCGACATCTGGGGCGCCGGCCAGGGCGTGGGCTCCATCGACAGCGTGCCCAGCGTGGCCGAACTGGTGGACCAGCTCAAGGCCGAGTACCGCGAGGCGCGCGAGGACATCGTCCGCCGGGCCGCACGCTTCGGCGCCTGACAGGCGGTCCCCGGCGGGCTCAGGCCCTCACTCGTCGCTGCCGCCGATGCCGAACAGGCTCAGCAGGCTGGTGAACAGGTTGAACAGCGAGACATAGAGGCTGACGGTGGCCAGCACATAGTTGGTCTCACCGCCGTTCACGATGCGGCTGGTCTCGAACAGGATCATCCCGGCCGACAGCAGCGCCACCATGGCCGACACCGCCAGGCCCAGGGCCGGCATCTGCAGGAAGACCGCGCCCAGGCCGGCGAGCAGGGCAATGACCATGCCGGCGAACAGGAAGCCGCCCATGAAGCTGAAGTCACGCCGGGTCGTCAGCACCCAGGCGGACAGGGCCAGGAAGGTGACGCCCGTGGCCGCCAGCGCCAGCGTCACCACCTGCGCACCGCCCGGCAGGGCCAGCATGCGGGCGAGCACCGGGCCCAGCGTGTAGCCCATGAAGCCGGTCAGGGCGAACACCAGGGGCAGCGCCCAGCCGCTGTTCTGCAGCCGGCGGATGCCGAACAGCAGGCCGAAGTAGCCGACCAGCGTCAGCAGCAGCCCCGGGGCCGGCAACTGCCAGACCACGCCGGCAGCGGCCACGGCCGCGCTGAACAACAGGGTCATGGCCAGCAGGGCATAGGTGTTGCGCAGCACGCGGTCGGCGCTGGCACTGCGCAGGCCGCGCAGGGGGACTGCCACGGCCGGTGCAGAACGGACGGTCGAAGCATTGGATGACAGGGGGTTCATGATGGGATCCTCGTTGGTGTTTCGGTCGGGTTTCAAGCCGGTTCGGGCAGGCGCTGGCGCATGCGACGGGTGTCGGTGCCGCGGCGCCACTGGCGCAGCAGGAAGCGCGCGGCACGCGCCAGCGCATCGTTGAGTGCCGCGTGCCAGTTGCTCGCCACGGCGGTGACGACCACGGCACCGGCACCCTCGGCATGCAAGGCCACCTGGCAGCGTTTGTCGACGCCACCACGCGGGCCGTTCTCGTCCCACATCTGCACCTCGGCACGGGGCACCCGTGCGCCCAGGCGCCGCAGCACGAAGCGCACGCGCCGCTCGGTCAGTTCGCGCAGCTCGGCCGCGCCCGGATGACGGGGTTTGAAGAGCACTTGCATCGGGGTCTCCAGTGAATGACGGGGTCCCCGCACTGTCGGCCCATTCGCCCGCCGGAAAAAGCAGGGTTTTGAGAACATTCACTTCGGAAAAACAGGAATGTTCTCCGCCGTCGAGGGCCGACCGGCATGACGTGCCCCGGGCCCTCACGGGCGCGGGTGCCGGATCAGCCGCCCGCGCCGCCCGCGCCGGCCAGGGCGGCTTCCATCACCTGCTGCACCAGCGGGTGGTGGCGCCCACGGCGGGACAGGATGGCGTGGATCTCCTCCTGCACGCCCTCGCCGCTGCCCAGCAGACGCAGGCCGCGCAGCAGGCCCATGTCGCCCGCCCCCAGCCGGCTGACCGGGAAGACCCCCAACCCGCGCGCGGCGAACACCGCCAGCAGCGCGCTGTCCTCGAACTCGCCGACGATGCGCGGCCGCAGGCCCTGCGCCTCGAACCAATGGTCCAGCGTCACCCGCAGGACCGAATGGCCGGTGGGCAGCAGCACGGGCAACTCGTTCAGGCAGTCGGGGAAGCGGTCGCGCTGGGCCTTGCCGACCAGGGGGGCCGGCCCGTACCAGTCCACCGGTGCATTCACCAGGCGTTCGCTGGCCAGGCGCAGATTGGGGTTGCGCGGCGCCGCCTGGCCCGCCAGCACCAGATCCAGGTGGTGCAGCGCCAGCTCGCCCAGCAACTGCTCGAACTCGCCGTCATGGCAGACCAGGCGCAGGTTCGGGGTGGCCAGCACCGGCGCCAGCAAGGCATGGGCGGCCAGCTTGGAGATGCCGTCCGAAAAGCCCACCGCCAGGCGCACCACGGGGCCGCTGGCGGCCTGCCGCACCTCATCGGGAATGATCTGGCCGATCTGGAAGATCTCCTCGGCCCGGGCGAAGGCGGCCTGGCCCGCCTCGGTGAGTGCCACGCCGCGTCCGGCGGGTTTGAGCAGCTGATGGCCCAGCGCCTTCTCCAGCTCACGCACCTGGGCGCTGATGGTCTGCACCGCCATGCCCAGGCGCTCGGCCGCCCGGGCAAAGCCGCCCTCCTTCGTGACCACCCAGAAGTAGTGCAGATGGCGGTAGTTCAGCATGCGGGCCTCGCTGGCGGACGTTCGGTGCGGGAAATCCGAATCTTAATTGCGCAAAACGCTGATTTGTTCGCACCCTGTCTCTGCGCAAACTAGGCCACGTCGCCGCCGCCTCCACAGCCATTCCTGAGAGCCTCGCATGGACCTCCTGCTCCCCCTCCTCTCCGTGGACTTCATGGGCAAGCCGGCCTGGATCTGGCTGCTCTTCATCGCCATCGTCATCGCCCTGCTGGCCTTCGACCTGGGCGTGCTGCACCAGGACGACCGCGAGATCGGCGTGCGCGAGAGCCTGCTGCTGTCGGCCGGCTACATCAGCGTGGCCCTGCTGTTCGGTGCCTGGGTCTGGTGGTACCTGGGCGCGCAAAGTGGCATGGACTACTACACCGGCTTCCTGATCGAGAAGTCGCTGTCCATGGACAACGTCTTCGTCATCGCGCTGATCTTCACCTTCTTCGCCATCCCGCGGCGGTACCAGCACCGCGTGCTGTTCTGGGGCATCCTGGGGGTGATCGTGCTGCGGGCCCTGATGATCGGCCTGGGCGCCACGCTGGTCAGCCAGTTCGGCTGGGTGCTCTACCTGTTCGGCGCCTTCCTGGTCATCACCGGCGTGAAGATGTGGTTCCTCGCCGACCACACGCCCGACATCGCCAACAACCCGGTGCTGAAGTTCCTGAAGCGGCACATGCGGGTGACCGACGGCCTGCGCGGCAACGCCTTCTGGGTGCGCGAACGCGACGCGGCCACCGGTCGGGTCGAGCGCTTTGCCACGCCGCTGCTGCTGGCTCTGGTGCTGGTGGAGTGCGTGGACCTGGTGTTCGCGGTCGACTCGGTGCCGGCCATCTTCGCCATCACCACCGACCCCTTCATCGTCTACACCAGCAACATCTTCGCCATCCTGGGCCTGCGGGCGCTGTACTTCGCGCTGGCGGCCATGATCCACCGCTTCCAATACCTCAAGTACGCGCTGGCCCTGGTGCTGGTGTTCATCGGCGGCAAGATCTTCCTGGTGGGCCTGATCGGCAAGATCCCGGCAACGCTCTCGCTGAGCGTGACCTTCGGCCTGATCGCCGGCGGCGTGCTGGTGTCGCTGTGGAAGACCCGCAAGGCCGTGGCAGGCTGACGCGGGGACGGGCCGTCACGGCCCGCAAAAAACGCAGATCGCGCCCGGCAAAGCCGCCTGGGTGCGATCTGCGGGCCTGAGACGTCAGGCCGCCGGGGTGGGGAACACCACCTTGGAGGGCTGGGTGCCGTCCGACTTGCGGCGCTTGCGACCGCTGGCCACCTTGCGGACTTGCTTGGCGGAAACGGTCCGCTTGCCGATGCGCTTCTTCTTGGCCAGTGCCATGTCGAGATCCTTTGGAGTAAAGAAACGAAGCATACAGCGACCGCGCTGGCCCAGAACCCTCACCTCTCCCACGCCCACTCATGCCGTTCCGGCCCGCGCGCAAACATCACCCGCTGCGCGGTGGCCTTGCAGTGCCAGGTCTGCTGGGTGGCGTCCAGGCCGCCGGGCGGCTCGGCCAGGCAGGCCGGGTCGAAGACCACGGCGCAGCGGTGGCCCGGCGCCCGCACCGAGGCATAGGCCAGCCACTGCACGCCGCGGATCTGGGCCGAGCGGGCCACGGTCTGGGGCGCGCGGTAGTCGCTGTCGTGGGTCCACAGGGCCTGGGCCTGGTCCCAGGGCGGCTGGGTCAGGTCGATGGCCAGGCCCCGGACGGCGCCCTGGAAGAAGGTGTGCTCGGTCAGCAGCTCGCGCCCGGACAGGCCGGCGCTGTCCAGGATGAAGCGGTGGCGCCAGTAGGCCACCTCGGCACAGGCGGCGTAGAGCGTCTGCGCGCCGTACCACTGGCCCGGGCTGTGCGGCGCCCGAAAGCGGCTCGCGTGCGGCGGGCGGTAGCGAAACGGCGTGGCCAGCAGGTAGTGCAGCGGCCGGGCGGCCGGCGGCAGGGCGGGCTTGCTGCCTTCGAGCAGTTGCTCCAGCAGGTCCTGCTCGGCGGCGCTGTCCACCAGGCGCATGGTGGAGACCACATGCTGCGCCTCCACCCCGCGCCAGGCGAGCGTGGCCTGGGGACGGATGTTGCCCTCGAACCAGTCGGGCTGCCAGTCCATGGCGGGTCCGCGCGGCCGCGGCTCAGGCCGGGGCCCGCATCGCGTCCAGGTAGTTCAGCGTGGCCACCAGGCCCTCGGCCTTCTGGATCAGCTGCAGCGGCTCGCCACCCAGGGCCTGGTTGTAGGAACTCATCCAGGCCAGGCGCTTCTGGTCGTCGGTGCCCACCAGGGCGTCCAGCGAGCGGTACACCCGCACCAGCAGCAGGGCCAGCTCGCCCTCCTTGGAATCGGGCGCCAGGCCCTTCTGGCCCTTGAGCACCCGCGACACGGTGGGCTCGCTCAGGCCCAGGGTGCGGGCCAGGGTCACGCCCTTGAGGCCCAGCAAGGCGCTGGCCCGCGCGGTGGCCTTGGCCAGCACGGCGGCGGCATCGGGCGGGGTGATGGCCAGGGCGGCAGTGGCTGGGGTCATGACGGAGGGCCTCCAAATCCAAGGGAAATTTCTTTCTTCAGAAATATTATGACTCTCTCAGTGAATTTTCAAAATCTGCTGCCACTCACGTGGATGGGGCCTTCCAGGCCAAAAGCGCCCCACGCTCAAGGCTGGCAGAACGCCCGGTATGCACCGCCTCAACGGCGACCCCAAAGGCGCCAATGACCTGCACCCGCCCCCTCGCCACCACCGCATCAAGGACACACCCCCACCGACGCAGCCCCCACGCCCCGGGTGGCCGCGAGCGTGGGCACGCGCACCCGCTGAACCAGGCTGCGACGGGTGGACCCATCCGGCAAGCGCTCAACCTTGACGCACAGATCGGGGTTCATTCCTATCGCGAAGCGCTCCTCGAACGTTGGCTTGGGTGTGTTGCTGCGCGGGTCCGTCAGCGCCGGGTTCTTCGGTGTGCCCTGCATCACCTTGTCCTCGGGGGTCAACGCCAGGCCACTGGCGCTCCTGACCTGGAAGATGTGGGAGGACGCCGGATGGCTGGCCGGAGCCTCCACGGCCGCCGCATTCTCCGAGCCATCTAGGCCCACCTGCCCGCGGCCTGCGGGAACGACACCGTGCGCCACCGCCTTCGGCTCCACAGGCACCGGTGCGGCGGGCGCAGACAGCTGATCGAGCTGATCGCGGGATGGCACGCGCGGGACAGGACGAAGCCCGTCGCGCCCGGCGCCTGGCCCCCCCTCGGGGGATCGACGCGCCTGCGTCGGCGCCAAGGCCAGCGGCTGCAAGGGGATCAGACGCAACTGCGTGACGATCGGCGTGTCCCGCGTGACGGACACCGCCACCTTCAGGGTCCAGCCGAAGTACACGAGCCCGATGTGCACAGCCAGCACCGCCAGCAGGACGGTGACACGCCAGCGTGCCCGGCGCGAGCTCACGCGACCGTTCTCACCCGCAGCGGGAACCGGAAGCGCGACAGAGAGGCTGCAAGAGAAGGCACTGGAGAAGCTTCGCCAAAACGGGAGTCGGCAAATGCTAAGCAGCTCCCTCGCCGCAGATGCCCGTCACGGGGTTAAGCTCAGTAAAGCCCGCAGGGGTTCTTGGCCGGCGTGGATCAACGGCTGATACTCGCGGGATTTCACCGACACCCTCGCATGCACAAGGTACTGATCGTCGATGACGATGTCGACCTCACGGCGATGCTCTCCCGCTACCTGCGCCACGAAGGCTTCGACGCGCATGCCGTGCACAGCGGCGAAACCGGCGTTGCCGAAGCACTGACGAGGCAGTACAGCATCGTCGTGATGGACATCATGATGCCGGGCCTGCCCGGCACCGAAGCCTTGAGACGCATCCGTGCCAACAGTCGCATCCCCGTACTGATGCTGACCGCCCGTGGCGACAACGTGGACCGGATCGTCGGCCTCGACATGGGCGCTGACGATTACGTGCCCAAGCCCTGCACCCCTGGCGAACTCGTGGCGCGGATCCGGGCGATTCTGCGGCGGGTCGAAGGGCGCGACCTGCCCTCCTCTCCGGGGCCGAAGGTCCTGCAGGCCGGCGGTCTGGTGCTGTGGCCCGGCACGCGGCGGGCCAGTTGGCAAGGCCAGGATCTGGAGCTGACAGGAACCGAGTTCGGCCTGCTGGAGGTGCTGGCCCGGCACGCGGGCCAGTTGGTCAGCAAGCAGGAAATTTCCCAGCAGGCCTTCGGCAAGCCCCTGGCGCCCTATGACCGGCGGATCGATGTCCACATCAGCAGCATCCGGCAGAAGCTGGGGCTGCGCAGTGACGGTCAATCCTGGATCCAGAGCGTGCGCGGAAGAGGCTACCAGCTGCTGGAAGACTGAACAGCCATCCCGGCGGCAACGGCACTTTTACGCTGCCTAACACTGCCGGGCGGCATGCGGCGGGGTGGCCCCCCTAGGATGGGCTCACCCGATGCAGCACGCCCCCGTTCGATGAGAGATCCGTTCACAGCACAGCCGCAGTTCTGGCGCACGTGGCTCGCTGTGTCGCTTCACATCTTCCTCAATCTGGTCATCGGCCTTGTCCTGCTCGCGGGGCTGATCACCTTCGCGGTGAAGATCCTGTTGCCGCCCCCGCCTGTCTTTGATCCCTGCCCGGAAGCACGGCTGCACCAACCGTCCACATCGGCCTGCTCCCCGCTGGACTGGGAACCCCTTCCGCCCCCGCCGCCTGCCCAGCAGGAACCCGTCCAGGGGAACCCGGTGCACCAGCCGGTTTTACTCCCCTTAACGCCCACCGAAGCTGCTCTCCCATCCCCCGCCCTACGATAGGTCGGGTCTCGATTTTCCAACCCAGCCTGTCTCTATGAAACTGCTCTGGACGGCCTCACTTTCTCTGGCTGTTGCATTCGGCTCAGTCGCTTGCACGACCGTTGGGCCCGACTATCGGCCGGCAGAGCCCGCCGCGCCAAGCACCTGGGCGGCGCCGCTGCCCCATGGTGGCAAGACGTCGGAGATGACCCATTGGTGGAACCAGTTCAACGATCCCACGGTGGGCCGGCTGGTGGCCATGGCCGAGGAGGACAGCCCCAGCCTCGCGAAGGCCTGGGCCAGCATCGAGAAGGCTCGCGCGACGCTCCAGTCCACCCACTCGGGCGGCTTCCCCTCGGTCACAGCCTCGGCTTCAGCCAGCCGGGAGCGAACGGCCGATCTGACCCAGACCGCGCGCAACGCGGGCTTTGATGCCTCCTGGGAGATCGATCTCTTCGGCAAGTTGCGTCGCAACGAGGAAGCCGCCGCGGCCCGGGTCGAGGCCCGGACCGGCGACTGGTATGACGCCCGTGTCTCGCTGGCCGCCGAGGTGGCCGACACCTATGTGCAGTGGAAGGCCTGCGGCCTGCTGGTCGAGGCCTACGAGCTGGAGCTCGAGTCCAATGCCCAGACCGAGACCGCGACGCAGGCCGCCGTGCGCGCCGGCCTGACGGCGTCGGCCGATGGCGCCCTGGCCCGTGCCAGCCTGGCCAGTGCCCGCAACACGCTGCTGGATCAACGGGCCCAGTGCGATCTCCTCGTCAAGGCCCTGGTGTACCTGACGGGGACAGACGAGCGTCCCCTGCGGACGCTGCTGTCGAGCGCACCGCACGGGCTGCCAGAGCCCCAGCAGGTGGCCATCAACGCCGTGCCCGCCGAGGTGATCCGGCAGCGGCCCGATCTGGGTTCGCTCGAACGGGAATTGGCGGCGGCCAGCGCGGAGATCGGGGCGGCCCAGGCCGCGCAGTACCCCAGCCTGTCCCTGAGCGGATCGGTGGGCGTTTCCGCGACCACCGGGTCACCGTCGTCGGTCTGGTCGTTCGGCCCCTCGATCTCGCTGCCGATCTTCGACGGCGGGGAAAGGCAGGCCGCGGTGTCCAGCGCAGAGGCCGCCTATCGCTCGGCCTATGCGGCCTATCGGCAGGGGGTGCGCCAGATCATCCGGGACGTCGAGGAAGCCATGGTCCACCTGGACAGCGCTGTCCACCGCCCCCAGCAGGCCGCGATCGCGGAGTCGCAGTACCGGGTGTACTTCCTGGCGACGCAGAGCAACTGGCGGGCAGGAAATGTCAGCCTGCTGACGCTCGAGGAGGCGCGTCGCTCTGCGCTGTCGGCCCAGATCCAGCGCATCACGCTGCAGCGCGACCGCGTCCAGTACTGGATCGCCCTCTACAAGGCCGTGGGTGGCGGCTGGGAGCCCGGCCAAGTGGCCACAGCCCCCGCAAGCACCCCCTCTCCATGACGAAGCCCGAGCGATGACGCGCGACACGCCCTCCCTTCCCGTCCAGCGACACACCTGCGCCACGGCCATCCGATCCCTGGCCATGGTCGCCATGGCCGCAAGCCTGACCGGGTGCCAGAAAGGATCGCCAGACGCCGCCAGCGCGGCAGCAGCGGCCTCAACACCTTCCGCGCTGAGCGTCACCCTGCTGCACCCGCGGACCGAGGTGTGGCCCCAGCAGCTGAAAGGCACGGGGCAGATCGTCGCCTGGCAGGAGGTGGTGATCAGCCCCGAGACGGGCGGCCTGCGCCTGAAGGAACTCAAGGTCGACGTCGGCGCCAGGGTCAGGCGCGGCCAGGTGCTGGCCCTGCTCGCCGATGACAGCCTGCAGATTGATCGCCAGAAGCAGACGGCGGTCGTCCAGCAGGCCCGCATCAGCCTGGAGCAGGCCGCCTCCAACCTGCAGCGCAGCCGCATGACCGAGGGCAGCGGCGCCCTGCCCGATCAGAAGATCGAGGAATACCGCCTGACCGAAGCCACGGCCAGGGCTTCGCTCGCGTCCGCCCGGGCCGACCTCGCCAGCATCGAGCTCAAGCTCGCGCAGACCCGGGTCACCGCACCCGACGACGGCATCGTGTCGTCCAAGAGCGGGGTGCTGGGCAATGTGGTCAGCGCGGGGGCAGAGCTCTTTCGCCTGGTCCGCCAAGGACGGGTCGAGTGGCGGCCCGAGATCGACGCGAGCCAGTTGAAGCTGCTTGCACCGGACCAGCCGGCCAGCGTCACGCTCCCCACAGGACACCAGGTGAGGGGGCGGCTGCGCACCGTCGGGCCGACCTTGAGCGCCACCACCGGGCGGGCCACGCTCTACGTCGAGCTGCCCCCGGACAGCCCGGCGCGGGCAGGCATGTTCGCCTCGGGCGTGCTGCAGACCGGCACCCAGCCGGCGCTGACCCTGCCGCAGTCGGCCTTGGTGATGCGCGACGGACGCTCGTACGTGTACACGGTCGATGCCGCCAGCCTGGCGCATTCGGTTCCGGTGGTCACGGGGCGACGTGAAGGCGACCGGATCGAGGTGGTGTCCGGCCTGGCGGCCGACGCACAGGTGGTGAGCGGCGGTGGCGCCTTCCTGTCCGAGGGCGCAAAGGTGGCGGTGCTGTCCGATCGCGCGAACAAGGCGGCCGCATCCGGGGTGGCGCCGTGAACGTCTCGTCCTGGTCGATTCGCAATCCGGTCCCGGCCCTGCTGGCCTTCATGCTCCTGTCGGTCTTCGGCGTGCTGGGCTTCCATGCCCTGCAGGTCCAGGACTTTCCCGACATGGATCTGCCGACGATCAACATCTCCGCCAGCCTGGAGGGGGCGGCCCCCTCCCAGCTGGAGACGGAGGTGGCGCGCAAGATCGAGGACAAGCTGGCCTCGCTGAGCAAGCTCGACCACATCACCACCACCGTCACCGATGGCGCGGTGGCCATCAGTGTCTCCTTCGAGATCGACAAGGATGTCGAGGCTGCTCTGAGCGAGGTGCGCAACGCTGTCGACAGCGCACGCTCCGACCTGCCCTCCGCGATGTCCTCGCCCACGGTGTCCAAGCTCACCGCCGCCGGCTCGGCACTGCTCACCTACAGCATCGCATCCGATCACCTGGACGAGCAGGATCTGTCCTGGTTCGTGGACAACGACCTGACCAAGGCACTGCTGGCGGTCAGGGGGGTGGCGTCGGTGGCCCGTGTCGGCGGCATCGACCGCGAGGTCCATGTGGACCTCGACCCGGCGCTGATGGCGGGCCTGGGGGTCACCGCCGCAGACGTCTCCACGCAGATCAAGGCCGTTCAGCAGGACAGCTCGGGGGGCCAGGGGCGCATCGGCAGCCAGCGTCAGTCCACCCGCACCCTCGGCACCGCGGCCTCGCCCGCCGAAGTGGCCGCCCTGGCGATTCCGCTGTCCGACGGGCGCTGGGTCCGCCTGGACCAGATCGCACGCGTCACCGACAGCCACGCCGATCGCACCACCATCGCCCTGCGCGATGGCAAGCAGGGGCTCGGGTTCCAGGTCACCCGCTCACGCGGGTATTCGGACGTCGGGGTGGCGGAGGACGTCCGGGCCGCCCTCCGGCAGTTTGCCCAGGCCCACCCGGAGGTCCGCCTCTCGGAGGCCAGCAACACGGTCGATCCCATCCGGGACAACTACAACGGGTCGATGCACCTGCTGATCGAAGGCGCGCTGCTGGCCGTGGTCGTCGTCTGGTGGTTCCTGCGCGACTGGCGGGCCACCTTCGTCGCCGCGGTGGCCCTGCCCCTGTCCATCCTGCCGGCCTTCGCCGCCATGGCGCTGCTGGGCTACTCGCTCAGCACCGTCACCCTGCTGGCACTTTCCCTGGTGGTGGGCATCCTCGTCGACGATGCGATCGTGGAGATCGAAAACATCGAGCGGCACCTGCTGATGGGCAAGTCGCCCTACCAGGCTGCGATGGAGGCGGCCGACGAGATCGGGCTGGCGGTGATCGCGACCACCTTCACGCTGGTTGCGGTGTTCCTGCCCACGGCGTTCATGGGCGGCATTCCCGGCAAGATCTTCCGCCAGTTTGGCGTGACAGCGTCGGTCGCGGTGCTGGCCTCCCTGCTCGTGGCCCGTCTGCTGACCCCGATGATGGCCGCCTACCTGCTGCGCCCCAAGCGGCCCGGGCACCACGAGGTCTCCACCGATGGTCCCACGATGGACCGCTATCTGAAGTGGGCCCGGACGGCCCTGACGCGCCGCAAGGCCACGGTCGCCCTCAGCCTGGCCTTCCTGCTACTGGCCCTGGGCGTGACGCCGTTCATCGCGACATCCTTCATGCCCGCCCAGGACAAGGCGCAGTCCAGCGTCTCCCTCACGTTGCCTCCAGGCAGCCGGCTCGAAGACACGGTGGCCGCGGCCGAACGCGCCTGCGAGCTGCTGCGCAGCCTGCCGCAGGTGCGCGGCATCTTCGTCTCCGCGGGAACCGCCAGCAGCGGTGGCGGGCTGGACGCATCGTCCAGCGCCGACGTCACCAGCGCCACCTTGACCGTGGACCTGGTCGCCCGCGGCGAACGCGCGCTCAAGCAGTCCGAGGTCGAGGCCCGGATGCGCGCGCTGCTGCGCAGCCTGCCGGGTGTGCGCGTCTCGGTGGGCGGCGGCAACAGCGGCGAATCGCTGGAGATCACCCTGGCCAGCGACGATCCGCAGGCCCTGGCCGATGTGGCCGCCAAGGCGGAAGGGCAGCTGCGCGGCCTGCAGGGCATTGGCAACGTCAGCTCCAGCGCCGCGCTGCAGCGGCCGGAAATCCAGCTGCGGCCGGACGCCAACCGGGCGGCGGCCCTCGGTGTCACCACCGACGCGCTGTCCGAAGCCCTGCGCGTGGCCACCTACGGCAGCTACGCCACGGCCCTGCCCAAGCTCAACCTGCCGCAGCGGCAGATCGCCGTGCGGGTCCGGATGGACCCGGCCCTGCGGACCGACCTGGATGCCATCGGCATGCTGCGCGTCCAGGGCAGCAGCGGCATGGTCAGCCTGGCCTCGGTGGGGACCCTGTCGCTGGGCAGCGGTCCCTCCCAGATCGACCGGATCGACCGCGCGCGCAACATCACGCTGACCGTCGAACTCAACGGCCGCCCGATCGGCGCGGTCCAGCGCGAGGCGATGTCCCTCCCGGCATTCCAGCAACTGCCCCCGGGCGTGCATCTGGTCAACCAGGGTGAACTGCAACGCATGTCCGAGCTCTTCCAGAGCTTCGGTCTGGCCATGGCCATTGGCGTTTTCTGCATCTACGCCGTGCTGGTGCTGCTGTTCCACGACTTCATGCAGCCTGGCACCATCCTCTGCGCCCTGCCCCTGGCCCTGGGCGGCGCCATCGTCGCGCTGTGGCTCACCGGACGACCGTTCTCCATGCCGGTGGTGATCGGGGTCCTGATGCTGATGGGCATCGTGACCAAGAATTCCATCCTGCAGGTGGAGTACGCCATCATGGCGCGCAGGACCCTGGGCATGTCACGGCTGGAGGCGGTGATGGATGCCTGCCACAAGCGGGCCCGCCCCATCGTGATGACCACCATCGCCATGGGCGCCGGGATGCTGCCCAACGCGCTGGGGCTGGGTGCGGAGCCGAGCTTCCGCCAGCCGATGGCGATCGTCGTCATCGGCGGCCTGCTCACCTCCACGGTGCTGAGCCTGCTGGTGGTTCCAGTGGTGTTCACCTATGTAGACGACGTGCTGGTCTGGGGCCGCCGCGTGTTGGCCCGGAAGCTGTTCCACGGCACAGGTGCGGCGCCAGCGCAATCCTGAGCCCCCTTCGGAGAGCCATCCATGACAAGGATTCTGTTTCTTGACGGAGACACCGAACTGACCGGCATGCTGGCGCAGTACCTGGGTCGCGAGCGGCTGGAAGTGGATGCGATCTTCGATGGGCAGGCCGGCGTGCAGGCCGCCCTGAGTGGTCGTTATGCACTGGTCGTCTTGGACCTGATGCTGCCCCGTCACTCCGGCATCGAGGTACTGCGCCACATCCGGGCGTCGAGCCAGATACCGGTGCTGATGCTGAGCACAGGGTGCGACGATTTCAAGCAGCTCATGGCCCCCGAGATGGGCACGGAGGCGTGCATGCCCAAGCCATGTGAACCCGCCGAGCTGGCGAGACGCATCCACGCCATCCTCGGCCGCCAAGCACCTGGCCCCTCTGTTGCCCCCCCCAGCGGCCCCGACCTGCTCCAAGTGGGGCGCCTGGAGCTGCGGATCGCCAGAGGCGAAGCCATTTGGAACGGGCAGCGACTTGAACTCACCGGCGTCGAACTCTCGCTGTTGACCGAACTGGCCCGATCAGCGGGGGACCTGATCACCAAGGACGAAATGTCCCGGCGTGCCTTTGGCAAACCCCTGGCGCCCTATGACCGGCACATCGACGTGTGCCTGGCCAATGTCCGTCGGAAGCTGGGACTGCGTCCGGACGGCCAACCCTGGATCCAGCGCGTGCGCGACAGCGGCTATCAGTTCCTGGCGGGGTGAGCATGAAACCGTACCGTCTCTTCTGGAAGCTCTTCTTCGCCTTCTGGGCCGCGATGATGCTCTCGTTCGGAGGGGCGGTCGGCCTCGTCATGACGACCGGCATTGCGCCTCCCCCACCGAGCGGCAACGTGCCATGGCATCTCCTCATTCCCCTGGGCTCAGGCGTGGTGACCAGTCTCTTTGCGAGCTTGGCGCTGGCCTGGTATCTGACCCGTCCCCTGCGGCATGTCCGGTGGGCGCTGGACCAACTGGCGGGAGGCCACTTCGAAACCCGGGTCAAACCGCAGATCGGAACCCGCCGCGACGAGATCGCCGATCTGGGCGGCTATCTGGACGCCACCGCGGAACGCCTGGAACGGCTGGAGGCCTCGCGCCAGCAACTGCTGTACGACATCTCGCACGAGCTACGCTCGCCCTTGAGCCGCCTGCGGGCCGCCATCGGCCTGGCACGCTCCGACCCTTCGGATGTGCAGGCCATGCTGGCCCGCGTCGATCTTGAGGCCGATCGTCTCAATGGCCTGCTGGACGACCTGCTCACGCTCAGCCGCATTGAGGTCGGCTCCCATGGGCTGCGTCACGACCGGGTCGACCTTCTCGAACTGTTGCAGGCCATCTGCACCGACGCTGAATTCGAGGCCAAGGCCGCAGACCGGAGTCTGACGGTTCAGGCCCAAGGCATGTTCATCGCAGCCGTGGATGGTGACCTGATCTACCGCGCCCTGGAGAACGTGATCCGCAATGCAGTCAAGTACACCGAGGTGGGGACCATCGTCGAGGTCCAGGCTGACCGGATCGGAGACACCGGTCTGCTGGAAATCACGGTTGCGGACCGTGGCCCCGGCGTCCCCGACGAGATGCTCAGTTCCATCTTCGATCCCTTCGTGCGCGGTCCGGCAGAAAAGGGGAATGCCATCACCGGCTTCGGGCTGGGGTTGGCGATCGCCCAACGGGCCCTGCTGGCCCATGGCGGCGAGATCATCGCCAGCCCCAGACCCGGCGGCGGCCTGATCGTGACCCTGCGGCTGCCCCACTTACTTTCCGACACCACACCAGCTTTCGCCCCATGACCCAGGTCCTCTCTGAACCCCCAAAGCGGCCATTGAATGCCGATACCGTCGCCACCCAGCTCGGCGTGGAAAAGTCGGGAACTGTCCTCTCCCTGCGGCGAAGCACCTGGGTGGTGATTGCGCTGTTGGGGCTGGGGGCCCTGGCTGCTCTGCTCCTCTGGAAATGGCAGAGCCATTCCACCGGTGCGCAGTACGAAACCGAGAAGGTCACCGCCGGGAACCTGGTCGTGAGGGTCACGGCCACAGGCAATCTTCAACCCCTGACCAAGGTCGATGTGGGGAGCGAGCTCTCGGGCACCATCGACAAGGTCCTGGTCAAGGACAACGACAAGGTCTCGCAGGGACAGGTGCTGGCCATTCTCCAGACCAGTAATCTGCAGGATCAGGTCCAGGAATCCGAGAGCTCACTGCGAAAGGCAAAGGCCTCGCTGCTGCAGTACAAAGCTGCCACGCGCGATGCGCAGGCGACCATGCGGCGCAACGAGGAGGCCTGGAAGCTCTCAGCAGGGATGGTCCCCTCGCAGAGCGAGGTGGAGACATCGCAGATCGCGCTTGAGAAGGCACGTGCCAGTGAAGCCAACGCGGCAGCGGCCGTGGACGAAGTCCAGGCCACGCTGAACACCAACCGGACCAACCTCCACAAGGCATCGCTGCGCTCCCCCATCAACGGGGTCGTGCTCAAGCGCTCGGTAGAACCGGGGCAGACCGTGGCCGCCAGCTACCAGGTCACCACCCTCTTCACACTGGCCCAGGACCTCACCCAGATGAAGCTCGAGGTCAATGTGGACGAGGCCGATGTCGGCCAGGTCAAAGAGGGCCAGTCGGCGGAGTTCACCGTGGACGCCTATCCGGAGCGGACCTTCCCGGCGCGCATCGTGCGGCTGCGCTATGGCTCCGACACCACCAACAATGTGGTGACCTACCAGGCCGTGCTCGAGGTCAGCAACAAGGACCTGAGCCTGCGCCCCGGGATGACGGCCAATGCCCGCATCGTGACCCTCCGACACGAGCGGGTGCTGCAGGTGCCCAACGCGGCGCTGCGCTATGCCCCACCGCAAACCGAGGCGAAGTCCGGCAGCAGTGTGACCAGCCTCCTGATCGCAGTGCCCAAGCAGCAGAAGTCGGCCCAGTCCAGCACCACGATCGCCAGCGGCAGCGAGCAGACGGTCTGGAAGCTGGAGAACGACCGCGCCGTGGCCGTCAGGCTGCAGGTGGGCGCCAGCGATGGCCGCATGACCGAGGTGAGCAAGATTCTTTCGGGTACGCTGAAAGAAGGCGACCGCCTGATCGTGGACAGCCGGGAGTCATCGAAGTGACCTCGCTGAACACGGCAGCCGAGGTGCCGGTGATCGCCTATGAGAGGGTGTGCAAGACCTATGGCGAAGGCGCCACGCGCTTTCAGGCACTCACGGATGTGAACCTGCAGATCCGCCAAGGCGAGTTCGTGGCCATCATGGGCCCCAGCGGATCCGGCAAATCCACGGTGATGAACATCATGGGCTGCCTGGACACACTGACTTCCGGCAGCTACCGCTTCTGCGGCACGCCCGTCGAATCCCTCAGCCAAGACCAATGCGCCATCCTAAGGCGCAGCTACATCGGCTTTGTCTTTCAGGGATTCAACCTGCTTCGCCGGACATCGGCACAGGAAAACGTTGAACTGCCGCTGATCTACCGCGGGGAGCGTCCCGCCGAGCGTGCTGCGCGGGCCAGAGCCGCGCTGGAAGAGGTGGGCTTGAAAGGCTGGGAACACCATACCTCGGCGGAACTCTCCGGCGGACAGCAGCAGCGTGTGGCCATCGCGCGAGCGATCGTCACGGAGCCCACGCTGCTGCTGGCGGACGAGCCGACCGGAAACCTCGACAGCCACCGCAGCCAGGAGATCATGCAGTTGCTGGTGCGCCTGAACCAGGACCGGGGCATCACCGTGGTGATGGTCACCCACGAACCCGACATGGCCGTCTATGCCGATCGCATCCTGCGCTTCGTCGATGGACGGCTGGTCAGCGACACCGCCCAGGACCGGGCCACTCGTTCCGTTCAGGGCGCAGGAGACCATTGATGTGGGGCAACACCTTTCTGCTGGCACTTCGTGAGATACGGCGCAACCTGATGCGCTCGATCCTGACCATGCTGGGCATCGTGATCGGTGTGGCCGCGGTGGTGACGATGGTGACCCTGGGCAATGGCGCCACGGCTTCTGTCTCCAGCCAGATCTCCAGCCTGGGCAGCAATCTGATCATCGTGATGCCAGGCCAGCGCATGGAACTGGGAACGAGCACCTCGCCACCCAAGTTCAAGCAGGCGGATGCCGAGGCCATCGCCACCCAGGTGACGGGGGTCGACCGGGTGGCGCCAATAGTGACCGCCTCGCTCACCGCGATCTCGAGCGCCAGGAACTGGAAGACCTCGGTCACGGGCTCCAATGAGAACTACCTCGCGGTGAGCAACTGGACGGTCCGGGACGGACGGACCTTCACCGACGTCGAGCTGCGGGCGGGCAAGTCCGTCTGCATCGTCGGCGACCGTGTGCGCAAGGAGTTGTACGGCGAGCAGCGCCCGGTGGGAAGCGACCTGAGGCTGCAGAACTTCAGCTGCCAGATCATCGGCTTCTTCAGCCCCAAGGGGCAGAGCTCCACCGGCACCGATCAGGACGACTTCATCCTGGTGCCCATCGCCACGCTCCAGCGTCGGGTCACCGGCAACACCGACGTGGGCGCCATCCTGATCTCGGCGCGGCAGGGCTTCTCAACCGACACAGTCAAGACACGCATTGAACGCCTGATGCGGGACCGCCGACACCTGACGGAAGGTGAGGACAACAACTTCAACGTCATCGACACCAAGCAGATCTCGGACACGCTCTCCGGCACCACCCGCATCCTCACCTTGCTGCTGGGGGCCGTCGCCGCCGTCAGTCTGCTGGTGGGGGGCATCGGCATCATGAACATCATGCTGGTGAGCGTGACGGAGCGCACGCGCGAGATCGGCATCCGGCTGGCCATCGGCGCGATGGCCAGCGAGGTGCTGATGCAGTTCCTGGTCGAGGCGGTCTCTCTGTCCGCCGTGGGCGGGTTGGTGGGCCTGATCCTGGCTGCCATTGCCTCGATCGGGTTGTCCTCGCTGATAGGCCTGACCTACAGCTTCGACGTCCAGATCAACCTACTGGCCTTTGCCTTCTCTGCCGCCATTGGCATCGTGTTCGGCTACACCCCAGCAAAACGGGCCGCGCGGCTCAACCCCATCGAGGCGCTTCGCCATGAGTGAGCCCCCTGTGTCACGCCAAACCTGGCGGCGTGGGAAACCCTGCAACGGCCGCGGCATGTGGGCGCCGGTTGGTGCATGATCAACATTCAGAGTCCGCCAACCGAGGGTGATGTCACAGCAGCTCGCGCCGCAGCTGCTGCGCCGGCGTGAGGTACTGGCCCACCGCCAAGCGCAGGAAGATCCAGGCGCCGATGGCGGTGGCCACCGCCAGCATCAGCACCACCATGATCTGGTAGCGCACGGCCACCAGCGGCGAGGTGCCGGCCAGGATCTGGCCGGTCATCATGCCGGGCAGCTGCACCAGCCCCACGGTCATCATGCCGTTGAGGGTGGGGGTCAGGGCCGCCCGCAGCGCGGCGCGCACCAGCGGCTGCACGGCCTGCGCGCCGGAGAAACCCAGGACCAGCCGGGTCTCGACCTCGCCGGCGCGCAGGCGCAGGTCGCTCTGCAGCCGGTCGCCGGCCAGGGCCACGCTGCTCATCGCGTTGCCCAGGATCATGCCCGCCAGCGGAATGACGTACTGCGGCGAATACCAGGGGTGCACCTGTACCACCACGCCGATCACATAGCCCAGCGTCAGCACGGTCGACAGGGTGAGGGCCACCGCGGCGATGCCGTGGGCCCGCGGCAGCGGGGTTTTGAGGCGGCCCACCGCCGCGTACGTGGCCACGGCGGTCATGCCGACCAGGATCAGCGCCACCGCATACCAATGCGCAGCCGCAAACACCGCCGCCAGCACAAAGCCCACCCCGTAGAGCTGGGCCACGGTGCGCACCGCGCCGACGAGCAGGTCGCGCTCCAGCCCCAAGGCCTGGCGCAGCGACAAGGCCACCAGCACCGCGACAAACAGCAGGGCCAGCCCCAGCTGCCAGAGCGACAGCTCGATCACCCCGCCGCTCATGGCTGCACCGCCTCGCAGGGCACGACACCGGCCAGGAAGGCCCGCAGTCCATCGTCGGCCTGGGCGTCCGAGGCGTCCAGCACCGTCACCGGCACATAGGCCCGCACGCGGCCCTGCACCAGGTACAGCACCCAGCCGCCCAGGGCTCGAACGAACTCGGGCAGGTGGGTGACCGCCACCACGGTCAGGCCCCGGCGCGTGCGCAGGTCGGTGATCACTTCCACCACCCGGGCCGCGTTGGGCGGGTCCAGCGCCGAGGTGGGCTCGTCCAGCAGCAGCACCTCCGGGTCGCCCAGCAGGGCACGGGCGATGGTGACGCGCTGCTTCTCACCGCCGGAAAGCTGGGCGGCGTCGCGGTCCAGCAGCGCGGCGGCCAGGCCCACCTCATCCAGCGCCGCGGCCAGGCGGCTGTCGCTCAGGTCACAGGCCACGCCGGCCGGGCGCAGGCGCAGGTTGTCGCGCACCGTGCCCTCGAACAGCACCGGTGTCTGCATCACCATGGCGGCGCGGCGGCGCAGCTGGCGGGGGTCCAGGCGGCAGATGTCCTCGCCGCCCAGGCGGATCGTGCCGCTGCTGGGCTCCGACAGCCGGTTCAGGCAGCGCAGCAGGGTGGACTTGCCGGAGCCGGAGGGTCCGACCAGGGTCAGCACGCCGCCGCGCTCGACCTCGAAGCAGATGTCCTGCAGCACCGGGCGGACCGGCTGCTGGGGCCCGGCGGGCTGGCTGACCGCCAGGTGGTGGACCGCGATCAAGGGCGGGCTCATCGCCCCTCCCGTTCCAGCTCGGCCTGCTCGCGCCGCCGGTAGGCGCCCGGCGGCAGGCCGGTCCAGCGGCGGAAGGCGCGGTGGAAGGCGCTGGCATCGTGGAAACCCAGTTCCAGCGCCAGTTCGTCGATGCTGGCCTGGCTGCTGACCAGCCGGTCGATGGCCAGGTCGCTGCGCAAGCGGTCCTTCAACTGCTGGTAGCTGGTGCCCTCGGCCTCCAGCCGGCGCCGCAGCGTGGTCGGGTTGGTGCCCAGCTCGGCCGCCAGCTCTTCCAGCAGCGGCCAATGGGTCTCCCCGGCCTGGGTGGAGGCCTGGCGCAGGCGGCGGCGCAGACGCGCCGTCCAGCTGTCGTCGTTCTTGAAGCGCAGAAAGACCGACTGCGGCGCCGTGGCCAGAAAGGCCTTCAGGCTGTCAGCGTTCTGCACGATGGGCGCCTTGAGCAGCTCGGCATCGAACTGGATCGCGGTCACGGCCTGGTCGAAGGCCAGGTGCTCGCAGAACATGCGCGTGTACTCGTCGGCGTGGTCGGGACGGGGGTGGGCAAACGCCACCCGACGCAGCGCCAGGCGCCGGCCAATCAGCCAGCACAGCAGGCCATGGGTCAGCACCAGAAAGGTCTCGTCGGCAAAACGGCGGTCGGCCGGGTCGGCGATGCGGTTGCTCAGGCGCAGCTCGGCCCGGTCTCCCTGGACCTGCAGCTCGCCGGCCACCTGGTCCAGAAAGACCACGAACCCGCGCAGAATGCGCTTGAGCGCCCGCTCCATCGTCGTGCAGCTGATGACCGCCTGGCACAGCAGGGCATAGCTGCCCACCTTCATGGTGCGGCGGTCCAGCCCGAAGAACTCATCGTCCAGCTCGCGGCCCACGGCCAGCCAGAGGGTGGAAAAAGCCGCGGCCGGCACCCGCACATGGGCCATCCCCAGCCATTCGGCCGGGATGCCCGCCGTCGCCAGGGCGCGGCCCCGGGCCGCCGGCCCCAGCTTGGCCACCGCGGCGCGGACGAAATACATCGAGACCGTGTCCTTCTCGATGGGGAAACCGTCGTCTGCGCTACCGGGGGCCGTCATTTGGGCGGAATTATCGCCGTGCCCCTCAGGCGGGCGGCCCCGAGGGTGTCCAAAAACGCCAACGGGCTGGTCGGTGAGGTCATGGTGCCCACCCCCTCGGCTGCCTAAAGTCGCCCACCAGGAGACACAAGACCATGACCGAGCTGACCGCAGAGTTCAAGGCCCTGGCCAACTACCGCCCGCAGCACAAGGTGCGTTTCGTCACCGCTGCGTCGCTGTTCGATGGCCACGATGCATCCATCAACATCATGCGGCGCATCCTGCAGGGCATGGGCGCCGAGGTGATCCACCTGGGCCACAACCGCTCGGTGGAGGAGATCGTCACTGCCGCGCTGCAGGAGGACGCCCAGGGCATCGCCATCAGCTCCTACCAAGGCGGCCATGTCGAGTACTTCAAGTACGCGGTGGACCTGCTCAAGGCCCAGGGCGGCGAGCACATCCAGGTCTTCGGCGGCGGCGGCGGCGTGATCGTGCCGGCCGAGATCCGCGAGCTGCAGGCCTATGGCGTGGCCCGCATCTTCAGCCCCGAGGACGGCCAGCGCATGGGCCTGCAGGGCATGATCGGCGAGATGGTGATGCGCTGCGACCGGGAGCTGTCCTCCCTGGCCCCGCGCTCGCTGGACGCCCTCACCGGCCACGGCCCAGCCGCCTGGCGCGCCCTGGCCCAGCTCATCACCGCGCTGGAGAACCACCAGGCCGATGCGGCCCTGGTGGCCGAGCTGCACCAGCGCGCCGCCCAGGTGAAGACGCCCGTGCTGGGCATCACCGGCACCGGCGGCGCCGGCAAGTCCAGCCTGACCGACGAGCTGGTGCGCCGTTTCCGGCTGGACCAGGACGATGCGCTGCGCATCGCCGTCATCAGCATCGACCCCTCGCGCCGCAAGAGCGGCGGCGCCCTGCTGGGTGACCGCATCCGCATGAACGCCATCGGACCGTGGTCCCAGGGCCCGCGCGTCTACATGCGTTCGCTGGCCACCCGCGACACCGGCAGCGAGATCTCCGCCGCCCTGCCCGATGTGCTGGCCGCCACCAAGCTGGCCGGTTTTGATCTCATCATCGTCGAAACCTCCGGCATCGGCCAGGGTGACGCTGCCATCGTGCCGCATGTCAGTGTGCCCATGTACGTCATGACGCCGGAGTTCGGCGCCGCCAGCCAGCTCGAGAAGATCGACATGCTGGACTTCGCCGAGTTCGTGGCGATCAACAAGTTCGACCGCAAGGGCGCGCTGGACGCGCTGCGCGACGTGGCCAAGCAGGTGCAGCGCAACCGCGAGGCCTTCACCGAATCCACCGACGCCATGCCGGTCTTCGGCACCATGGCCAGCCGCTTCAACGACGACGGCGTGACCGCGCTGTACCAGGCCCTCAAGGCCCGCCTGGCCGGCCTGGGCCTGCCGGTGAGCGAGGGCCGCCTGCCCCGCGTGGCCACCCGCCACAGCACCCACCAGGTGCCCATCGTGCCGCCGGCCCGCACCCGCTACCTGGCCGAGATCGCCGGCGGCGTGCGCGGCTACAAGCAGACCGCCCGCGAGCAGGCCCGCCTGGCCCGCGAGGTGCAGCAGCTGCGCGCCGCCCGCCAGATGCTGTTGGCCGGCGCCCCCGAGGCCACCGACGCCGAGCGCCTGGCCGCCCTGGCCGAGGCCCGCGAGGCCCGCCTGCAGCCCGAGGCCCGCCAGTTGCTGGCCCAGTGGCCGGACATGCAGAAGGCCTATGCCGGCGCCGAGTACGTGGTGAAGATCCGTGACAAGGAGATCCGCACCGCGCTGACCCACACCACGCTGTCGGGCAACACCATCCGCAAGGTCGCCCTGCCCGGCTACGAGGACCACGGCGAGCTGCTGAAGTGGCTGATGCTGGAGAACGTGCCCGGCAGCTACCCCTACACCGCCGGCACCTTCGCCTTCAAGCGCGAGGGCGAGGACCCGACCCGCATGTTCGCCGGCGAGGGCGACGCCTTCCGCACCAACCGGCGCTTCAAGCTGGTCAGCGAGGGCATGCCCGCGCACCGCCTGTCCACCGCCTTCGATTCGGTCACGCTCTACGGCAACGACCCGGATCGGCGGCCCGACATCTACGGCAAGATCGGCAACTCCGGCGTCAGCATCGCCACGCTGGACGACATGAGGGTGCTGTACGACGGCTTCGACCTGTGCTGCCCGACCACCTCGGTGTCGATGACCATCAACGGCCCGGCGCCCACCCTCCTGGCGATGTTCATGAACACCGCCATCGACCAGCAGCTGGCCAAGTTCCGCGCCGACAACGGCCGCGAGCCCACGCCCACCGAGGCCGAGAAGATCCGCGAATGGGTGCTGGCCAACGTGCGCGGCACCGTGCAGGCCGACATCCTGAAGGAAGACCAGGGGCAGAACACCTGCATTTTCTCGACCGAATTCAGCCTGAAGGTGATGGGCGACATCGCCGAGCACTTCGTGCACCACGACGTGCGCAACTTCTACTCGGTGTCCATCAGCGGCTACCACATCGCCGAGGCCGGCGCGAACCCGATCAGCCAGCTGGCCTTCACGCTGGCCAATGGCTTCACCTATGTCGAGGCGTACCTGGCCCGCGGCATGCACATCGACGACTTCGCGCCCAACCTGAGCTTCTTCTTCAGCAACGGCATGGACCCGGAGTACACCGTGCTGGGCCGCGTCGCCCGCCGCATCTGGGCGGTGGCGATGAAGGAGAAGTACGGCGCCAACGAGCGCAGCCAGAAGCTCAAGTACCACATCCAGACCAGCGGTCGCAGCCTGCACGCGCAGGAGATCCAGTTCAACGACATCCGCACCACGCTGCAGGCGCTGATCGCCATCTACGACAACTGCAACTCGCTGCACACCAACGCCTTCGACGAGGCCATCACCACACCGACCGAGGACAGCGTGCGCCGCGCCATGGCCATCCAGCTGATCATCAACCGCGAGTGGGGCCTGGCCAAGAACGAGAACCCCAGCCAGGGCGCCTTCATCATCGACGAACTGACCGAGCTGGTGGAAGAGGCGGTGCTGGCCGAGTTCGAGAAGATCGCCGAGCGCGGCGGCGTGCTGGGCGCGATGGAGACGGGCTACCAGCGCAGCAAGATCCAGGAAGAGAGCATGCACTACGAGATGCTCAAGCACACCGGCGAGTACCCCATCATCGGCGTCAACACCTTCCGCCACCCCAAGGGCGACCCGGTGCCGGATCACATCGAGTTGGCCCGCTCCACCGAGGAGGAAAAGCAATCCCAGCTGCAGCGCCTGGCCGACTTCCAGGCCCGCCATGCCGACGAGGCCCCGGCCCTGCTGGCCCGGCTGCAGCAGGCGGTCATCGACAACACCAATGTGTTCAGTGTGTTGATGGACGCGGTACGCTGTTGTTCGCTGGGTCAGATCACCTCGGCCCTGTTCGAGGTCGGAGGACAGTACCGGCGCAGCATGTAACACCGCCGGCATCTGGCCGGCGCATCATCACAGACGGTTTTTTCGCATCGGGGCGCTCAGGCGCCCCACATCCGTTTCATCAACCCGAGGACTCAACATGAGCATTCAGCACATTGGCGTGATCGGCGCCGGCACCATGGGCAACGGCATCGCGCAGGCCTGCGCCGTGGCGGGCGTGCCGGTCACGATGGTGGACATCTCGGACGCGGCCGTGCAGCACGGCATCGCCACCATCACCAAGAGCCTGGACCGCCTGATCAAGAAGGAAAAGCTGACCGAAGCCCAGCGCGACGCCGCGCTGGCCCTGGTCAAGGGCAGCACCAGCTACGACGACCTCAAGGGCGCCGACCTGGTGATCGAGGCCGCCACCGAGAACCTGGAGCTCAAGCTGCGCATCCTGCGCCAGGTCGAAGGCCTGGTGGGTGACAGCACCGTCATCGCCTCCAACACCTCGTCCATCTCCATCACCCAGATGGCCGCCGTGCTGGCCAAGCCCGAGCGCGCCATCGGCCTGCACTTCTTCAACCCGGTGCCGATGATGGCCCTGGTGGAAGTGATCCGCGGCCTGCAGACCAACGACGCCACCCACGCCCTGGCCGTGGCCTTCGCCCAGCAACTGGGCAAGAGCCCGATCACGGTCAAGAACCAGCCGGGCTTCGTGGTCAACCGCATCCTGTGCCCGATGATCAACGAAGCCATCTTCGTGCTGGCCGAAGGCGCGGCCACCGCCGAGGACATCGACGCTGGCATGAAGCTGGGCTGCAACCACCCGATCGGCCCCTTGGCGCTGGCCGACATGATCGGGCTGGACACCATGCTGGCGATCATGAACGTCTTCTATGACGGCTTCAACGACCCGAAGTACCGCCCGGCCCCGCTGCTCAAGGAAATGGTCGCCGCCGGCCGCCTGGGCCGCAAGACCGGCCACGGCTTCTACCTGTACGCCTGAGCCACCCCACCCCTTTCTTTTCACCGCAACGACAAGCGAATAACCATGAGTGAATACATCGCCCCCCTGAAGGACATGCAGTTCGTGCTGCGCGAGCTGGCCGACCTCGACGCTGTGGCAGCCCTGCCCGGCAACGAGGAGGTCAATGCCGAGCTGGCCGACGCCATCCTGGAGGAGGCCGGCAAATTCGCCAACGGCGTGCTCTCGCCCATCAACGTGCCCGGCGACCGTGAAGGCGCGACCTGGAAGGACGGCGAGGTGAGCACCGCCCCGGGCTGGAAGCAGGCCTACAGCCAGTTCGTGGACGGCGGCTGGAACGCCCTGTCCTGCCCCACCGACTTCGGCGGCCAGGGCCTGCCCCACATCATCTCGGCCATGGTCGAGGAAATGTGGAACGCCTCCAACACCTCGTTCACGCTGTGCCCGATGCTGACGCGCGGCGCCATCGAGTCGCTGCAGCTGTGCGGCACGCCCGAGCAGAAGGCCATGTACCTGCCCAAGATGGTGACGGGCGAGTGGACCGGCTCGATGAACCTGACCGAGCCGCAGGCCGGCTCCGACCTGGCGGCCGTGCGCACCAAGGCCATCCCGCAGGGCGACGGCAGCTTCCGCATCCACGGCCAGAAGATCTTCATCACCTACGGCGAGCACGACCTCACCGACAACATCGTCCACCTGGTGCTGGCCCGCACGCCCACCGCGCCCGAAGGCGTGAAGGGCATCTCGCTGTTCGTGGTGCCGAAGTTCCTGGTCAACGCCGACGGCAGCCTGGGCGCGCGCAACGACGTGCGCTGTGTCTCGATCGAGCACAAGCTGGGCATCCACGCCAGCCCGACCTGCGTGTTGGCCTTCGGTGACAACGATGGCGCCATCGGCTGGCTGGTCGGTGAAGAGAACCGCGGCCTGGAGTACATGTTCATCATGATGAACGCCGCCCGCTACGGCGTGGGCCTGCAGGGCGTGGGCCTGTGCGAACGCGCCACGCAACGCGCGGTCGAATATGCCCGCACCCGCGTCCAGGGCGTGGAACAAGGCGCCAAGAGCCGTGACAAGGTGGCCATCATCCGCCACCCGGACGTGCGCCGCATGCTGATGCAGATGAAGTCGCGCACCGAAGCGCTGCGCGCCGTCGCCGGCGTGACCGCCGCGGCGATGGACATCGCCCACGCCCACCCGGACGCCGAAGTGCGCAAGGCGCAGCAGGCCTTCGTCGAACTGATGATCCCCATCGTCAAGGGCTGGAGCACCGAGACCTCGCTGCTGGTGACCTCGCTGGGCGTGCAGGTGCACGGCGGCATGGGCTTCATCGAAGAGACCGGCGCGGCGCAGCACATGCGTGATGCCCGCATCACCACCATCTACGAGGGCACCACCGGCATCCAGGCCGCCGACCTGATCGGCCGCAAGATCGCCCGCGATGGCGGCGCCACCATCGGCTTGGTGATCGCCCAGATGGAAGCCGTGCGCGCCGAGCTGGCTGCCAGCGACGACGCATCGCTGGCAGCCATCGGCACCTCGCTGGAAGCTGGCATTGCCGCGCTGAAGTCGGGCGTGGCCTTCATCCTGGCCCACCAGGGCGAAGCCATCCGCCAGGCCGCGATGGCCGCCGTGCCGATGCTGGAGCTGTTCGGCATCGTCACCGGTGGCTGGCAGATGGCCCGCGCCGCCCTGGTGGCTAAGCGTCAGCTGGCCGCGGGTGAAGGCGACGCGCCGTTCCTGCAGTCCAAGCTGCTGACCGCGCGCTTCTACGCCGACCATGTGCTGAGCGGCGCCTCGGGCCTGGCCTACACCGTGCTGAACGGTGCGGACGCCGCCCTGGCCATGGCCGACGAGCAGTTCTGATCGGCTTGCCGTGAGGAACGACGGCTTCCCGCAGCGCATCGTCTGCCTGACCGAGGAGCCGACCGAGGTGCTCTATGCCCTCGGTGAAGAAGGACGCATCGTGGGCATTTCCGGCTTCACGGTGCGTCCGCCCCGCGCGCGGCAGGACAAGCCGCGCGTCTCGGCCTTCACCAGCGCCAAGCTGGATGCCATCCTGGCCCTGCAGCCGGACCTGGCGATCGGTTTTTCCGACCTGCAGGCCGACATCGCACAGGCGCTCATCCAAGCCGGTGTCGAGGTCTGGATCAGCAACCACCGCTCGGTGCCGCAGATCCTGGCCTACATCCGCCGCCTGGGCGCCATGGTGGGCACGGCCGAGAAGGCCGACGCCTACGCGGCCACGCTGCAGGCCCGGCTGGACGCGGTGGCCGCCGACGCGGCCCGCCTGCCCCGCCGACCCAAGGTCTATTTCGAGGAATGGGACGAGCCCTCGATCTCGGCCATCCGCTGGGTCAGCGAGCTGATCGGCATCGCCGGCGGCGACGACATCTTCCCCGAGCGGGCCCGCGCCCCGCTGGGCCGCGACCGCATCGTGGCCGACCGCAACGAGGTGATCCGCGCCGCGCCGGATCTGATCATCGGCTCCTGGTGCGGCAAGAAGTTCCGCCCCGAGCAAGTGACCGCCCGGCCCGGCTGGGACACGATCCCGGCGGTGCGCCACGGCGCGCTGCACGAGATCAAATCGCCGCTGATCCTGCAGCCCGGCCCCGCCGCGCTGACCGACGGGCTGGACGCCCTGCACCGTTTCATCACCGCCTGGGCCGCGCGGCACGCCGCCGGCACCCTGGCCTGAATCCACCCCCGAGAAGAGGAGACAACCATGTTCAAGGCCCTGCTGCTGACCCGCAACGCGGACAAGAGCACCACCGCCACGCTGGCGGACCTGGCGGACGACGCCCTGCCCCCGGGCGATGTCACCGTGCGCGTGGCCTGGTCCACGCTGAACTACAAGGACGCGCTGGCCATCACCGGCCGCGGCGCCATCGTCAAGAGCTGGCCGATGGTGGCCGGCATCGATCTGGCCGGCACGGTGGAACAGAGCAGCGACCCGGCCTGGCAGCCCGGCGACGCGGTGGTGGTCAACAGCTGGGGCCTGAGCGAGACCCACTGGGGCGGCCTGGCGCAAAAGGCCCGCGTGGCGGCCGACTGGCTGCTGAAGGTGCCCGCCCCCTACAGCCTGCGCGACACCATGGCCATCGGCACGGCCGGCTACACCGCCGCCTTGTGCGTGCAGGCCCTGCTGCGCCACGGCCTGACGCCCGGGCAGGGCCCGGTGCTGGTGACCGGCGGCAGCGGTGGCGTGGGCTCGGTCGCCATCGTGCTGCTGGCCGGCCTGGGCTTCGAGGTGCACACCTCCAGCGGCCGCCCGGCACTGGCCGAGGGCCTGAAGGCGCTGGGCGCGGCCGAGGTGATCGACCGCGCCACCCTGGCCGCTCCCGGCAAGCCGCTGCAGAGCGAGCGCTGGGCCGGCGTGGTGGACACCGTCGGCAGCCACACGCTGGCCAACGCCTGCGCGGCCACGAAGTGGAATGGCGCCGTGGCCGCCTGCGGGCTGGCCGGTGGCGCGGACTTCCCCGCCACCGTGATGCCCTTCATCCTGCGCGGTGTCACTCTCTACGGCATCAACTGCGTCTATGTGCCCAACGAACGACGGGCCGAGGCCTGGGCCCTGCTGGCGCGCCATCTCTCGCCCGAGCGGCTGGCCGGCATGGTGCACACCATCGGCCTGTCCGAAACCATCACTGCCTCGGCCGAGCTGCTGGACGGCCGCCTGACGGCCAACCGCGTGGTGGTGGACGTCAACCGCTGAACTCGGCGCTCAGCGGTCCGCCGCGGGGGCTCCAGGGGTTCCCGGCAACAAGGCCTTGGCCGCCTCGATGCGCAGGGCCAGCGGCACCCGCGCGTCGCACATCACCGCCTGCAGGAAGGCGCGCGGGTCGGTGATCTCCGCCGCAGGCCCCACGCCGGGAGGCGTTGCGCTGGCCTGCACAGGGAACGGTTCCACGGTGTCCGCCTGCCCGGCCGGCGCCGCCGGGGCCAGCTGTGCCATCGCCTCCGCCCAGGCCGCGGGACTGATGGCACTCAGTCCCCGCAACAGGCCCGCCTGGGCCTCGTCACGCGGCGGGATGTCCAGCCAGGGCGTCTCGGCAAAGACCGGCGCCAGATCGGGTGAGACGAAGGCCGACCAGCACTCGCCGCCCGGCTGTTCGGCCGGGATGGGCGAGACATGCGCCACGCCCCCGGGCGCGGCCGCATCGGCCACCGGCCAGGCCCGCCACTGGCGGGCCGGCCCGTCCGGCAGGTAGCGGGCGACCAGCCCCTCCAGAAAGGCCCGCGCCTGCCCCAGGCTCACCGGCTGGGCCAGTGAGCACCAGAGCTGCAGCGCGTCGCGCCCGTTCACCGCCACCGCCGGCGCGGGCATGCCCAGCTCGGTCTGCAGCCCCTGCCACAGCGCCCCCAGGGCTGCCGTGTCCACCGGTGCGATGAGCTCCAGCACCAGGGCCCGGGTGCGACCCTGGGCATCCAGCAAGGTGCCGGGCAACGCCGGGCCAGGGGGGAACAGGAAGAGGCGGTGGAATTCGGTGTTCAGCGGGGACATGGCAGGAGGATGCAGCACCGGCAGGTGCCGGTCGGCCCCTAGCGTACATGCTGGTCGAGTTCGGCGCATCCGTCTCGTCATCCTGAATCAGGCGGACGTTGGCAGGCAATGCCGGCGGAAGGCCCTGGGGCAGCATGCCAAGATGCCTGCAGATGCGGCCGGCTGCCTGCTCCGTGTGGAACCCAGATGGCGGGCTTCCCCCGGCGTGGTGTGCATGCGCCCGCCAACCAGGGAAGAAGTGACTCCATGCACGATGTTTGGTACAGGCTGCAGCAGGCCTGTGAACGCCTGCGGCCCGATGTGCCGCGAGGGGGCCTGAACCCGCCGGCCCCTGAAGCACAGATCCGCACTGTGGAGGCCCTGGTGGGCTACCGGTTTCCGGACGATCTGCGCGAGGCCTATCGCCATTTCAACGGCTCCACCGGACGCGGTTTGTCAGCGGCTGAACGGTGCCCGCCGCTGTTGCTGGTGGTGGACTGGGCCGACCTGGATGCCTTGGCTCTGCGGTGGAGTGCCGATCGTCAGATGGCCGCCGATGTTCGGTGCGACGAGGACGAAGACGCTCCGTGGCGTCAGCCCTACCGGCCATTTTGGCGACATCCTGGCTGGCTGCCCATTGGTGTTGGCAGCACCGATCACTGCGTGTATGCGGATGTGGACCCTGCAGGCAGTGGGCAGGTGGGCCAGCTCCTGGACGACGACTTCGACGGTGCAGGGCGTGTGGTGGCACCCAGCCTGTCCGCCAGTCTGGAGCGCCTGCTCGACGCGTTGGATGATGGTCGGATGCGCTGGGATGAGGAGAAGGCAAACTGGGTGGATCGCAGTGGCGCCACGGTACGGCGCCTGGACGAGGCCACCGGACCCTGGCCACCCACGACAGCCACTCCGCGGCGGGGCGTTCGGCGGCGGCCGAAGCCGCCAGCAAGACCACGGCTGATGCCCGTGGCCCTGCCCGACACCTTTCCTACCGCGCGAGCGCAGATGCAGGCCTGGGCCGGCCCTTTGCCGGTCGACGGCAAGGGGCTGCCTCTGATCGGTGCCTCCTCCGCCCTGATCGAGCACGTCGAAACAGAGCTGGGTCACCACCTGCCACTGGAGGCCCGTGTCTGCTGGAGCGTGCTCGATGGTGCGAGACGCTTTCAGCACCTCGAATGGAAGAGTCTGCACGAGGTGTTGCAGCAACTCCGGTACTGGCGATCGTGGCTGGTGCTCCAGGCGCCGGCCAATGAGCACCCACGCCCGCCGGCTGGAGATGATCGCCTCCAGCCCGGACCGTGGCGCGCGGACTGGTTGCCCGTGGGTCAGCAGCTGCGCCACATCGTGTGCCTGGACTTTGACCCAGGGCCTGCGGGCACGCTGGGACAACTGATCGTGGTTGAGCGGCCCGGCGACGCCGAATGGGCGGGCCGTCCGCCTGAGGCCCCCCGGTGGATCGCCGCGGGCTTGATGCCGTGGCTGTGGCAGGTGACCACGGGCGCATCCAGCCCCGAAGGCTTTGAGAACACGGCCTCGGCGTTGCTGTGGCACAGCTTGTGTGGACCTGCGCCCGTCGCGAGACGGAAAAGGCAGCGCGCCTGGTCACCGGAGGGCTGGCAACCGGACCCGGAGATGCGTGGCCCCCAGCCCTTGCTTCCCAGGCGCTGGCATGTGCATCGTTCGACCACCGCGCTGAATGCACTGCGCTGTTTCGCCCACCTGACCGACCCCTGCCATGCGTCATCGCACGCCATCACCTGTGCCCGCCGATGGGCACGTGGCGGTGCCAACGCCCGTGGCCTGGTCGTGGCACCGATCGGCAGCGGAACAAGCAGCCTCTTGAAGGCCCTGGTGGCGGAGATGCGGGAAGCGCAGCGCCTGGACCCCTGTCTGCCCCTGCCCATCTACATCGACGCGCAGGACCATGCCGGCATCACGGACCTGTCCACGTTATGGCAGGCCGAAGCCCAGCGGCGCGGAGCCGATGCCACCGGACTGATGCGGGCGGCGGCAGCAGGCCAATGCGCGTTGATCCTCGACCACGTCGAGGCCTTGCTCGATGCGTGGCCGTTGCTGTGGACGGCGTTCGACCAGGAAGGTCCTTCCTCTCGCCTGCTGCTGGCATGCGCCAGCGAGGCCTTTGTCTCCATGCGCGAGTTGCAACGGGCCTCCAACGCCTTTCTCACCGCGGACCACCGCGGCGCCTTCCATGGGTGGCTGGCTGCGCCCGAGATGCAGCCATTCTCGCAAGGGACAGTCGCCCGAACATGTCGCCGCCTGGGCCATCGCATCGATCCTGCGGCGTCCTTGCTGGTCGAGGGAACAGGTGATCTCCCCCAACGCCTGGGTTACCTCGTCTTGAGCGCGCCTTGGTCCAGCGCAGCGCGCCAGGGAGGGGATGCCAACCGTGCGAATTCCCTGGAAACTTGGTGGGGGTATCTCGCCCAACGACAACGCCTCTGTGAGGAACAGCAATTCAAACAGCTCGTCACGCATGCGGTGGCCAGTCGCTGGCGGGGCGGCGAACCACTGCCGCCCGAATACCCTGCGGCCCTGCGGCCGTGGCTCTGCGCGGCACTGGGTATTCCGATGCAGGAAGACGAAGTCCACTTTGCAAGAGCGCTCAGCAACCTCCCTCTGCTGCTGGCCATGGAGCAGGGGGATGATGGAACCGTCGTCGACCTGCTGATGCACATCATGGCCGATGCGGACACAGGGAACCGCCCGTGCGCTCACACGCTGAGCGAGACCTGGCGCGCGCGCGGCCACACGACGGCATGGACGGGCGCCGCATCCCTGCTGCGCCACGAACAGCCCCCCGAGGTGGCAGGGTTTCTGCTGGCACTCGGCGCCGCCATGGCATCTGCTATGGCGGCAAGCTCAAGTCAGGGAGCCTGGCCGGATGATGAAGCGGTGGCGGCGCAGCTGCGCCAGACCCTGCCCTACCCCCTGCCCCTGGCGCGCACCGCCGGGGCTGATTTGTCGGGGCAAGATCTGCTGCGCCTGCACTTGCCGGGCGTCGACCTGAGAGGGGCTTGCCTGGACGGGGCCGACTTGGCAGGAGCCCATCTGCAAGATGCACGGCTGGATGGCGCGTCGATGCGTGCCACCCGGCTGGAAGGTGCCCTGCTCCACCGCGCCAGGCTGGACGGCGTTCTGGCCTCGGACGGGTGTTGGAGAGGTGCCAACTTCACCGATGCCTCCGCCGAAGGTTTGCTGGCCGAGCGATGCGACCTGCGGCAGCTGCAATGGAATCAGCGCTGGTCGGGTGCGCAATTCGTGGACTGCATCACCACGGACGGTGCGACACCGGCCACACATGAGCACCCGCCCTGTGAATGAGAGAAGGGTTACGGAGGCCCTGCGCAAAGGCACTTCCCACATGGCGAAGCCACGGCGCTCACCCCCGCCACCCCAGCACCCGCGCCGGCAGGAACAGCAGGGCGCGGATCAGCGCGAACAGGGCCTCGAAGGTGATGCCCACCAGGCGCAGCGGCAGGGTGATGAGCCACACCAGCGGCATGAGGAACAAGGCCAGCAGGGCCACGGGCCAGGCCAGCACGAACAGGATGCACCAGGCGACGAAGAGGGTCAGGGCTTTCATGGTGGCTCCTTGGGCAGCGGGGCGCTGGAACGTTCCAGACGACCGATGCCGCAGGATGGCGTGGCGCCAGCGCCCCGTCCAGTCCGCTGCGACGGACGGCGCACTTGGGGGGACAGCCTGCACTCACACGGTCCCTGCTGCCCTGCCGGCGACGGACCGGGACTCCTCCCGGCAGGCCAAGGTCCCCAAGGTGGGCAGACTCACGACGCGGCCGGCGGGGCGCCCAGCACGCCGAACTCAACCGGGGTCTTGGCGTAGAAGACGTTGGCCTGCGCCTCGGTCAGCTCGCGGGCCAGGGCCTCCCACTGCACCGGGGTCACCAGCAGCGTGACCTCCACAGGCTGGTCCGCGAGTTCAAAGAAGTGGGCCGAGTGCACGCGGCCACCCCGCCCGATGCCGTCCACCGCCGTGGCCAGCGTGGCACCGCCGATGCCCAAGCGCTGTGCGGTGTCCATCAGCCAACGGGCCATGGGCTGGTGGCCGTGCCGACGACCCTCGCCGGTGAAAAACGTGATCTGGAAACCGAGCGTGCTCATGTTCATGCTCCCGCGAAACGGAGGTGCCGGATCAGGCCCACGGTCCCAATGCCCAGCAAGGTCATCGTGATGCTGCCCGCCACATGCACCAGCACGGTCATCAGGGACCAGCCCAGACGCCCGGCCATCAGCTGGGTCACCACCTCAGCGGAAAAGGTGGAGAACGTGGTCAGCCCGCCCAGGAAACCGGTGACCACCAGCAGCCGCCATTCCGGCGGCAAGGTGGGGTGACTGGCGAAGAAGGCCACCGCCAGGCCGATCAGGTAGCCGCCCAGCAGATTGGCCGTCAGCGTGCCCGGCGGCAGCATCGGAAACAGCGCGTTGAGTTGATTGCCCAGCACCCAGCGCAGCAAGGCGCCCAGCGCCGCCCCCAGGCTGATGGCGATCACAGCAAGCATATTCGGTCACGTCCTTTCATCCAGTGAAGGGAAGGACGCCGCCACGCACCCCGCCCCGGAGATCGCGTAGGCATCATCAGCACGCCCTCCGGCCAGAGAGCGGCAGTTCAAGGAGGCATGCCATCTCCTCTGTGGAAAGCTTAGCAGATCGCAGCGGATGATCCCTGTGTGCATCGGTTCTGCGCCGCAGACTGATACCATACCCCCCTATTCCATCAGAAGCCACCCATGAGCCACACCGTTCGCGAGAAGTCCAAGCTGCTGGGGCGGGTGCGCCGCATCCGGGGCCAGGTGGAGGCGCTGGAGCGCGCGCTGGAGGCCGAGAAGGGCTGCGCCGAGGTGCTGCACCAGATCGCGGCGGTGCGCGGCGCGATGAACGGCCTGATGGCCGAGGTGCTGGAAGACCATGTGCGCTCCCACATCGCCGATCCGGCCATCACCAGCGACGCCGAACGCACCCAGGGCGCCGATGAGCTGATCGACGTGCTGCGCAGCTACCTGCGCTGAGCCCCCAGGAAGACCCATGCACACCGACAACCTCTCGCCCTGGACCCACGACCACGTCTTCGACTCCGGCAATGCGGCGGCCGAGCGCAGCACGCGGGTGGTGATGTGGATCACCGCGGCCACCATGGTGGTGGAGATCGCCGCCGGCGGGTGGTTCAACTCGATGGCCCTGCTGGCCGACGGCTGGCACATGAGCTCCCATGCGGTCGCGATCGGCCTCTCCGCCGCGGCCTACGCCCTGGCCCGGCGCCATGCGCGGGACCCGCGCTTCGCCTTCGGCACCTGGAAGATCGAGATCCTGGGCGGCTTTGCCAGCGCCATCTTCCTGCTGGGGGTGGCCGCGCTAATGATCGTCGGCTCGGTGGAGCGCCTCCTGAGCCCGCAGCCCATCCACTACCGCGAGGCCATCGTGGTGGCCATCCTCGGTCTGCTGGTGAACGTGGTGTGCGCGTTGATCCTGGGCCGGGCCGGGCATCCGCATGAACACGGTCATGCCCACGGCCATGGGCACGCGCACGACCACGGTTCTGCCCACGGGCACCACCACGACCTGAACCTGAAGTCCGCCTATGTGCACGTGCTGGCCGACACCGCCACCTCGGTGCTGGCCATCGCCGCCCTGGTGGGAGGCTGGCTCTGGGGCTGGTCCTGGCTGGACCCGGTGATGGGCCTGGTCGGTGCGGTGCTGGTGGGCGTCTGGGCCAAGGGCCTGGTGACGGACACCGGCAAGATCCTGCTGGACCGCGAGATGGACCACCCGGTGGTGGATGAGATCCGCGAGGTGATCGAGGCGGACGCCGGGGCCGGCGACACCAAGATCACCGACCTGCATGTCTGGCGGGTGGGTCAGAACGTCTATGCCTGTGCCGTCACCGTCGTGACGCACGACCCACTGTTGACAGCCGACCAGATCCGGGAACGCCTCTCGGTGCACGAGGAAGTGGTGCACGCCACGATCGAGATCCACCGCTGCCCGGGCTGACAAGCTTCTTTCAGCTGCACGCACCCATGACCTGTCCCCAAACTCGACAGGCACGCCAACAGCAGAAGTGGTGCTGATACTGGTTCTGGGTGAGGCGAAGTAAGGCGACTGGAAGCCTCTTTCCTTTGACGTCAAGGTGGGACCAATCCCTCGCGGCAGCGGGCCAGGGCGTCCACCACCGCCTGGAGGGCCCGGCCGCAGTCGTCACGGGTGAGCGCGCCGCCCAGGCACAGGCGGATGCCCTCGGGCGGCACACGGTCGGTGGAGAAGGCCTGGCTGGCCACCGCCGCCACGCCCAGCGGGCGCAGGGCTGCGGCCAGGTCGGCGCTGGGGCAGCGGCCGTCGTCGCGGTCCTGCAGCGGCAGCCACACATGGAAGCCCTGGGGATGGGTGCGTGCGCCCAGCCCTTCGAGCTGGCTGCGCGCGAACGCGCTGCGCCACTCGCATTCGGCGCGGATGGCCTCCAGCCAGGTCTGGCCCAGGCCGCTCTCCAGCCAGTGGGTCACCAGGCCCATGCTGACGGTGGAGGCCATGACCGTCATCGCCCGCAGGGCGCCGGCCAGGCGCTGGGTGGCCGCGGCGGTGGGGGCCAGCACATAGGCGTGGCGCAGGCCGGCGCCCAGCCACTTGGACATGCCGGTGATGTAGTAGGTCAGGCCGGGCGCGAAGTCGGCCAGCGGCGGCGGCACGGCCACCGGCAGCATGCCGTAGGCGTCGTCCTCGATGATCGGGATGCTGTAGCGCAGCGCGATGTCGGCCAGCTGCTCGCGCCGGCGCATCGGCAGCGACACCACGGTGGGGTTGTGCTGGTTGGGGCACACATACAGCGCCCCCACCGGCGTGGTCTTGCAGGCGGCCTCGAAGGCCTCGGGCAGCACGCCCTGTTCGTCCATCGGCAGCGGGTGCAGCTGCGTGCCCAGCTGGGCCGCGATGGCCTTCAGCCCGGGGTAGGCCAGGGCCTCCACGCACAGGCTCTGGCCCGGGCGGATCAGCAGGCTGACCAGGGCCGTCAGCGCGCTGTGGATGCCGGGGCAGACCAGCACCCGCTCGGCGCTGGCCTCCTGCAGCCACTGGCGCAGCCAGTGGGCCGCCACCTCGCGGTCCTGGGTGGAGCCGCCGAAGTCCTGGTAGCGCATCACGTCGTGCAGCGGCATCTGCGCCATCCACTGCGCCGCGGCCTCCTGCAGGCGCTGCTCGGCCGGGTGGCCCACCAGCTCCGGCGGCATGTTCATCGTCATCTCGGCGCCGGTGCCGCCGCGCAGCGGCAGGCCGATGAAGGAGCCGCGGGCGTAGGAGCCCAGGCCCGGGCGCGAGGCGATCAGGCCGCGCTCGCGCGCCTGGGCGAAGCCGCGCACCACCGTCGTGTAGTTCAGGCCCAGCACCTGGGCCAGGTCGCGCAGGGGCGGCAGGCGCTCGCGCGGGGCCAGGCGGCCGTTGCGCAAGTCCTCGGACAACAGCTCCGGGATCAGTTGGTAGGCGGGCAGCTCGCTGCTGCGCAGGCGGGGAATCCAGTGGGAAAACGGCATGCCATCGCGGGCGGTACGTCAGGTCCGGACGCGCCCCGCCAGTTTGCCCAATGTCAACGCCTTGCGGGGCCTTCACCCCAGCCCGACCGCGACCCCGCGCGGTGCGCGCCGGCCATTGATCGGGTGCATTGATCGCATGGGCGCCTGCCCGGCTTGGTGCGGCGCCGCCTTGCGCCCGCGCAAACCGGGCCGCGGCCCGGCCCCGGCCGCACCCGGCCCCCGCCCGGTTGATCGGCCATTGATCGCGCCGCCGCGCCGCCCGGCGGCACAGGCCTCGCAAGACAGGGTCCGTTGCCGCGTGGCCCGCCACCGCAGCGCCCTTCCTGCCCTCCCTCCCCTGAAAGGATTCCCATGCCCACCGTCACCTACCCGGCCCACCAGATCGGCGACTTCCTGGTCGACTACGAAGAGAAGGTCTTCGAGGACGTCAAGGCCGCGCCGGGCGAGAAGGCACTGGTCACCTTCCACACCGTGGCCTTCGAAGGCTCGATCGGCCTGGTCAACCTGCTGCAGGCCCTGCGGCTGCAGCGCAAGGGCTTCGAGACCTCCATCCTGCTCTATGGCCCGGGCGTGACCCTGGGTGTCAAGCGCGGCTTTCCCAAGCTGGGCGACGAGGCCTTCCCCGGCCACCAGAACTTCAACAAGCAGCTCGAACGCTTCATGGCCGAGGGCGGCAAGGTCTACGCCTGCCGCTTCGCGCTGCAGGCCCTGTACGGCCACGGCGAAGGCGCGCTGATCGAGGGCATCCGCCCGATCAACCCGCTGGACGTGCTGGACGTGGTGCTGCTGCACCGCCAGCAGAACGCCTTCATCCTGGACACCTGGACCCTCTGACACCCCGGAGCCCCCATGCCGGCATCCCACACCACGGTCCGGGCCGCCGCCGCCCAGATCGCCCCCGATCTGGACAGCGCCGACGGCACCCTGGCGCGCGTGCTCGAAACCATCGAGCAGGCGGCTCGCCAGGGGGTGGAGCTGATCGTCTTTCCCGAGACCTTCGTGCCCTACTACCCCTACTTCTCCTTCGTGCAGCCGCCGGTGCGGCAGGGGGCCGACCACCTGCTGCTGATGCAGCGCGCGCCCACCGTGCCCGGTCCGCTGACCGACGCGGTGGCCGCCGCGGCCCGGGCCGCCGGCATGGTGGTGGTGCTGGGCGTCAACGAGCGCGACCACGGCAGCCTCTACAACACCCAGCTGATCTTCGACGCCGATGGCCGGCTGCTGCAGAAGCGCCGCAAGATCACCCCCACCTACCATGAGCGCATGGTCTGGGGCCAGGGCGACGGCAGCGGCCTGGCCCCGGTGGACACCCGCGTGGGCCGGGTGGGCGCGCTGGCCTGCTGGGAGCACTACAACCCGCTGGCCCGCTACGCGCTGATGGCCCAGCACGAGCAGATCCACTGCGCGCAGTTCCCCGGCTCGCTGGTGGGGCCGATCTTCGCCGAGCAGATGGGCGTCACCCTCCGCCACCACGCGCTGGAATCGGGCTGCTTCGTTGTCAACGCCACCGGCTGGCTGCACGACGCCCAGATCCGCCAGATCATGCCCGACGAGGCCCTGCAGGGCGCCTTGCGCGGCGGCTGCCACACCGCCATCGTCTCGCCCGAGGGCAAGTACCTGGCCGAACCGCTGACCGAGGGCGAGGGCCTGGTGGTGGCCGAACTGGACTTCGCGCTGATCGACAAGCGCAAGCGGATGATGGATTCGGTGGGCCACTACGCCCGGCCCGAGCTGCTGAGCCTGGCCATCCGCCGCGACGCGGCCCATCCCCTGCGCGGCTACGACACCACGGCCGGGGCCGCCGATCCCCTCGACGCCTTCCCCCCTCTTGCCGCCACCGCCCCGGAGGCCCTGTGAACACGAATACCCAGCTGATGACCGAGCTGCAGACCCGCGGTCTGCGCCTGCAGGACCCGGGCGCCGGCGCCGCCAGCCGCCGCGGCGGCGCCGGGCCGTCCGACCACAAGGCCGTGGTGGTGGACGGCGTGACCCTGATGGTGCCGGTGCACACCCACGGCGCCTTCGACTCGCCCTTCGTGGCCGAGGCGCCCGGGCCCGATGGCCGCAGCCAGCTGCGCCACGGCAGCATCCCCATCACGCAGATCGAGTTCGCCCGCACGCCGCGCTTCTACAGCGGCCAGACGGCCGACGGCATTCCCTACAGCCACATCGCCACGCTGCACGGGCGCGACGTGCTGGCCACCACCGTGCTGCAGACCTGCATCCGCTACGAAAGCCGGCGCAAGGCCTGCCGCTTCTGCGCCATCGGCCAGTCGCTGGCGGCCGGCCGCACCATCGCCCGCAAGACCCCGGCCCAGCTGGCCGAGGTGGCGCGTGCCGCGGTGGCATTGGACGGCGTACGCCACATGGTGATGACCACCGGCACGCCGCCCACGCCCGACCGCGGCGCCCTGCTGCTGTGCGAAAGCGCCCAGGCGGTCAAGGCCGCGGTGGACCTGCCGCTGCAGGCCCAGTGCGAGCCGCCCGACACCGACGCCTGGTTCCAACGCCTGAAGGATGCCGGCGTGGACACCCTGGGCATGCACCTGGAGGTGGTGGGCGAGGCCCTGCGCCAGCAGCTGCTGCCCGGCAAGGCCGAGGTGCCGCTGGCCCGCTACTGGGACGCCTTCGCCGCCGCGGTGGACGTGTTCGGGCGGGGCCAGGTCAGCACCTACCTGCTGGCCGGCCTGGGCGACAGCGTGGACACCCTGCTGGCCACCAGCGAGCGCCTGCTGGCCCTGGGCGTCTACCCCTTCGTCGTGCCCTTCGTGCCCATCAGCGGCACCCCGCTGGAGGACCACCCCGCCCCCAGCGCCGACTTCATGCGCGCGGTGCTGGCCCCGCTGGGCGCCATGGTGCGCACCGCCGGGCTGCGCGCGGGCGACATCAAGGCCGGCTGCGGGCGCTGCGCGGCCTGCTCCACGCTGGCCGTGTTCGAGGACACACCCAGCCCCGCTCCCCTGGCCTGCTGAGGGACCGCCCATGTTCATCGCCGCCGATCACCGCCCCGCGCCCGCCCCATTGCCGATCTGGTGCGAGCTGCCGCTGGACTACCGCCCCACCGAGGTCCGCGTCCAGTGGGCCAGCAACCCCTGGATGCAGGCCCAGGCCCTGCGCCTGCGCCGCGAGGTCTTCTGCACCGAGCAGGGCGTGTTCCAGGGTGACGACCTCGACGCCATCGACGCGCGGCCCGGCACCCGGCTGCTGGTGGCCTGCGCCGACCTGGCCGGCCTGCCCGACGAGGTGGTGGGCACGGTGCGCATCCACCCCGAGGGCGAAGGGCTGTGGTGGGGCTCGCGCCTGGCGGTGGCCGCGGCCTGGCGCCGCCATGGCCAGTTGGGCAGCGGGCTGATCCGCCTGGCCGTGGGCAGTGCCCATGCCCTGGGCTGCACCCGCTTTCTGGCCCATGTGCAGCCGCAGAACGAGGCCCTGTTCCGCCGCCTGCACTGGCAGACCCTGGACGAGGTGCAGATCCACGGCCTCCCGCACCGGCTGATGCAGGCCAACCTGGCCCACTACCCACCCTGCCACACCCCCTGGGCCGGCCTGGTGCTGGCGCAGCGGAGCTGGCCGTGAACGACATGCGCGCCCCAAGCCCCCGGCTGGCGCCCCTGCTGCAGGCCCTGCGCCAAGGCCGTGGCTTTGCCCACAAGCGCGACATCGCCCAGGTGCTGGCCCGGCTGCCGGAGAGCCTGGCCCCGGCCTGGACCGGCAGCGGGCCGACCGGGCTGTCGACGAGTGTGCCCAACGGCGACGACTGCGCCGTCCTGCCCCAGGCCGACGGCAGCCACCTGCTGCTGGCCATCGAGGGCCTGATGCCCGACTTCGTGCAGCGGCAGCCCTGGTTCGCCGGCTACAGCGCGGTGCTGGTCAACCTGAGCGACGTGGCCGCCATGGGCGGGCGCCCATTGGCGGTGGTGGACGCGCTGTGGAGCGCCGAGCCGGCCACCGCCGAGGCCCTGCTCGACGGCATGCGCGCGGCCTGTCAACGCTACGGCGTGCCGCTGCTGGGCGGCCACAGCAACCTGCGCGCGCCCAGCGCCCAGCTGGCGGTGGCGGTGCTGGGGCGGGCCCAGCGCCTGATCTCCAGCTTCGCGGCCCGGCCGGGCGACCGCCTGCTGATGGCGGTGGACCTGCGCGGCCACTGGATGGGGGACCAGCCCTTCTGGAACGCCAGCACCGAGGCCCCGCCGGCACGGCTGCAGGCCGACCTGGCCCTGCTGGCCGAGCTGGCCGAGGCCGGGCTGTGCCAGGCCGGCAAGGACATCAGCATGGCCGGCGTGCTGGGCACGCTGCTGATGCTGCTGGAATGCTCCCGCCAGGGCGCGCAGCTGCAGCTCGACGCCCTGCCCCACCCGCCCGCCGAGGCCGGCTGGCCGGGCTGGGCCGCCACCGGCCCCGAGGCCCAGGCCGCCCAGCTGCGCTGGCTGAGCGCCTTTCCCAGCCATGGCTTCGTGCTGGCGGTGGCGCCCGAACAGGCGGCCGAGGTCATCGCCCGCTTCCAGGCCCGCGAGCTGGCCTGCGCCGACATCGGTCAGGTGCGGGCCGGCACGGCGGTGGACGTCACCCTGGGCGAGGGCGCCCAGGCCGAGCACGCCCGCCTGTGGGACTTCGCCAGCGAAGGCTTTCTGCAGCCGCAGCCCCGCTCCGCGGGGGCGGGAAGCGCGCCATGAGCGTGTCCCCGCGCATCGCCCTGCTGATGCACTCGGTGCTGCCGCGCGGCGGCGTGGTCCACACGCTGGAACTGGCCGGCGCGCTGGCGGCCGCCGGCACGGCGGTGGACGTGCTGGCCCCGGTGGAGCCCGGGCAGGCGCTGTTCCGCCCGCTGCCACCCGGCGTGGGCTGGGTGCCCCTGGCCGTGCCCGCACCCAGCGCCGCGGGGCTGGCCGAACAGGTGGGCCAGCGCATCGACGCGCTGGTGCAGGCCCTGCCCGGCGCCCTGCAGCGGGGTGGCTACGCTCTGCTGCATGCGCAGGACAGCCTGAACGGCCAGGCCCTGGCCCGTCTGGCCCCGGCGCAACCCTGGCTGCGCACGGTGCACCATCTGGACGACTTCAGCGACCCGCGCCTGGCCGCCTGGCAGGACGGCGCCTGGCGCGCCGCCAGCGCCGTGTGCTGTGTCAGCGATCTGTGGGCCCGGCAGCTGCGCGCCCTGGCCGGGCCGGAGGGCCCGCCGGTGCACCGCGTCTTCAATGGCGTGGCCCTGGACCGTTTCCACCCCGGCCCGGTGGCCGGCGACGCGGCGCTGCTGCGCCAGCACCTGCCCGAGGGGCGCTGGGTGGACGAGGCCCCCTTCATCCTGGCCGTGGGTGGGGTGGAGGCGCGCAAGAACAGCACCCGGCTGCTGCAGGCCTTCGCCCGGCTGCGCCAGCAGCCCCGCTTCCACCGCGCCCGTCTGGTGCTGGCCGGCGGCGCCAGCCTGCTCTCACACGGCGCCGAGCAGGCCCGCTGGCGGGCCGCCCTGGACGAGGCTGGGCTGGCCGAGGGCCCGCAGCAGCCCGTCTGGCGCACCGGCCCGCTGCCCGACGCGCTGCTGCCCGCGCTGATGCGCCGGGCCCGGCTGCTGGCCATGCCCTCGCTGAACGAGGGCTTCGGCCTGGTGGCGCTGGAGGCCCTGGCCTGTGGCACGCCGGTGCTGGTGTCGCGGCGCGCGCCCTTCACCGAGCACCTGGCCGGCAGCCCCGGCGTGTCCTGGTGCGAGCCCGAAGACCTGGCCAGTCTGAGCCAAGGCCTGGCCAGCGCCTGGCATGCGCCACGCCTGAGCGTCGCGCCGCCGGTCTGCCAGCGCCTGGCCTGGCGCCGCAGCGCACTGGCTCACCAGACGATCCATGCCCAAGTGCTGGCCAGCCGCCCGTCCCCCTGCGACCCGGAAACTTCCCTGTCCACCACCCTTGCCTGAGGCCCTCACATGCCCGCCATGCACTACACCCTGCGCTGGCCCGATGCCAGCGAAACCACCGCCTACTCGCCCTCGCTCATCATCCAGGACTACTTCGAGCCCGGCCGGGCCTACCGGCTGGACGACTTCGCCCAGCGCCTGCAGGCGGCCACCGCCATCGCCAACGATCGGGTGCAGGCCAAGTTCGGTTTCGTCTGCTCGCGGGCCAACGACCAGCAGGCCACGCTGCTGGCGCGCATCGCGCAGTTCGCCCAGCAGCCCCAGGCCGAGGTGACGGTGCTGGCCTTCGGCCCGGCAGACTGAGCGCTACAGAGACAAGGCGCGGCCGCCTCAGCGCACGGCCGCGGCCCGCAGCAGCCCGGCCACCGCCTCGGCCGGCGCCGGCCGGTGGAAGTGGTAGCCCTGGATCTCGTTGCAGCCGTGGCGGCGCAGGAAGTTCAGCTGCTCGGCCGTTTCCACCCCTTCGGCCACCGTGTGCAGGCCCAGGCTGCGGGCCAGGTTGATGACCGTGGCCACGATGGCCTCGTCCTGCGGGCTCTGCGCCAGGCCGCGCACGAAGGACTGGTCGATCTTGAGCTTGTCCACCGTGAAGCGCTTGAGGTAGCTGAGCGAGGAGTAGCCGGTGCCGAAGTCGTCGATGGACAAGGTCACCCCCAGCTGCTTGAGCGAGGCGATGCGGGCGATGGTGAAGTCGGAGTCCTCCATGGCCACGCTCTCGGTGAGCTCCAGTTCCAGCAGGTGCGCGGGCAGGTCGTGGCGCCGCAGGGCCTCGGCCACGTCCTCCTGCAGGCCCGGGTCACGGAACTGGCTGACCGAGAGGTTGATGGCCACCGGCACCACGCACAGCCCGGCGGCGCGCCAGGTGGCCGTCTGGCGCAGGGCCTCGTCCAGCACCCAGCGGCCGATCTCCCGGATCAGCCCGGTCTCCTCCGCAATGGGAATGAAGCGCCCGGGCGGCACCAGGCCGCGCTGCGGGTGCTGCCAGCGCACCAGTGCTTCCAGCCCCACCACGCGCTCGCTGCGCGCATCCATCTGCGCCTGGTAGTGCAGCACCAGTTCCTGGCGCTCCACCGCCCAGCGCAACTCCCGCGCCAGCGCCAACGTCTCCTGCACCTGCTCCTGCAGGCGCCGCGAGGCCACCCGCACGGTGTTGCGGCCTTCGCGCTTGGCCTGGTGCACGGCCGATTCCGCGGCCCGGCTCAGCTCGGTCAGGTCGGCGCCGTTCTCGGGGAACTCGGCCGCACCGATGCTGGCGCTCAGACGCAGGTCCTGGCCGGCAACGGCGAAGGGCCGGGCCACCGCATCCATCAGCCGCACGCTGATCTGGGCCACGTCGCCCACCCCGGTGTCGGGCAGCAGCAGGATGAAATCGTCACCCCCCAGGCGGCACAGCGTGTCCTCGGGCTCCAGACAGCGGGTCAGACGCAGGGCCAGCTCGCGCAGCACCTGGTCGCCGGCCTCGTGCCCCAGGGATTCATTGATGGCGCTGAAATGGTCCAGGTTCAGGTGCATCAGCACCACCGGCGTGTGCTGGTGGCGGGCCGTGGCCAGCACCACCCGCGCCCGGTCCACCAGCAAGGCGCGGTTGGGCAGATCGGTCAGGCTGTCGTGGTTGGCCAGGCGCAGGATGCGCTCCTCGGCCGACTTGCGACTGGAGGTCTCGGTGAAGATGCCCAGGTATTGCTGCAGCTGCCCTTGCTCGTCCTTGATGGCGTTGATGGCCAGCCATTCGGGATAGACCTCGCCCGACTTGTTGCGGTTCCAGATCTCGCCTTCCCAGCGGCCTTCGGTGTTGAGCTGCTTCCAAAGCTCGACGTAGAAGGCGCGGTTCTGGCGCCCGGACTTCAGCAGGACCGGCGTCTGGCCCAGCACTTCCTCGGGGCTGTAGCCGGTGATGCGCGAGAAGGCCCGGTTGATCGAGACGAAGCGGTTCTGCGCATCGGTGATGAAGATGCCTTCCTCGGTCGACTCGAAGACCTGGCTGATCAGACGGGAGCGCTCCTCCGACTGGCGCCGATCGGTGATGTCCTGCGCCAGCACCAGGCGGGCGGGCCGCCCGTCGCGCAGCAGGGTGTGGCCGGTGACCTCAACCCAGAAGCGCGAACCATCCTTGCGGATGTGCTGCCACTCGCCCGAACTGCCATAGCCCCCGATCTGCCGGTGACTGAGGATCGTGCGCCGCAACCGCGCCACGTCCTCGACCGGACGGATGTCCTCGATGGACATCGCTAAAAACTCCTCGCGCGAGTAGCCGTACTTGGCAATGGCCGCCTGGTTGACGGCCATGAAGCGCAGGGTTTCCAGATCGAACACCCACATCGGCAGCGGATTGACCTCGAACAGCTCGTGGTAGCGGCTCTCCGACACCTGGATGGCCAGTTCGGCGCACTTGCGGTCGGTGATGTCCAGCCAGGCGCCGGTGAGCATCACCGGGCGGCCCGACACGTCCCGCAGAATCCGCAGCCGGTCGTCCACCCAGCGGTAGCTGCCGTCGGCGTGCCGGAAGCGGTATTCGTGGTGCAACGTGTCCTGATCGGCCAGCTGGGCCTGGGCCGCCATGGCCCGTGGCAGATCCTCAGGGTGCAGGTGCTGGCGCCAGAAGTCAGGGTTGCTCAGCCAGGCATTGACCGGGTGGCCGGTCATCCCCTCGACGTTCTGGCTCACGAAGTCCACCTGCCATTGGGCGGGGTCCATGGGATGGGGTTTGAGTGTGTAGAGGACCGCTGGCGTGACGTCCAGGATGTGGGCCAGACGCTCGCGCTGGCGGCTGGTCTCGTCCTGCAGGCGCTGGTGGCGCCGTTCAGCGATGCGCCCGAGCACCCCGATCAGCAGCGCGCTCAGCCCGACAAAGACCAAACCCTTGATCGACTGCAGGGTCGACAGGGTGTCCACGTCGCTGACGAGCATCGCCAGCAGCCGGTCCGACCCCAGGATCCAGAGGACGCCGAACGCCAGAAAGGAAAGGACGATGCGCTGAGCGCTCATGGGGGCTCGCCGGTCCGAAGGGATGTGGCGAGGATCTTAAGCGGCCCCGGCGCCCCTCCAATGCCCGATCTGCCCTATCCAGACCCGTGTTTTCACGGGCTCGCGATCCAGGGTTGAGTCACTTCCTCAATGCACAGAAAGCGCCCCTGCGCGTCCCGCCGGGCAAACACGAAGACCTCCAGAACGAGCCGGTCCCCGTCATGCAGGAGCATGTCGATGCCATGGCGCTCGGCATAGCGCAGGCCATCGACATGCTCGTCCAGCACAGTGATGCTGGCCCGGACCAGCCGCGCCCGCAGTTGCGCCATGCGAACGCGAAAGGCGGCCCTGTCATGCCACTGTCCATGGGCGCGCTGGCGGAAACCGGGGGCAAAGTGCCGGTCCAGGGCCTCGTCCAGAGGCATCTGCGGCGCGAGCAGATCCTCGATCGCGTGTCGGAGGGCCTGGCCCTCGGGCGGGGTCGCGGAGGGCATGTCCATGTCAGCGAACCGTGAGCACGATCTTGCCGGCGATGTGCCCGGCCGCGGCGCGCTCATGGGCCTGGCGCGCCTGCGCCAGCGGAAAGCGGCTGTCGATGACGGCCCGCACCGTCCCTGCCTCCAGCAGCTCCGCCAGCACCGAGAGCTGGGCGCCGCTGGAGCGAACCTGCGTGGTCGAGACCGTCACGCCCCGCTGCAAGGCCTCCTCGTGGCCGGCGAAGCCCAGGGGAAAGATGGGGAACAGCGCGCCACCGCGCCGCAGGGTGCGCAGAAAGCGCGCACTGCCAGGGCCCCCCACCGCATCGACCACCAGGTCCACATCGTGCACCTGCGCCTCGGCCGGCGCCTGGGTGTAGTCGATGAAGGCGTCGGCCCCCAGGTCCCGCACCAGGGCCTCATGGCGACCCGAGGCCACGGCGATCACCCGCGCGCCTTGCCATTTGGCCAGTTGCAGCGCAAAGTGCCCCACACCGCCTGCTGCGCCGTTGACCAGCACGGTGCGCCCCGCCAGCGGCACCGGCACATGCTGCCGTGGCTGCAAGGGATTGGGCACCTCGTGGCCCTGCTCGATCAGGAACTGCCAGGCGGTGAGCAGCGACATGGGCGCGGCGGCGGCATGCGCATGGTCGATGCCACGCGGCTTGCGCGCCAACTCCGTCGCCGGCACGCTGACATATTCCGCACAGGCCTGGCTCTGTCCGGCCAGGCCATCGGGGAAGCGAACCATGGCATAGACCTCGTCGCCGACGGCCCAGCCCTGCACCCCCCCTCCCACCGCCTGGACAACCCCGGACACATCGGTGCCCGGGATGATCGGAAAGCTCACCTGCGGCTGCCATTCGGGCGGCAGCATCTTGTAGCCCTCGCGCAAGTACCAATCCGGCGGGTTCAGGCCCACCGCATGGACCTGGATCAGCACCTCGCCCGGCAGGGGCTGCGGCCGGGGGGCATCTTCATAGCGCAGCACCTCGGGGCCGCCAAATGCGTGGATCCGAATTGCCTTCATCGTCTGGTCAACCGCTGCCATCTCTGTGCTCCTTGCAGGCCCGCATCCGGACCCAGTTGTCATGGGCAAGCAGTGTGAACATTCAATCTCAGTTTGATAATCCATCGATAGTTCACTTATAAAGTGCCATGACGGAACAAATCAGCCTGGAGCGTCTGACCGGCATCGTCGCGTTTGCGCGGGCCGCCTCCCTGGGCAGCTTCACGGCGGCCGCCCGCTCGCTGTCGGTGTCGCCATCGGCGGTCAGCAAGACGATCCAGCGGCTGGAGCAGCAGCTGGGACTGCGCCTGTTCACGCGCAGCACCCGCTCGCTGGTGCTGACGCCGGAAGGGCGTGATCTGCACGCGCGCGCCCTGCACCTGTTGCAGGCGGTGGAGGACGTGGTGCAGTCGGCAGCAGCGGCGCAGTCCGAGCCGGCAGGCACGCTGAAGATTGCCGCCCCGCTGCCCATCGGCACGCGGGTGCTGGCGCCCGCGCTGCCGGAGTTCCGCCGCCGCCATCCCCAGCTGCGCATCGACCTGCGGCTGAGCGACCACTTCGTCAACCTCGTCGAGGAGGGCATCGACGTGGCGATCCGCATCGGCCACCTGCCCGATTCACGCCTGGTGTCGCGCGGGCTGGCGCCCATCCGCCTGGGCGCCTATGCCTCCCCCGCCTACCTGGCCGCGCGCGGAACGCCCACCCGGCCGGAGGATCTGGCCTTGCACGACTGCGTGAACTTCCGCTACCAGACTTCCGGGCAGCTGCTGCAATGGCGCTTGCGGGCCGGCCAACGCACGGTGGAGTTCATCCCCGATGCGGCCATCGTGGTGGATGTGAGCGATGCGGTGATGGAGGTGCTGGCCGCCGGCGGCGGCATCGGCATGGCGGCCTCATGGGTGGCCGCGCCCTACGTGCGGCAGGGGCGGTTGGTGCCCCTGCTGGCCGACTGTGCGGTCGAGAGCTCGGTCATCACCGCCGTGTGGCCCGAGAGCCGGCGCGCCAATCCGGCCGTCAAGGCCTTCGTGGCCTACCTGGGCGAGCTGTTTCCGGCGCCCTGATGGCCGTCGCACGGGCGGGCCTCACAGGCCCTCCACGCTCAGGTGCACCAGGGTCTGGTTGAGCAGTTGGTAGCCGATCTCGCCAAAGGTCATCGGGCCCTGGAAGCGCCCGGTGCGGCGGCCCTGCAGCTGGCCATGCAGGTAGTTGAGGATGCAGTTGCAGCAGAACACCGGGTCGCTGGCCAGGGCCTGGCCGGCCGTGGCACGGGCGAAGGCGGCCGAATAGTCGGGCAGCGGCCGGGCCAGGCGATAACCCACGCCCGGGAAGACCGGGGCGTAGAACTCCACCCGACGGTGGGCCGCGTCCAGGGCCTTGATGCTGACGTTGATCAGCGCACCGTGGTAATCGGCCACCAGGGGCCAGCGGGTGTCGGCACCCTGGCGCACCCACCAGTCGTGCAGGTTGGCCGGCTGGCCGTCGATCAGGCAGTCGCCCCCGGTGAAGCCGCTGCGCGCGAACTCGATCACCGGCCCGTCGCCCGGGGTGAAGAGGTTGAGGATGTCCACATGGACCAGCGCAGTCTCCGGCAGCGGCAGGTGGATCACCACCGCTGCGTTGTCGTGCAGCAAACCGGTCTGGCCGTCGACCACCCGGGCCCGGGTGCCGGGCTCGTCCAGGTGCATGCCGGCGATCCAGCCCACCAGCGGCTTCATGTACATGTCCTCGTAGCCGGGGGCCTCCTGGGCGAAGGCCTCGTGCACCTCGCTGAAGGCCGGCAGCACCATCACCGAGAAGCCGTGCTCCGGCCCGTCGATGCACACACGCGAGAGCTGGGTGCGCGGGTACAGGCGCACGCTGGGCGGCAGCGGGCCGGCGGGCAGTTCGGTCACGAAGACCTGCTGGCGGCTGCAGGTGCCACCGCTGTCGGCCATGAAGTAGGGGATGGTGCCGCCGATCCAGTCGCCCCGCGGCAGCTGGCGCAGCAGGGCCTCGTCGCCGGCGATGCAGCAGGGCTTGCGGGCCTGGATCAGACGGGCGGCCTCGTCGAGCGAGACCAGGCGGTGGGTCAGTGCATTCATGGGAACGGCGTTCAGTTCAGGGGCCAGCGGCGCAGCTGCTCCAGCTCGTGGCGCAGCACCGCGCGGTGGCGGGCGAAGAAGCGGTGCAGCTCGACCAGCTTGAGCATGCGCAGCTCGTCGTCCTGCAGGCCGCGGGCCTGCTGACGCAGCTTGGTCAGCAAGAGGCGCAGGCTCAGCGTGCGCACCTCGATGTCGCAGTCGCCGCTGAGCAGGGCCTGCCACAACGGGTCGCTGACATCGGGCACCTCATCGTCCTCACCGGCCATGGCCCGGCTGAGCGAGGCCTGCAAGGCGGCCCGGGCCGCGGCATCGGCGGTGCGCAGCTGGGCGATCTCGCTGGCCAGCAGGGGCTGGCTGCGCACGAAGTAGCGGTACAGGCCGCGCGAGGCCTGGCGATGCAGGTCGGCGTCACGGTGGGTGGCGGCCTCGCGGGTGAGCTTGGACAGCAGCAGCTTGAGCCCCAGGGCCCGCACCTCGAGGGTCTGCCGCCCGGTGAGCAGGGCCAGCCAGACCGGCGCGTCCTCGGGCGGAATGGCCTCGTCGTCGTCGGCCACACGGGGCTGGGCCGGGGCCAGCTCGATGGGGCGGGCGGCCACCGGCGGGGGGACCGGCATGGGCGCCGCCGGCCGTGCCGTCTCGCGGGCCTCCCGTGCATCGCGGGCCTGGGGCGGCCGGGCGCTGCCATGGTCCAGCCGGAACTTGTACTTCCACAGGTCCGACAGCGGCAGGTCCAGCATGCGGCAGAGCTGGGACATGGTGGCGCCGTCGAGCATCAGGTCGAGCACCAGGCGCGAGAGCGCATGCGAGAACGGCAGCTCATGCTCGCCAGCCCAGGGCGCGTCGGGCAGGGGTTGGCCCTCGCGCAGGGTCAGCACCACCTCGCAGCGGCGCCCGGCCATCGGCAGGTGGGCCCAGTGCAGGCGCTGGCCACCCGCCGCCGGCTTGCGCGGTGCCCAGAAGGGGCCGGCGCTTTCCGTGGCCGTGCCCACCTGAACCGAGAGCTGCCGCGAGCCGTCACTCCATTTGAAGCCCTGCACCTGCCAGGGCGCACGCACCTCCAGCAAAGTCTCCAGCCATTGGCGCTCCTGGGGCGTCATCGTGTCTCCTCTCCCATCCCGCACTCCCATCCCGAATTGCAAGGGGCCGGGGCCTGTCGGCGTCCCCCCACCACCCCACTTTGCAAACCGTGGGCCATGCCCGAAACCACCCTCCGGCGGCTCCGGCCCCAGGGTCAACCCGAGGACGGTGTGACAAGCTGGGGCGCCCGCGCCCGGACCGGATGTGCCAGCCTGGCAGTCACTCGGCGCCGATACGGGATAGCCCCGATCGGGGCAACCCGAACCCGAAGGGCCAATCCGTGGCGTGGCGTTGACATGGGGCAAGACAGCACCCCCGCCCCGAGGGAAAACACCTCGCATGATTCGTTTGAGGGAAGGGCACCCTGTGCAGTCCATTGCCACGGCAGGACGGATCGCCCATTCTTGAGAGGTTTGCGTCCGAAACCCGCGAGCGCTTCCATCCATGCACCGACTTCGTCTGCGAACCCGGATCTTTCTGCTGCTGTTGGGCGTGTTCCTGTTGGCGGGCGCCTTGTTGGGCTGGCATCTCTGGCTGGACCAGCGCCAGCGTCTGCAGTCGGCCGAGGCCGACCTGACGGTGCAGGCGCGGCTGATCGCCACCCGCGGCGACACACTGGTGGGCCGGGCCGACGTCCTGCTGAACAGCCTGATGGCCAACCCCACGCTGGCCCCCACCGCCCCACTGGCCACCTGCCAGGCGCTGCTGGCCCACCTGCTCAAGCTCGAACCCGATTACGACCAGATCGGCCTGGCCTTGCCCAACGGCGACAAGGCCTGCGCGGCCGTCGCGTCCTCGCGGGCCATCAACTTCGCGGACCGCGGCTGGTTTCGCGGCGCGCTGGCCAGCCAGGAGATGGTGATCGGCGACATGACCATCAGCCGCACGCTGGGGCGGCCCACGATCACCTTCGCCAAGGCCCTGCGAAGCCGCACGGGCGAGGTGCTGGCGGTCTATTACCTGGGCCTGAACCTGAACTGGCTGGGACGCACCCTGGCCGTCACCCAGCAGAACGACCTGAATGTGTCCCTGCTGGACGACAAGGGCGTGTTCATCGCCCGCTACCCGGACGCCGAGCACTGGGCCGGCAGCACGGTGCAGAACACCGAGATCCGCCGCTCGCTGGCGGCCGGGCAGCCGGGCACCCTGGCCGTGATCAACCGCCTGGGACAGCCGCGCCTGATCGCCCACGTGCCCTTTCTGCGCACCCACACCGGCAACCAGTACCAGGTGCTGCTGGCCATCTCTCAGCACACCATCGAGGGGCCGGTGCGTCGCCAGTCCCTGGTGGCCCTGGCCTCCCTGCTGCTGGTGCTGGCCCTGACCCTGCTGGTGGTTCAAAGAGCCCTGGACCGCTGGTTCCTGGCGCCCCTGCGCCGGCTGTCGGACATGGCCGATCGCCTGCGGGCGGGCGAGCGCGAGGCCCGCAGCGGCCTGCCCCACAGCCCCGACGAGGTGGGCGGCCTGGCCGCGGCGCTGGACCAGTCCGCCGCCGCCATCGCCGACCGGGAAACCCGGCTGGACTACGCCAACCGGGCCCTGCGCGTGCTGTCGGCCGGCAACCGCACCCTGCTGGGCTGGCACGACGAGGCCTCGCTGCTGGACCAGATGTGCCGCGCCATCGTCGAGGCCGGCGGCTTTCGCCTGGCCTGGATCGGCTATGCCGAGGCCGACGGCCGGATCCGCACCATGGCCAGCTGCGGCGACGAAGCCGGCCAACCCGACGGCCTGCCGCTGAGCTGGGACCACGCCGACGAGGGCCGTGGCCCGGTGAGCCGCGCCCTGCGCGACGGCCAGCGGCAGGTCTGGACCGACCCGGGCACCGGCGAGGACGACGCCCTCTGGGCCCGGGACGCGCTGCTGCGGGGCTGCCACGCCAGCATCACCCTGCCCGTGCGCCTGGATGAGCAGGTGATGGCCGTGCTGACCATCGGCGCGGCCGAGGCCGACTTCTTCGACCCCGGGGTGATCGATGTGCTGGTCGAGGCCTCTCACGATCTGGCGCTGGGCATCCGGGTGGCCCGTGCCGAGGTGGAACGCCATCAGGCCACCGAACAACTGCGCCTGCACCGGGACCGGCTGGAGGAGCTGGTGTCCGAGCGCACCGCGGCACTGGCCGTGGCCAAGGAGGCGGCCGAAGTGGCCAACCGGGCCAAGAGCGCCTTCCTGGCCAACATGAGCCACGAGATCCGCACCCCGATGAACGCCATCATCGGCCTGACCCACCTGATCGCCCGCGATCTCTCCGAGGGTGTCCAGCGTGATCGCCTGCATAAGGTAGACCAGGCCGCCCAGCACCTGCTGCAGGTGATCAACGACATCCTCGACCTCTCCAAGATCGAGGCCGGCAAGATGCAGCTCGAGCACATCGAGTTCTCGCGGGACGCGCTGCTGTCGGGCGTCCTGGCCATGATCAGCGAGCAGGCCCGGGCCAAGGGCCTGGAGCTGGTGCTGGACACCGACCACCTGCCCGGCCGCATGCGCGGCGACCCCAAGCACCTGGCCCAGGCGCTCATCAACCTGCTGGCCAATGCCGTCAAGTTCACCGAACGGGGCTGGGTGCGCCTGGCCGGCAGCCTGCTGGCCGAGGAGGGCCAGCGCTTGCAGCTCCGGTTCGAGGTCAGCGACTCGGGCGTGGGCATTGCGCCGGAACAGCAGGGCACCCTGTTCGAGGCCTTCGAGCAGGCGGACGCCTCGACCACCCGCCGCTACGGCGGCACCGGCCTGGGGCTGGCCCTGACGCGGAAGATCGCCGGCCTGATGGGCGGTGAAGCCGGCATGAGCAGCCGTCCCGGGGAGGGCAGCTGCTTCTGGTTCACCGCCTGGGTGGAACGCTGCCCGGCCGCCGTGGCCGCGCCCGCCGACAAGCTGCTGGCCGAGGTCCGGACCCGCCGGGCCCTGGTGGTCGACGACCTGCCGGTGTCGCTGAGCGCCCTGTCGGACACCCTGTCCGTGCTGGGCCTGCAGGTGCAGGCCATGGACGACCCGCAGGCGGCCCTGCACCGGGTGCAGGCCGAGGCCGCCGCGGGGCGCGCCTTCGACCTGCTGGTGCTGGACTGGCAGATGCCCTCGCTGGACGGCCCGGCCACGCTGCGGGCCATGCGTGCCGCGCTGGGCGGCACCACCCCGCCGGCCCTGCTGGTGACGGCCTTCAACGAGCCCGGCCTGCGCCAGCAGGCCGAGGCGGCCGGCTTCGCCCAGGTGCTCACCAAACCCATCACCCCCTCGGACCTGATGGACGCCCTGGCCCAGCTATTCCACCCCTCGGCGCGGCCGGGCGCGCCCGCCCCCACCCCCAGCGATGGCGCCGGCCTGGAACAGGCGCTGCGGCAGCACCATGCCGGCCGGCGCATCCTGCTGGCCGAAGACAACCCCATCAACCAGGAGGTGGCCCGCGAGCTGCTGCAGCGGGTGGGCCTGCAGGTCGAGGTGGCGGCCGATGGCCGGCAGGCCCTGCAGGCCGCCCTGGCCCGGCCGCCGGCCCTGGTGCTGATGGACATGCAGATGCCCGAGATGGACGGGCTCACCGCCACGCACGAGCTGCGCGCCCGGCTCGGCCAGGCCCTGCCCATCCTGCCCATCCTGGCCATCCTGGCCATGACGGCCAACGCCTTCGACGACGACCGCGCCGCCTGTCTGGCCGCGGGCATGAACGACCACATCGGCAAGCCGGTCGACCCGGCCCTGCTGTACGCCAAGCTGCTGCAGTGGCTGCCACCGGTGGCCGCGGACGGACCGGCCGCCCCGGCCGCGCCCGGCGACGCCGCGCCGACCCGGCCCCCGCTGGAGCAGCGTCTGGCCGAGGTGACCGAGCTGTCCCTGCCCGCTGCCCTGCACCACATGGGCGGTGACGAGGCCCGGCTGGAGCGCCTGCTGCGGGTCTTCGTGCGCACCTACCGCGATCCGGCCCGGGGCTTCGCCCCCGAGCCCACCCCGGACGCCCCCGCGCGCTGGCGCAGCACCGCCCACTCGCTGCGCGGGGCCTGCGCATCCATCGGCGCCGAGGCGCTGGCGCGGGAGATCCAGGCCTTCGAGCTGGCCCTGGGGCGCGCCGACACGCCGGCCCCCCTGCCGCAGTGGGCCGACACCGCGCAGGCCCTGCAGCAGCGGCTCATGGCCCTGGTGCAGGCGCTGGAGCCGGTGCTGGCGGCCGAGGGCCCCGCGGCCTGAACGCCCGTCCCGGTGCATGCCCGCCCCTGATCGGATGCATTGATTGCACGGCGGGCGGGGCAAGTCGGTGCGCTGGGCCGCGCACCGGCCCCGGCGGCGCACGCCATGGCGCGGCCCCTCGGCGAGCCCCTGCCCGGGCCCACCGCCGCTGATCGCACCTTGATCGCGTCACGCGGGTGGCGCGCGGCATGGAGATCGCATTCGGAAGAACCCAGCACCGCCGGCCTCCGGCGGGTCCTCCGTCTCGACAGCTCCACACGCCGCCATGCCCAACACCCCCGCCACCCCCACCGCCACCCTCGCCCCCCGCTACCCCGTCGTCGTCGTCGGCGGCGGACAGGCCGGCCTGTCCACCAGCCACTACCTGCAGGCCCGGGGCATCGACCACGTGGTGTTCGAGAAGCGCCGCTCCTTCGACTCCTGGCGGCTGGACCGCTGGGACACCTTCTGCCTGGTCACGCCCAACTGGCAGTGCCGCCTGCCCGACTTCCCCTACGCCGGCCCGGACCCCAAGGGCTTCATGGTCAAGGACGAGATCGTGGCCTACCTGGAGGCCTTTGCCCGCCAGGTGCGCCCGCCCATCCACGAAGGCGTGGGCGTCACCCGGGTGAGCCGCCACGCCAGCGGCGCCTTCCAGGTGGAGACGACGATGGGCAGCTGCCTGGCCGACCATGTGGTGGTGGCCACCGGCGGCTACGACCTGCCCATCGTGCCACCCTGTGCCCACAGCCTGCCAGCCGGCATCCGCCAGGTGCATTCGGTGGACTACCGCAACCCGGACCAGCTGCCCCCGGGCGGGGTGCTGGTGGTGGGCTCGGGCCAGTCGGGCGTGCAGATCATGGAAGACCTGCACCTGGCCGGACGCCAGGTGCACCTGGCCGTGGGCTCGGCGCCGCGCTCGCCGCGGGTCTACCGCGGCCGCGAGGCCACCGAGTGGCTGTTCGACCTGGGCTTCTACCAGCTCACGGTGGACCGGCACCCGCTGGGCGACGAGGCCCGCCACAAGACCAACCACTACATGACCGGCCGCGACGGCGGCCACGAGATCGACCTGCGCCGCTTCGCCCTGCAGGGCGTGAAGCTCTACGGCACGCTGGACGACATCCAGGGCGGCACGGTGCACTTCCGCCCCGACCTGAGCCGCAACCTGGACGAGGCCGACGAGGTCTACTGCGCCATCCGGCGCGACATCGACAAGTACATCGCCGCCCACGGCATCCAGGCCCCGGAGGAGCCGCCCTTCGAGAAGATCTGGGCGCCCGAGGCCGACCCGCTGACGCTGGACCTGGCCGCCCAGGGCATCACCAGCATCGTCTGGGCCATCGGCTTCCGGCCGGACTACCGCTGGATCGACCTGCCCACCTTCGACGGCCGCGGCCACCCCAGCTTCCGCCGCGGCGTCTCGCCGGTGGAGGGCCTGTACTTCCTGGGACTGCCCTGGCTGAACACCTGGGGCTCGGGCCGCTTCCTGGGCGTGGCCGAGGACGCGCAGCACCTGGTGGAGGTGATCGCCCAGCGCCAGGCCGCGCGGGCGCCGGCCCCAGCGCCCCGCCAGGCCGAGACAGCATGAGCGGGCAGCCGCGCGCGCAGGCCGAGCCGCTGGCGCAGCGCATCCGCCTGGGCATGCCCCAGCTGTGCGGCCAGGGCCTGTCCGAACACTGGCTGCTCAAGACCGCGGGCGACCTGCACTGGCAGGCGCTGGTGGCCACCCACGGCTGCCGGCCCTCGGCGCTGCAGGATGCGCAGGGCCGGCGCGTGTACGCCGCCTTCACGCTGGTGCACCTGCGCGGCGCCCGCCTGCGCGAGGTGGACGAGGACCAGACCCTGGACCTGCGCATCGCCCACCAGCCGCTGGGCCGCTCGCGGCACTTCAGCCAGCAGTGGGCCCAGGGGCCGCAGGGCGAGGTGGCGCAGCTGAGCCTGCTCACCGCCGCGGTGGTGCGCGAACGGGCGGGTGACAACCACACCGTCGCGCGGGTGCCGCTGCCCACCTTGCCGACGGCGGCCGACGCCGCCCTGGCCAGCGCCGCGCAGGCGGCCGATGCCAGCGTGCGCGCGGTGCGGGCCCAGGGCTGGCGGGAGCGCTTCGCGCTGCCGACGCAGGCCCCTCTGGTCGAGCTGCCTGAACTGGCCGACTGGGCCGTGACGCCCTGCCCCTACAACGACTTCAACGGCGCCGGCCTGCTCTACTTCGCCAGCTTCCAGGCCCTGGCCGATCGCGCGCACGGCCACTGGGGCCTGCACGCCACCGAACGGGCCGCGCACGGCGTGGTGCGCGAGCGGCAGATGGTCTTCCACGGCAACGTCAACCCGGGCGAGGCCCTGCGCTTTCGGCTGCGCGCGCTGCGCCACACCGGCCTGGGCCACTGGAGCTGGACCCAGGTGCAGCGCCAGAGCGACGGCCGGTGCGTGGCCGACCTGGCCACGCTGCGGGTGTGATGCCGCCGCGGCCCGCTCAGCGCGGCAGCACGAAGGTGGTGCGGGTGCGGGCGGCCTCAGGATCCGGCTCCAGCGTGCGGGCCTGCAGGGTCACCGGCAGGATGCGGCCGCGCAGGCGCTGCGCCGCCTCGGCCGGCAGACGCAGGCGCAGCAGCACCGTCTGGCTGTCGGCCGCCGGCAGCATCACGCGCGGGTCGGACACCACCGTCAGACCCGGCAGGGCCGGGTCCGCCACCACCTGCAGCGCGGCAGCGCGCTCGCCGTCACGGGCATTGAGCAGCAGCACCTGGTAGGTGTTCTCGATGGCGCCGTCCTCCACCTCGCGCGCGAACACCGCGCGGTCGCGCATCGCGTCCATGCGCAGGGTCGGGCGCTGCAGCAGGCCCACCCCCAGCGCCACCACCGTGGCCACCAGCAGCGTGCCGTAGACCAGCGCCCGGGGCCGCCACAGGCCGGCGCGCGGCGGGGCCTTCACGGGCTGCGCGGCCGGCTGCGGACGCGCTTGCGCCAGCCCCTCCAGCGAGGCGAAGCGGATCAGCCCGCGCCGCTGGCCGGTCTTGTCCATCACCGTGTCGCAGGCGTCGATGCAGGCGCCGCAGTTGATGCAAGCGGCCTGGAAGCCGGCGCGGATGTCGATGCCCACCGGGCAGACCTGCACGCACAACGTGCAGTCCACGCAGGAGCCCAGGCCCAGGGCGCGGGCATCGGCCTGGCGGGCACGGCTGCCGCGGGGCTCGCCGCGCGCCGCGTCGTAGGCCACGTTGAGCGTGCGCTTGTCCAGCATCGCGCCCTGGAAGCGGCCGTAGGGGCAGGCGTGCTGGCAGACCTTCTCGCGCAGCCAGCCGGCGTGCAGGTAGGTGGCCGCGCCGTAGAAGAGGATCCAGAACAGCTCCCAGGCGCCCAGCGCACCGGCCGGCAAGGCCGCCAGCAGCTCGCGCACCGGCGTGAAATAGCCCACCAGGCTCAGGCCGGTCCACAGGCCCAGCAGGCCCCAGGCCAGGTGCTTGCCGCCGCGCCGCAGCAGCTTGCGTGCGCCCCAGGGCGCGGCGTCCAGGCGCTGGCGGGCCAGGCGGTCGCCCTCGCAGCGCCGCTCGATCCAGCTGAAGAGCTCGGTGTAAACCGTCTGCGGGCAGGCAAAGCCGCACCACACCCGGCCCACCAGCGTGGTGACGAAGAACAGCAGCAGCGCGCTGGCGATCAGCAGCGCCGTCAGCCAGATCATGTCCTGCGGGAAGAACACCGCGCCGAAGACGAAGAAGCGCCGATGCTCCAGGTCGAACAGCAGCGCGGGCCGCCCGGCCCAGCTCAACCAGGGCAGGCCGTAGAAGGCCAGCTGGGTGAGCCAGACGAAGGCCCAGCGCAGCCGGGTGTAGCGGCCGCTGACGCTGCGGGCCTGGATCTTCTGCCAGGGCTCCATCTCCAGCAGATGGCCGGGGGCAAAGGGATTGGGAAGGTATGACATGACCCTGCTCAGACGGGTGAAGAACAAGTGGTGGATGCGCTGGCGGCGATCTGCGCCTGGAAGGCCTGCAGCGCGGGGCTGAGGCTGTCCTCGCCCAGCCACTCGTCCACGCGGAAGAGCACGCGGCGGCAGCGCACATCGCCCAGGCCGGCCTGACGCGCCAGCGCGGCATTGCCCGGCGGATGGGGCGGCAGCACGTCCAGGCCGTCGGTCTCGCTGTCCAGGCAGACCCAGCCCAGGGTGTCGCCCAGGCGGGCGCGGGCGATCAGGCTGAAGCCATCGGCCGAGAGGTTGGCCAGGCCAGGCAGCAAGCCGCTGATGCGCCAGACCGGCGGGCTGGGCAGGCCTTCCAGCGCGGGGCCGGGCGGGCCGCCGGCCACCACCGCCGCGCGCTCGCCCGCCACCAGGCCCGGCAAGCGGAATTCGCGCAGGGCCACGTTGTCGCCCAGCAGCAGGGCCTGGATGGCGCCCAGCTGCGCCAGGGCCAGGCGGGCTGCGGCGGGGTGCGCAGCGCGCAGCTGCGCCAAGGCCACGGCCAGATCGCGCAGGGGCGCATCCAGGCCACCGTACTCGCTGGGCAGGCTCAGGCGGAACAGGCCAGCCTGGCCCAGGCGCCGCAGGGTGTGAGCCGCGGAACGGGAGGTCGCCAGGGGTTCCGGCGCCAGATCGAAGGGGCTGCTGTGCATGACCGGCATGGTGCGGCGCCGGCATCTGAGCCGTAAGATCCAGACATGCCGCATTTCGACCGGATCAGATGACCGGCACCCCCTTCCTCTACGAGCGCCTGGCCGAGGAGCTGGTGTCCGCCATCGCGGCGGGCCGGCTGCCCGATGGCGCCCGTCTGCCCTCCATCCGCCAGCTCTGCGCCGACCACGGCATCAGCCCCGCCACCGCCTTCCAGACCTACGCCACGCTGGAGGCCCGCGGCCTGGTGGAGGTGCGCCCCCGCTCGGGCTACTACGTGCGCACGCGCCAGGCCTCGCGGCCGTTGCCACCATCCGTGGCCCGGCCGCGCCCCGGGGCGCAGAAGGTCAGCGTCAGCGAGCTGATCTTCGAACTGCTGGGCAGCGTGCAGGACGCCGCCGTCGTGCCCCTGGGCTCGGCCTTCCCGCCGCCCGAGCTCTTCCCCTTCGAGGCCTTGGCCCGCTCGGGCGCGCGGGCCATGCGCCAGCTCAAGCCCGCGCAGATCACCGGCGCGCTGGTGCGTGGCGACGAGCCGCTGCGCGAGCTGCTGCACCGCCGCCATGCCCAGCAGGGCGTGGCGCTGGACCCGGGCGAGCTCGTCATCACCCACGGCGCCATGGAGGCGCTCAACCTCTGCCTGCAGGCCTGCACGCGACCGGGCGATGTGGTGGTGGTGGAGTCGCCCACCTTCTATGCCGCGCTGCAGACCATCGAACGGCTGAACCTGCGCGCGCTGGAGGTGGCCACCGACCCGCAGGAGGGTGTGGACCTGGCGGCGCTGGAGGCGCTGCTCCAGCAGCGGCGGGTGGCGGCCTGCTGGTTCATGCCCAACTTCCAGAACCCGCTGGGCGCGCTGATGCCGCTGGCCAAGAAGAAGGCCCTGGTGGCCCTGCTGGCCCGCCACGGCATTCCGCTGGTGGAGGACGATGTGTACGGCGAGTTGCACGGCGGCGCCCACCGCCCGCTGCCGGCCAAGGCCTTCGACCAGGCCGGCCTGGTGCTGCACTGCAGCTCGTTTTCCAAATGCCTGTCCCCGGGCTACCGAGTGGGCTGGGCCGCGGCCGGCCGCTACACCGCCCAGGTGCAGCGCCTGAAGATGATGAGCACCCTGGCCACCTCGCTGCCCGCGCAGCGGGCCGTGGCCGACTACCTGGCCCACGGCGGCTACGACCGCCACCTGCGTCAGCTGCGCCAGGCGCTCTCGGCCCAGCGGCAGCGGGCGGCCCGGCAGATCGCCCGGCACTTTCCGGCCGGCACGCGGGTGACCCACCCCGAGGGCGGCTACTTCCTCTGGCTGGAGCTGCCGGCCGGGGTGGACGCCATGGCCCTGAGCCAGGACGCCCTGGCCCAGGGCATCAGCACCGCACCGGGCGTGCTGTTCTCGGCCGACCAGCGCTTTGTGCACCAGCTGCGGCTGAACATCGGCCGGCCCGACGACGTGCGGGTGGACGAGGCCCTGCGCACCCTGGGCGGCCTGGCCAGGAACCGCCTGTCTGCGAAGGCGTCATAGGACACAGGGGAAGTCGACCCGCCGCCGGTGCGCGTCAGCGCATCTCGAACAGTTCCTGGTGGAAGGCGTTGGCCGGCAGGCCCTGGGCGGCGAAGTCCGCCGCCAGGCTGCGGCCGAACCCGGCCGGGCCACAGAACCACACGCTGGCCTGCGCCCACTGGGGCACCCGCTGGCGGATGCGTTCACCGGTCAGGCGCTCATCGCGTCCATCCACCAGCACATGCAGCTGCACGCCCGCCGCCTGGGCGTCCGCCTCCAGCTTGGCCAGGGCCTCGGGTTCCAACACGGCCGTCGGATGGAACAGCGTCACCTGCAGCCCGGCCACCGGCTGCGCCGCCAGCGACTTGAGCCGGGCGATGAACGGCGTGATGCCGATGCCCGCCCCCACCCAGATCTGGTGCAGTCGCCCATCCAGGAAGTTGAAGCAGCCGTAAGGGCCTTCCACCGTGACGGCCTGCCCCACCTTCAGTTGGTGAGGCAGACGCCGCGTGTGGTCCCCCAACGCCTTGGTGACAAAGGTGATGCGCCGGGTCTGGGGATCCCAGGCCGAGGCCATGGTGTAGGGATGGGCGCCCTCATGGCGGTCCGAGACGACGAAGGCAAACTGACCGGCGGCATGGCCGGGCCAACCGGGTTCCAACACCAGCGTGGTCTCCAGCACATCCAGGGCCGGGTAATGCTGCAGCGATTCGACCCGCCCAGGCACCTGACGGCTGCGCCCCACCTGGCGCGCCAGCACCCAGACCGCGGCCAGGGTGCCAGCCACCATCAGCGGCAGCATCAACGCCCCCAGGGGCTGGTTCCAGTAGCTGAACTGCGTCAGCACCACCGAGTGGAACACCAGGGTCAGGTACAGCACCGCCATCAGCGTGTGCGTTTTGGCAAACAGCCGGTAGGGAAAGCGCTTGACCAGGGCCAGCACCAGCATCACGGCCACCGCGTAGAAGGCCCATTCGCCCACGGTCTCCGCCAGATGCCGCTGCGTGCCGAACCAAGCCTCCAGCCCCCCTTGGTCCGTGGTGGCCGGGCGTGGGCCGCGGGCCGGCCGCACCAGCCAACCCCATTGCACCATCCACTTGGTGCCCTGGCCCAGCCACCAGTGCAGCACCGACAGCACCAGAGCGCTGATGCCCAGCCACTTGTGCAGGCGGTACAGCTTGTCCAGCCCGCCCAGCCGCGGTTCCAGCCAGCGCGGGCGGGTGGCCAGCAGCATCGCCAGACTCATCACCCCGATCGCCAGCACGCCGCTGTACTGCATCGCCACGGTGCGGAAACCGAAGTAGTTCTGCGGCTGCAGCCAGCGGGGATCGGCCCACAGCCACAGGAGCGTGATGAGCAGCAGGCTGCCCAGGAAGAAGCGCTGGATGGGGGTGGTGTTCATCTCAATCAAGCTGTCCGGTCACAGCCCGTCTCTGGAAGCGATGGCGGAGAGGATAGCGGCACAAGTTGCAGGAAAGATGGAGGCAGGCCAGCGGCATCAATGGTTCAATCACCCGCGTATCCCCGTTTTGACCTTGGGCAGGAGACCCCATGAAGTTGACCGAGAAGACCATCGCCATCACCGGTGGCGCCCGCGGCATCGGCCGCGCCATCGCCCTGGCCCTGGGCCGCCAAGGGGCGGATCTGGCCCTGATCGACCTTGATCCCGAGGCGCTGGCCACCGCCGTGGCCGAATGTGCCGCGTTGGGCGTGCGCGCACGCGCCTACACCGCCAACGTGGCCGACGAGGCCAGCGTCGAGGCCGTGATGGCCCGCATCGCCGAGGACTTCGGCCGTTTCGACGGGCTGATCAACAACGCCGGCATCACCCGTGACGGCATGCTGCTGAAGGTGCGCGACGGCCAGGTGGTCGACCGCCTGAGCCTGTCGGCCTGGCAGGCCGTGCTGGACGTGAACCTGACCGGCGTGTTCCTGTGCACCCGCGCGGGTGCCGAGCAGATGATCCGCGCCGGGCAAGGCGGCGTGATCGTGAACCTGTCGAGCGTGTCACGCGCCGGCAACCTCGGGCAGAGCAACTACAGCGCGGCCAAGGCCGGCGTGGTGGCCCTGACCACCGTGTGGGCCCGTGAGCTGGCCCGGCACGGCATCCGCGTCGGCGCCATCGCCCCCGGCTTCACGGCCACCGACATCCTGCACACCATCCCGGCCGAGACGATGGACAAGCTGCTGTCGGCCGTGCCGCTGCGCCGCACCGGCCAGCCCGAGGAAATCGCCCAGGCCGCGCAGTTCATCTTCGAGAACGACTACTTCACCGGCCGCTGCATTGAGGTGGATGGCGGCATCCGGCTTTGAAGCGCCCGCCCGGCCCGCCCCTCAGGGCAGGGCCTGGGCCTGCAGCAGTCCGTTGAGCCCGTACAGCAGCACCAGCACCACCCCGGCCGTGCTGGCGGTGCCCCAGACCCGCCGGTCCGGCCGGAAGGTCAGCGCCCCCACCACCACCGCATTCATCAGGATGGCGACCAGGACACTGGCGCCATGCACCGGTGACAGGTGGGCGAACAGGCTACCGGGCGCATAGGCGAAGTCGTCGATGGCCAGGATCAGCAGATCGAACAGGTTGCTGCCCAGCAGGTTGCCCAGCGCCAGGTCCACGGCCCCCACCCGCAGCGCCCCCAGCGTGGCCGCCAGCTCGGGCACCGAGGTGGCCATGGCCATCAGCAAGGTGCCCACCAAGGAGTCCGTCCAGCCCATCTGGCGGGCCAGTTCGGCCCCCACCATCGGCAGCCAGAGACCTGCGGCCACGATGATGAGCGCCGCCAGGCCATAGGCCAGCAGCGCCCGCCGCAGGCCCTGGCGGTCGGCCCGCAGACCGGGCTCCGGGGGACGGTCGCTGCGCGCCTGAGCACGGAACAGCGTGCGCACCGCCACGAAATAGAGCAACACCAGCACCACGCTGACCGGGCTGACCGACCCCAGCGCGGGCAGCCGCCCCTGGGGCTCCAGCCACAGGGCCAGCATCACCAGCGCAAGCGCCCCCACCCCGAAGGCGGCCGACAGCACGTGGTCCGCCGAGGCCAGCACGAACAGGCGGCCGCGCCGGTACAGGCCATCCACCAGCCCGACGATCAACAGGTTGAAGACGCAGCTGCCCAGGGCGTCCCCGGCCGCCAGATCGGGCGCCTGTGCCACCCGCACCGCGCCCAGCCCCGTGACCAGCTCGGGCAGCGAGGTCACGGTGGCCACCAGCACCAGGCCGATCCAGCCGCGGGACAGGCCCGTCAGGCTGGCGATGGCCTCCCCCTGACGGCTCAGCTGCACACCGGCCACGCCGATGAGCGCCATGCATCCCAGAAACTGCAGCCACACACCCCACACCGCCATCGAGACCTCCCCGCCACCGTTCATCGGGGCGACATCTTGGCGGGCTATGGTAGGGGTCATTTCCCCAAACTTGAGTGGTGCAGTTGGAAACGGTCGAGGCCCTTCTGGCCCAGGGTGGTCTGCAACCGCATTTCCAGCCCATTGCCGATCTGGCGGAGGGCCGCAGTGCCGCGCACGAGGCCCTGATCCGCACGCCCGCCGGCTGCCCCTGGCCCCATCCGGATGCCTTGTTCGCCGCGGCGCGGGACGAGGGTTGTCTGGTCGCGCTGGAGATCGAATGCGTGCGCCTGGCGTTGCAGGCCTGGCTGCGGCACCGTCCGCCGGGACGCCTCTTCGTCAACCTCAGCGCCCAGGCGCTGGTGACCGCGCTGGGCCAGGCCGATCTGGACCTGCTGCTGACCCGAACCGAAGACGAGGCGCTGGGCGCCAGCGGGGTGGTGATCGAGCTGACCGAACATGAGCGCGTGCGCGACATCGCCGCCCTGGAGGCCGCCGTGCAGCGGCTGCGCCGCCACCAGGTGGCCATCGCGCTGGACGATTTCGGCGATGGCCGCTCCAGCCTGCGCCTGTGGTCCGAGCTCAAGCCCGAGTTCGTCAAGATCGACCGCTACTTCGTGCACCAGCTGCCGCAGCACCCGGAAAAGCTGCAGACGCTGCGCGCGCTGATCCAGATTGCCCAGGTGTTCGGCTCGACCCTGATCGCCGAGGGCATCGAGACCGAGGACGAGCTGCACCTGGTGCGCGACCTGGGCATCCGTCTGGGCCAGGGCTGGCTGCTGGGACGGCCGGCGCCAGTCCCCGTGCCACGTGCGCTGCCGGCCGCGCTGGCGGTGATTGAGCGCAAGGACCTGGCGGTGTTCCCGGAACGCCGCCGCACCCTGCAGCGGCGCGCCGCCGTGCCCCAGGTGCTGCGCGAGGTCGCCCCGGTGACGCCCGCGGTGTCCAACGACGAGCTGTTCCAGCGCTTCTCGGTCGACGACGCCAGCCACGCCATCGCCATCATCGACGACCAGGGCCGCCCGCTGGGCCTGGTCAGCCGCACCCGCTTCATCACCCAGTACGCCAAGCCCTACTTCCGGGAGCTCTACGGCCGCCAGTCCTGCACGGTGTCGGCCAACCTCACCCCGCGCCTGCTGGACATTGCCGCCGACATCGACACCCTCACCGGCGTGCTGACCTCGGAGGACCAGCGCTATCTGTCCGAGGGCGTGATCATCGTCGAGCACGGCCGCTACCGCGGACTGGGGGCGGGGGAGGATCTGGTGCGGGCCGTGACCGAGGCGCGCATCGAGGCCGCGCGGCATGCCAACCCCCTCACGCTGCTGCCCGGCAACATCCCCATCACCCAGCACATCGAGCGGCTGCTGGACGCGGGCCGCGACTTCGTCGCCTGCTACTTCGACCTCAACCAGTTCAAGCCCTTCAACGACCTCTATGGCTACTGGCGCGGCGACGAGATGATCCTGCTGACCGCCCGCACCCTCACCGGTCAGACCGACCCTCGGCGCGACTTCGTCGGCCATGTCGGCGGCGACGACTTCGTCGTGCTGTTCCAGAGCGACGACTGGGAGCCCCGCTGTCGGGCGATCCTGGCCAGCTTCAACGCCGCAGCGGCGCAGCTCTATGACGAACCCGAGCGGCAGGCCGGCGGTGTGATGGCCGAGGACCGCCATGGCAACCTGCGCTTTCATCCGCTGACCACCCTGAGCGTGGGGGCCGTGCGGGTGTCGGCCAACCCCTCGCTGCGCCCCGAGGATGTGGCGAATGCCGCGGCACGCGCCAAGCGGCGGGCCAAGATGCAGGGCCTGGGCCTGCACACCGATGCCACATGAGGGGGGGCAGCCCCAACCCCTGCGGCACAAAGGTCACAATAACGCGACGCCGGACATTCCAACCGGTGAAGGGAGCGCCATGAAAATTGCCGTTGCCGGCACAGGCTATGTCGGCCTGTCCAATGCCGTGCTGCTGGCCCAGCATCACGAGGTGGTGGGCCTGGACATCGACGCCGAGAAGGTGGCGATGCTCAACGCCCGCCAAAGCCCGATCGCCGACCGCGAGATTGAGGACTACCTGGCCCACCGCGAACTGAACCTGACGTTCACGCTGGACAAGGCCCAGGCCTATGCCGGCGCCGACTACGTGGTGATCGCCACCCCCACCGACTACGACCCCGTCACCAACTACTTCAACACCCGCTCGGTGGAAGCCGTGGTGCGCGACGTGATGGCCCTGGCCCCCGAGGCGGTGATGGTCATCAAGTCCACCGTGCCGGTGGGCTACACGAAGACGCTCAGCGCCGAGCTGGGCTGCACCCAGCTGATCTTCTCGCCGGAATTCCTGCGCGAAGGCAAGGCGCTCTACGACAACCTGCACCCCTCGCGCATCGTCGTGGGCGAGCGCAGCGAGCGGGCCCGCCGCTTTGCCGACCTGCTGCGCGGAGGCTCCCAGAAGCCCGAGGTGCCGGTGCTGCTGACCGACAGCACCGAGGCCGAGGCCATCAAGCTGTTCGCCAACACCTATCTGGCGATGCGGGTGGCCTACTTCAACGAGCTCGACACCTACGCCGCCACCCACGGTCTGGACACGCGCCAGATCATCGACGGCGTGTGCCTGGACCCGCGCATCGGCGACCACTACAACAACCCGAGCTTTGGCTACGGCGGCTACTGCCTGCCCAAGGACACCAAGCAGCTGCTGGCCAACTACAGCCAGGTGCCGCAGACGCTGATCCGCGCCATCGTCGACTCCAACACCACCCGCAAGGACTTCGTGGCCGACGACATCCTGCGCCGCCACCCCAAGGTGGTGGGCATCCACCGGCTGATCATGAAGGCGGGTTCCGACAACTTCCGCGCCAGCAGCGTGCAGGGCATCATGAAGCGCATCAAGGCCAAGGGCGTGGAGGTGATCGTCTACGAACCGGCCCTGAAGGATGAGAGCTTCTTCGGCTCGAAGGTCTTCCACGACCTCCCTGCCTTTTTGGCGCAGGCCGATGTGATCGTGGCCAACCGGCTGGTGCCCGAACTGCAGGGGGTGCAGGACCGGGTCTACACGCGCGACCTGTTCGGCCAGGATTGACCCCCACCCCCTTGGCCCCGCCCCCAGGGCGGGCCACAAAGCAAAACGGCCTGCACATTGCTGTGCAGGCCGTCGGCTTGTTTGGTGCCCAGGAGAGGACTCGAACCTCCACGGAGTTACCCGCTAGTACCTGAAACTAGTGCGTCTACCAATTCCGCCACCTGGGCAGGTGACTGAAGCTTCACGTGTTTGGCGTGTTGCCCCGGTAAGCCTTGAACTATAGCACAGGTTTTGAAAGGAACGCAAGACATTCGGCGATGAGGGCGGGGCCGCCGAGCCCTACCCACCTCAAGCCACGGCCCGCCCCGTCGATAACCCCCATGCGACTCACCCAGGAGGGCGCCCGTCCGTGCCCGATCATCCGCATCCGTCACCGCCGAACGACGCGCGCCCGCCCCAGGACCTGAAGTCCTGGCGGGCCCAGGTGCTGCGCGACCTGCTGTCGCCGCTGCAGTGGGTGGCCTGGCTGGTGGCCCTGCCCAGCGGCGCCCTGGCCTGGAACCGGGGCCTCTGGCCGATCGTGGTGCTGAATGTGCTGGCCCCAGCCTTCATCACCGGTCTCGGCCACGCCCCCAGCCTGCGCCACGACCTGCGGGCCACCAGCCTGCTGGTCGTGCTGCAAGGGGTGGGAACCGCCCTGCTCTGGTGGGTGGGATTGGTCGGGCAGGCCTATCTGATGGCGGTGCCCGTGCTGGCCGTGCTGCTGCTGGGCATGCGGGCCGCCTGGTTGGCCCTGGCCGCCAATGTGTTCACCTGGCTGCTCCTGGGGCTGGCGGCCCATGCCGGGCTGGGGGCCCTGGACCGCAGCCTGGCTGGCGACGGCGTGTTCGGGGTGATGGCGGTCAACGCCCTGGTCGCCGACGGGCTGATGGTGTTCGCCGCCGGAGCCCTGCTGTACGGCCTGCACAATGTCCTGGATGCCCATCGCCGGAGCGAGTCCACCCTGCGGGCCAGCGAGGCCAACCTCCGGCAACTGACCGCCCAGGTCCCCGGCGTCATCTTTCGGCTGACCCAGCGCGAGGGGCAGCGCCAGTTCACCTATGTCAGCCCGGGCGTGCAGACACTCTACGGCCTGAGCCCCGAAGAGGTGATCGCCGACCCTCAGGCCCTGGAGCAACATCGCCACCCGGACGACCGGGCCAATCTTGAGGCCCTGATCCTGGCGTCCCGTGCGCAGGGGCGGCCCATCGCCACGGCGTTCCGCATCGTGGCCCGCGATGGCCAGGTCAAGTGGGTGGAGCTGACCGCCTCGGCGCCCGAACCCGCGGAACAAGGCTGGGTGCGCACCGGGCTGATCACCGACATCACCCTGCGCAAGGAGGCGGAGACGGTGATCTGGCAGCAGGCCCATTTCGACGCGCTGACCGGGCTGCCCAACCGGAACATGCTGCTGCAGCAGTTGCAGCAGGACCTCGACCAGCCCCTGCACGAGGAGGCCCCGCTGGCCTTGATGCTGCTGGATCTGGACCGGTTCAAGGAAGTCAACGACACCCTGGGCCATGCGCACGGCGACCTGCTGCTGGTGGAGACAGCGCGCCGCCTGCGTCAATGCGTGCGCCAGACCGACACCGTGGCCCGCATGGGCGGCGACGAGTTCACCGTGCTGCTGCGCCCGCAGGGCAGCAGCCCCCGGGCCGACGAGCTGGCGCGCCGCATCCTGGCCCGGCTGAGCGAGCCCTTCTCCCTGGGCAACGAACGGGTGCACGTCACCGCCAGCATCGGCATCGCCCTCGCCCCCGCGCATGCCCAGACCGTCGAGGACTTGCTCAAGCATGCCGACCAGGCGCTCTACCTGGCCAAGGATGGTGGCCGCAATGCCTACCGCTACTTCACGCCGGCGCTGCAGGAGGCGGCCCAGACCCGGATGCGCCTGGCCAACGACCTGCACGACGCCCTGACCCGGCACGAATTCGAGGTGCACTACCAACCCATCGTGCACCTGGCCACCGGCGCCGTGCGCAAGGCCGAGGCGCTGCTGCGCTGGCACCACCCCGTGCGTGGGCCGGTCAGTCCGGCCCTGTTCGTGCCGATCGCCGAATCCACGGGCCTGATCCGCGAGATCGGCGAATGGGTCTTCCAGCAAGCCCTCCACCAGGTGGTGCGATGGCGTGCCGAGCACGACCCCCGCTTCAACGTGAGCGTCAACAAATCGCCAGTGCAGTTCCGCTCGCACGGGCATGGCATCCCCACCTGGGCCGAGGCCCTGCAGTCCCAGCACCTGCCGGGCAACTGCGTGACGGTGGAGATCACCGAAGGCCTGCTGCTGGAGGCCACGCCGCAGGTCAGCACCCAGCTGACCCAGATGAAGGCCGCCGGCATGGGACTGGCGATGGATGACTTCGGCACCGGCTACTCATCCCTGTCCTATCTGCACCGCTACCCCATCGACCAGCTGAAGATCGACCAGGCCTTCGTGCGCGACCTGGGGCCGGGCAGCCCCACCTTGGCGCTGTGCAAGGCCATCATCCGCATGGCCCACGAGCTGGGCATGCAGGTGGTGGCCGAAGGCGTGGAGACCCTCACCCAGCGTGACCTGCTGCTGCAGGCCGGCTGCGACTTCGGCCAGGGCTACCTGTTCGCCCGCCCCATGCCGGCCGAAGCCATGGATGCCTGGCTGGCCGAGCGCCGGGCGATCCCGCTCAACAACACCTAGGGCGCGTCATCCAACGGAGGGCAGGACCAGTGCAGCAGCTCGGCCAGCCGCCGCACCACCCAGCCAGCCTCCCCCGGCTGCAGGCCCGAGGCGGGCTGGGCCAGACCCAGGTGGCAGCGCCACAGCACATCCTCCTCGGCCAGGCCATCGTCGTGCAGCAAGGCCTGCGCACTGGACACCAGGTGGTTGGCCAGGTCCTCGCACAGCTCATAGCGGGCCCGCAATTCCGCCAGTTCGGCCGCGCCGCGCCGGCGGGAGGGTGCCTGGAGCGCCAGAAAGCTCTCGGGCAGGGGCGTCAGTTGATCGTCGCTCATCGTGACGGCCAGTCTGCCACTGTTGCGCGCCGGGTCTGGACGAAGACAGGTCCCGGTCAGCCGCGTGTCATGGGTCAGACAGCCACAATCCAGATACTGCAGGACTTTGCCTGCCTCGCCACCCCATGAAGTGGACTGCCCCAACCTTCTTCCCCCGCGTGGTGACGGATGCCGGCGGCAACCGCTGGGACTGGGCCCTGTTGCCCATCCTGCTGGCGGTGCTGGTGCTGCTGGCCTACGGCGCCCGGCAGATGGCCACGCCCTACCAGGTGGGCACCCCGCTGCCGCTGTCGCTGGACCCGTGGAGCCTGCCCTACGACCTGCTGCGCACCACCTTGCGCATGTTTGCCGCACTGGCCGCCTCGCTGCTGTTCAGCATGGTCTTCGCCGTCACGGCCGCCAAATCGCCGGCAGCGGAGAAAGTGCTGGTGCCCTTGCTGGACATCCTCCAGTCCATCCCCATCCTCGGCTTCCTGTCGATCACGGTCACCGGCTTCATCGCCTTGTTCCCGGGCTCGCTGCTGGGCGTCGAATGCGCGGCGATCTTCGCCATCTTCACCTCGCAGGCCTGGAACATGGCGTTCAGCCTCTACCAGTCGATGAAGAACGTGCCCGCCGAACTGAGCGAAGCCGCCGCGGTGTTCCAGCTCTCGGGCTGGCAGCGCTTCCTGCGGCTGGAGCTGCCCTATGCCATCCCGGCGCTGCTGTGGAACATGATGATGTCCATGTCCGGCGGTTGGTTCTTCGTCGTGGCCTCCGAAGCCATCTCGGTATCGCACCAGAGCATCAAGCTGCCGGGCATTGGCTCCTACATCGCCCTGGCCATCGAGGCCCGCGACCTGCCGGCCATCGGCTGGGCCATCCTGGCCATGCTGATCGGCATCCTGCTGTACGACCAGCTGTTCTTCCGCCCGCTGCTCGCCTGGGCCGACCGCTTCCGGTTCGAGGAATCCGGCGGCGGCGACGCCCCGCGTTCCTGGCTGCTGACCTGGGTGCGTCGCACCGACCGGGTCCGGCGCCTGGGCGATGCCATCGGCCACATGCTGGGCCACAGCATCGTGCTGTTGCGCAAGCGGCACGACGGCACCTCGATCCGGGCCCGCCGGGCCGCCACATCCCCGCACTGGACCCGCGCCTGGGATGCGGTGATTGCCGCCGCCGCCATGCTGGCGCTCTGGCGTCTGGTCACCTTCGTGCACCAGGAGGTGGGCTGGGCCGAAGTGCTGCATGTCTTCGTGCTGGGCTTCTACACCCTGCTGCGTGTGCTCGTCATGCTGACGCTGGCCGCCCTGCTGTGGGTGCCGGTGGGCATCGGGCTGGGGCTGCATCCGCGTCTGTCGCAGCGCATGCAGGCCGTGGCGCAGTTCCTGGCAGCGTTCCCGGCCAACCTGATGTTCCCGGTGTTCGTGCTGCTGATCGTGCGCTTTCACCTCAACCCGGACCTGTGGCTGTCCGTGTTGATGGTGTTCGGCACCCAGTGGTACCTGCTGTTCAATGTGATCGCCGGCGCCTCCACCGTGCCCACCGAGCTGCGCTGGGCCGCGGCCAACCTGCAGCTCAAGGGCGCGCTGAAGTGGCGGCGCTACCTGCTGCCCGCGGTGTTCCCCAGCTTGGTGACCGGCGCCATCACCGCCAGCGGCGGCTCCTGGAACGCCAGCATCGTCTCGGAATACGTCACCTGGGGCGACACCACCGTGCAGGCGCACGGCATTGGCAGCTACATCGCCCAGATGACCGCCACGGGCGACTTCCCCCGCATCGCACTGGGCATCGGTGTGATGTGCGTCTACGTGATGACGCTCAACCACTTCGTCTGGCGCCGCCTGTACCGGCTGGCCGAGGACCGCATCTACCTCTGAGCCCCATGTCGAACGTCATTCTTGAACTCCAGTCGGTCGGCAAGTCCTTCCGCTCGCCGGACGGCGCCCCCCGCGAGGTGCTGGCCGAGGTGGACTTCACGCTGCGCGAGCGTGAGGTCGTCGCCCTGCTGGGCCAGTCGGGCTCGGGCAAGTCCACCCTGCTGCGCATCATGGCCGGGCTGATCGAAGCCGACCGCGGCGACGTGCGCTACCGCGGCCAGCCGCTGTATGGCCCCGCGCGGGGCATCAGCATGGTGTTCCAGTCCTTCGCCCTGTTCCCCTGGCTGACCGTGCAGCAGAACGTGGCCCTCGGCCTGGAGGCCCGTGGCATGCCCACGGCCGAGCGCGAGCGTCGGGCGCAAGAGGCGATCGAGATGATCGGCCTGAGCGGCTTCGAAGGCGCCCTGCCGCGTGAACTCTCCGGCGGCATGCGCCAGCGGGTGGGCATCGCCCGGGCCTTGGTGATGGAACCCGACGTGCTGCTGATGGACGAAGCCTTCTCGGCGCTGGACGTGCTGACCGGCGAGCGCCTGCGCGACGACATCCTGGAACTGTGGGAGGAGCGCCGCATCCCGACGCGGGCCATCCTGGTCGTCTCCCACAACATCGAGGAGGCGGTGATGATGGCCGACCGGGTGCTGATTTTCGACAGCGACCCTGGCCGCGTGAAGTTCCAGATGGGCGTGCAGCTGCCCCGCCCGCGCGATGCCGACAGCCCCGAGGTGCGCGCCCTGGTGGACGAGATCTACGCCGTGATGACCGCCGGCCGCATCCGTCCGACCAGCAGGCCCCAGGAAGAACCGGCACCGCTGGCCCTGGACGCCCGCCTGCCCGAGGCCGACCTCAGCCGCATGGAAGGCCTGCTGGAAATGCTGTCCGCCGAGCCTTTCGGCGGACGGGCCGACCTGCCTGCGCTGGGCGAGGAGTCCGAACTCACCGACGAGCAGCTGCTGCCGCTGGTCGAGGCCCTGGCCTTGCTCGATCTGGCCCGCGTGGCGCATGGCGACCTGCTGCTCACGCCCGTGGGGCAGGCCTATGTCGCCGCCGAACACGCCGAGCGGCAGGCCATGTTCGGCCGCCAGTTGCTGGCCCGCGTCCCGCTGGCCGCGCACATCCGCCACAGCCTGGAGCAGGAGCCCGATGGCGAGTTGCCGGAGGAACCCTTCCTGCGCCTGCTGCGAGAGAACCTCGAAGCCGAGGAGGCCGAACAGGTGCTGCGCGTGGCCATCGAATGGGGCCGTCACGGCGAAGCCTACGAGTACAACTACACCACCGGCATGATCCACCTGCCGGAACCGGACGAAGCCCCACGCTGAGCAAGAGCGCCCCGGCGCGGGACAATCGCCGGCATGAGCACCGTGACCATCTACCACAACCCGCAGTGCGGCACGTCGCGCAACGTGCTGGCCGCGATCCGCGAGGCCGGCATCGAGCCCACCATCATCCAGTACCTGAAGACCCCGCCCGACCGCGCCACGCTGACCCGGCTGGCCCAGAACTGCGGCGTGGGCGTGCGCGGCCTGCTGCGCGCCAAGGGCGAGCGCTATGAGGCCCTCGGGCTGGCCGACCCGGCGCTCAGCGACGACCAGTTGCTCGACGCCATGCTGGCCCATCCGGAACTGATCAACCGCCCCATCGTCGTCACCGAGCGTGGCAGCCGCCTGTGCCGGCCGGCAGAGCTCGTGCAGACGCTGCTGCCCCCGGCGGCTTGAGGCAAATCAAGCGTCGACGCGGCCTGTCCGGTCTCGCATCTTCCACAATCGGGGCATGAACCGACGTGACCTGATGGCCCGCGCGCTCGGCGGCGGTGCCCTGACTTGGTGGTCCGGCCCGCTGGCCTGGGCTCAGACGACTGGTGTGGATGCAGCCGCGGGGCCGGCCATGGCCTGGTTGCCAGATGGCCGCGCCGGCACCCTGGCCCGTCAGGCCGTGGCCCTGTTGGCCGATGCCGACCGCGAAGGGTTGGACCCGCAGGATTACCAGGCACAGGCGCTGGGCAATGCCGTCACCCGGGCCGAGCGGACCGCGCTGGCCCCCGAGGCCGCTGCCGCGCTGTCGGGCCGGCTGTCCACGGCGATGCGCCGTTACCTGGACGACCTGCACCGTGGCCGGATCGACCCCCGGCAGCTGCAGCAGAACTACGACCTGCCCGCCCGCAGCCACTTCGATGCCGCGGCCGCCCTGCAACAGGCCGCCGCCAGCGGGCGGCTGGCCGATGCCGTGCAGACCGCCGAGCCCCGGGCCGCCATCTACGCAGCGCTGCGCCAGACCCTGGCCGATTACCGCGCGCTGGGCCACCCGTCCGCCTGGCAGACCCCCCTGCCCCCGCTGCCAGCCAGCCGGCAGAAGGGCCGCCCGGCCAAGCTTGAGCCAGGCCAGGACTGGGCCGGGCTGGACCTGCTGCGCCAGCGCCTGCAACTGCTGGGCGACCTGGACGCCCAGGCCACCACGCCGGCGCACTACCAGAGCCCGCTGGTCGAGGCGGTACAGGCCTTCCAGCAGCGCCACGGCCTGAACGACGATGGCGTGATCGGCACCGGCACCCTGGCCGCACTGAACGTGCCGCCCGCGGCACGGGTGCGGCAGATCGCACTGACGATGGAGCGGCTGCGCTGGACGCCGTTCACCGAAGGCGCGCGGATGATCGCCATCAACCTCCCCGAGTTCGTGCTGCGCGGCTACGAGGTGAAGGACGGCCAGATCACGGTGAAGACCGAGATGAAGGTCATCGTCGGCAAGGCGCTCAACACCCGCACGCCGATCTTCGACGAGGACATGCGCTTCATCGAATTCAGCCCCTACTGGAACATCCCACCCAGCATCGCCCGCAAGGAAACGGTGCCCAAGCTGCGCAGGGACCCGGGTTACCTGGCGCGCCAGGGCATGGAATTCGTCGCGGGCGACGGCCAGGTGCTGCGCTCGGTCAGCGGCGCCAACCTGGACGCGGTGCTGGCCGGCCGGATGCGCATCCGCCAGCGCCCGGGGCCGGAGAACGCGCTGGGCGACATCAAGTTCGTGTTCCCGAACAACGACAACATCTACCTGCACCACACCCCGGCCACCGCGCTGTTCGAACGCGAACGCCGGGACTTCAGCCACGGCTGCATCCGGGTCGAAAAACCCGTCGAGCTGGCCAAGTTCGTGCTGCAGGACATGCCCGACTGGACGGAAGAGCGTATTGTTCAGGCCATGACCAAGGGGGAATCCAGCACCTTGAAGCTGACTCACCCCATTCCAGTGCTGATCGCCTACGGAACTGCGCTGGTCAAACACGGTCGACCGTATTTCTTCCCCGATCTCTACGGGCAGGACAAGGCGCTGGATGCCGCATTGCGCAACCGGCGTCTTCCTTGATCCAAGGCACACTCTGCCGGCCCGCCGCGATCCATGTTGATCCTATGAGCAAGCAACATCTTCCTGATCGACGTCGTTTCCTGCACCGCACGGCCGGCCTGGCTGCCGGGGCGGTGCCTGCCCTGGTGGCCCCGCGGGTGGCCCTGGCCAATGTGGCCGAGCGGCGGGAGCTCGCCTTCTACAACACCCACACCCGCGAACGGCTGGATCTGGTTTATGCCGTCGGCAACCAGTTCCTGGACGATTCGCTGAGTTCGCTCAACCACTTCCTGCGCGACCACTACAGCGGCCAGGTGGGGGTGATGGATCCGAACTTGTTCGATCTGCTTTTCCAGGTGCGCAGCCGCCTGGGCTGCACGGGCGAATTCGAGGTCATCTCCGGCTACCGCTGCCCGACCACCAACGCAACGCTCAAATCCACCCGGAGCGGCGGCGTGGCCACCCACAGCCTGCACATGGTGGGCAAGGCCATCGACGTGCGGCTGCCCGGCGTGCCGCTGCCGGCGCTGCGCGATGCGGCGCTGTCGCTGCAGGCGGGTGGCGTGGGCTTCTACCCCAGCGAGCAGTTCGTCCACATCGACACCGGCCGCGTGCGCCGCTGGTGACCCTTGCGCCAGGGCGTCCCGCGCGGGCACCTGTGTTCAACCGTAAAATGCGCGCCCGGCGCAGGGTTCCTGCCTGCGCCGCCTTCTGGCCGCCCGCTCCTTCGCGCCCCACCCGTGACCGCTGCATTTCCGCACTCCCTGCTGCCCCGCCTGCGTGCCTCGGTACAGGACTCGCTCACCTGTCAGGCCGACACCGTCCAGTTGGCCCTGGAGATGCACTTCGCCCAGCGCCTGGGCGCCTTGCGCGGCCTGCTGGCCTGCTGCCTGGCGGAAAGCGACGCCGCACGGAATGTGGGCGTGGCGCTGGACCTGATCCATGTGAGCCTGCAGCGCCTGCATCTGCGGCTGGAGGATGGCGACGGCATTCCCGCCCTGCTGGGCACCGGCGCCTGTGTGCTGGCCGGTGACTACCTGACCAGCGCGGCCTTCAAGGTGCTGATCCGCTGCAATGACCTGGCCGTGCTCGACCAGGTGGCCCGCACCATCACCCGCACCTGTGAGGCCGACAACCGCACGCTGGCCGACGATCCCCGCGGCCGCAGCCGGGCCCGCCGCCGGGCCGCCTTGGACATGGCCCTGGCCGGGGCCGCCGCCGAGGCCGGAGCCCGCCTGGCGGGCCGCCCCGAGTGGGCGCCCCTGGCCCGCCGCCTGGGCCGTCAGCTGCAGGCCGGGCAGGCCCTCAACAGCCTGCGTGAACACAGCAACGGGGCCGAGGCCCAGGCCTATGGACAGCGCAGCCAGCGCGCCTTGACCGGTGCCGGCCGCTGCGCCGCCCTGCTCGACCAGCGCAGCGGGACCGAGCGCGCCACCCAGCTGGTGGCCTTCGTGACCCACGCCCTGGCCCAGGCCCGGCCGGAACTCCCCGCCACGCTGGCCTGAACGCCGCTCAGGGCGCGGGCGTCTGGATCACCCGCTGCAGCGCCTGCCGCAAGGCCTGCCAGGCCGCGGCCAGGTCTTCGCGCGAGGCCCCCGCTTCGGCCACCTGCTGCAACCGCCCCGCCAGCGCGCCGGCCGCCGGTTCGCCCAGCAGGCCCAGCACGGTGCGCAGGCTGTGGCCCAGGTGGCGCAGGGTGGCCCCATCCACGGCCGCACAGGCCGCCTCTCCGACAGCCAGATCCTGCGCGAACTGGGCCAGACTGCCCGCCCGGAAGGCCTCGTAGAGCAGCACGTCCCCCTCGAAGTGCGACGCCACGGCGGCGGCCCGCCCCTGCGGCGCCGGGGCCGCGCCGCTGGTCTCCCTGTCGGCCGGCGCCGGATCGCCGCCCACTGCAGCCAAGGCCGTCTGCACGCACTGCCGCAAGGCCCCCACCGAGACTGGCTTGGACAACACCTGCGCCACCTGCAACGCCGACCACCCCGGCCGATCGGCCAGGGCGGCGGCCTCGGTGGCACTGAACACGACCCGTCGGGCCCACCCCGCCAAGGCGGGATCCGCCGCCAGGCGTTCCAGCAGCGTCCAGCCTGAGGCTTCGCCGCCCAGGTTCAGATCCGTCAGCACCAAGGCGACCGGCCCCTCGGCCAGGGCGGCCAGGGCCTGCGCCACCGTCGCACAGGGCACCACGGTGACCGCCAGGTCGTCCAGGGCCATCGCGACGAACTGGCGGATGGACGCATCGTCCTCGACCAGCAGCAGGCGCGGCAGCGGTCTCATGCGCGTGAGGCCATCACCGCCCGGGCTTCCCGGGCCAACAGGTCCGGCAGCCGGGCCACGAGGGCGGTCTTGTGCACCACTGGCAAGCCCTCCAGCGCCAGGGCGAAGGATGCGCGCTCCGCCTCTTCCAGCGAGGTGACCACCACCAGGCGCAAGGCGCCAAACATGGGCTGGGAGCGCAGGCTGGCGATCAGCGCCGCCCCATCGATGCCGGGCAGCAGCAGGTCCACGATCAGGAGGTCGGGTTGCCACTGCCCCACCTGGGCCAGGCCCACGATGCCATCGCTGGCGACCTGGAACTCGGCCTCGGGCAACGCGCGCCGCACCAGCAGCCCGATCAGGTTCTGGTAATGCACAGAGTCTTCGATCAGCAGGATGCGCAAGGCCCGGGGTACTGCCTCTGCCGTCCCCCGGGGCCCGGCCGCCGCGGGCAGCGTGCCCTGCTGCCGCGCCTGCCACGCCGCCACGGAGGCCGGATCGATGCGCCGGTGTCCGCCCGGGGTTTTCCAGGCCTGCAACTCACCCCGGTCCACCATCAGCTGGACAGAGCGCACCGCCAGACCGAGCAGACGCGCCGCCTCCTGGGTGGTGTAGGCGGAAACGCCCGGGGATTCGGAAGCAGAAGTCATGTGTGCACTATTGCCGCACCTGGCGATTCCACCTATTGTAGCGATCTTGATTCTGCAAATTCTGTAAATATGATACTCATCATTCAATCTCTCCGCCGGATTCGATCTCCATGAAAAAAGTACTCGTCGTCGAAGACCATGCCGACATCCGCCGCCTGATCCGCATGACGCTGGAGTTCGAGGCCTGCGAGGTGCACGAGGCCAACAACGGGGCCAGTGGCTGGGCCGAGGCCCAGACCCTGCGGCCGGACGTGATCCTGCTGGACGTGATGATGCCGGGCGAACTCGACGGCCTGGACGTCTGCCGGCGGGTGAAGGCCGACCCGGCCCTGGCCCACACCCGGGTGGTGATGCTGTCGGCGCGGGGCACCGCCGCCGACGTGGAACGCGGCCAGCAGGCCGGCGCCGATGCCTACATGATCAAGCCCTTCAGCCCGCTGCAGCTGATCCGGGTGATCGACGACGTCAGCACCTTGGCGGGCTGAGCATGGACGCCCCGCTGCACACCCCCTTGCCGGGCGATGCCAACCGCTTCGACACGGCCTCGGCCGCACAGATGGAACGGCTGGTGATGGACCTGCGCCAGATGTACCACGAGCGCAATGCGGCCCTGGAGGAAGTGGCGGGCGCCCACCATGAGGCCCTGCTGCGGCTGGCCCTGGCGGCGGACTACCGCGACACCGACACCGGCGTGCACATCATCCGCATCGGCTACCTCTCCGAGGCCCTGGCCCTGCTGCTGGGACTGAGCGCCGAGACCGCGACCCTGTTGCGCAAGGCCGCGCCCATGCACGACATCGGCAAGATCGGTGTGCCCGATGCGGTGCTGAAGAAGCCCGGCCCGCTGGACCCGGGCGAACGCCAGCTGATGAACCGGCATGCCGAGATCGGCGCCCACATCCTGGGCCGTTCGCGCATTCCGCTGTTTCAGATGGCCGCCGAGGTGGCCCAGCACCACCATGAGCGCTGGGACGGCCGCGGCTATCCAGCGGGGCTGTTCGGCGAGTCCATTCCCATCACCGGCCGCATCGTCGCGGTGGCGGACTACGTCGACGCGTTGACGATGGACCGTGTCTACCGGCCCGCCTTCAGCACCGCCGCGGCCTTGACCATGCTGGCCAGCGAGCGGGGCCGCAGCTTCGACCCGCGCATCGTCGATGCCTTCCTGGCCCATGCGCCGGCCCTGGTGGCCCTGCGCCAAAGCATCGACCGCAGCCAGCACGGCGCGCTGGACAGCATCGCCGGCGCCCCGCTGCTCGATGTGCGCCGCTTCCTGGTGGACTTCGAGACCGACCCCGCGCGCCGCGCCCCCCTGACCAACCCGGCCGAGGCTGCTTCATGAATCCGGGACTCGCGACCAGCCTCGTTCTGCTGGTCATCGCCCTGATTGGCTGCGTGCTCAGCCTGCGCCGGGCCGGCCGGGCCGCCCGCCATGGCCAGGCCCTGCAAACCGAGCTGACGCGCGCGCAGGCCGAGACCCGCGCCCGCGAACGCGAATTGCAGGTTCTCCTGCGCAGCGTGCAGGAGCTGATCTTCCGCACCGATGCCCAGGGCCGGGTGATCTACCTGAACGACCGCTGGCTCGCCGTGGTTGGCGACGCGGCCCGCCACGCCCTGAGCCAGCCGCTGTTGCAGTTGGTCCCCCCGGCGTGCCGGGATGAATTGGCACCCCTGCTGACGGCCCAGGCCGGCCACGCACGCCGCCGCGGCCGGTTCCGCATTCCGACCGCCGATGGGCGAGCGCGCCATTTCGATGTCTCCGTCGTGCCCTGGTATGCCGGCGACCAGTTGGCGGGCTTCTCGGGCAGTGCCGTGGATGTGACCGAGCGGGTTGAAATCGAAGAGCGCCTGGGCGCCCAGCTCGCCTTCAGCGACCTGCTGCTGGACATCAGCCCGCTGCCGGTCTCGCTGGTGGACAACGAGGACCGCTACGTCACCGTCAACCATGCCTGGGAGGAATTCCGCGGCCTGCAACGGCAGGATGTCGTCGGGAAGTTGGCGACCAGCCTGCAGGACCCCGCAGAGTGGCCGGTGCACCAGACGCACCGCCAACACCTGCTGGCCGAGGGGGGGCGGATCCGCTACGAGGCCCACATGCCGACCGGCGACGGCAGCCTGCGCGACATCATCCTGACGCGGGTGGCGGTGCCCGCCGCCAACGGCCACACCGCGGGCATCCTGACGGTGCTGACCGACGTCACCGAGTTCCGCGATGCCGAGCGGGCCATCCGCGAGGCCCGCGACGTGGCCGAGGAAGCCTCGCGCGCCAAGTCCGAGTTCGTGGCCAACATCAGCCACGAGCTGCGCACCCCCCTGCAGTCCATCCTGGGCTTCTCCGAACTCGGACTGCTGCGCGCGCACGACCAGCCGCGCCTGGCCGCGATGTTCTCCGACGTCCATGCGGCCGGGCAGCGCATGCTGGCCCTGGTGAACGACCTGCTGGACGTCTCCAAGATCGAGAGCACGGTCGGCACCTTCCACCTGGAGCGTGTGGACATCCGTCCCCCCGTCCGGACGGTGGTCCAGGAACTGGCCCCGCTGCTGGCCGTGAAGCGGCTGCACATCGAGCTGGACCTGGGCGAACTGCCCTTGTCGGCCAAGGTCGATCCGCTGCGCCTGCAACAGGTGGTGCGCAACGTGCTGGCCAATGCGATCAAGTTCTCCCCCGAGCGCTCAGCCATCGAAGTCCATGGCGAACTCACGCCCGATGGTGACATCCGCCTGCGGGTGCGGGACCATGGCCCGGGCATTCCGGCCCAGGAACTGGAAAAGATCTTCGAGGCCTTTGTGCAATCGAGCCAGACCAAGAACGGAGCCGGTGGCACCGGGCTGGGCCTGGCCATCAGCCGCAAGATCATGGAAGCGCACGGTGGCGACATCACGGCCTGCAACATGCCCGATGGCGGCAGCCAGTTCGAGCTGACACTGCCCAGCCGCGGCTTTGCCGACACCCTCACGGGCGACCTGATCACCAAACCCATTCCGCTGACGTACTGAACGCCAGCGGCCCCCTGCACCATGCCCCACCGCTCTGCCCTTGCCACCCGCCCCAGCCGCCTGAGCCTGATGGTCGGCACCTTCGCCGCCGCGCTGCTGCTGCTGGTCTGGCTGGCCGTGCTGGCCGTGCTGGCCTCCAAGCGCAACGATGCCCTCGACGCCGAACGGCGGCAGGATGTCAACATCGCCAACGTGCTGGGGGAACAGACCCTGCGCGTGCTGGCCACGCTGGATCAGGCCACGCTGCGGGTGCGCAATGCCGTGCTGGCCCAGCCCGGGCAGACCCCGGACCTGGTGCGCCTGGCCAACGAGACCGGCCAGACGCCCCACATCCTGGCTCAGCTGTCGCTGATCGACGCCACCGGTCACTTCGTCGGCAGCAACCTCGACCCGGACGGGCGCAAGAGCCAGCATGTGGACCTGTCCTCGCGCGAGCACATCCGGGTGCACCTGGCGCCCGCCCACCTGCCGGCCGGCACCCGCCAGTTGGTCAGCGGCGGTCTGTTCATCGGCAAGCCGGTGCTGGGCAAGGTCTCCGGCAAGTGGACCATCCAACTCTCCCGCAAGATCACCGACGCCCGGGGGCAGGTGTTGGGCGTCGTGGTGGCCTCGCTGGACCCGAGCTATTTCGAGGAGGTCTATCGCAGCGTGAGCCTGGGCCGCCAGGGCATCGTCACGCTGGTCGGCACCGACCTGGCCCTGCGCGCCCGCGTCGTCGGCGGACAAAGCAAGGGCATGGGCACGCAGCTGCTCCAGAGCAAGCTGCAGGAGCACCTCGGCCAGGCCGCCGGCACCTACACAGGCAGCAGCAGCCTCGACCACATTGAGCGCCTCGTCGCCTTCCGACGGGTGGCCGACTATCCGCTGTACGTGACCGTGGGCTCCTCGGTCGACGAGGCCCTGGCGGCCTGGCGTGCCACCCGCAACGTCCTGCTGACCCTGAGTGGCCTGCTGACCGGCGTGGCGCTGATCGCGACGATCAACTTCGTGATCGGCCTGCGCCGGCTGGAGCAGACCAACGAAGCCCTGCGCCTGAGCGAGGCCCAGGCCCATGCCGCCAGCCAGGCCAAAAGCGATTTCCTGGCGGCCATCTCGCACGAGCTGCGCACCCCCCTCACCAGCATCCGGGGGTTTGCCGAGCTGATGGAACTGCGGCTGGAACAGCCCCAATTCCGTGAACAGGCGGGCCTGATCCGCAAGGGGGCCGAGCACCTCAACGAGCTGCTCACCGAGATCCTGGATTTCACCAAGCTCGAAGCCGGTGCCGTGGCCCTCAGCCCGGAACCGGTGGCCCTGCGCCCGCTGATCGACGGCACGGCGGACTTCTTCGCGATCGCCGCCAATGCCAAGGGCCTGCGCCTCACGGCAGACATCGCCCCCGACGTGCCGGCGCAGGTGCGTTGCGACGGCCTGCGCCTCAAGCAGATCCTCAACAACCTGCTGTCCAACGCGATCAAGTTCACCCCGGAAGGCGCGGTGCGGCTCAGCGTGGAACGCCAGGGAAACGCGCTGCTGTTCCATGTGCGTGACACCGGCCCCGGTATTCCGCCGGAACTGCAGGAAACCGTGTTCGAGCGCTTCCAGCAAGGGCACGCCCGGGTGAGCTATGACCACGGCGGGACCGGCCTGGGCCTGGCCCTGGCCCGCGGGCTGGCCGAGTTGATGCAGGGCAGCCTGACGCTGACTTCCCGTCCCGGTGAAGGGGCCTGCTTCACGCTGCACCTGCCGCTGGCAGCGGCCTGAGCTCGCCATCAGACAAAAAAAGGGCTGCCCGCGGGCAGCCCTGGGTACGGGACAGCGCAGGAATTACTTCTTGCCCTTGACCGTCTTCTTGGCGGGGGCCTTGGCCGCCACCTTCTTGGCCGGCGCGGCCTCGGCCTTCTTGGCCGCCTTGCGGGCCGCCGCACGCGGATCGACCGCTGCCTTGAAGGCTGCCGCCGGCGTGAAGCGGGCCGTCTTCACGGCACCGATCTTGATGGCTTCGCCCGTGGCGGGGTTGCGGCCCTTGCGCGCAGCGCGTTGGGCCTGCTTGAAGGTGCCGAAACCGGCAATCGTGAAGTTCTCACCCTTCTTGACCGAAGTGACGACGGTCTGGGTCAGGGTCTCCAGCATGCGGGTGGCCGCTGCCTTGCTCACCTCGGCCTTGGTGGCCAGCAGTTCAATCAGTTCGCTCTTCTTCATCAAGCTCTCTCTTCACCGGCAACGTGCCGGCGGCCCGGATTGTCGCTCGCTTCGCACGGCCGCCCTGCGGGCCAGCGGCCCGTCAGCGGTGGGTGACCCATTCCGACCCGGCCTGCAGCAGATGGTCATGGGCGTTGAAGCTCAACAGACGAGCCCCCTGCCGCCCCGTGCTCACGCGGGTCACCCCCGTGTTCACCAGCACCGCGTTGAGCGCCAGGGCCGCCGGTGTGGCCAGGTTCAACAGCGCCTGCATCACCACGGCGATCGGCCCCCCCGAGGTGAACACCAGCACCGTCTGGGCCGGGTCCAGTTCCTCCTGCAGACGCTGCAGGCCGTCACGACAACGGGCCTGGAACGCTGCCCAGGTCTCCGCGTATTCGGCATCGTGGTCCCCGCCCACCCAGCGCAGCATGGCCTGCGTGAACACGTCCTGAAAGAAACCCCGCGGCGACGGGGCGGCCGCCATGTCGCCGCGCAGCGCGGCCAGGTCCGCATAGCGGGGCCAGGCCGCGCGGAGAACAGCCATGTGGTCGAACTCATCCCAGGCCGCCCGGACCTCCGGCTCGGTGACCGTCCCGGCACCGGCCAGGCAGTGGATGGCCGTGTCCCGGTGCCGGCGCAGGCGGCCGCACACCACGCGCGGCGCCTGCTGGCCCATCGCCTTCAAGGCCAGGCCCAGGCGGCGTGACTGCGCCACGCCGCGGTCGCTCAGACGGTCGTAGTCGTCCTCGCCAAAGCTGGCCTGGCCATGGCGGATCAGGACGATCTCCCCCACCTCAGTGCCCTGCCTTCATGGCCCGGCGGCAGCGCCAGTGCAGGTAGTGCACGAAGACCCAGAAGTTCTTGAAGGCAGGGTTGCGCGTCTGCCGATGGTGGTAGCGGTAGTAGATCTGCTGGGCGATGGCCGAGAGCCGAAACAGACCGTAGACCTCGTAGAAGGCCCAGTGCTCGGGCACGAAGCCGGTCTTCTCGACGTAGTAGTCCACCACCTCACGGCGGGTCAGCATGCCGGGCAGATGGGTGGGCTGACGGCGCGTGGCCTGGGCCAGGACGTCGTCGTCGGCCTGCACCCAGTAGGCCAGCAGATTGCCCAGGTCCATCAGCGGGTCGCCCAGTGTGGCCAGTTCCCAGTCCAGCACCCCCAGGATGTGGGTAGGGTCTTGCGCATCCAGCACCACGTTGTCAAAGCGGAAGTCGTTGTGCGTGATGCAGATGCGCTCGGTGCTCGGCAGATGGTCCATCAACCAGTCCATGATGGCCTGTCCGCCAGGCACGTTCCAGGTACGCGCATCGCGGTAGCGCCGGCTCCAGCCTTCGATCTGGCGACGGGCATAGCCTTGCCCCAGTCCCAGATGCGAGAGCCCGGCCGCCTGGTGGTCCACCTGGTGCAGGGCGATCAGTGTGTCCAGCACCTTCAGGCACAGCGTGCGGACCTGCTCCGGCGGCAGCGACCACCCCCGCGGGGGGTTGCGCCGCAGGATCACCCCTGCCAGCCGGTCCATCACATAGAACTCGGCCCCGATGACGCTGGCATCGGGGCAATAGGCCCGCATGGTCGGCACGAAGGGAAACACCGGCTGGAGCGCCGCTTGCAGCCGGTATTCCCGGCCCATGTCATGGGCTGACTTGGCCTTGGTTCCGGCGGGCGGCCGGCGCAGCACCAGGTCCGCGTTCTCATAGGCCAGGCGGTAGGTCCAGTTGGAGGCGCCACCGCTGTACTGGGTGACCTGTGGCGCACCGGCCAGCCCCGGCAGCTGCTGCTTGAGCCAGGCATCCAGCGGTGGCAAGTCCAACGCTTCGCCGGCGCGCACGGCGCCGGCGGTGTCGATTGGCGCGCTGCTCATGCCGCCCCCGCCGGTCGCTGCATGCGCAGCTGCAGCCGGGCCATGCGCCGACGCAGCGTCGCCAGGTACCAGCGGTACGGCAGCCAGCGTTTGAGGCGCCAGGCCATCCGACCTTCCGGGTGGGTCAGGATGTGAGCCTCACCCGCCATCAAGCCCCGATGGATCGCCCGTGCCACCTCCTCGGCGCCGATGCGGGCCCGCTCCACCAGCCGCTGCGTGGTGCGTTCGGCCGCTGGCGTGGCGGCGCGCATGTGCCGCGCCAGGTCACTGCGAAAGAAGGCCGGGCAGGCCACGCTCACCCGGATACGGTCGGCCTCCAGCTCCAGCTGCAGCGTTTCGGACAGGGCCACCACCGCGGCCTTGGTCGCGTTGTAGGCCGCGGCCTCCGGCAGGTGGATCATGCCGGCCATGGAGGCGATGTTGAGGAAGGTGCCCCCGCCCTGCCGGCGGAACAGCGGCGTGAACACCTTGCAGCCCCGCACCACCCCCAACAGGTTGATGTCGACGATCCACTGCCAGTCGGCCAGACCGACATCGGCGATGCCCCCCATCTGGGCCACCCCGGCGTTGTTGACCACGATGTCCACCCCGCCCCAGTGCTGCTGCAGCCAGTCGGCCGCGGCGCGGAGATCGCCCTCCTGCGTCACATCGCAGTGCAGGAAGTGCACCGGCCAGCCATGGCGCGCCAAGCCCTGGCGGGTGTCAGCCCCCTGGGTGGCGTCCACATCGCCCAGGCAGACGGACGCGCCCTCCTTCGCAAAGCACTCGGCCAGTGCCCGCCCCAGGCCGGAGGCCCCCCCGGTGATGAACACGCGCGGGGTCTTCATGCCGCCTCCTTGCGAGGCTTGAAGCGGCGCAGCTCCTGGCGTGCCACCATCGCGCAATGCACCTCGTCGGGCCCATCGGCCAGGCGCAAGGCGCGCGCCATCAGGTGCAGACCGCTGAGCGGTACGTCATCCGACAGCCCGCAGCCGCCGTGGATCTGGATCGCCTGGTCAACGACCGACTGCAGCACGTTCGGGGCCACCACCTTGATGGCCGAGATCTCGGTCATCGCCTGGCGCACCCCCACGGTGTCGATCTTCCAGGCCGCGTACAGCGTGAGCAAACGCGCCTGGTCGATGGCCATGCGGGCATGGGCCAGCTTTTCCATGTTGCCCCCCAGCTGCAGCAGAGGCTGGCCAAACGCCACCCGCTGCATGCCGCGCGTCACCATCAGCTCCAGCGCATGTTCGGCCGCCCCGAGGGCCCGCATGCAGTGGTGAATGCGGCCCGGCCCCAGCCGTCCCTGGGCAATCTCGAAGCCACGCCCATGACCGAGGATCAGGTTCTCCCTGGGCACGCGCACCTGATCGAACTGCACCTCGCCATGCCCATAGGGCGGATCCCACTGGCCCGCGGCCGGCAGCATGCGCTGGATCCGCACGCCCGGCGTGTCCAGCGGCACCAGCACCATGCTGTGACGGTGGTGGCGGTCCGCCGTCGGGTCATCCGACAGGCCCATGAAGATGGCCACCCGCGCCTTCGGGTGCCCCAGCCCGGTGGACCACCACTTGCGGCCCTGCAGCACCAGTTCATCCCCCTCCTCGCGCACGGTGGCCTGCATGTTGGTGGCATCCGAGGAGGCCACGCCCGGCTCGGTCATGCAGAACACCGAGCGAATCTCGCCCGCCAGCAGCGGCTTCAACCAACGCTCCTTCTGGGCCCCGCTGCCATAGTGGTAGAGCACCTCCATGTTGCCGGTGTCGGGCGCATTGCAGTTGAAGACCTCGGCCGCGAAGTCGCAACGGCCCATGGCCTCGGCCAGCGGCGCGTATTCGACCGTCTTCAGCCCCGCGCCCAGCACCGGGTCGGGCAGAAAGAGATTCCACAGTCCGGCCGCGCGGGCCTTGGCCTGGAGCGCTTCGATCAGCGGCACCGTCCGCCACTGGGTCCAGTCCGATCCTGGGTTGAGGGTGCGGTTGGCTTCCCGGTAGGCGGCTTCCGCGGGCAGCACATGCTCGGCCATGAAGGCCTGCACGCGCGCCAGCATCTCCCGGCCCTTGGCACTGGGGCTGAAATCCATGGTGTGTCTCCTGAATCGGCACGGCCATCCCGGTCGCGCTTCTGGTTTCAGGCGATGGTAGGCGGGCCCCATCGGTGAATGAAGTGATTTGTTTTAAGCTTGTCCGATGAATTTTGTTCATTGGAATCGCCCGACCATGGACTTGAACCTGTTGCATGTGTTCGAGGCGGTCTATCGCGAGCAGCACCTGACCCGGGCGGCCGATGTCCTGGCCCTGACCCCCTCCGCGGTCAGCCACGCCCTGCGCCGGCTGCGGGAGCAACTGGGCGACGCCTTGTTCGTGCGGGATGGCAAGCTGATGCGTCCGACCCCCACCTGCCAGCGGCTGGCGCCCGCCCTGCTGGACCAGTTGGCCCGGCTGCGCCAGCTGATCCAGGCCTGGGGGCAGTTTGACCCGGCCTTGACCCGACAGTGCTTTCGCATCGGCATGCCGGACCCGGTGGAACTGATGCTGCTGACGCCGCTGCACCGCCGGCTGACCCAGTTGGCACCGCTTGCAACAACAGCTAGCACTCACTTCGAAAGATCCAGTCTGGCCCGCGTCTTGGCGGCCGGGCAACTCGACCTGGCCATTGACGTGGCCTTGCCCCTGGGTGAACCGGTGCGGCACGGCCCTTTGCTGGAGGACCGCTTCTGCCTGTTGATGCGGCAGGACCAGCCTTCTTCCGAAGCCCCCTCCTTGGCGCAATACCTGCAGGCCAGGCATGTGGCTGTGTCCTCCCGCGCCACGGGCGTGGTGATGGAGGACGGCGCCCTGGCCCACCTGGGGTGGCAGCGTGAGGTGGCCGTGCGCTGCCAGAACTACACCACGGCCGTCCGCCTGGTGGCCGATTCGGATCTCTGGCTGACGGTGCCCGAACGCCTGGCCGATGAAATCGGGCAGGGCCCCGCCGTGAGACGCTGGCCCCTGCCCTTCTCGCTGCCCCCCGTGCAGCTGCATCTGTACTGGCACGCCCACCGCGAAGGGGATCCGGCCAATGACTGGCTGCGACAGCAGGTGATGGCCCTGGCCGCCTGAACGGCGCCAGGTGTGTCAGCCCAGATCGCCCAATTCGGTGGCAATCTGCAGCAGTTGCTGGGGCGTGGGCTTGTCCCAGGATTCGCCCAGGGAACCTTCGGCGTAATAGCGCACCATCTCGGGCAACACCAACGGATGGCGCCAGCCACTGGTCTGCAGACGCTTGCGGATCGAAGGGTGCAACTGCCGACGCTCCATGTCCGACAAGAGGTCCTGCACCAACTGGCCCTGCCCCTCCTCGGACATGGCCGCGATCTGCCCGATCACCTGCTCACGGCGGCGGCGGTTCCATTCCTCGGTCCAGCGCATCTGGCGCCGGGCCTGCAGCTCTCCATGCGCCTCGGCCGACGGCGCCTCTTCGGCAGGGGCCGACGGTGGTGACGTCTCCGCCTCATGCGCAGCGGTGGCCGGTGCCGACCCAGGCATCAAGGCCCGCAGGTAACGGGAGGGGTCCTTGAGTGGCGAGGGAAAGCCGGACGCCACCCGCTGGGCCAGCACCTCCAGCCCGGTTTCCACCGCCGGGCCGCCATGCGTCTGCAGCAGATCCTCGGCCTTGTCTTCCTCGACGCCCAGGGACACCGCGCGCTCCACCAGGCGAAGATCCACCGGCTCGGGTGGCTGTTTGAGCGCCAGGGGCGTCTGCTGCTTGGGCCGGATCAGGAACTGGATCTCACTGATGGACCGACCTTCCTTGTGCTCGAGCAGTTCCACTTCCAGGTCCGTGACAGCGCTCACCTCCGCGATGGCCGGTTTGAGGGTGTCACGCTTGAAAATCCGGTACTCGAGCTTGGCCGTGCGCTCCGATACGGGCTGACCGCTGAGGACCGGATGCCACCAGCGCCAGGGCTGGCGTGAGGTCCGCCCGATGTCCTTGTAACGGGTGCAGATCTCATAGAGCGCGATCCCGGCATGGGAGCGAAGCTGGCTGATGATCTCCAGCTTGAGGCGGGCGAACACCGTCGGCTCCAGCAACTCCTGCTTGAGGTTCACGGCATAAGACCACTCGACCCAGACCTGACCGCGTTCCTTGGTGAGGCGCGCATGGGCCAGCAGGCCGGAGACGTTCCAGGCCGCACCTTCCCCGGTGGTCGGCGATTGCCATTCCACCGTGGTCGACACCATCGCGCGCAGATGCTTCTTGATCAGGGCGTGGTCGTTGGAGTCGAAATCCACCCCCCGCACCACCCGCTCCAGCGGCACCCGGAAGACATCCTTCTCCAGCCCCTGGTCCTGGGCTTCATAGAGCAGGACGTTGTAGGCCTTGCGCCCCAAGGAGGTGATACGGGCCGACTTGGGCACGATGGCCAAGGTGTTGACGGGCTTGCGCAAGGGCGCCGGAGCCCGCGTCGGCGCCTTCACCGCGGCTTCCACCGGGCGCCGCCGCGAGGACGAGGCCGCAGAGGAGGTGGACAGGGAAGGGGACTCAGGCGCCAGTTCCGACATGGCGCGACTCTACCTCAGATGTGAATTCGGCTTTCACACTCCATCCGCGGGTCATTGCCGTCCACGGGCCGCCGACTCGGCGGGGGTGAAGAGGGCGCTTCACACACTTCCCGAAAACGCTCACACGGTCCTGCGCGGAGCCGCCCGAGCCGGGCAAGCACGCCCGATCGCCCGGAGAGGGTCGGCTCGCCCGAACTCGCTCCCGAAAAGTCTCCGCACTGAGGGCAACGGTCATTCTGAACTGGAGGTTTTTCAGGAGCCCGGCGGAACCCGGTCGGTTCTTTCGCCAGACAAGTGGGCTCCGGGGGAGGGCCACCCAGCCCCACCATTCACTCTCAACGGCCAGTCTCCCGTTTACTCTCACCTTCAGGCCTGCCACGCCCCCGAAAGAGACCATTGAATGCAACGGGCCACGTTCTGGATCGGCCTTTCTCGGACGATGCATGCCCCATCCGGCTCACCGAGAGCCGTCTGCAGGAGCAATTCCTGTGTTCACTCACCTCAGGTCCTGTTTTTTCGCCGTCAGTGCCCGATCCCCCTCACGCATCCCCCTGAAAAGTCTCCAAGCGCCCCCGAATCCACTCACAGAAGAGCATACAAGTCTTTGTTTTTCAAGGAGAATTTGTGTTCTAAAGGTATTAAAGAGTTTGAAGAACTCATAGTCATTCCAAAGCGACCGGGGACAGACAAAGCCGAAAGCAGATGCCCATTCATGGTTTCGAAGGGAAGTTCGCTACGAAATCCAAGGTGTTGAACGGTTCAACACCCTGTTGACGGGCTTCTTCTCTTTCCACGCAGCCCGTTCCTTGACAGAATAGCGTCCTATCAGCTTTTTCTTGTCAAGCCTTTGATGGCTTGTCGAAACGGAGACTCCCGTTGGATCGCATCGCTTTCAAGTCACCCGCCCCAATCTCCTTGGCAGACATTGCGGACCAAGCCGAACGTGCCGTTGGCATGATGGCGCAGATTCGCACGGCCATGCTGGCACCCACCGCACGGAAGACGCCACCTGTCTTCAATCTCAGCCAGTTGGCCGGGTTGTGCGGTATCGAGAAAGGCTCTCTCAGCCACCGTCTGAGCAAAGGGGATCTGCCGGCCGGCCGGCTTAACGAGGCGGGCAGCCGCCGCGAATTCAGTCTGGAGGAGGCCCGGAGCTGGATTCGCGAATATCGCAAGGAGCTGCTCCGTCCGACCGGGGCGGAGGCCGTCACGATCAGCATTGGAAACTTCAAGGGCGGCGTGAGCAAGACGACGACGGCCGTCACCTTGGCGCAGGGGCTTTCGCTGCTGGGGCATCGGGTGCTGGTGATCGACACCGACCCACAAGGTTCGCTCACCACCTTGTTTGGGATCCTGCCGGACACCGAGGTGGAGGAGGGCGACACGATTCTTCCTCTCGCCATGGGCACGGAGACTTCAATCCGATACGCGATTCGCCCTACCTATTGGAACGGCATTGATCTGGTCTCGGCCGCGCCGGTTCTCTTCGGCGCCGAGTTCGCCCTGCCTGCCCGGCAGACGCAGGAGCCCGGGTTCGAATTCTGGCGCGTGCTGGATCTGGGCATCGACGATGTGCGGGATGAATACGATGTCATCATCATCGACACGCCGCCCGCGCTGTCGTACACGACCATCAACGCCTTCATGGCGTCGAACGGCATCATCATGCCCCTGCCACCCAATGCATTGGATTTCGCTTCGGCATCCCAGTTCTGGAGCCTGTTCTCTGATCTGACGGCGGAATTGCTGACCAACCGTGGCCTGAGCAAGGAGTTTGACTTCATTCACATCCTGCTGGCGCGCGTGGATTCGACCGATGCAGCCAGCAACATCGTGCGGCAGTGGATCGGCCAGACCTACGCGGAGAAGGTGCTGCCGGTCGAGATTCCGAAGACCGCGGTGACCGGTGTGACGGCAGCCGAATTCGGCACGGTGTACGACGTGGCCAAGTACGATGGCTCCGCACGTACTTTCAAGCGTGCGCGCGATGCGTACGATTCTTTCGTGGGGCACATCGATGGCTCCATCCGTTCGGTGTGGGCCAAGCAAGTGCAGATCGCAGGGCAGGGGAGGGCAGGGGTGTTGAACGGTTCAACGGGCACCAACAAGCAGGGGGCTAAGCGATGAGCAAGAAGTTGGCGGCCAAAGCCGGGCTGATCCAAGCCTTGAATCTTCCGCCGGTCTCGGCCCATCGCGCGGGACCCGAGCCCACTGGCGAGGCGGCCCGTCCCAAAACGGCTCCGGGGTCCATGCTGCAATTCATGTCGTCCCAGAGTGCCGCCATCAAGGAGGCGGAGGATCTCAAGGAACGGTTGAGGTCCTTTGACGGGGCGAGCCCAGTTCGTCAGATCGACCCGGCGCTGATCCGGCCCTCGAAGTGGGCCAATCGGCACGACGCATCGTTCGAGACCGCGGATTTCGACGAACTGAAGGCGGAGATTGAATCTGCCGGCGGCAATGTTCAGCCAGTCCGTGTCCGTCCCTTGGCCAGTGTGTTGAACGGTTCAACAGGGCCGCAATACGAAATCGTATTTGGGCATCGCCGGCACCGCGCCTGTCTGGAGCTGGGCATTCCGGTGCGCGCGCTGGTGGAGGACGCGACGGATCAGGAGCTGTTCGAAGCGATGGAGCGGGAAAACCGCGGCCGCAAGAACCTGAGCGCCTGGGAGCAGGGCTGCATGTACCGCAAGGCCCTGGATGAAGGGCTGTATCCATCGCTGCGCAAGCTCGCGGAAGCGGTCAAGGTGGATGTCTCCTTGGTCTCGAAGAGCCTGGCCCTGGCACGTCTGCCGGAGTCGGTTGTGGCGGCCTTCCCTTCGCCACTCGACATTCAATTCCGCTGGGCGCAGCCCCTGTCTGAAGCCCTGCAGAAGGATCCCGACGGCGTGCTCTTGCGGGCAAAGCAGTTGCAGGAGTCCGATGAGCGTTTGACGGCCGTCCAGGTGTTTGACCGCCTGTGCCGCATTTCTGAGCCGGTGGTCCGGTCACTGGAGGTCTCGTCCCAGAAGTTTCTTCGGCAGGGCAAGGTGGCTGCAACGCTTCAGTCTGATGCGAAGGGCAGGGTGACCGTCAAACTGGAGCCGGGGACGGTATCCCCGGAGCGTTACCCAGAACTCGTGGCCTGGCTGGAAGGATTCGTCAAGGCATGAGGATCGTGCTGGCAGAACCCGCAGGAGGCTGCCAGCGGATGGGGAGCAGAGGAGGGGCCCGTGAGGGCCCCTTTTCTTTTGGGGTCGGCCAATCCTTCGGCCGATTCGCCTGCAGTCGTCGTGCGGGGCGGCAACAACGACGCGTTTGGTCAGGTCGTTGACTGCGGATCGTGCTGCATCGATGCTGAGGTGCCAGCGGACTGGGACCGGGCCCCGCAATACGGTTCAGGGCTTGAGCATGCACGAATGCATCCTGGACCACTCTGCCAGCCCGGACACCGTGGGGCAGGTTTCAGAGGGATGTCGGCCGAGCGGTCAGGCGCGCCTGCGCTGTGGGGCCTGTAAGACAACGAGGGGCTTGGCTGATGCCTTTGAGCGCCCCTGCTGGGGGTCTCCCTCGCTCCGCAGGTTTGGTCTCGAGGGCACTGCCTGCCCCGCAAAGAATCCGACGACCTGTTCGCCCGAGCCGCAACTTTCCTGAATGGCGGAGCTCTTGTTGGCTGTGCTGCGATCAGCCGGGCGCAGGGTCGCACGACCCCCTCTGACATCTCAGGGCGCGACGGACCGTCGCAGAACAGTGCGCGACAGCCCCGACCAATGGCCTGTTGCCTGACCCCCTCCATCTGTTCTGCTCGACCCCCGGTCCGATCAAAAAGCGTCTCGCCAGCGTGACTGGCTGCGCCATGGCGAGCGCGAAGGGTGGGTCACGCAGCATCGCCCTCCCGTTTCCAACGTGAGCCTTGGCCAGCATGGCGCGGGTGGCCGCATCCGGCATGACCTTGCGGACGACGTGCACGCTGAAGGCGTGTCTCGGTGATCGACCCCCGTGGGCTGAAGCTTGGATTTGAGATCGGCAAAAGACTCGTAAGTCTTTGATTTGAGGCGGGAAAGCCCCAGCGATGCCAAAGATGATCGTTTTGACGAAATTATTTAATACTTAGATTATTACGATAATCTCTTGCACGAACGGGGTAGGGTACGGAAAATTGAGCCATGCCCTCTTCTGTCCGCCGTTCCACGGCTTCCGGTGGGTGTCCCCGCATCGGGCAGCACCACTTCGCCCACCTGCGCGCAGTCGCCGAGGGGGTGACTGTCCAGGAATCGGCCTTTCGCTACCTGGGCATCGATCACGGCCATCAGGCGGTGACGGCCCACCGACAGGTGGTGGACCATTTGCGTTCGCTGGCACGTCGGCAAGGTCACCGGGCATGGCGCCTGATCGGCCTGACCATTCGAACCCGAACGACCGACGCCCGGCCGGACCTGGAGGACTTCATCGCCGAGCGGGACCTGGACGGCTGGACCGAGGCCGAGGTCCTCCAGCTCTATGAGGAGGCGCACCCGCCCGACCTCAAGGCCGATCGTCGCCGCCGTCTGCGTGAACGGCAGCTGGCGTTGCTGCGTCACCTGCAGGCCGTCGCGGCAGAACAACCGCGCCCGGAGGACCGGATCGACGGCTGGTTCGATCCCGTGGTGGCCGATCGTCTGTCCCGGTGCGGGCTCCTGCTCTTGATCGACCTGCAGCGGCTGATCGCGCAAGGCGGCCATTGGTGGCGGTCTCTGCCCGCGATTGGTGCGGTGAAAGCGCAACGCCTGGCCCAGCATCTGGCCACCTTGCTGCCAGACAGCAGCGCCGTCGCGCCGCCCCGCCCGTTTGAAGGCGGGGCGGTGTCCGCCCAGGTGGTTGGTGAGGGCGTCACGGTTGTGGCCCAGCGGGCCTTGTTCGACGGGCGCCCTGCGAATGCCGGCGTCCCGGGCTCAGCCGTCCTGACCGGGGCCCGCACCGATGCGGAGATCATCGAGGCCTGGGTGAGTGCCCGGGCCGGGTCATCGGCCACGGCCAAGAGCTACCGGCGGGAAGCCTTTCGTCTCCTGCTCTGGCTGACGCATGAGCGGCAGCTCGACTTCGCCCAGATGGGCGTGGAGGACTGTCTCGCCTATATGGCGTTTCTGGAACATTTGCCGGCAGAGTGGATCTCGCGTCGGCACAGCACCGTGATGGGGGAAGGCTGGGCGCCCTTCCGGGGCCCGCTGAGCACCGCCAGCCGTCACCAGGCGGTGGTGATCCTGGGCAGCTTCTTCGCGTGGATGGTGGATGTCGGCTATCTGGTGGCTCGCAATCCCTGGATGCTGGTCAATCGCCGGCTGGGGGACGACCCCGGACGATCCCTGCTGGACAGCCGAGCGTTCACACCAGAGGCCTGGCAGGCGTTGCTACGCCAATTGTGGGCAGAGCCAGCCAGTGCATCGCGCGAGCGCATGCTGTTCATCCTCGCCTTCGTGGAGGCGACCGGGTTGCGGGCCTCCGAGTTGGTCGGCGCCACCCTGGGGCAGTTGACCCGGCACCGTGGTCGCTGGGTGATGCAGGTCCATGGCAAGGGCGCCCGCAACCGGGTGATTGCGGTGCCCGGTCAGGCGCTGGAGGCGCTCTCTGCTTATCTGGAGGCGCGGGGCTTGGGGCCCCTGGTGGGCGCCGAGGTGTCTGCCGATTGGCCTCTGCTCGCCCGGCTGTCGGATCCGCGCGCTCCCATTGGGTACCAGGCGCTGTACCAGACCATGAAGCGCTGGGTCCGGCAAGCGATTGCGGGCAGCGATCTGTCCGGACCGGAGCGGGCGATCGCCCTGCGTGCCTCGCCCCACTGGCTTCGCCATACCTTTGGCACCCGCGCGCTGGAACGCAAGGCCCCGCTCGAGGTGGTTCAGCGTCAGCTGGGGCATGCCGACCCACGGACCACCATGCGGTATGCCCACGCGCAGTTGGAGCGGCTGCAGCAGGAACTGGATCAGGCGTTTGGTGCCGCCGGGGCTGGCGAGTTGCCGGGGGTCGGGCCTGCAGCCGGGCCGGGGGCTGGCACAGGCTGACCACGGCGCCGCCGCGGGTTCGTTACCATCGGGGGTATTTCATTTCCTGCTTCAGGAAGAAGGCCACCCTATGAAAACTGCCCATGACCTTGTTGTCGCTGCCAAGCAGCGCATCCAGGAAATTCCGCTGGAACAGGCGGAAGATGCCATCCAAGGTGCCGATGTGCTGCTGGATGTGCGCGAACAGGACGAGTTCTTGGCAGGGCATTTGCCCGGTGCAGTGCACATCCCGCGCGGCTTGCTGGAGTTCAAGCTCAGCGCCACACCCGCCCTGGAGCCGCGGACGCTGAAGGTGATTGTGTACTGCAAGACCGGAGGTCGGGCGGCTTTGGCTGCGGCGGCCATGCTGGACATGGGTTATCTGCAGGTTCGCTCCCTGGCCGGCGGGTTCGACGGGTGGCAGGCGGCAGGCAGGCCGGTGGCGAAACCGGAGTCCCCTGCATTCGACTGAGAATGGACCGGCTGCTCTCCCAGCAAGCCCGGGATGGGTTTCTTGGGAGGCCGGCAGACCACCTGTTAAAATGAACTAACGGCAAATCTTTACTCAAAGCCTGAAACGTGCAGTTCGCGGGAGCTCCCGGTGTCTGCCGTTAGTTCATTTATGTCCCAGCATCTGCCGCCCCCTCATCCGCCAGCCGCTTACGCATTGGCTTGGTCACTCTGGCAACGACAGGCCCGAGAGCGTGCGTTGCTGCGCCGGGAATCCTCCGAGGAGGTCTACCGGCACATCTGGCATGCATTCGCCGACTGGGCTTGTCAGCGCCAGATGTTTCCCCAGCAGCTCAATGCCGGACTGCTGCAGGACTACCTGGCTGAACGCGAACAGCATCATGGGTTGTCGCCACGCCATGCTTGGCGTGTGCTGCGCCTGCTTGACCGTGTGCTGGGGCTTTACCACCGTGATCAGGGCCTGCCAGCCCCCCTGGCCTGCCTCCAACTCCTGGAGCGGCGGCCCGACATCCGCTACGCCAACGCCAGCCGCTTCGACGAGTTGCCGCAGGAGCTCTCAATGCAGCAAGCGGCGAAGCTGGCGCGCTGGCTCGCCCGGACCGGTTCCGCCTCCGCTTGCGCGGGTCTGCCCACATGGCAGCAGGTCCGCAACCACGCCGCCCTCGCCCTGCACCTGGGTGCCGGACTCACCCCTGCCGAGGTCCGGGCCCTGCCCAGCGCCCGTCTCTTCCTCTCGGCAGCACCGTCGGAGGTCTCGACAGTGCACCTCGTGGGCACCGAGCCCCCAACCCGTGTGCCCATCCCTCTGCCCCGCTGGGCCGTGCCGGTGCTGCGGCGATGGCAAGGGCTGCGGGCGGAGTTGGCCATCCCCGGGCCTCAGTTCCTGCCGTCGACCAAGGGCAGCGGCAAACCCTGGGGCAAGGTCGCCCACCATGTCGCGGTCAAGACAACCCTGGCCGAGGCGGGCCTTGCTGCCGAGGACATCAGTGCCTACAGCTTGCGCCATGCTTTTGCCTTGCATGCGCTGCATCGGCGCGTCCCGCCTGACCAGGTTGCCCGCTGGCTGGGCGTGACCGAACCGGATGTGATGGAACGCTATCGGCGTCGCCTCGCAGCGCTCGAAGAACAAGCTGCATGGGAACAAGAAACATCATAGAATCAAAGGCTTGACCACCTCGCAACGCATTTTTCGTCGCCCGGATCAATGGCCCCTTGCGTCATCGGCTCACCCCGGTGGCGCGTCAGCGTGGCCGTTCACCGGTCAGGATGGGGTGGTCCGTGGCGACGGTGGTGGTCAAACGCCGTCCACGCTGGCCGCCTTCGGGCGACAGCCCGCTTCCCTGTGCATCCCGGGAAGCCCGCTCCAGGTGCATCGCAACCGTGCGTTGCCCGTGCAGTGCGGCTACAAGACCGTGAGGATGCCCACGCCCTGACAGGGGCAGCTCAATCTCAGAACGGAGGGCCGTCATGGCCAAGGAAGAACTCATTGAAATGCGCGGCATCGTCAACGAAGTGCTGCCCGACTCGCGTTTTCGTGTGACCCTGGAGAATGGTCACGAGCTGGTCGCCTACACCGCCGGCAAGATGAAGAAGAACCACATCCGCATCCTGGCGGGTGACGCCGTCTCGCTGGAGCTCTCCCCCTACGATCTGGGCAAGGGGCGCATCACGTTCCGCCACCTGGACCGCAGTGCCCACCCCACCGGCTCCGCGCCTCGCCGGCGTCCCTGAGAACCGGTCCACCGTCATCAACCGCGCTGTGCGGTTCCGATTGCGGAACAATTTCCCTTTCTTGGCTCGCGAGGCCATGCTAGCCTGCCATATACGGCAGCTCAAGCAATGACGATGTGAACCAGTGGCTGTCTCCTGCATGAGTCAGTCGCTGTTGTGTCCCATCTGCCGCCGCCTTCCGCCCTCCCCACCGACCTGCCGGAAGCCAAGGTACCGGCGTCCACGCCGCCTGCCCGCGAACGGGCTGTTCACTGGCGCTTGATCGCTGCCGCGCTGCTCTGGCTGGCCCTGACGGGCCTGCTCGCTGTGGGCGCCTACCGGCAGGAGCGCGAACAGTTCGCCGACCGGATGGGTTACGCGGCCGCACTGCAAAGCCATGCGCTGACATCCTGGCTGACCGAACGACAGGCCGCGCTCCGCTCGATCGGGAGCAGCACCCATCTGGCGGAGCTCTATCGCCGCTTCCGTGCCGGGGAAAGCCGGGCCGGTGTTGAGCTGCTGTCCCAGATCGAGGGTTTGCTGCGCGCCGGCCCCGACACCTACATCGGGCTCGTGGATGGACAGGGCCAGCAACTCCTGGGACAGATACCGACGGCGGCCCTGGCCACGTCGGAGTTTCGCGCGGCGCTGACGGCGGCCACGCTCAGCCCCCAGCCCCAGACCGCCACCCCGACCGCCGATGGCCAGGGGTTGGACCTGCTGATCGCCTTGCAGGACAGTTCCGCCCCCGCCGCCTATGTGGCTCTGCACCTGTCGCCGGCCCGGCTGCTGGCTTCGCTGCTGGCCGAGCACCAGGCCTACATCGCCCCCGTCCACTACCGGTTCTGGTGGCACGAGGCCGGCACCTGGCATGTCATGACCCCCGGAGACCGGCAGGTATCCGAACTGGGCGTGGCCGCCCAAGGTCCTCGGCAAGGGCTGACCCAGGCGGGCAGCGGCAGCCACATCGATCCCGAGCATGTCCGCGCCGCCCACCCGGTGCTGGCCGCTGACTGGTGGATCAGTGCCGAGCCGGGCCCCGACGAGCTCTGGCAGGCCTTCCGTGGCGACCTGCTGCGCATCGTCGCCGGGGCGGTGCTGCTGGCTGGCTGCCTTTTGCTCTTCTGGCGCATCCACCAGCAGCGCCAGCGCCTGCAGCGCATTGAACACGAGCGCACCGGGCGCGAACAGCAGAACAGCGAGCTGGCCCTTTATGCGGCCATCGCCCAGGGCGCGGCAGACGCCATCTTCGCCAAGGGGCTGGACGGCCGCTACTTCCTGTGGCGCAGCCGCCCCAACGGTCACGCCCGCTTCCAGGCCGATGACGCCATCGGCCGTACCGATGCCGAGCTGCTGCCGCCAGAGCGCGCAGCCCTCATCCAGGCCGAGGACCAGGAGGTGCTGGGCCGGCGCGAGCCGCTGCATGTGCGGCACCAAACCCCGGATGGCCGCGCCCTGCTCATCACCAAGGGGCCGCTGTTCGACGCCCAGGGCACGCTGATCGGCGTCTTCGGGGTCACGCGGGATGTGACCGAATCGCACCAGCTGGAACTGCAGGCACAGGAAAGCGCCCGCCTGCGCGAGGCCCTGCTGGACAACGCCCACGATGGCATCGTGACCCTGGACCACAACGGCGCGGTGGTGCTGGCCAACCAGAGCTTCTGCGAACTGCTCGACCGACCGCCCGCCGAAGTCACCGGCCTGCACCTCTGGGACTGGGATGTGCAATGGGACGAACCGACCCTGCTGGCCAAGCTGCGCGCCCCCGTCGCCGGGGTGCGTCGCTTCGAAACCCGCTTCCGGCAACGCAGCGGCGCCCTCATCGACGTTGAGATCAGCTCCAACCACCTGAATGTCACCGGCCGGGCCCTGGTCCTCTGCACCTGCCGCGACATCACCGAACGCAAGCGCATCGCGCTGGAACTGGAGCGCCACCGTAGCCAGCTCGAGCAGCTGGTGACCGAACGCACCGAAGCCCTTGAACAAACCCTGGCTCAGCTGCGCCGCGCCAGCCAGTTCAGCCAGGATCTGGCCGACCGCATGCCCGGCGCCATGAGCTACTGGGACAAGCACCTGGTCTGCCGCTTTGCGAACCAGGCCTACGCCAGCTGGTTCGACACCACGCCAGACGCCCTGATCGATCACGCGATCGAGGACACCGCCGTCCACGACACCCACCGGATCCTGCTCCAGCAGGCGCAGGCCGCGTTGCAGGACGGACAGGCCCAGCAGTTCGAGTTCGAATCCAGCCGCAGCCAGCCACCGCGCACCTTCTGGTGCAGCTACCAGCCCGATGTCCAGGATGGCGACATCCGCGGCATCTTCGTCGGCTTTCACGACATCACGGCCCTCAAGCAGTCCGAACAGACGCTGCAACGCCTCAACCAGGAGCTCACGCAGGCCCGGGACCATGCCGAGGCGGCGAGCCGGGCCAAGAGCGCCTTCCTGGCCAACATGAGCCATGAGATCCGCACGCCGATGAATGCCATCCTTGGCATGACGCATCTGATGCAGCGCGACACCCAGGTCCCGGACCAACTCAGCCGGCTGACCAAGATCGAGGACGCGGCCCAGCATCTGCTCGGGGTCATCAGCGACATCCTGGATCTGTCCAAGATCGAGGCCGGCAAGATGTCGCTGGACATCACCGACTTCTCGCTCGACGCGCTGCTGGCCCGCATGGTCTCAATGGTGGCCGAGAAGGTCCGGGCCAAGGGCATCGAACTGGTGATCGACACGGACCACACGCCCGCCCGCCTGCGCGGCGACGCCACGCGCATCTCGCAGGCCGTGCTCAACCTGCTGAACAACGCTGCCAAGTTCACCGAACACGGCAACATCACGCTGCGTTGCGAACGCCTGGCAGCCACCGCAGAGGACCTGCTGGTGCGCTTCGAGGTGCGCGACACCGGCATCGGCATCGCAGCCGATCAGCTGCCGCAACTGTTCCAGGCCTTCGAGCAGGCTGACAACTCCCACACGCGACGCCACGGTGGCACGGGCCTGGGCCTGGCCATCACCCGCCGTCTGGCCGAACTGATGGGCGGACAGGCCGGTGTCGACAGCACCCTGGGCCAGGGCAGCCGGTTCTGGTTCACCGCCCGCCTGCAGGTGCCCGCCACCCCGGGTGAGCGCGCGCAGGCGGCCCTGCTGACCGGCCGGCGAGTGCTGCTGGCCGATGACCTGCCCGAAGCCCGACAGGCCCAAGGCGACATGCTGCGCCAGATGGGCCTGGAGGTGCACGAGGCCGAGGACGGGGTCGATGCCGTGGCCCGCTGGCACCTGGCCCTGAGCGACGGCCAACCCTTCGACTTCCTGGTGCTGGACGGCAGGATGCCGGGCGCAGGTGGCGTGGAGGCCCTGCAGCGCATGCGCCGCATCGCCGCGGAGGCGGTGCCTCCGGCCATCATGGTCACGGCCAGCGACGATTCCGGGCTCTGGACGGATGCCCGGGCCGCCGGCTTTGCCGCGGTGCTGCTCAAGCCGGTGACCGCCTCCACCCTGCTGGACCAGCTCGCCCGCCTGGCCTCGGACAACGGCGTCACCCTGCCGCCGCCCAGCACGCTGGGGCCACAGGCCACCGAACGCCATCTGCGCGAACGCCACCACGGCGCCCGCATCCTGCTGGTCGAGGACAACCCGGTGAACCGCGAGGTGGCCACCGAACTGATGCGTCTGGTCGGGCTGGGGGTGACCCCGGCGACCAACGGGCTGGAGGCCGTGCACCTAGCCGCGCTCCAGCCCTACGACCTGGTGCTGATGGACATGCAGATGCCGGAGATGGATGGGCTGCAGGCCACCCGTCGCATCCGGGCCCTGCCGGGCTGGAGCCGTTCACCCATCATCGCGATGACCGCCAGCGCCTTTGCGGAGGACCGCGCCGCCTGCCTGGCCGCGGGCATGAACGATCACCTCGTCAAACCCGTCGAACCGCAGCAGCTCTACTTCACCCTGCTGCGTTGGCTGGACGGCCACGCCCCCGGGACTCAGCCCGCGTCCTCCCAGGCATAGCCCACCCCGTAGACGGATCGGATCGGCTCCCAGTCGCCGGCCACGCCTTCGAGCTTGCGACGCAGGTTGCGGACATGGCTGTCCACCGCCCGGTCGGTCACGGCCCGGCCGTCCTCGTGCAGCACATCCAGCAACTGGTCGCGTGAAAACACCCGGCCAGGGGTCTGGGTCAGATGCCGCAGCAGCCGGAACTCGGCCGGGGTCAGATCCAGCGCCTGGCCCGCCACCAAGGCCTGCATGCGGGTCTCGTCCAGCTGCAAGCGCCCGCCCTCCGCTGGCGCCGTGGCGGCGGGGTCTCCCCCTGCGCGATCCCATTGCCGGCGCCGCAACTGGGCCTGCACCCGTGCCACCACCTCCCGGGGACGGAACGGCTTGCAGATGTAGTCGTCCGCGCCTGCCTCCAGCCCCATCAGCCGTTCCACCTCCTCCACCCGGGCTGTGACCATGATCACCGGCAGGTGGCTGAAGCCGCGCAGTTCCTGGCAGATGCTCAGGCCGTCGCGGCCGGGCAGCATCAGATCCAGCAGCAGCAGGTCCGGGGCCTGTGCCTGGATCGCTGGCAGCACGGCGCGACCATCGTCCACCACCACCGTCGACAAAGAAGCCGCCTGCAGATAGTCCACCAGCAACTGGGCCAGCTTGGGCTCGTCCTCGGCGATCATCACCTGCGGGAAGTCCCGTGCGGAAAGTTCATTCATCGGCAGACTCCTTGCGCGGCCCGCGCCCCGCCAGCCGCGGCCAGTGGATCCGGATGCAGACGCCGCCCAAGGGCGAGGGCAGGGCCTCGATGCGCCCCCGGTGCGCCTGCACGATGTTGCGACAGATGGACAGGCCCAGACCCGCGCCGCCGGTGTCCCGGCTGCGGGAGCCCTCGACCCGGAACAGGCGCTCGAACAGCCGCGGCAGCAAGGCCTCCGGCACGCCAGGCGCGCTGTCCTCCACGTCCAGCACCAGCTCACGCCCGCGGTCCGCCAGGGTCAGACGCACCCGCCCCGGGGCATCGGTGTAGCGCAGGCTGTTGCCCAGCAGGTTGTCCAGCAACTGCTGCAACCGCCCTTCATCGCCCAGCACCCTGCCAGGCTCCCTGTCGGGCAGCACCAGCTGCAGGTCCAGCCCGCGCTGGGCGAAGCGCCAGCGGTGATCGGCCACCCGGCGCGCCAGCAGCTCGGCCAGTGCCACCGGCGCCATGCGGTAGCTCAGGGCGCCCACGTCCGACAGCGCCAGTTCGTTGAGGTCCTTCACCAACTCGCCCAGGCGCTCGGCTTCGCTGCGCAAAGATTCAAGCGCCGCTGTCGACACCGGCCGGATGCCATCGACCAGCGCGTCGATCTCGCCGGTCAACACCGCCAGCGGGGTGCGCAGCTCGTGCGAGACATCGGCCAGGAAGTCGCGCCGCAGCGCTTCGTGGCGGGCCAGGGAATGGGCCAGCAGGTTGAAGTCGCGGGCCAGCTGGCCCACCTCGTCGTCGCTGAGCACCTCCACCTGCGTGTCGTAGGCGCCGGCCGCCAGCTTGTGGGTGGCGGCCGCCACACGGCGCACCGGTGCCAGCAGGCGGCTCGACACCCACCAGGCGATCAATGCCGCCAGCAGGCCTGCGACGGCGGCGATGGCCAGGCTGGCCTGCGCCTGGCCGTGGCCGAAGCGCTCCGCCCCGCCTTCCGCCACACTCTGAAAGGGCGCCAGCACCAGCCAGCCCACGGTCACGCCGCCGACCTGGATCGGGTTGCGCAGCATGCCCGGCACCTGGTTGCGAAAGCCCGCCACCCACTGCCCCTGGCTGTCCAGCAGCCCCAGGCGCAGGCTGGCCCCGGTCAGGTCGGAGGTGGGCGGCGCCTGGCGCACCGGGTCCACGTCCGCCGGCAGTTCCTCGCCCGGCACCGGCCGCAGCAGATGGAACCAGTGGCGCGGCTCCTCCCGCAGGAAGTCCCAGTTGCCATGCTCGGCATAGGCGCGTTCCAGCCGGGGGCCCACATAGGTCATGCGCCCGGCCGCCACGTCGTTCAGGTAGCCGAGAAACTCGCGGTTGAAGTTCCAGCGCGTGGCCGCGCCCACCAGCAGGGACACGGCCAGCCCGGTTCCGAACACCGCCAGGAAGATGCGCCAGGACAGCCGCGTGCGCGACAGCGGTTTCAGCCAGGACCACAGGAATGCCATGTGCCGATTGGGCCGCAGGCCGGCGGACTCGGCAAGCGCTGCCCGCCCCTGCGCAGGGTTCCTCGTTTTTTCTGCACATTCGCCGCGCAGCATCCCGGCCATCGTCATCCCAGTGGTTTGCTGCCGTGATCCTTCCCCTTCCCCAACGCACCCCGTGGGCCTTGCTGGCGGCCAGCCTGAGCATTGGCCTGAGCGCCTGCTCCGCCCAGAACCAGGAGACCCCACAGACGGCCGCCACCGAGGTGGGCGTGTTCACCGTCTCAACCCAGTCCCTGCCGCTCACCACCGAACTGCCGGGCCGCACCGTGGCCATGCAGTCGGCCGAGATCCGGCCGCAGGTGAGTGGCATCGTCCAGAAGCGCCTGTTCACCGAAGGCAGCCAGGTCCGGGCCGGCCAGGCGCTGTACCAACTGGATGCCTCGTCCTATCAGGCCACCGTCCGCAGTGCCGAGGCCAGCGTGGCCAAGGCCACCGCGACGCTGGCCGCCGCCCGGCTGACCGCGCAGCGCCAGCAGGCCCTGTTGGCCGCCGACGCCAGCAGCAAGCAGACGGTGGAAGACGCCCAGGCGGCGCTGAAGGAAGATGAAGCCGCGCTGCTGTCGGCCCAGGCCACGCTGGCCAGCGCCCGCATCGACCTGGCCCGCACCCGCATCACCTCACCCATCAGCGGCCGGGTCGACACCTCCAGCGTGACCGAAGGCGCGCTGGTGACCGCCAGCCAGACGACGGCCCTGACCACGGTGCAGACGCTCGATCCGATCAACGTGGACATTCCGCAGAGCAGTGTCGATCTGCTGAAACTGCGCCAGCAACTGGCCCAGGGTGGCTTGAAGGATGGCGGCACCCGCATCCGGCTGGTGCTGGAAGATGGCAGCACCTACGCCCAAGAAGGCACGCTGAAGGTCAATGGCGTGGCGGTCAACACCAGCACCGGCGCGGTCACGCTGCGCGCCACCGTGCCCAACCCGGACCATGTGCTGCTGCCCGGCATGTATGTGCGCGCCGTACTGAACCAGGCGGTGGACCCGGCCGCCATCCTCGTGCCCCAGGCCGGCGTGCAACGCAACGCCCGTGGCGAAGCCAGCGCCCTGCTGGTGGGCCAGGACGGCAAGGTGGTGCAGCGCGCCGTCACGGTCGCCCAGGCCATCGGCAACCAGTGGCGCGTCACCCAGGGCCTGCAGGCGGGGGACCGCGTGATCGTCGAAGGCGTGGCCAAGGTGCGCCCCGGCCAGGTGGTGCATGCGGTGGCCGCCGCGCTGGGGGCCTCTGCGCCGGCGGCGGCCTCGGCCGCCAGCCGCTGAGCGAGGCCCCGCACCATGGCCAAGTTCTTCATCGACCGCCCCATCTTCGCGTGGGTCATCGCCATCCTGATCATGCTGGCCGGCGCGCTGTCCATCCTGGACCTGCCGCTGGAACAGTATCCCGACATCGCGCCGGTGCGCGTCTCGGTCAACGCCACCTACACCGGCGCCAATGCGCAAACCGTGGAGGACTCGGTCACCCAGGTCATTGAGCAGAACATGAAGGGGCTGGACGGCTTGCAGAGCATGTCCTCCAGCTCCAGTTCCACCGGCAGCGCCAGCGTCACGCTGAGCTTCATCGCGGGCACCAACCCCGACGTGGCCCAGATGCAGGTGCAGAACAAGGTGCAGCAAGCCCTGACCCGGCTGCCGCAGGTGGTGCAGAACCAGGGCGTGACGGTGACCAAGTCGGGCACCGACTTTCTGCTGATCGCCAACTTCGTCTCGGACGATCCGGGCGTCACCGCCACCGACCTGGGGGACTACATCTCCACCAGCCTGGTGGACACGCTCAGCCGCATCGACGGCGTGGGCGACGTGACCACCCTGGGGTCGGGCTACGCCATGCGCGTCTGGCTGGACCCGGCCAAGATGCAGAAGTACGCGCTGATGCCCTCGGACATCACCAACGCGCTGGAGGCCCAGAACACCCAGGTGTCCGCCGGTCAGCTGGGCGCCCTGCCGGCCGCGGCCGGTCAGCAGATCAACGCCGTGGTGTCCGCCCGCAGCAAGCTGCGCACGATCGAGCAGTTCCAGAACGTGGTCGTCAAATCGGCCAGCGATGGCGCGCTGGTGCACCTGGGCGATGTGGCCCGGATCGAGCTGGGCAGCGAAAGCTACACCTTCCAGACCCGCTACAACGGCCGCCCGGCCGCCGGCGTGGGCATCAAGCTGGCCTCGGGCGCCAATGCGCTGGGGGTGGCCCAGGCCGTCAAGGCCAAGCTGGAACTGCTGGCCCCGTACTTCCCCAACCAGATCCACTACGAGATCGGCTACGACACCACGCCCTTCGTGACCATTTCGGTCGAGGAAGTGGTCAAGACGCTGGTCGAGGCCATGGTGCTGGTGGTGGTCGTGATGGTGCTGTTCATGCAGAACCTGCGGGCCACGCTGATCCCGGCCATTGCGGTGCCGGTGGTGCTACTGGGCACCTTCGGCGTGCTGGCCGCCTTCGGCTATTCGATCAACACGTTGACCTTGTTCGGCATGGTGCTGGCCATCGGCCTGCTGGTGGACGACGCCATCGTCGTGGTCGAGAACGTCGAACGTCTGATGAGCGAGGAAGGGCTGGCCCCGCGCGAGGCCACCCGCCAGAGCATGGGCGAGATCACCAGCGCGCTGGTCGGCATCTCGCTGGTGCTGTCCGCGGTGTTCATTCCCATGGCCTTCTTCGGCGGCTCCACCGGCGTGATCTACCGCCAGTTCTCGATCACCATCGTGTCGTCCATGGCCTTGAGCGTACTGATGGCACTGACGCTGACACCGGCCCTCTGCGCCTCGCTGCTGCGGCCGCACGCCAAGGGGCAGGATGGCGAACCGCATGCCCCCCATGGGCCGGCCGGCCGCTTCTTCGCGGCCTTCAACCGAGGCTTTCTGAGCCTGAGCAACCGCTACCAGAGCTTCATGCGCCGCACGCTGGGACGCACCGGCCGGATGATGGCCGTGTACGCCGTGCTGGTGGCCGCGCTGGGGGTGAGCTTCGTGCGCCTGCCGACCTCCTTCCTGCCGGACGAGGACCAGGGTTTGTTGATGGCCATGGTGCAGCTGCCGGCCTCGGCTTCGGCTGAGCGCACCCGAACCGCGCTGGCCCAGGTGGAGGACTACCTCAAGACCCAGCCGGAGGTGAAAAGCTCGATCTCGCTGGTCGGCATGGGGGGAGACCAGGCTTCGGGCAACCTGTACGTGCGGCTCAAGGACTGGTCGGTGCGCCAGGGCGAGGGCCAGGACGCCAGCGCCCTGGCCGCGCGCTTCACGCGGGACCTGTCCGGCATCCGGGATGCGCGCGTGTTCTTCATGCTGCCACCGGCCGTGCGCGGCCTGGGCGGCAGCGCGGGCTTCACGGTGGAGCTGGAAGACCTGGCCGGGCTGGGCCATGACGCCATGTTGGCGGCCCGCGACCGGCTCGTCGCCGAAGCCCGCAAAAGCCCCCTGCTGACCCAGGTGCGCCCCAGCGGCCTGGACGATGCCGCGCAGCTGCAGATCACCGTCGACGACAGCAAGACCGCGGCCCTGGGCCTCTCCACCGATGACGTGAACAACACGCTGTCGATTGCACTGGGGGGCGCCTACGTCAACGACTTCATCAACAAGTCGCGGGTCAAGAAGGTCTACATGCAGGGGGATGCGCCCTACCGCATGCAGCCGCAGGACCTGAACCACTGGTACGTGCGCAACAGCAGCGGCGGCATGGTGCCGTTCAGCGCCTTTGCCACCGCCGCCTGGAGCAGCGGCCCGGCCAAACTCGAGCGCTACAGCGGCATGTCCTCGTTCGAGATCGTTGGCTCGCCCGCCGCCGGCGTCAGCACCGGCACCGCCATGGCCGAGATCGAGCGCATCGCCGCCACCCTGCCCAAAGGCATCACCTACGAATGGGCGGGCCAGAGTTACCAGGAGCGCCTGTCGGGCTCGCAGGCGCCGGCGCTGTATGCCCTGTCCATCCTGTTCGTGTTCCTGTGCCTGGCCGCGCTGTATGAAAGCTGGTCGGTGCCGTTCTCGGTGATGCTGGTGGTGCCACTGGGGGTCATCGGTGCGGTGCTGGCCACCTGGCTGGCGGGGCTGCACAACGACGTCTACTTCCAGATCGGCCTGCTCACCACCGTCGGTCTGTCGGCCAAGAACGCCATCCTGATCGTGGAGTTCGCCCAGAAGCTGCACGACGAGGGCATGGACCTGCTGGAAGCGACCCTGCAGGCGATCAAGCTGCGGCTGCGCCCGATCGTGATGACCTCGCTGGCCTTCGGCTTGGGCGTGCTGCCGCTGGCCATCGCCACCGGCGCGGCCTCCGGCAGCCGGCGGGCCATCGGCACCGGCGTGCTGGGGGGCATGGTCACCGCCACGGTGCTGGGGCTGATCTTCATCCCGGTCTTCTACATGGTGGTGCGCGGCTTCTTCAAGAACCGCCCCCGCGCCACCCCTCCCTCCACTTCCTCGCAGGAGAAGGCGGCATGACACGCGCCATCCTCAATCTCTCGACCCTCGGGCTGGCGGTGAGCCTGGCCGGGCTGACCGGCTGTGTCAGCACCCAGCCCAGCGGCCCCGGTGCCCCGCAATGGCAGGCCCCGGTGCCCGCCACGCTGGGTGCCAGCGCCGTGACGGGCGACCGTCCCCAGCCAACGGCCGCCGAGCCCATGCCGGACTGGCAAACGGTGATCCTCGACCCGCACCTGCGCCAGATGATCGGCCTGGCGCTGGATCAGAACCGCGACCTGCGGGTGGCGCTGCGTAACATCGACGCCGCCCGCGCCGCCGTCACCAGCGCCACCGCGGATCGCCTGCCCACGCTGAACGCCTCGGCCGGCACCACCACCAGCAAGAGCGCCAATGACCTCAGCAGCAACGGCCACGGCGGCGTGAGCCGCCAGCACAGCGCCAGCCTGGGCATCTCCGCCTGGGAGATCGACCTGTGGGGCAGGCTGGCCCGGTTGGACGAGGCCGCCCAGGCCAAGCTGCTGGCCAGCGAGGCCACCGCCCGCAGCGTGCGCGCCACCCTGGTGGCCGAGGTGGCCGGCACCTGGCTGACCCTGGCGGCCGACCAGCAATCGCTGGCCTTCTACGAAGAGACCCTGGCCAGCCAGCAGCGCACCCTGAAGCTGAGCCTGCAGCAGAAGGACCTCGGAGCCATCTCGGCGCTCGATCTGGCCGCCGTCCAGGCGGCCACGCAGACGGCGCGGCTGAGCACCGCCACCGCCCGCACCCAGGTGGCGCAGGACCTGAACGCGCTGCGCCTGCTGCTGGGCACCGAGCCGCCCGCGGAATGGTTGCCCGCTGGCGGTCGCAGCGCCCTGGACCAGAGCGCCGAGGCCACCGCCCTGGTGAACGTGCCGGCCGACCTGCCGTCCAGTGTGCTGCTGCGGCGCCCGGATGTGATGGCGGCCGAATTCACGCTGCAGGCCAACGATGCCAACGTGGCCGCCGCGCGGGCCGCGCTGTTCCCGACCCTGTCGCTGACCGCGGCCGCCGGCACCGCCAGCACGGCGCTCAGCGGTCTGTTCGCCAGTGGCAACAGCACCTGGAGCGTTGCCCCGGGGCTGAGCCTGCCCGTCCTTGACTGGGGCGGCAAGCAGGCGGCCGTCGATTCGGCACGGGCCAACCAGCAGGCCCAGCTGGCCACCTATGAAAAGACGGTGCAGACGGCCTTCCAGGAGGTGGCGGACGCACTGGCCGTGCGCGCCCAGCTCGACGAACGGCTGGACGCCCAAAGCCAGCAGGTGCAGGCCTATGCCCAGGCCCTGGCGCTGACCGAGACCCGCCAGAAGCTGGGCGCCGAGAGCGCCCTCACGGTGCTGGAGGCGCAGCGCAGCTACTGGAGCGCGCAGCAAAGCCTGATCAGCCTGAAGCTGGCCGAGCAGACCAACCGCCTGACCCTGTTCAAGGCCCTGGGCGGCAGCTGAGGCCGGCGGCCCCTCAGGTGTGAGAGCGGAAGCTGGCCGAGGCCTCTTCCGCGTCCGTCCGGTCGGGCCGGCTGACGTTGTCACCATCGTGTTCGCGCAGGGTCCGGAACAGCGATGAGGCGGCCAGCGTGAAGACCGCCAGCAACAGGAAGGCCTTGTGCAGGGCCGGCAGCGCGCCGCCTTCCGCCCCACTGGGGGCCTGGGCCAGGAAGTAGCCCGCCGCCAGGGTGCCGCTGGCCAGGCCGAAGCTCAGCGAGAGCTGCTGGAAGGTGCTGGCAATGGTGCTGCCGTCGGCCGTGTCCCGTTCCCCCAGGTCCGCAAAGGCCATGGTGTTCAAGCTGGTGAACTGCAGCGAGTTGGCCAGCCCCATCACCAGCCCCAGGCCGACGATGACCGGGATCGGCGTGTTCAGCCCCACCAGCGAGAACGCCGCGATGCAGGCCGCGACGATCCAGGTGTTGACCATCAGCACCCGCCGGTAGCCCAGGCGGGCCAGCACCCGCTGGGCCAGCGCCTTCATCACCATGGCCGCCGCCGCGGCCGGCATCATCAGCAGGCCCGATTGCCAGGCCGGCATGCCCAGCCCGACCTGGTAGAGCAGCGGCAGCAGCAGCGGTGTCCCGCCGATGCCCAGCCGGGTGAAGGTGCCCCCCACCACCGAGACACGGAAGGTGCGCACCCGCAGCAGGGCCAGGTTCAACAAGGGTGCGGGGTGGCGCTGGCTGTGCCACGCATAGCCCGCCATCAGCGCCAGCGACACCAACAGCCACCCCAGTGCCGCCTGGTTGCTCAGGCCGTGCGCGCCGAACACCTCCAGCAGCCAGGACAGCAAGGCGGTGCCACCGCCGAACAGCAACATGCCGCGCAGGTCGAAGGGCCGCTCCACCGAGGCCCGGAAATCCGGCATGTGGCGAAGGCCGAAATACAGCGCCACCAGCCCCACCGGCACGTTGACGAAGAACATCTCGCGCCAGGAGCCCCAGTGGACGATCAAGCCGCCCACCGTCGGCCCCAGCAGCGGCCCCATCAGAGCCGGGATGACCATGAAATTCATCGCCGCCAGCAGCTCGCTCTTGGGAAAGCTGCGCACCAGCGTCATGCGGCCCACCGGCATCATCATCGCCGCCGACATGCCCTGCAGCACCCGGCAGGCCACCAGCAGCGGCACGCTGGGTGCCAGCCCGCAGGCCAGCGAGGCCAGCGTGAACACCACGATGGCCCACAGGAACACCCGCCGGGTGCCAAAGCGGTTGGCCAGCCAGCCGCTGGCCGGGATGCTCATGGCCAGCGCCAGCACGTAGCTGGAGGAGACCGACTTCAGCGCCAAGGGCGTGGTGCCCAGGTCGGCGGCCATGGCCGGAATGCCGGTGTTGACGATGGTGGCGTCCAGTTGTTCCATGAACAGGCTGGAGGCCACGATCCAGGGCAGGACACGCTGGGTGCGGGAAGACACAAGAGGCATCCTCCCAGTGTCTCAGCTTGCCGGCCAGGTTTCAGGGCTGACGCACAAGGGCCCCGTGGTCATGGGGTCCGCCCGGACCCAGGTAGCATGTGGCGCTGTGCACTCCCCCGAACTGCATCTGCTGCGCCAGGCCCTGCAACCCTACCGGCGGGCCCTTGTGCTGCTGCTGGCAGGCCAGGCCGCGCAGGCCCTGGCTTCACTGAGCCTGCCCAGCCTGAGCGCGGAGATCATCGACCAGGGCGTGCTGCAGGGCGACGCCCGGCAGGTTGGACTGGTGGCGCTGGGCATGGGCGCTGCGGCAGTGCTGCAGGTGCTGCTGGCATTGGCGTGCACCTGGCTGAGCGCCCGGATCGCCCTGGGCGTGGGGCGCGACCTGCGCTCGGCCGTGTTCAACCAGGTGCAACGCTTCTCGCTGCGCGAACTGCAGCAGTTCGGCACGCCATCGCTGATCACCCGCAGCACCAATGACGTGCTGCAGATCCAGACCCTGCTGCTGATGACCTTGAGCATGGTCATCATCGCGCCGTTCATGGGCCTGGGCAGCGTGGTCATGTCCATCCGGCAGGACCCGCCGCTGTCCTCGCTGCTGCTGGTCAGCGTGCCGCTGCTGGCCGGCATCGTGGGCTGGCTGATGGGCCGGAGCCTGCCGCTGTTCGCCCGGCTGCAGGGGCAGATCGACCAGGTCAACCGCCTGCTGCGCGAACAGATTGGCGGCCTGCGGGTGATCCGCGCCTTTGTCCGCGACCGCCACGAGAGCGCCCGCTTCGAGCAGGCCAACGCCGCGCTGACCGACACCTCGTTGCGGGTGGGCCGTTTGATGGCGCTGCACATGCCCGCGGTGATGGCGGTGATGCACGGCTCCAGCGTGGCCCTGGTCTGGTTCGGTGCCCACCGCATCGCCTCGGGCCAGATGCCGGTCGGCGCGCTGGTGGCCTTCCAGGCCTACATCGTGCAGATCATGATCTCGGTGATGGTCGCCTCGATGCTGTTCACGATGGCGCCGCGGGCCCTGGTCAGCGCCGGCCGCATCCGCGAGGTGCTGGACACCCCACCCAGCGTGCAGGACCCCGCCCAGCCCGTGGCCGCCCCCGCTGGGGGCTGGGCGGGCCACTGGCGGCTCGACGGCGTGGGCTACACCTACCCCGGCGCGGCACATCCGGTGCTGCAGGACCTCACGCTGGACATCCACCCCGGCGAAACCCTGGCGGTGATCGGGGCCACCGGCGCGGGCAAGACCACACTGCTCAACCTGTTCCCCCGCCTGTTCGATGTGAGCACCGGCCAGCTGAGCCTGGACGGCTGCGATGTGCGCAGGCTGCCGCTGGCCACGCTGTGGGGCCTGATCGGCCTGGTGCCCCAGCAGAGCTACCTGTTCTCCGGCACCGTCGCCGACAACCTGCGCTATGGCCGCGCCGAGGCCAGCGAGGCGGAACTGTGGGAGGCCCTGCGCATCGCCCAGGCCCAGGACTTCATCGCAGCGCTGCCGCAGGGGCTGGCCGCGCCGGTGACCCAGGGCGGCACCAACTTCTCCGGCGGCCAGCGCCAGCGCCTGACCATCGCCCGGGCGCTGGTGCGCCAGCCCCGCCTGCTGCTGCTCGACGACAGCCTCTCGGCCCTGGATTACGCCACCGAGGCACGGCTGCGCCAGGCCCTGGCGGCCAGCCCCGTGGGCCGGCAGGCGGCGGTGGTGCTGGTGGGGCAGCGGGTCAGCTCGCTGCGCCATGCGGACCGCATCGTGGTGCTGGAGCAAGGGCGCATCGTGGGCCAGGGCCGCCACGCACAGTTGCTGGCGGACTGCCCGGCCTACCGTGAAATCGTCGCCTCGCAGCAAACCCAGGAGAGCCTCGCATGAGCCCGCCCGGACCCTTGCCCGGCGGTCGCCTGGGTCCGCCCGGCATGGGGAGCGGCCACCCCGTCCAACATGCCCGCAACGCCCGGCAGGCCATCGCCCGCCTGAGCCACCGTCTGGCGGGACAGCGTCTGGGCACCGCGCTGGTGCTGCTGGGCAGTGCCCTGAGCGTACTGCTCAACGTGCTGGGGCCCTGGCAGCTCGGGCGCGCCACCGACCTGGTCGTCACGGCCCTGCAGGCCCACCAGGCCCTGGATCTCCAGCGCCTGGGCTTGCACCTGCTGGGCGTGGCCGGGCTCTACGGCGGCGGCGCCCTGCTGGCCGCCCAGCAAGGCTGGATGAGCAACCGGCTGGTCCAGACCTTGACCCAGGACCTGCGCCGGGACGCCCAGGCCAAGCTGGCCCGGCTGCCGCTGGGCTGGTTCGACACCCGCGCCCGCGGCGAGGTGCTCAGCCGCGTCACCAACGACATCGACAACGTCAGCCAGAGCCTGATGCAGATGCTGGGGCCCTTGACGATGGCCCTGCTGCAGGTGCTGGGGGTGGTGACGATGATGTGCATCCTCTCACCGCTGCTGACCCTGGCGGCCCTGCTGAGCCTGGGCGCCTCCCTGGCACTGGCCCGGCGCCTGGGCGGGCAGGCTCAGCCGCACTATGCCGACCAATGGCGCTGGACGGGTCAGCTCAATGGCCAGATCGAGGAGCAGTTCACCGGCCAGACGCTGGTCAAGGTCTACGGCCACCAGGCGGTGGCCAGCGCCAGCTTCGAGCAGGCCAACAACGCCCTGCGCCAGAGCGCGCTGAAGGCTCAGTTCATCTCCGGTGCCATCCAGCCGGCCATCCTGTTCGTCGGCAACCTGGGCTTCATCGGCGTGGTGGGGGTGGGCGCCCTGCGGGTGATGGCCGGGGTCCTCAGCGTGGGGCAGCTGCAGTCCTTCATCCAGTACGTGCGCCAGCTCACCCAACCGCTCAACCAGATCTCGGGGATGGCGGCCGTGCTGCAATCGGCCGCGGCCTCGGCCGAACGGGTGTTCGAGCTGCTGGACGCCCCAGAGATGAGCCCGGACCCATCGCCGGCCGCCAGGCTGCCCCAGCCAGCGCGCGGTCATGTGGTGTTCGAGCAGGTGCACTTCCGCTACCAGCCTCAGCAGCCGCTGATCGAAGGCATCGACCTTGAAGCCCGCCCGGGGCAGACCATCGCCATCGTCGGCCCCACCGGCGCGGGCAAGACCACGCTGGTCAACCTGCTGATGCGCTTTTACGAGGTAGACGGCGGCCGCATCACCCTGGACGGGGTGGACATCCGACAACTGGCCCGCGAGGACCTGCGCCGCCACCTGGGCATGGTGTTGCAGGACACGTGGCTGTTCGAGGGCACGATCCGCGAGAACCTGGCCTATGGCCGGGAGGGGGCCACCGAAGACGAGGTGCGCGAAGCGGCCCGCGCCTGCCATGTGGACGACTTCGTGCGCACCTTGCCGCGGGGCTATGACACCCTGCTCGACGAAAACGGCAGCGGCCTGAGTGCCGGCCAGCGCCAGCTGCTGACCATCGCCCGAGCTTTTGTCGCCCGGCCCACCGTGCTGATCCTCGACGAGGCCACCAGCTCGGTGGACACCCGCACCGAGGTGCTGGTCCAGCAGGCCATGGCCCGGCTGCGTGCCGGCCGAACCAGCTTCGTCATCGCCCACCGGCTGTCCACCATCCGCCATGCGGACTGCATCGTCTACCTGGACGGCGGCCGGGTGCGCGAGCAGGGCACGCACGAGGCCCTGGTGGAGCGCCGGGGGGCCTATTGGCGCCTGCTGCAGGCGGCCGCTGCCCCGTGAGGCGGCGGGCGGGCCCCATCTCACCGCAGGCTGGACGCCCCATTGATCATCAGACCGCTGGCAAAGCACACGTCAGCGGTCTGCCCCGAGGTGCCGATCACCGCGGAGAAGTAGAAGAAGTCCAGGTAGTCGGGCGAGGGGGTGTCTGGAAACTGCAGGCCACCGGGCTGGCCCCGCACCAAGGCCGCATGGAAGTCGTGCGCATAGTGCAAGGCAAACATCACCTGGGTGAACAGCCAGGAGGCGACGATGGTCTGCACCGCCAGACAAAGGCATTCCAGCCGACGATGAGACGGGTGACCCCGCGGCCGACCTGGGCGTGGGGCAGGCCCCAGGCCGCGACAAGCCCGAACAGCAGGGAGCCAATCCGGCGGGGGGGGCCGCGCAGAATGCGCAGGATGCGCAGGATGCGCAAAGCGCGGAGTCGGGAAGTCATGGGAATGCTGGCCATGCGTAAGCAGCCCCGAGCATAGGCCGTGAAGCGTGCGCCCAGCCGTCAGTCCCCGTGCGCACCCGATCTGTACCGGCCCAATCAACATGCACTGGCTGTTTCCCGCCAACCCGATCCGCGGCACAGTGGCACCAGGCTTTCAACCCTTTGCACCATGTACCTGCCTGACCATTTCGCTGAACCGTCCCCGGCCGTCCTGCACCGTCTGATCCAGGCCCATCCGCTGGGCACCCTGGTCACCCACGGTGACACCGGGCTGGATGCCAACCACCTGCCCTTTCTGCTCGACGCCGAACAGGGCGCGGCCGGCGTGCTGCTGGCCCATGTGGCCCGGGCCAACCCGCTGTGGCAGAACCTGGCCAACGGCACCCCGGTGCTGGTCATCTTCCAGGGGCCGCAGGGCTACATCTCGCCCAGCTGGTACCCCGGCAAGCAGGACAGCCACCGCCGCGTGCCCACCTGGGCCTACGAGGTCGTGCATGCGCACGGCACCCTGCAGGTACACAACGATGAGAAGTTCCTGCGCGGCGTGCTGGCCCGGCTGACCCGCACCCACGAAGCCACCCAGCCCGAGCCCTGGAAGATGGGCGATGCCCCGGCCGACTACCTCCACGAACAGCTGCAGCGCATCGTCGGCATCGAGGTGCGCATCACCCGTCTGGTGGGCAAGCGCAAGCTGAACCAGAACCACGAGCGGCGCGACCGCGAGGGCGCCATCCAGGCGCTGGAGGCCCATGGTCAGCAGGCCCTGGCCCAAACCATGAAGAGCACCCTGCCCTGAAAACCCTGGGCACGCCGCCCCTCAGCGCACCGCGTAGCGCAGCGTCTGCACCAGCATGCGGTGCAGACGGTCCACCGCCTTGGAGCCCTGCGAGGCCCGGCTGCGGTAAACGGCCACCTGCATCGGCTCCAGCGGCCCCAGGCCCTGTTCAGGCCCCAGAATCTGCAGGTGTGCAGGCGCACTGCACTGCGTCAGGGCGGCCACGGCCAGGCCGCTTTCCACCGCGGCCAGCTGGCCCGCCAGACTGGCGCTGTGGTAGACCACCTTGTAAGGCCGCCCCCGCAGGGCCAGCGACTGGATGGCGCCGCGCCAGGCCAGGCTGGCCTCCTCGTACACCGCAATCGGCAGGGGCTGCCGGTTCCAGACGTCGAACTGCGGCGAGCCCACCCAGACCATCGGCTCATGGAAGAGCAGCGTGCCGCGGCGGGCATGGTCGCGCGAGACCAGGGCCAGGTCCAGCTCGCCCGCCGCCACGCGCGGAATCAAGGCAGTGGACTGCTCGCAGTTCAGGTGGATCTCGACCCCGCCATGACTCTGGGCGAAGCGCCGCAACACCGGCGTCAGGTACTTGGCCGCATAGTCGTCGGGCACCCCGAGCCGCACCAGGCCGGTGACGGTCTCGCCATGCAAGGCCACCCGCGCCTCGGCCTGCAGGTCCAGCATGCGCCGGGCATAGCCCAGCAATACCTGCCCTTCGGGGGTGAGGCGCAATTGACGCGGCCCCCGCACCAGCAGCGCGCAGCCGGCCGCGGCCTCCAGCTTCTTGATCTGCATGCTGACGGCCGACTGCGAGCGGTGCACCTCCTGTGCAGCGCTCGACAGCGAGCCGGCATCCACCGTGGCCACGAAGGCCTTCAGCCAGTCGGTCTGCAGCTCCATCTTGGATTCGATTTTCGAATGAAAGTCACGCAAATTATCTGCTTTTCAGGATGCTTCCCCGAGTGCACATTGACACCACCATGACCGCCCTGCCCACGCCGAACACCCCGCCCCTCACCGCCGGTACCCGCCCCGCCCCAACGCCAGTCCCTGGCCCCTTGGACGCCCGTGCCATCGGCGCGATGAGCATCCTCTGCGTTCTGTGGGGCCTGCAGCAAATCTCGCTGAAAGCCGCCGCCCCCGTGGCCAGCCCCATGCTGATGGTGGCAGTGCGCTCATTGGTGGCGCTACTCCTGCTGTCGACGCTGATGTGGCAGCGCGGGGACCGCCCGGACCCTCGCCATCGGCGAGCCGGGGCCCTGGTGGGCAGCCTCTTCGCACTGGAGTTCCTGCTGGTGGCCGAAGCCCTTCGGTTCACGCAGGCCTCGCATGTGGTGGTCTTTCAGTACACCGCCCCGCTCTTCGCGGCCCTGGGGCTGCACGCCCGGTTGCCGGCCGAGCGGCTCGGGCGCCTCCAATGGGTGGGCATTGCACTGGCCTTCGGGGGCATTGCCCTGGCCTTTCTGGGGGGCCATGCCGGGCCGGGCGACAGCGCCATCGCCCGGGTGCTGCTGGGCGATGCGCTGGCCCTGATGGCCGGGGCCGCCTGGGGGGCCACCACCCTGGCGCTGCGCTGCTCGTCGCTGGCCAGCGCACCCGCCACCGAGACGCTGATGTACCAGTTGCTCGGCGCCTTCGTGCTGCTGCTGCCCATCGCCGGGCTCAGCGGGCAGTGGCACTGGCAGCCCTCCCCCACGCTGTGGTGGCACCTCGGCTTCCAGAGTCTGGTCGTCTCCTTCGCCAGCTTTCTCGCCTGGTTCTGGCTACTGCGGCACTACCTCGCCTCGCGCCTGGGGGTATTCTCTTTCCTGACCCCGGTACTCGGGGTGCTGTTGAGCGTCTGGCTGCTGGACGAGCCGCTGGAAGCTCCCTTCCTCGTCGGCAGCGTGCTGGTGCTGGCCGGCATCGGCCTGGTGAACCGCCCCACGGGCGCCACAGGGCGTCGCCGTTTGTAGGGATGGGTCGACACAGCGGACAATCGTGCATGACCCGCACCGACACGACCGGCGCTCCCGCGCCCGCCGCCGCCTCCTTCGCCAGCCTGCCCCTGCCCCCGGCCATGCAGGCCAATCTGCACCAACTGGGCTACCTGGCGATGACGCCCATCCAGGCCGCCAGCCTGCCGCTGGCCCTGGCCGGGGCTGACCTGATCGCCCAGGCCAAGACCGGCAGCGGCAAGACCGCCGCCTTCACCCTGCCCCTGCTGGCCAACCTGAACCCGCGCCGCTTTGCCGTGCAGGCCCTGGTGCTGTGCCCCACCCGCGAGCTGGCCGAACAGGTGACGCAGGAGATCCGTCGCCTGGCCCGGGCCGAGGACAACATCAAGACCCTGACCCTGTGCGGGGGCGCGCCCATCCGCAACCAGCTGGCCAGCCTGGCGCACGGCGCCCACATCGTGGTGGGCACGCCCGGCCGCATCCTGGACCACCTCGCGCGCGACACGCTGGCGCTGGACGCGCTGAACACCCTGGTGCTGGACGAGGCCGACCGCATGCTGGACATGGGCTTCGCCGACGACATCGCCCAGGTGGTGGAACGCTGCCCCAAGGCGCGCCAGACCCTGCTGTTCTCGGCCACCTACCCCGATGGCGTGGCCAAGCTGGCCGGGCGCTTCATGCGCGACCCCAAGGAGGTGAAGCTCACCGAGCGCCACGCCGAGACCAAGATCCGCCAGCAGTTCTATGAGGTGAAGGACAGCGAGCGCCTGCACGCGGTGAGCCTGCTGCTCAAGCACTTCCGCCCGGTCAGCACCCTGGCCTTCTGCAACACCAAGCAGCAGTGCCGCGACCTGGTGGCCGTGCTGCAGGCCCAGGGCTTCACCGCGCTGGAGCTGCACGGCGACCTGGACCAGCGCGAGCGCGACCAGGTGCTGGTGCGCTTTGCCAACCGCAGCTGCAGCGTGCTGGTGGCCACCGACGTGGCCGCCCGCGGCCTGGACATCGCCCAGCTCGAAGCCGTCATCAACGTGGACATCACCCCCGACCCCGAGGTGCATGTGCACCGCGTGGGCCGCACTGGCCGGGCCGAGGCCGAGGGCTGGGCCTTCAGCCTGGCCAGCCTGGACGAGATGGGCAGCGTGGGCCGCATCGACGAGATGCAGGGCCGCCCCAGCGAGTGGCACCCGCTGAGCGAGCTGGCCGACGCCACCGACGCCCCGCCCCTGCTGCCTCCGATGGTGACGCTGCAGATCCTGGGCGGGCGCAAGGAGAAGATCCGCCCCGGCGACGTGCTGGGCGCGCTGACCAAGGACCTGGGCTTTGACGGCAGCAAGATCGGCAAGATCAACGTCAACGACTTCTCCACCTATGTGGCGGTGGAGCGCAGCATCGCCGACGCCGCGCTGCGCGGCCTGTCGGCCGGCAAGGTCAAGGGCCGTGCGGTGAAGGTGAGGCTGCTGTGAGCGAATCGCCGGAGAACACGCCTGCCGTGACCGAAGCCTCTGAAAGCGCGGACGCGGCCCGCTGGGACGACCTCGGGCTCTCGCCCCGTCTGCTGCGTGCCGTCCAGGCCCTGGGTCTGGACACCCCCTCCCCGGTGCAGACCGCCGCCATCCCGGCCGCGCTGGCCGGGCAGGACGTGCTGGCCTGCGCGCCCACCGGCTCGGGCAAGACCCTGGCGTATGCCCTGCCCCTGCTGCAGCGCCTGGCCGCCCATGCCCCCATCGGCAAGCGCCGGCCCCAGGCCCTGGTGCTGGTGCCCACCCGCGAACTGGCCGCCCAGGTGGGCGAGACGCTGCAGCAGATCACCCAGGGCCTGCCCACACCGGTCAAGCTCAGCGTGCTGTACGGCGGCGTGTCCATCAACCCGCAGCTGATGGCCCTGCGCGCTGGTGCCGACGTGGTGGTGGCCACCCCGGGGCGGCTGCTGGACGTGCTGGAGCACAACGGCCTGCGCCTGGACGACGTCCACACCCTGGTGCTGGACGAGGCCGATCGCCTGCTGGACAGCGGCTTTGCCGACGAACTGGCCGGTGTGCTGCGCGCGCTGCCGGCGCGGCGCCAGAACCTGCTGTTCTCGGCCACCTTCCCGGCGGAGGTGGATGCCCTGGCCCACCAACTGCTGCGGGACCCGCTGCGGGTGGACGTGGCCCCCGCGCCCGGCGCCAGCGCCGACACCGAAGGCCCTCAGGGCGCAGAAGCCGCCGCGCCCTTGCTGACCGAACGCGCCATCGAGGTGGACAGCACCCGCCGCACCCCGCTGCTGCGCCAGCTGATCGCCCAGGAGGGCTGGCCCCGGGTGATGGTCTTCGTGGCCACGCGCTACGCCTGCGACCATGTGGCCGACAAGCTGCGCCGCGCCGGCCTGACGGCCGAGGCCTTCCACGGCGACGCCAGCCAGGGCGCCCGCACGCGCCTGCTGGCCGCCTTCAAGGCCGGCGAGCTGCAGGTGCTGGTGGCCACCGACCTGGCCGGGCGCGGCATCGACATCGCCCAGCTGCCGGTGGTGGTCAACTACGACCTGCCCCGCGCTGCGGTGGACTATGTGCACCGCATCGGCCGCACCGCCCGCGCCGGCGCCAGCGGCCTGGCCATCAGCTTCATCAGCCCCGCCACCGAGGCGCATTTCCGCCTGATCGAAAAGCGCCAAGGCCACCGCGTGCCGCGCGAGCGCATCGCCGGCTTCGGCGTGACCGAGACCGCCCCGGCCGGCGCCGCCAGCGGCGGCATCAAGGGCAAGCGGCCGAGCAAGAAGGACAAGCTGCGAGCGGCGGCGGCTGGTTCGGGCGACTGATTGACCGGCGTCCCGTGCGCGAAGATGGATCCGCAATTCTTTCCGCAATTGATTCAATAAAATAAAAAAAATCAACCACTTGCGTATTCATTGGTAATACGCAAAATATGGCGCATGTACGACCACCCCTCGCAAATGGAGCCGCTGCTGCCGCGGGACGGGCAGGCGGACGAGGTGCTGGGCTTGGCGCACGACCTTCGCACCGAAGCCGCTCGCCTGACCGGTGCCTGCCAGAACGGCGTCAGCCAGGAGTTGGCCCGGCTGCTGCGGTCGATGAACTCGTACTACTCCAACAAGATCGAGGGCGAGCACACCCGACCGCTGGAGATCCAACAAGCCCTGTCCCAGGACTTCTCCACCAACGCTGAAAAAGCCCGCCTCCAGCGTCTGGCGCTGGCCCACATCGCCACCGAGCAATGGATCCACGCGGAGCCGGTCAGCGTGGCCCAAGCCTACGCGCCGGATTTCCTCTGCCGCATCCACCACCACCTGTTTGGACAGCTCAGCGACGCCGACAGGATCGTCCGGCTGCACGACCCGCAGGGTGCGGTCAGTGAGGCCCTGGTGGTGACGCCGGGCGAAATCCGCACGCGAGAGGTCCGCATCAAGAACCATGTCGCCCCGGCTGCCGCGGCACTGCCCGATCTGCTGGCGCGCTGGTCCACCGTGTATGGGCAAGCCCGGCGTGGCGAATTGCAGATCGTCGCCGCCGCCGCGGCGCATCACCGCCTGGTCTGGATCCATCCCTTTGCCGACGGCAATGGCCGTACCGCCCGCTTGCACAGTTTGGCCGTGCTGGGCGCCCTGGAACTGACCGGCGGTCTCTGGTCACCCTTGCGGGGCCTGGCCCGCCAGGCCGAGCACTACAGCGAAGCCCTGGGCAATGCCGACATGCCACGCATGGGGGACCTGGATGGCCGAGGGCATCTCAGCGAGCGCATGCTGCTGGCCTGGATCGCGTTCTTCATCGGCATCTGCCTGGACCAGGTGCGCTTCATGTCCCGCATGCTGAACCTGCGTGACATGCAGGACCGCCTGGGTGCGCTGCTGGCCCACGAAGAGCATGTCGTCAAACGCGGGCTGCGCAGGGAGGCCCTGCGGCCGCTGCACTATCTCTTTGCCACGCAAGGGGAGGTCTCCCGCGGGGACTTTGCCAGCATGAGCGGTCTGGGCGAACGCACCGCCACCACCCTGATCGGCAAGCTGCTGGACGCGGGCCTGTTGCGCTCTGATTCGCCCCGCGGGCCGGTGCGCTTCGGCATCCCCCTGGATGCCCTGCGTTTTCTCTTTCCCGCCCTCTGGCCGGAGGCGGAGGCCGACGCGGCCCCCCCCAGGCCTTAGCCCGCGCGGATCGCCACAGCAGCTGGCGCGGCTTTTGCTGCGCTCGCTTCACACCCTGGGTTTGTCGGCTTGCCGACAGCGCGACCGCGCTGACGGCCCAGCCCCCAGGCAAGGCGAGGAGCAGCGACACCATGGCCTTTCAAACCCTGTGCAAGCAGCGCTACCTGGGCGAAGGTGAGGCCGTGCCTTTCCTGCTCGACGGCCACGAGGTGCTGGTCATCTGGCCTGACGGCGGCCAGCCCCGCGCCTTCACCGGCCTGTGCCCGCATGAGCAGCAGTCGCTGGTCAACAACTCGCAGTTCAACGGTCGCACCCTGACCTGCACCGTGCATGGCTGGGTGTTCGACGGACGCAACGGTGAAGGCCTGCGGCCCGAAGGCTGCGCGCTGGACGAATACCCGCTGCGCCTGACCGACGACGGCCAGGTGGAAATTGACCTGCAAGCTCAGCGCTGACCCGCCCCTCAACGCACAGCCAGCGCCGGCACCAGGCGCTCGACCAGCAGGTCGATCAGCACCCGCGTCTTCAGCGGCATGGCGCGGGCGTGCGGCCACACGGCATGGACGGCGTAGCCGAAGGCCTGCGGCTCGTTGAACACCCGCACCAGGCGGCCCTGGTCCAGCGCCTCCCGCACCAGCCAGACCGGCAGCCGCGCAATGCCGGCCCCCTGGGCGGCCGCCAGGGCCGCAATCTCCAGGCTGTTGCAGCCGAAGTCGAACTGGCTGGGCGGGGTGAACGCCACCGCCTGGCCCTTGGCATCCCGGAACTGCCAGGGATGCCGGCCGCTGTCGCGCACATAGCCGACGAAGCGGTGCGCGGACGCCTGGGCGAGCAGGGCCTCCAGGCTGGCGGGCCGGCCGTGCGCGGCCAGGTACGCCGGTGCGGCAAACATGCCCATCCACTGATGTCCCAGCGCTCGGGCCGCCAGGGCCGTGCTGTCGTCCAGCGGGCCGCTGCGGACGGCCAGGTCCACGCCCTCTTCCACCAGGTCCACCCGCCGATCGTTGAAAGAAGCGTCGAAGGACAGCGCCGGGTACTGCGCCCCCAGCTCCAACAGCAGGGGCGCCACCAGCACCCGGCCCAGCAGCTCGGGCATGGTGATGCGCAGCCGCCCGGAGGGTGTGAGCCGGCCGGCCTCCAGGGCGGCATCGGCCGCCTCCAATTCGGCCAGCGCCCGGCGGCAACGCTCGTAATAGGCCAGCCCGTCCTCGGTCAGGCTCTGGCTGCGGGTGGTGCGGTGGAACAGGCGCGTGCCCAGCCGTGCCTCCAGCCGCGCCACGCTCTTGCCCACGGCCGAACGCGTCAGCCCCAGCCGCTGCGCCGCCAGGGCGAAGTTGCCGGTTTCTACCGCGGCGGCGAAGGCTTCAATGCCGTTCAGACGTTCGCTCATTGGCGCCATTGTGGCGCCATTCCACGGAATAAATGGCTTCACTGCGCCGCCGGTGGAATCAATAGCATCTCGCTCCGTTGTCTTTCCAAGGAACATCCCATGAGCGAACTGCTGCGCCAATGGCAACTCACGGCCCCGGGCCTGGAGCATCTGAGCTGCATCGAATCCCCTCTGCCCCTGCCCGGCCCCGGCCAGGTGCTGGTGCGGGTGGAGGCCGCGGCCCTGAACTACCGCGACCTGATGGTCACCACCGGCAGCTACGGCCGCGGCATGCCACATCCGCTGGTGCCGGCGTCGGACTTTGCGGGCACGGTCGCGGCCGTGGGGGCCGGGGTGCACCGCTGGCAAGGTGGCGAGCGGGTCATCAGCACCTTTGTCGGCGGGTGGATCGACGGGCAGGCGCCTGCCGACGTGACCATCCTCGGGGCGCCGGGGCCGGGCGGCCTGGCCTCGCATGTGCTGCTGGATGCGCAATGGCTGGTGGCCGCGCCGGCCAGCGCGTCCGCCGTGCAAGCCAGCACCCTGCCCTGCGCCGGGCTGACCGCCTGGTTCGCCTTGGTGGAACAGGGCGGACTGCGCGCCGGCCAGACTGTGCTCGTCCACGGCACCGGCGGGGTCGCGTTGTTCGGCGTGCAGTTGGCCCGCTTGCACGGGGCGCAGGCCATCGTGGTCTCCGGCAGCGCGGACAAGCGCGAGCGCGCGCAGGCGCTGGGCGCCCACCACGCCCTGGCGCGCGACAGCGACTGGCCGGCAGAGATCCGCCGCCTCACCGGCGGGCACGGCGTGGATCAGGTGCTGGAAACCGTGGGCGGCGCCAACGTCGCGCGCTCCATGGCCGTGCTGGCCCAGGGCGGCCGTCTGTCCATGATCGGCGTGCTGGACGGCGGCGAGTTCACCGCCTCCACCTACGACGCCCTGCTGCAGCGCGCCGTGGTGCAGGGCATCAGCGTGGGCCACCGCCGCGCGCTGGAAGACCTGGTCCGCGCGGTGGACCTCAATCGGCTGCAACCGGTGATTGCCGCCGAGTATGGCTTCGAGGAGGTGCCGGCAGCGTTTGCGCACCTGGCCCGGGGGGCCTTCGGCAAGGTGGTGGTGCGGATGTGAGATCGTGCTTGGTGGAGACGGCTTTCGACCGGGAGCAGTCCTTCGGGAAGCGTCAATAGATGGCTGGAAAGTAGACAGTCAACATTTGAGATGACGAGCATGAAGCGGCCTGCCAGGGCACCGTGCTACAAAACGTAATAGCGAACCGGGAGGTCGCCTTCTCAACACCGCGCCTTCGTGCGAGGAGGCGCGACAGCGATTCGCTTCCTGCTCCCTTTTTTGCAAGCACGCAGCAACGTCTCTTTGTGCTACAGCCAATGTTGAGAGCCGCCACGCGATGAATCCATCCACTCCATGGGGCCTCATGGGGCCGGATGGCTTGGTCGCGGCCCGGCGAGTCCGCACACTGGATGTCGGCGCTGCGGTGCGGCAGTTCAACGAACTGGCGGTGCCGGGCATGGGCAGTATCTGGACCGGCAGGCAGTTGCTTTGGCCGTTGCTGGGCATCGCGGCGGCTGCCAAAGCCCGTGAAAGCATACAGGTTTCCAACATTGAGGCGGCGAATGCCGTGGAAGCGCTCGCCTGCCGCATGGCATTGGCAACGCTGGAGCGGCAGCGCAAGGCGCGGTCGAGCGGTGCTCAGCGCCGCGATGCGCGAATACGCGGCGCGCAGAAGCTGCAAGACGCCAACAATCTCACGTTTCAAGTGATGCGCCGCCCCGGGTTCTACGTCACCCAACCGATGCGTATGTCGGCGGTGCAGCCACTGCTGGCTCTCGGCCTGGTCGACTCCAACAGTGAGCGCTTCAATGCCTACTGCGTGTCCGAGGCGGGCGAGGCGCTTCTCGAAGCGGCTTGCGCCCCATATCCCGCGTGCTGGCACGGTAGCGGCCTAATAGACACGTTGGCGAAGTGGATGGTGGGCAGTCCCGTGCGGGTAGCCCACATTGCGACCATCGAGAGAGCAATCACGCCGCTGGCGCCACTGCCACCGCGTGCCTCCGAGGTCCTGAGGGAACGCCTGTCGGCTCGCAGCGACGCGAATTCCATTCGCCGCCGCGCGGCGCTAGCCTGGGTGCGCCGGCTGCAGGACGAGCCGACGTCAGGCTGGGACGTGCACGCTCCGGAGGAGTTTTCACCTGAGCATTGGGCTGATCTTCACGCTGGCGCGAGTTTTTTCCGCGCACGCGACGCTGCCCTAGCCGTGCTTGATGCATGTGAACGTGTAATGGGGCCGGCGGGCCACGCGCTTCGACTGACTGCGCCGCCGCCCACCACGGTGGGTAGAGCCCTAGCGGCCGCACAGGCGGCTGCCGAGCAATTCCTCACCGGAGCCGAGCACGGCAACTACCACCCGGCCGGCTTGCAGTTCTGTCGCGAAATAGCTCGGGGGGAACATCAGCAGGTGCTGGCCCAGCTCGTAGCCCGAGACGGTCGTGTGCTGCGGCTGAGCGACGCGGAGATCGTGCCTGGTATGGCCTTCGACGGCGCAGCAGGGGAAGAGAGCGAAGAACAGGACGGCGATGAAGCGACAGCCGTCTTGTCCGACCGCATTCTGTTACCGGCCGGCATGTCCTTCCGTATGCGCAATCTCTTCCTCATGGAATTGGACCTGGAAGCACGACTGGACCAGTGGCTGGGCGAGGCGGAGACAGCCGCATGAGTCGCTACCTGCCCCCTTCCCTGCTGCAATGTTTCGCGCCGCCCGAGAGTTATGTCGGCACTTTTGGGTGGCTATGCGGCTATTCGGCCGATGCAGCTTTCCTGGACGCCGCGGCGGAGCGCTTCACGCGCCAAACCACGGCGCAGCGCGCCTATGCTGGCAAGCTGGCTCTGATCGTGCTGCTTGATAGTGGCCAGTCGCAGGTGCTGCCACACGATGCGCCTGGCGTGCTGCACGCGCCTATGCGCGACGCATCGCACTTCGCGCTGTTACATGCCAAGTTGGCGCTGCTCGGCTACCGCCACGAACAGGAGCCGGAACGCTGGTGCCTGCGGCTGGTGGTAAGCACTGGCAACTGGACGCGTGAAACGCTGGAGCGCAGTCTGGATGCGATGTGGTTGGTAGAGGTCCGCTCTGAGGACCTCGCCTTGCGCGACCTGGGCCCATTGCAGGCGCGCGCCGATGTGGCGGCGGCCTGGGACTTATTTCACTGGCTGCAACCCAAGTTCGACCTGGGCGCGTTGGAAGCGGAGCCGCGAAGCCTCACTGCGCTGGCCCGCGGCAAGTTCGACGCCTGGGTACGGGCCGTGGACCGTCCTCGCCGGAAGGCGCGCTTCTTCGACTCGCGTAAGAAGTCGCTGCTGCGCCAACTGCCGGAATTCGTGCGGCACCACGCCGGAGAGATGGACCGCAACACGCTGATGCTCGGCTCTGGCTTCTACGAAGGCGGGACCAGCAAGGAGCCACCGGTGGCGCTAGTGCAAATCGTCGACGCGCTGAGGGATGCCGGCTTGGCAACCCGCAGTTGCGAAGTGCACCTGTTCGTCGAACCCACCGCTTGCCAGGCTGTGGCTAGCGGATTGACTGCCATCTGGGCCCTGGGCTGGCGCGTGTGGGCTGCCGAGCCGCCGCCCTTCCTGGACCAGCGCCCCGCACGCACGTTGCACGCAAAATTCATCTTCGGTTGCGGCTATCGCAAAGATTCTGACAAGTGCCTCAACGGTTGGATCTACTTGGGCTCCGGGAACCTGACAAGGCCCGGTATCCTGCAGAACTGTCCGCAGGGCAACCTGGAGGCCGGTGTGGTGTTTGGCGACGACGCGCTGACTTGGTCCAAACCTGGGCAGGAGTCATGCGCTAGCAGCCGCCTACCAATGCAATGGAAGCACGAAGTGAAGGATGTGGCCCAATTGCAGGCTGGTTCCGAGATGCCCGAGCGCCCACCAGCGTTTGTGGCTCCGCCCGTTTCCTGGTGCCGCTACGTGCCGTTGCCAGCTGGCCAGCCGGCTCGGCTGGTGCTTCCAGCCTACACCGTGCCGGTCGAAGTGCTGGACACGGCGGGCAACGTCTGCGCCTACCTGGGGCCACAGGAGGTGGTCTGGCGCGGCGCGCAGCAGCCTTCGGTAGTGGTGCAATGGAGCGTTACCGGTGAACAGCTGCGTTGCAGCATTCCTGTCATCGATAGCGCGGGTCGCGTGGCCGCGGTGGAGCTACCCAAGCTGGATCTGGAGTCGGCGTGGTGGCAGCTGGCGCAATTCCCGCAGTCGCCGGCCGAAGAGGACTGTGACACCGACACGCGGGATTTCGAGACAGGAACAGTACTGGCCAGGGCAGCGGCGCCTGATCCCGTCGACAGTGCCATCCGGACCATGATGCGTCTGATGGAGAACGTCGCCGACAAGCAGGCCGGCTTGTCCGAAGCGGACTGGGACGCGTGGTGCATCAGCCTAGAACAGGCGCTACGCCAAGCAGCTGATTGCCCAGTGGTTGACGCCTTCAAGCGCCAGCTTGCGTTGAATCCGCTGGCGGTGCTACGCGCCGAGTGCAGTCTGCCGGTGTTTGCCCGAGATCCTTTATCGGCGGCGCTCGCGCGCTACCTTCCGGTGCTGGACGCAGTGGAGAAGTGCTGGGAGGTCTGCGGGCTGGAGTCCGTGGCGCGCTCCGGGGAGAATGAGTTATGAGGTGGCTTGAAGTGTCTGCACACTTGGCAGGCCAGGTGGCGCAGATCGAAGCTCAGGAGGCCACCGGCGCCGCGGTGCGGCTCAACAAGGGGCAGCGTGCCACTTTGCGGGTTTTCGGTACCCAGCTGCCGCGCAATGGCATGGTGCTGGCCGACGAAGTCGGCATGGGTAAGACGCGCATCGCCGTGCAGCTGATCGACTCAGTGGTTCGAAGCGGCGGCCGCGTGGCGGTGCTGATCCCCAGCGGCCTGGGCTACCAGTGGCAGCGCGAACTGCGTGGCGGTGGGCTGGAAACCGAGTACGTGTTACGCGGCATCGTCAGCTACATGGACGGCTGGGCCGAGGGCGGCCCCATACCGTGGAACCAGCGTAAAGTGGTGGTGCTGTCGCACGCGTTCAGCAACTGGAAGATCCAGGAGAACGCGCATTCATGCCGCTGGATACTGCTGCCCGCGCTGGTAGCAGTGCTGTGCGACCGCCCCGACCACATTAGAAAGGTACGCAAACAGCATTATGGCGAAGAGGCCTGGCTAGCAGCAAAGGCTATCACAAGGATGATGCAGGACGATGCGTCTCCTGCCGGGGACGCGCTGCGACAGTTCGCCCAACAGACGCAATGGGAGCCACTGTTGCGACCTGCAACCTATGCCATGGGCACGGAACACCGCAGCATGCTGATGAAGGCCGTCGGCCTTGGCTTTGGTCTCTTCGACCTGGTGGTGGTGGACGAAGCGCACAAGAGCCGCGGTGAGGACAGCCGGCTGTCCCGCCTGCTGGACGAAATACTGCACGTGGACGACAACACGCGCTATCTGGCCATGAGCGCGACGCCGGTGGAGTTGGATGCTGGGCAATGGGTGCAGACGCTGGAGCGCATTCGCATCCCCGCCAAACGGTTGCAGGCGGCGCGGGACGCTATCGACCGATATGCAGAGGCTTTGCAGCGCGTGCGCCTCGCTTGGCGCACCAGCGGACAGGCGCGCGATGCATACACCGCGGCGGCCGCCGACTTCCAGCGCCAGCTGGGCGACTTCGTGGTGCGGAGGGACAAGCGCGAGGACGCGGATGTCCTCCTCTACGAAGAGCACGCGGGCGGCAGCTACCGCGCCACCGAGGGTCAAGTGTTGGTTGACCCCGAGAAGTTGTCGCTGCCGTGGAGACAGGCGGTATGCGCTGCCGAGGCGCTGTCGCTGATCCGAGGCGGTGGTAGCCGCAACGAAAAGTACCTGCGCACCACCTTCGCCAGCGGCCACGGCACCAGCAAGTTCTTGGACGAGGACGTGCAGGAAGAGGAGCGTATCGAAGCTGCCCTAAACGCCGAACGTGCCCGCAGCAACGGACAGGCGGAAGCGCCCGAACCCGCGCTGGACGCACATGCTCGGCAGCGAGCAGCGTTCTGGCGCGCGTCGCTACGCGAAAGCCTACACGCTGTGGGCGACACCACCTACGAGCATCCCGTGCTGCGCGAGGCTGTGCGCGCCATCGAGAAGCGCGCGGTGGTTGCGCCGCCCGGCGAACGCGAGAAGGTCTTGGTGTTTGGCCGCTTCACGCGCCAGATGCGTGCGCTGGAGCTGTTGCTTAACGCACGCGAGCTGTTGCGCCGCCTGGCGGAAGATCGTTACTGGCCGCAACGCAGCGTGCGCGCCAGTGCCGACGGTCTGGACCAATGGCCCGCAATCCGTGCCGCGCACAGGCAATGGACCGAGGAGCACGGTGCGCAACACCCGATCGCGCTGCAAGATATTGACGATGCGTTGGCCGCCGGCTACCGCCGGGAACGCAATCTGCGTAAGCGCTTCCGCCAAGCTCTGGTGCAGCGCTTGGGCGATGCCTTCACCGCACCTTCTATCTATCGCACGCTGTGCGCCGGCTTGCAGGCAGCCGCCGCCGACGCGCCATCTGGCGACGAAGACGGCCATCCGGTCGCGGTAGTTGCCCGCGCGTTGCTGGAGCTGACGGCCAATGCAGCTGCCGATATGGAGACACGGGAGCTGGGACAGGAATTCGCGGCGTTGGTCGACGCAGTGATGGACAACGATGCAGCAGAAGCCGACGCCGACGCACAAGACGACCCTGCCGAGAGCTGGGCCGAGTTCCAGCGCCGACTGGAAGACGAATTTGGCACGCGCACGGGGGAGTTCGCCCGCTTCATGCATGGCGGCACCAAGACCGAGTCGCGTCGCATGCTTCAACAAGCATTCAACCGGTCCGAGGCCGCGCCAATGGTGCTGATCGCGCAATCACTGGTCGGCCGCGAGGGCCTGAACCTACACGAGGCCTGCCGCGTGGTGGTGTTGCTGCACCCCGAGTGGAATCCCGGCGTGGTAGAACAACAAATTGGTCGCGTCGATCGCGTGGGTAGCCGCTGGGCGAAGGAACTGCATGGGGCGTTGCGCGAAAGGCGCTGTGGCGAAGACCTACCTCGCATCGAGGTGCTGCCGGTGATCTTCCGCGGCACTTACGACGAACACCACTGGCGCGTGCTGCGCGAGCGATGGGACGACCTTCGCGCGCAGCTTCACGGCGAGGTAATCCCGCCGCGCTTGGTTGGCGGGCAGATCACAGAGAGAGAAAACAGCTTGCTTGATCAGCTGAAGCAGGCGGCGCCCAGCTTCTCTCCTACAGCACCCTGGCGCAATGCGGCCAGCCCCCCTTAGGGCTGAATCTCGCGAACGACTGAGGTTGGCCGAAGACAGTCACAACTTCCTCCCGCCCCCTAGGCCAGTTCCCCATGGCCCGCAATTTGCCTTTATCAGGCCCAAATCACTGCCCGGAAGCCCGCACCATGGCCTTCACCCCCGTTTGTCGCAAGGACGCCGTCGCCGAAGGCGGCATGGGTTTGTTTCAGGTGGGCAAGAAGAGCGTGCTGCTCGTCTGGCCGCAGGGCGGGCAGTTGAAGGCCTACCGGGGCCGTTGCCCGCACGCCGACGTGCCGCTGGCCGAGGGTTGCTTCGACGGCCAGCGGGTGGTCTGCGCCATCCACCAGTGGGGCTATGACGCGGGCAGCGGCAAGTGCGTGTCGCACGCCCACCCCAGCGCGCTGCATCCCTACCCACTGCAGGTGGAGGGGGAAGACATTCTGGTGGATGTGGGCCCGGTGAAGCCCTTGGCGGCACGGGCCCACTGAGCCTTGGTGTCGGCGTCCGTCGACGCTGGCGCGCCCTGGCCCGATCTGTCGTGTTTGTCCGATTCTGTCCAGCCTTTGCCCATGATGGCCGACACCCTTGCCCTCTTGGACGACGCGGACCTGCGCCGCTGGCGGGCCTGTGCGCGCCGCTTCTGGCTGCACCGGCAGGCCGCTGCTGAAGAGGCTGCACCGGCCCCGGCCGACCCCACGGATGCCGACGTGGTCCACGGGCCGGCGCTGGATGCGGCGCTGCGCGCCTCCTTTCCGGCCGGGGTGGCGGTGCCCGCCCCGCGCACCGAGGCCGATTGGAACCTGGCCATCGCGCGCACCCACGCCGCCCTGGCCGAGGCCACGCCCCAGACCGAAGGCTGGGCCCTGCTGGGCGCCTGCCTGGCCAGTAACGACGGCGCGTGCGCCCGCGTCGACCTGGTCACCCGCGGCTCGCACGGCTGGCGCCTGTTCAAGCTGCGCTACGCCACCGTGGGCACCGAGGCCGATGTGGACGCGGTGGCGCTGTGGGCCCATGTGGCGGCCCGCAGCGGGCTGCGGGTGCAGAGCGTGGGCCTGCTGCTGGTGGACACCGGCTTCATCTACCCCGGCCACGGCTGCTATGCCGGCCTGCTGCGCGAGGTGGACCTGGGCCCCACGCTGGGATCGCGGCCGGTGGGCCACTGGCTGACCGCCATGCAGGCCTGCGCCCGCGCGCCCGAACCCGCCGTGCCCCTGGGCGCCCCCTGCACCCAGCCCGGCCCCTGCGAGCAGCTGGCGCACTGCGCCCTGCCGGAGGCCCCCGCCCGTCCCGGCGATGCGCGCGCACGCCTGGAGATCGTGGGCCGGGAACTGGCCGCCCAACTGCGTGCCGCCGGCCACGTGGACCTGCACAGCGTGCCGCTGGACGCCTTGCCCGATGCCCGTCTGCGCCGTGCCACGCGCGCGGTACAGCAGAACGCGCCGGTGTTGGAACCGGCCGCCGCCCCGCTGCTGCGTGCCCTGCCCTATCCCCGGCGTTTCCTGCGCTTTGAGACCATCGGCTTTGCGGTGCCGGTGTGGGCCGGTACGCGGCCCTACCAGGTGCTGCCGTTCCAATGGAGCTGCGACACCGTGGCCGCGCCGGGGCAGCCACCTGAGCACCACGGTTTTCTGGCCGACGCCACGGGCGACCCGCGCCGCGCCTTTGCCCAAAGCCTGCTGCTGGCCCTGGGGAACGACAACGGTCCGGTGCAGGCCTACAACGCCGGCTTCGAACGCAACCGCCTGCGCGAGCTGGCCGCCCAGTTCGAGGACCTGGGCCCGGCCCTGCTGGCGCTGGCCGAGCGCATCGTCGACCTGTTCCAGATCGCCCGCGCCCACTACTACCACCCGGCCATGGCGGGCTCCTGGTCGGCCAAGTCGGTGTTCGCTGCCATCGCCCCCGATCTGGGGGCCGAGCACTTCGAATGCGAAGGGCTGCATACACCGCTGGAGGCCTTTGCCCGCGCCCTGCAGCCCGGTCTGCAGGCGGACAAACTGCAGCAGCTGCGTGCCGCCCTGCTGGCCCACGGCCAGCGGCAGACCGCCGCGCTGCGCCACATGGTGGCGCTGTTCGAACAGCGCGGTGAAGAAGAGGCCTCGACGTGCCCGTCCGGCCCCGCGTTCAGGCCCTGCTCCCCTGACCAGCCGGGGTAGCCGCCAGCGCCACCGCGTCCGGGCCCGCCGGATAGCGCAGCCGATCTGCCCCCTCCTGCGCCGCCTGCCAGACCGCCTCGGCCACATCGGCCGGCTGGGTCGTGCGTGCAGCGCCCTGGAACTGGGCGAAGACGCTGTGCGCGTAGGCGGCATAGGGCTCGGTGATGAGCCCCTGCATGCGCCCCTGGCCATTGGCCGCGAACCGGGTCGTGGGGCCGTAGCCGGGCTGGACCAGCTTCACCCGCACGCCCAACGGTGCCAGCTCCAGCGCCAAGGAGGCGCTGAATCCCTCGACGGCCATCTTGCTGGCGGTGTAGGCCGCCACCAGAGGCATGGGCGCCAGCACGGCGCTGGAGGTGACGTTGATGAGCGTGCCGGCCCCGCGGACCCGGAACTGCGGAATGACCGCCTGGCACATCGCCATGGTGCCGAAGGTGTTGGTCTCGAAGAGCTCGTGCACGGTGGCCATGGGCGTGGCCTCGAAGGCGCCGAACAGGCCGATGCCGGCGTTGTTCACCAGCACGTCGATGGGGCCGGCGGCCTCCAGCACCTGGGCAATGCTCTCCGGGCGGGTCACGTCCAGCGGCAGCACGCGCAGCCGATCCGACACGGGAAGAAAGCTGTCGTCACGGGGCTGGCGCATCGTCGCGATGACCGACCAGCCCAGGGCGTGAAAGTGGCGAGCGGTTTCCAGCCCATAGCCGGACGAGCAGCCGGTGATCAGCACAGTCTTCATGGTTCATCTCCTGAGGTGTGGAACATGGGATGAACGATAGGGACCACGGACCGGACTTCCAATCGTCTACAGTCCGTCAAACTTCATTGATCGTCCAGACATGCACGATCCCCTGTCCGACGTCGTCCGCCTGCTGCGCCCTCGTGCGGTGATGGCCAACCCCATCACGGCCAAGGGCGCCTGGGCCGTGCGCTATGCCGAGTACGGCCTGCCCAGCTTCTGCATCCTGCTGGCGGGCAGTTGCCGGCTCAGCGTCGATGGCCATGCCCCCCTCGTCCTGCAGGCGGGCGACTTCGTGTTGCTGCCTCGCACGCCGAGCTTCACGCTGTCCAGCCCGGGCGAGGCCCCGCCGCCCATCCCGCTGGACCCGCTGGCCGCCGCCAACACCCGGGGCGGGCTGCGCTACGGCGAGCGCCGCGGACGCCCGGACCTGCGCTCGCTGGGCGGTGCCTTCGCCTTTGACGGTGGCGACGCCGCGCTGCTGGCCGCCATGCTGCCCGGCGTGGTCCATGTGCGGGGCTCGGCCCGCCTGGCCCAGTTGGTGCGCATGGTGGGCGAGGAAGCGGCCGACGCCCAACCCGGCGCGGACTTCGCGCTCACCCGCCTGGTGGACCTGCTGCTCATCGAATCGATGCGCATGGCGGCCAGCGACACCGCGCCCCCCGGGCTGTTGCGTGGCCTGGCCGACGCCCGTCTGGCGCGTGTGCTCAGCCAGCTGCACGCCCAGGTCGATCGGCCCTGGACGAGTGAACAGCTGGCGAAGCTGGCCGCCCTGTCCCGTTCCGCCTTCTTCGAACGCTTTCGGCGCGTGATGGGCCTGGGGCCGATGGCGTACCTGCTGGCCTGGCGCATGGAGATCGCCAAGACCTTGCTGCGCAATGAACAGCGCCCCGTCGCCGAAGTGGCCGAGCGGGTCGGCTACGGCTCCGCCAGCGCCTTCAGCCTGGCCTTCCACCGGCAGGTGGGGCAAGCACCCGGGCGTTACGCCCGCGCCAGCTGGCAGTCACCTCAACTGCGGCAGGAAACCCTCTAGCCACAATCGTCCGTAGTCACCATTCATGTGGTGATGGTCCACCCGGTGGCGCACCTTGGCCAGGTCTGCGCCATCGGGCCCGGCCAGATCGACGCTGTTGCGGGCAAAGTGTTCTTGGGTGAACCAGTCGTAGGTCAAGGTCTCCTGCGGCTGTGCTTGAAACTTCAAGGCAACCTGGGCCGCGATCCTTTGAAACCGCCGGACCACCTCGGCATAGGACTCATGCGGCGTGCTCAGCTTGTGCTTGGCCACAAACGCGCCCATGGGGCGCGGGGCGATGTAAATCGGGATCCGACCGGAAATGCCTTGAATCTCACGTGCGAGCCGCAGATTGAGCGAGGCGTCCAGGCAGTCCACGCAGGTCTGCTGCCGAACCTGCTCTGACAAATCAAGGGGCAGGAAAGGGATCCGCAGATCCAGGCCATACAGCAGCACAACATCGTGATCGGGGACTTGGATCTCTTCGCCCACGCCACTGGTGAAGGCCAGCATCCGCCGGACCTGCTCGCTCGGTGACACCAACGCGGTTCCGGATCGGGCCAACGTGCCCAGGTCGTTCCCCGGCGCCCCCCAAAAGGTCAAAGCCACGGACGGATTGGCAACGGCCAAAGCCTCCCAGCCCTTCTTGAGACTCGCCAGATGGCTGTTCCCGATGACCCCCACCTTCATGGGGCGCTCACCTGGCGAGATGGCGCGAATGCTCCCAGAAGTTCTTCCTCGCACACAACATCCCGGGTCTGAGCCCCCCCGGGGGCATCACGCCCCTCCAGTGCGCCGTTCGCCGAGCCGCCCCGTTTGGCCAGGCCTTCGAAGAACATGTCCATCACATGGTTGACACCCACCGGGTTCACCTGACGCTGGTTGGCCTCGAAGAACGTCCCACGGTAGGGCGTGGCGCTGATGATCTCGTAGGACGGAAAGTAGTCCACGGACTCGACGTTCCGGCTCAACTGGCCAGCCACAGAACGGAGGATGGATTTCGACTCCATGGTGGCCACCAGCACATGCCCACCGGACATGGTCGCCGTCAGCGGCACCGGCGACACCGTCAACAGAAACTTGATCGTGGGGTTGATGGCCTGGATCTTCTCCAGCGTCTGCGCCAGCGTCTTCCGGATGAACGGAAACAGCTGATTCACGAATTTGTGCTGGTCCTCATGGAATTCGCCCGCCACCGTTCCGGGGCACATGGGGTATTCATACCCGAACTGTCTGTGGAACCAACTCTCGGTCAACCCAAGCGTGAAGACAAACAGATCAGATTCCTTCAGGCAACGTCTGAACGCTGCCACCGCCGCCCCACGGGAACGCAGCATCTCTTGCGGTGATTCGAATCCCTGCGGCTCGATGTTGGGGCGAAACGGATCGTAGAACCGCCCGTCCTGGGACCACGCTTCCTCCGGCGCAACCGCCTCTCCCAGGGCCCATTCCACCCACTGCCGCAACAGCGACACGGTGTAGATATTGCCGGTGCGTGCCGAAAACACGCCGTAGTTGAAGCGCTGGGCGTTTTCTGGGCTGAGCCCCGTGGGTGCGGCCTCTGGCATGAACCAGTTGAAGCCACGGGCGGCCAGCGCCCGGCCAATGTGCTGGGCAAAGCACGACCCAAAGGTCGAGACCTTCATGTCAGGCCGAATGTCGAATTTGGGCGTCCACAGATCCGAAATGTCGAACATGTTCCGCTTGGCAACAGCGGTGGCCCAGAAGCTCTTGTCGTCCAGGGACTGGTAGGGGTGCATAGATCTGCAGCACAAGACGGTGGCAACGGACCGATTGTGACGACCTGGCGGCCTCCAGCCATCCCCTCGATCTCAGCCCGGGCTCAGACGCGTCACCACCCGCCACAGGGCATCGGCGTCCAGGTGCTCCTCCAGCACATCGGCCAGGCGGTCCAGGCTGGCTTCGCGCAGCGCGGCCAGGTCCACCGCGGCGGCGTCGCGCAGGCCGGCCCAGCGCAGCAGGGCGGCCTGGGCCTGCGGGTCGTCGAACAGGCCGTGCACATAGCTGCCCAACACCTGGCCGTCGGGGCTCAGCGCGCCATCGGGGCGCGGGGCGACGCCCTCTTCCCCCACCGGCTGCAGCCAGGCCGCGGGCTGCTGCAGCGCCGGGCCCTGGCTGATGCCCAGGTGGATCTCGTAGCCCTGCACGGCGGCGGAAGCCTCGTCTGCGCCAGGCAAGGATGCCAGCCGCCCCTGAACCCGGCGCAGCTGCTTGTCAGTGGCCAGCGTGGTCGTCATGTCCAGCAGGCCCAGGCCGTCCGCCTGGCTGCCGGCGGGGCCTTCCAGGCCCAGCGGGTCGTGCAGCGCACGGCCCAGCATCTGGAAGCCGCCGCAGATGCCGATGAGCTTGCCGCCATAGCGCAGGTGGCGGGCGATGGCCGCCTCGTGCCCCTGTTCGCGCAGCCAGCGCAGGTCGGCCAGGGTGTTCTTGCTGCCGGGCAGCACGATCAGGTCGCAGGCCGGCAGCGGCTGGCCGGGGCCGACGAAGCGCAGGTCCACCTGCGGGTGGGCGCGCAGCGCGTCGAAGTCGGTGTGGTTGCTGATGCGCGGGAACACCGGCACCGCCACCACCAGGCGCGGGCCGTGGGCAGCCGCGGCCTGCTGGGCATCCACCGCGTCCTCGGCGTCCAGGTGCAGGCCGTGCAGATAGGGCAGCACCGCCAGCGTGGGCTTGGCCGTGCGCTGCTGCAGCCAGTCCAGCCCGGGCGTGAGCAGGCTCACATCGCCCCGGAAGCGGTTGATGACGAAGCCCCGCACCAGGGCCTGTTCCTCGGGCGACAGGCAGGCCAGCGTGCCGGTCAGGTGGGCGAAGACGCCGCCGCGGTCGATGTCGGCCACCAGCAGCACCGGCACACGGTAAGGCAGCGCAAAGCCCATGTTGGCGATGTCGCGGTCGCGCAGGTTCACCTCGGCCGGGCTGCCGGCGCCCTCCACCAGCACCAGGTCGTACGCGGCGCGCAGGCGCTCGAAGCTCTCGCGCACCGCCTCAAAGGCGATGGGCTTGTACTGGTGGTAAGCGCGGGCGTCCATGTCGCTGCGCACCCAGCCGTGGATGATGATCTGCGCGCCGGTGTCGCTGCTGGGCTTGAGCAGCACCGGGTTCATGTCGGTGGTGGCCGGCACGCGGGCGGCCAGGGCCTGCAGGGCCTGGGCGCGGCCGATCTCGCCGCCGTCCGCCGTCACCGCGCTGTTCAGGGCCATGTTCTGCGGTTTGAAGGGTGCCACCTTGGCGCCCTGGCGCACCAGCCAGCGGGCCAGGCCGGCCACCAGGGTGCTCTTGCCGGCGTCCGAGGTGGTGCCCTGCACCATCAGCGCCCGGCTGGGGATGCCGAGCCAGGGCCGGGCCGTCATGGCTTGGCGGCCAGGTCGGCGCGCACCTTGTCCAGCCCCTCGCAGAGCTGCTGCGCGCCGTCGACGATGCGCGGGCCCTGGCGGCTGATCAGGTCGGTGTTGAGCCACACCACGTGGTGGCGGGCGATGGGCTCGAACTGCCTGAACGGCGCCCACGGGGCCAGGCTGTCGTCGGGCTGGCCGCCCACGCTGGCAGCCACCAGCACCTGCGGCCGGGCAGCCAGCACCGCCTCGGGGCTGACGGTGGGCACCAGCGCGGTCTGCTGGGCAAACACGTTGACGCCGCCGCACAGGCGGATGGCGTCGCTGATCAGATGCTGCCGGTTGAGGGTCAGCAATGGCTGCTGCCAGACTTGGTAGAACACCCGCAGCGGGGTGCGCTGGCTGTAACGGGCGCGCAGCGTGGCGAGCCGCTGGGCGTAGGTGTTGGCCGCCGCATTGGCCGCGTCCGCGGTGCCGGCCAGCACGCCCAGGCGGCGGATGCCGTCACCCACCTGTTCGAGCGTGTGCGATTCGCTGTGGAAGACGGGGATCTTCAGCGCCCGCAGGCGCTCGATCTGCCGGGCCGAGCTGCCATGCACCCACACCACGATCAGGTCAGGCTTCAGGGCGACGATGCGCTCCAGGTCCAGCGCATGGGCATCGCCCACCTGCGGCAGGGCCTTGGCCTCGGGCGGGTAGTCGGCATAGCGCACGGTGGCGATGAGCTGACGGCCGGCCCCGGCGGCGTAGAGCAGCTCGGTGGTGTGCGGCGCCAGGCTGATGATGCGGCGCGCCGGGGCCGGCAGCGTCACGGTGCGGCCGTCGTCGTCGCGGGCGCTGACGCTGGCCTGGGCCGCGCCGGCCAACACCAACAGACCCGCCATCAGCAAACTCAGCTTCTTCATCGTCTCAACCCTTGAGCGGCAGCACACAGCCCGCCATCACGAAACGCACCTGCGCGCACTGCACGGCCAGGGCCTGGTGCAGGCGGCCGCTTTCATCGACGAACAGGCGGTTGACCGCCCCCAGCGGCACGATGCCGTGGCCCACCTCGTTGCCGATCATCAGCACCCGAGCCTGCAGCTGGGGCAGCGTGGCCAGCAAGGCGGCCCGGCCGGCCTGCCAGCGCGGGCCGGGTTGCAGCGCGCGCACGCTGTCCAGGTCGGCCGGCAGATCGGCCAGCAGCAGGTTGGTGAGCCACAGCGTCAGGCAGTCCACCAGCAGCAGGCGCTGCGGGCCGTCCGCCGCGGCCAGGGCTTCGGCCAGCGCCAGCGGGGCTTCTACCGTCTGCCAGCCGGCCGGGCGCTGGGCCCGGTGCTGCGCAATGCGGGCGGCCATTTCCTCGTCACGGGCCTCGCCCGTGGCGATGACCACCACCGCGCGGCCGGCGTCGGCTGCGGCCCATTCGGCGGCCTGACGTTCGGCCCAGGCGCTCTTGCCGGAACGGGCGCCGCCCAGGATCAGGGTGTGTTCAGCCATGGCAAGAAGACATTCAAGCGTTGAGGGCGCGCAGGACCCAGCCGCCAGCGGGCAGCGGGTCCAGCCAGGTCAGGCCACCAAAGTCCAGCGACACCGGGGCCTGCTGCGGGTCGGCCGAGGGCACCCAGCCCTGGGCCGCGGCCAGCGCCACCCGCAGCGGGCCGGCATGGGCCACCACCAGCACCGCCTCGCCCGGCCGGCTGGCGGGGGCGTGCAGCGCGGCCAGCGCCGCCTGCACGCGGGCGATCAGCGCGTTCTGCGTTTCGCCGCCGGGCGGGGCGCGGTGCAGGGTGTCCTCGGCCCAGGGGTCGCTCTCGGCGCGGGGAATGTCGTCCCAGCGCCGGCCCTCCCAGGCACCGAAATCCAGCTCCATCCAGCGCGGGTCGGTCGCGGTCGGCTGGCCCAGCCCCCGGGACAGATGCTCGGCCAGCAGGCGGGCGCGGCGCAGCGGGCTGCTGACCACCTGGGCCACCCGGGTGCCGTCGCCGATGCGGGCCAGCAGCGCGCCCAGCCGCTGCCCCACGCCGTCGAACGGCGGGTCGTGCGGCTGCAGCAGCGGCACATCGGCCTGGCCGTAGCAGGTGCCGGCCGGCAGGTCCACCCGGGTGTGGCGTGCCAGGATCAGTGCCATCGGCTCAAACTCTCCACCGCCGGCGGCAGGGACAGCAGCGACAGCAGCAGCACCAGCTCGGTCAGCTGCTGGGTGGCACCCAGCGCATCGCCCACATAGCCCCCCAGGCGGCGACGCAGGTAGCGCACCGCCAGCCCGGCCATCAGCAGGGCCGACACCGCGGCTGAGACCCCCGCCAGCCCCTGGGTGAACAGCGGCAGCGCGGCCACCAGCGTGGCGAACAGCAGCGGCCCACGGGCCACGCCCTGGGCGATGGGCTTGGATTTGGACAGCGCGTCCTCGCGCACATAGCTCAGCCGGGCCATCACCCACAGCGCGGCCCAGCGGCTGAGCGCATGGGCGCTCACCGTCACGCCGACGATGGCCCACCAGCCCAGGGCGCGCTCGGCCAGCAGCATCAGCAGCTGCGCCTTCAGCCCCAACGTGATAACCACGCCCAGCGTGGCGTAACTGCCCACGCGCGAATCCTTCATGATGGCCAGCACCTGCTCGCGCTGCCAGGCGCCCCCGAAGCCGTCGCAGCTGTCGGCCAGCCCGTCTTCGTGGAAGGCCCCGGTCAGCAGCACGCCAGCGGCGATCGCCAGCCAGGCCCCAACCCCGGGCGACCACAGCTGCGCCCCGCCCCACAGCACGGTGCCCACCACCGCGCCCACCAGCCAGCCCACGCTGGGGAAATGGCGGGCCGAGGCATTGAGCTGAGCGGCCGACCAGCCCACCCAGGCCGGCACCGGCAGGCGGGTGAAAAACTGCAGCGCCGTCAGGAAGAGGCGCAGCTCGCCACGCCAGGCGCTCTCTTTGGGCGGTACGACCTCGGGGCCGGTCATGGGGTGTCTCCTTCTTCGCCCTTCCAGCGGCTGGCGTGCCAGACCAGCGCCAGGGCCCGCTGGGCTTCCGGGGGGCGCGTGGCCACCCGCACCCAGCCGGGCAGGCCGAAGGAGGTGGCGTCACGCAGCTTGATGCCGGCCGCACGCAGCTGTTGCAGCCGCAGGCCCAGCAGCCGCGCGGGCAGCGGCGGCCGGGCCAGCCAGAACGGCGTGACGGTGGCGCGTTGCGCCCAGCCCAGGTCCGCCAAAAGATTGCGTTGCATGGTGCGCCATTGTTCCAGGGTGCGGCGGCTCTCCTGCAGCCAGCCCTGCACCTCCTCGCCCCACCAGGCCAGCAGCATCTGCACCCCTTCGGCCGACAGCACCCAGCTGGGCGCCAGCGCGCGCAGGCGCGGGCCCAGGTCGTCGGCGGCCTCCACCGGTGCCAGCACATAGCCGGCGCGGATGCCGGTCAGCCCCAGCGCCTTGTTGGGCGACCACAGCTGCCAGCAGCGCGCCGCCACGCTGCCGGTGATGGGGTCGCTGCCTTCCAGCCGCAGCGGTTCGTAGGCGCGGTCCAGCACCAGCCAGTGGCCGCGCTGCCAGGCGATCTCGGCCAGGGTCTGCCAGAAATGGGTGGGCAGGCTGACGCCGGTGGGGTTGCAGGGCTCGTTGAGCCAGACCAGGGCCGGCGACGCGGCGCGGTCCAGGCCATCCAGCAGCGTGGCCGGGGCCGGCCAGCCCTGCACCCGCAGCCCCAGGGCCTCGGCGGCGGCGGCATAGTCGCCATAACCCGGCGACGGCACCCAGGCCGTGCCCAGGCCCTGCAGATGGGCCAGCAGGGTCAGGCGGCGGATGGCTTCGCTGCTGCCCGCGGTTGGCAGCACCCGGGCCGGTGCCACGGCGTGGTGCTCGGCCAGCCGGGCGCACAGGGCCTGGTAATGGGGGTCGGGGTAATGGCGCCGGTCGGCCTCGGCCAGCGCCCGCTGCAGGCCCGGCGGCAGGGGCAGCGGGTTCGCATTGGTCGAGAAGTCGTACAGGATGTCCGCCCCGCCATCGGGGCCACCGTGCTCAGGCCCGGCCGCAGGGGCGCCCATGGCCTCGTGGCTCACCACAGCGAGCTCCAGGCGGCCGAGGCCGCCACCGCCAGGCCAGCCACGCCCAGCCAGCCCACGACCCGGCCTGACCAGGTCAACGCCCGCGTCACATCGTGCGGCTCGGCCATTCGCCCCTCCGGGTTCAGCACATAGACGCCCGGCTTGCCCAGGCGCCGCCCCAGCAGCAGGGCCAGTGCACCCATCGGCCAGCCGCCATTGGGCGAGGCAGGCCGCGCGGCCTCCGCCCGCAGGCGCTGCCAGCCGGGCCAGCGCACCGCCACGCCGCACAGCGCCAGCGCGGTCAGCCGGGCCGGCAGCCAGTTGAGCACGTCGTCGGCGCGGGCCGCCCATTGGCCGCCCCAGCGGCGGTGGTCGCGGTAGCCCCACATCGCATCGGCCGTGTTGGCAAAGCGGTAGAGCGCCGCGCCCGGCAGACCGGCGATGGCAAACCAGAACAGCGGCGCCACCACCGAATCGCTGAGGTTCTCGGCCAGGGTCTCCAGCGCGCTTTCCCGCACTTCGGTGGCGCTGAGCCGGTCCACCGGCCGGCTGACCAACCAGGCCAGGCGGCGCCGACCCTCGTCCAGCGACTGGCCCAGCGCGGCCTCCACCTGCCGAACCTCGCCGCGCAGCATGCGCCAGGCCAGCAGCGGCTTGAGCAACACGCCCAGCAACACGCCGGTGGTCAGGTCCCGCCAGGCCGCTGGCAGCCCTGCCGCCACGGCGTGCGACAGCCCCGCCTGCAACCCGGCCGCCACCGCCGCCACCCCCAGCGCCATCGCGCACCAGGCCGCAGCCCCGGCCCCGCGGGCACGCGCGGGCGGCAAGGGCCACAGACGCGGGCCCACCGCACCCAGCAGCCGCCCCATGCCCACCACCGGATGCCAGCGCGCCGGCGGCTCGCCCAGCAGGCGGTCCCAGGCCAGGGCCGTCGCCACGGCCCAGCCTGTCACGGGAGCAGACAAAGCCAACGACATCACGCCGCGCGATCGCCTTCCAGACCCAGGGTCTCGTCATCGGCCGCGCCGACGCAGCCGGGGCCTTGGTGGAACACCCACTCGGCCACTGGCTGGCCGTGGCGCAGGTGCTCGTCGATGATGCGATCCAGGGTCTCGGGGGTCACGTTGTAGTACCAGGTGCCGTCGGGCTGCACGCAGAGGATGGGGCCGCCCTTGCACGCGGCAAAGCAGCTCACCCGGCTGCGCTTCACGCGCAGGCTCCCCTCGTTCAGCCCGGCCGCCTTGAGCTTGTCGCCCAGGCTGTCGAACAAAGCCTGCGATTGTCCCTCCTGCGCGCAACGCGGGCCGGTGCAGACCAGCAGGTGTCGCGCATACGCACCGATGCGCGGCCGGGGCACGTCGTCAAGCGGAACGATGGGCACAGGGTTCGTCGCTTCACTCATGCTTCGCCCTCCTCGGCAACGGCCGCGGGGGCCTCGACCGGCGCCAGCAGGGCCTGCACGATGTAGTCGGCCGGCAGGCGGTGGCGCCGGGCCAGCTCATCGGGCGTGGCGCCAGCCTGGTGCTCGGCCTGCAGGGTCTGCAGCCAGCCCAGCAGGCCGGTGGAGAGCGAGCGGCCAGCCTGCTCGCCGGCGCGGGTGGCCCCGCCCTCTTCCAGCGCGTACTTGTTGGCGTAGCCGCGCGGCGTCACCATGCGGCCCGCGCGCACAAAGGTCTGGCTGTTGCCGATCAGCACGGTGCTGAGCATGCCGATGTCGGCCTCGGCCATCTGGTCCAGCGTGGTGAAGGTGATCTGCTCGCGGCGGCGGTAGGCGCTCTTGACGATGGCCACCGGCGTGTCCGGCCGGCGGTGGCGCAGCATGAGCTGCTGGGCTTGCACGATCTGCTGGGTGCGCCGCCCGCTCTTGGGGTTGTAGAGCGCGACGACGAAGTCGGCCTGGGCCACCGCGTCCAGCCGGCGGGCGATGACCGGCCAGGGGGTCAGCAGGTCCGACAGCGAGATGGCGCAGAAGTCGTGCGTCAGCGGCGCGCCGACGAGCGCAGCGCAGCTGTTGAGCGCCGAGGCGCCGGGCACGATCTCGACGGCGATGCCCGAGTCGGGCGTCCAGCCGGCCTCGAACAGCACCTCGTAGGTGGGGCCGGCCATGCCGTAGACGCCGGCATCGCCCGAGGACACCAGGGCCACCTTCTTGCCGGCGCGGGCGCGGTCCAGGGCCTCGATGGCACGGTCCAGCTCCTCGGTCATGCTCTTGCGGATGACCTCCTTGCCCTCGATCAGATCGGCCACCAGCTTGATGTAGGTGACGTAGCCGATGATGGTGTCGGCCTCGGCGATGGCCGCGCGGGCGCGGCCGGTCATGTGCTCCACGCTGCCGGGGCCGATGCCCACCAGCATGATCTTGCCGGCGGTGGCGGCGGTGTCGGAGGGGGAAAGGGGCGCGCTCATGCGGGGGCTCCAGGGTCTGCGGAAACGGGAGGGGGATCGGCCTCGAAGGCCCAGCGGTTTTCGCCCCACCAGGCGGTGGGCGGGCGGGGCTGGCGCCAGCCGGTCTGGCTGAGCATCGGCCGGGGATAGAACGCGGCCACCGGGCCCAGGCACAGCAGGCCCAGGGCCTGTGCACCGGCCGGCAGCTGCAGTGCCTGGGCCAGCACCGCCGGCTCGAACAGGGACACCCAACCCAGGCCGAGGTTCTCGGCCCGGGCGGCCAGCCAGAGGTTCTGCACCGCCGCGCCGGCCGAGCACACCGCCATGTCGCGCGGCAGGGTACGGCGGCCGAACAGCGTGCCGTCGTCAGGGGCCAGCACCAGGGCCCACAGCTCGGCGCTCTCGCGCACACCGGCCACCTTCAGCGCCAGAAATTCGGCTTCGCGCGGGCCCATCTGGGCCGCCGTGCGCAGGCGCTCGGCATCCACCTCGCGGGCCAGTTCCTCGCGCAGCGCGCCGTCGGTGATGCGCAGCAGGCGCCAGGGTTGCATCAGGCCAACCGAGGGCGCGGCCTGCACGGCCACCAGCAGGCGCGCGATGACGCTCTCGTCCACCCGGCAACCCGGCAGGAAGTGGCGCATGTCGCGCCGCGCCGCCAGCAGGGCCTGGGCGTCGTCGCGCTGGGCGGTGTCGAAGCAGGGCTGCTGCGCGTCGTCCACCACGGCCACCGAGACGGTGGCGCTGCGCCCATCGGCGCCGCGCCAGCGCAGCTTCTCGACCCGCAGGGCCTCCGGGCCGCGGGCCAGGGCCGTAAGCAGGGCCGCCGCCTCGCTGACCGAGGGCGTTCCGGTGTGCCGACGCACGATCTCGGACGGATTGGGCACGCTCACCTGGGCCAACACCTCGGGCGGGTAGAAGCGCAGCGACCAGCCGCGCGCACGGGCCAGCGCCAGCAACCCCGGCTCGTCGGCCTTGAGGGTGATGCTGCCGGCGCCCACCACCCGCACCGGTTCACGCGGGGGCGTGGCAAGTTCGGCCAGAGCCCGGTCCACGGCCTCGGCCAGCGTGGCCTCGGGGGTGCCGCGGTCGCACCCCAGCCCCAGCGCGACCTTCACGATTGCCCCTCCAGCGGCGGCCGGTAGACCACCAGGCGCTGGTCCAGCCACTGCCACAGCGCGGGCGGCACCGGCGCGTGGGTGACCCACAGCACGGCGGCATAGCGGTCCAGGTCCACCGCCTCGAAGCGGTCGAAGCGGTGGATGTGGGCCGGCAGCGGCGTGGGCCGGGTCCACCAGTGCGGGCTGCCGGCCTCCTGCACAAAGGCCACCGGCTCCTCGTTGACCACGGCCGCCGAAACGCGGGTGATGTTGAGCTTGGGGGCCTCCACGGTCCAGCCCAGTTCGCGGCCCAGGATGTCCACCGGAATCGTCTTGCCCACGTCGGAGGCGGTGGTCAGCACCGGCGTGGCGCCCAGCAGCGCGGCCACCGTCTCGGCCATGGCGTTGGCGCCGCCCACATGGCCCGAGAGCACCGGGATGACGAACTGCGCGGCGTCGTCCACCACCAGCACGCCGGGGTCCTCGTCCTTGCTCTTGAGGTGCGGGGCGATCAGCCGCACCACCGCGCCCAGCGAGACGAAGAAGACGATCTGGTCGTAGTGCGCGAACAGGCCGGGCACCTCGTCCTTGAAGGCACCCTCGTAGGCGCGCACCGGGTTGAGCGGGCCGGCGAAGGCGGCGGCGAACTTGGCCGCCACACACACCTCGGCCGCGGGCAGTTGCCGCGCCAGGGCGGCGGCCTGGGCGGCGCCGTGCTTGGTCAGAGCCACCAGGACCACGCGGGGCAGCGAAGATGAAGGCGACAGTTCGTTCATGGGGTGATGAGGGCGTTCGGGATGGGCGGCGTCTTCTTCAGGCAGCCGCGGATGCGCTCGCCGCGCAGGCGTTGCCCATGGCGCACCAGCAGCAGCGACAGGTAGCTGACCGGCTGACCGCGCAGGGCCAGCATCTCGGCGCCGCGGTACACCCGCTCGTCGGGGGCGCCGCAGCGCTCGATGAAGTCGGCACCCTCCAGCAGGCCGCGCGCGATCAGCCAGTCGAAGATCGGCTCGATCAGCGGCTTGACCTTCAGCAGCACCAGGGTGTCGAACTCGGGCAGCAGCCGGTCCAGCGCGGCCACACCATAGGCCGCCGGCACGATGGCCACCGTGTCGTCCTGCTCGGCCAGCGGCCGGCCCAGACGCGCACAGGCCGCCGTGAAGGCGTTGACGCCAGCCAGGGTTCGCACCGGCAGGCCCGGCACCTGGGCTTGCAGCGTGCGGGCCAGGTGGCCGAAGGTGGCGTAGGTGCTGGCGTCGCCCTCCACCAGAAAGAGCACGTCGCGCCCGGCCTGCAGCCAGGTCAGCACCGTCTCGGCCGCACGCTGCCAGTGGCGCAGCAGCTTCTCGGCGTCGTGCGTCATCGGGAACAGCAGGGCCTGGTGCTCGGCCGGCGGCGTCAGGCCCGCACGCTGGGCGATGTCGAAGGCGTAGCTGGGCGTCTTGGTGCTGCGGGCCGGGTAGACCCACACCGCCTCTTGGCGCTGCAGCTGGGCCCAGGCCGCGCGGGTGATCAGCTCCGGATCGCCCGGGCCCAGGCTGACACCGATCAGGGTGCCGGGGGTCACGGGGACCGTCATGCGCTCGCCTCCTCAGGCGCGGTGCCGCGCTGGGCGCAGACGATCCACACCGGGTTCTCGGCCGCCATGCGGTGCATCTGCAGAATCGGCTTGCTGCGGGCTGCCTGCAACTGCAACACATCCCAGGCCGCCCCAGCGACGGTCAGGGCCTGGGTGGCCGTGGCCAGGCTCTCCAAGGTCACGAAGTTCATCACCAGCCAGCCGCCCGGGCGCAGGCGTGACAGGCACAGCGTGATCAACCCGGCCAGTTCGCCGCCGGAGCCGCCGATGAAGACGGCGTCCGGGTCGGGCCAGCGGTCCAGGTGCTCGGGCGCCTTGCCGTGCACCAGGGTGTGGTTGCTCAGGCCCATGGCAGCACGGTTGCGCGCGGCGATGGCCACGTCCTCGGCGTTCTTCTCGATGGCCCAGACATGGCCCTGCGGGCACAGGCGCGCGGCCTCCAGGCCCACCGAGCCGCTGCCCGCGCCGATGTCCCAGACGCGGCTGTCCGCCCGCAGCTGCAGCCGCGCCAGGCTGACGGCGCGCACCTCCTGCTTGGTGATCAGGCCCCCTTCCTGGTTGCCTCGGGGCTGGCGCTGGGCATAGGCCGCATCGGCCAGGCCAAAGCGCACGGTGGGCTGGCGCGGCTGCACCCGCCACAGCAGCAGCACATTGGGGTCGGCAAAGCGCAGCGTGGCGGTCTCGGCCGCGCTCAGGCCGCTGCGCACCCGCTCGCCCGGCTGCAGCAGGCACTCGGCCACCGCCAGCTGGAAGTCCTCGCCCAGGCCTTCGGCCATCAGCAGGCGGGCCACCCGGTCGGGGCTGTTGTCAGGGCTGGTGAGCACCAGCAGGCGGTCGTGCTGGCGCAGGGCCTGGGCCAGCGGGTAGAGGCCATGGCCGGGCTCGGCGCCGACCGACCATTCGCCGGCATCGCGGGTGTGGATGGAGACGATGACGGCGTCCTGCCAGGCCAGGCCGATGCGGGCGCAGGCCAGCTGCAGCGTGGAGCGGTTGGGCAGCACCTCCAGCGCATCCAGGCACAGGCGCGCGCCCAGGTAGGCGGCAATGCCGTGGCACAGCGGGTCGCCACTGGCCAGCACCACCACCCGCAGCCCATCGGCCCGGGCCGCGCGCACCCAGCCGGGCACCCGGGCCAGCTCGCCGCCCAGGTCGAGCCGGCGCGCCTGGGGGCGGATCTCCCCGGCCAGGGTCTGCAGCTGCCGGCTGGCGCCGATCACCACATCGGCCGTGCGCAGATGGGCCAGGGCCGTGGCGTCCAGGCTGGCGGCACCGTCGTCCAGCACGCCGATCACGCGGCAGGGGTTGGGGTCGCGGAACCCCGGTTCCAGGGAGTCTTTCATGGGCATCTCAAGAACAGGACTCAGAAGTAGCTTCGGCCAGCTTCTGGCCCTCGAAATCACAGACCAGCACCTGCAGGCGAAGGCGCCCGCCGTAGCGGGCCGGGTCGCTCAGGGTGGCCACCACGGCCTGGGCCAGGCGGGTGTGGAAGGCGTCGATCCGACCCAGGGCCGCCATGCGCTCGGCGGCAAAGCGGGCGGTCTCGGCGGCGGCGATGGCCGCGCATTCGTCGGGCGGCGCGCCCACCTCGGCCGCCAGCCGGGCCAGCAAGGCGGTGTCCACCTCGGCCCGGTTGGCGTGGGTGATGGTCTCGCCCTGGGCGATCTTGGTGAGCTTGCCCACCATGCCGGCGATGACCACCTCGCGCAGGCCGCGGGCCACCGCCTCGTCCAGCGCGTAACGCAGAAAGTCGCCCATCTGCACAAAGCAGGTGGCGGGCAGCTGCGGCCGCTCGGCCATGGCGAACTTCTCGGTGCGCCCGCCGGTGGTGAGCACCACCACGCCGTGCGACAGCGTGGCCGCCAGCTGCACGCCCTGCACCACGCTGGCCCGCCAGGCCGAGGTGCTGTAGGGCTTGACGATGCCGGTGGTGCCCAGGATGGAGATGCCCCCCAGGATGCCCAGCCGGGCGTTGTGGGTCTTCTTCGCCATCTCCTCGCCCTGCGGCACGGAGACGGTCACGTCCAGCCCGTCCTGCGTCAGCAGCTCGGCCGCGACCTCGCGCAGGTTGTCCTCGATGTTGCGGCGAGGCACCGGGTTGATGGCGGGGCCGCCCACCTCGAGGCCCAGGCCCGCCATGGTCACCGTGCCCACGCCCACGCCGCCGCGCAGCCGCAGCACACCGGCCTGGCCCGGCAGGCGGCGCAGGTCCACGGTGAGGTGGGCGCCGTCGGTGCAGTCAGGGTCGTCGCCCGCGAACTTGACCACCATGGCGTGGGCACTTTGTCCATCCGCACGTCCGTCCTGCACGGCGAAGACCACCCGCTGGCCGTTGGGCAGCAGGCTCTCCACCGTGGCCGGCACCGCGCCCGTCACCAGGCCCAGCGCCGCCGCCCGCGCGGCCGCGGCCGCGCAGGCGCCGGTGGTGAAGCCGGTGCGCTCTCCGCGCCGGACGGTCTTCTCCATCATGCCGGGGCGCGCTCCGCGGCTTCGGCCAGGGCCAGCAGCGCATGCAGGGCCGCCACCACCAGGGTGGAGCCACCCTTGCGACCACGGATGACGATCCAGGGCACCTCGCCCACCTCGGCCATCAGCGCCTTGGACTCGGCCGCCGAGACGAAGCCCACCGGCATGCCGATGACCAGAGCCGGGCGCAGGCCTTCCTCGCGGATCAGGCGCACCAGCTCGATCAGTGCGGTGGGCGCATTGCCGATGCCGACGATGGCGCCCTGCAGCAGGCCCAGGCGATGGGCCTTGCGCATGGCCTGCACGGCGCGGGTGCTGTCCTCGGCCTGGGCCGCGGCGATCACATCGGCGTCGCTGATGAACTGGTGGGGGACCATGCCGAAGTGCGCCAGGCGCGGCGCCGACAGGCCCGAGCAGATCATCTCCACATCGGCCACCACCGGCGTGCCGCCGTGGCGGATGGCCGCGATGCCGGCGGCCACCGCGTCGGGGTGGAAGTCGGTCAGGCCGTTGAACTCGAAATCGGCGTTGGCGTGGATCATGCGCCGCACGATGGGCCACTGCTCGGCGCGGTAGCGGTGCGGGCCGGCCTCGGCGTCGATGATGGCGAAGCTGTCGTGCTCGATGGCCTGGCCAGCGCGGGTCAGTTGCTCGGTGACGGTGTTGGCCTGGGGGACGCTCATGCCATCACCACCGGCGCATGGTCATGGTCATGGGCAGGGCCGTGCGTGTGCTCGTGGCTGTGCCCATGCCCCAGGTCGTGGGCGATCTCGCGGAAGCGGCAGCCGTCGCAGCTCAGCGCGCTGTCCTGGCGGCCGGCCACCAGGTCGGTCACGCGCTGTTCCAGCAGGGCGAAGATCTCGGGCTCGAAGCCGAAGTGCGTGCCCAGGGCGAAGCGGATCTGCGGGTACTGCGCGCGCAGGTGCTCGACCTGGCGGCCGATGCGCTGCATCAGCGTGCCGGTGTAGAGGTAGTACGGCAGCACCACGAGCTGCGTCATGCCGATGCGGGCCTGGCGCTGCACCACCCGCTCCAGACGCGGAAAGGTGATGCCGGTGAAGGCCAGGTCGACCAGCTCGTGGTCGCCGGCCTCCTGCAGCCAGCGGGCCATCTTGGCCATGTCGCCGTTGGCGCCGCGGTCCGAGGAGCCCCGACCCAGCAGCACCACGCCGGTGGTGGTCGGGTCGGGCATGTCCAGCGCGGCCATGGCATGGCGCAGCTGGCGCTTCAGGATGTCGAGGATGGGATCGCAGGCCGTCAGGTGCGGGCCGTAGAGGAATTCGACCTGCGGGCAGTCGGCCCGGGCATGCTCAATGGCCTCGGGGATCTCCATCTTCACGTGGCCGGCCGCGTTCAGAATGAGCGGCAGCACCAGCACGCGGCGCGCGCCCTGGGCGGCGGCTCGCAGGCCGTCGTGCAGCGACGGGGACGCGAACTCGATGAAGCCCACTTCGATGCGCCAGCCGGGCTGGCGGGCCCGCCACTGGGCCACGAAGTCGCGGATCTCCTGGTTGCCACTCTCTTCGCGCGAGCCGTGGCCCACGATGAAGAGGGTGGTGTCGCGCAGGGCCGTGTTCAGGTCGGTGTTCATGCGCTGGCCTTTCGAAAGCGGTGGGTGAAGCTGGGGTCGTAGAGCTTGGAGCGGGTCAGCGCGGGCCAGTGGCGCGCGCCCAGCGTGGGGCTGGCGATGACCATGGCCTGGCTGACGATGCCGGCGTCGCGGCACTGCTGCTTGATGGTGGCCAGAGTGCCGCGCACGATTTGCTCCTCGCCGGGCCAACTGGCCTTGTGAACGACGAGCATGGGCGCGTCTTCCGGCCAGCCGGCCGCGCGCAGGCCGGCCTCGACCTTGTGCAGCAGGGTGATGGACAGGAAGATGCACAGCGTGCTGCGGTGCGCGGCCAGGGCCGCCAGGTCCTCACCCGCGGGCATGGGCGTGCGCCCTTCCACGCGGGTGAAGATGGTGGTCTGCGTCACCTCGGGCAGGGTGAAGCTTTCCACCGCCGCAGCGGCCGAGGCCATGGCCGAGGACACGCCCGGCACCACCCGCAGCGGCACGCCCGCGGCGTCCAGCGGCTGCACCAGCTCGATCAGCGCGCCATAGAGCGCCGGGTCGCCGGTCTGCAGGCGCACCACGGTCTCGCAGCGCCCGGCCTGGTCGATCAGCCAGGCGGCCATCTGTTCCAGCGTCATGTCCTTGCTGTCGGCGATGACGCAGCCCGGCGGCGCCCAGCGGGTGGCCGCCACGTTCACCAGCGAGCCGGCGAACAGGATGGCGCCCGCGCGGGCGATCAGGTCCCGGCCCTTGACGGTGAGCAGGTCCGGGTCCCCCGGGCCGGCACCGACGAACCAGACCGTGCCGCGGCCTGGCGGCGCGGCGCTGTCGTGGGCGGCCATGCTCAGGCGCGGCTCAGGCGTTCGTCAAAGCACAGGCGCAGCCAGGCCGGCGGGTTCAGGCGCTGCAGGCCGGTCAGCACGGTCAGCGTGAACATGGGCTCCAGCACCACCAGGCTCAGGTAGCTGCTGGCAAACCACAGCCAGTCAGAGAACGGCGTGGCGACCTGGGCCATCGACAGCCAGAAGCCCACCATCAGCGTGACGCCGGCGTAGTAGACCGCGTCCAGCCGCAGCACGCGGGCCACGGTGAGCGCCTGCGGGCGGCGGCCCAGCGTGGCGTGCAGCACCATCAGCGGCACCATCAGCGAGAGGGAATTCACGCCCAGGTGCAGCAGGTCCTGCGGTTCGAACACCAGGCCCTGCAGCAGCAGGCCGGCGGCAAAGCCGAACAGCGTGGGCAGGTAGCCCAGGGTCAGGTAGATGGGCATGGCGCCCACGAAATGCAGCTCCGACGGCCCCACCTGCAGGTGGAACATCTGCATGAACAGCGTGAAGAACACGGTGGCCAGCAGCGTGCGCAGCCACAGCACCGGGCGGCGCAACAGCGCGGGCGCGTGGCTGGCCAGCACGGCGGCGGCCACGCCGTTGGCGGCCAGGATTTGGGTCTGGGCCAGCAGGCCGGGTTCGATGTGCATGGGTCTCTCTTTCCTGCGCCCCCACCGGGCGCGACATTGACGGCGACATCAGCCCGTCAAGGCGGAAAGAGGGATGGACGGCCGGCACGAGGGCGACACCCGGCCAGGTGAGAGGGGATGTGACCCGACAGGGCCCGACCGGCGGCACGCACACCCCACCACCCACCGTGACGGACTGTTCCTGTGCGACAGGCCGGTCTCCGGGCTCACGAGGGACCGGGTGCGAAACACCCGATCCGGACCCGATCACCTTCCCATGTCCCGCAGGACACAGTGGCGAGACCGGCATGGGTCATGCCGGCCGATCGGGCCACGGACTCGCTTACCGTTGCGGGGGCAGCGCCGGCATTGCAACTCGCCAAAGCGAGCCACGCACCGGCTTCCCGTTTCACTCCTGCCGCATGAACAGCCGGCAGAAGCACCTGAAGCGGGAGGCAGTGTAGCAGCGCGGTCGGGGCCTTCAGCCCCTCAGCCCGTCAACGCGGTGGCGGGCGCCTGCGCCGCGCGGCGCGCGTCCTGCCGGGCCCACCAGAACATGCCGAAGCCGCCCAGCGACAGCAGCGTGCCCACCCAGCCGGTGGACGGGTAGCCCAGGCCGGCGTCGATGGCCAGGCCGCCCAGCCAGGCGCCCAGCGCATTGGCCAGGTTGAAGGCCGAGTGGTTGAGCGCAGCGGCCAGGGCCTGGGCATCGCCGGCCACGTCCATCAGCCGGATCTGCAGCGCCGGGCCGATGGCCACCGCCGTGCCCACCAGCACCACGGTCAAGGCCGCCGTCAGCGGGTGGTGGCAGGTCAGCACGTAGAGCAATTGGACGGCGGCCGACCAGAGCAGCAGCCCGCCCACCGTGGGCATCAACGCCTTGTCGGCCAGGCGCGAACCGATCAGGTTGCCGCCCACCATGCCCACGCCGAACAGCGAGAGCACCAGCGGCATCCAGGCCAGCGGCATGCCCGCCACCTGCAGCAGCGTGGGCTTGACGTAGCTGAACACCGAGAACATGCCGCCAAAACCGATGGCCGCGATGCCCAGCGTCAGCCAGACCTGCTTGCGCTGGAGCGCGCCCAGCTCGCGCAGCGGGCTGGCCCCGGGCGGCGGCGCCAGGTTGGGCACCCAGGCGCGGATCATGCCCACCGACAACAGGGCCGCCACGCCGACGAAGACGAAAGCGGCGCGCCAACCCAGCCACTGCCCCAGGGCAGAAGCCACCGGCACGCCCAGCAAGGTGCCGCCGGTCAACCCCAGCATCACCAGCCCCACCGCCCGGGCCCGCTGGTGGGGCTCGCTCAAGGCCGCGGCCACCAACGCGGCCATGCCGAAGTAGCTGCCATGCGGCAGGCCCGCGCACAGGCGCAGCAAGTTGAGCGACAGGTAGTCCGGTGCCAGCGCGCTGGCCAGGTTGCCCAGGCCGAACAACAGCATCAACGCCATCAGCAGGCTGCGGCGGTGCCAGCTGGCGGTCAACACCGCCAGCAGCGGCGCGCCCACCACCACGCCCAGGGCATAGGCACTGATGACATGGCCGGCCTGCGGGATGCTGATGGCCAGATCGCGCGCCACCTCGGGCAGCAGGCCCATGATGACGAACTCGCCGGTGCCGATGGCGAAGCCGCCGGTGCCCAGCGCGAACACGGTGCGCAACAGCAGCCGGTCCTGTTCGGGGCGATGGGCCAGATGGTCGGGCCGGCGTGTTTCGGGGCTGGGCGGGGCGAGTTCGGGAGAGGAGGACATGGATCCTGGGGCGAGATGGGCAACAATCACTGCCGCGTTGGGACGGCAGCCTAACAGGCCCCTCAAGTCCTTGCTGACCCCGCGCGCACCGCTCCCCCCTCTCTCCTCCCACAGAAAGTCCGCCGCCTGGCATGGAGTCCCGCCTCGCGCTCACCCTCGCCCTGGTTCAATTGGGTTTGTTCGGCCTGTGCTGGGGGCTGATCGCGGCCCTGATGCCGCGCGAACGACGCTCGGCCCTGCTGTTCCTGGCCACCTGTGCCTGTGACGCCGCCACCGCCTGGCTGCAGATCATGCAGGATGGCAGCCTGCGTCCGGTGGCGCAGGGCTTGATGACGCTGGGCCTGGGCAGTGCGACGCTGGTCAGCGCGGGCGCCGATGCCTTCGTCCACGGCCATGTGCGCCACCGCGGGTTCTGGGCCCTGACCCTGGGGCTCGGTGTGGCAGCCACCTGGCTGCCCTTGCCCGCGGCGGTGGCCGACCTCACGTCCCTCGCGGTGTACCAGACGGCCTTCCTGCTGCTGCTGGGCATGCCCATCGTCTGGTTGCGCCAGCCCATCCACCAAGAGTTCGGCCGCTATGGCTGGCTGCCCCTGCTGCCCTTCGGGCTGATGGGCCTGGCGGTGCTGGCCTTTCTCGTCCACCTGCTGCTGAACCCGGCCGCGGCGGCCCACAGCTATGCGGCCCGCAACGACCATGGCGCGTCCTCGCTGATTCCGTTCGCCATCACCTCCGGGCTGTTCCACATCAGCTGGCTGGGCATGATGCTGGGCCGGCAGGTGGTGCGGGCCAACCGCCTGGCGCGGGTGGACAACCTGACGGGCGTGCTGCGGCGCGGCCCCTTCGAGGCCGAACTGGACGCCGCGCTGACGCTGGCCCGCCGCCTCCAGCTGCCGGTGACCCTGGCCTTCCTGGACGTGGACCACTTCAAGCGCATCAACGACGAGGGCGGGCACGCGGCAGGCGACCGGGTGCTGCAGGCCCTGGGGCAGCTGCTGCGTCGCTGCCTGCGGGGCAGCGACCGGTGCGGCCGCTGGGGCGGCGAGGAATTCGTGCTGCTGCTGCCCGGCATGTCGGCCCCCCAGGCGCCGGCCCTGATGCGGCGGCTCATGCGGGAGATCGCCCAAGCGCGGATCCCCGTGCCCCCGGGCTGCCCTCCGCTCAGCGTGAGCCTGGGTTATGCGGTCTGGGCCGGCGACGGCACCGGCGCCGCCCTGGTGGACCAGGCCGATGCCGCGATGTACGAAGCCAAGCGGCGTGGCCGCAACACCATCGTGAACCACGCCGAACTCGGCCCGCCTCAGGCCGCGCCGGCCTTGTCGTCACCCCGCTGAACCCGCGCCCTCCCCCGGCATGCTTGATGCATGCCTGGGCGACCCTGCACTCTTTCCTTGCTCTGTTCCGCATGCCTTTCGTTTTTTCCCGTGCCCTGTGGATCACCGCCTGCGCCTTGAGCCTGGCGGGCTGCGCCCATTCCCCCCGCCCGCCTGTGCCGCCCACCCCGGTCGCACAGGCCCTGGCCGACAGCGGCTGGAGCGACCAGGCGCTGGCCGTGGCGGCCTACCCGCTCGGCCACCCCGAAGAGGGGCTGTACTGGCGCAGTGAGGTGCCCGTGCAACCCGCCTCGACGATGAAGGTGGTCACGGCCACCGTCGCGCTGGACCGGCTGGGGCCGGCCAGCCAGGGCGGCACGGAACTGCGCATCGCCCAGGCCCCGCAGGATGGCGTGCTGACCGGGCCGCTGTACCTGCGCGGCGGCGCGGACACCGCGCTGGACTGGGGCGCGCTGTGGACGCTGCTGAGCCAGCTGCGCGACAGCGGTGTCACCACGCTGGCCGATGGCGTGGTGGTGGACCGCACGCTGTTCCAGCCGGCCCGCATGGAGCTCGGCGTACCGCCCTTCGACGAGGCCCCCGAGTTCGACTACAACGTGATCCCCGATGCGCTGGACTTCAACCAGCACCTGCTGCAAACCGAGTTGCGCAGCGACGCCCAGACCCTGCAGGCCCGCTTCTGGCCCGCGCTGCCCGGGGTGCGCTTCGACACCCGCGCCATCACGCTGATCGACGCCCCGTGTGACGACTGGGACGCCCAGTGGAAAACCCCTGAGGTGCGCACCGATGCGCAGGGCACGGTGACGATCGCGCTGCAAGGCCGGTTCCCGCGCCAGTGCACGCAGCGCGAACCCCTGAACCTGGTCGACAGCCAGTGGCTGGTGAGCCAGGCCGTCCGCCTGCTCTGGCAGGAACTGGGCGGCCGCTGGGGCCCCCAAGCCACGGTGCGCGAAGGCCACACCCCCGAGGGCACCCAGCTGGTCGCGCAGCACCGGGATGCGCCGCTGGCCGATGTGCTGCGCAACACGCTCAAGCGCTCCGACAACATCCTGGCGCGGCTGGTGTTCCTGCGGCTGGGTCGGCAGCAGATCGAGCTGGAGCGGATGCGCGGCCCGGCCCCGGTGGCGCCGTCCCTGGACACGCGGGAGGCGGCCGGCCGGGCCGTGCGCGCCTGGCTGCAGGCACATGACGTGCCGGCCGATGGCCTGGTGCTGGAGAACGGTTCCGGCCTGTCGCGCAGCGAGCGCATCGCACCGGCCACGATGGCGGCCCTGCTGGCCGCCGCCGACCAATCGCCCTACGCCCCCGAACTGCGCAGCGGCCTGCCACTGGCCGGTGTCGACGGCACGATGCGCCGGCGCTTCCACGACCAACCCGCCCAAGGCCGGGCCCGGCTCAAGTCCGGCACGCTCAACAACGTGGTGGCGGTGGCTGGCTATGTGCGCGACCGCCGCGAGCGCGACTGGGTGGTGGTGGCCATCGTCAACCAGCCCGAGGCCACCCGCCATGGCGCCCAGGTGGTGGATCGGCTGGTGAACTGGGTCGCCGAACAGCGCTGAGCCCCCCAACGGAAAACCCCCGCGTCCGAGGCCGGAGGTGGGGGTGGGGGTGGGGGTGGGGGTGGGGGTGGGGGTGGGGGTGGGATCCAGGCACCGGCCGGGTGGGCCGGTGCGGCGCTCAGAACTTGTGGTTCACGCGCAGGGTGAAGGAACGCATCCGGGGGTCGCCCACCCGGGCATCCCAGCCGGCGCCCGCCACGTTGTCCACATTGTGGGCGCTGTAGGAGGGCTTGGTGTCGAACAGGTTCTTCACGCCAAAGGTCACGCTGGTGTCCTTGAAGCCGGTGTAGGTGGCCGACAGGTGGTAGAGCGTGTAGCTCTTCACCCAGGTCGGCGCATTGGACGAGGTCACGCCCGAACCGAAGCCGTCCACCTCGTCGCGGTAGTGGCCGGTGAAGGCCTGTACGCCGGTCACGCTCCAATCGCCGCGCGACCAGGTCAGCGAGGCCTGGTGCTTCCAGCGCACATGCAGGTCATAGCCATAGATCGCGTCGCCGAAGGTGCCCACCAGCTCGGTCCACGGGTCGCTGGCGCTGAAGCGCGACTTGTAGCTGCTGGTGTAGGTGCCGTCGAAGTTCGCCACCCAGCTGTTGGCCCCGTCCTTGATGTTGGCCGTCAGGTTCAGGTCCACGCCGCGCGTCTTGGCGCCGGCCTGGTTCATGAACGGCGCGTTCACCTGGGAGATGTAGCCATCGGCATCGCGCACCACGTACTGCGCATACTGGTCGTAGTGGGCCATCAGCGCCCGACCCGACAGCGCGGCGATCTTGTTGTCGATCTCGATGTTCCAGAAGTCCACGCTCGAGGTCAGCCACGGCAGCGGCGAAGCCACGAAGCCGATCGACCATTGCTTGGAGGTCTCCGGCTTCAGGTTCGGGTTGCTGGTGGTGACGATCTCCGGGCGGATGCCGCAGGCGTTCGCGTCGGTGCCGCCGTTGGGGCACAGCACCGGGTCGTTGATGTCGCTGTTGAACTGACCGGTGCTGGCGCCGCCATAGAGCTGCTCGAAGCCCGGGGCGTGGAAGCCCTCGCTGTAGGAGGACCGGAAGGCCAGCTCCGGCAGCGGCTGCCAGCGCAGCGCCACCTTCGGGTTGGTGGTGGCGCCGAAGTCGTTGTAGTGGTCGTAGCGCAGCGCGGCCTGCAGGTCCAGGTTCTTCATCAACGGCACGTCCAGCTCACCGAACACGGCGCTGATGTCGCGGCTGGCCTCGTCCAGCGACGCCGGTGCGCTCACGCCGTTGATCGCGGGATAGCTGGTTGCCGACTCGTTGAACTTGTACTTCTCGTTGCGGACATCCAGGCCCAGCGCCATCGCCACCGGACCGGCCGGCAGGCGGTAGATCTCGCGCGAGACGGTGGCGTCGAACTCGGCCACGCTGGCCTGCCCGCCGTAGAGCTTGGCCCCCTTGGCCTTGGCCGCATTCAGCAGCGCCATCGCCTCGGCCGTCTGGGTTTCGCCAGCCCGCAGGAAGGGGTTGATCAGGCCGGTGGCCATCGCGGCGGTCAGCTGGTCCTGGTACAGGTAGCCGTCGCCCAGGGTGGTGTCGGCCTTGCTCTGCGCATAGGACAGACCGGTCTTGTAGTCCCAGTCGCCCCCCAGCACGCCTTCCAGGCCCAGCAGGACGCGGTAGGCGTCGGTCTTGGTGTTTTGCTGACGCGGGCCGCATTCCAGGCAGCGCCAGCGGATCAGCTCGTCCTTGGTGTTGTCAAAGCCGGGCACCAGGCCAGTCAGGTCCTGGTAATAGGGCGAACGCACCAGGTTGCCGCTGCTGTCCTTGATGTACGCCGGGTACAGCGCGCCGGCCGACTTGGTGGTGATCTGGATCGGGGTGTACTCGACCGCCGATTCGGTGTGCGAGGCCACCACTTCCGCCGTCAGCATGTGATCGGGCGAGAGCTTGAAGTTGACCTTGGACACCAGGTTGTAGCGGTCCACCGGCTGCATCAGGCTCCACTGCTTGCCGTAGTCGTAGGCGCAGGCCTTGTTGTTGTTGTTGAAGCCGGTGATGTCGCCGCGGTAGGCCACCATGTCGGTGCCCGCCGAACAATTGCCCTCCAGCGCCAGCAGGTTGGCCTTGTTGTAGGACTGGGTGTCCCCGGGCAGCGTGTAGTAGCCCGACAGCGCCGTGCCGGACGACGCGCCGATGGTGGCGAACGGGGTGCCGGTGGTGTCCGGCGCCAGGCCGCGGTCGGGCTGGTAGCCGTTCTGGAACGAACGCTGAGACCCACGCAAGCGGTTGTTGGTGTCGTAGGTCAGGCTGAACAGCGCGTTGTAGCCGTCGGCCTCGTAGTCGCCCGTGCCGCCCAGCACCGACAGGCGGTACATGTCACCGCCGCCATGCTGGGTCTTGTCGGCCGAGGCCGTCATCTCCAGGCCCTGGTAGTCGCGCTTGAGGATGAAGTTGATCACCCCGCCGATCGCGTCGGTGCCGTAGATGGCGGACGCGCCGTCCTTGAGCACTTCGATGCGGTCCACCGCCGCCATCGGAATCGAGTTCAGGTCGACCGAGGTGCCGTTCAGGCCGTGGGTGGACAGGCGCCGACCATTGAGCAGCACCAGCGTGTACTGCGCGCCCAGGCCGCGCAGCGAGGCGGCAGCCGCGCCGTTGTTGTGGGGCCGGTCGGCCGTGCTGCCGAGGAAGTCGCCCCCCTGGTTGGTGGTCATGTTGTCGATGCCATTGCCGTTCGACGACAAGGTCGCCACGAACTGCTCGGCGCTGGTGATGCCCTGCTTGACCAGGTCCTGGGCCCGGATGACCTGCAGCGGCACCGCCCCTTCATCCCTCACCCGCTTGATGCTGGAGCCCGTGACCTCGATGCGCTGGGCCTTGGCCTCGTCCTTCTTCGGCGTGGCCGGCACATCCTGCGCGTGGGCCATGACGGGCAGCACCAGGCCCACCATGACCAGGCTCTGCGTGAGCCGATTGAGCTTGAACAACAAAGTACCTCTCCTCTCAGATGAACAAAATCCCTGTTTCCAATTCATTCACCTGTCATCAGCAGGTTCTGGCTTTCAGCGTAGGGAAGGCCGTGCCCGAACAACAATGCCGACTTGTGCCGGGGCGATAACCTGGACTCATACCCCCGCCCGGCAGACCGGTTCCGCCACAAGCCGTTTTGGTGCGATGGCGTGAGGCGCTTCCCGGCGGGCTGCCCCAACACGGCGCGGAGAGCGGCCCGGAACGACTGGAAACATGGTTCATGTTTCGCAAAATCCGGGCCACAAAGTGCCGGTGCACGTTTCTGGTTCATCTCCGAGCGCCCGTGTCCCGTGTCTGCACGGCGGCCCCGATCTCGAAAAAAATGCGTCGGCCGTGGCGTCACGGCCAAAAAAAAGCCGACCCATCGCGTCGGCTGCTTGCTGCCTGGGCAGGCCGGGGCGGTTCAACGAAAGCGCTCCGAGGGCCGGGCCAGGTAAAACCATTCCTGGCCGGCCGGGGCCCGGTCGTTGGGGAACAGCATGACCACGTCCTCGGGGGCCCGCAGTTCGCGGCCATCGGCCCGGGTGCCGATCAGCGCGCCGGCCGGCACCGCATCGAAGCTGCGCCAGGCCCGGGCGAACCCATCGCCCTCGCTGGCACGGTCCACCACCTCGAAGATCTGCAGGCCGTCCATCGACGCGGGCACCGGGGGCAGCGCATCGCGCAGCATGCCCAGGTGGGCCAGGGCGTTGACGATGGCGCGGTAGGCCACCTCGGGCGCCTCGGGCGCCTGGTGCTGGCCGCACTCCAGCGTGACGCCCCAGCCGCCCTGGCGGCGCATGAACTCGGTCGTGCCCACGCCATAGTCCACCGACAGGTCGCCGCCAGTGACCCCGGCGGCGGCGCGGCGCTGCACGCCCGCGGCGTAGGTGGACAGCCAGCCCCACACGCCCCGCCCCACCCCGAGGGCACGGGCGAAGGCCTGTTCCTTGGCCTCATGGACGAAGGGCTCGATGGCGCCCGTGTTGTCGCGCGGGCCAACCATCACGAAGCCCGGCCCGCCGCCCTGGAAGGAGTGCAGGTCCAGCAGCACCTCGTGCTCGGCCAGCAGCGGGCACAGCCAGTTGGCCGCGTGGTCCTCGAACTCCCGCGGCGTGGCCGTGGGCATCAACCGCCGGTTGAGGTTGCGGTCACCGTTGCGCTCGCCCTTCTGGAAGGCCAGCGGGTTGCTGATGGGCACCAGGGTCAGCGTGCCGCAGTCCAGCGCCATCTCGCCGCGGTCCAGCGCGTCGATGAGGCGCCGGATGGCGATGCCACCGCAGACCTCGTTGCCGTGCACCGTGCCCAGCACCAGCAGCCGCGGCCCGGGCCGCGGCGAGACATATTGAACCGACTTGAAGGACAGCATGGCAGGGCGCCTCCTTGCGCGCCCGAAGATGAGAGCGCGGGGTTCAGACCCGGTGACAGGCCAGGTGGCGGCCCTGCACCTCGCGCCAGACCGGCACCTCGGCCGCGCATTCGGCCGTGGCCCGGGGGCAGCGCTGGTGGAAGGCGCAGCCCGAGGGCGGCGCCAGCGGGCTGGGCAGTTCCCCCTGCAGGTGGATGCGGTGCACCTTGGCCGCGGCGTGGGCCGGGGCCAAGGTGGGCGCCGCGCTGAGCAGGGCTTGGGTGTAGGGGTGCAGCGGCGCCTGCAGCACCGCGTCGCGCGGGCCCTGCTCCACCGCCCGGCCCAGGTACATCACCATCACCTCGTCGGCCATGTGCTCCACCACGCCCAGGTTGTGCGAGATGAACACATAGCCGGTGCCATTGGCCGCCTGCAGGTCCTTGAACAGGTTGAGGATCTGGGCCTGCACCGAGACATCCAGCGCCGAGGTGGGCTCGTCGGCCACCACCACGCGCGGGTTGAGGATCATGGCGCGGGCGATCGCGATGCGCTGGCGCTGCCCGCCCGAGAACATGTGCGGATAGCGCAGCAGATGGTCCTCGGCCAGGCCCACCTCGCGGATCATGCGGGCCATGCGTTCCCAGCGGGCAGCGCGGTCCAGCGGCGTGTTCAGCAGCAGCGGCTCGGCCAGCGTCGCGGCGATGCTCTTGCGCGGGTTCAAGGCCGCAAACGGGTTCTGGAACACCATCTGCACCTGACGGCGCAGCGTGGCCCGGGCCGTGGCGTCGGCCTGGCCGACCGGCTGGCCGTCCAGCCACAGCTCGCCGGCCGAGGGGGGCTCGATCAGGGCCAGCTGGCGTGCCAGCGTGGACTTGCCGCAGCCCGACTCCCCCACCACCGCCAGTGTGCGGCCGGGCCGCACCGCAAAGCTCACACCGTCCAACGCCTTCAGCAGCCGGGGCTTCTGCCACCAGCGCGCGCGCACCGGGTAGTGGCGGGCCAGGCCACGGGCTTCCAGCAGGATCTCGCTCATGCCGTGGCCTCCTCGCCCTGCGGCGCCAAGGGATGCAGGCAGCGCACCGCGCCCTGCCAGGCGGGCCGGGCCGCACGGCAGTCGGCCTGCACCGCCGCACAGCGGGGCGCGAACAGGCAGCCGGCCGGGCGGTCCGCACCGGCCGGCACGCTGCCCGGCAGCGCTGGCAGGCGGGCCTGGCCGCGGCTGCGCTCGGGCAGCGCCGCCAGCAGGGCCGCGGTGTAGGGGTGACGCGGCTGGTCGAACAGCGTGGCGGCCGGCCCGGTCTCGATGATCTGGCCGGCGTACATGACGGCCACGCGCTGGGCCAGCTCGGCCACCACCCCCAGGTCGTGGGTGATCATGATCAGGCCCATGCCCTGCTCCTTCTGCAGTCGGCGCAGCAGGTCCAGGATCTGGGCCTGGATGGTCACGTCCAGCGCGGTGGTGGGTTCGTCGGCGATCAGCAGCCGCGGCTGGCAGGCCACCGCCATCGCGATCATCACCCGCTGGTTCATGCCGCCCGACAGCTCATGCGGATAAGCCCGCAAACGGCTGCGCGCATCCGGAATCTCGACCTGCTCCAGCAGTTCCAGCGTGCGCTGGCGCAGCGCCGCGCCACGCAGGCCCAGGTGGGCACGCAGCACCTCGGCGATCTGGTCGCCCACGCGGTAGGCCGGGTTCAGCGCCGTCAGCGCGTCCTGGAAGACCATCGCGATCTCGCGGCCGATCACCTGCCTGCGCTCGCGCGGGCGCAGGCCCAGCAGGTCACGGCCCATGAACGCCACCGACTCGGCCTGCACCTGGCCCGGCGGGTCGATCAGCCCCATCAAGGCCATCATGCTGACCGACTTGCCCGAGCCCGATTCACCCACCAGGCCCAGCACCTCGCCGGCCGCCACATCCAGGTCCAGGCCTTCGACGGCCACCGAGCTGCCAAAGCGCACGCCCAGGTTTCGCACACGCAGCATCAACGGGCCTTTCGCAGCTTGGGGTCCAGCGCGTCGCGCAGGCCGTCGCCCAGCAGGTTCACGCACAGTACCGTGACCAGGATCACCAGCCCCGGCAGCATCACCACCCAGGGTGCGCGCACCAGGTAGTCGCGGGCGGCCGACAGCATGGTGCCCCACTCCGGCGTGGGCGCCTGCACGCCCAGGCCGAGAAAGCCCAGGCCGGCGACCTCCAGGATGGACGAGGAGAAACTCAGCGTCGCGTTGACCAGCAACGGCGCCATGCAGTTGGGCAGCACCGCGTTGAACATCAGCCGCGCGTTGCCCGCGCCGGCCAGGCGGCTGGCGGTCACATAGTCCTTGGGCAGCTCACCCAGCGCCGCGGCCCGGGTGAGGCGCACATAGCCCGGCAGCGCACCGATGGCGATCGCCAGCACGGTGTTGATCGCCCCCGGCCCCAGCACCGTGATGACGCAGATGGCCAGCAGCAGGCCGGGCAGCGCCAGCATCACGTCCATCACCCGCATCACCGCCGGGGCCAGCCAGCGCGGATGGAAGGCCGCCAGCAGCCCCAGCACCACGCCCGGCAGCAGCGACAGCAGCACCGAGGCCAGACCGATGCCCAGCGAGATGCGGCCGCCCCACAGCAGGCGCGAGAGGATGTCGCGCCCCAGCTCGTCGGTGCCCAGCGGGAAACGGGCCTGCCCGCCGGCGTCCCAGACCGGCGGCGTCAGCAGCGCGTCGCGGTACTGCTGCACCGGGTCGTGTGGCGCCAGCCAGGGGGCCAGCAGCACGGCCAGGCCGATGAGCGCCAGCACCAGCAGCGCCACCACAGCGCCATGGTGCGCGCCAAAGGCGCGGACGACATCGCGCCCGGCCGCCAGACGGGCCTGCCAGCGGGCCCAACCGCCCGGCGCCTGCACGGCGGAAACCTCGGTCGTGCTCATGCCTGCCCCCGGATGCGCGGGTTGACCACGCCGTAGAGAAGATCGACCACCAGGTTCACCGCGATGAAGGTGCAGGCGGCCATCAGGATGCCGGTCTGGATGACCGGGTAGTCGCGCCGGGCGATGGCCTCGATCAGCCACTTGCCGATGCCAGGCCAGGAGAAGATGGTCTCGGTCAGCACCGCACCGGCCAGCAGGCTGCCGGTCTGCATGCCGATCACCGTCAGCACCGGCACCAGCGCATTGCGCAGGCCATGCACCACCACCACCCGCCAGGGCGACAGGCCCTTGGCCCGCGCGGTGCGCATGTAGTCCTCGCGCAGCACCTCCAGCATGCTGGAGCGGCTCATGCGCGCGATCACCGCCATCGAGCTGGTGCCCAGCACGATGGCCGGCAGCAGCAGGTGCAGCAGGGCCGAGCCGAAGGCCCCTGCCTGGCCGGAGGCCAGCGCGTCCCACAGCATGAAGCCGGTCACCACCGGAATGTCGTACTCGACGCTGATGCGGCCCGTCACCGGCGTCCAGCCCAGCGTGACCGAGAAGTACATGATGAGGATCAGCCCCCACCAGAACACCGGCATCGAGTAGCCGACGGTGGCCAGGCCCATCACGCCGTGGTCCAGCCAGCGGCCTCGGCGCAGCGCGGCGGTCACCCCCAGCAGCCCGCCCACCAACACCGCCACCAGCAGGGCCGCCAGCGCCAGCTCCACCGTGGCCGGGAACAGGGTGGCGAACTCCTGCGCCACCGGCTGGTGGCTGACCAGCGATTCGCCCAGGTTGCCATGCGCCAGCTGGCGCAGGTAGTCCAGGTACTGCCGCCACAGCGGCTGGTCCAGCCCCAGGCGGTGCAGCAGCGCCGCATGGGCCTGCGGGTCCAGATGGCGCTCGCCCATCATGATCTCGACCGGGTCGCCCGGCACCAGCCGGATCAGGCCGAAGGCCACCAGGGTCACACCCAGCACCGTGGGCACCAGGGTCAGCAGTTTGCGCAGCAGGAATTGGAACAGCATCGGGTCGGCCGGGGCGCGGGGGTCGTCAGGCGGGCTTCAGGGCGTGGCGCCCGCACCCAGCATGCGCATGCCGCCAGGCGTGTTGGCCACCGCCAGCAGCGCGGCGCTCTCCGCATCCGGCAGGCCATCGTAACGGCTGGGCCGGTACTTCATCTGGAAGGCCGACAGCACGCGGCGCGTGGCATGGTCCAGCTGGCCACTGCGCTCCAGCCCGTAGCCAAAGGCGATCAACTGGTCCTGGAACCAGCCCACGTCGGGCAGCTGGGCCGCAAAACGGGGCTGGGCCGCCGCCACCTGGGCCGCGTCGGGCCAGGGGATCAGGCCGGCCTCGGCCAGCCGGTGCCAGGGAAACGAAGGCCCCGGATCCTGCTTGGACTGGGGCTGGATGTCGCTGTGGCCCAGGATGCGGTCGGGCCGGATGTGGTGGCGCGCGACGATCTCCTTGCACAGCTGGATGACCTGCTGGATCTGTTCTTCCGGGAAGGGCACGAAATCCTGGTCCCCCGGCTCGACCGGCTCGCGCCGCGGGCCGCTGTTGACGATCTCGATGCCGATGCTGCTGGAGTTCAGCAGCGAAGCGCCCTTCCAGTAGCTGGGGCCGGCGTGCCAGGCGCGCTGGCTTTCATCGACCAGTTGGTAGACCTCCACCGGCGTCTCGCGCACCAGGTAATGGGCGCTGACCGGCGGGCGGTTGGGCCGCTCCACGGTCAGGATGTCCATCGAATGGTCGAAGTTGGCCTCGGTGTAATGCAGGATCAGGTACAGCACCCGGCTGTCCTGGTTCTGCGAGACATGGCTGCGGTCGATCTTCAGCGCCGAAGGCAGGGCCTGGATGGCGGCCGCCGGCCCCGGGGCCGGCGTGGCGCAACCGGTCAACACCGCCAGGGCCGACAGGCCCAGCACGGCAGCGGCGCGGCGCGCCCGTTCACTACGTTTTTGCATCACCCGTGATTGTGGTCTGAGCCCAAGGTGGATGGCAGCTTAGGAGCAGCCTGCCACCGGGGGCCAATGTCAATCCGCGCCGAGGGTATAACCCCTGGTTAAGGCCGAGCCCCCTTTGCAGCCGGCCTCTCACCCCGGACCGGGCGCCATGATCATGCCCTCAGGTTATGGGAACCCCTCGCGCTTTCATTGGCCCGACCCCGGCGGGCTCCGTACCCTTGGCTCCGTTGCAGATTCTTGTTGCGGAGATGAAGACAATCGTCGTGATCGGAGGGGGAATCATTGGCCTGACCACGGCCTGGTCCCTGGTGGAAGCGGGATTCAACGTCCGCGTGATCGAACGCAGCAAGACCCCTGCAACCGGCGCCAGCCACGCCAACGGCGGGCAGCTGAGCTACCGCTACGTTTCGCCCCTGGCCGACCAGGGCGTGCCGCTGAAGGCGCTCAAGTGGCTGCTGGACCGGGACGGCCCGCTGCACTGGCGGCCCGAGGCCGATGCCCACCAGTGGCGCTGGCTGGCCTCTTTCCTGGCCCATTGCCGGGCCCCGGTGAACCAGCGCACCACCGGCCGGCTGCTGGCCCTGGGCGCGCTGAGCCAGGCGGCCTGCGCCGAGTTCGGCACCCGGCTGCCACTGGCCGAGGCCCATTGGCGCGCCCCCGGCAAGCTGGTGCTGTACCGGCATCCCAAGGACTTCGACCATGCCCGCGCCCGCGTCGAGCGCCAGGGTGAAGGCCCGGAACAGGCCCTGGGCCCGGACGACTGCCGCCGCGTGGAGCCGGCCCTCGCTCACAGCCCGGTGGCCTGGGCCGGCGGCATCTTCACCGAGGGCGAGGCGGTGGCCGACTGCCACGCCGTCTGCCTGCAGCTGGCCGCGGCCCTGGCCCAGCATCCGAACTTCGGCGGCTTCGTGCAGGCCGAGGTGACGGGCTTCCAGCTGCAACAGCGGCAGGCCCGGGCCGTGCTGACCGACCAGGGGCCCATCGCGGGCGATGAATTCGTGCTGGCGGCCGGCATCGGCAGCCGCGCCTTGGCCGAGACGGTGGGCATCCGCCTGCCGCTCTACCCGCTCAAGGGCTACAGTCTGAGCGCTCCCATCGGCGCGCACCACCATCCGCCGGAAGTGAGCGTCACGGATTTCGAGAAAAAAGTGCTGTACACCCGGATCGGACACCAGCTGCGCGTCGCCGCCATGGTGGACCTGGTCGGCCTCCACGAAGAGATCGACCCCCAACGCCTGGCGGCCCTGCAACGGGCCGTGCATGCCACCCTGCCCGACGCGGCCGACTACGCACAGGCCGAGCCCTGGTCCGGCCTGCGCCCGGCCACCCCGGCGGGCGCGCCCATCCTGGGCGCCAGCCCCGTTGAACACCTCTGGCTCAACGTCGGCCACGGTGCCCTGGGCTTCACCTTCTCGTTCGGCTCGGCCCGCATCCTGAGCCGGCTGATCGCCGGCCAGCCCAGCCCGCTGCCCCTGGACGGGCTGCAGCTGCAAGCCGCATGAGCGCGCCCGTCCCCCCGTTGACCGCCGAGACGCTGGCCGAGGCCCTGCGCCAGGCCGTGCTGGCACGCGACTTTGGCGCCACCCCCGATGCGCTGGAAGGCGGCGGCCCAGTGCGCCACTTCCCCAGCCTGGACCTGGCGGTGGTCGCCTTCCCGGAGGGCGGCGCGCCGGTGGCGGCCAACGTGCTGTTCTCGCGCGATCTGCCGCAAGGCTGGGTCGCCCGCATGGAGCCCGGCTGCGGCCCGGTGGCCAATGTGCGCTACCTGGCCGACCAGACCGACGCGCTGTTCAATTCGGTGGCCTGGCAGCCCGAGGCCCAATGGAACGCGATGGCCTGGACCCCGCTGCCCAGCGGCGCCCGCCAGACCGACCCTCAGGCCCCCCGCTTCGTCCAGCCCTACCCGGCCTCGCTGCTCAAGCTGATGGTGCTGGTGGCGGTGGCCCACTGTGTGGACCGCGACGACGTGCGCTGGGACGACGCGTTCGGTTTTGCCGAGATGACCCGCCCGGTGCGCACCTGGGCGATGGACATGATGGCCCAGAGCAGCAACGAAGCCACCTCGGCGATGGTGGCGCTGCTGCACCGCTGCGGTCTGATCCGCCGCGCAGGCGGCCACGAAGTGCACAACGGCTGGCATGCGTGGATGGCCCGCCACGGCCTGCACACCCTGCGCCTGGCCGACACCCAGCCCGACGGCGGCTGGCAGAACCGCGCCGGCGCCGGCGTCGGCCACCTGCAGATGACCGCCTGGGACACGGTGCGCCTGCTGTGGCTGCTGGACCCGCTGGCCCCGCCCGCCCCCTGGCCGCGCCAGGACCACGGCCCGCTGCTGAGCGCGCCGCAGCTGAAGGTGGTGCTGGACTGTCTGGCCGCCCAGGGCGTGCACGGCATCCTGTCCTCGGCCCTGCTGGCCGGCCTGCCCGGTTGGGTGCCCGGCATCCCGGCCCAGCTGCCGGCGCAGTGGATCGACCGCCAGGGCCACGGCCAGGTAGCCGGCGACCTCTACCCCGGCGACCTGCGCGCCGCCCAGGCCGAGGCCCCGCTGCGCTTTGCCCACAAGACCGGCACCACCGAGAACTACGCCTCCAACGCCGGCATCGTGACCGGCCGCCCCGGCCTGGCCCGGCGCCATTACCTGGTCGCCGTGCTGACCAACCTGGGCACCCGCTACGCTCCGCACCCGCTGGCCTTCAGCACCTGGCGCCTGCCGGCGCTGGGCGCCGCCCTCGACGCCTGGCTGGCCCCGCACCTGGAGCCGAGCGGCAAGCCCGGCACGCCATGAGCCGCCACGCCTGGATCCCGCCGCTGCCGCCCGGCGCCTGCCTGGGGCTGGTCGCCCCGGCCGGCCCGACACCCGGCGAGCAGCTGGCCCCGGTGCAGGCACTGCTGCGCGGTCGGGGTTGGCAGGTCCGCGTCTACACCGGCTGCCATGGCCCGGCCCACCTGGACCATCTGGCCGCCGACGACGACCAACGCCTGGCCGACCTGCACGCCGCCTGGGCCGACCCCGCCGTGCACGCGGTGCTGGCCCTGCGCGGTGGCTATGGCTGCGACCGCCTGCTCGACCGCATCGACCCGGCGCTGATGCGCGCCCACCCCAAGCCGCTGATCGGCTACAGCGACCTGACCGCGCTGCACCTGCTGCGCGACCGCTGGGATCTGGCCGGCCTGCATGCGCCGATGCCCGCCTCGGACGGCCTGAAGGCCCCGGACGACTGGGCCCGGCTGAGCGAGGCCCTGCGCCAGGGTTGGCACGCTGGCGACCGGCTGGCGCCGCCCACGGCCCCCCACCCGCTCAACCGGCCGGGCGTGGCCCGGGGCCGGCTGATCGGCGGCAACCTGACGGTGCTGGCCTCGCTGGTGGGCACGCCGTTTGCGGCGCGCACCGAGGGCGCCATCCTGTTCCTGGAAGACGTGGCCGAGCCGCCCTACCGCATCGACCGGCTGCTGGCGCAGCTGCGGCTGTCCGGCGCCTTGCATGGCGTGGCCGGTTTCTTGCTGGGTGGTTTCACCGAGGCCGACAATGCCGACGCCGTGCTGGCCGACTACCTGCACCCCTTGGGTCGGCCGGTGCTGGCCGGCTGGCCCGCCGGCCACACCGTTCCGAACCACGCGCTGCCGCTGGGCGTGCCCGTCGAGATGGATGTGGCGGCGGCCGCCCTGCGTCTGCTCGACCCCCTGCCCTGATGCCCCACCCCTGCTGCCGATGAAGTTCCCCACCCTGCCGCTGCTGACCCTGGGTTGCCTGCTGTTCGCGCTGGCTGGGCAGCCGGCCCTGGCCGCCCGGCCGCTGGTCTACTGTGCCGACGCCAGCCCCGAGGGCTTCGACCCCTCACTGTGGGATTCGGCCAGCACCCACAACGTCACCACCCAGATGTTCGAGGGCCTGCTGGCCTTCGAGCGCGGCAGCTCCAGGCTGGTGCCGGCGCTGGCCCAGCGCTGGCAGATCTCGCCCGACGCCCGCACGATCGAGTTCCAGCTGCGGCCGGGCGTGCACTTCCACACCGAACCCTATTTCACCCCCACACGGGACTTCAACGCGGACGATGTGCTGTTCACCTTCGGCCGCATGATCGACAAGCAGCACCCGTTCAACCAGGCCTTCCCGGCCACCTTCGTCTACCCGGAGAACCTGGGCCTGGCGCAGATGATCGAGCGCATCGAGAAGGTCGATGCGATGACGGTGCGCTTTCACCTCACGCGGCCCAACGTCAGCTTCCAGAACTACTTCGCGATGGGCTTCGCGGGCATCCACTCGGCCGAGTACGGCGCGCAGCTGCTGCGCCAGGGCCGCGCCAACCAGATCAACAACCAGCCCATCGGCACCGGCCCCTACCAGTTCAAGTCCTATGCCAAGGACGATGTGGTGCGCATGCTGCCGCACCCGGGCTACTGGGGCGGCCGCCAGGCCTCGCCGGCGCTGATCTACAGCATCACCACCGAGCCCAACGTGCGGATGCAGAAGCTGCTGGCCGGTGAATGCCAGGTCACTGCGCCGATCCGCGATGTGGACATCGCCGCCATCCAGCGCCGGCCCGACATCCGGCTGCTGCAGACCCAGGCGCTCAACGTCTCCTACCTGTCGTTCAACCTGCGCAAGGCCCCGACCAACAACCGGCTGGTGCGCGAGGCGCTGGACATCGCGGTGGACCGCAACACCATCTTCAAGGTGCTGTTCCCGCGCGGCGACGCGACCCAGGCCGTCAGCGCCTTCCCGCCGATGGTGCCGGGCTACAACCACACGCTGAAGAACGAATACAACCCCAGCCGCGCCAAGGCCCTGCTGGCCCAGGCTGGTTACGCCCAGGGCCTGGACATCGACCTCTGGGCCCTGCCGGTCAGCCGCCCCACCAACCCCAACGGCCAGCTGCTGGCCCAGCTGATTCAGGCCGACTGGGCCCGCATCGGCGTGCGGGCCCACATCAAGACCTACGAGTGGGGCGAGTACCTCAAGCGCGCCAACAACGGCGAGCACGATGTCTACATGAGCGGCTGGTCGGGCGACACCGCCGACCCCGACGACTTCCTCAGCCCCAACCTGTCCTGCGCAGCCAACCGCAGCGGGGTGAAGTTCTGCAACCGCGAGTTCGACCGCCTGCTGGACCAGGCCCGCGCCACGCCGGACGTGGCGCGCCGTGCCGCGCTCTACGAGCAGGCGCAGCTGATCTTCCACCGCGAGCGGCCCTGGATCCCGATCGCCCACTCCACCGTCTACATCCCGGTGCGCCAGGACGTCCATGGTTTCGTGATGTCGCCCGACGGCAGCGTGGACTTCAAGAACGTGGTGCGCCAATGAGACTGCGCCACATCGAGGTCTTCCACGCCATCATGCAGGCCGGCTCGGTCAGCGGCGCCGCGCAGCTGCTGCACATCTCGCAGCCGGCCGTCACCAAGGTGCTGCAGCACTGCGAGCTGCAGCTGGGCATGCCGCTGTTCGAGCGCACGCCCGGCAAGCTGCACCCCACGCCGGAAGCGCACCGCCTGTTCGCCGAGGTGGACCGGCTGCACCGCGACCTGCTGGGCGTGCGCCGCCTGGCGGCCAATCTGCGCACCGGCCAGGCCGAGCGGGTGCGCATCGGCATCACCCCCACGCTGGGCGTGGACCTGCTGCCCGAGGCCCTGGTGCGCTGGCGCAAGCTGGCGCCGCACACGCCGGTGGACCTGAGCACCAACCACACCACCGAGATCGTCAGCGCGCTGCTCAGCGGCGACATCGACCTGGGCCTGTCGCTGCAGAACCCGCACCACCCCGGCCTGCGCGCCGAGACCCTCGCCAGCAGCACGATGATGGCGCTGTGCCCGGTCAGCAGCCCCGAGGCGCGCCAGGACGGCCCGCTGGCCATTGGCAACATCACCAGCGAGCTGATCGGCCTGGGCGACGACGACCCGATGGGCCACGCGGTGATGAACCTGGCCGGCGATGGCGAGGCCCCGCCGCAGCCGCTGGTCACCGTCAAGACCTACCAGCTGGCACGGGCGCTGGTCGAATCCGGCATGGGCCTGAGCCTGGTGGATCCGTTCACCGCCGCCGCGGCCCATCCCCAGCGCATCCGCGTGCGGCGGCTGGCCCCCGCCGTGCCGGTGCAGCTCTACCTGCTGACGCTGGCCAAGGCCCCGCTGGGGCTGCCGGCGCGCAAGCTGGTCCGGGTCCTGGGCGACATCGCCCAGGAAAGCCTGGCCCGGCTGCCCTGAACCATGACCTCCCCTCTGACCCTGCCCTGCGCGGCCGTGCCCGGCCATCCGGACTTCCAGGCCCTGGCCGCCCTGCCCGACATCGCGATCGAGCTGCGCTACGCCACCGCCAACAACTTCTTCGGCGCCAACGTGTACGGCACGCTGGACCTGGCCTACCTGCGGCGCGAGGCCGCCCAGGCGCTGGACAACGCGGCCAGCTGGCTGGGCCGGCAGCGGCCGGGCTACCGGCTGCTGGTGCTGGACGCGCTGCGGCCGCAGCAGGTGCAGGAACGGCTCTACGCCAAGCTCAGCGGCACGCCGCTGGTGCGCTACCTGGCGAACCCGCAGATCGGCTCGATCCACTCCTTCGGCATGGCGGTGGACGTGACGCTGCTGGACCCACAGGGCCGCGAGGTGGACATGGGCACCGGCTTCGACGCCATGGAGCCGGGCTCCCACCCCGAGTACGAGGTGGAGCAGCTGGCCCAGGGCTGGCTGAGCGCCCAGCACCTGATCGAGCGCGGCTGGTTGCGCGCGGCCATGCGCCAGGCCGGCTTCCACGGCATCAGCACCGAGTGGTGGCATTTCGACTTCGGCGACCGCACCCAGGTGCGCGCCACCCTGCCTCGCGTGCTCTGAGCCCTGATCCTTTCCCTTCTTGACGAGGCCCGCCATGACCGCCGCCAGCCGCCGCCTGTTCTTGCAGATCGCCTCCGCCAGCGGGGCCAGCCTGGGCGCGGGCGCCGCAGCGGCCGCCACGCCGGCCCGGCCGGTGCTCACGCCACGCCGTCTGCGCCCGGGCGACACGGTGGGGCTGGTCAGCCCGGCCAACGCCACCTACGAGCAGGAGCCGATCACGATTGCGATCGAATCGCTGCGGGCGCTGGGCTTCCAGGTCAAGGAAGGCCGGCACCTGCGGGCCCGGCGCGGCCAGTTCGGCGGCACCGACACGCAGCGCGCCGAAGACCTCAACGCGATGTTCGCCGACGACAGCGTGGCCGGCATCTTCGCGCTGACCGGCGGCTCGGGCTGCACCCGCATCGTCGACCGGCTCGACTACGCCAACATTCGCCGCCACCCGAAGTTCTTCGGCGGCTTCTCGGACATCACCTGCCTGCTCAACGCCATCCAGCAGCAGACCGGGCTGGTGACCTTCCACGGCCCGGTCGCCAGCTCCGAATGGAACCCCTACAGCGTGGCCAACTTCCGTGCGCTGGTGATGGACGGCCAGGCCGCGCTGCTGCGCAACCCGGTCGACAGCACGCCGGCCGGCCTGGTTCCGACCGAACACCGCATCACCACGCTGCGCCCCGGCAAGGCCACCGGCCGGCTGGTGGGAGGCAACCTGACGGTGCTGGCGGCGCTGGCGGGCTCGCGCTACTGGCCCGATTTCCGCGGTGCCATCCTGTTCCTGGAAGACATCAACGAATTCATCTACCGGGTGGACCGCACCCTGTCCACGCTGCGCCTGGCCGGCGCGCTGGACGCACTGGCCGGCGTGGTGCTGGGCCAGTTCACGAACTGCGAGCCGGGCGACGGCTACGGCACGCTGACGCTCGACGAGGTGTTCGAGGACTACTTCGGCGGCCTGGGCGTGCCGGTCTACCGCGGTGCCCAGTTCGGCCACGTCAAGCTGAAGCTGACGCTGCCGGTGGGCGCGCGGGTGGAGATGGACGCCGACGCTGGCACGCTGCGCTGCCTGGCGCCGGTGGTCAGCGCCGCCTGAAGCAACACCGCAGACGCGCCGCGCTCAAGCGTGGCCCAGGTCCTGCCAGGCCAGCCGGGCCAGCAGGCTGAGGCTGCTGGAGTAGTAGTCGGCGTCGATCGCGCCAAAGCGCGGCGGGCTGCCGGTCAGCTGCTGCCGCACCAGCGCCGCCACGCTCTCGAAGCCTGGCGGGGCGGGATAGGGCGCGGTCTCCCCGCTCTGCAGGTCCACCCAGGCCGGAAAGCCGGGCTCGGCCATGAAGCGCCCGATCGCCTGCAGCGCGGGGTGGCGCGACTGGCGTGACCAGGCCAGGAACAGGCCGATGCGGATGGCCTCGTAGCCGAAGCGCGCTGGCCGGCCTGGCCAGGGCCTCACCGGCTCACCCATCCACAGCCAGTCGGCCGGCAACTGCCGCGCGCCAAAGCGGGCGGTGTCCAGCAGACGCAGCGTGGACTGGGTCAGCGCCGCCCAGAAGGGCGAGGCATCCACCTGCGCCAGCTCGGCCAGCGCCGGCAGGATCAGGTAGGACGGGTTCACCACCGCAATGGGCGCGCCGCCGGCCGCCGGCGTGTCCCAGAAGCCGGCCTGGCCCGGCAGCAGCAGGGGCTGCCCGCGCACCTCGACCGCCAGTTGGGTGCGCACCGCCCGCGCCAGGGCCCCCGCCGCCGCCAGGTACGCCGGTGCGTTCCAGCGCCGCCCGGCCCGGGCCAGGGCCCAGGCGATGTAGAGGTCGCCATCGGTGGCGTTGTTGCGGTCGGTGATGCCCTGGCCCGGCTCCCAACGCCAGGCGTACAGGCCGTCGTCCCGCCGCAGCTGGCCGCAGAAGCGAAACAGCGCCTCGAAGCGTGCCCGGTCGCCACAGGCCTGGGCCACCAGCATCGACACACCCTGCCCCTCGGTGTGGGTGATGCCCTGGTTGCCGGGGTCAAGGGCCCGGCCGTCGGGGGTGACGAAACGCTGCGCATAGTCGGCCCAGGCCAGCACCAGCGCCGACAGGGGCGCGGGGCGCGGGGTGGGCAGCGGACGGGCGGCCTGCGCGCCCAGGGGGCTGACGGCCCCCCACAAAAGCCAGTGACGACGTTGCATCGGAGAAAGAGAAATGGACCCCGGCAGCGGCCGGCCCCCAAGCCTACCGCGTCCGCCACCGGGTCCGTCCCAGGGGCACGCTTGCGCCAGGTCAGGCCATTTGCTGGTTTGTCCCAGTTCAGGCCCGGTGCCCGCTGCCTAGACTGGTTCGGCCGTTCGTCAGGAGCCTGCCATGCTGTCTGCCACCCGCCACAACCTGCCGGAACTGTTCTCCCAGCTGGGCCTGCCCAGCGACAACGGGGCCATCGACCGCTTCATCGATGCCCACCGCCCGCTGTCGCTGCAGCTGCGTTTGTGCGAGGCTCCGTTCTGGAGCCTGCAACAGGCCCGGGCCCTGGAAAGCATGATGGACGACACCAACGAGTGGGCGCCCGTCTGCGGCGACCTCAACACCCGACTGCGCTACCGGGCCTGCGACCTGTTCTGAGCCCGGTGCCGCGCGTGGCGGTCATACTGCAGCCGCGCCACCCCGCCGGGGTGACTGGAGGGACTGCATGTTCATCGCCATGAACCGCTTTCGCATCGCGCCGGGCCGCGAAGCCGATTTCATCGCCGTCTGGCGCCAGCGTGAAAGCCACCTGGACGGCGTGCCCGGGTTCGAGAGCTTCCATCTGCTGCAGGGGCCCGGCACGGCCGAGGCCACGTTGTTCGCCTCGCACACGGTCTGGGCCTCCCGCCAGGCCTTCGAGGACTGGACCCGCTCGGAGGCCTTCCGCCGCGCCCACGGCCAGGCCGGCGTCCAGCGCGACCTCTACCTCGGTCCGCCCCAGTTGGAGCTGTTCGACGCGGTGCTCTGAGGCGGGTGAGGGCCGCCCGACGGCCCTGCGGGGACCGCTGTTTTCGGCCGGCGCCTAGAATCGTCAGCGTCGGTCCCCGTGACCGGCAAGCGTTCTCAGGGCGGGGTGGAACTCCCCACCGGCGGTATCCATGCATGTCATGGGAGCCCGCGAGCGCCCCGCAGCTCACCACGGCCGCGGGGGTCAGCAGACCTGGTGCGAGGCCAGGGCCGACGGTCACAGTCCGGATGAAAGAGAGCGCATGTCTTCGCCACCGCGTTCCGGCGCCGGTGGCGCTGCTGCGTTCGCCCTGATTCTGGCCACTCATCTTGAGGATCACCATGAATCAGCCCCTCACCACCTCCCTCTCGCCCGCCCAGGGCTCGACGATGCACCGCATCGCCATCGTCAGCGCCAGCTGGCACCGGGACATCGTCCACAACGCCGTCGAAGGCATCCGCACCGAGTACGCGCGCCAGCGCCCCGGCCAGCACCAGATCGACCAGTTCGAGGTGCCCGGCGCGTTCGAGATCCCGCTGCACCTGCAGCGGCTGGCCCGCAGCGGCCGGTACGACGCGCTGATCGCCTGCGGTCTGGTGGTCAACGGCGGCATCTACCGCCATGAGTTCGTCACCAGCGCGGTGATCGACGCGCTGATGCGCATCCAGCTCGACACCGGCGTGCCCGTGTTCTCGGTGGTGCTGACCCCGCGCGACTTCCACGCGCATGAGGAACACCAGAACTTCTTCCGCACCCACTTCATCACGAAGGGGCAGGAGGCTGCACAGGCCTGCCTGGCCACGCTGGATAGCCTGAGCGCCTTGCCCGCCTGAGCGGGCCCGGCCGGTCAGGCCTTTGGTGCTGTCGCCGGCAGGGCGGCCAGCACCGCGGCCTGCAGGTCGCGGATCCAGGGCACATCGCCCACCGCCCGCGACAGCAGGCCGGTGCCCACCATGGCTGCGAAAAGCAGGTCCAGCTCGCCCGTGGCCGGCGCCGGGGTGCCCGCCTGAGCCGAGGCCTGCTGCGCCAGCTGCCGGAACCGCGCCAGCAGGGCCTCCACCCCCTGGCGGTAGGTGGCCGTGGCGGGCTCCTGCGGTGCTATCGCATCGCCCCGGGAGGCGAAGGCCAGCACCGGGCAGGTCCACTCCGGCGCACGGCGTCGGAAGTAGAACCTCACCAGGGACGCCAGGGCGCTTTCATCGTCCGGACGCCCGCGCCGCGCCACCTGCTCCCAGGCTCCCAGCGCCTGCTGGAAGGCCAACGCGAACGCCTCGTCGATCAGCGCCTCCTTGCTGGCGAAGTGCCTGTAGAAGCCGCCCGCGGTCAGGCCGGCCGCGCCCATGATGTCCGCAATGGAGACGTTCTCGACCCCGTGCTGACGGAACAAACGGCTGGCGGTCTCGACAATGTGCTGCCGGTTGAGCTCCGCTTGGGCCCGCGACACCCGTCCCATCGCTCAGGCCGGCCGGCGCATGACCACCATCTGCGTCACCAGACGCTGGCAGGTCTCACCCCGCTGGTTCAGCGTCAGCGTCTCCGTGGTCACGATGCCTCGGTCCGGCTTGGAGCGGGAGGGCTTGATCTCCAGCACCCGGCAGTGGGCCCGCAGCGTGTCGCCCGGTCGGGTCGGGCGCGGCCACTCCAGCGAGCCGCCCGCGCCGATCAGGCCGCCGCCCAGCGGCACGCTCTGCACCAGCAGCTTCATGGTGATGGCCGCCGTGTGCCAGCCGCTGGCGGCCAGGCCCTGGAAGAAGGTCTGCTGGGCCGCCTCGCCATCGGTGTGGAAGGGCTGGGGGTCGAACTCGCGGGCGAAGGCGACGATCTGATCCTCGTCGAGCTGGTATTCGCCACTGCGGAATTCGTCCCCGACCGACAGGTCTTCGAGGTACACGGTGGCCGGCTGGGGGGGCATGGGGCGGTCTCCTGCGGTGCGCCGACGGCGCTGGGGTGATGGAATGACCCGCAGCATACCCAAAATAGATTTCAATTGAAATCTATTCAACCCTCTGCCCCGCCACGCATCATGCGACGCGGCGGGGAAGTGGCCCGCGGCCAGGCCAGCATCGTGTTCTTCGACGACGCCAGCCCCGGGGCGTCTTCAGCGAAAGCGCGCCGGGCTGAACGGCCGCAGGACAGCGTCCAGGTCCTGGCCGGCCAGGGTCTGCGCCACCCACCGCCCCGTCCGGGCAGAGCCGCCCAGGCCGACGTGCCCGTGGCCGAAGGCCAGCACCACGTCCCGCGTGGCGGCCGACGGCCCGATGCAGGGCAGGCCGTCGGGCGTGCTGGGTCGGTGGCCCAGCCAGCGTTGCACGTTGGGCGCCTCGGCGCTCGGCGGCAGCCCGGTGAACATCCGGCTCACATGCCCGAAGAGGATGTCGGCCCGCCGCCAGTCGGGCGGCGCGGCCAGCCCGGCGATCTCGACCTGACCACCAGCGCGCAAGCCACCGTTCATCCAGTGCACGACCAGTTTGTCCTCGCCCACCATCATCGGCGTGCGGGGGCCGCGGACGGCGTCCGTGATCTGCACGTGGTAGCCCCGCTCCGACTCGAGCGGCACGCGCGAGCCCGCCGCTGCGGCGAGCGGCGCTGAGCGCGCACCCGCGCAGATGGCGGCCGCATCGCAGGCGATCTCGTCGCCGGCCAGCCGCACCGCGCGCAGGCGCCTGCCCTCGATGCGAAAGCCGGTGGCCTGGGCCCGCACCACGCGCACGCCCAGCAACTGCGCATGGCGGGCCAGCGCGGCCACATAGGCGCCCGGGTCCCGGCAATGGCCGGCTTCCGCCACGTAGATGCCCAGCGTGTAGCGCGGGTCCAGGTCGGGCTCGCGGCGGTGCAGCTCGGCGGCATCCCATTCCTCCCACTGCACCCCCGTGCGGGCGCGCACGCGCCAGCCCAGGGCCTCGGCCTCGAAGGCCTGCCGCGAGCGGTACACATGCAGCAGCCCGCGCTGCTCGATCAGCTCGGCAACGCCCGCTTCCTGCGCCAGGCGCCGGTGCAGGGCCGGGGCATCGACCAGCATCGTGCGCAGCGCATCGGCCGTGCGCTGCACACGCGCCTCGGTCCAGCCAGCGGCCAGGTAGCGCAGCAGCCAGGGCAAGGCCTGGGGCAGATGGCGCCAGCGCACGGCCAGCGGGCCCATCGGGTCCAGCAACCAGCCGGGCACCTTGCGCCAGGCCCCCGGCGTGGCCGGGGGAATGACGGAGTGGGTCGACAGCCAACCAGAGTTGCCATAGCTCGTCGCGTGCGGGCTGCCGGGCGTCTCCGGCTCAATCAGGGTCACGCGCAGGCCGGCGCGCACGGCCTCGATGGCGGTGACACAGCCCACCGCCCCCGCACCGATCACCACTGCGTGGCGCGGCCCGTTCACCCGGGTTGCATCGTTCATCAGAGACGGGCCTCGTTACTTGGCAAGGGCGTAAGCCTCGGCCGGCCGGTCGTTGGGGTTCGCGATCGCGTTCTTCAGCGCCGCGCTCATCGGCATGCCCACGGACACATTGCGCGGGGGGATCGGGGCGACAAACCACTGGGCGTAGAGCTTGGCCAGTTCACCGCTGCGCATCAGCGACTTCACCGTGCCGTCCACCACCTTCTTGAACCCGGCGTCGTCCTTGCGGTAGACGATCGCGCAGGGCTCCTCGCTCAGCGATTCGCCGACGATCTTGAAGGCGGCCGGGTCCTTGGCGCTGGCTTTCAGGCCGGCCAGGACGTTGTCGTCCATCACCATCGCATCGGCCCGGCCCGATTCCAGGACCAGGAAGCTGTCACTGTGGTCCTTGCCGTAGACCACGTTGTATTTCAGGTTGGCCGAGCGCTCGTTCTTGCGCAAGTGCTGCACGGACGTCGTGCCCAGCGTCGTCACCAAATTCTTGCCCCCCAGCTGGCTGATCGACGTCAGGGTCGAACTGGCCGGCACCAGCATGCGCACGTTGACCACATAGGTCGTGGGCGCAAAGGCCACCTGCTGCTGGCGGGTGGCGTTGTTGTTGGTCGAGCCGCACTCCAGGTCGATGGTGCCGTTCATCAGCAAGGGCAGGCGATTCTGCGAGGTGACCAGCGTGTATTCGGTCACCAGGCCGGGCATCTTCAGCTCGGTCTTGATGGCCTCGACCACGCGCTTGCAGACATCGACGTGGTAGCCGATGTAGTGGCCCGCGCCGATGCTGTACGCCAGCGGCGCCGAGGCGTCACGGGTGCCGATGACGATCTTGCCCGAGGCCTTGATCTTGGCCAGCGTGCCATCCAGGTTTTGGGCGTGCGCGCCCATCGCCACACAGAGCCACGCGACACCCCCCAGCCAATGCAGTTTCATGCCGTCCTCCAGAACGAGCGAAGATGCTCTGCGGTCGACTGTAGGAAGCCGGGGCCCGGCAGGGGTTGCAAAGTCTGCATGGCGGCGCCCCTCTGCCCGGCCTGCGGGAAGGACAGCGATGCATTTTTTGCAAGAGCCCCTTGGGGCCCCTGGCCGGGCCGCGGTCCTGCACGGCGCTACAGTGGCCCCCTGGATCCGCAAGGGCGCGCGATGGAACTTCGCTGGCTGCATGACTTTCTGGCTGTCGCCGAGACGCGCAACTTCACGCGGGCGGCAGAGCTGCGCCACACCTCGCAGGCCGCGCTGAGCCGCCGCATCCAGCAGCTGGAGGCCTGGCTGGGCGCCCGGCTGATCGACCGCGCCGTGTACCCGAGCTGCCTGACCGCACAGGGCGAGCGCTTCGTGGCCCAGGCCACCGAGATGCTGCGGCTGGCCAACGAATCGCGTGACGAAGCGACCCTGGGCACTCATCCATCCAGCGACCTGCTGCGCATCGCGCTGCCGCTGACCGTGGCGACCCACCTGCTGCCGCGCTGGTGGCGAAGCTGGTTCGCCGACCGCGCCGCGCCGAACTGCGACACCCGACCCAGCAATCTGCATGACGCGGTGACGGCACTGGTCTCCGACTCGGCCGACCTGCTGCTGTGCTACGACAGCCCCTTGCTGCCCATCCAGCTCGAAGCCGATCGTTTCGAGCGCAAGCTGCTGTTGCACGACACGCTGCGGCCCTACGCCGCACCGGCCCTGCAAGCGACGCTGCCCGCGCCGCACGCGGCCGCGGCGAAGAGGCCCACGCCCAGCCACCTGCTCTACACCGACGGCACCTACATGGGGCAGTTGGTGCGCCGGGTCTTCGAAGCGCGCGGGGTGCCGCTGCCCGAGCAGGCCGTGTTCCGCAGCGACATGGCCGAGGTCCTGTGCCAGATGGCCATCGAAGGGCTGGGCATCGCCTGGCTGCCGGGCTGCATCGCCGAGCCCGCCGTGGCCCGTGGCGAGTTGCGGCCGCTGGGGGACGAACGCTGGTCGCTGCGCCTGTCCTATGCGGCCTACCGGAACGTGGCCAACCGCAATCCCGCCCTGCGCCATGTCTGGCAGGCCTTGCAGCCGGCCCGCCCGGACTGAGCGCCGTTCAGGCCCGGGCCAGTTGATCACGCACCGGCAGGCTGCGGATGCGCTTTCCCGTGGCCGCGAAGATCGCGTTGCACAGCGCGGGCGCCACCGGTGGCAGCGGCGGCTCGCCCACGCCGCCCGGTGGCAGGGCCGGGTCGTTGTTGACCAGGTGGGTGCGGATGGTGCGCGGCGACTGGGCGTGGCGCAGCACCTCGTAGTCGTGGAAGTTGCTCTGCTTGACGTGCCCGCTCTCGAAGCTGATCTCGCCGGTCAGCGCCAGGCCGATGCCCATCACCGCGGCCCCTTCCATCTGCGCACGGATGCGCTCGGGGTTGATCTGCGGGCCGCAGTCGATGCCCATGTCCACCGCCACGATCTGCAGCGCGCCCTGGCCGTCCACCGCCACTTCCACCACGGTCGCGGCGTAGCTCATGAAGCTGTAGGCGAAAGCCAGGCCCAGGCCGTGGCCCTGGGGCAGCTTGCGGCCCCAGCGGGCGCCTTGGGTTACCGCCTCGATCACGCCGCGCAGCCGCCCGGTGTCCACCGGGTACAGCTCGGGCGATTCGCCGTAGTTCCAGTGGTCGCCCAGCGCGGCCGGGGCGATCCGGCGCGGCGGGCCGATCAGTTCCAGTGCATAGACCTTCGGGTCCCGGTCGGCGCGGTGGGCCAGCTCACTCAGGAAACACTGCACCGCGAAGGCGTGCGGGATGTTGGAGACCGAGCGGAACCAGCCGATGCGGGCCATGGCCTCGGCCTCGCCCACCTCGATGCGCACGTTCGGGATGGCGTAGGGCACGTTGATGGCCGTCATGCCAATCTCGAACTCGGCCTCGGTCTTGACGCCCGGCGCAAACAGCGAGGCAATGGACGGCGCCACCGAGCGGTGCAGCCAGGCCTGCGGCCGGCCATCGGGCCCCAGCACCGCTTCCAGGCGCTCCAGCGACACGGTGTGCAGGTAGTCGTGGCGCACGTCGTCGTCGCGGGTCCACACCACCTTGACCGGCGTGCCCGGCAGCGTCTTGGCAATCAGCGCCGCCTCCACCACATAGTCGGGCTTGGACTTGCGGCCGAAGCCACCACCCAGCAGGGCCTGGTGCACCTGCACCTGCGCGGGTTGGAGGCCCAGCGCGCTCGCCACGCCGGCCACCGCCGCCTGCGGGTTCTGGCAGGAGGTCCAGACCTCGCAGTGCCCCTCGGTGAAGAGGGCCGTGGCCGCCGGCGGCTCCATGCTGGCGTGCGCCAGGTGGGGCAGGTAGTACTCGGCCACCAGCTTCTGCGCGGGGGCCGCCTGGGCCAGGGCAGCCAAGGCGTCGCCGTCGCTGCGCACCGCCTTGCCCGGCGCACGGGCACTGGCCTCCAAGGCCTGGCGGTAGCGGGCGGAGTCGTAGCGGCCATTGGGGCCGTCGTCCCACTCGATCTTCAGCGCCGCGCGGCCCTGCATGGCCGCCCAGGTGTTGCGCGCCACCACCGCCACGCCGCCCAGCGGCTGGAAGGCCGGCACGCCCTTGAACGGCGGGATGTCGACAATCTTCTGCACCCCCGCGACCTGCAGGGCCGCGGCGCTGTCCACCGCCTTGACCTTGCCGCCCACCACCGGCGGGCGGGCCACCACGGCATAGACCATGCCGGGCAGGTGGATGTCCTGCCCGTACACCGCCTTGCCCTGCCCGATGTCGGCCAGGTCCACCGCGCGCACCTGGCCCTTGCCGATGTAGCGGAACTCGGCCGGCGTCTTCAGCCGCAGGGTGGCGGCGGCCGGCACCGGCAGGGCCGCGGCCGCCTGGGCCAGCGCGCCGTAGCCCAGGCGCCGGCCGCTGGCGCTGTGCAGCACCTCGTGGCGCTGGGCCTTCACCTCGCCCACCGGCACGCCCCACTGGGCGGCGGCCGCGGCCTCCAGCATCTGGCGCGCCGCCGCCCCCACCCGCCGCATGGGTTGGTAGAAGTGGCGGATGCTGCGCGAGCCGTCGGTGTTCTGGTTGCCGTAGCGCGTCTCGTCGGCATCGGCCTGCACGACCTTCACCCAGCCCCAGTCCGCCTCCAGCTCATCGGCCACCACCATGGGCAGGCTGGTGCGCACACCGGTGCCCATCTCGGCCCGGTGGGCCACGATCTGGACCAGGCCGTCCGTGCCGATGGACACAAAGACCAGGGGGCTGTCCACCGTGCCACCGGGCATGGCGTCGGCGCCGTACCTCTTGGCCTCGGAGGCGGCGTGCACCACGCCGTCCAGCCCCACGCTGAGCACCAGGCCGCCGGCGGCCGCCTTGAGCACCGTGCGGCGCGACAGTTGCAATGTGGCGGTGTTCATCACTTGGCTCCTTGCAGGCGGGCGGCCGCCAGCTGGATGGCCGCGCGAATGCGCGGATAGGTACCGCAGCGGCAGATGTTGCCGTCCATTGCCGCGTCGATCTGGCGCTCGCTGGGCCGGGGCTGTTGCTTGAGCAGAGCCACCGCCGACATGATCTGCCCGGCCTGGCAATAGCCGCACTGGGCCACGCCCAGCTCCACCCAGGCCTGCTGCACGGTCTGCCCCACCTGGTCATCGGCCATGGCGTCGATGGTGTGCACCGCCCGGTCGCCCACCGCGGCCATGGGGGTGACACAGGAGCGGATGGGCTGCCCGTCGATGTGCACGGTGCAGGCACCGCACAGGGCCATGCCGCAGCCGAACTTGGTGCCGGTCATGCCGAGCTCGTCGCGCAGCACCCACAGCAGCGGGGTCTCGGGTGGGGTGTCGACCGCCACGGAGCGGCCATTGATCTTCAGGGTTGTCATGAGGGGTTCACCACGGCGGTAGGGGGTTGGAAAGGCCAGCGCCCGCTGCGCTCAGAGCACGCAGACAGACTGTTGCGTTGACGGTGGGGGGGCCAGGCCCTGCTTGGCCTGGGCCACGCCGTTCTTGACGGCCACCACCTCGGCCAGGATGGACAGGGCAATCTCCGCCGGTGTCTTGCTGCCAATGCAGAGGCCGGCCGGGCCATGCAGGCGCGCGAGCTGGGCCTCGGTCTGCAGCGCGTCGATCAGCGCCAGGTCGTCGAGCTTGGGGTCATGGGTCACCGCCACCACAGCGGTGCGCCGGTCGGGCTGCAGGCGCTGCACCAGGTCGTCGGGCATCTCGCGGCTGAAGCCGATGCCGGGCTCGCGCCACTGGGCCTGCTCGGGCCGGGGGTCGCAGACGATCACATCAAACCCCATGCCACGGGCCATGCTGGCCAGGTAGCGCGACAGGTCGCCGGCGCCGATCAGCACCAGCCCGGGCCGGGCCGGGTGGGCGTGCAGCGGGGTGTCGCCCTGGCGCAGGCGGTGGACCAGATCGTCCTCGACGCAGCCCCCGGAAACCGAGCCCACCGTCCGCCCATCCTCGCACAAGGCCATCAAGGAGCCCGGTGGACGCGGCGACGAGCCCCAGGTGCGGGCCACGGTGACAAGCAAGACTGCCCGCCCCTGGGCCTGCCATTGCAGGCTCTGGCGCAGCACCTGTGCATCCAATGGCTCCACGGCCGGCCTCCTTCCCTGTGCGTTCTGGTGACGCATGCCCCGATCGTCCGGGCATGAAGGCAGAACATTAAGACGCCAGACGGCCGCTGTGTAGTCGGGACAGACCTCTAGGCCTCATGAATCGCACTCATGAATCCGCCCGAACGGCCCGGTTGCGCGTGCGGCCCTTGGACGGCCGCTCACCCAACCCCGGCCGTCGGTAGCGCAAGGCCTCCGCCTGGATGACCGGGGAGGCCAGCAGCAGCGGCGCGAGCCGCGGCCCCATCGCCGATGTCGCTGCTCCGGGCCATTGATGATCTCGTTTCATGAGTGCGCTGGGATTCTTGCACCCGGTTCGGCTCAGGACTTGCTTAAGCGTCCCATGCCCCCTCCAGCCGCCCCCATCGTGTCGGGCTCCCGACACATCCGACACTACGCCCGGGCCCGGGCCTGGTGCGAGTGGGCGGACTTCCACACCTGGCCCGAGCGCGTGCGGGCCGACATGGCCGATCCGGACGCCGCCGCCTGGCCGCCCTTCCTGCTGCTGGCCATGCCCGGCATCGACGCGGCCGCGCAGCGTCTGTGTGCCGCGCGCTGGCTGTCGGTGCGACTGGCGGCGCTGCAGGCCACGGCTGACACGGCGCAGCCCCTCGCTCACCGCCCGCCCGGCGGCCCGCCAGGCCCAGCGGGCCAGACCCGTCTGCGGGTGGGCTACCTGTCCGGCGACTTCCAGCAGCACGCCACCGCGATGCTGATGGTGGAAATGCTCGAGGCCCATGATCGCCACCGCATCGAGCTCTATGCCTACAGCCACGCCAAGGACGATGGCAAAGGCATGCGCCAGCGGTTGATGGCCCAGTTCGACGTGTTCCGTGACATCCAGGCGCTGGACGACCGCCAGGCGGCCCAGCAGATGCGGGACGACGCCATCGACATCCTGGTCGATCTCAAGGGCTACACCCTGGGCAGCCGGACCCTGCTGCTCGCCCACCGGCCCGCGCCAGTGCAGGTGAGCTTCCTGGGCTACCCCGGCACCCTGGGCCAGGACTTCGTCGACTACCTGATCAGCGACCGCTTCGTCACGCCCCACAGCGCCGCGGGCGACTACCAGGAGGCGCTGGCCTGCCTGCCCCACAGCTACCAGCCACGCGGCCGGGTGAACGGCCTGCCGCCACCGCCGCCGACCCGCCAGGCCGCCGGTCTGCCGGAGCAGGCCTTCGTCTTCGCCTGCTTCAACCAGGCCTGGAAGCTGACGCCGGAGGTCTTTGACGCCTGGTGCGAGCTGCTGCGCACGGTGCCCGACAGCGTGCTGTGGCTGCTCGACGACCCGCAGGCCAGCGGCAACCTGCGCAACGAAGCCCTGGAACGCGGCGTGTCGCCGCATCGCCTGATCTTCGCGCCCGATCTGTCCCAAGCGGCCCATCTGGCGCGCCTGCCACTGATGGACCTGATGCTTGACACCTGGCCCTACAACGCCCACACCACGGCCAGCGACGCCCTCTCGGCCGGCGTGCCGCTGGTGACCCTGACCGGGGAGACCTTTGCCTCGCGGGTGGCCGGGGGGCTGCTGACCGCCGCGGGCCTGCCGGAGCTGATCACCTACTCGCGCGCGGACTACGTGGCCCTGGCCCGCGCCCTGGCGCTTGACCCGCCGCGGCTGCGGGCGCTGCGTCAGGGCTTCGAGCGCCAGCGCCACGCCGCGCACCTGTTCGACGTGGCCGGCTACACCACCTCGCTCGAAGCGCTGTACGCGCAGATGTGGGCCCGTCACCTGGCGGGCCTGCCCCCCTCGGCCATCGACCTGCCTGCGCAGATTTCGTAGCAGGCCGCCGGCACGAGGCTCCCATGCGGGGTACGATGGGGTGATCGGGTCGGCGCGATCCGTTCGTCGGGTTCCCTGCGGCCTTGTGCCGTGGGCGTTCTCGGCACGCATGAACGGCCGTTCGCCCGCACAGTCTCCAGCCTGAAAGGTCTGACCGTGACTCCTCAGTCAACGCTGGCACTTCGCCGAGAGTCCCTGCGTGAGGCACTTCCCGCGTGTGTCGACCTGCTGCGTCTTCGACGTGCGAGTGAGATCGAAGCCGGGTACATCGACGACTATGTGGCGCTGGATTGGCTGGAATGGCACGCGGGTGGCCTGCGCCTGACCGTGGTCGGCGAGAACATCCACCGACAGATCATCCTGCGCAGCCGGCTTGCCAAGCCGGCTTGAAGGCTGCGCCCGCCTGCGGCACGTCTTTCATGCCGGGCCCCTCGTTGTTCAAACGCCCTGAGGGGCCGTGCGATCTGGGGCTTCGGAGACCGGCTCGAGCCATTCCGCGGCGAGTGCAGGCCTTCAGCGACCTGGCCGTTCATCGCCAGGTCAATTCACCCCGGCGTGTGCTGCCCCCGCAAGAACTGGCCCGCGCGGCCCAGGGTTGGCGCCAGCGGGGCTGAGCGTTGCCTTTGTCCTTTGAATTGGTCATTCATTCGGACGAGAGAAGTGTCGTGAGGAGTGCCCACCTGCAGCGCCCGGCCGCCGTCGGCAGCTCCCGGCCAATAGCTGCCGCACGCGAGCGTCAGGTACCGACGATGCGATCGGCCCAGCGCCGAGGCTGCCCGGGCTCGGCGAGCGACCGCATCCGCTACCCAAGCAGTCGGCCGTGGCGATCCAGCGGTCACCTTACACTGCCGTACAAACCCAAGGTCAACTCAACAGTGGTGTCCGTCGCATTGGAGCGGCGGCGAGCGCAGTTACATGGGAGGAAAGAATGACTACAGCTCCCTTGAGGAAGCGCGCCAACTACTTCTCCGACGAAGTTGGTGAGGATGAATTCCACCTCTCGTTCACGAAGTTCATGGCCAAAGCGCAAGCGAACGCGTTCTCAAAGTACCTTCGAGCAGAAAACACCCAACGTTTCAAGCACGGGGGTCAATGGGCGCACCCAGCGGCTCCTCAGGCGCTAACCACCGGTCTCAAAGAGCACTCTTCTGAGACCTCAGTTCCATTCGAGAAGATTGCGAACCACGATCTCACTGTCATCGACCAAGTTGTCGGCGGGCTTGTCGAGGACATGGAACGCCAGTTCGCTCAGATGATGTATTCCACTGTGTCGGCCGCCGCCGCGAGTGTGGGAAACGTAGTCGATTCCCCGTCTGAGGGCTCGCCGCGCGAAGCATTCGCGCAGATGCTGGAGAAAGTGGAATTCGCTGCGGACAAGTTCGGCAAGGTCAAGCTGCCCGAAATCCATTCCCACCCTGATGCAGCGAACAAGCTTCAGCAATCCATCGCCGAGGCGCCGCCTGAATTCCACCAACGCATCGAAGAGATCAAAGCTCGCAAGTCAGCGGAGGCTCTGGCGCGTGAGGTTGAGCGGAAGGCGCGCTTCGTATGCTATGGGGACTCTCAATGAGAGTGCTTCTAGCGATCGGATGCGACTTCTACGACCACGCGAGAAAGCTTAACGGGGCCGAGCGGGACGCACAGCGAATGTTCGACGCGCTCGTTCAGCCGCAAGTTGGTGACTACGACCCTGGCCGTTCGCGCCTGCTGCTTTCGCCACGCTACGATGAGCTCAGGCAAGTTCTGAGGGATGCGCTCTTCACAGATCCTCAGCCCGATACCTTCACCCTGTTCTTCGCAGGTCACGGGAGTGTGTCCGCCGGCGCCTTCTACATGTGGCTGCGCGACTCGAATCCCAAGGGTCTATCGGCTTCAGCACTGTCGCTTGCAGATGTCTTCAGAAATCTCAACGAAGCTGCCCCGGGACAAAGCAACATCATCATCGACGCCTGCGAGAGCGGCGGCCTCATTGAAGACCTGGGCGTCCTGCTCAAGCCGAGCCTCCTGGGCAACGCACACTCCCCTGGTCTAACGCTGGTTGCGACTGCAGCGCAGGATCAGGGCGCGGGCGATACACCTGCAGGTGGTACCGGAACGATCGCGCTCCTGGACTGCATTGAAGGTCGCGACTTTGTGCAGGACCACAAGGCCAATCTCGATCTCATCGAAATTGGGATGAAGGTTTCGCAGCGTTTGTGCCGAAGCGGGCAGAACCCGGTGGTATGGGGCCTGAACCTGTTTGGCTCTCGCGGCTTCTGTAAGAACCCCAGATTCGGAAGCGATCCAGCCTCTTCGCTCCGCCACGCGCTCCACACTTGGCCGACTGGCAGCGACGAGGTCATCAAACGGAACTATGACGAGCTATGGACCGCCTACTCTGCGGTTGGCGGGGTTTGGGATCCAAGAAAGTTCTCGTCGCTAGTGCGCGCGATGCTTCTGCCATCAGCCAGTGATCCGGAGGTCATGGCAAGCCTAGCTGAGCGCCTGGCAATCACCTTCCTTCAGCGAGCGACCCAAGCTCGCGACCCGTTTAGAAGTGTGGAAGTCGCAGCGACGCTTGCCGTCGCGCTGCTCCCTGCGCTTGGACACCAACTGGTCGCGGAGACCGCTGAACGTTTGGTTGACCACGTAGCGCAGTCGCTAGTCGGTGCGACGGCGGCACTTGTGAAGGATCTCGAATCTGACAAGTACGCGCTGCTGTCTGACCGAAGCGGTGTCTTGAGCGAGCTTCACGAGTTGCCCGTACGGATCACCAAGGTGCTCGGCTGGTCAGCCGCGGCAACAGGAATCAGCCGGGACGCAACGCTGCGCGCGGAAGCCGAGGCTCTGTACGGACGTTTGACCAGGCTGATTTTGGCTTACTACAGCGGCTCTGTAGCCTCATTCAGCGACGCGCAGGCCGCAGGATGTTGTGTGGCGCTGTCGACATGCACGAGACTGGGTCTACGAGATGAAGGCGAACAACTGGCAGGCTTGCTCTTCAACTCGCTGATCCAGTGCGAAGGAAAGGTCGCGAGGGGCGACTTGCCTCGCGACAGAGCACTCGACTACCTGATCGCCCGACGTCAAAACGACTATTCCGATTCCGTGGATCTGGTCGCGCGTCCTGTCGATTTGCTCACCGTGCTTCTTAAAGCGGCCGTGCAACTCGGGCTCGAAGATGTCTTTGATGAGAGCCTCTGGAAGATCGACGGGCTCGCGTTCAGCGCCTACTTGCCCGCTGACTACGTGCGATTCGGTGATCACCTCATGGAGGGTGGAGAGAACCTCGTTTGGTCGATCGGCTACGACGTGTTCAAGACTGCGGACTTTGTTGCAAGCTGGCCCCCGCCGAAGACCTCCCCGCAAACACCGCTTATCGCCTCTCTGGCAATTGCCGCATCACTCCTATACCCAGATCGGCAAGCGTGGTTTCTCTTGGAGAGCTGACGAGACGAAACCCGCACCGCTGCCGGCGGGACGCCACGCAGGAGGCCTTTTGCCTCGCTGGGCGTCAGCGTTTGACAGCCTAGGTGGGGTACGCATGACCGCACGCCATCGTGGGACAGCTGCGCTCGTTCTGAGGCGTGCCTCGCAATTGCTGCGTTATTGTTGGCGGATCGACAAGCGCAGAGTTGCCTATACCTCGACTTGCACACAGCCGTCGGCTTTGCGGCACAAGCTGTCGTTTGCCGCCGGCAGCTCCAATCGTCGGGTTTCGGATAGCCATTTCGACAGGGGGAGTGCCTGCAGTGGGTCGAAACCCGACACATCCCCTGCCCAACAAGCCAGTCACCACGTCACCCGGCTGCCACGTCTCCCGTCATCCCCATCAGGGCCCGCCTGGCAGCCAGCCCCGTGACCGGCTTGACCCCACGGGCTTGAATTTCCGCCCCGGAGGGCTCATCTTCGCGGCAGTCCCTTCAGGAGGTCTGCCATGCCCACTGCCGCCCACCGCCCCGCCGCCGTTGCGGGCCGTTTCTACCCGGCGGCGCCAGCGCGGCTGCGGGCCGAGTTGCAGGGCTATCTGGACGAGGTGCCGGCACCGCCGCCGGCCTCACAGCCGCCCAAGCTGCTGGTGGTGCCGCATGCGGGCACGGTGTATTCCGGCCCCGTCGCCGCGCACGCTTATGCACTGCTCCGGCCCTGGCACGACCGCATCCACCGCGTGGTGCTGCTGGGCCCCACCCACCGCGTGGCGGTGCATGGCTTGGCCGCGCCCACGGTGGCCGCCTTCGACACCCCGCTGGGGCCGGTGCCGTTGGACCGGGCCGCGCTGGACGGGCTGGCCGATCTGCCCCAGGTGAGCTTCAGCGACCGGGCACACGCCCAGGAGCATGCGCTGGAGGTGCAGCTGCCGTTTCTGCAGCTGGTGCTGGACGACTTCCAGCTGGTGCCGCTGGCCGTGGGCGATGCTGCGCCCGAGGCGGTGGCCCAGGTGCTGGAACGCCTGTGGGGCGACGACGAGACACTGATCGTCATCAGCTCCGACCTGTCGCACTACCTGCCCTACGACCAGGCCCGGGCGGTGGACGCGCACACGGTGGACCGGTTGCTGCACCGCCTGCCGGAGCTGGACCCGCAGGAGGCCTGCGGCGCCATGCCGCTGAACGGCGCGTTGCTGTGCGCCCGGCGCCACCACCTGGCGCCCCGCCTGCTGGATCTGCGCAATTCCGGCGACACCGCGGGTGACCGCAGCCGGGTGGTCGGCTATGCCGCCCTGGCCTTTGCGGCGTCGGCCGAGGCCGCGCCCCCGGACCGCCCGACCGCGCCCCTGGACCCCGATGCCGACCCGCTGCTGGGCCGCGCCCTGCTGGCCCGGGCACGCAACGCCATCGCCAGCGTGCTGAACTTGCCGCTGCGCCCCGAGCCCGCGCACCCGGCCCTGGCGCTGCCCGGCGCCACCTTCGTCACGCTGCACCGGGGCGGCGCGCTGCGCGGCTGCATCGGCCGGCTGGAGGCGGGCCGCCATTCGCTGGACGAAGATGTTCGCCGCAACGCCCGGAACGCCGCCTTTGAAGACCCGCGCTTCGCCCCGCTGACCGCCGAAGAGTGGCCCGACCTGCAGCTGGAAGTCTCGCTGCTGACCGCACCCGAGCCCCTGCCGGTGCGCGACGAGGCCGATGCCTGCGCCCGGCTGCACCCCGGGGTGGACGGCGTGATCCTGAACTGGCGCGGCCGGCAGGCCACCTTTTTGCCTCAGGTCTGGCAACAGCTGCCCGACCCGATGGATTTCCTGGCCGCCCTCAAGCGCAAGGCCGGCTTGCCGGCCGACTTCTGGGCCGAAGACCTGACGCTGGCGCGCTACCGCGTGTGCGCCTTCGAAGAGCAGCCCCCCACCGACGCGGCGCGAGACCCGTCATGACCCCGAACCCCCTGACCGCCCCGATCGCCCCTGCGGACCAGCACCCCGCGCGCTGGTGGCACCGGCTGGACGATGGCCGCATCCAGTGCGACCTCTGCCCGCGCGACTGCAAGCTGCACGAAGGCCAACGCGGCCTGTGCTTCGTGCGCCAGCGCGTGGGCGAGGCCATGGTGCTGACCACCTATGGCCGCAGCTCAGGCTTCTGCATCGACCCGATCGAGAAGAAGCCGCTCAACCACTTCCTGCCCGGCAGCCAGGTGTTCAGCTTCGGCACCGCCGGCTGCAACCTGGCTTGCAAGTTCTGCCAGAACTGGGACATCTCCAAGAGCCGCGAGATGGACCGGCTGATGGACCAGGCCAGCCCGGCACAGATCGCCCAGGTGGCGCGGGACGCTGGCTGCGCCAGCGTGGCCTTCACCTACAACGACCCGGTCATCTTTGCCGAATACGCGATGGACACCGCCGATGCCTGCCACGCGCTGGGCCTGAAGACGGTGGCGGTGACGGCCGGCTACATCCACGCCGAACCGCGGCGGGAATTCTTCGCCAAGATGGACGCGGCCAACATCGACCTGAAGGGCTTCACCGACGACTTCTACTTCCAGCAGACCGGCGCCCACCTGGCCCCGGTGCTGGAGACGCTGGAATACGTGCAGCACGAGACCGACTGCTGGCTGGAGCTGACCACGCTGCTGATTCCCGGCCTGAACGACAGCGACGCCGAGTTGCAGGCCCTGACCCGCTGGGTGGCCGAGCACCTGGGGCCGGACGTGCCGCTGCACTTCACCGCCTTTCACCCCGACTACAAGCTGACCGAGGTGGCGCCCACCCCCGCCGCCACACTGCAACGCGCCTGCCGCATCGCCAGGGACAACGGGCTGCACCATGTCTACACCGGCAATGTGCACGACCCGGCGGGCGGCACCACCTTCTGCAGCGGCTGCGGTGCGCCGCTGATCGTGCGGGATTGGCACGAGATCCTGCACTACGAACTGACGCCCGAGGGCCGCTGCCCGCACTGCGGCGCCCTGCTGGCGGGCCGCTTCGGCGCGCCGCCCGCCACCGGCCAAGCGCGGCGGCGCATTCCCGTGCGGGTGGCCATGGCGTGACCAGGGTGACTGCGGTGTCACCGCAGCCCGATGAAGACCCGGGGAGAATGCGGTGCCTTGGACACCTGCAGCACCTCCCATGCCTGAGATCCGCGAGCTCCAGACCGACAGCGCCGTCTACAAGACCCTTCTCGAATCCACCCAGGCCATTCCCTGGAAGATCGACTGGCCCATGATGACCTTCGGCTACATCGGCCCGCAGATCGAACCGCTGCTGGGTTGGCGCCAGGACAGCTGGGTCAGCGCCAACGACTGGGCCAGCCGCATCCACCCCGAGGACCGGGAGCGGGTGGTGAACTTCTGCATCGCCCAGTCCCAGGCCGGGGTGGACCACGAAGCCGACTACCGGGCGCTGACGCAGGACAACGGCTACGTCTGGATCCGCGACGTGGTGCATGTGGTGCGCAACGGCGCGGGGGAAGTCGAGGCCCTGGTCGGCTTCATGTTCGACATCAGCGAACGCAAGAAGACCGAGGAGAAGCTGCTGGCCCTGCAAAAGGAACTGGAGGCCCTGTCCTTCAAGGACGGCCTGACCGGCATCGCCAACCGGCGCCAACTCGACACCAGCCTGGCCCTCGAATGGGACAGCGCACGCCACAGCCAGCAGCCCTTGTCCCTGCTGCTGGTCGATGTGGACCTGTTCAAGCAGTACAACGACCTGTACGGCCATCTGCAGGGCGACACCTGCCTGCGCGAAATTGCGCAGATGCTCAGCCTGGCCCTGGTGGGCCCGCGCGATCTGGTGGCGCGCTACGGCGGCGAGGAGTTCGTGCTGGTCCTGCCCGAGACCGATGGCGAGGGTGCACTGCGGGTGGCCGAGCGCTGCCAGCGCCTGATCGAGAAGCTGGCGCTGCCCCACGCGCAGTCACCGCATGGCCAGCGGGTCACGGCCAGCATCGGGGTGGGCACGGTGATGCCCTCGGAGGGCTTCAGCCCGCAGCAGGCCCTGGGGCAGGTGGACCAGCTGCTCTATCAAGCCAAGCAGGCTGGGCGCAACCAGATCGCGCATCGGGCCTGGCTGGACATGGAGAAATAAGGAGGCGCCCTCCGATCCCCGGCGGGCGCCAGCCCGTTCAGCGGATGAACGGGGTGAGCTGCGGCGCCAACATCAGCAGGGTGCGCTGACGGTGCTCGATTTCGCAGCGGCGACGCTCGGCGTCACCCAGATGGGCCGCTTCGGCCAGATAGGCCGCACGGCTGTCCTCCAGCGAGGACGGGGCGGTGTGGAACAGGTCTTTCAGTAAGGTCAGGACAGAGCGCATGGTGTTGTCAGTGTTCTGAGACACTGTATTTTTAGGGAAAACCCTATATTCTAGAGCTCACGGGCTCTGATCGCTCAGCAGTTCGGCCGTCCAGGCCATGAAGACCTGCACCCGACGGGACAGATGACGGCGGTGCGGATACACCACCTGCACTGGCATGGGCGCCGGCCGGTGCTGCGGCAGCAGCTCGACCAGGCTGCCGTCGTCCAGGTGTTCCCGCACGTCGAAGCGGGGGATCTGGATCAGGCCCAGGCCCGCCAGCGCGCAAGCGATGTAGGTCTCGGCATTGTTCACCCCCACCCGCCCAGCCAGCGGCAAGCTGCGGCAGGTTCCGCCCTCCTGCCACTCCCAGGGCACCGCCTGCCCGGTGGACGGTGAGAGGTACTGCACCACCTGGTGCTGTGCCAGGTCCTTGGGGGACTGCGGCACGCCGAAGCGCTGCACATAGGCCGGGCTGGCGCAGTTGATCAGGGTGAACTGGCCCAGCGGATGCGCCACCAGGCTGCTGTCGCCCAGCGCCCCGACACGCAGCGCGCAGTCGATGCCTTCGGCCACCAGGTCGACCGCCCGGTCGGTGGAGCCCAGCTCGATCTCCAGCCTTGGGTGGCGTGCCAACAGCTCCGGCAGGGCCGGGGCGATCAGCCGGCGGCCAATGCGGCTGGGCACGTCCACCCGCAGCCGTCCCACCACCCCGCCTTCGCCCGGGGGGTGGAAGCGGGCTTCCAGGTCCTCCATGTCGCCGACCAGGGCCGAGGCCCGCTCCAGCAGGGCTTGGCCATCCTGGGTCAAGGTCACCTTGCGCGTGGTGCGGTGGAACACCCGCACGCCCAGCCGCGCCTCCAGCTGCTGGATGGCCAGCGAGACGGAGGGCCGGGGCAGGCCCAGTTGGTCTGCCGCCAGCGAGAAGCTGCCCGTGGCCGCCACGCGCAAAAAGACCCGCAGGGTGTCGATCCGATCCATCGCTCAATTGGTATCAATCACTGAATAGTCCTGTATTGAAAGACGCATTTATCTATTCTGTCAAACCAATAAGCTGCTGCGCCATCACAACCCATTCAAGGAGCTCGACATGTCCTCACGGCACAGTCTCGAAGGCAAGGTGGTGCTGATCGCCGGTGGTGCGAAGAACCTGGGCGGCCTGATCGCCCGCGACCTGGCCCAGCACGGCGCCAAGGCGGTGGCCATCCACTACAACAGCGCGGCCACCCGGGCCGACGCCGAGGCCACCGTGGCGGCCGTGCAGGCGGCCGGCGCGCAGGCCGTGGCCCTGCAGGCGGACCTGAGCACGGCCGCGGCGATGGAGAAGCTGTTCGCCGATGCGGTGGCCGCGGTGGGCCGGCCCGACATCGCGATCAACACCGTCGGCAAGGTGCTCAAGAAGCCGCTGCTGGAGATCAGCGAGGCCGAATACGACACCATGAGCACAGTCAACGCCAAGACCGCCTTCTTCTTCCTGAAGGAGGCGGGCCGGCATCTCAACGACCACGGCAAGATCTGCACCCTGGTCACCTCACTGCTGGGCGCCTTCACGCCCTTTTACAGCGCCTATGCGGGCACCAAGGCCCCGGTCGAGCACTTCACCCGCGCCGCGGCCAAGGAGTTCGGGGCGCGCGGCATCTCGGTCACCGCCGTCGGCCCCGGCCCCATGGACACGCCCTTCTTCTACGGCCAGGAGCAGGCCGACGCGGTGGCCTACCACCAGTCCGCCGCCGCCCTGTCGGCCTTCAGCAAGACCGGCCTGACCGACATCGAGGACGTGGTCCCGTTCATCCGCCATCTGGTCAGCGATGGCTGGTGGGTCACCGGCCAGACCTTGCTGATCAATGGGGGCTACACCACCAAATGACGCGGGAGTTGGGCTGCGCCGCGGCCCTGTCCCCCAGCGACGGCATCAATCCTTCTTGATGCGGCTGATCTTGGTGCCTTCGATGCTGAGGCTCACCATCAGGCCCTGCTGGTCGGTGATGAAGGCATAGGCATCGTCCTTCAAGGTCGAGGTGGACAGGTTCTTGGCCCGGCCCGCATCCACGACCACCACGCTCGGCCCGACACCGATTTCCCAGCCCTTGGACTCATCCAGGTACTTGATGGCCTTGTTGCTGGTCAGAAAGACGACATAGGCGTAGGACTCCGCGCCCGCCTGCCAGCCCCACGAGCCCGACACGGAGTTGAAGTACCCATTGATCTGGGATCCCTTCATCAGGACCCCTTCGCCGTAGCTGCCGCCAAACACCAGACCCGCCTTGATGATCTTGGGGAAGATCAGAATGCCCTTGGCCTTCTTGGAGATGGCCTCGGCCACCGGGTTGACCTTGTACAAGGCCTGCAGCGTCTCGGCCGAATCCCGGTCGAGTTCCGCGGTGGTGGCGGCGTTCGCCGACAGGCTGCCGGCCCCCACGAGGGCAAGCGCAGCGGTGAACAGCGCGGCCCGGCGAATGGGATGGGGGGTTTGAATGGTCATGTCGCTGTCCTTGTTCAATCGTCAATGGCAGGCCGGTGCTGTCCCGTGGCCGACTGCATGCGCGCGGCCGGGCCAGCCAGGCCCAGAGGGAGGCCCAGATGGACCTCTCTCGGCACCATAGCCCTCACACACCCCACTGGCTGTGCGCCATCGCACAGATGAAACCGCCCGCCAGCATCGACAAGAACAAATTGAGCGGGACATACGGACAGGGGTCAAAGGTCGTTCCACGGGTGGCAAGCAGCACGCTGTCCCCGCGTGGAGCGCGTCTCGCCGCGATGGGCCAGGTTGCGAACGATGTGCCTGCGATCGGCAATGTGCCGGGCCACCTTCTTGGCCCGCTCATCCCGGGAGCCGCAGGGCTGCCCCTCCCCGCACTGCGCCGCGTCCTCAGAGACGTCCCATCAACAGCAAGACGATGAGCAACAGCACCACCACGCCCAGTGCACCGCTGGGGCCATAACCCCAGCCTCTGCTGTGTGGCCAGGTCGGCACGACACCGATCAGCATGAGGATCAAGACAATCAGCAAGAAGGATCCCAGGCTCATCAGGCGCTCCCGAAGTCAGTGGTGACAGATGTCGCAGGCGTCCTTCCAGACCGGACCACCCGCCGTCCGTTCGAAGTGTGGGCACAAGCCGTGTGGCCCGACTGTCTGCCAGCGCACACAAGGCGATGAAGACCTGGTGACCCAGGTCCTCGACGGTCTCTGCGCACAAGGCATCCCCCAGTTCAGGAACAGTGAGGTAAGCTGAATCCGGACGATCTCAATGTGAAGCGCCAGGAACGCGACAGCGTGGCCAGGAAGGGCGCCTGCTGTACACATGGCCTCCAAAGCCTGGTTTCCCCAGGACAACAAGACCCTCTGCCTCCCGCGCGGAGAGGTCCGCAAAGGATCTGCCCATGAGCCTGCTTTCCCTCGAACACAGCAAGACGGTCTACTGGGCCGACGCGCTGCTGTATGGCCTGGCCATCGTCGCGCTCGGCGGCTTCGTGATCGCGTTCGTGCCGGGTCCGCTGCGCTGGCAGAGCCTGGCCTGGGTCGGGCTGGGCCTGGGCGCCTGGACGCTCATTGAGTACGCCATGCACCGCTTCGTGCTGCATGGCCTGCCCCCGTTTTGCGGGTGGCATGCGCAGCACCACGCACGGCCCACCGCGCTGATCTGCACGCCCACCCTGGTCAGCGGCGCGCTCTTTGCGGGGCTGGTGTTCGCCCCCGCGTGGGCTCTGGGCGGCCTCTGGCGCGCCTGCCCCCTGACGCTGGGCTTGCTGATCGGCTACCAGTTCTATTCCCTCACCCACCACGCCATCCACCACTGGCGCGCCGACAACGCCTGGCTGCGCCAGCGAAAACGCCACCACTCGCTTCACCACCACGGTGACCAGCCGGGCTTCTATGGGGTCACGACCGCGCTGTGGGATCAGGTCTTCAGGACGGTTCGCCCCAGCCGGACGTCGGGACCATCCTGGCCAACTCGGCCAGCGAACCGGCCTCCATCTTCAGCATGATCGAGGCCCGGTAAGCCTCCACCGTCTTGACCGACAGGTCCAGCTCATAGGCGATGACCTTGTTGAGCTTGCCCGTCAGGATGCCCTCCAGAACCTCGCGCTCGCGCCGGCCCAGGCGGGCCAGGCGCTCGGCGATGGAGCGCTGGCGGCTTTGCCGGGCCAGCGTCTCCTCGGAGACGCGGATCGCCGCGCCCACCATGTCCAGCAGGTACTGCTCCTTGAAGGGCTTCTCGATGAAGTCGTAGGCCCCGGCCTTCAGGGCCTGCACCGCCATCGGCACGTCGCCGTGGCCGGTGACGATCAGGATGGGCAGCGGGAAGTGGCGCTCGGCCAGCAGCCGCTGCAGCTCCAGCCCGCTCATGCCGGGCATGCGCACGTCCAGCACCAGCGCGCCGGGCCGCTGCGCGCCCTCGGGCGGCAGCGCGGCCAGGAAGCTGGCCGCATCCGGAAAGCTCTGCGCCGCCAGGCCAATGGAGGCGAACAGAAAGGCCATCGAACTGCGCATGGCCTCGTCGTCATCGACGATCAGGATCAGCGGGCTGCTGAGCTCGCTCGGGTCGGCGCTCGGGGTCACGGGGTGTCCTCCGCAAGAACGGGCAGGGTGAAGCGCATGCTCAGCCCGCCCTCGGGTTCGTTGGTGGCCCACAGGTGCCCGCCATGGCTTTCGACGATGGTGCGGCAGATCGACAGGCCCAGGCCCAGGCCCTGCGGCTTGGTGGTGAAGAAGGGATCGAACAGGTGGGCCTGCACCTCGGGTGTCAGGCCGCTGCCGTGGTCGCGCACGGCCACCTCCACGTTGTCCTCGGTGCGGCGGGTGGCCACGGTGATGCCCAGCGCCTTGTTCGGGCTGCCTTCCATCACGTCCAGCGCGTTCTGCAGCAGGTTGAGCAGCACCTGCTCGACCTCGATCTGGTCGGCCGCGATGCGCGGCAGGCCCTCGGCCAGCTGCACCGACAGCGGCACCCCGCGCAGCAGGGCCTGGCCCTCGAACAGCGCCAGCGTTTCGCGCACCACCTCGTTGACGCTCAGGTGCTCCAGCTTCACCTCGCGCCGCCGCACGAAGCCGCGGATGCGGCGGATGATGACCCCGGCCCGCTCCGCCTGGCCGGCGATGCCGCGCGCGCCGTTGCGGATGAAGGCCGGATCGACGCGGCCGGCGTCGATCACGCGGGTGATGCCCTCGGCGTAGTTGGTGATGGCGGCCAGCGGCTGGTTCAGCTCGTGGGCGATGTTGGAGGCCATTTCGCCCAGGATGCCCAGGCGGGAGAACTGGTCGCGCTCCTCGCGGTGCTGGCGGGCCACGCGCTCGGCCGCCTCACGGCCTTCGATGGCCCGGGTCAGCTCGGCGGTGCGGCGCCGCACCAGGGTTTCGACCCGCACCACATGGAACACCCACCACAGCACCGCCAGGGCCGCCACCACGAACCACTGCCAGTGACCGCGGACGAAGCCGCTCACCGTGGTGTGGGCCAGGTAGGCGTAGGGGCCGATCTTCAGCTCGCGGAACAGCGCGTGGACGGTGGTGTAGTCCTGCGGTGCGGTCCAGGCCCGGCCATCCACCGCCGGCATGGTCAGCAGGCTGGCCGTCACCGCCTTGGCCAGCTCCGGCGGCGTGCCGGCCAGGCGGGCGAAGGGCCAGTCAGGGTACAGGCGCGAGGACAGCCGGCAGGGGAAGCCGGGCTGGGTGCGCTCGGCCACCACCGCGAATTCGTCCGGCCGCACCCGGCCCTCGGCGATCTCCTCCTCCAGCAGGCAGGTGCGCAGCACACCGGCCGCCGCCCGGCCGGAGCGCACCGCCTCGATCACCGATTCCATCGGGAAGCCGGTGACCACCAGGGCCTGCAGGTGCTCGGGTTCGACACCCGACTCCACCATCTCGCGCCAGATGACGCGCCAGCCGCCGAAGGCGTCGTCCGACACCACCGCCAGCCGGCGGTGGGCCAGGTCCTGGAAGCGGGTGGGATGGCCGGGCCGGTTCGGCACGATGACGGTGGAGCCCACGGTGTCCGTCGGCACCGCGTGGTCGCTGCTTTCCAGCGTGGCCAGCCGGGTGACGCCCTGGCCGGCCTCCAGGTCCACATAGTCGCCGGGGTTGGTGACCACGAAGTCCACCGTGTGGGCCTGCACCGCCTGCTCGATGCCGTCCGGGTCCAGCGGCACCATTTCGAACCGGTGCTGCGGCAGGGCCCGGCCGAGGTAGGCCAGCGTGGGCTCGAAGTCCTTGGCCGCCCGCTCGGAGCCCTGGAAGGCCAGCACGGCGATGCGCACGGTGTCGGCCCGGGCCTGCGTCGGCCCGCCGGCCGCCGCCGCCAGGATCAGGAAAGGAAGGACGAGAGAGCGCAACACGCCGGGCACGCTAGCACAGGCAAAAAGGCCGGCCCCCTCGCGGGGACCGGCCGAACAGGCCGTTGTCTCAGTGGCCTGACGGAGTTTCAGAGGATCAGTAGCGCGCATCCTTGGGCTTGGGGTCCTTCGGCCAGTCCTTCACCTTGTCGGGGAAGTCCGGGCGGGGCTGGTGGCTGAAGTACTCGGCCACGTCCACCGCATCCTGATCCGACAGGCCGCCCTGGCCCAGCGGGAACTTCTCATGGAAGCCGATGGGCATGTTGCGCTTGACGAAGGCGGCCGCGGTGTAGGTGCGGGCCATGCCGGCACCGATGTTGAAGGAGCGGTCGCCCCACAGCGGCGGGTAGACGGTGCGGCCGGCGGCGTCCTTCAGGCCTTCGCCATTGGCACCGTGGCAGACCGCGCATTGGGCGCCATAGACCTTCTCACCGTTGGCCAGGTTGGGCACGATCTTCGGGTCGACCTTGCCCACGCCGCGGCCGGGCACCTTGTCTTCCTTCTTGGTGTTGCCCTTCATCCAGTCGAAGTAGGCCACCATCGCCTTCATGTCGTCCGAATCGGGCGGCAGCGGCTTGCCGTTCATCGAGCGGCGGAAGCAGCCGTTGATGCGGTCCTCGATGGTGATGACCTTGCCGGCCCGCGGCGCATACGAGGGGAAGAAGGCGGTGATGCCCACATACGGCGAGCCATCGGCCACCGTCCCCGCATTCAGGTGGCAGGAGGTGCAGTTCAGGTCATTGCCAACGTTCTTGGGCAGCAGGATGTGGGTTTCCGAGTTCAGCCGCATGCCGCGCACCAGTTGGGCCGCGTTGGGCTCTGCCAGCAGCTTGGACAGGCGCGGCGTCTCAAAGGCCGACTTGTCGATCTTCGGGTCCAGGTTCTTGCGCGCTGCGGCCACGTCCGCCGCCGCCACCGCACCGGCGCCCTGCCCCCAGCTTTCGCGCACGAAGCTCAGGATCTCGGCGATCTCGGCATCGCTGAGCCGGGCAAAGGCCGGCATGGTGTAGACCCGCGGATGGGCGCCGGTGGAGGCGGTCTTCCAGCCCGTCAGCGTGATGTGGATCAGCGTGGCCGGGTCCTTGGCCGCCACCGTCGGGTTGCCGGCCAGGGCCGGGAACACGCCCTTCACGCCGCTGCCGCTCGGGCGGTGGCAGTCGGTGCAGAACTGGGTGTAGCCCAGGCCACCGGCGGTGGTGAACAGCTTGGCCGGCGCTTCGGTGCTGGCCGCCACCGGTGCTGGCGCGGCGGTCTTGGGCTTGTCCGACGGCAGCGACTTCAGATAGGTGGCGATGGCCACCAGGTCCGGGTCGTTCACATGCTGGGTCGAGTGCAGGATCACGTCGGTCATGCTGCCCGACGCGGTGGCAAAGCGGTTCTGCCCGGTCTTGAGCATCTCAACGGTGTCCGGCACGGTCCAGAGGTCCCGCAGCTCCACCGCATTCCAGTGCTCGACCTGGGCGCCCGACAGGAACAGCTTGCCCTTGGAGCCCATGTCGCTCATGGCCTGCTCCTGGAAGCCGATGCCGCGCGGCGTGTGGCAGGCGCCGCAGTGGCCCAGGCCCTGCACCAGGTAGGCGCCGCGGTTCCAGACCGCGTCCTTCTGCGGGTTGGGCACGAAGGGGGTCTTGTCGGCGAACACCGCATCCCAGTAGGCCAGGCCCCAGCGCTGGTTGAACGGGAAGTGCATGCCCAGCGGCGGGTTGGCCTGGGCCACCGGCTGCACCCCCTGGCGCAGGTAGGCCCACAAGGCCTTCATGTCCGCGTCAGTCATCTTGGCGTACGACGGGTAAGGCATGGCCGGATACAGCCGATGCCCGTCGGCCGACACGCCATGGCGCATGGCGCGGTCGAACTGGCCGTAGGTCCACTGGCCGATGCCGTGCTGCGCGTCGGGGGTGATGTTGGTCGAGTAGATGGTGCCGAACGGGGTCTCCAGCGGGCGACCACCGGCCATCTCGCCGCCACCCGGGGCGGTGTGGCAGGCCACGCAATCGCCCAGCTGGGCCACGTAGCGGCCCTGGGCCACCAGGGCGTCATCGGCTTTGGCGCCGAAGCCAGGGTCCTTGTTCTCGACGCTGGGCGGCATGGCCATCCAGACCGCGGCCGCACCGACCACGGCCACCACGGCGGCGGCGATGAGGCCGTAGCGCCGGATGCGGGGGCTGTTAACTTCTCTCATGGGCAAGACCTTTTTGTTGCCAAGGTTTTGCCGGAGAGGTTAGGCGTTTACCCGCTCGGGGGTGAGTCGGGCTTCCCCCCGATGCAACCCGGGTTTTCCCGGGTCCATCACGAACGCGAGGGACAGCGGCGCGCGAATTCCTCCGCCGGCAGCGGGCGAGCGAAGCGGAAGCCCTGCACCAGGTCGCAACTGTGGGCGCGCAGGAACTCGGCCTGGGCGTCGGTCTCCACCCCCTCGGCCTGCACCACGAAGCCCAGGCCATGGCCCAGGCCGATGATGGCGCGGGTCACGGTGGCACCGGCGGTGTCACGCTCCAGGTCCTTGATGAAGGCGCGGTCCACCTTGAGCTTGTTGAGCGGCAGGCGCCAGAGGTGGCTGAGCGAGGTCTGTCCGGTGCCGAAGTCGTCGATGGCCAGCGCCACGCCCAGGGCGCGCAGATCGGCCAGCTGCTGCAGGTCGCGCTCGGCATGCCGCATGATGTAGGACTCGCTGATCTCCAGCTCCAACCGCTGCGCTGGCAAGCCGGTGTGCTGCAGCACGCGAGCCACCGTCTCGGCCAGGTCGCCGCGCTGGATCTGCAGGCCGGCCACGTTGACGGCGATCACGCCGATCTCCAACCCGGCGTCCAGCCAGGCCCGGGCCTGGCGGCAGGCCGTCTCCAGCACCCAGGCCCCGATCGGGATGATCAGGCCGCTGTCCTCCGCCACCGGGATGAAGGTGGCCGGCGAGACCGGCCCCAGCTCCGGGTGGGGCCAGCGCAGCAGCACCTCGGCGCCCACCAGCCGGCCATCGCCCAGGGCATAGACGGGCTGGTAGTTCAGCACGAACTCGTCGCGCTCCAGTGCGCGCCGCAGGTCGTTCTCCAGCCGCATCCGATCCAGCGCCAGCTCGTTCAGGTGCGGCTCAAACAGCCGGTAGCCGCCGCGGGCCGTCTCCTTGGCCTGGTAGAGCGCCAGGTCGGCAAACTTGAACAGGCTGGTGACATCCGCACCATGCTCGGGATAGAGGCTCACGCCGATGGTGGTGGCCACCGACAGCGTGTGCGACTCCAGCACGAAGGGCTCGTGGAAGGCCTGGATGATGCGGTGCGCGCTGGCCTCGACATCCAGCAGGGAGTCGATGTTCTCCAGCAGCACCACGAACTCATCGCCGCCCAGGCGGGCCACGGTGTCGGTGTCGCGCACCACCTGCTGCAGCCGGATCCCGACCGCCTGCAGCAGCGCATCCCCCACCGGGTGACCCAGGCTGTCGTTGATGTGCTTGAAGCGGTCCAGGTCCATGAACAGCACCGCCAGCAGCCCGTGCGAGCGCCGCGCGCGGGCCAGCGCCTGGCGGCAGCGGTCCATCAGCAGGGCCCGGTTGGGCAGGCCGGTCAGGGCGTCGTAATAGGCCAGTTGGTGGATGCGCTGGGCCTGGGCCTTCTGCTCGGTGATGTCCGAGAAGATGCCGATGTAGTACTTGATCTCGCCCGCCCCACCCCGCACGGTGGTGATGTTCTGCCAGATGGAGACGATGTGGCCGTCGCGGTGGCGGTTGAGGATCTCGCCCTCCCAGTGACCGCGTTCGTGCAACTGGCCCCACATGTCCTGGTAGAAGCTGGGCGGGTGCTGGCCCGACTTCATCACATTGGGCTGGCGGCCCAGCACGTCGGCCTCTTCATAGCCCAGGATGGCGGTGAAGGCGCGGTTGATCTTGCGGATGCGGCCCTCGGCATCGGCGATCAGCACCGCGTTCAGGCTGTTGTCGAACACCGTGGCGGCCAGGCGCAGCTCATCCTCGGCATGGCGGCGGGCGGTGATGTCCTGCACCGTGCCCACGCTGCGGGGCGTCCGGTCGGCGGCCACGAAGGTACTGGCCCGCAGGTGGACCCAGCGCACCGACTGGTCGGCCGTGTCGATGCGGAATTCCAGGTCGCAGGGCTCGTGGGCGCTCAACGCCAGCATGAAGGCCTGGGCCGTCTCCAGCCGGTCCTCGCGGTGGATCGCGGTGAACAGCGTGGCCAGGCTGGGCGACACCTCGGGCCGGACATCCAGCAGCAGATGGGTCTCGGCCGACCAGCTCATGGTCTCGCTGAGCGGGTCCAGCTCCCAGCTGCCCACCCGGGCCACGCTCTCCGCCTGGTTGAAGCGGGCATCGCTGGCCAGCAGCTCCTGCTCCTTGCGCTTGAGCACCGAGATGTCGGTGCAGGTGATGACCGCGCCTTCCTCCTTGCCCTGGGCGCTGTAGAGCACTGCGCCCTCGACCAGGTGGTAGCGGTGGCTGCCATCGCGCATGGCCAGCCGGTGTTCGGCCCGGTAGCGTCCCTGACGCCGCACCTGCTCGAACAGCACCGAGTGCACGGCCCATGGCAGGGCCGGCAACGCGGCCGCCAGGGCGGCGCGGTCGGCAGGATGCAGCAGGGCGTCGATGCTCTCGCCTTCCGCCAGCGGCGCCAGGACCTGGGTGCAATGCGCGTTGCCGTGCCGCAGCCGCCCGGACGGGTCCAGCACCAGCACCGCCCCGCCCACCGTCTCCATGATGCGTTCGGCAAAGGCCGACAGGGCCTGTTCACGGTCGCGCGCCGCCTGCAGTTCGGCCCGCTGGCGCTCCAGCGCCAGCAGCATCGTGTCCGCCTGCTCCGCGCCATGCGTCAGCTCGTCCTGCAACGCGGTATTGGCCAGGCGCAGGGCCTCGAGTTCGGTGCGCAGCAGGTCCAGGGCATCGCCGGCCGGGACGGCCGGCTCGGCGGGCCAGAACGACAGCAGGGCGTCGTGCTGCTTCATGGCGCCGGCTCCACCGTGTCTTGCGCCTGCATCCAGGCCCGCACCTGCTGCACCGCGGGGGCCACAGCCTGCTGCACCGCCGCCGACAGACCCAGCCGGTACGGTTGCACCGCCGCCATCTCGGCGGTCAACAGGCGCAGTGCGGGCCAGGGGGCCCCGCTGCTGCGCAGCGCCTGCAGGGTGTAACCCAGGCCCATGGCATGGCCGGCCAGACCGGTTTCGACCGGCACGGTCCGCGGGTCGAGCTCAGCCAGGCGCCCGGGCTGGCCCGCGGGCTGCGCGGCGTCCAGCAGCAGCGCCGTCTGGCAGTCAAGCAGCAGCGCCAGGGCGTCCAGCCCGCGGGTGCCAACCTCGTGCAGGCTCCAGCCGGCCGGCAGGCCCTGGGCCGCCAGTTGCCGGCCAACGGCCAACGCGAAACCATCATCGCCATGCAACTCGTTGCCAAAGCACAGCACGCGATGGGGCGCGGCGTCGACCGCAAGGGAGGTCATGTCCCGATCCTCAACGCCCCCGCGGGCGCCCCGTCGGCGCCAACGAAATGCACCGTGCAGACCAGGCAGGGGTCGTGCGAGCGAATCAGGTGCCCGATCTCGATCGGGTCCTCGGGGTCGGCGACGCGCAGCCCCACCAGGCTGGCTTCCCAGTGGCCGGGCACGCCGGCGCTGTCGCGCGGCGAGGCATTCCAGCCCGTGGGGGTGATGATCTGGTAGCGGTGCACCACCCCGTCGCGTACCTGCACCCAGTGGCCCAAGGCACCGCGGGCCGCCATCAGCAGGCCGGCCCCGTCGCCATCGACCTCGGTGCCTGGCGCAGGCGGCACGAAGTGGGGGCTGCCCAGGTCGGCCGCCAGTTCGTCGAGCGTGCGCCAGGCCTGCCGCAGCGCCACCCCAATGTGGCGCACCCGGGCGAACTGGCGCAGCCAGGCACCACTGCCTTCGCAGGCCAGCAACTCGCGCGCCAGCGTGTCGCCGGCGATCACCAGTTCCGCCAGCGGGCCGGTCTGCACCACCCGGCCTCCGTAACGGGGGGCCTTGGCCCAGGTGTAGCGGTCGGTGCCGGGCTGGTAATCGGGCACGGTCTCGCCGTCGAAGGGGTGGCGCCCCCCTTCATACGGCCGAAACCAGGAATGCCGCACATGCTCGGAGATCTGCGCGGGATCCAGGCGCTCGATGGCGCCGGTCTCGCCATCGTAGAAGCCGGCCGGCAGCACATGGGCCGAGGCCCCGGGCCCCCAGCGTTCGGGATCGCACCAGGTGCCAAAGGACAGCATGTGCGGCGTGCCCGCGCCCAACCGGGCCAGGCCGCGGGCACGCAGGAAGCGGGTCAGCAGGCCCAGCGCCGCGTCCGCCGCCGCGGGACGCGCCAGCCAGCCCCAGAGGGCGTCGGCCGAGGCCAGCGCCAGCCAGTCGTCCAGCGGGCCGCCGATGATCCGTTGCTCGTACCAGCGCTGCACATCGCCCAGGATGCTGCGGCAGGCAATCAGCCGGGCCGTGTCCACCGGCGTCACCACGCCGCCGGGCAGCATGTAGGACGAGTGCGGCCACTGGCCGCCAAAGTGGGCGACGATCTGCAGCACCTTGCGGGTGATGGCCAGCGTCTCGCGGTAGACCGTGCCCTTGAAGGGCTCGAAGGCCTGCAGCATCGGCGCGTAGAGCGGGTCGGCCGCGTACCGCGGGTGGCACAGGTCCGGCGCGAAGAACAGAAAGGTCTGGCGCAGGTCATTCTGCAGCCCTTCGGCGATCAGGCACAGGTTGCGAATGCGGGTGGCCTGGGGCGGCACCGGGGTGGACCAGATCTGCTCCAGCGCCAGCACGCCGGCGTAGAGGTGGGCGGTGCCGCAGATGCCGCAGACCCGGGGCGTGATGACCATCGCGTCGCGGGGCGCGCGGCCGAGCAGGATCTGCTCGAAGCCACGGTACATCGTGCCCTGGGTGCGCGCCGCCACCACCACGCCGTCCTCCAGCGTCACCTGGATGCTGAGATCGCCTTCGACGCGGTTGAGATCGACGTTGAGTTCAATGCGGGCCATGTCCGGGGATGCTACCCAAGCCGTGGCTCAGGGCTTCATCTTCTTGTCACGCACCCGTTGTGGTGCCGCCGCGCGGGCCAGGTTCTTGTAAGCCATGTAGCGTGGGCGCTCCACCCCCAGCGGCAAACGGATGGGCACCTCGCCCATCTTTTCGGTGCGGAACAGGTCGCCATCGCGCGGGAACTGGGGGGAGGTGCAGCCAAAGCACGGCACGCCTGCGCGCGTCTTGCTGCTGACGCCATTCCAGAGGTCGGCATTGCAGACCGCCTGGGTCAGCGGGCCCTGGCACCCCAGGTTGAAGAACAGGCAGGCCCGGCCACCGGGCTGGCTGTCCTCGATGTCGTACTCGTGGTATTCGTTGCGGGTGCAGCCCTGGTGCACCACGGTGCTGAAGTGCGAGGCCGGCCGGTTCAGGCCATCCAGCGGCAGCGGCAGGCCCAGCGCCAGCGTGGCCAGGGTCTGGGTCATGGTGTGCGGATGGGCCGGGCAGCCGGCCACATTGACCACCGGCCAGCCGCCGCGGGACCGCCAGTCGGCCGGCAACAGCCCGCCCGGCTGGGCATGGTCGAACTGCAGGCCGATGCAGTCCGAAGGGTTGGGCGGCGCGGCATGCACCCCGCCGAACGCGGCGCAGGTGCCCATGGCCACCACCACGTCGGCGCGAGCCGCCAGGTCGCGCACCAGGTCCATCTTGCCGCGGCCGCGGTAGGGGTCGTACAGCCCGGTGCCGCGTGGCGCGGTGACGATGCTGCCCTCGACGCACAGGATGTCCAGCGGCTGTTGGCCGGACAGGATGTCGTCAACCAGCCGGTCGAACCGGCGGGCGTGGCCATGCGACAGGGACGGATGCCACAGCAACTCGACGCCGCTGTCCTGCAGCAGCTGCTCCAGGCTGGGCGACTCGGCACTCAGGATGGCCAGGGAATCGCCGCCGCAGGCTCCGGTTTGAAGCCATAAGAGTGTCGCCATGGAATCCGCCCTGGGGAAAGTGACCGCGCCCCCGTTCACCAGGAAAGCGACTTCCTCGGACCGGGTCCTCATCCCTATTGTCGGCGTCCTGCGGCCGGTCTTGAACCGCCGCAGGATGGGGAAGACCCCCGGATTCTGGCAAACCCCGTCAGAAGGCGCGGCCCCAGGCCACGCCCAGGGTGTTTTCCTTCAGATGCACCTGGGCCTCGCCACCGCCGAAGGCGGTGGGCAGGGATTGCTGGCCCGCCACCGTGCGGTTGAAGGCATGGCCGTAGAAGGCGCTCCAGTTGTCCGCCCGGTTTGCCTTCCAGGTGAAGCCGACGGTCACATGGTGCTGCACCACGCCCGGCGCCAGGATGTTGAAGAAGGTCTCGCTGGCGGGCACGGGCTGGGTGGCGTGGCTGTAGCCGGCCCGCAGGGTCAGGTTCGGCTGCCATTGGTAGGCGGCCCCCAGCTTGATCACCTTCACATCCCGCCAGCCAAAGCCCGGCCCGTCCGAGGCGCCCAGCGGCACCCCGGCCGCCAGCCGGCTGAGCGGGTTGCCCACCGCGCCCACACGGCTGTACTGGATGACCTGGTAATCGGCCGCCAGGGTCCAGGCCTCGGTGGGCTGGTAGGCCAGGCCGACCCCGTAGTTGGCCGGGATGTCGAAGCCGCCCTGGTCGGCGAACAGGCCCTTGTACTTGTCAAAGCGGCCCGAGATCTTGGACGACCAGGTGGCCCCCACCCGCCATTGCGGGCTCAGTTGCCCGATCCAGCCCAGCCGCACGCCCACGCCGGTGGAGGTGTCGGTGCCCTGGTCGCTCAGCGCCTCCGGCGCGGCCGAGGCCGCCGCGAAGGGCCCGATGCCCTGGGCCGAGAAGCGCTGGTGGGCCAGGTTCAGCGCCAGGCTGACGGTATGGCTGTCATTGAGCCGATAGGCCACCGAGGGCGACACAAACAGCTGTTCGAGGTTGACCCCGGTGTGGCCGGTGACCCCGAAGGCCTCAAACGGGCTGTGGTTGTACTGGGTGTTCATCCCCCCATTGCCATAGACCGCCAGCCCCAGGCTGAGCCGGTCGTCCCACTGGTGCGTCCAGCCGAACTCGGGGATGAAGAAATGGGGCCGGCCATGCCTTCGGCCTGGACCCCGTAGCCGTGCGAGAAATAGCCGTTGGTGGCATGGGCCGCCAGCGGCAGACCGGCCGCCCCACCGATCAGCACGGACCACAAGGGCAGCGAAACACGGCGCAACATCAAGACATCCTTCGTTGATGAGACGGGGGCGCCGCCACCGTGTCAGACGATGTCATCCACCACGCCACCGTCCACCCGCAGCGCCGCGCCGGTGGTGGCCGAGGCCTGCGGCGAGCAGACGTACACCACCATCGCCGCCACCTCGTCGACCGTGGCGGCGCGCTGGATCACCGAGCTGGGCCGGTGCGCCCGCACGAAGCCGTCGAAGACGGCTTCCAGAGACTGGCCGCTGCGGGCCACCTCGTCCTTGAGCATCTCGGCCACGCCGTCCGACAGGGTCGGGCCGGGCAGCACGCTGTTGACCGTCACGCCGCTGCCCGCCACCCGCTTGGCCAGGCCGCGGGACAGCCCCAGCAGCGCCGTCTTGCTGACCCCGTAATGGATCATGTCGGCCGGGATGTTGCGGGCCGATTCCGAGGCGATGAACACCACCCGGCCCCAGCCCTGCCGCACCATGGCTGGCAGCAGCGCACGCGACAGGCGCACGCCCGACATCACGTTGGTCTGCCAGTAGCGCTCCCAGGTGGCGTCATCGGTCTCGAAGAAATCCTGCGGGCCGTAGATGCCGGCGTTGTTGACCAGGATGTCCACCTGCGGCACGGCGGCCAGCAGGGCTTCGGCGCCGGCGGCGTCGCTGAGGTCCGCCACCGCGCCGCGCAGCCGGGCGGTGGGCAACGCGGCCCGCAGGGCCTGCAGCGCGCGCTCCACCGTGGCGCTGCTGCGGCCCTGCACCACCACCTCGGCACCGCTTTCCGCCAGGCCCTGGGCGATGGCATGGCCGATGCCAGACGAAGAGGCCGTGACGAGGGCCACGCGGCCCGTGAGATCAATCTTCATGTGCATGCTCCTGAGAGGGGGAGTGTGACCTGACGCGAATAGCCCCGCTCACAGGGCCACCAGCCCCATTTGCTGCAGCAGGGTCAGGTTGTCCTCGAGATGCCAGTTTTCGGCAATGCGACCGTCCTGGACCCGGTAGATGTCGGTGGCGATGAAGTTCACCGCCTGCCCCTGCCCCTGGCGCCCCTGGAACCGACCGCTGAAGTGCCCGGTGAAACGCAGGTGCGACACGACCCGGTCACCGGCGACGATCATCTGTTCGATCTCGCAGCGCAGGTCCGGCACCGCCTGGCGAAAGCCCTCGGACGCGGCCAACGGCCCTGGCAGTCCCTGCGCCCGCCCGGGGGGCAGGGTGCGGTCCATGAAGTCCGGCGCCAGGGCCGCGCGGGCCAGCGCGGCGTCCCCGGTGGACCAGAAGGTGCCATAGCGGCGTGCCGCCAGGATCTCGCCCTGGGCCTGGACGGTGTCGAGGTGAGGATCCACCACCAGGGTGCGGGCCTGGATCAGCGCCTCCTCGGCGTGGACGGACCCCGCGACGGTCAACCAGGCCGCCAACCACCACGGTGACAAAGAACGGTGCATGTCGATGCGCTCCCAAGAGATGTTGCAAAGGCCGGGACCCGGCATGGACAGGCACTTTGATTTAACGTCTGCAACAGATAAAGCGCAGCCAATCTCAAATACTTTCTTGACGGACAGGAAAATGATCCGCATCGACGACCTGCAGGTCTTTGTCCAGACGGCGGAAGCGGGCAGCTTCTCGGCCGCCGCCCGACAGCTGGACCTGACCCCGGCACTGGCCAGCAGCGCGGTGCAGCGGCTGGAACGCGAGCTGGCGCTGCGCCTGTTCGTGCGCTCCACCCGCAGCATGCGGCTGTCGGACGAAGGCAGTCGCTACCTGCCCCATGCCCGTGGTGTGCTGGACGCCCTGGCGGCCGGCCGTGAGGCCCTGGACCAGGGACGCGCCGAGATCGGCGGGCCGCTGCGCCTGTCGGTGCCCTCCGACCTGGGGCGGCAGGTGCTGCTGCCCTGGCTGGACGACTTCCAGGCCCAGCACCCGCGTCTGCAGCTGCAGCTGCGCATCAGCGACCGCTTCACCGACCTGTTTCGCGCCACCGTGGACGCCGGCCTCCGCTACGGTGAGCTGCCCGACTCAGGCCTGGTCTCGCTGCCACTGGCGCCGGACAACCGGCGCATCGCCTGTGCCGCCCCGACCTACCTGGCCCGCCATGGCCGCCCGGCCACGCCGGCCGAGCTGAAGCAGCACAACTGCCTGCGCTACGTGATGGGGGACCACACCCACGAACGCTGGACCTTCCAGCTGCCCACGGCGCAAGGGGGGCCGCAGGCCGTGCCGGTGCGTGGCGACCGCATCAGCGACGATGGCGAGGTGGTGCGACGCTGGGCCCTGGCCGGCCACGGCGTCACCTACAAATCGGCCCTGGATGTGGCGGCCGACCTGCAGGCCGGCCGGCTGGTGGCGCTCTTTCCGCAGGCCTGGGGTGAGCCGGCCCCGCTGCAGATGGTCTGCCCCGACCGGGCCAGCCTGAGCCCGGCCCTGCAGCAGCTGCGGGACTTCCTGGTGGCACGTTGCCGGACGCTGGTGGAGCAGCTCCCGCTGGCTTAGCGGCAGGCGCCCGGTTCAGACCATGCCGCCGTTGGCGCGGATCACCTGCCCGTTGATCCAGCCGCCCTGCGGCCCGGCCAGGAAGGCCACCACCGCGGCAATGTCCTGCGGCGTGCCCAGGCGCTCCAGCGGGTTCATGCGGGCCAGGGTGTCGATCAGCTCGGGCGACTTGCCCTCCAGGAACAGCGCAGTGGCGGTGGGCCCCGGCGCCACCGCGTTGACCGTGATCGCACGGCCGCGCAGCTCGCGCGCCTGGATGGCGGTCAGGGCCTCGACCGCGGACTTGGTGGCGGCGTACAGGCCGTAGCGTTCCAGCCGCAGGCCGACCACGCTGCTGGAAAAGTTGATGATGCGCCCGCCGGTCCGCAGCCGGCGCCCGGCCTCGCGCATGCCGTGGAAGGTGCCGCGCAGGTTGACGGCCACCAGCCGGTCGAAGTCCTCGTCGCTGGCCTCGGTCAAGGGGGCCAGCGTCATCACCCCGGCGTTGTTGACCCACACGTCCACCCCGCCATAGGCCGCCTCGGCGGCGTCGAACAGCCGCCGCACGGCGGCCGCATCGCTCACATCGGCCTGGACGGCCAGGGCCTGCCCACCGGCGGTGGTGATCTGGCGCACCAGGCCGTCGGCCTCGTCGCGGTGGCCGGCGTAGTTGATGACCACCGCGAAGCCGTCGGCGGCCAGGCGCTGGGCGATGGCGGCCCCGATGCCGCGCGATCCACCGGTCACGATGGCCACCGGCTGGGCCTGTGAAAGTTCATTCATGGGTTGGCTCCTGTCATCCGCTCGATCAGCGTGGGTTCACTGTAGGCATTCGCTCCATCCGGATAAACAAGCCAGAATCGGCATCACCATTCGCAATTCCGAACAATCAACAGCCCATGGACCGCTTCGATGCCATGCGCGTCTTCACGCGCATCGTGGAATGCCGCAGCTTCACCCGCGCAGCCGCCGATCTGAACCTGCCCCGGGCCACGGTGACCGAGGCCATCCAGGCGCTGGAGGCGCGTCTGGGTGTGCGGCTGTTGCAGCGCACCACCCGCCAGGTGGCGCCCACGCTGGAGGGCGAGGCGTTCTACAGCCGCTGCCTGCAGCTGATCGCCGAGGTGGAGGACGCGGAAAACGCCTTCTCCACCGGCCAGCCGCGGGGCCGCCTGCGCATCGAGGTCCATGGCACGATGGCCCGTCTGCTGTTGTGCCCCAGGCTGCCCGAGTTCCTGACCCGCTACCCCGAGATCGCGCTGGACATCAGCGAGGGCGACCGCTTCGTCGACCTGGTGCGGGAGGGGGTGGACTGCGCGATCCGCATCGGCCCGCTGCGCGACAGCGAACTGGTCGCCCGGCGCCTGACCCTGCTGCCGGAGGTCACCTGCGCCTCGGCGGACTACTGCGCCCGCCACGGTGTGCCGCGCCAGCTGGACGATCTGCAGGCCGGCCACACGATGGTTGGGTTCCAGTCCTCGGCCCTGGGCGCGGTGCTGCCGCTGGTGTTCAGCGTCGGCGGTGCCCTGCAGCAGGTGTCTCTGCCGACCCGCTTGCGCGTCAGCGGCGCGGAGGCCTACGCCGGCGCGGCACTGGCGGGGCTGGGCATCATCCAGGCGCCGCGCTACCGGCTGCAGGACGATCTGGCGGCCGGCCGCCTGGTCGCGCTGCTGGAGGACTGCCCCCCGCCGCCCCTCCCGGTGTCGCTGGTCCACGCCCGCGGCCGGCTGCCCTCCCCGCGCCTGCGGGCCTTCATCGACTGGGTGAGCGGGGTGTTCTGACCGGCGCCTGGGCCACCTCGGCCGTCAGCGCCAGGGCCGGCGGCTCCATCTCAGCCTCAGCGCCACCTTCCGTGGGCGGCACCCAGTCGGCCCAATCCGCCCCGAACAGCTCCTCGGGGTGCTGGGTGCGGTCCGATCCATTGCCGCAGGCCATGGACTGGGCGGGGCAGTAGCGGTCGCATCCCCAGCAGGTGCGTTCGGGATGTGCCGGGTGCAGAGGGAATCGCTTGGCCATGCGCTCAGTGTCGGCGGGCTCCCCCAACCGGGGCTTGACCGGGCGCAGGCGACGGGAAGAGAGGCACCAGTCCAGGGCAGTGCGGCCGTCCCGCCGCGCGCTGCCGGTGCATGTCGGGCCGTTGGGGCCGGTTCCCGGTCCCTTGAGGCTTGGCACCAGACTTGCTTGGGATGGCGCGTGGTTCCTGCAGCAGCGTCGTTGCACGAGCCCACCGCTAACGACGGCGGTTTTCTGTTGGCGTCCGGCCTGGCCGGCGCTTCCCATCCAGTTCCCACGGAGCGCAACATGAAGATCGTCGTCGCCGGCCACGGCATGGTCGGCCATAAATTTCTCGAAAGCCTCGCTGAGACCGGCCTGACGGACGTGCAGGTCACCGTCCTGTGCGAGGAACCCCGTCCGGCCTACGACCGGGTCCACCTTTCCGAGTTCTTCGCCGGCAAGTCCGCCCAGGACCTGTCGTTGATCGAGCCCGGCTTCTTCGAGCGCACCGGCTTCGACCTGCGCCTGGCCGCCCGCGCCGCCGCGGTGGATCGCCGGGTGCGCACCGTCACCACCGCCGATGGCGAGGTGCTGCCCTACGACGTGCTGGTGCTGGCCACCGGCTCCGTGCCCTTCGTGCCCCCCATCGCCGGCCGCGAGCGTCCCCACTGCTTCGTCTACCGCACCATCGAGGACCTGGAGGCCATGCAGGCGGCCGGCGCCAAGGCCCGGCGCGGCGTGGTGGTGGGCGGTGGCCTGCTGGGCCTGGAATGCGCCAAGGCCCTGCGTGACCTGGGCCTGGAAACCCATGTGGTCGAGTTCGCCCCGCGTCTGATGGCGGTGCAGGTGGACGAGGGCGGTGGCCGCATCCTGCGCGAGAAGATCGAGGCCCTGGGCGTGCACGTGCACACCCGGCGCAGCACCACCCAGATCACCGACGGCGCCGAGCACCGCCACCGCATGGTGTTCGAGGACGGCAGCCACCTCGAGACCGACCTGATCGTCTTCTCCGCCGGCATCCGGCCGCGCGACGAACTCGCCCGCCAATGCGTGCTGGCCATCGGCCCGCGCGGCGGCGTGGTGATCGACGACCACTGCCGCAGCAGCGACCCGCATGTCTACGCCATCGGCGAATGCGCGTCCTGGAACGAACAGACCTTCGGCCTGGTGGCCCCAGGCTACGAGATGGCGCGCGTGGCCGCGCGCCACATCGCCGGCGAGGCCTCGGCCGCCTTCGCAGGCGCCGACATGAGCACCAAGCTCAAGCTGATGGGTGTGGACGTGGCCAGCATCGGCGATGCCCACGGCAATACGCCGCACTGCCGCAGCTTCTCCTTCACCGACGAACTGAACGGCGTCTACAAGAAGATCGTCGTCAGCGGGGACGGCCGCCAGCTGTTGGGCGCGGTGCTGGTGGGCGACGCCGCCGAGTACGGCACCCTGCTGCAGATGGCCTTGAACGGCATCGCCCTGCCCGAGCACCCTGAATCGCTGATCCTGCCGGCCAGCGACGGCCAGGCCAAGGCCGGCCTGGGCGTGGACGCCCTGCCCGACAGCGCCCCCATCTGCTCCTGCAACAATGTCAGCAAGGGCCAGATCGCCGAGGCCGTGGCCGGCGGCGCCACCAGCATCGCCGCGCTCAAGGCCTGCTGCAAGGCTGGCGCCACCTGCGGCGGCTGCGTGCCCCTGGTGACCCAGGTGATGAAGGCCGAGATGGCCAAGCGCGGCATGGCGGTGGACAACCACCTGTGCGAGCACTTTGCCTACTCGCGCCAGGAGCTGTTCCACCTGATCCGCGTCGGCCAGATCAAGACCTTCGAGGAGTTGCTGACCCAGCACGGCCAGGGCCTGGGCTGCGACATCTGCAAGCCCACCGCCGCCTCGATCCTGGCCTCGGTCTGGAACGACTTCGTGCTCCAACCCGAACTGGCCGCTCTGCAGGACAGCAACGACTACTTCCTGGGCAACATCCAGAAGGATGGCAGCTACTCGGTGGTGCCGCGCATGCCAGGCGGCGAGGTGACGCCCGAGGGCCTGATCGCCGTGGGCCAGGTGGCCAAGAAGTACGGCCTGTACACCAAGATCACCGGCGGCCAGCGGGTCGACCTGTTCGGCGCCCGCGTCGAGCAACTGCCGCTGATCTGGGAGGAGCTGATCGCCGCCGGCTTCGAGAGCGGCCATGCCTATGGCAAGAGCCTGCGCACCGTGAAGAGCTGCGTGGGCAGCACCTGGTGCCGCTACGGGGTGGACGACAGCACTGGCCTGGCCATCGCGCTGGAGAACCGCTACAAGGGCCTGCGCGCACCGCACAAGATCAAGTTCGGCGTCTCGGGCTGCACCCGCGAATGCGCCGAGGCCCAGAGCAAGGACGTGGGCATCATCGCCACCGACAAGGGCTGGAACCTCTATGTCTGCGGCAATGGCGGCATGAAGCCGCGCCACGCCGAGCTGATCGCCAGCGACCTGACCCAAGACGCGTTGATTCGCCTGATCGACCGCTTCCTGATGTTCTACGTGCGCACCGCCGACCGCCTGCAGCGCACCAGCACCTGGCGCGACAACCTGGAGGGAGGCCTGGACTACCTGAAGGGCGTGCTGCTGCGCGACACGCTGGGGCTGGCCGCCGAGCTGGAGGCCCAGATGCAGCACGTGGTGGACACCTACCAGTGCGAATGGAAGACCGCCGTCACCACGCCCGCCGTGCGCCAGCGCTTCCGCAGCTTCGTCAACAGCGCGCAGCCCGACGAGCACATCGTGTTCGTGCAGGAACGCGGCCAGATCCGCCCGGCCCGCCCGGAGGAGCGCACGGACGCTTCGACCAACACCACCACCGATGCCACCGCCTGACCCGCTTCGGAGACCTGTCCCATGAACACCACCGTCTCGAACTGGACCGCGGTCTGCGCGGTCGAGGACATCCTGCCCAACACCGGCGTCTGCGCCCGGGTGGACGACCACCAGGTGGCCATCTTCCGCATCGGCCAACACGAGTTCCATGCCATCGACAACGTGGACCCCAAGTCCGGCGCCAGCGTGCTCTCGCGCGGGCTGGTGGGCAACCTGGGCGAGCACCTGGTCGTCGCCTCGCCGCTCTACAAGAACCACATCGACCTGCGCAGCGGCGAATGCCTGGAATCGCCCGACTGGTCGGTGCGCACCTACGGCGTACGGGTGGAGGATGGTCAGGTGCTGGTGAACACCGACGCACACTGACGGTTCCACGCGGCACCCAACTTGCAGACAATCGAGGGAAGCTTCCGTTTGTCTGCCCATGCCGCTGCCTGCCTCCCGTTTTCTTCTGCGCGCCAAGCAACTGGAGATCGAATCCGTCCGCAACCTGGCCAGCCGGGCCGAGCTGGCCACCACGGTCGGCCAGCTGGTGCAGGTGCTGCAGCGCGAACGCGGCGCCAGCACCGTCTTCCTGGCCTCGCAGGGCCAGCAACTGGCCGACCTGAGGGACCAGGCCCGCGAGATGGCCCAGCCGCTGGCCGACCGGTTGCGCGCGCAGTTCGACGAACAGCTGCAGCCCAACCGCTGCGCCACCGCCCGCATCATGGCCCTGACGGCCTGGGTGCTGATGGACCTGACCGCGCTGGACACGCTGCGCCAGCAGGTGGACCAGGCCCAGATCGGGGCCCTGGACTGCATCGCCGCCTTCAGCCGCATCATCGCCGGCCTGGTCGAGCTGGTGGCCCAGCTGGCCGACCCGACCATCCACCCCGGGGTCTCGCGCCGGCTGGTGGCCTATGTGCACCTGGTGCAGGGCAAGGAAGCCGCCGGCCAGGAGCGGGCGCTGGGCGGCCTGCTGTTCGCCTCCGGCCTGGCCAGCGACCCGCAGCAACAACGCCTGGCCCACCTGATCGAGGCCCAGGACCGCAACCTGACCGTGTTCGCCGAATTCGCCGACGACGGCCTGAAGGCGCAATGGGACCGGCTGCAGCTCACCCCCCAAGTGGCCCAGCTGGAACGCCTGCGGCGCACGCTGTGCAGCGCCCGGCCCGGCACGGCCCTGGACACCGAGCTCACCAACCGCTGGTTCGACATCACCAGCGAACGCATCACCGACCTCTGGCAGCTGGAGACCGAACTGGTCCAGGGCCTGCGCTTCTATTGCGCCAACCAGCTGGAAACCCTGGAGCAGGAGTTGGCCGACACCGAAGGGTTGATGCAGCGCCTGCGCGAACACCCGCCCGCCCATGCCGACGCGGTGAGCGCCTTCTTCAGCCAGGACGAGCCACCGCCCCGAGCCCCCACCCTGCCCGCCGCCGACACGCAGGCGCTGTCCTCGATGGTCGAGCAGCTGCAGGCCCAGGGCGCCCGCCTGGCCCGCATGGAGATCGAGCTGGAAGCCGCCAAGCGGGCGCTGCACGAACGCAAGGTCATCGAACGGGCCAAGGGCGTGCTGATGGCCCGCCTGGGCATGACCGAGGAAACCGCCTTCCGCACGCTGCAGAAGACCGCGATGGACCAGAACCGCCGCCTGCTGGACATCGCCGAGGCCACCCTGGCCCTGCCCGATCTGGCCTTTGCCCGCCCCGCGGGCGACCCCACTGCGCACTGAAGGCCTCGGTGCCGCCACCCTCATGACTCAGGAACTGCGCGTCTCGATCGGCCAGCACTCGCTGGCCGGCCGCAAACCCATCAACCAGGACAGCCACGGCGTGCGCGTCCCCACCGGCGAGGCCCTGGCCAGCCATGGCATCACGCTGGCGCTGGCCGACGGGCTGAGCGGCAGCCCGGTCAGCCACCAGGCCAGCGCGCAGGCTGTGCAGGGTTTTCTGCAGGCCTACTACCAAGTGGACCACCCGGCCAGCGTCGAGCAAGCGGCCCGGCCGGTGCTGGAGGAACTGAACCAACGCCTGTACGCCCAGACGCAAAGCCTGGGCGCGCAGGCCGACCCGCGCAAGGGCCAGGTCTGCGCCTTCAGCGCGCTGATCCTGCGGGGGCGCGAAGGCCACCTGCTGCATGTGGGCGACTGCCGCATCTACCGGCTGCAGGCCCAGACGCTGGAGCCGCTGACGCAGGACCACCGGGTGCGCGGCCCCGCGGTGCTGGGCTACCAGGGCCGTGCGCTGGGCCTGGACGCCACGGTGGCGGTGGACGACCGCCACTGGCCGCTGGCCCAGGGCGAGGTCTACCTGCTGACCACCGAAGGGGCCTACGAGTACCTGAACGCCGCCGACGTGCAGGCGGCGCTGGCCCGTCACCCCGACCAACTGGACGCCGCCGCCTCCACCCTGGCGGCGATGGCGCTGGAGCGCTGCAGCCAGGACAACATCACCGTGCTGCTGGTGCGCATCGACGCCCTGCCGCCCGGCACCGACGCACCGCGCCAGGACGACAGCCACCTGCCCTGCCCGCCGCCGCTGCAGGCCGGCATGTCGTTCGAGGGCTGCACCCTGGTGCGCGAGCTGCACCACAGCGCCCGCAGCCAGGTCTGGCTGGCGGTGGACGGCGCACAGGGCGAGACCCTGGCGCTGAAGGTGCCGGCCCCGGCGCTGCAGCAGGACCTGGCCGCCCTGGCCCGCTTCCAGCATGAGGAATGGGTGGCGCGCCGGATCGACAACCCGCATGTGCGCAAGCCCGCCGCCAGCGAACGCCCGCACCGCTACCTGTGCGTGGCGCTGGCCTATGTGGAAGGCCAGACCCTGGCCCAGTGGATGGCCGACCACCCCCGCCCCGAGCTGGACGCCGTGCGCCAGCTGGTGATGCAGATCGCCCGTGGCCTGCAGGCCTTCCATCGGCGCGGCCTGCTCTATGGCGGGCTCAGCCCGGACAACGTGCTGATCGACCGCACCGGCACCGTGCAGCTGATCGACTTTGGCGCCGTGCGCGCCTTCGGCCTGGCCGAAGACAGCGCCCCCTCGCCCGACGCCGCCAGCGCCTCGCCCTACAGCGCGCCCGAGTGCGGGGCCGGCGGCGCCCCCGGGCCGCAGGCTGACCTGTTCGCGCTGGCGGTGCTGACCTACCAGATGCTGAGCGGCCAGCTGCCCTACCCGGCCACCGGCGCCACGCCCCCCAGCCCGGCCGACTGGCGCCACCGCCGCGCGGTGCCGCTGCGGGCGCACCGGCCGGACCTCCCGGCCTGGCTGGAGGCGGTGCTGAACCGCGCCCTGCAGCCCCAGCCGCAGCGCCGCCCCGAACTGCTGTCCGAGTTCACCCATGCCCTGACGGCCCCCGGCCCGGCGGTGAGCGAGCCCCGCCCGCTGCCGCTGATCGAACGCCACCCGGTGCGCTTCTGGCAGACCGTCAGCGCGGTCCTCGGCCTGCTGGTGATCGGGCTCACCGCCGCCCTGCTGCGCTGAGTCCTTATTCAGATAGCCATCTAAACAAATAGAAATTCAGAACTTCCCCGTCTGATTCAAGCTGTCTAGACTGGCTCTCCAGCCTCACCAGAAGGCGTTTTGCCCCACCTGGCACGGCCCCTGATCCGGGGCTTGTTGCCCGGACGGCCTTTGTGTCCGTGATCCAACTCGACAGCCTGACCAAGCGCTACGCCAGCCCGCGTGGCGCCTCCGCCCCACCCACCCTGGCCCTCGACCAGGTTTCCTTGACCGTCCCCGCCGGCGAAATCTTTGGCGTCATCGGCCGCTCCGGCGCCGGCAAAAGCACTCTGATCCGCAGCATCAACCTGCTGGAGCGTCCGGACAGCGGCACCGTGCGCGTGGGCGACATCGACCTGACCGCCCTGTCGGCCCGCGAACTGCAACGCCAGCGCCAGCGCATCGGCATGGTGTTCCAGCACTTCAACCTGCTGCAGTCGCGCACCGTGGCCGGCAATGTGCGCTTCCCGATGGAGCTGGCCGGCGGCCGCAGCGCCGCCCAGATGGACGCCCGGGTGGACGAGCTGCTGGCCCTGGTGGGCCTGAGCGAACAGCGGGACCGCCACCCCGCGCAACTCTCCGGCGGGCAGAAGCAGCGGGTCGGCATCGCCCGCGCCCTGGCCAATCAACCCGAGGTGCTGCTGTGCGATGAAGCCACCTCCGCGCTGGACCCGGAAACCACCGAACAGATCCTGACCCTGCTGGGCGACATCAGCCGCCGGCTGCGGCTCACCATCCTGCTCATCACGCACGAGATGCACGTCATCCACGCCCTGTGCGACCGGGTGGCCGTGCTGGAGCGCGGCCGCATCGTCGAGCAGGGCCCGGTGATCGACGTCTTTCTGCATCCGCGCCACACCACCACACGCGCTCTGCTGGCCAACGCCGGCTTCCTGCTCGACGAGGGGGATGCCCCCGACTCCGGGCGGCCGGTGCTGCAACTGACCGCCATTGGCGACGCCGCGCGCCAGCCCCTGCTGGAGACCCTGCGCGACAGCACCGGCCTGCGGGTGAACCTGCTGGAAGGCCGACTGACCCGCCTCAAAGGCATCCCGGTGGCCCGGCTGCGCGCCGAGGTGCTGGCCACCGACGTGGCGCTGCGCGAACTGCCAGCCCGGGTCGCGGCGCTGGGGGCCGAAGCCGAATGGCTCTCCCCGCCGCAAGACGCACCGCAGCGTGAGGAGGCCTGCGCATGAACGAGCTGAACTGGGCCGCCTTCGCGACCATCGACTGGCCCGAGATCGGCACGGCCGGCCTCGACACCCTGACCATGCTGGGCCTGGCCCTGGCGTTCACGGTGCTGATCGGCCTGCCACTGGGCGTGTTGCTGTACCTCACCGCGCCGGGCGCGCTGCTGGCCCGCCCGCGCCTGTACGCGGCGCTGTCGCTGGCCATCAACCTGCTGCGCTCGCTGCCCTTCATCATCCTGCTGATCGTGATGATCCCGCTCACGCTGCGCCTGGTGGGCACCTCGCTGGGCGTGGCCGGGGCCATCCCGCCGCTGGTGGCCGCCGCCGCGCCGTTCTTTGCCCGCCTGGCCGAGAACACCTTGCGCGAGGTGGACCCTGGCGTGGTGGAAGCCAGCCAGGCCATGGGCGCCCGCCTGCACCAGCTGGTCTTCAAGGTGCTGCTGCCCGAGGCTCTGCCCGGCCTGATCGGCGCCAGCACCGTGACCGCCGTGGCCCTGGTGTCCTACACCGCCATGTCCGGCGTGATCGGCGGCGGCGGCCTGGGCGACCTGGCCGTGCGCTACGGCTACCAGCGCTTCCAGACCGAGGTCATGGTCGTCACCGTGGCCCTGATGCTGGTGCTGGTGCAAGTCCTCCAGACCCTCGGCGACCGGCTGGTCCGCCGATGTCGCACCCGCTGAGCGGCCGCCAGAGCCGCCAGCGTTTCCTCCCCCCCACCTCGGACCGAGGGTGACGTGGCCGATGGCCACCCGCCCGGGGGGTTTTCGTCCCTGCCTTTCAACCCCTCTGCTCTGACAAGGAGTTCTTCATGACCGTTTTCACCCGTCGCGCCCTGGTGGCCGCCCTGTTGCCGCTGGCTGCGGCGTCCGCCTGGGCCCAGAACGTCAAGCTGACCGTGGCCGCCTCGCCCGTGCCGCACGCGGAGATCCTGGAACAGCTCAAGCCGCGCCTGGCCAAACAGGGCGTGGACCTGGACATCAAGGTCTTCAACGACTACGTGCAACCCAATGTGCAGGTCGAGGAAAAGCACCTGGACGCCAACTACTTCCAGCACGTGCCCTACCTGGACAGCTTCAACAAGAGCCGCAGCACCCACCTGGTGGTGGTGGGCCAGCCGGTGCACATCGAGCCCTTCGCGGCCTATTCGGTCAAGCACAAGAAGGTGTCTGAGCTGCCGGACGGCGCCACCGTGGCCCTGCCCAACGACCCCACCAACGCCGGCCGCGCGCTGCTGCTGCTGGCCGCCAACGGGCTGGTCACGCTGAAGGACCCGGCCAACATCCTGGCCACACCCAAGGACGTGGTGGGCAACCCCAAGCACCTGAAGTTCCGTGAACTGGAAGCCGCCACCCTGCCGCGCGTGCTGCCCCAGGTGGACCTGGCGCTGATCAACACCAACTACGCGCTGGAGGCCAAGCTCTCGCCGCGCAAGGATGCGCTGTTCATCGAGAAGACCTCGCCCTACGCCAACGTGCTGGTCGCCCGGCCGGACAACAAGAACAGCGCCGCGCTGCAAAAGCTCAACGCCGAGCTGCACAGCGCCGAGACGCGCCAGTTCATCGAGCAGAAGTACCAGGGCGCGGTGGTGCCGGCGTTCTGAGGGCCTGTGCCCGTGTAGTCCGGGCCCCACCTACTGTCGAGGCACGGAGGGTTTAACCCACCGTGCCTCGGCGTATCCTCTGCGAGCCCAGTGGTGGGCGACAGAGCAGGCATCCAAGCCGACCACTCAGGGAGGCAGCGCCGAGACCAGGGCCTGCAGCCTATTGCGCTGCACCGCCGGTCGTACCAGTTCAGGACGTCCGGCCTCGTTGATGCCGTGCACGGCGAACTGAGTCGCCCCGGGTTTCGCGGAGGCCAGTAGGTTTAAGTCAGACGGTCGCGGTCTGACCAGTGCGTTGTCGAAGGTGATGGGGCTTCGGTGCGCCTGTAGCCCAGCGGGTTCACCTGGTGGTGGTGGTTGAACAGCCTTCTGTTCCGGGCGTCCACCTACGTACAACGCGGTACATGCAATGATATTCGACGAAGTGCTGGGCGAACGCCTATTTTCGTGCCAACTGTTGATTTACAATTGAACAATCAAGTTTTTGAAAACCTATTAAAAAGGGAGGGCCGGTGTTCTTTCGAAATGGTGATGCAGAGTATTTCACACTGACTTTTCACCCGCAAAATAATAGTCAATCAATTATATTTAGGCTTAATAAAATACAGATTTATTTCTCCAACAAGTTACTGCCTTTCATATTTTACTCTAGCATCTTCTCCTTTTTAGCAAACTTAACAGGCGCACTGCTTCAAATTACCAATCCCGCTTATGCCGAAGAAACTGCAATAGAAACTGCAGTTTTGGCTATTGCCTGCATTGCAAGCGGCGCGGCATTTCTAGAAGTTGCATTCTTTTTTTGGATGAGGAAATGCGGCGAAAAAACCAAGCCGGAAGAAATGTCTTCAGCAGAGATCAGGCCAAGGAAATCGTTGCAAACATATCTCACCTTTCTGCTATGCATGACAACGCCGCTTCTCGGCCTCCTCGCGTTGCCGGGAGGCATGGGGCGGACCTGGAGTGAAATGCACGACATGGGGCCGCTGCTTCTTTTCATGCTCTGCCAACTTTTAGCAGCTTTTTTGGCTCTTGCAGTGATTCTCCTGCGGCGTATTTTTCTTCTGGCCAATTATCAGGCGCCGGGTGATTGAGCGCTCTGCGAAGAATTCGGTGAATGCAGGTGGCCTGGTCAGGCCTGAGCGCCGCTCCAATGCCTCGGCCAGCGATGCGCGCCTGGTCGAGGAGCGCGGTGAGCACGCGGGTCTGGCTGGTGAAGCCGTCGGTGAACCAACGGCCGTCTCACGCGGGATCCAACAGGCATCCCTGCCTGTCCCCACCCAAGGCCTTCACCCCACCGCAAACCACCCCGCCACCGCCGCCGGCGCGCTGGGGAAATAGGCGTGCAGAAAGCTGGCCTGCAGGCGTCCCTGGCGGTAGACGGCCTCGGGTCGGCCGTGCTGGCGCTGGGCCCGGGTCTGGGCGATCGGTGTCAGCGGGCTCTCAAAAGTGGCGTGGTGGAAGGTGTGGCCCCGCACCGGGCCTTCGGGCAGATCCACTGACTGCAGGCCCAGGTTGACCAGCCGCGGGCGCATGCAGGCTTCGCCGGGCAGCAGGCCCCAGCCGGCATGGCGCACGCCCTGCGCGTCGGTCAGGCCGTCGGCCAGCGCCAGCATGCCGCCGCATTCGGCCACCAGCGGCCGGCCGGCGGCGCAGTGGGCCGCCAGGCTGTCGCGCACGCCGTGCTGGGCGGCCAGCGTGGCGGCATGCAGCTCCGGGTAGCCGCCGGGCAGGTAGACCGCGGTGGCGCCGGTGGGCACCGGCTCGCCGGCCAGCGGGGAGAAGAAGCAGATGCCGGCGCCCAGGCGCTGCAGCACGTCCACATTGGCGGGGTACAGGAAGGCGAAGGCCGCGTCGCGGGCGATGGCGATGCACTGGCCGGCCAGCGGGGCGGCGGCATAGACGGCCGCGTCCGGGTCGGGTGCGGGCGGCGCCCAGTCCACCACGGGCGGCAAGGGCAGGTCCAGCGCGGCCAGGGCATCGGCGGCCCGGTCCAGCCGGGCGTCCAGGTCGGCCAGCTCGTCGGCCTGCACCAGGCCCAGATGGCGGGAGGGCAGCTCAAAGCCCGCCTCGCGCGGCAGCGCGCCGTACCAGGTCAGGCCGGGCGGCAGGCTCTCGCGCAGCATCTGCGCATGGCCGGGGCTGCCCACCCGGTTGGCCAGCACGCCGCTGAACGGCAGGCCCGGCCGGTATTGCTGCAGGCCCAGCGCCAGCGCGCCAAAGGTCTGGGCCATCGCGGCGGCTTCCACCACGGCCAGCACGGGCAGATCGAAGGTCTGGGCCAGGTCGGCGCTGCTGGGGGTGCCGTCAAACAGGCCCATCACGCCTTCCACCAGCACGATGTCATTGCGCTGCGCCGCCTCGGCCAGCAGGCGGCGGCAGTGGGCCTCGCCGCCCATCCACAGGTCCAGCTGCCAGCAAGGCTGACCGCTGGCGCGGGCATGGATCATCGGGTCCAGAAAGTCCGGCCCGGTCTTGAACACCCGCACCCGCCAGCCCTGGCGGCGCCACAGGCGGGCCAGCGCGGCGGTCACGGTGGTCTTGCCCTGGCCAGAGGCCGGGGCGCTGACCATCAGTGCGCGGCAGGCGGCCACCGGGCTCAGTCCTTGTTGGACACGCCGGCCGACTCGAAGCTGGCCATCTCGTTGAGGAAGGCCACCGCGGCGCGCACCAGGCCATAGGCCAGCACCGCGCCCGTGCCTTCGCCCAGGCGCAGGTCCAGCATCATCAGCGGCTGGGCCTGCATGGCCTGCAGCATGGCCTGGTGGCCGCGCTCGGCCGACTGGTGGGCGAACACCGCGTACTGCAGCACGGCCGGCGCCAGGCGCGAGGCCACCAGCATCGCGCTGCTGGTGATGAAGCCGTCGACCAGCACCAGCATGCCGGCTTCGGCCGCGCCCAGCATGGCGCCGGCCATCATCGCGATCTCGAAACCGCCGTACTCGGCCAGCGCCTGCAGCGGCTGGTCGCGCAGCGCGCCGGTGCGGGCCGCCGCGCGGGCCAGCACCGCCTGCTTGCGCTGCAGACCGGCCTCGTCCACCCCGGTGCCGCGGCCGGTGGCCACGTCCAGCGGCACGTCGGCCAGCTTGTGCAGCAGCAGCGAGGCCGCGCTGGTGTTGGCAATGCCCATCTCGCCGAAGGCCAGCACGTTGCAGCCCTGCTCGCGGGCCTGACGGGCCATGGCGCGGCCGGTCTCCAGCGCCTGCACGGCCTGGGCCAGCGTCATCGCGGGCTGCACCGCGCTGTTGGCGGTGCCCGGGGCGATCTTGGCGTGCACCAGGCCCGGCAGGCCACCGAAGTCGTGGTTCACGCCGGCATCCACCACCTGCACCGACAGGCCCTGGTCACGGGCCAGCACGTTGACGGCGGCCCCGCCGGCCAGGAAGTTCATCACCATCTGCCAGGTCACGTCCTGCGGATAGGCGCTGACACCTTCCAGCGCGATGCCGTGGTCGCCGGCGAACACCAGCACGCGCGGCTGCGACAGGCGCGGCGTCAGCGTCTGCTGCACCCGGCCGATCTGGAAGGCCAGCGACTCCAGCCGGCCCAGCGCGCCCAGCGGCTTGGTCTTGGTGTCGATCTTGTGCTGCAGCGCGGCGTCCAGCGCGCTGGGCAGGGCGGGGATCTCAACGTGGAAGGTGGTCATGGTGTGTGGTTCTCGGTGAGCGGTGATTCAGTATTCGATGCCGGCCTGGGCGCGGATGCCCTGCTTGAAGGCGTGCTTGACGACCTTGAGCTCGCTGACGGTGTGGGCGGCGTCCAGCAGGGCCGCGGGGGCGCCGCGCCCGGTGACGACCACATGCTGCCCGGCCGGGCGGGCGGCCAGGTCGGCCAGCACGGTGGCCACCGGCAGGTAATCGTGCGCGAGCACGATGTTGAGTTCGTCCAGCACCACCAGCGCGATGTCCGGACGCTGCAGCAGGCCGCGGGCGATGGCCCAGCCGGCCTCGACACGCGCGATGTCACGGGCGCGGTTCTGGGTCTCCCAGGTGAAGCCTTCGCCGGTGACGTGGAACTCGACCTCGTCGGGGAAGCGGCGGAAGAAGCGCTCCTCCCCGGTCGGGATGGCGCCCTTGATGAACTGCACCACGCCCACCTTGCCGCCATGCCCCAGCGTGCGGGCCACCATGCCGAAGGCCGAGCTGCTCTTGCCCTTGCCGGGGCCGGTCAGCACCAGCAGCAGGCCGGCGTCCTGGTCGGCGCGGGCGATGCGGGCATCGACCGCGGCCTTGTGGCGCTGCATCTTGGCCTGGTGGCGGGCCTCGGTGGCGGCGGGGTCGGTCGGGGTGTCGTGGTCCGGCATCGGGGGCTTTCAGGCGGGCAGCCACCAGATGTGGCCGTCCATTTCACGGCGGCGCAGGGGGTGGTCGAAGGCGGCGGAGAGCGTGTCCTCGCGCATCACCTCGGCCACCGGCCCCGCCAGCGCCGGCCCGCCCTGCCCGTCCAGCAGCAGGGCATGGGTGGCCACGCGCTGCGCCAGGCTCAGGTCGTGGATGGAGACGATCAGCGCCCGGCGGCCGCTGCGCACGTCCTCGCCCAGCAGGTCCAGCATGCGCAGCTGCTGCGCCAGGTCCAGGTGGGCCAGCGGTTCGTCCAGCAGCGCCAGCGGCGGGTCCTGGGTCAGCAGCGTGGCCAGCGCCACGCGCTGGCGTTCACCACCGGACAGGGTGGTCACGTCGCGCGCCTCCCAGCCGGCCAGGCCGACCCGGGCCAGCGCGGCGCGGGCCAGGGCCTCGTCGGTCTCGCCCTCCCAGTGCCAGCGCGACAGGTGCGGGTGCCGGCCCTGCAGCACCACGTCCAGCACCGGCGCCGGAAAGGCGTCCACCACCTGCTGGGGCACGTAGCCGCGCCAGCAGGCCAGCGCGCCCAACGGCCAGGCCGCCAGCGGCTGACCGGCGACGGCCAGCGTGCCCACGGCCGGCGCGCGGGCCCCGGCCAGCGTGTGCAGCAGTTGGGTTTTGCCGGCGCCATTGCGCCCCAGCAGCGCCCAGCACTGGCCGGGCTGCACCGCCAGCGTCAGGCCGCGCAGCAACCAGCGCGGGGCCTCACCCCGGGCCCCCGGCACCTGCACGCCCAGGCCCTGGGCCGCCAGCAAGGGCGCGCCGGGCACGGCCTGCAGCGCCCGGCTCATGCCCGCCCCCGCCGCGTCAGCAGCACGATGAAGGTGGGCGCGCCCACCAGGGCGGTGATGACGCCCACCGGCAGTTGCAGCGGGTCGGCCAGGGTGCGGGCCAGGGTGTCGGCGGCCAGCAGAAAGGCGGCCCCGGTCAGCGCGCTGGCCGGCAGCAGCAGGCGCTGGTCGTTGCCCAGCAGCAGGCGCAATGCGTGCGGCACCACCAGGCCGACGAAACCGACCGAGCCGGCGACGGTGACGGCGGTGGCCGCGGCCGCCGAGGCGCACAGATAGATCAGCGCCCGCACCCGCCGCACCGGCACACCCAGCATCTGCGCCGGGCCCGGGCCGCGCAGCAGCAGGTTCAGATCGCGCCCGAAGGGCAGCAGCAAGGCCAGCAGCAGCACCGGCAGCAGCAGCACGGTGGCCGGCACATCCGCGCCGGAGAGGTCGCCCATCATCCAGAACAGCATGCCGCGCAGTTGTTCATTGGGGGCCAGGCTCAGCACCAGGCTGACGCCGGCCATGGCCATGGAGGACAGCATCACGCCGGTCAGCAGCAGGCGCGGCGTGCTGTCCTGGCTGCTGGTGGCCTCCAGCCGGCCCAGGTCGTGCCGGGCCAGCAGGAACACGATGGCGATGGCCGCCAGCGCGCCCACGAACGCCCCGGCCTGCACCGCCAGAAAACTGCAGCCCAGCGCCAGCATCAGCAAGGCGCCCAGCGCGGCCGTGCCCGACAGGCCCAGCACATACGGATCGGCCAGCGGGTTGCGCAGCAGCACCTGCATCAAGGCCCCGGACAAGGCCAGCAAGGCGCCGGTGCTGAGCGCCGCCAGCGCGCGCGGCAGGCGCAGCCGGTGCAGGATCTCCGAGGCGGTGCTGTCGTCGGGCGACAGCAGCAGGCGCGGCAGGTCGGCCCAGGACAGCGCATCGCTGCCGCTGGCCAGCGACCAGACCAGCACCAGCACGCCAAGTGCGAGCAGCGCGCCGCAGACGGCCAGGGCGCGCGCCAGGGTGACGGGACGGTGAAGGATCATCGGCTATCGGCTTGGGCCAGCCAGCGCACCGGGGCGTCCAGCCGGAATTGCAGGGTCACCGCCACAGTGGCGGACACGGCCTGGCCCGCATGGCGCGCGGGCTCGAAGCGCCACTGGCGCACCGCGTCCCGCGCGGCCACGTCCAACAGCATCACGCCGGAGCGGCGGTCCCAGCGCACGCTGGTCACGTGGCCCAGCGCATCCACGTCCACCGCCAGGCGGACCGAGCCTTCCAGGCCGTCCTCGCGGGCGGCCTCCGGGTAGGCGGGCAGCGGGTTACCCGCCAAGGCACGCGGTGGATGGGACACCGGCGCCGCCACCGAGGCCGGCGCGGCCATGGCCACGGCGGTGGTGCCACCCTGCGAGGCGGCGGGCGATGTCTGCGGACCGGCGCCCGGCGCCCCCGCCGTCGCCAGCGGGGGCTGGTCGTGGCTCGGGCCCACGGGGGCCGAAGACCGGGTGGCGGCAGGCACCGACAGCGAGGGCGTGGTCGAGGGCGCCACCGTGCGACCGGCCCGGTGGGCTGGCGCAGGGGCCGGCACCGCCGGCGCTGCGGGCACCGGCAAAGCGGCCGCCACCGGCCAACTCAGCATCACCAGCTGGCCGACCCGCTCCGGGGCCGCCGCGGCCGGGGGCGCCGCCCGCAGGCCCAGCCACCAGGCGGCCACGGCCACGCCGTGCAACGCCAACACCGCCAACACCCCGCCCGCACGCGGCAGCCCGACGCGCCGCCAGCGCGGGGGCTCGGTGGGCGGGCGCAGGGTCATGGTCGGTGCTCCCGTGCTCCGTGGCTCAGAAGGCCGGCGTCCAGCGCAGGGTCACCTGCCCTTCGCGGCCCGGCGCGTTGTAGCCCTGGGCCGTGGTGTAGCGCTTGTCCCCCAGGTTGTTCACCCGCGCTTCCAGGCGCCACTCGGGCGTGAAGGTCCAACTGCCGAACAGGGCCACCAGCCCATAGGCGCCCATGGCGGTGCCGGCGGCCTGGTCGTTGGAGTCGAAGCGACGCCCCACCCAGCTCAGGTCGGTGCCGATCTGGGCCGGACCGGCGGTGTGGGTCAGGTGCAGCCCCCCGAACAGACGGGCCCGACGGCGCAACAACTGGTCGGTTTCGTCGTTCTTCGGGTCCTGCCAGGTCAGGTTGAGCTTGAAGCGGGTGTCGCGGTCGATCAGCGCGCCACCGGCCTTCAGGCTCACCCCGGTGATGCGGGCCTTGTTGATGTTGGCGGGCGTCCAGTCGGTGGTGCCATCGGCCGCGATCAGGTCGCGGATGTGGTTGTCGAACACCGTGGCGCCCAGCTCCAGGCCCGCCAGCTTGCCGTCCAGGCCCAGTTCATAACTGTCGGACTTCTCGGGCTTGAGGTCCGGGTTGCCGAAACCGGGGTAGTAGAGGTAGTTGAAGGTCGGCGCATGGAAGGCGCTGCCCCAGGCCGCGCGCAGCCGCCAGTCGGTGTCGAACTGCCAGCCCCAGGCCAACTGGCCGGTGGTGTGGTGGCCGAACTGGCTGTTGCGGTCTTCGCGCACATCGGCCTGCAGGGAATGGGCGCCGAACTGCCCCTTCCAGCCCAGCATGCCGCTGCGGGTGGTTCGCTCATCCACATCGTAGGCCGTGCTGCCGTCCACCGCCTGCTTGAGCCACTCCAGGCCTACGGTGGCCGTGCCACCGAAGGCCGGCAGGCGGTTGAGCCAGCTGGCCTGGTCCTGCCGGGTGTTGAACTGGCTGGGGTAGCTGCTGACGTCCTCGTACTGGTCGAAGGAGCGAGCCACGCTCAGCTCGCTGCGCCAGGCCTGGGTGAACTGGGCGTTCCAGTGCGCGCCCAGGGTCTGGGTGACCGATTGGGCGTAGGCGTCCTCCGGGCCGTAGGCGTCGTAGTGGGTCTTGTCGCTGCTGCGCAGCCACTGCAGACCCAGCTCATGGTCTGCCGTCACCTGCTGGGTCAGCTTGAGCTGGCCGCTGCGCTGCAGAAAGCCATCGCGGTCGGGCGTGTAGTAAGAGGCGTTGGAGGGCACGGTGGCATTGATGCCATCGGTGCTCAGGTAGCTCAGGCCCAGCGACAGCTGCGTGCCTTCGGCCACCTGGGCCGCGTAGCTGGCGGTGGCCTGGCGCAGGTCGTGGCTGCCACTGGTCAGCGCCACCGAGGCGCCCGGCGAACGCTGCGCGCTCTTGGTGAAGATCTGGATCACGCCACCGATGGCGTCGGAGCCATAGAGGCTGCTGGACGAACCGGGCAGCACCTCGATGCGGTCGATCAGGGCCAGCGGAATGGCCTCGAAGGCGGCCGTGCCGGTGGTGGCCGAACCGATGCGCACGCCATCGACCAGCACCACGGTGTGGTCGCTGTTGGCACCGCGGATGAAGACGCTGCTGGCGCTGCCCAGGCCGCCGTTCTGGACCACCTCGACGCCGCCCAGGGTGCGCAGCAGGTCGATGACGGAACTGGCCCCGGCCTGGCGGATGTCCTCGGCGGTGATGACGGTGACCGGACGCACGGCCTGCCGGGCCGCTTCGGGCATGCGGCTGGCGGTGACGACGTAGTCGTTGGTGGAGGCGTCGGCGGAGCCGCTGGTCTGGGCGTGCGCGAACAAGGGCGCGGACAGCGCCACGGCGAGCGCGACAGGCGTGCGCAGGAACATGTGAAGGAACTCTCGAACAGAGCCGGCAGCTGGCGGCGGCGGGCCTGATGAACCCAGGCGACACGACCAACCACGACAGCCATCACGGCCACGTGAGGACCGGCTTCCCCGCCAGTCTTCACCCCATGGCGCAGTGCCTTGGCACCACGCCCCCCGTTGGCCGGTATCCGGGCTGGCGGAACGACCCGTGCGGTCTTCCCGAGGGGATCACCCTCAGTGACTGGGAGCACGAGCGGCAGCACCGAACCCTGTTCAGCACCACGTCCGCTTACCGTTGCGGGGGCAGCGCAGGTTGGACATCTCTCGGAGAGATCCGTCTTCCTGCTTCCCGTTTACCCCAGGCTGTCACGACGGACGGCCCAGGCACCAACAGCTGCGAACTTTAACATTGGCCGGCCGGCTCACAGCCGGGCCACGACCGCCGGAAAGGGTTTGCACAGGCTGGCGCCAAAGCGCGGGTTCAGTTCGAACACCATCGGCACCCCATCCCGTTCCTTGTAGTTGAAGCAGCACAGACCTTCGAAGTCCAGCGCCGCCAGCATGCGTTCCAACAGCGGCAGGTGGGGTGTGGACAGGCGCCGCTGGTTCACCGGCTTCTCCGGCCCCTTGACGAAGAGATCGGACGGGAACTGCATCGCCAGCGTCACCTCCGCCACCAGCTGACCGCGGCGGCGGATCAGGTGGGTGGTGTATTCCACCGTGCCCCGCACCAGTTCCTGGGTGAAGTAGGCCGGGTCGTCCAGTTGCTGCTGGAAGGCCTGGGCCTCCTGCGGGCTGCGCAGGATGTGGCTGTGCCGCCCCCAGACATCCTGGCTGCGCTTGAGGATGAAGGGATAGCGGTCCCGCACGCCCATGGCCGGGATGTGCGCGCCAAAGCCCTGTTCGCTGAAGAAACGGTTCAGCCGGGCCTTGTCGTCGCACAGCTGGACCTGGTCCGCCGCGGGGATGGGAATGGGGTTGTCGCGCAGCAGATCCCGCTGCGCCGGGGTGAGTGCCAACAGGGCCGGCACGGTGAGCGGCACCACCAGGTCGCTGTCGCGGATGCGCTCGGTCGTCAGCGGCGCAAAGCCCAGCGTGTGCCCTCCCTCGGTGGCAAACGCCTGCTGCAGGATGGGCATCCAGTCGGGCTTCTCGGAAAAGAGAATGCGCATGGGCGGGCACGCCTCCGGGCAGTGGACCGGCCACTGTAGAGGCAATGGAGCCGCCCGGCCACCGGGTGGACTCCCCAGGGCAGAGGACGCGCTCAGGTGCCGGTGTAGCGCCCCGGCCGGTGGTTGATGGCGATGAACAGGCCCATCACCACGGCGCCCAGCACCGAGTAGGCCAGCTGGCGCAGCGGCAGCACCGGCAGGGCCATGGCCAGCACGGCCAGGTCCATGCCGATCTGGATCTTGCCGGCCCGCCATTGCTTGGCCTCTTGCAGGTAGAGCGAGATCACGGTGGCGCCGCCCAGGCTGGCGTGGTGCCGCGCCAGGAACAACACCCCCGAGCCCAGCAGCAGCCCGCCCAGCACGGCGGCATAGGCCGGGTGCAGCCGCTCGATGGCGAACAGCTGGGGCGAGAGGTCGGTCATCAGCGACAGGGTGGTGATGGCGCCGAAGGTCTTGAGTGTGAATTCCCGCCCCATCCGCTTCCAGGAAAATCCGTAAAACGGCAGGTTGATGGCGAAGAACAGCTTGCCGAAGCTGATGCCGGTGAGGTGGTGCAGCACAAAGGCCACCCCGGCCGTGCCCCCGGTGATGAGGCCCACCTGGCCGAAGAGAATCATGGCCAGCGAGATGAACAGCGTGCCGGTGAAGATGGCCTGGGCATCCTCGAACGGCGTGTGCTGGGTGATCGAATTGGACTCGGACATGCCGCTCCAGGGAGCATGATCCATGCCCGCCCTGGGAGCAGCGGCACAATGCGGCCCATGCACAGCCTGCACAGCGCCGCAGCACAGACCGTGGCGGTGATCGACTTCGAAACCACCGGCATGGGCCCGCAGCAGGGCGCGCGGGCGACCGAGATCGCCGCCGTGCTGCTGCGCGACGGCGAGGTGGTGGGCACCTACCAGAACCTGATGCGCAGCGAGGTGCGGGTGCCGCCGTTCATCGAACGGCTGACCGGCATCAGCAACGCGATGCTGGCCCAGGCCCCGCCGGCCGAACAGGTCATGGCCGAGGTGCTGGACTTCGTGGGCGAGGCCCCGCTGGTGGCCCACAACGCGGCCTTCGACCGCGGCTTCTGGCTGGCCGAAGCCCGGCGGGCCGGCCGCGCCCTGGACACCACCCCGCCGGACTTCGCCTGCACCCTGCTGCTGAGCCGGCGGCTCTTTCCCCAGGCCCCGTCGCACCGCCTGAGCGATCTCTCGGCCTGGCTGGGGCTGGCGCGCGATGGCCGGGCCCACCGGGCCCTGTCGGACGCCACCCTGACCGCCCATCTGCTGGCCCGCCTGCAAGACGAGTTGCGGACCCGCTTCGCCACCGATCTGGCGGGCCGGCCGGCCGACCACGCCCTGCTGTGCCGCCTGCAGCGCACCCCGCGCGAACGCCTGGCCCAGGCCCTGGGCCTGTCATCCCACACGGGGGCCCGGCAGTTGAGCGTGAAGGCTGGATAATTTGAACGCCTGCACGACAGGTTTCGGTCAGGTTTCGCTGGGAACCCCCCGGTCGCAAACGACTCTTCAGGAGCATGACAATGTTTTTGCCACGGTGTGGGTGGCGTCAGGGATGCATGGGCGGGGCCATGGTGCTGGCGCTGGCCCTGGCGGGTTGCGGCACCGAAGCCCGCAAGGCGGCCTCGGTCTACCAGAACGAGCACTTCAAGCCCGATGAGACCTTTTCCAGGTTGTTCGATGCCAATGCGGCCGCCACCTGCGAGGCCGCGCGCCTGGCCCTGCTCAGCCAGGGCTATGTGATCAACACCGCCAACAAGGATGTGGTCACCGGCAACAAGCGCTTCCAGCCCGACGGGGACATGCACATCGAGATCAACTTCACGGTCACCTGCGCACCAGACGCCCGCGAGCCCAAGCTCTCCACCGTCTTCGTCAATGCGGTGCAGGAACGCTACGCGCTGAAAAAGGCCTCCACCTCGGCCAGCGTGGGCTTGCCCGTCGGTTCGCTGTCCATCCCGCTGTCCTCGTCCGACGACTCGCTGGTGCGCGTGGGCAGCGAGACCATCCCGGCGGGCAATTTCTACGACCGCTTCTTCGCGCTGGTGCAGCGCTACGTGCGCGAGCAGGCCTGCGGCGAGGACGACCACTGCCAGCTGGCCGCCCCCCGCGCCGCCAGCAACAGCAGGCCCTGACGCGGCCGGCCTGAAGCCCCCCCGGCCCTGCGGATCGCCCGAGGACCGGGGCACCCTGGCTGCGGTTAGCATGCCGGCGGATGAACCGCGCCCCCAAGGTCCAGGAATTCACCCGCAAGCTGGGCCCCGGCCTGATCACCGGCGCGGCCGATGACGACCCCAGCGGCATCGCCACCTATTCCCAGGCCGGCGCGCAGTTCCGCTTCTCGCTGGCCTGGACGCTGCTGATCACCACGCCGCTGATGATCGGCATCCAGCTGCTGTCGGCCCGCATCGGCTGGGTCACCGGCGAAGGCCTGGGGCGCAACATCGCCCGCAGCTGCCCACCCTGGCAGGCCCGCGGGCTGGTGGGGCTGCTGGTGCTGGCCAACACACTCAACATCGCGGCCGATATCAGCGCCATGGGCGCGGCCGGCCACCTGCTGGCCGGCGGCCCGGTGTGGCTGCACTGCCTGGGCTTTGGCCTGCTGTCGCTGGCGATGCAGCTGGGCTTCACCTATGAGCGCACGGTGCGCCTGCTCAAGTGGCTGACGCTGGTGCTGTTCGCCTACGTGGCCGTGGTGCTCAGCGTCTCGGTGCCGGGCGCCGAGCTGCTGGACGCCACGCTGCGCCCCTGGCGCCACCTGCCGGTGGGCACCACGCTGCACGACTACGCCGCGATGGTGGTGGCGGTGTTGGGCACCACCATCAGCCCCTACCTGTTCTTCTGGCAGGCGGCCCAGGAGGTCGAGGACAACGCGCGCCGCCCCGAGGCCGCCGCGCTGCGCCAGCACCCGGCCTACACCGCCGAACACCTGGCCCGCATCCGCCTGGACACCTATGTCGGCATGGTGTTCTCGAACCTGGTGGCCATCTGCATCGTGGTGGCCACCGCGGTGACGCTCAACCGCCAGGGCATCACCCACATCGACACCGCCGCCCAGGCCGCCGAAGCCCTGCGCCCGGTGGCCGGCGAACTGGCCTTCGCGCTGTTCGCGCTGGGCATCCTGGGCACCGGCCTGCTGGCCGTGCCGGTGCTGGCCGGCTCGGCCGCCTATGCGGTCAGCGAGGTGGCGGGCTGGCGGACCGGCCTGTCGCGCGGCTTTCGCGAGGCGCGCGGCTTCTACCTGCTCATCATCGCCGCCACGGTGGTCGGCAGCGTGATGGGGGCCCTCGCGCTGGACCCGATCCAGGCCCTGGTCTGGAGCGCCATCGTCAACGGCGTGATCTCGGTGCCCATCATGGCGGTGATGCTGCGGATCGGCCAGTCGAGCGAGCGCATGGGCACGCTGACGATCAGCCTGCGCCACCGGCTGCTGGGCTGGACGGCCACCGGGCTGATGGCGGTCTCGGTGGTGGTGCTGTGCGCCACCAGTTTTTGAAGGCGCCCCACCTGGCCGGGAGGCGGCCCGGGAATTGGGGGCTGGCAGGGGTCTTTTTTCATGTGACGTAAACGTCATGGGCCTCAAGAATCCGGCGATCCCTGACACAGAGAGCGTCCCACGTGCCCGCCCCTGCCACACATTCCCCCGATCCCCACTCGTTTGCCTCCGGCTTTGGTGAGTTCTTCCGCTACCACGGCTGGCTCGCGCCAGGCATCCGGCTGTTCCGCCGGCTCAGCTTCCCGGCCAAGGCCGCCTGGGTCGCCCTGGCCTTTCTGACCCCGCTGGCCATGCTGATGGGCCAGGTCTGGCAGGACACCCGAACCCAGATCGCCGCCACCCATGCCGAGCAGCAGGGCCTGGGCTATGTGAAGACCGCGCTGGACCTGCTCCAGGTGGCCCAGGAACGGCGCCTGGCGGCCGTCGAACAGTCGCCCGACCTGACACGCCTGCAGAACGAGGTCCAGACCCGTTTCGAGGCCGTGCGCGCGCAACAGGGGCAGCACGGTCAGGCCTTCAAGACCGACGACGCCTTTGCCAAGCTGGCACAGCTGCAGGCTGCCTTGCAGGCACAACCCGTGGCGGCCGCGCCCGACGCCACCTTCGAGCAGCACGACGCCTATGTGGCCGCCCTGCTGACGCTGATGCGCGAGGTCACCGATGGCTCCGGCCTGATCCTGGACCCCGAGGCGGACACCTATCACATGATGGCGTTCTCGCTGGTGCGCGGCCCGCGCCAGTACGAGAACACCGCCAAGCTGCTGGCGCTGGGCCACCTGGCCCTGGCCAGCCAGCAGCTGACGCCGGAGCGCCGTCAGCGGCTCGATGAGTGGCAGACGATGCAGCAGTACCTCGACGACGATGTCGAGAACGAATACGCCGAAGGCATCGAGGCCTATCCCGCGGTGGCTGCGCAGTTCGACATGAAAGGCACCGACGCAGCCTCAGACGCCTTCCGCCAGGCCATCGCCCAGCAGCTGATGGGCGAGGCCATGGGCGGCACCGCAGACCAGTTCCGGCAGCTTGGCCAGTCGGCCGTGGCGCGGCAGGCGGCCCTGTGCGCCGCCGTGGCCCGCCAGCTCGACCTGCGGCTGCAGGCACGGGTCGACCGGCTCTGGAACGCCTTCGGGCTCAAGCTCGGTGTGAGCCTGGTCTGCGTCGCGATCGCCGCCTACCTGTTGCTGGCCTTCTACCGCGTGATGATGGGCGGCCTGCGAGAAGTGTCGGAGCACCTGCGCCACATCACCGAGGGCAACCTGACCACCGTCCCCACGCCCTGGGGCAAGGACGAGGCCGCCCAGCTGATGACCACGCTGGGCGCGATGCAGGCCAGCCTGCGCCACATCGTCTCGGTGGTGCTGACGGGCTCGGCCACGGTGCAGACCGCCTCGCAGGAGATCGCCGCCGCGTCCCAGGACCTGTCCCAGCGCACCGAGCAGAACGCCGCCAACCTGCAGCAGACCGCGGCCAGCATGGCCCAGATCGCCGACTCGGTGAAGGGGGCCGCCCACCATGTGCATTCCGCGGCCGACAGCGCCAGCACCAACGCCCAGGCCGCCCAGCGCGGCGGCGCGGCGATCAGCGAGGTGGTTCGCACGATGGACGACATCCGCACGGCCTCGGCCAAGATCGGCGAGATCATCGGCGTGATCGACGGCATCGCCTTCCAAACCAACATCCTGGCCCTGAACGCGGCGGTGGAAGCGGCCCGCGCCGGCGAGCAGGGCCGCGGCTTTGCCGTGGTGGCCGCCGAGGTGCGCGCCCTGGCCGGCCGCTCCGCCACCGCTGCCCGCGAGATCAAGGACCTGATCCAGAGCAGCATGGCGCAGGTGGAAAGCGGCACCCAGGTGGTGACGCGGGCCGGCGAGATCATGCACGAGGTGGTCAGCCATGCCAGCCAGGCCAGCGGCCTGATGGGCACGCTGGCCGACTCCGCACGCAGCCAGTCCCGCAGCATCGGCGAGGTGGAATCGGCCGTGCAGGCCCTGGACAGCGCCACGCAGCAGAACGCCGCGCTGGTGGAGCAGACCACCTCGGCCGCCACCGCGCTGGCCGATTCGGCCCGTCAGCTCAGCCAGGAAGTGGCGTTCTTCAGGCTGGCCTGAGGCTCCAGAGCGTCAGCGACGGCCCCGCTGGCGCATCTGCCAGAGCGGCTTCTTGCCCTTGAGCTGGTGCTCGATGCCGTCGTTGAGGCGGCTGCGCAGGCCCACCACCTCGTCGACCTGGCCGTAGATGCCAGGGAAGCGCAGGTCCAGCCACAGCCACAGCGTGCAGGTGCGCAGCGCCTGCTCCATGCGGTCCAGGCGGCTGTGTTCATCCACCCCGTCCAGCACCGAGGGGCGGCTGACGCTGCCCTTCTGCGCATGCTCCCAGGCCCAGCCCAGGAAGGCCTCCACCAGCGATTCGGTGCGCGCATCCACCGGCGCCTGGGCATAGACGAAACGGTCGCGCAGGCTCAGGCCCGGGGCATTGCGGTCGAGCTCGGTCGCCAGGTCCAGCATCTGCTCCAGCTCGGCCACCTGGAAGTGGGCGTTGTCCAGACGCAGCTGTTCCATGAACACCGTCAGCACCTCGTGCAGCTTCTGCTTGCCCAGGCGTTGCGCGATGGTGCTGACATGCCACCAGTTGGGGGCCACCGGCGCCTTGAAGTTGCGCGGCGCCCGCGGCACGCGGGGCAGCAGCTCCTTGAGCGTGCGTGCGGCGCCGGGCTCGGCCTCGTGCAGCACGCCGGTGAAGCCTTCCTCGTGCAGGCCGAAGCGCCCGGCCCGGCCGGCGATCTGGTGCACCTCGGACTCGGTCAGCGGCCGGTCGCCCACGCCGTCGAACTTGGTCATGGTGGAGAACAGCACCCGGCGGATCGGCAGGTTCAGGCCCATGCCGATGGCATCGGTGGCCACCAGGATGTGCGACTCGCCGCAGGCAAAGCGCTCGGCCTCGCGCCGGCGCACCTCGGGTGGCAGTGCACCGTAGACCACCGACACCAACGCCCCGCTGGCGGCGATCTGGTCACGCAGCATCAGCACCTCGCGCCGGCTGAAGGCCACCACCGCGTCGCCCTTTTTCAGCGAGGTGATGGGCACCGGCGACTTCAGCAGCTCCACATGCTGCTTGCGCACGAACTTGCGCACCAACGGGCTCTCGCCACACAGGTTGAGCAGGCTCTCGATGGCCGGCACCGCGTACTCGGAACAGATGATGATCAGTTCGCGCGCCGGCACCCCGACGATGGCCTGGGTCCAGGCCCAGCCACGCGAGTTGTCGAACAGCATCTGCGCCTCGTCGATCACCGCCACGTCGATCGGGTCGCGGGTGTTGACCATCTCGATCGTGGAGGAGACGACACGGGCCGCGTCGGCGGGCACGTTCTCCTCGCCGGTCAGCAGCGAACAGGGCACGCCGCGCGCCACCAGGCGATCGCGGCCTTCCAGCGCCAACAGGCGCAGCGGCGCCAGGTAGGCGCCGTCCATGGCCTGCGACAGACGTTCGAAAGCCGCGTGGGTCTTGCCGCTGTTGGGTGGGCCGACGAACAGCGTGACCTGGCGCTTCAACTGCCGGGCGATCGGGAAGCTGTCCGGGTAGCCCTGGAAGGCCAGCTCGTGGTTCAGGCTGGAGAGGGTCTGCTGCTCATTGACCTGGCGCTCCCAGCGATCCTGCGCGCGGGTGCAGGCGGCCTTCAGCTCGTCCAGGCTCTGTGGCCGCAGGCACTCGGCCTGCAGGCGCGGCAGCAGCGAGTCCATCGCCTTCTCGTCGCACCAGGCGCTGCGTTCGGCCAGCGCATCCAGGTGGGCGGCCAGTTCCGCCGCGTGCGGCCAGGTGGGGGTATCGGCCAAGGCCCCCAGCAGGGCCCGCTTGTCGCCATGGCGGAAGAAGTCCCAGACCGGCTCGGCGGGAATGGCGGCCCGGAAGGCCACCTCCAGCCGGCCCTTGCCCTGCCAGGCGGCATGGCGCACCGGCAGCGGCTGGCGGAACTGGCGCTCCCAGCCATCGCCCGGCCCCTCCTGCGTGGCCCGGGTGATGCCCAGGGCCTCCAGCGTGGCGGCCCGCTCGATCATGATGGCCCGCGTCTCGCGGCCCACGCCCACCTCGTCGAGGTGGCGCAGCGCGCCGTCGATCAGCGCGGGCGAGATCCAGCGGCTGGGCCGCTGATGCGGCACGGCCTTCTGCAACAGGATCAGCCCCAGCGTGTCCAGGTGCTGCTCCAGGTCGGGGCTGTCCTCGGGCAGGAAATCCCCCGGCTTGACCACCTGCGGCAGGTTGTAGGCCGCCTGACGCACCCGCTCGAACTGCTCCGGCGTGATGTGGGCCGGCACACGGCTGGCATGGCGGGGCTGGGGCAGCTTGAAGGTCGGGGCAGAAGAGGCGTCGGTCATGGGAAGCAGGCAGTACAGGCCCTCGGATTGTCCGCGTTTCACAGCCCTCGGGCACCGCCCACCGTCACAAGCCACCCGACGAGGGGTCCGAAATTGAATGCACAGAGTCACACAAATGCAAATAAGTACACATAGCATGACCTGCATCCCGGCGTCCGACCGGGCCTTCCCTTCCCAGCTCCTCCGATCTCGACACCATGACCCACTTCACCTCCAACGGCACCCGCACGTCCCGCTGGCTCGGTCTGCGAGCCTGCCTGGCGCTCTGCCTGGGCCTGAGCCTGGCACTGGCCGGCTGCGGCGACAGCAGCAACGACAACGGCTCCGAGGGCCAGCCCCGCAGCCTGCGCTGCGCGCCCTGATCCCGCCCCTTCCGCCCACGTCCTCGCTGTCTCAGGACCCCACACCATGACGCAATCCCGTCGCAAGTTCCTTCGCTCGCTGGCTGGCACCGCCGGTGCCGCCACCGCGTTCTCCGCCTTCCCCCCGGCCATCCAGCGCGCGCTGGCCATTCCGGCCAACCAGCGCACCGGCACCATCCAGGACGTCGAGCACATCGTCATCCTGATGCAGGAAAACCGCTCCTTCGACCACTACTTCGGCGGCCTGAACGGCGTGCGCGGCTTCGCCGACCCCTTCCCCATCCCCGTGCCCGACAGCGGTGACATCGCCGGCAAGACGGTCTGGTCGCAGCCCAATGCCAGCGCCACCGCCGCCCCGTCGGTCATCGCGCCGTTCCACATCAACACGGTGCAGACCTTCGAGTACATGCGGGTGAGCGGCACGCCGCACAGCTGGTCCGATGCCCAGCGGGCCTGGGACCACGGCCGCATGGGCCAGTGGACCACCTACAAGAACAACCACTCGATGGCCTATTTCGGCGCGAAGGACATGCCCTTCCAGTACGCCCTGGCCAACGCCTTCACGATCTGCGACGCCTACCACTGCGCCTCGCAGACGGGCACCAACACCAACCGCCTGTTCCAGTGGACCGGCACCAACGACGGCCTGGGTCAGGGCAACGGGCCGGCCACCTACAACGACTACGACTGGTTCGATGCCGACAACGGCGATGGTGGCTACACCTGGACCACCTACCCCGAGCGTCTCGAAGCGGCCGGCATCAGCTGGCAGGTCTACGAGAACATGGACGACAACTTCACCGACAACCCGCTGGCGGGCTTCCACAGCTTCCGCGACGCCTGGTTCCAGCGTCCGGGCTACTCGGAATCCCTGCGCCAGCGCGGCGTCAGCACCCGCGACCTGGACAAGCTCAAGGAGGACGTGCTGAACGGCACCCTGCCCCAGGTCAGCTTCATCATCGCCACCGCCGAAGGCTCGGAGCACCCCGGCCCGTCCAGCCCCGCCCAGGGCGCGGAGTACACCGCCCAGGTGCTGGATGCGCTGACGGCCAACCCGGACGTCTGGAGCAAGACCGTCCTGATCCTGAACTTCGACGAGAACGACGGCTTCTTCGACCATGTGCCGCCCCCGGCCCCGCCGTCTTACGTGACCTGGAACGCCGACCCGGCCCAGGCCGTGCTGGCCGGTGCCAGCACCGTGGACACCACGGCCGAGTACCACGAGATCCTGGTCAGCTACCACAACACGCCCAGCGAGGCCGAGTTGCTGCACCGCCCCTACGGCCTGGGCCCGCGCGTGCCGATGTACGTGATCTCGCCGTGGAGCAAGGGCGGCTGGGTCAACTCGCAGGTGTTCGACCACACCTCGGTGCTGCAGTTCATCGAGAAGCGTTTCGGCGTGAAGGAGACCAACATCTCCGCCTGGCGCCGGGCCGTGTGCGGTGACCTCACCAGCGCGCTGAACTTCGCCAACCCGAACGACGACAGCTTCCTGGCCAGCCTGCCCGACACCACCGCGCTGGCGGCCAAGGCCCGCGCCCTGCCGGGTCGGACCACGCCGCTGCCGCCCAGCGATGCGCAGATGCCTCAGCAGGTCCAGGGCGTGCGCCCCTCGCGGGCCCTGCCCTACGAGCTGCATGCACACGCCCAGGTGGTGCCGGCTGACCAGAGCGTGACGCTGGACTTCGCCAACACCGGCAGCGCCGCCGCGGTGTTCCACGTCTACGACCGCCTGCACCTGGATGCCCAGCCCCGCCGTTACACGGTGGAAGCCGGCAAGCAGCTGGAGGGCGTCTGGAACGTGGCCGCCGACAAGGGCGCCTACGACCTGTGGGTGCTGGGCCCGAACGGCTTCCACCGCCACTTCACCGGCAACGCCACGGCGATCGCCAGCGCCAGCCAGCCCAACCCCGAGCTGAAGACCTGCTACGACGTGGCCAACGGTGATCTGCAGCTGACCCTGCACAACACCGGCACGGCGGCCTGCACCTTCCAGATCACGGCCAACGCCTACCTGAGCACCAGCGCGAAGAAGCGCACGGTGCAGCCGGGTGCGACCGAGACCCTCATCTGGGGCCTGAAGGACAGCGGCCACTGGTATGACTTCAGCATCACCGTGGAGGGGCTGAGCGGCTACAGCCGCCGCGTGGCGGGCCGTGTCGAGACCGGCAAGGACTCGATCAGCGACCCGGCCATGCATGGCACGGCCGTGGCCGACCAGCTGAAGGTGGGCTGACCGCCCCCCTGGCGGGCCCGTGCACCGTGCACGCCCGCCATCCTGCGGCATCATCGCGGCCATGCTGCAAGAGGAACGCCACCAGCGCATCCGCGCCCTGCTCGCCAACGCCGAGCTGGTGACCACGGAGCGGATCGCGCTGGACCTGGACGTCTCGCGGGAGACCGTGCGACGCGATGTCGTGGCCCTGGAAGCGCTCGGTGCGCTGCGCCGGGTGCATGGTGGCGTGCAACGCACCGCCGCCCTGCCGGAGCCGCCGCTGCAGCAGCGGGCCCGCGCCCATCTGCTGGAGAAGCGGAGCATCGTGCGGGCCGCGGCCCGGCTGCTGCAGCCCGGGCAAACGGTCTTCGTCGACGCCGGCAGCACCGTCTCGCTGCTGGCCGATGAACTGGCCTCGCTGCGCGGGCTGACGGTGATCACCAACTCGCTGGACGTGGCCCAGAAGCTGGTGGCCGATGACACGGCCGCGCAGTGCCGCCACACAGTGCGGCTGCTGGGGGGGCAGCCTCGGCCGACCACCGGCGCCACCTATGGGGATGAGACCATCGCCGCCATCCTGAGCCGGCGGGCCGACTGGGCCATGCTCTCGCCGGTGGGCGTCAGCGCCGAACTGGGCGCCAGCAGCTACGAGCTGCACGAGGCCGAGGTGGCCCGCGCCATGTCCCGGCAGGCCAGCCAGACCGTGATCCTCGCCGACCACAGCAAGATCGGCCAGACCAGCCGGGTGAGCTTCTGCCCGCTGGAACGCATCGAGCGACTCATCACCGACCCCCGTGCGGCCAAGACACCCGGCTACGCAGCCCTCAGCCGCGCCGGCTGCTCCATCGTGCTGGCTTGAAGCCCGGGCCAGTGCCCCCATCTGATCAGGATGCCTCGCCTGACGTTGCCGACCCTGTCGGCCCTGCTGCACGCCTACCTGGGCTGGCGGCTGCTCCCTGCCCTGCCCGGCCCTGCGGCCGTGGCGACCGCCGTCCTGTTGATCCTCTCGGCCTGGCTGGTGCCGCAAGGCCTGGGGCGGCGCGGCCACGGCAGTGCCCACCGCGGCCTGACCATCGCCGGGCTGGTGGCCATGGGCTGGATGTCCTCGCTGCTGGTGCTCACCCTGCTGCGTGATGTGCTGCTGGGCGCGGCCGCCGCCGGCCACGCGCTGGGCCTGTGGGCGCTGAACACCGCCGGCCTGGCCACCGATTCCGCCGGCACGGTGCTGACCGGAGCGTTGGCGCTGACGCTGTGGGGCGCCTGGCAGGCCCGCCGCCGCCCGCCGGTGGTGACGGTGGAGGTGCCCATCGCCGGCCTGCCCGCGGCACTGCAGGGCTTCACCATCGCCCAGCTCAGCGACATCCACATCGGCCCGACGATCCGCCGCGCGCAGCTGCAAGCCATGGTCGACACGGTCAACGCGCTGCAGGCGGACGCGGTGGCCATCACCGGCGACCTGGTGGATGGCTCGGTGGCGCAGCTGGCCGAACAGGTGGCCCCGCTGGCCCAGCTGCGGGCCCGCCACGGGGCCTTCTTCGTCACCGGCAACCACGAGTACTACAGCGGCGGCCCCGACTGGGTGGCCGAGGTGCAGCGCCTGGGTGTGCGGGTGCTGATGAACGAGCATGTGACGCTGCAGCACGATGGCAGCCCGCTGGTGCTGGCCGGCGTGGCCGACTACAGCGCCCACCATTTCGAGCCCAGCCACCGCAGCGACCCGCAGGCCGCGCTGGCCGGCGCCCCGGCCGGGGCCGGCGCCAAGGTGTTGCTGGCCCACCAGCCGCGCAGCGCCGAGGCGGCGGCGGCCGCCGGTTTCGACCTGCAGCTCTCGGGCCACACGCACGGCGGCCAGTTCTGGCCCTGGGGCTGGTTCGTGCCGCTGCAGCAGCCCTTCGTGGCCGGCCTGCACCGGGTCCGGCAGATGTGGGTCTACGTCAGCCGTGGCACCGGCTACTGGGGCCCGCCCAAGCGGGTGGGCGCCCCCTCCGAGATCACGCTGCTCAGGTTGGTGGCGGGCTGACGTCCTCGTCCGAGCCATCGGGCGCGGGGTCGGTGGGTTCGTCACACAGCCGGCCCAGGCCATCGGCCAGGGCCGGCACGGTGCACAGCACCGCCGTCGGCCCGAACTGCCACAGGGTCCAGCCGCCCACCCCGGCCAGGCAGCCCAGCACCAGGGCCAGCAGCGCCGCCGCGGCCTTGAGCCGGCCGGTGCGCCGCACCATCAGGTCGCCGGTGAGCACGGTGGCCAGGTGCACCATCGCCGTGAGGGCCAGGGCGGCCAGGGCGAAGTTGCGCGCCCCCGGCGCGGCCAGCAGCCAGCCGCCCAGCAGCACCAGCCCTTCCACCCCGTACAGCAGCACCAGCCCGTGGCGCAGCACCGCGCGCGGCAGACTGCCGGGCAGCGACACCGCCAGCAGCGCCTGCAGCGCCAGGCCGGACCGGGTCAGCCACACCGCCCGGCTGGCCTGCATGCGCTGCTTCTGCTCCAGGGCCTGCAGCAGCCGCCCGGTGACGGTGACCGCACGGGCGGCGTTGTCCAGCATGCGCGGCGTGTCCAGCTGGCGGTTCACCTCGTACTGCCCGGCCACATAGGCCAGCAGACCGCCATCGCCCAGCACCGCTTTCAGGGCCTGCGCGGTGCGCTGGCCGCGCGCGGCGTCGTCCGGCCCCAGCTGCTGCCACAACGCCCCGAAGGCCTGCTGCAGCGTCGGCTGCCCCTGGGCCAGCAGCGCGTCGGCGAAGCGGTGCACCAGCTCGTCGTAGCCCTCGGGCGCCATCTCCTCGCGCAGAATGGCGCGCTGGGCCTGGGCCAGCAGCGCCTCGCGCAGGCGGGTATCGTCCTCGCCGGGCAGCAACGCGGCCAGCAGACGTTCGGCCCCGTCCAGGCGGCCCCACATGATGTCGTTGCGGCGCCAGCGGGCGTCCAGGAAGCCGCCAAAGTGGAACAGGCTGTCGCCCGCCAGCTTGCGCCGCCCCCCCACCTGCGGCGGCACCAGGCTGGGCGCGTCCTCCGGGCTGACCCGCACCACCTCGACCGCGGCCGGCTCGCTGGTGCCGGTGTCGTAGTAGAGCGGAAACGACATCTGGTCGTATTCGTCAAAGCGCAGGTAGTACTCCGCCAGCAGTTGCCGCAGGGTGTGGCCCGCCGGGCTGTTGAGCGCCGCGTCGTCACCGGAGTTCTGCACCGGCTGCAGCTGCACCGTGATGCGACGGCGCGGGCCGGCCGCCTGCGGCACCAGCCGGGGCTGCCCCAGCAGTTCACGCACCAGCAGCGCCGTGGCACTGCGCTCCGGTGAGCGGCGGGTGTAGCGGCGAAACTGCGTGCCCAGCCCCGCCAGGTCGTCTTCCAGCAGCGCCTGCAGGTGGGTGCGCCGACCCGCGTTGGCCAGCTGGAACAGGGCCTGGGCGCGGGCGAACACGTTTTCCTGCAAGGTGCGCTGGGCCTGCAGCGGGGGCAAGCGGCCCAGGGCGATGGACACCTCGCCGCCGTCTTCAGAGGGCAAGGCCGTCAGCGGCGGGTCCAGCGCTTCACCGAGCAGCAGCCGCAGCACGCGCTGCAGCTGCTGCCGTTCGTCCTCGGTGCCCTTGGCGGGCCGCTGGTCCGGCCCCGGCCAGTTGGCCTCGCGCAGCTCGCCCATGGCGCGCGCCAGGCCGGCGCGCAGCTGCACCAGGGCCGCGTCCACGCCACGGCTGCCCGCCAGGGCCGCCGGATCGCCATAGCGCTGCAGGCGCTGGCGCAGCGCCTCGTCGGCCTCGCTGAGCGATGCGCCCGCCGTGCGCAGGCCCTGCAGCAGGCGCCCGAGCTGGTGCGTCTTGCGCAGCAGAAAGCCCACCCGCCGCAAGCGGTAGCCCAGGTCGTAGGCTTCCAGGAAGGCATTGACGGAGGCGCGGTGCTGCGCGTTGGCCTCGTCCCGGTGCTCGAAGTAGCGCGCCTCGCGCCAGGCCCGCACCAGGGCCCGCATGGCGTATTGCAGGTCGGCGTGGCGGTCCACGCCCCAGCGCATGGCCAGGCGGTCGGCCAGGTCGTCGCTCACGGTCTCCAGCCGCAGCCGCCGGTAAGGCAGGAAGGCCGCGCCGTAGTAGCGGATCATGTCGCCCAGGTCGAGCGCGGACCAGTCGGGCACCTCGCCGTTCTGGTCCAGCAGCACGCGGGCAAAAGGCTCCTCGGCCAGCGTCTCCACATCCAGCTCGACCCGGCGCACGATGCGCTCGACCCGCTCGATGCGCCGGTTGCGCTTGAGCACCGCCTCCAGGTCCTCGCGGATGGTCTCGTACTGCGGGATGCGGGCCAGCGCATCCACCGCGTTCTGCAAGGCGTCGGGTTTGGCGTCGAAGACCTGGCGCTCCCGCTCGGGATGCTCGGGCGTGGGCTCGACGTAGAGCAGCTTGCGCTCCATCGGCAGCGCCGACAGCCGCCAGGACAGCGCCTCCACCGCGTAGCTGAAGGGCTTGTTGTCCAGATAGCCACCATCGCCGAAGGCCCGGCGCTGCCACTGCCCGCTGGCCAGGTCATCGGCCGACAGGCCCTTGAGATAGCCGCGCCAGGCGCTGGGCTCCACCGCACCGCCGCCGGGGCGCAGCCGGGCCAGGCGCAGCGCATCTTCCACCGTCATCGGCTCGAAGGCGAAAGGGAAGGAGGAGGTGCAGCGCGCGGCGAACGCCAGAAAGGGGGTGAGCTCGGTGCGGAAGTCGCTGTAGAGCGTCTGGCCACCCGCCCCGCGGTACTGCAGCTGCAGCACCTGCTTGTGCCGCTTCTCATGGACCACCTTGTCGGCCAGGCGCAGCGGCACCACCGCGCCGCGGATGTCGGTGGTGGTGACGAAGAGGTCCAACTCGTCGGACAGGGCCGACTCGTCCCGCCCCACCGGCGGTACGGCCGGCGCCATGGCCTCCATCGCGTCCAGCAGCTTGAGGTACATGCGGTCGCTGTTGAGCAGCGACTGCGGCGCCCCTTCGCGCTGGGCGTATTCGATGCCGGCATAGGAGGCCTTGTCGTTGATCAGGCGGGCGATGTCCCCTTCGTCCACCCACAGCTGCTTGAGCGGGGCAAAAGCCTGGCCCTGGGCCAGCGCCTTGGCCAGGAAGATGCCGTTGATGCCGCCGGCCGAGGTGCCGGAGATGACATCGACCACGAAACGCACCCGCTGGCCGTGCTCGGCCGGCTCACCCTGGGCGAACGGGTCGGGCCCCTGGCCGTCCAGGTGCTGCAGATAGGCCGCCCGCAGGGCTGGGTCGTGCAGCAGCCAGGACAGCCGCCGGTAGACCGCCCGGGTGCTGCCCTCGGGCGCCGGCACATCGCCGCGCTTGGGGGTGGCGCAGGCCAGCTCGTAGAGCTCGTTGGCCACCCCGTTGATGTAGATGGCCAGCGCCACGCCGCCGTACATGACGACGCCGAAGCGCACCTCGCTGGCGTAATCCGGCTGAAGGCTCGAAGGGCCCATGTTCCGTTCCCCCTGTGCTGCGCCACCGGCCCCGGCGGTCCGGTCTGGCGGGTGCATCATGCCAGCGCCGGCGCCCTCCGCGTCACCCGCCGGGCCGCAGGACGTACACCGAAGGCACCGCCCGCATCAGCGGTGGCAGTGGCTCCGGCAGGGTTTCGGCCGCCCCCAGCACCAGCGCGCCGCCCGGGCCCAGGCAACCCAGCAGGCGCGGCACCAGGCTGCGCCGGACATCGGCCGTCAGGTGGCACAGCACGTTGCACAGGAAGATCGCATCGAACCGGCCCAGCGCCGGCCAAGGGCCGATCAGGTTCAGCGGCTCGAAGCGGACCCGACTCACCAGGGTCGGCACCATTCGGAACCGCCCGGCCTGCTCGCCGTGGCCGATGCGGGCATAGCGCTGGAACCAGGCCGGCGGCAGCTCGCTGCAGGCGGGCAGGTCGTAGGCGGCCTCTCGGGCCCGCTGCAGCACCCGCAGCGACAGGTCGCTGCCCAGCACCTCCCAGCCGGCTGGCCCCAGCGCGTCGTCCAGCACCATCGCAATGCTGTAGGCCTCCTGCCCGGTCGAGCAGCCGGCGCTCCAGACCCGCGCCGGCGCCGCCCTGACCACCCGGGCACGCAGCCGGTCGCGCAGCCACAGCAGCGGCCCCGGGTCGCGGAAGAAGCGGGTTTCATGGGAGAGCAGCAGGTCCAGCGCCCGCGCATGCTCGGCCGGGTCTTCCCGCAACCGGTGCAGGTAGGGGCCGAAGCCCGCCAGCCCCAGCTCGGCAACCCGCCGCGCCAGCCGCCCGGCCACGAAGGGCTTGCGCGACGGCGGCAGTTCGACCCCTGCGGCCGCGCGCAGCCAGTCCCGGCAGAGGCAGAAATCCGCCTCGTCCAGCACCAGCGCGGGCATGCGGGCCCCGGTCATGGCCAAAGGCCAGGCAGGCAGTGGGACAGACGCAGTGGGGGCAGCATCCCGGCATGCTAGAAAGCCCCCCGGGGATCGGCCATCGGATAAAGGCTGTCCCGATGCTCAGCGCTTCCTGAGCCCGCCCTCGGCGGAGCCTGACAGGCCGCTCAGGGCTGCGTCGGCAGCACGTCGGCCAGTGCCGCCAACAGTTCCTGGGAGTCGAAGGGCTTGCGCAGGAAGCAGCGCACGCCCAGGGTCCGTGCCGACTCGGCGTCGATGTGCTCGCTGTAGCCGGTGCACAGCACCACCGGCAGACCGGGCAGCATGGCCAGCACCGCCCGGCTCAGCTCGGCGCCGCTCATGCCCGGCATGGTCTGGTCGGTGATCAGGGCCACCGGATGCGGGGCGCCGGTGCCATCACGGCCCAGCGCCTGCAAGGCGTCCAGGGCCTGGCGGGGGTCGGCGAACGCGGTGACCTCGAAACCACGCTCACGCAGCAACTCGGTCAGGAACACCAGCACCGCCGCGTCGTCATCGACCACCCAGACCGACTCTCCGCCGTGCAACTGCACCGGCCGCAGCGGCGCGGGCTCGGGCACCGGCGCGGACGTGGCCGGCGGCAGCATCACCTGCATGACCGTGCCGCCCTCGGGCGGCGTCAGCACCCGCATGTGGCCTCCGGCGCGGTGCACCAGGCCGATCACCGAGGCCAGGCCCAGCCCGGTGCCCTTGCCCACCTCCTTGGTGGTGAAGAAGGGGTCGAAGATCTTGGGCAGCACGTCCGGGGGAATGCCCGGGCCGTCGTCGCGCACCTCCAGCACCACGCAGGGCCCTTGCAGATGCTGGTGGCAGTTGGTGCAGACGGTGTCGCCCAGGTCCTGCACCGAGAAGCTCAGCTCGATGTGGCCGTGCGGACCGATCGCGTCGCGCGCATTGACCACCAGGTTCATGACGATCTGGTGCATGTCCACCGCCGACATGCTGACCGGGGGCACCCCGCTGTCACAGCGCGGGCTGAAGTGGATGCTGCTGGGCAGCGAGGAGCGCAGCAGCTCGCAGATCTCGGCCACCACCGGGCTCAGGTCGCGGGCCTGGACCGGCCCCGCCTCCTCGGTGCGCACATAGGCCAGCATCTTGGCCACCAGGTCGCGGCCGCGCTCGCTGGTGCGCACGATCTCGCGCAGGTACTGGGCCAGCTTGCCGTCGGTGTCCGCCACATGGCGCTCCAGCCCCAGGCTGGCCAGGCCCATGATGCCGGCCAGCATGTTGTTGAAGTCGTGCGCGATGCCGCCGGTCAGGTGCCCCAGGGCCTCCAGCTTCTGCGACTGCATCTGCTGCTGCAGCACCTCGCGCTCGGCTTCCATGCGGCGCTGGATGCTCAGGTCCTCGACGATGGACCAGAGGTAGGCCTGGCCGGCCAGCTCAATGCGCACCCCGTTGAAGCGCAGGGGCACCCGGCTGCCATCGGCGCGGATGTATTCCTTGTCGTACGGGCCATAGCGGCCGGTGTGGGCCACGGCCTGGAGCTGTTCGGCCTCGGCACGGGCGTATTCGGCCGGGGTCAGGTCCCAGTACGACAGGGCCTTGAGGGCCTGGCTGTCATAGCCGGTCAGGCGCCGGAAGGCCTCGTTGAACTCGACCAGCCGCCCGTCCATCGTGCACAGGGCGATGCCCAGTGGCGAGAGCTCGAACAGGTTGCGCAGCTTGTCCTCGTTCTCGCGCAGGGCCTGCTCGGCCCGGCGGCGCTCGGTCAGGTCCTGCAGCGTGCCGATCATGCGGACCGCGGCGCCATCCTCCCCCCGCACCAGCTGGCCGCGCAGCAGCACGGGCACCCAGTGCCCATCCTGGTGGCGCATGCGCAGCTCGACCTCGAAGCGGTCGCCGTCGCGGCCCGAGAGCACATCGGCCACCGCGGCATGGGCGCGCAGGGCATCTTCCGGATGCAGCCGCTGGCGCACCCGCTCGACCGTGCTGGGCAGTTCCGTCTCGGGACAGCCCAGGATCTCCTTCCAGCGGCTGGACAGGTAGAGCGAGCGCTCGGCAAAGCCGTAGTCCCACAGCCCGTCGTTGGCACCGCGCAGCGCCAGCGCCAGCCGCTCCTCGCTGTCGCGCAACGCGCGTTCCGCCGCCTTGCGCGGGGTCAGGTCGCGGGCGAAGACGAACAGCTGGCCATCCCCGGCGGCCCAGTGGGCGGCGCTGATCTCGACCGGCCAGGGCTGACCCTGTTTGCTGCGGTGCCAGGTCTCGAACTGCAGATGCCCCTGCTGGATGATCGCGCGGATGCGGTCCGCCACCTCGGACGTGCCCAGCTCGGCCTGCAGGTCGGCGATCCGCAGCCGCAGCAGTTCCTCGCGCGCATACCCGGAACGCTGCACGTAGGCGTCATTCACCTCCAGAAAGCGCCCTTCCAGATCGCAGATGAAGACCCCGTCCATCGCGGTGTCCATCAGGGCCCGGTAGCGCTGTTCACGTTCGCGCAAGGCCTGCTGGGCCCGGCGTTGCTCGCTGGTGTCGCGCATGAAGCCGATGAAGACGCGGCCTTCGGGCAGCAGCGCCTCGCTCACCGTCAGGTGCAGCTGCAGGGCGTGGCCATCGCGGTGCCGGCCCTCCACATCCCGGCCGGCTCCGATGATGCGGGCCTGGCCGGTCTGCAGGAACCACCGCAGGTGCTCGTCGTGCTGCGCGGCCTCGGGCGGCGGCATCAGCTGCCGCACGTTCTGGCCCACCAGCTCGGACCAGCCGTAGCCGAACATGCGCTCGGTGGTCTGGTTCACCAGCTGGATCTGGCCCTGCGGGTCGATCACCACCACCGCATCCGGGGCCGAGCCCAGCAGCGCACGCATGCGCTCCTCGCCGGTGGCCAGCGCGCGGGCCTGCCGCTCACGCTCGGTGATGTCGTCGCCGGTCATCACGAAGCCCTTGAGGTGGTCCTGCGCGTCGCGGATGGGGGTCAGGCGCCGGTCGTCCAGGTACTCGCCGCCATCCTGGCGGGGCATGCGCACATGGCCCTGCCAGGGCCGTCCCTCGGCCAGCGCCGCCGTCAGGGCCGCCCAGGCCGGGCCATCGCCCTCCCGCTGCAGCCGGGCCAGGGCCTGCCCCTTGAGGTCCTCCAGCGCGAAGCCGGTGGAGCGCACGAACGCCGGGTTGATCCAGCGGATCAGGCCCTGCGCATCGCAGATCAGCGTGGGGCTGGCGCTGGCCTGCAGCGCGTCGGCCAGGCCGCCCGCGCGCTCCAGCGGCTGCCACAGCGCCAGCAGGTACGCAGTGCGAACCAGATAGACATAGGAAGCGATCTTGGCCACATGCCCCAGGCCGTTGAGCAGATCGGACGGGCTGCCATAGGTGGCAAAGCAGAGCTCGGCCACGGCGGTAAAGGCCGCCGCCACGGCCAGGGTCGTGGCCGGCAGGCCGGCCTGCCGGGCCACCCAGCGCAGACGCGCCACCACGCCCAGATTGGCCAGGGCCAGCGCCAGTTCGAGCCCGGCCTTGAGGCCGGTCAGCCCCTGCCCCGGGATGAAGGTGCGCGGCAGCCAGTCGGGCCGCCACAGGATTACCCCGGTGGCCAGCGCTGCAAAGCCCAGCATGCCGCCCAGCCAGGCCAGACGCTGCCCATCGCCGGTGAGCTGGCCGGCGGGCACCCAGGCGGCCACCAGCAACCCCACGCTCAGACAGATGCGCCCCGCCAGCCAGAAGGCGATCGCCTTCTCCGGGCTGGACGGGGTGACCAGATCGGGCATGCTGGCATAGGACAACAGGTGCAGCAGATCCAGACCGGCGGTGGCCGCCACCGCACTGGCCAGGGCCACGGTGGACGTGCGGCGGGCGCTGGACGGGGTGAGCCAGAGCAGCCCGAAGCACAGCAGCCCCATCGACAGGGCCAGCACCTCGAACACCGTGTGCACCCCCAGGTAGCCCAGTTGCGGGAAGTGGACGCTTTCACCCATCGGCGTCAGCTCCAGCATCCACACGGCCAGCATCGGCAGCAGCAGGGTGAGCGCGCGCCGCCATTCCAGCGCCGTCCCTTCACGCAGACGGGGCTGGGATTGCGGATTCAACAGGGACAGATCGGCCATGCGCGGGGGCGTCCAGCAAGCAAACGGCAGGTCTTCAACCGGCCTGGAACATGTCGGTGTAGAGCTGGGCCCCCAGGTCGTCGCCAGACGATGGGTGCTCGAAGCCCCACTGCGGGTCGCGGTCGATCAGCGCCAGGAACAGGTTCACCAGCGCCGGATCGCGCCAGCCCCGGGCGGCCTCTTCCAGCAGGATGGCCCGGGCCTGTTCGGCGCTGAAGGCCGGCTTGTAGGGGCGTTCATAGGTCAGCGCATCGTGGATGTCGACGATCTGGAACACCCGGGCCAGCAGCGGAATGGCCTCGCCGGCCAGACCGTCGGGGTAGCCGCTGCCATCCCAGCGCTCGTGGTGGTGGCGGATGATGGGCGCCGTCAAGCGCATGCTGCGCAGGTTGGAGACCAGGTGGTAGCCGATCGTCGTGTGCTGGCGCATCACCACCCATTCCTCGTCGGTGAGCGGCCCGGGCTTGAGCAGGATCTGGTCGGGGATGCCGAGCTTGCCGATGTCGTGCAGCACGCCGCCGCGGCGCAGCGCGATCAGCTCCTGTTGGGACAGGCCCATCGCCCGGCCCAGCGCCATGGCCTTGTGGGCGAGGCGCGAACAGTGGTCGCCGGTGTTCTCGTCCTTGGCCTCGACCATGCGCGCCAGCGCGAACAGGGTGGATTCGGTGCTGTCGAGCTGGTCGGTGGCCCGCTTGCGCTGCACCGCCACGTTCACCCGGGCCTGCAGCTCCACCGGGTGGTAGGGCTTGCCCAGGAAGTCGTCGGCCCCGGCGCTGAGGCCGGCCAGCAGGTCGGCCGAGGCATTGCTGCCCGTCACCATCAGGATGGGCAGCATGGCCAGGCCCGGCTGGCGCCGCACCTGGCGGCAGAACTCGTCGCCATCCATGCCCGGCATGCGGCGGTCGGTCAGCACGACGTCGAACTCGGCCTCGGCCAGCCGCGCCAACCCCTGCTCGCCATTGGCGGCCACGTCGACGATGTAGCGCGGCGCCGCCAGGATCTCCCGCACCAGCAACCACTGCAGCGGCTCGTCGTCCACCAGCAGCACCCGGAACGGGGCGTCGTCCCCCTGGGGGTGCATCCGTTCATTGAAATCCATGGTCTTGCTCTCCCAACGCCCAGGTGCCCGGAGCCTGCGCGGCTCAGCTGCTGGTAATGCCGTGGCGCACGGCGTACTTGAGCAGATCGGCATTGGTCTGCAGGCAGAGCTTCTGCATCAGCCGCATCTTGTGCGTGCTGACGGTCTTGGGGCTCAGGTGCAGATCGTCGGCAATCTGTCCCAGGGCCTGTCCGGAGGCAATGCGCTCGAGCACCTCGCGCTCGCGCGGCGACAGGGTCTCGTGCGGCAGGCCGCCCGCGCTGTCCGGCCGATCGAGCTGGAAGACGACGGAGTCGACCAGCGAGGGATCGATGAAGCGTCCGCCCTCGGCGACACGACGCACGGCGGTCACCAGCGTCTGCGGGTCGCAGTCCTTGGTGGCATAACCCGACGCGCCGGCGCGCAGCACCCGGGCCACGATGGGCGCCTCGACGTGCATCGACAGGATCAGGATCGGCAGGTTCGGGTGGCTGTGATGGATGCGGTTGATCAGGTCCACCCCGCTCAGGCCGGGCATCGAGAGGTCCAGCAGCACGATGTCGGTCGGCGTCTGGGCCAGCAGGGCCAGCAGGGCCTCCCCGTGGGCGGCCTCGCCGGCCACCTGCAGCCCCTCGGTGCTGTCCAGCAGCTGGCGCAGACCGCTGCGGACGATGCTGTGATCGTCCGCCAGGATGACGTGGATGGGATTCATGGTTGTGGTGTGGGTGTCTTGGCCATGTCGTAAAGGATATCCACCACGGTACCGCCGGGACGGGTGGTGATGTGAAATTCCGCCCCGATGGCCAGCATTCGTTCACGCATGCCCAGCAGCCCCAGCCCCCCCCGGCGCGCGGCCACGGCCTGCGGATCGAAACCCTGCCCATTGTCCGAGACGGACAGGTGCAGGGTCGTGCCATGCTGCTGCAGCCGGATCGTGACCTCGGTGGCACGGGCGTGCTTGGCGATGTTGGTCAGCGATTCCTGCACCGCGCGGAACAGCGCCAGCGCGGCCGCCTCGGGCAGGCGCGGCTCCAGGTCGTGCGGCAGATCGAGCTCGCAATGGGTTTCCCAGCGCAGCGAGAAGTCCTCCGCCAGCCACTCGATGGCGGCCACCAGGCCCATGTCCAGCGCGCCGGGCCGCAGATGCGAGGCCACATGGCGCACCACATCGGCCATGGTGGCCATGGTCTCGCGCATGCGCTCGGCCCGCTGCAGCTGGTCGCTGCCCGCCGGCAGGCCCTGGCGCAGCATCGAGAGGTCCATGCGCAAGGCTGTCAGCAACTGCCCCAGTTCGTCGTGGACCTCGCGGGCGATGCGCTTGCGCTCGTCCTCGATCAGGTGGTCCTCATAGGTCACCAGGGCCCGCAGCTGCTCCTGCGAGTCGCGCAGCGCGTCCTCGATGCGCTTGCGCTCGGTCACGTCCTGCAATGTGCCGGTGAGCAGCCGGTGCGGGCCATGGCGCTGCATCACGCCGTGGATGTGCACCACCATCTCGCGCCCTTCGGGGCGGCGCAGCCGCACATCCACGCTCAGCCGGTCCCCGCTGCGCAGCACCTGATCCACCGCCGTGGCAAAGGCCGCCCGGTCCTCGGGGTGTAGGCGCTGGGGCCAGCGGCCTCGCGGCAGCACCCGGTCCTCCAGGCCATAGCCCACCAGACGCAGCAGCTCGCTGGAACAGGTGACCTCGTCCGTGTCGACATTGAGCTGCCACTCGCCCATGCCGGCCATCTTCTGTGCCGCCGCCAGGCGCAGGTGGCCGGCGGCGATCTCCTCGGCGGCCCGGCGGCGGGGCTCGGCATCGGCGGCCTGCACCAGCACCTGGCCGGCCTGGCCCGGCCCGCCGGGCAGGCGGCTGAAGGTCAGGGCCATCCAGCCCGCGGCGCCACCGGGTCGCCGCAGCTTGTACTCGCCCTGGCGCACGCTGTGTTCGCCCTGCACCACCAGCCCCAGCAGCTCGCGCTGGGGCGGCCGATCGGCCTCGTCCAGCGTGTCCAGCAGCGACTGGCCCGGGGCCGCATCGACCAGCAGTTGCCAGGCCACGTTGCAGCGCAGGATGCGACCGTCCGGGTCGGCCAGGGCCATGCCCACCGTGCAGGCGTTGAAGATGCGTTCGAGCAGCTCGGCCGCATGGCCCTGGGCCTGCATGTGGCGGTGGATCTCGGTCAGATCCTCGTCGATGGCCAGGGCTCCCACCACGCGGCCCTCGCCATCGCGGATCGGCTGGGCCGTGACCCGCAGCTCGCGGGGCTGGCCCTCGGAGCCGGTCATCCGGCGGATGCCGCTCAGCACCGGTCCACCGGTGATCACCGCCCGCCGCATCAGGGACTCGTGGTCGCCCCGCCCCAGACTGCGCACCGTGTCACCGTCCAGCCCCAGCGCCTGCACCGCCGGGTTGACCTGCGCGGTCCGGCCGTCGGCATCGCCGATCCACACCCCCACCGGCATCGCCGCCAGCACCGCATTCAGGCGGGTGGCCAGCTGCGTGGCCTGCTGCTCGGCGGTCTTGAGGGCGCTGATGTCCTGCACGCTGACCAGCACATGCCGGGGGCGGTCCAGCGCGTCCCGCACCAGTGACAGGCTGGCCAGCGTGGGCAGCTCATGGCCATCGCGGTGCACATGGCGCAATTCCACCTGGGCACTGCCGCTGGCACAGGTCCGCTCCCGGGCGGCGGCCAGATCCGGCCAGTAACGCACCGCGATGCATTGCCGGACCGGCACCCCCAGGAGTTCCTCCGGCGTGTAGCCCAGCATCCGGGCATAGGCGGCATTCACGGTCTCGATCCGCGGCTCCTCCCCCAGCGAGCCGATGGCCATGCTCCACGCCACGGTCCGCACCAGGGACTGGCTGTGGGCCAGCGCGCTGGCGCGGGCCAGTTCGGGCCGCAGATCCCGCCACTGCAGCACCCGGGCCGCCATGGTGCCGGTCAGCGGCGTGGTGTGGCAGGCCACCGGAATGCGCGCCCCCGAGGCGGTGACGGCCTCGAGCCGGCGCACCCCGTCCTCTTCGGCAGCCTGGTCCAGCTCTGGCAACCAGCGCGCCAGCGGGGTTCCCTGGGCCTCGGCCGACACCAGCCCGAGCTGGGCCTCCGCCGCCCGGTTGATGCGGAGAATGCGGTCGCGCGCATCGACGAGCATGGCCGGCAAGGGCAGCGCCGCCCACCCCTGGCGGTCCTGGGTAGCCTGCACCCGCCAGAGTTGCACGCCCCGCCAGAGCCCGCAGGCCAGGCCGCCCAAGCCGGCGAACGCCAACAGGACCGCACCGACCAGGAGCCCGGCCAGGGACAAGCCCTGGTGGGCGGCCAGCGCACCGGCCAGACCGGCCAGCCCCATGCCCAGCGCGCCGGCGCCGGCCCACTGCACCACCAGCCAGGACAACGCTTCGTCGGGGTGGGTGCGCATCCGCGCCCGCACCCGCGCATGCACGGCCTCGATACAGGCCAAGGTCAGCGCCCCCCCGACCAGCAGCGCAGACGGCGACAGCCCGGCCTCGACCTCCGCCCAGAAGGCCCGGGCCAGCAGAGCCAGGGCCAGCAACGCGGCCAGGAACCCGCCGGCAACCGCCCCGATCAGGGCCGGCCGGCCGCGCAGCGACAGTGCCACGGCCGTGGCACCGGTCAGCCCCAACCAGCTCGCCCACCCGAGTGCCCCCCCCGGCATCCCGCGCCCGCTGGGCACCGCGCCGGCGACGGCGCCCATCGCCCCTTTGAGCCCCAGCACCAGGGCCAGCGCGATGCCAGCCAGCGCCAACACCGCCGACCAGCGCGGCCGCCAATGCCAGGCCAACAGGCTCGACGCGAGCAGCACCGGCGCCAGGAGGCCGGCCAGGGTCAGCCCAGGATCTGCCCAGGTTCCGGCGCCCAAGAAGGCGCCCCACAGCAGACCCAGCCCCCCCGCCAAGGCACCGCCCGCGAACCAGGGTCGTCCCGACCTGATCCGCCGCTGCTCGGTGTCACCCCACCCGTTCAAAACGGCCTGCTCCTGCTCATGAAAGACCGTGGGATCATAGGGGGAATCTGACCCGACACAGCCCGGGATGACCGGGATATTCCCGGCGGTATTCGCGCCGACGTCAATCGCCGCCGGATTCCGCCTCGATCCGCAGGCGGCAGCGCCGCACGCCGGGGCCGACACGGGTCTGCGCCTTCACGCGCAGCGGCTGCCCCGCAGGCACCCGGCGGCGGCAGTGGTAGTCCAGCGAATCGGCGCTGCCTGCCGGGGTCTCCAGCCGGCGCGCCCAGGCCTGGGCGCCGTCCAGCTCCACCTGCAGGGCATGCCAGCCGGTGGTGTCCTCGCCAGGGTGGACAACCTCGAAGCGCACATCGATCTCGAACACCCGCTCGTGGTCCAGCACGGCCGGGATGTCCAGCAGGGCCACATCCCCTTCGGCGACATCCTGTTGCCAGCGCTCCGGCGGTGGCAGCCGCTCGCTCATCGCTTGGGACGTTCCCCCGCCGGCAAGGCGGTCACGGTCTCGGCCACCTCGCGGGCGTCGATGTCCACCACATCGGCCGGGGCCGCGCGTCCCCCGGCCGCCGAGAAGGCCCCCGTGCGCACCCAGGTGAAGCGCGGCGCCACCACCGGACGGCCGCGCAGCTTGGCCCACACCAGCAACCCCAGGGCCGCTGTCAGGCCCACCAGCATCAGACTGGCCATCAGCGCCAGCCCGAACACGGCTGCCACTGCCTTGACCAGCAACGAGAACAAGGTCTTCATGCCGTCATTGTGTACGCTGGCGGCGGCTCGGGCAGGATGCGGGCCATGACGATCCCCCTGTCCATCCTCGACCTCGTGCCCATCCCGGAGGGCAGCAGCACGGCCCAGGCCTTGCAGAACACGCTGACGCTGGCCCGCCAGGCGGAAGCCTGGGGCTACCAGCGCTACTGGCTGGCCGAGCACCACAACATGGACGGCCTGGCCTGCTCGGCCACGGCCGTGCTGATCGGCCAGGTGGCGGCGGCCACCTCGCGCATCCGGGTCGGCTCCGGTGGCGTCATGCTGCCCAACCACGCGCCGCTGGTGGTGGCCGAACAGTTCGGCACCCTGGCCACGCTCTTTCCAGACCGCATCGACCTGGGCCTGGGCCGCGCCCCCGGCACCGATGGCGCCACCGCCCGCGCCCTGCGCCGACAGGCCCTGGCCGCCAGCGAAGACGCCTTTCCGCAGGACGTGCAGGAGCTGCTGGGCTACCTGGGCAGTGAGGAGCGCCCCGGCCAGACCGTGCACGCCATCCCTGGCCAGGGCACTGAGGTGCCGGTCTGGCTGCTGGGCTCCAGCCTGTTCTCGGCCCAGCTGGCGGCCTGGCTGGGCCTGCCGTTCGCCTTCGCCTCTCATTTCGCGCCGGATCTGCTGGACGACGCGCTGGACATCTACCGCCGCACCTACCGCCCCTCCGCCCGCTGGCCCCGGCCGCACACCATGGTGGGCGTGAACGTGGTGCTGGCCGACACCACCGCCGAGGCCGAACACTTGTTCACCTCCGCCCAGCTGCGGGTGCTGGGCATGCTGCGCGGCCAGCGCGGGCCGCTGCCACGCCCGATCGACCCGGCCGAGCTGGCCGGGCGCTGGCGGCCGGAGGAACAGGCCGGGGTGGAGCGCATGCTGGCCGTGCGGGCCGTCGGCGACACCGCCCGGGTGACCGAACAGCTGGGGCAGTTGCTGGCGCGCACCCGGGCCGACGAACTGATCGTGGCCTGCGCGGTGCACGACCCGGCCGCCCGGCTGGCGTCCTACCAGGGGCTGGCCCGCGTGACGCATTTCTCCTAAGCGCCTGGCCCGCAGCCCCCGGGAGACGGCTACCATGGCCCGTGCAGCGCACAACGCATGTCATGGGTCGGCTGACTTCCCTTCTCTCAGGCATTCGCTGGTGGATCCGGGGTCCACGGCATTTGTTCGACCACCTCAGCTTCCGCACCAAGTTCGTCGTGATCGGCGTGGTGCTGGCCGGCCCGCTGTCGACGATGGTCGGCTTTGTCGCCTCGCGCTACGACCAGCGGGTGGCGCAGGCCCAGGCCCGTGAAACCGCGCTGCTGCGCAGCAGCCGCCTGCGCGAGCTGGCGGTCGCCCTGGCGGTGCACCGCGGCCTGTCGGCCCGCATCCTGGCCGGCGGCGAGGCCGTCAGCCCGGAGCTGGTGCAGGTGCAAAAGCGGGTCGACCGGCTGCTCTACGAAGCCCGGGACGCCATCCCGCCCGACCAGTGGCGCACCGCCGACGCGGTGGGCGGCCCGCCGCTGGTGACCGAGGTCCACGACCTGATGCGCCTGAGCGACCCCGGGCGACCCGACCGCAACTTCGTGCGCCACAACGCGGTCATCGACGCGCTGCTGAACCTGAACGCCCGGGTGGGCATCGGCCCCGACGCCGATCCGGGCGATCGCAATGACGCGGCGCTGCTGCACCTGGCCTTCCAGCAGTTGCCGATGCTGCTCGAAGCCCTGGGGCGGCAACGCGGCTGGGGCAGCGCCGTGCTAACGCTGGAGGAATACGAGCCGGCCGACGTGAACCGCTACATGCTCTACACCGGCGGCGCCATGCAGCAGCTGGAGGCGGTGGGCAGCGCGCGGGAAGCCGTGGCTGCGACCGACCGGCTGCTGGGCGGGCCGTCCCAGCCCCAGCCACTGACCCAGGCGCTGGCCCAGGCCAACGCCTTCAGCGCCCGGTCCCTGGCCACCGTGAGCGCGCACCAGGGCGGCACCGCCGCCGCCGCCGGGCATTTCCAGGCCGGCACCGTGGCGATCAACCGGCTGGACGGCCTGGCCCAGCACTTCTCGGCCCGGCTGCTGGCCGATGCCCAGCGCGATCTGCGCCAGGCCCAGCGCGGACGGGCGATCTCCCTGCTGGGCGTCGGCTTGGTGGCCATCGTGCTGCTGGTGATGTACCGCGGTTTCGAGCGTTCCACCGTGCTGCGGCTGCGCGCCCTGCAGAGGGCCTCGGCCCGGCTGGCCGACGGGCGGTTCGAGGAGCGGGTGCAGGTCGATGGCAGTGACGAGATCGCCCGCCTGTCCGGGGCGCTCGACGACATGCGCCAGCGCCTGCAGATCGCGGTGAGCGAGCGGGCCGAAGCCCTGGCCGCCCATGCCTCGGCCCGGGCCAAGACCGAATTCCTGGCCCGCTGGAGCCACGACCTGCGCACCCCGCTGGCGGCGGTGCTGGGCTTTGCCGACATGCTGCTGGAACGGCCGACACCCGCCCTGTCCGGTCCGCAGCGCGACGAGGTGCTGCACATCCGCGAAGCCGGCGAGCACCTGCTGGCCCTGGTCAATGACGTGCTGGCCGTGGCCAGCCTGAATGCGCCGCACGGGGTGCCCCAGAGGGACGAGGCGGTGGCGGTCGCCCCGCTGGTCGCCTCGGCCGTGCATCTGGTGCAGGCCCAGGCCCGCGCCGCCAGCGTCCAGCTGCAGTGGCCGCGCCACGGCGAGCCGGACACGCCGCTGTGGGTGCGGGGCGACCGCACCCGCTTGCTGCAGGTGCTCGCCAACCTGCTCAGCAACGCCATCAAGTACAACGACACCGGTGGGCAGGTGGCGCTGCGCTGGATCCAGGACAGCGACAAGGTGCGTCTGTCGGTGGAGGACAACGGCTGCGGCATTGCCGAGGACGATCTGCCCCGCCTGTTCCGGCCCTATGAACGACTGGAGGCCACCGACCGCACCGTCGAGGGCACCGGTCTGGGCCTGTCCAACGTCAAGCGCCTGCTGGAGGCCATGGGCGGCGATGTCACGGTCGAGAGCCGGCTGGGCGAAGGCACCTGCTTCACCGTCGTGCTGCGGCGCAGCGCCCCGCCCCAGGCCACGCCGGTGCCGCCGGCCGAGCCCCTGCCGCCGCTGCAGGCCCACATCGCCTACGTCGAGGACGACGAGACCAATGTGCTGCTGCTGGAGGCCATGTTGGCGGCCGAGCCAGGCTTGCGGCTCTCGGTCTTCCCCGATGGGGCCAGCGCACTGGCCCAGCCCCCGGCCTGCGACCTGTGGATCATCGACGGTCAGTTGCCGGACGTGGACGGCCTGGAGCTGCTGGCCCGCCTGCGCCAGCAACTGGGCCGCCTGCCGCGGGCGGTGATGTTCTCGGCCGATGCCCTGCCCTGTCGGCGGGACAACGCCCTGGCGGCCGGCTTCCGGGATCTGTGGGTCAAGCCCATGGGCCGCGACGAACTGCTGCGGCGCCTGCGCCAGCAGCTGCCCCCCGCCCGGCCCGCCGGGGTCTCCGCCGCCCCCCTGGCACAATGACCGCCCTGGCGGCGCCCGGCCGCCGCGCTCCTCCGGCCGCGCCTGCATGACCCCGACCCCGTACCGCGTGCTCAGCCTCATCCCGCCGATGACGCAGCTGAACACGCCCTACCCCTCGACCGCCTACCTGACCGGCTTTCTGCGCTCGCGCGGCTTTGACGCGCAGCAGGAAGACCTGGCCCTGGGCCTGGTGCTGCGCCTGTTCACGCCCGCCGGCCTGGACGAACTGCGCACGGCCGCGCTGGCCCTGCCCGAGCGCCAGCGCCCACCGCAGGTGAGCCACTTCCTGGCCGAGTTCCCGACCTACCGCGTCACCGTGGCCCGGGTGATCGCCTTCCTGCAGGGGCGCGACCCCACGCTGGCCCACCGCATCAACACCCGCAGCTTCCTGCCCGAAGGCGCGCGCTTCCAGGCCCTGGACAGCTACCCCGCCGAAGAGGGTGAAGACCCGCTGGCCTGGGCCTTCGGCGCGCTGGGCCTGCAGGACCGCGCCCGCCACCTGGCCACCCTGTACCTGAACGACCTGGCCGACGTGGTGCGCGAGGCGGTGGACCCGCGCTTCGAGTTCGTCCGCTACGCCGAGAAGCTGGCCACCGCCCAGCCGCATTTCGACCCGCTGGCCGAAGCCCTGGCCACCCCGCCCCACCTGCTGGACCGCACCCTGGCCACGCTGACGGCTGAGGCGCTGGCCCGCCACCGGCCCCAGCTGCTGCTGCTGTCGGTGCCCTTCCCCGGCGCGGTCTATGGCGCGCTGCGCATCGCCCAGGCGGCCAAGACCTTGCAGCCGGCGCTGCCCATCGTGCTGGGTGGCGGCTTCGTCAACACCGAGCTGCGCGAGCTGGCCGAACCGCGCCTGTTCGACTTCGTCGACTACGTGACGCTGGACAGCGGCGAACGCCCGCTGCTGGCCCTGATCGAGCACCTGCAAGGCCAGCGTGGCCGCGAGCGCCTGGTGCGCACTTTTGTGCGTGAAGGCGCTGGCCCCGAAGCCGCCGTGCGGCGCATCGCCTGGCCCGAGCCCGACGTGCCCTTCGCCGAGGTGGGCACGCCCACCTGGGACGGCCTGCCGCTGCAGAACTACCTGTCCCTGCTGGACATGCTCAACCCGATGAACCGGCTGTGGAGCGACGGGCGCTGGAACAAGCTGACCGTGGCCCAGGGCTGCTACTGGAAGAAGTGCAGCTTCTGCGACGTGGGGCTGGACTACATCGGTCGCTACGAGACCACCACCGCCCAGGTGCTGGTCGACCGCATGGAGGCCATCGTCGCCGAGACCGGGCAGACGGGCTTTCACTTCGTGGATGAGGCCGCCCCGCCCAAGATGCTGCGCGCCCTGGCCGAGGAACTGCTGCGCCGCCAGCTGCCGGTGAGCTGGTGGGGCAATGTGCGCTTCGAGAAGACCTTCACCCCCGAGCTGGCCCAGTTGCTGGCCGAGAGCGGCTGCATCGCCATCAGCGGCGGGCTGGAGGTGGCCTCCGACCGCCTGCTGGCGTTGATGAAGAAGGGCGTCTCGGTCGAGCAGGTGGCCCGCGTGACCCAGGGCTTTGCCGACGCTGGCGTGCTGGTGCACGCCTACCTGATGTATGGCTTCCCGACCCAGACGCTGCAGGACACGATCGACGCCCTGGAGTACGTGCGCCAGCTGTTCGCCAACGGCTGCATCCACAGCGGCTTCTTCCACCGCTTTGCCTGCACCGTGCATTCCCCGGTGGGCCAGCACCCTGCGGACTACGGCATCACGCTGCTGCCGCTGCCCGAAGGCCAGTTCGCCAAGAACGACGTCGGCTTCATCGACCCCACCGGCACCGACCACGACGCGCTGGGCCGCGGCCTGAAGAAGGCCATCTACAACTACATGCACGGCATCGGCCTGGACGAGGACGTGCGCGCCTGGTTCGATCACCTGCCCGGCAAGCTGCCGCGGCCCACGGTGGGCCGCCAGCGCATCGCCAAGGCGCTGCAGTCGCAGGGCTGAGGCCGCGTCGGCCGTCCCCCCCAAAGGCGCTGCGCGCTCAGACGCCGGGATCCCGCCCCGCCAGGACGCACTGCAATGCGGCCCACCACTGGGTGGACGGCGCCGGCTTGGCGACCTCCTCCGGCCCCTCGGGCTGCACCGTGCAGCGAAGCGTCGCCGGGGCCTCCCCCAGCCACCGCCGCAGCGCCGGCACCGCCACCTCCACCGGAACGGTCTGCGGCTCCAGCACCAGCAACAGCGGCAAAGCCTCCGGTGCGGTGGCCATCAACGCACGTGCCTCATCCAGCGATGCGGCCTCCAGGATCCGGTCAAAGCCAGCCAGGGCCAGCCGTTCGGCCAGGGCGGCGCGGGCCGTTGCACAGGCATCGAGCACCAGGGCCCGCCGGCCTTGGCCCAGCCGACCGGCCCCTGGCTCGGCTTCCGGCAAGGGCCACTGGACCTGATCCTCGCTGGCCACCAGGCAGGGCAACTCCACGCGGAAGCGGCTGCCCATCCCCAGCTGACTGCGAACGGAAATGCGCCCGCCCATGGCCCGCACGGCCTGACGCGCGATGCTCAAGCCCAGCCCCAGCCCCGGCAGTCGCCCCTGGCTGGCGGCGCGGACGAAGGGCTCAAACACCAGCGGCAGGTCGGCCTCGGCGATACCCCGCCCGGTGTCGATCACCTCCAGCCTCAGCAGACCGTCCACGGCCTGAGCCACCAGCTCGATCCGGCCGTTGCGCGTGAACTTGGCCGCGTTCGACAGCAGGTTGAACAAGACCTGGCGCAGGTGCCTGGCATCGAGCTCCACGACCCCCGGCAGACCGGGGCCACGCACCAGCTGCAACGCATTCCCACCGCTGAGGGCCATCGCCTGCGCCTGCTCGACGACCTCGATCAGCAGGCCATGCAAACACAGCGGTGCCGGGATGATCTCTGGCGTGGCACCGGCTTCGGGACTGCGCGCAAAGCGCTGCAGGTCGTCGATGGTCTCCAGCAGCATCTGCCCGCTCTGCTCGATGGCCCGCCGGTCAGCTTCAAATGCGGGCCCCTGGCCCAGGCGGCGCGTCAGCGTCACCATCGACGCCAGCGGCCCGCGCAGATCATGGCCGATGTACCCCAGGAGCCGCCCCTTGGCCACATCGCTGGCACGTGCACGGGCATTCGCATCCACCAGCTCGGCGGTGCGCTGGCGCACGGTGGCCTCCAGCCTCTGGGCCTGCTGAGCACGTTCACGGCCCAGCTGGTAGAGCGCGGCGCCCATCATCGTGATCGATCCCACCAGCGTGCCCACCAGGGGGCTGTTCTCAATGAGCGCTGTGCTGGGCATCACGCCCAGCAAGGCCAGGTAACGCGGCAACAAGCCCAGTTGCTGGCAGAACATCGCAAAGAGCCACGCCGGGCCCAGCGCTCCCCCGGTCTTCAACCCACGCACACTGACCAGCAGGGTCGTGGCGATCAACAAGGGCAGAACCCGCCCATTCCACTGGGTGGCCTGCCGGTAGTCACCCCAGAGGCACCACCCACCCACCAGCCCGCTCAGGGCCATCACCCCCAGCAACACCCGGTCCAGCCGCGGCTGGCGCTGTCGCCCTCCCAGCACCTGGCGCATCGTGAGCGCCTGTGCCACCGTCGCCGCCGTGCCCAGCACACCAAGGGAGCGCTGCGCCCAATCCGTGGCATCGGGCCACAGCAGCGCGAAGGCGGCCCCCCGCATTGCGGCCTCATAGAGCAAGGCCAGCAGCAGGTAGACGGCCAGGAGGCCGAACACCGGCTGACGCTGCGCCAGATACAGGCCACCGGCCAGCAGCGCAAGCATCAGCGGCAGGCTCAGCATCAGGCTCTCGACCCAGCTGTCCCACGTGGAGGCGATCAACAGCTGGGTCGGCCGCCACAGCGTCGGCCGAAGGGACACGGCCCCGCGGCTGGCCACGCGCAGCAACACCTCGCGGGTCTCGCCGGGTGCCAGGCGGATGGCAAACGCACTCGCACGTGTCCGGATCTCGCGGGCGGAAAACGGCTGATCGGTGCCAGCACGGGCATGCTGCCACCCGCCCTCCCCCACTCGGCGCCAGAACAGCGCGACAGACTCCATGCGCGCCGGCTCCAGCACCAGGATGTGGACCTGCCGCTGGTCCTCCGGGTTGTGCAGCACCCAGCGCAACCAGAATGCGGAGGCGCTGTAACCCGGCGCGAGCGCAGCGGCCGTGGCGGGTTGGAAGGTCGGCCCCCCCTGGGCGAACAGGGTCTGCGGATCGGGCGAGGCCGTCGGGTCCACGTACAGCAGCCCCTGCGGAGCCAAGGCGATCGGCGCCTGATCGCTGGAGCTCAGATTCAGGACCGGCTGGGCTGCCACGCCCCCCGGGAACAACACCGACAGCACCAGCAGGCAGCCACAAAGGAGCAGCTGGCGCATCAAGAGGTGTTCCGCCGGCCCTGCCAATGCGCCTGCCGATAGGCCTGCGGGCTCAGGCCATGCCGGTCCCGGAAGGCCGTCGAGAAGTTGCCCGGATTGCCGTAGCCCACCTGCCGCGCAATCTCCTGGACCGGCATCTCGGTCTCCGTGAGCAGCCGCAAGCCCGTGTTCAAACGCTCGCTGCGCAGAAACCCGGAAACCGTCTGGCCGACATGCGCACTGAACAAGGCCAGCAGGCGTTTTTCGTAGGTCCCGACCTCCCGCGCAATCTGGCTGACCGACAGCTCCTCGCCCAGGTGCTCGCGGATGAAGGCGACCGCGCTGTGCACCAGCACCGCCTCCGGGTCACGGCTCAGGGCCGCTGGCGATGCCTCCTCCCCAGCCGCCTCGGGGCCGTGACGGGCCTGTTCGGCCAGGCGCAGGTGCACGCGGATACGCGCCAGCACCTCCTCGGGGCAGATGGGCTTGCTGATGAAATCCACCGCCCCCAGGCTGAGCCCCCGGACGCGCTCCGTCGGCGCACCGTACGCGCTGACGAACAGCACCGGGATGTGGCGGGTCAGCGGATCGGTCTTCAGCAGCCGACACAGCGCGAAGCCGTCCAGTCCGGGCATGCCCACGTCCAGCAGCACCAGCGACGGCTGCAGGGCCTGGGCCCGGTACAGGGCCGACCGGGCCTCGGCCACCAGCGCCAGACGGTAGAGAGGACGCAACAACTCCGTGAGCTCGCGCACCTCGGCGAGCTGATCGTCCACGAGCAGCAGCAGAGGGCGGGAGGAAAGGGACTCCGGCAGTGGTTCAACAAACGAGTGGGTCGACATGGCACTTGCCAACGACGGGACGCTCGTCACGAATCGGTGGGGCTGGCATTGGTTGAAGTGGATTTCATTGTGCAGCGCCGCCCGTTCACAAATCGTTGCAGTTCGCCAACGCAGCTGTGATTGATCCACGGAAATCCAAACGCCGCGCCCCCCTAATTCCGTTCCCCAAAAGCTTCGTCCGTTTCCGCAAAAGCCCGGTGCAACCCACTCACCGATAAAGCGCCAGGACCGACGGATCCGCCACCAAGCCGCGGGTCCGCCATGGATGAACGAACGAGCAGAAAAGGGAACCAATGAAGTTGCAACGAATCAAGCGCCTGCGCATGGCGTCGGCGCTCCTGGGCCTGTCACCGCTGCTGGTGCTGGCGGCACCGCCGGATGCCGGTCAGCTGCTCAATGAACGCCAGCGCGTCGAGACGCCGCCGCGTCAGCACGCCGCCGAGCCCGGGCTGGAGGCCGCACCGGCCGCCACCCCGGCAGGCCCCGGTCTGAGCGCCCTGGTGTCGCGCGTGCGCTTCACCGGCGCCGAGGACCTGGCCACCGAGGCCGAACTGCAATCCTGGGTGGCCGATGCGCTGGGCCAGCGCCTGAACCACGGCCAGTTGCAGGCCCTGGCGGCGCGCGTCACCGCGCGGCTGCAGGCCAAGGGCTACCTGCTGGCACGCGCCTACCTGCCGCGCCAGGACCTGAGCGGCGGCGAGCTGCAGATCGCCGTGCTCGCCGGACGGCTGCAGGAGGGCCCCGGCCGGCTGACCCTGAACGGTGGTGACGAAGCCCTGCAGGCGCGTCTGCGCGCGATCGCCGATGCCAACCTGCACGACGGGCCGGCCCGCGCCGAGGACGTGGAGCGCGCGCTGCTGCTGATGCGCGACGTGCCCGGCATCAGCGTGCGCTCCGCGCTGGACAAGGGAGAGCAGCCCGGCACCAGCCGCATCCAGACGCAGGTGCAGACGCAACGGCCCTGGGGTCTGGGGGCCTCGGTCGACAACTTCACCAACCGCTACACCGGCTCCGTGCGGGTCGGCGTCCATGGCAGCTGGTTCCGTCCGCTCGAGCACGAGGACGTGGCCGACCTCTCGCTCAGCGAGACCAGCCGCACCCACCAGGCCGCGCTGAGCTATGCCTGGGGCGTGCTGCCCGAAGGCCTGCGCGCCAACGTCAATGCGTCCTACATGCATTACCGCGTCGGCCTCGATCTGGCGCCGCTGGACCTCACCGGAACCGCGCGCACGCTCGGCGCCGGCCTGAGCTACCCGCTGATACGCGGCCGTGAGCGCAACCTGTGGGCCACGCTCGACGCCGCCGACACCCGGCTGGACGACGACACGCTGGGCGTGGCGCTGCACCGCCGCGTGGTCGACAGCGCGACGCTGGGCCTTTCCGGCAACCACTACGACGAGCTGGGCGGTGGTGGCTCCTTCGACTTCGGCGCCGGCATCACCTCCGGCACCGTGGGCCTGTCGGGCAACGCCGACGACAACGAGGCCGATCGCCTCGGGGCCGGCACGCAAGGCAGCTATCAAAAGCTGAGCTGGCGCCTGGCCCGCACCCAGACCCTGCCGGGGCTGGCGGACTGGTCGGTGCTGCTCGCGGCCAACGGCCAGTTCGCCACCGCCAACCTCGACTCCTCCGAGAAATTCATCCTGGGCGGCCCGTCCGGCGTGCGCGCCTACCCCGTGGGCGAAGCCTCGGGCGACGAAGGCACGTTGCTGAACCTCGAACTGCGGCGTGACGTGCGCGCCTTCGACCTGCGCGGCCAGGCCCTGGTCTTCTTCGATGCCGGCTGGGTCACCCAGCACCACAACCTGTGGAGCGGCGCGCTGCCCGAAGGACAGGCCAACCGCTACACGCTGACGGGCGCGGGCCTGGGCTTCAACCTCGCGGGCGAGCGCTGGAACCTGCGCAGCGCCTGGGCCCACGTGATCGGCCGCAACCCCGGCCGCAGCGCCACCGGGCTGGACGCCGATGGCCGCGCCGCGCGATCACGCGCCTGGGTGCAGCTGAACGTCGCCTACTGAGCCCGGCCGAGTCCCCAGAGACGCCGCCGTCACCGACCGAATTCGCAAGGACACTCACCATGAACCATTCCCTCAACCACGCCTACCGCCTGGTCTGGAACGAAGCCATCGGCGCCTATGTGGCCGTGGCGGAAACCGCCCGCGCACGCGGCAAACGCGCCTCCGGCGCTGTGCTGGCCGCGGCCGGCCTGGCACTTGCGCTGACCGCTCCCGCCGCCTCGGCGCTGGATGCCAGCACCTTGCCCAGGAACGGCCACATCGCCACCGGCACCGCCACGCTCACGCAGAGCGGCAACACGCTCAACGTCACGCAGTCCTCGCAGAAGCTGGTGATCAACTGGGGCAGCTTCGACGTTGGAGCCTCCGCCAGCGTGAACTTCAACCAGGCCAACAACAACGCCATCGCGCTCAACCGCGTGGGCAGCGGCGTGGCCAGCCAGATCGACGGCGCGCTGACGGCCAACGGCAACGTCTGGATCCTGAACAGCGCGGGCGTGACTTTCGGCAAGACCGCACAGGTCAACGTCGGTGGGCTGGTGGCCAGCTCGCTGAACCTGTCTGACAGCGACTTCCTGGCCGGCAACTACAGCTTCACGAACAGCGGCGCCGCGGGCGCGGTGAGCAACGCCGGCAGCATCACCGCCGGCAGCGTGGTCGCGCTGGTGGCCCCGGTGGTGCGCAACACCGGCAGCATCGCCGCGGGCAGCATCGCGCTGGCCGCAGGCGACCAGGTGACGCTGGACTTCGGCGGCGATGGCCTGCTGGGCTACACCATCGACAAGGCCGCCCTCGACGCGCTGGTCGAGAATGACGGCCGCCTCAGCGGCGACACCGTCAGCCTGAGCGCGCGCAGCGCCAACGCGGCGGTGGCCACCGTGGTCAACAACGCGGGCGTGATCGAAGCCACCGGCCTGAGCCTGAACGGGGGCCACATCGTGCTGGACGGCGGCGACAACGGCGCGGTGCACGTGGCCGGCACGCTGGACGCCAGCTCGGCCCAGGCCCAGGGCGGCGACATCACCGTCACCGGGCATACCCTGGCGCTGGGCGGTGGCGCCACGCTGAACGCCAATGGCGCCACCGGCGGCGGCACCATCCGCGTGGGCGGCGGCCTGCGTGGTGAAGACAGCAGCCTGGCCAATGCCCAGGACGTGCAGGTCGCGGGCGATGTGACGGTCAGCGCCAACGCCACCAACCGCGGTGACGGCGGCGCGGTCGTGTTCTGGGCCGACCACCGCAATGACTTCGCGGGCAGCATCGCCGCCCGGGGTGGCGCGAACGGTGGCGATGGCGGCTTCGTCGAGGTGTCCGGCAAGGGGACCTTGAACTACCGCGGGCACACCGACACGCTGGCGCCCCAGGGCACCGGTGGCACGCTCCTGCTCGATCCGGCCGACATCATGGTCTGCGGCGGCGCCAGCGGCTGCGACGTGTCAACCACCGGCTACTCGGTGATCAACGAGGCCACGCTGGAAGCCCAGTCCAGCGGCACCATCGCGCTGCTGGCGACGAACAGCATCGTCTTCGAAGACCTGTCGAAGAACGGCGGCGACGGCACCATCACCCTGCAGCCCAATGTGAGTTTCTACGCCGAGGCGGTCGGGAACAGAACCCAGATCACCTTCGTGAACCGCAACAACACGCTGGAGGTGTTCGGGACCGGCTACATCTTCATCGAGTCCGGTGGCTCGGCCACGGGCACGGTGGGCAAGGCCCTCAGCAATGGCAGCAACGTTGGCACCGATGCCAACACCAACCAGGGCACCTTCAACCTCGTTGCCCATGGCACGCTGGCCGAAGGCGCGGAGGACAAGACGCCGAGCCAGATGCCGGCCCACGTGGGCGGCGGCTACACCCTCGGCCAGGTCCTGAACCAGACCGGTGGCAGCACCCTGCCGGGCGCCGGCAGCATCACGGTGCTGGGGGCAGACGGCCTGGCCGTCTCGGGGAACCTGATCACCAACGGCGGCTACATCCACATCTCGGGTGACGCCGACAGCGGTGGCGTGGGCAACCTGGTCCTCAGCAAGACGGTGTCGACCAACGGCGGCAATTTCTACATGAGCTTCGGCAGCACCGGTGCGACCGCGACGCTGACCTATGGCAGCACTGTCGACCTGTCCTGCAACAACAGCAACACCTGCACGGACAGCGGCCACCTCTACACCGGCAAGGACATCACCGCTGCCGGCGGCTCGGAAAGCCAATCGATGGGGGAATCGACCGGCAAGGTGATCCTGGGCGGCACCCTGATCGTCGGCGGCAACCTCGACCTGAGGGACTACACCATCAACGGTGGTGCCAGCATCGAGACCGACAAGGACAGCACCATCACGCTGGACACCGGCACGACGCTGAAGCCTTACGTGCTCGACCGCACGGGCGCGACCACCACCACCACCGGCCCGATCGGCCTGCAGGCCGGCAGCATCGCCATCAACCAGAGTGACAGCACCCTGGCCACCAGCCTGGGCACGGTCTCGCTGCAGCTCAAGCCGGCCGACGCGGGCAGCAACCTGTTCGTCAATGACACGCAAGGCGCCATGCTGGGTGACGGCACGGTGGCTCGTGACGGCAGCGTCAGCGGCCTGACCACCACCAGCACCTTCATCTCCCAGAGCGACCTGGCCTATCTGGAAGCCCAGGGTGTCAAGGGCCTGATCATCGGCCGCACGGACAGCACCGGCACCGTCGAGGTGGGCAACACCGATGGCACGCCCAACACCTTCACCTTCAACACCCCCGGCAACCTGGGCCTGATCGGTGGCAACGCCGTCGTCAACGGCACGCTGACCAACAACAGTGGCTCGGTCTTTGTGCAGGCCGCCAACACGCAGACGGTTGACCAGACGGGCACGAGCATCGGCACCGGCAACCTCGTCATCACCGCCAATGGCACGATCGCGGCCCACAACAACATCGTGGCCGCCGCCGAGGGCAACTTCGTCAACGACAGCGGCAGCGACGCCCTCCAGGCGGGAGGCCGCTGGCTGGTCTATTCCACCGATCCGTCCAAGGACGAGGGCCGCAACCTGGACGTGGACTTCAAGATCTACGAAGCCACCTACGGCGAATCCGACGGCAGCTACACCTGCACCGCCGGCGTGTGCACCGGCAACGACATCGCCGCCTACGATGACCGCGGCCAAAAGAACATCAACGGCGTGGTCACCAACCCGGTGGGCACCAAGGCCGATCTGGTCCAGGTGCTCAACGTGGACGAGGCGGGCAACAACGGCTACCTGTACAAGCGCACGGCCTTCGTGGATGCGACGCTGGTCGGTACCGTCACCAAGACCTACGACGGCACCACGGCCACCAGCACCACGAGCACCGTGGCGACCAACCCGAACAACCCGGGCACCAGCGGTGGCACCTCGCTGACGGCGGACAACATCAGGCTGCTGTCCAACGGCATCGATGGCGACAACGTGCAGCTGTCCATTGACGCGGCCAACATCGGCGCGGCGCAATACGACAGCAAGAACGTCGGCAGCGGCAAGACGGTGTCCGCCACCGGCGTGCGGCTGGGGGTGGCCACCAACGGTGGCACCACCGACACGGTGCCGGGTGACAACACCAACCCGGACAACAGCAAGACCGTGCACGTCTACGGCTACCGGCTGAGCAGCGACACCGTCAGCGGCGACATCGGCACCGTGACCGCCAAGACCATCTCGGCCGGCACGGTGACGGCCGATAACAAGGTCTACGACGGCACCACCACTGCCAGCGTCGGCGGCGGCCTGCTGGCCGGCGTGGTCAGCGGCGACAGCGTGGCCACTCGCCTGACCGGCCAGTTCGACAACAAGAACGCCGGCACCGGCAAGACGGTCAGCGTCGACCTGGGCCTGACCGGCGCCGATGCGGCCAACTACGTGCTCGCCAGCAGCACCGCCAGCACCACCGCCGACATCACCGCCAAGACCGTGACGGCCGGCGCGGTGAGCGCGGCCAACAAGGTCTATGACGGCACGACGGCCGCCGCCGTCAGCGGCGGTGCGCTGTCCGGCCTGATGGCGGGCGACACGGTGTCCACCACGCTGGCCGGCCAGTTCGACGACAAGAATGCCGGTACCGGCAAGACGGTCAACGTCGGCCTGGGCCTGAGCGGCGCCGATGCCGCCAACTACGTGCTCGCCAGCAGCACCGCCAGCACCACCGCCGACATCACGCCCAAGACCGTGACGGCCAGCGTCACGGCCAACGGCAAGGTCTACGACGGCACGACGGCGGCCACGCTGTCGGGTCTGAGCCTGGACGGCGTGCTGGCCAGCGATGCGGACCAGGTGGCCGTGAACGAGGCCAGCGCCAGCTTCGCCGACAAGAACGCCGGCACCGGCAAGACCGTGACGGTCAATGGCCTGACCCTGACGGGGGCCGAAGCCGGCAACTACGCGCTGGCCACGACCTCCACCACGGCGCAGGCCGACATCACCGCCAAGACGATTTCGGCCGGTGCGGTCAGCGCCGCGGACAAGGTCTATGACGGCAACACCGTGGCGAGCGTCAGCGGCGGTGCGCTGTCCGGCATCGCCGCCGGCGACAACGTGTCCACCACCCTGGCCGGCAGCTTCGACACCAAGAATGCCGGCACCGGCAAGACGGTCAGCGTCGACCTGGGCCTGACGGGCGCGGATGCCACCAACTACGTACTGGCCAGCAACACGGCCAGCACCACCGCCGACATCACCCCCAAAACCGTCTCGGCCGGCACGGTCACCGTCGCCACCAAGACCTATGACGGCAACACCACCGCCCACGTCAGTGGTGGCACGGTGTCCGGCCTGGTGGATGGCGACACGGTGGACGTCACGCTGTCGGGCACCTACGACAGCGCGACGGCAGGCACCGGCAAGGCTGTGACCGTGACGCTGGGCCTGACCGGCAGCGACGCGGCGAACTATCAGCTCGACCCGGCGCAGACGACGGTCAGCGGCGACATCACCGCCGCCACCTCGGCGGCCGTGGTCGGCCTGCAGGCCAAGGGCAACCCGGGCGCCAACAGCACCGGCAGCGCCAGCGCCGCCGTCGCGCTGCTGCCGGGTGCGGCCGGTCAGGCCACGCTCTACAGCCTGGGCGTCAGCGGCGCGGTCGCGGGCACGTCGATCATGCAGCTGTCGACCGACGGGGAAGTCCGGGCCGATGGCGGTGTCAGCATCGCCACCGAAGGCACCGGCGTCGACGAAGGCATCGCCGAGGTCAACCTGCCGGTTTTCGTGGCCGCGAGCACCAGCCTCGACTTCAAGGGCTGGAACCACGTGATCGACCAAGGCAGCAGCCTGGAGCTGAAGCCCCTGGTCAGCACCGACGAGGTCACGGAACCCCGCCTGGACGGTGACATCAGCGCGCGCAGCCAGGCCAGACTGGCGCTGAGCCATGGTGGCAGCGCCCTGATGCAGCTCACGCTGCTGGCCGATGGCACCCTGCTCGTGGAAGGCGACGACGGTCTGAAGACCCTGACGCCCGACACCCTGAGCGCCTATGCGCTGAGCGCACTCAAGCGCAGCGCGCACGTCAGCGTCAACAAGGTGAAAGCCGTGGTGCTGCGCTTCAAGGGAGAGGACGCCAAGGCGCTTCAGCCGCGGGGCTGAGGCCTGGGACCGTCGCCTGTCCCTTGCCTGCATCCTCCCATTCCTGCCGCAGGTCGCGCGCCTGCGGCAGGCCAACCAGCCATGCTCCGAAGGCGCAGCGGGCGCCAGGTTCTGCCAACCCGCCGGAGTGGCCTTGGGCGGTGTCCCGGGGACGTCGGGAGGCGAAGGCCTGACAAAACCAGGCGACCTCCGGCGCGAAGCGCGACGGCCCGGTCGCCGATCCGCGCTTGACCACCATCAAGCCTGACCCCGCAGACCCCCCTAACATCATGACCAAGCCCTTGAGGGAAGCAGTCGCCCGGACCGGAACACGCCAGCGTGTTCCAAGCTTGGTTCGGGTGGCTGGTGGCGTGGTTGTTGTTGCAGGAGCAAGGGTTCGTGGATCGCATCGCCAAGATGGCGTCCCAGCCGCTGGCGCGGGTGGGCTGGTGGCTGGGCATGGGCAATGCCCTGGTGGCCGTGCTGCTCTGCACCGCCACCTTCTTGAACCTGGATGCCACCTGGGACACCGACCACGCCCGGGCGGCCGAGGTGGCCGACAACCTGGCGCACAGTGTCAGCATCGAGCTCGCGGCTGAACTGCGGTTGGTGGACAACGCGCTGGTGAGCGTCGGCCAGCGCCTGCCGGTCAACGCCGGGGCCGACCCCCACAGCGCCGCGGCCCTGCTGAACACGGCCATCCGCGAACAGGCCCCGCTGGTGCCGTTCGTGGCCGCCATCCGCTTCGCCAGCGTGGACGGTGCCGTTGGCGCCGACAGCACCGGGGGGCCGCCAATCCGCATCGGCGACCGGGCCTACTTCCAGCGCGTGCTCCAAAGCGATGGGCCGGTGCTGTCCGATCCACTGGTCAGCCGGGTGTTGAGCGAGTGGTGCGTGATCCTGGCCCGTCGGGTGGTCGGCCCCGATGGGCAGGTCCGGGGCGTGGTGTATGCCGTGCTGGTCGCCCGTCATTTCAGCACGCTGTTCTCCAAACTGGCGTTGGGCGACGGTGGCGTCATCGCGCTGCGCACCCAAGACTTCAAGCTGGTCGCCCGGCATGCGGTGGGCAGCCCGCCGTCCACCGATGGCATGGGGCAGAGCCATGTCTCGCCCGAACTGCGGGCCGCCTCGCGCCAGTACCCGGCCTTCGGCCGCTACACCAGCAAGGAGGGCCAGGACAAGGTGGAGCGTCTCTACGCCTACCGCGCGGTGCCGGGCTTTCCGCTGGTGCTGGTGGCCGGTCTGAGCAGCGAGCAATACGTCGTTGCCCCCTGGAAAGCGGCCGCCTGGCGCCACTGGGGCTTCACGGCCCTGGTCATGCTGCTGGTGCTGGGGGGCTCGGTCTACGTCCATGTCCAGCACGTTCGGGCACGGGAGGCCGCCCAGTACACCGCCCGCCTGGCCCGGCAGCAGGCCCTGATGATCGAGAACGAGTGGGTGGGCATGCTGCGCGTGCGCCAGCGCCGCATCGAGTGGCTGAACCAGGCGGCCGCCAGGATCCTCGGCCACAACCGCACGGTGTTGCTGGAAGCCAGCACCCGGGTGCTCTACCCCGATCAGCAGGCCTTCGAGGCCATCGGCGAGGAGGGCTACCGCGCCCTGCGCGAGCGGGGTGGCTTCCACACCCAGGTGCTGATGCGCACAGGGAACGATGCACGGATCTGGGTGGACCTCAGCGGCACCGCGCTGTCGGAGGATGAATCGGTCTGGATGCTGGTCGACATCGACGGTCTGAAGCACAGCGAAGCCCATGCCCACCACCTGGCCCTGCACGACGCGCTGACCGGGCTGGCGAACCGGCGCTCCTTCGACGACCAGCTGCGCCACGCCCTGGAGCGCGCCGGCCAGACAGGCCAGGGGCTGGCCGTCTGCTACATGGATCTGGATGGCTTCAAGGCCATCAACGACCGCTTCGGCCATGACGCCGGCGATGCCGTGCTGTACCAGGTGGGTGAACGCCTGGCCGCCCAGGTGCGCGCCAGCGACCTGGTGGCCCGCCTGGGGGGGGACGAGTTCGCACTGGTGCTGGCCGGCGCGGCCGAGCCGGCCGAAGTGGAGCCCATCCTGCAGCGCTGTCTGGAGGCGCTCCATGCGGCCTTCCCCCTGCCCGACGGCACGCCGGTCCAGATCGGCAGCAGCGTCGGGGTGGCCTTTGGCACGACCCGGGCCGACACGCCCCACGGACTGCTGGCGGCGGCGGATGCCGCGATGTACGCGGCCAAGCGGGCCGGCAAGGGCCGCATTGTCTTTGCGCCCGGCCGGGCAACGGCCGACGCGGCCTGAGCCCGCTGCGGCTCGCCGGCCTCAGAACTGCCAGCGGCTGCGGATGCCGGCCCACCAGCTGCGACCCGGCGCGGGCTCAAAGTAGCGGCCGTTGCCATCGTTGACGATCACCGAGCCGACATAGCGACGGTCCAGCAGGTTGTCCACCCGGGCGAAGGCGTCGACCGACCAGTCCTCGCCGCGCCACTGGTAGCCGCTGCTCAGCGCGACGGTGGTGGCCGCCGCAGCCGCGTCGCTGTTGGTGTCGTTGACGAAGATGCGCCCCACGTAGCGCCACTCGGCCCCGGCATGCCAGCCGGTGGGCGGTTGCCAGTCCAGCCCCAGGGCCACGGTGCTGCGGGCCAGTCCCGGCAACCGGTTCCCTGACGGGATCACGGTGCTGGGCGCGGTGCAGGGCGTGCCGCTGCAGGCCAGGAAGCTGTCGCGGTAATGGGCGTCCAGGAAGCTGCTGTTCAGGCGCACCCGCCCGGCCGACGCCCAGGCCGCGGACCAGCCCAGCTCCAGCCCGCGGCGCAGCGTGCCGCCGGCGTTCTGGTAGGTGGCCCGGCCGCCGGCATTGGTCTGGGTGACGATCTCGTGCGCGGTGCGGGTCTCGAACAGCGCCAGCTCACCCTGCCCCCAGTCGGCCGTGGCCCACTGCAGCCCCAGCTCGGCGCTGGTGCTGCTGGCCGACCGCAGGGCGAAGTTCAGCCCGGTCTGCCCGCCCGCGCGGTAGGCCAGCTCGTTGAGCGTGGGCGTCTCCTCGCCGCGCCCCAGCGAAGCGTAGGCCTTCCAGCCCGGGGCCATCTGGTAGGACAGCCCCAGCATCGGCAGCCAGGCCGCCTGGCGCACCTGGCCGCTGTCATCGGGGTTGCTGCCCACGATGTAGTGGTCGCGGGAGGTGAAGCGCACGTTGCTGTAGCGCAGCCCGGCCTGCAGCAGCCACTGCGGCGCCCAGCGCCAGTTGAGCTGCAGGTACGGGTCCAGGTTGGCCACGCGGTTGTCCTCGTCGCGGCGCAGCGCGCCCCGCACGCCCGTGACCCAGGTGTCGCCGCTGCCGGTGAAGTTCTGCGCGCCGCGGCGCTGCTCCATCAGCACATCCCAGGCCAGGCCGGCCGTCCAGGCCAGCGGCTGGTCCAGCAGCGTGGTCTGGCGCACCCAGCGCAGGTCCAGGCCCTGGTAGTCGCGGTCCAGGTCGATCACGCCGCCCGGGTGCAGCGGGTTGGTCTGGGTGGCCACCGGGATGGACTGGTACTGCGTGGTGCTGCGGTGGCCCAGGTAGGCCTGGGCCTGCAGCGTGTCCTGCGGCCCCAGGCGCTGCAGGTAGGTCAGCCCGCCCTGCGTCTGGCCCACGCGCTTGCGGGTGTTGAAGGTCTCGGCCACCGGGTCCACGCCGGAGGGATCGGCCGTCATCTGGGCCCGGGTCAGGCCCAGCGGGTCCTGGGCCTCGGGCAGGTCCAGGTGGTTGAGCACCAGGCTCAGGCGCCGGTCGTCATCGGGCTGCCAGCTGAACTTGGCATTGCCCAGGTCGCGCTCGGCCGCGCTGTGGTCGCGAAAGCCGTTGGTCTGGAAGTGGCTGGCGCCGACGCGGTAGCGCCATGCGCCCACCCGACCGCCGGCCTGCACACCCACGCGGGCGGCATCGTGGCTGCCCGCGCCGGCGTCGACGCTGATCTCGGGACGGTCGGGCCCGTCCTCGGTGAAGACGCGGATGACCCCGCCCGCGGCGTTGCCGTCCAGCGCCGAGAAGGGCCCGCGCAACACCTCGATCCGATCGACCGAACCCAGCTCGACATGGCTGATCTGGCCCTGGCCATCCGGCAGCGTGGCGGGAATGCCGTCCACCACCAGCCGGATGCCCCGGATGCCGAACGAGGCCCGGGCGCCAAAACCGCGCACCGAGATCTGCAGATCCTGCGCGTAGTTCTGCCGCTCACGCAGTTGCAGGCCGGGCACGAAGCCCAGCCCCTCCGAGACACTGACCTGCGGCCGGTCCCGGCGCAGGTCCTCCCCGCCCACCGTGTCGTCGGCGGCCGGCAGCGCCAGCACCGGCGCGGCCAGCGGCTCGGCCGTCACCCGGACCACGGGCAGGGTCACCGCAGTGGCCGGGTCGTCCGCGGCCCGGGCCAAGCCAAACCACAGCAAGGGGAGGCACCCGGGCAGCAGGGACCACCCCACAGAAACAGCGCGGTCAAAACGCATGATGCAAAAGGCCGCAGGCCCCAGCCCGCGGCAGTGAAAGGATCAAAGAAAAGACTCAGGGGGCCGGGGCGGACGCGGCGGCGGCCGCCAGCTCGGCCTTCAGCGCGTGCGAGCGCGAGATGATGTACTGGCGGATCAGCTCGACCTGCTCGGGGCCAATGCCTTTGGCGAAGGACGGCATGCCCCGCTCGGTGCGCCCGCCATAGACGATGCCCAGGAAGTAGCCGTGCTTCTCGGGCGAGAGGTAGCGCAGGTCCGGCACCACGCCACCGCTGACCGCGTTCAGGCCGTGGCAGTTGGCGCACAGGCCGTTGAACATCGTGCGGCCGATCTTCAGCTCTGCCTCGCTGGCCTTGAGCGGCGGCAGGGGCGGCAGCACAGCGGCCTCATGCCTGGGCGGCGGCAGTTGGGCGCTGCCGCCCAGCTTGAAGGTCACCACGCGCGACTCGGGCTTGACCTTGGCGTTGAGCGACAGCGGCCCGGTGATGTTGGGGAAGGAACCGCCCCAGCCCACCATGAAGGTCACGTACTGCTCGCCACCCACGGTGTAGGTCACCGGCCCTGCCATCGCGCCGGAGTTGACCGGGGCCTGCCACAGCAGCTTGCCGGTGTCGGCGGCGTAGGCCACGGCCCGGCCATCGGCCGTGCCCTGGAACACCAGGTTGCCGGCCGTGGCCAGCGTGCCGCCGTTCCAGGCGGTCGGGTACTCCACCGACCAGCGCGCCTTCTGCGCCACCGGGTCCCAAGCCAGCAGACGGCCCTTCCAGCTCTCGGCGATCTGCTTGACCACCTTCGGATCCTCCGGCAGCTGCGGCACATCCAGGCCGATGTTCACCACATTGCGGATGGGCATGAACATCGGTTCCTGCTGCGGCTCCAGCCCGGCGGCCGTCTCCTGTGCCGGCAGGTAGACCAGGCCGGTGCCAGGGTGGAAGGACATGGGCTGCCAGTTGTGCCCGCCCAGGAAGCTGGGCACGACGATCTTCATGCCCTTGCCGTCCAGGTAGTCGGCCGCGCCGGTCTTGACCGGCCGGCCCGAGCTCATGTCGATGTGCGAGGCCCAGTTGACCGGCACGAACTTCTCGGCCGACAGCAGCTGGCCGTTGCTGCGGTCCAGCACGTAGAAGAAGCCGTTCTTGGGCGCCTGCATCAGCACCTTGCGCTTCTTGCCCTCGATCTCCAACTCGGCCAGGATGATGTGCTGGGTGGCGGTGTAGTCCCACATCTCGGCCGGCGTGGTCTGGTAGTGCCAGCGGTACTTGCCGGTGTCCGCGTCCAACGCCACGATGGACGACAGGAACAGGTTGTCGCCCTTGCCGTCGCTGCGGAACTTGTAGTTGAAGGGCGAGCCGTTGCCCACGCCGATGTAGAGCAGGTTCAGCTCGGGGTCGTAGGCCATCGAGTCCCACACGGTGCCGCCGCCGCCCCACTTGACCCAGCCGTTGCCGTACCAGGTGCGCAGGGCCATCGCCATGGCCTCGTCCTCGGGCGGCTTGGCCGGGTCGCCCGGCACGGTGAAGAAGCGCCAGGCCTGCTTCCCGGTCTTGGCGTCGTAGGCGGTGATGTAGCCGCGCACGCCGAACTCGGCGCCGCCGTTGCCGATCAGCACCTTGCCGTGCACGATGCGCGGCGCGCCGGTGATGGTGTAGCTCTTGGCCTTGTCCAACCGGGTGTCCACCGACCAGACGGGCTTGCCGTTGCGTGCGTCCAGCGCGATCAGCCGGCCGTCGAAAGCGCCCACATAGACCTTGCCCTCCCAGACCGCCACGCCGCGGTTGACCACGCTGCAGCAGCCCTCGCCGCCCTTGTCGCGCGGCACCTCGGGGTCGTACTTCCACAGCGGCTGGCCGGTGCGGGCGTCGTAGGCGTAGACGATGCTGTAGGCGCCCGTCGTGTACATCACGCCATCGACCACGATCGGGGTGGCCTCGACGCCGAAGTCCCAATCGAGCTTCTGGGTCCAGGCCACGCCGAGCTGCTGGACGTTGCGGTCGTTGACCTGCGTGAGCGGGCTGTAGCGCTGCTCGTCGTAGGTCCGGCCGTGGCTCATCCAGTTGCCGGGTTCCTGGTTGGCGTGGACGATGCGCGCGCCGTTCACATCGGCCGGCAGGCGGGCCAGCGTCGGGGCGGCCAGGCTGGCGGCCAGCACCAGGGCCAGGCCGCGCCGGGCGGGTTGCAAGAAGGTGTTCATGCGAATTCCAAGATCAAAGTGGGTCTGCAGAGCCGGCTCACATCACGACGGTGACGACCTTTTCCTCGAGGTAGCCGTCGAGCGCGGCACGCGACAGATCACGGCCCACGCCGCTGTCCTTGCCGCCGCCCCAGGGCAGGCGGGCGTCCAGCGGGCTCCAGCCGTTGATGGCCACGGCCCCCACCTTCAGACGCGCCGCCAGGCTGTGCGCCTTGGTGAGGTTCTGGGTCCACAGCGTGGCCGACAGGCCGTAGGCCGAGTCGTTGGCCAGCGCCACCGCCTCGTCGTCGCTGTCGAAGGGGATGACCACGCCCACCGGGCCGAAGACCTCTTCGCGGGCGATCGCCATGTCCGGCGTGACGCCACCGAAGATGGTGGGCCGCACGAAGAAGCCGCGCTCGGGCACGGCCTCGTCGCCGGCCAGCATCTGCGCGCCGGCCTGGCGGGCCGCGTCGATGTGCGACCGCACCCGCTGCGCATGGCGCTCGCTGATCAGCGCGCCCATCTGAGTGGCCGGGTTGAAGGGGTCGCCCAGCTGCAGCGAACGCGCCGCGCCGGCCAGCGCCTGCAGCACGGCCTCATAGCGCGAGCGGTGCACCAGGATGCGGGTGCCCGCGGCACAGGTCTGGCCCTGGTCCACGAACAGGCCCATGGCGCAGCCGCCGATGGCCTGTTCCAGCACCGCGTCTTCCAGGATGATCTGCGGCGCCTTGCCACCCAGCTCCAGCGTCAGCCGCTTGAACAGCGGACCGGCCTCGGCCGCGATCTGCCGGCCCACCACGGTGCTGCCGGTGAAGCTGATCTTGTCCACGCCCGGGTGGGTGGTGAGCGCCCGGCCCACCGCCGGGCCCAGGCCCTGCACCACGTTGATGACCCCGGGCGGGAAGCCCGCCTCGGCCGCCAGCGCCGCCAGGGCGGACAGCGCCAGCGGCGCGTCCTCCGAGGGCTTCACCACCACGGTGCAGCCGGCCGCCAGCGCGGGGCCCAGCTTCCAGGCGCCGATCATCAGCGGCGCGTTCCAGGGCACGATCAGCGCGGCCACGCCCACCGCCTCGCGCACGGTGTAGTTGAAGGTGGGCCGGCCCATGAAGCCGGCGGTCGGGATCTGCCGGCCTTCGAGCTTGTCGGCCCAACCGGCGAAGTAGCGCAAGGTGTCGATGGCCATCGGCACGTCCAGCATGCGCATCTCCATCAGCGCACGGCCCTGCTCACGGGCCAGCAACTGGGCGAAGTCCTCGGCCTTGGCTTCCAGCAGGTCGGCCAGGCGGTTGAGCAGGCGGCCCCGGGCCGCGCCGGGCAGCTGGGACCAGGCGCCACCGTCGAACTGGCGGCGCGCCGCGGCCACTGCCGCGTCCACATCGGCCGGGGTGCTGGCCGTCACCTGGCACAGGCGCTCGCCGGTGGCGGGCTCGGCCTTGTCGAACCATTGACCCGCGGCCGAGGCCTGCCACTCGCCGTCGATCAGGTTGAGTCGGAAAAAGTTGTCGCTCATCGCAAAGCTCCTGGGGATCAGCGGAAGTGGTGGATGAAGCGCAGCGTGGCGCGCTCGCCTTCGGTGCGGTTGCGCGCGCCGGTCTCGGTGTAGTAGTTGAAGCTCAGGTGGTCGTCGGCGCTGAAGCTGTACATCACGCCCGGTCCGTAGCCGATGACGCGTTCCTTCGTGTCCGCCAGCGACTGGCCGTTGACCTTGGTGTCGGTGGTCTGCTGCAGCCAGTAGGCCGCCAGGCCCAGGCGCAGCTGGGGCGTGATGGCGTAGTCGGTGGCCAGGTTCATGTGCACCGCCTGGCCAGCCTGGAAGCTGTGCGCCTCGGTGATGCCGCTGCTGGCGAAGCGGGTGGGCGACGGATCGCCATTCACGCCGTTCCACAGGTAGAAGACCCGGCTGGAGACGGTCCACTCGGGCTTCACCCACCAGGTGCCGCTCCAGTAGGCCTCGACCGAGGTGGCATGGGCGCCGGGCGTCAGGCCCTTGCTCTTGTCGTAGCTGCCCCAGGGCAGGGTCAGGTCCAGTTCCGCGCGATGGGCGAAAACCGGCCCCTGGGCACCCATCACCGGGTCCCATTGCAGGAAGGCGCCCAGCACCGGGTCGCCCATGCCGGTCTGGGTCTGGCCCAGGATGGTGCCGCCCGCGCCGTCGTCCAGGCTGGCCGACAGGAGGGACGGCAGCAGCAGCATGCCGCCCAGCTTGCCGCCCAGCCAGCGCGCATCGCTCTGGTAGACGAACTGGTTCACCCAGGGGGTGACGCTGATGTCGCTGTTGGGCAGAGGCAGGTCCTGGCCCTTGGCGTCCTTGAAGTGGCTGGCCTGGTAAGGCTGCACGTAGCTCATCCAGTACAGGCCCGGCCCGGCCGGGGGCGGCGCGCCATCGACAAAGCCGGTGAGGCCCAGGTTGATGGAGGGCAACTCATAAGCCTGGGCAGCACCGGCGCTGATCAGCGCGGCCAGCACGCCCGCGGTCAGGCGCAAGGAAAAGGTGGATGGCATCGTGGGTCCCGTGTCGCAAAGCGGATCGCTGGAGCCTGGGCTGACCGTGGTGACGGCGCAGCCGCAGGGGCACGGAACGATGCTAGGAACCGGGGCCGGCGGCGGCTTGATCCTGCGTGCACACCGCTTGTCCAGGCGTGCGCCGCACCCTCAGGCCGAACGACGCTGGCGGGCCTGCGAGGGCGATTCGCCAAAGACCTTCTTGTAGGTGCGGCTGAAATGGGCCGCATCGCTGAAGCCATAACTCAGCGCCAGGTCGGCCAGGTTGCGGTGCGTCCCCAGGTTCCCCATCAGCAGCTCGCGGCAGCGTTGCAGCCGGGCCCGGAGCAGAAAGGCCTGCGGCTTCTCCTGGGCCTGCTCGAAGGCCTTGTAGAGCGAACGGCGCGACACCCCCAGCTCCGCGGCCAGCCGATCCGGTGTCAGGTCTGGCTCGGTCAGGTGGGCCAGCAAATAGGCCTTGGCTTGGTTGAGCAGGCTCATCCAGGCATCCTGGCCGCGCCGCTCGGTGGCTTCGCGGCCCTGCAACTGCATCGCGATGTCCAGCAGCGCCCGCACACTCAGCGAAAAGGCCGAACAGGTGGCCGAGCCCAGGTGCACATCCTCGGCCAGGGCCGCGCTGACCATGTCCAGCGCCAGCTTGGCCGCCTCGGTGGTGCTGCGGGGCGACTGGGGCAGGCGCTGACAGGCTTGCAGCCAGGCATCGCCCTCATCCACTGCGTGAAACATCACGGAAAAATCCACCCCTTCGCTCATGGCCAGCTCGTACGGGCGGGAGGCCTCGTAGAGCAGCCACTCGCCGGCCTGCAGATCGATCACCTGCCGGCCCTGGCTGAACTGCGCACTGCCCTGGCGCAGCCACAGCACCTTGACCTGGCGGCGCGGCAGGCTCAGGCAGGCCGGCTCGGTCATGCGCGCCACATGGGCCGGCGCCTGGATGCGGGCCAGGCGGCAGCCGTGCCGTACCTTGGCCACCGTCTGGATGGCCCAGGGCTCCACCGGGCGAGACATTTCCAGCGCCAGTGGGAAGAAGCCCTGGTGGATCTGCCGCGCCCAGGACAGCGGCGCCGGCACCGGGTCGGCGGGCCGCGGTGCGCCAAGAAATGTGGCAGCGATGGACATGGCAACCCCCGACAGAACGGCCCTGACCGCCCTCCGAGGGAGCCCTCGGGACTTCAGGCGGTCTTGATATAGGAAAATTCAAGCATTTAACATGCCTGCTGGGCACACCCCACGCGACCGACGCTCAGCCCAATGCCCAGGACAACCAGCGCCAGCGGTTGCCGCCCGGGCGCTGCAGCCCGGGCTTGGGCGCCCAGGCGTGGGTGTTGGACACCTGGATGCCCGGCATCTCGCCGTCCCATTCATGGGCCTGCACCGTGTGCCAGTCCCGCCCCAGGCGCACCGCGCCCTGGGCGTCGAACAGCACCACCATGGAGCCCTGCACCAGCGGCGCCATCAGGCGGGCAAAACCTTCGCTGCGCACCAGGGCCTGGGCCTGGGTGTCGTCCAGACCGGCCAGCATGTCGCGCAACGCATGGGCCAGCTCGGCCGTGTCGCTGAGGGCCGGGTCCTGCGGCGCCAGATGGTGGATGCTGCCGTTGTGCATCAGCAGCAGGCCCTCGCGCACCAGATAGGGGTGGGCCAGCTCATGGCAAATGCGGCCATAGGTGGCCTTGCGCAGGTGCAGGAAGGCCTCGGCCTCCAGCGGCAATGCGCGGTTGTAGGCCAGCAGCTCGTCAAACGCCATGCCCTTGACCCAGCGGAGCTGACCGCCGTCGCGGTGGAAGGCGCCCCAGCCGTGGCTGTTGCGCTGCCAGACGTTCTCCAGGAAATCGGCGGCGATCTGCCGCCCCGCGGGTTTCTTGATGATCAGGCACATGTTCGGAACCGGGCTCCACCCATCGTGCAAGCAAGTTGGATGCCTTGATGATCCATGCCATCACCGCGGGTGAAGAGTCGAACTGCGGGGATCGAAGGTGGCAATCCCGACGAACGGTGCAATGCCTCAGAACACGGGCCGGGGCCCCGCCTGGCCTTACCTCAGGACCTTGATGGTCGTGACCGTCAGCACCCCGTTGGCATCCATGGCAGCGAACTGCACCTTGTCGCCCACCTTCAGGCCCTCGAGCAGGCTCGGCTCAGCGACCCGGAAGACCATCGTCATGGCCGGCATGTCGAGGTTGGCGATGGGGCCGTGGCGCAGCGTGATCTTGCCCAGGGCGGGGTCGATCTGCGCACCTCGCCGTCAGCGTTCGGTACGGGGGCGCTGGCGGCGGCCGGCGCATGGTGGGCCGCATGGTCGGTCTCGGGAACGGCCTGTGCCTGCGCCAGCAGGGGCAGGGCCAGGAGGCTGGCTGCAAGGAACGGAGCGATCTTCATGGTTGGTCTCGGGCTGGGGTTCAGGCCTGGGCCTTGGGGTAGGACGCGAAAACGGTTTCACGCCCCTGCTGGTTGATCAGGAACACCTGGTAGGGGTCGTGCCGGTTGCCCATCTCCATGCCGGGCGAGCCTGGCGGCATGCTGGGCACCGCCAGGCCGATGGCCCGGGGTCGCAGGGCCAGCAGACGCTTGACCTCGTCGGCGGGCACATGGCCTTCCACCGCGTAGCCAGCCACCAGCGCGGTGTGGCAGCTGGCGAAGCGATCCGGCAGGCCGACGCGTCGGCGCATGGCCGAGGTGTCCTCGACCAGGGTCACCTTCACCGCAAAGCCGGCAGCCTTCATGTGGTCCGCCCAGGCGCCGCAGCAGCCACAGTAGGGGCTCTTGAAGACCTCGACGGACGGCAGGGCTGCGGCGGCACGGGCGGAATGAACCGCCAGAACTGGCAGGATCGCGCCGCCCAGGGTCAGACGGAGGAGTTGACGCCGCTTCATTTCACCACCACCTTGCCGGTCATGCCGGCCTCGTAGTGGCCGGGTTGCAGGCAGGCGAACTGGAACTCGCCGGGCCGGGTGAACTGCCAGACGATCTCGCCATGCTGGCCCGGCTTCACGTGGGCCATGTTGGGGTCCGAATGCTCCATGTTCGGGAAGCGCTTCATCAGCTCGGCATGTGCTTTGAGGGCCGCCGGGGTGCCCAGCACCAGTTCGTGCAGTGCCTGGCCCTGGTTCTGAATCACGAACCGCACGGTCTGGCCGCGCCGGAGCGTCACCTGGTCCGGGGTGAATCGCATCGAATCGGCCATGCTGACATGGAGGGTCCGGTTCACCTTGGCCGGGTTGCCCTCGCGGCCGAAATCGGTGTCCTCGACCTGGCTGGCGTCGTAGACGTGGGGCTTGGCGCGTTCCTCGTCGCCATGGGCTTGGGCGGCCAGCGGGCCGAGCACCGACACCATCAGAGCGGTCAATTTCAGAATCTGCTTCATGGATGTGTTCCTTCAATGGCCGTCGTGGCCGGCGGGTTTGCGCACGTTCAGGGTCTGGGCATCGGCCGCGGGGGCCTGGGTGCGCGGCGCGGTTGGCAGTTCGGCCGTGTACTCCGAGGCCAGCGTGCCGGCCGGGTGCCGGTACCAGCCCGGGTCCTTGTGGTCGCCGCGGGCCACGTTGTCCCGCACCTTCACCACGCTGAACATGCCGCCCATGCCCACCGGGCCAAAGGGGCCGGTGCCGGTCATCATCGGCAGCGTGTTGTCGGGGATGGGCATCTCCATCTCGGCCATGTCGTGCATGCCACGCTCGCCCATGACCATGTAGTCAGGCACCAGGCCGGTGATCTTCTTGGCCACCTCGCGGTGGTCCACGCCGATCATCGTCGGCACGGCATGGCCCATTGCGTTCATGGTGTGGTGGCTCTTGTGGCAGTGGATGGCCCAATCGCCGGCCACCGCATCGAACTCGATGGCCCGCATCTGGCCCACGCCGATGTCGGTCGTCACTTCCGGCCAACGGGCCGACTTCGGCACCCAGCCGCCATCGGTGCCGGTCACCTCGAAGTGGGGCCCGTGCATGTGGATCGGGTGGTTGGTCATCGTCAGGTTGCCCACGCGGATGCGCACCCGGTCCCCGGTGCGGGCCACGAAGGGGTCGATGCCGGGAAAGGCCCGGCTGTTCCAGGTCCAGAGATTGAAATCCAGCATCGTGTTGATGCGGGGCGTCGCGCTGCCGGGCTCGATGTCGTAGGCGTTCAGGAGGAAGCCAAAGTCCCGATCCACCTTGAACTGGCGTGGGTCCTTGGGGTGGACGATGAACAGGCCCATCATGCCCATGGCCATCTGCACCATCTCGTCGGCATGCGGGTGGTACATGAAGGTGCCGGGGCGTTGCAACACGAACTCGTACACCCAGGTCTTGCCCACGCCGATGGGCGGCTGCGTCAGGCCCGAGACGCCATCCATGCCGCTGGGCAGCAGGATGCCGTGCCAGTGCACGGTGGTCACCTCAGGCAGCTTGTTGGTGACAAAGATGCGCACCCGGTCGCCCTCCACCGCCTCGATCGTCGGGCCGGGGCTGGCGCCGTTGTAACCCCACAGGTTGGCTTTCATGCCGGGGGCGATCTCGCGCACCACGGGTTCGGCCACCAGGTGGAACTCCTTGACGCCGTCCTTCATGCGCCAGGGCAACGACCAGCCGTTGAGCGTCACGATGGGTTGGAAGGGCCGGCCATTGGTCGGTGCAGGCGGCGGTTGGGTGGCGGCCGAGGTCTGGATCACGGCCTCGGGCAGCAGGGTCGCACCGGCCCGGCTCACCGCGGCGGCGCCCAGGAAGCTGGCGCCAGCGGTCTTGAAAAAAGTTCTGCGATTGCTCATGGAAGGGTCTCCCTCAAAGGCCGTTGGGCGAACGCCCGGTGAGGGCGGTCTGCAGTCGGGTCTGGGCCACCCAGTGGTCGCGCAGCGCCTCCACGGCGCCGGTCACGCCGGCGATCTGGTCTCTGGCATCGGCCAGCAGGTCGAACACGCTGATCAGCATGCCGTTGTAGCGGAGCAGGTTCTCCTCGGAGATGCGCTTGCGCAGCGGCACCACCTCGTCACGGTAGTGGCGGGCCAGGTCGTAGGCAGTGCGGTAGGCCGAGTAGGCCTCGCGCACCTCGGAGCGGGCCTGCACGGCGATGGCGGCCGTGCGGTGCAGGGACTGGGTGTAGGTGGCTTCGGCCCGGGCCGCGCGGGTGGCGCCGAAGTCGAACAACGGCAGCTCCAGCTCCACCTGATAGCCCTGGGCCAGCCGCTCACCTGTCGTGCTCTTGTTCTGGTAGCCCAGGTTCAGCACATTGATGAAGCGGGTGGCCTGGGTGAGCCCCAGCGAGCGGGCCGTGGCTTCGGTCGAACGCCGGGCCATCCGGATGTCCAGGCGCTGGTCCATCGCCGTCTGCTCTGCATCCTGCGGCTCAACCGGCGCCGCCGGCAGGTCAGGCAGCCGCTCCGGCAGCGTGAAGTCCAGCTGCGGGCCCGCCAGGCCCAGCACCCGGATGAGCTGTTCCCGCGCGGCCACCGCCTGGTGCTGCGCCCGGGCCAGGCCCACCGTGGCCTCCGAGCTGAAGGCCTGCTCACGCATCTGATCGAGCGCGCTGAAGTTGCCCGCGGCCACCATCTTGCGGGCCAGCGCATTGGAGGCCTCGGCCGCTTCCTTCACCTGGGCCTGGTAGCCGGCCAGTTGCTGCGCCGCCACCGCCTCGAAGAAGGCCTGGCGGGCCTGCGCGGCCAGCCCGACGGTCTCGTCGGCCGCCTGCAGCTGGGTCAGCACCAGACGCTCCTGCTCCACCTGGCTGGCCACCGGCAGGGTGAGCAGGCCCAGCAGGTCGAACATGACCCCCCGGTCGATCTCCACCGCGCCGGCACCGTTCAGGCGTCCGAAGCTGAAAGACGGGTTGGCCAGACGACCCGCCCGGACCCGATCGGCCTCGGCGATGCCCAGTTCGGCATAGCTGGCCTGCAGCGCGCGGTTGTTCAGCAGGGCGATCTCGGCCGCGCTGTCCGCCGTCAGCGGCTGCTGCAGCAGGGCGGCGACACGGGCCGCGGCCGCATCGCCTTGCGCTGCGGTGCGCGGATAGGACGGTGAGAGCCCGGTGCGCTCCTGGGTGAGCTGGGCCACCGGGGTGAAGCCGCCATCCTCGGAAAACGAGGCGCAGCCGCTCAGGACCAGGGCCACGAGGCCCGTGCAAGCCAGACGGATCATGGTTGACCTCCGTGCATGGGGCCGGGTTGTGGCCGGCTTGTCGACGGTGTCATCCCAGGCATCGGGTGCGACATGGGATGGGACATGGGGTGCGGCATCGGACGGGAGGCGGCCTGCGGCGCAGGCTCGGCGGCCAGCTGGGGCTGCGGCAGACGGGGCGGCTTGAGCGCCGCCGTCCCCACGGCCTGGTTCAGCGCACGCCAATCGCCGGGACTGGCATCCCGATAGGGGGTGTAGCCGGAGAACGCCGAGTGGTAGGCGAGCGCAGGTGCCGAGGCCGGCGCCGCAGCGGGCTGGGCCAGGCCCAGCCCCGGCAGGCTGGCCGCGACAACGGCCCACCCGCACAGGATTTGCTTGTTCATGGACGAGACAGGTTCGAGACGCCCGGCATGGGGCCGGACCTTGCTCCGCACGCATTGCGCGCGGACCCACGGGGTGCCGACGCTGGGGCCGGCACGGTGGTCTCAGCAGCCTCTGGGAGGGCGCTCCAGCCCGTCCGGCAGAAAGCCCGGTACCGGCACGTCCAGTGCCGGGAACGCGACGACGGCCACGACCCGGGCCTGCAGCAATGCTGGCGACGGGCCCGCCAGGGCCGCGGCGTGGCAGCCACTGGCACAGACACTGCATGCGTCACCGACCGAGGCCGAAGGCCCGTCGTCGTCGTGGCTGTGGTCGTGGTGGCTGTGGTCGTGCAAGGTGGCGCCACCCTGTGCATCGGCGGCCTGTCCGTGCAGATCGGGTGCCTGCGGCTGGCCCGCGGGCTGCCAGCCCGGATGGCCATGGGCCATCGCGGCCTCGCCTGGCCCATGGCCCCCCTCCCCGCACGCCATGGTCGCGGCCAAGCCCCCCCGGATGGGGAGCAGCAGCGAGAGCAGCAGCAGGAGGAAGACGCGAAAGGCTTTCAAGGGACAGGGGGCGCGAAAAGACACCAGACAGCGCTGCAGGGCGGCAGAGCCGCATGCAGGACAGGGGGTACTTTAAAGATTCCCCCCATGGGAATGTCAAGTGAAGATTGCGGCCTCACGGCCGCAATCTGCGCCCCATGCCCCCCCTTTTTTCAAGGTTTCAGGGCGGAGGCAGCGGTGCGTCTAGCGCCCCAGGGCCTTGGCGCTGACCCCGGCGATGCCCCAGTTCTCCTTGGGCACCTCGGTGATCCAGACGCGCACGTTCTCCTTGGGCGCGCCCACGGCCTCGACCAGGGCGGCGGTGACCTTCTCGATCACGGCGGCGCGCTGTTCTTCGGTGCGGCCTTCGATGAGGTAGATCTGTGCAAAGGGCATGGTGGGTCTTCCTTTCGTTCAGGCCGCCTGGGCGACGGCGGCGCGTTGCTTGGACAGCGTCAACGCAGTGTCCTCGATCATGTCTTCCTGGCCGCCGACCATGCCGCGCCGGCCCAGCTCGACCAGGATCTCGCGCGCCGGGATGCCGTACTTCTTCTCGGCCCGCTTGGCGAACAAGAGGAAGCTGCTGTACACGCCGGCGTAGCCCAGCGTCAGCGAGTCGCGGTCCACACGGATGATGTGGTCCATGATGGGCACCACCAGGTCCTCGGCCACGTCCTGGATCTTGAAGACGTCCACCCCGGTCTGGATGCCCATGCGGTCGCACACGGCGATGAAGACCTCCATCGGCGTGTTGCCCGCCCCAGCGCCCAGGCCGGCTGCGGCTGCGTCGATGCGCTTGGCCCCGGCGGCCACCGCGGCCACCGAGTTGGCCACGCCCATGGCCAGGTTGTGGTGGCCGTGGAAACCCAGCTCGGTCTCGGGCTTGAGTGCGGCGCGCACCGCCTGCAGCCGCACCGTCACGTCGTCGGGCAGCATGTAGCCGGCCGAGTCGGTCACGTAGACGCAGTTGGCGCCGTAGCTCTCCATCAGCCTGGCCTGGATCACCAGCTTCTCCGGGCTGGCCATGTGGGCCATCATCAGAAAGCCCACGGTGTCCATCTCCAGCTTGCGCGCGGCGGTGATGTGCTGCTCGGAGACATCGGCCTCGGTGCAGTGGGTGGCCACGCGGATGGTGTGCACGCCCAGGTCCTTGGCCATCTTCAGGTGGTCCACGGTGCCGATGCCCGGCAGCAGCAGGGCCGAGACCTTGGCCTGCTTCATCTTCGGGATCACGGTGGAGAGGTATTCCTCGTCGCTGTGGGCCGGGAAGCCGTAGTTGACCGAGCTGCCGCCCAGACCGTCGCCATGGGTGACCTCGATCAGCGGCACGCCCGCGGCATCCAGGCCGCAGGCGATGGAGGCCATCTGCTCGAGCGTCATCTGGTGGCGCTTGGGGTGCATGCCGTCACGCAGGGTCATGTCGTGGACGGTGATTCGCTTACCTTGCAGGTTCATCGTTGTTCTCCTGAGTTCAGGCCACGGCTTCGGCCACGGCTTGCAGCACCAGTTCGCCCTTGAGGATCTCCTCGGCGAACATCTCGGCGGTGCGGGCGGCGGCGGCGGTCATGATGTCCAGGTTGCCGGCGTACTTGGGCAGGTAGTCGCCCAGGCCTTCCACCTCCAGGAAGACCGAGACGCGCTGGCCGTCGAAGACCGGGCCGTTGACCAGGCGGTAGCCGGGCACGTACTTCTGCACCTCGGCCAGCATCTGGTGGATGGAGGCGGTGATGGCGTCGCGGTCGGGCTCGCCCGCGCTCTCGTCGACCAGGCAGTGCACGGTGTCGCGCATGATCAGCGGCGGCTCGGCCGGGTTGATGATGATGATGGCCTTGCCCTTCTTGGCGCCGCCCACCTTCTCCACTGCCCCGGCGGTGGTGCGGGTGAACTCGTCGATGTTCTTGCGGGTGCCCGGGCCGACGGAGCGGCTGGAGACGGTGGCGACGATCTCACCATAGGCCACCGGCTGCACGCGGCTGACGGCCGCCACCATCGGGATGGTGGCCTGGCCGCCGCAGGTGACCATGTTGACGTTCATCTCCTTCTTGCCCACGTGCTGCTTCAGGTTGACCGGCGGCACGCAGTAGGGGCCGATGGCCGCGGGGGTGAGGTCGATCATCAACGCGCCCTGGGCGTTGACCTTGCGGCTGTTCTCGGCGTGCACATAGGCGCTGGTGGCGTCGAAGACGATCTGCACGCCGTCGGCCTGCATGTGCGGCACCATGCCGTCCACACCCTCGGCGGTGGTCTTCAGGCCCATCTCGCGGGCGCGCTTGAGGCCATCGGACTCGGGGTCGATGCCCACCATCCACACCGGCTCCAGCACCGGGCTGCGCTGCAGCTTGGCCAGCAGGTCGGTGCCGATGTTGCCCGGCCCGATCAGGGCGCATTTGACTTTCTTCATGGGATGCCTTCTTTCAAAAAGAGGATTCGGATCGGCCGCGCCTCAGGCGAAGCGCAGCGACACGGTGCCCAGGTCCTGGAAGCGCACTGCGATGTGGTCGCCGGCCTGCACCGCGATGGCCTCGGTCACCCCGCCGGTCATGATGAAGCTGCCGGCCGGGATCTCCTGCCCGCGTGCGCCCAGGTGGTTGGCCAGGGCCGCCACCGCCGCGGCCGGGTGGCCCAGCACCGCGGCACCGGCGGCCATGGCGACGATCTTTCCGTTCTTCTCCATCACCACGCCCAGGGTGCGCAGGTCCACGTCCTCGACGTTGCGCGGACGCCCCCCCACCACGAAGCGCGAGGCCGAGGTGTTGTCGGCGATCACGCTCTTCAGGTCGAACTTGAAGTCGCGGTAGCGGCTGTCGATCACCTCGACGCCCGGCAGCACGAAGTCGATGGCCGCCATCACCGCGCCCACATGGCAGCCGGGGCCGCGCAGCGGCGCCTTGGTGACCACGCAGATCTCGGCTTCCACCTTGGGATGGATCAGCTCCTTCACCGCGATGGCCGCACCCTCGGGCCGGCTCATGTAGTCGCTGACGAAGCCGAAGACCGGCACGTCCACGCCCATCTGCTTCATCTTGGCGAAGGAGGTCAGGCCGCACTTGAGGCCCACCGTCTTCTGGCCGCGCGCTTCCTTGCGGCGGCGGATCTCGTCCTGGATGGCGTAGGCGTCGGCCCAGTCCATGTCTGGGTGCTCGTCGGTGATCTTGGTGACGTCGTGGGCCTGCAGCTCCGCGGTCTCCAGGTGCTCGGCCAGGCCGAGGATGGTGTTCTTGTCGAGTGCCATGGTCCCTGCCCTCATTCCACGAAACGCACCGACGTGCCGCCCAGGCCGCCGACGCTGCAGTACAGGCCGTCGCCGGCCTTGACCGGCACCAGCGGCGATTGCGAGCCCGAAAGGATCACGTCGCCCGCCCTGAGCGAAATGCCCAGGCGGCCCAGCGTGTTGGCCAGCCAGGCCACCGCGTTGACCGGCGAGCCCTGCACCGAGGCCCCGCAGGAGGTGCTGACGATCTCGCCGTTCTTCTCCAGCACCATGCCGGCCAGCGCCAGGTCCAGGTCGCGCGGGCTGCGGCGCACGCCGCCCAGGGTCAGCACGCCGCAGGAGGCGTTGTCCGCCACCGTGTCCTGGATCTTGATCTTCCAGTCCTTGATGCGCGAATCGACGATCTCGAAGCAGGGCATCACGCAGTCGGTGGCGCGCAGCACGTCGGCCGCCGTCACGCCGGGGCCGGTCAGGTCGCGGCCCAGGATGAAGGCCACCTCGGCCTCGGCCCGCGGGGCGATCAGCGAGGACACGCGCACCGGCTCGCCCTCGTTGAAGACCATGCCCGAGAGCAGGTGGCCGAAGTCGGGCTGGTTCACGCCCAGCATGTCCATTACCACCTGGCTGGTGACGCCAATCTTCTTGCCCACCACCGTCTCGCCCGCGTCCAGCCGGCGCTGGATCATGCGCAGCTGGATCTGGTAGGCGTCGTCGACGGTGATGGCGGGCTCACGTTCGGTGAGCGGGGCGACGGGCTGGCGGCTTTGCAGCGCCTGGTAGAGCTCGTCGCCGTAGTGCTGAATGCGTGCAGCGTCCATGGCGGTTCCGTGTGGAGGGTGAATCGGTGAATGAGAGGGGCTTCAGGCCGCGTCGGCCTCGGCCAGGAAGTCCCCGACCAGGCGGGCGAAGCGCCCGGCGTGCTCGATCTGCGTCCAGTGGCCGCAATGGCCGAAGACATGCAACTGGCTGTTGGGAATCCACTGCGACAGCGTCAGCGAGGTCTGCAGCGGGATGACCTGGTCTTCGCGGCCGTGCAGGATCAGGGTCTCGTGCGGCAGCGCGCGGATGGCGGCCTCGGGGCTGGCCATGGCATCCACCCAGCGCTGGCGCGGGGCGGGGAACATGGCCGAGAAGGACTCCTGGAAGCCCGGGCGGATGCTGGCCTCGTAGCGCAGCTTGGCCAGCTCGTCGTTGACCAGCGAACGGTCCCAGGCGAAGGTGTCCATCAGCGCGCGCATGGTCTGGATGGAAGGCTCGTAGCCCCACACCGCATCCAGCCCCGGCGTGATGGCGAAGGGCACGCCCACCGAGCCCATCAGCACCAGACGGCGCACCCGCTGCGGCGCGCGGATGGCCAGGGCCAGCGCCAGCGCACCGCCGAAGCTGTTGCCCACCAGGTCCACCTGGGGCAGGTCCAGCGCGTCCAGCAGGTCCAGGGCCTGCTGCACCCAGGTGTCCATGCTGTAGGCGATGCCCGCGGGCCGGTCGCTGTCGCCGAAGCCCACCATGTCCGGCGCGATGACGCGGCGCTGCTGGGCCAGCGCCGGCATCACCAGGCGCCAGTTGGCCCAGGCGCTGACGCCGGGGCCGGAGCCGTGGATGAACAGCACCGGCGGCTGGCCGGGCGCCGAGGCCCCCAGGTCGTGGACATTGGTCTCGAAGGCGCCGGTGCGCACGCGCCGGCCCAGCTCGGGATTGGCCTTCAGGTCGGGGGCGTTCACAGCTTCACCATCACGTTGCGCAGCTCGGTGTAGAACTCCAGCGAATGCACCCCGCCCTCGCGGCCGATGCCGGAGGCCTTGGCGCCGCCGAAGGCGGTGCGCAGATCGCGCAGGAACCAGCTGTTGATCCAGCACAGGCCCACCTCGACCTCGCGCGCCATGCGGTGCGCGGTGGCCAGGTTCTGCGTCCACACCGTGGTGGCCAGGCCGTAGTGGGTGGCATTGGCCAGGGCGATGGCCTCGTCCACGGTGTCGAAGGGCGCGATGTGGCAGCAGGGGCCGAAGATCTCCTCGCGCACGATGGGCGAGCTCTCGGGCAGCCCCGTCCAGAGGGTGGGCTGCACCCAGTGGCCCTGGGCCAGCGCACCGGGCATGTCGGGCACGCCGCCGCCAGTCACCACGGTGGCGCCCTCGGCCTTGGCCTTCTCGTAATAGCCCAGCACCTTGGCCCGGTGCTCGGCCGAGATCAGCGGGCCCAGGCCCACGCCGGGCTCTTCGGACGGGCCGACCTTGAGCGCCTGCGCCTTTTCCTTCAGGGCCTGGACGAAGCGGTCGAAGATGGGGCGCTGCACATAGACGCGCTCGGTGCCCAGGCAGACCTGGCCGCAGTTCTCGAAGGCGCTGCGGGTGATGCCGGCCACCGCCTTGTCGAAGTCGGCATCGGCGAACACGATGCCGGCGTTCTTGCCGCCGAGCTCGAAGCTGACCGGGCGCACGCCCTTGGCGGCGGCGGCCATGATGGCCTCGCCGGTGCGGGTTTCGCCGGTGAAGGTGATGCCGTTGACGCCGGGGTGGCGGGTCAGGAACTCGCCGGCCGAGCCGGGGCCGAAGCCGTGCACCACGTTGTAGACGCCCTTGGGCACGCCCACCGCATTCATCACCTCGCCCAGCAGCGTGGCGGTGGCGGGGGTTTCCTCGGAAGGCTTGACGATCACGGTGTTGCCGCAGGCCAGGGCCGGGCCGACCTTCCAGGTCATCAGCAGCAGCGGCAGGTTCCAGGGGCAGACCACCGCCACCACGCCCAGCGGCGAGCGCAGCGCGTAGCTCAGCGCGGTGCCGCCATCGGGCGTGGCCATCTCGAAGCTCTCGGTGGGCACGTTCTTGACGATGTCGGCGAAGACCTTGAAGTTGGCCGCGCCACGCGGGATGTCGATGTGCGAGGCCAGCGACAGCGGCTTGCCGGTGTCGGCCACCTCAGCCTGCAGGAAGTCGTCGAAGCGGCGGTTGATCTCGTCGGCCACGGCGTAGAGCAGCTCCACGCGCTTGACCACGCTCATGCGACCCCAGTCGCCCTTGAGCGCGGCCCGTGCGGCGCCCACCGCGGCGTCCACCTCGCGCTCGCCCGCCTCGTGCACCAGGCCCAGCACCCGGTTGTCGACGGGGGCGTGGTTCTCAAAGGTCTTGCCGGTGGCGACGAACTCGCCGTTGATGAAGTTCAGGTACTGGTGCATGGTGATGTCCCGCGGGAAGTGAAGAGAAATGGTTGTCGGGCCTCAGCCCAGGCCGACGGCCTGCAGGCCGGCCCGGGCACAGGCCTCGTCCTGCTCGGCCGAGCCACCGGACACGCCGATGCCGCCGATCAGCGCGCCGCCCTCGGCGGCAGCCCGCCGGATGGGCAGGCCGCCGCCGAAGACGACCAGGCGCGGCCGCTGCACGATGCCGATGCGCAGCGCCTCGTCCCCGGCCAGCAGGGACATCCACTGGCTCGTCGGGAAGCCGAAGCTGGCGGCGGTGTAGGCCTTGTCGATCGCGATGTCGACCGAATGGAGGAAGGCGCCGGGCATGCGCAGAAAGGCCGCCAGGGTGCCCCCGGCATCGGTGACGGCGGCGTTGATGCGGATGCCCAGCGTGCCGGCATGGGCCACCGCGGCGGCCACCATGCGGGCGGCAGCCTCGGCGCTGACCACGGCCTGGTCGGTGCAGACCGGGCGGGTGGCCAGGTTCGTGTCGATGGCGTTCATGCCGGCATTCCTCGGTGGAGTCAGAAAGCCTTGACCAGGGTGAAGCGCAGCAGGTGGCCTTTGGGCTCCACGCTGGTCGCGGCCTGGGAGGCAAACTCCTGGTAGAAGGCGCCCTTGAGGAACAGGCCCTGTGACAGCATCGGGTAGATCAGCTCGGCGCCCGCGGCGGAACGCGAGGCCTTCTGGTCCAGCGCGCCGGGGCCGCTGTCCTGGGTCATCTGCTGCTGGGTGTAGCCCACCAGGCCCACCACCACCGGCCCCAGTACCTTGCCCAGGCCCCATTCCACCGACAGGGTCTGGCCCGGCTTGAAGCCGCTGCTGGTCGTGCGGTTGAACTCGTAGCGCGCCAGCACCGAACCGGTCCAGGTCTTGCCGGCGTCGAAGTAGTAGGTGCCGCCGGCCGTCAGCATGGTGGAGCCGTAGCCCTTGCCGGGCGAGGCGGGCGAGTTGGTCGAGCCACTGTCCAGCCAGTAGCCGGCCGCCGCCACCGCGTCCCAGTTGGCGCCGTGCCAGCCCAGCACCACCGGGCCCAGGTAGATGTCGCCCAGGTCGGTGTCGGTGTCATGCAGCGGCACCACGCCCAGGTCCAGCTGGGTGCGCTGCAGCGGGATGATGGTCTCGACGCCGTAGTCGGCGCCCAGGATCTTGTGGTCGGTGATCCAGACCAGGCGGTTGGCCAGGGCCGTCACATGGATGCTGTTGTCGCCGGGCAGGTCCTCCTTGGTGCCGGGCGCGCGCACCTTGTCGGCCTTGTAGTCGGCCAGGTAGCCCAGGTAGTAGACGCCGGGCGGCGGCACGCTGGCGGCCTGCACGCCTTCAACGCCCGGCACATAGTGGCCAGCGGCCTGGGCGCCCAGGCCCGCGCCCAGGCTGGCCGCCAGGGCCAGAGCGTTCTTCAGAAAGGTGGGAAAACGCATGAATGGAGTTCCTTCGCGGTGGGTCGTGTTCTTGTGGATGCGGTCCGGGGCCGCTGTCAGGCGGCCCCGTGGGCCGATCAGGTGTAGACGTCCGTGAAGGAAGGCACCGCTTCGCCGGTGTGATAGAAGATCCCGTTCCAGAGCTGGTCCTCGGTCCAGGTGGTCACCGGCCGGTCGCGCTGGGCCAGGTAGCCCAGGCCGGCAAAGGTCTCGTTGCGGTTGCCGCTGGGGTCGAAGAAGTAGATCGTCTCGCCGCGGGTGATGCCGTGGCGGGTGGGCGCCACATCGATCTTGGTCTTGTTCTTGGCCATCACGTCGGCCGACTTCAGCACGTCGTGCCAGCTGTCCAGGAAGAAGGCGATGTGGTGCAGGCCACTCTTCACGCCACCCACGAAAGCGATGTCGTGCGGCGTGGTGGTGCGCGCCAGCCAGGTCGCGGCCTGAACACTGCCGCCCGGGCCGACCACGACCTGTTCGGTCAGGAAGAAGTCCAGCACTTCCATCATGAAGCGGGTGTTGTCCGCCACCGTGTTGATGCCGGCCTCGGGGTTCATCTCGCACATCAGCAGCGCGTGGTCCAGCCAGTGCGCGCCGGCACCGCGGATGTCGTCCGGCCAAGGGTCGGGGTTGACGGTGCCGACGTCGGTGCCCACGTACTCCTTCATGGCGTACAGGCGCATCTCATGCCCGCTGGGCAGCTTGAACTGCAGCATGCGGCCGGTGGACGGCAAGGTACCTTCGGGCAGCATCTCGGTGTGGATGCCCCAGGTCTCGATCTTGTCGCGCAGCTGGTCGAGATCGGCGTCCTTCTCGACCTTGTAGGCGATGTGGTTCATGCCCGCCTGGTCCGAAGGGGTCAGGATCAGCGAGTACTTGTCCCACTCGTCCCAGCACTTGAGGTACACGTTGCCGGCCTTGTCCTGCATCGTGACCTTCATGCCGATCACCTTCTCGTAATGACGCAGGGCCGCGGCCATGTCCATCACGCGCAGGCTGGCATGCCCGATTCTCAATACACCCATGCTTGTCTCCTGGTTGTCGTTCACTGCGGTTGGTTCAGGGAGGGGCCCGCCGCCACCGCAGCGGTATAGCCCTTGAAAAACGGCTTCTCGAACTTGCCCACCACCTCCAGCACCACGGGGGTGCTGGGGGCGACACGGCAGGCCAGGGTCACGCCCTGGCATTCCTCGTCGGCGCTGACATGGGCCCGGCTGACCGGCCCCAGCGCATGGATGGCGCCTTCCACGACGCGCACCTTGCACACGCCGCAGCCGCCGCTGGCACAGCCCACCGGGATGCCCTTGCGCCCCAGCTTCAACATGCCCGCCAGCAGGCTCTCGTCGTGGGCACAGGGGTAGTGCTCGCCGGTCTGGGTCAGGGCCACCGTGACCTTGGGTCGGGTGTCGAAGATCATGGTCAGGACCTCCTCAGACGTTCTTGAACAAGGGGCTGCGCACCGCGCCGGCATCGGCGGCCGAGAGGAACTTCTCGGTGTGGATGTCGCGCTCGAACAGCCGGCCCTGCATCAGCGCGCCGATGCAGGCTTCCACCATCGGCGGCGGGCCGCACAGATAGGCCTTGTGGCCGGCGAAGCCCTGCGGGAAGGCAGCCTTGGCGGCCTCGTGCACATAGCCGCGCGCGCCGGTCCAGTCGGAGCCCTCGGGCTCGTTGGACAGCACCGGCAGGTAGCGCAGATTGGGGTGCTGCGCGGCCAGGGCCAGGAACTCCTCGTGCCCGTACAGCTCCTCGCGGCTGCGCTGGCCGTAGACCAGGGTGATGGGCGTCGTGCAGCCACCGTCGAGCAGGTCCAGGATCATCGAGCGCGGACTCGACAGGCCCGAGCCGCCGGCCATGAAGACCATCGGCACGGGCGAGGACTTGCGCACGAAGAAGCGGCCATAGGGCCCACTGAGCTTGAGCGCATCGCCCACCTGCAGCGACTGGTGCAGCCAGGTGGTGCCGGCGCCGCCCGGCACCTGGCGCACATGCAGCTCGATGCTGCGGCTGCGCTCCACGTCGGCCGGCGCATTGGCGATCGAGAAGGCCCGCGTGCCCACCCCCGGGATGTCCAGCTGCACGTACTGGCCGGCCTGGAAGTGCAGGGGCTGGTTCAGCGCCAGCCGCAGCCCCTTGATGGTGGGCGTGAGCGCGGTGATGGCCTGCACCGTGGCCTGGAAGTCCCGCACGGGGATGATCTCGGCGTCCGGCTCCTCGTCGATGTCGGCCTCGATCACCGCATCGCTCTGCAGCGTGGCGCAGCAGGCCAGGGTCTTGCCGTCCTGGCGCTCGTCTTCCATCAGCGCGAAGGGGTTGGCCGGGCCGTGGTCCACCTCGCCATCGCAGACCTGCACCTTGCAGGTGCCGCACAGGCCGTGGCCGCAGGCGTGCGGCAGGTAGATGCCCTGGCGCAGCGCGGCGTCGAGCAGGGTCTGGCCCTCCTCCACCTCCAGCGTGGCGCCCAGGGGTTCGATGGTGAGCATGTAGCCCATGGCTGGCCTCAGCTGCAGGAGCCCGCGATGCCGTTCAGGCCCGGCGTGCGGAAGTGGATCGCGTCCTTGTGGCCCAGGCCGTTCTCGGCCAGGCTCTTGGCGCGGTCCGGCCGCCAGGGCTGGCCGGCCTTGGTCCACAGGGCCTCGTCCCAGTCGATGTGGGCGAAGTCCGGGTGGGCCCCGTAGATGCCCGGCAGCACCTGGGTCAGCAGCGCGTCGAAGGGCAGGTCCGGCGGCAGCGGCAGGCAGAACGGCGCGCAGAACATCAGGTGCTGGTCCCAGCCGATGTAGAGCAGCGGGGCGGGGAAGTTCTCCCGCACGTCGGCCACGGGGAAGCGGTAGGGGGCGGCGGCAACGACGGTCATGCCTGTTCTCCGGATGCGGTGTCGGTGGTGGTGTTGCGGCCATCGCCACGCCAGGCGGCGAAGTTCTTCTGGTCTTCGGACCCTTCGAAGTCGAAGTTGTCCCGGCCCACGTTGAGCTCGTAGTAGTCGAGCACCGCGGCCAGCGGGTCGAAGCCCGGGGCCGTCGGGTCCACGCCCGGCTTGAAGCAATGGCCCTGGTAGATCTGGTGCACCGGCAGCCAGGCCTGGACGTACTTCTCGGGCTCGTGGTCGAAGATCTCCTTGCAGTGGTCGCTGCAGAAGTGGAACTTGTCGCCCAGGTAGCTGGACTCGCGGTAGGCGATCTGCGTGGCATCGCCCGGCTCGGTGAAGAGCATGGGGATCTGGCAGGTCTGGCACAGCATCGGCAGCGTCTTGTTGTAGAAGCGCTGGCCCTGCTCCTGCTGGCCGCGGTAGTACTCCAGGCGCGGGCGGTACAGGGCGTCGAAGGTGTTGGGGTACTTCTCCGACAGCCACTGCAGCTCGTCGTCCTTGGGCACCCAGGTGTGGAAGGGCGCGGCGGCGGCGTAGTTGTAGAAGGTGTTCCAGGCCTGGTGGCTGATGTGGTCCTTGCCTTCGCAGGCGTCCTTCCAACCCTTGGGCTCGCGGATGCCGTAGCGCGCCAGGTCCTTGAAGAGCGCGCCGCCGTTGCTCTCGGCGTACATCTCCCAGGCTTCCTTCCAGCTCATCACCCGCTTGGGCAGCATGTAGTCCTGCATCATGGCCACCAGGGTCAGCAGGCGGCAGCCGCGCCAGAACCACTTGTCGATCCAGCGCTGGACGATGGGCACGTTGTCCGGGTCCTGCTCCAGCATGAACTTGATGCACTCGATGCCCAGGGTCATGTGGCGCGACTCGTCGCTCTGCGCCGAGAAGCCGAAGGTCACGGTGGACATGTCGCCGTTGTGCGCCGCGCCCGACATGAAGGGCACGAACAGCAGGTTGGTCAGCACGTACTCGAAGGAGAAGCTGACCGCGGTCAGGAACTCGAAGGGCCCGGCGGTGCAGGCGTCCTCGAAGAAGGACTTGGGCACGGACAGGTACCAGACACGGTCGAACCAGTGGTTCGGGCTGTGCATGCCGTTGAAGTACTTGTTGTAGTGCGAGATGGCATGCGTCTCGGTCTGGTAGTGGCGCAGCTCGTCGATGGACTGCATCTGCGCGGCCACCCGGGCGCCCTCGCCGGTGAACTGACGCCCCACATGGGCGAAGCCGCGATGGGCGTAATACTCCAGCGGCGTCACGCCCTGGATGAAGAGCTTGAGCGCGTTGACGTAGCGCGCGTCCGCCACGCCCAGCTGGCCGTTGTTCTGGGCGAAGGCCTCGATCACCGCGTAGAGCTTCTTCTCCTTCTCGCCCTGGTACTTCCAGTAGGCGTCCATCGTCAGGCGGAAGGGGTCCTGCCACTGGTCCCAGTCGTGGATCTTCAGACCCTCGTAGCGGTCATAGGGGAAGACCTTGTCCATCGGCTGGTAGCTGGTTTCCCAGCCCAGACCGCGGGTCATGGCGGCGTAGCGTTCCTTCAGGCCCAGCTTCTTGCGGGCGACACGGGTGTCCATGGGGCTTGTCTCCGGTGTGGTGGCGCGGGTAAGAGAACTCAGTGCTTCCAGCTCAGCGTGAGCTGGTCGTCGTCCTCGTCGACGTGGCCGGACAGCGTCACCAGGTTCACCTGGATCTGCTGCAGGTCGTAGCTGCGGCCGGTCTGCGATTCGATGGTTTCGCGCCGGATCGTCAGGTGGCCGGGGGCGTCGATCTTCACCAGGCCGGTGGGGTGGCTGACGATGGCGTGCGGGTTGTCGGCCAGGATGGCGTCCACGACGGGACGGGATTCCTCGTTGGCCTGGAAGGCGATGAACACGTTGGACATGGGAACTCCTGTCGGGGGTGGGCGAAGGTCAGACGGCCAGGCCGGCCTTGGCGCAGCGGGCCTGCCAGGCCTCCCACACCTCGTCGATCACGGTCTGCGCGGTCTCGCCCAGCACCATCTCGGCCACCGGCGCCAGCGCGCCCTTGGCGCGTTCGCCCCACTGGCGGGCCCAGTCGGACAGCAGGCGGCGGTTGTCCTCGCTGGCGGCCGCGGCGGTCTTGACCACGGCATCGACCCAGCGGGCACTTTCCTCGTGCCACTCGGGCATGAAGGCGGTGAGCATGGCCACCGCGGTGCCGCCCTGCAGGCTCAGGTGGTCGTCCACCAGGGCGCCGTAGACCAGCGGGTACAGCAGGCCGTCCAGGGCCAGGTTCTGGGCCACGAACAGGGCCATCGGGTCGGCCTCGACGAAGCTGTCCTCGACGTAGTGGCGCAGGCGCTGCCAGGCCGGCGCGCCCATCCAGGCGGCCTTGCCCTCGTCCAGGGATTCCGGCCCGCCCAGGGTCAGGCCCACGCGGGTCAGGTACTGGGCCGCGCCCAACTGGTCCATGGCATGGAACATGGCCGGCGCGGTGAAGGGCGTGCCGAAGCCGTAGGCGCAGATGGCGGCGTTGTTCATGTTGCCGCCCCAGGCCACGTGGCGCAGCGGCATCAGCAGGGTCAGGGCCTGGGCCTTCACGGCCTCGGGCATGCGGTCGGCCAGGCCACGCTGCTCGACGAACTGGAAGTTGGCCTCCATCGCCTCCTGCTGGCGGGCGCGGGCCATGGTCCAGGTGGCGTAGTAGTACTGGCGCGGGTCGCGCAGCACGTTCCAGTCGGCCAGGCGGATGGCGCTGCGCGCCGGGTCGAACAGGGTGTGGGCCGGATCCCAGGTGGGCCGGTAATGGAAGTTGGTCAGGGCCTGGGCCCCGAGGGTGGCTTCCAGATAGCGCGAGGCCGGCTTGTCGCCGCCCTGGGCCTGGGCCACATGGCTGAAGGTGTGGCGCAGGGGCTGGATCTCGCGGGCCTGCAGATCGATGTTCATGGGGCTTGTCTCCTGGTGGGTCAGCGGCCGTCCTCGGGGCCATCGAGCCGTTCGACGCGGTGGGTCGCGCAGAACGCCTCGAAGGCGGGCCCGGGCAGCATCAGTTCCACAGACAACTCCGGCCAGCCGATGGCGAAGTCGAAGCTGACCAGCCCATCCCCCCGGACCGACTGCACCCGCACGAACTTGCGCATGACCGCAGGGGTCTGTTGCACGGTGTCGGCGGTGTGGGCGGTTTCGGGATTCACGGCGGGCCTCCGGTCGGTGGATGCCGGATGAATTGCGAAGGCCGTGCCAAGTACGGCAGCTTGACCCTGAAATCTCGATATTCAAAGGGAAAACCCCGAAATTTCGGCCCCTCATCGGCCCACGCCAGCAGTGCTGAACAAGCGAAGCCCTGGGCGACAAGCCGGGGATTTCCCTGCTGTGACTTGGACTTGTTGGATAAAATGACGCACAATCTCTTGGCGGACTTCATCAAATGATCAAAAACAGCCCGAGGTCCGCCAGAACCGTGATTGACGGCATGTCGTGCAAATCTCGAGATTTGCACGATCGAGATGGAGACAACGTGGCCGCCCCCAAGAACCGCCCCCCGACCGATGACGACCTCAGGCGCCTGCTGCGCTTCTCCCCCGAGAGCGGCGCCATCTGGCTGGGTGAGCACCGCATGGTGCTGATGGACACCCAGGCACTCAGCGCCCTGCGGCGCGACCTGCTGGGCTCGGTGGGCCCCGAGCACACCCGCCGTCTGCTGACCCGCATGGGCTACGCCTGCGGGCTGCGCGATGCCGAGTTCGCCCGCCGCCGCCGGCCCGACCGGCCCGCCGAGGAGATGTTCCAGGTCGGCCCGCAACTGCACATGCTCGAAGGCGGCGCCCGCGTGTCCCAGATCTCGCTGACCCTGAACGTTCTCACCGGCCAGTACCACGGCCGCTACCGCTGGGACGACTCCTGGGAGGCCCATGCCCACCGCCAGCTGTTCGGCCCCGCCGAGGAGCCGGTCTGCTGGACCCTGCTGGGCTATGCCAGCGGCTACACCAGCGCCTTCATGGGCCGGCTCATCCTGTTCAAGGAGACGCAGTGCGCCGCCTGCGGCGCCGACCACTGCCTGATCGAAGGCCGCCCCATCGAGGACTGGCCCGACGGCGAGCAGCACCGCACCTATTTCGAGGACGACTCGCTGCTGGACAAGATCGAGGCCTTGAGCCGCCAGGTGGAGGCCCTGACCACCACCGAGCCCGACGCCGAGGCCGGCATGCTGGTGGGCAGCTCGCCGGCCTTCCAGCAGGCCCATGACCTGCTGCGGCGGGCCGCCGCCACCCAGGTGTCGGTGCTGCTGACCGGCGAGACCGGCGTGGGCAAGGAGCGCTTCGCCCGCGCGCTGCATGCGCTGTCGGACCGCGCCAGCGGCCCCTTCGTGGCGGTCAACTGCGCCGCCCTGCCGGCCGAGCTGATCGAGGCCGAGCTCTTCGGCGTCGAGAAAGGCGCCTACACCGGCGCCCATGCCACCCGGGCCGGGCGCTTTGAGCGGGCCGATGGCGGCACGCTGTTCCTCGACGAGGTGGGCGACATGCCGCTGCCGGCCCAGGCCAAGCTGCTGCGGGTGCTGCAGGAAGGCGAGGTGGAGCGCCTGGGGGCCGAGCAGCCGCGCAAGGTCAATGTGCGCCTGGTGGCCGCCACCAACGTGGACCTGGAGGCCGCGGTGGCGGCCGGCCGTTTCCGGCGCGACCTGCTCTACCGCCTCAACGTCTACCCCATTCCCATCCCGGCGCTGCGCGAGCGCACGGCCGACATCGCCCCCTTGGCCCAGCACCTGCTGCAGCGCTACGCAGCCCAGCACCACAAGCGCCTGCTGGGTTTCAGCGACCGCGCGCTGACCGCGCTGCAGGCCCATGACTGGCCGGGCAATGTGCGTGAACTGGAGAACCTGGTCGAGCGCGGCGTGATCCTCGCCCTGCCCGGCGGCACCATCGACGTGGCCCACCTGTTCCCCAACTTCCGTGACACCGACAGCGATGCGCTGGACCCGCAGGGCCGGCTGGCCGCGGCCCCCACACCGGACGAGCAGGTGCTGTGCGAGCGCATCCTCGACAGCGGGGTCTCGCTGGACACGCTGGAGGAGTTGCTGCTGAACCTGGCGGTGGAACGCGCCCAGGGCAACCTGTCGGGCGCGGCCCGCCTGCTGCAGCTGACCCGCCCCCAACTGGCCTACCGGCTCAAACGCCGCCAGGCCAGCGAAGCCACGCTCGCCCACGACGTCGAGGAACCCTGATGCTGCCCCCCGAGCGCTTTTCCGCCCACCGCCTGTCCAGCGACACCCAGGCCCCGCGCACCCTGGTGGAGCGGGCCTACCTGGCTTTGCGGCAGGACATCATCAGTGGCACGCTGGCCCCGGGCGCCCGGCTGCGGGTCGAGCATCTGAAGGACCACTACGGCGTGGGCGCCGGCACCCTGCGCGAGGCCCTGGCCCTGCTGCTGTCGGACGCGCTGGTGGTGGCCGAAGGCCAGCGCGGCTTCCGGGTCACGTCCATCTCGCTGGCCGACCTGGAAGACATCACCGCCACCCGCGTGATGTTGGAGACCGACGCGCTGCGTCAGTCCATCCGCCATGGCGATGCGGCCTGGGAACAGCAGCTGAACGACGCCTTCGAGGCCCTCAGCCAGGCCGAGCAGCGCCGCGGCGGCCTCGATCCCCTGCCCTGGGAGCAGGCCAACAAACGCTTCCACGAGGCCCTGATCGCGGCGCACCGCTCGCCCTGGACCAAGTACCTGTTGAGCATCCTCTACCGCCAGGCCGAGCGTTACCGGCACGTGGCGATCCGCCTGGGCGCCCAGACGCCCCGCCACCGGGACGTACACCGCGAGCACACCGACATCTACCAGGCCGCCATCGCGCGCCAGGAGGCCCGCGCCGCCCTGGCCCTGGAGGCCCACATCCAGCTGACCTGCGACCTGCTGCGCCAGGCCGTGCGCGACCCCTTGACGCCGCTCAGCCTGCCACAGACGCAGATCGCCTAAGCTGGCCGGCGCTCTCCCCGACGCGGGGCAGGGGCACTGCCGCCCTGCCATGCAAGCGTCTTGATTTTGGCGTCCAATGTCGCCCGGCGCCGTTCCTGACGCGCCCCTGTGTTTCCTTCTCACCAGCGCCGATTCCCGCATGCCCATCCGACTGAACGAGCTCACCCCCGAACGCCTGGCCGGCCTGCGCCGTGGCATCGAGAAGGAGAGCCTGCGCAGCCTGCCCGACGGTTCGCTGGCGCTCACCCCGCATCCGGCACTGCTCGGCTCGGCCCTGACCCATCCGTACATCACGACCGATTTCAGCGAGTCGCAGGTCGAGCTGGTGACCGGCGCCCACCCCACCGCGCTGGACTGTCTGGCCGAGCTGGACCACCTGCATCAGCTGACCTACCAGGCCATCGGCAATGAGCGGCTGTGGGTGTCCAGCATGCCCTGCCACCTACCGCCGGACGACGAGATCCCGGTGGCCCATTACGGCACCTCCAACATCGCGCAGGCCAAGACGGTCTACCGCATGGGGCTGAGCCACCGCTATGGCCGGCGCATGCAGACCATCTCCGGCATCCACTACAACTGGTCGCTGCCCGGCCTGAGCAGCGCCGAGTACTTCGCGCTGATCCGCAACTTCCGCCGCCATTCCTTTTTGCTGCTCTACCTGTTCGGCGCCTCGCCGGCGGTGGACGAGGGCTTCGTGGCCGGCCGGCCGCACGGCCTGCAAAAGCTCGGCCGCCACAGCCTGTACCTGCCGCACGCCACCTCGCTGCGCATGGGCCGGCTGGGCTACCAGAGCGATGCGCAGGCCAGCCTGCGGGTCAGCTACAACTGCCTGAACAGCTACGCCGCCTCGCTGCAGGACGCCCTCACCCGCCCCTACCCGGCCTATGAAGCCATGGGCATCCAGGATGGCCAGGGCGAGTACCTGCAACTGGGCACCACGCTGCTGCAGATCGAAAACGAGTTCTACAGCACCATCCGCCCCAAGCGCGTCATCCGCTCGGGCGAGCGGCCGCTGCACGCGCTGCGCGAACGCGGCGTCGAGTACGTCGAGGTGCGCTGCATGGACCTCGACCCCTTCGAGCCGCTGGGCATCAATGCGCTGACCTCGCGCTTCCTGGACATCTTCCTGCTGCACTGCGCGCTCAGCGACAGCCCGGACGACACACCCGAGGAGCTCAGCGCCATGGTGTTGAACCTGCACCGCACCGCCGCCCGTGGCCGGGAACCCGGCCTGTTGCTGGAGCGCGGCGACCAGACCGTGCTGCTGACCGACTGGGCGGCCGAGCTGCTGGCCGAGCTGGAGCCCATCGCCCGCTACCTGGACAGCTCACCACTGGGCAGCGGCCACCAGACGGCGCTGACCGAAGCGCGCCAGCGGCTGGCCGACCCGGCGCTGACGCCCTCGGCCCGGGTGGTGTCCACACTGCAGCAGCACGCGCTGGAGTATGTGGACTTCGTGCGCCAGCGCTCGGACGCCGTCTGGCAGGCCTTCCAGGGCCGCAAACTGGACCCGGCCGCGCAGGACCGCTGGACCCGCATGGCGCAGGAATCGCTCGCCGAGCAGGCCCGGCTGGAGGCCGGCGAAACACTGGACTTCGAGACCTTCCGCCAGGACTACGTCAGCGCGCAGCGCCTGGGTTGAGGGCGCCTGATGCGCATTCCCGACGAGGCCCTGCTGGCCTGGAACCCAACCGACCGCGCCGAGGCCCAGGCCCTGATCGCGGCGGTGCAGGCCAGCGCCAGCCAGCACGCCATCGCGCTGCCGGCCCCGCCCGACGAACCCACCACCTGCTGCGGCCGCGGCTGCATCGGCTGCGTCTGGGAGGGCTACTACAGCGCCCTGGCCTACTGGCGCGACGAATCGGTGCTGCGCTGGGCCGACTGAACCGGCCGCCGGGCCGACCGGATGAGGCCGCTACACTCGGCCCATGGTGGAAGCACATGTCCTGATCGGCAACACGAACACCCGCAAATCCACGCTGCTGCGCTGCCTGAGTGGCTGCTTCAACCGCAGCGTGCGCGATATGGAGACCGTGCAGGGCCAGAAGTTCAAGCTCTACGCCCGCGCCTCCGCGCTGCAGGAGAGCCGCACCACGGTGGCCGCCTTCCAGGAGGAAGTGGCCCGCAGCCGCTGCCAGCACGTGCTGTTCTCGCTCTGGCCCGGCCCGCACCCGAACGACCCCGAAGCCTGGCCGGACGCCCTGACCTACCTGGCGGCGCTGCGGCAGGCCGGCTGGGCCATCCGCCATGCGGCGGTGCTGGGCGCCCAGCCGCTGCGCCCGCAGGCCGATGCGGTGCTGACCCTGCCCAGCGTGCTGGACCAACCGATCAACACCAGCGCCGCCCAACTGCGCCAGCACCTGGGCTGGAAGTAAAGCGGGGGCTCAGGAAGACGCCACGGCCCGCGGCCGCAGCGTCACCGGCGCCTCGGTCACGGCAGCCTGGCGCGCGCGCAACTGCCCGCAACCACCGTCCACGTCCTGCCCGGCCGAATGACGCAGCTTGGTCAGCACGCCCCGGCGGTGCAGATGGCGCGCCAGCGCGGCCGCCTTCTCCCAGGCCGGCCGCTGGTAGGGCAGATCGGGCACCGCGTTGTACGGGATCATGTTGAGCATCGCGTAACGGCCCTGGAACAAGGCCACCAGCGCGTCCATCTCGGCCTGGCTGTCGTTCACGCCCTCGATCAGCGTCCACTGCACCTGCAGCGGGTAGCCCGTGGCGCGGGCATAGGCCTCGGCGCGCGCCATCAGCTCGGCCGGCGAAATGCGCGGCGCGCGTGGCAACAGCTCGGCGCGCAGGTCCGCCCGCGTGGTGTGCAGCGACAAGGCCAGGGCCGGCTTGACCCGGCCCTGCGGCAACCGCTCGAACACGCGCTCGTCCCCCACGGTGGAGAACACCAGGTTCTTGTGGCCAATGTTGCCCAGCGTGCCCAGCAGCTCGATGGCCTCCAGCACGTTGTCCAGGTTGTGGGCCGGCTCGCCCATGCCCATGAACACCACCTTCTTGACGGCCCGGCGCTGACGGGCCAGCGCCACCTGGGCCACGATCTCCGCGCTGCCCACCTGGCGCAACAGGCCATCGCGCCCGGTCATGCAAAAGCGGCAGCCCACCGCACAGCCCACCTGGGTGGACACGCACAGGCCGTCGCGCGGCAGCAGCACGCTCTCCACCGTCTGACCGTCCTGCAAGGCCACCAGCAGGCGGGCCGCGCCATCCTCGGCCGGATGCTCGGACTGCAGGCGCACCAGCCCGTCCAGCGTGGCCATCAGCGCCGGCAGGTCCTCGCGCACGGCCTGCGGAAGAAAGTGCTCGATCTTGCGCCGGCTGGCCTCCATGGGCTTGGCCTGCACCCAATGGCGCAGCACCCGGTCCTGGTGGACCGGCAGGGCCCCCAGGGCCTGCAGACGTTGGCGAAGATCGGCGATGCGCATGGGGAGATTGTCTCCGCTCCGTGTCTCAAGGCGTATGCTTACCGCTGGTTACCTCCTGCCTGCCATGTCACCTCTGCTGCAATTTCTCGACTTCGACTTCAGCGAGGACACCGACGGCCACGGCGTCTTCGATGCCATGGCGTCGGTCGGCTCCCCCCACTGGCTGGCCCTGCAAGCCGAAACCGCGCAGGTGCTGAACTGGGCGCTGGACAGCTTTCCCAACGGCCCCGGCCCGCTGGAAGACGGCAACGAATGGCAGTTCGAGCTGAGTGCCAGCCGGGAATGGTCGGCCGACGAAGGCCTGCGCTACGACACGGCGCGCCGGCAGTTCAGCAGCCAGGCCAGCGACACCCAGGGCGTGCGCCACACGCTGGCCCTGACCTTGAGCGGCGGCCCCGCCTTTTGCGAAGCCCTGCGCGAGGCCTTTCCGCCCAGCGAGGACTGAATCACGCCGCCAGAGGCTGGGATATTCGGGATCGGTATCGAATTGATAATGATTCGCATTAATTAAATACCCGATCGAAAACCCTGACTTACCCGGCGTCAAGTCATCCAAATCAAATTCATCGGCGTTCAGGCATCGTAAGATCAGACAAAATCGTCATGGGTATATGACGAGGGCTTTCAAAGCAGCCTAGCTGCGGAAAGTCTTGTGTGTGATTGGTGAACCCTCACGACAGGCGGGTTTGCCGATGCCTAGAGCGCCTGTCCATCTCACTCACGGAGAATCCATGTCCACCAATCGTCGCGTCTTCATGATGACCGTTGCCGCCGTCGGTACCGGCCTGACCGCCGCCCGCGCCATGGCGCAAGCCAAGCTCGACGAGAAGGATCCGCAAGCCGTCAGCCTGGGCTATGTGGCCGACACGGCCAAGGCCGACGCCAAGAAGTACCCGCAGCACCAAGCCAGCCAAAAGTGCAACGGCTGCGCGCTGTTCCAAGGCAAGCCCGCCGACGCCGCCGGCCCCTGCAGCCTGTTCGGTGGCAAGACCGTGGCCGGCAAGGGCTGGTGCAGCGCCTGGGCCAAGAAGGCCTGATCGCTGTCTCTCGCGGGCCGCTTCGGCCCCGCGGAGCCAAAAAAGGAACGCCTCGGCGTTCCTTTTTTTCATGGTTGAATGAAATCAATGGCCTGCGGAAACCGCCCCAGCACGGCCCGGGCCACGGCAGGGTCGGTCCCCGGGGCCAGACTCACCTCGGCACACATCCCGCGTGCAGGGTCCTGGCGGGCCTGCACACCCAGCGCACAGATGCCCGCCGCCTGCAGCGCCTCGCGCAAGGCGTCTTCCGTTTCGCGCAGCTTCAGCGCGGGCTTGAAGATCTTGCCCACCCCGGTCAGCGGCATCTCCGCCACGATGCGGATGGCTTTGGGCACGGCTGCCCGCTCGCCGATGCGCTCGCGCACGAAGTCCAGCAGTTCGTCCTCCTGCGCCTGCGCGCCCGGCCGGAGTTGCACATAGGCCACCGGCAGCTCGCCCGCATGGGCATCGGGTCGGCCGATGGCGGCGGCCAGCTGCACCGCGGCATGCTGGTGCAGCGGCTCCTCGATGACGGCCGGGTCGATGTTGTGGCCGCCGCGGATGATCAGCTCCTTCTTGCGACCGGTCAGGTAGAAATAGCCGTCCGCGTCGCAACGCCCCAGGTCGCCGGTGTTGAGCCAGGGCGGGCCCTCGCCCGCCTGGATCCACAGGCCCTCGTTGTGCTCGGCCACCATGTAGCCGCGAAACACATTGGGGCCACGGATCAGCAGAAGCCCGACCTCGCCGGGCCCGCAATCCCCCAGGTAGCGCCCCGCCTCATCCAGCCGCACTGCCTTCATCTCCTGCAGCGGTACGCGCAGGCCGATGGACCCCGGCCGCGGCTCGCCCCGCGGTGGGTTGACGGTGCTGACGCAGGTGCCCTCGGTGAGGCCGTAGCCCTCCAGGATCTTCAGCCCGCAACGGGCCTGCACGCCGCGGATCAGCTCCTGGGGCATGGGCGCCGCGCCACACAGGCCGTATTCCAGCGAACTCAGGTCATGCCCGTCCACGGGCTGCTGCAGCAAGGCGGCATAGACCGTGGGCACGCCGCTGAAGAAGTGGACCCGGTGCTGCGCGACGATCTCCCAGAAGCGGGCGATCACGCCCTCGCCGCGCCAGCCCTGCGGCGTGCCCAGCAGCACATGGGCCCCACGGGAGAAGGGCAGCAGGCCGGTGATCAGCACCGCGTTGACGTGGAACATCGGCAGGCCGCAGAACAGGGTCTTGCCCGGGCCGATGCCCTCGCCGATGCCCTGCCCCACGCTCCAGGCGTTGGCCACCTCGTTGGCGTGCGTGCGCATGGCGATCTTGGGTGAGCCCGTCGTGCCGCCGGTGCAGAAGAAGGAGGACAGGTCCTGCGGCGCGATGACGCGCTGGCTCAGCAGCCGGTCCCCCGGCTGGGCGGCCACCCCGGTGGCGAAGTCGTGCACGGTGATACGGCCCTCACCGTCCGGCGCGGCATTCGGCGGCGTCGCCGCCAGGCCGGCCTGCGGGCGCGGATCCACCAGCACCACGTGCTGCAGGGTTGGCACCTCGGCCAGGACCGCCTGCAGCCGGGGCCACAGGTCGGCACCGGGCAGGGGTGCCAGCGTGACCAGCACCTTGGCCCCGCCGGCCTTCAGCAGCTCGGCGATGGTGGCGGGCTCCAGCAGCGGGTTGATGGCGAAGACGATGCCCGCCGCCTGGCCGCCCCAGATCACCAGATGGGTCTGTGGCAGGTTGGGCAGCGCGAAGGCGATGACATCGTCCTTGCCGACGCCCAGGCTGTGGAAGAAGTTGGCCGTGGCGTGGATGCCATGCCACAGGCTGGCGTAGTCCCAGGTCAGGGGCTGCGCGTGGTCCTGCACACGGGCGAAGAAGGACAGGGCCGGCGCCCGGGGATGGGCCGCGACGGCGCGGCCGATCATGGCGTAGGTGCTGGGGGGCAGATCGTGGGCGCCCTCTTCCAGGGTCCTCACATCGGCCAGGGTGGCAATGCCTTGCATGGGGTGGTTCCTTGTCGGGATGGCGATGGAATTCAGGGCAGCAGCACAGCCCGGCCCAGCCGGCCGGCGGCCACATGGGCAAAGGCCTGCTCGGCGTGGTCCAGGGGCACGGCCAGGCCCACCGGCAGGCCCAGCCGCCCGGTGCGCAGGCCCGCGGCCAGGGCGTCCAGGGCGGCCGGTTCGGGCCGGAACACCGTCCAGGCGTAGCGCGCGGCCGGGCTGCGCCGGGCGACGGCGGCGCGCATCGCCCGCCAGTCACGCCGGCAGGCCAACGCGCCGCGCCACCAGCCCAGGCGGTCGAAGTGGCCCAGCAAGGGCTGCACGGTCGTCGCGTGGCCCAGGGCCTGCGGGCCCAGGTGGGCGGCCAGTTCCGGCTCGTCGTCCCAACTGGCGAAGTTCAGCACCACGTCGAAGTCATCAGACAGTGACGCCAGCACCCCGGGCCCACGCTCGACCGCTTGCTGTGCGCCCAGGGCCCGGCAGGCCTCGGTGGTGCCGGTGGCGCAGACGGCGGTAATCTGACAACCCCAGCCGGCCAGCCACGGCAAGGCCAGGCGCCCCAGGCCGCCGGCCGCACCATGCACCAGCACACGCCGGCCGGCCGCCCGGTCCGGGCTCAGGCCCGTGGCGGCCACGGCCAGCCACACGGTGGTGAAGCTGTAGGGCAGCACGGCCAGGGCCGCGGCGTCCGCCGCCTCCGGGGCGGCTTGCAACAGCTGCTGCGGCACCACCACCTGGGAGGCATGGGCGCCCCCGCGGCGCCCGGTGGGCAGCAGGCCGAAAACGCGCTGGTCCGGCGCCCAGGCCGACACGCCCGGACCGACCGCCTCGATGCGCCCCGCCACATCGTTGCCCAGGATGAGCGGGAAGCGCCCGGCCCCCTTGAGCCCCAGCAGGCGCTGCCCGTGGCCCGCGGCCCGCTTGAGGTCGATCGGGTTGACCGCGCTGGCCTCCACCCGCAGCCGCACCTCGCCTCGCCGAGGCTCGGGCACCGGCCCCTGGCGCAGCTGCAGCTGCAGCCGCGGGGGCGAGGCCGGGGCCAGGCAGCACAGCTCACGCCGCATCGGCGGCACTCCAGCGCGGCACGGCCGGCACGGTGGCCTTGGGTGTCGGCCCGCCCACGCCCAGGCGCTGCAGCGCCTGGTCCAGCAGGAATTCGACCTCCTCCACCGGGCCCTCGGCCATCACGCAGCGGTCCGGGCGGACGATGAACACCCAGCCGAGTGGCGCACGGCGCGGCAGCAGCGTCTCATCCAGCGCCTCCAGCCGGCGGTCGGCGCTGGCCAGGTGCTGGGCCTGCGCACGCTGGCACCACTGCCAGACCTTGCCGCCCGCCGCCCGCCAGTGGTGCAGCTGGTCGGCGCGCAAGTGGGCCGCAGGGTCCACCCCCACGCCCACCAGCGCCCAGTGCGGCCCGAAGGCGTCGTCGCTGAGCATGGGCGCGCCCCCGGCCGGCCGCACCCAGGCCTGCGGCAACGACGAGCCGGCGCGCAGCCGTTCCTGCCGCCGGTGGCGCCAGAAGAGACCCTGGTCGAAGGTGTTCTCGGGCTTGAGCTTGAGGTCGTCGAACAGCGCCCGGCCCCGGGGCAGCAGCCGTGCCGCGCGGATCAGGCCGTGCAGCACAAAGGCCACCCCGCGGTTGCGCGGCATCACCAGCGAGCCCAGGAAGCGGGCCAGGTTGATGATCTTTCGCGCATGGGGCCGGCGCTCCTGGTCATAGCTGTCCAGGATGCGGGCATCGGCCTGCCCCCGCACCACCCAGGCCAGCTTCCAGCCCAGGTTGGCCACGTCGCGCAGGCCGGCCACCAGGCCCTGCCCGGCAAAGGGCGGCGTCACATGCGCCGCGTCACCGGCCAGGAAGCAGCGGCCCTTGGAGAAGGCGCGGACCTCGCGGGCATGGAAGCGGTAGACGGCCGTGCGCTCGATGTGGATGCGGTCCGCGTCGCACCACGGCGCCAGCAGTCGCCGCACGGCCTCGGGCCGCTCGAAGGCCTGTGCGTCCTCGCCCGGGTGCAGCATGAACTCCCAGCGCTGGCGGCCACCGGGGGCCACCATGTGCGGCGTGGGCCGCCGCGGATCGCAGAGGAACTCGATGTGGTCGATCGGCTGGGGCACGTCCAGGGCATCGACGATCAGCCAGTCCTGGGCAAAGGTCTGGCCTTCGAACTCCAGGCCCAGCAGACGGCGCACCAGCGAGCTGGCACCATCGCAGCCCACCACGAAGCGGGCCCGCGCCTGCCTGGGCGAGCCATCGGCATCGCGCAGCCGCACGTGCACATGCTCGCCATCGTCGTGCAGCATCTGCAGCTCGGTGCCCAGGCGCATCTGCACGCTGGCGCATTCGCTGAGCTTGCGGCGCAGCAGCGCCTCCAGCTCGGGCTGGTAGAAGGTCACCAGCATCGGGTGGCCGTCGATGATGCCGGCGGTGCCGATGCGCGCGAAGCGGCCGAACAAGGGCGAGTGGTACTGCACCTGCGGGATGGCGACGGTGGCGAACTCGCCATCGCGCACGCCCACCATCTGCAGGATGCGCAGGGCCTCGTTGTCCAGCGCGATGGCGCGCGGCTTGGTGAAGATCTCGGTGGCCTTGTCGATGGCCAGCACGCGCAGGCCGTAGCGGCCCAGCAGGACGCTCAGCGCGGCGCCCACCGGCCCAAGGCCCACGACGACGACGTCGGCCTCGATGCGCTCACTGTCCTGCGTCCAGCGCAGATCCGGGTTGGGGGTGCTCATGGTGTCTCCTTGGTGGCCCGCTCAGCAGCCGGTGATGAGGGTGGTCTGCTCGCCCAGATCAATGGCGCCATCGTCGGTGCGGATCGACAGCTGCAGCCGGTCTCCGGGACGCAGATAGGCCGGGTTGGACTGGCCCTTGCCGATGAACAGGCGCCACTTGGTGGATTCGCTCACCAGGTGCCGCAGCAGGAACATCGTCAGCCGGCCCGGGGCGCGCGCCGCGCAGCCCGCCGGGGTGCCGGTCGCGATCAGATCGCCGGCCCGCAGGTCCTGCAGGGCGGCCAGCTCGGTCAGCGTGGTGGCGGGAGCGTGGATCATCTCGCGGCAGTAGGCGTCCTGGCGGGGCTGGCCGTTGACCGACAGCCGCATGTGCAGCTCGGGCCAGCGCCGCCACTCCGCCGGGCTCAGCAACAGCAGGCCTGGCCCCACGGGCCCGAAGCCGCGGTAGCTCTTGCCTTTGTAGAACTGGCCCTGGGGCAGCTGCACATCGCGGGCCGAGAGGTCGTTGACGATGGTGACGCCGGCCAGCCAGGGGTCCAGCCGCTCCGGGTCCACCACAGTGCCGGCCGGCAGGTCGCGGCGCAGCACCAGGCCCAGCTCGATCTCGTAGTCCAGCAGGCGCACATGCGCGGGCCGCTGCACCGGCGCATCGGCCGCCGTGATGCACGAGGGCGCCTTGGTGAACAGCGTGTTGAAGGGAAAGTCGGCCAGCTTCAGGCCGGACTCCTGCACATGGCTGCGGTAGTTCACGCCCTGGCAGAGGAACTGCTGGTCGGGGGTGACCGGTGCCAGCAGGCGCACGTGGTTGCGATCAAGCGTGGCCTGCTCGGGGCGCAGGGCGTGGATGCGCTCCCAGTGGCGGGACAGCAGCTCGCCGGTGCCGAGCCCGCCCACGCCCAGGGGGGCGATGCGGGGGCCAAACTGCACGCCCCAGTCGGGCGCGTCATCCAGGGTGTAACGGATCAGGGTGATGGGCATGATGCGGTGCGGTTCAGGACCAGGGACGGGCCGGGGCGTCGAGCGCCTGGCTCATGAGCTTCAGACGCTGGGGCGTGATGCGCTTGCTGCGCAGCAGGCCCAGCACCCGCCACAGCGTGCGCAGGCTCTTGGCAGGTTTCATGGAGGCCGGCGCGTCCTGGCCCCAGGCCCAGATGCCGCCGAACTCCAGCGGCGAGTACATGGGTTCAACGTCGGCGGTGAAGAGGTCGCCGTCGGTGTAGTGCTCGTACTCGAAGCCGTCGGGGTCGAACCAGTAGTCGAACAGCTGGCTGCCCAGCAGATGGCGGCCGATGCCCCACATGTGCCGATGCCCCTGGGCCCGCAGCACCTGTTGCCCCTGGCCCAGGGCGTCCAGGTCGACCACCTCGTAGGCGCTGTGCTCCAGCTTCTCCTCGATGCCGCCCACCAGCACCAGGGTGTGGTGGTCGGCCGGCTGCGGCCCCAGGTTCAGGCGACAGAAGGCCAGCGCGGGGCTGCCATCGGACAGGTACTGCACATCGGTGGGCAGGATGCCCAGCGCCCGCTGGTACCAGGCCACCATGGCGGGAAAGTCCACGGTCTGCAGCACCAGGTGGCCCAGCCGCACCACCTGCGCGGGCTCGATCGGCGCACGCACCATGCGGTTGACGCGCGGCCGGTGGTGCGCGGTGTTGGTGTCGGCCGTCAGCGCCGCCCGGGTGGGCAGCGGCGCCAGCGCCTGCTGTCCTTGCAGCAGCCACACGCTGCGGCCGCAAGGGTCGGTCAGCGCCACCCCCACGCCGCCGCCGGGGATGTCCTGCGGCGCCAGCCACTGCCCACCCAGCTCGCGCACAAGGCGCGCCAGGTCGGTGTCCTCGGACATGCGAAAGGCTGGCCCCACGAAGCGGTTGCGCGCCCCCTGGGTGGCCAGGGCGATGCAGGGTGCCGGGCCGCTGGCGCGGGCGACCAGGCGCTGCGCATCGCTGGACACGACGTGAAAGCCGAAGTCGCGCCAGAAGCGCTCGGTGGGCGCCAGCCGGCGCTTCTCCCAGCGCAGAAAGGCCAGTTCCACCGCGCGGCCGATGGGCTCGGGCTGCGCCAGCGCCTGCACGTCGGCCGGCAACAGGCTCTGGAAACAGGCCTGCGCCTGCCGCAGCACGGCGCGCGAAGCGTTGCTCATCGCAGGTCCTCCGTCAGAAGCGCTGCTGCCAGCCCAGCATCAGCAGCTGGATCTTGCTGGTCAGGTCGGTGCCGGTGCTGGGGCCGGTGCCACGCAAGGTGGTGCGAGGGTTGAGCTCGTAGCCCAGGCTCAGGTCGGAGCCATCCTTGAAAGTCCAGGACACGCCGGTGGACCAGGCCTTCTGGTTCACCGAAGGCACGAGCACGTTCTGCACCGTGCGGCTGCTGTCGATCTGGCCGCGGTTGTGGCTGAAGCCGGCGCGCCAGGTCAGGTGCGCATCCAGGGCCCAGGCCGCGCCGATGCGCAGCACCGGCTGGTCGCGCCAGCCGAAGCCGTTGGGATCCTTCATGACCTTCAGGTCGCCCCAGCGGATGCGCAGCCAGTCGGCCGCCAGCGTCAGATCGGGCCGCGCCTGCCAGGCCACGCCCACGCCGTACTGCTCGGGCACATCCAGCTTGCCGTCGCTGTAGGCCAGCAGGTCGTCGCCATAGCCCTGGAGCCGGCCCATGCCGGTGCGGGCCTTGTAGTTCAGGCCCAGGGACCAGTCGCTCACGGGCTTCCAGAGCAGGCCCACGCGCCAGCCCAGGCCGGTGGTGGACTCGGTGCCATGGCCCGGAAGGGGTGCCAGGCCGCCCGGCACGGGCGCGGGGACGATGACGCCATCGGCCTTGAAGTCCTCCCGGGCCAGGGTGATGCCCAGGCCCAGGGCCAGATCCTCGCGCGGCTTCCAGGCGATGGTGGGGATGAACTCGGCCACGCGCAGCATGCTCTGGGCCTTGCCCGCGCCCGGCACGGGCAAGGCAGGCTGGCCGTAGTCGGCACCCGCGCCACCGCCTTGCAGGCTGATGCCCAGCGCCAGGCTGTCCGACACCGTCCAGTTGAAGCCCCCCTGCGGGGCGACGATCGTCTGGCTGTTGTCCAGCCGGTTGCCTGGCAGCACATAGTCGGCCGAGGACTGGCCATGGAAGAGCTGCACGTCCAGCGTGGCCGAGCGCCCGACGAAGGCCATGCCCGCGGGGTTGTTGGCCCCCGCATTGGCGTCCAGTGGCAGCGCGATGGACACGCCGCCCATGGCGGCATTGCGCACGCCATTGCCGCCCAATTGGGCGCCGTTGACGGCGTGCGCAGCACTGTGAAGCAGCAGGGCTGCGGCCAGGACCGTGGCCTGGAACTGACGTGATGTTTGCATGGTGTCTCCTGGGATGGGCGAACGTGGGTCGCTCTTGTCGTCATCTCAGGCCACGCCTTCAAGATGACATATTTGTCATCCTGACATGAACGTTGAATATGAATAAGTGGGTTTACCCGAAGTCAAGCGGACGGACGGGCCACCCTCGCCATCCCGACGGGCTGGTTCATACTGGAGAACCGTTCAAGATGACGGAAATGTCAGCTGCCCAGAAGAGGGCCTCGCCCCGACCTGCAAGGAACCGTCGCCATGGCCACCCAAGATCACCGCCCCCGCGTTGCCGCCGAACGCCGGGAACGCATGCGCATGCGGCTGCTGTCCACCGCCGTGCGCGTGGGGGCCGAGAAAGGGCCTGCCGCGCTGACGATCGACGATGTGGTGGTGGGCGCGGAGGTCTCGCGCGGCAGCTTCTACAAGTACTTCCCGTCCACCGACGCGCTGCTGCAGGACGTGGGCCGGCAGATCGCCAATGAGTTGGTCTGCATGGCCGAGCCGCTGGTGCAAGGCTTTGACGATCCGGCCGAGCGCGTGGCCGGGGGCATCCGTCTGGTGGCACGAACAGCCCTCGACAAGCCGGTGATGGCGGCCTTTCTGGTGCGGCTGGGCTGGCCCGATGTGCACAGCGAGGACATGCTGCTCGAGTTCGTGCGGCGCGACCTGAGCGCTGGTATCCGGGCCAAACGCTTTGCGCGCATGCCCATCACCCTGGCCCTCAACATCGTCGCCGGGTCGGTGATCGGTGCGGCGCACTGCATGCTCCACCCCGACTGCGAACCCGACTTTGCCGAGCAGGCGGCGGCCGCCGCCTTGCGAGGCCTGGGATTGGATCGCGAGGAGGCCAAGTCCATTTCGACCCGACGGCTGGGCACCATCCAGTGGCCCGGCAATGGGCTCTTTGCCGAAACACTGGCGTTGGCGGACTGACCGCCGAACAGCTGTCGTCGGTCACACCAGCCGCAGCCGACAGGCGGGCTCAGCCCAGCCAGCTCCCCACCTTGTCGCGCGAGGGCACGCCGCCGGCGTGCACCACCTTGCCGTCGATCACCACGGCGGGCGTGCTCATCACGCCATAGCCCATGATCGACGGGATGTCCTCGACCTTGCTCAGGGCGATGGACACGCCCTTCTCTGCCGCGACCTCCTCGATCACGCGCACGGTGTTGCGGCAGTTGGCACAGCCGGTGCCCAGTACCTTGATGTCCACGATGAACTCCTCCTGAAAATGGCCGCCGCCAGGCGGCCGGGGACGATGGGCGGCTGTGGTGTCACAGCACGCGGTTGAAGACGAAGCCGACCAGCAGGATGCCGCAGGCCACGATGCCGGCGAAGGTCAGGATCAGGCGCAGCTTGAGCACCTTGCGCAGGATGATCATCTCCGGCAGCGAGAGCGCGATCACGCTCATCATGAAGGCCAGCACGGTGCCCAGCGCGGCGCCCTTGGCCAGCAGGGCCTGGACGATGGGGATGACGCCCGCCGCATTGGTGTACATCGGCACCCCCAGCAGCACCGCCACCGGCACGGCCCACCACGGCGCGTTCTTGCCCATGATGGACGCCATGAAGTCCTGCGGCACCCAGCCGTGGATGGCCGCGCCCAGCGCAATGCCGATCAGGATGTAGGGCCAGACCTGGCCGACGATGGTCCGCACCGCGTCCCGGCCCGCCTGGATGCGTTCGGTGAGCGACAGCCCCTGGTCCGGCGCCGCAGCCTGTACGCGCGGCATCTGCGTCACCCAGTCCTCCAGGTAGCGCTCCATGCGCAAACGCCCCAGTGTCCAGCCGGCGACGATGGCCACGCTCAGCCCCAGCCCCAGGTAGAGCGCGGCCACCTTCCAGCCGAACATGCCGAACAGCAGCGTCAAGGCCACCTCGTTGACCATCGGCGCCGAGATGAGGAACGAGAACGTCACCCCCAGCGGCACGCCAGCCTGCACGAAGCCAATGAAGAGCGGCACCGCCGAGCAGGAACAGAACGGCGTCACGATGCCCAGGCAGGCCGCCAGCACGTTGGCCACGCCTTCGGAGCGGCCGGCCAGCAGCGCGCGGGTGCGCTCCGGGGTGAAGTACGAGTTCACCATCCCCATCACGAACACCACGCCGGTCAGCAGCAGCAGCACCTTCGGGGTGTCGTAGAAGAAGAACTCCACCGCCGACCCCAGCGGGCTGGCCGGGTCCAGCGGCAGCTGCCGCACCAGCGCCGCCGACAGCGGCTGCAGCAACTGGTACAGGCCCAGCCACAGCAACGCCGCCAGGGCCAGCCCAGCGCGGGGATGTTGTTGGGGGATCCGGACCCAGGGCCGGGCTCTGACGTCTGACATGGCCTCTCCTTGTTCTGAAGAGAAGACGACGATCGCGCAAAAGGATGCAGGGCGCAGCCCGGCCCCGCGTCAGAAATTGCTCTGGATCAATTTCTGGCGGGTGCCGGCGCGTCGGCCCGGGGGGTGTGGCTGCAGACACTGCCGTCGCTGTCGAAGCGGACCTGGCAGGCCGTCACCATCTGGGTGCGCAGGCGTTCCCGGGCCCGCAGCAAACGGGATTTGGCGGCCGGCAGGCTGAGGCCCTGCGCCTGCGCGAAGGCCTGCACCGTCTGCCCCTGCAGGTCGCAGGCGCGGACGATGGCGGCATCGTCTGGCCGCAGTTCCCCCAGCACCCGCAGCAGACAGTCGCCGAGGTGATCCACCGGCGCCAGCCCGGGCGCGCGCGGGTCGGCCGCTTCCTGGGGCAGGGCCTCGCTCACCGGCTCCTGGGGGCGCTGCGCCCGCCAGTGGTCCGTCATCGCGTGGCGCGCCACCTGGAACAGCCAGGCCCGCGGCTGCGCGATGGTGCAAAAGGCCTCGCCCTGCCGCAGCGCACGCAGGAACACCTCCTGCAGCAGGTCCTCGGCCGGGGCGCTCTCCCCCAGGTGGTGGCGCAGGTAGGCGCGCAACTCGCGCTCGTGCGCATGCCAGGCGCTCGCCACGCAGGACAGGCCGTCCTGCGCCAGAGCGTCCGGGGCGGCCATTGCTCAGCCCTGCGGGGCCACCAAGGCCCCCAGCGCCGCCAGGCCAACGGGTGGCTCGGGCCGCCAGGGCACGGCAAAAAGCCGCCGCGCCAGGCCGCCGGCCACGCGCTCGACCTGGCGCTGCTCACCGGCCAGCCGGGCCTGCAGCAGCGGGTCGTGGGTGCCGGCCGCCAGCAGCGAGCGGTTGAGCACCCAGGCATAGGGCTCGACTTGGGCGCGCCGCAGGTCCTCCTGCAGCGCCGCCGCCTGGGACACCGGCGTCACCTCCGGCAGCGTGACCAGGATCACCCGGGTGTAGTCCGGGTCCTGCAGCCGCATCAGCGGCGTCACCACATGCAGAGACTGGCCCTCGAACTCGCGCGTCATCTGGCGGTGGTACGCGCCGGTGGCGTCCATCAGCAGCAGAGAGTGCCCGGTCGGTGCCGTGTCCAGCACCACGAAGGCGCTGCGCGCTTCGGCCACCGTGCGGGAGAAGGCGTGGAACACCGCCACCTCCTCGGTGCAGGGCGACTGCAGGTCTTCCAGCAGCAGGGCCCGCTCACCCGCGTCCAGCCCGGGCGAGCGGGCCGTCATGATCTTGTCGATGTAGCGCGCCGTCTCGGCCTTGGGGTCGATCCGGCTCACGCTCAGCCCGGGCAGCGAACCTGCCAGCGTGATGTCCAGGTGGTTGGCCGGGTCGGTGGTGCTCAGGTGCACCGCGTGGCCGCGCTGCACCAGGCCCACCGCCAGGGCCGCGGCCAACGTCGTCTTGCCCACGCCGCCCTTGCCCATCACCATGATGAGCCCGTGGCCGGCCTCGGCCAGTTGGTCCACCAGCCTGGCCAGCGGGTCCGCCGGCAGGGCCGGCAAGGCTGTCGGCGGCGTGGCCGGAGCCCAGGGCGCGTCACTCAGCAGCTGGCGCAGCGCCGGCACACCGATGGTGTCGAAGGGCCGCAGCGGCACCTGCACCTGCGGCGGCGCGCGCAGGGCCTCGGGCAGGTCGGCCAGCGCCTCGGCCTCCTGGCGTTCCATGGCCTGGGCCACCGCATCGGTGGCGTCGCTGGCATGGAAGACGCCGTTGACCGCCAGGCGCTGGTGGCGCAGCCCCAGCGCCGCCAGCTCCTGCGCACTGCGCGCCGCCTCGCTCAAGGCACTGCGCTCGGCCCGGGCCACCAGCACCACCGTCGTGCGGGCCGGGTCCGTCAGGGCCGCCAGCGCCGCGTTGAAGCGCGACTCCTGCATCTTCAGCCCCGAGTGCGGCCCCAGGCAGGAAGCGCCGCGGTCGTTGTCCTTCAAAAAGCCGCTCCAGGCCTGCGGCAGGCTGAGCAACCGCAGGGTGTGGCCGGTGGGGGCGGTGTCGAACACCACATGGTCAAAGCCCGGCGCCCCCGAGGCCAGCAGGTTGGAGAACTCGTCGAAGGACGCAATCTCGGTCGTGCAGGCCCCGGAGAGCTGCTCGCGCACCGTGCCCCGCTCCTCCTCGGAGGCCTCGCGCATCTGGTCCAGCACCCGCTGGCGGTAGTGCTCGGCCGCCACCTGCGGGTCGATGTTGAGCACCGACAGCCCCGGCACTGCCGGCACCGCCACGGGCTCGTTGCGCAGCGGCACGCCCAGCATCTCGTCCAGGTTGGACGCGGCGTCGGTGCTGACCAGCAGCACCCGGCGCCCGGTGTCGGCCAACTGGATGGCGGTGGCGGTGGACAGCGAGGTCTTGCCCACCCCGCCCTTGCCCGTGAAAAACAGGTAGCGGGTGGCTTGCGGAAGGATGTTCATGTGCGGTGTTCGTACCAGTTCTTGCTGTGGTTCACCCAGCGAACCACCAGCAGCATCACCGGCACCTCGATCAGCACCCCCACCACCGTGGCCAGCGCGGCGCCGGATTCAAAGCCGAACAGGCTGATCGCGGCGGCCACCGCCAGTTCAAAGAAGTTGCTGGCCCCGATCAGTGCCGAGGGACAGGCCACATTGTGGGCCTCGCCCACGCGCCGGTTCAGCCAATAGGCCAGCCCCGCGTTGAAAAACACCTGGATCAGGATGGGCACCGCCAGCATCGCGATCACCAGCGGTTGTTGCAGGATGGCCTGGCCCTGGAAGGCGAACAGCAGCACCAGCGTGGCCAGCAGCGCGGTGATGGACCAGGGGCCGATCTTGGCCAGCGCGGCATCCAAGGCGGCCTGGCCGCGGCGCAGCAAGGCCTTGCGCCAGAGCTGGGCCAGGATCACCGGGATCACGATGTAGAGCACGACCGAGGTGAGCAGCGTGGCCCAGGGCACGGTGATGGACGACAGGCCCAGCAGCAGCGCCACGATGGGCGCGAAGGCGAACACCATGATGGTGTCGTTGAGCGCCACCTGGCTGAGCGTGAACAGCGGGTGGCCGTTGGTCAGCCGGCTCCAGACGAAGACCATCGCCGTGCAGGGCGCGGCGGCCAGCAGGATCAGGCCGGCGATGTAGCTGTCGATCTGCCCGGCCGGCAGCCAGGGCGCAAAGACATGCCGCACGAACAGCCAGCCCAGCAGCGCCATCGAAAAGGGCTTGACGGCCCAGTTCACGAACAGCGTGACGCCGATGCCGCGCCAATGCGCCTTGACCTGGTGCAGCGCACCGAAGTCCACCTTCAGCAGCATCGGGATGATCATCACCCAGATCAAGAGGCCCACCGGCAGGTTGACCTGGGCGACCTCCATGCGGCCAATGGCCTGCACCGGGCCAGGCAGCGCCTGGCCCAGCGCGATGCCGGCGACGATGCACAGCGCGACCCAGACGCTGAGGTAGCGCTCGAAGACGCTCAGGGGGGCCGGCGCGGCGGCCGGCGGCACGGTGGTGGCGGTGTTCATCTCAGCTCCGGGCGATGTCCTGCAGGGCGGCCTGCAGCGCGGCGTGGTCCATGGTCTCCAGCGGCAGCGCCAGCAGCTGCAGCAGGCGGTAGCCCAAAGCCTGGCGGGTCAGCTCGAAGGCGCGGCGCTTGTCGCCCACGCCGTCCGCATTGGACGGATCCGGGTAGCCCCAGTGCACCTTCACCGGCTGGCCATGGCCGCCAAAGAAGATCGGGCAGGTCTCGGCCGCGGCGCTGTCGCAGACGGTGATGACGATGGACAGCGGCGGCGCGTCCGGGCCGGTGAACTCGTCCCAGCTCTTGCTGCGAAAACCGCCGGTGTCGATGCCCGCGTTGGCCAGCGCCTCCAGCGCGAAGGGGTTGATGCGGCCGCTGGGCGCCGAGCCCGCGCTGTGGGCGCGGACATCCTTGCCCAGCCGGGCGGCCAACTGGTTGAGCATGCCCTCGGCCAGCACGCTGCGGGCCGAGTTGTGGGTGCAAAGAATCAGAACGTGGGTGGTCATGGTCGGGAGAGGCCTCAGCGCGTGCCGATGTCCTTGATTTCTTGTTTGATGGCCAGCGCATCCAGGCTGGCCAGCGGCAGGGACAGCATCAGGCGCAACCGGCGCTGCAGGGTCACGAAGGTGTCCAGAAAGGCCCGGTGCTGCGCCTGGGCATCGCCTTGCACGGCCGCCGGGTCGGGCATGCCCCAGTGGGCCGTCATCGGCTGGCCGGGCCAGACGGGGCAGACCTCGCCAGCCGCCTGGTCACAGACGGTGAACACGAAGTCCATCCGCGGCGCATCCGCCTGGGCAAACACCTCCCAGCCCTTGCTGCGAAAGCCATCGGTCGGGATGCCGTGCTCCGCCAGGACGGCCAGGGCCATCGGGTGGACCGTCCCCTTGGGGTGGCTGCCTGCCGACCAGGCGCGGAACCGGCCGCCGCCCATCTCGTTGAGCAGCCCCTCGGCGAGGATCGAGCGGGCGGAGTTGCCAGTGCAGATGAACAGGACGTTGTAGATCGTGTCGGGCATGGTGGGCCTCAGCAGCAGCCGGAGCTGGACTTCACGGGAATGCCCACCGGCTTGCCGCGGCTGGGCGTGCAGCAAGCTGCCGCCGCAGGCTCCGGCGCCGCTGCCGGGGCGCAGCAGGCCGAGGGCGAGGTGTCGGCCTGGCCGGCTTCCTTGAACACCGGGATGTTGCCCAGCGTGTGGAAGTGCTCCCAGGCGATGCCCTGCGGGTCGGTGACCCAGTGCTTTTCGCTGCGGGCGTAGCAGCAGGTGGTCTCGCCTTCGTCCAGCAGTGCCGTGTCGGCCGCCTCGGCGCGGGCCTTCATCTCGGCCAGCTCGGCCGGGTCGTCGGTCTGGAAGCCCAGGTGGTCGATGCCCGGCTGGCTACCACGGGTGGAGATGGCGAAGTTCACCGGCGGATCCTGCAGCATCCACTTGGCGTAATCCGCCTCGACCCGGCTGGGTTCTGCGGCGAACAGCTTGGAATAGAAGCCAATGCTCTGACCCAGGTCGTCAACGTGCAGGTGAACGTGAAAGCGCTTCATGGAGGTTCCTTCAGCAGCAGGAGGTGCCGCAGTTCGGGGTGGAAACCGGCGCATCACAGGGCTGCCCCTGGCAGCAATGCGCCGTGAGATAGGCCAGCAGCGCATTCATCTGCTGGAGGTTGGGCTTGTAGAAGAGATTGCGCCCTTCCCGCTCCACCGTCACCAGGCCGGCATGCACCAACCCCTTCAGGTGGAAGGACAGGGTGGAGGCCGGCACATCCAGCATGGCGGCCAGGGCCCCGGGCGTCATGCCATCGGGGCCGGCCCCCACCAGGGCCCGGAACACGCGCAAACGCGCTTCCTGCGCCAGCGCAGCCAATGAAGCAACAGCGATCTTCTCTTCCATGTTTTTATGATTATGGAAATGAAGAGGAAAGTCAAGCCAGATGAACACGCGCTCAACCGGCGCGGGCCTGCCATCCGCCGGGGCCAGCCTGCCCGGCCAGCCCCAGGCAGACCACCTGCGCTGTGTCAGCGACCGGCCCAGGCCTTGCGGAGCTGCTCGCGCTGCTCGGGGGTCAGCACGGCGTCGATCTTCTTGCGCGCCCCCAGTTGCAGCTCGAACATGGACTTCTGCGTGGCAGCCATCTGCTCGTAGGCCTTGCGCGCAGCCGCCTCATCCAGCAGGCCCGACCCGGCCCAATCGTGCATGCGGTAGCCCTGCTGATGCATGGTGCCCATCAGCTGCCACATCGCCTTGAAGGTCTCTTCCTGGATGTCGTCGATCTTCTTGCGCTGCTCGGCGCTCAGCTTCAGATCGGCAAAGGCCTGACTCTGCCCCCCCATCATGCCGGGGCCCATGCCGTAGCCGCCCATGCCATAGCCCGAGCCGCTGGGCTGGGCCCAGGCGGCCACGGCCAGCAGGGCCCCCGCGGCGGTGGCCATCACTGCGCGTTTGACGTTCATTTCTGCATCCTTTCGTCTGTCGGGTGGGACATGACGTTCAGCACCGGAGCGGCCTGAACGCGAGGAGAGCTCACAGGGCTCAGCAAAGTCTGACCGTGCGAGCCTATTCATTGCCATGGTGGGAATGTCAAGGGTGGTCAACCCTGTGGTTCAGGCTGCGGGACCGTGCAACGCGGTAGGCGTTCAAGGCGCCGGTGGACGGTGTTTGGGGCAAATGCGTCGGTCCTCATCCCTGCGTTCGCGGGGAACACTCGGCAGCCAGCTGGCCGGTTTCCTGGCTCTTCGGTTCATCCCCGCGCTCGCGGGGAACACGCTGTAGTCACGACCCTCGGCACGGCTACCCACGGTTCATCCCCGCGCTCGCGGGGAACACGGCCTTGGCCATCAGGGATGCAGGCCGGAAAACGGTTCATCCCCGCGCTCGCGGGGAACACCTTGGACGGCGTCACAGCATACGGAGCGAGACCGGTTCATCCCCGCGCTCGCGGGGAACACGCACCATGCCCAAGGATCTCGACCATCCCAATCGGTTCATCCCCGCGCTCGCGGGGAACACGTGAATGGATTTCACGTCGAGTTGGCCAACTACGGTTCATCCCCGCGCTCGCGGGGAACACGGCGTCGCGGTTCAGCACCGCCAGGCCTTCGTCGGTTCATCCCCGCGCTCGCGGGGAACACAACGTCGAAGTGCAGACGTCGAAGTTCAGCGGCGGTTCATCCCCGCGCTCGCGGGGAACACTGCACCGAGGGCAGACCGGCCCGCACCACGCCCGGTTCATCCCCGCGCTCGCGGGGAACACGATGCGCTCTTTTGCGCGCTGAAAGATGTCGTCGGTTCATCCCCGCGCTCGCGGGGAACACTGAATCAGGAGGCCATAGCTTCCATCTGTCGGCGGTTCATCCCCGCGCTCGCGGGGAACACGGCCAGACTGTGGAGGTGACCTACAGCGCCACCGGTTCATCCCCGCGCTCGCGGGGAACACGCGCTCTGGTGCATCCTCACCGGCCGCAAGCGCGGTTCATCCCCGCGCTCGCGGGGAACACTTGTGAGGGTGGGCAGGCTGGCGGTTTGGCCACGGTTCATCCCCGCGCTCGCGGGGAACACCTCATGCCCGGGCAGAGGTGAGAATAGCCAGTGCGGTTCATCCCCGCGCTCGCGGGGAACACCGTGGCCTTGGGCTGGGCGTACATCTCGAAGACGGTTCATCCCCGCGCTCGCGGGGAACACACCAGCGGAGGAAACGAGCGAGCATGGCGAACCGGTTCATCCCCGCGCTCGCGGGGAACACGCGGGGAGGTGTCCCCGTGCCTCGGGCCTGGTCGGTTCATCCCCGCGCTCGCGGGGAACACGCCAGTGCGCCGGCATCTGGCACCGTGCTCACCGGTTCATCCCCGCGCTCGCGGGGAACACGGCACCGAACCGCTCTCTCACCGCTGCGTTTCCGGTTCATCCCCGCGCTCGCGGGGAACACGCGGTGACGAGCTGGAAGGTACGGAGCAAGACCGGTTCATCCCCGCGCTCGCGGGGAACACAGGTGCTGCAGCTGAGCCATCAGCGCCTCGCGCGGTTCATCCCCGCGCTCGCGGGGAACACTCCAGCACATCCAGCACCCAGCGGCGGAATGGCGGTTCATCCCCGCGCTCGCGGGGAACACTCGTATAGCTTGGCAGCGGCAAATTCGGCTTCCGGTTCATCCCCGCGCTCGCGGGGAACACCAGTACGTGGGGTGGGGCGGGGCCTTGAAGGTCGGTTCATCCCCGCGCTCGCGGGGAACACTCCAGACCCATTGAACGGAGATTCACATGTCCCGGTTCATCCCCGCGCTCGCGGGGAACACCGACAACAGCCCTCTGCCGGCCGCCCTGCGCACGGTTCATCCCCGCGCTCGCGGGGAACACGTCCACGATGTCGAACTGCAGGGGGCAGACGTGCGGTTCATCCCCGCGCTCGCGGGGAACACACCTTCGCCGCCGCGGACACCACGAAGCAGGTCGGTTCATCCCCGCGCTCGCGGGGAACACCCGATGGTGCAGGCCCACCAGAAGGAAATGATCGGTTCATCCCCGCGCTCGCGGGGAACACGCCCAGATGGCCGGCGGGCTGCTGCGCGAGTTCGGTTCATCCCCGCGCTCGCGGGGAACACGTGCCGGCGGGCTCGGTGCTGGTGGTGGAGGGCGGTTCATCCCCGCGCTCGCGGGGAACACTTTTGCGGGGTTAGCTGGTAATCCGACCAGTCCGGTTCATCCCCGCGCTCGCGGGGAACACGCGGCCGGTCAGGTGGCGGAGTTCTGGTAGTACGGTTCATCCCCGCGCTCGCGGGGAACACTCGTCTACACCACTGTCGAACACATCGAGCAACGGTTCATCCCCGCGCTCGCGGGGAACACCAGTGCTTTGCAGAGTCATGATCTCAGCCCTCCGGTTCATCCCCGCGCTCGCGGGGAACACATGAGCAGCGTCAGCAGCGGCGCGGTCAAGCACGGTTCATCCCCGCGCTCGCGGGGAACACTTGACCGACTTCTCGTGCTGGGTGATCAGATCCGGTTCATCCCCGCGCTCGCGGGGAACACCCACCCGAGGACGTGCCGATCGACGCGAGTGCCGGTTCATCCCCGCGCTCGCGGGGAACACTCCTTGATGGTGCTGTTGGACTTGATGGCGAACGGTTCATCCCCGCGCTCGCGGGGAACACACCTGCAGCGCCACTGTGCCTGGGCCATCTACCGGTTCATCCCCGCGCTCGCGGGGAACACCGAGATCCAGCCGCCCATGAATCCGGGCGTCTCGGTTCATCCCCGCGCTCGCGGGGAACACCATGCAATGTGCCTTGACGCGAGCACGGGCGGCGGTTCATCCCCGCGCTCGCGGGGAACACCCGAGCCGCTCACCGACAATCAACTGGAGAATCGGTTCATCCCCGCGCTCGCGGGGAACACGAGGTATCTTTCTGGTCGATCAGGTCCGCTTCCTGGTTCATCCCCGCGCTCGCGGGGAACACGGTGCCGGGGCCGCCCAGGCTTTGGCGGAAGGCGGTTCATCCCCGCGCTCGCGGGGAACACCTGAATCTCACGCGCAGCAGCGAGCCACTGTTCGGTTCATCCCCGCGCTCGCGGGGAACACCCACTGGCGCGACGACCCACGGAAAACTGAGGCGGTTCATCCCCGCGCTCGCGGGGAACACATGCCGCTAACCCACTGGCCAAGTGCCGCGCGCGGTTCATCCCCGCGCTCGCGGGGAACACCCCATCTTTTCTCTGGGTAGAGATCAGGTGCACGGTTCATCCCCGCGCTCGCGGGGAACACGGATGCGGAGCCACCTCGGGCTCAGGATTCGCCGGTTCATCCCCGCGCTCGCGGGGAACACCTGTCGCTTGACATTCAACGCAACTTCATCGGCGGTTCATCCCCGCGCTCGCGGGGAACACCTGCAGCCGCACATGGCTCTTGATGCGCTGGTCGGTTCATCCCCGCGCTCGCGGGGAACACCGAAGAACTGCAATTCCTGCAAACCATCCCGGCGGTTCATCCCCGCGCTCGCGGGGAACACCGCCGGATTTCGCTGTACCGCTGTCACGCTTACGGTTCATCCCCGCGCTCGCGGGGAACACCCCTGGGGCGCGCGCCCCGGCACGCCCTCCTGCGGTTCATCCCCGCGCTCGCGGGGAACACCTCGTGAGCATGGCCGCCGCCGCCGTTGTGGCCGGTTCATCCCCGCGCTCGCGGGGAACACTTCACCATCGGCGGATGGCCTGAAACATCGGCCGGTTCATCCCCGCGCTCGCGGGGAACACGCTGCGGGTTGCGCTCGGCGTGCCCACCAGTCCGGTTCATCCCCGCGCTCGCGGGGAACACTCGCGCAACTGCATGGCCGAGAGTGGCGCCAACGGTTCATCCCCGCGCTCGCGGGGAACACGTACGAGGCATCGTCTTCGTCATCGGTGTCGGCGGTTCATCCCCGCGCTCGCGGGGAACACATCGTCGGCAGGCAATGCAGCTCGTGCACCGCCGGTTCATCCCCGCGCTCGCGGGGAACACCTCGCTCTGCTGGGGCACGCCGGACTACTACGCGGTTCATCCCCGCGCTCGCGGGGAACACAAGGCTTGCCGGGCCAAATGCCGGCGCAGGCACGGTTCATCCCCGCGCTCGCGGGGAACACCGCAAGCTGCCGTCAATCGCATCGGACACGACCGGTTCATCCCCGCGCTCGCGGGGAACACTCGCGCAAGAAGAACTGCGCCGTCTGCGCGTGCGGTTCATCCCCGCGCTCGCGGGGAACACTTCGTCATGTCGCCCCAGCGCGCGGCGAGTTCCGGTTCATCCCCGCGCTCGCGGGGAACACCCCGTCCAGGCCCAGAAGTCCGAGCGCAACGGCGGTTCATCCCCGCGCTCGCGGGGAACACCGGTTGACGTTCTCGAAGGCGAACTGATAGGTCGGTTCATCCCCGCGCTCGCGGGGAACACCAGGCCGTAGCGCTCCAGCTCGGGCGTGATGCGCGGTTCATCCCCGCGCTCGCGGGGAACACCGTCGGGCCGCAGCACCTCACACGGGACAGGCGGTTCATCCCCGCGCTCGCGGGGAACACTCTCTGGCCGAGCTGCCATGCGCGAAGGGAGGCGGTTCATCCCCGCGCTCGCGGGGAACACGAACGGCAATTTCGAAGGACTTTCGGGTCTACCGGTTCATCCCCGCGCTCGCGGGGAACACGCCCGCATCTACGTGCGCAACATCGCTGCAGTCGGTTCATCCCCGCGCTCGCGGGGAACACCCGTACTGGTCGCCGTCGCGCACGGACCCGAACGGTTCATCCCCGCGCTCGCGGGGAACACCGGCGATAGTGTGACACCACATCGCCGACGATCGGTTCATCCCCGCGCTCGCGGGGAACACGGTTTCGGCGGCTGGATCAACGCATGGAAGCGCGGTTCATCCCCGCGCTCGCGGGGAACACGCCATGTTGCGAATCGAGATTGCCAGTTGCTGCGGTTCATCCCCGCGCTCGCGGGGAACACTCGGCCGCCTCGAACTCCACGATCTCGCTGATCGGTTCATCCCCGCGCTCGCGGGGAACACTTGCGCAGGGCGGAAGCAACAGCGCCGACAACCGGTTCATCCCCGCGCTCGCGGGGAACACGGCCAGGTTGCTGGCAGTGACCATGCCGGTGACGGTTCATCCCCGCGCTCGCGGGGAACACTGGAGAACTCCCCAATGCTCACTGTTCGAGGACGGTTCATCCCCGCGCTCGCGGGGAACACGTGGAGGTGGCCGAGGACCGCAACGAGAACATCGGTTCATCCCCGCGCTCGCGGGGAACACTCGGAAGCGAACGACAATTTCGGGTCGTTCGCCGGTTCATCCCCGCGCTCGCGGGGAACACTACTCTTCCACGAACCGATAGACACGCGGTGACGGTTCATCCCCGCGCTCGCGGGGAACACTCTGACATGGCTGACCAAATAGACCCCCGCGACGGTTCATCCCCGCGCTCGCGGGGAACACACGGTGAACGGCGTCGCCTCGAAGCAGACCGCCGGTTCATCCCCGCGCTCGCGGGGAACACACCAAATGCAATCCATTGTCCCATCTTGGAAAAATGGGAGGCCTGGGTTCTACCGATTGATTGGGTTGTTAAGGAGCGGGGTTGTCCGGCGGCAGGAAGTTCACCAGACGCAAGCCGTCGTAGTCCACTGGCTCTCGCCGGTTGGCACCCAGGGTCTGAAAGTCATAGCCGGATTCACTGGGGCTGGCCCATGCCATGACGACGTTGCCGTCCTCGTAGCCTTGGGCCAGCTGTTCCCAGATCATTTCCCGGACGCGGCGCGAGACGTCGCCGACGTAGACCCCGGCCCGCACCTCCAGCAGCCAGATGGCCAGCCGCCCGCGCAGGCGGGGTGGCACGTTCTCGGTGACGACGACCAGAAATGTCACGTGGACCTCATTGGCTGCGGTGGCCGGCGTCACCCAGGCTGTCCGGGTTGGGAATGGCGGGGGGCACCGCCTCCGCGGGGGCTTCGGGCGGCGCAATGCCGCCGGCCGACAACACGTCTTCGATGGTCGGGATGATGCGCTCCAACAGCTTGCTGCTGCGAAACAGATCCCGGCAGCCCAGGCGGACCGCGCGTTCCGGCTCCGGTGGGGACTGGGCGGCGATGCGGAAGGCCAACGGCACCACGGTGTCGAACTTGAACAGGTCGGCCACGTCGTAGACGAAGGACAGCGGCTTGCCGGTGTGGATGAACCCCACGGCCGGCGCGTAACCGGCAGCCAGCACGGCCGCCTCGGAAATGCCGTACAGGCAGGCCGTGGCGGCCGACAGGCAGCGGTTGGGCACGTCGGCCGCATCCCACTGCTGGCGGTCGTAGTTGCGGGCCTGCCAGTTCACATGGTGCTGCTGGGCCAGCAGCTGGTAGGTGGCCCGCACGCGGGCGCCCTCGATGCCGCGCAGCTGTTCCACGCTGCGGCGCGCCGGGGCAGGCTCGCCAAAGCGCAGTTCGTACATCTTGCGAACCACCTTCAGCCGCAGCTCATCGTCCAGCGCCAGCTTGGCCTGGTAGAGCAGCCGGTCGGCCCGGGCCCCGCCGGGTTGCCCGCTGGCATACAGGCGCACACCCGATTCACCCACCCACACCAGCAGAGTGCCCACCAAGGCGGCCAGCCGGACGGCCGCGTGCGACACGCGGGTGCCGGGCTCCAGCATGATGCAAGCCACCGAGCCGACCGGAATGTGGGTGCGCACGCCCACCTTGTCGATCAGCACGAAGGCGCCGTCCAGCACGTCCACCTGACCGTACTGGACGAAGACCATCGAGATGCGGTCTTTCATGGGCAGGGGCTTGAGCGGTGGCAGCAGGTTCATGGGCAGCGCGCCAGGCTGAGCAGGCCGCAGCCAAAGGCCTTGCCCGGGCCGATGCCGGCCGCCAACGCCTGCTGCAGGGCCGCGGGCTCGGTCACCTGCAACAGGCCCTCGAAGCCCACCTGCAACAGGCTCAGCCGGGCATCGCCCTTGCGGCTGTCCAGCCGGTTCTGCCCGGTTACCAGCACGGTCTCGACGGCGAAGCCGTGCCGGGCACCCTGGCGTTGCAGCCAGCCGAGCTGGTCCGCTTCGGCGGCCAGGCCACGGCGCTTGCCTTCCCGGGTGACGGTGGGGTTGGCCCACAGGCGGAAGCGGCAACGGGCCGAGGCCTTCAGCCAGGGGTCCAGCGCCAAGGCCTTGGTTTCCCAGGGGCACTCGGCCTGGAGGTAGCCCGGCAGCGCGGCCAGCACCGCCCAGTCGGCGGCATGGCTGGATTGCACCAGCAGCTCGGGCGCCCGCCAGGGGCTGGTGGGCTCCAGCCGCCACAGGAAACGCGGCGGGGCCTGGGTGGCATCGGCCACGAAGGCCCGCACCAGCGTGCGGTGCATCTCGTAAGGGTCGGCCAGGTCGCGCCGGGCCTGGGCACTGCGCGGGTCAAGCCGCAGCCGGGTCAGGTACATGCGCCCCTCCAGCAAGACGAACGGTGACAAAACGGGGGCCGAAGCGGCGTTGGGCAAACGGCGCCACGGGCTGGTCCAGCCGCACCGCGCCTTCGGCCGGGTCTTCCAGCACCAGGCGCAGCAGGCCCGGCGGGCGGGGCATCTCGGCCGAGTCGTAGCCGCCCAGGGCCGGCTCCAGCGGCTGGTCCACCAGGCCATCGGGCAGGTGGACGGGGCGCGAGGGCACCAAGCTCTTGCGGCCCAGCGCCAGGGGCCAGACGGGGGCCTTGAGGGCGGCATGGATGCGGGTGAGCAAGGCGGTGTCAGCGCCCTCCAGCCCGACCAGGAACACCGCGTCCGACAGGTAGTACCGGGGGCTGACCACGGTCCGGGTCAGATCGGCCTTGCCGGTGGCCGCGATGACCACGCCGGTGGCGGTCTGGTAGTCGCGCAGGGGCACGCCCTCGCGGTCCACTCGCACGCCCATGCGCAGGGCGGCCAGGTCGTCGACCGGCTCGGCCCGGTCCCGCCCCAGCGCCGCGCAGACCAGGCCCAGCACGCCGGACTTGGAAGGCTCCAGCTGGGTGTCGCGCTCGTCAAACCGGCTGGTGGTGCCCCAGGACTGCATCGGCCCCTGCAGGCGCAGCAGCAATGTGGTCATGGTGCTCAGCCCTCCAGGGCGTCTGCGGCCAGGGTCTGCGCGCTGGCGGCCAGCGCAGCCAGGTTGGCCTGGAGTTGGCCGTGTCCCGCCGGCCAGCGGCCCGTCAGGTCCAGCAACAACCAGCGGTCCTCGGGCTGGCCATAGACGGCGGCCAGCTTGGCCTCGTAGTCGGCCAGGCGCTGCACCGACTGTGCCGTCAGCGCGGCATCACCCCGCGGCGTGACCGGCTGCTCGAACGCGTTGGCCAGGCTCAGCGGCGCGGCGTGGCGCAGGCACACGCCCACGAACTCCGGCGGGTTGTGGGCGGCAAAGCTGTTTTGCTTGCCGCTGGGAATGGCCCGCACCAGGGCCTGGGTGAAGGCGGCCACGGCCGACAGGGTCAGTTCCCGATCGCCCTGCAGGTTGGACAGCAGCTTGTGCAGGTCCAGCACGGCATAGCGGTACAGCGTGGCGGAGTTGAACTCCACCTGGCCGATCATGCCGGCGCCGGTCTCGTCGGCATCCCCTTCATCGTCCACCGCGGTGAAGTAGTCGAACTCGCGCTCCACCCGGTGGGTGCTGATGGCGTGCGCCACCTGGCAGGCCGCGTCCTGGTTGACGGCGGGCAGGTCGGCCAGCATGCGGCCGAACAAGGCCACGTCCACCGCCTTGCCACCATCCAGCAAGGCCGTGGCCTGCTTGGTGAGCTCGGCGGGCAGCGCGGTCTTCGCTTCCTTCTTGCTCTTCTTCTCGCCGCCGACGGCGGTCAATTCGTCCCAGTGCTGGTCGATCAGCTGCGCCAGGCCGGCCACTTCGCGGTGTCCCAGGAACAGCAGGTACTCGGTCTTGCCATCGTCCTTCAGCTTGAGACCCACGCCCGCCAGCACCAGCTCGATCTTGTGCCGGGCCTCCTCGGGGTCGCGCCCGGCCAAGCGTTCCTGCAGCAGCGCCAGCAGCTTCTTGGTGCGCACGGCCCGGTGCTCCGGCGCCACCAGCTCATGGGCCTGGGCCGTCAGCCGCACCGCGCGCTTGAGGCATTGGCTGCTGATGCGGGCCCGGCGCTGCCCGCCAAACAGCGCGTCCTTGGGTGCGCCGGTGTCGTCACGGTTCAGGTTGGACGGGGCGAAGTTTTGGATCAGATGGAATTCGAGGAACAGGCTCATGGTGTGGATCTCCCTTCAATCGGCGGGGGTGGGGGTGGCGGGGGCCGCAGCGGCATCCGCCGCGGCACTGGCGTGCAGCGCGCGGTAGAAGTCACGCGCCCAACGCTGGCGGATGTCGTCGAGCCGGTCCGCCTGCTGGGGGTAGGCCTCTGGGGGGCTCAGCCAGACCTGCAGGTCCAGCAGCAGGCGGGCGTAGTCCAGCCCCAGCCCATCGGCGGCCAGCAGGCTGATGGCCTGGCGCAGGTGATCCAGCACGCCCTCGGCGTCGGCGCCCAGCAGGGCGATGAAACGGTGCTCGATGCTGGGACTGTTGTCGCGGTGGTGCATCAGCTCACCCAGGCTGGTGGCCAGGCTGGCCGCGCGTTGGCTGGGGTGCCGGGCGAAGAGGCCGGCCACCGCATACAGCGCGAGCCGGCGGCCATCCTGGGCGCTCCACTCGGGCTTGGCAAAACGCTCCACGTAGGGATAGGCCGGCGGGTAGCGCCCGGGGGGAAAGGCCAGGCTGTGTCGCAAGGTGGCCAGGGCGCCGCGGTCCCGGCCGTCGGCCAGGCCAGCCAGGTGCTGGATGAATGCTGGGGCGTAGTCGTTCACGTCAGGCCTCCTCCGGGGTGGCAAGGGATGGATGACAAGGCAGGTGCTGCTTCAGGGCCCCCTGCAGACGGGGCCAGAACAAGGCGTCGGCCTTCAGGGCCTGGGGCGAGCGGCCCAGGCCGCGCCAGACGGCATCCCAGGCCTGCAGGGCAGCGTCATGCAGCGTGGCCTGCCAAGCGTTGAGGGCCTGTTCGGCCCGGTCGTGGGCCAGGGCCTGCATCAGGGCGGGCAAGGCACGCTGGGCCGCGGCGTAATAGCTGGCGGTGAAGGGGCCGGCCTCCAGCAGGGCCCGGGCGCGGGCCCGGGTGTCTTGGCTGGTCGGGTCGGGCAAGGTGGCCGCCAACAGGCCCACCGCCAGCTGGGCCACGGCGCGGTGCACGCTCTCGGCCAGGGCTACCTGCTCGCGCAGCTCGGCGGCTTTGTCCGGGTTGGCCGTCAGGGCCGTGGGCAGGGTCAGGAACTCGGAACGCCAGCGCAGCAGCTTGGCCTTCTCGCTGGCCAGGCCGGCCACCAGCAGCGGCTGGTCGGGCACGGTCCAGCCCATCGCCTGGTGCAGGGCCACCGCGAACTGCAGGGTGGCCGCGGCCTGGCTGGACAGGCCCTCTGCCGCAGCCGGCATGGGCACCATGGCCGGCAGATCCCGCCAGAAGGCCCTGCCTTCGGTGAACCCCACGCGCACCAGGCCCTGGCTGCCCACCCGGAAGCAGGCCATCGGGTCGGGCGCGTGGGACTCGTCGGCCAGCGCCCAGCCCGCCGCAAAGTGCAGCCAGCGCACCTGTCCATCGGCCTCAGGCACCAGCAGCACGGCCCGGCTCTGACGGGTGTAGCGGTCGTTGGGGCCGCTGGCGGGCACGGGCTCGCCCTGCAACTGCGCCAGGGTCAGCGGCGGCCGCTCCCAGGCGGGCAGGTCCACGTCCTCCTCCCCGGGGCGGGGGGATGGATGCAGCGCCAGGCAGAGGGTCTGGGCCAGCGTGGCACCCACCGGCAGGATGGCGGCCGTGTTCGCCAGCGGCCCGGCCTTGTCGGCGTCGCGCAGGCACTTCACCAAGCCGCCGGGCGTGAACTGCAGAAAGCCCAGCAAGGTGCCCAGTGCCTGCGCGGGCGCCAGCGCCGTCGGCTGGGTGTCGACGGCGTGGTCAAACACCACCGGCGTGTTGCCGTTCGCGCTGGCCAGGGCGATCTGGGTCCACGGCTTGCGCTTGTCCCGGGTCGCAGGCGCCTCGGACAGTGCCGCCACCTGCAAAAAGGGCTGCTGCGGGTGGAACAGCGCGAAATGGTCCCGCCAATGGTCCAGGTAGTCCTGCACGGCCGGCAGGGGCAGCCCGTCCCGGAACCAGCGGACGCGATCGGCCGGGCGCCAGTGCCCTTGCGCCCGCGTCAACGCACGGTGGGTAATGGCCAGCAGCAGGCGGTACTGGGCGACGAGGCTGGGCGGAGCGGTCTCGGCCAGGGCCACGATCTCCCCGCTGCGCTGAAACACCTCGCGCAGGCCCAGGTCCACCACCCGGCCGTCGGTCAGACGGACCGGCAGCCAGGGTTCGTCGAGCAGGCAGAAGTCCTTGCTCATGCAGTCTCCTCGGGTGCGGCCGCCGGGGGGGCGACCTGTTCATAAACCAGGCCCAGGGCCGCGTCCAACCGCAGCTGCAGCGGGCCGATGGCGCAGCGCCCCTCCTGCAAGCGCAGCGGCTGCAGGTACTTCAGCAGGGGGTGCTCTCTGAACGCCACAGGCGGTTCCTGCGCCAGGACATGCTTGACCACCGCCCCATGCGACACCTTGAGCTGGCGCGCATAGAGGGCCCGCGCGGTGGCGTCGTCCACCGCTTGGTCTGGCGCGAAGACGGGGCCGCCCGCACGGACCTGCCAGCGGCCATCGGGCAGCACCGCCACCGGCACCAGGGTGACGGCATCCTGGCCCTGGCGTGTGCAGTTCTCCAGCCCAATGCCGCCCTCCTCTTCCTCATGCCCGCGGGGCTTGTGGGCGTAGGCTTCCTCGGGCACATCGGCCGGATCCAGCGCCACCAGGCGCGATTCGGTGCGCTGCTTGTGCACCCCGGCCACATAGGCCCCGTAAGCACTGATGTCGATGAAGTCTTGCACCGCCGCCTGCAGCCCCTCGGGCAGCGGGGTGTCGATGTCGTAGACGGCCTGGACCAGGCGGTCGATGTCCTGCGGCAGCTGCAGGGTGCTTTCCTGCGCCAGCAGCGCCCAGGTCCGGCACAGGATGTAGGGCTCGTACACAAAGCCCCAGGCGGTCTTCTTCAGCTCGGGCAGGTGCCCCGGCACCAGCCCGGCCACCCACAGCCGGGCCTGGCTGTGCGCGGCCGGCCGTGCGCGGGTGTGGCGGTGCAACCGGCCGGCCCGCTGCAACAGCAGGTCCACCGGCGCAAGGTCGCTCAGCATGAAGTCGAAGTCGATGTCCAGTGACTGCTCCGCCACCTGCGTGGCCACCAGCAGCGCCTGGGCGGGCCGGTCCCCGTCCGGGCCAAAGCACCGCAGCACCTGCGTCTCGATGGCCTGCCGGTCCTCCATCGGAAAACGGGCGTGGAACAGCATCACCGGCACCTGTGACCCCAGCGCCCCGCGCAGCAGGCGGTAGAGCTGCTGGGCCCGGTCCACGGTGTTGACAATCACGGCACCACAGCCGCCCTGAGCCAGCAAGGCCAGGGCCTGGGCCGCCAGCGCCGCCACGTCTTCACCCAGCCCGTGCACGGTGATGGGCGCCAGCGGACGGGCCCCGAAGTGCTCGCCCCGCACGCCCTGGGCGTCCACCAGGGACACGCGAGGGTAGTCCAGCGCCGGCCAGTCGTTTGCCCCGGTGCCCCAGGCGCGGATCAGCTCGTCGCGCCGCGCCCGCGGCAGCGTCGCACTCATCAGCACCACCGAGCAGCCCAGCGCGCGCAGCCAGCGCAGCAGGGCGACGATCAGGCCGCTGGTGTAGCTGTCGTAGGCATGCACCTCGTCCAGCACCACCACGCGATTGGCCAGGCCCCACAGGCGCACGAAGTGGTGCTTGACGTTGAGGACGCCGTACAAGGCCTGGTCCACCGTGCCAACACCGTACGGGGACAGCAACGGCCGCCGACGCTGCCCGAACCAGGCCGAGGCCGAGACGCTCTCGTCGGGCGAGTGGTCGATCTCCTGCAGGTGGCGCAGTTCCTCGTTCATCGCGGCGCCGCCATGCACCAGCTGGATGTCGACCCGCGCCGCGCTGAAGTGCGCCAGAAAGCCGTGGGCCCGGCTGAACAGCGCGTTGCCGGTGGCCTGGGTAGGCAGGGCGACGTACAGGCCGCGGTGGCCCAGCAGGCTCTGCAGGCGCAGGTGGGCCAGAAAGGCCAGCTCGGTCTTGCCCTCGCCCATGGGGGCCTCCACCAGCATCAGGCAAGGGCCAGCGACCTGCCGCAGCAAGGCGTCCCCCGCCTGCTGCAGGGGGCGGGCCGTCAGGCCGGGGCGATCGACCATCTGCGCGATCAGCGCATCGACCGGGCGAGCGTCCGCGGGTGGCAGCAAGGGGCGGCTGGCGTGCCAGCCGATGGCATCCAGTGCCGCCTCGGCCAGGGTTCGCGCGGCGGCCAGGTGCCCCGGCAGGTCGTCTGCCCGCTCGCCCAGCGGAAACCAGGCGACGTTGGAGGCGATCCAGTCGGCCACGCTGGTCAGGCCGGCCAGCCAGTTCACCACCGACAGCGGCAGGCTGGGCGAGCTCGGCCCCCCGGGCGGCGCCACGGTCGACCAGTAGGCGCTCAGCAATTCGGCGCGGGCGGCCGCCCAGGCGGGGGGCTCGCCGCGCGGGTGCCCACCTTCGACTTCGGTGGGCAGGAAGTGGTAGCCATGGTGGGCGCTGATGGCCTGGCTGACCGCGCGCAGCCAGCTGAGATCCCCCGCCACCCGCCCGGACAGCAGCGGGCCCAGCAGCTTGGCCGTGGCCAGGGCGTGGTTGCCAGCCCGCAGGGCCTGTTCAGGCGCCTGCAGCCCCACAGCCCGCAGGCGCTGCCAGCCCGGGTCCCACTTGACCTGGAACCCGGGGATGGCCTTGCCAAAGTCATGCAACCCCACCAGCGCGGCCAGCCAGCGGACAACGTCCGCCTCGGGCCAGCCCAGCGCCTGCCCGGCCCAGTGGCGGGTGGTTTGCGGTTCGCGCGCCAGAATGGCCTCGACCACGGCCGCCACGTCCAGCATGTGGGCCAGCAGGCCATGCCCCTGGGGTTCACCGCTCTTGGCCCACAGCAGGCGGGTGGCTGGCGACAGATGCGAATAGGACAAGGACGCGGCCAAAACAGATCCCCTGGTTGGTTCGAAGGGATCCTGCAAGCCGCAAGGCGCATGGCGTGAGCCACCGCACTGACCTTCCAACACCTTGGATGACAACCGCCGGAGCGGCCCATAGCCGAATGACACCACAGGCCGGTGTACGGGTTCGAGTCGACACAAACCGACACATCCTCAACACAGGGGACGGAGCGCCACCCCGAGTGGCCGCTGGCCTGGCACGCCATTCGCTTGGCCGCCCAGCCCACCCACACGGGCGGCGTTCGCCGTCCGTTATGTAATCAACACCACAATGTTGAACGATTCAACACCCTCAGAAAGTCCTGACATGAACCGCCTTCGTCGCACCCTGCTCCCGGCCCTGGGGCTGCTGCTGGCCTGCCACCTGCCCGCCTGGGCCGACACGCTGATGCTGGGCGCTGGCGCGGGGTACCGACGCCCGGTGACCGAGCTGCTGGCCCGGTTCGAGCAGGTGAGCGGCCACCATGTGGACCCGCTCTATGCCCACCTGAGCGGCGTGGTGGCGCAGGCCCGGCAGACGGGACAGATCGCGGTCATCCTGGGGGACCAGGCCTTTCTCGACAAGGCGGGTGTGGCCTGTGCCGAGACCCTGCCGTTGGGGCATGGCCGGCTGGTGCTGGCCTGGCCCAAGGGGCCGGGCCTGAGCGAGGTGAAGCAGCTCACCGAACCCCGCTTTGCCCGCATCGCCCTGCCCGACGCCAAGGCGGCCATCTACGGCATCGCCGCCACCGAGTTCCTGCAGCGCAGCGGGCTGCAGGGGCCGCTGGCCGGCCGGCTGCAGCAGGCAGCCACCGTGCCGCAGGTCTCGGCCTACCTGATCAGCGGCGAGGTGGATGCCGGCTTTCTGAACCTGACCGACGTGCTGGGCATCCGCGACAAGATCGGCGGCTACCTGGAAATCGACCCGGCACTGTATTCGCCCATCCGCATCGTGGCCTGCGTGCTGGACGGCCACACGGCCGACCCGACGGTGCGCGCGCTGGGCGCCTTCCTGCAGACGGCGGACGCCAAGACCATCCTGGCCCGCCACGGGCTCTGAGCCAGGGCCGCGGGCAAACCCCGGGTGGCAGGCTGGGGTGGCGGCGCTAACCTGCCTGCGGGCCTGGTCCACAAGACGGGGCCCCAGGACCATGCCCGCCCCTTGCCTCTCGCTCATTCTTGGTGAACACCTGGCCCGCAGCGTGCGGGGTCGCCCTGGCGCGCCGCCGCGGCGGTGATGACGTGCCTTCGCCCCGGCCCTCGCCGGCCGGGCAGAACACCCCATCACCAGGAGACACCATGGTTCAGCCCGATTCCAACCCCATGGGCCTGTGCGGCTTCGAGTTCGTCGAATTCGCCTCGCCCCGTGTCGGCCAGCTTGAAGAGCTGTTCCCCCGCATGGGCTTCACGCTCGTGGCCCGCCACCGGTCCAAGCAGGTGCTGCTCTACCGCCAGGGCGACATCAACTTCATCGTCAACAACGAGCCCCACAGCCTGGCCACCTACTTTGCCGCGGAGCATGGCCCCTCGGCCTGCGGCATGGCCTTCCGGGTGCGGGACGCCCACCAGGCCTATGCGCTGGCCTTGTTGCGGGGGGCGCAGCCCATCGAGATCCCGACCGGCCCGATGGAGTTGCGCCTGCCGGCCATCAAGGGCATCGGCGGCGCACCGCTCTACCTGATCGACCGCTTCGAGGACGGCAAGAGCATCTATGACATCGATTTCGAGTTCCTCGAGGGCGTGGACCGTCACCCCGTGGGCTTCGGCCTGAAGCTGATCGACCACCTGACCCACAACGTCTACCGCGGCCGCATGGCCTTCTGGGCCCGCTTCTACGAGCAGCTGTTCAACTTCCGCGAGATCCGCTACTTCGACATCCAGGGCGAGTACACCGGCCTGACCAGCAAGGCCATGACGGCGCCAGACGGGCTGATCCGCATCCCGCTGAACGAGGAGTCCAAGAAAGGCGCGGGCCAGATCGAGGAGTTCCTGATGCAGTTCAACGGCGAGGGCATCCAGCACGTGGCCCTGCTGACCGACGACCTGCTGGGCACGATCGACCAGCTGGCGCTGGCCGGCGTCCCGCTGATGACCGCGCCCAACGACGCCTACTACGAGATGCTGGACGAGCGCCTGCCCGGCCACGGCCAGCCGATCAACGCGCTGAAGACGCGCGGCATCCTGCTCGACGGCAGCACGGCCGGCGGCACGCCGCGTCTCTTGCTGCAGATCTTCTCGCAGACGCTGCTGGGCCCGGTGTTCTTCGAGTTCATCCAGCGCCAGGGCGACGAAGGCTTTGGCGAGGGCAACTTCAAGGCCTTGTTCGAATCGATCGAGCGGGACCAGCTGCGCCGCGGCGTGCTGGAGGCAGTATGAGCGGCGCCCTGCCCCTGCCCGCGCTGCCCTTCCGGCTGGGCGGCGTGCACCACGCTGCCTACCGCTGCAAGGACGCCCAGGAGACCGTGCTCTGGTACCGCCAGATGCTGGGCATGGAGTTCGTGCTCGCCATCGCCGAGGACCGGGTGCCGTCCACCAAGGCGCCAGACCCGTACATGCATGTCTTCCTGGACGCCGGCGGCGGCAACGTGCTGGCCTTTTTCGAGCTGCCCACCCAGCCGCCGATGGGCCGCGACCCGGCCACCCCAGCCTGGGTGCAGCACATCGCCTTCAAGCTGCCAGACCGGGCCGCGCTGCTGGCCGCCAAGGCCCATCTGGAGGCCCAGGGCGTCGAGGTGCTGGGCGTGACCGACCACAGCCTGTTCCACTCGATCTACTTCTTCGACCCCAACGGCCACCGGCTGGAACTGGCCTGCCCCGACCCGGACGAGGCCGCCCTGCTGGCCCGGCTGGACGCGGTGAAATGGGCCATGCTGGACGAGTGGGCACAGACCCGCCGCGCCCCCCGGCAGGCGGCCTTTCTGCATGCGCGGGAGCTGGGCACGGCGGAGGCGGCGCGATGAGCACCTACCTGCCCGACGCCACGCACGCGGCCGCGGCGCGCAGCTGGGTGGCCAGCGCCAATGCGCCGGCCTGCGACTTCCCGCTGCAGAACCTGCCCTACGGCCGCTGGCGCCGGCCCGGCGACAGCGACTGGCGCCTGGGCGCGGCCATCGGCGACCAGCTGCTGGACCTGGCCGAAGCCGGCCTGGTGCCGCACGGCGACATGAACCGGCTGATGGCCTGGCCGCTGAGCGAGCGGCGGCGCCTGCGGCAGGCCTTGTTCGAGGGCCTGCACGAAGGCAGCCCCCGCCAGGCCGACTGGGCGGCCGCCCTGCACCCGCAGGCCAGCGTGGAACTGGGCGTGCCCTGCGAGATCGGCGACTACACCGACTTCTACGCCAGCATCCACCACGCCACCACGGTGGGCCGGCAGTTCCGGCCCGAGCAACCGCTGCTGCCCAACTACAGCTGGGTGCCCGTCGGCTACCACGGCCGGGCCTCGTCCATCGTGGCCAGCGGCCAGCCGGTACGGCGCCCCTGGGGCCAGACCCGCCCGCCCGAGGGCGGAACCCGCCCCCGCTTCGGCCCCTGCCGGCGGCTGGACTACGAGCTGGAACTGGGCCTGTTCGTCGGCGCTCCCAACGCCTTGGGCGAGCCGGTGGCGCTGGGCGAGGCCGAAGCCCACCTGTTCGGTGTGGCCCTGTTCAACGACTGGAGCGCCCGCGACCTGCAGGCCTGGGAGTACCAACCGCTGGGCCCCTTCCTGGCCAAGAACTTCGCCAGCAGCGTCTCGCCCTGGGTGGTGACGATGGAGGCGCTGGCGCCGTTCCGCGCGCCACTGCAGCGGCCGGACACCCAGCCCGCGCCCCTGCCCTACCTGGACAGTGAGGACAACCAGCAGCAGGGCGCCCTCGACATCCAGCTGGAGGTCTGGCTGCAGACGCCCGCGATGCGGGCCGCCGGCCACGCGGGCGACCGCCTCTCCACCAGCAGGGCGGCCGACGCCTTCTGGACCCCGGCCCAGCTGCTGACGCACCACACGGTGAACGGCTGCAACCTGCGCAGCGGCGATCTGCTGGGCACGGGCACGCTGTCCGGCCCGGCGCCCGAGCAGGGCGGCTCGCTGCTGGAACTGAGTGCCGGCGGCCAGCAGCCGCTGCGCCTCAGCAACGGCGAGCAGCGCAGCTTCCTGGAGGACGGTGACACCGTGGTCCTGCGGGGCTTTTGCGAGCGCCCCGGCTGGCGCCGCATCGGCCTGGGCGAATGCCGGGGCACGGTGCTGCCCGCGCGCACCGGCTCAGAGTGAACCGACCGGCGCCGCGCGGCGCCGGGCCTTGTCCTCGTACATGTCGCGGTCGGCATCGTGCAGCAGCGCGTCCAGGTCCTCGTGCCCGCCGCCGAACACGCGGATGCCCACGCTGGCACCATGTTCGTGGCAGGCGCCATCCCAGGTGAAGGGGCGGTCCAGCGCCCGCTGCACCTTGTCGCGCACCGTCTGTGCGGCCCGCAGGGCCTCGTCTTCGCTGTGGCCCAGGCCTTCGCACAGGATCACGAACTCATCACCGCCGAGGCGCCCCACGGTGTCGTTCTCGCGCACCACCGCCTGCAGGCGCACCGCCACCTCGATCAGCACCTGGTCGCCCATCGCGTGGCCATGCCGGTCGTTGAGCTGCTTGAAGCGGTCCAGGTCCACGAACAGCACCGCCGCATGCGCCTGGGTGCGCCGGCAGCCTTGCTGGATGTGCAGCAGCCGCTCCATCACCAGCCGCCGGTTGGGCAGCCGGGTCAGCGGATCCAGAAAGGCCATCTCGCGCACCTGCCGCTCCAGCGCCTTCTGACGGGTGATGTCGCGCGCGATGCGCGAGGTGCCCAGCACCCGGCCCTCGCGGTCGACGATGGGCGACAGGGCCACCGACACCGCGATGCGGTGCCCGTCCCGGTGCAAGCGCTCGGTCTCGAGATGTTCGATCGCCTCGCCCTGGCGCAGGCGCTCCAGCAGGCCCTGCTCCTCCACCTGCCGATCGGCGGGGAACAGCCGCAGCAGCGGCTGGCCCAGCATCTCGGCCTGCGTATAGCCAAACATCGCTTCGGCCGCGGGGTTCCAGCCGGTGACCAGCCCGTCCGGCGTGGTGGCGATGATGGCGTCGCACGAGGAGTTGACGATGGCCTCGCTGCGACCCTGCGCCGCGTCGACCGCCTGCCGCGAGCGCAGCAGCAGGGCCCACACCGTCAGGAAGGCCACGCCGATGGCGGCCAGGGCCAGCCCCAGCACGCTGGCATCCACCCGGTTCCATCCCTTGGGAAAGTCCGTCTCCGGCAGGCCGACCAGCAGGTACAGGTCCTGACCATGGACACGCCGGTAGGCATTGATGCGCGCCACCCCGTCCACCGGGACGACCGCCACGTACTCGCCCTGCTCAGGCGCCCGGGCCAGAGCCTGCCGCAGCTGGTCGGACACTTGGCTGCGCCCCACGTCATCCTGGCTGCCGCCCGGCCAGGGACGGCGGTAAACCAGGGCCAGTTGGCTGGCCGTGCGCAGCGTGGCCGCCCCGGTCCGCCCGAGGTCGATCCCCTTGAACACCGGGTCGAAGGCCTCCACCGCCACCTCGGCGTGGGCCATGCCGGCCAGTTGGCCGGCGCCGTCGTGCCAAGGCCAGGAGTACAACAGCACCCACACGCGCTCGGACGGCTTCCAGAGCGGACCGGTCTGCAGCACCGTGTTCGAACGCCGCCAATCCAGCGTCTGAAGGTCGGGCAGCGGCGGAGGGGAATGGCGAACAGCACCCCAGACCCAGACCGGCCGGTTGTGCGCATCCACCAAGTACACCCCCCGCACGACCGGCACCGCCCGGGCCATGGCCTCCAACTCCTGGGCCAGCACTGGCGAGGGGGGCAACGAGGCGTCCTTCAGGCGCACGGTGGCCACATGCAGCAGGATGTCCACCCGCGCCAGCAGATCCCCGACCCGGCCTTCGAGCAGGCGGGCCAGGTTCTGGGTCGAGGCCGCCGCCCGTTCGCGCTGCCGGTTGCGCTCCTGCCAGATCGACACCCCGGCCAGCGACACCACCAGCACCGCCACCAGCGAAGTGACGACCGCCGCCACCACCACGGGGGAGCGGCGCAACGAAGTGAGGGCACCTGCAACAGGCCGGAGGGGCATGCGGACTTCCTGTGGAGGGACACCGTCTGGCCAGGCCAGGTCGACTTTTCCAGTGTGACACAGGCCTCTGGGCCGCGGCGGCGGATTTCGGGGGAGGCGGGCTCAGGCCTCGGGCAGTTCCAGCGGCAGCCGGGTCTCGAACTTGGCGCAGTTCATCGCGAACATGCTCTTGAAATTGCGCACGTTGTTGTGAGATGAGAACAACGCCCGGGTGAAGGCGTGGTACTCGGTCATCGTCGCGGCGGTGACGATCAGCAGGAAGTCGAACTCGCCCGAGACCTCCCAGCAGGCCATCACGGCCGGCTGGGCCGCCATCTTCTGCTCGAAGGCGCGCAGCAGCGCGTCGTTCTGCTTGTCCAGCTCGACCGAGACGAACACGGTCAGCGGGCGGCCCACCAAATCGGGGTCGAGCAGCGCCACCTGACGGCGGATCACCCCGCGGGCCCGCAACTGGGCGATGCGGCGCTGGCAGGTGGCGGGCGAGCTGTGCAGGCGCTCGGCCAGGGTGCGCACCGGCACGGTCGCATCCTGCTGCAGCGCTTCCAGGATCTGGCGATCCAGACGGTCCAGGGCTTGAGACATCTGCTCATTTTGCCGGCCATCTTGAGACAGGGGCCGCATCCCAATGGGACAAAACGAGTCCCCTTGGCAGCGCAGGCCCCCAACAATGGGGCCCTGCCCCGGAGTCGCCGATGAACAACCCGCCCCTGCCCGCGCCCGCCCCCGACACCTGGGTGCGCTGGCGCCACCACCTGCACCGCTTCCCGGAAACCGGCTTCGAGGAACGCCAGACCGCCGACTACGTGGCCCAGGTGCTGGGCGTGCTGGGCCTGGAGGTGCACCGCGGCCTGGGCGGCACCGGCCTGGTGGCCAACCTGCGCGTGGGCCAGGGCCGCGGCGTGATCGGCCTGCGGGCCGACATGGATGCGCTGGCCCTGGGCGAGCAAGCGCCGGGACGGGCCCATGCCTCGCAGCACCCGGGCCGCATGCATGCCTGCGGCCACGACGGCCACATGGCGATGCTGCTGGCCGCCGCCCAGTTGCTCAGCGAGCAGCGCGACTTCGACGGCACGGTGCGCTTCATCTTCCAGCCAGCCGAGGAACACGGCCGCGGCGCTGCCGCAATGATGGCCGACGGCCTGTTCGAGCGCTTTCCGGTGGACGCGATCTACGGCCTGCACAACCTGCCCGGGCTGGCGGCCGGCCACATCGCCACCCGGCCGGGGCCGATGATGGCGGCCGAGGACAATTTCGAGATCCGCATCACCGGCCGCGGCGGCCATGCCGCCCGCCCCCACATGGCGGTGGACCCGCTGGTGATCGGCGCCGAGATCGTGCTGGCGCTGCAGACGGTGGTGGCGCGAGCGGTCGACCCGGGCGAATCCGCCGTGCTGTCCTGCACCGAATTCCAGACCGATGGCCTGCGCAACGCGCTGCCCGGCCAGGTCGTGATCCGCGGCGACACGCGCAGCTACACGCCGGCGGTGCAGGCCCTGCTGGCGCAGCGCATCCGCGCCATCGCCACCGGCGTCGGTGCCGCCCATGGCGCGCAGGTCGCGGTGACGTACACCCACGAGTTCGCCCCCACCGTGAACTGGCCGGCCTGCACCGAGGCCGCCCTGGCGGCCGCCCGGGCCGTGGTTGGCCCTGCGAACGTGCAGGCGGACTACCCGCCGCTGATGATCTCCGAGGACTTCGGCGCCTTCCTGCAGCGGGTGCCCGGCGCCTTCATCTTCCTGGGCAACGGCACGGGCGAGCAGCCCGGCGCCCTGCCGCTGCACAACGCCGGCTACGACTTCAACGACGCGCTGCTGCCCGTGGGCGCGCGCTACTTCGCCGAACTGGTGCGCCAGCAACTGCCGCGCGCCGCCCACTGACCCTTCGCCGCTTCCGCTGCCGATGTTCTTCGCCAATCCCGCGGCCACCCGCCGCCCCTACGACCCGGCCTTGGCCGAGGTGCTGAACCTGTCCGCCGCCCACCGGGCCCGTGCCGATCTGGCGCACTGGCCGCTGATGGCCCCGCAGCCCACCCCCGCCTGGCGCCTGCCCCGGTTGGCGGCGGCACTGGGCCTGGGCCAGCTCACGCTCAAGGACGAATCCTGCCGCTCGCCGCTGGCCAGCTTCAAGACCCTGGGCGCGCCGTTCGCGCTGCTGCGCCTGGTGCAGCGCCGCTGGCCCGAGGCCGGCTTCAGCGCCGCCGACCTGCTGGGCGGCCGACACGCCGCCGCGCTGCGTGACTTCACCGTCATCAGCGCCACCGATGGCAACCACGGCCGGGCCCTGGCGGCCGCCGCGCAAAGCCTGGGCTGCCGCTGCGTGATCGTGCTGCACGCCCAGGTCAGTCAGGAGCGGGAGCAGGCAATCGCCGCCTATGGCGCGGAGATCGTGCGCATTGCCGGCAACTACGACGAATCGGTGCGAGAGGCCGAGCGGCTGGCCCGCGCGAACGGCTGGGACGTGGTCTCCGACACCTCCTACCCCGGCTACGAGGCGGTACCGCGCGACGTGATGCAGGGCTACGCCATCCTGGCCGACGAGCTGCTGGACCTGGCGCCCGCCGACGGGCCCTGCCCCTGGACCCATGTGGTGCTGCAGGGTGGCGTGGGCGGCATGGCCGCCGGCGTGGTCAGCACGCTGTGGGAGCGCTATGGCGCGGCCCGTCCGCGCTTCATCGTGGTCGAGCCCGAGCAGGCCGACTGCCTGCTGCAAAGCGCCCGCGCCGGGCAGCCGGCCGTCGCCAGCGGCAGTGTCGATTCATTGATGGCCGGGCTGGCATGCGGGGAGCCCTCGCCGCTGGCCTGGCGCTTCCTGCAGCCGGCCGTGGACCTGTTCATGACCGTGGACGACGCGCTGGCCCAATCCGCCATGGTGCGGCTGGCCCATGCCACCGAGGGCGATGTGCCGGTGCTCTCAGGCGAATCCGGCGCGGCGGGCGTGGCCGCGCTGCTCGCGCTGCAGGCCCACCCGGCGCAGGCCCAGGCCCTGGGCCTGGACGCGCACAGCCGGGTGCTGGTCTTCAGCACCGAGGGCGCCACGGCCCCCACCCTCTACCGCACCCTGACCGGCCTGCCGGCCGACGCGGTGCGCTCGGCCCAGACCCACTGGCTGCAGCGCCACGGCCCGGACGAGGCCAGCCTGATGGACCGGCTGGAAGCCCACGCGGCGCTGGGCGCCACGCCCGAAGGCGGCGTCTGCCGCCTGGCCCTGACCGACGCCGACCGGGCCGGCCGCGACACCCTGGTGGCCTGGATGAAGGCCCAGGGGCTGGACGTGCAGGTGGACCAGATCGGCAACCTCTTCGGCACCCGGCCGGGCCGACAGCCCAAGGCTGCGCCGGTGATGCTGGGCTCGCACATCGACACCGTGGCCACCGGCGGCCGCTACGACGGCAACTACGGCGTGCTGGCGGGGCTGGAGGTGCTGCGCTGGCTGGACGCCCACGGCGTGCAGACCGAGCGCCCGCTGGTGCTGGCCGCCTTCACCAACGAGGAGGGCGCGCGCTTCCAGCCGGACATGATGGGTTCCCTGGTGCATGCGGGCGGCCTGCCGTTGCAGCAGGCGCTGGACACCGTGGCCATCGACGGCGCGCGCCTGGGCGACGAGTTGCAGCGCATCGGCTACGCCGGCCCGCTGCCCTGCGGCAGCATCCGGCCGCACGCCTTTCTGGAGCTGCACATCGAGCAAGGCCCGGTGCTGGAGGTCGAAGGGCTGGCGATCGGCGCGGTGCAGGGCGTGCAGGGCATCTCCTGGCAGGAGGTGACGCTGCGCGGCCAATCGAACCACGCGGGCACCACGCCGATGCACCTGCGCCATGACGCGGGCTATGCGGCCGCGGCCATCGCCGTGTTCCTGCGCGAACTGACGCAGCGCCTGGGCCCGGGCCTGGTGGCCACCGTGGGCGCGCTGAGCCTGCGCCCCAACCTGATCAACGTGATCCCCGGCACGGCCACCCTGACCATCGACCTGCGCCACACCGACGAGGCCCGGCTGCAACAGGCCGAGACCCAGTTGGCGGTGCGCGTGGCCGAACTGGCCGAGGCCGAGGGTCTGCAGATCAGCAGCCGGCGGCTGGCGCGCTTCGAGCCGGTGCCGTTCGACGAGCGGATCGTGCGCCTGGTGGAGACGGCCGCCCGCACCCGCAGCCTGGCGTGCCGGCGGCTGCATTCGGGCGCCGGCCATGATGCGCAGATGCTGGCCCGCATCGCACCCACGGCGATGATCTTCGTGCCCAGCGCCGGCGGGCTGAGCCACAACCCGCGCGAGTACACCGCCCCGCGCGAGCTGACCCAGGGCGCTCAGGTGCTGCTGGACGTGGCCTGGACGCTGGCCGACGAGCCGGTGGCGAACTGAGCAGCCGCGCCCCCTGCGGCGCCATCCTCCAGCCGGAAGTGGGCCACCACCGAGGCCAGGCGCTGGGCCTGCTCGCGCAGGCTCTCGGCTGCGGCCGCCGACTGTTCGACCAGCGCCGCGTTCTGTTGCGTCATCTGGTCGAGGTTGGTGACGGCCTGGTTGACCTCGCCAATGCCCTGGCTCTGCTCCGCGGTGGCAGCGGTGATCTCGCCCACCACATCGGTGACCCGGCGCACGGAGGAGACAATGTCTCCCATGGTGTCTCCGGCCTGCCCCACCAGGCGGGCCCCGGTTTCGACCTTCTCGACGCTGGCCCCGATCAGGGTCTTGATCTCCTTGGCGGCCTCGGCGCTGCGCTGCGCCAAGCTGCGCACCTCGCCGGCCACCACCGCGAAGCCGCGGCCCTGTTCGCCGGCCCGGGCCGCTTCCACCGCGGCGTTCAACGCCAGGATGTTGGTCTGGAAGGCAATGCCGTCGATCACCCCGGTGATGTCGGCAATCTTCTGGCTGGCGTGGTTGATGTCGTTCATCGTGTGCACCACGTCCGACACCACCCGGCCCCCTTGTTCGGCCACGCCCGCGGCCGACGAGGCCAGCTGGTTGGCGGTGCGGGCGGCATCGGCGCTCTGGCGCACGGTGCTGGTCAGCTGCTCCATGGAGCTGGCTGTTTCCTGCAGGTTGGACGCCGTCTGCTCGGTGCGCGCACTCAGGTCGGTGTTGCCGGTGGCGATCTCCCGCGCGGCCACCGAGATGCTGTCCACCGACTGGCGCACCTGGGTCACGGTGCCCCGCAGGGCGGTGACCATGGACACCAGGCGGCCCAGCATGCTGCCCGGCGCCGTCTGGGGCAGCTGCACGGCCAGATTGCCGTGCGCCACCTCATCCATCACCCGCGACGCCTCGGCCGGGTCTCCACCGATCTGCCGCAGCACGCCGCGGCTGATCATCCCGCCCAGGAGCACCAGCAGCACCAGCACCACCGTGACCTTGGCGCCGGTGCGCAGCTGCTCGCCCAGCACGGCCGCCTGCACGTCGTCCGTGTACACCCCTGAGCCCACCAGCCAGTTCCAGCCCTCCACCTTCATCAGGTAGAGCTTCTTGGGCACGGCCTGGGTTTCACCCGGGCGCACGAAATCGGTGTCCAGCTCGGCCCGCCCGGTCCGGCTGGCCGCCATCGCATCGATCATCAGCTGGATCACGTCGCCGCCACGGGCGTCCTTGATCTGGCCCAGCTTGACCTGGCCCTCCCAGGACGGGTTCACGGCGTGCATCACGCTGCGCCCCTCGGTGCTCCAGATGAAGATGTACTCCTTCATCCCATCGCCGTAGCGGACTTGGCGCAGGGCTTCCTTGGCGGCCGCCTGGGCCTGGGCCTCGGTCATCTTGCCGGCCAGCACCTGCTGTCGGAACCCCTCGGCCAGCCCATAGGCGGATTCCACCGCCGACACCAGCTTGCCCCGGTGCGCCGCCTCGGTCAGGCGCGAGACCTGGATCAGCGATTGAACCGCCAGCGCAAACACCGCCACCACCGCGGCGCCCACCAGCACGAATATCTTTTGTCGGAATGACAGTCTGTCGATCATCAAGCACTCCCCATTGGGTTCCAGGCACGACACCTCGGCGGCGCCCACGAAGCGTCCCGCGGTCAGATGCGAGAAAACATGGGCAGCACGTGTGTCGCAGCCTCCCAGTGTGGCGGGAGCGCCCCGATCCCGATGGGGGATGAAACGGCATCAACCCGGCGCTGTTGCAAGCCTCTGCGAGAGGCACCGCACAGCGCGATTTGCGTCAGGTCAACGCCGTTGGGCCAACTGCCGCTTAGGGCCGTCGCATGACAGCCGCGGCAGTGGTCAAGCGGGCTTCAGAGCTCGCCGGTCAGGAACTGGGCCCGGCCACCGCCGAAGGACCAGTCCTCATCGCTGTTGATCACGAAACTGACCATCAGGTCGTTGGGCGAAATGCCACAGCGGCTTTCCAGCGTCTGCGCCATCAGCTTGTAGAAGGCCTGCTTGGCTTCCTTGGAACGGGGGCGGGAGACCACTTCCAGCAGCACGAATTTCTCGCTGCGGGGGATGCCCAGGCCCGTGTCCAGGGCGCGCAGCATGTGGGCGTCGTGCTCCAGCACGATCTGGTAGCGGTCGCGTTCGGGCACCTTGAAGGCCTCGAGCATGGCCTCGTGGGCGGCGTCCAGGAGCGTGTCGATCTCTTGACGGGAACGGCCGCGGATGATGTTGAACTTCAGCAATGGCATGACAACCTCGAATCGAACAAAACGGAATCTGTCTCCTCCGCGCTCCGATTGAGGACTTCTGGCCCAGCGGTTCTCACCCATTTGGGGCAAGCAGCCTGGCTGATGAAAATTGTAAGCAAGAAGTGCGCCTTCTAATTCCGCCCGTGGGCCGGGCCAGGCTCACAGTTCGTCAATGGCGGTGCGGGTGGGCGCCGTGTCCCCCGGCGCGCCGATCACGAAACGCTCGTTCGTCTTGACGTAGAAGCTGGCGCCGAACCGCCCCACCGGGTGGTAATCCTGCAGCCGCACCCGCCAGGTGTCGGTGTCCACCAGCCCGTCACGCACATGCAGCCAGCGCACCCGGCCGATGAACACGTAGCGGCTGTCGGTCTCCATCGTCTCGTGCAGGGTGCATTCGAAGGCCACCGGCGCCAGCGCGATGCGTGGCGGCCGCACCGACTGGGACGGCGCGGTCGCCAGCCCGAAGCGCTCCAGCTCGCTCACCTCCGGCGCCAGGCTCTCGCCGCAGGCGTGCATCTGCTCGGCCAGGGGCTCGTCACACAGGTGCACCACGAACTCGCCGTGGGCCAGGATGTTCGCCGCCGTGTCCTTCAGCCGACCGTCCTGCAGGCGGTTGACCGACAGCATCAGGATCGGCGGGTCCTCACCGATCATGTTGAACATCGAGAACGGCGCGGCATTGACCACGCCTTGCGGCCCCAGCGTGGTGACCCAGGCGATCGGGCGCGGGACGATCAAGCTGGCCATCAGCTTGTAGCGCTGGTAGGCCGTCAGCCCCGAAAAATCGATGTCCATTCCAGTTCCTTGCAGGTTCCGGGGGCTGCCGGCCGGGTGGCCATGGCGTGAAGGTCCTCCACGGCCCCCCTTGCAGCGATCCTAGCAAGCGGGTGAGGGCATCCCGCCGCCCGGTCGCCCCGGAACCTGGCCCGGCTCAGTGCCCGCGCCCCGCCTCAAACTGGCGCTTGAGCTTGGCCAGCGTCGACGCCAGCCGCTCGGGCGTGGTGATGGCCGCGATGAAGCGGTCGGGGCGAACCACCACCACCGTGTCACGCACCTGCCCGAACCATTGCTCCAGGCGGTTGTCGACATCCTCCACGCACACCACCCCTTCGGTCTGCAGCGGCTGGTGGCGCCCGTACCCGCTGCGGGAGCGGTTGACCTGGATGAAGCGGGTGTCCAGGGCCCGCCAGGTGGCCTGCGCCTCCTCGCCGAGATGGGCGATGGGGTTGGTGCGAAAGCCAATCACCGCGTACCAGGGGCCCAGCACATCGTCCAGCCGTTGACGCTGGCCTTGGGCATCCTCGACCCAGGGCTGAATGAACAGCTGCCCGACCTGGTCCTCTTCGCGCACGTCCAGCGGGCGCTCATGGTGGACCAGCCCCTGGGTCAGGATGGCGCGCGGCTTGAAGCGGAATTCCAGCAGGTGCTCGCGCAGGCTGTCGACCGTGTCCACGGCCTGGAACAGCCAGTCCCGCACACCGGCGACCAGCGGGTTGGTCATGCCCAGAACGGCCCCCATGTTGTCGGCCAGGGTGATCAGGTCGGTGGCATGGCCACGGCGTTCGGTGTCATAAGTCTGCAGAATGGCGGCGTCGGCCCGACCCAGCACCACCATCGCCACCTTCCAGCACAGGTTGCCCACGTCGCGCAGGCCGGAGTTCAGGCCCTGGCCGGCCCAGGGCGGGGTGATGTGGGCCGCGTCGCCGATCAGCGCCACCCGCCCCTTGACGAAGCGCTGGGCCACGCGCGAGTTGTGGGTGTAGGCGCGGATGCGGATGATCTCCAGCCGGTCGACCGCATCGCCGATGTGGGCCCGGATCAGGCGCCGGATGTTGCCCTCCTCGCACATCGTGTCCTCATCCTCGTCCTCCATCAGCATGAACTCCCAGCGCCGCTGGCGGTAGGGCAGCTGGATGCAGACGAAGGGCCGCTGCGGGTTGGCATGCAGGGCGGTGTAGGGGGCGTCGAGCTCATCGTTCACCGCATCGACCACGACCCACTTGCGCGGGTGGGTCAGGCCCACCAGCTCCAGGCCCAGCAGCTTGCGCACGCTGGAGCGCCCGCCGTCGGCGCCCACCACGACCTGGGCCCGCAGCGCATAGAGCTCGCCGTCGGGCTGCTTGACCGTCAGGGTGACGCCGGCCTCGTCCTGCTGGAGTTCGGTCATCTCGTGGCCCAGGCGCAGGTCCACGCTGGGCCGGCGGACCAGATGCTCGCGCATCGTGGCCTCCAGCAGCTGCTGCATGAACAGGTTGCGCATGGGCCAGCCGTTGTCCACGCTGGTGGGCTTCACTTCGGCAAAGCAGGTCCCGCGGGCGTTGTAGTAGCGCAGCGGCACGTGGCTGATCATGTCCTGGTGGGCATCCTCGGCCACACCGACGGTCTGCAGCACGCGCAGGGCCTCGTCGTCCATGCCAACGGCGCGTGGGTACGGCAGGATGTCGGTGGCCGTCTCCAGCACCACGCAGTCCAGCCCGTACAGGCCCATGTGGTGAGCCGCTGCAATGCCGTTGGGGCCACCGCCCACGATGACCACTTGGGTGTTGTGAAGTTTCATGACTGTGCTCCTGAAAAAGTGAGGGGGCCGCGCTCAGAAGATCGGTTCGAGCGTGATGGGGCGGCTGGGGCCCCCCGCAGCCTGGAAACGCGCCTTGGCGCGGGCATCCTCGTGGTCCGTCTCGAGGAAGAACTCCAGGCGGTTGCCATCGGGGTCGGTGAAGTACAGACCAATGCCAATCTCGCGGTCGGTGATCTTCACGATGGTCACGTTCTTCGACAGCAACATGCCGTACAGGCGCCGCAGCGTGTCGAGATCGCCAGCGACCTCCATGCCGTAGTGCTGCAGGCCCAGGCCGCCCTGGTGGGCCCCTGCCTCGGCCTGGATCAGGGCGATGTCATGGTGCTTCTGACCGAAGGACATCATGATCCAGTGCTCGGAGCGGCCGCACTCCTGCATGCCCAGCACATCGGCGTACCAGCGGGCTGAGGCATCGGGATCGGAGACGAACAGCGCAATGTGGTTGCGCACGATGGTGGGCTTCATGCTCGGCTCCTTCAGCGCTTGTGCGCAATCGACTGGTGGGCCGGGTGGATGTCGGCCACGGCCGGCGACCACAGCACATCGCTGATCTCGCTGAACTCACGCCACTGCTTGCGCCAGCCCAGCCCGCCGTCGCCGGAGGTGAACAGGTGGCCGTACTTGGTGCCGGCGATCACCTGGCGCGCATCGGCCGGGTTCACCGCGATGGCCCAGAAGCAGGCGTTCGGCTGCTGTGGCAGCGGCAGCACCTCCCAGTGCTCGGCCGCGTCCCGGCTCACCAGGATGCGGCTGGTGGTGCCGGGCGTGCCATCCGAAATGCCCAGGTAGAGGGTGTCCTCGCTGCCGGCAGGCGCGCCCAGCGTGCGGGCGTAGTACAGCCCGTAGTCGTCATGGGGCAGCATGCCTTCCCAGGTCTGGCCGTCGTCGTGACTGCGGTAGACGGCATTGACGCAGACCACCACCACCGTCTTGCGCCCGTGGTTGGGCAGCACATGGATGGCGTGGATGTCGGTGTGGAAGTCCCACAACAGGCGATCGTCCACGCGCTCCCAGTGGTCGCCCCCATCGGCACTGCGGAACAGGCCGCCCTCCTCCAGCCCGAACCAGAGGCGGTTGCGATCGGTGGGGTCGAAGGCGAAGGCCAGCAGGCGCGGACGGTTCACGCCGGCGCAGAGCTCGGGGATGTCCACCGGCGCGCGGGTCCAGCTGCGGCCACCATCCAGCGAACGCCACAGCACCGCCCGCGAAGGCGCACCGGTGCCCACGAAGATGCGCTGGGCATCCTGTGGGTCCACCGCCACCTTCCAGACGGTCTGGCCATCGAACGGGGCAGACACCCGCTCCCAGCGGCCACCCACATCGTGGCTGACGCACAGCCCCATGTCGGCGCCGGCATAGACCGTCGCCGGATCGGCGGGACTGATCGCCAGGGACCGGACCACCGAATCGAACTCCATCACCTGCCGCAGTCCCAGCCGATGCCAGGAGGCCCCGCCATCGGCACTGCGCAGCACCCCCTGCCCGGCCGTTCCCACCAACCACGTTCCTTCGCTCACGTTCGGCACTCCTTTGAAAGAGATGCAGCGGGCAGGCCGCCCACCGCTGAATTAATTGCTGAATTCTCATTTAGACGAAAACAAGCAATTTGATGGAGCGCAAACGTCTGCCTTCTCCGGCGCGATTCCTTGATCTGCGGACAAGCGGAGGAACGGGGCTTGTGTCTGCAAAAAAAAAAGCGGGTGCAAGCACCCGCCGTGAACTCGCTCTCGCGAGCAGACCTTGAGGGCAAGGTCTCGTCCTAAAGTGAAACCCGTGGCCGCCGCCTCGGGTGCACGAGGGTCGCCAGCAGCGGCGCCACCTGTCCCCACTGCGCCGGGGACAAGCCCACGGCACCGGGCGCCAGCGGGCCGGAAAGCGCACCGTTGACCGCGTCCAGACGTTCGCCCCCCCATGCGGTGAGCTGAAGCAGGGACACCCGCAGGTCACCCGGTGGCCGACTGCGGTGGACCCACCCGCCCTGCTCCAGGCGCTGAACCGTCTTGGTGAGGGTCGACAGGTGCACGCTCATGCGCGAAGCCAGGTCGGACAGGGGGCAGCCCCCCGCGTCCTTCAGCTCGGCCAGCAGCAGCCAGGTGCCCGTGGTCAGACCGTGGGACCGCAGGAGGGCATCCATCTGGCGGGCATACAGGGCTTGCGCCTGGTGCAGCCCCTCCAGCAGCGGCACCCCCAGTGCGAACGCCTCGTCCAAGTCGAGGTGCCGCGCCAGCTTGGACTGAGCCACCGATGCTCCCCACGGACGCCGGGCCGACGTTCAGAAGGCGTGGAACAGGCCCAGGCGGAACAGCCCTTGCGTGTCGCTGCTGGACTGGCCCGCCGTCGCGATGATCTGGGCATGGTCCAGACCGTCGCCGCCCACCACCTTCTGCCAGGCATACGAGGCATAGACCCGCGTGCGCATCGACAGCTTGTAGTGGAAGCTGGTGTTGATCTGGTGCGCGCCCGCACCACCGATCACGTCATTGCCCTTCATGTAGGTGTACTGGCCGATCAGACCGGTGTTGGCCGAGGTCGGGTAGAGGTAGCCCATCTCGAAGGAATTGATCTTGCCGTCGGTGAAGGTGTTCTTCGCGTTCGTGTAGAGGAAGTCGAAGGACGAGCCGTTGGCAAAGTCGTAGCGGCCGCCGGCACCGAAGGTCTGCAGGCCATCGCGCCCGTCGTTGACATCCCCGCGGCGCTGGCGTGTGCCGGCCGCCTGCAGCGTCCAGGGACCGGTCAGGTAGGTGGCCCCCAGGCTGACGGTGTTGTTCAGGCCAACGCCGCCGGACTGCTCGCCAAAGCCGTACAGCGCGCCATAGCTGAAGCCGTTGTAGTCCGGGCTGTCGTAACGCACCGCGTTGTTGATGCGGCTGGACAGGGCCACGCGGTCATAGTCGAAGGAGCCGGTCGGCATGAAGCGCGAGAACGGGCCCATGCGGGTGAAGGTCAGGCTGACGTAGGGGAACATCTTGCCGCCGCCCCAGCGGCCGACGCCGAGCTTGTCGAACATGAAGTCCGACACCGTGCCGGCCTGGACCGAGCCCAGCGTGGCCGACTTCAGGCCCACCAGGGCATGGCGGCCCCACATGTTGCCAATGGTGCTGCCGGTGTCCACCGCGAACTGGGTTTCGAGCTGGAAGAAGGCCTTGCGGCCGGCGCCCAGATCCTCCTCGCCCTTGAAACCCAGGATGTTGGGCGCCAGGATGCCGGTGGTCTCGTCCTTCTGGGACTTGCCACCCACGTTGCTGTTGTAGTCCAGGCCCACGTCCAGCAGGCCATAGATGTTCACCGACGACGCCTGCTGGGCTTGGGCGGCACCCGCCAGACAGCACAACACCGCGGTCGCCACCGCACGAATTCCCACCGGCATGAATCTCTCCTCGTTCAACATAAAAACCCCCGAAATTCAAATTGCAGAGATGAGTTCGCCCTCACCGCGTCGCCAAAGGCTTCGCGGTGTGTTCCCAGGTCAAGCGTGTGGCCTGCCAGGCAACCGGCCCCCGGGCAAGGGAGGGAGCCGGCGTCTTTCAGTGACAGGTCAGTGGATTCAGAGCGCGACGGTCACCGTCTTCTCTTCCAGGTAGGCGTCCAGCGCCAGGCGCGACAAGTCCTTGCCCACCCCGCTGTCCTTGACGCCGCCCCAGGGCAGGCGCGCATCCAGCGGACTCCAGCAGTTCACGGCCACGGCCCCCACCTCCAGCTGGGCGGACACGCGGTGGGCCGTGGCCAGGTCGCGCGTCCACACCGAGGCCGACAGGCCGTAGACACAGTCGTTGGCCAGCGCGATGGCCTCTTCCTCGGTGTCAAAGGGCAGGATGGCCCCCACCGGCCCGAACACCTCCTCGCGCGCCAGGTGCATGTCCGGCGTCACGTCGGTGAACAGGGTCGGGCGCAGGTAGTAGCCGCCGCTGGGCAGAGCGCCCTCGCCGCCGGCAATGCAGCGGGCCCCTTCGGCCAGGGCACGGTCGATGTGTTCCTGCACCCGGTCCCGGTGCCGGGGGCTGATCAGCGCGCCCATCTGCACCCAGGGCGGCGCCGGTTCGGCCTCGTGGCCCACCAGCCGGATGTCGCGCGCGCAGGCCGCCAGCCGGTCCTCCACGTCGCGCAGGATGCTGCGCTGGACCAGCAGGCGTGAGCCCGCCGCGCAGACCTGGCCCTGGTTGACGAACAGCCCCATCGCCAGGCCCAGCACCGCCTGGTCCAGATCGGCATCGGCGAACACGATCTGCGGCGCCTTGCCACCCAGTTCCAGCGTCACCCGCTTGAAACTGCTGGCAGCGGCCTGGCCGATCAGGCGGCCCACCTGGGTGCTGCCGGTGAAGCTGATCTTGCGCACCAGGGGATGGGCCACCAGCGAGGCGCCCGCCTCCGGCCCCATGCCGTGCACGATGTTGACCACCCCGGGCGGCAGGCCGGCCTCGTCCAGCAAGGCAGCCAGCGCCCCCACGGCCACCGGGGCATCCTCGGAGGTCTTGATGACCACCGTGCAGCCCGCGGCCAGGGCCGGCGCCAGCTTCCAGATGGCGATCATCAGCGGTGCGTTCCAGGGCACGATCAAGGCCACCACGCCCACCGGCTCGCGCCGGGTGTAGTTCAACGTGGGCGTGCCCATGAAGCCGCCCGTGGGGATGGTGCGGCCTTCGAGCTTGTCGGCCCAACCCGCGAAGTAGCGCAGCGTGTCCACGCACATCGGCAGGTCCATCATCATCAGGTCGCTGGCCGGGCGGCCCTGCTCACGGGCCAGCAGCTCGGCAAAGGCCGAGGCGCGGGCCTCCAGCAGGTCGGCCAGTCGGTGGATCAGGCGACCGCGGGCAGCGCCCGACAGGGCCGACCAGGCCCCCTTGAACGCGGCCTGCGCGGCCTGCACCGCCTGGTCGACATCCTCCGCCCGGGCGGAGGCCACCTGCCAGCGCACGACGCCGGTGGCCGGTTCGGCCTTGTCAAAGGTGCTGCCGGATTGCGCGGGCACGGATTGGCCATTGATGTAGTTCAGGACCATCTGGGACTGAGACATGGGGTACTCCAGGAATTCCGAAGGGAACGGGCTCAGGCCGCGGCCGCCACGCCCGACGGCGTGGGGCGGGCCACCGTCTCGCCCGCCAGCATCATCTGGGCGCACTTCTCGCCGATCATGATGGTGGGTGCGTTGGTGTTGCCACTGATGATGGTGGGCATGATGGAGGCGTCGGCCACGCGCAGGCCCTCGATGCCATGGACCCGCAGCTGGGGGTCCACCACGGCGCGTTCGTCCACGCCCATCTTGCAGGTGCCGGCGGGGTGGAAGGTGGTGGCCACATGCTCGCGCACGAACTGCTCGATCTCGGCGTCCGAGTCGGCCGCCGCGCCCGGCCAGAGCTCTTCGGCAAAGTAGCCGGCCATGGCCGGGGTGCGGATGATCTTGCGCACGGCCCGCACGCCGTACATCAGACGCTCCAGATCCACCCGCTCGCTCAGGAAGTTCGGCCGCAGGTCCGGCTTGTCGGCCGCTGAGGCCGACGCCAGGCGCACCGCACCACGGCTGGCCGGGCGCAGCAGCGAGATGTGCACCGAGAAGCCATGGCCCACCGGGATCTTGCGCTGCGGCTGGTTGGCCAGCAGGGGCCGGATGATCAACTGCAGGTCCGGGTCCTGCAGCGTCGGGTTGCTCTTGAGGAAGCCGCCCGCCTCCACGGTGTTGGAGGTCCAGGGGCCGCGCCGGGCCAGGTAGAACTGGAAGGGCGAGGCCGCCATCCAGGGCAGGGCCGCGAGCGACCAGCCGAACAGGTCGTGCCTCTGGCTCTTGGCGATCACCAGCACATCCTGGTGGTCCTGGAAGTTCTCGCCCACGCCGGGCAGGTCGTGCATCACGGCAATGCCGTGGCTGCGCAGGTGTTCGGCCGGGCCGATGCCCGAGAGCATCAGCAGCTGCGGTGAGCCGATGGCGCCGGCGGACAGCACCACCTCGCGGCGGGCCTCGATCAACTGCCTGCGCCCGTCCACCAGCACCTCCACGCCCGTGGCGCGCCGGCCCTGCAGCACCACGCGCTGTGTGGCCGTGCCGGTCAGGAGGGTGAGGTTGGGCCGGTGGGCCACCGGGTGCAGGAAGGCCCGCGCCGAGCTCATGCGCTCGCCCCGCGTCTGGTTGACCTCGAAGAAGCCGAAGCCCTCCTGGGTCGTGCCGTTGAAGTCGCCGTTGGCGGGGTAGCCGGCTTCCAGTGCGGCCTCCACAAAGGCCTTGCTCACCCCCTGCGGGCTGCGCAGGTTCGTGACGTTGAGCTCGCCCCCGGTGCCGTGGAAGGCGTTGCCACCGGCCAGGCGGTTTTCGTGGCGCTTGAACAGGGGCAGCACCTGGTCATAGCCCCAGCCGGTGTTGCCCAGCCGAGCCCACTGGTCGTAGTCGCGCGGGTTGCCGCGGATGTAGATGGTGCCGTTGATGGCACTGCTGCCGCCCAGCACCTTGCCGCGCGGGCAGAAGATGTCGCGGCGGGCCACCTCCTGGCCACCCCGCAAGGTGTACATCCAGTCGTAGCGTGGGTTGGCCATCAGGCCCATCGTGCCGGCCGGCGTGTTCACCAGCTGGTTGGTCGGGAACTGGCGATCGTCCGGCCCCGCCTCGATCAGACAGACCTTCACCGCCGGATTGGCGGACAGCCGGTTGGCCACCACGCAGCCGGCCGAGCCGCCGCCCACGATCACGTAATCAAACTTGGTTTCCATTGCCTTGCCCTCAAGCCAGGGGCCCGTGTCCACGATGTCGAGAACGGGCCCGATCGTCATTCCTGTCTTACCCCAGATAGGCCCGCTGCAGCAGGGCCGGGTCTTCGCGCAGGCGCTCGCAACGCTCGCGCAACACCACCTCGCCATGGGCCAGCACCACCGCGTCGTCGCCAATGGCCAGCGCCGCCTGGGCGTACTGCTCCACCAGCAGCACCGCCACGCTCTGCGCCTTCAGGCGCGTGAGCAGCGGCATGAAGCGCTGCACCACCAGCGGCGCCAGACCCAGCGAAAGCTCGTCGATCAGCAGCAGCCGTGGCTGGTTGATCAAGGCCCGGCCCAGCACGATCATCTGCTGCTCGCCGCCCGACAACATGCCGGCGGGCACCTCCAGACGCTTCTCGAGCTCCGGGAAGATCTCCAGCGTTTGGGCCAGCCCGCGTGCTGCGGCCTGGGCACTGGGGGCGGCGGCCTCGATGTTCTTGCGCACCGACAAGCGCGGAAACACGGTGCGCCCCTGCTCCACATAGGCCACGCCGCGCTGAAAGCGCTGGCGCGCCTTGAGCCCCTGCAGGGAGTCGCCCTCCAGCCGCACCGTGCCCTCGTCCAGCGCCAGCACGCCGGCAATGCCGTCGAGCAGGGTGCTCTTGCCGGCCCCGTTGGGCCCGAGCAGCACGGTGATGCTGCGGTCGGGAATCGCAAAACTGACCTGGCGCACCACCTGCGATCCCCCGCGGGAGGCCGACACGCCATCGATTTCCAGAACGTTCATGCGACTCATGCTCCGATGTAGGCTTCAACGACGTGGGGCAAGGCCAGCGTCTCATCCACCGGTCCCTTGGCGATCACCTTGCCGAACTCCAGCACCAGCAGATCGCTGCACACCTTGCGGATCAGCGGCAGGTCGTGCTCGATCAGCAGCACCGTGCAGCCAAAGACCTGCGGAATGGCCTGGATGACCTGGCCCAGCCGCCCCGACTCGTGGGCGCTCATGCCCGCGGCCGGTTCGTCCAGCAGCAGCAGGCGGGGACGCGAGGCCAGGGCGGCGGCCAGCTCGATGAGCCGGCGCGTGCCCACATCCAGCTGGGCGATCAGCGTGTCCGCGGCGGGGCAGCCCAGCCAGCACAGCAGGGGCCCCAGTGTCTGGTCGTCCTGCGCGCGCCCGCTGGCCAGGCTGACGTACTGGCGGATCGTCAGTTCCGGGATCGCGCGCCCCACCTGGAAGGTGCGGCGCATCGCCCCCAGCGCCCGCGCCGCCGGCGCCAGCGCGCTGTAGTCCTTGCCATCCAGCAGGACCCGGCCGGAGGCAGCGGTGAAGCCCGTGATGGCATCGACCAGCGAGGACTTGCCCGCTCCGTTGGGGCCCACCAGACCGGTCACGCTGCCCCGCCGGATGGACACGCAGACATCGGACACGGCCTGGGTCGCCCCGTAGCGGACCGTCAGCTGGTCCAGCGTGAGCTCGGCCGGCTGGGCCTTGTCCGAGACCACCAGCGCCGGCAGTTCCGTGCCGGACACCGGGTTGTCACCCGGGCGGGCCGCCGCATGGCTGCGCATGCGACCGTGCAGGGCATGCAGCGCGCCGGCGGCGAACAGCAGATCCCCCATGTCCTTCCATTCCCCCAGCCCGATGGCGGTGAGGAATTCCGGCACGAACCAGGTCAGCAGCGCCGCCACCAGCGCCCCGGACAGGAAGCGCGAGCCCGACAGCACCGCCAGCGCGAAGATCACCAGCGAGGACATGGGCTCGAAGTTGCGCGCCGACAGCGAACCCAGCTGCAGTTCCAGCAGCCCGCCGGCGATGCCTGCGACAAAGGCGCCGACCGCAAAGGCCTTGAGCTTGGCGCCCGGCACGCTGACCCCGAAGGCCGCCAGCGCACGCTCACTGAACTTGACACCGAACCACGCGGCGCCGACCGGGCGCTGCTCCATCCACACCAGGGTGCGGCTGATGGCGATGACCAGCAGCACGCACAGCATCAGCAGCGCGGGGTCGCTTTCCAGCCAACCGCTGCGCAGATAGCTGAAGCCCTCGTCGAAGCCCGGGAAGTTGATCCGGGTGAGGACCAGGTTGACCACCAGGGCAAAGGCCAGCGTCACGATGGCCAGGTGGACACCGCGCACCCGCAGCGTGGGCAGCACCAGCACCAGCGACATCAGCGCGGGCACCAGGCCGGCCAGCAGCAAGCCCACCGGCACGGCCCAGGCCGATTCGGGGAACAGGTGCAGCAGCCAGGTGTTGGTCCAACCCCCCACGCCCGCAAAGGCGACCTGGCACAGCGAGATCACGCCCGCCCGCTCGGTCGTCACCCCCACGCTCAGGCAGATCAGCGCGGTGATGGCCACCGAGGTGAAGAGGAACACGTAATAGGGGCTCATCAGGAAGCCGCCCAGCCCGATGGCCAGCAGCACCAGGTCCCCGCCCAGGCCCAGACGCTTAACCACGCTGACCATCCCACACCTCCTTCCGGTTCATCCAGAACAGCACCACCAGGATCACCGGCAGATAGACCGCCTGCGCATAGGACGCCACCTCCGGCCAGGCCAGCAGGCCCGCCTCCAGGATGCCCAGCACCAGCCCGCCGACCAGGGTCGCGTAGAAGCCCTGGAACTTGCCGATCAGGGCCGCGCACAGCGCCGGGATGATCAGCAGGCTCAACGACATGAAGTTGGCGCTGCGTGCGGTCGAGGACATGATGATGTTCAGCGACAGCGACGAGATGCCGCCCGCGGCCGCCCAGACCGCGATGGTCAGGAAGGTCGAGGGGATGCCGATCAGCTCCGCCGTGACCGGACGCTCGGCAAAGGCCATCAGGCGGGTGCCGGCGTGGGTGCGGCGCACGAAGAGGTCCAGCCCGACGGCCAGGCCCGCGGCCAGCCCCAGGGCGAGGAACAGCCCCGCATCCAGCCGCACGCCGCCCAGCGACACCACCGCGCCGCCGACCAGGCTGGGCGCCTCCCGGGGCACGTCACCGAAGACGCGGGCCCCGAGGGTCAGCCCGCCGATCATCAGCGCGATGGTGGCCGACGACTTGACCCGCACGTCGGCCCCCTGGAACCAGCGGGCGATGATGGCGCCGAAGATCCCGCCCACCAGGGTGCCCACCAGCACGCCGATCAGCACCCCACCGATGGGGGGCAGGTCCGCGGCCTTGGCCACGACCAAGCCGGTGAAACAGCCCAACAAAGCGACGGCGGATTGCGCAAAGCTCACCACCCCGCTCATCTTTGCAACCAAGGTGAGCCCGATCCCGAGGGCGGCATAGGCCGCCCCCACGATCAGCCCGGAGGCCAGGATATCCATCATCTCGAACTGCCCGCTGAATCGATCACTTCGCCGTGGTGATGAAGAACTCCGGCGTCACGGTGTTCCACTTGCCGTCCGTCAACAGCAGGAACTTCGTGGCCGAGGTCTTCAGCACATCCGCGCGCTCGTCAAAGGCGAAGGCCTGGCCCAACATCGGGTTGCGCAGGGCGCGCTCACCCTTGGTGGCCCGCAGTTCGGCCGTGACCGACTCGCGGGTGATGGGGCCCTTCACACGCTTGAGGGCTTCGACCAGCAGCATGGCCGACACATAGCCGCCCTGGGCGAACGAGGACTCGGGCACCTTGGCCTGGGCCATCAGCTTGCGCCAGTCGGCCAGCACCGGGCTGTCCGACAGAAAGGGCTCGTACTCGGAGTTGGCGTAGACACCGTCGCCGTCCTTGCCCAGCAGCTTGGCGAAGTTGGTGGTGTAGGCCGGGGTCAGGAACACCGCGGTCACGCTCTGCATGCCCTGGGTCTTCATGGCCTTGTACCAGGCCAGGTCCATCTGCTCGGTGCCGCTGAAGACGATGGCATCGCAGTCGGCCTTCTTGGCCTTGAGCACATGCGGGGTCATGTCATCGTTGGGCAGCACGGTGGTGTCCACCAGGGCCAGCTTCTTGCCAGTGAGCTTGCCGAAGTTCTCCACCGCCCAGGCATTGCCCGCGCCGTGGGCGGGAATGCCCAGCAGGAAGGCGCAGATCTTCTGCTTCTTCAGGCGTTCGGAGGTGAACATCAGGGTGGCCAGCGTGCCGCGGGCCGGACCCACGCTCACCGGCGCGAAGCTCTTGTTGCGGTAGCAGCTGAACTCGCCGCCCACACCGGGGATCGAGAGCACGCCACGCTGCTTGTAGAGGTTGCCGTTGACCGTGCAGTCCTGCAGGCTGGCCGTGCCGGCAAAAGCCATCACGCCCTTGGAATCCACCAGATCGCGCGCCGCCTGGGCCGTGGCCCCGGCATCGCCCTTGTCGTCCAGCACGATGTACTCGATGGGTCGCCCCTGGATGCCGCCCTGCGCGTTGACGCGGTCGAACACCGCCTTGGCGGCCGCCGACGACTCGGGCAGGCTCATCGGCCCGGAGATCGAGGCCAGCGATCCGATGCGGATCGGCTCGGCCGCCCCTGCCATGCCGGCAGCCAGGGCCGTGACGATGGACACGGCGGCCTGCACCGCCCGCTTGCTCACTTCATTCATCTCAGCTGTCCTTTCCTTGCTGATCCCACTTCACCGGTGAACAGCACCCCGCGCGCCGCCACCTTGATCCAGAGCGAATCGTCTTCGCCCAACCCGCTAATCAGTCCCACATTGAGGGACTTGTTTGATGAAAGGCAACGACCGTGCCAGCTTGAGAGCCACTCATTCGGCTTGAATCCTCCAATTTGGGATCCATTTCTCACCAAATTGGGGCTCTCGTCGCAACACATGTCGCTGTTGGTGCCAGTTTTTCATCGGCCACCCACAGAAACAACCGGTGTAGTCCCGAATTACGGGATTTAATTGTCGTGAACCGACCGATCCCGCATCACGGGTGCTTCGTACAATCCGCGCCCGTTCGCCTCTACAACCCACCCGAACGCATGTCCAGCCTCACCCGGATGCTCTCGGTGCTGGATCTCTTCACCAAAGAGAACACCGCACTCACCGCCGACCAGATCGCCGACCAACTGCATCTGGCCCGCACCACCTGCTACCGCTACATCGCCGAGCTGATGCACGCGGGCCTGCTCGTCAGCAACGCCGGCACCTATGGCCTGGGGCCGCGGATCATCCAGTTCGACTACCGCATTCGCGAGTCGGACCCGCTGATCAACTCGGCCGACGAGGTGCTCTCGGAGGTCGCGCAGATGACCTACTCGATGGGCCTGCTCGCCTCGATGTACAACGACCAGATCATCAACATCCACCAGACCGCGCCGGTGGCCAGGACGGACCTGCTGTACGGCCGCGGCCAGGCCGTCCCGACCTTCCGCAGCTGCAGCTCCAAGGTGATCCTGGCCCACCTGCGCGGCAGCCGGCTCAAGCGCATCTGGAACAGCCACCAGCAAGAGCCCGACGTGCAGGCCCTGGGCGGCGACTGGCCGGCCTTTGCCGCGCTGATGGAGGCCATCCGCCGCAACGGCTACTGGGTGTCGCGCCAGGAGGTGGAGACCGGCGCGGTCGGCATCGCCGCACCGGTGTTCTTCCCGACCGGCGAGATCGCCGGCAGCATGACGCTGATCTTCCATCCCGACCATTACGAGCGCTTCAAGGAAGAGGAACTCGGCCGCCTGCTGCTGCAGTCGGCCCAGCAGGTCACGGCGCGCCTGGCCCAGCGGCTGACGCCCCCATGACGGCCCGGCTCAGATGCCGGCCATGTTGATGTACTTGATGACCAGGTAGTCGTCGATGCCGTAGTGCGAGCCTTCGCGGCCCAGGCCCGACTGCTTGACGCCACCGAAGGGCGCCACCTCGTTGGAGATCAGGCCGGTGTTGACGCCGACCATGCCGTACTCCAGGCGCTCGGCCACCCGCCAGACGCGTCCCAGGTCCCGGGCGTAGAAGTAGCTGGCCAGACCGAACTCGGTGTCGTTGGCCATGGCCACCACCTCGTCCTCGGTCTCGAAGCGAAACAGCGGCGCCAGCGGACCGAAGGTCTCTTCGCGGGCCACCTTCATCGCCTGCGTGGCACCGGTGAGGATGGTGGGCTCATAGAACGAGCCACCCAGGGCATGGCGCCGGCCGCCGAGGCGGACCGCAGCCCCCTGGGCCAGGGCGTCCGCCACATGCTCTTCGACCTTGTCCACCGCCCGGGTGTCGATCAGCGGGCCGACCGTCACCCCGGCTTCATCGCCCGGCCCCACCTGCAGGGCCGAGACGGCGGCGGCCAGCTTGTCGGCAAAGCGCTCGTACACCCCGGCCTGCACATAGAAGCGGTTGGCGCAGACGCAGGTCTGGCCCGCGTTGCGGTACTTGGAAGCCAGCGCCCCCTCCACCGCGGCGTCCAGATCGGCATCGTCGAAGACGATGAAGGGCGCGTTGCCGCCCAGCTCCATCGACACCTTCTTGACCGTGTCCGCGCACTGGCGCATCAGGGTGCGGCCGACCTCGGTGGAGCCGGTGAAGCTGAGCTTGCGCACCAGCGGGTTGCGGGTCAGCTCGTCGCCGATCTCACTGGCCGAGCCCGTGATGACCGACAGCACCCCCGCCGGTACCCCCGCGCGCTCGGCCAGCACGGCCAGGGCCAACGCGGTCAGGGGCGTCTGGCTGGCCGGCTTGACCACCATGGTGCAGCCCGCGGCCAACGCGGCCCCGGCCTTGCGGGTGATCATCGCGGCGGGGAAGTTCCAGGGCGTGATGGCGGCGCACACGCCCACCGGCTCCTTGGTCACCACGATGCGCTGCGAGCGCAATGGGGCCGGGATGGTGTCGCCATAGACGCGCTTGGCCTCTTCACCAAACCATTGGAGGAAAGAGGCGGCATAGGCCACTTCCCCGCGGGCCTCGGCCAGTGGCTTGCCCTGCTCGGCGGTCATGATGCGGGCCAGGTCCTCCTGGGCCCCCAGAACCGCCTGGTACCAGGCCAGCAGGATGGCCGAGCGCTCCTTGGCCGGGCGGGCTCGCCAGTCGGCCCAGGCCGTGGCCGCCGCCTCGATGGCCGCCTGGGTCTCCGCACGGCCCATGCGGGGCACCGTGCCCACCAGACCGCCGCGACCGGGGTTCATCACGTCGATGGTGCGTTCGGCCGTGCGCCATTGACCGCCCAGCAGGCAGCGACCAGGCAGCAGGGAGGGATCGTTCAGTTCAAGCATGGCAGAGGTTCTCGGTCTCAGGTCTCGGGGTCTCAGATCTGGGTGGTCAGCTTGGTCACCAGGTAGCCGTCGAAGGTCTCGGTGCCTCCCTCGCTGCCGATGCCGCTGTCCTTGATGCCGCCAAAGGGCAGCTCGGGGTGGGCCATGCCCGAATGGTTGATGTTGACCATGCCCACCTCCAGGCCCTCGGAGACCCGGGTGGCGGTCTTGATCGACTCGGTGAACACATAGGACGCCAGGCCGAAGGGCACGCTGTTGGCCCGGGCGATCACCTCCTCGGTGTCGTCGAAGGGCATCACCGGGGCGATCGGCCCGAAGGGCTCCTCGCACAGCACGCGGGCGTGTTCGGGCACGCCCGCAATCACCGTCGGGCGGTAGAAGTGGCCAGCCCCTTCCAGGCGCTGTCCACCGGTCACCAGCTCCCCGCCACAGGAGAGCGCATCGTCGACCAGCTCGCTGATGGCCTGCAGCCGCCGGCCATGGATCAGCGGCCCCATCTGGGTCTCGGGGGCCAGGCCGTGGCCCAGCCGCACCCCGGCAATCGCCTGGCCAAAGCGCTCCAGAAAGGCCGGGTAGACCTGCCGGTGGACAAAGAAACGCGAGGGCGAGACGCAGACCTGCCCGGCATTGCGGGTCTTCAGGCGGGCCAGCAGGGCGACAGCCGCATCCAGGTCGGCATCCGGGAACACGATCACCGGCGAATGCCCGCCCAGCTCCATGCTGACCCGCTTCATGTGCGCACCGGCCAGGGCGGCGAGCTGCTTGCCCACCGGCACCGAGCCAGTGAACGACACCTTGCGCACCAGCGGATGGGTGATCAGGTGCTGGGAGATCTCGCCCGGCACGCCCCACACCACGTTGAGCACGCCCGGGGGCAGACCCGCGTCATGGAACAGCTGGGCCAGGGCTAGCACCGCGCTGGGGGATTCCTCCGGCCCCTTGAGCACCACGGCACAGCCGGCACCGATCGCGGCAGCGACCTTCTTGATGGCCTGGCCCATCGGGAAGTTCCAGGGACTGAAGGCCGCGCACACGCCGATGGCCTCGCGGGTCACCAGCTGGCGCACCGCCGGGTCCCGCGGCGGCACCACCCGGCCATAGATGCGCCGGCACTCCTCCGCGTTCCACTCGGCATGCTCGGCGCTGTTGAGCACCTCGGCCCGCGCTTCGGCCAACGGCTTGCCGTTGTCCAGCGTGATGGCCTGGGCGATCTCCTCCACCCGCAGGCGGGCCAGTTCGCCCACCTTGCGCAGGACGGCGGCGCGCTCCATCGGCGAGCTGCGGCGCCACTGGCGCCAGGCCCGGTCGGCCGCCTGCACGGCGCGCTCCAGATCCGCCGTCTCGGCCCAGGGCAGTTGCCCCAGGAGCTGCTGGGTGGCCGGGTCGCGCACATCCTGGGCGCGGGCGGTGCGGCTGGCGTCGATGAACTCGCCGTCGATGTAGAGGGCCAGGGTCGGGTACATGGGCAGTCCTTTCGGTGTCGATCGGGCGGTCAGGCGGTCAGGCCGCCACCGCCGCAGAGGTGCGCGGCGCGGCCCCGGCGGGCTGCGCCGGGGCCACGGGCAGCACGGCCTCGCAGAAGCGGCGTAGCTGGTCGGGGGCATCGCCGACCTGGCCGGCGGCCGCCACGAAGCGGTCCGGCCGCAGCAGCACCCAGTCCACCCCGGCCTGCTGGAACCAGAAGTGCAGCGCGTTCTCCATGTCCTGCACCACCGTGGACAGGCCCGGCGTGCGCAGCACCTGCGCCACCTCGTTGGCGCTGCTGCGGGCCCGCACGCCCACGAAGGCGGCGCAGCCCAGGCGCTGCAACTGGGCCTTCAGGCCCTCGTCGACCTGGGCCAGCGCGTCGCTGCGCCAGCTCAGCAGCGCAAAGCGCGGCCCCAGCACATCGTCCAGCCGCTGGGGCTCGCCGTTGTTCACCTCCACCAGGGGCTGGATGAACATGCGCCCCACCCGCTCGTCCTGCCGGGCCTTGCCGCTGTTGAGCACCACGCCCTCGGAGAAACGGGGCATGGGCTTGAACTTCATCTGCAGCACATAGTCGCGAAAGCGCGGGATGTGCTGGATGGCCAGGAAGAAGCGGTCGCGCAGCCAGGCCAGCGGGCGGTTGCGCAGCGACAGCGTGGCGCCGAACATGTCCGCCAGATCGATCATGGCCTTGGCGTGGGCGTGACGCTCCAGGTGGTAGCTGGCCAGCTGCTCGGGCTTCATCCGGCCCTGCACCACCCAGGCCAGTTTCCAGGCCAGGTTGAAGGCGTCGCGCATGCCTGCATTCAGGCCCTGTCCGATCCAGGGCGGGGTGATGTGGGCTGCATCCCCGGCCAGGCAGACCCGGCCATGGACGAATTCGCCCGCCACCCGCGAGTTGTGGGTGTAGACCCGGGCCCGGATGATCTTCAACCGCTCGGGGTGCGGCACATGCCCCTTGAGCAGGGCCTGGACCTGGTCGGGCGCCAGCATCTGCTCGCCATCCTCGCCGGGAAACAGCATGAACTCCCAGCGCCGCAGGCCATAGGGCAGGCGCAGGCAGACATGGGGCCGCGCCGGCTCGCAGTGCAGGGCCGTGTAGGGCGCGTCCAGCGGGTCATCCTCGCACTCGATCACCACCCACTTGTTGGGATGGGTGACCCCCTCGTAGGGCAGCTTCAGCAGGCCCTCGCGCACAGTGCTGCGCGCCCCGTCGGAGCCCACCAAGTACTGCGCCCGCACGCGCTGGATGGCGCCGTCGGCATCGCGCAGCTCGGCGGTCACGCCGCTCGCATCCTGCTGCAGGCCCACCAGCTCGACGCCGAGCTGCAGCTGCACCTGCGGGTGGCGCGCCAGGCCCTTGCGCAGCGTGGTCTCGCCCAGCGGCTGCGAGAACAGGTTGCGCCGGTACCAGCCGAACTCCCGCGTGCTCGGCAGGATCTCGGCAAAGCAGCGCTTGTCGGCCGTGTACATGCGCATCGGCACGTTCTGGATCATGTCGGTCAACATGTCCTCGGCCAGCCCGGCCGCCTGGAAGGTGCGCAGCGCCTCGTCGTCCAGGCCGACCGCGCGCGGAAAGTCCAGCACCGTGGGACTGCGGTCCACCACCAGGGTCTGGACGCCATAGCATCCCAGCAGGTTGGCCAGGGACACGCCCACCGGGCCGGCCCCTACCACCAGCACCTGCACTTCTGTTTGCTTGATCATGTTTGTGTGCCTTGCTGCGTGCGGGCTCAGACTTCGTTGAGCAGCCGGTTCTCCTGGCTCACCAGCAGGTGACGGACGGACTTGCGGAATTCCGTGAAGCGGGGGTCGGCCATCAGACGGGCGCGGCGCTCGCGCCGGGCCTCGAAGCTGGGAAAGGCCCAGAGAAAGACCAGCTGGTTGAGCTCACCCGTCTCCGGGGTCATCAGGCTCACCAGCTGACCCAGGATCTCCAGCTGCACGCTGCGGCCGGTCTCGTTGTAGATCCGCAGGTACTCCCTCACCCCCCCGGGCACCAGGGTGTAGGTTCTCATCTCGATCATCATGGTCATGCTTCCAGCAGAAAGGCACGCACCTGTGCGTTGAACAGGGCGGGTTGGTCGTCGTGCACGTAGTGCCCGGCGTCGGGGATCACGGTCTCGCGCAGGCGCGGGTTGAGCGCGCGCATCTCGGCGGCCATCTCGGCTTGCAGGTAGTCGGAGCGCCCACCGCGCACCACCAGCGTCGGGCAGCGCAGGGCCGCCACATGCGGGCGCAGGTCCACGACGCGGGCCGGGTCCGGGTTCAGGCGGGTGGCGGCAATGCCCACATGGTCGTAGCGCCAGGTGAAGCTGCCGTCGTCCAGCGGCTTGAGCATGCTGTGCAGGCGCTGCTGGCGGGCTTCCTCGGTGACGCTGGGGCGCTGGGCCCGCATGAAGGCGCTGGCGGCGTCCCAACTGGCGAAGCGGTCCGGCGTGGACGCCATCTCGCGCCGGATGCGGGTGGCCCCGGGGCTGTGCTCGAAGGCCCCCGGGCCAGCGTCCTCGATCACCAGGCGCCCCACCCGCTCCGGGTGTTGCGATGCGAAGACGATGGCGTTGATGCCCCCCATCGAGTGCCCCAGCAGGTCAAAGCGCTGCAGGCCCATCGCATCGGCCACGGCCAGCAGGTCGGCCACATAGCGGTCGGTGTAGTACTCGTGGGCCGGGTCCCATTGGGAGGCCCCCCGGCCCCGCTGGTCCAGCGCACAGACCCGGAACTCGGGCTGCAGCGCCTGGGCCAGGCCGGCAAAGGTCTCGCCAAAGCCACGGATGCCATGCAGGGCCAGCAGGGGCCGCCCCTGGGCCGGGCCCCACGCGGTGACGTGGAGCGACAGCCCGGCCACGGTGAACTGAAAGGAACTGCGCTCCATCGTCATGCTCACACCAGGCCGTTCTCGCCTTTGATCTCGGAGGCCTTGATGCCGCCCAGGCGCGCATTCAGACGGCCGCGGGTGGCGAAGGCCCAGCAGATCAGCACCTCGTCGCGCGAGGGCGCGTCGTTGAAGCTGACGCTGATCGTGTCGTAGTGGGAGCGCACGTAGAGCGCATCCTTGTGGGCCAGCGGAATGTCCAGGATGGTGCCCGGGCCGCCGCGCTTGCCGGTCGAGGGCACCCAGGCCTTGCCACCGCCCAGGGCGTCGCGCACCGGGTTGGCCGCCGGGTTGGTCAGCAGGGCATTGCCATGCTCGTAGTCGCCATCCACACCGACCAGGATGGCCTTGCCATAGCTCTGGATCTCGCGCCCGGCCGACAGTTCCTGGATGCGACGGCCGAACTCATGCCCCAGTTCGGGCGAGCCTTCGATCCAGACGCTCAGGTCCTCCACATAGCGTCCCGCGTAGGGGTTGTGGATGCAGGCGGCGATCACGTACTTGCGCAAGGGCAGGCCGTCCGCCGGCTGGCCGCTCTCGGTGGCCTGGGTGTCCTCGATGTACTGGAACCACTTGCGGATGTGGTAGATGCCGAAGTTCGGAGATTTCATGGTGTGCTCGTTCATTCAAAAATGGGTTCCAGCGTGATCGGATCGCTGGGACCATGGTGTTCGCCGAAGGCCCGCTGGGCCTGCGCGTCGTCGTGCATGACCTCGCAGAAGAACTCGAGGCGGTGCCCGTCCGGATCGGTGAAATACACGCCCACGCCCACCAGGTGGTCGGTGGTCTTGACGATGGGGACGTTCTTCTTCAGCAACATGCCGTAGAGACGCCGCAGCTCGGTCATGTCCCCATCGATCTCCAGGCCGTAGTGCTGCATGTTGATCGGCCCGCGCAGCACCTCGGTGCCGGCGGGGATCTCAGCCTGGATCAGGGCGATGTCATGGTGCTTGGGACCGAAGGACATCATCACCCACTGGGGTCCGCGGGCGGTTTCCTTCATGCCCAGCACGTCGGCGTACCAGGCCGCACTGGCCACGGGGTCCTTGACGAAGAGCGACAGGTGGGTCCGACGGACCTTGAGCTTGGGCTCGGTGGAGGTACTCATGGCCGCGCGTGCCTCAGTTGATGGATTGGGGATGGGCCTTGACCGGCGCCACGAAGGGCGTCCAGGCCACGGCGGTGATCTCGCTGAACTCGCGCCAGTCCTTGAACCAGCTCGCGCCGCCATCCATCGAGCGCAGCAGGTCGCCGTACTTGGTGCCGGCGAAGATCAGCTGCGGGTCGGCCGCATGGGAGCCGAAGGCCCAGACGGTGGAGTTGGGACGGGTGTGCAGCAGCGCGGGTGTCCAGTTCACGCCCCGGTCGGTGGAGCGGTAGATCTGAGTGCGCGTGCCCGGTGTGCCGTCGCCAATGGCCAGCAGCAGCGTGCTGCCCGCCGCATCCACCACATGCACGGTGCGGGTGTAGTACATGCCGTCAAAGCGCTCCTTCGAGGCCTTGCCCTGCCAGGTCTTGCCGTCGTCGCTGGTGTCGTACACCGAGTTGACGGTCAGCACCACATGCTTGACGGCTTGCTCGCCCAGGGCCGGCAGCACCGCGATGGCGTGGATGTCGGAGTTGTTGATCGGGCACTCGGGCGTGTCCACGCGGGTCCAGTGCTCGCCCGCATCGGCGGTGCGCCAGGCACCGCCCTCTTCGACCCCGAACCAGGCCTCCTCGGCCTTGTCGGGGTGGCCGGCGATGGTGAGGATGCGCGGGCGGTTCACCCCCTGGCAGAACTCGGGCAGTTCCACGCCCAGCGCCTGCCAGGTCTCGCCGCCGTCCTGGGAGCGGTACATGCGGGCCCGCGACGGCGCCCCGGTGCCGGCAAACACCAGCTTCGGGTTGGCGGGGTGGAAGGCGATGGCCCACACCGTGAGCCCGTTCATCGGCGACTCGACGCGGCGGAAGTGCGCACCGCCGTCCTCGCTCAGGCACAGGCCGGCATCGGCTCCGGCCAGCACGCGCTCGGGGTGGGCCGGATCGACCGCGATGGCCCGCACGACGCCGTCGAACTCGATGGCTTCCTTCAGGCCCAGGCGGTGCCAGGAGGCGCCGTCGTCCACGCTGCGCAGAATGCCTTGGCCGGCCGTTCCCACCAGGATGGTTCCCTTCATGGTGCTTGCTCCTGTGCTCAAAGGAAGATGCCGCGGGTGATGCCGCCATCCACACCGATGGACTCACCGGTGATCGCGCCGGCCCGCTCGGAGGCCAGGAACAGCACCACGTCGGCGATCTCGCTGGGCTGCAGCACGCGCCGGATCGGCGTGGCCTTGGCGTAGTTGGCCTCGACCTGCTCGGCTGTGAGGCCTTGCAGCTTGGCTTCCTTCTCGTAGAGCTCGTGGATGTGCGGGGTCTCGACCACACCGGGGTGGATCACGTTGACGGTGATGCCCTGCGGGCCCAGCTGGTCGGACAAGGTCTTGGTCATGTGGCAGATGGCCACGTTGCGCAGACCCGAGAGCTGCTTGCTGCCGCGGCCGGTCAGGCCACCGATGTTGACGATGCGGCCAAAGCCGTTCTTGCGCATGTGGGCCGAGGCGGCCTTGGCGCAGCGCATGTAGCCCACCACCTTGATGTTGATGTCCTCGAGCAGGCCCTCGGGGTCGGCCTTCTCAATCTCCGAGCGCACCAGACCGCCCGGGTGGGCCGCGCCGTTGACCAGGATGTCGATGCGGCCGAAGTGGGCCGCCACCTGGTCCATCATCGCGTTGACCTGCTCGGTGTTGCTCACGTCGGCCGGCGCGGCGAAGACTTCGACACCGTACTGGGCGGAGATTTCCGCGGCCACTTCTTCGAGCTTGGCGCGGCTGCGCGAAACGATGGCCACGCGCACGCCTTCGGCGGCGAACGCCTCCGTCACGGCCCGGCCGATGCCCAGACTGCCACCGGTGACGACGGCCACCTTGCCCTTGAGTTTCAGATCCATGTGTGTGCTCCTGTGGGGGCCAGGCCTGGGCCGCCCCCGGGTGATTGCGTTGGGGTTCGGGGGCGCCTCAGAGCGCCATCTCGATCAGGAAGGGACCGGGCTGGTCCAGCGCGTGGGCCAGCTGTGCCGCCAGTTCCTCGGCGGTGGTGGAGCGGCTGGCCGGCACGCCATAGGCCTGCGCCAGGCCCACCCAGTCGATGGCCGGGCTGCCCAGGTCGGTCAGGTGGGCCGCCTGCGCGCTGAGCGGCGCGCCGTTGCGGCGCAGCTCGTTGCGCAGGATCGCGTACTGGTGGTTGGCCGTGATCAGCACCACCACGTTGAGCTTCTCGTGCGCCAGCGACCACAGCGTCTGGATCGTGTACTGGGTGCTGCCGTCCGACAGCAGCGCCAGCACCGGCCGGTCGGGACAGGCGATGGCCGCCCCCATCGCCACGGGCAGGCCCTGCCCGATGGCGCCGCCGGTGTTGGTCAGGGTGGTGTGCACCTTGGCCGCTGCCGACACCGCATAGAAGGGATAGCCACAGGTGCCGCCTTCGACCGAGACGATGGCATGCTCAGGCAGCGCCGCGGTCAGCACCCTGCCCACGGCCGCCGGGGTCAGGGCGCCGGTGGGGGCCTCGGGCAGCGGCAGCACCGTCGGCGCATAGGGCGGGGCCTGGAGGATCTCGGCCAGATGCTCCAGGCGCTCGGCCACCGCCTCGCCAGGCCGGCTCAGCACCAGCAGGCGGTCGTCCTGCACCAGCTGGCTCGGATGGCCCACATAACCGAAGTAGGTGATGGGCACCGGGGCACCGACCAGCACCACCAGGTCCGCCGGGTCCAGCACGGCGCGGGCCGGCTCGGGGAAGTACGGCAGACGGTCGTAGGCCGGCAGGCCCTGACCGCGTTCCGATCGGGAGGGGAAGGTTTCGGCATAGGCCGTGGCCGGCAGCACCTGGCACAGACGGGCCACCGCGCACTGGGCCCGTGCGCCCAGACCGCTCAGCTCGTCCCCGCCGCCCAGCAGAAAGACGATGCGCCGGGCCTGGCTGAGCCGGGCCAGCGCGGTGGCGACGTCGTCACCATCGTTGGGCAGGCCGTCCGCCGCCCCCTGGGGCAGCGCCACCGCGCCCTCCACCGGCACCGGGTCGGCCTGGTGATCGGCCGGGAAGATCAGCGTGGCGGACTGCCCGCCCCGCGCATGGCTCTGCCGCACCGCCTCGGCGCCAACCGCCGCCGTCTCGGCCGGGCTGGTGATGCGGTGCACCCAACCGGAGACCGGGCGGGCCAGCGATTCGATGTCCGAGGTCAGGGGCGCATCAAAGGGCAGGTGCCAGCTGGTGTGGTCCCCGATGATGTTGACGATGGGGGAATGGGCGCGCCGCGCGTTGTGCAGGTTGGCAATGCCATTGGCAAAGCCCGGCCCCAGGTGCAGCAGCGTGGCGGCCGGCCGCCCCAGCATGCGGGCATAGCCATCGGCCCCGCCGGTGCAGACGTTTTCCTGCAGGCCGATGACCGGCCGCAGGCCTGGCACGGCCTCGAAGGCGCGCACGACATCCAGCTCGGTGGTGCCGGGGTTGGCAAAGCAGGTGTCCACCCCCGCCGCATGCAGCGCGGCCAACAGTTGCTCGGCGCCGGTCATGCCCGTGCCTCCTGAACCGCCATACCACCCGACACCGGGGCCAGGGCGGTCTGCACACCGCCCCCTCTACAGAACTTGGAACAACTCATCGGTCTCACATCCGCGCCGTTGGCAGAGCGGCTCTGCCAGGTGGAGAGAAGGCGCAGACCACTGCGTCTGCACCGCGCGCCACGATCCAGATCAAATCGAAGCTTGTTTGCAGTTTTATCGAATAGCGATAATTTGACAAGTACTGTTCACTGGTATCAACCATTGGATGAACTCAAATTCGCAATGGCGATCAATGTGCTATAAGCCCTGCCGCCGACCCAGCCCCACCCGAAGGGCTGCGCCATCCTGGTGCGACAGCCCCCGGGCCGATCCGCTAACCTGTGCGCCTTCTCCCGCAGCCCGCCCCCGACGAGTCCCATGAACAGCCTGAGCCGCATGCTGAAAGTGCTTGACCTCTTCAAGCCCGAGCAACCCGTGATCGAGGTCGAGCACATCTGCACCCAGCTGGGCTACACCTCCGCCAGTGCCTACCGCTATCTGCGCGAGCTGCTCGACGCCGGCCTGCTGGTGCGCCTGCCCCGTGGCTACGCCCTGGGCCCGCGGGTGATCGAGCTCGACCGACAGATGACCGAGTTCGACCCGCTGCTGGCGGCCAGCCGCCAACCGGTGGCCGAGCTGGCCACCCTCACCGGCCTGTCCGTGCTGATCAGCGAGCTGTACGGGGCCACCGTGATCAATGTGCTGCACCAACCCGGCGCCGACCCCGACCTGCTGAACTTCGGCCGCGGCCGGCCGATGGACCTGTTCCGCAGCGCGACGGCGCGGGTGATCCTGGCCTACCTGCTGCCGCGGCAACTGCGGCGCATCTACGACAACGCACCGCAGGAAGGCTCAGCCCGCCAGCTGGGCCAGGACTGGCGCAGCTTCTCCAAGGCCATGCTCACCATCCGCAAGGACGGCTTCTGCGTCAGCGAGGGTGAACTCGACCCCGGCAAGTCGGGCATTGCGGCGCCGATCTTTGACGAGAAGCACCGCGTGCTGGGCAGCATCACGCTGGTGGGGCCGGCCGCCCGTTTCGAGGCCTTCCGGCGCGACTACCTGGCCGGCCTGGTGACGGCGGCCGCGCAGGGCATCACGCTGCGGATCTCCGAGACCTCGGAGTCCAGGCTCGACCCCTGAGCCTGTGGGGCCGGCGCCATGTGCACCGCCCAAGCCCTTTCTGGTGCACCGCGCCTGTTTGCGCGCGGTCTTGGTGCAGCTGACATCAGCTGCCGATTTGGGCTAGTGGTGGGCCCGGGACGATCCCTAGCATGGCGCCACTTCCAAGCCTTTGCTCCAGGATCGTCATGCCAGAAGTCTCGGTTCCCGGTCGCTCCACGGCGCTGCGCAAGAACGCGCTCAACGTGGGCTTCATCATCTTCTTCGTCATCTCCGCCGCCAGCCCGCTGAGCGTGCTGGCCGGTGGCTTTCCCATCGGGATCATGCTGGGCAACGGCGCCGGTACCCCGGCCCTGCTGCTTGCCATGCTGGCCTTGCTGCTGATCTTCTCGGTCGGCTACACCAGCATGGCCCGGCACGTGACCAATGCCGGTGGCTTCTATGCCTTCGTCTCCCGCGGACTGGGCGGCAGCGCCGGTGGCGCGGCCGGCATGCTGGCGATGATGGCCTACAACATCCTGCAGATCGGGCTGTACGGCATGTTCGGGGCCGTGGTCTCGGGCACCCTGGCCGAGGTGTTCGGCCTGCAGGCCCCCTGGTGGGGGTGCGCCCTGCTGGCCATGGCCAGCATCGCCGTCCTTGGCTACCGCAATGTGGACCTGTCGGCGCGCGTGCTGTCCCTGGTGGTGGTGGCCGAGTACATCACGATGCTGGTGCTGGACATCTCGATCCTGCGCGCCGGCGGCGACAGCGGCATCAACCTGTCGGCCTTCTCGGCCCAGCATGTCTTCAGCGGCACGCCATCCATCGGCCTGCTGTTCTGCTTTGCCGCCTTCATCGGCTTCGAGGCCACCACCATCTACGGCGAGGAGGCCAAGGACCCGCAGCGCGCCATCCCGCTGGCCACCTACGCCTCCATCCTGCTGGTGGGCAGCTTCTACGCGCTGTCCATCTGGTGCTTCGTGATCGGCGCGGGCGCCGACAAGATCGTGCCCCAGCTGCAGGCCCTGCAGGATCCGACCACTTTCGTCTACGGCCTGTCGGACCACTATGCCGGCCCGCGCCTGACGGCGGTGATCCGGGTGCTGTTCATGGTCAGTGTCTATGCCGGCCTGCTGGCCTTTCACAACTCGGCCGCACGCTACTTCTATGCCATCGGACGCGACGGCCTGCTGCCCGCCTGGCTGGGCACCACCCACCCCACCCACCAGAGCCCGCACATGGGCTCGGCGCTGCAGAGCCTGATCGCGGCGGCGGTGGTGATGGTGTTCGTGCTCACCGGCGCCGACCCCATCCTGCACCTGTTCGCCTGGTTCTCGAACCTGGCCGCGCTGTGCCTGCTGCTGCTGATGGCCATGACCTCGCTGGCCACCGTGCGCTACTTCCAGCGCCACCCTGCCCCTGCCCTGGGCCGCTGGCGCGTGCACACCCTGCCCTGGGTCTCCTGCGTGGCCCTGCTGGCCGTGCTGGGCATCGCCATCGCGCACTTCGACGTGCTCACCGGCGCCAGCAAGACCCTGTCCTACGGCCTGTGCGCCGTGATCCCCGCCTCCCTGCTGGCGGGCTGGCAGCTGGCCCAGCGCCTGCGCCGCACCGCGCCCGCGCGCTTTGCCGCGCTGGGCAGCCACAAGCTCTGATCTCACCACTCCGCGGAGTCTCTCTCATGCGACATGCATTCCAAGGGGCGCTTGGCGCCATGGCCCTGGCCGCTTCGGCCGTCCTGCCTTCGACCGCAGCGGCCTACACGCTCTACAGCCAGGACGGCAACCAGCTCAATGCCGACCTGCTGGCCGTGTTCGGCGTCATGGACAGCCACGACCGCTACGACGGCGTCTCCGGCGCCGCACGGTGGCAAGAGGGCTTTGCCAAGTACGGGCTGAGCGGCCACACCGAGCGCTGGGGCGGCAGCACCTACGGCGCCCTGTCGCTGGTGAGCTCGGCCACCTGGGGCGATGGCGACGCGGGCGGCGTGAGCAATGGCAGCGAACGCCGCACCAGCCTGGAAGAAGGTTCTCTGGGCTGGCGCTCGGGCGGCCTGCTGCCGGCCTTGGGTCAGGACGGCCTGGATGTCTCGGTGGGCCGCCAGGTGGTCGCCGTCGGCCGCGGCTTTCTGATCAACGACGACGGCCTGAACGCCGGCAAGGCCTTGGGCGGCGGCGGTCTGGACCGGGGCGGCGCCTACTACATCGGTGCCCGCCATGCCTTCGCCAACACCGCGGTGCTCAAGCTCGGCGATGCCCAGGGCCTGCACGGCAGCGCCATGTGGCTGCGCTCGGACAACAAGGCCCAGGCCGACACCCGCCTGGCCGTGGGCACCCTGGACTACAGCAGCGCGCCCGGCACCGTCGGCCTGGCCTACATCCGCGGCCTGGGCGTGGATGCGCGCTACGCCAGCCCGGCCCAGGCCCAGCGCAAGGGCATGAACGTCTACAGCCTGCACGCCGAAGGGTCGGCCGGCCTGCCGGACACCGAGCTGGCGGCCGAGCTGGCACGCCAGGAGAAGGACGCCGGCACCGACACGGCCTGGTACCTGCAGGCCAGCCATGAGTTCAAGGCCCTGCCCGGCGGCCCCAAGCTCAGCTACCGTTTCACGCGCTACAGCAGCAACTGGGATGCGTTGTTCACCGGCGGCTACCTTGGCTGGTTGCAGGGCGAGGTGGCCAGCAACTATGCCGGCCCGTTCAACAGCAACACCCGCATCCACCGCATCACGCTGAGCGCCAAGCCGCTGGAATCTCTGACCGTGGGGGCGTTGTTCCACGACTTCCGCACGCTCAGCCAGCGGCAGACCCTGAACCTGGACGGCCGCGAGCTCGACCTGTACGCGGAATGGGTGGCCGGCGAACACCTGACGGTCTCCCCCCTGATCGGCCTGTACCGCCCCGGCGCCGATGCCAGCCGGGGTGGTGTGCAGAACCGCGCGGGCACCAACCTGTATGCCCAGCTGCTGCTCATCGTGCCTTTCTGAACATCGCCACGGGCGGACAGCGCCCGGCCATCCCCCCGCAACCCCGCCTTCGTGCGGGGTTGCTTTTTGCTTTGAAGAGAAACCAGCACTTCTGGCCGAGATCTTGCTTCACTCCCCCCGCAGTCTCAAGGCTTGCATCACCTGAACGGAAGGCTGGGTTAGCCCTCTGCCGGTTTGAAGCCAATTTCTGCAATATTTGATCTAAACGAGTATTTGGCAATTGGCGGCAGCCCCGGAGTCCCACCCATGAACCCGAGCATCCAGCGGTTTTGCGATGTGCATGTCCATGCGGCCTCCGTCCGGGCCTGGGAGCAGACCTACAGCCAGCTCACCAGTGGGCGACTGGAGAGCACCCTGCTGCAATGGGATGGTGCCCGGCACCAGGTGTTCCGCGAATACATCAGCCAGCGCGTGGTCCAGCAGGGCGTCTCGCCGCGGGACAGGGTCTGCTTCGCCCTGCCCGTGCACACCCCCGGCCCCATCCTCTTCCAGGGCCGCGAGGCCGATGGCGAGAGCCTCTTCGTCCTGCGTGGTGGCGAGGAGTTCATGTTCCACACCCCGCAGGGCACCGAGTTGCTGGCCATGAACTTCGACCGCGCGCTGTTCGAGCAGGCCCTGGACCAGACCCCGGCGGGGCAGGAGATCCGCGCGCTGATGCGCCAGCCGGTCATCAAGCTGCCGGCCGATCATTTCCGGGTGGGCCGGCAGCGATTGCTGGCCACCTTCCACGCCGGCCTGCAGCCTCCCGCAGCCAACCCGCCCCAGGATCCTGAATCATCCCTGCTGCAGGAGATCCTCTCGCTGCTGACCGACCCGGCCTGCGACCGCCGGCAGCGCCATGGCAGCACGACGCAAAGCTTCATTGTCGAGAAGTGCCACCGTCTGGCCATGACCCAGGCGCTCAACGCCCCCAAGGTCGGCGAGCTGTGCGAGCGGCTGCAGGTCAGCCGCCGCACGGTGCAGAACAGCTTCCGCTCGGTGGCCGAAACCACCCCGCTGCACTACATGCGCTCGGTGCGGCTCAATGGCGTTCGGCGCGCCCTGCTCTCCACGCACCCGCGCGAACTCTCCATCGGCGATGCGGCGGCCCAGTGGGGCTTCTTCCACCTCAGCCATTTCGCCGCGGACTACCAGGAGCTCTTCGGCGAGCCGCCCTCCCGGACGGCCCGCGCGGTCACCCCCCGCCGGCTGGACAGCTGAGGGCTGCCTGCGCAACGGAGGTCTTCACGCCACGCTCAGAGCGTGGCCAAGCCTTCGGCGAAGATGTCCAGCGCCTTGAAGAACAGGGCCCGGGTGATGGTCAGCGAGGGCATCACCCGCATCACGTTGCCATGGCGGCCGCAGGGCACCATCAGCACGCCGTGGTTCATCAGGTGGCCCATCAGCTGGCCCATCTTCTCCCGGCCCAAGGGCTGCTTGCTGTCGCGGTCCTCGACCAGCTCGATGCCAATCATCAACCCGCGCCCCCGCACCTCGCCGATGTACGGGCTGCCGTAGCCGCGGATGCGCTCCTGCGCCTGCAGCCCCAGGGCATGGGCCCGGTCGATGAGCTTCAGGTTTGGGTCCTGCAGGATCTCGATGTTGGTCAGCGCCACGGCGGCCGACAGCGAATTGGCGGCAAAGGTGTTGGGCACCGAGCCGTCCGGGATCTTCGCGGCCAGGTCGCTGCGCATGATCACCCCGGCCATCGGCACATCACCGCCGATGCCCTTGCCGAAGGTCAGCATGTCCGGCCGCACGCCGCTGTGCTCCACCGCCCACATCTTGCCGGTGCGCCCCGCGCCGGACTGCACCTCGTCAACGATCAGCAGCGCGCCGCAGCGGTCGCAGGCCTGGCGCAGCCGCTGCAGGAATTCCGGCGCGGGCGGCACATAGCCCCCTTCGCCCTGCACCGGTTCGACGATCACCGCGGCCACGTCGTCGGCCCCGGTGTAGGGCGTGTTCAGCAGGTGGTCGACGTAGGCCCCGGCGATCTCCTCCGCGCTCTGGCGCGAAGTGTCGAAGGGAAAGCGGTAGGCATAGGGATAGGGCGCATGGATCACCCCCGCCATGAAGGGGCCGTAGCCCGCGCGGTAGGCGGTGCCGGTGGTCAGCGCCACCGAGGCGTTCCAGACCCCGTGGTAGGCCCCGTGGAAGGCCAGGATCTGGTGCCGACCCGTGACCCGCCGGGCAAACTTGACGGCCGCCTCCAGCGCATCGCTGCCCCCTTGGGTGAAGAAGGTGATGCAGTCCCCCCGCAGGCCCTCCGGCGCGATCTCGGACATCTTCACCGCCAGCTCGGTGCGCCGGGTGCTGTTGACCTCCAGCGCATGCATCAGCACCTCGGACTGGGCTCGGATGGCCGCCTGCACCTTGGGGTGACAACGCCCCACGCTGCTCACGCCCACGCCCGCAGACAGGTCGATGAAGGTGTTGCCGTCCGGGTCCTGGAAGGTGGCGCCAAAGGCCCGGTCCATCACCAGGGGCATGCGACCGCCACCACGGGCCATCGATTCGGTGCTGGCCGACAGGGCCAGGGCCTCCGCGGCGCGGGGGCCGGGGAACTGGGCGCTCACCCGACGAGGGGCATCGGGGAAGTGCAGGGGTTCAAGAAGAGCTTCGATCACACGGTCACCTTTCAAGCATCGATCCCGGATCTCACCTCAGCCCGCTCGCACGAGAGGCCCCGGCCAGATCCGGCCAAGGCATGGTGCCCTGGCCCCTGAAGGCACCGGTAACCCGAATCGGCAAGGCGTGCGCGATTGCCCAGACCGGCCTCCCGGCGGTCTTTTGCACGGTTCACCCCCGCCCAGGCCTCGGCACTGAGGTTACATCCAGTATGCTGTCGGCTGCGATGAGCCCTGTTGCCGCCCCCGCCCTGGATGATCCCCTGCAGACGCTGAACCCCGAGCAGCGCGCCGCCGCCTGCCACCAGGGCGGACCGCTGCTGGTGGTGGCCGGCGCCGGCTCGGGCAAGACGATGACCCTGGCCGCGCGGGTGGCCCACCTGGTGCTGCAGGGCGCCGACCCGCAGCGCATCCTGCTGCTCACCTTCTCGCGCCGCGCCGCGCTGGAGATGCAGCGCCGCACCGGCCACCTGCTGCACCGGGCCCTGGGCCTGAAGGGCACGCAGGCCGCCCCCGCCCTGCCCTGGGCCGGCACCTTCCACAGCGTGGGCGCCCGGCTGCTGCGTGAATCGGCCGAGGCCCTGGGCCTGTCGCCGCAGTTCAGCATCCTGGACCGCGGCGATGCCGAGGACCTGATGGCCCTCGTCCGCCAGGAGCAGGGCCTCTCGGCCACCGAGCGGCGCTTTCCGATGAAGGGCACCTGCCTGTCCATCTACTCACGCTGCGTCAACAGCCAGGCCCCGCTGGCGGCCGTGCTGGCCCAGGCCTTCCCCTGGTGCGCCGACTGGGAGGACGAACTCAAGCGCCTGTTCAAGGCCTATGCCGCCGCCAAGCAGGACCAGCAGGCGCTCGATTACGACGACCTGCTGCTGTCCTGGCTGCTGATGCTGCAGGAGCCCACGCTGGCCGCGGCGCAGTCGGCCCGCTTCGACCATGTGCTGGTCGACGAGTACCAGGACACCAACCGGCTGCAGGCCGGCATCCTGCATGCCCTCAAGCCCACGGGTGAGGGCGTGACCGTGGTGGGCGACGACGCACAGTCCATCTACGGTTTTCGCGCCGCCGAGGTGCGCAACATGCTGGACTTCCCGGCCCGCTTCAGCCCGCCGGCCCGGGTGCTGACACTGGAGCGCAACTACCGCTCCACCCAGCCCATCCTGGACGCCTCCAACGCGGTGATGGCGCTGGCCCCGGAGCGCTTTGCCAAGACGCTGTGGACCGACAAGGCGTCTTCGGCTCAGCCCCGCCTGGTGACGGTGGAAGACGATGCCGCCCAGGCCCGCTGGGTGGCCCAGCAGATCCTGGCCCGGCGCGAGGAAGGCATGACGCTCAAGCGCCAGGCCGTGCTGTTCCGCACCTCGCACCACAGCGCCACGCTGGAGTTGGAGCTCACCCGCCGGCGCATCCCCTTCGTCAAATTCGGCGGCCTGAAATTCCTGGAAGCCTCGCATGTGAAGGACGTGCTGGCCCTGCTGCGCTGGGCCGACAACCCACGCTGCCGACTGGCCGGCCTGCGCACCGCGCTGCTGGTGCCCGGCATCGGCCCGGCCCATGCCCGCCGCCTGCTGGATGCGATGGACGCCGCCAGCGACCCGGCCGCCGCGCTGCGCGCCTACGTGCCGCCCGCGGCCGCGGCCACCGACTGGCAGGCCCTGGCCACGCTGTGGCTGGCCCTGCGCCAGGACGCGGGCACCGGCTGGCCCGGCGAGCTGCAGCGCATCGTCGACTGGTACGCCCCGCACCTGGAGCGGCTGAACGACCACCCGGTGCCGCGCCTGGCCGACCTGGCCCAGCTGGCGGCCATCGCCGGCAGCCACCGCAGCCGCGAGCGCTTCCTGACCGAGCTGGCGCTGGACCCGCCCGAGGCCGGCAGCGACACCGCCAGCGACCCGCTGCTGGACGAGGACTACCTGATCCTCTCCACCATCCACTCGGCCAAGGGGCAGGAGTGGCAGGCGGTGTACCTGCTCAATGTGGTGGACGGCTGCATCCCCGGCGACCTGGGCGTGGGCACGCCCGAGGAGATCGAGGAGGAACGCCGCCTGCTCTACGTGGCCATGACCCGCGCCCGCCAGCACCTGGACCTGATGGTGCCGCAGCGCTTCTATGTCACCCAGCAGGGCCGCCACGGCGACCGCCACCTCTACGGCCCGCGCAGCCGCTTCATCCCCGACGCGATGGCGGCCGAACACTTCGAGCGCATCACCCCCCGCGCCGACGGCGCCCTGCCCACCGCCCCGCCGGCCGGCCTGCTGGACCTGCGGGCCCGGCTGCGTGGGCAATGGGACTGAGTCGCGAAGCATCCTCACACTGTGGGATGTCCTGCTCGTTGGTGCCACCGAAACTGGGCGATTCCCCTTGTTGCGCTCACCTGCATGATGTCGTCGTTTCGCTGGACCGTTGCCCTGGCCTCTCTGCTGCTGCCTGCGCTGGCCACCCCGGCACAAGCTGCCCCGATCACGCCGCCGCGGTACACCCTCAAGGAGGACAGCCCCCGGTTGGGGACCAACATCCGCAAGGACCAAATGACGGGGTCGGAGGTGGCCTTGAACCGCACCTATGACCAACTGTCCGAGGAAGACAAGGCTGCGCTGAACAGCTGGTGGGAGGACATCCAACCAGGCGACGAGCCACCTTTCCCGCAAGAGGGATTGCGCGCCATCTACGACCCCATCCGCAAGGTGCAAGACAAGTTGCTGGAAAGCGGTCGGCTCTCCGCCGTGGCCACCGTGGACGACACGGGACATGTCAGCAGCGTCAGCGTTTTCAAGTCCCCGAGCAACGAACTCACGCAGGCCGTTGCCCGGATTCTGATGCTGATCCCCTTCAAGCCGGCGGTCTGTGGCGGTCAACCCTGTCAGATGGACTTTCCGATCCGCCTGAATTTCACGGTGACGCGCCGCTGAGCCGGCCCAAGCGCGCCGAGATATTGCCGCTCAGCACCCTGCGTAGTCGATGAAGCCCTTGCTGATGCTGCCCACCTTGCGCCGCAGGCGGTAGACGCCGCCGCCTTCGCGGCCCTGGGAGGCATCGGTGTTGCCTTCGATGGTGTGCAGGTACCCGCCCTCGACCCGCTCGACAAAGCCGGTGTGGCCCAGCCCGCCACCAAAATCCATGATGAACACCATGCCGGGGCGGACCAGCCCGGGGTTGGCCACCGCGTCACGGGCCAGCAGCCGCCGCGCGCCCCGCCGGGTGGCGTTGTTCCAATGGGCCAGGCAGCCCGCGGTCTGGAACATCGGGTTGGGTCGGCCGGCGTGCTGCGCGGCCTCGTCGAAACACCAGTAGGTGAAGGCACAGCACCAGGCCAGGCCCAGCGGTGCCCCGGCGCGCTTCAGGTATTGGTCCACCTCGGGCCCGCGGTTGCTGTTGCGCGGCTGCTCGCGCACCCCGGCGTCGGCGGCGGCACCGGCCTGGGCCAGCACCGCGCCCAGGAAGGGGTCGATCACCGCTTCCACCACCGGCACCTGGGTCTCGCCGAACAGGGCCGCCCAGGTGATGGAGCCGACCTCGCCATCGGTCTTGAGCGGCTGGCCCTGTGCGTCCACATGGCGGGCCTGGAACAGCTGCACCGCCTGCTTCATGCGCGGGCCGAAGCTGGGGTTGTCGGGGTCCAGGGTCAGGGCCTCGCCGCCCCGCAAGGCCAGGGTCTTGTTGAGCGCGGTCTTCAGGGCCTTGACGACGCGGGCGTCGGTTTCGCCCACCTTGATCACGCGACCGGGATATTGCATGGCGTCTCCTCCTGGGGATGGCCCCGGAGTTCCAGGGACTCACGATGCTAGCCACCTGCCGCGGCAGAGCCCATCCGCCGCTGTGGGGACAGCCCCTGGGATAGGATGCCGCAGCCCCCTGGAGACCCCATGCATTCCCTTGTCCAGTCGCTGCTGGAGACCGACCTCTACAAGCTCACGATGCAGCAGGCCATGCTGCACCAGATGCCGGCCAACACGGCCCGCTATGTGTTCGCCTGCCGCAGCCAGCCGGTCTTCCCGCTGGCCGAACTCGCCGATGACGTCAACGCGCAGCTCGACGCGCTGTGCACGCTGCGCTTCCAGAAAGAGGAACTGGCCTACGTGCGTTCGCTGCGCTTCATGAAGCCGGACTACATCGAGTTCCTGCGCCTGTTCCAGCTCAACCGCGAGTTCATCCAGGTCCGTACCGACGGCGAGCGGCTGGTGATCGAGGCCGAGGGCCCGCAGCTGCATGTGATGCCCTTCGAGCTCTATGTGCTGCCCATCGTGCAGGCGCTCTACCAGCAGCGGCTGCAGATGCCGGACACGGTGCCACAGATGCGCCGGCGGCTGCACGCGATGATCGACCACGCGCTGGCCCGGCTGGCCGTGATGCAGAGTTCCCCCCAGCCGCCGCGGCATCCGTTCGCCCTGTTCGATTTCGGCCTGCGCCGTCGCTTCAGCGCCGAATGGCAGCTGGAGGTGCTGGAGACCCTGCGTGAGCGCATGCCCGAGCATTTCGGCGGCACCTCCAATCTGCACCTGGCACGCCTGCTGGACCTCACCCCCATCGGCACGATGGCCCATGAATGGCTGCAGACCTTCCAGGCCATGCCGGGCGTGCAGCTGCGCCAGTCCCTCGTCGCGGCCCTGGATGGCTGGGTGCGCGAGTACCGCGGCGACCTGGGCATCGCGCTGACCGACGTGGTGACCACACCCGCCTTCCTGCAGGATTTCGATCTGTTCTTCGCCAAGCTGTTCGACGGCCTGCGCCACGACAGCGGCGACCCGCTGGTCTGGGCCGAGCAGGTGGATGCGCATTACCGCCAGCTGGGCATCGACCCGCGCAGCAAACGCAAGGTGTTCTCGGACGGCCTGCGGCTGGACACCACGGCCCTGGACATCTACGAGGCCCTGTGCTGGCGGGACGACCATCTGGTGGGCTTTGGCATCGGCACCACCCTGACCAACGACAGCCCCAACGGTGCGCTCAACATCGTGATGAAGCTGCTGGAGTGCAATGGCATGCCCACCGCCAAGCTCTCCGATGCCGAAGGCAAGACAGTGTGCGAAGACGCCCGTTTCCTGCGCTACCTGCGCCACACCTTTGGTGTCGAGCACAGCGAAGCAGCGGGTTGAGCGGCCGACGGCAGGCGCCGGCCGGCCCGATCAGAAGGTTTCCCAGTCGTCGCTGCCGCCAGCCGGGGCCAACTCACGTTCCTTCGGTGCCGGCGCGGCCACCGGCTGGGTGGTTGTCCCCTTGACCGAAGCACTCTGCACCGTCGCCTTGGGCGCCACGGCGCTCGGCTTGGCAGGGGTCACCCGGGGCGCCGGCGGCACCGCCTTGGCCGTTGCCGCCGAGGCCGCGGCCGCGGCCTGCCCCATGCCCGGCGCCAGGCGGAACACCGCCACCGCCTCCACCAGGTCACGGGCCTGGTTTTTCAGGCTGTCGGCAGCTGCCGCACTCTCCTCGACCAGCGCGGCGTTCTGCTGCGTCACCTGGTCCATCTGACTGACGGCGTCACCCACCTGCTGGATGCCGCTGCTCTGCTCAGTCGTGGCGGAGCTGATCTCGCCGACGATGTCGCTGACCCGCCGGATGGAGCCGACGATCTCGTCCATGGTCTGCCCCGCCTGGCCGACCAGGCTGGAGCCCTGTTCGACCTGCTCGACGTTGCGGGTGATCAGGGTCTTGATCTCGCGGGCGGCCTCCGCGCTGCGCTGCGCCAGGGACCGGACCTCGCCGGCGACGACCGCGAAACCGCGGCCCTGCTCGCCGGCCCGGGCGGCTTCAACAGCCGCGTTCAGGGCCAGGATGTTGGTCTGGAAGGCAATGCCATCGATGACGCCGATGATGTCGCCGATCTTGCGGCTGCTGTCGCTGATCCCCTGCATGGTGGCGACCACCTGGTTCACCACCTCGCCCCCTTGGGCGGCGACGGTTGAGGCCCCCTGGGCCAGCTGGTTGGCCTGCCGGGCGTTGTCCGCGTTGTGGCGCACGGTGGAACCCAGTTGCTCCATGGTGGCGGCCGTTTCCTCCAGCGCACTGGCCTGCTCCTCGGTCCGGCTGGACAGGTCCAGGTTGCCCTGGGCAATCTGCGTGCTGGCCGTGGCAATGCTCTCGGCATTCTGGCGCACCGTGCTCACCACCTGGGCCAGTTCCGCCTGCATGCGGGCCAGAGCCTGCAGCAGCTGCGCCATCTCATCGCGCCCCTCGGCGCGGATGGTGGTGCTCAGGTCCCCGTGGGCCACGGTGTCTGCCAGTTCCACCGCGCGCTGGATCGGGCGGGTGATCGAGCGGGTGATCACCCAGGCGGCAGCCACCCCCAGCCCCAGGGCCAGCACGGTCAGGGCCCCGACGATCAGGCGGGCACTTTCCTTGGTGGCGGCGGCCACTTCGGCCTGTTGATCGGCCAGCTTGACGTTGTAGGTCCACCAGGCCGTGATGGCCGCCTGGGCCGCGGTGTAGCTCGGCAGAGTGGCCTTCAGCCGGGTGCGGGCCTCCACCGTCTTCGACGGGTCGCTGATCGTTTGCCGGGACACCTCGCGAACGGACGCCCAGGACCGCCCGTAGGCCAGGATGGCCTCGTGCGCGGCGCTCAGCAGACGCTTGTCCTCGTCATCGGCGACCAGCGCCTTGCCATAGTGATCAAAGGCCTTCTCAAGCTGGGCCTGGGCCTGGGTGATCCGGGTCTCGTAATCCGTCATGTCCTGGTCGTTGTCGGCCAGGACATGGGCGAAGGAAATGCGCCGCAGATCCCCCAACAACAGGGCGATCTCATGCTGCCCCTGGTAGGAGGGCACCAGGTTGTCGGCATAGAACTGCGAATTGGCCGCGAGGCGGCTCATCTGGAGGACGCTGACACCGGCCACCAGGGCCAGCAGCGCCAGCAAGGTGCCAAAGGCCAAGCCCAGGCGCTGGCCAATCTTGAGCTGATTGAACATCGTGACTTCCCCGTCGAATGGGGTCCCTGAAAAAGCGGACAACAACCGAAGAAGCCCATCGATACCCTCAGGTTGACGAGCGGATCACTCCGGAACCGCGCCAGTGTCAGGGAGTTGCCAGCCAGGCAAAGGAGTGAAAAGTGAGGGAAATTCCCCACCCATCTCCCGCGCGGCACCGGCAGACGCCACCGTCGTCAGGTCACCTTCCACCGCGCGGCCAGGCGCTGAAGGCAAACAGCCACAGCGCCACCACGTTGACCACCGGGACCAACACCAGCAGGGCCAGCGGCCCCGGGTAGCCGGCCTTCTCGACGATCTTCCAGGCGGGGACGACCAAGAGGACGATCCCGATGATCAAGCCGATCAGACCGTGGCCGCCGAACATGCCCATGGTGTGCTCCTCTGCAGGTTGGAATGAAAAGATGCCCAGCTTACCGTGGCCCCTGATGCACGAACTCGTAGGATTGGACCGACAGACGCCTGCCGTCCGGTGCCCGGACAATGACAGGCAAGGAGAGCACCATGATCCGCGTTGCCATCGTCGACGACCACGCCATTGTCCGCACTGGCCTGCGTCAGTTCCTGTCCGAGGAGGTGGACCTGCGGGTGACCGGCGAGGCCGCCAACGGGCGCGAGGCCCTGGACCTGGTGCGCCAGGGTGATCTGGACGTGATGCTGATGGACCTGTCCATGCCCGACCAGAGCGGTGTGGATGCGCTGGCCGCCATCAAGGCCCGTGCGCCGAGCCTGCCGGTGCTGATCCTCAGCGGTTTTCCCGAGGCGCACTACGCCACGACCCTGCTGCGCCAGGGCGCGGCCGGTTACCTGAACAAGGAATGCGACCCGGAAGAGATCGTCAAGGCAATCCGCACGGTGCACCTGGGGCGGCGCTACATCACCCCGACGGTGGCGGAACTGCTGGCCGACAACCTGAACGGCACCGGCGACCGGCCGCCCCACGAGCAGCTCTCTGAACGCGAGTTCCAGGTCTTTCTGCGTCTGGCCAAGGGCGAGACCATCAGCGCGATGGCCGACAGCATGGCGCTGAGCGTCAAGACGGTCAGCACCTACCGCACCCGGGTGATGGAGAAGCTCAAGCTCTCGTCCAACAGCGACCTGACCTACTACGCCCTGAAGAACGGCCTGATCCAGTGAGCCCGCCCCCTGCGGCGGGGGTTCACTGCAGCCGGTCGGCAGCTTGCTCCGGGCCGGGCACTGGCAGCCAGTCGTCCCAGGCCGCCTCGGCCGCGAGGGACAGCTGCACCGCATGCTCTTCGATCGCGCCAGCGTTGCGGGGCTGCACGCTGGCCAACCAGACGGCCAGCGCACAGACGCCCAGGTACACCAGCAGCACGCCCAGCAGGCGACGCGACCAGACACGGCGGTTTTGCTGAGTCATGGCATCTCCTTTCGGGTGAGATCTGGTGAAGACCATCGCCCCCGGTGCATGCCGGGTGGGACAGCCGCATTCTCAGGTCAGCAACGGCGGCACATCGCACGCAGGGTCATCGGCGGCCAGCCCGTCCTGCTCGCACGAGTGGACGGGAAAGCTCTCCTCGATGTCCGGATGCAGCACCAGGTCACGCAACTCCAGCGGCCCGGGTTCCTCGACCGTCTCCGGAAGGGGCGCCGACAGCCGATGCACCGGGGCGGTGCCTGCTGCGGGCGCGCGCCAGCCGAGTGTGCACAAGGCCAGTGCCAGCACGGCCACTTCCACGCCAGCAAAGAGCAAACGGGCGGGTGTCATGGAGGGGCTCCTTTCAGCGGTTCGGATCGACGCCCGATGCGCCGATGGCCACCACTCTAGAAAGGACGCCCGGGGCCGGCCATCAGCCCGCCACCCGTGGCGCTGTCAGACAGCGCCGACACGCGAGCCTCAGGCCACGCGCGCGATCTGGTTGCCCGGTGGCGTGTCCAGGGGGGCGTTGGCGGCCTCCTGGTCGGCCTTGGGCGCGTGGGCCGGGGACGTCGGACGCATGTGAGCCGGCAACTGGGCACCGAACACCCACTGTTTCACCTCATCCAGCCATGCATCCTTGTCGTCGTTCATGATCGTTCACCTTGTCGTTTTGTCCACTCCCTGACACCGCCGCCGCCCCGTTGCCGGTGCTGGGGGTGTCGTCCATAGACCCGTCTTGATGCCATTGGTTCACTGCGGCATCAGACATCCCCTAGGCAAGGGTCGGGCCAGCCCCCTGGGCAGGCCCAGAACTCATCCCTGAAGCGAAGGACTCTCGGGGGAGGCGACCAGCGGCTGTTGGGGCAGCCAGGCCCGCAGGGTCGTGCCCTGACCCGGACTGGACAACACCTCCAGCCGGCCATGCTCGGCCTCGACCCGGTAGTGCATGCCCAGCAGGCCGTGGTGGCCGCTGCGCGGCCCGCCCGTGTCGAACCCGCAGCCGTTGTCGCGCACCTCCACCCGGGCCTCCTCGCCCTGGCTGTCCAGCGTGACCCAGACCTCGCTGGCCTGGGCGTACTTGGCGGTGTTGGTGAGGGCCTCCTGCACCATGCGGAACACGGTGAGCTCGGCACTCGGCGCCAGCGCCACCCCGGTGAGCGAGCTGTGGACGGGCAAGCCGGCCCGCTGGGCGAACTCGTCGCACAACACCTCCAGCGCCGGCAGCAGGCCCAGGTTGCTCAGGGTCGAGGGACGCAGGTCCTCGATGATGCGGCGCTTGAGGGCGATGCCGCTGTTGAGGGTGGTCGTCAGGTGCTGCAGGCGCTCCAGCGCCTCGGGCACGCCCACCAGGCGGGGCTTGAGCCGGGCCACATCGAGCTTGGCCGCCGTCAGCAGCGCCCCCAGCTCGTCGTGCAGTTCACGGGCCAAACGGGCCCGCTCGTCCTCGCGGGCGGTCTGCAGGTGGCGGGCCAGCTCGGTCAGCTCCGCGGTGCGCCGGGCCACCTCGCGTTCCAGGTGGTTGCGTTCGTCCAGCAGGCGCTGGGCCTGGCGCTGACGCTCCACGCCCAGCGCCCGCTGCTGGCGCAGGTACAGCACCAGCACCAGCGCGGCCATCAAGGTCAGCAGCGCCACACCGATCCGGTTCAGCAGCAGGGTGTCGAACACGCCGCTCAGCCCCCGCTCGATCTTGGCGTTCTGCCGGTTGGAGAGCTGGTTGACCAGGCCGCGGATGGACTGCATCTTGTCCAGACCGATGCCGCTGTCGAAGAGGTCCGCCGCCACCCCGTGCTTGCCGGCGTCGTACTTGGACAGCACCAGGCTCATCTCGCTGAGCTTGCCTTCCACCGCCTCGCGCAACTCGCCCAGCTGTCGGCGCGCGGCCTCGTCGCTGTCGGCCAGGTAGAAGCGTTGCAACGCATCCAGGGAAGCCCGGACATCGGTGCTCGCATGGCGGTACGGCTCCAGGTACTCGGGCCGGCCGGTGATCAGGTAGCCCCGCTGGCCCGACTCGGCATCGGTGAGGCGCTGCAGCAGCGTGATCAGCTCCAGCCGGATGCGACCGACCAGCACCAGATCGTCCATCCGCGTGCGGGCCTGCTGGTAGGCCAGCTCGCTGAACCCCAGCATGGCCAGCGCCGCCAGCGCCACCATCGGCAGCACAAAGATGCTGTGACGCGCGCGCAGTCCCCAGGACTGCAGATTGGTCTTCATGCGCCGCCCTTGGGCCGCACCGCCCGGTCAGGCCCGCGGCGCATGGGACAGGGCCTCGCAATAAGCGATCAGATCCTCCAGCTCGGCCGACTTGTCGAAGACGCGGTCCGCCCCCAGCGCCAGGCAGCGACGGCGCATCTCGGGTGTGGCGTAGTTGCTCAGCACCACCAGACGAGCGTCCGGCCAGACCGCCCGGGCCCGACGCAGCACCTCCAGACCCGTCCCGCGGGTCAGGAAGATGTCGATGATCATCAGGTCGCAACCTGCCCCGGGCTGCGCCAGCCAAGCCACCGCATCGGCTTCGGTGCCGGCCCAGCCCACCACCTGCATGCCCAGCATCTCCTCCAGCGTCGCGGTCAGGTTCTGGCGGATCACCTCGCTGTCTTCCACCAGGTAGAAGCGCAAGGCCCGTTGTGCCGGGTCGAGATCGGAGGTGGAAGGGATCGCGTTCATGGTGTCAACGGTCTGCCGGATCGACCCAGGCCGACCTGGGAAAGAAATTATCGGCGGGAGACCGTCATCGTGGCAGCCCCAAAGTTCGGTGAAACATGTCGGACCGGTCCTACAGCGGTGCGGGTCCACCCGAGGGGTCATCGGTGGGCGTTCATGGGCGCACGGCCAGTTCGTTGCGCACGGCCTTCACGCCCTTGACGCTCCAGGTCAGGCGCTCAGCCTCGGCCCGCTCGTTCTGACTCTTGGCAAACCCCGACAGCATCACCGTGCCGTTGAGGGTCTCCACCTTGATGGCCACGGCCTCCACCGACTTGGATTCGACAAACTTGGCCTTGACCGCCGTGGTGATCGAAGCGTCGTCGATGTACTCGCCGACGGTGGACTGGCCGCGGGTGACGGCGCAGCCGGGCAGCACGCTCAGGGCCGCCGTGGCGACCAACGCTGCGGCCAGGGCGATGCGAAGAGAACCCGTCGTCTGCATGGGCATGGAAGTCTCCTGGGATGGTTGGGCTTTCAGTGTGCGCGGTGGGGCCGGTCCCAGCCCCCTCCCAAACGGCCGTTTCCATGTAGGACGAGACCGCATGCCGGCGTCAGCATCCCACCCAGGAACACCGCCGGCCGTGAACCGGGGCAGACCCCGGTGGCCAACACCGCCCCCTGCCGCCAACATGCCGCCCGATGTCTGACACTTGGTTCCTGCTCCTGTCTGCCGCCCTGTGTGCCGGCGCCCTCAACGCGCTGGCCGGCGGCGGCAGCTTCCTGACCCTGCCGGCCCTGTTCCAGGTCGGTCTGCCGCCGATCGCGGCCAACGCCACCAGCACCGTCGCCGTCAGCCCGGGCTACCTCGGCAGCACGCTGGGGTTTCGCGCCGAACTGGCCCGCCTGCCCGCCTCGCTGCTGTGGCGCGACAGCGGGATCTGCGCCCTGGGCGGTCTGGCTGGCGCCGGGCTGCTGCTGGTCACGCCGGCCCGGCTGTTCGTCGCGGTCGTGCCCTGGCTGCTGCTGTTTGCCACCGCCGTGTTCGCGGCCGGGCCCTGGCTGATTCGCCAGTTGCATCGACCATCGGCCGCCCGCGCGCCAGCCACCGCGCCGCGCTGGCAGCGTGCGCTCGGGCTGGCGGCAGTGTCGGTCTATGGCGGCTATTTCAATGGGGGGCTGGGCATCCTGCTGCTGGCGCTCTACCAGGCCACCGGCGTGCAGGACCTGCGCGAGGCCAACGCCCTGAAGAACCTGAACTCGCTGGTGCTGTCGGCCGTCTCGGTGCTGACCTTTGCCTGGGCGGGCCAGGTGCACTGGCCCCAGGCCCTGGGCATGGCACTGGCCGCCATCGCCGGAGGCTACCTGGGCGCCGCGCTGACCCGCCGGCTGCCGCCCGTCTGGGTGCGCGCGGTCGTGATCGCCACCGGGCTGGGCATGACGCTGAAATTCCTGCTCCACCACGGCGCCTGAGCCACCACGGCGCCGATTACGCAGAGCCCACATGCGGCAGGGGTGTGACGGAGGTCGATAATTTCGGCTTCACCCTCCCCCCTCCACCATGTCTTCCCCCTCTTCTGTTTCGGCGGCCACTCAGCCCGCCAAGGCCCCCTTTTACCGTTCGCTGTATGCCCAGGTGCTGTTCGCCATCGCGCTGGGCGTGTTGCTGGGCCGCTTCGCCCCGGACCTCGCCACCCAGATGAAGCCGCTGGGCGATGGCTTCATCAAGCTGATCAAGATGATCATCGCCCCGATCATCTTCTGCACGGTGGTGCTGGGCATCGCCGGCATGGAAGACATGAAGAAGGTGGGCAAGACCGGTGGCCTGGCCCTGCTGTACTTTGAGGTCTTCTCCACCATCGCGCTGATCATCGGCCTGGTCATCGTCAACCTGGTGCAACCGGGCGCGGGCATGCACGTGGACCCGGCCACGCTGGACACCAAGGGCATTGCCAACTACGTGGCGCCCGGCAAGATGAGCACCACCACCGACTTCCTGCTGCACATCATCCCGGACAGCGTGGTCGATGCCTTCGCCAAGGGCGAGATCCTGCAGGTGCTGCTGTTCTCGATGCTGTTCGGCTTTGCGCTGCAGAAGTTCGGCGGCCGCCGCAACGTGGTCTATACCTTCATCGAGAAGGTCTCGCAGGTGCTGTTCGCAATCGTCGGCGCGATCATGAAGGTGGCTCCGATCGGCGCCTTCGGCGCGATGGCCTTCACCATCGGCAAATACGGCGTGGGCTCGCTGCTGCAGATGGCCCAGCTGATGGCGGCCTTCTACGCCACCTGCCTGCTGTTCGTGCTGGTGGTGCTGGGCACCGTGGCCCGGCTCCACGGCTTCTCGATCCTGAAGTACCTGCGCTACATCCGCGAGGAACTGCTGATCGTGCTGGGCACCTCGTCGAGCGAATCGGCCCTGCCCGGCATCATGCGCAAGCTGGAACACGCCGGCGCCGAGAAGTCGGTGGTCGGTCTGGTGATCCCGACCGGCTACTCCTTCAACCTGGACGGCACCTCGATCTACCTGACCATGGCCGCCGTCTTCATCGCCCAGGCCACCGACACGCCGCTGAGCCTGATGCAGGAGATCACGCTGCTGGCCGTGCTGCTGCTGACCAGCAAAGGGGCCGCGGGCGTGACCGGTTCGGGCTTCATCGTGCTGGCGGCCTCGCTGGGCGCGGTGGGCCATGTGCCGGTGGCCGGCCTGGCGCTGATCCTGGGCATCGACCGCTTCATGAGCGAGGCCCGCGCGCTGACCAATCTGGTGGGCAACGGCGTGGCCACGTTGGTGGTGGCCAAGTGGGTCGGCCACCTGGACGAGGCCAAGCTGCACGCCGCCCTGGTGGAACAGGTGCCGGTGCCCGAACCGTCCCTGGGCCTGCCCCAGGCCGGGGTCGTCACGGCCCCCCAGGGCACGCCAGCCCACTGAGCCACCTGGCGGAGAATGCGGCATCCCCACCCTGCGCTCCCGAACGTGCCGCCTTCCCCGCCCGCCGATCTCTCGGAACCGGCCAGTCCCTCCAAGCTTCCGCCAGACGTGCTGAAGCTGGGTCTGGTCAGCTTCCTGACCGACGTGAGCTCCGAGATGATCTTCTCGGTGTTCGCGGTCTTCTTCACCACCGTGGCCGGCGCCTCCAGCGCGCTGCTGGGCCTGATCGAGGGGCTCGCGGATTTCTCGGCCTCGTCGCTGAACTACCTGGCGGGCTGGCTGTCCGACCGCAGCGGCCGGCGCAAGGGATTTGCCGTCGCCGGCTACGCCTTCTCGACCCTGGCCAAGCTGATCCTGGTGCTCTCGACCAGTGTGCTGGCGCTGTCGGCCTTCCGGGTCATCGAGCGCCTGGGCAAGGGCTTTCGTGGCCCGCCGCGGGACGCCTGGCTCTCGGCCATCGCGGCCCGCGCCACCCGTGGTTATGCGTTTGGCGTGCACAAGGCGCTGGACAAGGCCGGCGCGGTGCTTGGCCCCCTGCTGGCCTACGCGCTGCTGCAGCATCTGGGCGAACACCCCGGCACCTACCACTGGCTGTTCGCCATCGCCCTGGTGCCCGCGCTGCTGAGCGTGCTGCTGCTGACCCGCATTCCGGACCGGCCCGAAGAACCGCACCCGCGGGAGAGCGTGCGCCACAACTGGCAGCAGCTGAGCCCCGGCTTCAAGCGTTTTCTGTGGCCCGCAGGCCTGTTCGCGCTGGCCTACTTCAGCCTGGGCTTCATCCTGCTGCGGGCCCATGCCATCGGGTTCAGCGTGGCCGAGGTGGTGCTGCTCTATGCGCTGTTCAACGCGGTGTGTGTGGCCGCGGCACCGGCCATCGGCTGGCTGGGCGACCGCATCGGCCGGCCCCGCATCGTGCTGCTGGGCTACGCCGTCTACGGCCTGCTCAACCTGTGGCTGGCCTGGGCCGACAGCCGCGAAGAGATCATCGCGGTGTTCGCGCTGTACGGGCTGTTCTACGCCATCGACGAATCGCAGAGCAAGGCCTTCATCGCCGACCTGGAGCCGGCGCGCCGGGCCTCGGCCATCGGCGTCTACAACTCGGTGACCGGGGTGCTGTACCTGCCGGCCTCGCTGGTGGCCGGTGCGCTGTGGGCGGTGGCGCCCACCTGGACCTTTGGTCTGGCGGCCGCCTTGTCGGCGGCCGCCGCCGGCTGCTTCCTGCTGCTGCGCCCAGGCGGGGCGCTCGCCCACCGTTCTCCCGGCTGAGCCGGCCTCAGGTGGGGATCTCGCTCAGGGCACTGAACGCCAGCTCACGCTGCTCGCGCCGGTGCACCACGGCCGAGGGCGTTGCACCCGCAGCATTGGTCCGCCGGGCCACATGGCGCAGGCGCACGCCCACCGTCTCGCAGGCCCGCGCCAGCTCGTCGCGCACGCCCTGCCAGGCGCCCTGGTTGAGGTGTTCCTCCTGGGCCCACACCAGCTCCTTCAACCCCGGCAGGGCCCGCAGCTGCTGCTCCAGCGCCCGCCGCGGGAAGGGATAGAGCTGTTCGAGCCGCCAGAGGGCCACTTCCTCGGCCTCCAGGTCCTCGCGCGCCCGCAGCAGGTCGTAATAGAACTTGCCGCTGCACAGCACGGCCCGGGTGACCGAGGGTGAGCCCACGGCGGCCTCGTCCCCCAGCAGCGGCTGGAACTCGCCTTCGGCCAGGGCCTGCAAGGTGGTGTGGGACAGGGCTTCGCCGTAGAGCTGGCCCTTGGGGGTCATCGCGATCAAGGGCTTGCGCACCGGGTCCAGGCCCTGGCGCCGCAGCAGGTGGAACCACTGTGCCGCAGTGGACGGGCAGACCAGCCGCAGGTTCTCGTCGCCACACAGCAGCAGGAAGCGGCTGATGTAGCCGGTCGAATGCTCGGGGCCATTGCCCTCGTAGCCGTGCGGCAGGAACACCGCCAGCGCGCTGGACTGGCCCCACTTGGCCTGGCCCGAGCTGATGTACTGGTCCAGATAGACCTGGGCCTCGTTGACGAAGTCGCCGAACTGCGCCTCCCAGACCGCCAGCGTGGCAGGGTCGCGCACGCTGCGGCCATATTCAAAGCCCAGCACCGCCTCCTCCGCCAGCGGCGAGTTGATGACGTCAAAAGCCGCCGCCCCGTCCAGCTGCCGCAGCGGCACGTGGCGGGTCGCCTGCGCCTGGTCGTGCCAGACGGCATGCCGGTGCATGAAGGTGCCACGCTGGACGTCCATGCCCGACACCCGAACCGGCACCCCGGCGCTCAGCAGCGAGGCATAGGCCAGGTTCTCGGCCAGGCACCAGTCCACTGGCGCCTGGTCCCCCTCCGCGGCCCGCAGCCACTGGTCGCGCACGGTCTGCACCGCGGGATGCAGCACAAAGCCCGCCGGCAGGGCGCACAGGGTGCGCAGCCAAGCCTGCATCTGCGGCACTGCGGGCGGGATGTTCAGGGGGCGAAAGTGCGGCATGGCCGGCTGCGGGGCTGAGCTGGACGCCGGGGCCTGCCACGCGGCCACCGCCGCCTGCTGGCAGGACTGGATGCGGGCGGCCAGCTCCGCCGGGCTGGCCACACCGGCGTCGGCCAGCTGGGTCGCGTACACCGTCGCCGGGGTGGGCTGGTTCTGGGCCTGCGTGGCCAGCAGCGGCCGGGTCACGGCCTGTGCGTCATGCTCGGAATGCCCGCCCCGGCGGTAACCCACCAGATCGATCACCACGTCGGCGTGGAAGCGGGCCCGGTAGGCCAGGGCCAGGTTGGCCGCGCGCAGCACCAGCTCGGGGGCCTCCGCGCTCACCCGCAGCACGGGGGCATCGATCATGCGGGTGATGTCCGTGCAGTAGCGCGGCGTCCGGGCGTCCATCGGGTTGAGCGCGGTGAAGCCCACCTGGTTGTTGACCACGACATGCACCGAGCCGCCCAGGTCGTAGCCCTCGCGCTGGGTCAGCATCAGGGTCTCCATCACCACGCCCTGCCCTGCGAACGCAGCGTCGCCGTGCAGGCTGACGAACAGCCCCCTGCCGGCGGCCACAGCATGGGCCATGCCCCCGGCGACGGGGAAGACGCTTTGCAGATGGGACGGGTTGTAGGCCAGGGTCAGGTGCACCGGCCCATCGGCGGTCTGCACGGTGTGCTCACGCCCCAGGTGATAGATCAGGTCGCACTGGCGCTCCGGATGTTCCGGGGTGGCGGCGATGTAATCCAGGACCTCGGCCGCCGGCATGCCCAGCAGGTTCACCAGCACATTGACGCGCCCACGGTGGGCCATGCCCAGCACCACCTCCTGCACACCCTGGCCTGCCGCCTGCGCCACCAGCTGATCCAGCAGCGGGATCAGCGCCTCGCAGCCTTCGAGTGAAAAACGCTTGCCATGGGGATGGCACTGCGCCGCATGGGCCTCCCAGGCCTGGACCTGCGTGAGCCGCTCCAGCAGCCGCAAGCGCTCGGCCGCGGTGGGAGCCGTCGTCTCGGCGCTTTCCCACTGGGCGAACAGCCAGGCCGCGCGCGCCGTGTCGCGCAGCGCACTGCAATCCAGGGCCCAGGCGCTGCAGTAGGTGGCCTTGACCCAGCGGTCCAGGGCCAGCACGTCCGACACGCCAAAGCGCTGGACATCCTCTTCCCGGAGGGCATCCCCGGCGAACAGGCCAAAGCGTTCGGGGGAGAGGTGGGCGTCATCGGCCCTGAGCGCCGCGCCCAGGGGATCGAGGCTGGCACAGCGATACCCATGCCAGCGATGGGCCTCGACGAATTCCAGCACCGCGGCCGGGTCGGCGGTGCCGCGGGGCTGCCCCCGCCACTCACTGAGCGGGTCGCCCGTGAAAAGAAAGTTCCTCTGATGAAGCCACGGGTACTGCTTGGGCTTGGTGGACACGGTTCTCCCCAACGAGTGAAACAACGATCGCACGGGAATATCCCCGTGCGCAGGTGTCTCCTGTGCATTCGCCCGTCATGCTGACCAAGCCGGCCGCGGGTCGCTTTTTTTCATGATAGGAGCGCCCCCCCGTGCAAATCCCCCTGTCAACTCTGACAGGGTCGTTGAGCACGGGGATTGCTAAACGACCGTTGGGGGAAAGTCTTAAATGCCGGCAAGGGGTGTTTTGGCATTCTTTACATATTGAATCAGGGTTAACTCCAAGAAACGCCAGCCGATATCCGGCTAAACGGCGTATCCAGCGGCGATCTCTGTCGCGCTCTGGCTGCCCCGGTGATGCCCCGCGGCCCAGTCTGTCCAGGACGGCCTGGCCCGGGTGGTCCCTCTTCTGCCTCCACAATCCGCATGAAGCTCTCCCATCTCTCCATCGGCACCCGACTAGGCTTGGCCTTCTCGGCCGTGATCGCCCTGCTCCTGGTCGTCCTGGGCCTGTCCGCTTCGGTGCTGGGCCAGGTCAGCCGCTCCATGGACACCATGGTCCAGGACCGCTATGCCCAGATTGCCCTGAGCAGCCAGATCAAATCGGCTGGCGAGCGGGGTGCCCAGACCCTGGCCAAGCTGCTGCTCACCTCCGACCCGGAGAAGATCAAGGGGCTGCTGGCCGACTACGACGGCATCCGCAAGACCAACACGGAGAACCTGGCCCGCTTCGAGAAGATGCTCACCGACCCGGAAGCCAAGGCCTTGTTTGCCGAGCAGGGCAAGGCCCGCAAGGCCTACGGCGTGGTGGTGCGCAAGGTCTTCGATCTGCAGAAGGCGGGCGACCGTGAACAGGCCATGGCCGTCTATGGCGACGAGCTGCAGGCGCCTCAAGTGGCCTACTACGCCCTGATCGACAAGATGGTGGCGATGCAGTCGCAGCGCATGAACGACGACGTGGCCCAGGCCAAGGAACGCATGGCCAGCATGCGCCTCCAGATGATCGTGGCAGCGTTGCTGGCGGTGGCGCTGGCCGTGGGCGTGGCCGTCGCCATCACCCGCTCCATCACCCGGCCGATCCAGCAGGCCATTGCCCTGGCGGAATCCGTCGCTTCGGGCAACCTGACCGCCAAGCTGACGGTGCACGGACAGGATGAGGTCGGCCGGCTGATGTACGCGCTGCAAAGCATGGTCGAAGGCCTGCACCGGATCGTGACCCAGGTGCGCAACGGCGCCCAGCAGATCACGGTGGCCGCCCGCGAGGTGGCCCAGGCCAGCCAGGATCTGTCCGCCCGCACCGAGCAGCAGGCCAGCTCGCTGGAGGAAACCGCCTCGGCAATGGAGCAGCTGACCTCGGCCATCAAGCTCAGCGCGGACAGCGCCGGCCAGGCCAATCAATCGGCGGCCCAGGCCTCCGGTGTGGCCAGCGAGGGCGGCCAGGTGGTGGGCCAGGTCATCAGCACCATGAACAACATTGCCGATTCGTCCAAGCGGATCGTGGAGATCACCAGCGTCATCGACGGCATCGCCTTCCAGACCAACATCCTGGCGCTGAACGCCGCGGTGGAAGCCGCCCGGGCCGGCGAGCAAGGCCGCGGTTTCGCGGTGGTGGCCGGCGAGGTGCGCACCCTGGCGCAGCGCAGCGCCCAGGCGGCCAAGGAGATCAAGGCCCTGATCGACACCTCGGTGGCGCAGGTGGACGATGGCGCCAAGATGGTGGCCAGCGCGGGCGCCACCATGCAGCAGGTGGTCACCGGCATCCAGCAGGTCAGTACGCTGGTCTCGGAGATCAGCAGCTCCAGCCGCGAACAGAGCACCGGCATCGAACAGGTGAACGTGGCCATCATGCAGATGGACGACTCCACCCAGAAGAATGCGGCGATGGTGGAGCAGAGCACCGCCGCCGCGCAGGCCCTGCAGGACCAGGCGGCCCAGCTCGACGAACTGGTGCGCTCCTTCGTTCTGTGACGAAATGGCGCCCGCCTGTGCCGCGGTCAGCGGCCGGGCTGGCGCCCCTCGTCCACCAAGGCTTGCAGACGCACACAGCGCAGCCACACCAGGGCCAGCAGCCCGGCCTGACCGAGCAGCACGGCCCCGACCGCATGGCCAACACCGGGTGCCGCCAAAGCCAGGCGCAACCCGGTCAGCCCGGCCAGCGCCAGCCCCGCCCCCAGCGACAGGGCCAGGAACAACCACAGGCCGCGGCCACGCCACAGCTGGGGCAGCGCGCGCCACCAGGCCAGCACCACCGAGCGCAGGCGTGGCTGCAGCACCAGCCGGGCCCGGGCCTGCTCGACGCTGACCTGGGCCAGCAGCACCAGCAGCGCGGTCACGCCTTCGGCCAGACGGTTCGTCCACACCGTATCGGCCTCCAGCACCTGCTGCCCGGCCCGCAGCTCGGCCGCGTGCATCAGCGCCGCCCCGAGCCCCAGGGCCAGGCCCAACAGGCACAAGCTCCAGACCAGCAGCCGCGCCATGCGCGCATAGTCGGCCAAGCCGGTGCGCAGCAGTTCGTTCCAGGCCAGCGGGGCGGAACGCCGGGCCGCGGCCCCCGCCATGGCCACCAGCCAGGGCGACACGAGCAGGGTCCAGGCCAGACCGGCCACGCCCAGGGTGCCCAGCCCGACCACCGCCTGGGAGGGGAACAGGCCAGCCAGCGCTTCGGCCAGCAGTGGCAGCGCCATCCCCTGGGCCAGGGTTGGCCCGAGCAGCGAATGGTCCAGCTGGCGGGCCAGGCCCTGCCAGACCGGCAGCGCCACCAGCAGCGTGGGCACGGCCAGCGCCAGCCACCAGGCCAGCAGCAGGCGCCACTGCGCCATGTGGCCCATCGCGCGTGCCATCTGGCGCAGCAGGCCGGTGCGGGGCAAGGGGGGCAGATCCCCGGGCAGATGAAGGGTCAGCGAAACAGTCACAGCGTGGTCACCAGGGCAAACAGGGTTTGGGCCAGGACGGCGATCTCATGCGCCCAGCGGCGTGAGGCCTGGCCATCGGCCTCCAGCCGCCGGCTGTTGTCCAGCAGACGGTTGTCCAGACGGTTGCGGCCCTCCGGGTCGATCTCGACCGACACGGCGCGCGCCGCCCAGACCCAGCGGAAACGCTGCCAGGGCTGGGCGCCATCCCAGGTCAGCTGCTCGACATGGCCATCGGCGAAATGCACCCGCACGGTCTGCGGCACGGCCGCGCCCTGTCGACGCAGCATCACGGTGGTCTGCCAGGGGAAGGGCCCCAGGCCGCTCTTCGCCCCGGGATGGGCCCGGCGCCAGGCCTGGCGCTGTGCCGCCACCGCCTGGTCCACGTCCTCCCGGCTGCGCAGCTGCCAGCGGCCCTGGACCTGCTGCCAGCCGGCGGCGGGCAGCAGCTCCTCACTGCGCAGCGATTCGACCCGGTCGTCGACCGCCCGCACCGCATACACCTGCTGCTCGAACAGGCGCTTGACCACCTCGGGTCGGCCGGAGACTTCGGCCAGCACGGCCTGCAGGTCGCCGATGGCGGGGTGGCGGTACTTCCAGCGTTCGTAGTAGACACGGAAGGCCTTCTCGACCGTGGCCCGGCCCAGCGTGGCCTCCAGATCGCGCAGCGCAGTGGCCGTGCGGCCGTAGACACTGCCATAGCCCGCGCTGCTGTAGCGGTCCCAGGAATTCTCGCCCAGCGCATCGGTGGCGCCGATCGCCAGCGTCATCAGCCGCTCCATGTCAAACGCACTGATGAGAGGCGCCCAGCCCAGGCGCCGCAGACGCTGCGTGGTCAGCGCAATCGGCTGCCCGCGGTCGCGGATCATGCGCAGGTCCCAGTATTCGTTGAGACCCTCGTCCAGCATGGGCTCCTCAAACTCGTTGGAGCCCAGCAGGCCATAGAAGTAGCCGTGGCCGAACTCGTGGATGGTCACGAAGTCCAGGTTGTACGCATTCCAGGTGCCCGGCTCGGCGTGCGCATAGCCCTCGGCGGTGAAGAAGGTGGGGTACTCCATGCCCCCGGCCTCCTCCGCGTTGTAGGGCGGGATCACCGCAGTGACGGTGCGATAGGGATAGGGCCCCAGCGTGCGCGAGAAGTAGGTCAGCGAATCCAGCGTGGCCTGCAGCACCGGCTGGGCGTTGGCCTGGTACTCGGGCGGGTAGAGCACGGTCACCGTCACCGGTGGGCTGCCCGGGCCGGTCCACTGCGCGGTCAGCGGCTTGGCATAGCGGCGGTCGGCCGTCCAGGCGAAGTCGTGCACGTCGCCCTGCATGAAGTGGTAGGTCTTGCGCCCGCCCTGCACCACCGGCGCGCCCTGCAGTTCGCCCACGGCGCCCACCGTCATGTCCTGGGGCACGTTGATCTTCACGTCGTACAGGCCGTAGTCGGCGTAGAACTCGCTGTTCAGGTGGAACTCGTGGGCGTTCCAGCGCACCTCCTTGGCACCGCGCTCGCCGGGCAGCTCCAGCACCGCGATCTTGGGGAACCACTGGCCCACCAGGTGGAAGCTGCCGAAGTAGCCGGTGCGCGCCAGCACCCTGGGCAGCTGGTCGAAGAAGTCGATGGCCAGCGTGGTGCTGGCACCGGGGCCGACGGCCTGCGGCAGATCCAGCCGCACCACGGTGTGGTCGGTGACGGGGCCGCCATCCGGCTGCACGAAGCGCCAGGGCACGGCCTGGCCGCCCTGTGTCACCTGGCGCAGCGTGGTGTAGCCCCAGTCACCATCGCCCACCGCCATCCCGCTGCGGAAGGAGAAGCCCTGGCGCTGCTCGGTCATGAAGGTGCTGCCCTCGCCCTCGAAGGCATTGAGGTAGAGATGCAGATAGACCGACTGGACCGGGCGGTCCGAGCGGTTGCGCCAGGTCAGCTGCTGGCGCCCCTCCACCGTGTGCCGGTCGGGGTCCAGCCGGGCCTCGATCTGGTAGCGCACCACCCGGTCGGACAGCGTGGGCTCATCGCCACGCCGGGGCCCACCCCAGGCCGTCGCGGCGCTCGGTTCGCGCACGGCGCCGGCATGGGCCGGCGCCAGGGCAATGCCATCGGGCGATGGCGGCACGCCACGGGCGGGGAGGAGGATCGGTGCATCCGGCAGCCGGCTCGTGGCCGGTCCGTCATCACCGCGGGAGGCTTGCCACCACAGGGCGCCGCCCAGGGTCAGCGCCAGCACGGCGCCCAGACCCATGAATGCTCTGGTTCTGCCCAGCATCTGCGATCACGGTTGAAACAACCCGCGGATGATAGGAGCCCTGGGCCGCCCCCTGCCTGCGAAGTTCGGGGGGGCCGGCGTTCAGCGGACCGCCAGGTCTTCCGCCGGTTCCGGCTGCACCGCCTGGCGGATGCAGTTGCGCCCGGCGTGCTTGGCCTCGTAGAGGGCCGCATCGGCCAGCGCCAGCAAACGCGAACCGCTGCGGGCATGGCCGGGGAAGAAGGCCACGCCGACGCTGGTGGAGATCTGCACCACCCGGCCGTGGCCCAGGTCCACCGGCTGCGAGACCGCGTGGACGACCCGTTCCAGCACCGGCTGGGCCGAGGCCGGTTCCTCCAGCGAGCACAGCAGCAGCACGAACTCGTCCCCGCCGATGCGGGCCACCGTGTCGTTGGCCCGCACGCAGGTTTCCAGCCGGCGGGCGATGTCCTGCAGCAGCCGGTCGCCGGCCTCATGCCCATACTGGTCGTTCACCGCCTTGAAGCCGTCCAGATCCAGGTAGCACACCGCCAGGTGGCGCGACAGGCGGGCATCCACCGCCATCGCCTGCGACAGACGGTCCACCAGCAGCAGCCGGTTGGGCAGCCCGGTGAGCGCGTCGTGGAAGGCAATGTGCTCGACCTGTGCCTCATGCTCCTTCTGCTCGGTGATGTCCAGCATCAGCCAGAGGGAATCGTGGTCCTCGGACAGCACCGTGCCGCTCAGGTCCACCCACATCGGGTCGCCGTTCTTGCGCAGCATGCGCACCTGGGTCCGGTACTGTCCCTGCTCGTGCAGGCCGCGGTAGCCCTCCTGTCCGACACGCCGGTAGGTCTCCTCGTCGGCATAGAGCACGCGGATGTCCTGCCCCAGCAGCTCATCGTGCTCGTAGCCGAACATGCGCTCCAGCACATGGTTCTTCCACTGGACCTCGCGCCCGTTGACCTTGACGATGCCGATCAGCTCGTTGTCGAGCATGGCCGACTGCTCGCGGTTGAGGCGCTGCAGCTGGATGCGTGCGTCGTGCAGCTCGGTGATGTCGTACATGACCGAGCGGCTCATCTGATAGTGCCCGGCCGCGTCGCGCACCGCGGTGGAGGTCATGCTGATCCAGCGTGCCGTGCCATCGCGCGACTCAAGCCGCAGCTCCAGCGGGCCGACCTGGCCACTGTCCTGCAGCAAGGGGAAGGAGAGCCGGAACAAATGGCTGCTGGCCTCGCCCAGGAACTCGTGCAGGCTGTGCTGCCCCACCAGGGCCTCCCGCGGGGCCCCCAGCCAGGACAGCGCCATCGCATTCAGGTGCACGAAACGCCCCTCGCTGTCGAGCGAACAGTAGCCGCAGGGCGCGTTGTCATAGAGGTCCTGGATGCGCTCAGTCGCCTCGGCCAGCTGCATCTGCAGGGCCTTGCGGTCGGTGATGTCGCGCCCGACCACCTGGATTTCGGTCAGCTGCCCGGCCGCGTCGAAAAAGGCCAGGTGTTCAAAGTGTCCCCAGCGCACCCGCCCCTGGGCCCCATGGAAGCGATAGTCCAGCCCCACCCGGGGGGTTGCCGGTGTCAGCGCCCGCAGGCGCAGGACAAGCTCGGCCCAGTCCTCGGCCAGCACACTGGGGGACCAGGCCTGCCCCAACAGCCGGTCGCGGTCGGCCCCGAAGGCATGGCAGAAGGCGTCGTTGACGAACACCAGCCTGTGGTCGCGCCGCACGCGGCAGATCAATTCCTCCTGGCTGTCCAGCACCTGGGAGAGCTGCTGCTCCCGTGCGCGCAGGGCGCCCAAGGTGGTCTGCAGGCGTTGGCCGGTGCTGCGCAACTCGTGCACCACCGCACCGACCATCAGGGAAAAGAAGGCGAAGGCCAGCGTGGACCAAAGGGCCTCGGCATTCGGCTCCAGCACCCCGTGGGGATGGGACAGCATCCAGCCCCCCGCCAGCGCACTGGCGACCACCACCAGAATGCCGGGCCCCGTGCCCAACCCATAGAAGGCCAGCACGGCGGCCGGATAGAACGTGACGAAGCTGGCGCGCGGACCGGGCGGCAACCAGGCCAACCGGATGCCCAAGGCCAGCAGGAACAGCACCAGGCCCCACCCAAAACGGCCGGAGTGCCAGGGCCACATCCGGCTGGACAACGCGCCGCGGCTCATGCCCGCTCCACGCACCGAGATCGGCGCTGTCGAAAAGGCAGGGACATGGCAGGGGCTGACAGGCAGAAAAACATCTTGAAGAACCGCCCGAGGGAAGGCGCCCCTCCCCGCAGCGCTCGCGGTCAGGTTGATCGTGGCACGTGCACCCAGTCTACGCAGGGCGACGCCCCGGGCAAGGGCGGAACAACAGGGTCATCCCGGTGTTCATTCCCGCCCTTTGCGCTGGCGCAAATCAGCTGGGCTCATCCTCCCAACCCTGCCGCGGCGCCTGCAGGCCCCGGCGCGGGATGGGGGTGGAAAAGACGATCGAGGTGCGCGTCTCGCCAAAGCCGTTGATGCGGGCCAGAAAGCGCTCCAGATCCTGCAGGTTGCGGGACACCACGGTCATCAGGTAAGAGTCGGCACCGCTCACATGGTGGCATTCCAACACCTCGGGCAGGCTGCGCAAGGTGTCGAGCAGCGCCCGCTTGCCCGGCTGCGGCACCTGGATGCCCACCACCGCCTGCACCCCGTAACCCAGCGCCGTTGGCTCCAGCACGGCGTGCACACCCCGGATCACCCCTGCCTCCTGCAGCCGGCGCAGCCGCTCCGCCGTGGCCGGCAACGACAGCCCCGCCGCCTGCGCCAGCACCTTCAGCGGCGCCCGTCCATCGGTCTGCAGGGCCTGCAGCAGGGCCCAGGCCTTTTCGTCCAGCTGCAGCCCCGCCGGGGTTTCCGTGGAATTCATGTTTCACCTGAAAAATAGAAAGCTGTTTGGCCAACTTACCGCTGAAACAAGCTGTGCACTGTCGATCATGGCTTCTACCATGACGCCATGGACTTCTCCAACCTGCTTCTCTTCGGCCAGGCCCTGCTGGTGGGCCTGTCGATTGCCGCCCCGGTCGGCCCGATCGGGCTGTTGACCATCCAACGCACCCTGGCCCAGGGCCCCCGGGCCGGCTTGGCCACCGGCCTGGGCGCCGCCGCGGCAGACACCTGCTACGGCGCGCTGGGCGCCTTTGGCGTGCAACTGGTGATCGGCACCCTGGTCAGCCTGCGTGGCCCGCTGTCCCTGTTGGGTGGCCTGGTGCTGGGCTGGATGGCCTGGCGCACCTGGCGCCAGCCGGTGGCCGAACACGCCGCCGAACTGGCCACCGGCGGCGACCTGTTGCGCAACTTTGGCGGCACCTTCCTGCTGACCCTCTCCAACCCGGCCACCATCTTCTCGTTCCTGGCGGTGTTCAGTGCCCTGGCGGGCAGCGCCGCCCATCCCACCTCCCCCGGCTGGATGGTGCTGGGCGTGGGCCTGGGCTCGGCCCTGTGGTGGTGGGGCCTGACCTGGACCGTGGGCCGGCTGCGCCACCGGCTGGACGCCCGCTGGCGGCGGCGCATCAACCAGGCCTCGGGCCTGTTGCTGGGCGCCATCGCGCTGTGGGCCCTCGCCCAGGCGCTCACAGGCTGGCTCGCCCAGCCCTGAGGGTGCTCCGGCGGCCGCCGTTCATCCACACGGGCCGCCGCTCATCACCGCCGGGGCGCGCTTCGTCGCAAGCGCATGGTGGCGCCGGAGGGGGCTCCCTACAGTCCATCCCAACGCAACACGACGGCACCGCCGCCACCCCAGGAGCCCACCATGAACACCCCCTTCACCGCCTCGACCGCCTCCACCCGCGTTGGCCTGCTGGGCCTGGCGTTGGTGACCTGCCTGGCCCTGCTGGGCGGCGTCTCCGGCATCGCCGACCACCAGGTGCGCGACGTGCAACTGGCCCAGGCCGCCGCCACGCCGATGGCCCTGGCCGACACCGACACGGCACCGGTGCAGGTGATCCACATCGTCGGCAAGCGCATCGCCAAGGCCTGACCCCATGCTGCGGGCGGGCCGACCGGCGACCCCGGGGAGCCCGTCAACGCATCGCGCTTTCCCCGCGTTATGGGAATGGCTTTCGGGCCACTGACTCCTCTAGATTCGGCCCCGCTTCGGCGGGGCCTTTTTTCATCCCGACGCGGGCCAGACCCGTCGTTATGATGCGGTGCAATATCCCTCCCCTGCCCCGATGACCCTCTGGCCGCTGATCACTCGCCTGGGCGAAGCCCAAATCCTGCTGCCGGCTGCCGCGCTGGCCCTGCTGCTGCTGGCCCAGCGCCAGGACAGCCGCGCCGCCGCGCTGCGCTGGGCGCTGGCGCTGGCGCTGGGCACGGTGGTGACCACCGCCAGCAAGGTGGCCTTCCTGGGCTGGGGCCTGGGCATTGCGACACTGGACTTCACCGGCTTTTCCGGCCATGCCATGTATGCCGCCAGCGTGGAGATCCCGCTGCTGGCCACCTGCGCGCTGGCCCTGAGTGGCCGCGGCCGCTGGGCCGGGGCCGTGCTGGGCACCCTGCTGGCCGGTCTGATCGCCGTCTCCCGGGTGGAGGTGGGGGCGCATTCGGTGTCGGAAGCCATTGCCGGCTTTGTGCTGGGCGGCGCCCTTTCCGCCTGGGTGGTGGCCGCGCTGCCCAAGGACTGGCCCGCCCGCCCAGCCCTGCGAACGGCCCTGAGCTTGGCCCCGCTGGGCCTGGCCCTGTGGCTGGCCGTGGGCGTGGCCTGGGCCCCGCCGCCCATCACCCATGCGCTGGTGATCCGCCTGTCGCTGGCCCTGTCCGGCCGGGAGCACCCCTACACCCGCGAGCACCTGCACGCCACGCCGAGGGCCCATCTGCCCGCACGGGCCTGGCCGCCGGCGGGGGAGACCGATCTGGCGTGAGGGGTAGCCGCCTTGCAGGGCAGGGGCGGGATGTCTGACGGGTGCTTGGGGTTTGTGTCGGCGCCCCCACCGCTGCATGGGTCGATCGGGTGATCCATCCTGGGGAAAGACCCGTCCCCGGACCAGGAACTGGGCCCATAGAGCAGCTTGGCCAACAGCTGGTGCGTCCCAGTGAGTCGGTTCAGCACCTCCCCAACCCGGGGAGAATCCCCTTGGGCGTGCATGCCCAGTCGCTCTTGGCAAGATCATCGGGCCTCGCCAAAATCAGCCAACAAGGCGCCGCTTTTGGGGTCAATTTAGTACTGGTGAACACCCAGTCAATCGGGAGGAAAACGTGCTGGAACAGGGACTTGGCGTGATGTTGGACCGGCTTGTTATGAGGCGCCGGCCGATGTTATGCGTCACCACCGGACCAGCCGTCGGTTCAGCGCCGTTCGCACTGCCGCTTTTGCCGGTTGAATACGCTGCTGCCACATCCCTGCGCAGGCTGGAAATTTCAATGACATCAGTCACTTGCCAGAGGTTTGCCCTGCGTTTTTATGCAGCACGGTCCGGTGTTATCCGTCGCTCGGTGCCGTATACAACACGTTAGGCTCAAATGCGACGAGAAGCGAAAATGGTAGGTGCATTCGTTCTGGCGCTTGGGATTTTTGCCCTCGTGGTAAGTGCCAACCTTCTGCTTGGCGGTGCGGCGCAGAGCGGTGGGCTTAGCTGTAAGTCCATTTGCGGTTTGACTTTATTGGTCACGCAGTTCTTTGGTGCTCGCGCTGGTGGGTTTTTGGGCAGCCTGCTATGGCTATTGGTCGGCATCGTTTTTACTTTCGCCGGATATCGGGTGTTTAGTGGCCGTTAACACACCTAACCCGGCGGTCAAGCGGATCCGCCTACGGCGGCCCGCTTACCTAGTCCGTTAGGCCTCACATTCACCCATGAAGTTCTTCCTAGACACAAACGTCTTCTATGGGGACTGGTTCCTCCGGAACGCCAATTTCCGCTATCTGTTCCACTTCATCAATAACGAGGGCCACGAACTTCTCGTTTCGCGTGCGGTCATGCAGGAGGCGGAGAACATTCGGAACCGAGATCTGCACGCCGCCGTCTCCGAAGTCAAGAAGCATCTCCTCTCAGCTGCAAAGCTAAATGGACAGCCGGTTGCAACTCCTGAACCGACATTTTGCATCGAACCGTACGACTTACTGGAAGCCCTGCGCCTGAAGCTAGACTCGGTTGCGCTGGTGGAGTATCAATCTATCTCACACGCTGTCGTGGTTGAGAGAGCGTTAAAGCGAGTACGCCCATTTCAAGAAAATGAGAAGGGTTACAGGGACACCTTGATCTGGCTGTCATTGCTTGAGCACTTGTCAAGACTTCCAGCCGGTAGCGAGATTGTCTTCATATCAGCCAACAAATCAGACTTCTATGATCCGAGCTCGAAGACGCCAGCGTTTCATCCCTCCCTCCAAGAGGATATTGATCGACTGTGTCCATCCGTTGTGATTCGGCCCTATCTCTCGCTGTTCGACTTCGTCGACAAGACCATTGACAAGAGCGAGCATGCCTTGGACCACTCAAGGGCGGAAATGTCGTTCGGGGAATATGTCGAAGAGCAGGGTGTGAATTTTCTTGAGAGCATTCAGCCACAAGTAATTTCCAAGCTTCAATCGTTGTTGACCCCAGGCGCACCAGCACTCTCCAATGCAACCTCACTATCCGCAGACGTGACCGAAGGAATTGAAGACCTTGACATCTTGTCCACGAGTGAGGTTGGCGGTGCTGACGTCTACGTAAGTTGTATGTACAACCTGCGCAGAGTCGAGATCAAGATCTCAATACCCGAATCAGACTATCTCGTGCACCGCCAGAAGATCGAGGGCTCAGGATGGTTCTACGAGCGAGACACAGACGGGACGCAAGTGCAGTTGACTACGATGATTCGCCCATACTTTACTGCCAGCTTCGTTCACAACGTCAATGATCTATCCAGCAGAGATTTCACCGTTGACGACTTCTCGGTGCGGTAGCGCGCCAACCGTGAACCCAGCGGATCGGAGTGGCGAGGCCTAACTTGGCGTTGAACCGGACGCGCAACGGCATGGCACCCTGGCCGTGCACCCGCCTTGGTTCATCATCGGCCGCACGGCCAGGGTGCCACGCCGCCGCGCGCCGGTTAACTCTACGTTAGGTGCCATCCAGTGCCACGCGCTCTACTAATCTTGCTCAAGACCATTGGCGCCCTTGCTGCCGCAGTGTTGGTTGTGTTTCTGGCCACGGGTAGCGAGTTGGCCCTTCACTTCGGCACGACGGCCTTGGTTTTGGCGGCAAGCGCTATTTGCTTCTTTGCAAAGGCGCGGGCGGTTCGCGCTCAGGCATTGGCGTTCTTGTTTCTCACCGTCGGCGTGAGTCATGCGGTAGACCGCTACTTCTGGGTTGGCGTGTGGGAGCGCGGCTATCCGTGGCCCTACTCACACGGCGGTGATTGCACGTCGTGTGGAGGCTTCATTGGTTCAATCGCCCCATTTATGAACGAAGTCGCAACCGTCTGCTTTTCGGTGCTGGCCTTGGTTGCAGCCATTGCAGTGGCCTGGCACCTCTCAAGAAACACCAACCAAGTGATTGATTTGCAAAGGTGTTTTTTAGACGGGTTCTGCTGCGACGAGTTTCATGCCGAGCTTGCTGGCCCGCTGACTGAGGTTGTGCAGCACCCGCTGGCGGTA
>NZ_JAGWCB010000012.1 GCF_020387415.1 Ideonella benzenivorans | reverse complement strand
GCTGTAGCCCTGCTGGCGCAGCGCCGCCAGCGTCACGCGGTCTTCAGCTTGCAGCTGCCTGTATCTCATCTTCATCTTCACACCTTACCGGAGGGGCAAGGTGTTGCACTTCGGATTTGAGAACGCCAGGCCTTGCGCGGCATTATGCGTAAGGTCCGGTGGAATGATGGGTTCGGCCTCACTCTGCAAGCGGTGCAAAGGACTTGGGCGTGTGCCCATGACTACCCTGAAGCATTTGAATACGGCGAGTTTGCACCAACTCGGGTGTAGTCGGAACTTCGCTTCCACCAGCGATGCTATTAGCGCACGTGCGAAGCCCTGCGTCCGTTAGTCTCACAATTTTGACACGGCCTACTTTACGCACGAGTTCTAGCCATTTCTTGTCGTTCAACCAATATCCGACAGCGCGTGGACTCATCAGTACATTCAGTATATCTCGGCGCATATCGGCATTGGTTAGAGTATCGACATTGCCTTGAGCCAGATGAAATGCCGCAACGGTTCGTGCGCGGCCGCCAGCCGTCAACGGATTTTCATAGGTGCTAGGTGCAAAGAAAGTGGTCATAGCTTTTTACCTATGAGACTGAAATAGAGATGGTGTCGTGAGGCCGAACGTAGAAGTGAGCGGCCTGCGCGGTCTTTCGCGCAGGTCCGCTCGACTGCCGGGTTGGGCGTCAGCGGACCACTACTGCTGAAGTTCATCTTTCGTCCTTGCACGCTGGCGAATGTTGCGAAGTTTCCGCGGAGCATGTTTCGCCCACATGATTTCCGCTCCATCGGCAAGCTCTTCGTAGATTGGGAGAAGATCTGTGATGCCTTCAAATACGCACCGAACGTCTACGCCGTCTGGTCCACCCTTATAGGGTTCAGTTTCCTTCATGGCCACCTTCACGGCCTTCTCGTAGGCTTCGTTCATGCTGCGGGCCTTGACCAGGATGGTGTTTTCCCAAGTGACAAATCGCTTCTCTGGGTCGTCGTTCCCTTCTTCGGCAAGCTCAATGAATCTCAGCAGGTACGACGCAACATACCAACCATGTGGCGCAACGTTACGGGAGTGAGTCATGACGCCCAACCAGCTATCGACCCCACTTTGCGCCACTAGCAACCGGGATGCTCCTGAACATCCCCGATTGAACCCGCGCCAAGTGGCTGTCTCTGTTGAATTTTCGATGGCCTCTTCGCACGGTATCACTGCGTAACAGAGCGACAAATGGCGCATCGAAACAAAGTGTGTGCGACTCCGTCAAGTTGTGGATGCCGACGGCCAGTCGATGTCCGGGCTTGCTTCCAGCAGACGTTGAGCTATGGCCGCTCCTGGCCGAAAGTGGTCGGCGTTTTTCGCAGACCTCACGGGGCTCAGTTCACCCGTTTCGAATTCGATCAGCGGTGGCTCACCGAAGAGAGTCTGCCCAGCACGCAGCCTCGGTCTGCCCCTCTTCGCCACCTTCCAGCACCGGCCCCTCCACCGCACAGCGCTCAAAGGCCAGCGGGCAGCGGGTGCGGAAGCCACAGCCGCTGGGGCGGGCGATGGGCGAGGGCAGTTCGCCCTGCAGGATGATGCGGGTGCGGCGCTGGGCCGGGTCCACCGTGGGCGTGGCCGAGAGCAGGGCCTGGGTGTAGGGGTGGCGCGGGTGGCCGAAGACGGCGTCGCGCGGGCCGCGTTCCACGCAGCGGCCCAGGTACATCACCATGACCTCGTCGGCCACGTGGCGCACCACGCCCAGGTCGTGCGAGATGAAGAGGTAGGCCACGCCCAGTTCGCGCTGCAGGTCGGCCAACAGGTTCAGCACCTGGGCGCGGATCGAGACGTCCAGCGCGGAGACGGGTTCGTCCAGCACCAGCACGCTCGGCTGCAGCATCAGCGCACGGGCGATGGCCACGCGCTGGCGCTGGCCGCCGGAGAACATGTGCGGGTAGCGGCCGAAGGCCTCTTCGCGCAAGCCCACGCGGGCCAGCATGGCGCGGGCCGCGGCCTCGCGCTCGGCCGGGCTGCCCACCTGGTTGGCCTCCAGCGGCTCCATCAGCGTGCGGCCGATGGTCTGGCGCGGATTGAGCGAGCCATAGGGGTTCTGGAAGACGATCTGCACCTGGCGGCGCAGGGCACGGCGCTGTTCGGCATTGGCCTGGGCCACGTCCAGCCCGTCGATCAGCAGTTGACCGGCGGTGGGCGTCTCGATCATGGTCAGCAGCTTGGCCAGCGTGGACTTGCCGCAGCCCGATTCGCCCACCACCGCCAGCGTGCGGCCGGCCTGCAGGGAGAAGCTCACGCCGTCGAGCGCATGCACGGTGGCCGGCGGCTTGAACAGGCCGCGCGCCACGGGGTAGAGGCGCTGCAGCTCGCGGGCCTCCAGGACCGGCGCGGCGGTTTCAGCAGCGGCGCTCATGCGGCGTTCTCCAGGTTCAGCGCGATGGGCTGGCCCGCATCGTCCAGCGGGGTGTGGCACAGCGCGCGGCCCAGCGCGGCATCGGCCGGCACGGGCTTGGCAGCATGGCAGTGGGCCGTGGCCCAGCGGCAGCGTGGGGCGAACAGGCAGCCAGCGGGCCGGTCGCTCTGGCCGGGCACCACGCCGTCGATGGCCTCCAGCCGCGCGCCGGTGGCACGCTCGGGCAGGGCGGCCAGCAGGGCGTGGGTGTAGGGGTGGTGCGGGTGGGTGAAGAGGGTGGCGGCGGGCTGGGTCTCCACCACGCGGCCGGCGTACTGCACCATCACCCGGTCGGCGGCCTCGGCCACCACGCCCAGGTCGTGGGTGATCAGCACCAGGGCCATGCCGGTGTCGCGCCTCAGGGTCTGCAGCAGGTCCATGATCTGGGCCTGGATGGTGACGTCCAACGCGGTGGTGGGCTCGTCGGCGATCAACAGGCGCGGCTTGCAGGCCAGGGCCATGGCGATCATCACCCGCTGGCACATGCCGCCCGAGAGCTGGTGCGGAAAGGCGCGGGCGCGCCGCACCGGGTCGGGGATGCCGACCTGCTCCAACAGTTCGATGACGCGGGCCTGGCGTTCGCGCCGGCCCAGCGGGGTGTGCTGGGCCAGGGCCTCGCCAATCTGCCAGCCCACGGTGAAGCAGGGGTTGAGCGAGCTCATCGGCTCCTGGAACACCATGGCCACGTCCTTGCCGATCAGGGCTCGGCGCTGGCGGGGCGTCAGGGTGAGCAGATCCTGGCCGTCGAAGACCATGCGCTCGGCGGTGACGGTGGCCGTCCAGGGCAAGAGGCCCATGATGGCCAGCATGGCCACCGACTTGCCCGAGCCGGATTCGCCGACGATGGCCAGCAGCTCGTTGGGGGCGACGCTCAGGTCCACGCCGTCCACGGCCCGGAAGGGCCCGTGGCGGGTGGCGAAGCTGACCGACAGCCCGCGGATGTCCAGCAGGGGCGTGCTCATGTCTTGCGCATCTTGGGGTCCAGGGCATCGCGCAGGCCGTCGCCGGCCAGGTTGATGGAGACCACGGTGATCAGGATGGCCAGGCCGGGCAGGGTGACCAGCCAGGGCTCGGAACGGATGAACTCGCGGGCGTCGGCCAGCATGGTGCCCCACTCGGCGGTGGGCGGCTGCGCGCCCAGGCCCAGAAAGCCCAGGGCGGCGGCCTCGAGAATGGCGTCGGACACGCCCAGCGCGGCCTGCACGATCAGCGGAGCCAGGCAGTTGGGCAGCACGGTGCGGAACATCAGCCGGGCCTTGCCCACACCACCCACGCGGGCCGCGGTCACGTAGTCCTTGCCCAGCTCGGCCTGGGCCGAGGCGCGCAAGAGGCGCACATAGCGCGGCAGGTAGACGATGGTGACGGCGACGATGGTGTTGGTCAGACTGGGGCCCAGCACCGCCACCACCAGGATGGCCAGCACCAGGCTGGGCACCGCCATGATCAGATCCATCGCGCGGGTGATCAGGGTGTCCACCACCGGGCCGAAGCTGACGCAGGCCAGGCCCAGCAGCACGCCGATGACGAAGGAAAAGCCCATCACCGACAGGCCGATGAACAGCGAGACGCGGGCGCCGTAGATCAGCCGCGTGAGCAGGTCGCGGCCCAGGCTGTCGGTGCCCAGCAGGAAGCGGGTGCTGCCGTTGGGCTCCCAGAACGGTGTGGCGCGGACCGCGTCGCGGAACTGGGCGTCCGGGTGGTAGGGGGCGATCAGCGGGGCGAAGATTGCCAGCAACACCACGGTCAGCACCACGGCCAGGCCGAGCACGGCGCCACGGTTCTCGCGGAAGGCGGCCCAGAAGTCCGCCAGGGGATGGGTGTCACGCATGGCGGATGCGGGGGTTGATGAAGCCATAGGTCAGGTCGACCAGCAGGTTGACGAGGATGACCACACCGGAGACCAGCATCACCCCGCCTTGCAGGGCGGGGTAGTCGCGCCGGGAGATCGATTCGATCAACCACTTGCCGATGCCGGGCCAGGAGAAGATGGTTTCGGTCAGCACCGCGCCGGCCATCAGCGCACCCACCTGCAGGCCGATGACGGTGACCACCGGGATCAGGGCGTTGCGCAGCGCGTGCAGGCCCACCACCCGCCAGGCCGGCAGGCCCTTGGCGCGGGCGGTGCGAACATAGTCTTCCGACAGCACCTCCAGCATGGCCGAGCGGGTCATGCGGGCGATGACCGCCAGTGGGATGGTGCCCAGCACCACGCCCGGCAGGATCAGGTGGTGCAGGGCATCCCACACGGCGCCGGGCTGGCCCGAAAGCCAGGCGTCGATCACCATGAAACCGGTCACCGGCTCGAAGTAGAAGTTGATCAGGTCGATGCGGCCGGACACCGGGGTCAGGCCCCAGCGCTCGCCCACGTACATGATCAGCAGCAGGCCCCACCAGAAGATGGGCATGGAGTAACCCGTCACCGACAGGCCCATCAGCGCCTGGTCGTAGAAGCTGCCGCGCTTGGCCGCGGCCATCGCGCCGGCCGGCAGGCCGATCAGCACCGCGAACAGCATGGCGAACAGGCTCAGCTCCAGCGTGGCCGGGAACAGCGTGGCGAACTCGGTCAGCACCTTCTGGTTGGTGGACAGCGAGGTGCCGAAGTCGCCGTGCAGCAGCGCCCACACATAGTCGAGGAACTGCTTCCAGATGGGCTGGTCCAGCCCCAGCTCATGGCGGAAGTAGGCCAGCCGTTCGGCACTGATGCCCCGCTCGCCCACCCGCACTTCCACCGGGTCGCCCGGCACCAGCCGGATCGCCACGAAGGTGACGAACATCAGCGCGAAGAAGGTGGGGATGGTGAGCGCCAGCCGACGCCAGAGGAAGCGCCACATCACGTCACCAGTTGTCGCTGCGGGTTAGCAGGAACCAGCCACCGTTGTTGACCTCGTAGACGCTGACCACGCCGTAGCGCTGTTCGCCGTTGTCGGCAAAGCGCATGCTGCTGGTCACCGGGGCCAGCGGGTCCACCGTCTTGAGCGCGGCCACCAGCTTGGCGCCGTCCACACTCCTGGCCTGGCGGATGGCGGCGGCCAGCACGTAGACGGCGTCGTAGGCATAGTGGCCACCATAGATCGGGTCGTGGTGGGTCTTCTCGCGGTAGCGCTTGAGGAAGGCCTTGCCCCCCAGGAACTCGTCCGCCCCGACGATGGGCGAGGTGGCATACACATGGCCCACCGCGGGGTTGATCTTGAGCGTGCCCTCGGTCTTGATGGTGTCGCCGCCCACGATGCTCATCTTCATGCCCGCGGCGATCAGTTGGTCGGCCAGGGCCACGACCTGGAAGTCGGCCAGCGTGCTGACCAGCACATCGGCCTTCTTGGCCTTGAGCTGGGCCACCAGCTCACCGAACTCGGTGGTCTTGGCGTCGGTGGAGAACTGCAGCACCACGTCGCGCTGGCGGGCCTTGAGCTGGGCCAGTGCCGACTGGGCCAGGCCCTTGCCGTAGGGGGTGCTGTCGTCCACCACCGCATAGGCATGCGGGCCGCCGGGCAGCTGGGCCGCAAACAGGCCCATGGCCTTGGATTGCAGCGCGTCGTTGGCCACCAGGCGGAAGGTGGTGGGCAGGCCCATCTGGGTGTATTCGGGCTGGGTCGAAATGGCCAGCTGCGGCATCATCTTGGCGGCATAGACCGGCGCGGCGGCCATGCTGACGCCGGAGTTCAGGTCGCCGATCACCGCCACCACGCCCTGGTCGATCAGCTGCTGGGCCACCTTCTTGCCGGTGGCCGGGTCGGACTGGTCGTCGGCCTGGATGATCTCGAACTGGACCACCTTGCCGTCGACCTTGAAGCCTTCCTTGTTCAGGTCGTCGGCGGCCATGCGGGCGCCTTCCACCATGTCCTGCCCCAGGGCCTTCAGCGGGCCGGTGAGCGGTTGGGCCACGCCGATCTTGATGGTGGAGGGCACGGCGGGCTGGCAGGCCGAGAGCAGTGCGGACGCGCCCAGGCTCAGGCCCAGCAAGGCGCCACCGGCCAGGCGGCGGAGACGGAGGTTCATGGTGTGACTGCCGAGAAATGGAAAGGGGAAATGAACCGACCCCGGCGCACGGCCGGGGCGTCAGGGAGAGGGCCGCAGGCGCAGCCCCGAACTCACTTCAACTCGACACCGTTGAACTGGTGCGAATTGAACGGGCTCTGCTTGTAGCCGACGACGTCCTTGCGCAGCACCTCATAGACCACCGAGTGGGCGATCTTGAAGTCCGGCACCTCGTCGTGTTCGATGACCTGCATCTCCTTGTAGAGCTTGGTGCGGGCCTTGGTGTCGGTCAGGGTGCGGGCCCGGGTCAGCTTGGCATCGAAGGCCTTGTTGCACCACTTCGAGAGGTTCTGACCGCCCGGACGGGCGGCGTCGCAGCCGTGCAGGAAGAAGAAGTTGTCCGGGTCGCCGTTGTCACCGTTCCAGCCCAGCATGCCGGTCATGTGCTCGCCTTGCTGCAGGCGCTTGCGGTACTCGCCCCATTCGTAGGTGACCAGCTTGGCCTGCACGCCGATCTTGGCCAGGTCGGCCTGCATCATCTCGGCCATGCGCTTGGCGTTGGGGTTGTAGGGCCGCTGCACCGGCATGTACCAGAGGTCGATGGCCAGCGGCGTCTTCACGCCGGCCTTGGCCAGCAGGGCCTTGGCCTTGGCCGGGTCATGGGCGTAGTCCTTGATGGCGTCGTCGAAGGCCGCCATCGTCGGCGGGATCAGGTTCTTCGCCGCGGTGCCCGCGCCCATGTAGACGTCCTTCAGGATGGCCGCCTTGTCGATGGCCAGCGTCAGCGCCAGGCGCACGTCCTTCTTGTCCAGCGGCGGCTTCTGGGTGTTGAAGGCCCAGTAGGCCACGTTCAGGCCAGGCAGGCTGATGACCTTGAGCGTCGGGTCCTTCTGCATCTCGGGCAGGTCGGCCGGACGGGGGAAGGCGCTGATGTGGCATTCGCCCGCCTTCAGCTTGGAATAGCGCGCGGTCGCGTCGGTGGTGATGGCGTAGACCAGGCTGTCGACCTTGGCCTTCTCACCCCAGTAGCCGGGGTTGGCCTTGTAGCGGATGACCGCGTCCTTCTGGTAGGCCACGAACTGGAACGGGCCGGTGCCCACCGGGATTTGGTCGAACTGCTCCTTGCGGTTGCCCTTGGCCAGGTAATCGGCGTACTCGGCCGAATGGATGGCGGCGAAGTCCATCGCCAGGTTGGCCAGCATCGTCACGTTGGGCTGCTTGAGGGTGAGCCGAACCGTGTAGGGGTCGAGCTTCTCGACCGACACCAGGTCGTCCTTCAGCCCCATGTCGGCGAAGTAGTCGTACTTGCCGCCGGACACCTTGGCGTAGGGGTGATCGGGCTTCCACTGCCGATCGAAGCTCCAGAGCACATCGTCGGCGTTGAAGTCCCGTGTCGGCGTGAAGCCATTGACGCCGCTGTGGAACTTGACGCCTTTGCGCAGCTTGAAGGTGAACACCTTGCTGTCGGGCGACACGGTCCAGCTCTCGGCCAGGCCGGGCTCGACCTTGGTGGTGCCGCGGGCGAACTGGGTCAGGCGGTCGTACACCGGCCGGGCCGCGTCGAAGCTGGTGCCGGTGGTGTTGAGGGCCGGGGTGAAGTTCTCGGGTGAGCCCTCGGCACAGTAGACGAGGGTCTTGGCGCTGGCGGCGGTGCCGCATGCGATCAGGGCCGCCAGGGCCAGGGCCGACCGCAGGGTCGGGCGGTTCACGGTCATGCAGAGATCTCCAGGACAGTTGTGCCGTCGGGGTGGGGCCGTCCACCGCCGGCAGGCAGGTCTGCGCAGCACGGCGGGCCGGTCCCAGGCTGCGGGCGATTGTGCTCCGGTTCGGAGCGGGGTCGCCCGGCCGCGGGGGGGGCAAGCGCAAGCATATGCAAGTTTCAGGCCCTGCTGGCCGTGGCGACGGGCTTCATGCGAATCGTGTACCGTGCCCGTCATGCCTTTGGATGACATTGCTGCGGCCCCGGCGGCCGCCCCCGACGAATCCCATGCGCCCGGCCTGTGGCGCCTGGCCTGGCGCCAGCTGTGGCTGGACTTCCGGGCGGGTGAATTGCGGCTGGTGGGGGTGGCCGTGGTGCTGGCGGTGGCCGCACTGACGGCGGTGGGTTTCTTTGCCGACCGCCTGCAAGGGGGGCTGCGCCGGGACGCGGCCCAGCTGCTGGGGGGCGACCTGGTGGTGCGCGCCGACCAACCGCTGCCGCCGGCCTTGGCCGAGACGGCCCGCCGGGCCGGCTTGAGCGTGGGCCGCAACGCGGTGTTTCCCAGCATGGCGCGGGCCGACGACGCCCAGGGCGGTGCCAGCCGCCTGGTGTCGGTCAAGGCCGTCAGCGCCAACTACCCATTGCGTGGTGCGCTGCGCCTGCAGGACAGCCCGCAGGGCGTGGCCCATGCCGGCGGGGCGCCCGCGCGCGGCCAGGTGTGGGTGGATGCCGCCGTCACCGAGACGCTGGGCCTGCGGGTGGGGCAGGACCTGTGGCTGGGCGATGCGCGCCTGCGCATTGGCGGGTTGATCGTGACCGAGCCGGACCGCGGCACGGGTTTTCTGTCCTTCGCGCCGCGGGTGATGCTGCGGGAGGAAGACCTGCCGGCCACCAGCCTGATCCAGCCCGCCAGCCGGGTCACCTACCGGCTGATGGTGACGGCCGCGCCCGGGCAGGCACAGGCGCTGGCGCGTTACGCGGACTGGGTGCGCAGCGTGCTGAAGGCCGAGGACCGGCGCGGCGTGCGCCTGGACACGCTGGAGAACGGCCGCCCCGAGATGCGCCAGACGCTGGACCGCGCCGACAAATTTCTGAACCTGGTGGCCCTGCTGGCGGCGCTGCTGTCGGCGGTGGCGGTGGCGATCGCGGCCCGTGACTTTGCCCAGCGCCACCTGGACGATTGCGCCATGCTGCGGGTGCTGGGGCTGTCGCAAGGCCGCATTGCCGGCACCTACCTGGGGGAGTTCGCGGTGTTGGGCCTGCTCGCCAGCGCGACCGGCGTGGCGCTGGGGGCCGGGCTGCACCTGCTGTTCGTGCGCCTGCTGGCCGAGCTGATCCCCGCCACGCTGCCACCGGCCACCGGCTGGCCGGTGCTGCTGGGCTTCGGGGTAGGCTTCACGCTGCTGCTGGGCTTTGGCGTGCCGCCGGTGCTGCAGCTGGCCAAGGTGCCGCCGCTGCGGGTGCTGCGGCGCGAGATGGGCAGCATCCGCCCGGCTTCGGCCGGGGTGCTGGCGGCGGCGGCCCTGGCCTTTGGCGCCCTGCTGGTGGTGGTGGCCCGTGACCTGACGCTGGGTTTCATCGCGGTGGGCGGCTTTGCGGCGGCGCTGGCGCTGTTCGCCGGGCTGTCCTGGGTGGCGGTGCGGTTGCTGGGGCGGCTGGTGCCGGGGGCCGGGGCGCCGGACTGGTTGGTCATCGCCACCCGCCAGGTGGCGGCGCGGCCGGGTTTCACAATGCTGCAGGTGTCGGCCCTGTCGGTGGGCCTGATGGCGCTGGCGCTGCTGGTGCTGTTGCGCACCGACCTGATTGCCAGCTGGCGCCAGACCACGCCGCCAGACGCGCCCAACCGCTTCGTGATCAACATCCAGCCCGACCAGGCGGCCGACTTCCGGGCGATGCTGGGGCGAGCGGGCGTGACCGGCTACGACTGGTACCCGATGATCCGGGGCCGGCTGCTGACCATCAACGGTGCCGAGGTGGGGCCGCGCTACGCGGCCAACGACGAGGCCCGCCGCCTGGTGGAGCGGGAGTTCAACCTGAGCCACGCCGGCACGATGCCGGCCCACAACCTGTTGGCGGCCGGCCGCTGGCAGGCGGGCGCGAAGGACGGCCTGAGCGTGGAGGTGGGGCTGGCCGAGAAGCTGGGCCTGAAGCTGGGCGACCGGATGCGCTTCGACATCAGCGGCCAGACCGTCGAGGGGCGGGTGACCAGCCTGCGCAAGGTGGACTGGGGCTCGATGCGGGCCAACTTCTTCGTGATGTTCCCGCAGGCCGAGATGCCGGAGCTGCCGGCCACCTACATCGCCGCCTTCCGGGCGCCCGCCCAGCCGGGTTTCGACAACGCGATGACGCAGCGCTTTCCGAACATCACGGCGGTGGATGTGTCCGCCGCGCTGGCCCAGGTGCAGCAGGTGGTGGACGAGGTGATCCGCGCGGTGGAATACCTGTTCGCCTTCAGCGTGGCCGCCGGGCTGGCGGTGCTGTTCGCGGCGCTGGGGGCGACGCGCGAGGCGCGTGCGCATGAGTTCGCGGTGATGCGCGCCTGTGGCGCCAGTGGCCGCCTGCTGCGGCGGGTGCAGGCGGCGGAGCTGCTGGGCCTGGGGGCGCTGGCCGGGGGCCTGGCCACCCTGGGCGCGGTGGCCGTCGGCTGGGCGCTGGCGCGCTTCGTGTTCGACTTTGCCTGGGCGCCATCGCCCGCCGTGCTGTTGCTCGGCATGGTGGCGGGCGCGGCGCTGGCGCTGGCCGCCGGCTGGTGGGGCCTGCGCGAGGTGCTGCGCCGGCCGGTCATGGAGACGCTGCGCCGGGCTGCGGAATGAGGCGGGGCCCGGTGGGGGCCCCGGGGATCAGACCAGGCTGTCTTCGATCAGGCCCATGTCGGCCGAGCTCATCAGCGCCTGGATGTCCATCAGGATCAGCATGCGGTCGCCGACGTTGGCAATGCCGGTGATGAAGGACATGTCGACATTGGCGTTCATGGCCGGAGCGGGCTTGATGGTGTCGCCGCCCAGTTCCAGCACGTCGGACACCGAGTCCACCACCGCGCCGACCACGCGGCCCTTGATGTTCAGCACGATCACCACGGTGAAGGCATTGAACTCGGCGGTCTCACAGCCCAGCTTCACCCGCAGGTCGATGATCGGGACGATCACGCCGCGCAGGTTGACCACGCCCTTCAGGAAGTCGGGCGAGTTGGCGATGCGGGTGGGCGCTTCGTAGGAGCGGATTTCCTGCACGCGCAGGATGTCGATGCCGTACTCCTCACCGCCCAGGCGGAAGGTCAGGTATTCGCCGTGGCCGGCCGTGGTCGTGCCGGCACTGGCGGCGGCGCGGGCCTGGGCCCCCTGCAGGGTGCGGGCGGTTTCCTGACGGGCGGCTTGGGCAACGTCGGTGATCATGTCCATGGTGGCTGTCCTTGGCTTCGTGCCGGTAGGGGCGCGCGCAACGCGCTTGGTCGGTTTATCGGTTGGCGGGGGCGGGAATGTAGGGAATTTCTCTCAGGTCAAACCCTGTTCCAGGCGGAAGGTGGCCACCACCCCGGAGAGTTGGTGGGCCTGTTGCTTGAGGCTGTCGGCCGCGGCGGCGGACTGTTCCACCAGGGCGGCGTTCTGCTGGGTCATCTGGTCGAGCTCGTTGACGGCCGAGCCCAGCTCGCCGATGCCGGTGCTCTGCAGCCGGGTCGAGGCGCTGATCTCGTCGATGATGCGGCTGACGTGCTGCACCGAGGTCACGATCTCGGTCATGGTCTGGCCAGCGTCACGGGCCTGGCGGGTGCCGTTCTCGATCCGGTCCACCGAGCTGCCGATCAGGCTCTTGATTTCGCGCGCGGCCTCGGCGCTGCGCTGCGCCAGGCTGCGCACCTCGCCGGCCACCACCGCGAAGCCGCGGCCCTGCTCCCCGGCGCGGGCGGCTTCCACCGCCGCGTTCAGGGCCAGGATGTTGGTCTGGAAGGCGATGCCATCGATCACGCCGGTGATGTCGGCGATCTTGGTCGAGGACTGGTTGATGTCCTCCATCGTGGCCACCACCTGGTGCACCAGGCTGCCGCCGCGTTCGGCCACCTGGGTGGCGGTCTGGGCCAGCTGGCTGGCCTGCTGGGCTGATTCGGCGCTGTGGTGCACGGTGCCGGTCAGGGTCTCCATCGAGGCCGCGGTCTCCTGCAGGTTGCTGGCGGTGTGCTCGGTGCGCTGGCTCAGGTCCAGGTTGCCGTTGGCGACCTCGCTGCTGGCGGTCAGGATGCTGTCGGCACTGTGGCGCACCTGGCCCACCAGCCGGCGCAGGGCCTGCTGCATGTCGCTCAGGGCGGCAAAGAAGTTGGCCACCTCGTCGCGGCCTTCGCGCGGCAGCTCGCCGCTCAGGTCACCGGCGGCGATGCGGCGGGCCGCCTCGCTGGCCTGGGCCAGCGGGCCGACGATGGAGCGCAGGGTCAGCACCATCATCACGCCCACCACGCCCAGCACCACCACCAGCAGACCGAGGCTGGCGCCCATCTGCACCTGGGTGCGGGTCTTGGCGGCCTCGCGGGCGGCGTCGGCCTGGCCGCGCGAGCGCTGGACCCAGGTGTCGATCGCCTTCTGGGCCGTGTCCAGGTCGCCCTGGGCCTGGCCGGCGTAGGCATAGGCCGCGCTGGCGTCGATCTTGGCGTCCACCACCTGCTGCAGCACATCCTGCAGCGCGGTCACATGGGCCTCGAAGCCCTTGATGCCCTCGGCCAGCCCGGCCTCGCCGGCCATCGGCTTGAGGTCGCTGCGCAGCGTGGCCACCGTCTTCTTCCACTGCTGGAAGAACTCGTCGGCGCTGACGGTGTTGCTGCCGTTGAGCATCGTGGCCTGCTCCAGCCGCTGCAGCCGTTCCATCGAGAACAGCACGCCGTGTGCCAGATCGACGCTGTGCAGCTGCTGGGCCATCAGTTCGTCCCCCTGGACCCGCACGCTGCGGATCGTCCAGAGCGACCAGAGCACGACGGCCAGCATCAGGATGCCCAGCGCGCCCAGACCGGCGGTCAGGCGCAGGCGGATGGTGAACCGACGGAGAAAGTGATTCACTGCGTTTCCCACGACAAGAATTGGTAAGGGTTATCACCGTTCATCGGCGGCATTCGGGGGGACTTGAGGTGCCCGTGCGCGCGCCGAAAAGCACACCGGCCACCTGTGGGTGGCCGGCGCGGGGAAGACAGGATCAGAAGGTTTCCCAGTCGTCGTCAGAGGCAGTGGCGACGGTGGCCGCCTTGGGGGCCGGGGCCGGGGCCGCAGGCGCCTTGGCGACCGGAATGGCTGGCTGGGCGGCGGGTGCGGGCCGTGCTGGGACCGTGGCCAGGGTCGGGGCCGGTGTGGGGGCGGGTGCGGCCACGGCGGGTGCCGCGCTGCGGGCCGTCGTGGCGGTCGCGCCACCCAGGTGGAAGCGGGCCACCACCTCGTTGAGGCGGCCGGCCTGGTCCTTCAGGCTTTCCGCCGAGGCGGTGGACTGTTCGACCAGGGCCGCGTTCTGCTGGGTCATCTGGTCGAGCTGCACGACGGCGACGTTGACCTGGTCGATGCCCTTGCTCTGTTCGCTGGCGGCGGTGCTGATCTCCTGGATGATGTCGTTGACCCGCTGTACCGAGCTGACGATCTCGTTCATCGTGGCGCCGGCGTCCTGCACCTGGCGGGCGCCGTTCTCGACCTTCTCGACCGAGGCGCTGATCAGGGTCTTGATCTCGCGGGCGGCTTCGGCGGAACGGCCGGCCAGGCTGCGCACCTCGCTGGCCACCACCGCGAAGCCACGACCCTGTTCCCCGGCGCGGGCGGCTTCCACCGCCGCGTTCAGGGCCAGGATGTTGGTCTGGAAGGCGATGCCATCGATCACGCCGATGATGTCGGCGATCTTGTGGCTGGAGCGGTTGATCTCGTCCATGGTGTCGACCACCTGGGCCACCGCGTCACCGCCGCGGCGGGCCACCTGGGCGGCCGAGTCGGCCAGTTCGCTGGCGTGGCCGGCGGAGGTGGCGCTGTCACGCACGGTGGCGGTCAGTTCCTCCATCGCGCTGGCCGTCTCTTCCAGGTTGCTGGCGGTCTGCTCGGTGCGGCTGCTCAGGTCGGCATTGCCCGAGGCCACTTCCTGCGAGGCCATGTGGATGCGCTGCGAACTGTCACGCACCTCGCCCACCAGCTGGCGCAGTGATTTCTGCATGTGGTCCAGGGCCTGCAGCAATTCGGCCGTCTCGTCCCGGCCGGTGGCGTGGATGTCGCGCGTCAGGTCGCCCTGGGCAATGGCCAGCGCGATGTCGCGGGCATGGTGCACCGGCAGCGTGATCGAGGCCGAGTTCAGCAGCGTCATCGGCAGCACGACCAGCAGCACGGCCAGCATTGCGGCGCCGAAGATCCAGCCCAGCCGGGTCATCTCGGTGGCAAAGCGTTCCTGGGCGGCGGCGATGTCCTGGTCAACCAGCGTCTGGATCCGGTTGACACCGTCCTCCGCGGCCTGGAGCTGTTCACGCGCGGGCTGGAGCTTCTGGTCCAGCGCGGTGCTGTCTTCGGCGCTGCCACTGGCGCTGGCGAGCACGCCATCGGCGGCGGCCAGATAGGCGTCGACCTTCTGCAGCGCGTCGCGGGCGACGGCGTTGTTGGCGTCGTCGTCACCCTCCAGCAGGGCCTTGAACTGTTGCTGGAGCTGGCGCGTCGCCTCGCTCCAGTGCTGGCGGTGGGCGGTCACGGTGTCCGCGGCCGCATGGTCGATGACGATGCTCTTCTCGAAGTGGCGGACCTGGCCGAGGGCCGTGCGGATCTCGCCGACGTTGTGCAGTTCCTTGACGGAGTGCTGCATCAACTGCTCGTTGACGGCCGACAGGCGGCTGCCGCCCCAGAACGTTGCCAGCCCGACGAGGGCAAACAGGCCAAGCACCGCGGCAATGGCACCCTGCATCCGGAGTCGGATGGTGAAACTTCGCATCCAATGCATCATGGTGAGGGGGGTCTTTCGCTAGATTGCACAAGGCGAGGGCCGGCACCACCTGGGCCGGCCCCGTCCGGAAGAGTTCAGTGGCGCGAGCGGCGCACCAGCGAGCCGATGTCCAGAATCAGGGCCACGCGGCCATCGCCCATGATGGTGGCGCCGGAGACGTCGGGCACCTTGCGGTAGTTCGCCTCCAGGTTCTTCACCACCACCTGCTGCTGGCCGAGCAACTCGTCCACCAGCAACGCCACCCGGCCACCTTCGGCTTCCACCACCACCATGATGTTGGAGGACTTCTCGAAGTCGAAGCGGGGCACCTCGAAGACCTTCTCCAGGTCGATCACCGGCATGAACTCGTCGCGCACCTCGACCACGCGGCCGGAGTTGCCGATGGTCTTGATCATGTTCTGCGAGATCTGGAAGGACTCGACCACCGAGGACAGCGGCAGGATGTAGCACTCGTCGCCCACCCCGATGCTCATGCCGTCCATGATGGCCAGGGTCAGCGGCAGGCGCACCTTGACGCTCATGCCATAGCCTTCGGCGGAGTCGATCTCCACCGTGCCACCCAGCGCGGTGATGTTCTTCTTGACCACGTCCATGCCCACGCCGCGGCCGGACACGTCGGTCACCACCTCGGCGGTGGAGAAGCCCGGCGCGAAGATGAGGCCGTAGACCTCCTGATCGGTCAGGGTGTCGGGGGCATCCAGGCCGCGCTCGCGGGCCTTCTGCAGCAGCTTCTGGCGGTTCAGGCCGCGGCCGTCGTCGCGCACCTCGATCACGATCGAGCCACCCTGGTGGGAGGCCACCAGCGTGACGGTGCCATGCTCGGGCTTGCCCTTGGCCAGCCGGTCGGCCGGCAGTTCGATGCCGTGGTCGCAGCTGTTGCGCACCAGGTGGGTCAGCGGGTCGGTGATCTTCTCGACCAGGCCCTTGTCCAGTTCGGTGGCCTCGCCCTGGGTGACCAGGTCGACCTTCTTGCCCAGCTTGCCGGCCAGGTCGCGCAGCATGCGGGGGAAGCGGTTGAACACCATCGACATCGGAATCATCCGGATCGACATCACCGCTTCCTGCAGGTCGCGGGTGTTGCGTTCCAGATCGGCCAGGCCCGACAGCAGCTGCTGGTTCAGCGCCGCGTCCACATTGCGGCTGTTCTGGGCCAGCATGGCCTGGGTGATGACGAGCTCACCGACCAGGTTGATCAGCTGGTCGACCTTCTCGACCGAGACGCGCAGGGTGGAGGAGTCCATGCCGCCCTTGGCCTCGGGCTTGTGGGGGGCGGGCTTGGGGGCCACCGGGGCCGCTGCGGCCGGGGCCGGCGTGGCGGCGGCCGGTGCGGCAGCGGCCGGGGCGGCGGCGGTGCCAGCATCGGACCCTGGCGAGCCCGGCGCGTTGTCGAAGAAGCCGTAGCCCCGTTCCTCTTCGGCACTGGGCTTGGCCGGAGCGCCGGGGGCACCCTCGTGGAAGCCGTAGCCCGGGCCCATCGGCAGCAGCTGCATCGACTCGCGGGCGACGTGGAAGGTGAACAGGTCCAGCAGGTCGCCGTCGCTGGTCGTGGTCACGATGCGGTAGCGGCGGATGCCATCGGCGGCATGGCCGGCGTCCAGCGGCTCGATCGTGCCGAGGTTGGTGATTTCCTTGAACAGCTCGAACAGGTTGTCGGCCTGTTCCGGGTGGTCCAGCGGGCCCACGCGCAGCTCCACCGCGCGGGCGCCATTGGGCACCGGGGCCTCCGCGGCCGGGGCGGCAGCCACGGGGGCGGGCGCGGCTGCGGCGGGCGCGTCGGCCGGGGGCGGCACCTGGGCACCTTCGGCCATGGCGCGGATGTGGGCCACCAGGGTGGAGGTGTCGGGCGCGTCGGCGCCCGAGCCCTGGTGGCGGGCCAGCAGGGCCTTCAGCGCATCACCGGCTTCCAGCAGCACGTCCACCATCGGCGGGGTGGGTTGCAGTTCGTGGCGGCGCAGCTTGTCCAGCAGCGTCTCCATCTGGTGGGTCAGTTCGGCCACGTCGGTGAAGCCAAAGGTGGCGGCGCCGCCCTTGACCGAGTGTGCGCAGCGGAAGATGGCGTTGAGCTCCTCGTCGTCGGCGGTGCTCAGGTCCAGTTCCAGCAGCTTCTGCTCCATGGCCTCCAGGTTCTCGCCGGCCTCCTCGAAGAAGACCTGGTAGAACTGGGTCAGGTCGATGCCGTCGCTGGTGCCGTGGTCGTGTGTGGTGTCGCCCATGGGTGCAAGTTCCTCGTTCGTGTCGTACTGCTTGGCCGGTGAGAGCGTGCGGGGCTCAGCGGATCACCTTGCCGATCACCTCGATCAGCTTGGCCGGGTCAAAGGGCTTGACCAGCCAGCCGGTGGCGCCGGCGGCCCGGCCCGCCTGCTTCATCTGGTCGCTGGACTCGGTGGTCAGGATCAGGATCGGCGTGGCCTTGAACTTCGGGTTCTCGCGCAGCTTCTTGGTCAGGCTGATGCCGTCCATGCGCGGCATGTTCTGGTCGGTCAGCACCAGGTTGAAGTCGCGCTGGTTGGCCTTTTCCCAGGCGTCCTGGCCATCCACCGCCTCGACGACGTTGAAGCCGGCGTTTTTCAGGGTGAAGGCCACCATCTGGCGCATCGAGGGGGAATCGTCAACGGCGAGGATCGAGTGCATTGCAGTTCTCCGGGCTTTTCTGGAATGAGGTGGGGCGCGTGGCGAATGTCAGAAGAGTTCGATGGAGCCAGCGTCCATCTCATCCTGGGTCACGGGATTGGGTCGGACGGGACTGTCCTCGACGATGGCGGCCCCATCGTCGTCATCGCCCATCGCATCGCGGGCGATGCGGTCCACGCAGCTGCGCAGGCGCTTTTGCGTGTGGCAGATCAGCTGGGTGGCCATGTCGTGAAACTGGAGCGCGGTGATCGCTTCGGCCAGGCTTTGCATGGCGCTGTGCAGGGCGCCATGGTCGATGTCGGGCAGGACGGCCAGGGTCCGCAAGGTCTCGTTGAGCTGGCTGCTGGCCCCATAGAAATGGGAAGACAGCGTCTGGCTGGCATCGTCCAGCAGGCGCTGCAGGCGCTCCAAATCGTTGCTGGCCACCATCAGGTGATCCTGCAAGTCTGCCGCGGCCATCAGAGGCAGCGGCGTTCCCGCGGTGGCGGCAACGTGGGATTCTGTCGTTGGCATCGTGGCTCCAAGACACTCGGTTCGTGCCTCCCAACGGCAAGGGGCAGCCCGCAAACAGGCCACCTCCGCGGACCTGCCGGGGAGTTGCAGACCATTTTTCGGCACGAACCGGGCATTTATTGAACGAATCACCCCAACTTTCCGGGCGTATTTCCGATCCTTGAGCTTCACAAGCGGCCCTGACCCTGGGCGATACTTCGCGCCATGACCCCTCATGCCGAACCACGCCGTGTGCTGCGGGTGCTCCATCTGGAGGACTCCGAGCTCGACCACGAGCTGGCGCTGGCCTATTTGCAGCGCGGTGGCCTGGTGGTGGATTCGGTGCGCGTCGACACCGAGCGGGAATTCCGCGACGCGCTGACGCAGCCCTGGGATCTGATCCTGTCGGACTTCAACGTGCCGGGGTTCTCCGGCCTGCGGGCGCTGGAGATCGTGCGCGAACAAGGGGTGTTGGTGCCCTTCATCCTGGTGTCGGGCGAGATCGGCGAGGACGTGGCGGTGCAGGCCATGCGCGACGGTGCCAGCGACTATCTGCTCAAGGGCAACATGACCCGGCTGGCCCCGGCCGCCGAGCATGCGATGGCGGCCTATGACAGCCTGCGCGCCCGCCAGCGGGCCGACCGCGAGCTGGCCCGTTCGCGCCAGCGGGTCTCGGAGCTGGCCCAGCACCTGCAGACCAGCATCGAGATGGAGCGGGCCGCGATCGCGCGGGAAATCCATGACGATGTGGGGGGCTCCCTCAGCGCGGTCAAGTTCGACCTGGCCTGGATGGCCCGCCAGTCCGGCATCAGCCCGGAGCTGCGCCAACGCATCGACAGCGCGATGGAGACGGTCACCCACGCGCTGGAAGCCAGCCAGCGCATCATGCACAACCTGCGCCCGGCCATCTTGGAGCAGGGGCTGGTGGCGGCCCTGCAGTGGATGGCCAGCCGCTTCGAGCGGCGCACCGGCATTGCCTGCGTGTTCCGCACCAACCTGGACAACCAGGCCACGCTGCCGGCCGGCGTGCCGCTGGTGGCCTACCGGGCGGCCCAGGAGGCGATGACCAACATCAACAAGCACGCCCAGGCCACGCGGGTCAGCATCGACCTGTCGCTGGCGGCGGGCGTGCTGTCGCTGGAGGTGAGCGACAACGGCCGCGGCCTGACCTCGGCGGATCTGGCCAAGGCCCGCAGCTTCGGCATCCGCGGCCTGCACGAGCGGGCCTCCACCGTCGGGGGCTGGGTCGATCTTTCCAGTGGCCCCGCGGGCACGACGCTGATACTCTCGATTCCCTTGGAAGAAGGCGGTACGGCAGACGATGACGACGGGATGGAATCTGGCCCGTTGGGCGAGACGTCCCACGATCCGTCCGCCTGGGGAGAACCATGACCCGTGTGATCATCTGCGACGACCACGCCCTGATCCGGCGTGGCATTCGCGATACGCTGGCCGATGCCACCGACATCGAGGTCGTCGGCGAGGCGGGCGAATATGGCGAGCTGCGCACCCTGATGCGCCAGAACAGCTGCGAGGTGCTGGTGCTGGACATCAACATGCCCGGCCGCAGCGGCCTGGATGTGCTGCATGTGCTCAAGGACGAGGGCAACCCGGTCAAGGTGCTGGTGGTCAGCATGTACCCGGAGGACCAGTACGCGCTGCGCGCGCTGAAGGCCGGCGCGCATGGCTATGTGAACAAGGGGGGCGACCCGGCGGTGCTGCTGCAGGCCGTGCGCACCGTGGCCCAGGGCCGCAAGTACATCACCCCGGAGATCGCCCAGCTGCTGGCCGAGAACATCGGCAAGGACCAGGAGAGCGAGGCGCCGCACGAGAAACTCTCCGACCGCGAGCTGCAGACCCTGGTGATGATCGCCAGCGGCAAGCGGCTGTCGGACATCGCCACCGAGCTGACTCTGTCGCCCAAGACGGTCAGCGTCTACCGGGCCCGGGTGCTGGAAAAGCTGGGCCTGGCCAACAACTCCGAACTCACCGTCTACGCAATCCGCAACGGCCTGGTGGGCGAGTGAGTCACCGAAGCTTCAGCAGGGCGTGAACGGCGCCTGGTAGAGCCACACCGGCTTGCCGGCCACGGTCTCCAGGCGGGCCTGCGGGCGCAGTTCCAAGGCTTCGAATTCCAGGCTGACCAGCCAGGCCCCGGGCGCCAGCTCCTGGCGGGCCTTCGCGACGGCGCGCGGCATGCTCTCCGGGCGCTGGAACAGATAGACCATCTCGTAGGCTGACCAATCCTCGGCCCAGATGTCGCCGCGGCGCACCCGGGCGAAGGGGCAGCGCAGGCGGCACAGGGCGGCCAGCGGGGCGCTCCACTCCAGGCCGGTGAGGCGGGCGGCCGGATAGGCCTGGCGCAGCGCGCGCAGGCCGTGGCCCAGGCCGCAACCGGCTTCCAGCACCCGCGCGCCCGCAGGCAGGGGCGCCGCATCGGCCAGGCCATCCAGCGCGGCGGACGGGGTGGGGAACAGCGGCGCATCGCGCCAGCTGCGCAGTGGGTAGAGCAGCAGCAGCGCCGCCAGCGGGGCCAGCCAGGCCCAGGCGGGCAGGGCGTTCTGCTGCAGGGCCAGGAAGGACAGCGGGAAACCGGCCAGCACGATCAGTCGGCGCCAGCGGTGCGACAGGCGCCAGGCCGGCCAGGCGGTGGCCAGCGTGACGAGCATGAAGGCCCAGGGCAGCGGCAGTTCGGTACTGCGCAACAGCAGCAGCACGACCCAGGCGGCCAGCCAGGTCAGCAGGGCGGGAAGGGGCCAGACCATGGGCTCGATTGTCTGCTGGCCCGGGCAAGCCGGAGCCTGGGAGCAGACAGGCGTTCGGGCCTCAATCGTCCGTCTTGAGCCAGCCCAGGTTGGCGGGCTTGCGCTCGCCGCCCTTGCGGGTGCGCAGCACCGAATGGAAGCCTTGGTGGCCGCCGGTCCAGAGGGCGTTGAACAGGCCGGTCACGTCTTCGCGGGTCAGGCTGTCGGTGTCGCGGCGGAACTGCTTGACCGCGGCGGCCAGGATCTCGCGGGGCACCGCCTGGTGGGAGGCCAGCACCATCAGCATGGTGCGGTACAGGTCATCGCCCCCCAGCTCGCAGAGCTGGCGGATGCGGTCCAGGGCCTCGGCGGGCTGGGGTGCCCGATCGGGGGTCATCCAGCCGAGGTCGGTGCCGACCGGGGACTCGACAGGAGCGGTGAGAACGGTGGTGTCAGTGCTCATCGTTCAGGCGCCGCTGGGCGCGTCAAGAGGGAGACAACAAGGGCGGCGCAGGCCGCCCCGCGGGGCGTCAGAAGCCCAGGCTGGCCAACAGGTCGTCGACCTCGCTCTGGTTCTTGACCACATCGGCGCGGCCTTCCGGGGCCACCACCGGGCCTTGCAGCACGCTGGGGTCGACCTTTTCCCGCTGCTCGGGTGGCACCACCTGCACCAGCAGCTTGACCAGGCTGTCCTCCAGGTCGTTGGCCAGGGTCACCACCTTGGCCACCACCTGGCCGGTCAGGTCATGGAAGTCCTGGGCCAGCATGATGTCGGTGAGGTGGTCGTCAATGCGGGTGGTGCTGGCCTCGACGTCCTTGACGAAGTTCATCACGGCGCCACTGGCGACGGCCCGCACCGGGTCGGCCACCAGCGCATTGGCCAGCGCCTGGGTGGCGGCGCTGATGTGGGCGTGCTCGCCCTTGGCCTGGTCCACCGAGTTGAGCACCTTGTTGGCGGCGTCGGCGGTCTTGTTGGCGATGTAGGTCAGACGGCTGCGCGCATCGGGCAGGCCGTCGGCGGCGTTCTGGAGCTTGGGCATCACGCCCAGCTGCTGCATGGTGTCGTGCAACAGGCGGGTGATGCTGCCGAGCTGCTGGAACACCTCGGGGGAAACCATCAGGGGTTCGGTGGGTGTCAGGCCCGCCAGATCTTCCATTTTCATGACTGGATCTCTCTGCTGTTGCGGGGAAGGCGGGATCAGGCAGTGGCCGTGAGCTTCTGCATGATCTTCTGGACCTTCTCCTCCAGCGTGGCCTTGGTGAAGGGCTTGACGATGTAGCCGGCGGCACCGCTCTGGGCGGCCAGCACGATGTCTTCCTTGCGGGCTTCGGCGGTGACCATCAGCACCGGCAGGTGCTTGAGGCTGTCGTCGGCCTTGATGGCCTTGAGCAGGTCAAAGCCATTCATGTTCGGCATGTTGATGTCGCTGACCACGAAGTCGAACTTGGCGCCCTTGAGCATGCTCAGGGCCACCTGGCCGTCTTCGGCTTCTTCGACGTTGTTGCAGCCCATTTCCTTGAGCAGCCCGCGGACGATCCGCCGCATGGTCGAGAAGTCGTCAACGACAAGAAATTTGAGATCGGTGGGGTTGCTCATGTCAGTCCTCTTACGGTCTTGAGAGCTTATCGGTCGGTGGACGACGGAGTTGAGGGCGGCTTGCCCTCGGGGCTGGAATCGGTGGCCGGCACGGGCTCGGGGGCGGTCTTGAAGACCCGGCCCTCGGCCTCGCGGTTCATCACGATGATCGAGATGCGCCGGTTGGCTGGGTCGTGCGGGTCCTTGGGGTTGAAGAGCTGGCTCGACGCCAGCCCCTGCACCCGCAGAATGCGGTTCTCCCCCAGGCCGCCGGCGATCAGCTCGCGCCGGGAGGCATTGGCCCGGTCGGCCGAAAGCTCCCAGTTGCTGTAGCCCAGGCCGCCGCCGGAGAAGGGGGTGGCATCGGTGTGGCCTTCCAGCGTCAGCATGTTGGGCACGCCGGAGAGCACCTCGCCGATCGAGCGCAGCAGGTCGCGCATGTAGGGTTTGACCACCGCGCTGCCGGAATCGAACATCGGCCGGTTCTGGGCGTCCACGATCTGGATGCGCAGGCCGTCGCGGGTCATGTCCAGCTTGAGCTGCGAGCTCAGGGCCTTGAACTTCTCGCTGGCGGCGATCCGGTCCTGCAGCGTGTTCTGCAGTTCCTGCAGCTTGGCCGCCTCGGCCCGGGCCTGCTCGGCCTTCAGGGCCTGCAGGTTGAAGGTGCGTTTGGGGGCTTCGACCTCGCCGCGCTTGACCTGGCCGGCGGTGCGGGTCAGGTCCTGGCCGCCACCCTTGATGACGGAGGACGAGTCGCCCGAGCCGGAGCCGCCGCTCATGGCCACTTTCAGCGGCGAATTGAAATAGTCCTGCAGACCCTTGCGGTCGCCTTCGGTGGTGGAGCCCAGCAGCCACATCAGCAGGAAGAAGGCCATCATCGCGGTCACGAAGTCGGCGTAGGCGATCTTCCACGCGCCGCCGTGGGCGCCGTGGCCGCCTTTCTTGATCCGCTTGACGATGATGGGCTGGAGTTTCTTGGCGTCACCGGCCATGGCCTGGTTCCTCGACTGATCCGTCTGCCGTGCGGCGGGGGCTCACTTCTTCTTGACGTGGCCTTCCAGCTCGGCAAAGCTGGGGCGCTCGGTCGAATACAGCACCTTGCGGCCGAATTCAATGGCGGTCTGCGGGGCGTAGCCCTGCATTGAGGCCAGCAGCGTGGTCTTGATGCACTGCAGCTCCTTGCCGTCCTCGTCGATCTTCTGTTCCAGCATGCCGGCCAGCGGCTCGGCAAAGCCGTAGGCCAGGAAGATGCCGAGGAAGGTCCCGACCAGGGCCGAGCCGATCATGCCGCCCAGCACCGCCGGCGGCTGGCCGACCGAGCCCATGGTGTTCACCACCCCCAGCACCGCGGCCACGATCCCGAAGGCGGGCAGCGCGCCGGCCAGGCGGGCCAGGGCGGCGGCGGGGGCATAGGCCTCGTGGTGGTGGGTTTCGAGCTCGCTGTCCATCAGCGACTCGATCTCGTGGGCGTTCAGGTTGCCCGAGACCATCATGCGCAGGTAGTCGGTGATGAACTCGGTGACATGGTGGTCATTGCCCACGACCGGGAATTTCTGGAACAGCGGCGAGCTGTGCGGATCCTCGACGTCCTTTTCGATGGACATCAGGCCTTCCTTGCGCGCCTTCTGCAGGATCTCGTAGAGCAGGGCCAGCAACTCCATCGCGCGGGTCTTGCTGTACTTGCTGCCCTTGAAACAGGTGCCCAGGCCTTTCATCGTGGCCTTGATCACCTTCATCTGGTTGGTGGCCAGGAAGGCGCCCAGCGCCGCGCCGAAGATGGTGATCATCTCGAAGGGCAGGGCGTGCAGGATCACCTCGATGTTGCCGCCGTGCGCGATGAACACGCCGAAGACGCAACCCAGTGCGAGGAGCCAGCCGACGATGATGAACATGGTGGAGGAATCCGAGGCTCAGAAGGGGCGGAGCACAGTCGCTCCTTTCACTTCATATCGGATGCAAGCATCGCTCGCTTGAGCCCTTTGGAAAGCCGGAAAAAAGGGGTGCTTCACGCACAGCCGGCGCCGGACTGCAGCCGTCCGCCCAAGAAAAAAGCGGGCCCGGTGGGGCCCGCCAGAAGGCACACCATGGGTTGTGCCAGGAGGAGGAAGCTGCATGAAAAACGCACTTGACCCAGATGTCGTCCGCCATGCGGCGGACTGGAGCCGGGCCGGAGAATGAATGTCAGTGAGTGCTCACCAGGCCGCTGTCGCGCTCGGCGGCGCTGGGCATCTGCAGGGCGCCGGCCTGGCGGCCCTTGCCGGCGCGCGCCGGCGGGTTGCACAGACCGCACACATAGTGGCGGGCGATCTCGTGCGGGTGGGTGACGTAGTGGCCGCCGCAGTGGGTGCACTTGGTCATGGTCAGCATGCCGTTGTCCACGAACTTGACCAGACGCCAGGCGCGGGTCACCGACAGCAGGGGCTCCAGGCCCTGGGCCGCGGTCTGCTCCAGGTACAGCTGGTAGGCCTTGATCACCGCGTCGATGTCCTCCATCTCGGAGGTCTTGTTCAGGTACTCGTGGATGTTCAGGAACAGGCTGGCGTGGATGTTGGGCTGCCAGGTCATGAACCAGTCGGTGGAGAACGGCAGCTGTCCCTTGGACGGGCTCTTGCCCGACACCTCCTTGTACAGGCGCAGCAGGCGCTCGTACGACAGATCGGTCTCCGACTCCAGCACCTGCAGGCGAGCGCCCAGGTGGATCAGGGTGACGGCACGTTCGATCTGCCTGGCTTCGGTGAGGATGCTCTTGGTGCGGGCCATGGTGTGTTCTCCGTCCTGGTCTTGTGGGGTCTGCTGGGGCGGCCTGGGATCAGGCGGCTTCCTGGTGGCGGCCGGCCATCAGGATGGAGGCGTGCAGGCGGCTGACGCTGTCGTTGGCGGAGGACTTGCCGTGGTTGGTCAGCAGGCCCCAGACCAGGTCGTCGTCCATGCGGAAGCGGCACAGCAGCGTGTTGCTGGTGGCGATCTTCATCATCTGGGCCGGGGTCAGGGCATTGATCAGGTTGGCGGTCTCTTCGGAGACGCCCAGGCGGAACAGGGCTTGTTCGCGGTCGGCGCGGATCAGGCTTTGCGCCAGCATCAGGTAAGACAGGTTGGCTTCGCGGATTTCGGCGAGGATCTGGGTCGTTTCCATGTTGCGGCTCCTGGTGGTGTGGGGTTGCGCGTTTGTTTCGCGTTGGAATGAACTGTAAGGAGACGAACTGGACGGCAACATCGGGTCACTTCCAGAGCTTGAGTCCCGGTTTTTCCGGCAGGCGTGTCAGACAAATTCCTACACGCGCGGCGTGGCGGGGGGGCGGACAGGGCCCGGAAATGACACGACCGGGACAGGCGCAGTGCCTGTCCCAGTCGTTCCGTGGGGCTTGGCGCGCCGTCAGTCCAGCCAGGGCACCAGGTGAGGTTGCGCATCCAGGATGCTGTCCATCTGGCGCTTGTCGCAATACTGCATCTCGGGGTCGATGGTCAGATAGCGCTGGTACTTGGCCTCGCGGTCCGCGGCGCGGGACCATCCCAGGTGCTTGATGCGAATTGGGGTGGATTGCTGGCCCATGCCGCCGATGTTCATCGGGAAGCGGCCGGTGTGCAGACGGTTGGTGTTCCAGGTGTACGCGTAGTCCGGGGTGTAGCGGAACATGAAGGGCCACGAGCGCTGGTGGGCCGTCCACTGCGGGTCATCCCGGTAGTGGGTGTCGCTCCAGAAGTCGAACAGCCGGAAGCCCAGGAGGGTCCCGGGGGGCGCCGACAGATACGGCGCAATGGCGTCCCGGGCGTGAGACTCCAGGATCTCGTCAGCGTCCAGGTTCAGGATCCAGTCGGGATTGGAGGCCACCGTCTTTTCCCACTGCAGCCGCCTCAGCTCGTGCTCGTTGCTGAACAGCGAGCGGTCCAGCTGGTGGACGACATGCTTCTTGTCGCGCAGCAGGTCGTGGATCATCGCGACGGTGCCGTCGGTGGAGCCATCGTCGATGATGACGGCCTCATCGATCATCGGCAGGGCATGCTGGAGCATCATGCTCAGATACCGGTCGGCCTCGTTGCGCACCACCATCGAGAGCGTGACCTTGGGCTGGCGGTCGAATCGCGCGGCGCAGCGTTCGATGAAGGCCGGCACGCGCTCGACATAGTGCTCGCGGTACAGGTGCAAAGGCGGGTACTTGGTGTCCGCCCACAATTCCACGCCCAGCGCGCGGGCGCGGATGCAGAAGGCGCGGTCCTCCCCCCAGAAAGAGACGTTGTCAATTTCCGCGAAGCTCAGGCCCTTGGCGATGGCCTGGGCGCTGATCAGGGTGCAGGCGCCCAGGCCCCCCACGCGGTGGGTGTCGCCACTGCGCATCCACTGCATGAACTCGCGTGAAGCCGCTTCCTTCTGTTCGGCGGGGGCGCTGGCGAAGGAGCGGTCGTAGAAGGCGTAGTGGTCCAGCAGCCAGGTCTGGGGCAGGTAGGGGTCCTGGGGTGTCCATTGCGTCCAGAAGACCTCGCTGATCACCGCCTTGTCCTGGGCCAGCAGATGCTGGAGGGTGGCCGGGTGCAGGACGATGTCGGAATCCACCAGAAAGATGTGGTCGAAGCCTTGCTCCACGGTGTGCTGGAGCATGAAGGTCTTGACCGCGGCCACGCGCTGAATCAGCGACTCCTTCCAGCGGTGCGTCTCGGCGTCGCAGAGATAGGACTCCTCTTCCCGTTCAAGCCTGACGCAGTAGCCTGGCCGGCCCAGCATGAACTCATTCAGCGCGGCGCTGGACTCGGGATCGTCGTTGTCGTCGGCAAAGAGGAATTCACAGTCGATGCCGTCCAGCGCCAGCCGAGTCAGCCCGGCCAGGAACTCTTTCAGGATGGCGGGCTTCTGCCGCACGGGCGAGGCGATCAGGACTCTCTGGGTGGGCTTGGTGTTCATGGCGAGGTGCGTCTCTTTCGGTGGTTCTGGCGGCGGTGTCAGCTCAGGTGCTTGCGCGCGATCTCGCGGGCAATGCGCGCCCCGGCCTGGCCGTCTCCAAAAGGATTGGTCCGGTCGGCAAGGGCGGCGGCGGGCAGGCGGTCGGCGCGGGCGATCAGTTCTTCGAACCTCGCCACGATGGCTTCGGTGGCCGTGCCGGTGAGCCAGCCGCAGCCAGAGGAAATCACTTCCGGGCGCTCCGTGGTGTCGCGCAGCACCAGCAGCGGCTTGCCCAGCGATACCGCCTCTTCCTGGATGCCGCCGGAGTCGGTCATCACCAGCAGGCTTCTGGCCAGCGCATCAATCAGGGCCGGGTAATCCATCGGGTCCACCAGGTGAATTCGCTGGCGCGCAGAAAGGGGGGCGGCCTCGATGACCGAGCGGACCTGATCGCGCACGACGGGGTTCGGGTGGACCGGCCAGAGAAAGTCCACGGCATGGCGGCTGCTCAACTGCACCAGGGCCTGGGCGATGGACCGGATGCCCCGCTCCCAGTTCTCCCGCCGGTGCGCGGTGACCAGCACGAGCGGCCGCGTGCCACCACCGGGCAAGGGGCTGGCCAAGGGATCGGCGGTCTTGCGGATCAGCGCCAAGGCCATGTGTGTGGCATCCACGATGGTGTTGCCCGTGACCAGGACGTCCTGCGCCGGCAGGCCCTCCCGGAGCAGGTTCTGGCGCGCCGCCTCGGTAGGGGCGAAGTGGGTGTCCGCGAGCCGGGCGATCAGCTCGCGGTTCTTCTCTTCCGGGAAGGGGTCGTACTTCTGGTACGTGCGCAGTCCCGCCTCGACATGGGCCACCGGGATCTGCTGGTAGAACGCGGCCTGGGCGGCGCAGAAGGCGCTCAGGGTGTCGCCATGCACCAGGACGACGTCGGGTCGCACGGTGCGGATCAGCGCGGTGATCGACCCCAGCAGCTGTGCGGCCAGCGTGGCCAGCTCCGAATCCCGCCGTTCCAGCGCCAGACGATGGTCGGGCTGGATGCCGAAGAAGTCGTACAGGGGCCAGGCCATGTCCTGGTGCTGACCGGTGTGCAAGACGGCATGGGGGAGCCCGGCCTGCCGCATGGCCTGAGCCACGGGCATCATCTTGATGATCTCCGGGCGCGTCCCCATGCACAGCAGGGCGCCACCGGTGTGGATGGGGCGGGTGGCGTGGGGGGCCGACATGGGCGCTCCGCTCAGTGAGAAGCCAGCTCGGCCGCAAGGGCGGCGGGCGGCAGTCCGGCCTGGCTGCGTTCGAACATGCGCATCAGCAGGGCCTCATAGTCGCGCGTGTACCGATCGGTGTCGAACAGCGGCAGGGTCATGCGGTGGCTTTCCAGCTCCTGCTTCAGAAATGCGAGCAGCTCCGGGGTGTTGGCCAGCGAGGCGCCCATTTCCACATAGGTGGCTTCGTCGGCGCAGGCCAGGTCCGGCAGGCCGCAGGCGCACAGCAGGCTGGCCGCCACCCGCGAGGCAAAGCGTTCCCCCGGCACCGTCAGCACCGGCACGGCGGCCCACAGCGCGTCGCTGGCGGTGGTGTGCGCGTTGCAGGGCCAGGTGTCCAGGAACAGGTCGGCGGCGCGCAAACGGGCGATGTGCGCGTTGACCAGCAGCTTGGGCGCCCAGAACACCCGCTCCGGCGGCACGCCCCGGGCCGTCAGCTCACGCTGCAGATTGCTCTGCGCGATCGGGTTCCAGGCCAGCATCCAGAGCACCGCCTTGGGGGCCTTGGCCAGGATGGCCGCCCACAGATCCAGCATGTGCGGCGTGTACTTGTAGTTCTGGTTGAAGCAGCACAGCACCACCGCGTCTTCGGGCAGACCCAGTTCCGCGCGGCTGGGGCAGGGCGGCAGGTAGCGCTGCCGGTCGTTGGGCTGGTAGCAGTACGGCAGTTGGGCGATGTGTTCGGTGTAGTGCGCGGCCTGCGCCAGGGGGGTGACCACCTGATCACCGATGATGTAGTCGATGAAGTTGGCCCCCGTGGTCTCCGGATAGCCCAGGTAGGCCGCCGACACGGGCGCCGGCCGATAGGCCAGAAGCTCGAAGCGGCTGTTGGCCGTGTGCCCCTTCAGGTCCACCGCGATGTCGATGCCGTCCTCGCGCATCCGTCGGGCCGCCTGAAGATTGGTCAGGTGGCTCACATCGACGAAGTGATCGGCCGCGGCCCGGATCCGGTGCATCATCGGGGTGCCGTCGTCACGGCTGTGTGAATACAGCGTGACCTCGAACTGCTCGGTGTTGCGCCGCTCCAGCAGCTCGGTCATCAGGATGGCGGTGGCGTGGTTGTGGAAGTCGCTCGAGAGGTAGCCGATCCGCACCCGGCCGGGGCGGCGTGGCCCCGGGGCGGGAAAAGGGGTGATGCCCCGGGTCAGGCTGCGCGAGCGCACCTCGCCCATGCGGCGCAGCTGCGCGGCGCTGGCTTCCACCGCCAGCAGGGAGAAGGGTGAGAGCAGCTGGCCCGTGTTTTCATTGGCCAGATCCACCGCCGCCAGAAGATCCTGGGTGTCCTGCTCGGTGTGGGCCCAGTTGCAGCTCTGGCGCCCTTCATGCACCAGCAGCGACAGGGCCACGGTCCGCACATCGGGGTTGTCCAGCGACACCGCCGTGCGGAAGCACTCGGTGGATTCGTAGGACATGTTCAGCTCGCGAAAGCTCAGGCCCAGGCGGTAGTGCGTCAGCGGCGCATCCAGCTTCAAGGCCAGCGACTGAAAGTAAGCGGTGATCGCGTCTCGGTACTGACCCGTGTTGTGCAGCGCCACGCCGTAGTCGGCGTACCAGTCGGCATCGCGGGGGCCTTCGGGCGCATAGGCCTTGAAGACCGCCACGGCCTCCTCGCCGCGGTGCTGTTGCTGCAGCAGATCGGCCAGCAGGCGCATGGCCAGCACGTTGTCGGGCAACAGCCGGTAGGCCTCGCGCGCGGCGACGATGGCATCGTCGAAGCGTTGGGCGGAATACAGGGCGCGCGCCTGATACAGCCACATGAGGGCGTTCTCGGGCGAGGCATGGACGCCACGCTCGAATGCCTCCGCGGCCTTCAACCATTGCTTGGCCTGAAGAGCCTCGACCCCGGCCTGCCAGTGGTCGGTCGCGTGGGATGGCTGGTGATGGCGCTTTTTCATGCCGATCACTCTAGGGGGCGCCTTTCCGGCCCGCTGCAGGAAAAGCGGCCTGCTTCGGGGGCATCTTGTGGCATTGCCAGGTCGCGCGCCAGGGCGCGGTAGCGTGTGGCGTCGTCGGGGCGCGCCATCACGTCATAGAGCAGCGCCAGGTTGGTGGCGGCCAGATGGCTGCCCCGGCCATGCACGGCGCCTTCCAGTTCGGGGTGCTCTCCCAGGCGAAGGCAGCCTTGCCAGGCCTCTTCCATCATCGGCAGCAGCTGAGGGGCCAGATCGGGCGCGTCGGCGGCCCAGTCCAGCAGCAGGTCGCCGATGGCGAACAGGTAGTCGGGCGAGTGGGACCACTGCGGCAGCTGGCGCTCAGCCTGCTGAATGGCCTCGGCGTGGCGCTTGCAGCGCTTGAGGGCATGCAGGCGCCGAACCACCAGATCGTGCAGCCAGCCGGGGGCGGCGGTGGCACCCAGGAGGCGCTCCGCCTGGTCGAAGGCCTGGACGGCCGGCCCGTAGCGCTGGTAGACATCGTGGTCCTTGCCAAGCTGGTACCAGAGGTAGGCGTCGGCCGGTGCGCGTGCCAGCGCGGCGCTCAGCAGGCGTGCGTTGCGGCCGTCCTTGGCGCGCAGCGCGTTGGCCTGGTAGCCGTCATGTCCCAGGGTCACGGGCCAGGTGCGCACTGGCAAGGCGTGCCGGGGTTGCTCGTGGATGAAGCCCTGGTAGCGCACCGGACCGGGCAGGATGCGGCTCAGCCAGCTGGAAACCTCCTGGTCGCCCTGATGGTTGTGGATCTCCAGGCGCCCCACGAAGTCGGGCCGGGTGTGACGCAGTTGGGCCAGGGCCGGGCCGCCGGCTTCCAGCCATTCGTCGGCATCGGCGATCACATGCCAATCGGCGGCGGCCAGGTCCAGTGCCGCGTTCCGGGCGGCGGAGAAGTCATCGCACCAGCGGAAGTGCCCCACCCGGGCGCCGCTGTCCTGGGCGATGGCGACTGTGGCGTCGCGTGACCCGGTGTCCAGCACCACCATGTCGTCCACCCAGGGCCGAACGCTCTGCAGCAGCCGCGCGAGACGGGGCGCCTCATCGCGTGCGATGACCACGAGGGCAACCCGCCACAGGGGGGCGGAGGCGGTCTGGTCGGAAGACATGCCGAAAACTTTAGGGGCCACCCGGGCCGTCAATCCGCTGAAAAGCACAGCGATCGGGCGGCTGGACGGCCCGCCGTGGGTGGGGGAGGGGCGGTTTGCCTGGGAACGGCACGCGTTGGGCCGGCAAGGTGATCGCTTGAAAAGCGACCTAAAAAGGCCTCAAGTCCTTCGATGGGGGCTCCGAAATAGGGTCCACGGGCCCAATCGCCGCTGCGGTGGGCCTCTTCGGAGCCCACCCGGCTCGCCCAACGCTTTAGCAGGAGAGCTTTCATGACCACCTCCATCAACACCAACATCGCCTCGCTGAATGCTCAGCGCAACCTCAGCGGCTCGCAATCGGCCCTGTCGACCGCCATGCAGCGCCTGTCTTCGGGTCTGCGGGTGAACTCGGCCAAGGACGACGCGGCCGGTCTGGCGATCGCCGAACGCATGAACGCCCAGGTGCGTGGCATGAACGTGGCCGTGCGCAACGCCAACGACGGCATCTCCCTGGCTCAGACGGCCGAAGGCGCGCTGTCCAAGGTCGGTGACTCGCTGCAGCGCATGCGTGAACTGGCGGTGCAGGCCGCCAACGGCACCAACACCAGCGCGGACCGCGACTCGCTGAACCAGGAATATTCGCAGCTGCAGTCGGAAATCACCCGGGTGCTGGGCGGGACCTCGTTCAACGGCAAGTACATGCTGGGTTCGGACGCGGGGGCCATGACCTTCCAGATCGGCGCCAACACCAACGCGGAAGACACCCTGTCCGTCTCGACGACCAACCTGAAGGCCGAGACCACCGTGTCGACCGTGACGGGCAACACCGTGGGCATCGGCTCGACCGCGACGACCAGCGCGATCGCCACCGTGATCAACAACCTGGACTCGGCGATCAACACGGTGAACAACCAGCGCGCGATGTTCGGCGCGACGCAGAGCCGGTTCGACGCGGTGATCTCGAACCTGCAGACCTCGGTGGAGAACCAGAGCGCCGCCCGCAGCCGGATCATGGACGCGGACTACGCCCAGGAAACCTCCAACCTGAGCCGCGCGCAGATCCTGCAACAGGCCGGCACGGCGATGGTGGCCCAGGCCAATCAGTTGCCGCAGAACGTCCTGTCCCTGCTTCGATGAAGGGGCACTGAAGGCTGAGACCGGCGCCGTGGCGCCGGTCGAAACCGCCCTCGCCCTGTGAGTCGCGCCGTGGCGCGGTGCCGGGGTGAGGCCCTTCGAAAATTCCTCTCAAGTTGGCGATTGGCATCTCCGATAACCCATTCAACAGGAGCTGACAAACAGATCCTGGGGTCCGGTGAGATGGCCAAAGGTCAGGTCCGCCCAAGCAGGCAAGGCCCGATCGGAGGAGCACCCGGCGCTGAGCGAGAGATCGCGTCGGTGCTTGAACCGGAGACTTTTGGTAACCCTGTAGGAGTGTCAACATGCCTCAAACCATCAACACCAACATCGCCTCGCTGAACGCTCAGCGCAACCTCAGCGGCTCGCAATCGGCCCTGTCGACCGCCATGCAGCGCCTGTCTTCGGGCCTGCGGGTGAACTCGGCCAAGGACGATGCGGCCGGTCTGGCGATCGCCGAACGCATGAACGCCCAGGTGCGTGGCATGAACGTGGCGATCCGCAACGCCAACGACGGCATCTCCCTGGCCCAGACGGCCGAAGGCGCGCTGTCCAAGGTCGGTGACTCGCTGCAGCGCATGCGTGAACTGGCGGTGCAGGCCGCCAACGGCACCAACACCAGCGCGGACCGCGACTCGCTGAACCAGGAATACGCGCAGCTGCAGTCGGAAATCACCCGGGTGCTGGGCGGGACCTCGTTCAACGGCAAGTACATGCTGGGCTCGGACGCGGGGGCCATGACCTTCCAGATCGGCGCCAACACCAACGCGGAAGACACCCTGTCCGTCTCGACGACCAACCTGAAGGCCGAGACCACCGTGTCGACCGTGACGGGCAACACCGTGGGCATCGGCTCGACCGCGACGACCAGCGCGATCGCCACCGTGATCAACAACCTGGACTCGGCGATCAACACGGTGAACAACCAGCGCGCGATGTTCGGCGCGACGCAGAGCCGGTTCGACGCGGTGATCTCGAACCTGCAGACCTCGGTGGAGAACCAGAGCGCCGCCCGCAGCCGGATCATGGACGCGGACTACGCCCAGGAAACCTCCAACCTGAGCCGCGCGCAGATCCTGCAACAGGCCGGCACGGCGATGGTGGCCCAGGCCAACCAAATGCCGCAAAGCGTGTTGAAGCTGCTGGGTTGATGCCGACCTGAGCGCCAGGCCCCACCGGTTTCCCGGTGGGGCCTGTTCACGTTCAGGCGGGAACAGGCCGTTGAATCGGCCTTATTTCGCGGCTTCGGCAGGCCGCACTCCCTTTCAGAATTTCTCCCAACGACCCTTCACCAGAAGGTTCGCGGTCCGGAGGCACTGGCGAGACCCTCCCTGGCGCAGGCCAGGGGTCGACGGTGACCTGGCGCCGGGCTTGGCGGTTGCGACGGAAAAGTCCGTCGAGCCCGGAAAGACCGGCATGTTCGCCGGATGGGTGAAATCTTCAGGAGTGCTCGCATGCCACAGACCATCAACACCAACCTTGCGTCGCTGAATGCTCAGCGCAACCTGAACGCATCGCAGTCGTCGCTGAGCGTGTCGATGCAGCGGCTCTCGTCCGGCCTGCGGGTCAATTCCGCCAAGGATGATGCTGCCGGTCTGGCCATCGCCGAGCGGATGAACGCCCAGGTGCGCGGCATGAACGTGGCCGTGCGCAACGCCAACGACGGCATCTCGCTGTCTCAAACGGCGGAAGGGGCGCTGTCCAAGGTCGGCGATTCGCTGCAGCGCATGCGTGAACTGGCGGTGCAGGCCCGCAACGCGACCAATTCCAGCTCCGACAAGGACTCGCTGAACAAGGAATTCGCCCAACTTCAGGCGGAAATCACGCGGGTGCTGGGCGGAACGACCTTCAATGGTCAGCACATCCTCGGGGCCGATGCCACCACGCTGAATTTCCAGATCGGGGCCAACACGACCTCCGACGACGTGATCACCGTGGCCACCAGCAACATGACGTCCAACGCCACGGTGACCAGCGTCACCGTCTCGACGGTGGTCATCGATGGCACGGCCGACTTCACGGCGATCGGCAGCGTCATCAACTCCATTGACAACGCGATCAACCTGGTCAACGACACCCGCGCCACCTTCGGCGCCGTCCAGAGCCGGTTCGACGCCATCATTTCGCAGTTGCAGCAGTCGGTGGAAAACCAGGCCGCCGCCCGCAGTCGCATCATGGACGCGGACTACGCCCAGGAAACCGCCAACCTGAGCCGCGCGCAGATCCTGCAGCAGGCCGGCACGGCGATGGTCGCGCAGGCCAACCAGCTGCCGCAGCAGGTGCTCAAGCTCCTGGGCGGTTGAGGCAAAAAGCGCTGCGTGCGGCGCAGACTTCGCTCAAGTCGGCCGCGTTTGCGGCCGATTCTGTCTGCACGATGCAAGACCGCGGTTCAGCGGCGTCTCAGGACGCCCTGAGCCGCATTGCCCATCCAGCTTAGGAACGCCCCATGTCTTCTTCTGCTCCCATTTCTTCCCTGGGCGTTGGCTCCGGGCTCCAGGCGGAATCGATCATCGCGGCGCTGATGTCGGGCGAGCAAAAGCCGATCGACCAGCTGGCGACCGAACAGTCGCAGATGAAGACCCAGCTGTCCTCGATGGGCAAGCTGGCCAGTCTGACCTCGACCATGCGGGATGCGGCGGCCTCACTGAGCAGCAGCTCGCTGTGGAAGACCAAGTCCTTCACCTCGGCCGACACCACGGTGATCAGCGGCTCGGCCGGGATCAGCGCGGCCGCGGGCAGCTACAGCGTGTCCGTGCAGGCCCTGGCCAACGCGCAGACGGTGACCTCGGGGACTTTCAGCGCGTCAAGCGCGACCCTCAGCGAGGGCACGCTGACCGTGGAGCTGGGCTCCTGGTCGGGCAGCACTTTCACCGGCAAGAGCGGCTCTTCGCCGGTGAGCATCACCATCGGGCCGGGCGACACCAGCTTGGCGTCCATCCGGGACAAGATCAATGGCGCCAATGCCGGGGTCACCGCCTCGATCGTCAACGACGCCAGCGGGGCGCGGCTGTCCCTGCGGTCGACGACCACGGGGGCCGAGAACGGCTTTCGCATCACCGCCGCCGAAACCGTGGACGATGGCAACGCCGGCACGGGCCTCTCCGCGTTGACGTATGCCCCTTCGGGCACGGCGTCGGTGATGTCGCTCAACCAGGCGGCGACCAACGCCCAGGCCACGATCAACGGGATTCAGGTGAGCTCCACCAGCAACACGTTCGACAGCGTGGTGGATGGCCTGAGCTTCACCGCCGGCAAGGTCAGCGCCAGCCCGGTGGCAGTCACCGTGGCCAGCGACACCGACACCATGAAGAAGTCGATCAACTCCTTCGTCAGTGCCTTCAACGCCCTGGTCAGCTACATCAAGGACCAGACCAAGTACACGCCGCCCACCGCCAAGGGCACGCAGGGGACGAGCTCGCCACTGCAGGGGGACGCCACGACGGTGGGCTTGCTCAACCGGCTGCGCAGCGTCATCAACGCGCCCAGCACCGCCTCCGCCAGCCTGCAGCATCTGTCGGACATGGGCATCAGCGTCGGCGGCGACGGGACCTTGAGCGTCGACGCCACGAAATTGGACACGGCGCTGACCAAGCCCGACGAGGTGGGCAAGGCCCTGGCCACCGATGGCGCGGATTCCTCCAGCTCCGGGTTCATGGACCGCTTCCGTGACCTGGGCAATGCGGTGCTGGACCCCACCGCGGGGTCGTTGCAGCTGCGCCAGGATGCGATCAACGCCTCCATCAAGCGCAATCAGCAGCGGCAGGATGAGCTGACCGAGCGCCTGTCGTCCTACGAGACCCGTCTGCGCGCGCAGTTTTCCGCGCTGGACACCCAGATGGCGTCGATGAACGCCCTGAGTGCCTATGTGACCAAGCAGATGTCCGCCTTGAACACATCGGCCTGAAGCGTCCGATCCAGGGATGAACACGCGGGGCGCCGGGAGGCGCCCTGTGTCGTTTGGCGCGCCCGACCGGCCCCGGGACCGCCGCAAGAAAGTTCCTCAAGAACGGCCGGGGGCCGTCGATAACTGTCTCAACGCCGTAAACGAAACCGAGACAGCACCATGTTCAGCCCCGCCTACTCTCGCTCCCTGGGTCAAGCCGCCGCCTTCGCCGGTGCGTACCACACCGTCGGTGTCGAGACCGGGCTGGCCGATGCCACGCCGCACAAGCTCATCCAGATGCTCTTCGATGGCTACATGGAAGCGCTGCGCCAGGCCCGTGGCTACATGGCCGATGCCCAGATCGAGCAGAAGAGCCGGGCCCTGAGCAAGGCCGCCCGCATCGTCGACGAGGGTTTGAAGGCCGCGCTCAATCTGAAGGAAGGGGGCCGGCTGGCGCAGGATCTGCACGATCTCTATGCCTACCTCACCCTGCGTCTGACGCTGGCCAACGTGCGCAACGATCTTGGGATCGTGGCCGAATGCGAAAACCTGATGGAACCGCTGCGCGAGGCCTGGCAAGCCATCGGTCCTCAGGTCAACCACTCCCTGAACTGACGTTCGGGAAGAAAGGAGCCCATCATGCCCGAGAACCTGCTGAGCTATTACGAGGCCATTGAGCGTGCCAGCAGCGACATGCTGACCGCGGCGCGCGACGGTAATTGGGACGAGGTGGTCAAGCTCGAAGGCGCCTGCGCCGTGCTGATTTCACAGCTCAAGCAGGTCGCCAAGGACCAGTCCCTCCAGAAGGAGGAAAACCAGGTCAAGTCCCGTATCATGCAGCGCATCCTCCTCAACGACGCCGAGATCCGTTACCTCGCGGAACCCTGGCTGGAGGATCTGGACAACATGATGCACGGTCGCAGCAAGACGGTGCATTGAGCGGAGGCGCTTGTCTCACCCTTCGAGCCCGACAGGACTGACGATGTTCTCCGACACCCGGCCCGCGCCCCTGGATTCTCCGGGGGCTTCGTCGTTTTCGGCTTTCCGCATCGGTGACGCGGTGGAGATCCGTGCCCTGCTCAAATCGCTGATGGAGCGCGGTACCTTGATCAACCTGTGCGCGGCCGATGGCAGCGCCTACGGTTCCACGCTCTGGAGCCTGGATACGCAGCATGGCAAGCTGGCCTTCAGCGTGGACATGATGGCGCCCGCCGTGCAGGGCCTGGTCGAGGCCGAGGAGGCCATGGCCGTGGCCTACCTGGACCAGATCAAGATCCAGTTCGATGTGATGGACCGGGTGCTGGTGCATGGTCCGCGCGCCTGCGTGCTGCAAGCCAGCCTGCCGCGCGAGCTCTACCGTTTCCAGCGGCGCGCCAGCTACCGGGTGCGCACGCTGGAGCGCAGCGCCCCCACCGCCACCTTCCGTCACCCCCAGCTGCCGGACATGCGTCTGGACCTGCGGGTGCTGGATGTGAGCATCGGCGGCTGCGCGCTGTTTCTGCCCAGCGACGTGCCCGCGGTGGAGCCGGGCCTGGTGATCAAGGGGGTGCGCGTGGCCCTGGACGCCGACACCCAGTTCACGGCGCAGCTGCACATTGCCCATGTGACGGCCATCCATCCCGAGGCGCGCGGTGTGCGGCTGGGCTGTGAGCTCCAAGGGCTGGATTCCGCGGCCAGCCGGGCCCTGCAGCGCTACATCGACGCCACGCAGAAGCGCCGGCGCATGCTCAGCCTCGACTGATAGGGCGCGGCGGTCAGCTTCGGGCCAGCAGGGCGCGCGTGGCCGCTGGCAGCGTGTCGCGCCAGGGCAGGCCGCGGTGCTGCGTCAAGCGCACCCGCTCGGCCAGCGTGTCGTAGCGACGGCCCCGCAGCGCCTGGGCGCACCGGGACAGCAGCGCGGGATCGGATTCCCCCCGCTCACGGGCGATCCGCGAGCGCAAGGCGGCGGCCCGGTCATCCTGTTGCTGGCAGGCGAGGTCGGCAAACTGCGCCGCGCCGTCGATGTCCCCCGTGGCCTGCGACAACTCCGCGCTCAGCAGCATCAAGGCCGCCAGCGCATGGGGAATGGTCGTGGCCGTGGCGGCCAGGTCGTTGAGCCCCTCGGCCACGGTGTCGAGGCGACCGGCCCGCAGGTGAAGGCGCAGCAGTTCGCACGCCAGGGTGACGGTCTGCCGGGGCGAGGCCTCTTCCAGGCCCCGGGCCCAGGCTGCCTCCGCCTGTTCGGCATGCCCCTGTTGGCTGGCCAGCCAGCCCAGCCAGTACCAGGCTTGGGTGGGTTGCGCATCGGGGTCGTGCTGCAGCAGGTCCATGTCATCCCGCGGGCGGTCCAGAAAGCGGCGCAGCAGATGGGTCGCGGCGGGCGCATCGCCGGCCCGCGCCAGGGCGCGACCGGCACTGAAATCAAGACTGCTGCCCAGGTGCCCGGTCATTCCCTGGCAGTGGTCGACCGCCTCGGCGAGCCGCCCTTGCGCGGTCAGGCTGTTCAGCGCCTCGGCAAACAGGCGGGGCAGGAAGGGCAGCTCCTGCTGCTGGGCCGCAGGCAGCCGGCGGGCCCGCTGCAGGGTCGTGAGCAACTGGGCGTCCCGTTCCTGGCTCGCCTGCGGGGGCAGGCTGAGGGCCAGCTTGTAGGCGAGGTAGAGATCGTCGGGCTGCTCCAGGACGGCCTGGCGCAGCAGCCGCAGATTGCGTTCCCGTTTGCGTTGGCGCTCCGCGGCGTCGACATAGCTGTGGTCACAGATGCGCAGGCCGCTGTCGGGCCAGTCGCTGCAGCCCATGGCCAGCAGACTGGGCGCGATGTCCTCGTGCACGCGCCCCTGGAAGCGGATGCGCGGGTCGTTGCGCCAGAGTCGCAGGTTGGCCAGCGAGCTCACGATCGCTCCGTCCGGTCCCAGGCGGTCGATCATCACGATCTGAGCCTGCACCGGGCGGGACAAGGCGGCCTGCAGTGCGGGCCGGCTGCCGCCCGCCAGTTCCTGGTCGGCATCGATCGACAGGATCCAGGGCTGCGTGGCCGCCGCGATGGCGACATTGCGCGCAGCCGAGAAGTCATCGGTCCACGGTGTCTCCAGGAGCCGCGCGCCCAGGCTGCGGGCCAGCTCCTGGGTCGCATCCCGGCTGCCGGTGTCCACGACCACCACTTCGGCGGCCAGGCCGCGCACGGACCCGATCAGGCGACCCAGATGGCGTTCCTCATCGCGCGCGATCAGGCACACCGACAGGGGCAGGGGCGGGGACATCGACCAGGGGGCGGGCGCCACGGCTGCCAAGAGCCTCAGACCTGCATGTTCATGATGTCGGTGTAGGCCTGCACCATGCGGTTGCGCACCGAGATCGTGGCCTGGAAGCCGACCTGGGCCTTTTGCATGGCCACCATCGTGTCCTCCAGCGACACCGAGGGATTGTCCAGCTGCAGCTCACGCTGCAGGCGGGCGCTCTCGTTCTGGGCGGTGCTGACCTGCTGCAGCGCGCTGGCCATGGCGGTCTGAAAGTCACCCTTCTGGGTCGCACGGGTGCGCGCCAGCGGGGTGCCGTCCGGCGCCAGGCCGGCCTTGGCCACCGCCTGGTTGAAGTCGAAGGGCTTGAGTTTCAGATCCATGGCAAATCCTCCACGGTTTCGGGAGCGATGGACGAGATGGTAGGGGCCCGCGGCCCGCGCGAAGAACGGAACTGCCTCGGGATTGGGCGGTTTCTTCCGCCATGGCCGGCCCGGCGCCTGTCCAACAATCGACGCACTGCCCCCCGTGGGTCCACCTTCGTCGATCCGTCGCCACACCATGGACACCGCTGTTGCCTCCCCTGCGCCGCTGCAGCCGCTTGAGCCGGCCGAGCCGCCCCAGAAATTCCTGGGCAAGCTGGCTGCCATGCCCTCGTCGGCCAAGATGAAGCTGGGCGCCGCGGTGGCCGCGGTGCTGGCCGCGGTCGTGGCCATGGCCATCTGGGCCGGGCAGGGCGACTGGAAGATCCTCTACGCCAACCTGCCGGACAAGGAAGCCGGAGCGATCCTGGCCCAGCTCCAGCAGATGAACGTGCCTTACAAGTACAGCGACGGCGGCGCCGCCATCATGGTGCCGGCCGACAAGCTCTACGACCTGAAGATGAAGCTGGCCGCCGCCGGCCTGCCCAAGGCCAGCGTGGCGGGCAATGAGCTGCTGGACAACGCCCGCTTCGGCCAGACCGACCGCCAGGAACGCAGCAACATGCAGCGCGCCCTCGAAGGCGAGCTGGTGCGCACCATCCTGAAGCTCGATGGTGTCGAGGATGCCCGCGTGCACCTGGCCTTGCCGCAGCAGAACGGCTTCTTCCGTGAACAACAGAAACCCAGCGCCAGTGTGATGCTGACGATGCTCGCCGGGCGCAGCCTGGACCGGGGCCAGGCTGCTGCCATCGTGCACCTGGTGTCCTCCAGCGTGCCGGACCTGGACGCCAAAGCCGTCAGCGTGGTGGATCAGCACGGCAACCTGCTCTCCGGCCCCGGCGAGAACTCGCAGCAAAGCCTGGACGAGCAGCAGCTGCGCTATGTCCACCAGGTCGAGTCCAGCTACCTCAAGCGGGTGCAGGACATCCTGGAGCCGGTGGTCGGGCACGACAACCTGCGGGCCGCCGTGACGGCCGAGCTCGACTTCACCCAGAGCGAAGCCACCTCTGAGCAGTTCCGCCCCAACCAGGGCGATCAACCGGCCGCGGTGCGCAGCCAGCAGAACTCCGAATCGACCAACCAGGGCAACACCGTGCCCACCGGCGTGCCCGGCGCCGCCACCAACCAGCCGCCGGTGCCGGCCCAGGCGCCCATCAACGGCGCCTCCGCTCCGCTGCAGGCGGCCTATGCCGCCACCAATGGCGGCAACAGCAAGAAGGAATCGGTCACCAACTACGAGGTCGACAAGACCGTGCGGGTGACCCGCAACGCCACCGGCATGATCAAGCGGCTCAATGCGGCCGTGGTCATCAACTACCGCACCGCCACCGATGCCAAGGGCAAGACCAGCACCCAGCCGCTGAGCCAGGACGAGCTCGACAAGCTGACCGCCCTGGTGCAGGAGGCGGTGGGCTACGACAAGAACCGTGGCGACTCGGTGCGCGTCATCAACGCCCCGTTCCAGGCGCCGGCCGAGCCGCAGGACGACAAGCTGCCGCTGTGGCAACAGCCCTGGGTGAAGGACCTGCTGCACACCGCGGCGGTGCCGGCAGCGCTGACCCTGGTGGCGCTGGCCCTGATCTTCGGGGTCATCCGGCCCACGCTGAAGGATGTGTTTGCGCCGCCGCCCCCGCCGCCCAGCGAGGACGAGGCCAAGCTGGCCCAGCTCGACGCGGTGGTGGACGACGTGCAGGCTCTGCCGGACGAGACGGCCGGGATCCCGCTGCTGGAATCGACCGCGGTCAACGGCAAGCTGGAGGCGGCGCGTCAGCTGGCCCGCGACAACCCGGCAGCGGTGGCCAACATCATGCGCGAGTGGGTGACCGGCGAGGCCGCCTGACGGGGACTGACCATGGCAAAAGAAAGCACCGAGGACCAAAGCGTCGAGGACGCGGCCATCCTGCTGATGTCCCTGGGCGAGGAAGAAGCGGCCAACGTCTTCAAGCACCTGGGCCCCAAGGAAGTGCAGAAGCTCGGCGAGACCATCGCCCGGCTCAAGGTCATCCCGCGCGAGCGCGTGGAGCAGGTGCTCGACCGCTTCACCACCGTCGCCTCCGAGCAGCACATGCTGGTCAACGACACCGACGAGTACGTCAAATCGGTGCTGCGCAAGGCCCTGGGTGAGGACAAGGCCAACCTGCTGATCGACCGCATCCTGCAGGGCAGCGATGTCAGCGGCATCGAGAGCCTGAAGTGGATGGACGGCGCCTCGGTGGCCGAACTGCTGCGCAACGAACACCCGCAGATCATTGCCGCCATCCTCGTGCATCTGGATTTCGACCAGGCTTCTCAAGTCCTGAAGTCCTTTACCGAGCGGCAGCGCAACGAAGTGCTGATCCGCATCGCCACGCTCGACGGCATCCAGCCGGCCGCGTTGAAGGACCTCAACGAGGTGCTCAGCAAGGTGCTGGCCGGCGGCGACCGCCTGAAGAAGGCCACGCTGGGCGGCGTGAAGACCGCCGCAGAGATCATCAACATGCTCGGCTCCTCGGTCGAGACCTCGGTGCTGGACTACATCCGCGAGGCCGATGGCGACCTGGCCCAGAAGATCATGGACAACATGTTCACCTTCGACGATGTGAACAAGCTGGACGATCGGGCCATCCAGACCGTGCTCAAGGAAGTGCAGGGCGACTCGCTGATCATCGCCCTCAAGGGCGCCACGCCGGAGCTGCGCGAGCGCATCTTCAAGAACATGTCCAGCCGCGCGGCCGAATCGCTGCGCGAGGACCTCGAATCGCGCGGCCCGGTGCGGGTGGCCGAGGTCGAATCCGAGCAGAAGGAAATTCTCAAGGTGGTGCGCCGTCTGGTGGACGAAGGCCAGATCGTGATTGCCTCCGGAGGCGGCGATGACTTCGTCTAAACCGGTGCCGCCGCGTCCCGTGCCACCGCCCCAGGGGGGCGTGCAGCGCCCGGCTTCCGCCTACACCCGCTTCATCCCGCGCGAGGAACTGTCGGACTTCGCCGCCTGGACGCCGGACGCCTTTGGTGGCCCGGCCCGCCCGGCGCCCTGGTCCGCCGCGACCCAGGCGGCCGAGCCGGAGGTGCCGCCCTTCGAGGAGCCACCGGTCGAGACCGGCCCCAGTGCCGAGGAATGGGAGGCCCGCATCCACGACGCCCGCCAGCAGGGCTGGAGCGATGGCTACCGCGACGGGCTGGAAGCCCTGGAGGCCGCCAAGCGCCAGTTCGCCCAGCAGGTCAGCGCCCAGGTGGCGCAGGTGGTGGCCGCGTTCCAGGACGAGCTGGGCCTGTTGGAAACCCGGTTGGCCGAGACGCTGGTCGAGACCGCCGTGACGCTGGCCCGCCAGGTCGTGCGCAGCGAACTGAAACAGCGGCCCGACTGCATCGTGCAGGTGGCCCGCGAGGCCACGGCTGCGGTGGTGCTGTCGGCCCGTCACCTGCGGCTGCGGGTGAATCCGGACGATGCCGAGCTGGTGGCCCAGGGCGCTGGGGATGATCTGAAGGCCCGCGAGGTGCAGCTGGTGCCCGATGCCGAGATCGCGCGTGGCGGCTGCCGGGTCGAATCCGACCTGGGCCAGGTGGACGCCAGCATCGCGACCCGCTGGGCGCATGCCGCCGCGGTGTTCGACGTGCCGCTGGCCTGGGACGAGGCCGAGACCACACCGCACGAGGCAGGGAGCGTCTGATGGCCGGCCAGCAACCCGTCGAGCGCAGCCAGCGCTGGGACCGCTTCCTTCAGGACATGCGGCTGTACGCCGGCCTGCCCCAGCCGCTGGAGATGCAGGGCACGCTGGTGCGCGTCACCGGCCTGGTGCTGGAGGCCGCCGGTGTGCGCGCCCCGGTGGGGGCCGTCTGCGCCGTGGGCGGCACCGGCAGCGAGCCGCCGGTGATGGCCGAGGTGGTCGGCTTCAACGGCGACCGCGCCTACCTGATGCCCACTGGCGACCTGGTGGGCCTGGCCAGCGGGGCCCGGGTGGCGCCGCTGCCGGTGCCGCAGATCCCGCCGCAGTTCGGGCTGGAGAACCACCCCTGGCGCCGCAGCGAGGACCGCGGCCTGCACCTGCCGATGGGCGACGGCCTGCTGGGCCGGGTGGTGGATGCCCAGGGCCAGCCGATGGACCGCGCCGGCCCGCTGCGCAACGTGCAGAACGAGCCGATGGGACGCCGCCCGATCAACGCGATGGACCGCGACCCGGTGCGCCAGCCGCTGGACACCGGCGTGCGCGCCATCAACAGCCTGCTCACCGTGGGCCGCGGCCAGCGCCTGGGCCTGTTCGCCGGCACCGGCGTGGGCAAGTCGGTGCTGCTGGGCATGATGGCCCGCTACACCGAGGCCGATGTGATCGTGGTCGGCCTGATCGGCGAGCGCGGCCGTGAAGTGAAGGAATTCATCGAGGACATCCTGGGCGAAGAGGGCCTGGCCCGCGCCGTGGTGGTGGCCGCCCCGGCCGATGCGCCGCCGCTGGTGCGCATGCAGGGCGCCAGCTACGCCACCGCCATCGCCGAGCATTTCCGCGACAAGGGCCAGCATGTGCTGCTGCTGATGGACAGCCTGACCCGCTACGCGATGGCCCAGCGCGAGATCGCCCTGGCCATCGGCGAGCCGCCGGCCACCAAGGGCTATCCGCCCAGCTGCTTCGCCAAGCTGCCGCAGCTGGTCGAGCGCTCGGGCAACGGCCTGAACGGCGTCGGCTCCATCACCGCCTTCTACACCGTGCTGACCGAGGGCGACGACCCGCAGGACCCGATCGCCGACTCGGCCCGCGGCATCCTGGACGGCCACATCGTGCTCAGCCGCGAGCTGGCCGAGAGCGGCCACTTCCCGGCCATCGACGTCGAGAAGTCGATCTCGCGCGTGATGACCTCGGTGGCCCCGCGCGAGCACCTGGACGCCGCCCGCCGCGCCCGCCAGTGGCTGGCCAAGTTCAACAAGGCCCGCGACCTGATCCAGCTGGGCGCCTATGCGCCCGGCAGCGACCCGGAGCTGGACGCCGCCGTCAAGGTGCATCCGCAGCTGGTGGCGCTGCTGCAGCAAGGCATGCACGAACAGGCCCCGCTGGAGGCCAGCCGCCGTGCGCTGCAGCGGCTGAACCCCGCCGGCTGACCCCCTTTGCTGAAGGAACGCCACCATGGACCGCATCCACATCCTGGGCACCTTGCTGGAGCGTGAGCGCAAGCGCCGCGACCAGGCCCTGCAGGAATGCCGCGAGCTGGAGCGCCAGGCCCAGGCCGCGCTGGGCCAGGTGCAGACCCTGCAGGACTACCGGCTGGAGTACCAGCAGCGCTGGTCCGGCCAGTTCCGGCAGGCCGCGCCGATCGAGATCCTGCGCTGCTACCACGGCTTCGTCGGCCGCCTGGACCAGGCCATCAACGCCCAGCAGGGGGTGGCCCAGCAGGCTGAGACCCGCTGCCAGGCCGGCCGCGAGCGCCTGCGCCAGCGGGAGCTGAAGCTGGCCACCGTCCAGCGGCTGATCGAACGCCGTCAGCACCTGCTGCGCCAGGCGGCCGAGCGCCGCGAGCAGAAGCAGAGCGACGAGGCGGCCCAGCGCAAGGCCTGGGCGGCACGCCGCGACCTGGCTGCCATCTGATGAACCCTCCCGTCTGACGTCGAAAGCACCCGCCATGGCCCTGACCTCTGAAACCAGCACCTCCGCCCTGGAACGCCTCGCCACCACCAAGTCGGCCACGCAGCGGCAACAGTCACGTACCGGCCACAGCACCCCGGCCAGCCACGTGGCCCAGGCCGGCAACGGCCAGACGGACGGCCTGAGCGCGCATGCCAAGAGCTTTGCGCAGATGCTGCGCAACCGCCACGCCGGCCAGAACGCCGGCGGGCAAGAGACCGACACCCGCCTGCAGGCCCGCCACACGGCCACCCGCAAGGCCGAGAAGGCCAGCCAGGAGGCCGAAGCCAGCGCCGCCCCCGGGACCAGCCAGGACGCCACGGCCCGGAAGACGGCCACCGAGGACACCGAGGCCGCCGCCGCCCAGGCTCAGACCCCGGCGCAGGCCGCCAGCCCGTCCACCGTGGCGCTGGTCCGTGGCGGCGCCGACGCCGCGCGCGGCCGGCGCGCCGGTCCGGAGGGCCTGCAGGGCCAGACGGCCCGTGCCGGCGGCGGCGAAGGCCGCCACACCGCGGCGGCAGGCCACCGGTCGGCCGAGGCCGCTGCCCCCGAGACGGGCGCGGCCGCAGGGGCGCGTGCGGCAGGGCCGGGGGCGTTTGCCGCCGCGCTGCAGCAGGCCGGCGATGCCACGACCGGGGCCGACGGCAGCCTGCGCGCCGTGCTGGCCGCCACCCACGACAGCACCCCGGCCCCCGGGGCCGCCACGGCCGACCCCGGCCTGGCCAGCCTGGGCGCGCTGGCTGCACCCAACGCCGCCCCGGCGGCCGGCAGCCCGGATGCCCCGGCCCCCGCCAGCGCCACCGCCCAGTTGCCGATGGCGCCCGATCACCCCGAATTCCCGGCGGCGCTGGGGGTGCAGCTGAGCACCTGGGTGCAGGACGGCATCGAGCACGCCACGCTGGAACTGCATCCCCAGGACCTGGGCCCGATCGAGGTGCACATCGCCGTGCGCGATGGCCAGACCCAGGTGGACCTGAACTCCGCCGTGCCCGGCACGCGCGAGGCGCTGAACCTGGCGCTGCCCCAGCTGTCCTCCCAGCTCGACGGCGTGGGGCTGAGCCTGGCCGGCGGCAGCGTTTCCGACCAGGGCCGCCGTGGCTTCGATTCGCCCTCCGGACAGGCCGCCGGCAGCGGCCGCGGCCGCAGCACCACCGCCCTGGGCGGGGTCGCGGGCGCCGATGACAGCGCGGCCGGGGCGGCCCGGCCGGTGGTGCGCCAGCGCGGCCTGGTCGACTTCTACGCCTGAACCGGGCCTGCCGCCCCGGGGCCCCGCCCCGCGGCCAGGCGGCAAAAAGGCCCGCTTTTCCCGGCTTAGCGCCACCCCGGCGCTCCCAATAATCCCTTCATGTCAGGAGCATTCCGTCCCTCGTCCGGGGCGGGGCTCCCCAGAAAAGGGAACAAGGAGCCGCCATGTCCGCCGCAGCGCCCGCCGCCGATGCGCCGCCCCCCAAGGGCAAGAAGAAGCTGATCATCATCGTGCTCGCGCTTGTCCTGCTGCTGGTGCTGGGTGGGGGGGCGGCCGCCTTCCTGCTGCTGAAAAAGCAATCGGCTGACGGCGAGGACGGCGGCGACGAGACCGCCCAGGTCGAGAAGAAGCCCAAGCGTGAACACAAGAAGGAGGATCCCAAGCATCCGCCGGTGTTCGTGCCGCTGGACCCCTTCGTCGTCAACCTGGCCGACCGCGACAGCGACCGCTACGCCCAGATCGGCGTGACCCTGCAGGTCGAGGACGAGAAGGCCAGCGAAGAGATCAAGGCCTATCTGCCGGCCATCCGCAACAACATCCTGCTGCTGCTGGGGCACAAAAGCTCCGAGGACCTGATGGCCGAGGGCGGCAAGGAAAAGCTGGCCCAGCAGATCCTGCGTGAGTCGGCTCTGCCGCTGGGCATCGAGCTGGAAGACCCGGACGAGGTCGAGGAGGCCCCGACGCCGGGCAAGAAGAAACGCCGCCGCAGCTACGACTCGATCGACGACTCGCCGATCAAGGCGGTGCAGTTCTCCAGCTTCATCATCCAGTAGCCCGCACCGGATTACCGAGGTCCGTCCCGTGAACCAGCAGATTCTTTCGCAAGACGAAGTCGACGCGCTGCTGCAGGGCATCACCGGCGAAAGCCAGAAGCTCGAGCAGGAGGAGGCGCCCGTCGATGGCGTGCGCCCCTACGACCTGGCGAGCCAGGAGCGCATCGTCCGTGGTCGCATGCCGACCATGGAGATCATCAACGAACGCTTCGCGCGCAACATCCGCGTCGGGCTGTTCAACATGATCCGCAAGAGCCCCGAGGTCTCGATCGGCGGCATCAAGGTGCAGAAGTACAGCGCCTTCCTGCGCGAGATCGTGGTGCCCACCAACTTCAACCTGATGCAGGTGCGGCCGCTGCGCGGCTCGGGCCTGATCGTCTGCGACCCGAGCATCGTGTTCGCCGTGATCGACGCGCTGTTCGGTGGCTCCGGCAAGTTCCACACCCGCATCGAGGGCCGCGACTTCTCGGCCACCGAGCAGCGGGTGATCGAACGCCTGGTGGCCTGCATCGCCGAGGAATACAAGCGCGCCTGGCGCGGCATCTACCCGCTGGAGCTGGACTACCAGCGCTCGGAGATGCAACCCCAGTTCGCCAACATCGCCACCCCCAGCGAGATCATCGTGGCCACCAGCTTCACGCTGGAGATCGGCGAGACCTCGGGCTCGGTGCACTTCTGCATTCCCTACTCGACGCTGGAGCCCATCCGCGACGTGTTGTATTCGTCGATGCAGGGCGATTCCGTCGAGGTGGACCACCGCTGGGTCAAGCTGCTCAAGCAGCAGATCCAGGCGGCCGAGGTGGACCTGGTGGCCGAGCTGGGCACGGCCCCGGCCACGGTGGAGCAGCTGCTGGCCCTCAAGCCGGGCGACTTCATCGAGCTGGACCTGGAGCCGCAGATCCAGGCCAAGGTGGACGGCGTGCCCGTCTTCGACTGCCACTACGGCACCTCCAACGGGCATTACGCCATCAAGATCGAACGTTTGCTGACCGGCTCCAACCTGGGCTGGCTGGGAGATCACAATGTCAGCTGAAGAAGCGAACACCCCGCAGGACGGCGACCAGGACGACATGGCCGACGCCTGGGCGGCGGCCCTGGCCGAGTCCAAGGCCGCCAGCCCGGTGGCCAGCGAGGTCAGCCCCGCGCCCGAGCAGGTGTCGCCGGCCGCCTTCACCAACTTCGCGCCCACCACGGGCGGGGCGGGGGCCGGCAACGACATCAACATGATCCTGGACATCCCCGTCCAGCTGACCGTGGAGCTGGGCCGCACCCGCATCCCGATCAAGAACATCCTGCAGCTGGCCCAGGGCTCGGTGGTCGAGCTGGACGCGCTGGCTGGCGAGCCGATGGACGTGCTGGTCAACGGCTTCCTGATCGCCCAGGGCGAGGTGGTGGTGGTGAACGACAAGTTCGGTATCCGCCTGACCGACATCGTCACCCCCAGCGAGCGCATGCGCCGCCTGAGCCGTCTGTGAGCGGGCCGCACCACCGGGTTTCACCATGACTTCGATCACCTCGTCTCTGCTGCCGCTGCTGGCCTTCCTGCTGGTGGTGGCGCTGATCCCGCTGGCCCTGTGGCTGCTGCGCCGCAGCGGCCTGGCCGGCACCGGCCAACCCGGCCTGATGCGCACCGTCTCCAGCCTGTCGCTGTCGCCCTCGCAGAAGGTGGTGGTGGTGGAACTGGGCCAGGGCGCGGGCGCCAAGTGGCTGGTGCTGGGCGTCAGCGGTGAGCGCATCACCCCGCTGCACACGCTGGACACCCCGCTGAGCCTGCCCACCGGCGAGCTGGCCCAGCCGCAGGCGGTGACGGTGCAGCAGCTGATCCAGCGCTGGCGCCAGCCGCGCGAGGGCGGGCAGGGAGGCCAGGATGGCCAGCACTGAGCCGCGTGCCGTGCGGCCGCACCGGGCCGTGCGCCTGGGCCTGGCGGCCCTGGGTCTGCTGGCGCTCAGCCTGCCGGCGGCGGCCCAGGTGGCCGCCCCCAGTGGCCCGACCTTGCCGCTGATGGTGGGGCAGGGCGGCGGTGGCACCAGCTACTCGGTGCCGATCCAGACCCTGCTGTTCTTCACCGCGCTGTCCTTCCTGCCGGCGGTGCTGCTGCTGATGACCGGCTTCACCCGCATCGTCATCGTGCTGTCGCTGCTGCGCCAGGCGATGGGCACCCAGGCGGCGCCGCCCAACCAGGTGGTGATCGGCCTGTCGCTGTTCCTGACCTTCTTCGTGATGTCGCCGACGCTGGACAAGGTCTACGAGCAGGCCTGGGCGCCGTACTCGGCCAACCAGATCGACTTCACCGAGGCGCTGCAGCGCGGCCAGGCGCCGATGCGCGCCTTCATGCTCAAGCAGACCCGCCAGTCCGACATGGAACTGTTCGCCAAGCTGGCCAAGGTGGACCCCAAGGTCAAGGGCGAGGACATGCCCTTCAAGGTCATCGTGCCGGCCTTCGTCACCAGCGAGCTCAAGACCGCCTTCCAGATCGGCTTCCTGATCTTCATCCCCTTCCTGGTCATCGACATGATCGTCGCCAGCGTGCTGATGAGCCTGGGGATGATGATGCTCTCGCCGGTGCTGGTGGCCCTGCCGTTCAAGCTGATGCTGTTCGTGCTGGCCGACGGCTGGAACCTGCTGCTGGGCTCGCTGGCGGCCAGCTTCGCGCAGTGAACTGAAAGGACTGCTCCATGGATGCGACCCAGGTCTTCACCATCGGCCAGCGCGGCCTCTTGATGCTGCTGCAGGTCTCCGCGCCGATGCTCATCGTGGTGCTGATCGTCGGCGTGCTGGTCAGCGTGTTCCAGGCCGCGACCTCAATCAACGAGGCCACGCTGACCTTCGTGCCCAAGCTGCTCGCCGCCGTCGCCGTGATGGCGATTGCCGGCCCCTGGATGCTCAGCCAGCTGGTCGACTACCTGCGCAGCATGCTGCTGTCCATTCCGATGGCCGCGGGCGGATGATCTCGTTCTCCGAGGCCCAGATCCTGGCGTGGGTCACGCCGGTGCTGTGGCCCTTCCTGCGGGTGCTGGCGCTGTTCCAGATCCTGCCGGTGCTGGGCCAGCGCAGCGTGCCCATGCGGGTGCGCATCGGCCTGTCCTTCCTGATCGCGGCCTGCGCCTCCGGCGTGGCGCCGCCGGTGGCTCCGGTGCCGCTGGATTCGCCGCTGGCCTTCGTGCTGGTGCTCCAGCAACTGCTGATCGGCCTCACACTGGGCTTTGCCGTGCGGCTGGTGTTTGCCGCGGTCGAACTGGCCGGGGAACTGATCGGCCTGCAGATGGGCATGAACTTCGCAGGCTTCTTCGACCCGGTGCTGGCCAGCCAGTCCACCGCGGCCAGCCGCTTCTTCGCCACGCTGGTGGGCTTTCTGTTCATCGTCACCAACGGCCACCTGCGCGTCATCGAGGCGGTGGTGGCCAGCCTGCAGGCCTTCCCGGTCGGGCCCGAGCCCTTCGCCTTTCTGCGCGCGGTGCAGCCGGCCACCTGGGGGGCGCAGATCTTCAGCCTGGGGCTGTGGATCGCGCTGCCGATGATGGCGGTGATGCTGTTCGTCAACCTGGTGCTGGGGGTGATCGCCCGGGTGGCGCCGCAATCCAACATCTTCGCGCTGGGGTTTCCGATCACGATCGGCGTGGGCCTGGTGGGCATGATGGCCATGCTGCCGATGCTCGAAACCCCCTTCCTCTCGACCCTGGAGAAGATGCTCTCGGCCTTTGGTGGCTGAGGCACCCCGCAACCGCCCGAAAGCCCGTCCCATGGTCTGGACCCTGAGTGGCTGTACCGCGCTGGTCATCGATCCCGGCGCCAGTTCCCGCAGCGTGCTGTCCGCCCAGCTGCGCGACCTGGGCGTGCCCAATGTCGTGCAGTGCGCCCGGCTGGCCGACGCCCGGCGCCGGCTGGAGACGGGCTGCTACGACCTGGTGCTGTGCGAGATGGACTTCCCGGAGTCCGGCGGACGCCATGGCGGGCAGGACCTGCTCGACGAACTGCAGCGCGGCGGGCACCTGCCCTGGTCCACGCTGTTCATCATGGTCACCGACGAGCGCTCGTATGCCAAGGTGGTGGAGGCGGCGGAATCCGCGCTGGACGCCTACCTGCTCAAGCCGATTGCCACCCAGGTGCTGCGCGAGCGGGTGATGCAGGCCCACAAGCGCCGCGTCGAGCTCGAGCAGGTCTACCTGGCGATCGAGGCGGGCCGTCTCGACGAGGCCGTGGGGCTGTGCCGGCAGCGGTTCGAGGCGCGCGGGCTGTTCTGGCGCTACGCCACCCGGGTCGGCATCGAACTGCTGATCCGCCAGGGCCGGGCCGAGGCCGCCTTGCCCTGGCTGGACGAGGTGCTGGCGCTGCAACCCTCGGCCTGGGCCCGGCTGGACAAGGTGCGCTGCCTGCAGGCCCGCCATCAGGCCGGCGGGGCGATGCAGCAGCTGCAGGCACTGATCGCCAGTGAGCCTGGCTGCGTCGAGGCCCAGGACCTGCTGGGCCGCACCCACCTGGGTCAGGGCCGGTTGGCCGAGGCGCTGGCGGCCTTCGCCCGGGCCGTCGAGCTGACGCCGGGCGACCTGCGCCGCCAGCAGCGCCTGGGCATGCTGTCCTGCTACCTGGGCGACTGGGCGGCCGGTGCGCGGGCGCTGGAGCATGTGCGCGCCCAAGGCGCCAATTCCAAGTCCTTTGACGACCAGAGCCTGGTGCTGCTGGCCGTGGCCCGCTTTCGCCAGCGTGACAGCAAGGCCCTGGCCCGCTGCGCGGCCGCCCTGCAGCAGGCCGCGGAGAGCGGCGACAGCGAGCGCAGCCGCCGTCAGCTGCTGCTGGCGCGGGCGCTGGACCGCCTGCTGCAGCGTCAGCCCGAGGAGGCGGTGGCCGCGCTGACCGCGCTGGCCGAGGCCCGCCAAGCCCCCGACTTCGACCTGGAAGGGGGCTGGAACTTGCTCACCGGGCTGGCCGCCGCCGCCCACGAAGGCATCGCGCTGCCCTTGGCCGAAGACTGGATCCGGGCAGTGGGGCGGCGCTTCATGGGCTCACGCACCGCCGCCGAGCTGCTGAGCCCCACCGTCGCCGCCGTGCCGGCCTGGGGTGAGCTGCTGCAGGCGGCCCAGCAGGAACTGGGGGCCATCACCGAACAGGCCCTGCGCCACAGCGCCGCGGGCGACCCGCAGACCGCCGTCGAGACCCTGCTGGACCAGGCCGAGCGCACCCTGAGCCCCCGTCTGTTGGACACCGCCCGTGGGGTGGTGGCGCGTGACGCCGCACAGCTGGCCGACGCGCCGGCGGTGCAGGCCCGGCTGGCCACCGTGGCGCGCCGGGTCGGGCTGCAGGCCTCGGCCCTGCCGCCCGGCCTGGGCGAGCAGAGCCGCCAGGGCATCCGCCTGCGGACCGATGCGGCCACCGGCTGAGGCGCTTCCAGGCAGGCACGGCGGCTAGGTCCGATCACCCGGGCTTTCTCCCCTCTTATCCGGCTCAAGTGCCGGGGGCGGTCGGGGCACCATAGGTCCCGACCATGGCCGACTCCGCCCAAGACCGCAACTTACCCGCCAGTGCCAAGAAGCAGGCCCGTGCGCGGGAGGATGGACAGGTTCCTCGTTCGAAGGACCTGGGCCATTTCACGGCCCTGGCGGCCGGCGGCGCGCTGCTGATCGGCTTGTCGCACCCGCTGGCCGGCTGGCTGCAGGATGTCTTGAGCAGCGGCCTGCGCTTCGGCCACGAGCAGGCGGTCAACCCGCAGGCCATGGGCGAGCTGTTCTGGCTGCTGGCCACGCGGGCGCTGCTGCTGGTGGTGCCGCTGGGCCTGGTGATGATCGGCGTCGGCGTCCTGACGGCGTTGCTCTCTGGCGGCTGGAACCTCAGCTTCAAGATCCTGCAGCCCAATTTCGGCCGCTTCAACCCGATCGCCGGGCTCGGGCGCCTGTTCGACAAGCAGCACGTGGTCGACGTGCTGAAGATGAGCGCGCTGGCCGCCGCCATCGGCACCGTGGGCTACCAGTACCTGAGCGCGCAGTTCATGGGCATGGTGTCACTGATGGCCGTGCCGCTGCCCAGCGCGATCGCCCAGATGGGCCGCACCATCGCCACCGGGTTCGGCCTGGTGATGCTGGTGGTGGGCGGCTGGGCCCTGATCGACGTGCCGCTGCAGCGCTTCCTCTGGCTGCAACGCCTGAAGATGACCCGCGAGGAAGCCAAGCAGGAAGCCAAGGACGCCGAAGGCAACATGGAGGTCAAGGGCAAGATCAAGCAGAAGATGCGCGAGATGGCCCGCAAGCGCATGCTGGCCGCCGTGCCCCAGGCCGACCTGGTGGTGATGAACCCGACCCACTACGCGGTGGCGCTGCGCTACGACGAGGCCTCGATGGGGGCGCCGCGGGTGATCGCCAAGGGGGCCGACCTGCTGGCGCTGAAGATCCGCGACATCGCCCGCGATGCCAAGGTGCCGGTGCTGCAGGCCCCGCCGCTGGCTCGGGCCCTCTACGCCCACGTCGAGATCGATCAAGAGGTGCCGGCCACGCTGTTCGCCGCCGTCGCCCAGGTGTTGGCCTGGGTCTACCAGCTGCGTGTGCGGGCCGATGTGGCGCCGCCCACGGTGGACGTGCCGCCCGAGCTCGACCCCCATCACCAACCCCCTGCCCGCGGAGCTGAGGAATGAACGCGCTGCAGATCCAGTTGAAGACCCTGTTCGGCGAGAACGCCGCGATGATCAAGGCGCTGATGGCGCCGATCTTCATCATCATGGTGCTGGCCATGATGGTGCTGCCGCTGCCGCCCTTCGCGCTGGACCTGTTCTTCACCTTCAACATCGCGATGTCGCTGATGGTGATGCTGGTGGCTGCCAACATGGTCAAGCCGCTGGACTTCAGCGCCTTCCCGACGGTGTTGCTGATCACCACCTTGCTGCGCCTGTCGCTGAACGTGGCTTCGGCCCGGGTGGTGCTGATGAACGGCCACACCGGCACCGGCGCGGCCGGCAAGGTGATCGAGGCCTTCGGCCACTTCCTGATCGGTGGCAACTTCGCGGTCGGCCTGATCGTGTTCGCCATCCTGGTGGTGATCAACTTCGTCGTGGTGACCAAGGGCGCCGAGCGGATCGCCGAAGTCGGCGCGCGCTTCACCCTGGACGCGATGCCCGGCAAGCAGATGGCCATCGACGCCGACCTGAACGCCGGCCTGATCAACGAGGACCAGGCCAAGAAGCGCCGCGCCGAGGTGGCCGAGGAAGCCGACTTCTTCGGCTCCATGGACGGTGCCAGCAAGTTCGTGCGTGGTGACGCGATGGCCGGCATGCTGATCCTGGTGATCAACATCGTCGGCGGCTTCATCATCGGCGTGGCCCAGCACGGCCTGTCGGTTTCGGATGCGGCCAGCTCCTACATCCTGCTGGCGGTCGGTGATGCGCTGGTGGCCCAGATCCCCGGCCTGCTGATCTCGGTGGCGGCGGCGATGGTGGTCTCGCGCGTCGGCTCCGAGCAGGACACCGGTACCCAGATCCGTTCGCAGATCTTCAACTCGCCGCGCGCCCTGGGCCTGACGGCCGGCATCATCGGCCTGCTGGGCCTGATCCCGGGCATGCCCAACATCGTCTTCCTGCTGATGGCCGGCCTGATCGGCTACTACGCCTGGTGGCTGGCCAAGCGGCAGAAGGAAGAGGCGGCCCGGCCCGAGAAGCCCAAGGTGGAGGAGGCCAAGCCGGCCAACGCCGAGGCCAGCTGGGACGACCTGCAGCCGGTCGACACCCTGGGTCTGGAGGTGGGCTACCGCCTGATCACCCTGGTGGACAAGACCCGCCAGGGCGACCTGCTCAGCCGCATCAAGGGCGTGCGCAAGAAGTTCGCCCAGGAGGTCGGCTTCCTGCCGCCTTCGGTGCACATCCGCGACAACCTGGACCTCAAGCCCAGCGCCTACCGGGTGCTGCTGCGTGGCGCCGTGATCGGCGAGGGCGAGGCCTTCCCCGGCATGTACCTGGCCATCAACCCGGGCGGCGGCGTGCCGCAGCTGCCGGGCACCCAGACCACCGACCCCGCCTTCGGCCTGCCGGCGGTGTGGATCGAGGAGCGCCAGAAGGAGCAGGCCCAAATGGCCGGGTTTACGGTCGTTGATTGCTCGACCGTGGTGGCCACGCACCTTTCACACTTGATGCAAATGAATGCGGCCAAGCTGCTGGGTCGGACCGAGACCCAGGCCCTGGTCGAACATGTGACAAAACTGGCTCCCAAGCTGATGGAAGACGTGGTGCCCAAGATGGTCGGGATCGCAACGCTGCAAAAAGTGCTCCAGCTGCTGCTGGACGAAGGCGTGCACGTCCGCGACTTCCGCAGTATCGTCGAATGCTTGGCCGAGAACGCGCAGATCACCGATCCGGCCGAGCTGGCCGCCCGGGTGCGCGTGCAGCTGGCCCCGGCCATCGTGCAGCAGATCTACGGCCCGGTGAAGGAACTGGACGTGATCGCGCTGGAGCCCGATCTCGAGCGGCTGGTGGGCCAGGCCCTGACCTCGCCGCACGGCCCGACGCTGGACCCCGGCGTGGCCGACACCCTGACCCGCCAGGCCGCCGACAGCGCGCGCAAGCAGGAGACGCTGGGCCACCCGGCCTGCCTGCTGGTGCCCGACCCGTTGCGCGCCCCCCTGGCCCGACTGCTCAAGCGCGCCGCGCCCCGTCTGCGGGTGCTGTCGCACAGCGAGATTCCTGAGACCCATTCGATCCGGATCGGTTCGATCATCGGAGGCACGGCATGAATGTGAAACGCTTCACCGCGCGCACCTCGCGCGAGGCCTTTGCCCTGGTTCGCCAGGCCTATGGCGAAGATGCCGTGGTGCTGTCCACCAAGCCCTGCGCCGAAGGCGTCGAGGTGCTGGCGATGGCCCCTGAGGCGGTCAACCAGCTGGAGAAGGTGGCGGCCCCGTCCGCCGCGACCCGCGCCGCCCGCGGCGAGAGCCTGTCGGCCCGCGCCGAGCGTCAGCAGGCCGAGCGCAGCGCTGCCGGCCAGCGGCGCCAGGCCGACGCCACGGAAGGCGATGTGAACGACGATGTGGAACGGATGGCGATGAGCACGCTGTCCTTCCAGGACTATGTGCGCGACCGCATGCTGCGCCGCCGTCAGGCCGCGCTGGACGGCAAGCCCGTGCCGGTCGATGAGCCGGTCGAGCTGGACGATGCGCCGGCCGCCCCGGCGCCGCGCCGCGCCCCCGCCGCCGAACCCACGCTGGCCGCCCGGGCTGCCATGCCGGCCCGCCGCGCCCCGGCCCGCCCCTTGGACGATGGCCCCGCGCCGGAGCTGCCGGTGCCTACGCTGAGCGACGTGGCCCCGCAGGAACAGATCGACATGGTGCACGAGCTGCGCGCCATGAAGGGCCTGATCGAGGAGCGCTTCGGCACCCTGGCCTTCATGGAGAAGCTGCAGCGCGAACCGCGCCAGGCCCAGCTCTCGCAAAAGCTGATGGATGTCGGCTTCAGCCCGGCGCTGACCCGCAAGCTGCTGGAAGCCCTGCCGGCCAGCGCCACCGATGAGCTGGCCTGGGCCACCTCGGTGCTGGAGCGCAACCTGCTGACCGGTGAGCACGAGCCGCCGCTGGAAGACAAGGGCGGTGTCTACGCCATGATCGGCTCCACCGGCGTGGGCAAGACGACCTCCACCGCCAAGCTGGCCGCCGCCTTCGCCACCGCGCACGGTGCCAACCAGCTGGGCCTGATCACGCTGGACGCCTACCGGATGGGCGCCCACGAACAGCTGCGCGCCTACGGCCGCATCCTGGGTGTGCCGGTGCACACCGCGCACGACCGCGCCTCGCTGGAAGACCTGCTGGAGCTGCTCTCGGGCAAGAAGATGGTGCTGATCGACACCGCCGGCATGGCCCAGCGCGACAGCCGTTGCCGCGAGCTGCTGGAAATGCTGTCGCACCGTTCGATCCAGCGCCTGCTGGTGGTCAACGCCGCCGCCCAGGGCGAGACCCTGGACGATGTGATGACCGCCTGGCGCGCCTCGCAGTGCAAGGGCGTGATCCTCTCCAAGATCGACGAGGCCGTGAAGCTGGCTCCGGCGCTGGACGCGCTGATCCGCCACCGCCTGAAGGTGGTGGGCGCGGCCAACGGCCAGCGCGTGCCGGAAGACTGGCACCGCCTCTCGGCCAATGCGCTGATGCACCGCGCGATGCGCGGCGGTGGCAGCGCCGCCTACCGGGTGGACACCAGCGATGTGCAGCTGGTGCTCTCCGGCCTGCACCGTCCGACGGCCGGACTGCAAGGGCTGAATTTCTGACGAACGAACCGGTTGGAGTCCTCCATGACTGCGTTGTCCACCCCGTTCAAAGACAGTGACCAGGCCGCCGGGCTGCGCCGGCTCTTCGCGGCACCGCGCCAGCAGATCGTGCCGGTACCGGCCAACCGCCAGATCGACTGCTCCGGCGTGCTGCTGGAGCGCCTGAGCCTGGGCTTCAGCGCGCTGGGCGCGCGGGTTTTCGTGATCGACGCCGCCGACAGCTCCCCCGAGCCGCATGAGCTGGTCGACATCGACCTGCCGGCCTGCATCGAGCGTCTGGGCACAGGGGTGCATTACCTGGCCGCCCGCGGCCTGCCGCGCCGCCATGTCAACACCCGCGGCAGCAGCGAGGCCTGGCTCAGCGCCGTGGCCGAATGCGTGCCGCAGGCCGACGTCGTCATCGTGCATGCCGAGGCGCGCGACCTGTGCCGCCTGCTGGGCCGGCGCGAGGTGGCGCCGGTGCTGATGAGCGAGCTCAGCTCCGAAAGCCTGACCGAGGCCTATGCCGCGATGAAGCTGCTGTCGCAGCGCTGCGGGCTGATGGCCTTCGATCTGCTGGTGGGCATGGCCTCCCGCCCGCGCCGCGCTGCCCGCGTGGCCGAGCGCCTGGCCAGCTGCGCCGACAACTTCCTTTCCGCCGTGCTGCGCAGTTGGGCGGCGGTGGACCGCGACCAGCCGATCACCGCGCCGGTCAGTGCCGAGCTGGGCCGCCTGGCGGCCAACCAGCTCACCGCGCTGGAAGGCCAGGCCACGCTGAGTCTGCCTCCTGTGCGCGCCCAGTACGGGCACGCCATGGCTCTGGATTGAATGACGGGAGACCACCACCATGTACACCGCCACCGGTCGCCTTGATTCCGGCACCTTGCTCAAGCAATACAGCCCGCTGGTGCGCCGCCTGGCCCACCAGATGATCGCCAAGCTGCCGGCCAACGTCGAGCTCGACGACCTGATCCAGGTCGGCATGATCGGTCTGAACGATGCGCTGGGCCGCTTCGACGTGGCGCAGGGCGTGCAGTTCGAGACCTTCGCCACCCAGCGCATCCGCGGCGCCATGCTCGACGAGCTGCGCGGCAACGACTGGATGAGCCGTGGCAACCGCAAGCAGCAGCGCGACATCGAGGCGGCGGTGCACCGGCTGGAGCAGAAGCTCGGCCGGGCCCCGCACGAACGCGAGATCGCCGACGAAATGGGCCTGCCGCTGGAGGACTACCAGGACATGCTGACCAAGGTGCGCGGCACCCAGCTGGTCTACCTGGAGGACATGTCCGGCGACGAGAGCGGTGACGAGTACCTGGACCGCCATGTCTCGGACGACGAGGTCAACCCGCTGGCCTTGCTGCAGGACCAGCGCATGCGCATGGCCCTGGTCGAGGCGATCAAGAAGCTGCCCGAGCGCGAGCAGTACGTGATGAGCATGTACTACGAGCACGACATGAACCTCAAGGAGATCGCGGCCGTGCTCGGCGTGACCGAGTCGCGCGTCTGCCAGCTGCACAGCCAGGCCATCGCCCGCCTGCGCGTCAAGCTGCGCGAGTGGTGAGTTCCGCGCCCCTGTCGGGCGCCTTCCTTCTCCATCCAACCCGGCCCCGTGCCGGGTTGGTCGTTTTCAGGGGCCTGAAAGCACAACGGCCCGCCAGAGGCGGGCCGTGGGCCGTGGGCGGTGGGCGGGTGCGGGGGGGCTCAGACCTGGGCCAGACCGGTGCCACCGCGCCGGGTGCCCTGGGTGCCGTAGACGGCGGCGGGCTCGGCGCTCGGGATCAGCACATCAAGCACCCGGTCCAGGGCATGGTTGGCACGGGCCACGGCATCGCGCTGGGCGGCCACCTGGCTGCTGGTGCGCGCCAGCCGGCGGCGCAACAGCGGCGGAATGCCGGCCTGGGTGCGGGCCGCCTGGTTGAAGCGCTCGACCGCCTGGGCCAGGGCCTGTTGCAGGCCGGCGGCGGCCAGTTCGACCGCGCTGGCGTCCTGCAGCTTCAAGGCGGTGCCCAGGGTGGCCAGGTGATGTTCGACCTCGGCCACGGTCGTTTCCAGATCGGTGACGGCTTGCACGGCCTGGGATTCGAGAGGGGTGCTCATCATGGTGATCGGGAAGCCGGCGGCGAACCGGCCTCGGTGCGGGCAGACAGGGAAGTGGGGAATGGCGGGCCCGCTCGGGCCGGTGTGATCAGGAACTGCTGCCGTTGAGCAGTTCTTGCGCGTTCGAGATCAACTTGTCGGCGATCTTGTCCGGATTGATCTGGAACGTGCCGTCCTTGATGGCCTGGGCGATGCGCTGCACCTTCTCGGCATCGAACGGACCATCCAGGGCACCCGAGTCACGCAGCTGCGCTGCGGTGCTGGAGAGGGCCACGGTGGCGCTCTCGCTGCTCTGGGCTCCAGAGCTCGTCTTCTTGGCCGAGCCGGCCGTCGCCCGGTCGGTGCTGAGGGCACTCACCGAGGCGAGATGTTCGGGGGAACCGATCTTCATGATGTTCTCCTGCAGGCTCTGCTGTCAGCGAGCCTCATGATCCACTTCCACGTGAAAGCAGTATCGGAGGACTCTGACGGGAACTTTAGCGATTTTTGCGGGCGGCATGGCATGGGAAATGGGGGCATTCACAGGTTGATTTCCACCGTCCCGTCGGCCACGGCCTTGCCGGTCAGCAGCTTGCCGCTCTCCACGCGCACCCGCACCAGCTGGCCTTCGATGCCGGGGGTCATGGCACGGCCCTCGGTGGCCGCGGCCCAGCCGGGCCCGTTGGCCACCACGCGGACGGTCTCGCCGGCGGCAAACCACTGGCGTGCCTTCAGATCCGTCACCCGCAGCGTGGCGCCTGCGGGCAGGGGACGGGACAAGGTGCGCCCCACGGCCTGCGCGAAGTCCAGGACGGCCGCCCCCGGAGCGGCGGCCACGTCCACCTCGGCGGGCATCAGCTGCCCCGCCTCCAGTTCGGTGCCGCCGGGCAGTGCGTCGCGCAGCACCAGGGCCTGGCGAAAGACATGCACCGTGACCGGGACGCTGATGTTCCAGGGCTTGGCGCCCTGGGTGCACTTCAGGCCGATGCGGGTGCGCCCCCAGGCTGGCAGGCCGGCGGGCAGATAGGGTTGGATGCGCTGGCAGGGGGCCAGGTGCAGCCGGGGGTCCATCTGACCCACCTCCACCTGGACCCGCAGGCCGGGCTGCTGGGTCGTGGGCGCGGCGGCTTCCTGGGCCAGGCGGCTGACCTCGGCGCGCAGGCCGGCGTCCAGATCGGCCTGCTGGGCCCGGGCGCCCGACACCATCCCCGTGGCCAGCACCAGGGTGGCCAGGATGGGAAGGGGGGAGGCAGACGGTCGGTTCACGGCGCAATCCTGTGGGGTCAGGAGAGCACTGTAGGCATGGACCCTGCGGTGGGTGGCGGGAAATGCGGTCGCAGTGGCCCCTTATTCGGGACTTCCGGGCCCAGGGCGACTCCCACAATCGCTGCACAGCGAGGACGTGTCCGGAATGTGATCGGAGCGTTCGCCGAAAACTGAAGTTCTGTAGTTCCAAAGGACGCCGGCCATGTTGAACCGCCTGACACAGAGCATGGACTTCCAGGCCCAGGCCCTGAGCCTGCGGGCCGAGCGTCAGCGCCTGCTCGCCAGCAACATCGCCAACGCGGACACGCCGGGCTATGTGGCGCGCGAGATGGACTTTGCGCAGGCCCTGCGCCAGGCCACCGGGGCCGTGCCGGTGCCGGGGCAGATGAACGTCACCCAGGCCGGCCACATCCAGCCGCCGGCCGGGGCGCTGAGCGAATCCGGGCTGCGCTATGCCCTCAATTCGCAGACCAGCCTGGACAGCAACACCGTGGACATGGACCGCGAGCGGGCCAGCTTCGCCGAGAACTCGGTCAAGTACGAGGCCACGCTGCGGTTCCTGAACTCCCAGATCAAGAACGTGCTGGACGCGATGAAGAGCGCCAACCAGGGCTGAGCCGCCGCCGGCCCCTGACACCGAGGTGAACCCATGAGCATGTTCAAGGTCTTCGACATTTCCGGCAGCGCGATCAGCGCGCAGAGCCAGCGTCTGAACACCGTGGCCTCCAACCTGGCCAACGCCGACACCGTGGCCGGCCCGGACGGCAAGGCCTACAAGGCGCACGAGGTGGTCTTTCAGACCGTGCTGATGGACGCCTCCGGCGCAGCCGCCAAGGGCGATGCCGACAACCCGCTGCTGACCAGCGCCGGGGTGCGGGTGTCCAACGTGGTGGAGGACCAGACCCCCGGGCGCCGCGTCTTCGACCCCAGCCACCCCGAGGCCGATGCCCAGGGCTATGTCACCTACAGCAACGTGAACCCGGTGGAGGAGATGGTCAACATGATCTCGTCCTCCCGCTCCTACCAGAACAACGTCGAGGTCATGAACACGGCCAAGAGCCTGATGCTCAAGACCATCCAGCTGGGTCAAGGTTGAACCTGACCCCCCCACTGATTGAAGGACCACCATGGCCGTCGACACCGTCAACAACACCTCGGGCACCAGCGGCACGTCCAGCTCGGGCCTGTCCAGCACCAGCGCGACCGATCAGTCGGACCGCTTCCTGAAGCTGCTGGTCACGCAGATGCAGAACCAGGACCCGCTCAACCCGCTGGACAACGCCCAGGTGACCAGCCAGATGGCGCAGATCAGCACCGTCACCGGCATCGAGCAGCTCAACACCACCGTCAGCGGCCTCAATTCGCAGTTCCTGCAGATCCAGACCATGCAGGGCGCGGCCCTGGTCGGCCACGACGTGGCGATCGAAGGCAATGCCCTGCGCCAGAAGGCCGGCAAGGGCGATGGCGGTTTCGAGCTGGCCAGCGCGGCCGACTCGGTCAAGGTGCAGATCCAGACCCCCGACGGCACCACGCTGGACACCATCGACCTGGGCGCGCAGGAGGCCGGCAAGCATGACTTCAGCTGGGACATCCCCAGTGCCCGCCAGGGCGATGCGCTGACCTTCAAGGTCACCGCCACGGCCAAGGGCCAGGCGGTGGACACGCTGAGCCTGCAGAACCAGACCATCCAGGCGGTCAGCAACCTGGGCAGCACCATGGCCCTGGATCTGGACAACGGCAAGCGCGTCGCCTACGACGCCGTCTGGGCCTACTACTGACACCCGGCATCACGGCAGCACGCCAACCGCCCCTCTTCTAGGAGAACCCCATGAGCTTCCAGCAAGGCCTGTCCGGTCTGAACGTGATGTCCAAGAACCTGGATGTCATCGGCAACAACATCGCCAACGCCAGCACGGTCGGCGCCAAGAGTTCGCGCGCCGAATTCGCCGATCTGTACGCCAACGCGCTCAACGGCTCCGGGGCCGCCCCGATCGGGATCGGCGTGCAGCTGGCGGCCGTGGCCCAGCAGTTCACGCAGGGCAACATCACCGCCACCGACAACGCGATGGACGTGGCGATCAACGGCAACGGCTTCTTCCAGATGAACGACCCGAAGGGCGAGGTGGTCTACTCGCGCAACGGCCAGTTCAAGGTGAACAACGAAGGCTTTGTGGTCAACAACCAAGGCCAGCAGCTGATGGGCTACGCGGCCGACAGCAACGGCAACATCATCCAGGGCCCCACCAGTGCCCTGCAGCTGCCCACGGCCGGCATCAACCCGCAGGCCACCAGCAAGATCGGGATGGAGTTCAACCTGGATTCGCGCGAGAAGGTGACCGACCCCGGCGCCGCCGCCACGCCGCGCATCGACTTCACCGATTCGAGCACCTTCAACCAGGCCCGCTCGATGACCGTCTACGACGCCAAGGGCCAGCCGGTGGCGCTGAGCTACTACTACCAGAAGGCCGGGGACGACACCTGGAACCTGTACGCCACGGCCAATGGCGAGCCGCTGGCCGGCACGGCGGCCAACCCGCAGCCGGTGCAGACGTTGACCTTCTCGGCAGACGGCTCGACCGTGTCGCCCAGCACCACCACGCTGAACATCCCGGCGTCCACCAACGCTGCCGGTGCCTCCACCCTGGCCATCGGTCCCGTGACGCTCGACATCTCCGGCTCGACCCAGTACGGCTCGGCCTTTGGCCTGACCGACCAGACCCAGGATGGTTTCGCACCGGGCCAACTGACCGGCGTGTCCATCGACAAGAGCGGGGTGGTGCTGGCGCGCTACTCCAACGGCCAGACCAAGTCGGCCGGTCAGATCGAAATCGCCACCTTCCGCAATGTGCAGGGCTTGACGCCGGCGGGCGGCAATGCCTGGCACGCCAGCATCGCCTCCGGCCAAGCCATCAAGGGCGTGCCGGGCTCGGGCAATCTGGGAGTGCTGCAGTCCGGTGCGGTGGAGGATTCCAACGTCGACCTGACGGGCGAGCTGGTCAACATGATCACCGCCCAGCGCAACTACCAGGCCAATGCCCAGACCATCAAGACGATGGACCAGGTCATGCAGACCCTGGTGAACCTGCGCTGACGCCCTGAACCGCTAGGAGTCGACCATGGACCGCATGATCTACCTGACGATGACCGGCGCCAAAGCGGCGATGCAGCGCCAGGAGGTCATCAGCCACAACCTGGCCAACGTCTCGACCACCGGCTTTCGCGAACAGCTGGCGGCCTTTCGCGCCGTGCCGGTGCGCGGCGACGGGGCGTCCACCCGCGTCTACGCACTGGAGACCACGATCGGCTACAACGCGGCGGGCGGTGGCATCACCGCGACCGGGCGCAACCTGGACGTGGCGATGAAGGGCGATGCCTGGCTGGCTGTGCAAGGCCTGGACGGCACCGAGGCCTACACCCGCGCCGGCGCGCTGGATGTCAATGCCGAGGGCCAGCTGGTGACGCTGTCCGGGCTGCCGGTGGCCAGCGATGCCGGGCCTATCACCGTGCCCGCCAACGCCGAGGTGCAGATCGCCTCGGACGGCACGATCAGCGCCAAGACGGCCGGCACCCCGCCGCAGCAGATCGGCCGCCTGAAGCTGGTCACCCCCGAGGGGCCGCTGACCCGCGGCGAGGACGGCCTGTTCCGGGGCAGCAACGGCGATCTGCCGGCCGACCCCGCCGCCCGTCTGCAGGATGGCGCCTTGGAGGGCTCCAACGTCAGCCCGGTGCAGACCATGGTGGCCATGATCTCCGCGGCCCGCCAGTACGACGCGCAGATGAAGCTGCTGCAGACCTCGGAAAAGCAGGACCAGTCGGCCTCGCGCCTGCTGTCCACCTCGGGCTGAGCCGGTTGACCGGCGCTGACTTCGGAATCACGGGCCTTTGGGCCCGTTTTTCTTGGGCTGCCCGCCCTTCAGTTCGGCCCATCATGGGCGACACGCCGTCTTGACGGGAGAACCGACATGCTCCGATCGCTCTGGATCTCGAAATCCGGGATGGAAGCCCAGCAGACCCAGCTGGACCACATCTCCAACAACCTCTCCAATGTGGCCACCACCGGCTACAAACGCTCGCACGCGGCGTTCGAGGACCTGATCTACCAGAACCTGCGCCAGTCCGGCGCCAGCAGTTCCGACCAGACCCAGCTGCCCACCGGCTTGCAGGTCGGCCTGGGCACCCGGGCGGTGGCCACGGCCCGTGACTTCACGCAGGGCAACCTGCAGCAGACGGGCAACAACCTGGACGTGGCCATCAACGGCAAGGGCTTCTTCCAGATCACGATGCCCGACGGCACCACGTCCTACACGCGCGATGGGTCGTTCAAGCTGGACAACCAGGGTCAGATCGTCACCAACAACGGCTACCTGGTGCAGCCGGGGCTGACGGTGCCGGCCAATGCGAAAAGCGTCACGGTGGGCGCGGACGGCACCGTGACCGTGACCGTGCCGGGCCAGACCGCGCCGCAGACCATCGGCCAGTTCCAGATCTCCAGCTTCATCAACCCGCAGGGGCTGGACCCGCTGGGGCAGAACCTCTATGCCGAGACCGCGTCCTCGGGCACGCCCAACAGCGGCGCGCCCCAGGCCGATGGCCTGGGCGCCCTGCAGCAGGGCTTCGTCGAGACCAGCAACGTCAACGTGGTCGAGGAGCTGGTGCAGATGATCCAGACCCAGCGCGCCTACGAACTCAACTCCAAGGCCGTGTCCACCTCCGACCAGATGCTGCAGCGTCTGTCGCAGTTGTAAGCACGCCACCCGCACAGGCCTGAGCCTGCCGCCGCAGCCGGGCCGAGGAGACGATCATGTCCACCCGACTCATGCTGGCCGCCACGGCCTGCGCCGCCCTGGCCGCCTGCACCACGCCTTACCCGGTGCCGGAGGTGCAGTTCCCGACCGCTACCGCACCGGCGCTGCCGGCCAGCGGGCCACTGGCCTGGCAGGCGCCGCAGCCGTTGCCCGTGGCCCCGCCCGAACAGGCTGGGGTCAACGGCGGCATCTACCAGGCGGCCCAGTACCGGCCACTGTTCGAAGACTACCGGGCCCGCCATGTGGGGGACACGCTGACGGTGCAGATCGTCGAGCGGGTCAGTGCCAGCCAGAGCGCGACCAGCACGCTGGGCAAGAAGGGGGCGGTCGACGGCTCGGTCAGCGCGGCGCCCTTCGTCAATGCCGGCTGGCTGGGCAAGCTCTCGGCCAAGGGCGACAGCAGCAACACCTTCGAAGGCAAGGGCAGCACCGACACCAGCAACGACTTTTCCGGCACCATCACCGCCAGCGTGATCGGCGTGCTGCCCAACGGGCACCTGATGGTGGCTGGTGAAAAGCAGGTGGGGGTGAACCACAACGTCGACACCCTGCGCTTCACCGGCGAGGTCGATCCGCGGGCCATCCAGACCGGCAACGTGGTGCAGAGCGCACGCATCGCCAACGTGCGTGTGCAGCACAAGGGGGAAGGTCAGATGGCGGATACGCAGGGAATAGGCTGGCTCGGCCGATTCTTTTTGAATCTTCTGCCGATCTAAAGTTTTCCAGAATCGTCGACAGGGACTCCTCCCGGATTTCTCTGTTCGACGCCATGACCACTCTCACACACCGCATCCTCCGCCTCCTCGGCCCACTGGCCGTCGTGCTGGCCGCGGTGTCGGCCATGGCGCCGGCCCAGGCCTCCCAGCGCATCAAGGAAGTCGCCTCCATCCAGGGGGTGCGCAGCAACCAGCTGATCGGCTACGGCCTGGTCGTGGGCCTGGACGGCACCGGCGACCAGACCACCCAGGTGCCCTTCACGACCCAGGGCCTGACCTCGATGCTGCAGCAGCTCGGCATCACGGTGCCGGCGGGCACCAACATGCAGCTCAAGAACGTCGCGGCGGTGATGGTCACCGCCGAGCTGCCGCCCTTCGCCCAGCCCGGCCAGTCCATCGATGTGACCGTTTCCTCGGTGGGCAATGCCAAGAGCCTGCGCGGCGGCACGCTGATCGCCACGCCGCTCAAGGGCGCCGACGGCGAGGTCTATGCCGTGGCCCAGGGCAACCTGATCGTTGGCGGTGCCGGCGCGTCGGCCGGTGGCTCCAAGGTGCAGATCAACCACCTGAGCGGTGGCCGTGTGCCGCAGGGCGCCTCCGTGGAGCGCGCCGTGCCCACGCCGCTGCAGATGGGCGATGTGCTGCAGCTGGACCTGAACGCCGCGGACTTCTCCACCGCCCGTGCGGTGGCCAATGCCATCAACCGCGCCAAGGGCCAGGGCACGGCCCAGGCCATGGACGGCCGCGTGGTCCGCGTGCGAGCGCCGCGGGAACCCGACCTGCGGGTGTCCTTTCTGGCCGACATCGAGGACCTGCCGCTGGAGCTGTCCAAGCCGGCGGCCAAGGTCGTGCTGAACCCGCGTACCGGCTCCATCGTGCTCAACCAGGCGGTGCAGCTGGCGCCCTGCGCCGTGGCGCACGGCAGCCTGACGGTGACGATCAGCCAGACGCCGCAGGTCAGCCAGCCGGGTCCGCTGTCCAACGGCCAGACCACCGTGACCCAGAAGACCGACATCTCGGTGCAGCAGCAGGGCGGCTCGTTGATCCAACTGCCGGCCGGGGCCCAGCTGGCCGACGTGGTCAAGGCGCTCAACGCCCTGGGCGCGACGCCGCAGGACCTGCTGGCCATCCTGCAGGCCATGAAGGCCGCCGGCTCGCTGCAGGCGGAACTGGAGGTGATCTGATGGTTGCAGCCACCACATCCTCGCTCGTCGGCGCCAGCGCCGGTCTGGGCGATTCCCGCGGGCTGGAGGCGCTGCGCGCGCGTGCCGCCCAGGATCCGAAGGTCGCGGCCAAGGAGGCCGCCAAGCAGTTCGAGACGCTGTTCATGCAGCAGCTGCTGAAGTCCATGCGCGAGGCGACCAAGAACGAGGACGGCATGGACAACGACGCCTCCAAGCTGGGCGCCGAGATGCTGGACAGCCAGTGGGCCACCAAGCTGGCCGGCCGCCCTGGCGGCCTGGCCGACGTGATCGCCCGGCAGATGGAAAAGCAGATGCAGGCGGCCACCCAGCCGGTCGCGGCCAAGGCCGACACGGCCAACACCACGCCGGTCGACCTGGCCCAGCCGAACGCCCCGGTGCGCCCGCCCCAGCAGGCCGCCGCCAACTTCGTGCAGCAGCACCAGGAGGCCGCCCAGGCGGCCGAGGCGGCCAGCGGCATCCCGGCCTCGTTCATGCTGGCCCAGGCCGCGCATGAGACGGGCTGGGGGCGCAAGGAGATCAAGAACGCGGACGGCAGCTCGGCCCACAACCTGTTCGGCATCAAGGCCGGCGCCAACTGGACCGGTCCCACCACCGATGTCTCCACCACCGAGTACATCGGCGGCGTGGCGCGCAAGGTGGTGCAGAAGTTCCGGGCCTACGGCAGCTATGCCGAGTCGTTTGCCGACTACGCCAAGCTGATGGCCAACAACCCGCGCTACCAGAAGGTGGTGGCGGCGGGCAACAACGCCCACGCCTTCGCCCATGGCCTGCAAAAGGCCGGCTATGCCACCGACCCCGCCTATGCCGACAAGCTGGGCCGCGTCATCAACACCACCCTGCGGCTGCAACGCAGCCTGCAGGCCTGAACGGCCTGAACCGGACCGGAGCCCACCATGTCTTCCTTGATGAGCATCGGGATGCGCGGCATGTTTGCCGCCACCGCCTCGCTGGACGTGACGGGGCACAACATCGCGAATGCCAGCGTCAAAGGCTATTCGCGCCAGCAGGCCGAGCTGGAGACGGCCGTGGGCCAGTTCACCGGCTCGGGCTTCTTCGGCAAGGGCGTCAACGTCGTCAACGTGACCCGCGCCCATGACGCCTTTCTGAGCATGCAGGCCACGGCCGCTGCCGCCCTGCAGGCCAAGGACGACACCCGCAGCAGCCAGCTGCAGGAGCTCGAGAAGCTGTTCCCCGCCGGCGAGCAGGGCCTGGGCTATGCCATGGGGGATTTCATGAACGCGGCCGTCGACCTGGCCAACAGCCCGGCTGACAGTTCGGCGCGCCAGGTGCTGCTGGCCCGCGCCGCGGACGTGGCCGCGCGGTTCCGCACCGCGTCGGACCGCCTGGACATCCTGCAGCAGGGCGTCACCGCCGACCTGAAGACCACCGCCGACACCCTGAACGGCTATGCCGCCCAGGTGGCCAAGATCAACCAGCAGATCGCCGCCAACAACGGCGTGGACCAGAAGCCCAATGACCTGCTGGACCAGCGCGACCAGCTCATCAAGCAGATGAGCGCCATCATCCAGGTCAGCACCCTGTCGGCCTCGGACGGCACGATCAGCGTCTTCGTGGGCAGCGGCCAGAGCCTGGTGCTGGGCAACCAGGCCTCGCAGCTGCAGGTCACGCAGGACCCTGACGACACCAGCCGCAGCGCGCTGTCGATGAGCCTGCCCGGCGGGCAGACCATGGCCCTGCGCGCCGACCAGCTGGGCGGCGGCTCGATGGCGGGCCTGATGGCCTTCCAGAACGAGGATCTGGTGGACGCGCGCAACCAGGTCGGCCAGATGGCCATGGCTTTCGCCTCCAAGGTGAACGATGTGCAGGCCCTGGGCCTGGACCTGCGGGATCCGCCGAGCGCCGGCTCGCCCCTGTTCACGATCGGGGCGCCGGTGGCCAAGGCCAATCAGAACAATGCCAAGGACGCCAGCGGGAACTACCTGGCCTCGGTGTCCTTGTCCATCACCGATGCCAGCCAGCTGCAGGCCAGCGATTACGACCTGCGGCCCGATGGCAGCGGCGTGGCCGGCCAGTACACGCTGACCCGGCTGTCCGACGGCCTGGCCCGCACCATCCACGACGGTGACACCGTGGACGGCTTCAAGCTCAGCGTCGGCTCGCCGGACCTGCAGCCCGGTGACAGCTTCCGGCTGCAACCGGTGGCCGCCGCCGCCGGGGGCATGACCCGCGCGCTGGACGACGTGGCGGGCATCGCCGCGGCCTCGCCGGTCACCGCCACCCTGGGCACGGCCAACACCGGCACGGCCTCGGTCGATCTGCTCAAGGTGACCAGCAGCGCCATCGACCCGACGCAGACCGCCAACATCAGCTTCACCAGTGGCACCGGCGACTACACCTGGACCCTGACCGACAGCACCAACACCGTGGTCAGCAGCGGCACCGGCACCTGGACGGCCGGCCAGCCGATCAGCCTGAACGGCTTCGCGCTGAGCCTGAACGGCGTGCCGGCCAGCGGCGACACGATCCAGGTGGCCAAGACGACCTTCCCGGCCAGCAACAACGGCAATGCGCTGGCCATGGCCGCGCTGCGCGACGAGGCCTTTGTCGGCCGCTATCAGCGCAGCGATGGCTCCTTGGCCGACGGTGCCACCGTGACCGATGCCTATGCCGCCACCATGGCCGACGTGGGCGTGCGGACGCAGAGCGCCAAGTCCGCGGCTGCCATCTCCAAGGCCAGCCAGTCGGATGCCGAGTCTTCACTGGCCTCCACCTCGGGCGTCAATCTGGACGAGGAGGCTTCCAAGCTGATCCAGTTCCAGCAGGCCTACCAGGCTTCGGCCAAGGTCCTGCAGGTGGCCCAGTCCATCTTCGACACCATGCTGCAGCTGGGCCGTTGAGCGCACTTCACGACAGGGAGTAATGAGCGATGACCCGCATCACCACCGCCAATGCCTACGCCGCCTCGGTGGACAACCTGCAGAACCGCCAGTACGAGCTGAGCATGGCGCAGCAGCGCCTCACGAGCAAGAAGCGGGTGCTGGCCCCCAGCGACGACCCGGCCGCCGCGGCGCGTGCCGAGCGCGCCCGCGCGATGATGCAGCGGGCCGACGCCACCCAGCGCGCGGTGGATGCCAGCAAGAACTCCATGACGCTGACCGAGTCGGCGCTGGGCGATGCCACCGAGCTGATCCAGCAGGCCCGCGAGCTGACGGTGGCGGCCGGCAACGCCAGCTACAGTGCCGCCCAGCGCCAGGACGTGGCCAACCAGCTCACCGAAATCCGCAAGCAGTTGCTGAGCGTGGCCAACCGGGGCGATGGCGCCGGTGGCTATGTGTTCGCCGGCCAGGGCGCCACCCAGCCTCCCTTCGTGGACCGTCCGGGCGGCGTGGCCTACGTGGGCATCGGCGGCGAGGTGCAGGTGGCCTCGGACGAGGCCCTGCCGCTGACCTTCGACGGTGACAAGACCTGGTTGTCGGCCCCCAGCGGCAACGGTGTGTTCGTCACCAGCAGCAACAGCGCGAACGCCTGGATCGACGCCGGCCGGGTGACCGATCCCTCCCAGGTGCCGGCCGATGCCGACATGGACTACACGATCCAGTTCAATGTCTCCGGCACCACCACCACCTACGACGTGATGCGCAAGGACGGCTCGTTCGCCGTCTCGGGCGCGCCCTACGAGACCGGCAAGGCGATCGAGTTCGACGGCATGGCCACCACCGTCAGCGGCGCCCCGGTCAATGGGGACACCTTCAAGGTCACCCCTTCCCAGCCCCAGCTGTCGGCCTTTGATGCACTCGACAAGATCATCGCCGGCCTGAAGGACCCTGCCAAGAGCGGTGCCGAGGTGACGCAGACGGTGCAGTCGGGCCTGCGCGACCTGGATGCGTCCGCCGGCCAGTTGCAGGGCACCCGCAGCCTGGCCGGTGAGATCCTCAACCGCATCGACGGCGTCACCGGGCGCGTGGCGGACCTGAAGGACTATGCCGAGGGCACCCGCTCGGCGGCCGAGGACCTGGACATGGTCAAGGCCATCTCGGACTTCCAGAACCAGCAGACCAATTACAGCGCTGCCCTGCAGACCTATGCCTCGCTGCAGAAGATGTCGATGTTCGACTACATCAAATGAACCAGGGAACCCTCGATGAACGCTTCGGTGCTTGATCACCTGTGGCTGGGCTGTGGCGCGCTGTTCGGCGCGCGCGGCCAGCCCCTGATGGGCCGTCTGACCCTGCACCCCCTGCCGGAGGTGCCGGCCACCCTGGCCGCCGACGTGCTGGCCCTGCTGGCCGAGGCCTGGCCAGCCGAGAACGGCCCGCTGTGTCTGAGCCCCACCAGCGAGTCCTTGCTGGCCGGCCTGCTCGACGCCGAGCGGCCGGATCATCTGGTGCTCGAGGTGCCGGCCTTCCTGGCCGCCGACGCGGTCTGGGTGCAGCGCCTTGAGGCCCGGGCCCAGGCCGGGCAGGCGATGGCCCTCAAGGGCCGGCCGCTGAGCCCGCTGCCGCCGGAGCTGCTGGCGCGGTTTCGCCATGTCATCGTGGATGTGGCCGACGACCGCCGCCATGGCGATGCGCCGGCCAGCGGTGCGGCCCGGCACACCCCCTGGGTGCAGGCGGGCGCCACCACGCCGGCGCAGGCCGGCGACAGCCTGCGCCGCGGTGCGCTGGCGGTGCAGGGCTGGCCGCTGGGCGAACACCCCGGGGCCGATGCGCCCCGCAAGGACGTGCCGCCGAGCGTGCAGATCGTCATGGACCTGATCCAGCGGGTGGACCGCGAGGAGCCGGTCAACCGGCTGGAGGACGCGCTGCGCGGCGATCCGACGCTGGCCTTCCGGCTGATGCGGCTGATCAACTCGCCCGCCTTCGGTCTGTCGGTCGAGATCAACTCCTTCCAGCACGCGATCATGATCCTGGGCTACCAGCGCCTGAAGCGCTGGCTGGCGCTGCTGGTCACCAACGCCGTGGACGACCCCAACCTCAAGCCGCTGATGCAGCTGGCAGTGCGCCGTGGCCTGTTGATGGAGGAGCTGCTGCGTGCCCAGGGGGACAGCAGCGCCGCGGGCGAGGCCTTCATCTGCGGCGTGTTCTCGCTGCTGGACCGCATGCTGGGGCAGCCTTTCGACCGCCTGCTGGGCAGCCTGCCGGTGGGGGATGGCGTGGCCCAGACCCTGGCTCAGAACGAGGGGCCGTACAGCCTGCCGCTGGCCGTGGCCCGTGCGGTGGAATCCGAGCTGCCCCTGGACATCGCCGAGGCCGCCGGGGCGATGCTGCTGTCCCCGGGCGAGGTCAACCGCGCGGCGCTCAAGTCGATGACGGCCGCCCGGCAGCTGCAGACCGACTGATCGCCCTCGGAACGGCAGGCGCCAGGGGCGGGCCGCTACACTCGACCCACCGTCGAACTGCGTTGCCATGTCGATCAACACCAAGCTGCCATCCACCGTGCGGATGCCGGGGGAGGCCCACTCCGAGATCGGGCCGGCCGTCCCTTCCATGCTGGCGGATTGCCTGGCCATCAGCCCCTTGCCGCTGTTGCTGTGCGATGCCCAGGGGCGGGTGCAGGCGTCCAACGAACCCTTGCGGGCGGCGATGGGCGGGCGTCTGGAGTCGCTGGCCGCGCTGCCGCCGGCCTTGGCCGAACTGGTGGGCTGGCCGGCGCAGATGCCAGCACGCGGTGAATCCCGCCGGCGCGAAGCCTGGGTGGCCGGGGAGGGCGGGCTGCTGCGGCATTGGCGGGTCACCTCGCGCGGCGTGACCGGTGGCGCCGGACGCTGGCTGGTGCAGTTCGAGGATCTGGCGCTGGAGGATGCGCGCGAGCTGGCGCACATCGAGATCAGCGCCCTGATGGGCACCGCCGGCCTGGGCGTGGCCACCCATGACGCGGCCCGCGGCTGGGTCACCGCCGCGCCGCCACCGCCGGTCGAATCACCGGCGGCCGTGCCGCAGGGGCCGAAGCCCTCGCAGGGGCAGGCCCTGCTGTCCGTCGGGCGGGATGTGGTCGCCCCTGGCTCGCTGCCCGACTATGAGCGCCTGCAGCAGGCCCTGCGCCAACGCCAGCGCACGGAGGTGCGCTATGCGGTGCAGCACCGTGACACCGGCCTGCGCTGGCTGATGACCCGGGTGGAGCCGGCCGAGCTGTCAGGCGGCCGTTCGGCCCTCACCGTGGTCACGCTGGACGTGACGGAGGAAGAAAGCGCACGCCGCCACAACGATCAGCTGCTGCACGAGCTGGGCACCATCCTGGAGGTGAGCCCGGCGGGCATCGCCTACCTGCGGCGGGGGGCGCTGGTGCGCTGCAACGGCCGCTTTGAGGCCCTGCTGGGGCTGCCGGCGGGCGGGGGCACCGGCCTGTCGCTGGAACAGGTGCTGCTGCGTGCCGGCCTGGATGGCACCGCCGCGCCGCAGGCACTGCAGGTGCTGGCCCAGCAAGGGGCCTTCGAGACCGAATTCCAGCCCGGCGGCGAGGACGACCAGCGCTGGCGCTCGCTGGCCCTGCGGCGGGCGGGCGCCGCCGGCACCGACGAGGTGGTGGCGGTGGTGACCGACCTGTCGCGCCTGCGCCGCCAGCAGGCCGAGCTCGAGGAGCTGGAGCGCGAGCGCGAGCTGATGTTCAACCTCTCCGACGTGGGCATCGTCTACCAGCGCGAAGGCCGCATCGAACGGGCCAACCAGGCCATGGCCGAGCTCACCGGCTATGCCGTGGAGCAGTTGCGCGGCTTGGCGCTCTCGGAGCTCTACGAGGACGACTCGGTCTATCTGCAGTACACCGCCCAGGAGCGGCGCGAGCTGGCGCTGCAGGGCCGCACCCATGGCGAGCGCCGGCTGCGGCGCCGCGATGGCAGCGGCCTGTGGGTGCAGGTGCACCAGCGCATGGTGGACCTGGCCGATCCGGCCGCTGGCAGCATCACCTCCTTCGTCAATGTGGACGAACGCCGGCGCGTGCGCGAAACCCTGCTGACCCAGGCCGACCGCACCCGGGCCATCCTTGACTCGGTGCTGGTGGGCATCGTCACGGTGGGCGAGCAGGGCATCGAATGGATGAACCGCTCGGCGCGGCGCATGTTCGGCGGTGAGCTGGCCGATTTCATCGGCCTGCCCGTCAGCGTGGTGGCCTCGTCCGAACCCGACCACCCGCTGCGCCGCACCGACTGGCTGTCCACCTTGGAAGAGGGCCAGGCCGAGACCTTTGAATGCCGTCTGACGGCGCGGGACGGCCGGACCTTCTGGGTGGTCGGCAACGTGGTGGTCACCGGCCGCGAGAACGGGCTGGAGGGCGAGGCCGGCCAGCTCACCTTCGCGCTGCTGGACATCGAGCGTCGGCGTGAGGCCGAGAACCGCATCGCCCAGGCGCGGGCGGGCCTGCAGCGCATCATCGAGACGGCGCCGCTGGCCATTGCGCTGTTCGATGCGGCCAACCAACAGGTGCTGCAGGTCAACCAGACCCTGTGCGCCTTCGCGCGGCGGCCGGCCGAGGCCATCCTGGGCCGGCAGCCGGCCCTGTGGCTGCCGGGCATCGAGGCCGCCTCGCTGTCGGCCGATCTGCACCTGGCGGTGGGCTCGCACGAGACGGTTCGGCGCGAGCTGCACCGCGCGGAGGATCCGGACACGGGTCAGCCGGCCGAGGTCTGGGACATGCGCATCGTCTCGGTGGCCGAGGCCGGCGAGGCGGGCGGCACCCAGCTGCTGCTGGTGGCCAGCGACGTGACCGAGCAGCGGGCGGCCGAAGACGCCCGCCTGGCCGCGGCCATCGCCCAGCGCGAGATGCTGGTCAAGGAAGTGCACCACCGCATCAAGAACAACCTGCAGGGCGTGGCCGGCCTGCTGCAGCAGAACGCCCAGCGCCACCCGGAGGCCAGCGCCGCGATCGCCGAGGCCGTCGGCCATGTGCACGCCATCGCCCAGGTGCACGGGCTGCAGGTGGGCATGACCGGGCCGCTGCGGGTCAAGGCGGTGATGGAGGCGATCGCCCAGTCCGTGCAACGCATGTTCGGCCGCCCGATCACGATGGAGGTGGAGGGGCCGGACCCGCAGCGTTTCGCGCTGACCGAGGCGGATTCCATCCCGGTGGCCCTGACCGTCAACGAGCTGCTGACCAACGCGATCAAGCACAGCGCGGGTGGCGTGATCGCCTGCCGCATGGTCTGCGAGGCCGGGGCCGTGGCGCTGTGCGTGGCCAATCCGGGCGCGCTGGCGCCGGGCTTCGAGCTGACCCAGGTGCCGGCCGGCATCTCCGGCCTGGGACTGGTGCGGGCCCTGCTGCCGCGCAAGGGCGCGGTCATTTCGCTGGCGCAGGAGGGGCCGAACGTGGTGGCCCGGCTGCGTCTGGCCCCGCCAGCGGTGGCCCTGCTCACACCGCTGTGAGCAGTTCGGAGACAATCACCCTCATGGCTGTACCCGATCCTTCCACCGAATCCAAGGGCAAGATCCTGGTCGTCGACGACGACCGGTTGGTACTGGCCACGGTGACGCATGGGCTGGTGCAGGCTGGTTTCGACGTGATCGACGCCGACAACGGCGACGACGCCATCCTGCTGGCTCGCCAGCACCGCCCGGATCTGGCCCTGCTGGACATCCGGATGGAGGGCAAGAGCGGCTTCGACGTGGCCGACTACCTGCGCGAGTCGCTGGGCACCCCCTTCATGTTCCTGTCGGCCTTTGCGGACGCGGCCACCGTGGCCCGGGTCAAGGAGCTTGGGGCCGTGGCCTACCTGGTCAAGCCGCTGGACATCGCGCAGATCGTACCGACCGTGGAAGCGGCCGTTGCCGCGGTCCGCAGCCGGCGCGCCCGTGAGGCGGCCAGCCCGGTGGTGCGGCCGCCGGTGGCGCCGGTCGTCCCCAGCCCGGCGGCAGCGCTGGCCCGGCCGGTCGACCCGCTCAACGACCCGGTGCCGCTGGCGGTGGGGGTGCTGATGCACCGCTATTCGCTGCCGCGCGCCGAGGCGTTGCAGCGCCTGACCCGCCTGGCCCAGACGGACGGTCGCAGCCTGGCTGCGCAAGCCGCGGCGCTGGTGGATGCGGTGGAGTTGCTGGCCCGTCCCGGGCAGCCCTGAGCGGCTTCAGCCCAGCGTGAAGTAGAAGCGGGCGCCCTTGCCCACTTCCGATTCCGCCCAGATGTCCCCGCCATGCCGGCGCAGGATGCGCCGCACCGAGGCCAGGCCGACGCCGGTGCCCTGGAAGTCCTTGGGGCTGTGCAGGCGCTGGAACACGCCGAACAGGCGGTCGGCAAAGCGCATGTCGAAGCCGGCGCCGCGGTCGGCCACCACGAACACCCGGCCGTGCTCGGCCTGCTCCTCGCTGCGGAACTCGATCACCGTCTGCTCGCACTGGCCGCTGTACTTCCAGGCGTTGCCCAGCAGGTTCTCCATCGCGATGCGCAGCAGCGTCGGGTCGCCATTGACCACCAGGCCGGGTTCGATCGTGATCGTGGCCTGGCGCTCGGGCGCCTGGCTGCGCAGGTCCTCCATGATGTAGGTGGCCAGCTGCGACAGGTCCACCGGTTTGCGCGCCAGCGGCTGCGACTGCAGGCGCGACAGGGCCAGCAGCGCGTCGATCATGCTGTTCATGCGGGCGCTGGCGGCCAGCACGCGGTCCAGGTGGTCGTTGCCGATGCGGTCCAGGAAACGGCCGTAGTCCTCCTTCAGGATGCGGGCAAAGCCATCCACCACCCGCAGCGGGGCCCGCAGGTCGTGCGAGACCGAGTAGACGAAGGAATCCTGGTCGGCCTGGCTGGTGGCGGTCTCTGCCGCCGCGGCCTGGGTCGAGCGCAGCAGCAACAGCCGGCCCAGGGTATCGCCGTCCGAGGCGACGGGCAGCAGATCGACCTTCCAGGGGCCGGCCACGCGGCTCTCGCCTTCGGGCAACTTCTTCAGTGCGCTTTGGACGTCGCCGGGCAGGGCCAGCTGCGCCTGCTGCCAGTCGCGCTGCTGGCCGCGCGGGCCCAGCAGCCGCGCGGCGTCCGGCGACAGGGCGGCCAGATCCCAGCCGCTGCCCGGTGCGGCGGCCTCGTGCGGCCGCAGCACGAAGGCCGGCATTTCCAGCTCGCCCCACAGCCGCTGCAGCAGGGCGGCGTCAAAGCGTTGCTGTTCCGCCTGGTCGACCGGCACCAGCGTGCCGACATAGCCGGCAAACGTGCCCCGCACGTCGTACTGGGGCAAGGCGCGCAGCTGCCAGTGGGTGGGCGGCTGGCTGCCCCGGCGCTGCACGCGCAGCGACGCGATCATGGCCTGGGCGTCCAGCCGGGCCAGCAGGGCGCCAGGGCTGGGCCGCGGGTCGGCCACCTCGAACTGGCTGTGCAAGGCCTGCCCGGTGGGCAGCTGCTCGGTCCAGGCCGAGGCGGGGGCGCCGGGGGGTGGGCGCCAGGCCACCACCTGATGGCGGGCGTCGGTGCGCCAGATCCAGCCATCGGCCAGTTCGGCCAGGGCCTGCTGGGATTGCGTGGCCTGACGCAGCTGGGCATGCCGTTCCAGCCGCCCCCACAGCAAACCGGCCAGACCGCAGGCGGCGCCGAAGACCAGCATGGGCAGCCAGGACCAGGGGCCGGCGAGTTCCTGCGGGCCGGTCGGGGCGCCGGCCAGGTGCCACGCCACCGCCAGCGAGGCCGCCAGGACGGCCGCCACTGCGACGGCGACCGCGAGGCTGCGGCCGTGCAAACGGCGGGCGGGAGGCAAAACAGGCATGCAGGGATTGTAAGGAGCGCCCGACTCACCGCCCCGGGCGGGGGCCTGACATGGTTCTTCCGCGACAGAAATGCACAGGAACCGGTCCCAAGTCCACCAATTCCAGCTTGACGTGATAGAAACGCAGTCCGATGCTACGGTGCACAACCCTGTTCCAGGGAGGCGCAGGGGCCTGTGCTGTTCGGGGCACAATGCGATGCACTTGAACGGACCGACGCGGTTGCAGACACACGCATTCCAAGATGTTTGACGCCAACAGGGATCCAGGAGCCGACGCCAATGGCGACGGCGCTCGCTCAGAACCGGTGCTGGACAACGCCAGCCTGGATCAGCTGCGGGCGCTCGATCCCCACGGGGGCAGCTTCCTCAAGCGCGTGCTGCAGACCTATCAGCGCTCCCTGACGCAGCAGCAGCAGGGCATCGACCAGGCTTTCGGGGCCGGGGAGTGGCAGGCCCTGTCGCACGCCGCCCACGCGCTCAAGTCCGCCTCGGCCAGCGTGGGGGCGCTGCAGCTCTCCTCTCTGTGTGCCAGGATGGAGCAGGGGGTGCGTGAAGCCCGCCTGGATGACATGGGCTCGCTGGTCGAGCAGTTCCGGGCGGAAGCCGTCCGGGTCCATGCAGCCGTGGCCGAACTGCTGGACGGTGGTGGCCTGCCATGAAGGGCGGCGGCACGTCTCCACTCCAAGAACTGGTCGAGGAGCGGCCGAAAGTCCTGCTGGTTGACGACGACGAAGTCAACCTGATGCTCGTCTCGACGGCGCTGACCCAGCACGGTTTCGACGTGACCCAGGCCAGCAGCGGTGACGAGGCGCTGCGCATCCTGGGGGGCTGGATTCCGGACCTGGTCGTGCTGGACGCCCGCATGCCCGGGCTCGATGGTTTCGAGACCTGCGAGGAGCTGCGCGGCATGTACGGGCTGGAGAACGTGCCCGTGCTGATGTTGACCGGCCTGGACGACGAGGCCTCGATCAAGCGGGCCTATGACGCCGGGGCCACCGATTTCTTCGTCAAATCCACCCAATGGAGCCTGCTGGTCGGTCGCCTGCGCCACATGCTGCGCGCGGCCCGCACCCAGCAGGAACTGATCCGCAGCCGGGCCAAGCTGGCGCGGGCCCAGGATCTGGCCCGCATGGGCAGCTTCGAGTGGTGGCACCACCCCGAGCGGGGCTTGCCCAGCGGCCTGGACCTGTCCGAGGAGGCCTTGCGGGTGTTCGGCAGCGCGCCGGACGACAAGCTGAGTTTCCGGGATCTGCTGCGCATGATGACGCTGGAGGAGCGCCACGCGCTGATCCGCGGCATGCGCCAGATCGTGCGCCAGGTCTTCGGCATTGCGATGGACGTGCCGCTCTCGCGCGGCGTCAAGCGCAACCGCATCATCCACGTCGAGGGCGAGCCCGAGTTCGGCGAGTACGGCCAGTGCATCGGCTACACCGGCATCGTGCAGGACGTCACCGAGCGCCACCAGGCCGAGGACTCCATCCGCAAGCTGGCCAACAAGGACCCGCTGACCCAGTTGCCCAACCGGCGTCAGTTCAACTGGCGGGCCGAGCGGGCGCTGGAGCAGGCGCGGCGCATGGGCCATTCCATGGCCTTGCTGCTGATCGACCTGGACCGGTTCAAGAACATCAATGACACCCTGGGCCACGCCGCGGGTGACGAGCTGCTGCTGGAAGTCTCGATGCGGCTGCGCAGCTGCGTGCGCCACAGCGACCAGATCTTCGATGGCACGGTGGAGGCCGTCGGTTCCCGTTTCCACCGGGCGCTGGAGGCGGTGGGCCGCCTGGGCGGCGACGAGTTCGTCGCCCTGCTGCCGGAGGTGGACGACGAGCGCGATGCCGGCCGGGTCGCCCAGCGCATCCTGGAGGCCTTGCGCCAGCCGGTCTACGTGGCCGACCAGGAGTTCTTCGCCACCGCCAGCGTGGGCATCGCCATCTACCCGCGGGACGGCCAGACCGTGACCGACCTGATGCGCAACGCCGACGTGGCGATGTACGCCGCCAAGGACCGCGGGCGCAACGGGGCCGTGGTCTACACCCCCAACCTGGCGGTGCGCGACCGCGAGAAGCTGGAGCTGGAAACCGCGCTGCACAAGGCCATCGAGCGCAACGAGCTGGTGCTCTATTACCAGCCCAAGGTGGATGCGCAGAGCGGCCAGCTGATGGGGCTGGAGGCCTTGATGCGCTGGAAGCGCGGCGACGTGCTGGTGCCCCCCAACGAGTTCATTCCGATGGCAGAGGAGACCGGCCTGATCGTGCCCTTGTCCGAATGGGCGCTGCGCGAGGCGGCCCGGCAGGCGCATGAATGGCAGCAGGGCTTCGGGTTTTCCGAGTCGATCGCGGTCAACATGCCCAGCCGCATGTTCCTGCGTCAGGACCTGATCGACCTGATCCATGCCGCCGTCAAGCCCTACGGCATTCCGCACCGCATGCTGCTGCTCGAGATCACCGAGAGCAGCCTGATGAAGGACCTGCAGAGCATTCTGCCCACGCTGCATCGCCTCAACGAGGTGGGGGTGCAGATCTCGGTGGACGACTTCGGCACTGGGTATTCCTCGCTTCAGTATCTGACCGAACTGCCGATCTCCGAGCTGAAGATCGACCGTTCCTTTGTCAGCAAGCTCGGGCGCGAGCCCAAGGCGAGCGAGGTGATCCACCTGATCATCTCGCTGGCCCAGGCGCTCAGCCTGCGCGTGGTGGCCGAGGGTGTGGAGAACACCACGCAGATGAACCTGTTGCGCAGCCTGCAGTGCCGCATGATGCAGGGGTACCTGATCAGCCGTCCCATGCCCGGCGCCGACCTGCCGGCCTGGGTGGCCCAGCATGTGGCGGCCCCCAGTGCCATGGTGGCCATGGAGCCGCTGGCCCTGGGTTCGGCCCCGACCTCCCATCCGGCAACGCCCCACTGAGCCTGTGCACGGGGCGCTGCCTTCCAGCCCCGAGATGAACCTGAACACCGAATTGACACCGGCCCAGATCGCCAAGGCCGCGCTGCGTCGCCTGGCCGTGGCCCAGCTGGAACCCACGCCCGAGAACTATGCCCAGGCCTGGGCCGAGGAGGGCGGGCCGGTCGCGTCCAGCCTGCCAACCCGGGCCCGGCCGGTGCTGGAGCGCCTGGCCCAGCGTGCTGGCGAGGACGCCGCCCAGCGGGGCGAACTGCAGCAGGCGGTGCTGCAAGGGCAGTGGGACCAGGCCTTGCGGCTGTTGGACCGCAGCGAGGACGGCAGTGCCGGCCAGGCCCAAGCTTGGGCCCAACTGATCGAGCGCCTGAGCCGTGGCCTGGAACGCGGCGGCCGGCAGTGGACGCTGGCCCGCAAGAAGGAAAGCCTGCAGCGGGTGCTGGAGTCCAGCCGCAGTGACGCCCAGCGCCTGCTGCACCGCCTGAGCCAGCTGGTGGGCTCCTGGGACACGGAAGGCGCTTCGCCGCTGGCCGAGGACGACACCCCGGTTGCGGAGGCGTCGGACGCCGGGGCAGCGGCGCCGGCCAGCGTCGCCGACGGGATGCCGTCCCAAGCGGACCACGACCATTGGGTGGCGGTGGTTCAGCCGCTGGAATCCACCGTGCGGGCCGCGTTGCCGCCCGATGTCGAACGCGCCAGCGCCCTGGCCGATGAACTGGGGGCGCTGGCCGACCGGCTCGCCGAGGACGGCGTCAGTGCCGAGCTGGCCGGCTCCGTGGCCGAGGTGTGCGGCCGGGCCCGCCGGCTGCTGGCCCACCGCCACCACCTGCTGGACCAGGTGCACCGCCTCAGCCAGGAGCTGGCCGGCGGGCTGGCCGAGCTGTCCGAGGACGACAGCTGGGTGCAGGGCCAACTGACCGGCCTGAAAGAACAACTGGGCGAGACGCCCAATGCGCGGGGCGTGCAGGCCGCCACCGCGATGCTGGCCGAGACCCGACGCCGGCAGCAGACGCTGCGCCAGGAACGCGACCAGGCCCGCCAGGCCCTGAAGGACCTGCTGCAGCAGATGCTGGCGGAGCTCGGCGAGCTGGACCAGCACACCGGCCGCTTCAGCGACGGCGTGCTGCGCTATGCCGAGACGGTGCAGAACGCCGAATCGCTGGAGAGCCTGACCGAGGTGGTGCGCGAGATGGTGGCCGAGAGCCGCAGCGTGCACGGCCTGGTCAGCGCGACCCGCGGTCGGCTGCAGGAGGAGCACCGCCGCGCCAGCGACCTGGAGGCCCAGGTCCGCGCGCTGGAGACGGAGCTGCGCCGCCTCTCCGACGAAGTGGCCACCGACGCCCTGACCCAGGTCGCCAACCGCCGCGGCCTGATGCAGCAGTTCGAGGTGGAGCAGGCCCGCATCGCCCGCGAGGGCAGCCAACTGGCCATCGGCCTGCTGGACATCGACAATTTCAAGCGCCTGAACGACACGCTGGGCCACAGTGCCGGCGACGAGGCGCTCAAGGCCCTGGCCGACCATGTGCGCCGTTCACTGCGGCCGGTCGACGCCGTCTCCCGTTTCGGGGGCGAGGAGTTCGTCGTGCTGCTGCCCGGCACCGCGGTGGACGAGGCACAGCAGGTGCTGACCCGCCTGCAACGCCAGCTCAGCGCCAGCCTGTTCATGCACGAGAACCGCGAGGTGTTCGTCACCTTCTCGGCCGGCGTGACGCAGTACCGCGCCGGCGAGCGGCTGGAAGAGGCGCTCGAGCGTGCCGACGAGGCGCTCTACGAGGCCAAGCGCACCGGCAAGAACCGCACCTGCGTGGCCTGAGCGCGCCCGCGCACCGGGCGCTCAGTGCCCGCTGTGGCGGTGCGCGGCCCGGCCATGCACCCCGTCCACATGGGGCGGGGTGTCGGCCGCGCTGGCCGGGCCGGCTGGCTGGCCCAGCTCGGCCAGGATGCCGCATTCGCTGCCGGGAATGGCCTGGCAGCGGCCACGCAGTTCACGCAGCTGGCGGGCCAGGGTCTGCAGCTCCGCGATGCGCTGTTCCACATGGCCGATGTGGGCATCCAGCACCGCATTGGCCTCGCCGCAGTGCGCGGCCGGGGCGTCGCGGTAGGCCAGCAGGGCCCGGATCTCGTCCTGCGCCATGTCCAGCGAGCGGCAGCGGCGGATGAAGGCCAGCCGCTGCACATGGGCCTCGCCATACACCCGGTAGTTGCCGGCACTGCGCGGCGGCGCCGGCAGCAACCCTTCGCGCTCGTAATAGCGGATGGTTTCCACCGGGGTGGCCGTGGCGGCAGCAAGGTCTCCGATCTTCATGGCTTGACTCTACACTGGCTACAGGGTTTGCAATGCCGTCCATGAGTTCTGAACCACGTTCCACCCCCGTCTCCGCGGCGCCCTGTGCTGGCCATTGCGCTTGTGGGGCCTCGTCGGCGCCGGCGCCCCACGCCCATGACCATCACGAGCACGAGCACGAGCACGAGCACGAGCACGAGCACGAGCACGATGCGGCGGACTGTGGCTCGGCCGCCTGCGCGCTGCCGCCGCCGTGGATGCCGGGCGAGGGCCCGGTCCTGCACCTGCGGGTGCCCGCGATGGACTGCGGGGCCGAGGAGGCGGAGATCCGCCGCGCGCTGGAGCCGCTGACGGGCATCCAGGCGCTGCGCTTCGACCTGGGGCGGCGCCAGCTGAGCGTGCAGGGCGAAGAAACCGTCTTCCCGGCTGTCGAAGCCGCGTTGCGAGGCCTGGGCATGCCCGGCGAGCGCCTGGCCCAGGCGCCGGCCGAAACGGACGAGGCGGTGCGGGCCTGGCCCCGGCTGGGGGCGGCGCTGGTTGCCGCGGTGGGGGCCGAGATGGTGGCCGTACTGGCCCCGGCGGATGGGCCGTGGCGGGTGGCGGGCATGGTGCTGGCGGTGCTGGCCATCGCGCTGGCCGGGTTGGGCACCTACCGCAAGGGCCTGGCCGCGCTGCGTGGCCTGCGCCTGAACATCAATGCGCTGATGACCGTGGCCGTCACCGGGGCCTTCGTGATCGGCGACTGGCCCGAGGCCGCGATGGTGATGGCGCTCTACGCCATTGCCGAATGGATCGAAGCCCGGGCCGTGGACCGCGCCCGCAACGCGGTGCGCGAGCTGCTGGCGCTGGCCCCGCAGGAGGCCGAGGTGCAGCAAGCGGATGGCAGCTGGCGGCGCGTGGGCACCGCCACGGTGCCCGTCGGGGCCCGGGTGCGGCTGCGGCCGGGTGAGCGCGTGCCGCTGGACGGTCTGGTCGCCGAGGGCCGCAGCAGCCTGAACCAGGCCCCGATCACCGGCGAGAGCCTGCCGGTCGACAAAGGGCCGGGCGACCCGGTCTATGCCGGCAGCATCAACCTGACGGCCGCGCTGGAGCTGCAGGTCACCGCGCCGGCTGACGACAGCCTGCTGGCCCGCATCACCCACGCGGTGGAGCAGGCCCAGGGCGCGCGTGCGCCCACCCAGCGCTTTGTCGACCGCTTTGCCGCGGTCTACACCCCGCTGGTGTTCGTGCTGGCGCTGTTGGTGGCCGTGCTGGGGCCGGTGCTGGCCGGCTGGCCGGTGCTTGATGGCGTCTACCGCGCGCTGGTGCTGCTGGTCATCGCCTGCCCCTGCGCGCTGGTGATCTCGACCCCGGTGACGGTGGTCAGCGCGCTGGCCTCGGCCGCCCGCCAAGGGGTGCTGGTCAAGGGTGGGCTCTTCCTGGAGCAGGCGCGCCAGCTGCGGGCCGTGGCCCTGGACAAGACCGGCACGCTGACCGAGGGGCGGCCGCGCCTGGTGGCCCAGGAATGGCTGGACGGCGCCGCCGACCCGGCTGTGGCGGCCCTGGCCTGGGCGGTGGCGTCGCGTTCCGACCACCCGGTGTCGCAGGCGATCGCCGCCGGTCTGCCGGTGCCGGCCGTCCCGGTGGCCCTGACCGAGTTCGCGGCCGAGGTGGGGCGGGGTGTGCAGGCCCGGGCCGAGGGCCTGGTCACCGTGCGCCTGGCCAACCACCGCTGGGTGGAGGACCTGGGCCTGTGCTCGGCGGCGCTGGAGGCCCGCATGGCCGTGCATGAGCGCGAAGGGCGCAGCATCACCTTGCTGCTGGTGGACCAGCAGGTGCGCGCGCTGTTCGCGGTGGCGGACACCCTGCGGCCCGGCATGCGGGAGGCGCTGGGCGAGCTGGAATCCCTGGGGCTGACGCCGGTGATGCTGACCGGGGACAACGCCCGCACCGCCCAGGCGGTGGCGGCTCAGGCCGGGCTGCGCGAGGTGCGGGCCGAACTGCTGCCCGAGGACAAGCTGGCGGCCATCCGCGAGCTGCAGCAGCGCTACGGCCCGGTGGCCATGGTGGGCGACGGCATCAACGATGCCCCGGCCCTGGCGGGCGCCGACATCGGCGTGGCCATGGGCGGTGCCGGCACCCATGTGGCGATGGAGGCGGCCGATGTGGTCGTCATGAACGACGACCCGCGCCGGCTGGCGCTGCTGGTGCGCTTGTCACGCCGCACGCACGTGGTGCTGTGGCAGAACATCGCGCTGGCGCTGGGCATCAAGGTCGTGTTCCTGGCGCTGGCGGTGTTCGACCACGCCAGCATGTGGATGGCCGTGTTCGCCGACATGGGGGCCAGCCTGCTGGTGGTGGGCAATGGCCTGCGGCTGCGGCGGCCGCTCCCGGTGGCCGAGCCACCGGCCGGCGGGAGCACCCCGCGCTGAGTCAGGTTGCCCCGCCCTCGCCCATCCGGCTTGTCAGAAGCCTGACCGGCTCACTGGCCACCGCCCCGTGAGCCCCGTCCCCCCGGCTTGCCGCGGCCGCTGAACTTGGGCGCGGCGCCCCGGCCGGCCGGCGCGGGCCGGCTGCCCGTCTCGCGCGGGGGCAGGCCGGTGTGCTGGGTCAGGATCTGGCCCTTCACCGGTGTCCGGGCCGCGCCCTTGGCGGCGGGCTTGGCTGGCGCCGGGGTGGAGTTGCTGCGCCGCGCGCTCTGGTAGCTGCCGTCAGTGCTGGGCTGCCAGGTCGGGATCAGGTGGTGCTTGCCGTTGCCGATCAGGTCGGCGCGGCCCATGGCTTTCAGGGCCTCGCGCAGCAGCGGCCAGTTGTTGGCGTCGTGGTAGCGCAGAAAGGCCTTGTGCAGGCGGCGGCGCTTCTCGCCGCGCACGATGTCCACCTTCTCGCCCTTGCGCGCGTCGCGGCTGATGCCCTTGAGCGGGTTCAGGCCCGAGTGGTACATGGCCGTGGCGGTGGCCATCGGGCTGGGGTAGAAGGTCTGCACCTGGTCGGCGCGAAAGCCGTTGCGCTTCAACCAGAGCGCCAGGTTCATCATGTCCTCGTCGCTGGTGCCCGGGTGGGCGGCGATGAAGTAGGGGATCAGGAACTGCTGCTTGCCCGCCTCGGCGCTGTACTGGTCGAACATGGCCTTGAAGGCATCGTAGGTGCCGATGCCGGGCTTCATCATCTTCGACAGCGGGCCGCCCTCGGTGTGCTCGGGGGCGATCTTCAGGTAGCCGCCCACATGGTGCTGCACCAGCTCCTTGACGTACTCGGGCGACTTGACCGCCAGGTCGTAGCGCAGGCCCGAGCCGATCAGGATCTTCTTGATGCCCTTGAGCGCCCGCGCGCGCCGGTAGATCTTCACCAGCGGGCCGTGGTCGGTGTTCAGGTTGGGGCAGATGCCGGGGTAGACGCAGCTGGGCTTGCGGCAGGCCGCCTCGATCTCCGGGCTCTTGCAGCCCAGGCGGTACATGTTGGCCGTGGGGCCGCCCAGGTCGGAGATGACGCCGGTGAAGCCCTTGACCTTGTCCCGGATCTCCTCGACCTCGTGGATGATCGAATCTTCCGAGCGGCTCTGGATGATGCGGCCCTCGTGCTCGGTGATGGAGCAGAAGGTGCAGCCGCCGAAGCAGCCGCGCATGATGTTCACGCTGAAGCGGATCATCTCCCAGGCCGGGATCTTGGTCGCGCCGTCGTGGCTGCCGTGTTCGTCGGCATAGGACGGGTGCGGCCCGCGCGCGTAGGGCAGGTCGAACACATGGTCCATCTCGGCCATGGTCAGCGGGATGGGCGGCGGGTTGATCCACACGTCGCGCAGGGCCGGGCCCTCGCCGTGGCGCTGCACCAGTGCGCGGGCGTTGCCGGGGTTGGTCTCCAGGTGCAGCACGCGGCTGGCGTGGGCGTAGAGCACCGGGTCGCTCTTGACCTGCTCGTAGGCGGGCAGGCGGATCACCGTGCGCTCGCGCGGCGTGGTCACGGCCCGGCCGTCGGTTTTGGCCAGCGGCTGGCGCACCAGGCGGATGGGCTGGGCCACCGGCGTGGTCGGTGCGGGCTCGGCCGTCGCGTCTTGGGCCTGGGCGCAGGCCACGCCCTCGGCGGCGGCCTGCTCCTCGGTCGTCAGGTAGGGGTTGAGCAGGGCGTCGATCTTGCCCGGGGCGTCCACCTCGGTGCTGTCCACCTCGAACCAGCCGGCCAGCGCGGGGTCGTCCGGCTTGCGCAGGAAGGCGGTGCCGCGCACGTCGGTGATGCTCTCGATGGGCTGGCGTCGCGCCAGGCGGTGGGCGATCTCGACGATGGCCCGCTCGCCATTGCCGTACACCAGCAGGTCGGCCTTGCTGTCCACCAGGATGGAGCGGCGCACCTTGTCGCTCCAGTAGTCGTAGTGGGCGATGCGGCGCAGCGAGGCCTCGATGCCGCCGATCACCACCGGCACCTCCTTGAACGCCTCCCGGCAGCGCTGGGTGTAGACCAGCGTGGCGCGGTCGGGCCGCTTGCCGGCCACACCGCCGGGCGTGTAGGCGTCGTCACTGCGGATCTTCCGGTCCGCCGTGTAGTGGTTGATCATCGAATCCATGTTCCCGGCGGCCACGCCGAAGAACAGGTTGGGCCGGCCCAGGGCCCGGAAGGCGTCCGCCGAATGCCAGTCCGGCTGGGCGATGATCCCCACGCGAAAGCCCTGCGCCTCCAGCACCCGGCCGATCACCGCCATGCCGAAGCTGGGGTGGTCCACATAGGCGTCGCCGCTGACGACGATGATGTCGCAGCTGTCCCAGCCCAGCTGCTCCATCTCCTGGCGGCTTGTGGGCAGGAAGGGGGCGGTGCCGAAACGCTTGGCCCAGAACGGCCGGTAGGCGGTCAGCGCCTTGGGCTTGGCGGGCGCGCGGGAGGTGGGGGCGTCAAGGGTGATGGACACGGCGGCGGCGGCAGCCGGCCCGGCGTGGAGGCCAGGCACAGCAAGCAGGAAATGGGGGCGGCAAAGCCGAAAGCCGGGCGGGCAACAAGGCCTCGTCCGGCAGCAGAAGGCCCTATTGTCCCCGCTGGCGGCTTGGGGCGCGATAACCCCACCGGGGGCCCGGCGAAGTCTTCACGGCCTGAGGCGGAGCCGGGGAGGCCGGTCGGGCCCACCGAAGCCGCTCGCCGAGGGCCATTCGGCCCGGCACGGCTAGGACTGCAACTTGCTGAAGTCGACGACAAGCGCGAGGTAGCCGCCCGCCGCGGGAGTGGTCAGGAACCGCTGCAGCGCCTGCCGCGCTGGCTGGCAGGGCGCACACCAGTCTGCGTAGTACTCGACCACCAAGTACCTGTGCTTCGGGAGTCCTGGGTAGCTGATCTCCTGACCACGCGGGTCGCGCAATCCGGTGAAGTGTTCAAGAACATTTTCCCCATACACAAGCCGCTTGCAGTCAGGCGGAGGCCCCAGGCCACCGGGCGAACTGGGCTTGTCCGAGACACAACAGAAGGCCTGACCGGCGTGATCCCTCACTTCCTCGAATTCATGAGGCCAAACGCTTCGGTCAATCAGAACGCCGTTCGCGTTGTACAGATGGACTCTCGGAAAGGTCAGCCCCTTCATCGACCTCATCTGTGCGAGGGCGTAGGAACCGATGATCACCTTGGGCATCGCAGCCCATGCCTGCCAACTCGCGGTCAGGAGGGATGTGGCAAGAAATGCGCGGCGACTGTATGGCATGGCGGTGCGAGCCAGCTCCTGCGAGGGGGCATGCCTCACTCAGCGGTGCCCTGGCGTGTCTGCCACTCATGGCGGCTGATTACATGGGTGGCCAATTCGGTCCCATACCAAGACTCCAGGCCGCGGTAGCGCATACCCAGCCGATCCATGACGCGCCCAGAGCTCACGTTTTCCGGATGCCGTACAGCGAAGAGATCCTTGGCGGCGAGGGACTCGAAGGCGAAGGCAGCCATCCGTTGCGCGGCCTCTGAAGCCAAACCCTGACGCCAAAAGTCAGGGTGGAGACGCCAGCCGATTTCCAGCGGATTGCTGCGCAGGCTCTCTAGGTCATCAGGCGGATTCGCCTCTCGACGCAGGTACTGAATACAGCCCGCACCCGCCACGCGACCGCTGTCCAAGTCAATGAAGGCCCACCAACTGGTTCCCAAGACCGCCCAGCAGCGCTGCACCCGCGCGATCGCCGCCGCAGTCTGGTCGCGGGTTTCAGGCTGACCACTGATGTAGCGCATGACCTCAGGACGCCCATTCATGTCGTGCAGGCCGTCGAGATGATGCCCCGCGAAGGGCTCAAGGCGAAGGCGCGTGGTGTGCAAAATGGTCATGGGAGCAGTGCCGGAAGTGCTGCGAAGTCTAACGAGGTTGTCGAAAATACGTTCATCAAGAACTGGCCGAAACTCGGGAGGACTTTCAACCCTCTCCGAACCTCGATCGGCGATCCTGGAGCTCTCTGAGAGTCGATTTTCAGCCAGAGAATATTATCTGGGCTCCAGAGGGTTTGCTACAGCCTCAAAATGAGGGGTTAGCCCAGGCCTCGACTAACTGCACAAGCAATGTATTAAGCTCCACTGGCTGCTCTGTATTGACTTCCACGAGACGGCCAATGCCAAGCGGGCCTTCCGACTCGTACTGCTCAAACCGTGGAAGCTCCTCCGCGACTGATCTCTCATGATCGAGATGCCCCGCGTGCCGAAGACGGCCGAAGAAGCGCTTGACCGCCACCTGGGGCGCGCACCGACAGTACAACTCGGTCACCTCCCCCGACAGGAAGGACAGCCAAGTAGACGGGGTACCGGATGTGGCCTCGGATCCAGGACGCCGCCACCAAGACACGATCACCGCGCCGGCCGATTGCTCTGCCACCCTTTGCAAGACGGCATCGGCCGCCCGGCTCAGCCTGGCACGTTGCTCCGAACCGCCGACACCTAACGACTCGAACAAGGACTCAAGGATTTCATCCTTGTCGAGCAGTGGCAACCCCAGTGCTTGCGAGATCGCTTTGCCAACGGTTGATTTGCCGCTTCCCGGAAGACCAGTGACCACCACGAAGCGGCGCATTTTGGGGCTAACGAAGCTGTAGCAAAACCCCACCCATCGCGGTCCCGGTGCGGTCGAGCAGCATGTTGATCTCAGGCATGGGACGTCCGTGTCGGTGCTTTGTTCGGATGTGGGATGAATGGCCCCAGCCTATCGTTGCGGCATGGGGCTTGCAAGGTGAATGTGTCGCCTTGTACTGGGGATGCCCATGGCCCGCTGCCGCCCCGTTGCCAACCAACCCTGCTTCCTGCCGGTGGTGCTGTCCGAGCAGTTGTTGCCCGGCACCTTTGAATTTGCCCTGAACCACCTGATCGATTCCGGTGCGGTGCCGCTGGACGGATTCGATGCCCACTACCGCAACGACGAGGTGGGGGCGCCGGCCGTCTCGCCCGCGGTGCTGCTCAAGGTGGTGTTGCTGGGCTATTCGCGCGGTCTGGTCTCCAGCCGTGCCATTGCCTCGGCCTGTGAGCGCCACGTCACCTTCATCGCCCTGTGCGGGCAGGACGCCCCGCACTTCACCACCGTGGCCCGCTTCGTCTCGCGCCTGGCCGGGCCCATCGCCGCGGTGTTCCAACAGGTGCTGCTGGTCTGTGACGCCCAGGGCCTGATCGGCCGCGAGATGTTCGCCATCGACGGCGTGAAGCTGCCGGGCAACGCCAGCAAGCGCCACAGCGGCAGCCGCGCCGAACTGGCCCAGCGCGCCGGCAAGATGCTGGACGCGGCCATCACCATGCTGCGTCGCCACCAGGCCAGCGATGGTGAGCCCCTGACGCCCGAGCCCACGCTGGCCGCCCGCGAACAACGCCAGGTCGAGCGCCTGCGCCACGAAGCCCAGCGCATCGTCCGCTTCCTGGCCGAACACCCCCAGGACAAGCCCGGCAGCCGCGGGGCCATCCGCAAGAGCAACGTCACCGACAACGACTCGGCCAAGATGGCCACCGACAAGGGCGTCATCCAGGGCTACTGCGGCGTGGCCACGGTGGATGCGGCCCACCAGGTCATCGTCGAGGCTCAGGCCCATGGCAGCGGCTCTGAACAGGCCCTGCTGCTGCCGGCCGTGCAGGCCGCGCGGCCCCACATGGCAGCGCACACGGTCATCACCGCTGACGCGGGCTACCACTCGGAGGCCAATCTGCAGGCCCTGGCCGAGCTGGGCGTGGCCGCCGTCATCGCCGACAACCAGCGCCGCCAGCGTGACCCCCGCCTGACCGACCAGGCCAAGCACCGCCAGCAGCCCGATCCGCTGCACGACAAGACAGCCCAACCCGACCAGCCCAAACTCTTCGGCCCCCAGGACTTCCAACACGACCCGGCCCAGGACCGCTGCACCTGCCCGGCCGGCCACACCGTGCAAGGCGGTCATGAAGCCCAGCAGCGCGGCTATGTCTCACGGCGCTACCGCTTCCAGCCCAACCAGTGCGGGCCCTGCGCGCTCAAAGCCCAGTGCCTGAGGAAACCCGAGACCACGCCCGCACGCCAGGTGGCCTTCCACCAGGCCAACACCGGGCAGGGCCATCCGCACACCCAGCGCATGCGTGCGCTCATCGACAGCCCCCAGGGCCGGGCCCTGTACGACCGGCGCATGGCCACCGTGGAGCCGGTCTTCGCCAACCTGCGCCACAACAAGGGTTTGCGCCGCTTCACCCTGCGCGGGCAGAAGAAGGTCGACGGGCAGTTCAAGCTCTTCTGCCTGGCGCACAACATCGAGAAGCTGGCCAAGGCTGGGTATGGGATGAGGTGACGGCCGCAGCCAAGGGGCCTGGTCGCCCCGTTGGTAGCCCCTGGGAGGGCCTGCGGGCATATCCCAGACACCAAGCCACGCTGCAAACCCAACGCAGGGCAGAAAGCAAAACGGCGCCCACCAGGGGCGCCGTGTCAGTTCGAGGCTGCAAGACAGGGTTTGGCTACAGCCTCAATGTTTGAATTAACCGGGCTGCGGGGTATTTTTCACAGGTCCGGTTGAATGAGTTGTTAGGTTGTGAATCAATGCTTTTAAGTGACTCCAACCCGCCTCGTCTACTTTTAGATCTTTCTTGCCATCTTGGGTTTCGAAGTTTTTGCCAAGGTTCAAAGTACGTTCTTTGCCGCCCCTTTGCCCCCTTGCGGTACTTTCGTCTGTCGAGACTGCTGAAAGATGGGGCTTGATCTCATTGAGCGAGGCAATGACATACTTCGCCTGGGGTTTTTTTCGCTGAAGAAGAACAGCAATCAGAATATCGAACCCATCGTCGAGCTTGCCGTTAATTGCATTCTTTTCTGGCCAATCGATTGTTTTAACTTGGATCCTTATGTTTGCACCATGTTCGTTGAGAATAACAATATCCCACCCATTTTGAGTTGGGCCGTTCGCCAAGTAGCATTCATATCCTCGCCTGAGCATCTCTCCAAGCACAAGATACTCACCACTTGCACATGAGGATGATTTTTCGATGGACATAAAACCTAACTATTCATATACGTCAAAAGTGACGCATAACACCCCGACAAGACGGATAACATTCCAGCACATTGTTTGCCAAGTTCCTGTCGCGGTTGAGAATTTTCTGTCCGATGCAGGATAACATTCCACGCGGCGGCGTCAAAAGCGGCAAAGCCACCCCCATTTGGGGGTGGGATTATCACTGGTAGTGATCCCGCACCGATCAATCAGCGCCCAAACAGCCCCTTGATCATCTGCCCCACGCCTTCCACCACCCCACCGACGCTCACCCCCACCGATTTGGCCAGCCCGGTGGCGAAGCGTTGGGCCAGGCTGTCGTTGACCGAAAAGTTCGGGTCGTCCAGCCGGCCGTCCAGCGTGAAGTGCACCTCAATGCGGCCTTTCTCGGCCAGGGTGTTCAGGACAGCTTGGCGACCGGCGGTGCCCAGGCGGTCCCACCAGCCACTGCCGTGGGCCAGTTCCAGTCCGGTCAGCGTGACCGTGCCCGGCGCGCGCAGGCGGTTGGCCTTCAGGTCGACTTGCATCGCCAGGTCCAGCCGGCCCTGGCGGATGCCGCCGGCGTTGACCGTCAGCAGGTAGGGCTGCAGCACCCGCAGGTCCACTGTGTGCAGCTGGGCTTTCAGCCGCGCATCGTGGCGGGCCGGGGTCAGGCTGCCTTCGATCTTCAGCTGGCCGTCGTGGTTGGCCGCGCCCCCGGCGCCGCGCAGCAGGCCCTGCATGTCGAGCTGGACGGGTTGGGCCAACCGGGGCAGGTGCAGACCGTCCACCTGGGCGGACAGGTCGTCCAGCTGCAGGTGGTGGGGCCGGCGCAGCGCCGGGCGCAAGGAGTCGTCGTACAGGTCCACCCGCACCCCGCTCAGCCGCAGCTGCTGGATGACCAGGGTGTCCGGGCTGTCGGCCAGGGTCGATGCGGCGGAGGCCGGGGCGGCAGGGGAGGAGGGCGTGTCGAGCAGGCCGGGCAGCAGCCGCAACCGGCCAGCCCGGTCCCGCAGCAGGCTGATGTGGCCGTCTTCCACCACCAGCTGGTGGATGCGCCAGGGGCCGCTCCACAGGCTGCGCAGTTCGGGCTGGACCCAGATGCGCCGCACCGAGGCTTCTTCCGGGTCGGGCCAGCCGGGGGCGGCGGCCAGTTGCAGGCCGGTGATGGTGACGCCATTCCAGTTCACCGTCAGTGCCTGCACCTGGGCTCGCGGCCCCAGGGCCTGCCGTAGCGCGCCCTGCAGCTTCCACAGGGCCGCCTGCCAGGCGCCCCAGAGCCCGGCACACAGCACCACCCCGCCGGCCAGCGCCCAGAGGCCCCGCCGCGTCATCTTCGATATGGCCATGCCGGCATTGTCGCCAAGCGGGGCGGCGGGCTGGGCGGTCTCGGCACAATCGGCGCATGTCGCATCCGCTTCCCGAATCCGCCTCGGCCTCGGCGCTGTTCCCGTCTTTGCCCGGGGCGCCCGGGGCCGAGCTGCCCTTGCTGGGCGTGGATTTCAGCAGCGCCCCCAGCCGCCGCAAGCCGGTGGTTCTGGCCTGGGGGCGGCGGGTGGGGGCCAGCGTGCGGCTGGATGCGGTGGAACGCTGCGCCACCTTGGCGGCTCTGGCCGAGCGACTGTCCGCCCCGGGGCCCTGGCTGGGCGGCTTTGACCTGCCGTTCGGCTTGCCGCGTGAGCTGCTGGTGAACTGGGGCTGGCCGCTGGACTGGGCGGCGGCGATGGCGCGCTACGCCAGCCTGCCGCGCCCCGAGCTGCGGGCCCGCTTGGTGGCGTTCTGCGCCGCCCGGCCGGTGGGGGACAAGTTCGCCCACCGGGCCTGCGACCGGCCGGCGGGCTCCTCGCCCAGCATGAAGTGGGTCAACCCGCCGGTGGCCTGGATGGCCCACGCCGGGGTGCCCCTGTTGCGCGCGGCCGGCGTGACGCTGGTGGGCCATGCCGCGGGCGACCCGACACGGCTGGCGCTGGAAGCCTACCCGGGCTTGCTGGCGCGGGCGGTGCTGGGGCGGCGCAGCTACAAGAGCGATGACCTGGCCAAGCAGACGCCCGAGCGGCTGATCGCCCGTAAGGACCTGGTCGAGGCCTTGGAGCAAGGGCGCCAGCCCTGGGGCCTGCGCCTGCGGCTGAGCCACGCCCAGCGGGAGGCGCTGGTGGACGACGCCCGCGGCGACACGCTGGACGCGGTGCTGTGCCTGATGATGGCCGCCTGGGGTGCCGCGCAGCCCCGTTGCGGCTGGCCGGAGGCGGCGGACCCGCTGGAAGGCTGGATCCTGGGGGCCCCCGCAACAGCGTTCGCGTGACTCAGTTCGAGCGCAGGCTCAGCGTGCCCACACCGTCGGTGGAGATGTCTGTCGCGGTGATGGAGGCTTGGCTGCCGATCGTGCCGTTGACGTCGATGGCCACGCAGTCCTTCTCGGTGTAGCTGCCGCTGCTGACATAGTCGGTCTGGCTGTTCATGCAGAAGAAGGGTTGGCCGTTCTGCAGCTCCAGACTCCATCTGAGGGTGCCGGTACCCACCAAGGTGGCACCGGCGCTGCAGCTGTCATACAGCTGGTAGCTGGCCAAGGAGCCGCTGTTGCCGATCGTGGCATAGGCGGCAGGGGGCGTTGGCTGGCTGGCCACTTCGCAGTAACCGTCGCTGTCCACGCTGCCCATGTAGAGCAGGTTGGCGTCCAGGTACCAGCTGCTGGTGCTGGTGCTGGTCGAACCCGCCAGTGAGACGCTGGTGCTGCTCTGCAGCACATGCGCGTTCACATCGTTGGCCGGGAAGTGCGCATCCGCCAGCGGCGTCAGGGCCAAACTGGCAGTGGTGGCGTAGCTGGCGGAACCCCCTCCAGCGGCCTGAAAGGTGGTGGTGCCGGACAGCGACCAGCTGCGGGCCCCGCCGTCATACAGGTTGGCCCACGCCGTGCCAACGGCGTAGGACGTGGTGGAACCCGCCTCGCTGTCACCGCCGCCGCCACAGGCGCTCAGGGCCGCGGTGGCGATCAGTGCAACAGACACACGGTAGAAACGTTTCATCGGCCCTCCCTGGGCATTCCCGGACAAGGGTCAATGCTACCCCGCGCGTGGGCCGTCAGGTCTGGGGTCGCATCAAGGTGCTCTTGCCGAACAGGCTCTCGATCAGGTCCACCGCCAGCGTGGCCGTCTTGTTGCGCACGTCCAGCGCGGGGTTGAGCTCCACCACGTCCAGGCTGGCCAGCCGGCCGGTGTCGGCGATCATCTCCATGCAGAGCTGGGCCTCGCGGTAGGTGGGGCCGCCCGGTACGGTGGTGCCTACGCCCGGGGCGATGTCCGGGTCCAGGAAATCCACATCAAAGCTGACATGCAGGTGGGTGTTGGCGTCCAGCGTGGCCAGGGCCAGCTCCATGGTGTGGCGCATGCCCATCTCGTCGATGTAGCGCATGTCGAACACCTCCAGGCCCTGCTCGTGGACGAAGCGTTTTTCACCGGCGTCGACGCTGCGGATGCCGATCTGACGCACCCACTTGGGGCTGATGGCCGGCACCTGGCCGCCGATCTCGATCAGTTCCTGGGGCCCGAAACCGCACAGGCAGGCCACCGGCATGCCGTGGATGTTGCCGCTGGGCGTCAGCGCGCTGGTGTTGAAGTCGGCGTGGGCGTCCAGCCACAGCACGCGCAGCTTCTTGCCGGTGTCGCGGCAGTGGCGGGCCACCGCGCTGATCGAGCCCAGCCCCAGGCAGTGGTCGCCGCCCAGCAGGATGGGCAGGCGGCCGTCGCACAGCTCGGCGTAGACCGCGTCGTGGACCAGGCGGTTCCAGGCGGCCACCTCGGGCAGATGGCGGTAGCCCTGCAGCGGTGGCTGCCAGGGGTTGGACGGGCCGACCAGGTTGCCCCGGTCACGCACCGCCAGGCCATGGCTTTCCAGGATGGGGCCGATGTTCGCCACGCGCAGGGCTTCTGGCCCCATGCTGGCGCCCCGCGCGCCCGCCCCGATGTCGGTGGGCGCGCCAATGAGGGTGACTTGGTTCAGCATGGCGCGATTGTGCGTCGGCGTCAGGCCGATGCGGGGTCCGGATCGCGGGCTTCCAGCTGCAATCCCTCGTCCTGCACCAGGGCCTGCCAGGCCTCTTCGGCGGTCTCGACGAAGCGGAACAGCGACAGATCCTGCGCGTTGATCATGCCGGACTCCACCAGCCAGTCGAAATCGATCAGGCGGGTCCAGAACTCACGGCCGACCAGCAGGATGGGGCGGCGCCGGCTCTTGCCGGTCTGGGTCAGGGTCAGGGTCTCGAACAGCTCGTCAAGCGTGCCGAAGCCACCCGGGAAGCACACCAGCGCCACCGAGCGCATCAGGAAGTGCATCTTGCGCAGCGCGAAGTAGTGGAACTGGAAGCACAGCTCCGGCGTGATGAAGGGGTTGGGCTCCTGCTCGTGCGGCAGCACGATGTTCAGGCCCACGCTCTTGCCGCCGGCTTCGTGCGCGCCACGGTTGCCCGCCTCCATGATGCCGGGGCCCCCCCCGGTGCAGACATAGACCGGCGTGGCCAACGAGCGGGAACGCTCGGTGATGAGGCTCGCCAGGCGGCGGGCCTCTTCGTAATAGGCGCTCATGCGCTGGCGGGTCTCGGCCCGGCGGATGGCCTGTTCCTCACCGCTGGCCCGGGCGGCGTCCAGCTCGCGGGCGGCCTGCTCCAGCGAGGGAATGCGGGCGCTGCCGAAGATCACGATGGTGCTGTCCACGCCCTGTTCCTGCTGTACCAGTTCGGGCTTGAGCAGCTCCAGCTGCATGCGCACCGGCCGCAGGTCCTTGCGCAGCAGAAAGTCGTGGTCGGTGAAGGCCAGCTGGTAGCTGCTTTCCGGACCGCTGTAGGGCGAGGGGGTTTTCTGGCGGGCCGCTTCTTCTTCGGCCGACGGGAAACGGGGATCGATCTGGTGCGGAGGGGGGGCCATGGTCAACCGTGAACGGAGCGGTGGAAGGACGCGCAGACCGGGCAGTCCGGCGCGCGGGGAATGCGGATCTCACTCCAGCGCATCTGCCGGGCATCCAGCATCTGCAGCCGGCCGGCCAGCGAGCTGCCAACGCCGGTCAGCAGCTTGAGCGCCTCGGCCGCCTGGGCCGCGCCGATGATGCCCACCAGCGGCGCGAACACGCCCATGGTGGCGCAGCGGACTTCCTCCACCGCGGCATCGGGCGGGAACAGGCAGGCGTAGCAGGGCGCCTCGGGCTGGCGGCTGTCGTAGACGCTCAGCTGGCCATCGAAGCCGATGGCCGCGCCGCTGACCAGCGGCCGGCGGTGGCGCACGCAGGCGGCGTTGACCTGCTGGCGGGTGGCGAAGTTGTCGCTGCAGTCCAGCACCACATCGGCTTGAGGCACCCAGGCATCGAGCAGGGCGGCATCGGCGCGCTGGACCAGGGTGTCGACCCGGGCGCCAGGGTGCAGCCCGTGGATGGCGGTGGCGGCCGAGGCCACCTTGGGCTGGCCGATGCAGTCCTGGGCGTGGGCGATCTGGCGCTGCAGGTTGGTCAGGTCCACCGTGTCCGGGTCGACCAGCGTGATGCGGCCGACACCGGCACTGCCCAGGTACAGCGCCACCGGCGAGCCCAGCCCGCCAGCGCCGATCACCAGCGCGTGGGCGTCCAGCAGGCGCTGCTGTCCTTCGATGCCGATGTCGTCCAGCAGGATGTGCCGCGAAAAGCGCAGCAGGTCGTCGTCGGTCACGCGGAGGGCGGCGCGGTGCTTACTGCGCGGAGCCCTCGGCCTTGCGCTCGGTCATGGTCTTGCTGACCACCACCGGCTTGCCCTTCAGGCGGTTGAGCGCCTGGGCCAGCTGGAAGTCGTCGGCGCTGCCGAACTCGGGCAGTGGCTTGACGGCATTCTTGTCCTTGGCGATCTGCTCCTCGAGCTTCTGGCGGGCTTCCTCACGGGCCTTCTCGCGGGCAGCATCCTGTTGGGCCTCGGGGCCGTTGGTCAGGTGCTTGTCGAGGTCGGCCTCACGGGTGCGCAGGGCGGCGAAGACATTGCCCTCGGCGGTTTCGTCCAGCCAGACCTCGGGCACGATGCCCTTGGCCTGGATGGAGCGGCCGCTGGGGGTGTAGTAGCGCGCGGTGGTGATCTTCAGGGCGGTCTCGGCCGACAGCGGGCGCACAGTCTGCACCGAACCCTTGCCGAAGGTCTGGGCGCCCATCAGCGTGGCGCGCTTCTGGTCCTGCAGCGCACCGGCGACGATCTCGCTGGCGGAGGCCGAGCCTTCGTTGACCAGCACCACCAGCGGCACAGACTTGACCGCGGCCGGCAGCTTCTTGAGCGGGTCGGTGCTGCCGCGGCGGAGGTAATCGTCCGGCGTGGCGCGGAAGGTGGCCTTGGATTCGGGGATCTGGCCGTTGGTGCTCACCACCACCGCGTTGGCCGGCAGGAAGGCGGCGGCCACCGCGACGGCGCTTTCCAGCAGACCGCCCGGATCGTTGCGCAGGTCCAGCACCAGGCCCTTCATCTGCGGGTTCTGCTTGAACAGTTCCTCAAGCTTGCGGGCGAAGTCATCGACCGTGCGGTCCTGGAACTGCGTGATGCGGATCCAGCCGTAGCCCGGCTCGATGGTCTTGGCCTTCACGCTCTGGACGTGGATTTCTTCGCGGGTGATCGTGACCGGGAAGCTGCGGTTCTCGTTCTTGCGGAACACGGTCAGCACGACCTTGGTGTTGGGCTCACCGCGCATGCGCTTGATGGCCTCGTCCATGGTCAGGCCCTTGACGGCTGCCTCGTCGATCTTGGTGATCAGGTCGCCGGACTTCAGGCCGGCGCGGTAGGCGGGCGAGCCTTCGATCGGGGAGACGATCTTGACCAGACCGTCTTCCATGCCGATCTCGATGCCCACGCCGACGAAGCGGCCAGAGGTGCCTTCGCGGAATTCCTTGTAGGACTTCTTGTCGAAGTACTGCGAGTGCGGATCCAGCCCGGACACCATGCCGGAGATGGCGTCGGTGATCAGCTTCTTCTCATCGACCGGCTCGACATAGTCGGTCTTGATCATGCCGAACACGGCCGCCAGTTGCTGCATTTCTTCCAGCGGCAGGGGGCCATAGCTGTTCCGGGCCTCGGCCGTGAACTGGATGGTGGTCAGCGCACCGGCCACTGCTCCCATCGTGAGCAGCCCCACCATCTTCAACTTGGCACCCATCTGTGACGTCCCGCTTTCTATGCACGCAGGGCGGCAGTATAGAGCCGCCCACCTGTTCCCAGCGCCGGAGAAGACCGGATTTGGCCGGAAAGTTGCTTGGATCTGGGGGCGGGAAGCGCCGTCACAAGGGCCTCAGCGCGATAGCGAAGGCTCACACGCGGGCACCGGGCGGGCACAGCGGCCATCAGGCGGGGATGTGGTGCCCCCGGCAGGAATCGAACCTGCATCTGAGACTTAGGAGGTCCCCGTTCTATCCATTGAACTACGGCGGCGCCTGGGTGCAGCCCGTGATTGTGACATGGGCGCCCCGGCGCGGCGTGTCAGTTCCAGCGCCAGGACCAGATCGCGTCGACGGCGTTGTCCTCGCCCGACTGGGCCCGCAGCGTGAAGCGTTGCGCCACCCGGTAAATCAGCTGCCAGCTGCCCGCCGTGGCGTTGATGCTGTGTTCGTAGCCCACGTACCAGCGGTTGGACAACTGCTTGCCCACGCTGAAGATGGTGGACTGCACCGTGCTGCCGGCACCGGTGGTGCTGGTGTCGCGCCGCATGCCGAAGTCGGTCAGACCCAGGGCCCCCAGCACCTTGTCGGTGGGGCTCTCGCCGTCGCCGGCCAGCAGGGCCAGGGCGGCGCGCTGCAGCATGGCGGTGTCGGCCTCGCCCAGATTGTCCGGCGCGCGGCCCATGACCAGCCAGCTCAGGCGCTCGGTGTCGCTCATGTCGGTGTCGCTGGCCAGGCGCACGCGCGGATTCAGCGCGGTGCCGGTGATCAGCACCCCGACGTTGGTGTCCAGGTTGGGGCGCACCGCGTAGATGTCCAGCCGCGGGTCGTCCAGCGGGCCGGTGAACAGCAGGTCGCCGCGCGCGATACGCAGGTTCTGCCCGTAGGCCTTGTAGGTGCCCTGCACGGTGCGCACTGTGCCCTGCAGCGCCAGCTTGCGCTGCGGGTTGCCGAGTTTGAGCGCGCCCTGCAGCGTGGTGTCGATGCCGTGGCCTCTGAGCCGCAGCTTCTTGCCCAGGTCCAGGGCCAGGTTCAGGCGGGTGACCCGCTTGGCACCATTGCCGTTGGGATCCTGGGGGGCAGTGCTGGCGGCCGGCGTGCCCGCAATGACCACGTCGTCCGACAGCGAGGGCCCGTCGCCGCGGCTGACGTCGATCAGCCCCTCGTCGAGGGTGACCTGGCCATCCAGGGCGAGCTGGTCACGGTCCAGCAGCAGGGTGGCGTTGCCGCTGGCCACCAAGCGGCGGTCGAGCCGGCCGAGGGCACGGAACTGGTGGGCCTCGATCTTCAGTCGGGCTTGCGGATGCTCGCCCAACTCGGCATCGCCGGTGGCTTCGATCTGCCCGTCTCCGCCCTTGAAACGCAGGCTGTCCAGGTGGGCATGGGCGCCGTCCAGATGCAGCTTCAACTGGCCCTGGCTCAAATCCACCCCCTGCAGCGCGTTGCGCAGGCTCAGCCCCTGGCCGTTGACCTGGCCGGAGGCTTCGGGCGCGCCCCAGCGGCCGGTCACCAGGCCATTGGCCTCCAACGCGCCGCCCAGGCGCCAGCCCGCCGGCACCCAGGAGGCCCAGGCCCCCAGCTCGGCCACCTTCAGGCTGAAGCTGCCCTGCAGGGGGGCCTGCACGTCCGGCCACCAGCGCTCGGGCGCGGTGCGGGCGGTCAGCGCACCGCCCAGGACGCCCAGGTGCAGGCCGGCCAGGCCTTGCGTGAACTGCCACTGGCCCTGGTGGGCGCTCAGGCCGACCCGCAGATCGCTGAGCGCCAACGCCAGGCGGCCCGGGGTGGAGATCAAGCCGTCCTCGTCGATGCTGAGATCGCCCGACTGGCGCTCCAGCACCACATCCAGGTCCAGCTGCCGGTCCCACTGCAGGGCGATGCTGCCGCCCATCCGCAGGTCACCGGCCCACATCATCCCGGGCTGGGTCTTGGCCAGCAGCGGGGCAACGGCCAGCGGGTCCAGCTGGGCCCGCAGCAGGGCCCGCGGTGGACGGGCAGGGTCGCCACCCTGCCAGCTGGCCTCGGTCCAGCGCAGCGCGCCGCCGCCGGGCAAGGCCAGCACGCCGGGCGACAGGCTGGCCTGCTGCAGGCTGCCGTCGGGCCGCCATTGCAGGTGGCCCTGGACCGTGTGCAGGGCCAGCCAGGGCTGGCCGCTGCCATCGGCGGCGCGCAGCTGCAACTGCTGCAGCGTGCCCTGCCAGCGTGGGCCGCCGGTGTCGGCCTGCCACTGGCCGTCCAGATCGGCCGTCAACTGGGTTGGGGCGCCTCCGCGGTTGCCCGCCAGGCGCTCCAGCCAGGCCGGCGGATGCAGGCCGGTATCGGCCCGCAGGCTGGCATGGTGGCGCTGCAGGCTGCCGCTGAGCTGACCGTCCAGCTGCGTGAGGCTGCGACCCCCTTCGCGCAGCTGGCGGATCTTCAGGCTGCCCTGCAAGGGGTCGGTCTCGTGCAGGCCGCCCTGGGCGTTCAGCTGGGCCTGGCTCATCTGCACGGTGCCGGCCTGCAGGTCCTGCAGGTCCAGCCGGGTCTGCCAGCGACCGTTGCCGGTCTCACCGCCCAGGCGGGCGTTCAGGTCCAGCCGGCCGGCCTGGGGGGCCCAGCCCGCCAGCGCCGGGAACAGGCGCAGCCAGGGGGCCAGCGTCTGCAGCCGGGGCAGTGTCAGCGTGGCGTCGCCCTGGGCACGTTCCGGGGCCAGGGCGTTGCCGGCCCAGCGGGCCTGCAGGTGTCCGTCGTCCAGCTGGAGCTCGGCGCTGGCGCGCTGTTGCTCGCCGCGCTTGTCCACTTCCAGCCGTCCCTGGACCGGCACGCCGGCCACCACGCTGGGATGCAGCTGCAGCTGGATCTGCCCCTTCAGGGCTTTCCACAAGGCCAGCGGCTGCGGCGCGACGTCTTCGGGCAGGCTGCCGGTGCTGCTCAACTCGGCCTGCAGGCGTTGCGGGGCGCGGCGCCATTCGCTGTCGGGCTCGCCGGGCCACCAGGTGCGCAGGTCCAGGTCCTTCAGCTGACCTTTGATCTGCCATTGCCAGTCGGCGTTGGCCAGGCGCAGAGCGTCGCCGCTCAGTGAGGCCTGGGCGGCCCCGGCGTTCAGCTGCAGGGTCTGCACGGTCACGCGCTGGCGGGCCAGTTGTCCGTCGAACTGGAATGCCGCCGTGGTGTGGCCGCCGGCGCTGGTTTCCAGGGGGCCTTGCAGCGCGGTTTTCAGGGCCAGCGTAGGCGCCGCGCCGCTGGCGGGCTGGCCGGGCACCGGGAGCTCGCTCAGCTGCAGGGTCACCGGTCCGCCCAGCGTCATGGCGGGCAGCCGGGGGTCCAGGGCGGCAGGTTGCCAGTGGGTCACCTGCAGCGTCAGGTCGGCCCGTCCCTGGTCGACGCGGTAGCGGCCTTTGCCGCTCCAGCGGCCGGCCGACTGCTTGGCGTTGGCCCATTCGAGGTCGAGACGCTGCAGCGACAGCTCGGTCAAGGGCTGGGGCGTGCCCTGCAGCGTCAGGCTCAGGGTGCGCAGCGGCAGCCGGCCTTCGTCCCAGCGGCCGGGGGCCTGGTTGGTGGCTTGCACCTCCGCCTGGGCGGGCTGGTGCAGCCCGGCGCTGTGGACCCGGGCCTGCACGTCCAGCCGGGTGTGAGGCGCGCTGCTGCTCAGGCCGGCCAGGTCCAGGGCGGTGGTCTGCAGGCTCAGCTCGCCCAGCGGCCAGGCGGCGAACGGGCTCAGGTGGGTGCGCAGCTCGGCCTGGGGCGCGGTGTCCTGTGGATGGGCCGCCTGGCCGGCCAGCCGGGCGTGCACGTCCAGTGCGCTCAGCGGTCCCTGCAGGGCCAGCGTGGCCTGCCAGGGCAGGCTGGCCGATGTGTCGGTGGTCGTCAGGCTGTGCAGGGCCAGCTGTCCCAGCACGGCCATCGGGCCCGCAGTGCCAATACGGGCCTGGCCGCTGACCTGGAAGCGGTCGGTGTCGAGGTTCTGCAGGGTCAGGCGATGCTGCTGACCTTGCCCGGCGCCCAGTTCCAGCTGGGCTTGGAGGTGGGTCAACGGCGGCAACGGGGCGATGTCGATCTGGCCGATGGCCAGACGGTCCACGCGCAGGTCCAGGGGCAGACGCAGGTCGGAGGGCGGCGGGCTGGCGGGCGCGTTGGTGGCGGACTGCCATTGCACACGATCGGCGGCGATGCGCCCGGCCTCCAGCCGCAGCCAGGCGCCGGCCCGCGGGCGCCACTGCGCGTGCAGCGTCTCGATCCGCAGCTGCGTGACCTCCAGCTGCCCGCTGGCGAGGGACAGGTGCAGGCGGCCAACCTGAAGCCGCCCGTCGGCCAGCGTGCCCTGCAGGCCCTCCACCGTCAGCCCTGGCACCAGGGCCAGTGCACGGCTCAGGCCGTCCTGGCTGTGCCAGACCCAGGCGCCCAGCCCGGCCGCGGTGGCGGCGCCCAGACCCAGCGCGAGCCCGGCGGCGGCCAGCCAGGCCCGGCGCCGGGCCGGTGCGGGGGGCGGCACGTCGGGCGTCGGTGTGGGGTCGGTGGGGGGCAGTTCGCTCATGCGGGCGTTCTCAGAAGGCGATGCCGACATTCAGGTGCAGCCGGCCACGGTGCACCTCCTGGCCCCAGGCCCAGTCCACCGCCAGCGGGCCGACCGGGCTGCGCCAGCGCACCCCCACACCATAGCCCAGCGCGGGGTTGAGCTCGCTGATCTTGTCGGCCGCCCGGCCGGCATCGACGAACAGCGCGCCCCAGACCGAGGGCAGGGCCTCCGAGAGGGGGTGGGCGACCTCGAGGCTGGTGGTGAAAAGCATGCGGCCCCCGGTGATGCCGCCATCGGCCGTGCTGGGGGCCAGCGTGCGCCAGGCATAGCCGCGCACCGAGTTGTCCCCGCCGGCACGGAAGCGCAGGCTGTCGGGCACTTGCACATCGGGCTGCATGATGACCTTTCCCAGTTCCAGGCGGCCCTGGGTGTACCAGCCGCCCACCGGCCAGTAGGCGGTCAGGCGGCCATAGGCCCGTGCGAAGGCGCCACGTTTGGTGTCGCTGCCGTCGGCCAGGCCAGTGCCGAACTGCGCCGTCAGCGTGTAGCCGCTGGTGGGCAGCAGCACGCTGTCCACCTTGCGCCAGGTGCGGTTGGTGGCCACCGAGGCGGCCTTGAGCGTCTCGCAGTTGAAGAAATGGGCCCCCTCGCGGGTGCACTCGCGCGAGCCATCCAGCTCGACGTAATCCAGCCGTTCGACCACCGGGTGCTCGGTCGAGCGGCCGATGCGCAGGCGCTGGGCCAGCACCATGTCGTCGGCGGTCAGCTGGCGGTCCACCTGCCCGCCGACCAGATCGCGCTGCAGGTGCTGGTTCAGGTAGCTGGAGACTTCGCCATTCCAGGACTGCTCGTTCTTGCCCCAGACAAACTTGTTGGTGGCGGTGACCGGGAAGCCGAACACCTGCCGGTGCACATGCTCCAGGCTGGCCCGTGGGCCGCTGGCGGTGCTGATGCCCAGCGCGGTGGTGGCGGTCTGCAGCGGGGTTTCGCGCACCTGCACCAGCACCCGGGCCTGGCCGGCCTTCTCCACGTCGGGGTCCATGCTGACGCTGACCTGGTCGAACAGGCCGGTCTTGCTCAGGCGTTCCTGGTAGTCCTGCAGCTTGGCCTCGGTGAGCGCGGTGCCGGGCGGGATGCCACTCAGGTCGCGGATGCGCGCGGTGTCATGGCGCACCAGGCCAGTCACTTCGATCGTGCCCGCTCGGTAGAGGGGTCCGCTGTCGGCCACCACGAAGAGCCGCACCTTCTGGGTGTCGGGGTCGACCTCCGCGGCGGTACCGGCCCAGCTGGCGGCCGCATAGCCGGCCGAACGCAGGGTGCCGATCACCGCGGTCTTGGCGTTGTCCCAGGTGTCCTGGGTGAAACGGGCCCCCACGGGCAGGGCCCATTGCTGTTCGATCTGCTGGCGCAGGGCTTGCGCGGGGGCATCGCCTTCTTCCGCCAGGTCATAGAGCTCGCCCTGGATCTGCAGTGTCACCCGACCGATGTGCACGGCCGGTCCGGGCTCCAGCGTCAGCGTGACGCGCAGGGGCTGGGTGCCGCCCCCTTCCAGCTGGCTGATGCGGGCCTGGGCGTTGAAGTAGCCCGCGGTGCGGGCCAGTTCCTGGGCCTGGGCGGGGGCCGCGGCGATCAGCCGGGACCACTCGGCATCGCTCAGCTCGCCGGCATCGGGCAGTTGGATCGCGCGGGCCAGGTCCAGGCCGCTCTCCAGCAGGGATTTCAGCGCACCGGGCGCGTCGACCGTCAGCCGGGGCCGTTGGGTCGCAGGGGCGGGCGGGGGGGCCGGCTCGGCGGCCGAGGCAGCTGCCGCCGGTGGGGGGGGCGGGATGTCGTCGGCCGCGGCGCACAAGCCCCCGCAGCCCAACAGCAGGATGGGCAGGAGCGACCCGAAGTGAACCCGCGACAGAGGGGGTCTCCTCACTTGCTGAGCAGGCGCATCGCGCCTTCCAGCCCGGCCAGCGTGAGTGGGAACATGCGCTGCTGCATCAGCCGCTGGACGATGGCGATGCTCTGCCGGTATTCCCACACCGCCGTCGGCTCGGGGTTGATCCAGACAAACTTCGGGAAGGCGTGGGTGAGGCGTTGCAGCCACTCGGCGCCGGCCTCGGCGTTGTTGTACTCGACGCTGCCGCCGCGCTGCAGGATCTCGTAGGGGCTCATCGTCGCGTCGCCGACGAAGATCAGCCGCCAGTCCTTGTTGTACTTGCGCAGCACCTCCCAGGTGGGGGTCTTCTCGTTGTAGCGGCGCCGGTTCTCCTTCCAGAGGAAGTCGTAGACGCAGTTGTGGAAGTAGTAGAACTCCAGGTGCTTGAACTCGCTCTTGGCGGCCGAGAACAGTTCCTCCACCTGGGCCACGTGGTCGTCCATGGTGCCGCCCACGTCCATCAGCAACAGCACCTTCACCTTGTTGTGGCGCTCGGGCACCATCTGGATGTCCAGCAGGCCGGCATTGGCCGCGGTGGCGCGGATGGTGTCGTCCAGCGCCAGTTCCAGGTCCGAGCCTTCGCGGGCGAAGCGGCGCAGCCGGCGCAGCGCCACCTTGATGTTGCGGGTGCCGATCTCGCGGCTGTCGTCGTAGTCGGCGAACTCGCGCTTGTCCCAGACCTTGACGGCACTGCGCTGCCGCCCCGGCCCGCCGATGCGGATGCCGCGCGGGTTGTAGCCGCCATGGCCGAAGGGGCTGGTGCCGCCGGTGCCGATCCACTTGTTGCCGCCCTCGTGGCGTTCCTTCTGCTCCTCCAGGCGCTTGGCCAGCGTCTTCATCAGCTCGTCCCAGCCCAGGGCCTCGATGGCGGCCTTCTCCTCGGGGCTGAGCTCCTTCTCCAGCACCTTCTTGAGCCAGTCCAGCGGGATCTCCTGGCCGAAGTCGGTCAGCAGCTCCACGCCCTGGAAGTAGGCGGCGAAGGCCTGGTCGAACTTGTCGAAATGGGCCTCGTCCTTCACCAGCGTGATGCGGGCCAGGTGGTAGAACTGGTCCACCGAGGGGCCGATCACGCCGGCGCGCAGGGCCTCGAGCAGCGTCAGGTACTCCCGCACGGAAACGGGCAGCTTGGCGGCGCGCAGCGTGTAGAAGAAGTCGATCAGCATGGCGCGGGGCGTCCCGGTTCAGCGGGGGCGGGCGAGCAACCAGTTCAGGTGGGCCTTGACCTCGGGCCACTCGCCGGCAGCCAGGCTGTACATCACGGTGTCGCGCACGGTGCCGTCGCGCCGCAGCGCATGGTGGCGCAGCACGCCGTCCTTCTTGGCGCCCAGGCGCTCAATGGCGCGCTGGGAGGCGAAGTTGTAGTTGTCGGTGCGCCAGCCCACCAGCTGCGCGCCCAGGGCCTCGAAGGCGTGCGTGAGCAGCAGCAGCTTGGCCGTGGTGTTGACGGCGCTGCGCTGCACCGAGCGCGCGTACCAGGTCCAGCCGATCTCCAGCCTGTCGATGGCGGGCACGATGTCGTGGTAACTGGTGCTGCCCAGCACGCGGCCACTGGCGCTGTCCAGCACGGCAAAGGGCAGGCGGTGGCCGGCGGCTTGGCCGGCCAGGGCGTTCTCGATGTAGGTCCGGGTCTGCTCGGGCTCGGGCACCGAGGTCACGCGCAGGGTCCAGAGTGCGCCATCGGCAGCAGCGGCCTTCAGGCCGGCTTCGTGTTCAAGTGCCAGGGGCACCAGGCGCACAGGTGCCTGTGCCAGCGTCACGGGGTGGACGTTCAGCATCGCGCGGGACTCAGCGGTGGTTGCGCTGCATGGTCAGCAGCTTCTCGAACAGGCTGATGTCCTGCTCGTTCTTCAAGAGAGCCCCCACCAGCGGCGGCAGGCTGGTCTGCTCGTCGGTGCTGCGCAGCGCGTCCAGCGGGATGTCCTCAGCCACCAGCAGCTTGAGCCAGTCGATCAGCTCGGAGGTGCTGGGCTTCTTCTTCAGGCCCGGCAGGTGGCGCACCTCGTAGAAGGCCTTCAGCGCCGCAGCCAGCAGCTCCTGCTTGAGACCGGGGAAGTGCACATCGACGATGCGCTGCATCGTGTCCGGCTCGGGGAACTTGATGAAGTGGAAGAAGCAGCGGCGCAGGAAGGCGTCGGGCAGCTCCTTCTCGTTGTTGGAGGTGATGAAGACCAGCGGCCGGTGCTTGGCGCGGATGGTCTCGCGCGTCTCGTAGCAGTGGAACTCCATGCGGTCGAGTTCGCGCAGCAGGTCGTTCGGAAACTCGATGTCAGCCTTGTCGATCTCGTCGATCAGCAGAGCCACCGGCTCGTCCGCTTCGAAGGCCTGCCACAGCACACCCTTGACGATGTAGTTGCGGATGTCGTGCACCTTGTCGTCGCCCAGTTGGCTGTCGCGCAGGCGGCTGACCGCGTCGTACTCGTACAGGCCCTGATGGGCCTTGGTGGTGCTCTTGATATGCCATTCCAGCAGGCGCAGTCCCAGGGCCTGGGCGGCCTCTTCGGCCAGCATCGTCTTGCCGGTGCCGGGCTCGCCCTTGACCAGCAGCGGGCGCTTGAGCGTCATCGCCGCATTCACCGCCAGCATCAGGTCATCGGTGGCGACATAGCGGTCGGAACCTTGGAATTTCATAGGGGAATCCGGGGGGGCGAAGGGGGTTCAGGGCAGTATATGCTGGGCCCCGACCGGTCCCGTTCCGGGCAGAGGCATGGGCCCCTCAGAGGCCCCGACTGGAGGCGACATGGCGTGGAGACTCAGGGCCGCCGTGCTGGCGACCGCACTGGTCTGGGCGGCTGGGCCGGCTGCGGCGCAGACGGTCACCGGCCGGGCAGACAACGGTGCGCGCATCAACGCGATGTGCATCGGCTGTCATGGCATTGAGGGCTACCGGGCCAGCTTTCCGCAGGTCTATCAGGTGCCGATGATCGCTGGTCAGAACGGCAAGTACCTGGCCGCGGCCCTGGCGGCCTACCGCCAGGGCGAGCGCAAGCATCCGACGATGCGCGGTGTGGCCGGCTCGCTGACCGACCAGGACATCGCCGACCTGGCGGCCTACTACGCCACGCTGGGCAAGCCACCGGCCAGCCCGCCGCCGGCCCAGGTGGCGCTGCCGGCCGATCTGAAGGACAAGCTGGCGGCCTGCACGGCCTGCCACGGCGCCAACTTCAACAACCCGCTGGACGCGAGCTACCCGCGGCTGGCGGGTCAGCACCGTGACTACCTCTACCAGGCCCTCAAGGCCTATCAGACCCAGGGCCATGCGGTGGTCGGGCGCGGCAACCCGATCATGGTCGGGATGGCGGCCACGCTCAGCGATGCCCAGGCCCAGGAGGTGGCGGCCTTCCTGGCCAGCCTGCCCGGTGATCTGCGCACGGCTCCTCAATCGATGCTACGTTGAACGTCTCATGACGCGGGCGTCTGCTCAAGCCCCCTCGCGCAGGGCCGATAACGAATAGGGAGGGCGTGAATTCCGAGCACGCCGGCTTGTACAGGACGTTGCTGATCCATGCTGAAGAAGATTCCGGTGTCCCAGGTGCGGTTGGGCATGCACATCCAGGCGCTGGAAGGGGCCTGGATCGACCATCCGTTCTGGCAGACCCACTTCGTCCTGGAAGATGTGGCCGACCTGCACAAGCTGCAGGAAAGCCAGGTGCCCGCGGTGGTGATCGATGTCTCCAAGGGGCTGGATGTGCTGGTGCCTGCGCGGGCGGTGGCCCCGCCGGCCGAGAGCCGGCCCCCGCCCTCGTCGGCCCCCGAGACGACACCGGCTGCTGCTCCGTCTGTCCGAACGGCTTCCGGGCCGCCACCGGCGCCCGACCGCTCACTGGCGGAGGAACTGCATCAGGCCCAGGCCATTTGCGCCGAGGCCCGGGAGCAGGTGACGTCGATGTTCGCCGAGGCCCGGTTGGGCAAGGCCCTGGACGCGGAGCAGTGCCTGCCTCTGGTGAACGAGATCGCGGACTCCGTGTTCCGCAACCCAGGGGCGCTGGTCAGCCTGGCCCGCTTGAAGACCCAGGACGACTACACCTACATGCATTCGGTGGCGGTGTGCGCGCTGATGGTGTCCCTGGCTCGGCAGCTGGCGCTCAGCGAGAGCCAGTGCCGGGAGGCCGGCCTGGCCGGTCTGCTGCACGACCTGGGCAAGGCCGTGATGCCGCTGGAGGTGCTGAACAAGCCCGGCAAGCTGACGGATGACGAGTTCACCATCATGAAGAGCCACCCGGTGCGGGGCTACGAGATGCTGCAGGAGGCCCATGGCGCGCCCGAGGCGGCCATGGACGTCTGCCTACACCACCATGAGCGCATGGACGGCACCGGCTATCCGCACCGTCTGCCGGGGGAACGCATCTCGCTGCTGGCCCGCATGGGGGCGGTGTGCGATGTCTACGACGCCATCACCTCGAACCGGCCCTACAAGGCGGGTTGGGACCCGGCCAACTCGGTGGCCAAGATGGCGTCCTGGAAGGGACACTTTGATCCGCTGATCTTCCAGTCCTTCGTCAAGAGCCTGGGCATCTACCCGGTGGGCTCGCTGGTGCGTCTGCAGTCAGGCCGGCTGGCGGTGGTGACGGAGCAGAACCCGCAGTCCCTGGTGACGCCGATCGTGAAGGCCTTTTTCTCGATCAACGCGCAGATGCCCATGACCCCGGTGGTGCTGGATCTGTCGCAGTCCAGCGACCAGATCGTCTCGCGCGAGAACCCCCATCTCTGGGGCTTCAAGGATCTGGACCGGCTGTGGGCCGGCGAATTCCTGCCTTACTGAGCCCGCCCTGCGGAGGCCGGCTGGGCGTTCAGCGCGTGGCCCGGCGCCGCACCGCGTCCAGGTAGGCATGCCCGTCGGGTGGACGCCCGCTGCGCTGCGAGGCCCAGATCATCTCGCCCAGGCAGTCCATCACCTCGTGGTGGGCTTCGTGCAGCGAATGCCGGCGCATGGCCAGCAGCTCCACCGCCTGGCGGATGCCATGCGGCTGGTCGATCGAGACCTGCTCGCTGATCGTCAGGTGCATGGACAGGTGCAGAAAGGGGTTGGTCCGCCCCTCCTGCACGTCATAGACCTGGGCCAAGGCCGCGTCCACGTCCGACAGGTCGGCGTGGTACTCGGGATGCTGGTCGATCCAGCCGGCCGCCAGGGTTTCGATCGGCGAGAGCACCTGGCCGGCACGCTGCTTGGCCAGGACGTCGCAGAAGAAGCGACGGACGTCGTACTGGGAAGGCTGGAACATGGTGCGATTGTCGCCGCAACGCGTCACGGACGCGGTCATCGCGCCCGTGGCGCCACCTGCTCAGAGCGTGACGCTGCCCTCGATCACGGTGGCCACGTCGCCGCCGATCCAGATCGTTGGTCCGTCGCAGTCCACATGCACCCGGCCGGCCCGGCCAAGCTGGGAGCCTTGGGCGGCCACATAGTGACGCGGGGCCAGGCCGGCCCCGATCAGCCACTGGGCCAGGCTGGCATTCAGGCTGCCGGTCACCGGGTCCTCGTCGATGCCGATCGGCGCCACGAAGCCCCGCACCTCGAAGGCAGTGTCCGCGCCGGCGGCCTGTGGCCCGACGACCCCGACCTTGGCCAGCGAGGCCAGGGCGACATGGTTGGGCCGCAGGGCGCGCACCGTCTCGGCGCTGTCGAGCAGCAGGCCCAGCCAGTTCGGCCCGTTGTCCAGCCACTGGGCCCGTAGCACCTGCCCGGCCGTCAGGCCCAGGGCCTGCAGCACCGCGGCCAAGCGGTCGGGCTCGACCTCGGCCATCCGGCAGGGCGGGGCGGCAAAAGCCAGCCGCGCGCCGCAACGGCGCACCCGCACCAGGCCGACTCCGCACTGCTGCACCACCTCGCCGGGCTGGCGGGGCTGGCCCCCGGCCTGCAGCCAGGCCTGGCAGCTGCCCAGGGTGGGGTGGCCGGCAAAGGGCAGCTCGCCGCCGGGCGTGAAGATGCGCACCCGGTAGTCGGCCGCCGGATCGGTCGGCGGCAGCAGGAAGGTCGTTTCGCTCAGGTTCGTCCAGCGGGCGAAGGCGGCCAGCGTGGCGTCGTCCAGTCCCTCGGCATCGTGCACCACGGCCAACGGGTTGCCCCGCAGCGGCGTGGCGGTGAAGACATCGAGCTGGCTGAAGCGGCGGGCCGTGCTCACGGGGTGCCCTTTTGCAGCGTGTCCTCCAGTTGGCGCCGCACCACGCGACCCAGCGCGGCCACCGCCTGGCGGATCTCGTCGGGCGTCAGCGTCACATAGGACAGGCGCAGCGTGCGCGGGTCGGGCTGCTGGGCATAGAAGGGCTCGCCCGGCACGAAGGCCACGCCCTCGGCCACGGCCTGAGGCAGCAGGTCCAACGCGCGGCAACCTGCCGGCAGGCGCACCCAGAAGAACATGCCGCCGCCGGGCTTCGTCCATTCGGTGCCGGCCGGCATTTCACGCTGCAGGGCCTCGGCCATCACATCGCGCTGGGCCTTGTAACGGGACCGGATGGTCGGGATGTGGCGGTCCAGGAAGCCGTCCTTCACCACCTCGTAGACGATGCGTTGGTTGAAGCCGGGCGTGTGCAGGTCGGCCGCCTGCTTGGCCTGCAGCAGCTTGGGCGCCAAATCGGGCGGGGCCACCACATAACCCAGGCGCAGGCCCGGGGCCAGCACCTTGGAGAACGAGCCCATGTAGGTCACGCCTTCCGGCCAGCGGGCGGCCAGCGCGGTTGGCGGTTCCTCGTCGAACCAGAGGTCGCCGTAGGGGTTGTCTTCCAGCAGCGGCACGCCGGCCTGGCGGGCCGCAGCGATGACGGCCTGGCGGCGCGCCTCGGGCATCAGCCGGCCGGTCGGGTTCTGGAAGTTGGGCAGCACGTACATGAAGCGCGTGCCCGGTGCATCGTGCGGCAGGCGGGCGATCGCCTCCGGCAGCGCGCCTTCGCCATCGCTGGCCACGCCGGCGAAGATCGGCTCGAAGGGGGTGAAGGCTTGCAGGGCACCCAGGTAGGTGGGCGTTTCCACGGCCACCGGCGCGCCGGCATCGACCATCACCTTGGCGACCAGGTCCAGGCCCTGTTGCGAACCGGTGGTCATCAGCACCTGCTCGGCCTTCACATGCTTCATGCCCTGGGCCTGCAGGCGGGCGGCCACCCACTCGCGCAGCGGGCCATAGCCTTCACTGGCGGCGTACTGCAGGGCAGCCTGCGGCTGCTCGGCCAGCACCCGGGTGGTGGCTTCGCGCATGGCCTCGACCGGGAAGCTGTCGGGGGCGGGCAGCCCACCGGCCAGCGACAGGACGCCGGGCTGCTCGGTGAGCTTGAGGATTTCGCGGATCACCGAGGGGTTGAGCCGCGCGGCCCGGCGCGCCATGCGCCAGGGGGAAGAGGACGGGGTCGGTTCGCTCATGCGTGAATCTCCGGGGGCGGCGTCCTCCGAACAGGAAGGTGGAAGCAGCCGCGAACCCACAGTGTAGGCCTGCAAGCAGTACAGTTGCAGTACAGTTTTCCGATGCACGATGGCTTCTGTACTGGCGGGTGAGGTGACACAGTGACGGGACGCGACGAGACGCCCTCCAATGGGTGGGGCGGGGCCGAGGCAGCCACAGGCACCCTGGCCCGCACCGCCGGCAGCACGCTGACGGAGCAGGTGGCCGAGCACTATGCCGAACGCATCCGCCAGCGCCTGCTGGCCCCGGGGGCGCGCCTGCCCTCGGTGCGGGACTGTGCACGCCGACACGGCGTGAGCCCGCACACGGTGGTGGCCGCCTACGACCAGCTGCTGGCGCAGGGCTTGGTGGAGGCGCGCCGCCAGCGCGGGTTCTTCGTGCGCGACCGGCGTGCGCCGGAGCCCCGGGCGGCGAGCCGGCCTCCCGCCGGTCCGCCCCTGCCGCCGGTGGACGCCACCGCGCTGATCCGCGGCATGTTCCACAGCGCGACCGACCAGCCCGCGCCGGGCTTGGGCACGCTGCCGCTGGACTGGCTGGACCCTTCGCTGCTCAACACCGCACTGCGCCGGGTGCTGGCCCAATCTGAGGGGGCCGCGGCGCTGCAGTATGGCCAGCCGGCCGGGGACAGGCGCTTGCGCGAGGCCCTGGCGCTGCGCCTGGGCGGCTTGGGCCTGCAGGCCTCGGCCGATCAGATCGTCACGTCGACCGGGGCCACCCACGCCCTGGACATCGTCTCGCGCGCGCTGCTGGCGCCCGGGGACGCGGTGCTGGTGGACGAGCCGGGCTGGGCGGTCGAGTTTGCCCGCCTCACCCAGCTGGGCATGCGGCTGTTGCCGGTGCCCCGCGGGGCCGACGGCCCCGACCTGGCGGTGCTGGACACGCTGGCCCGCGAGCACCGCCCCCGGTTGTACGTGACCGTCTCGGTGCTGCACAACCCGACCGGCAACTCGCTCACCCCCGCTGGGGCTTACCAGTTGCTGCGCCTGGCCGAGCAGCACGACTTCCGCGTCGTCGAGGACGATACCTATGGCGATCTGGCCCCCGCACACCTGCCGCGGCTGGCGGCGCTCGACGGCCTGCAGCGCACGCTCTACATCTCGGGCTTTGCCAAGACCCTCACGCCCGGTTGGCGGGTGGGTTACGTGGCGGCGCCGCCCAGCCTGATCGAGCGCCTGATCGACGTGAAGCTGCTGTCCACGCTGACCACGCCGGCCATCCTGGAACAGGCCCTGGCCTATTGCCTGGAGCAGGGCAGCCTGCGCCGCCATGTCGAACGGGTGCACGCCCGCCTCGATGCGGCCCGCCAGCGCGCGGTGCCGCTGGCGCTGGCCCACGGCTGCCGCTTTGTCACCCCGCCCCAAGGCCTGTTTGGCTGGGTGGACACGGGCGTGGACACCGAGGCCCTGGCGCAGCAGATGCATGACCAGGGTTGGCTGCTGGCGCCGGGGCATCTGTTCCATGCCACCCGCCGGCCCAGCACGCTGATGCGCATCAATTTCGCCACCAGCCAGGACGCGCGCTTCTGGCAGGCCTTCGATCAGGCCCGACGGCGCTGAGCCGACGCTGATCCCCCAAGAAGAAGGGGGGTCTGTTCGTCCGTCCTAGGGGGGATCTCGTTGGGTTTGGGGATGGCAGCGAGGGCGAAGCTCCTCACCATCACGGCACCGCTCGAAGTCGGTGTACGGCGTCGGCGGCTCCATGGTTCCGGTCATCCTGCCGGGGCCCCACGTACCGAGAACCTTGAGGACATCGCCATGAAACTCCAGCACATCCTTTTCGCGTCGACCCTCGCCCTGATCGGCACCGCGTCGGCCCAGGCCAGCAGCACGTTCACGGCCACCTTCGATGGCTACTGTGACGGCGTCAGCCTCACCATCGTCAACGGCGTGGCCTATGGCACCGAGACCGGCTGCGTGAGCGGCGTGGCCGTGGGCACCAAGGGCAGTGTCAAGAAGCAGGGCAAGGCCTACACGCTGAGCCTGCGCCACGCCCCCAAGACCATCTACGTGGTGGACATCGAGACCCCGACCTGGACCATCTACGCGGCTGATGGCTCGGTGGTGCAGACGGGCACCTACACCGTGGGTGAAACGCCGGTTGCCGGTCTGGCCCAACTGCCGGTGTCCGGCAAGCGCTGAGTTCCCGCGCCGGCCCTGGCCTGAGCACGGCCGGCAGGTTTGTCCTGCCGGCCGTCGTCGTTTTCGGCCGGGCGACGGCAGCAGGTGTCGTGCGCGACACCCCCAAGGCGAAGGGGGGCTGTCCCTTGTCCAGGGGGCGGCTCCCGCAGGTTTGCGGATTGGCAGTGGGCATCAAGCTCCGCACTATCAAGGCACCGCTCAAACACCGGTTCACGGCGTGGGCGGCGTCAGGGTTCCGGCCCGCTGGCCGGGGCCCCATGTACCCAGAACACTGAGGAAACCGCCATGAGACTCTCGCACACCCTTTTCGCTTCGGCCCTGGCCCTGATCGGCACCGCATCGGCCCAGGCCGGCACCTTCGCGGCCACCTTCGATGGCTACTGTGATGGCATCAGCGTCACCATCAGCAACGGCGTGGCCTACGGCACCGAAACCGGCTGCGTGACCGGCCCGGCCGTCGGCACCCGGGGCAGCGTCAAGAAGCAAGGCAAGGCGTTCACCCTGAGCCTGGCCCACCTGCCCAACACCATCTACGTGCTGAACACCGAGAACCAGACCTGGGCCATCTACCAGCCCGATGGTTCGATGCTGCAGTCAGGCACCTACACCGTGGGGGCGCCGCTGGCCGCAGGTCTGGCCCAGCTGCCGATGTCCGGCAAGCGCTGAGCGCCTGCACTCTCCCAACCTTGAGCACGGCCGGCAGGTGGGTCTGCCGGCCGTGTGCGTTTTCAGCGGTGGAATTCAGCGGCCGAGGGCTGGCAGCGCGGCCAGTTCCTCGGGCTTCAGCACCCGCAGGTGCCATTCGCCGTCGTGCAGGGCCAGGCCGTGCAGCTCGATGCTCTTCTGCGTCTGCAGCAGGCGCGCGAGGTAGGCGATGATGGCTGGCTCGATCACCTGGCCTGGCACCAGCACCGGGATGCCTGGTGGGTAGGGTACGATCTGGTCGCAGCAGACGCGGCCGGTGAGGGCCGGGTTGGGCAGGCCGCTGTCGTCGAGCACCGGCAGCTTTTCGCCGGCCTCGTAGAAGGCGTCGCGTGGCAGGCAGGCCAGGCGGGTGAAGCGCGGCGCCTCGGGCATGCGGCCGTAGGTCAGCGGCGGGCGGCGGTCCTTGGCCAGGCGCAGCATGGCGTCGAACAGGCGCGAGACCTTGCTGCGCGTGGTGCCGATGGTCAGCAGCAGCGTCAGCGTGTTGTGGGTGTTCTTCTCGACCTGGATGTTGTAGCGGTTGATCAGCTCGTCGCGCAGTTCGTCGGCGCTCCAGCCGCTGGCCGAGATGTCGATGGTCAGCTTGGTCGGGTCCAGCCGGATGCCGTCGTCCTTCACCTCGTCGGGCAGCAGGTCGTCGAGCTCCAGCACGCGGAAGGCGCCGGTGGCGTTGATCTTTTCGCGCAGCTCACGGGCGTAGCGCAGCGAGCGGTCCAGCAGCCGGTAGCCTTCCATCACCGCCTGCTTGCGCGCCACGTCCAGGCTGGCGATCAGCGTGTACTGCGGGCTGGTCGATGCGTGCATGTTGAAGTTCTCGCGGAACAGATGCTCGTCGAAGCCCGGGTCGTTCACGTGGATCATGCTGGCCTGCGAGAAGGCCGACAGCACCTTGTGCGTGCTCTGGGTGGCGTAGTCGGCGCCGCACTCCAGCGCGGTGGGCCGCAGCTCGGGGTGGAAGCGGGCGTGGCCGTACCAGGCCTCGTCGACGATGACCTTGATGCCTGCGGCATGGGCCAGCGCGATGATGGGCTTCAGGTCGTAGCGCAGGCCGTCGTAGGTGCAGCTGGTGAGGATCAGCACCTTGGCCTCGGGATGGGCCTCGATGGCCGCGCGGATGGTGGCCTGCGGCACGGGGCCGAACAGGCCGAAGTGGCGGTTCACCGAGCTGTCCAGGTAGACCGGCCGCGCGCCCGAGAGGATCACCCCGTGGTGCACGCTCTTGTGGCAGTTGCGGTCCAGCAGCAGGGTGTCGCCCGGGGCCAGCAGGCTCTGGAAGATCACCTTGTTGGAGGTGCTGGTGCCGTTGGTGGCGAAGTAGGTCTTGCGTGCGCCGAAAGCCTTGGCCGCCAGGCGCTGGCTCTGGGCGATCACGCCGGTGGGGTGCAGCAGCGAATCGAGTTCCGGCACGCTGACCGAGAGGTCGGCGCGCAGCATCTCCTCGCCGACGAAGTCGTAGAAGTCGCCCACCCAGGGGCTGCCCTTGAAGGAGTCGCCGCCGCCGTGGCCGGGGGTGTGCCAGCTGTCCTTGGCCTGGGCCACGTAGTCGCGCAGCGCGTCGTAGAAGGGCGTGTCGGCCTTCTCGGCCACCTCGGCGGCCAGGATGCGGAACCAGCCGTGGAAGTCCAGCTCGCTGCGGAAGAAATATCCGTCCACCGCGTCGCTGGCCAACTGCTCGACCAGCAGCTTGTCGCTGTCGTCCTCCAGCAGCATGTAGAGCGAGAGCTCGGGGCGGGCCTCGATGATCTGCTGGGCGGTGCGCACCGCGCGTTCGCGCTGGCGGGTGTCGGCGTTGCGCTCGCCGTGGTCGATCAACACCACCTGCAGGTCGGCACCCTTGGCCTCGGTGGACAGCACCGCCTGCAGGGCCTGCTCGTCGCAGGAACAGCTCAGGGCCCTCAGGCCATAGGGGTTGTCCAGCCGCTCGGCGGCGGCGTTGAGCCCTCCGACCACGGCGTCGCGCCAGGTTTCGTCGGCGCTGACCACCAGCACCTGGGTGACGGGCTTCATCAAAGACAACTCCTACAACAGGGGTGTGGCGGCCGCTTCATCGGGCCGCAGGGCAAACGTCCAGTGTAGCGAGGCTGATGCCGAGAAAGATTCGGTCTGAACGTCTGTGCCTAGGGGGCGAATCCGGTGCCCTCGGGTTCGGTCCCGGCGCGCTGGCGGGCTTGCACCTGGGCTTCCCGTTCTTGGGCGAACAGCGCTTCCAGTTGCTGGCGACCGGTCTTGGCCATGGCCATCAGGCGGGCTTCGTCGCCGTAGTGCGGCGCCATCTCGTGCAGCTGGGCGAGGTTGTGGCGCCGAAAACGCTGGGCCAGTGTGCGGGCCTGGTAGGGCCGCAAGCCCAGCGTCTCCAGCACACTGCGCCCGCTCATCAGGGCCGAGTCCAGCGTCTCGCGCTCGATGTGCGGCACGCCGCGCCGGTTCAGTTCGTACCAGTGCTGGGCATTGCGGGCCCGGGCCACCAGCGTCAGGTGCGGGAAATGCTGCTGGGCCAGGTCCACGATGGCCAGGCTCTGCGCCATGTCGTCCACCGCCACCACCAGGACCCGGGCCTGGGCGGCCCCGGCCATGCGCAACAGGTCCAGGCGCTGGGCATCGCCGTAGAACACCCGCCAGCCGAACTTGCGCAGGCTCTCAACCTGATCGGCATCGTGTTCCAGCACCGTGGCCCGCAGGCCGCCGGCATGGAGCAGCCGGCCGACGATCTGCCCGTAGCGGCCGAAGCCGACGATGATGACCGGGGCGTCCTGTTCCTCGCTGAGCTCGCTCATCGGCGCCTGGGCGCGGCGATCAGCGCTGCGGCGGGCGGCCACCCGGTCGGCCAGCAGCAGCAGCACCGGCGTGAGCAGCATGGTCATGGCCACCACCGCGATCAGCAGCGAGGCTGTGCGTGCGTCGATCACCCCGCGCTGCTGGGCCGCCTGGAAGACGACAAAACCGAACTCCCCGCCCTGGGCCAGCAGCACGATGAAGACCGGCCGCTCGCCCAACGGAATGGGCATGACCCGCGCCATCACCCACAGCACCAGGGCCTTCAGGCCCAGCACCGCCACCACCAGGGCCAGCACGATGAAGGGCCGGTGCAGCACCACCGAGAAGTCGATGCTCATGCCCACCGCGATGAAGAACAGGCCCAGCAGCAGGCCCTTGAAGGGCTCCAGATCGGTCTCCAGCTCGCGGCGGTATTCGCTCTCGGCCAGCAGCACGCCGGCCAGGAAGGCGCCCAGGGCCATCGACAGGCCCACGGCCTCCATCAGCGCGGCGGTGGCCACCACCAGCAGCAGCGCGGCGGCGGTGAAGATCTCCGGCGTCTTGCTGCGGGCGATCCAGCGCAGGGCCGGGCGCAGCAGCAGGCGGCCGCCCAGCACGATGCCGCCGATCACGGCCACCGCCTTCAGGGCGCCGACCCAGCCCTGGCCTGCGTGGTGCTGGCCCGCCATCAGCGGCACGATGGCCAGGATGGGAATGGCCGCGATGTCCTGCAGCAGGGCCACGCTCAGCACGCTGTGGCCGGAGGTGGTGCCGGTCAGGTTGCGCTCGGCCAGCACCCCCAGGCCGATGGCGGTGGAGGAGAGCGCCAGACCCAGTGCGACGACCAGGCCCAGGTGCCAGTCCACGCCGGCCAGCATGGCCACGCCGGTCATCAGCGCCGCCGAGGCCAGCAACTGCACGCTGCCCCAGCCGAAGATGGGCCGGCGCAGGGCCCAGAGCCGGCGTGGCTCCAGCTCCAGCCCGACCAGGAACAGCATCAGCACCACGCCGAACTCGGCGAAGTGCAGCATGTCCTGCGCATCGGTCACCAGGGCCAGGCCCCAGGGGCCGATCAGGATGCCGGCGGCCAGGTAGCCGATGATGGCGCCCAGCCCGGCCAGCCGGGCCAGCGGCACGGCCAGCACGGCGGCACCCAGGTAGACCAGGCTTTGCAGCAGCCAGCCGTGGCTGAGCGGGGCGGCGGCATGGGGCAGGGCGTCGGCAGGCGTCATGGGGCGGCGCGGTGGGGGCGGTCGACGGCCGGAATCTCGCAGCCGGGTTGGGGGGGGAGGTCTTCCAGCTCGGGCCAGAAAGGGTAGCGGGACAGCCGGTCGGCGAACAGCGCGGCATGCCGGGCCACCACACCGTCGCCGACGCGGTGAGCGCCATGCAGCACCAGCGGCGGCAGGAAGCGCATGCCGGCCACCTGGGCCGTCTGCGCCATCGGGGCCCAGAAGTCGTCGATGAAATGCTGGTTGTGGCCGGCCGGGTGGTAACTGGCCTCGGTGCCGCCGGTGCTGACCACCAGCCACAGGTCCTTGCCTTCCAGGGCCGCGCCGCCCATGCCATAGGCCCAGCCGAAGCCGAACACCTCGTCCAGCCAGAGCTTGAGCAGGGGCGGCATGCTGTACCAGTGGAAGGGAAACTGCCAGACCACCAGGCGGGCCTCGGCCAGTGCTGCCCGCTCCGCCGCGGTGTCGATCAGGTAGTCGGGGTAGAGCGCGTAGAGGTCACGCACCTGGACACGCTCGGCCGGCTGGGCCTGGGCGGCCTGCATCAGGGCCAGGTTGACGCGGGAATGTTCGAGGCGGGGATGGGCGGTGAGGATGACAATTTCGGCCATGCGCTCGCTACCATACCTTGGTTTGCAGCAGGCAGGAGCAAGGATGCGAGTCATTGCCGTCGCGAATCCCAAGGGCGGGGTGGGCAAGAGCACGCTGGCGACGAACCTGGCCGGTGCGCTGGCCCAGCCAGGCCAGGCCGTGGCGCTGGGGGACCTGGACCGACAGCAGTCGGCGCGCCAGTGGTTGGCGTTGCGGCCGGCATCGGTGACACCGATCCAGGGCTGGCGGCTGGACGACGCGGGCGACCTGGCCGCGCCGCCCCAGGTCGACTGGGCCGTGGTGGACACGCCGGCCGGCCTGCACGGCAAGAAGCTGCGCGCGATGATGGCCCATGTGGACCATGTGCTGATCCCGCTGCAGCCCAGCCTGTTCGACATCCAGGCGATCCACGGTTTTCTGCAGGAACTGGCCGAGCTGACGTTGGCGCACCGTCCGCGTGTGGGTCTGGTGGGCATGCGCGTGAAGGAACACACCATCGCGCAGGACCGGCTGCAGGAGTTCTCCGCCACGCTGCAGGCCCCGATGCTGGCCACGCTGCGCGACACGCAGAACTATGTGCACCTGGCGGCGCAGGGCCTGACGCTCTGGGACGTCACGCCCAGCCGGGTCGAACGTGACCTGGATCAATGGGCTCCCTTGTTGCGGTGGTGCCGAACTGCTTGAAACCGGTCTTTCTCCACGAGATGCGGATGCACCGGGCACAGCGTTTCCTTACACTGTCGGCACAACAACAAATTTCAGGGGTGTGCGCCGTGGGCGAGGCCCCTGGCGCTGGGAGCCATGGACGTTCTGCTGGCCGACAATCATCCCCTGATCCTCTGGGCCTTTCAGGCCATGTTGGAGGAGATCCAGCCTGGCGTGTCGGTCACGTCGGTGAGCACCCCGGCCGCGGTGCGTGAGGCGGTGGCGGCCCAGCCGAGCCGCTTCGGGTTGCTGCTGCTGGACCTGCAACTGGGTGATCCGGCCAGCGGCTATGAGCTGCTGGCCGATCTGCGGATGCAGCATCCGGAGTTGCCGGTGGTGGTGGTCTCCGCGACCAACCATCCGGCGGATGTGATCCATGCCATCGACCTGGGCGCGAGTGGCTACCTGCCCAAGCGGCTGAGCACCACGGCCTTGGCCGATGCGCTGCGGCTGGTGCTGGAAGGGGGCATCTTCGTGCCCCCGATGGGCCCGTCCGAATCCACGGCCGCGGTCCCGGCGTCGGCCTCGGCCGGCCCGGAGACCTACCAGACCTTGCCTTCCTTCGAGGCCCTGGGGCTGACGCCGCGCCAGGCCGATGTGCTGGGCCTGCTGCTGCAGGGCAAGCCCAACAAGGAGATCGCCCGCCGCCTGGGCCTGTCGGTCGAGACGGTGAAGGACCATGTGCAGGCCGTGCTGCGGGCCCTGGGGGTCAATTCGCGCACCCAGGCGGTGCTGGCGGTCAACCAACTCGCCGTGGGCCGGCGGATGGGGCCGATGACGGTCGGGGTGGGCGGTTCGCGCTGAGCGCGGGGCTCAGGTGGGCTGGTAGGCCAGGCGCACGTAGATCGGCGCGAAGGCCTCGGCCTGGGTGATCTCCAGCAGGCGCTCGCGGGCCAGCTCCAGCATCGCGATGAAGGTCACCACCATCACCGGGGGCCCCTGGCTCACATCGAACAGTTCCTCGAACTCGACGTAGCGTTCGTTCTGCAGGCGGCGCAGCACCACGCTCATGAACTCGCGCACCGAGAGCTGTTCGCGCGTGATGCGGTGGTGCTGGTTCAGCTTGGCGCGGCGCAGGATGTCGCGCCAGGCCTCCTGGATGTCCACCAACGACACCTCCGGGAAGCGGGGCTGCAGCGACTGCTCGACGTGGATCTGCGCCCGCAGGAAGTCCCGTCCCATCACCGGCAGCCCGTCCAACCGGGCCGCCGCCAGCTTCATCTGTTCATATTCCAGCAGCCGGCGCACCAGCTCGGCCCGCGGGTCCTCGGGCTCCTCGCCGTTCTCGCTGGGCTTGGGCGGCAGCAGCATGCGCGACTTGATCTCGATGAGCATGGCCGCCATCAGCAGGTAATCGGCGGCCAGTTCGAGGTTGTGTTCGCGGATCTGGTCGACGTAGGTCAGGTACTGCCGCGTGACATCCGCCATCGGGATGTCGAGGATGTTGAAGTTCTGCTTGCGAATCAGGTAGAGCAGCAGATCCAGCGGCCCCTGGAAGGCTTCCAGGAAGACCTCCAGCGCATCCGGCGGGATGTAGAGGTCGTTGGGCAGCGAGAACAGCGGCTCGCCATACAGGCGCGCCACCGCCACGCCATCCACGGTGGCCGGGGTGTCCACCTCGGGCGCCACGGGCGGGGGCAGCTCGGTGGGCGCCGCGGTGGTGTCGGCGGCGCTCGGCAAGCCTTCGCCGCCTGGGCCGGGGGCCCCGGGGGCCGGGCTGGCGGGGACGGGCTCGCTCACGGCGTCAGGCTCAGGCCGCGCAGGGACGGGGCGGCTCAGTGGCCGCGGGTCTGGTAGACGTAGGGCTGTTGTGGCACCCGGGCGGCCTTGAATTCGGTCGCGTCTTCGCGGTCCTGCGGGCGGTCCCACAGCAGGCCGCGGCCAGCGCGCTGCTCGGCTTCCAGCGTCGGGCGCTTGGCCTTCATCTCGTCGATGAACTGGGTGATTTCGGACTTGTAGGGCTTCCAGAACAGCGGCATGGCAGCAAGGTGCGCCTGGCAGCGCACCGGGTTCGACTGAAAACGGTGATTCTACCGGGGCGCCTGCCCGGCCGCCGGGCCGATCCGGTACCAGTAGCGGTAGGCCGGCACAAAGCCCAGCTGCGCGTAGAGCGCCCGCGCGGCGGTGTTGGCCTCCAGCACCTGCAGGTAGGCGTGGTGGGCCCCCTGGGCGGCTGCCCAGTCCAGCAGCTGTCCACAGAGCGCGCGGGCCAGGCCTTGCCGGCGGGCGGCGGGGTGGGTGGCGATGTCGAACAGGCCGGCCCAGCCCTGGTGCAGCACCGCCAGGCCGCAGCAGAGAGGATCTTCGGCCGGCCACACCGCGGGCGCACAGGGCCCTTGGATGGCCTGCAGCATGGCCAGGTGGGTGGCCTGCTCCGGGCCCAGCTTGCCGGACAGGTGCTGGAAGGCGGCCAGCCAGACGGGCCAGGGCCGCAGTGCGGGGGCCGGCGCCGGGAGGGGCGGCGGCACCAGGGGTTTCCACAGCACCCAGGACGGATCCTGCCGTGTGTAGCCCCGCTGGGCCAGCTGCGCATCCAGGGCGGGCTGGGGGCCGGGCTCGGTGAGCCGGAAGATCGTCGGCAGCCCCCGGTCCCGGTAGTGGGCTTCGATGGCGTCCAGGTCGACGTTGCTCAGCGCCTGTGCGCCGGGCCCGGCGTTGGCCGAATTGGCGCGGCGGGTGTAGCCGCGGGCCGTGCGCAGCCGCCAGCCGGCGTGTTCGTGCTCTTCCAGCGCGGGCCAGGCGGCCCAGGCCGCAGCCTCCAGGCGCTGCCAGGTGGCCGGTTCGATGGACCGGGGTGCGGTGGGAGACGGGGGCATGGCGGTATGGTAGCGGGGCCGTGGTGTCATCCTGGCGGCGCCTGCGCGCGGGCAGAATCGGTGTCTTCTTTTCCGGCCGTCCCCCAGAAAGCCCCATCGTGTTCGAGATCGAGTTGAAGTTCCAGGTCCCGGCCGCCGCCCGGGACGCCGTGCGCCGTGCCGTGGGCACCGCCAGCGCCCGCCAGCAGCGGCTGCGGGCCCAGTACCTGGACACCCCCGACCGACGCCTGGCCCGCGCGCGCGCGGCGCTGCGTCTGCGTGACGAGGGCGCCCATTGGGTGCAGACCTTCAAGGCCGAAGGCGAAAACCCGATGGCGCGCCTGGAGCATGAGGTGGTGCTGCCCCCTGGCACCGAGCCGCCGGCGCCGGATCTGGCCCGCCACCAGGGCACGCCCGCTGCCTCAGCGCTGGCCCGCGCGCTGGGCATGGCAGTGTTGTCCGGCGACGGCCAGGCCCAGGGGCTGGGTCTGCATTTCGAGACCGACATCCGCCGCCTCAAGCGTGTGGTGCGGGTGCCGGGGGGGATGGTGGAGCTGGCCTTCGATGAAGGAACCATCCGCGCGGGTGGCCGGGAGTGGCCGGTGTGCGAGCTGGAGTTCGAACTGGTGCGTGGCGAGCCGGCGGTGCTGCTGGCGCTGGCCCGGCGCTGGGTGGCCCGCCACGGTCTGTGGCTGGATGTGCGCAGCAAGGCCGAGCGCGGCCACCTGCTGGCCAGTGGCCGCTGGGCGTCGCCGCCCACCCGGGGGGAGGCGGCGACCCTGCGCAAGCGCTTGTCGCCCGAACAAGGCCTGCAGCGTCTGCTGCGCAGTGCGCTGACCCAGGTGCTGGCCAATGGGGCCGTGCTGGCCGACGGGGACCTGCCCGCGTTGCCCGAGGGCGCCGAGTACCTGCACCAGTGCCGCATCGGGCTGCGCCGCCTGCGCACCGTGCTGCAGGCGCTGCCGCTGCCGGCCTCGGCGGCCCGCCGGCCCGATGCGGCCTGGGAGCCCCGGCTGGGCGAGGTGTTCCGGGCTCTGGGGATGCAACGCGACCACGATGCCCTGGCCCAGGCGGTGTTGCCGGGGTTGCAGGCTGCTGGCGCGCCTTGGGTCGACGCACTGTCGACGCCGCCGACTGGGGGGCTGCTCCCTGGCGAATGCCTGCGCAGCCCGGGCTTCAACACGCTGCTGCTGGACCTGCTGGGCTTCGTTCAGACCCCGCTGTCACCGGCCACGCCGGATGCAGAGGCGGCCTCGCCCCGCTCGCTGCGCCGCTGGCTGCGGAGCTGCCTGGCCCCCCTGCAGCAGCAGGTGCAGCGGGACGCGCAGCAGTATGCAACGCTGGACGATGCGGCCAGCCACCGCCTGCGCCGTCGCATCAAGCGCCTGCGCTACGGGCTGGAGATGAGCGCCAGCCTGTGGCCGGCCAAGGCCCTGGCGCGGCAGCTGGCGGTGCTGGGCCGGGCTCAGGACGCCCTGGGGCACGACCACGACCTGGTGCTGGCCCAGGCCCTGTTCCGGGACGCGGCCGCTCGCGAACCCCAGGCCTGGTGGGCCGTGGGCTGGCTGCAGGCGCAGCGCGCGCCGCAGCAGGCGCTGTGCGCCCAGGTGCTGCGCGAGCTGGCCCGCACCGAACCCGCCTTCGACTGACGCAGGTTCAGCGCGCCCAGGCGGCCGCCAACGTGGCGGGCAGGTGTTCGCGGCCCAGCTCGTCGGCAAAGCCGGAACGCTCCAGCAGCGACAAGGGCTGCTCGTTGGCCTCGGCCAGGTCCAGCGTGATGCCGCTGCGCTGCAGCTGGTGCCACAGCACGCGCAGCGCCTCCAGGCCCGAGGTGTCCATGGACACCAGCCGGCGCAGGTCCAGCACCACGCGCCGGGTGCCGGGCGACAGCTGGGCGGGCAGGGCTTCCAGCTTGTCGACCGCGCCGAAGAACAGCGCGCCGTAGAGCTCGAACACCTGCACGTCGGCAGGCGCCTGGGGTGCCGCGGTGGGCCGCACCTGGAACAGCGAGCCCATGCGCAGGATGAAGAAGGCGCAGGCCGACACCAGCCCGACTTCCACCGCGACCGTCAGGTCAAAGACCACGGTCAACACGAAGGTGCCCACCAGCAGCAACCGGTAAGGCCAGCGGAAGTGGCGCAGCCGGGTGAACTCGCGCCACTCGCCCATGTTCCAGGCCACGAACAGGAGGATGCCGGCCATGGCCGCCAACGGAATGCCGGCCGCCAGCGGCGCCGCCACCAGCACGATGACCAGCAGTGTGGCCGCGTGGACCATGCCGGCCAGCGGGGTGCGGCCCCCGGCGCGTACATTGGTCACGGTGCGCGCCACGGTGCCGGTGGCGGGAATGCCGCCGAAGAACGGCGTCACCAGGTTGGCCACGCCCTGGGCCATCAGTTCCTGGTTGGGGTCGTGGCGGGGGAGATCGGCCGCGTTGTCCGCCACCCGGGCGCACAGCAGCGATTCGATCGCGCCCAGCAGGGCGATCGTCACGGTGGGGATGAAGAGCTGTTTCACGCCCTCCCAGGAAAAGGACGGCAGCGCGAACTGGGGCAGGCCCTGAGGAATGCCGCCAAAGCGGCTGCCGATGGTCTCCACCGGCAGGTGGAAGGCGCTGGTCAGCAGGGTGGCGCCTGCCAGGGCCACCACCGTGCCGGGCAGGTGGGCGGCGCCACGCAACAGGCGGTGGCGCCAGCCCAGCCGGATGCCCACCGGCATGGTGTAGCTTTTGGGCCAGGCCACCACCAGCACCAGGCAGCCCAGGCCCAGCGCCAGGGCCCAGGGGTTGAGCTGGCCCAGGTGCTGGGCCAGCGTGCCCAGTTGGGCGAAGAAGTCGCCCGGCATCTTGGCGATCGGCAGGCCCAGGAAGTCCTTCAGCTGCGACAGGCCGATCAGCACCGCGATGCCGTTGGTGAAGCCGATCACGATGGACACCGGGATGAAGCGCACCAGCGCGCCCAGCTTGAACAGGCCCATCAAGAACAGCAGCACCCCGGCCAGCGAGGTGGCGATCAGCAGGTTGGCCAGGCCGTAGCGGTCGACGATGCCGTAGACGATGACGATGAACGCCCCGGCCGGCCCGCCGATCTGCACGTTGGAGCCGCCCAGGGCGGAGACCAGAAAGCCCGCGATGATCGCGGTGAACAGCCCGGCTTCGGGCTTGACGCCGGAGGCGATGGCAAAGGCCATCGCCAAGGGCAGGGCAACGATGCCCACGGTGAGGCCCGCGCCCAGATCGGCGACGAGCTGATCCCGGCTCAGACCCTTGAGAGCGGTCAGGGCGCGGGGACGGAAAGGCTGCAGCGCAGCCCGCAAGGTGGCAAGCGGCATGGACGCTCCGGAACAAAGAGGGAACACAGGTTGGCCAGGACCTGCGCCGGAGGACCGCAGTGGTGCAGGCGCACGAAGAAGCTGCGCCGCCGCGAGAGGCGGCGGACCTGCGACACTTCGTGGGCATGCGGTGGAGGCATGGGGTGATTGTCCGCGCCTGGACCACCGCGTCACAAGGGGGAAAGACACGATGAGCGCCACTGACCAAGCCGCCGACGGCCAACTGCGCTGCCGCTGGTGCCTGGCCACGCCGGAGTACCTGGCCTACCACGACACCGAATGGGGCTTTCCGGTGGCGGACGACCGCCGCCTGTTCGAAAAGCTGTGCCTGGAAGGGTTCCAGTCGGGCCTGAGCTGGCGCACCATCCTGGCCAAGCGCGAAAACTTCCGCGCCGCCTTCGATGGCTTCGACTTCCATGCCATGGCCCGCTACGGCGAGGCCGAGGTGGCCCGGCTGCTGGCGGATGCCGGCATCGTGCGCCACCGCGGCAAGATTGAGGCGGTGATCCACAACGCCCGCTGCGCACAGGCCCTGGCCGAGGAGGCGGGCTCGCTGGCGGCCTACTTCTGGCGCTACGAACCGGTGGCCGAGGCCCTGGCCACGCCGCAGACGGTGTCGGTCTCGCCCGAGTCGATCGCGCTGTCCAAGGACCTGAAGAAGCGCGGCTGGAAGTTCGTCGGGCCGACCACGGTCTATGCCTTCATGCAGGCCATGGGCCTGGTCAACGACCATGCCGAGGGCTGTGTGACCCGTGCCGAGGTGGCACGGGCCAGAACCGGGTTCCAGCGACCGGGGCTGGCCTAACCCCGGCGGGCGACCTCTTGCGCGGCCCGCCGCAGGCCATGGGCCGTGGTCAGGGTCCGGCTGGTCCAGCTGAGCACGCGCACCACCTGCCCCTGCGGGCGACCCATGGGCATCTGCAGCCAGGGGCTGGCCGGCCAGGCGCCGTCGTCCTGCTGCAGGGCCAGCAGCGCGGTGCCGGGCGTGCCGGTGACGGCCAGGTCCAGGGCGCTGGTGGGCGGCGGCGACTGGCGCAGAAAGTCGCGCGCGGCCTGGGCGGCTGGCGCTTGCGGGGCCAGGGCCTCGAACAGGTCCAGGACCAGCCGGGTGGGGTAGTGGGCACCGGCGTACCAGGGCGTTCGCCAGGCGCCGTCGGCCGCTTGCTGCGCGGCCAGCCAATCCAGCGGGGCCGAGGGGCCCCAGGTGTCGGCGTCGAGCCGCCACATCGTGGTGTAGAAGCGCGCCAGCACGTCGGCATCGGCGGTGTGGCCCCAGTGCAGGCGCACGCCCCGCTGCATGGCCTCTCGGCGTGCGGGCGGGTCGGCGTCGCTCATCAGGAAGGTCGGGATGCAACCTTCGTCCGTGCGCTGCTGCCGGGCCAGCGCCAGGGCCGGGGCGGCCAGGGGCAGGTGCTGCGGCGCGGCACGGGCCAGCAGCGACAGCACCGCGGCCAGCGTGTCCAGGTCGGGGGGAAGCTCCGGCAGGTCGGGGAAGTAGCTCCAGCCCCCGGCGCAGTCGGCCAGCCGCTGGGCGGCCACCTGCTCGGCCAGCCCGGTGGCGAGGGCCTGCAGCGCCGGGTCGCCGCCCAGCGCCTCGGCCGCGTCGAGCAGCAGGCCGCCCAGGATGGCCAGCGAAAAGACCCGGCCTTCGTGCTGCTCGCGGGCGCCGCCAAAGCCGGCCTGGTGCGGAAAGGTCATGCGGTGGCCGGCCTCCGGGAAGCCGGCCTCGGCCTCGCGCAGCAGGTGCTGCCGTGCCCGCTGGTGGGCCTGTGTCCAGGCGGTGGCCTCAGGGCAGGACACTGAAGCCGCCGCTGAGCGTGGCCGTGACCAGCGGCGCCGGGCCGAAGGTGACCGTGACGTCGCGGGCCCCCTGCGGCGCCGCGGCGGTCAGGGTGAGGTCACAGCTCATCGAGGTGCTGCTGGCCACGACCGGCATGCTGGCGCTGACCCCCAACCCGCTGACATTGACCGTGTGCAGGGCCGCGGCGGGGTTGAAGCCCGTGCCGGTGAGGGTGACAGTGACGGTGCTGCCGCGCGTGCCCGTGTTGGGGCTGACGCTGCTGAGGGTCAGGGCGATCGGGATCAGGTCGGCGCAGGTCTCGCTCTTGGGCGGGTCGATGGCCTCGAACCCCAGCTTGCCCGCCACCCCGGCCGCGCCGGGGCTGCCCTTGACCGTGCTGCCCGAGCCCAGCGGGTCGGGCACGCCCGGGTTGCCGGCCTGGCCGTCGTGGGCCTCCTCGCAGGCGCTGGTTTTCTTGCCGCGGTTGCCGACGCGCACGCCGGCCCGGCCGCCGCGCGCGCCGTTGCCCGGCGAGCCGCCTTTGCCGCCGCCATTGATGTAGCTGAACTGGCCGGATTTGAAGATGCCGCCGGCGGCGATGTTGGCTGCGCTGCTGATGACGTAGATGTCGCCCGCATCGCCACCATGGCCGCCATTGCCCCCGGGGCCGCCGTTGCCGCCATCGCCCGCATTGCCGCCGTTGCCGGGCGGGCGCTCGCAGGAGTCGCCCCAGACGCTGTCATCGGTGGAGCCGTCCCGGCCGCCCATGCCGTTGCCACCGCGCCCGCCGTCCTGGCCATCTCCACCGTCGCCGCCGACCTGGCCGTTCCAGTCCACCGTCAGGTGGCTCACGGGGTTGGCGAATTCGACCTCCAGCGCCACGATGTTGAGAACCGGGCGCTGCTCGCGGTTCTCCAGGTTCAGGGTGCGTTGGCCACGGCTGCCGCTTTGGCCTGTGGCGCCGTCGCCGCCGCGGCCGCCGCTCTTGCCATCGTTGCCCTGCCCCTGGTCACTCCATTGGTTGGATTCAAAGGACGCGCCATCGGCCGCGGGGGTGGGGGCGTTCTGGCCATCGGCGGCCGTCTGCAGCCGGCCCAGCCAGGTGATGACGTTGTTGCCGTCGTAGGTCTTGCCCGGATCGGTCGGCCGGCAGGGGTTGAGCTCCTTGGGGGCGCTGCCGCCCTGGATGTAGAGCTTGCGGCAGATGACGTTGTAGTTGTCGTGGTAGGTGTCGCGTTCCCTCGGGGCGAAGACGATCTGCCCACCGTCGAGGAATTCGATGGTGTCGTAGACGAAGCACTGGTCTGTGACCAGCAGCATCGAGTTGATCGTGACCGTGCCGCGGGCACCGGTGGTCGGATCGAACTGGGAGGTCACGGGAACCGTGCAGGTCTTGCAGACTGCGGGCATCTGGGCCATGGGGTGCTCCTCGGTGGAGGTTTCAGGTGTCGACGTGCCGCGGGGCCCCGCGGTGGGGTTGCCAAGACCGTTCCGGGGCAAGCGCCAACCCACGGGACGACAGGAATGCACAGCAGAACTGGTGCAGCGACAGCAGCCGAGCCAGCGCCGACTGGAGCTCGCGCAGGGCGAGGGGGCCGCCGAGCGCGGTGCTCAGCAGCGGCAGCAGCTCCGGGCTGTGCCGCGCCAGATCGGGACGCACGGGCTGCTCCGGGCGCAGAAAGGCGATGTCCTGACCCTCGGCGGCGCGGTGCCAGACCATCGCCAGCCGCACCAGCGCGTAGGCCCAGAAACGCAGGTAGTACACCGCCGCCTCGGGTTGGCCTTGCGCGACCATCTCGCGGGCGACGGCCAGGCGCCAGGCCAGTTCCTCGGCGGACAGGTGGTAGGCGTACTCGGCCCGCGTGACGTCCCGCATGGCCTCGGGCCAGCGGGGCTGGGCGTAGCGTTCGCTCACCTGGGCGTGCAGGGCGCGCACGGCGGTCTCTGCCTCGGCCGGGTCACTGTCCAGCCGCAGGGTGTTGACCATCTGGTCACGGAGGGCGGCACCGCAGGCCTGTTCGATGGCCGGCAGGTGCGCGAACGGCCGGGTGAAGATGTTGGGGCAGCCGAGCCGGCTGGCATCGGCCAGCGCGGCCAGGCAGCTGGCATGCGCCATCTGCAGCCAGAACAGCGCCAGGGGCGGCTCGTCCCAGGTGACACCGATCTCGCGCACCGTGAGGTGGCCGATGTCCAGCAGCACCTCAATGCGCTGCCGATGCACCGCCGGCTGGTACAGACGGTCTTCAAAGGCCTGACGGCAGGGCAGGGCGTCGCCGGTCACATCCCACAGCAGCCGGGCACTCTTCAGACGGTGCGCGGCCAGCCCGGCCGCGGCCAGACGCTCGGGCTGCGAGAGCCAGGCCGCGGGGTACCAGGCCAGGTCGATGGCCGTGCCGTCGGGCGCGAACCGTCGCTCCGGTCGGAAGCCGGGCACGTCGCCGAAGACCATCAGGTCCAGATCGACCTGGGACAGCCAGGCGTCGTCCGCCAGCGCTTCCCGCAGGAAGGCAGCCCGAAAGCGCCCCGCCAGCTGCGATGACAGCCATTGCAGCGCCGGCGTTTCCCTCTGACACTGTGCAGCACCCATGGCAGTCTGCGCGGTCTCGCTGGAAGCGGAAGATGGCGCGTATGCTTGGGCCCGCGGCGGCGGGCGTCAACTCCCATAAACAGGTGATAGTGCCCAACGCGCCCGCACCATCCGTCGGCTTGAGGAACCCGGAGGCGGCCCGCGCCGACCCCCGCATGGTTGCTGTGCGCATCACCCAGCGGCGGCGCTGGCGCCGCCGGGGGCACCCGCCGCCGGCGATGCCCGGCGCGGGCTGAGGGACGCCGGGGCTCAGCGCACCCGCATGCCCGGTTGGGCGCCGGGGAAGGGCTCCAGCACGAAGATGCCGGGGTGGGCCTTCTCGTCGGCGTGGCTGGCGGCCAGCACCATGCCTTCGCTGACGCCGAACTTCATCTTGCGCGGGGCCAGGTTGGCCACCATCACGGTCAGCTTGCCTTCCAGGTCTTCCGGCTTGTAGGCGCTCTTGATGCCGCTGAAGACGTTGCGCGTCTGGCCTTCGCCCACGTCCAGCGTCAGGCGCAGCAGCTTGTCGCTGCCTTCCACCGCCTCGGCCTTGACGATCTTGGCGATGCGCAGGTCGACCTTGCTGAAGTCGTCGATCTTGATCTCGGGGGCCAGCTCCTCGCCACCCGGGATGAGCTTGGGCGCGGGCGGCGGCGCCAGCAGTTCGTCGAGCAACTGGGCGTCAACACGCTGCATCAGGTGCTGGTAGGTGCCGATGGTGTGGGCGCCCAGCGCGCGCTCGATGTCCTCGAAGTTCATCGGCGCGACCTGCAGGAAGGCCTCGACCTTCTCGGCCAGGGCCGGCAGCACCGGCTTCAGGTAGATGGTCAGCAGACGGAAGGCTTCGATGCAGGTGCTGCAGACGTCGTGCAGCGCCGCCGCGTTCTCCGGCTTCTTGGCCAGCTCCCAGGGCTTGTGGGTGTCCACGTACTCGTTGACCTTGTCGGCCAGGGCCATGACCTCGCGCAGGGCCTTGCCGTACTCGCGCTCTTCGTACAGCTCGGTGATGGCGGGCCGCTGGGCGCGCAGCGCGTCCAGCAGGGCGCGGCCTTCCACGCCCAGGTCGGCCGAGAGCGTGCCCTCGAAGCGCTTGCTCAGGAAGCCGGCCGCGCGCGAGGCGATGTTGATGTACTTGCCCACCAGATCCGAGTTGACCCGGGCGACGAAGTCCTCGGGGTTGAAGTCGATGTCCTCGACCCGGCTGTTGAGCTTGGCGGCGATGTAGTAGCGCAGCCACTCGGGGTGCAGGCCCAGGTCCAGGTACTTCAACGGGCTGATGCCGGTGCCGCGGCTCTTGCTCATCTTCTGGCCGCCGTTGACCGTGATGAAGCCGTGCACGTTGATCTTGTCGGGCGTCTTGCGGCCGCTGAAGTGCAGCATCGCCGGCCAGAACAGGGTGTGGAAGTAGGTGATGTCCTTGCCGATGAAGTGGATCTGCTCCACCGCCGGGTCGGCGAAGAAGGCGTCGTAGTCGATGCCCTTCTTGCCGAAGTAGTTCTTCAGCGAGGCCAGGTAGCCGATCGGGGCGTCCAGCCAGACGTAGAAGTACTTGCCCGGCGCGTCCGGGATCTCAATGCCGAAGTAGGGCGCATCGCGGCTGATGTCCCAGTCGCCCAGGCCACCCTGGCCCTCTTCGTCCTTGGTGAACCATTCCTTGATCTTGTTGAGCACCTCGGGCTGCAGGCGGCCGGGCGTGCCGGTCCACTGTTCCAGGAACTCGACGCAGCGCGGGTCCGAGAGGCGGAAGAAGTAGTGGTCCGAGGTCTTGAGCACCGGCGTCGCGCCCGACAGGGCCGAGTACGGGTTCTTCAGCTCGGTGGGGGCGTAGACCGCGCCGCAGACCTCGCAGGAGTCGCCGTACTGGTCGGCCGCGCCGCACTTGGGACATTCGCCCTTGATGAAGCGGTCGGGCAGGAACATGCCCTTCTCGGGGTCGTAGAACTGCTCGATCAGCTTCACGTCCACTAGGCCGGCGTCGCGCAGCGCGCGGTAGATGTCCTGCGCGAGCTGGTGGTTCTCCGGGCCGTCGGTGGAGTGCCAGTTGTCGAAGGCGATGTGGAAGCCGTTGAGGTACTTCGACCGGCCGGCGGCCACCTGGGCCACGAACTGCTGCGGCGTGATGCCGGCCTTCTCGGCGGCGATCATGATCGGCGCGCCGTGCGCATCGTCGGCGCCGACGAAGTGCACCTCCGACCCTTGCATGCGCTGGAACCGCACCCAGATGTCGGCCTGGATGTACTCCATCATGTGCCCGATGTGGAAGGGCGCATTGGCGTAGGGCAGGGCGGTGGTGACGAAGAGCTTGCGGGTCATGTCTGGGGCGTGTCGCGTCGAAACAGCCATTTTAGGTTTGTCGCTCCGGCGCTGCAGCGGGGGCCCGCAGGCATGGCCCCAGCCCCCACTCGGTTCCCGCGGCCCGGAGACAATCGCGCCATGAGCAAGACTTTGCAATGGCTACCGGCCCAGGGGGCGCCCGCGCAGCTGATGGTGCTGCTGCACGGTGTGGGCGACAGTGCTGCGGGCATGGCCCCGCTGGCCGCCCATCTGCAGCGGGCCTTTCCGCAGGCGGCCATCGTGGCGCCGGATGGTTTCGAGCCGCTGGATGTGGACTCTTCCGGCCAGGCGCGGCAGTGGTTCTCGCTGCGGGACGTGACCGAGGCCAACCGGCCGGAACGGGTGGCGGCCGCGCTGCCGGCCCTGGCCAACTGGCTGCGCCAGACCCAGCAAGCGCTGGGGGTTGGCGAGGCGGCCACTGCGCTCTGGGGCTTTTCCCAGGGGGCCATCATGGCGTTGGAGCTGGCACAGGCCCACGATGGCCTGGCCGGCCGGGTGCTGGCCTTCTCCGGCCGTTATGCCGCGCTGCCCAGTGTGGCACCGGCCCTGACGACGCTGCATTTCCTGCATGGCGAGGCCGATCCGGTGATCCCGGTGGCGCACGCCCGGGCCGCCATCGACCGGCTGGCCGAACTGCAGGGCGATGCAACGATCGACATCGCCGAAGGCGTGGGCCACGAGATCAACGGCCACCTGCTGAACTGCGCCCTGCACCGGCTGACCAGCCACATCCCGCACCGCACCTGGGCCGAAGCCCTGGGCGCCGCCCCGGCCCGGCCGCGCGCCGGTGTGCCCGGCGCGGCCGACGACGCCGACGAAGACACCTGTTCGCCCTGAGCCTGACGACGACATGCTGTTCCTGATTTCGCCTGCCAAAACCCTGGATTACGAGACCCCCGTGCCGCCCGAGGTGGCGGCCCTGGCCAGCCGGCCCCGCTTCGTCAAGGAAGCGGCCACCCTGATCGACGTGCTCAAGACCAAGAGCGTGCAGGAGGTGGCCTCGCTGATGGACCTGTCCGACCCGCTGGCCCAGCTCAACGTGGCCCGCTACGGCGCCTGGTCCACGCGCTTCACCGAGCGCAACAGCAAGCCCGCGGTGCTGGCCTTCAATGGGGATGTCTATGAGGGGCTGGACGCGGCCAGCCTGTCGGTCGACGACCTGGGCTGGGCCCAGCAGCACCTGGTGATCCTCTCCGGTCTGTACGGTCTGCTGCGGCCGCTGGACCGGCTGCAGCCCTACCGGCTGGAGATGGGCATCCCGCTGGCCACGCCCGGCGCGAAGAACCTGTATGGCTACTGGGGTGACAGGCTCAGCCGAACCCTCAACGAGCAGTTGGGCGAGGGGCCGGCGCCGGTGGTCGTCAACCTGGCCTCGCAGGAGTACTTCAAGGCCGTGGACCGCAAGGTGCTGCAGGCGCGGGTGGTGGACTGCGTGTTCGAGGACTGGAAGGGCGGCCGCTGGAAGGTCATCAGCTTCCACGCCAAGCGGGCCCGTGGCCTGATGGCCCGGTTTGCGATCCAGCACCGCATCACCCAGGTGGCGGCGCTGCAGGGGTTTGCCAGCGAGGGCTATGGCTTCGACGCCGCCGCCTCCGACCCCGACCGGCTGGTGTTCCGGCGCAAGGACGCCGCATGAGCTCGCAGACCGTGACGCCGGAGCTGCGCGACTGGATACGCGAGCAGCTCCAGGCCGGCTGCCGGACAGACGACGTGCTGCAGGCCATGCAGGCCAGCGGCTGGGAGCGGGCCATCGCCCTGGCGGCGCTGCAGGGCATGTTGCAAGACGTGGAAGGTGACGAGGCGGGGCCGGACGGCATGCCGCACATCGAGCTGTCCACTGCGCCCAACCGGCTGGTGCTGCCGGACCGCACCGTGGACGTGCTGGCGACGCTGGCCCTGCCACGGGTGGTCGTGCTGGGCGGCTTTCTGTCCGACGAGGAATGCGACGGTCTGGTGGCCTTGGCCAACAGCCGCCTGGCCCGTTCCGAGACCGTGGTGGCCGATACCGGGGGCAGCGAGGTCAACAGCGCCCGCACCAGCGAAGGCATGTTCTTCGAGCGTGGCGAGAGCGCGCTGTGCGAGCGGATCGAGGCGCGCATCGCCGCACTGGTCCACTGGCCGGTCAGCCATGGCGAGGGCCTGCAGGTGTTGCGCTACCGGCCGGGGGCCCAGTACCTGCCGCACCACGACTACTTTGACCCGCACCAGCCGGGGGCCAGCACCATCCTCTCGCGTGGCGGGCAGCGCCTGGCCACGCTGGTGATGTACCTGAACACGCCCGACGGGGGCGGCGCCACCACCTTCCCGGACGTGGGGCTGGAAGTGGCGCCCATCAAGGGCCATGCGGTGTTCTTCAGCTACCCGCGGCCGGACGCCGCCACCCGCACGCTGCACGGCGGTGCGCCGGTGCAGGCGGGCGAGAAGTGGGTGGCCACCAAGTGGCTGCGTCAGCGCGAGTTCCGCTGAGACCTGCGTTGTCCCGCAGGGCGGACGGCTCAGAGAGCGCGGGTCAGCCACCAGCCCAGCCAGCTGGCCGCGGCTGAGCTCAACAGGGTGGCGGCCACCGGCAGGGCGAATTGGCGCCCACCGGCCGAGGCCGCCACCACCGCCCGCGACACCGAGTTGGCGGTGATCACCGCGACGACACCGACTTTGGCCGTGGCCAGGTCCAGGTCACCGCTGCTGTAGAGCCCGCCCAGCGCCGCCGCACTGGCATGGGCGTCGACCATGCCGGAGAGCGAGGCGCTGGCCACGACAGCCTCGGGCCCCAGCCATTGCGAGGCGGCCCGCACCAGCCAGGACACGCCGGCCAGTGCACCGGCCACCAGCAGGGCCTCGCGCAGCTGCAGCACGCGCGCACCCGCCACTGGCCCCGCGGGGCCGGCGTCGGGCGTGGCGTGCCAGATCAGGGTCAGGGTGCCGGCCGCGGCCATCAGCGTGCCCAGTGCGGCGGGGGCCGCCAGATGCCAGGCCAGTTCGGGCGACTGGGTGAGCAGGATCAGCTCGGCCTGGGTCCAGGTGGCCACCGTGGAGGCCACGGCCGCCGTCAGCGCAGCCCGTGCGGGCAGCTCGCCGTGGCGGGCCTTGGCCCCCATCGTGGCGATGGTGGCGGTGCTGGAGACCACGCCGCCGAACACGCCCGTCAGCACCATGCCGGCGCGCTCGCCAAAGGCCCGCAGCGCCACATGGCCGGCCGCCTGCATGCCCAGCAGCAACAGCACCAGCAGGGCGATCTGCCGCAGGTTCAGGCCACCAAGCGCCGCCAAGGGGCCGGGGGGGATCAGCGGCAGGGCCACCAGCGAGAAGGCGGCCAGCATCAGGCCATCGTGCAGCTCGGCCTCGGTCAGCACCCGGGTCGAGAAGCGGTGCAACTGGGTGCGCGAGGCCAGCAGCCCGGCCAGCACCACGGCCAGCCCACCGCCCTGCAGCGGGGCGACAGCGCACAGCACCCCGATCACATAGGTGGTGAACAGGGCCAGTTCGGTGGTCACGCCCGGGTCGCGCTGCAGGCTGCGCAGGTACGAGAAGACGCCCAGCAGCATCACCATCAGCCCCCCCAGCAGCACCAGCGACGGCTGCTGGAGCTGCACGTTCAGGCTCTGGGCCAGCGCCCCCAAGAGCGAGGCCACACTGAAGGTGCGGATGCCGGCCGCGTTGCGTTCGCGGCTCTCGCCCTTGCGGCGCTCGCGTTCCAGCCCCACCAGCAGGCCGGCGCCCAGCGCTGCGGCCAGGCCCTGGACCATGCCGGGAAATTCCAGCGTCGGGCTCATCCGGGGTCAGGGCATGAAGCGGCCACCCGCTGGCGGCACGCGCACCGGCCACTGCAGTTCGTGGGCGATGCGCTGGCGCAGCGCGTCGGCGGCTTCGGGCTCGCCATGGACGACAAAGGTCTGGCGCGGCGGCTTCGTGGCCTGGCCCAGCCAGTTCATCAGCTCGTTGGCGTCGGCATGGCCAGAGAAGCCTTCGAGGTGGGTCACCGGTGCGCGCACCGGCACCCATTCGCCGTGGATCTTGACTTCCTTGGCGCCGCCCACCAGGCTGGCGCCCCGGCTGCCGCCGACCTGGAAGCCGGCGAACACGATGTGGTGCCGGTCGTCCGGGGCCATGTTCTTGAGGTGGTGCAGCACCCGGCCGCCGGTGGCCATGCCGCTGGCCGAGATGATGATGGCCGGCATGCGCGCGCCCATCTGCGAGCGCACCAGGCGCTGCGACTGGGCACTGGTGGTCACCAGGTGCACGCCATCGCACAGGTGCTGCATCTCGCGCTCGGGCACACGCAGCAGGCGGCGGTACTTGCGGTAGAGCGCGGTGGCCTCGATGGCCATCGGGCTGTCCAGGAAGATCGGCAGGTGGTTCGGGATCTCGCCCTGGGCCTTCAGGCGCTGCAGCACCAGCAGCAGGGACTGCGCGCGGCCCACGGCAAAGGCCGGCATCAGCACCGAGCCACCGCGGCGGATGGTGGCGTTGACGATGTCGGCCAGCACGCCGGCGATGTCCTCGCGCGGGTGCAGGCGGTTGCCGTAGGTGGACTCCGTCAGCACCACGTCGGCATGGTCCAACGGGGTGGGTGGCTTCATCAGCAGGTCGTTCTGGCGACCCAGGTCACCCGTGAACAGCAGGCGTTCCTCACCCAGCTCCAGCACGATGGAGCAGGCGCCGAGCAGGTGGCCGGCCGGGCGCAGGGTGAACTGCAGCGGGCCCTTGCCAACCGCGCGGGTGCGGCCCTCGGGCACGGTGACCATCTGCGACACGGCCCGCTTGGCGTCGGCCTGTGTGAACAGTGGCAGGGCCTTGGCGTGGCGGCTGTAGCCGTAGCGGTTGGCCCGGCGCGCATCTTCTTCCTGCAGGTGGGCCGCGTCCAGCAGCAGCACCTCCGCCAGGTCGCGCGTGGCCGGCGAGGTGTAGATCGGGCCGCGCCAACCATGGCGCACCAGCACCGGCAGCCAGCCGCTGTGGTCCAGGTGGGCATGGCTCAGCACCACCGCATCGGCGGCCATGATCTCGGGCGAGGGCGGCAGCCAGTTGCGTTCGCGCAGGACCTTGAAGCCCTGGAACATGCCGCAGTCCAGCAGCACCCGTTGTCCACCCCAGGTCACCAGATGGCGCGAGCCGGTGACACAGTCTGCCGCGCCGAGAAAGTCGATTTGCATGCCGAATCCGTGAAGTGCCAACGCACCGTCAGCACGGTGCGTCGCGATCAGAAAACGCCCATGATGGCACGGCCGCGCCCCGCGGAACGCAGGGGCGGGTCAAGCCGGGGTCAGAAGGTGTTCCAGTCGCCCTCTTCGGTCAGGGCCGGGACGGGGGCGGACGGGGCCTTGGCCGGGGCGCGTGGCGGGGGGGATGTGGGGCGGGTCGGCTGGGCCTTCATCGCCTTGCGCAGGGCCACGGCGTCCGTCGGCGGGGCGGTGCCGGTCTGGCCGCGCTTGAGCTGAAACACCGAGACCGAGGCGGCCACTTCACTGGCCTGGTCGCGCAGCGTGGAGGCCGAGGCGGCGATCTCCTCGACCAGGGCGGCGTTCTTCTGGGTCAGACCATCCATCTCGGAGACGGCCTGGTTCACCTGGCTCACGCCCAGCATCTGCTCCTGCATGCCGTGGCTGAGCTGCTGGATGAACTGGTGGACCTCGTCGATCGCGCCCCGGGCCTGCGCCATGGCCGTGCGTGCGACGTCGGTCTGCTGGTTGCCGGCCTGGACCTGCTCGGCCGAGGACTGGATCAGCGAACGCACCTCGCGGGCCGCCACCGAGGTGCGTTGGGCCAGCGCCCGCACCTCACCGGCCACCACGGCAAATCCGCGGCCCTGTTCGCCGGCTCGCGCGGCTTCCACGGCGGCGTTGAGAGCGAGGATGTTGGTCTGGAAGGCGATGCTGTCAACGACCTGGATGATGTCGGCGATCTTGCTGGACGCTTCGCTGATCTGACTCATCGTCGAGGACAGCGCCTGCACCGCGCTGGCGCTGTGCTCGGTCACGGTGCGCGCGTTGGCGGCGCGGTCCGCGGCCTGCTGGGCCATCTCGGTGCTCTGGCGGATCGTGCTGGTGATCTCCTCCATCGACGAGGCGGTCTCCTGCAGGCTGCTGGCCTGGGCCTCGGTGCGGGCGGAGAGGTCGTGGTTGCCGTCGGCGATCACCGTGGTGTCGCGCTGCATCTGGACCACGCCATTGCGGGCATCCCGCACGATGGACATCAGGTTGACGTTGAGCTGGGCCAGGGCCTGGACCAGCCGCCCGATCTCGTCTTGACGATGGTTGTCGATGGTCTGGGTCAGGTTGCCACCCGCGATCTGGTTGGCGAACTGGATCAACTGGGCCAGGGGCGTGGTGACCAGGTTGCGCAGCAGTGCGGAGCCCGTGAAGCCCAGCGCCAGGGCAATGGCGGCGCCTGAGGCCAATTCCCCCAGGCCGATGGCCGTCAGGCCCCTGGCCTCCCACTCGCCCATCAGGAAGCTGATCATCCCCGCACCCGCGGTGATCAGCACGATGCTGCCGCGCAGTCCGGGGCGCAGGGCCCGCAGCGCGCGTTGCCACAGGCGGGTGGAGTGCAGGCTGCCTTGCTGCAGCACCAGGGTCTGACGGCCGGCCTGCGCTTCTTCACGCATGCGCTTGTAGAGTTGTTCGGTTTGCTCGACGGCTGCGCGCGAGGGCTGGGTGCGCACCGACATGAAACCCGTCACCTGGCCATTGGCGTCGGTCAGCGGGGTCACATTGGCCTGGACCCAGTAGTGATCGCCATTCTTGCGGCGGTTCTTCACCAGGGCCGACCACGGAGAGCCGGCCTGGATGGTGGCCCACATGTCGCGGAAGGCTTCCGCCGGCATGTCGGGGTGCCGGATCAGGTTGTGGGGTTGACCCAGCAACTCTTCGCGGGTGTAGCCACTGACTTCGATGAAAGCAGCGTTGCAGTAGAGGATGCGACCTTGCAGGTCGGTGCTGGAGACCAGTGTTTCACCCTCGGGAAAGGGCAGCTCCCGTTGAGTGACAGGCAGATTGACACGCATATGGCTCCCGGGGATGTGTCGTTCGAGGTATCGGGTCCAGCAGGACACCTGCGGAAACCGGCGCGCCCATTGACGGGTGTGCCGGCTGACGAGATTTCACCCTGTCTCATCGGCGGGCAAGACGCGGAAATGAGCGCCCCAAGATGGGGTGTTTCTCCCGATACTGACGAAAAAAAGCCGCCCGAAGGCGGCTGTTTCAGCGGCGAGTCGCTTCAGCGGCCCGTGCGCGGCGGGCGGCCCGACGGGGCGGCACCCCGCTCGCGTCGACCCGTTTCGGGGCCACGGCCAGCGCCCCGGGGGGCGGCCGCGCGAGGCTGGCTGCTGGGCTGACCCTGGCGGGGACGCGCATCGCCACTCCCGGGGCGTCCACCCTGGCCGCCCCGGCCCTTGGCGGCACCCACGCCGATGGTCATGCGCCGCCCCAGCACGATGGGCTCGGGCTTCTCGCCAGCGGGCGGCTCGAAGCCGGGCACGACTTCCTTGGGGATGGCGCGCTTGATCAGCTTCTCGATGTCGCGCAGGAACTGCTCTTCGTCCACGCAGACCAGCGAGACGGCCTCGCCCTGAGCGCCGGCCCGGCCGGTGCGGCCGATGCGGTGCACATAGTCCTCGGGCACGTTGGGCAGCTCGAAGTTCACCACGTGGGGTAACTGGTCGATGTCGATGCCGCGGGCCGCGATGTCGGTGGCCACCAGCACCTGCAAGGTGCCGGCCTTGAACTCGGCCAGGGCCTTGGTGCGGGCGCCCTGGCTCTTGTTGCCGTGGATGGCCATCGCGCTGATGCCTTCCTTCTCGAGGAACTCGGCCAGGCGGTTGGCGCCGTGCTTCATGCGGGTGAAGACCAGCACCTGGTTCCACCGACCCTCCTGGATCAGGTAGGCCAGCAGTTCCTTCTTGCGTTCGCGACCGACCGGGATCACCTTCTGGGCGATGGTGTCGGCGGTGGCGTTGCGGCGGGCCACCTCGATCAGCGAGGGGTGGTTGAGCAGCCGCTCGGCCAGCGCCTTGATGTCGTCGCTGAAGGTGGCCGAGAACAGCAGGCTTTGCTTCTTGGCCGGCACGATGGCCAGCACCTTCTTGATGTCGTGGATGAAGCCCATGTCGAGCATGCGGTCGGCTTCGTCCAGGATGAAGATCTCGACCTGCGACAGGTCCAGCGTGCCATGCTGGTGGTGGTCCAGCAGACGGCCCGGTGTGGCCACCAGGATGTCCACGCCCTTGCGCAGCTTGTCGATCTGCGGCTGCATGCCCACGCCGCCGAACATCACCATGCTGGTCAGCGGCAGGTACTTGCCATAGTTGCGCACGCTTTCCTCGACCTGGGCCGCCAGCTCGCGGGTGGGGGTGAGGATCAGGGCGCGGATCATGACGCGACCGCGGGCATCACGCTTGGGGCCGGCCGCAGCCAAGCGGTGCAGCATGGGCAGCGTGAAGCCGGCGGTCTTGCCCGTGCCGGTCTGGGCACCGGCCATCAGGTCGCCGCCCAGCAGCACGGCCGGGATGGCCTGGGCCTGGATCGGGGTGGGCTGGGTGTAGCCCTGTTCGCGCACGGCGCGCACGATCGGTTCGGCCAGGCCGAGTGAATCAAAATTCATGGAGGCTCAGATAGGGAGCAGGTGCCGATCCGTCGCCCGCAGAGAGGGGCGACCAGCAGGGGACCGGACGGGATGGACAGAAGCGGCACGTCGAAAAGCGTGGCTTTCGTCGGAAACGACGCGGCCACCGTCAGGCTGGTGCTGGTAGTGGCCTGTCGTCAGTGTAGCAGCACGCCTGGCGCGGCATGAGGGATTTCCACATCACCGGCCTTCCCCCCTAGGGAAGGTCTGCACAACCTCGGCGCCAGCGCCCGATGTGAGACAGTGGCGGTATGAAACAGATGAGCCTGGGCGAGAGCGGATTCGAGCGCAAAACCAAGAGGACTCGCAAGCGCGAGTTCCTGGACGAGATGAACCTGGTGGTGCCCTGGGCCGAGCTGGTGTCGTTGATCGCGCCGCACGCACCAGCTCCTGGCGCCAAGGGCGGACGCCCACCGTTTGCCGTGGAGACCATGCTGCGCATTCACTTCCTGCAGCAGTGGTTCAACCTCTCGGACCCGGCCATGGAAGAGGCGCTGTACGACATGGCGCTGTTCCGTGAGTTCGTGGGGCTGGATGCCGGGGAAGACAACCTGCCCGACGAGAGCACCATTCTTCGGTTTCGCCACCTGCTCGAAGCTCACAACCTGAGCTTGCAGATCCTGGCCACTGTCAACGCCACGCTGGCTGCCAAGGGCCTGCTGCTCAAGAGCGGGACGGTGGTCGATGCCACGCTCATTGCAGCGCCGAGCTCGACCAAGAACAGCAGCGGCGAACGCGACCCCGAGATGCACCAGACCAAGAAGGGCAACCAGTGGCACTTCGGGATGAAGGCCCACATCGGGGTCGACGCAGACTCGGGCCTGGTGCACACGGTGGTGGGCACGGCGGCCAACGTCAACGACGTGACGCAGGCGCATGCGTTGGTGCACGGAGCGGAAACCGATGTCTTTGCCGACTCGGGTTACCAGGGCGTTGGCAAGCGGGAAGAGACGCAAGAGATCAACGTCAACTGGCACGTGGCCATGCGGCCGGGCAAGCGCAAGGTGCTGGACAAGAGCACGCCGATGGGCGCCATCCTGGACCAGCTGGAGCAGATCAAGGCGCGCATCCGGGCCAAGGTCGAACACCCTTTCAGGGTGATCAAGCGCCAGTTCGGGCATGTGAAGGTGCGCTATCGGGGACTGGCCAAGAACACGGCGCAGCTGCACACGCTGTTTGCGCTGTCCAACCTGTGGATGGTGCGCCGCACGTTGCTGCAGGAGATGCGGGGATGAGTGCGTCCAAATGCGGCCAGAGGGCCGTGAATCAGGGCGAAATCGGCCTGAAAGCGGACCTCGTGAGCCAGAAATCGCCATCATCTGAAATCGGATGCATCAACTCACGCAGCGCCGGGTGTTGTGCAGACCTTCCCTAGGGCGGAGGTGAGTGTTGTCCCCTCCCCCGGTTACATTTCTCCGGACCACCTCTTCCGGTCGGTAACTCCTTTTCATGCCGTACTTTTCAGCCCATTGGTCCCGTCTGTTTGCACACCTGCGCAACTGGTGGGAATGCCGGTGCGCCGGCGACGGCTGGGGGTATGGCGATGCCACGCCCCTGCCGGGCGAGCTGTCGGACGACGGGGTGCGCGACGTGCTGTGGGACCTGGATGCCCAGGGCCGGGTGGCCCTGGGCGGAGAGCGTTTGGCGGACTGGCTGGGGCTGCCGCCCGAGCAGTTGCGGCAGCAGCCCTGGCTGGAGCTGCTGGAGCGCGTGCAGGTGGCCCCGGCCGCCGCCCATCAGGGCGTGCAGGCCCTGCGCGATGCTCTGGCGCGGGGCAAGCCCTTTCGTGACCTGGCCCTGCAGGTCCACGGGGCGGCGGGCTTGCGCTGGTGGTCGGTGTCGGCCAAGCCGCTGCGGGATGCCGCCGGCACCTGCGTGGGGTGGCGTGGCGTGGTGTCAGATGCCACGCCCGATCTGCCGTCCGCACCGGCCGCGGGGTACCAGGATGCCTTCACTGGGCTGGCCAACCGGTCTCAGTTGCACGAGCGCCTCTTGCAGATCCTGGCCTACCGCGGTGATTCGCCGCGCCGCAGCGCGCTGATCGTGCTCGATCTGGACAACTTCAAGTCCATCAACGATGCCCTGGGACATTCGGTGGGTGACGCGGCGCTGCGCATGGTGGCCCAGCGGCTGCAGTCGGTGCTGCGCAAGTCGGACCTGGTGGTGCGTTTGGGCGGGGACGAGTTCGCAGTGTTGCTGGACGATGTGCGCAGCGACGACGAGATCCAGCAGCTCGCCCGCCGGCTGATGCAGGTGATCAACGCCCCCGGCGAGGTCAAGGGCCGTTTGGTTCACCCCTCGGCCAGCATGGGGGTGGCCCTCATCCCCGACCATGGCGAGACGGTCGACGATGTGCTGGGGCATGCCGATCTGGCCCTGAGCGCCGCCAAGGAGCGCGGTCGGGGCCGGTGCGAGTACTTCGCCCCCTGGATGGGCGAGCGCAGCCGCCGGCAGGTGGTCTTGGAACACGAGCTGCGCGAGGCCTTGTCGCGTGGCGAGCTGAGCCTGGCCTGGCAGCCCTGGGTGGCGATCGAGGCCTGGCAGGTGGTCAGTGCCGAGGCCTTGGTGCGCTGGCAGCACCCCACGCTGGGCTGGGTGCCTCCCGCCGAATTCATCCCGGTGGCCGAGAAGTGCGGCTTGATCGGCGAGATCGGCGCCTGGGTGATGCAGCGGGCCTGCGAGGAAGCCCAGAGCGTGCTGGGCGACCTGCGGATCTCGGTCAATGTGTCGCCGGTGCAGATGATGCAGCCCGGCCTGGTGGACGACGTGCGCCGGGCTCTGTCCAGCACGGGCCTGGCCCCGGGGCGGCTGGAGGTCGAGATCACCGAAGGCGTGATGCTGGACGCCACCCCGACGGCGATGAGCAACCTGCACCAGATCAAGGCGTTGGGCGTGCAGATCGCGCTGGACGACTTCGGCACCGGCTACTCCTCGCTGGCCTATCTGCGCCGCTTCCCCTTCGACACCCTGAAGATCGACCGTGCCTTCGTGCGCGAACTGCTGGGCTATCCCGACGCCCGCGCGATCGTGCGCACCATCGTCGAACTGGCCCGGCTGCTGGGCATGCGCACGGTGGCCGAAGGGGTCGAGGAGGCCGCCCAGCTCGATGTGCTGCAGCAGGCGGGCTGCACCGCGGTCCAGGGCAATCTGCTGGCCCAGCCGATCGCCGCCCAGGCGTTGCGCCGGCTGATCGAGGGCTGGGACCGCGGCTCCCGGCCGATCCCGGCCGAATTGGCCCTGGCCGACGCCGGCGCATCACCGCAGCTGCCGCTGGGCTGGCCGTCCGCGCGATAATTGCGGATTCGTCGGGCTGGCCGCAGGCCGCGCACCGGCTCTTGCACTTCTTTCATTTCCCGCTGCCTGCGGTCTGCAGTGCGGCGGGCCGGTCCGTTGTGACCGGCTTTCCTCTTCTTTCGGGACAAGCAATGGCGCAATACGTCTTCACCATGAACCACGTCGGCAAGATCGTGCCGCCGAAGCGGCAGATCCTGAAGGACATTTCGCTGTCCTTTCTCCCCGGCGCGAAGATCGGTGTGCTGGGGCTGAACGGTGCCGGCAAGTCGACCTTGCTGAAGATCATGGCCGGCATCGACAAGGAGATCGAGGGCGAAGCCGTCCCGATGCCTGGCCTGAAGATCGGGTATCTGCCGCAGGAGCCCAAGCTCGACCCCGAGCAGACCGTGCGCCAGGCGGTGGAAGAGGGCATTGGCGGGGCGCTGGCCGCCCGCAAGCGCCTGGAAGAGGTGTATGCCGCCTACGCGGAGCCGGATGCCGACTTCGATGCCCTGGCCACCGAGCAGGCCGAGCTGGAAGCGGTCATCGCCGCCGCGGGTGGCGAGAACACCGACCACCTGCTGGACATTGCCGCCGACGCGCTGCGCCTGCCGCCCTGGGACGCCAAGATCGGCCCCCTGTCCGGTGGTGAGAAGCGCCGGGTGGCCCTGTGCCGCCTGCTGCTGTCCAAGCCCGACATGCTGCTGCTCGACGAACCCACCAACCACTTGGACGCCGAAAGCGTGGAGTGGCTGGAGCAGTTCCTCAAGCGCTTCTCCGGCACCGTGGTGGCCATCACCCACGATCGCTACTTCCTGGACAACGCTGCCGAGTGGATCCTGGAACTCGACCGCGGCCATGGCATCCCGTACAAGGGCAACTACTCCGACTGGCTGGACGGCAAGGAAAAGCGGCTGGAGCAGGAGCAGAAGACCGAGGACGCCCGTGCCAAGGCCCTGAAGCAGGAACTGGAATGGGTGCGCAAGAACGCCAAGGGCCGCCAGGCCAAGAGCAAGGCGCGTCTGGCCCGCTTCGAGGAGCTGAGCGACGTCGAATACCAGAAGCGCAACGAGACCAACGAGATCTTCATCCCGGTGGCCGAGCGCCTGGGCAACGAGGTGATCGAGTTCGTCAACGTCAGCAAGAGCTTCGGTGACCGCGTGCTGATCGACAACCTGTCGTTCAAGGTGCCCGCGGGGGCCATCGTCGGCATCATCGGCCCGAACGGCGCTGGCAAGTCGACGCTGTTCCGCCTGATCCAGGGCGTCGAGAAGCCCGACTCGGGCGAGGTGAAGATCGGCAAGACCGCCCAGCTGGCCTTCGTGGACCAGAGCCGTGACGGCCTGGCCGCCGACAAGACCGTCTGGGAGGATGTGTCGGGCGGCCTGGACAACATTGTGGTCGGCAAGTTCGTGATGCCCAGCCGCGCCTACCTCGGCCGCTTCAACTTCAAGGGCAACGACCAGCAGAAGCTGGTGGGACAGCTCTCCGGTGGTGAGCGTGGCCGTCTGCACCTGGCCAAGACCCTGGCCCAGGGTGGCAACGTGCTGATGCTCGACGAACCGTCGAACGACCTGGACGTCGAAACCTTGCGTGCGCTGGAAGATGCCCTGCTGGAATTCGCCGGCTCGGCCATGGTGATCAGCCATGACCGCTGGTTCCTGGATCGCATCTGCACCCACATCCTGGCCTGCGAAGGCGATTCGCAGTGGTTCTTCTTCGACGGCAATTTCTCGGAGTACGAAACCGACAAGAAGAAGCGTCTGGGCGAGGAAGGGGCCCAGCCGCACCGTCTGCGCTTCAAGGCCCTCAAGTAAGCCGCTGCGCACTTTGCACTTGCGGCACCGAAGAAACGCCCCCCATGTTTGAGGGGCGTTTTTTTGTGTGGAATGTCACCGCCGCCGAACCTCCTCAGTTCGTCTATCGGCAGGCGCAGGGCTTTGAACGAGACTCATGAATCAGGCCGCCCGGTCCGCATCGGATCTGGCGGCCTGTCGCTACTACAACACCATGAGGAAACGTCCAATGTCTCGTTTTGTCCGCCTTGCCGCCGCTCTGGCCGTGGCATCCATCGCCACCGGCTGCGCGTCCACCGCCCACTTCGAATCCGACCCGCCGGGGGCGCAGGTCAGCTACAACGGTGAAAAGGGCGCGGTGATCGGCACCACGCCGTTCGTGAAGACCGTCAATGACCAGTTCGGCTGGTTCAGCGTCTACCGCTTCACTGCCACGCTGGACGGCTACGAGCCCGAGACCATCGAATTCGCCGAGCGCAGCCCGCTGGACGCGGCCAACGTCGTGCCCGCGATGGTGCAGTTCAAGTTGAAGAAGGTCGAGCCCGCTGCGGCCGTGGCCCCGGCGGCGCCGGCCTCGGCGGCCAGCGCGGCCCAGTAAGCCGGGCGCTCCTGCGGCCCGCCTGTCCGGCGAGCCGCAGGGGGCCTCAGATCCCGATGGGCTCCGTGCGGGCCAGCAGCCAGGCCAGCGCGTCCCCAGCCAGCCGGGGAGCCAGGCGTTCACGCACGGTGGCGTGGTAGTCGTCCAGCCAGACGATCTCGTCGGGTCGCAGCAGCGAGAGGTCCAGGCAGCGGGTGTCGATCGGGCACAGCGTCAGGGTCTCGAAGCGCAGGTAGTCGCCGAAGTCGGTGTGGCCGGCGGCGACGTTGAGCACCAGGTTCTCGATGCGCACGCCCCACTGGCCCGGCCGGTACAGACCCGGCTCGATCGAGGTGATCATGCCGGGCTGCATCGCCATGTCGGGTTGGGGCTGGGTCTTGCTGATCGACTGTGGCCCTTCATGCACGTTCAGGAAGTAGCCCACGCCGTGGCCGGTGCCGTGGCCGTAGTCCAGGCCGGCCTCCCACAGCGGTGCGCGGGCCAGCGCGTCCAGCATCGGGCTGAGTGTGCCCAGCGGGAAGTGGGCGCGTGAGAGGTTCATCGTGCCCCGGAGCACCCGGGTGAAATCCGCCTTCTGGGCCGCCGTGGGCGTGCCGATGGGCCAGACCCGGGTGATGTCCGTGGTGCCGCCGATGTACTGGGCCCCCGAGTCGATCAACAGCAGGCCGTTGCCCTCGATCACGGCATGCGCCTCCGGTGTGGCGCGGTAGTGCGGCATGGCGCCATTGGCGTTGAAGCCAGCGATGGTCGGGAACGACAGGCCGACAAAGCCGGGCTGGGCGGCGCGCTCCGCACTCAGTTTCTCGTCGACCGTGATCTCGGTGATGCGCTCGCCGCGCGCCAGTGCTGCCTCGAACCAGGCATAGAAGCGGGCCATGGCCACGCCATCGGCGATCATGGCCTCGCGCACATGGGCCACCTCGGCCTCGGTCTTGCGGCTCTTGGCCAGGGTGCTGGGGTTGATGGCCTCGATCACCTTCACCCCGGCAGGCACGGCCTCGCGCAGGCCCAGGGTGACCCGCTTGGGGTCCACCCACAGCACGGCATCGGCCGGCAGTGCGGCCAGGCCGGCCGCCGCCTGAGCGTAGTCGGCCAGCGTGATGCCCTCGGCCGCCAGCGTGGTGGCCAAGGGGGCGGGGATCTTGCCCGCGCCCACGTACAGGGTGGCCGTCTGGGGCGAGATCAACAGATGGGCCAGGAAGACCGGGTTGTACTCGACGTCCGCGCCGCGCAGGTTGGTGATCCAGGCGATGTCGTCCACCGAGGACACCAGGTGGTGCGTGGCGCCCCGGGCAGCCAGGGCGTCGCGCACCAGGGCCAGCTTGGTCCGGCGCGACCGGTCGGCCTCGGGTTGGTCGTAGATGGCGGCGGTGGGCAGGCCGGGGCGGTCGTCCCAGGCGGCGGCCAGCGGGTCCTGGCCGGTCACCAGCCGGATGCCGGCCTGCTCCGTCACCTGGCGCAGCTGCTGTGCGGCGGCCAGGCCCAGCACCTGGCCATCCACGGCCAGCGTCTGGCCGGCCTGCACATGCTGGGTGATCCAGTCCAGGTGGTGGGTGGCAGCGCCGGTGGGGATCTTCACCAGCGTGATGCCACTGCCGGCCAGCTCGGCCTCGGCTTGCACCCAGTAGCGGCTGTCTGCGAAGACGGCGGCCTCCTCCAGCGTGACCACCAGCGTGCCCATCGAGCCGGTGAAGCCCGAGAACCAGACGCGCCCCTGCCAATGCGCCGGCAGGTATTCGCTCAGGTGAGGGTCGCTGGAGGGCACCAGCACCGCCTGCAGACCGGCGGCGCGCAGGGTCTCGCGCAGGCGTTCGATGTGGCGGCGGGCTGGGGGATGGCGGGTGTCCATGGGTGAGGGTCCGTGAGGTGCCTGGCCCGGGTAGGGGCAGCGCACAGGTCAATGGGGTCGGCCCATTCTAGGAGGCCTGGTGTCAGCTGGCGTCGAGTGGGGGCAGGCCGTGCCGGCGGCGGGCCCGCTCGCAGGCGTCGTCGCCCCGGCCCAGCGGGGCCAGCAGGCCGAACTCGCGGCAGGGCGCGGGGCGCCATTCGTAGATACCGCAGCGGGCATCCACACCGACCCGGCCCGAGAGCGCGGCACAACGGGGCTGGGCGTGGTCGGTGCCGCGCATGCGGCACAGCGTCTCGTTGAGGGGGACCGCGAGGCCGTCCGGTACACAGCCGCCCTCGCTCTGCAGTTCCTCGCGGGCGAAGTCCACGCGAAAGCTGGCGCAACAGGCGCCGCAGTGGGTGCAGGGGTTGTCGTCGGGGAGGCTCATGGGGTGGTGGCGCTGGCCTGCGGTGCGCGCACCACGGTGACGGTGCAGTCCGATTCGGCCACCACCTGCGAGGACACGCTGCCCAGGTAGCGGCGCAGCGCCGATTGGCCGCGCGCGCCCATCACGATGTGGTCCACCTGGTTGCGGCGGGCGAACTCGACAATGGCGGCGGCGGGGTCGGGCGCTTCCAGCACATGGAAGGTCAGCCGGCCCTCGTCGAACTGAAGAGCCTTGCCGATGGGATGGGCCCAGTGCTTGAGCTGCACCAGCTGCTTCACATGCCGGCTCTGGCCGCTCTTGTCGACGAGATCGTCCATGCCGATGCGCGCGGTGCGCATCACGCTGACACAGGCCAGCCGGGCGCCGGGCTCGGTCTTCAGCAGGCGGGTCACGGTCTCGCGCAGCTGGGTGGTCAGGGCCGGGGTGGCCTCGGTGTCCACCGCGGCCATGATGATCGGGTTGCTGTGCACCTGGCCGGCCACGGTCACCGGCCGCTCCTCGGGCTCGGAGCCCAGCGCGAAGAACCAGCGCCGCAGTCGGGTCAGCGCGGAGGTGCGCTGCAGCTTCTCGGCACGGCGGGTCAGCAGGATCTGGGTGGGGGTCTGCAGTTCCAGCGCGAGCTGGGCGGCGCTTTGGTAGCGCTGCGCCGGGTCCACCTCCAGACATTTCAGGATCACCTCCTGCAGCCAGGGCGGGCAGTCGGCGCGCAGTGCGCGCGGGGGCACCGGGTCGACGTAGAGGCGCTTGCGCAGGCCACGCACCGAGTTCGGTGCGCCGAAGGGGCGCTCGCCGGTGGTGAGGTGGTAGAGCATCACGCCCAGCGCGAACAGGTCGCTGCGCGGGTCGTTGCGCACGAACTGCACCTGCTCGGGCGACATGTAGGGACCGGTGCCCATCGGCAGCGTGAATTCCTCGTCCAGCAGGTCGGGCAGCTGGTCATGGCGCGACAGGCCGAAGTCCACCAGCACGGCGGTGCCGTCGGGGCGGAACAGGATGTTGCTGGGTTTGATGTCCAGGTGCACCACATGCTGGCGGTGCAGGTCGTGCAGCGCGGCCGCCACCCGTTCGGCGACGCTGACGATCTCGTCGAAGGGCAGGGGGGCTTCGTCCAGCCGCGGCCGCAGCGAGGGGCCCGGGATCTGCTCCATCACGATGTAGGGCTGGCGGGTGAAGTCGCCCTTGGCGATGAACTTCGGCACATGCGGGCCAGAGAGGGTCGGCATGATCATGCGCTCGACCTCGAAGCCGACGATGGTGGCCGGGTCCTCGCCGCCCTTGATGCGGGGCACCTTCATGATCAGGGGCAGGGCGTCGGGGCCGTGCAGCGGCGTGCCGTCCTCGGCCATCCGCGTGACCCGCCACAGCGTGGCCATGCCGCCGCGGTGCAGGGCCTCGTCGAGCCGGAAACCGTCCACCACCTGGCCGACCTTCAGTGGGGCGCCCGGGCCGGTGGGCGGGCCTTCTGCAGGGGGGAAGCTGCCGCTATTGACCATGGACCAGACGCTCCGCCAGACGGGCCGGCAGACCGGCCTCGAGGATCTTGCGTGCCGCCGTGTCGTGGTCGTAGGGCACGCGGTGGAAGGTCAGCATCTGCTCGCCCAGATCGAACATGGCATAGCAGGCCGCCGGATTGCCGTCACGCGGCTGTCCGACCGAGCCCGGAATGACCAGCCACTGGCGGATCGGTGGCAGCGGGATCGCGACCCCCGGCGAGGGCACGAAGTCACCCGCCTTGCCGGTGCCGGAGAGATGGAACAGCCGGGGCTCGTGCATGTGTCCGCAGAAGGTGTAGTGGCAGGGCGTGGCATGCAGGCTGCGCACGGCCTCCAGCCGGCCCTGGATGTACTCCCACTCGGCCGGTGCGAAGGCATTGGCATGCACGAACAGCATGTCGCCCTCAGTGTGCGAGAGCGGCCGCTCGGCCAGGAAGGCCAGTTGAGCGGGGGACAGCTGGCCGCGCGTCCATTCAACGGCCTGGCGGGCGTCCGGGCGCATCGTGGGGGAGATCTCGGTGGCGACTCCGGCGTCATGGTTGCCACCGACGGCGATGGCGCCCTGGTCCACATAGCGGCGCACTGTGTCGATGACCCAGCCGGGTTCGGCGCCATAGCCCACGTAGTCGCCCAGAAAGGCATAGCGGCCTGCGCCCTGGGCCTCGGCATGTTCCAGCACGGCCTGCACGGCCTCGCGGTTGGCATGCAGGTCGGTGATCAGGGCCAGCTTCATGGTGTCGTGAGGTCTCCTGCTGGAGACTGTGGCCCAAAGCGCTGACGCCGGACTGATGCCCGGCGTCGTTTCGGCTTGGGATTTACCCGATGCGGCCCAGCAGCAGGTACTCCATCAGGGCCTTTTGCACGTGCATGCGGTTCTCGGCCTCGTCCCAGACCACCGACTGCGGGCCGTCGATCACCTCGGCGGTGACTTCCTCGCCGCGGTGGGCCGGCAGGCAGTGCATGAACAGCGCGTCGGGCTGGGCCACGGCCATCATCTCGGCATCCACGCACCAGTCGGCGAAGGCCTTGATGCGGGCCTCGTTCTCGGCCTCGTAGCCCATGCTGGTCCAGACGTCGGTGGTGACCAGGTGGGCGCCGCGGCAGGCGTCCAGCGGGTTCTTGAAGACCCGGTAGCAGCTGGTGTCGCGCACACCGGCCACGGCCGGGTCCACCTCGTAGCCCGAGGGGGTGCTGACGTGGACCGTGAAACCCAGGATCTCGGCGGCCTGCAGCCAGGTGTTGGCCATGTTGTTGCCGTCACCCACCCAGGCCACCACCTTGCCCTTCAGGCTGCCCAGGTCGTAGCCCTGGGCGTTCAGCGGTGCGCGGTGCTCCAGGTAGGTCAGCAGGTCGGCCAGGATCTGGCAGGGGTGGAACTCGTTGGTCAGGCCGTTGATGACCGGCACGCGCGAGTGCGCCGCGAAGCGCTCGATCTTGCTCTGCTCGAAGGTGCGGATCATCACCAGGTCGACCATGCGGCTGATGACGCGGGCGCTGTCCTCGATCGGCTCGCTGCGGCCCAGCTGGCTGTCGCCGGTGGTCAGGTGCACCACCGAGCCGCCCATCTGGTACATGCCGGCCTCGAAGCTGACGCGGGTGCGGGTGCTGGCCTTCTCGAAGATCATGGCCAGGGTGCGGTCGGTCAGCGGCTGGTACTTCTCGTAGTTCTTGAAGCGCTGCTTGATGACGCGGGCGCGTTCGAACAGGTAGGCGTATTCCTCGGCCCGGAAATCCTTGAATTGCAGGTAGTGACGCATGAGGCTGTATCCCGGTTTCATGCCCGGGACTCCGACAGGAAGGTCTTGATCAAGGGGACGAGCGTGGTGACCACTTCGTCGGCCTGCGCGCGGGTGAAGATCAGCGACGGCAGCAGGCGCACGACGCTGTCGGCGGTGACCGACAGCAGCAGCCCGGCCTCCATCGCGCGGGTCAGGATGACACCGCAGGGGCGGTCCAGCTCGATGCCCAGCATCAGGCCCTCGCCGCGCACCTCCACCACGCCCGGCACGCCCGCCAGGGCGGTCTGCAGCGCGGTCTTCAGGTGCTTGCCCACGCCAGCGGCGTTCTGCAGCAGGCCCTCGGCCACCATGATGTCCAGGGTCTCGATGCCGGCGCGCATGGCCAGCGGGTTGCCCCCGAAGGTGGTGCCATGGTTGCCCGGGCCCAGCACGTCCTTGGCGCGCGGGCCGGCCAGCACGGCCCCCACCGGCACGCCGGAGCCCAGGCCCTTGGCCAGTTGGACCACGTCGGGCAGGATGCCCGCCCACTGGTAGGCGAACCACTTGCCGGTGCGGCCGATGCCGCACTGCACCTCGTCGAGCATCAGCAGCCAGCCCTTCTCGTCACAGAGCTGACGCACCTCGCGCAGGTAGTCCCAGCGGGCCGGGCGGATGCCGCCTTCGCCCTGGATGGTTTCCAGCATCACCGCCACCACGTTCGGATGCTCGCCAGCCGCCTGGCGCATCGCCTCGATGTCGTTGAGCGGCACCCGCACGAAGCCTTCGACCAGCGGGCCGAAGCCGGCTTGCACCTTGGGGTTGCCAGTGGCCGACAGGGTCGCGATCGAGCGGCCGTGGAAGGCCTTCTCGAAGACGATGATCTCGGGCCGGTCGATGCCACGGTCATGGCCGTACTTGCGGGCGATCTTCAGCGCAGCCTCGTTGGCTTCCAGGCCGGTGGAGCAGAAGAAGGCTGCGTCCAGGCCGGAGAGCTCGCACAGCGTGGTGGCCAGGCGCTCCTGCAGAGGGCTTTCGTAGTAGTTGGAGCAGTGGATCAGCTTGGCGATCTGTTCCTGCAGGGCTGGCACCAGCTTCGGGTGGTCATGGCCCAGCGTGTTCACGGCGATGCCGCCCAGCGCGTCCAGATAACGTCGGCCTCGGGTGTCCCAGACTTCGCAGCCTCGGCCGTGCGACAGCGCAATGGGCAGCCGGCCGTAGGTGTTCATGACATGGGGCATGGAGGCGGACATTCTCAGTTCTCCGAGGGTGAAAAGAAAAAAGGCTGGCTCCACCAGGCACCGCATCCGGCGCTGGCACGCCAACCTGATCCGATTCTAAAGGTCTGGCCCGCCGCTGGCGCGACAAACGCCTGGGCCGGGGGCCTTCCATGAGGCGGAGAGGGTGATCACTTCCCTGGGGTGCTGAGGCCTGTTTGCTGCATTGCGGCACGGTCGAGGCAAAATCACGCCCCGCGCAATCCTGTTGCGGTTCCGACCTTCGCGTGCCGACAGCGCCTTGCAAGTTCCTGTCTGTAGCATGCTGCCTCTGACCGCCACAACGTCCATGACCACCAAGCCCCGCGAATTCTTCATCCAAGGCATCACCAAAGAGGGCCGCACGTTTCGTCCCAGCGACTGGTCGGAGCGTCTGGCCGGGGCGATGTCCTGCTTCCGCCCCGGGGGCATGAAGGCCGGCGGCATTGGCGCCTTCATCGGCTACTCGCCGTATTGCGTGCCGCGGGTGATCAACGGGGTGAAGTGCGTCATCGTCAACGAAGCCCTGAAGGACATCGAGCCGATGGCCTGGGACTTCGTGATGAACTTTGCCCGGGACAACGGGCTGCAGGTGGCGGAGGCCTGTCTGCTGCCGGAAGAGGCAGCACCGGCCAAACGCTGAGAGAAGAGTCTCTTCTCGGGCCGCCTCCCGGCGGCTTGGCGGGCCCCGCAGGGCGCGCGGCCATCATCCAGGCATGAAAAAGGCCCCGCAGAGCGGGGCCTTGGACGTCCACCTGGATGTGATGTCAGGCGGCCAGCGCCTTGACCTTGGCGGACAGGCGGCTCTTATGACGAGCGGCCTTGTTCTTGTGGAAGATGCCCTTGTCGGCGATCGAGTCGATCACGCTTTGGGCCGTCTTGAACAGCTCGGTGGCCTGAGTCTTGTCACCGGCGGCGACAGCCTTCAGCACGTTCTTGATCGAGGTGCGGAACTTCGAACGCAGCGACGAGTTGGCGGCATTCAGGTTGACGTCTTGGCGGGCGCGCTTGCGGCCCGACGCCAGGCGCACGGTGCGCTTCTTGGCTTTGGAAGAGGTTGCCATTGCTTTTGTTTCCAGGTGGGAAAGACTGTCGAGTATAGCGGATGCTTGGTGGTCACTGCAAGTCGGCGCACGGCGTCCCGGGCAGGCGAGGGCGGATTTCTATAATCCGCCACCCTCATTTGCCGGTTCCCTTGGGGCCGGCCTGCCCATGAATCTCCTCAAGGCCGCGTCCACGGTTTCCATGTGGACCCTGCTGTCGCGCATCACCGGTCTGGTGCGTGATCAGCTCATCGCTGCCGGTTTCGGCGCCAGTGCCCTGACCGACGCCTTCAACGTCGCGTTCCGCATTCCCAATCTGTTGCGCCGGCTGTTTGCCGAGGGGGCGTTCTCGGCCGCCTTTGTGCCCTTGTTGGCGGCGACGCGCGAGCGCGAGGGCGACGAGGCCACGCATGCGATGGTCAACGCGGTGGCCACGGTGTTGTTCTGGGTGCTGGTGCTGACCTGCGTGGTGGGCGTCGTGGGGGCGCCGCTGGTGGTCTGGGCCTTCGGGGCCGGGTTGCAGGAATTCGATCTGGCGGTCGTGATGACGCGCTGGATGTTCCCCTACATCGGCTTCATGTCGCTGGTGGCCCTGTCGGCCGGGGTGCTGAACACCTGGAAGAACTTTGCGGTGCCGGCCGCCACGCCGGTGTTGCTCAATGTGTCGATGATCCTGTGCGTGGCCGGCCTGTCGCCCTGGTTCCGGCGGCTGGGCATCGCGCCCATCCACGCGTTGTCCGCCGGGGTGCTGCTGGGCGGTGTGCTGCAACTGGCCATCCAGGTGCCTGCCCTGCGCCGGCTGGGCATGGTGCCGCGCATCGGCTGGCGGCGCGGGGCGCTGCGTCAGGCTTGGCATCACCCGGGCGTCAAGCGGGTGCTGCGGCAGATGGCGCCGGCGTTGCTGGGGGTGTCGGTGGCGCAGGTCTCGCTGCTGATCAACACGCAGATCGCCTCGCACCTGGGGCCGGGCGCCGTGTCCTGGCTGTTCTATGCCGACCGGCTGATGGAATTTCCGACCGCCCTGCTGGGGGTGGCGCTGGGCGTGGTGCTGGTTCCCGGTCTGTCCGCGCTGCAGGCGCGTGGCGACCATGAAGGCTATTCCGGCCACCTGGACTGGGGTCTGCGGCTGGTGATGCTGCTGGCGCTGCCCTGCGCCGTGGCGATGCTGGTGTTCGCCAAGCCGATGGTGACGGTGCTGTTCCACTATGGGCGTTTCAGCCCGCAGGCGGTGGACATGACCGTGCTGGCTTTGCAGGGCTATGGCTTCGGCCTGCTGGGGCTGATTGGTGTGAAGGTGCTGGCGCCCGGCTTCTTCGCCCAGCAGGACCTGCGCACACCGGTGCGCATCGCCATCGTGGTGCTGCTGAGCACCCAGCTGATGAATGCGGTGCTCGTCCCCTGGCTGGGGCATGCCGGCCTGGCGCTGTCCATCGGCCTGGGGGCGATGGTCAATGCCGGCTGGCTGCTGTTCGGCCTGCGCGCACGCGGCCTGTACCGGCCGGCGCCGGGCTGGCCGGTGTTCGTACTGCGCCTGCTGCCGGCCAACCTGGCGCTGGGGGGCTGGCTGTTCTGGGTCACCCGGTCGGTGGACTGGCTGGGCCTGCGCCCGCACGCCATGCTGCGGGCGGGCCTGCTGGCCGGCGCCATCGGCGTCGGGGCGGTGGTGTATTTCAGCCTGCTGTGGGCCTCGGGCGTCAAGAAGTCCAGCTTCCTGCGGCGCGACTGAGGCTGGGCCTACACTCGGCACCATGAGCCTGCCCCTGCGCTTTGCCGCGCCCGACGCGCTGGACTATTTCGCCGCTCTGGTGGCCGAGGACGCCCATTTCCCGCTGCTGGAGGCGGCTGTCCTGCTGGGGCAGGATGCCGAGCCCGGGTTGGACGCTCAGGGCGTGCTCGACGAGGTGGACCGCCTGGCCGAGCGTTTGCGCAGCCGCTTGCCGGCTGACGCGGCGCCGCTGCATCGCCTGCGCATGCTCAACCGCTATTTCTTTCACGAGCTGGGCTTTGGCGGCAACGCCAACGACTTCTACGACCCGCAGAACAGCTACCTGCACCGGGTGCTGCAGACGCGGCGGGGCATTCCGGTGTCCCTGGCGGTGCTCTACATGGAACTCGCCGGTCAGATCGGCCTGCCGGCCCTCGGGGTGTCCTTCCCGGGTCATTTCCTGGTCAAGCTGCACCTGCCGGCGGGCGAGGTGGTGCTGGACCCGCTGGACGGCCGCTCCCTGGCGCGCGAGGAGCTGGAGGAACGCCTGGAGCCGTTCTGCGCGCAACGGGGGTTGGTCGGGGATGACGAGGTGCCGCTGGGCTTGTTCCTGCAGGCGGCCGCGCCACGCGACATCCTGGCGCGCATGCTGGGCAACCTGAAGTCCATCCACCAGACGGCCGGCGATCCGGTGGCCGGGCTGGCGGTGCAGCAGCGGCTGGTGCGGCTGCTGCCCGAGGCCTGGGAGGAGTGGCGGGACCGCGGGCTGCTCTTGGCTGAACTGGGACAGCCGCAGACCGCGGCCGAGGATCTGGCGCTCTACCTGCGCGAGCAGCCCGACGCCGAGGACGCCCCGACGCTGCGCCAGCGCCTGCAGGCACTGCGCGAGGGGCCGGCACCGCGCTGGCATTGAGCCACGGGCAGCTTGCGCGGCAGCCCCCTACAATCGAGGTTTCAGGCTGCCGCCGGTGTCGGTGCGGCCTTCCCGGCAGGGCGCCCCTTCAGATGGGCCGGCCCGATGCGCGCCGCCATGCGGTGCGCGCATGGCCCCGGCGCCCACCCTCTCGTTGCCTCCGTCATGGTTCTCCCTCTTTTCGTCCCCCGTTCCCGGTTGTCGCGGTGCCCTGGTCTGCAGGGCCATCGGCCCGCCGTCGGAGGTGTCCGATGAGGCAATTGCCGCTGGCCATCGGGCTGGAGACCGAGCCGGATTTCGATGCCTTCGTGGTGGGCGACAACGCCCTGGTGGTGGACAGCCTGCGCCACGCCGTGCTGCCGGGGCCGCCGGTCTATCTGCACGGCCCCGCGGGCGTGGGCAAGACCCACCTGCTGGCGGCCTGGGCCCGGCAGGTGCGTGAATTCGGTGGCCGCGTGGGCTGGTTCGATGCGGAGGATCCGCTGGACTGGCAGTTCGACGAGGGCTGGTCGCTGATCGTGATCGACGGCGCCGAGCGTCTGGATCCGGCCCGCCAGCATGCGGCCTTCATGCTGTTCGTCGAGGCCGCCACGCACGGCATCCAGGTGGCGGCCGCGGGGCGCCTGCCACCGGTCAACCTGGAGGTGCGGGAAGACCTGCGCACCCGCTTCGGCTGGGGCCCAGTGTTCGCGGTGCAGCCGCTGCCGGAGGCGGCGGTGCGCCAGGTGCTGGCCGACGAGGCCCATCGGCGCGGCCTGCGGCTGTCGCCCGAGGTGCTGGACCACCTGCTGACCCATTTCTCGCGCGACCTGGGCTCGTTGATGGCGCTGTTGCATCGGCTGGACCGTTTTTCACTGGCCGAGGGGCGGGCGGTCACCGTGCCGTTGCTGAAGAGAATGCTGGCCGAAGCGCCTGAAAGTACCGAATGAAACTGGCTTTGTTCGACCTGGACGGCACCTTGCTGCCCACCGATTCCGACCACGCCTTTGGCGAGTTCATGGTGACCCTGGGCTGGGTCGAAGGCGAGGCCTGGCGCCAGCGCAACGATGCCTTCTTCGCCCAGTACCAGGCCGGCACCCTGAACCTGGCCGAGTACGTGGCCTTCACCACCTCGGCCTGGCGCGATCGGCCCATGGCCGAGGCTGAAGCGGCCCGACAGTGCTTCATGCGCGAGGTCATCGACCCGGTGCTGCGCGACACCGCGCGGCGCCTGGTGAACCGCCATCTGGAGGCGGGTGACCTGGTGGCGGTGGTCACCGCGACCAACGAGTTCGTCACCCGTCCCATCGCCCAGGCCTTTGGCGTGCCCCACCTGCTGGCGGTCGATCTGGAGCGGGACGCGCAGGGGCGCGCCACCGGCCGCATCGAAGGCATCCCGACCTTCCGCGAAGGCAAGGTGACCCGGGTGGAAGCCTGGCTGGCCGGGCAGGGGCACGGCTGGGACGACTTCGAGGACGTGCTGTTCTACAGCGATTCCACCAACGATCTGCCACTGCTGGAAAAGGTGCGCTCGCCCGTGGCGACCAACCCGACGCCGGCCCTGGCCAGCATTGCGCAGGAGCGCGGCTGGCCCATCCTGAACCTCTTCGAGACACCATGATCCGGAAAATCATCGACAAGCTGCTGGGCAAATCCGGCGCGCCGTCGGACAAATCCTCCATCCCCCGGGGGCGTCGGCTGGAGATCCCGGCCAGCGAGCACGGGATCGATCCTTCACTGCTGGACGACCGCGCCGTCAAGGTTGTCGGCACCTTGCAGCAGGCCGGCTATGAGGCCTACATCGTGGGCGGCGCAGTGCGCGACCTGCTGGTGGGGCGCCGCCCCAAGGACTTCGACGTGGCCACCAACGCCACGCCGGAGCAGGTCAAGTCGCTGTTCCGGCGGGCCTTCATCATCGGCCGGCGCTTTCGCATCGTGCACGTGGTGTTCGGTCGCGGACGCGAACACGAGGTGATTGAGGTCTCGACCTTCCGCGCCTACCTGGACACGGCTTCGGCCGAGCACGTCGAGGGCAACGAAAAGACCGCCAAGAACGAGATCGCCGGCAAGAGCCACGTGGTGGACGCCAGCGGCCGCGTGCTGCGCGACAACGTCTGGGGGCCGCAGATCGAGGATGCCGCCCGGCGCGACTTCACGATCAACGCGATGTACTACAACCCCGCCAACCAGGTGGTGGTGGACTACCACGGCGGCCTGAAGGACCTGCGGGCCCAGACGTTGCGCATGATCGGCGACCCGGCCACCCGCTACCGCGAGGACCCGGTGCGCATCCTGCGGGTGGTGCGCTTCGCGGCCAAGCTGGGCTTCAAGCTGGAAGCCAAGACCGAGAAGCCGCTGCGCGAGCTGCTGAGCCTGCTGGCCAATGTGCCGGCCTCGCGCATGTTCGACGAGATGCTCAAGCTGCTGCAGACCGGCCATGCGCTGTCCAGCCTGGAGCAGATCAAGCGCTTCGGCCTGGACAAGGGTGTGTTCCCGGTGCTGGATGCGGTGCTCCGCCAGGCGCCGGCCGGCAGCGCGCGCGAGAAGTTCCTGCACCTGGCCTTGGCCGACACCGACCGCCGGGTCGGTGAGGGCAAGCCCGTGGCGCCCAGCTTCCTGCTGGCCTGCATGCTGTGGCATGACGTGCTGGAAGGCTGGCAGCGCCTCAAGGATGCGGGCGAGCACCCAACGCCAGCGCTGTCCCAGGCCATCGACGCGGTGTTCGACGCCCGCATCGGCGACATCTCGGGCCGCGGCAAGCTGGCCGCCGACATGCGCGAGATCTGGATGATGCAGCCGCGCTTCGAGCGTCGCAGCGGCCGGCAGGCTTTCAGCCTGGTCGACCAACCGCGCTTCCGGGCCGGTTTCGACTTCCTGCGCCTGCGCTCTGACGTGGGCGAGGTGACGACCGATCTGGCCGAATGGTGGGAGGATTTCTCGCTGGGCGATGACGAGTCCCGCGAGGCGCTGGTCGAGAGCGCCAAGGATGCGCCGCGTCCGCGCCGGCCCCGCTCGCCGCGCCGGGAGGCCGGGGTGGATGCGCCCGCCTCGACCGAGTCCACGCCGACTTCGTCCGACGACGAGGCGGGCGGGGACGAGGGGGGGACGGCACCGCGCAAGCGCCGGCGGCGTCGTCGCAAGCCGGCCGGCGGCGGCCAGGCGCCCGCGGCCGAATGAGCGGGGGGACGCCTGTGGGGCCGTCTGTCCAGGCCTGCATTGGCCTGGGGGCCAACCTGGGTGACCCGGCGCAGACCTTGCGCCAAGCCTTGGCGGCCCTGGACACGCTGCCCGGGTCGCGGCTGTTGGCCCAGTCCTCCCTGTACCGCACCGCGCCGGTCGAGGCCAGTGGGCCCGATTACGTCAATGCGGTGGCGGTGCTGGAAACCGGGCTGGGGGCGGAGCAGCTGCTCAGGCAGCTGCAGCGCCTGGAGCAGGCGGCGGGGCGGGAGCGTCCGTACCGCAATGCGCCGCGCACGCTGGACCTGGACCTGCTGCTCTACGGTGACCGCGTGCAGGATGATCCCGTGCTGACTCTGCCGCACCCGCGCATGCACCTGCGGGCCTTCGTGCTGGTGCCACTGGCCGAGGTGCGGCCGGATCTGGTGTTGCCTTCGCATGGCGCGTTGCACGTCCTGATCCACGGGCTCCAAGGCCAACCCATTCAGAAGATCGCACCATGAATCTGCTCGCATCGCTGCCCTTGCCGGTCAAGACCTTTGGCCTGCTGGTGCTGTCCAACCTCTTCATGACCATGGCCTGGTATGGCCACCTGAAAAACCTGGCCACCAAGCCCTGGTGGGTTGCGGCGCTGATCAGCTGGGGCATCGCGCTGTTCGAGTACCTGCTGCAGGTGCCGGCCAACCGCATGGGCTACAACGGGGGGCTGTCGGTGGCCCAGCTCAAGATCGGGCAGGAGGTCGTGACGCTGGCGGTCTTCGTGCCGTTTGCCGTCTTCTACCTGGGGCAGCCCCTCAAACTCGACTACCTCTGGGCCGGGCTGTGCCTGCTCGGGGCGGTCTATTTCATCTTCCGCAGCTGACGGCGACCGTCGCCTACAATGATGAGATGACGCACCGATGACATTTCGGTGACGTCTTTGACGACGCCACGGGCCCGGCCGGTGATCCTGTCCGGTGGGGCCGTGGCGTTTTGTTGCGCCACGTCGGCGCCTGCCCCTGATCCCGCGACACCGACGCGATCCGCACCCGAGAGGAGACCCGAATGTTTTTCGGCAAGCTGTTGCCCCGTGATGGCAACTTCTTCGAACTGTTCAATGATCACGGCCAGTACATCGTTGAAGGCGCCCGGGCCTTCGTCTCGATGATCCAGTACTACAGCACGCCCGACCTGCGCGAAAAATACGCCAGCGAGGTGGACATCGCCGAGCGTGCGGCCGACAAGGTGACCGCCGAGGTCAATCGCCTGCTGCACCGCAGCTTCATCACGCCGCTGGACCGCGAGCAGATCCACAGCCTGATCAACGCGATGGACGACGTGGTCGACCTGCTGCAGGACGCCTGCGAGGTGATGGCGCTCTACGACGTGCAGCACATCAACGAGGATGTGCAGCGCCTGGGCGACATCTCGCTGCGCTGCTGCGAGCGCGTTGCCCATGCCGTCACCCTGCTGCCGCGCCTGAACGAGGCCGAGGTGACCGAGGCCGCGCTCAAGACCTGTGAAGAGATCGACCGGCTCGAATCCGATGCCGACCGCGTGATGCGCAGCGCCATGTCGCGTCTGTTCCGCGAGGAAAGCGACGTGCGCGAGCTGATCAAGCTCAAGGCGATCTACGAGCACCTGGAGACCATCTCCGACCTGTGCGAGGACGTGGCCAACCTGATCGAGGGCATCGTCCTCGAGAACTCCTGATCGGGGCCTCACAGCATGGAAGCCACTTCCATCGCCCTGTGGTTCGTGGTGTTGCTGATCGTCCTGGCACTGCTGTTCGACTTCATGAACGGCTTCCATGACGCGGCCAACTCCATTGCCACGGTGGTGTCCACCGGCGTGCTCAAACCGCAGCAGGCGGTCTTGTTCGCCGCCATGTTCAACGTCATCGCCATCTCCATCTTCCATCTGAAGGTGGCCAGCACGATCGGCAAAGGCATCGTCGAGCCGGGCGTGGTCGATCACCACGTCGTGTTCGGGGCCCTGATCGGGGCCATCTTCTGGAATGTGTTCACCTGGTGGTACGGCATTCCCTCGTCGAGCTCGCACGCCCTGATCGGCGGCATCATCGGCGCAGTGATGGCCAAGGCGGGTGTCGCCAAGCTGGTGGGCGCCGGCATCGCCAAGACGGTGTTGTTCATTTTCCTGTCGCCCGTGCTGGGCTACATCTTCGGCTCGCTGATGATGGTGGCGGTGTCCTGGATCTGCCGCCGAACACCCCCGCGCAAGGTGGACCGCTGGTTCCGCCGGCTGCAGCTGTTCTCCGCAGGGCTCTACTCGCTGGGGCATGGGGGCAACGACGCACAGAAGACCATCGGCATCATCTGGATGCTGCTGGTGGCGGCCGGGTACGTTGCGACGGATGCCAAGGCACCGCCCAACTGGGTCATCTGGTGCTGCTACTTCGCCATCGGCATGGGCACCATGTTCGGCGGCTGGCGCATCGTCAAGACCATGGGGCAGCGCCTGACCAAGCTCAAGCCGGTCGGTGGCTTCTGCGCCGAGACCGGCGGGGCGGCATCGCTGTTCATCGCCACCGCGCTCGGCGTGCCGGTGTCCACTACCCACACGATCACCGGTGCCATCGTCGGTGTCGGGTCGGTGCGCAACCCGTCGGCGGTGCGTTGGGGGCTGGCCAGCAACATCGTCTGGGCGTGGATCTTCACGATCCCGGCCGCTGCGTTGGTGGCCGCACTGTGCTACTGGCTGAGCACTTTCCTGTTCTGATTGGCCTGTCGATCGGTGCCGGCATTGAACGGCACCGATCAAGCTGCTTATAATTGCGGGTTTCGGTCACGGTCACTGCCTTGTCCGCGGGGTCTTCAGGTGTTGCTGCCTGATCCGGATCCTTCGGTAGGGATTGCTGGCGTATCTACGGGGCCGAACCGTGCCTTCGGGCGCGTTGGACCCAGGTCCGGCGCTTTCCGGGGCATTCCGACTGCCAGACTCTGAGGTGTCTCCAGGGCGCGGTGGCTGAATTCTGTGAATTGAAGGAACGACAACATGGTCGTGATTCGTCTGTCGCGCGGCGGCTCCAAGAAGCGTCCTTTCTACAACATCGTCGTGGCCGACTCGCGCGTGCGTCGTGATGGCCGCTTCATCGAGCGCATCGGTTTCTACAACCCGATGGCCAAGGAAGGTGAAGAAGCGCTGCGCGTGGCCCAAGACCGCGTGACCTACTGGCAAGGCGTGGGCGCCCAGGCTTCTGAAACCGTGACGCGTCTGTTCGCCACGGCTCAGGCCAAGGCCGCCGCCTGATTGCCTCTTCTCGCCAGAGCACCGGCGTGAGCGAACCTGCTGCAATGACGGCGGTGGACGACATGCCGGCCTGGCCCGAGGATGCGGTCGAGGTCGGCCGCATCATCGACGCCTGGGGGATCAAGGGCGGATTCAAGGTCCAGCCTTTCTCCGCCGATCCCCAGGCCCTGTTTTCTTCCCGCCGCTGGTTCCTCCAGCGTGCGGAAACAAGCGCCAAGCGCCCCGGCCTTGCCGCGGCAACGCCGGGCGTGCCGCCCTTGCTGCGGATCACCCAGGCGCGTGAGCAGGGTGAGCTGGTGGTTGCCACGGCCCAGGAAGTGCCGGACCGCAATGCGGCCGAGGCGCTCAAGGGGGCGCGGGTGTTTGTCGCCCGCAGCAGCTTTCCCAGTGCCGACCCGGACGAGTTCTACTGGGTCGATCTGATCGGCTTGAACGTTGAGAACCGCGATGGCACCCCGCTGGGTGTGGTCGAGGGCCTGATCGACACCGGTCCGCACTGCGTGCTCCGGGTGCGTCGTCCCGACGCAGCGGCCGATGCCAAGCCGGATGAAGCCGAACGCCTCATTCCTTTCGTGTCCGCCTACGTGGACCAGGTCGATCTGCCGGGCCGCCGCATCGTGGTGGACTGGGGCCTGGATTACTGAGCCTGCGCCCGCGGGCGGGAGCGTGGCCTGCCATGCGCTTCGACGTCATCACCCTGTTTCCCGACCTGTTCGGCCCCTTCCTGCAGCAGGGCATCACCCGGCGCGCCTACGCTTCCGGTCAGGTTGACGTGCGCCTGTGGCCGCTGCGCGAGCATGCGGACGACAGCTACCGGCGGGTCGATGACCGGCCCTATGGCGGTGGTCCGGGCATGGTGATGCTGGTCGAGCCGCTGGAGCGCGCCCTGGCGGCCGTGCGGGCCGACCGGGGCAGCGAGGGGCCGGTGATCCACTTCAGCCCGACGGGGCGCCGCATGGACCAGGGACTGATGCACGAGGTCGCCCGTGGCGCCGGGGGCATCCTGCTGTGCGGCCGCTACGAAGGCATCGACCAGCGTTTCCTGGATCGGCATGTGGACCTGGAGCTGAGCCTGGGGGATTTCGTGCTCTCCGGTGGGGAGTTGCCCGCGCTGGCCTTGCTGGACGGGGTGGCCCGTCTGCAGGAGGGCGTGTTGCATGATGCCCGCTCGCATGAGCAGGACAGTTTCGAGGACGGCCTGCTGGATTGCCCGCACTACAGCCGCCCCGAGGTGCTGCACACGCCGCAGGGCGACCTGGCCGTGCCCGGCGTGCTGCTGTCGGGGCACCATGCGCAGATCACCCGTTGGCGGCGTGAGCGCTCGCTGGAGCTGACGGCCCGGCGGCGGCCGGACCTGATCGAGGCGGCCCGGGCGCGCGGGGCGCTGAGCCCTGCCGATGAGCGGTTCCTCGCCCAGCTTGTGCTATGATGGTCAGCTTTTCGATCCTCTGCCAGGCCACCCCAAGTGCCTTTGCCCTGCGATTCGCACGGTGAGCGCACACTGAAACCCAGGCGCTGACACGATCTTTCAGGAGAACCCCGTGGATCTGATCCAAACCCTCGAGCAAGAAGAAATTGCTCGTCTGAACAAGACCATCCCCTCTTTCGCCCCTGGCGACACGGTCATCGTGAGCGTGAACGTGGTGGAAGGCACCCGCAAGCGCGTGCAGGCCTATGAAGGCGTGGTGATCGCCAAGCGCAACCGCGGCCTGAACAGCAGCTTCATCGTGCGCAAGATCTCCAGCGGCGAAGGCGTGGAACGTACGTTCCAGCTGTACAGCCCGCTGATCGCCTCGATCGAAGTCAAGCGCCGCGGCGATGTCCGCCGCGCCAAGCTGTACTACCTGCGCCAACGCTCGGGCAAGTCGGCTCGCATCAAGGAAAAGCTGTCCTGATCGGACATCCGGCAGGCCGCCTCGCGGTGGCCACCGGTTCAGGAAAGGCCGCCTTCGGGCGGCCTTTTTGCGTTCTGGCGTAAGCTGCTGGCGACATGACAAGCGTACCTGCCAAGCCTGTGGCCCTGCCACGTCCCGTGCTGGGGGATCCCAGAGCCGTTCCGGTGGTGGGCATTGACAGGAACCTGCCGCCGCTGGCGCCCGAGCGGCTGACGCCGGGTTTCCTGCGCGACCGGCTTGCGGGCGCGGCGCAGGTCGAGCCCCACCTGCGCGGCGACGGCGTCTGGACGGCCTGGGGCGAGGACCGTCCCGCCACCCCTGCCGGTGTGCTGGTCCCGCTGGTGGAGCGCCCGGAGGGGCTGGCGGTGCTGCTGACGCGGCGCACCGAGCACCTGCGCCACCATGCGGGGCAGGTGAGCTTTCCTGGTGGCCGTGCCGAGCCGGGAGATGCCGATGCCGTGGCCACGGCGCTGCGCGAGGCGCGCGAGGAGATCGGCCTGGACCCCCGCTTGCCCGAGATCCTGGGACGCATGCCGGCCTATGCCACGGTGACCCGTTTCCTGATCACTCCGGTGGTGGCCCTGGTACCGGCCCAGGCGGCCTTTCAGCCCGAGCCCAACGAGGTGGCCGAGGTGTTCCAGGTGCCGCTGGCCTTTCTGATGGACCCGGCCCACCATCGGCATCACCGCATCGTTGTCGATGGGCAGGAGCGCCGTTTCCTGTCCATGCCCTGGCGCTCTTCCCAGGGCCAGGAGTATTTCATCTGGGGGGCGACAGCGGCCATGCTGCGCAACCTCTACCACCTGCTGGCCCGCTGAAGCGGCCTCAGGTGTTGCGCTCATGCGAGTGCGGCACCTTTCCCGCAGGCTGTTGGCCACGGCAGAGGGGTGTCCATGGGTATCATCGTGGACGATGAGCTTTTTCGCCGTTCTCTTTGCGTTGCTGCTGGAGCAGATCAAGCCGCTGCCGCGCGACAACTGGGTCCATGACGCCCTGGCTTCGTGGGTGCGTTGGGCCGGCCGCAACTTCGACGCCGGCCAGCCCCACCATGCACGCATCGTCTGGGCTGTGACGGTCCTGGTGCCGGCGGCAGCGGCAGCAGCGATCCACTTCGTGCTGATCGAATACATCAGCCTCCTGCTGGCGCTGGCCTTCGATGTCCTGGCGCTCTACCTGACCCTCGGGTTTCGCCAGTTCAGCCACTATTTCACCGACATCCGCGAGGCCCTGGAGCGGGGCGATGAAGACCACGCCCGCCAGCTGCTGGCCGAGTGGCGCCACCTGGATGTCAGCGAGTTGCCGCGCACCGAGTTGCTGCGCCATGTGATTGAGCATTCCCTGCTGGCCGCCCACCGCCATGTGTTCGGCGTGTTCTTCTGCTACGTGGTGTTCTCGGCCATGGGGCTGGGCCCGGCCGGGGCGATTGCCTATCGGATGGCCGAGTTCGCCAGCCGCTACTGGACCTTTGAGTGCCGCTCGATGGGCGTGGCCGTCAACGAGCGGCTGCGCGACTTTTCGCAGTGGATGTTCGGCCTGATCGACCATGTGCCGGCCCGGCTGACCGCCTTCGGCTTTGCCGTGGTCGGCAATTTCGAGGAGGCGGTGTCGGGCTGGCGGCGCGATGCCGGTCTCTGGAGGCGCGCCAACGAGGGCATCATCCTGGCCGCTGCCGCGGGGGCCGTTGGGGTGCAGCTGGGTGGTGCCGCAGCCCCTGGGGTGACGCCGGACCGGGCCGCCGAGGCCAGTTTTTCTGCCGGGGTTGAAACCGACGAGGCCGAAGCCACCGGCTCGACGCCGGGCCTGCCGCCGGAACTGGGGCACCTGGGCAGCGTGGTCGGCCTGGTGTGGCGCTCCGTCATCCTCTGGATGCTGCTGCTGGCGCTGCTGAAGCTGGCCAATCTGCTGGGCTGACTGCCCGGGGCGTGCCTCGGGGCCGGGGTTCAGCCCGGCTGCTGGCCGCGGGATAGCTCTTCCCACAGCGCGCCGTAGAGCCGGTAGCGCTGAGGGCTGATCTCGCCACGCTCCACGGCTGCGCGCACCGTGCAGCCGGGTTCATGCCGGTGGGTGCAGTTGTAGAAACGGCAGGCCCCCTGCGGGCCGTGCAGCACCGCCCGCAGGTCCGGCATCAGTTCCGGCAGACGCTGCGGCGGGATGTGCATCAGGCCGAATTCCTGGAAGCCGGGTGAATCGATCAGGGCCCCCCGGGTGCCTGTCGCTTGCGCCGTGGGTTCCAGCCAGTACCAGGTCGTGGTGGTGGTCGTGTGTCGCCCGGCGTTGAGGGCTTGGGAGATCTCGCCCACCTGGGCCTGGGCCTGCGGCAGCATCAGGTTGATCAGCGTGCTCTTGCCCATGCCGCTGGGACCCAGCACCAGCGTGGTGTGTCCGGCCAGCACCGGTGCCAGCAGCGCCTGCGCCGCTTCGGGCTGGCCTTTCAGCGAGGTCTCGAGCACCGTCAGGCCCATGGCCCGGTAAGGGGCGAGCCGCTCGCGCGCCAGGGCGGCGCTGGGCAGGTCCACCTTGTTGAGCAGCAGCACGGCGCGGATGCCGGCATCCTCGGCCGCGATCAGGGCCCGGTTCAGCTGGGATTCGCTGAACATCGGCTCGCCGGCCAGCATGATCAGCAGCTGATCCAGGTTGGCGGCGAAGGACTTGCTGCGCCATTCGTCCTGCCGCATCAGCAGGTTGCGCCGTGGGCTCAGGGCCTCGACCACGGCCTCGTCGCCAGCCGGGGCCCAGCGCACCCGGTCACCCACCACACAGGCGCTCTTTTTGCCCCGGGAATGGGCCAGCAGGCGCTCGCCCGCGGGGGTCTCGATCACCACATGGCGGCCGTGCGAGCCCACCACCAGGGCCTCCTGCAGCGTGGCATGCGAGGCTTGTGCCTTGGTGGCACGGGCCGGGGGGCGGTTCATGCGCGGGCCAGGGCCGCCAGGCGCTCGGAGGCGGGCGGGTGGGAGTAGTAGAACTGCGCGTACAGCGGGTCCGGGGTCAGCGTCGAGGCGTTGTCCTCGTAGAGTTTGAGCAGTGCTGCGGCCAGCTGCTGGCTGCTGGCCTGGCGGCAGGCGTAGGCATCGGCCTGGAATTCGTCGCGGCGCGAGAGCTGTGCCATCAGCGGGCCGACGAAGTACAGGAAGGGCGGCGTGGCCAGCATGAACAGCAGCAGGGCGAGCGCGTTGTTGGGGGCCATCAGGTTGGGTTGCACGCCCAGTCCCTGGTAGAAGCTGGTCTGCCCGGCCAGCCAGGCCAGCAGGGCCAGGCCCAGCGCGCTCAGCCCGATCACCAGCGCCATGCGCCGGCGCACGTGGTGGTGGCTGAAATGGCCCAGCTCATGGGCGAGCACAGCTTCCACCTCTGGCGGCTGCAGGCGCGCCAGCAGGGTGTCGAAGAAGACGACCCGCTTGGCCCGGCCCATGCCAGCGAAGTAGGCGTTGCCATGGGCGGAACGGCGGCTGCCGTCCATCACGAACAGGCCTTTGGCCTGGAAGCCGCAGCGCTGCATCAGGGTCTGGATGCGGGCGGCCAGCTCGGCATCGGCCAGCGGCGTGAAGCGGTTGAACAAGGGGGCGATGACGGTGGGGTAGAGCACCTGCATCAGCAGCATGAAGCCGGTCCACAGGGCCCAGGCCCAGACCCACCAGAAGGCACCGGTGGCCTGCATCACCCACAGCACCGCGGCCAGCAGCGGCAGGCCGACCAGGGCGCCGACCAGCAGGCCCTTGAGCTGGTCGCCCAGGAACAGGCCGAGGCTCATGCGGTTGAAGCCGAAACGCTGCTCGATGCGGAAGGTGCGGTACCACTCGAACGGCAGCTCCAGCAGCGCGCTGATCAGGCCGAAGGCCGCGACCAGGGCCAGCTGGTAGAGCAGGGCGCCGCCCCAGGGCAGCACGGCATCGCGCAGCGCGCTGTTGAGCGCCTCCAGCCCGCCCAGCAGGGTCCAGCCCAGCAGCACGGCGGTGGCAAAGCTCTCGCTGAGCATGCCGAAGCGGGTGCGCGCGATGGTGTAGTCGGCCGCACGCTGGTGGGCATCCAGCGGGATCGTGGCATCGAACGGGGCGGGCACCTGGCCGCGGTGGGCGTGCACATGGCGCATCTGCCGCGAAGCCAGCCAGAGCTTGACCCCCAGCGACAGCAGCAGCGCGGCGCAGAGCGCCAGCGAGACGTGAATGGCTTGCATGGGGCGGCAGTGTATGTTGTCGGACAATGCCGGGCAGCATCGATTGAGTGAAAGCCATGACCGAGACCACGCTGACCAAGCATGAGAACAACCTGATCTGGATCGACCTGGAGATGACCGGGCTGAAGCCGGAGTCCGACCGCATCATCGAGATCGCCGTCATCGTGACCGACCCGCTGCTGACGGTGCGGGTGGAAGGCCCGGTGTTTGCGATCCACCAGAGCGACGCGACGCTGGACGCCATGGACGCCTGGAACAAGGGCACCCACGGCAAGAGCGGCCTGATCGACCGGGTCAAGGCCTCCACCGTCGACGAGGCCGAGGCGCAAACGCGGGTGATCGAGTTCCTGTCGGCCTACGTGCCGGCGGGCAAGAGCCCGATGTGCGGCAACTCGATCTGCCAGGACCGCCGCTTCCTGGCCAAGGACATGAAGGGCCTGGAGGCCTTTTTCCACTACCGCAATCTGGACGTCAGCACCCTGAAGGAGCTGGCTCGCCGCTGGAAACCTGCGGCGCTGGAAGGCCTGGTCAAGGCCAACAAGCACACCGCGCTGGCCGACATCCACGAGTCCATCGACGAACTGCTGCACTACCGCCAGCACTTCCTGGCGGTGTGACGCTGTCGGTGTGACTCAGGCCTGGGCCGCCATGGCCTGGGCCGCATCGCGCACCAGCTCCGGTCCGCGGTAGATCAGGCCGGTGTAGACCTGCACCAGGTCCGCACCGGCAGCCAGCTTGGCGCAGGCGTCGGCGCCGCTCATCACGCCACCGGCGCCGATGATCGGGAAGTTCGGTCCCAAGTGGCTGCGCAGCGCGCGGATCACCTTGTTGCTGGCCTCCTGCACCGGCCGGCCGGACAGGCCGCCGGTCTCCTCGGCATGGCGCAGGCCCTTGACCGCCTCGCGGCTGAGGGTGGTGTTGGTGGCGATCACGCCGTCCAGGCGGTGCTTCTGCAGCGTCGCGGCGATGACGGCGATCTGGGCCTCGTCCAGGTCCGGCGCGATCTTCAGGAACAGCGGCACCCGGCGCCGGTGCTGGTCCATCAGCTCGCGCTGGCGGGCGGTCAGCGCCCCCAGCAGGGCATCCAGTGCCTCGTCGCTCTGCAGCGAGCGCAGGTTCTTGGTGTTGGGGCTGGAGATGTTGACCGTGACGTAATCGGCGTGCGGATAGACCCCGGCCAGCGCGATGAGGTAGTCGTCGACTGCGTTTTCGATCGGCGTGACTGCGTTCTTGCCGATGTTCAGGCCCAGGATGCCGCCCTTCTTGCGGAAGCTGCGTGAGCGCTGCACGTTGGCCACGAAAGCCTCCAGCCCGTCGTTGTTGAAGCCCATGCGGTTGATCAGCGCCTCGGCCGAGGGCAGGCGGAACATGCGCGGCTTGGGGTTGCCCGGCTGCGCCTTGGGCGTGACCGTGCCGACCTCGACGAAGCCGAAGCCCATCGCGCCGAAGCCGTCAACGGCGCGGCCGTTCTTGTCCAGGCCCGCGGCCAGGCCGATGCGGTTGGGAAAGCGCAGGCCGGCCACCGTCACCGGGTCGTCCACCCGCTGCTGCGCCCACAGGCACTGGGCCGGCGTGTTCTGCAGTCGGGCCAAGGTGTCGATGGTCAGTTCGTGGGCGGTTTCCGCATCCAGGCGGAACAAGGCGGTGCGGGAGAGGGCGTAGGGAATCAGGGACATGGGCTGCAGGCTGAGGGTACGGGCCGGATTGTCCCAGAAGGGGGCGGCGATAATGCCGCCCATGACGCAAGACGAACTGAAGGCCCTGGTCGGGCAGGCGGCGCTGGCCCATGTGGTGCCCGGCGCCATCGTGGGCGTGGGCACCGGCTCCACCGTCAACTGCTTCATCGACGCGCTGGCGACGATGAAGGACCGGATCCGCGGCGCGGTGTCCAGTTCGGTCAAGAGCACCGAGCGCCTGCAGGCCCTTGGCATCCCGGTGCTCGATTCGAACACCGTCGAGTCGATCCCGGTCTACATCGACGGGGCCGACGAGATCGACCACCAGGGCTTCATGATCAAGGGCGGCGGCGCGGCGCTGACGCGCGAGAAGATCGTCGCCGACCTGGCCGATCGATTCGTCTGCATTGCCGACGAATCGAAGCTGGTCGAGGTGCTGGGCGCCTTCCCGCTGCCGGTGGAGGTGATCCCGATGGCGGCGGCCCAGGTGATGCGCCGCTTCGCGCAGGTCTATGGCGGAACGGCCAGCGTGCGCGCGGGCGTGACGACCGACAACGGCAACATCATCGTCGACGTGCGCGGGCTGAAGATCAGCGACCCGCTGGCGATGGAGACCGAGGTCAACCAATGGCCGGGCGTGGTCACCGTCGGCATCTTCGGCCGCCACAAGGCCAAGGTCTGCCTGCTGGGAACCCCGGCGGGCGTGCGCACGCTGAACTTCTGATCCGCGCCCGGGGGGCGCGGGCTCAGTCCTGCGCGGGTCGGCTTGCCGAACGGGCCGCCCGCGCAATGAAACGCGCGGGGTCGATCGCGTCCATCAGGCTGGAGGCCAGCGGCACCGGCGCCCCGGTGATCCAGGCGGCCAGCACCTCGCCCAGCAGCGGCGCCAGCGTGATGCCGCGTGAGCCCAGGGCGCTCAGCACATACAGGCCCGGCACCCGCGGCACCATGCGGGGCTGTTCCTGCCGCCGTGCGCCGGCCCGCTGGGCCGCGGGCAGCGGCACCGGGCCCGCCAGCGGCAGCCGGTCCTCGCAGGCCAGGCGCCAGCCCACCCGACCGGTCAGTTGACCCTCTGCCATCGCGCGGGCCAGCAGGGCCTCGCGTCGGGCCGGCTCGACATGCTCGGTGGGGCAAGCCAGCAGATGGGCCAGCTGGTCGAGGTTGGCCTGGTGGTCGGCCAGGCGCAGCGCCGGGTCGGGGTCGTGCAGCTGGTGGGTGGCGCCGCACAACAGGCCGCCACCGGACGCGGCGGGCAGCCCGATCAGGTAGCCACCGCTGGCCAGCGGGTGCTGCGGGCGGGGCAGGCCCAGGGCCTCGGCCAAGGGGGCGGCCAGCTGGCTCACCTGGCCTCGGCTGCGCTGGTGGGGCCAGTCGTCCACCTCGGTCCAGGGGCGCAGCAGCGCGAGGCCGTCGGCGGCCCCGGCCACCACCACCACGTCCGCCTCGGCCAGGGACTGTCCGTCCGCATCCCGGGCCAGCCAGCCGCCGCCATGGCGTGGGCTCATTGCCTGCACCTGCTGACCGGGGTGCACCGTGACGCCTGGCGTGGCCAGCCAGGCCCGCACCAGATCGGCCGGGCAGGCCCAGCCGCCTTGCGGATACCACCAGCCCGGGCCGCTGGGGGGCACCCCCAGCAGCGGGGCCGCAGCCTCGGGTTGCATCGCCTGCACATAACCCGCGGGCAGGCCCTGCGCCTGCAGGGCCGAGCACCGGGCGGCCCAGTCCGCTGGCTGGCCGCCGCCGCGCCACAGTCCGTCGGTGTCGCCCGCCACCGCGCCCCGGGCCACCAGCGGGGCGATCAGCTGATGCGCCCGCAGGGCGGCCGCGCGCAGCAGCTGGGCATGCGACCCGTCGTGCGCATGGGCGACGCCGTGGAACAGGCCGGCCCGGTTGCCCGAGGTTTCCTGGGCTGGGGCCTCGCGGCGCTCCAGCACCGTGACCGCCAGCCCCTGGGCGGCCAGGGCGCGGGCTGCCGCGGCACCGGCCAGGCCGGCGCCGATCACCAGTGCCTGCCGGGCCACCGGCGCGGCCTGCCGGCCGGGCGGAGTCTGCTGCGCCAGGGCTGCGGCCGGCCGCGGATGGCGGCGGGCGATCAGCATGTCGCGCTTGGTGCCGAAGCCGGGGGCCCGCTCCCACTGGAGGCCCGCGCCCTGCAAGCCGTCGCGTACGACGCGCGAGACGCTCCAGGTGGCCGCCGTCAGGTCCGCCGCGCCCAGTCGGGTGGCATGGCGCAGCTGGTGGGCGTCCCACATGGCCGGATTCTGGGACGGGGCGAAGCCGTCGAGGTAGCAGGCATCGACGGTGCCGACCAGTTCGGGCCACCAGGTGGCCACATCCCCCAGGGCCAGCAGCAGCCGCACCTGGCCGTCCTCGAAGTCCAGCACATGCAGGTCGGGGGTGGCGGGCGGCCACTGGGCCAGCAGCTGCGCGGCCAGGACCGGGGCCGGGCTGTGGGCATGGGCCTGGCGCAGGTCGGCCAGCCGCGGTGGATGCTTCTCCATCGAGACAAAGACCAGACGCGCGCAACGCTGGGGGTCGGCCCGCCAGGCCGCCCAGGTGGCCAGAAAGTTGTTGCCCAGGCCGAAGCCGGTCTCCAGGATCACGAAGCGGGCACGTCCCTGCCAGCGCTGCGGCAGGCCATTGCCGTGCAGGAAGACGTGCTCGGCCTGGGCGAAGGCGCCATCCCGCGCGTGGTAGATGTCCTGAAAGCCGGGGGCCCAGGCCAGACCGTCGTGGCCCGGGTGGGCGAAATCGATCTGCGCCTCGACGATGGGTTCGGTCTTCATGCGCTGGCGGCGGCCGTGGGCAACTCGGCCCGATGGGCCAGCCAGCGCAGCAGGGGCTCGCGCGCGTCGCTCAGCTGACGGTAGTCCAGCACCGCGGCGCTCATGCTGGCCACCGCGTCGTGCAGGCGGCGCGCCCGGTCCGGGGAGTCAATCGCCAGGGCCAGGGGCTGCACCTCGACCTGGATGGTGAACACCGCCTGCCCGTGGGCCGGCAGCGGGATGAAGGTCTGCCGTTCGGTGCGGAACCAGGTCTGGCGGGTCAGGCCGGCCTCGTTCAGGTCGGTCGGCCAGGGCGAGGCAGACATGCGCTGCGGATGCGCGTCCAGCCGCGGGTGGCGGGTCACGTTCCAGACGAAGCGCTCCCAGCGCTGCGGGCCGGTGACCAGCTTCAGCAGGTGTTCACCGGCGGCCACCAGCACCGCGTTGTCGGCCACCGGGGCATGCACCTGGGCGAAGTGGCGGCCGATCTTCTCGGCCGGCGCCCAGTGCGAGGGCAGCGCCACGGCCAGCCAGTGCAGGGTGGCGCGTGGGCCATCGACGATGGCCAGGTCTTCCTGCACGGCCAGCGCGAACAGGGCGGCCTGGCGCCAGGCCGACGGCAGTGCCGCCAGGCACAGGCCGACCTCGGGCACCGCGCCGGGCAGGGCCGTCACGGTGCCGTCCTCGGTTGCCGACCAGCCCAGCCAGTGGGCCTGCAGCCGGCCGGGCTCTGCCCAGGCCAGGGCCTCGGGGTGCTCGGTCGCAGCCTGGGCCATGGCCACCCGCAGGGCCGGCAGTGGGTCGAAGCCCGCTTCGCTCAACAGGGCGGCCTCGGCATGGCCCCAGAACACGGCCAGCTTTTCGCGCAGGTGGTGGGCCTGCGGGCGGTTGGGGGTGAACTGGGGTCGGCCGGCTGCCAGTTTGCGCAGGCCGGGCTGCATGCGGAACGGGGCGGTGACGGCGTGCTCGAAGTCGAAGGACATGGTGTGTCGGAAATGCCCGGTGCCCAAGAAAAAGGGCACCCGAAGGTGCCCATCATCATGCCGGCAAACCCGGCATCACCGTGTTGGCGTCGATCAGACGCGCTTGCGGTATTCGTGGGTGCGGGTGTCGATTTCGATCTTGTCGCCGTTTTCCACGAACAGCGGCACGGAGATCTCGAAGCCGGTGCCCTTCAGGCGGGCGGGCTTCAGGACCTTGCCCGAGGTGTCGCCCTTGACGCCCGGCTCGGTTTCGATTTCGCGCACGACGCTGGTCGGCAGTTCGACCGAGATGGCCTTGCCGTCGTAGAACACCACTTCCACCGGCATGTTGTCTTCCAGGTAGTTGATGGCGTCACCCATGTTCTCGGCTTCCACCTCGAACTGGTTGTATTCGGAATCCATGAACACGTACATCGGGTCAGCGAAGTAGGTGTAGGTGCATTCCTTGGTCTCGAGGACGATCTGCTCCATCTTGTCGTCGGCCTTGAAGACGACTTCGGCGCCAGAGCCGTTGAGCAGGTTCTTCATCTTCATGCGCACGGTGGCGGCGCCGCGGCCGCCACGGCTGTATTCGGTCTTCAGGACGACCATCGGGTCCTTGCCCTGCATGATGACGTTGCCGGCGCGGATTTCTTGAGCGAGCTTCATGGTGAGATTCCGTTGGTGGCGGCGCCCCTCAGAACAGGGTTCGGAAAAATCATCCGAGGTCGGACGCCTGAAAAGATTGCGAGTCAGTTGAGGGCGGCCCGGTGTTTTTCCAGACATTCGGTCCAGGAATGTCTTTGGGCGGCCCCGCAAGGACGGCGGTGGCCTGGGCCACGTCTTCTCGCAAAGCTCTTGATTTTAGCGCTTTTCCATGACGAAATCGAGGAGCTGCCGGACAAGCGGTGGCTGGCTCAGCAGGCGGGTGCGCCAGGCCTGGGTCCAGGCCGCCCAGGCGCCCAGCGGCGGCAGCGCGGGCCAATCCGGCTGCAGGCCGTTCCAGGCCCGCATCAATTGGGCGACGGTGCTGGCCAGCGGTGCTGGCGCACCTTCCAGGTGGCGGGTGAGAAACGCGGCCAGCTTGTCGGCATGCACGCCGTCCTCCTGCGGGTAGATCTGCCAGAGGAAGGGGCGCCCCGCCCATTGGGCGCGGACGAAGGAGTCCTCGCCCCGCACCAGGTTCAGGTCACAGGCCCACTGCAGGCGGTCGTAGTCGGGCTGGCTCAGCCAGGGCAGGGCCTGCAGGCGCAGCCCGGGTGGGCGGGGCAGGTCGCGTGTCAGGGTGGTGGCGGGGCCGGGGGCGGTCAGCAGCAGCGTGGGGGCATCGCCCAGGGCGGCCAACAGGGCCGGCAGCTGGTCCTGTGGGTAGCAGAAGAGGCTCACCAGCCGCTCGCCCGGCTGGGGGGCAATGCCTTGTCGGGCCCGCCAGGCTGCGGCGTCGAAACCCGCCTGCGCCTGCAGCAGGTCCTCTTCGCGCAGCAGGCCGCCGGTGGCCGGGGTGAAGCCGGGGTAGAAGAACCACTTGTCCAGGCCGCAGCGCTGCGGCGAGCGCAGGCGGTGCGAGCGTTCGACATAGGGCTCGGCGCTCAGGTATTCGAGATTGACCCACACCGGCGGCCGGGCCGCGGCGGCCATGCGGGCGACGAAGGACTCGGGGGGGTCGCAGCCAAAGGCTTCCACCACCACATCGCCCGGCTCGGGCAGCGGGGTGTCGGCTGTCCAGGGCTGTACCGCGACGCCCGCGTGCCCGGCCGGTGCCATCCATTGCAGGGCCTGGGGATCGTCGACCCACAGCCGCACCTGCTGGCCGTGCTCGGCCAGACCGACTGCCAGCCGCCAGCACACGCCGATGTCGCCGTAGTTGTCGATCACACGGCAGAAAAGGTCCCAGCACCAAGCCGGTGGGACAGGGGGCTGGGAGGGCGCGGGCATCCGGCCATTATCCGGGGCGGCACAATCACGGGCGATGAGTGAACTGCCGTCCGAACCCCTGCCGCCGCCAGCGGCGGCCGCTGCCGAGCGCGAGAGCCGTGATGCCGTGCAGGCGGCGCTGGCTGCGCGTGAACGCATCCTGGTCGAGGTGGCGGCGCTGCCCAACCTGCCGGGGGTCTACCGTTACTTCGATGTGCAGGGCAACGTGCTGTACGTGGGCAAGGCCCGCGATCTGCGGCGCCGCGTCTCCAGCTACTTCCACAAGGACCACAGCGGCACCCGCATCGGGCTGATGGTGGCGCGCATCGCCCGCCTGGAAACGACGGTGGTGCGCAGCGAGGACGAGGCGCTGTTGCTCGAGAACAACCTGATCAAGACGTTGAACCCCAAGTTCAACATCCTGTTCCGGGACGACAAGAGCTACCCGTATCTGAAGATCACCGGCACCCGCAGTGGCGAGGCGCCAGGCCAGCCCGCCGCGCAGCGCTTTCCGCGCGTGGCCTACTACCGGGGCGCGGTGGACCGGCGCCACCGCTACTTCGGCCCCTATCCCAGCGCCTGGGCGGTCAAGGAGACGATCCAGATCCTGCAGAAGGTCTTCCGCCTGCGCACCTGCGAGGACACGGTCTTCAACAACCGCTCGCGCCCCTGCCTGCTCTACCAGATCCGCCGCTGCACCGGCCCCTGCGTGGGCTTCATCTCGGCCGAGGACTACGCCCGTGACGTGCGCGACGCCGAGCGCTTTCTGCTGGGCGAACAGCAGGCGGTGGTGGATGAGCTGCAGGCGCAGATGATGGCGCACGCCGAGGTGCTGGAATTCGAGAAGGCGGCCGAGCTGCGCAACCGCATCGCCGCGCTGGCCAAGGTGCAGCACCAGCAGTCGGTGGAAGAGAGCAGCCTGAGCAGCAGCGGGCGCGACGTGGACATCCTGGCCGTCAAGGTGGCCGGTGGCCGGGCCTGCGTGAACCTGGCCATGGTGCGCGGCGGCCGCCACCTGGGCGACCGGGCCTTCTTCCCGGCCCATGTGGAGGAAGCCACCGCGCTGGCCGCGGACGAGGCCCATGCGCTGGACGATGATGGTGAGACGCCGGCGTTGCCCGAGGACCCGGCCGAAGCCGCCGCCGTGCTGCTGCGCCGGGCGGAAACCCAGGTGATGGAGGCCTTCATCACCCAACACTATCTGCACACCGCGCCGCCGCCGCTGCTGGTGCTGAGCCACCCGATCGACGAGGCCTTGCTGCAGGCCCTCAGCGAGCAGGCGGGCAGCAAGGTGCATGCGGTGCACCAGCCGCGCGAGCAGCGCCGCATCTGGTTGGAGATGGCGGTCAAGGGCTGCGAACTGGCGCTGGCGCGCCTGCTGTCCGAGGAAGGCTCGCAGCGTGAGCGCACCCGGGCAATGGTGGATGCGCTGGACCTGGCGGTGGAGGACCTCGACAGTTTTCGCGTCGAGTGCTTCGACATCAGCCACACGGCCGGCGAGGCCACCCAGGCCTCCTGCGTGGTCTACCAGGACCACAAGATGCAGAACAGCGAGTACCGCCGCTTCAACATCGAAGGCATCACGGGCGGTGACGACTATGCGGCGATGCGCCAGGTGCTGCGTCGGCGCTACGAGAAGCTGGCCGCCCAGGCGGCCGAGGGGCCGATCCCGCGCGACGCCAAGCACCGCCTGCCCGACCTGGTGCTGGTCGATGGCGGGCGCGGTCAGGTGGCGATGGCGCGCGAGGTCTTTCAGGAGCTGGGCCTGGACCTGTCCCTGATCGCCGGGGTTGAGAAGGGCGAGGGCCGCAAGGTGGGGCTGGAGGAGCTGGTGTTCGCCGATGGCCGCGAGAAGCTGGCGCTGCCACCCGATTCCGCCGCGCTGATGCTGATTGCGCAGATCCGCGACGAGGCGCACCGCTTCGCCATCACCGGCATGCGGGCCAAGCGGGCCAGCATCCGCACCGGCGGCAGCCGGCTGGAGGACATCCCGGGCGTGGGGCCGAAGAAGCGTGCGCGCCTGCTGCAGCGCTTTGGTGGTGTGCGCGGCGTGACGGCGGCTGGTGTCGAGGACCTGGCCACCGTGGAAGGCATTTCGAGGGATTTGGCAGAGGAGATCTACCGTGCATTGCACTGAAGTGACACAAGACCGTCGGCGTTGGCTGATGGCCTGGGCTGGGGCTGCGCTCAGCCTGGGGCTGGCCTCCTGCAGCAGCGTGCCGACCCCGGGCGGCAGTGCCGCGGGGCGTGGCCTGCAGGCTGCTCCGGAGGTCGCGGCGCGCAGCTGGGCCGATTACCAGGTGCGGGCGGCCCAGCGCATGGTGGCGGCCAATCCGGGCCGCACCTACCTGGGCCCCGTGCCCGAGCCGCTGCTGGCCATCCCGGTGCTGGAGATCGAACTGAAGGCCGACGGCAGCGTGGCCCACATCAACGTCAAGCGTGAGCCGCGGCAGGCCAAGGACACGATCCAGCTGGCCATCGACGCGGTGCGCCGGGGCGCGCCCTATGGGGACGTGCGGCAGCTGCCCAAACCGTGGAAGTTCACCGAGGTGTTCCTGTTCAACGACGACCGCCAGTTCAAGCCCCGTACGCTGGACGACTGACCACAGCCTGCCAGCATCAGGGCCATGCAAGCAATTGCAGGCAGAATCCACGCCATGTTCTTCACCATCCCGACGCTGCTGACCTGGGCCCGCATCGTGGCCATCCCGCTGATCGTGGGGGTGTTCTACCTGCCGGTGGCGCCAGCGATGGCCAATCTGGCGGCCACCGTGCTCTTCGTCGTGGTGGCGCTGACGGACTGGCTGGACGGCTACCTGGCCCGGCGGCTCAACCAGACGTCGGCCTTCGGGGCCTTCCTGGATCCGGTGGCCGACAAGTTCCTGGTGTGCGCGGCCTTGCTGATCCTGGTGCAGATGGACCGGGTCAACGCCCTGGTTGCCCTGGTCATCATCGGCCGCGAGATCGCGATCTCGGCCCTGCGGGAATGGATGGCTCAGATCGGCGCCTCGCGCAGCGTGGCCGTGCACATGATCGGCAAACTCAAGACCACGGTGCAGATGATCGCGATCCCGTTCCTGCTGTTCGATGGGACGGTCCTCGGGGTGATCGACACCCATCAGTGGGGCACGGTGCTGATCCTGGCCGCGGCGGTGCTGACCATCTGGTCGATGGTCTATTACCTGCGCAAAGCCGTGCCCGAGATCCGTGCCAAGGCGCGTTGACGGCGGTCACATCGGTCTCGGGACAGGAAACACATACAATCCCGCACCCCGCTTGACACCGTTCAGGTCGGCCGCTGTAATCGTTTTTTTTCGGCCCGAGTGCCGGATGGCGGCAGGCGCCACCTGAGGTCAGCGTGAGCGGGCACAGGCGTTGCATTCCTGCGCCAGACCGAAGACATCGTCCCACCGATGCGCACCGGTTCAGGGCCCACCGTGTCAACGTCCCAGAGGGAGTATTTTTGTGAACAAGACAGAGCTGATCGACCTCATCGCCCAGCAGGCGGACATCTCCAAGGCAGCTGCCGCGCGCGCGCTGGAGGCCATGATCGGCGGTGTGCAGTCCACCCTGAAGAAGGGGGGCAGCGTGTCAATCGTCGGTTTCGGCACCTTTGCCGTGACCAAGCGGGCTGCGCGGACGGGGCGCAATCCCCGCACCGGTGCTGCGATCAAGATCAAGGCCGCCAAGGTGCCGAAGTTCCGGCCGGGCAAGGGCCTGAAGGACGCGCTGAACTGAACTGTTTTTCGATGTCCGGCGGGTGCTTAGCTCAGTTGGTAGAGCGGCGCCCTTACAAGGCGTAGGTCGGGGGTTCGAGCCCCTCAGCACCCACCACCGCAGGATTGGAAAGCAAGGACTTGGAGCAATCCAAGTCCTTTTTTCTTGCGTCCCGCTCGCGGGGCCGCTCACAAGGTCTGGCGCCTTCCAGGCCTCACATGGAGCCAGGGCCATCTGCCCGCGGCGGACGAGACGGCAGCCGCATTCACTGCCCCAGCCATCGGAGCAGCCGTTTCAGTTGCTCTCCCGAGTCGGTGTCAAAGGCGTCGATCCCGACCGTCTGGAGGATGTCACGTCCGGGGGCCGTTTGAGGCAAGCCACGCAACTCGGCCTGGATGGCGCGAACTTGTTCCGACGAGACGCGCTTGCCGGCAATGAGCGGGAAGTAAGGCTGAGCGATGCTGCGGTGCAGCACCCGGTGACCGGTCTTGGCCAGGGCCTTGCCCGGCCCCGAATACGAGGCGATGGCGCCCACGTCGGCAAAGCCGTTGTCGATGTAGAACACGACCGCGCCTTGCTCGCGCACGAACTGGTGCCGCTCCGTCATGATGTTGATGCCTTGGTCGCGCAACTCGGCGGCACAGAACTTCGACATGTACGACTCCTGCTCGGGAAACACCCAGCGTTTGCCCCTGGCGTCCGCCAGGGTCTTCAGCGGTGACGACTTTCCAGTGATCACCACGCATTGGCCCTCGGGTCTGGCACTGGCCACGAACTGGTAGCCATGGTCGCGGATGCCCCGAGCCGGGTAATCGCTGGGGCGCGCAAACACGAAGTCGAAGGTGCCGGTTCGCATGCCTTCTTCAAGGCTTGAGAATTCCCGCGCCAAAACCACCCGGACCTTGGTCTTCGCGGCAGCCCCGATCACATCGGCCAGACGGCCGTACTTGGCCATGACGCGTTCATGATCCAAGCCGCCCGAGGTGCCCTCGCTGACGCCCAGCGTCAACACCTGCTGCGCATGCAGCAGTGGTGAAAGCAGCAGGAGACCGAGGACGGCGAGGAACTGAAGGCGACAGGACATGCAGTGAAATTCCCATGAGCAGCAGGCATGCTCGGCCTGACTGAAAGTTGATCCAACCGGAAGGGGCCCGCGCGGAGTGTACGGAGCTACGCGCAACAATTTCCCATGTTCTCGCTGATTCGGGTGTGTCCAGGTGTCCCGCGGCCCGGTGGCCCCTGTCGCCGGGAGCGCAGTTGTCTGAGCCCACGTCCCACGGCGTTGTGCACGTCATTGGCTAGAATGCCGCGCGGCGTACGCAAACCCCACACAAGGCGAACCCCGGTTCGCCTTTGTCGTTTCTGGTCTGCGGCGCTTTCTCTCTAGGCGGAGCTCCATGTTTGAATTCGTCCGTTCCCACACCCGGCTGCTGCAAGGCCTGCTGGTGCTGCTGGTCTTCCCCTCGTTCGTCTTTTTTGGCGTGCAGGGCTATTCCCACTTCGTGGACCAGGCAGCGGCCACCGTGGCCAGCGTCGACGGGCAACCGATCCGGCAGAGCGAACTTGAGGCCGCGCATCGCCAGCAGGTGGAGCGGATGCGCCAGCAGATGCCCCAGGTGGATGTGAAGCTGTTCGACACCCCGCAGGCCCGGCAGCAGACGCTGGATGGGTTGGTGCGCGAGCAGGTGCTGCGCCATGCGGCCCTGAAGGAAAACCTGGTGGTGCCCGACGCCCGTCTGCAACGCCTGTTCGTCAGCGATCCATCCTATGCGCCGCTGCGCAAGCCCGACGGCAGCATCAACAAGGACTACCTCGCGGCCCAGGGCATGGGGGTGGCGCAGTTCACCGACATGCTGCGCACCGAGTACAGCCTGCGGCAGGTGCTGGGCGGCGTGACCGGCTCCTCGCTGTCGGGTCAGACGGTGGCCAGCCAGAATGCGGCGGCACTGCTGGAGCAGCGCGAGGTGCAGGTGCAGCGCTTTGAGGCCAAGGCCTACCTGGCCAAGGTGCAGCCGACGCCAGCTGAGATCGAGGCCTATTACAAGGCCCATACGGACCGCTTCCGCGCGCCGGACGAGGCCAGCATCGAGTACGTGGTGCTGGATCTGGAGGCGCTGAAGAAGCAGGTGAGCGTGTCCGACGACGATCTGAAGAAGTACTACGAGCAGAACGCCAGCCGCTACACCGCGCCGGAAGAACGCCGGGCCAGCCACATCCTGGTGGCCGTGGCCAAGGATGCGTCGGCGGATGTGCGCGCCAAGGCGAAAGCCAAGGCCGAAGCCTTGCTGGCGGAGGTGAAGGCCCATCCCGACAGCTTCGCCGAGCTGGCGAAGAAGAACTCCGACGACCCGGGTTCGGCGTCCAAGGGTGGTGACCTGGATTTCTTCGCCCGCGGCGCGATGGTCAAGCCCTTCGAGGACGCTGCCTTTGGCATGAAGGTGGGTGACATCAGCGGTGTGGTGGCCAGCGACTTCGGCTTTCACATCCTCAAGCTGACCGGCGTGCGGGGTGGCGAGCGCAAGCCCTTCGAGGCGGTGCGACCCGAGATCCAGGACGAGGTGGCCAAGCAATTGGCCCAGCAGCGTTACGCGGAAGCGGCCGAACAGTTCTCCAACCTCGTCTACGAGCAGAGCGACAGCCTGCAGCCGGTGGTGGACAAGCTCAAGCTGACCAAGATGACCGCGGTGGTGCAGCGCGCGGTGGCGCCGGGGGCGACCGGTCCGCTGGCCTCGACCAAGCTGCTGGAGGCGGTGTTCGGCAACGATGCCCTGCAGAACAAGCGCAACACCGAAGCCATCGAAGCCGGTCCGAACCAGCTGGTGTCGGCCCGCGTGGTGAACTACCGGCCGGCCCATGTGCGCGCGCTGGCCGAAGTGCAGGCCCAGGTGCTGGAGCAGCTGAAGGCCGAACAGGCGGCAGCGGCGGCTCGCAAGGAAGGCGAGGCCCGCATGGCCGCGCTCAAACAGAACCCGGCCGACACGCTGGGGCAGTCGCTGCTGCTGTCGCGTGCGCAACCGCAGGGCCAGCCGCGCCAGGTGCTGGAAGCCGCGTTGCGGGCCAAGCTGGGCAGTGCGCCGGCCGTGGTGGGGGTGGACCTGGGCGCCGAGGGCTACGCGGTGCTGAAGGTGACCAAGGTCGTGCCACGCACGGCCGGCGATGCCGACCTGACCCGTGCCAAGCCCTATCTGGCGCAAGCGCTGGCCGAAGCCGAGGAGGCTGCCTATTACGACGCCCTGAAACGGCGTCACAAGGTCGAGCTGAAGCTGGCCACGCCGACGGCTTCGAGCGACGAAGCTGCTTCGGCGGCGAAGTGATGCGCACACGCTGAATTCAGGCTATAATGCGCAGCTTACGGCGGTGGCTGTAGCTCAGTTGGTAGAGTCCCAGATTGTGATTCTGGTTGTCGTGGGTTCGAGTCCCATCAGCCACCCCACCGAACACCGTAAAGAAAAGCCCTGAAGCGACCCTTCAGGGCTTTTTGCTTTTCTGCTGCCGGTGGGGTGTCCGTTTCAGGACCTCAGTTTTCAGGCACGGCCAGATGGGGAATCTGCACCTCGCAGATCGTGCCGTGCGGTTGCCGGGGGATCCAGCGCACCGTGCCGCCCAGGCTCTTGGCCCGTTTGCGTACGCCGCCCAGCCCCAGGCCGGCGGACCACTTGGTGGGCTCGGAGCCCACGCCGTCATCCTCCACCACGATGGTGAACGCACCCTGCCGCAGCTGGCAGCTGACATGCACCCGGCTGGCCTTGGCATGCGAGATCACATTGCTCACCAGCTCGCGCAGCACGCGGGTCAGGGCCGACCACTGCATCATCGTCAGCGTGATCTCCTGGTCGTATTCGGCCTCCCAGTCGAGCTGGCAGTGGACCGCGTCCAGCCGTTGTGCGATGTCGGTCTTCCACTCGGCCGAGGCCAGTGCCAGCGGGTGACTCTTGGCCGCCAGCCCGCGGGTCAGTGTCTTCAGGTCCTGCAGGGTGTGGCGGACGTACTCCTCCATCTCCGTGCTGGGCGCCTTGTACATCAGTGTCAGCAGCCGCGCGCCGATGTCGTCGTGCAGGTCCTGGGCGATCCGCACGCGTTCCTCGCTGCGCCCTCGCTCCACCGCTCGGTCGTGGGCCAGGGCCCGCATGAGTTGTTCGAGGATGCGATCGGCCAATCGGGCGTCGTCCTGGGCGAACAGGCGCTTGCCGCGCTCGGCGAAGCGCAGAACCACGGAGCCGCGCACCGCGGGTTCGTCGACGAGGTTGGGCAGAGGCACCACCAGGGCCGCGCCGTTGCCTGCCACCAGGCTTTGCTGGCTGCGGGTGCCGGTGCGCTGGGTTTCCAGTGGCTCGAACACGTTGCGCAGCAGTTCGATCATGCGGTCGGCGGCGCGCTCCGGCCGGGCTTCCACCTCACGGGCGATGCGGTAGAGGTGCTGGAAGACGCGTTCGGTGGTGAGGGCGCGCGCGCCCATCATCTGCCCCACCAGCCACTGCCGCAGCGCGGCATAAGCGCCCAGGGCCAGGAACAGGGAGAGGGTCAGCGAGGTGAACTGGCTGAACGAGAACACCGCGACGAACAGCAGGTCCACCGATGTGGCCACCGTGCTGATGCCGGCCAGCATTGCGAATTCGCGCATCACGTTCTGTGAACGCGACAGGAAGGGCACCAGCAGGATGACGGAGGCGAAGAAGACGCTCCAGATCACCGGCCCGACGGTGGCGACCGGCTGCACCTCCGGCGGCAGCATCGGCAGCACGGAAACGGCCAGGGTCAGCAGCACCAGGGTGGACAGCGTCACCGCGGCAAAGCGCCGGATCACCACGGCAAACGGGTGCGGTGCGCGGCGCTGAACCCAGGTCAGCAGTGCGATGCAGGCCAGGCCGTCGCCGATCAGCAGGCATTGGCTCCACCACCATTCGTGGGCCAGCTGTCCGTTGAAGGCCCGCACGGCAAACCACAGCGTGGCCCCCCAGGCCGCGGCGGCCACCCACTGGCGGCCGGGCATGCGCACCGGATGCAAGGTGGCCGCCTGCACGATGGCGGCTCCGGTCGCTGCATCCAGCAGGATCCGGATCAGGCTTTCATGCAGCACCAGGGCCGACGGCAGGGCCATGGCAGGCACGGCCCCGATGGCAGAGATCAGCAGCTGAGCGGCTTGCGCATAGGCCATCAGCGCATAGAGCAAATTGCGCAGGTTGGGCTGCACCAGTGGCACGATCCAGCCCACCAGGAACAGCACCACGGCAAAGGCGCTCATCAGCCAGAACATCGCGCCCAGGCTGGCATAGCCCCGGGGCTTGGGCGTCACGGAAACCTGGGTGTCGTCGCGAAAGCGCAGCGTGACCTGACCGGACTCCAGAGCGCGGGCGGCGGCCAGCCGCACCGCCATCATCTCTTGCCGGGCCGGGTCGTCGGTGATCCAGCGTGCCGAATGGGCGATGGCCAGCACCCCAAACGGCATGACCTGCCCGTCGGGGGTGACGATCGCCACCAGTTCCTTGCCCAGCGAGCCCTTCAACTCCGGCATGCTGGTGTCGGCCAGCTCCAGATAACCGTCGGCCGATGCCCGCCACTGCGCGGGCACATCCGGGTTATGGGCCAGGGCCCGGGCCAGCAGAAAGATCGTCAGGCAACCGACGATGGCGGCGACCAGCAGGGCTTGCCGCCGCCAGCCGATGCGCCGAATGCGCAGGTCGCCGGCTGTGTCCAGTGAGTCCAGATCCAGGAACTCGCCGCTGCCCGACGGCTGGTCAGCGGTGTCCGGCCAGGTGCGTGGCATGGGCGGGCCGCTGGGTCAGACCAGGCCCTGTTTGCTGGCCAGCACGGCTGCCTCGGCGCGGCTGGACACGTTGAGCTTGCGGTAGATGGACTTGATGTGGTCGTTCACGGTGAACCACTTGATGCCCATCAGGTTAGCGATTTCCTTGATCGTGAAGCCCTTGCTGAGGTAGGTCAGCACCTCGATCTCGCGCGGCGTGAGGTGGGGCATTTCCACCTGGCGCTCGATGGGCACGGGCGGCTTGCCGGCCTGGCTGTTGCTCGGCACGGTGGCATTGAAGGAGAGCGTCGGCGCGGGAGTCGCGTCCTGGGCGGCCGGCCCCGCCCCCAGACGGAAATGGGTCAACAACCGACGGGCGATGGCCGGCGACAAGGGGGGTTGGCCCAGCACGATCTTGCGCAATTCGTCGACCAGCACCTCGAAGCGATCTTCCTTCAGCAGGTAACCATCGGCACCGCATTGCAGCGCCGGGAACAGGTGCTCGTCGTCGGAATAGAGTGTGGTGACCACCTTGGTGGCCGGGTACTGCCGCAACTCGTTGAGCAACTCCAGGCCATTGCCATCGGGCAGTTCCAGGTCCAGCAGCATCAGCTTGAACGGGTCGGTGCCGTGCAGCCCACCAGGCCCGGTGAGGGCGATCTGGGCGCGGGCGGTTTCCAGGTCGCCCGCCTCGGTGATGCTGATCGGATCGCTGAAGCTCTCGCGCAGCACCCGCGACAGGAATTCACGGGCGACGGGATTGTCTTCGAGGATCAAGACCTTGACTGACATGGAGCGACCTTTACAACCTCAGGATACAGGGGGACCTGGAGGCCGATGCTAGCAGCACACTTCGTGCTGGCGGGCCTCTGTTCAAGGGGGCAGCAGATTCCGTGCCGGGGCGGCCCGACCCCTGCCTACAATCCGCCGACATGAGAATCCTGATTGCCAATGACGATGGCTACCTGGCGCCCGGGCTGGCGGCCCTGGTCCAGGCCTGCGAAGGCCTGGGGCAGATCGATGTGATCGCGCCGGAGCAGAACGCCAGTGGCACCTCGAATTCGCTCAGCCTGAACCGACCGCTGTCCGTCTACGAGGCCAGCGCCCCGGCCCAGAAGGGCTTCCGCTACGTCAATGGCACCCCGTCGGACAGCGTCCACATCGCGCTCACCGGCCTGCTGCCGCAGCGCCCGGATCTGGTGCTGTCAGGCATCAATCAGGGGGCGAACATGGGCGACGACACCCTCTATTCGGGCACGGTGGCGGCCGCGATGGAGGGCTATCTGTTCGGCGTGCCGGCCATCGCTTTCAGCCAGGTTGATCGGGGCTGGACCCATCTCGACGCGGCGGCCCGTGCGGCCCGCCGGGTCGTCGAGTCGGTGCTGCCGCTGCTGGCCGATCCCGCGGCCACGCGGCCCTGGCTGCTGAACGTCAACATTCCCAACCGCGCCGATGCGGATCGACTGCCCTGGGCCACCACCCGGCTCGGGCGTCGGCACGCCAGCTCGCCGGCCATCGCCCAGACCAATCCGCGCGGTGAACCTATCTACTGGATCGGCCCGGCGGGCGATGCGCGCGAGGCCGGCGAAGGCACCGACTTCCACGCGGTGACCCAGGGACAGGTGTCCATCACCCCCTTGCAGGTGGACCTGACCGATCACGCCCAGCTGCCCCGGTGGCAGGCCCGCTTGCACGGGCCGGGGGGCGGTGCATGAGCACGTCCTCCGACCGTCCCCGGGGCCGATTTCCGGCCAACCTGGCGGCCCCCGGTGCGGCGCCGGCCGTCGGTACCGCCCGCAAACCGGCCGAGCCTCTGCGGCCCCAGCGGCTGTTGGCCGAGGCCGTGCGCGATGCGCGGCGCCTCGCGCCACCTTCCGGCCTGGGGCTGGACAACCCGGCCATGCGCCAGCGCATGGTCGAGCGGCTGCGGCAGGACGGGGTGCGTTGCGAGGCGGTGCTGCAGGCCATGCTGACCGTGCCACGACACGGTTTCGTGGATTCCGCGCTGGCCGCACAGGCCTATGAGGACACCAGCCTGCCGATCGGGCTGGGGCAGACCATTTCCAAGCCCTCGGTGGTCGCCCGCATGATCGAATGGCTGTTTCTGGGGCAGTCCGCCCGGCAGGCCGGGCACCTGGGGCGGGTGCTGGAGATCGGCACCGGCTGCGGCTACCAGACGGCCCTGCTGGCGGCCATGGCGCGACAGGTGGTCTCCATGGAGCGCCTGCAGCCGCTGCATGAGCTGGCACGGCGCCAGCTGGCCGCGCATCACACGTCCCACATCCACTTGCTGCACGGTGACGGCATGCTGGGCCATCCGCCACGGGCCCCTTACGACAGCATCGTGGCGGCGGCCGGCGGCGAAGAGGTTCCCGCGGCCTGGCTGAACCAGTTGGCGGTGGGGGGGCGGCTGGTGGCACCAGCGCGCGCCCAGGATGGACGAGGGCAGGTGTTGGTCATCGTCGACCGCACCGAACAGGGCTACCTGCGGACCACGGGAGAGACGGTTCAGTTCGTCCCCTTAAAATCCGGAGCCTGTTGACCTCAGGGAAACGCACACACCATGACTTTGTTCCGTGGACATCGCAGGGCGGCCTGGGCCGGCCTGCTGCTGCTGGCCGTGCTGGCTGGCTGCGCCAGTCCCCAACACCAGGCCCCCGTGGAGGACCGCCCCACGGGGCGCGCCCGCACGGAGGCCAAACCTGCTGCGCCGGTGGAAGCCAAGCCGGGCACCTACATCGTGAAGCCGGGCGACACGCTGATGCGGATCGGGCTGGAGACCGGCCAGGCCTGGCGCGATCTGGCGCGTTGGAACAACATCGACAACGCCAACGTGATCGAGGTGGGGCAGGTGCTGCGGGTGGTGCCGCCGGGCGTGGAGCCGGGCGTGGCCTCGCCCAAGCCGGTGGCGAGCACCAAGGTGGAGAGCAAGCCGCTGGACAGCCGCCCGGTGGCCGCTTCGGCGGGCAGTTCGTCGTCGGCCGCCTCGGCTGCGTCGAGCGCTGCAGGCAAGGAGTCGACCAAGGACACCCCCAAGGAGGCGGACGACGACATCCGCTGGGGCTGGCCTTCGGCCGGTCCGGTGGTGGGCGGTTTCGACGAAAGCCGCAGCAAGGGCCTCTCGATCGGGGGCAAGGCCGGGGATCCGGTCTACGCCGCGGCCGATGGCCGGGTGGTCTACGCCGGCAACACGTTGCGCGGCTATGGCAACCTCATCATCATCAAGCACAACGCCAACTACCTGAGCGCCTACGCCCACAACCAGACTTTGCTGGTCAAGGAAGATCAGGCCGTGCGCAAGGGGCAGAAGATTGCCGAGATGGGGGCCAGCGATTCCGACAAGGTGCAGCTGCACTTCGAGATTCGCAAGCAGGGCAAGCCGCTGGATCCGGCCAGGCTGTTGCCGGCCCGCTGAGCGTTTCCCCAGCCCTCTGACAGCGGCCGCCTTCGGGCGGCCGCTGCTTTTTGGGGCGCATGCAACCCGGGATAATGCGCGCCATGACACAGAAGGATGAATGGCTGCGGATCGAGTCGCTGGACATGGAAGCCCAGGGCGTGGCCCGCAACAGCGAGGGCAAGGTCGTGTTCGTCGAGGGCGCCTTGCCGGGCGAGGAGGTGCAGGTTCAGGTGCTGCGGCGCAAGAACCAGTGGGAGCAGGCGAGCTATGTCGCGCTGCGCCATGAGAGCGCCCAGCGCGTCCGGCCGGGATGCCCGCATTTCGGCCTGCATGCGGGCGCCTGCGGCGGCTGCAAGATGCAGCATCTGGATCCCGCCGCCCAGGTGGCCATCAAACAGCGCGTGCTGGAGGACAACCTGGCCCATCTGGGCAAGGTGAAGCCCGAGCGCATGCTCCGGCCCATCGAAGGACCGGCCTGGGGGTACCGCTACCGTGCCCGTCTGTCGGTGCGCTATGTGGCCCGCAAGGAAACCGTGCTGGTTGGTTTCCATGAGCGCAAGTCGCGCTATGTGGCCGACATGAGCGTCTGCCGCGTCCTGCCCCGTCCGGTCAGCGATCTGTTGCTGCCGCTGCGCGCGCTGGTGGGGGGCATGCAGGCCCGGGACACGCTGCCGCAGATCGAGCTGGCCATCGGCGATGGCGTGACGGCCCTGGTGTTGCGCCATCTGGAGCCGCTGTCGGACGGGGATCTGGCCCAGCTGCGGGCCTTTGCCGCTCAGCATGGCGTGCAGTGGTGGTTGCAGCCCAAGGGGCCCGACACCGTGCATCTGCTGGATGCCGAGGGCCCCGAGCTGGCCTACACGCTGCCTGAGTTTGGCCTGCGCATGCCCTTCAAGCCGACCGACTTCACCCAGGTGAACCACCAGATCAACACGGTGCTGGTGGGGCGCGCCTTGCGCCTGCTGGAGGCGCGCCCGGACGAGCGGGTGATCGACTGGTTCTGCGGTCTGGGAAACTTCACCCTGCCAATCGCCACGCGGGCACGCGAGGTGTTGGGGGTGGAGGGCAGCGAGGCCCTGGTCGAACGTTCTCGCCAGAATGCCCGGCGCAACGGCCTGGAGGCGCGCACCTCATTCCAGGCCCGCAATCTCTTCGAGATGAGTCCGGAGGATCTGGTGGCGTTCGGTTCGGCCGACAAGTGGCTGGTGGACCCGCCGCGCGAAGGTGCGTTTGCGCTGGCCAAGGCCCTGGCCGACCTGCAGACCACACCGCTGCCGGGCTGGCAGCCGCCCCGACGCATCGTCTATGTCAGCTGCAACCCTGCCACCCTGGCGCGCGATGCCGGCTTGTTGGTTCACGTGGCGGGTTACCGTTGCGTGGCTGCCGGTGCGGTGAACATGTTTCCGCACACCGCGCACGTCGAGAGCATGGCGGTGTTTGAACGACCGGCCGAGGCGGTGTGAGAGCGTCGACCAGACGAAAAAAAGGGGCTCTACGGAGCCCCTTTTGTTGAAAGGATGGAGCCGCTTACTCGCGGTCGCCACCAAAGATGCCCAGCAGCATCAGCAGATTCTGGAAGATGTTGTACAGGTCCAGATAGATCGCCAGCGTGGCGGTGATGTAGTTGGTTTCGCCGCCATCGATCACGCGCTTGATGTCGAAGACCATGAAGGCCGAGAAGACGGCGATGCACAGCACCGAGAGGGTCAGCATCAACGCGCTGGATTGCATGAAGACATTGATGATCCCGGCGGCCAGGATGATCAGCGCACCGACCATCAGGAACTTGCCCATGCCCGACAGATCGCGCTTGATCGTCGAAGCCAGCGTGGCCATGCCCAGGAACACCACGGCCGTGCCGCCAAAGGCGGTCATGATCAGCGAGGCGCCGTTCGAGAAGCCCAGCACGAAGGCCAGCAGGCGCGACAGCATCAGGCCCATGAAGAACGTGAAGGCGAGCAGGAAGCCCACGCCAGCGGCACTGTTCTTCGTCTTCTCGATGGCGAACATCAGACCGAAGCTGCCCGCCAGGAACAGCACCAGGCTCATCACTGGCGACATGGCAGTGACCACGCCCGTGGCCACACCGAGCCACGCCCCCGCGACCGTGGGCAGCAGGGACAGGGCCAGCAGCCAATAGGTATTGCGCAGGACCCGCTGGCGCTGCGACGCCAGCGAGCCCGTGCCAGCATAGCCGGTATAGGTTTGCAGGCTTTCGTTCATGGAATCTCCAGTGAAATGGGTTGGACACGATCAACACGACCGTGTCTGCATATGACTTTGCCAACCGATTCTAGTTCCCTGAATCTCAGGCGGGCCGGAGGTGGGGGCCGCGGGATATCCCTGAACCGTCCCCCTAAATCAAAGCGCCTCAGAGGCATGGAATGCATTGAGTCCCATTTCTTCACCTCCTAGACTGGGTCGCTTTCAATGACATGACACACAGAGGAGTCTTGATGCGGATTCAACGAGCTTCCATGTGGCAGGGGGCGCTGGGCACCTGTCTGCTGGCGTTTGCGGCCGGGGCCGTGGCGCAGCCCGATGCAGAAGGGCTGCGGGTGGTGAAGGATCCGGTCACGGGTCAACTGCGGGCGCCGACGGCCGACGAGGCCAAGGCCCTGGAGGCCGCTGCGGCTGGCCAGGCCAGTCTGCGGGCCACGACGGGTGGCAAGTTGCTGCGTTCCAAGAAGTCGCCCGCCGCGCGCGGTGTGACCCTGGGGGCCGAGCACCTGTCCAATGTGCGCGTGGCGCGTGATGCGCAAGGGCAACTGGTCGAGGAATGTGTCGAGGGCGATGACGCCACGCTGGCGGCGCCTGCCGCCGTGTCGGCCGGTCAGCAAGGGGGAGCGGAAATTGAATAAGCGGTTCAACATGCGGGCGCTGGCCCTGCTCGGCTTGGGGTTGGGGTGTGCGCTGGGCGCGCAGGCGGCCAAGATCAAGATCCTCAACATCGACGGGCCGGGCGTCGGTTTCAACGATCCGACCCCGGTGGTGCCGGTGGGCGGCAACGACGGCACGACGCTGGGTCAGCAGCGCATGAACGTCTACCTGAATGTCGCCAAGAAGTGGTCCAAGCATCTGCCCGAGGGCGGCCCGGACATCCAGATCCAGGCCGATTGGCCGGCGTTGAGCTGCACCTCGACGAGCGCGACCCTGGGGTCGGCCGGTGCATACAGCGTGTGGCGTGATTTCCCGAATGCCCCGTATCCCACCACCTGGTATTCGGCGGCGCTGGCAAACACGCTGGCCGGAGCCGATCTGGACGAGGGCACTGCGCCTGAGATCAGTTCGCACTTCAACGTCAACCTGGGCCAGCCGGGCTGCCTGGATGGGACCCCGTTCTACCTCGGCCTGGATGGCAATGCGCCGGCCAACACCGTGAACTTCGCCGTCGTGCTGATGCACGAGGTGGGTCATGGCCTGGGCTTCCAGGCGCTGACCAACGGCAGCAACGGGGCTCGCATCAGCGATGGCACCAATGCCTATCCGTCCCAGTGGGAACGGATGATGTATGACAACACGGCCGGCAAGACCTGGTTCGAGATGTCCGCCCTGGAGCGCAAGGCCTCGGCGATCAACCCACGCAACCTGGTCTGGACGGGCGCGAACGTCTCGGCGGCCGTGCCGACGGTGCTCAACAAGGGCACACCCGAGCTGCTGATCAAGTCCACCGAAAACCCGGCGATCGTCGGCACCTACGTCGTCGGGCCCGCCAGCTTTGGTCCGTCCCTGTCCACGCGCGTCAAGGCGCCGGTGGGTCGGGTGATCGACCAAGCGGACGGTGTCACCGGTCTGGCCTGCGACCCGCTGAATGCGGCCAATGCCGCGTTGGTGAGTGGTCGCATCGCGCTGGTGGACCGTGGCACTTGCTCCTTCACGATCAAGGTGAAGAATGCCCAGGATGCCGGTGCCGTGGGGGTGATCGTGGCGGACAACACCGCGGGTGGCCCGCCGGCTTCGCTGGGCGGCGCGGATGAGACCATCACCATCCCGTCGGTGCGCATCACGCAGGCTGATGGGGCGGCGCTCAAGGCCGTGCTGACCGGTGACATGCGCACCAGCGACAACGTGAAGGCCATCCTGCACGTCAACAAGGACCAATACGCCGGTGCCGATCTGGCAGGCCGCGCGCTGCTGTACACGCCCAATCCGTACCAATCGGGTTCGTCCGTGTCGCATTGGGACACGATCGCGACGCGCAATCTGCTGATGGAGCCGGCGATCAACAGCGACCTGCCGGTCTACCGTGTGACGCCGCCGAAGGATTTGACCCTGCCGCTGCTGCAGGACATCGGCTGGTGATGCCCACGATTCCGCGCCACGGCGTGGAATCGTTCGGTGCATGGGCGCTGCCTTCTGGGCCAGCGCCCTTTTTTTTGCCGGGCGTGACGCGGTCGCAAGGCAGGGGGTGCCTCCGATGTCAGGCTTGGGCTACAATAAGCAGGTTTACCCCAAAACAAAGCCGCCCAGCGAAACTCCGTTTCCGACCTGTCCTTGCCGAGTCCGAAGCAGCCATGGCGCCCTCAGGCGTCTTCCTGGCGCGGTTCGGGTCACGGGCTGGGTGCGCGAATACCGGAGTTCCCCTTGCTGCCCGTCCTGCCCCCCGCAATCCTTGCACTTGCAGACGGCACGGTCTTTTCCGGCACCTCGATCGGCGCAGCCGGTCTGACGGTCGGTGAAGTGGTGTTCAACACCGCGCTCACCGGCTACCAAGAAATCCTCACCGACCCGAGCTACAGCCGGCAGATCGTGACCCTCACGTATCCGCACATCGGCAACTACGGCGTCAACGATGAGGATGTCGAGGCGTCCCGAGTCCATGCCGCTGGTCTGATCATCAAGGACCTGCCTGTCCGTCTCTCCAACTTCCGGGCCACCCGCTCGCTGCCCGACTACCTGGCGGCCGAAGGGACGGTGGCGATCGCCGGCATCGACACCCGACGCCTGACCCGGGTGCTGCGCACGACCGGTGCCCAGAACGGCTGCATCATGACCTTCGAGGCAGGCTATCAGGTGACGCCGGCCGACATCAAGGCGGCCATTGCCCAGGCCCAGGCCGCCCCCAGCATGGCCGGCCAGGATCTGGCCCGGGTGGTGACCACGGCCCAGTCCTATGCCTGGACCGAGACCGAATGGCGCCTGGCTGGCGAAGATGGTCAGCCCGGTTACGGTACGCAGACCCAGCCCCGCTTCCATGTGGTGGCCTATGACTTCGGCGTGAAGCGCAACATCCTGCGCATGCTGGCTGAGCGCGGCTGCCGTGTGACGGTGGTGCCGGCCCAGACGCCGGCAGCCGAGGTGCTGCAGCATCAGCCCGATGGGGTCTTCCTGTCCAATGGCCCCGGCGACCCGCAGCCTTGCGACTATGCGATTGCCGCGGCCCGCGAACTGATCGAGACCGGTGTGCCGACCTTCGGCATTTGTCTGGGGCACCAGATCATGGCGCTGGCCTCCGGGGCCAAGACCTTCAAGATGAAGTTCGGTCACCATGGCGCCAACCACCCAGTCAAGGATCTGGACAGCGGCCGCGTGTCGATCACCAGCCAGAACCATGGTTTTGCGGTGGACGCCGAGACGCTGCCGGCCAACCTGCGGGCCACACACGTGAGCCTGTTCGACGGCACGCTGCAGGGCCTGGCCCGCACGGACAAGCCGGCGTTCTGCTTCCAGGGCCATCCGGAAGCCTCGCCAGGGCCGCATGACATCGGCTACCTGTTCGACCGCTTCATCGCCTTGATAGAGCAGAAGACCGCCTGAGGAGACTGAAGGACAGACGACACCATGTTCGGCATCACCGATCCCCTGACCTACGTGCTGGGCGTGATCTTCATCATCCTGCTGCCGGGGCCCAACTCGCTCTACGTGCTGTCCGTCGCCACCCGCCAGGGCCTGCGCGCAGGCTTCGCCGGGGCGGCGGGGGTCTTCCTGGGGGACTGGGTGCTGATGGGGTTGACGATCGCCGGCGCCGCCTCGCTGCTGAAGTCCGCGCCGGCTCTGTTCCTGGTGATCAAGTCGGTTGGCGCGGCCTACCTGTGCTGGATGGGGTTGCAGTTGCTGCGCTCCGCCTGGCGTCCCAGTGGGGAGGCCTGCGAACCGGTGGCCGAGGCGGGGCACCCGTTCCGTCGGGCCCTGGTGATCAGCCTGCTCAACCCCAAGGCCATCCTGTTCTACCTGTCCTTCTTCCTCCAGTTCGCCGATCCCACTTACCCGCGCCATGCGCTGACCTTCCTGGTGCTGGGGGCGATCCTGCAATTCTTCAGCGTCCTCTATCTGACGGCGCTGATCCTGGTCGGTGCCCGCCTGGCGGCCGCCTTCCGCTCCCACCGCCGTGTCGCCAGCGTGACCCGCGGCAGCGTGGGGACCCTGTTCCTCGGCTTTGGCGCCAAGCTCGCCACCGCCAGCCTCGGTTGAGGCCAGACCCGACCTGACAAGCCATGCCAAAACGTACAGATCTCAAGAGCATTCTCATCATCGGCGCCGGCCCGATCATCATCGGCCAGGCCTGCGAGTTCGACTACTCGGGCGCCCAGGCCTGCAAGGCCCTGCGTGAGGAGGGCTACAAGGTCATCCTGGTCAACTCCAACCCGGCGACCATCATGACCGACCCGGCCACGGCCGACGTCACCTACATTGAGCCGATCACCTGGCAGGTGGTCGAGAAGATCATCGCCAAGGAGCGGCCCAGCGCCATCCTGCCGACCATGGGGGGGCAGACCGCGCTGAACTGCGCGCTGGACCTGCACAAGCATGGCGTGCTGGCCAAGTACGGCGTGGAGATGATCGGTGCCAACGAGCATGCAATCGAGAAGGCCGAAGACCGCCTGAAGTTCAAGGACGCGATGACCAAGATCGGGCTGGGCTCGGCCAAGTCCGGCATCGCGCACACGATGGAAGAGGCCTGGGCGGTGCAGAAGCGCATCCAGGCCGAGATCGGCGGCAGTGGCTTCCCGATGGTGATCCGTCCCAGCTTCACGCTGGGGGGCACCGGCGGTGGCATCGCCTACAACCCCGAAGAGTTCGAGGAGATCTGCAAGCGCGGTCTGGACCTCTCGCCGACCAACGAGCTGCTGATCGAGGAGTCGCTGATCGGCTGGAAGGAATACGAGATGGAGGTCGTCCGCGACAAGGCGGACAACTGCATCATCGTCTGCTCCATCGAGAACCTGGACCCGATGGGCGTGCACACTGGCGACTCCATCACCGTTGCGCCGGCCCAGACGCTGACCGACAAGGAATACCAGGTGATGCGCGATGCCTCGATCGCGATCCTGCGGGAGATTGGCGTCGACACCGGCGGCTCGAACGTGCAGTTCTCGGTCAACCCCGAGACCGGCCGCCTGATCGTGATCGAGATGAACCCGCGCGTGTCGCGTTCCTCGGCGCTGGCCTCCAAGGCCACCGGCTTCCCGATCGCCAAGATCGCCGCCAAGCTGGCCGTGGGCTACACGCTCGATGAGCTGAAGAACGACATCACCGGCGGCGTGACCCCGGCCTCGTTCGAGCCCTCGATCGACTACGTCGTCACCAAGATCCCGCGCTTCGCGTTCGAGAAGTTCCCGGCCGCCGATCCGCACCTGACCACCCAGATGAAGTCGGTGGGCGAGGTGATGGCGATCGGCCGGACCTTCCAGGAGTCGTTCCAGAAGGCCTTGCGCGGTCTGGAAACCGGCATCGACGGCCTGTCCGAGCGTTCGACCGACCGTGAGGAAATCATCGAAGAGATCGGCGAGCCGGGGCCGGAGCGCATCCTGTTCGTGGCCGACGCCTTCCGTCTGGGCATGACGCTCGATGAGATCCACGAGGAAACGGCGATCGACCCCTGGTTCCTGGCCCAGCTCGAGCAGATCATCCAGACCGAGCAGGCCCTGGACGGCCGCGTGCTGGACAGCCTGAACCGCGACGAGATGTTCTTCTTGAAGCAGAAGGGCTTCTCCGACAAGCGCCTGGCCAAGCTGCTGGCCACCGACCAGTACGCCGTGCGGGCCAAGCGCCATGCGCTGGGCGTGCGCCCGGTCTACAAGCGGGTGGACACCTGCGCGGGTGAGTTCGCCACACAGACGGCCTACATGTACTCCACCTATGACGAGGAGTGCGAGGCCGCCCCGTCCAGCAAGAAGAAGATCATGGTGCTGGGCGGCGGCCCGAACCGGATCGGCCAGGGCATCGAGTTCGACTACTGCTGCGTGCACGCGGCGCTGGCGATGCGCGAGGACGGGTACGAGACCATCATGGTCAACTGCAACCCGGAAACCGTCTCGACCGACTACGACACCTCCGACCGCCTGTACTTCGAGCCGGTGACGCTGGAAGATGTGCTGGAGATCGTCGACAAGGAACAGCCCACCGGTGTGATCGTCCAGTACGGCGGCCAGACCCCGCTGAAGCTGGCGCTGGATCTGGAGCGGGCCGGCGTGCCCATCATCGGCACCTCGCCGGACAGCATCGACATCGCCGAAGACCGCGAGCGCTTCCAGCATCTGCTGCAGAACCTGGGCCTGAAGCAGCCGCCCAACCGCACCGCGCGCACCGAAGAGGCGGCGCTGGTGCTGGCCAAGGAAATCGGCTACCCGCTGGTGGTGCGTCCGTCCTATGTGCTGGGCGGCCGGGCGATGGAAATCGTGCACGGAGACAAGGACCTGGAGCGCTATATGCGCGAGGCCGTGCGGGTGTCCGAGAAGTCGCCCGTGCTGCTGGACCGCTTCCTGGACGACGCGATCGAGGTCGACGTGGACTGCATCTCCGACGGTGAGTCGGTGATGATCGGCGGCATCATGGAGCACATCGAACAGGCGGGCGTCCACTCGGGCGACTCGGCCTGCTCGCTGCCGCCGTACTCGCTGCCGGCGGCCCTGCAGGACGAGCTGCGCCGCCAGACCGCGGCGATGGCCAAGGCACTGAAGGTCATCGGCCTGATGAACGTGCAGTTCGCGATCCAGGGCGAGGGTGACGAAGCCGTCGTCTACGTGCTGGAAGTGAACCCGCGCGCTTCGCGCACGGTGCCCTTCGTCTCCAAGGCCACGGGCCAGCAACTGGCCAAGATCGCGGCCCGTTGCATGGCCGGCCAGAAGCTGCCGGACCAGAAGGGCCTGCACGGTCAGCCGCCGCGCGAGGTGGTGCCGGCCTACTTCAGCGTCAAGGAAGCCGTCTTCCCGTTCAACAAGTTCCCCGGCGTGGACCCGATCCTGGGCCCGGAAATGCGCTCGACCGGCGAGGTGATGGGCGTGGCCCGCAGCTTCGGCGAGGCGATGCTCAAGAGCCAGCTGGGCGCGGGCAGCCGCCTGCCCAGCAAGGGCACGGTGGTGATCTCGGTGAAGAACAAGGAAAAGGACCGCGCGGTGAAGATCGCCAGCGAACTGGTCAACCTGGGCTTCAACGTGGTGGCCACCAAGGGCACGGCCGCGGCCATCGCAGCAGCGGGCATCCCGGTCAAGGTGGTCAACAAGGTCAAGGATGGCCGGCCGCACATCGCCGACATGATCAAGGCGGGCGAAATCCAGCTGGTGTTCACGACGGTGGATGAAACCCGCACGGCGATCGCGGATTCCCGCTACATCCGCACCGCGGCCTTGGCCAACCGGGTGACCTACTACACCACGATGGCCGGCTGTGAGGCCGCTACCGAGGCCATCAAGCACGGCAGCGACCTGCAGGTGCTGGCGCTGCAGGAGCTGCACGCCTCGCTGGCCTGATCCCTTCAGGCAAACCCGCCCGTTCGCGGGCGGGTTGTGTTCTAGAATTCATCCACCCTATCCGCCGCTCGCGCGTTGCCGTTTTGGCCCGCGCCGCGGCGGATTCGTTTTGTCTGCCAAGGAGTGCCAGGATGGCTACCATTCCCCTGACCAAGCGTGGTGCGGAAAAGCTCAAGGAAGAGCTGCAACGGCTCAAGACCGTCGAGCGTCAGGCCGTGATCCAGGCGATCGCCGAAGCGCGTGCGCAAGGCGATCTGTCCGAAAATGCCGAGTACGAGGCCGCGAAGGACAAGCAGGGCTTCATCGAAGGCCGCATCCTTGAGATCGAAGGCAAGCTGGCCGCAGCCCAGGTGATCGACCCGTCGTCGCTGGACGCTGGCGGCCGGGTCGTGTTCGGCTCGACGGTCGACCTCGAGGACGAGGACAGCGGTGCGTCGGTGACCTACCAGATCGTCGGCGACGACGAGGCCGACCTCAAGCACGGCCTGATCTCGATCAGCTCCCCCATCGCACGGGCCCTGATCGGCAAGGAGGTGGGCGACGTGGCCGAGGTGAACGCGCCCGGTGGATTGCGCCACTACGAAATCGTCGGCGTGCGTTACCTGTGAACCCGCTGGTGTCCCGTAGCCTGAGGCTGCTTCCGGCACTGTGGCTGGGGGTGCTGCTGTGCATCGCGGGTTTGGCCACGCCAGCACCGTTTGCGGTGCTGGACCGGGCCACTGCGGGCCATGTGGTGGCTTACATCTTCGCGCGGGAGGCGCCGCTCAGCCTGCTGGCCGGCATCCTGCTGCTGTTGGCCGCACGGCAGGTGGCGGCGCAGGGGGCCGAGCAAGGCGTTGGCTCGCGTTTCAGCGCCGACATGCTGCTGGCGCTGGGCACCTTGGCCTGTACGGTGGTGGGGTACTACGCGCTGCAGCCGCTGATGGCGGCAGCCCGCCAGGGGCAGGGCACGCTCAGCTTCGGCCAGTTGCACGGCATCAGCTTTGGCCTGTTCGGCCTGAAGATGCTGCTGGTGGCCGCACTGGCCTGGCGCGCTGCGCGCCAGGGGTGAGTGCGAGAAACGCGCGCGTTCCGTTCAGTCCTGGCTCTGGGCGCGCTTCTTGGCGCTGACGTTGCGCTTCTTGGCCCGCTTGATCGAGCCGCCGGCGGTGACCCGCTGGTTGCCGAACACCTGGACTTTCTTGATCGTCGGGCGCCCCGTGCCGTTGCTGGAGAATTTGACCAACTTCACCGTACGGGGGCCGGGCATCCGGTCGTCGCGCTCGGCAGAGGCCTTGGGCGGCAGAGGGCGCCACAGCACCAGCAGCTTGCCGATGTGCTGCACAGGGGCGGCATTCAGCTCGTCAGCCAGCTTTTCCAGCATGGCTTCGCGGGCGGACCGGTCATCCGAGAACACCCGCACCTTGATCAGCCCATGGGCTTTGAGGGCGGCATCGGTTTCCTTCACGATGGCCGGAGTCAGGCCGTCGGCACCGATCATCACGACCGGGTCGAGGTGGTGGGCTTCGCCGCGTTTTTCCTTGCGGATCGCTGGCGTCAATTGAATCGCAGGCATCGCCGTATTATCCCTTCAACATGAAGACACAGACCAAGAGCAAGAAGGTCAACAAGGCGTGGTTGCATGACCACGTCACGGATCCCTACGTCCGGATGGCCCAGAAAGAGGGCTACCGGGCCCGTGCGGCCTACAAGCTCAAGGAACTGGACGAGGCCTTCCATCTCATCCGGCCCGGGCAGGTGGTGGTTGATCTGGGGGCGGCGCCGGGCGCGTGGAGCCAGTATCTGCGCCGCCGTTTCGCCCCCAAGCAGGCCGGCGCCGGGGGCGCGGCGGTGGGCGAGCTGGACGGCACCATCATCGCACTGGATCTGCTGGATTTCGAGCCGATCGAAGGAGTGGCCTTCATCCAGGGCGATTTCCGGGAGGAGGAGGTGCTGCGGCAGCTTGAGGCGATGCTGGACGGACGTCCGGTGGACGTGGTGGTGTCGGACATGGCACCGAACCTGTCGGGCATCTCCAGCGCGGATGCCGCCCGCATCGAACATCTGGTGGAACTGGCGATCGATTTCTCAGCTCAGCACCTGCGTCCGGAAGGGGCCCTGGTGGCCAAGGTGTTTCATGGCGCGGGGTACGATCCACTGGTGCAGCGTTTCCGGGAGACGTTCCGTGTGGTCAAGGTGCACAAGCCCAAGTCGTCCCGGGACAAATCCTCGGAAACCTTTCTGGTCGGCATGGGACTCAAGAAACGCTGAGTCCGGGTCGATGTTCCTGGTCAAGCACGGGATTGTGCTCAGGTCAAGAGGCCGCGCCTCTTGAACGGACTAGAATCGGCCTCATCTACAACGGTGTGACAACCGTGCCAAACGACATGACGGGCGGCAGCGCGCAATGGATCTTCTGAAGGAGCCGCGGTGAACAATCAATGGATTTCCAAGATCGCCGTTTGGTTGGTGATCGCCCTGGTGCTTTTCACCGTGTTCAAGCAGTTCGACCGGGTCTCCGTCCAGGGACAGCAGGTCGGCTACTCGGAGTTCCTGCAGGAAGTCCGCGACAAGCACATCAAGAGCGTGACCATCCAGGATGGGATGGGCAGCATCGACATCACGGCCGTCACCACCGATGGCAACAAGATCCGCACCACCGGCACGTTGCTGGACCGGGGCCTGACCGGTGACCTGATCAACAACGGCGTCAAGTTCGACGTGCGCCCCCGTGAGGAGCCCTCGCTGTTGACCAGCCTGCTGGTCTCCTGGGGGCCGATGCTGCTGCTGATCGGCGTCTGGATCTACTTCATGCGTCAGATGCAGGGGGGCGGCAAGGGCGGGGCCTTCAGCTTTGGCAAGTCCAAGGCCCGCATGCTGGACGAGGCCAACAACTCGACCACCTTCGCTGACGTCGCCGGCTGCGACGAGGCCAAGGAAGAGGTTAAGGAACTGGTCGATTTTCTGAAGGACCCGCAGAAGTTCCAGAAGCTGGGCGGCCGCATCCCGCGTGGCGTGCTGCTGGTCGGCCCTCCGGGCACCGGCAAGACGCTGCTGGCCAAGGCCATCGCTGGCGAAGCCAAGGTGCCGTTCTTCAGCATCTCGGGCTCTGACTTCGTGGAAATGTTCGTCGGCGTGGGCGCGGCCCGCGTGCGCGACATGTTCGAGCAGGCCAAGAAGAGCGCGCCGTGCATCATCTTCGTCGACGAAATCGACGCCGTCGGTCGCCACCGTGGTGCCGGTCTGGGCGGCGGCAACGACGAGCGCGAGCAGACCCTCAACCAGATGCTGGTCGAGATGGACGGCTTCGAAACCAACCTGGGCGTGATCGTGATGGCGGCCACCAACCGGCCTGACATCCTGGATCCGGCCCTGCTGCGCCCGGGGCGCTTCGACCGCCAGGTCTACGTGACCCTGCCCGATGTGCGGGGCCGCGAGCAGATCCTGAATGTGCACATGCGCAAGGTGCCGGTCGGTCAGGACATCCGGGCCGACATCCTGGCCCGTGGCACGCCGGGGTTCTCCGGCGCGGATCTGGCCAATCTGGTCAATGAGGCGGCTTTGTTTGCCGCCCGGCGCAACGGCCGCGTGGTCGAGATGATCGACTTCGAGCGGGCCAAGGACAAGATCATGATGGGCCCGGAACGCAAGTCCATGGTCATGCCCGAGGACGAGCGACGCAACACCGCCTACCACGAGGCGGGCCATGCCCTGGTGGCACGGCTGCTGCCCAAGACCGACCCGGTGCACAAGGTCACGGTCATTCCGCGCGGCCGGGCGCTGGGCGTGACGATGCAGCTGCCCGAAGGCGACCGCTACAGCATGGACAAGGAGCGCATGCTCTCGACCATCTCGGTGCTCTTCGGTGGCCGCATCGCCGAAGAGGTGTTCATGCACCAGATGACCACCGGCGCCAGCAACGACTTCGAGCGGGCCACGCAGATCGCCCGGGACATGGTCACCCGCTATGGCATGACCGATGAGCTGGGGCCGATGGTCTATGCCGAGAACGAGGGCGAGGTGTTCCTTGGCCGTTCGGTGACCAAGACCACCACGATGTCCGAAGAGACGATGCGCAAGGTGGATCAGGAGATCCGCAAGATCATCGACGAGCAGTACGCTGCGGCGCGTCAGCTGATCGAGGACAACCAGGACAAGATGCACGCGATGGCCAAGGCCTTGTTGGAGTGGGAAACCATCGACAGCGACCAGATCGAGGACATCATGGGTGGCAAGCCGCCGCGGCCGCCCAAGGACTGGACACCCAACAGCAACAAGACTGGCAGCGGCCCGACCCCGCCAGTCAACACCGATGGCGCACCGGCTGCTGCCTGACCGTCCGCTGTGCTGATGCGACAACGGGGCCCTTGGGCCCCGTTGCCTGTTTCTGTTCCCAAGGTTTCTTTTCCCGAGCCTTCTGATGTTCTGGCAGACCGCCCGCTTTCTGATCGATCTGCGCCAGCCGCGCGTGATGGGTATCGTCAACGCAACCCCGGATTCTTTTTCCGATGGGGGACAGTTCTTCCGCCCGGAAGATGCCTGTGCCCGTTGCGACGCGTTGCTGACCGAAGGGGTGGACATCCTGGACATTGGTGGGGAGTCGACCCGCCCGGGCTCGGTGTCGCCCCATTGGCGCGACGAGGTGGCCCGTGTGCTGCCGGTGGTGCGGCATGCGGTGACGCTGGGGGTGCCGGTGTCGGTGGACACGAGTCAGCCTGAGGTGATGGCCGAGGTGCTGGCGGCTGGGGCGGACATCATCAACGATGTGCGGTCCCTGGACCGGCCGGGCGCACTGGCGGTGGTGGCCGAGGCTGGGCAGGCCGGGGTCTGCCTGATGCACCGCCAGGGCGAGCCTGCCACGATGCAGGCCGCCCCGCACTATGACGACGTGGTGGCCGATGTTGCGGCGGATCTGGCTCGGCGCCTCGCGACGTTGGTGGCCGCCGGCGTGGCCGCGGATCGCATCGCCCTGGACCCTGGCTATGGCTTTGGCAAGACCGATGTGCACAACCTGACCCTGCTGCGGCATCAGGCGCAGCTGCTGGTGCTGGGGCGGCCGCTGCTGGTGGGCTGGTCGCGCAAGCGCACGCTGGGCAACCTCACCGGGCGAGCGGTGGACCAGCGGCTGGCTGCCAGCGTGGCGGCAGCCCTCGCCTCCGTGGTGAACGGGGCGCAGGTGGTGCGGGTGCACGATGTGGCGGCCACCGTGGATGCGCTGAAGGTCTGGCGGGCGGCTGGCATGCCGGGCTGCGTCGGGGCCGACACCATCGTCTGAGCCTTCTTTCCCTTCTTTTCGTTTCGAGACGACATGGCACGACAGTATTTCGGCACCGATGGCATCCGCGGCACCGTGGGCCAGTTCCCCATCACCCCCGACTTCGCGTTGCGCCTGGGGCACGCGGTGGGCCAGGTGCTGCTGCGCGAGGCCCAGGGGCGGCGCCTCACGGTGCTGATCGGCAAGGACACGCGCATTTCCGGCTACATGCTGGAGTCGGCCCTGGAGGCGGGGTTCGCCTCGGCGGGGGTCAACGTGCTGCTGACGGGGCCGCTGCCGACGCCGGGCGTGGCCTACCTCACCCGTGCGTTGCGGCTGGACCTGGGGGTGGTGATCAGTGCCTCGCACAACGCCTTCCCGGACAACGGCATCAAGTTCTTTTCGGCCAAGGGGGAGAAGCTGCCCGACGCCTGGGAGGAGGCCGTGGAGCAGGCACTGGCAGAGGCGCCGGCCTGGGTGGATTCGGCCCGTCTGGGGCGCGCCCGCCGGCTGGATGATGCGCAGGGCCGCTACATCGAGTTCTGCAAAAGCACGGTCAGCGGCGAATTGAACCTCAAGGGTCTGAAGTTCGTGGTGGATGCGGCCAATGGGGCCGCCTACCAGGTGGCTCCGGCCGTGTTTCACGAACTGGGCGGCGAGGTGAGTTCGATCGGCTGCGCCCCCAACGGGATGAACATCAACGCGGGCGTGGGGGCCACCTCGCCGGCCGCACTGGTGGCGGCGGTGAAGGAACAGGGCGCCGACTTCGGCATCGCGCTGGATGGGGACGCGGACCGGCTGCAGCTGGTGGACCGGAATGGGCGGCTCTACAACGGCGATGAGCTGCTTTACGTGATGGCCATGGACCGCCAGGCCAAGGGCGAAGCCGTGCCCGGCGTGGTGGGCACCCTGATGACCAACATGGCGGTCGAGGTGGCCCTGGCGGAGCAGGGCATTGAGCTGGTGCGGGCCAAGGTGGGTGACCGCTACGTGTTGGAGGAGCTGGCCGCCCGCCGTTGGCTGCTGGGCGGCGAGGGCTCGGGGCATTTGCTGGCCCTGGATCGCCACAGCACCGGCGACGGCATCGTCAGCGCGTTGCAGGTGCTGCAGGCGGTTCAGCACAGTGGGCGAAGCCTGCCCGAGTTGCTGTCGGCCGTCACGCTTTACCCCCAGACGATGATCAATGTCCGGCTGAAGGAGGGCGAGGACTGGCGGCAGAACGCTCGCCTGGCCAGCCTGTCGGCCGAGATCTCTGCCGGCCTGGGCCGGGCGGGGCGGGTGCTGATTCGCCCGTCCGGCACCGAACCGGTGCTGCGTGTGATGGTCGAGGCCCGTGACGCCGCGCGGGCTCGCCAGGCGGCCGAACAGTTGGCTGCCGCGGTGCGCGGTGACGACTAAGTCATTGATCCATATGGATTCGAGGCCATTTATGACAGCCATGTGACAACTTGATGGCGCCTTTGGGGGTTACTGTCATGTGTCATGAGCATGTCACAAAGCCTTTCTACAGTGGCTGCATGTGCCGGTGAGTCCGGCTTCACTGACGAAAGGTCTGTCTCATGGTTTCTTCTTTCGTTCGCTTCGCCCTGGCGGGTGCCGCCCTCGTGGTGGCCACGGCTGCTTCGGCCGAGGACGTGACTGGCGCTGGCGCTTCCTTCCCCGCTCCGGTGTATGCCAAGTGGGCCGATGCCTATCACAAGGCCACGGGCGTCCGCATCAACTACCAGTCGGTCGGCTCGGGCGCTGGCATCAAGCAGATCAAGGCCAAGACCGTCGACTTCGGCGCGTCGGACATGCCGCTGAAGGACGAGGACCTGGCCAAGGACGGCCTGCTGCAGTTCCCGACCGTGATGGGCGGCGTGGTGCCGGTGGTCAACATCGCGGGCCTGAAGCCCGGCCAACTGAAGCTGACCGGCCCGGTGCTGGCCGACATCTTCCTGGGCAAGGTCACCCGCTGGAATGACGGCGCCATCAAGGCTCTGAACGCGGGCGTGAAGCTGCCGGACACCCAGATCGCCGTGGTCCACCGTGCCGACGGTTCGGGCACCAGCTTCCTGTTCACCAACTACCTGTCGAAGGTCAGCGCGGATTGGAAGGCCAAGGTCGGTGAAGGCACCGCTGTCAACTGGCCGGCCGGCGTGGGCGGCAAGGGCAACGAAGGCGTGTCGTCCTATGTGATGCGTCTGCAGAACTCGATCGGCTATGTCGAGTACGCCTATGCCAAGCAGAACAAGATGCAGCACGTCTCGCTGAAGAACAAGGACGGCAACTTCGTTCAGCCCGACGACAGCAGCTTCAAGGCCGCTGCGGCCGGTGCTTCGTGGGAGAAGTCGTTCTACCAGGTCCTGACCGAGCAATCGGGCAAGGAAGCCTGGCCGATCAGCGGTGCCACCTTCATCCTGATGCACAAGGTGCAGGCCAAGCCGCAACAGGCGACCGCCGCCCTGAAGTTCTTCGACTGGTCGTACGCCAACGGCGACAAGATGGCCGCCGATCTGGACTACGTGCCGATGCCGGATTCGGTCAAGGGCTTGATCCGCAAGTCCTGGACTGAAATCAAGGACGGCTCGGGCAAGGTTGTGTCCTCCAAGTAATCGGTCTTCAGACCAGACTGCCTTGCGGCAAGGTGCCGGCTGCTCCTTCGGGGGCAGCCGGTCTCTGCGCGCACCCACGGAGCTGCGAACGTGACTGCTACGATGCCTGCCACCCCCATACCAACTGATGGAGCGATGGCTAGAACTTCTCCCGCCGGACGGCCGGCGCCGCGCCGTGTGCGCATCCCCTGGGCAGACCGTCTGTTTTCGTTGGCCGCCCATGGTGCAGCCTGGCTGACATTGGCCCTGTTGCTGGGCATCCTGGGCTCGCTGGTGGCGGGCGCGATGCCAGCCATCCGTGAATACGGGCTGTCCTTCCTGTGGCGCAGCGAGTGGGATCCTGTTGAGGACCAATATGGCGGCCTGGTGATGATTTACGGCACGCTGATGACCTCGTTCATCGCGCTGCTGATCGCGGTGCCAGTGAGTTTCGGCATCGCCGTTTTCCTGACGGAACTGTCGCCGCAGTGGCTCAAGCGTCCCCTGGGCGTGGCCATCGAACTGCTGGCGGCCGTGCCTTCCATCGTTTATGGCATGTGGGGTCTGCTGGTCTTCGGGCCGCTGCTGGCCACCTATGTGCAGCAACCGCTGCAAAACGCCTTTGGTGGCGTGCCGGTCGTGGGCACCTTGTTCTCCGGTCCGCCGGTCGGCCTGGGCATGCTGTCGGCCGGCATCATCCTGGCAATCATGATCATCCCGTTCATCGCCTCGGTGATGCGGGACGTGTTCGAAGTGACCCCGCCGATGCTCAAGGAGTCCGCCTACGGACTGGGCTCGACCACCTGGGAGGTGGTTTCGCGCGTGGTGCTGCCTTACACCAAGAGCGGTGTGATCGGGGGCATCATGCTGGGCCTGGGCCGGGCGCTGGGGGAGACCATGGCGGTCACCTTCGTGATCGGCAACATGAATCAGTTGACCACGCTGTCGCTGTTCGAGCCAGGTAACAGCATCACCTCGGCCCTGGCCAACGAATTCGCCGAGGCCGGCGAGGGCCTGCACCAGGCCGCCCTGATCTACCTGGGTCTGGTGCTGTTCTTCATCACGTTCGTGGTGTTGGCGATGTCCAAGCTGCTGCTGGTGCGCCTGAAGAAGAATGAAGGGAGCCGCTCGTGAGCCTGGCCAATCTGGACGCGGGGCGCATGGCCCTGCACAGCCGCCGCAAGCGCGTGAACGCGGTGGCCCTGGCCCTTTCGCTGGGCGCCATGGCCTTCGGCGTGTTCTGGCTGTTGTGGATTTTGTGGGAGACCGTCCGCCTGGGCATGGGCGGGCTGGCGCTGTCGGTATTCACCGAGATGACGCCGCCGCCTCAGGACGAGGTGGGGGGGCTGGCCAACGCGATCTACGGCTCGCTGATGATGGTGGCCCTGGCCACGGCCATCGGCACACCGGTGGGCATGATGGCCGGCATCTACCTGGCCGAGTACGGTCAGCGCAGCTGGCTGGGCCGGGTGACCCAGTTCATCAACGACATCCTGCTGTCGGCCCCGTCGATCGTGATCGGCCTGTTCATCTACTCGGTGGTCGTCGCTCCGCTGAGGAGCTTCTCAGGTTGGGCCGGGGTGCTGGCGCTGGCCCTGATCGTGATCCCGGTGGTCATCCGCACCACCGAGAACATGCTGAGCCTGGTGCCCAACGCCCTGCGCGAATCGGCTTATGCGCTGGGCACGCCCAAGTGGAAGGTGATCCTGTCGGTGACGCTGCGCTCGGCCCGCTCCGGTGTGGTGACCGGGGTGCTGCTGGCGCTGGCCCGTGTCTCGGGCGAGACCGCGCCGCTGCTGTTCACCGCCCTGTCCAACCAGTTCTGGTCGTCCGACCTGAGCCAGCCGATGGCCAGCCTGCCGGTGACGATCTTCAAGTTCGCCATGAGCCCCTACGAGAACTGGCAGAAGCTGGCCTGGGCCGGCGTCTTCCTGATCACGATGGGCGTGTTGGCGCTCAACATCTTCGCGCGGGTCTTCTTCCGCAAGCAACAGTGAACCTTCACCGGTAAACCGTCATGGACGCAAAAGTCGATACCAGCGTGACCGAGAAAGCCAAGATCTCGGTGCGGGACCTGAACTTCTACTACGGCAGCTTCCACGCGCTCAAGCACATCAATCTCGAGATCCCCGAGAAGAAGGCCACGGCTTTCATCGGACCGTCGGGCTGCGGCAAGTCCACCCTGCTGCGCACCTTCAACCGCATGTTCGAGCTCTACCCCGAGCAGCGGGCCGAGGGCGAGATCCTGGTCGATGGCGAAAACGTGCTCGACACCAAGCTGGACGTCTCGCTGATTCGTGCCAAGGTCGGCATGGTCTTTCAGAAGCCCACCCCGTTCCCGATGTCGATCTACGACAACATCGCCTTTGGGGTGAAGCTGTTCGAAAACCTCTCGCGCGTCGAGATGGACGAGCGGGTTGAATGGGCGCTGAAGAAGGCGGCGCTGTGGAACGAGGTCAAGGACAAGCTGGGTCAGAGCGGTTCGGGCCTGTCCGGCGGCCAGCAGCAGCGTCTGTGCATCGCACGTGGCATTGCCATCAAGCCGGAGGTGCTGCTGCTGGACGAACCCTGCTCGGCACTGGACCCGATTTCCACCGGCAAGGTCGAGGAGCTCATCACCGAGCTCAAGAACGACTACACCGTGGTCATCGTGACCCACAACATGCAGCAGGCCGCTCGCGTGTCCGACTACACCGCCTACATGTACCTGGGCGATCTGGTCGAATTTGGCCCCACCCGTGAACTCTTCATGAAGCCCAAGAAGAAGGACACGGAAGACTACATCACCGGCCGTTTCGGCTGATCGAGCGGAACAGGAAGACAGGGGATCACGACCATGACGGACAAGCATCTCTCCACGCAGTTCGACGCAGAACTGAGCGCGGTATCCACCCGCGTGCTGGAAATGGGGGGCCTGGTGGAGGCCCAGGTGGCGCAGGCCATCTACGCCCTGACCAACTACAGCGGCGAGACCGCCAGCCAGGTGCTGGCGATGGAAGAACGGGTCAACCAGCAGGAGGTCGAGATCGACGCCGATCTGTCGGCCATCATCGCCCGTCGCCAGCCGACGGCGCGCGACCTGCGCCTGCTGATCGCCATCTCGAAGACCATCGGCAACCTGGAGCGCGTGGGTGACGAAGCGGCCCGCATCGCCCGCACGGTGCAGCGCCTGCTCAACACCGGGGTGTTCAGCCGCCTGCGCCTGCCGGTGTCGGACGTGTCGTTCGAGGCCAATCTGGCCACCGCCTCGCTGCGCAAGGCCCTGGATGCGTTCGCGCGCCTGGACACCGTGCAGGCGCTGGAAGTCATCAAGAACGACGACCAAATCGACCAGGAATTCGACGGCATGATGCGCAAGCTGATCACCTACATGATGGAGGATCCGCGCACCATCTCCGCCAGCATCGACCTGGTGTTCGTCGCCAAGGCCATTGAGCGCGTGGGGGACCATGCCAAGAACCTGGCCGAGCAGATCATCTACATCGTCAAGGGCACCGACGTGCGCCACAACCCGGTGGAGGCTGTCGAAACCGTGGCCCTCACCCGCAACTGAGCCAGGGGGTCACGAGATGCCTTCCGTGCTGGTGGTTGAAGACGAATCGGCGATTGCCGAACTCATTGCCATCAACCTGCGCCACGCCGGTTTCGAGGTCACGCTGGCCGAGAATGCCGACCAGGCGCAGATGGCGGTGGATGCGGTGCTGCCGGACCTGGTGCTGCTGGACTGGATGCTGCCGGGGCAATCCGGCGTGGCCCTGGCCCGGCGCTGGCGCGGCGAGGTGCGGACCAAGGAACTGCCCATCATCATGCTGACGGCCCGGGCCGATGAGAGCGACAAGGTGGCGGGCCTGGATGCCGGTGCCGATGACTACCTGACCAAGCCCTTCTCGACCCAGGAACTGCTGGCCCGCATCCGGGCCGTGCTGCGCCGGCGTGTGCCGGAAGCGCTTGATTCCGCGGTCGAGGTGGGCGGCCTGCGACTGGATCCCTCCACACGCCGTGTCAGCCGCGACGGCACGGATCTGAAGCTGGGGCCCACCGAGTTCCGGTTGCTGCATTTCCTGATGACCCATCCGGAGCGGGTGCACAGCCGTGCCCAGTTGCTGGACCGGGTCTGGGGCGACCATGTGTTCATCGAGGAGCGCACGGTCGACGTGCATGTGAAGCGCCTGCGCGAGGCGTTGACGCCGGCGCGCTGCGCCCAGATGATCGAAACCGTGCGCGGGGCAGGCTATCGCCTGACCCAGCAGGTCGCGGCGCCGTCGGCCTGAGAGCCGGCCCCGCCTTTTCGGAGACGCAATGTTCTGGCTGGCCCCCAGGGTTCTCCTGGCCGTTTTGGTCGTTGTTGGCGGCACCTTGGCCTGCGGGCAACTGGTCGGCTTGGTCGGCTGGCCCCTGTGGGGGGCCGCCAGCGGGGCGGGGGTGTCCGTCGCCCTGGCGTGTTTGCTGGACAGCTGGCGCGGCGCTCAGCTGCTGCGTTGGCTCAGTGGCCTGCAGGACACCGACGCACCCCACCTGCGCGCCTTCTGGGGCGAGCTGACCACCCGGGTTGAGCGGGCCATCCGACGACGCGAGCGGGAAACCGAGCGCGAGCGCGAGCAGCTGCGCCAATTCCTGGAGGGCATCGAGGCCTCGCCCAACGGCGTGCTGATGCTCGACGCCGGCGAGCAAATCGAATGGTGCAACCAGATGGCGGCCGAGCACCTGGGCCTGGATGCCGAGCGCGACCTGCGCCAACGCATCACCAATCTCGTGCGTTCGCCCGCGTTCGTGGCCCACCTGCATGCGCGTAACCACGAACAGCCGGTGCACATTCCGGCGCCCGATGGCCGTGGCCTGATTGCCATCGTGGTCCGCCCCTATGGCGACGGGCAGCGCCTGCTGTTGACCCAGGACGTGACGGCCCGCGAGCGGGCCGACAAGATGCGCCGGGACTTCGTGGCCAATGTGTCGCATGAGATCCGCACCCCCTTGACCGTGCTGGCCGGTTTTGTCGAAACCATGTCCTCGCTGCCCTTGACCGAGGTGGAACGCCAGCGGGTGCTGGGCTTGATGGCGCAGCAGACCAAGCGCATGCAGTCCCTGGTGGGGGATTTGCTGGCCTTGGCCCGGCTGGAGGACAGCCCCCGGCCACCGGCTGACCAGTGGCATCCGCTGGCCCGCATCGGCGCCTCGGTGGAGTCGGAAGCGCGGGGCCTGTCAGCGGGCCGTCACCAGTTCAGCTTCGACTGGGGGGACTGGCAGCTCGCGGGCAGCGAGGCGGAGTTGCAAAGCGGCATCGGCAATCTGGTGAACAACGCGATCCGCTACACACCCGAAGGGGGGCGCATCAGCGTCACCGCGGGCACGCGGACCGATGGTGCGCTGGAGGTGCGGGTGCAGGATTCGGGCCCGGGGATCGCGCCGGAGCACCTGCCGCGTCTGGCGGAGCGCTTCTACCGGGTGGACGGCAGCCGCTCCCGCGAGACCGGTGGCACCGGTCTGGGCCTGTCCATCGTCAAGCATGTGGCGCAGCGCCACGGCGGCGAGCTGCGCATCACCAGCGAACTGGGGCGCGGCTCCTGCTTCACCCTGGTGATCCCGGCCAGCCGGGTGCAGGCCAAGACCGTGCAGCAGCCGGCCGAACCGGTGGCTTCCTGATCAGCGCACTCGGCGGTAAAGCGTGAAGTACTCGTGCGCGTCCACCGGGCGGCGCATCCGGGTCACCTCTTCCCAGCCCGCTGGTGCCGGGGCCAGATTGGGCATGCGGGTCATCACCAGCAGGTGGCCGCAGCGGCGCGGGGACGGCTCCGTCGCCTCGACGGCATAACCACCGAACACTTCCAGGCCGGCCACGTGTGTGGGGCTCAGCCCGGGGGCCTGGATGCAATCGTCTGCCGGCACCCATTGGGCGATCTGTTGCACCAGCGGGCGGGTGCTGCGGGCGTAGTTGACGACCGGCAGCAGCAGCGTCATCGTCAGCAGCCAGATCAAGGCCACGCCGCTGGCCGGCAGGACCAGGCTCTTCCACAGGGGGTGGCGGTGGCGCGAGGTGCGCCAGCGCACCAGCCAGATCCAGGCGGCGGTGCCTGCCAGTGCAAAGGCCAGTGACGGGGCCGAGAACGAAGGTTCGAAGCCGGGGGCCAGACGCTGGAGGTGCTGCAGGGGCTTGGGCGGCAGGTTCAGCTGCATCGAGCTGTAGATCACCCAGACCGCCAGGGCCGTGAGGCTGAAGAAGAAGACCGAGAACCAGTCAATGGCCGCGCTGGCCCTCCGCTTGAGGGTGGGCAGGGCGAAGGCCGCCAGAATGGCGAGCCCCGGCACCCCCAGCAGCAGCGCGCGGTCGGAGCCGCCCATCGCCGCGGCGCTCAGCAGGCTGACCAGCACCGTGCCGAGCGGGATCGCGATGTGCCGCTCGGTCCAGTGACCGCGCCAGCGCCAGACCGTCCACACGGCCATCGGCAGCACGGGCCAGGTGAACCACAGCAGCAAGCGCAGAAAGCCCGCGGTGCTCGCCGGCAGGCCGGGCAGGTCGACGCGCCAGTGCCAGGCGTGGGTCCAGGTGGCCAGCAGGGCCGCCGTGGCGATGCCGCCGGCCAGCCAGGGCGCCATGCGCCGCATGCCGGCGTAGCGCGAGCGGGGGCTGATGAGCCAGGCGATGACGCCGTGGGCGACCGCCATGCTTGGGGCGCCAGACAAGGCCAGAGCGGGCAGGGCCAGCAGCACGGCCAGCGGAGCCCGCCAGCGGCTGGTGGGAGCGGCCGCCAGGGCCCAGATGAACAGCGCCACCAGGCTCAGTTGCATCAGTTCCGGTGTGGTCTCGTGGCCCAGTTGCAGCAGACCCAGTGTGGCAATGGTGGCCAGCAGGGCCCCATCGGCCAGCGTGCGGGCGTAGGCCACCGGCGCGGCCTCTCCGCCAAAGGCGAAAGGCACCGGCTGGGCCGCGTCGGTGCGGGCCAGGTGGTAGGTGGCGTACCAGATCAGGGCCAGGGTGATGGCCAGCAGGGCGATGAACGGCAGGCGGGCGGCGAGGGCAGGGTCGATCCAACCCCCCAGCCACTGGACGGACCAAGCCCCCAGCCAGTGGGGCAGCAGGGCGGTTTCAGGCGGCAGCCCCCCCAGCGCAGGCGCCCACCAGTCCATGCGACCCCGGGCCAGACCCCACATATAGCCATAGGCGGTGAGGTCGGCGTTGCGCCAGGGATCGCGCCCGAACAGGCCGGGCAACAGATAGGCGGCGCAGAACAGCAGCAGGGCGAGGCGGGGCAGTCGCTCGACGGCGCGCTGCGGGACGACGGCAGGGGTGGGGTGGTTCACAGATGAATGATGCCAAACAGCCCATCAGGCAGGACGCGAGGGCCTGCCCGGCGACAGGGTGACATGCTGCAGCAACATGCCGTGCGCCGAGGTACAGGCGAAAAAAAGGCAGCCCGGAGGCTGCCTCTTGTTCCTTGCTTGCGCAAAGCAGGTTCCGCCAGAAGCGGAACCCGTGGACTCACTTCTTGAGGCCGACGTGGGCAAACTTGTTGCGGAACTTCTCGACGCGACCGCCCAGCGTGTCCACGCTCTTTTGCTGACCGGTATAGAAAGCGTGCGATTCGCTGGAGGTTTCCAGCTTGAACAGCGGCAGCTCGCGGCCGTCGTCCATCTTGACCGTTTCCTTGGTCGGCGCGCACGAGCGCGTCACGAACTTGAAACCGTTGGACAGATCCACGAAGCAGACTTCGCGGTAGTTCGGGTGGATGCCTTCTTTCATGGCGCTCTACAGGCGTTGCCGCCTTCCTTCATCGCTGGTCGGCCGGGAGCCACGCAAGGCCCCATGCCCCACGCACTTTCCGACAGCGGAAAACTTCAGATTATAGCGCAGAGACTGCGCTGGTGGCCAGCGGTGCAAGCCGCCAGCCGCGGGACCTCCGATCAACCCCCTCGACGCATCATGTCGAAGAAGTCGAGGTTGTTCTTGGAGGCCTTCATCTTGTCGAGGACGAATTCCATCGCCTCGATCTCGTCCATGTTGTAGAGCAGCTTGCGCAGGATCCAGGTCTTCTGCAGGATCTCCGGCTTCAGCAGCAGCTCCTCGCGGCGGGTGCCCGACTTGTTGATCAGGATCGAGGGGTAGACGCGCTTTTCGGCCATGCGGCGATCCAGGTGGATTTCGCAGTTGCCGGTGCCCTTGAACTCCTCGTAGATCACCTCGTCCATCTTGGAGCCGGTGTCGATCAGGGCCGTGCCGATGATGGTCAGCGAGCCGCCTTCTTCCACGTTGCGGGCCGCGCCGAAGAAGCGCTTGGGGCGCTGCAGCGCATTGGCGTCCACACCGCCGGTCAGCACCTTGCCGGAGCTGGGCAGCACGTTGTTGTAGGCACGGGCCAAGCGGGTGATCGAGTCCAGCAGGATCACCACGTCCTTGCCCAGTTCCACCAGGCGCTTGGCGCGCTCGATCACCATCTCGGCCACCTGCACGTGGCGGGCTGCCGGCTCATCGAAGGTGGAGCTGATCACCTCGCCGCGCACGGTGCGGATCATCTCGGTCACTTCTTCGGGTCGCTCGTCGACGAGCAGCACGATCAGGTGGATCTCGGGGTGGTTGGCCACCAGCGCATGGGCGATGTGCTTCATCATCACCGTCTTGCCGGTCTTGGGCTGGGCCACCAGCAGCGCGCGCTGGCCTTTGCCGATCGGGGCGATCAGGTCGATGATGCGGCCGGTGATGTTCTCCTCGGCCTTGAGTCCGTCACGCTCGAGCTTGAACGCCTCTTTCGGGAAGAGCGGCGTCAGGTTCTCGAACATGATCTTGTGCTTGTTCTCCTCCGGGCTCAGGCCGTTCACGCGGTCGACCTTGACCAGGGCGAAGTAGCGCTCGCCATCCTTGGGTACGCGCACCTCGCCTTCGACCAGGTCACCGGTGTGGAGGTTGAAGCGTCGGACCTGGCTTGGGCTCAGGTAGATGTCGTCGGTCGACGCCATGTAGCTGGTGTCGATCGAACGCAGGAAGCCGAAGCCGTCGGGCAGCACTTCCAGCACGCCATCGCCGAACACCTGTTCGCCGGCCTTGGCGCGCTTCTTCATGATCGCGAACATCAACTCCTGCTTGCGCAGGCGGGCGACGTTTTCGATCTCCAGTTCCTCGCCCATCGTGATGAGCGCGGAGACGTGAAGCGCCTTCAGTTCGGAAAGATGCATCGGGTCACCCTTGGGGTGGTGCGCCACGGTCGCAGGGGCTGAGCGCCGCCACAGATCACGGCCAAGGTTCGCTGGTGCGAACGCCCGGTCGCGGCCTGGACGGCACGCGCTGCGCGTGGAAACGGTTGGTGGGGACGGGGGCCGTGAAACTCACGTGTTGTGGAGCCGGTGGGCTCCGGACGTGGCCGGCCTCAAGCCTGTTTGCAGCAACGGGGTGGCCTGAAAAACAGAGCCAACCCCAGTGCGACAGGCCAGATTATAGATGGCTGTCGAGGAATTGGGCCAGTTGGGCCTTGGAAAGTGCGCCCACCTTGGTGGCGGCCAGCTGACCGTCCTTGAACAGCATCAGGGTGGGGATGCCGCGGATGCCGAATTTGGCCGGCACTTCGCGGTTCTCGTCGACATTCATCTTGGCGATCTGCAGACGCTCGCCATATTCCTTGGCGGTTTCGTCCAGGATGGGGGCAATCATCTTGCAGGGGCCGCACCATTCTGCCCAGTAATCCACCAGGACGGGTTTGCCCGATTTCAGAACGTCGGCTTCGAACGAAGCGTCGGTGATGTGCTTGATCAGTTCGCTGCTCATGGAAGTTTTCCTAAGGGGTGGCCGCGGCGGGCCACCGGCGGCCTCTCTGCAGAAAAGACCACAGAGACCGGGACCGGAAGGCCGGGTCGGGGGAATTCTGACACAAAGGTCAAAGTCGCGTTGGCGGTGGCGGGGTTTGTCGAGCGTGGCGCCCGCATGCCAAACTGGCGTCGATTTTCCTGCCAGATCCGCGCCTCGTCGCGCAGGGTTTGGAGGTCCAATCGAGGCCAGATCGACGTTTCTGCATCATGTCTCCCAGCGCTGCCTCCTCTTCGCCAGACAACGCTTCGGCCGCCAAGCCCGGTTCGGCGGGGGGCGCGCGCATGTTCGGGCGCTTCCAGTTGCTGCGTTTGCTGGGCAAGAGCGAGCGGACCATGATGTGGGCGGCCAGCGACACCCGCAACCAGCGGGAATGCATGTTGGCCATCCCGCGCAAGCAGCCGGAAGGGGCGGCCGCGGCGGCCTGGCAACAGGCTGTGCACCGAGCCGGACGGCTGGAGCACCCCCACCTGGCCCTGGTGCTGGAGATCGGCGAACACGAGCGCTGGCCCTATGCGATGTACGACCACACCGAGGTGGTCACCTGGAGCGAGCGTTTCACCCGCGAGGGCCTGCCGCCGCTGGAGGTGGCCGCCTGGGCGGCCGGCATCGCCCAGGGGCTGGCCTATGCCCATGAGGCGGGGGTGATCCATGGCGACATCGAGCCCTGGATGCTGGGCCTGAGCGAGGCGGGCCACCCGGTGTTGATGGGGCTGGAAGTGGCTGGCCGTGAAGTGATCGCAGCCCGCGAGGGGGCCATGCAGGAGCTGCGCGCCGTGCGGGAGTCCGCTGAACGCGACGTGCTGGCCCTGGGGCTGGTCATGCACCATGCCCTGGCGGGCCAACCGCCACTGGACGAGCCGGACCTCACCCGCGTGGTGAGCCGCATGCCCCCGGTCGGCAACGAGATCGTGCGCATGCCCTGGGCCCTGGCCCGTCCGATTCCCGACCCGCTGCGCGCCATCGTGAACCGGGCGACGGATCGGCAGCCACGCCACCGCTACCGCAATGCGCGCACGCTGCAGAACGCGCTGGAGGGCTGGCTGCGGACCCAGTCGGAACAGGATGGCGGCCCGCTGGCCCTGCTGATGGACCGCATCCAGGCCGCGGGTGTGCTGCCGGCGCAGCCCGGGGCCACCGAACGGGTGGCCCATCTGGCGCTGATGGACAACAGCCGCACCAGCGAGCTGGCCGATGTCGTCCTGCAGGACATGGCGCTGACCTTCGAGTTGTTGCGCCTGGTGAACAGCGCCCAGGTCAGTGGGGACGGGCCGGTGTTGATGCTGCGGCGTGCCATCGCGATGCTGGGCCTGGACGGGGTGCGGCGTGCCGCGCTCAACCTGCGGCGCTGGCCGGGGCCGATGAACGAATCCGCCGCGGCCGAGATGGAGGCGTTGATCGCCCGGGTGCACCGCGCCGGCCGGCTGGCCGTGCGGCTGGCCCCCGCCGGCTACGACAGCGAGGTGGTCTACCTGATCGCTCTGTTGCAGAACCTGGGCCGGCTGGTGGTGCAGTACCACTTCCCGGAGCAGGCGCACCAGATCCAGCGCCTGATGCAGTACATCGACGCGGGCAAGGACGGCACGCCGGCCCAGCCGGGGCTCACGTCGGAAGCTGCGTCCTATGCTGTGCTGGGCGTCGACACCGACGAGCTGGGCTTGGCGGTGGCCCGCCACTGGGGACTGGACGCCAGTGTGCAGCGCATGATCCACCGCGTGGCCGCGGCCGAAGGCCACCGGGCCGCCGAAGGCGACGGGGATGTGCTGCGCTACGCCGCCAGTTGTGCCAACGAGCTGATCGACGCGGCCAGCCTGCCGCCGGCAAGGGCCCAGTTGGCCCTGAAACAGGCGGCCCAACGCTATGTGCGGGTGCTGGGCCTGACCAGCCAGGACCTGGCCGACGCGCTGCGGGCGGAAATCGCCGCGGCCACGGGCAGCGAGCCCATCAAGCTGCCTGAAGGGCCCACAGCGGCCACCTCGGCATCGCTGCCGGGCAACTCTGCCGCGCCTGCCGCGGCATGACCCCGCGGCGGCGGGGCCAGGGCCTGCTGCGCTAAGCTGCAGCGGATGTCCCCTGAACCCTCTCTGGCCTTGGCGGAAGGCGCCGCCGGCCCGCGTCTGCGCGACCAGGCCGATTACCTTCATCTCCTGACCGCCCGCATCGCCGGCACGTCGGCCAACCAGATGCTGATGGTGGCGCTGGGCTGGCAGATGTACGACCTGACCCGCAGCGCCTGGCAACTGGGCTTGGTGGGGCTGGTGCAGTTCCTGCCGGCGCTGCTGTTCACCCTGCCGGCGGGGCATCTGGTGGATCGCCACGATCGGCGCCGCCTGCTGGCCCTGAGCCTGTCGCTGCAGAGCGGGGTTGCGGTGATCCTGGCGCTGGCCAGTCTGGGGGCGGCGGTCAGCGCCGGGCTGATCCTGGTGCTGTCGGTGCTGCTGGGCATGGCCCGTGCGGTCCAGATGCCGGCGCTGCAGGCGCTCACGCCCACGCTGGTGCCGCCGCCCTTGCTGGCCCGGGCCGTGGCCACCAACAGCTCGGCGATGCAGGCGGCGGTGGTGCTGGCGCCGGCGCTGGGGGGCGTGCTGTACGGCAGCGGGCCGGCCCTGGGGCGGGCGCTGGTTCGGTGGCCGTTGGCGGCCGAGTTCTGGGGCGCGGCGGCGGTGTATGCCACCTCCTGGCTGCTGTTGGGGGTGGCCATCCTGGCGGTGCTGGGCATCCGGCCCCGACCGATGGCCGCTCGCCCGCCATCGCCGGGCTGGCGTGAACTGACGGCCGGCATCCGCTACATTCGCGCCCAGCCGGTGGTGCTGGGCGCCATCTCGCTGGATCTGTTCGCCGTGCTGCTGGGGGGCGCCACCGCCTTGCTGCCGATCTATGCGCGCGACATCCTGCACAGCGGCCCCGAGGCGCTGGGTCTGCTGCGTTCGGCCCCGGCGCTGGGCGCGGTGGTGGTGGGGGTGTGGCTGGCCCGTCGACCGCTGCAGCACCGGGCGGGCGTCTGGCTGCTGGGGTCGGTGGCCGTGTTCGGCCTGGCCACCATCGCCTTTGGCTTCTCGCGCAGCCTGTGGCCGGCCTTTCTGGCCCTGGCGGTGACCGGGGCCGCCGACATGGTCAGCGTGGTGATCCGGCAGACCCTGGTGCAGTTGGAGACGCCCGACGCCATGCGGGGTCGGGTCTCGGCGGTCAACTCGGTGTTCATCGGCGCCAGCAACCAGCTGGGCGAATTCGAGTCCGGGGCGGTGGCGGCGTGGCTGGGCCCGGTGCCGGCCGTGGTGCTGGGCGGCGTGGGGACACTGCTGGTGGTGGCCTTGTGGTGGCGCGGGTTCCCCGCGCTGGCCCGGCGGGATCGGCTGACCCCGGCCTGAAGCGCGCCCCGTGGGCCGCTCAGATCAGCATGTTCTGCCGCACCAGCCCGACAGCCACGCCCTCAATGTGGAAGTCGTCTTCCCCGGGGCCGACATGGATGGGCTGGAAGTCGGGGTTCTCCGGCAGCAGCTCAATGCCACCCCGGGTGCGCTGGAAGCGCTTGACGGTGACCTCGTCGTGCAGCCGCGCGACGACGATCTGGCCATTGCGGGCCTCGGGTGTCTTCTGCACGGCCAGCAGATCGCCATCGACGATGCCGGCGTCGCGCATGCTCATGCCCTTCACCTTGAGCAGGTAGTCCGGGCGGCGCGGAAACAGGCTGGCCTCCAGCACATAGGTCTGGTCGATGTGCTCCTGCGCCAGGATCGGGTGCCCGGCGGCCACCCGGCCCACCAGCGGCAGTGTCAGCTGCGACAGGCTGGGCAAGGGCAGGGCGTACTGCTTGCCCCGGGCTTCGTTGAGGGCGCGTAAAGTCTGCGTCTGCAGCCGGATGCCGCGCGAGGTGCCGCCCACCAGTTCGATGACCCCCTTGCGGGCCAGGGCCTGCAGGTGCTCCTCGGCCGCGTTGGGCGACTTGAAGCCCAACTCGGCGGCGATCTCGGCCCGGGTGGGGGGTGCGCCGGTGCGCTCGATCGTGCTCTGCACCAGATCCAGGATCTGCTGCTGGCGGGCGGTGAGCTTGGGGCTTTCCATCATGGGTGGTGGCCCCACGGGCAGCAGGGCTGAGGTTGTATCCAGTATCTGTATTTTTATCCAGACCTTTTCGAAATGCCAAGCAATTCCTCTGGCCACATCGTGATCCTGGGCACGGGCGGCACCATTGCCGGCACCGCGGCGGCCGCTGCCGACAACGTGGGCTACCAGGCTGGGCAACTGGGTGTGGCCCAGTTGGTGGCCGCGGTGCCGGCGCTGGCGGCCCATGCGCTGGAAGCCCGTCAGCTGGCCCAGGTGGACAGCAAGGACATGAGCCATGCGCTGTGGCAGCAGCTGGCTGCTGCGGTGGCCGAGGAACTGGCGCGTGAGGACGTGCAGGCCGTGGTGGTCACGCACGGCACCGACACGCTGGAGGAGACCGCCTGGTTCCTGCACCGGGTGCTGGCAGCGACCAAGCCGGTGGTGCTGACGGCGGCGATGCGGCCGGCCTCGGCCCTGATGCCCGACGGCCCGCAGAACCTGCTGGACGCGGTGACCGTGGCCGCCACGCCAGGCACCCGCGGCGTGCTGTGCGTGCTGGCCGGGCGCGTGCTGGGGCCGGAGGACGTGCGCAAGGTGCACGGCTACCGCGTCGATGCCTTCGCCGCCGACGAGGCCGGCCCGGTCGCCCTGGTGCAGGAGGGGCAGGTGCGGGCGCTGCGCGCCTGGCCGCAGGCCGACCCGGGCGAGGCCGCCGCCTTGCAAGTGGCCATGCAGCGGCCGGTGGCGCAATGGCCCCGGGTGGACATCGTGACCAGCCATGCCGGTTGCGACGGGGCGCTGGTGCCGGCGCTGGTGGCGCTGGGCAGCCGCGGCCTGGTGGCCGAAGGCACCGGCAACGGCACCCTGCACGCGGCCTTGGAAGTGGCCCTGCGCGTGGCCCAGGCGCAGGGCGTGGCCGTATGGCGCGCCAGCCGCTGCTGGGCCGGCGGCGTGGTGGGCCAGCCCGAAGGGGCCCTGCCGTCGGCCGGTGTGCTCACCCCCGCCAAGGCGAGGGTGGAGCTGATGCTGCAGCTGATGCTCAGGGCTTGAGCGGCCCGAAGTGCTGGGGCACGAAGGCGGTGCCGCCCAGATCATCCGCGTCGAAGGCGAAGACGAAGAACTGGTTCGGGTTGGCCAGGCCGTTGACCGTCGGCAGGAAATCGTTGTCGTTGGCCACGTACAGCGTGTGCTTGGTCTTGCCGTCGACAACCACGTCCTGGCCGAAGGCGATGCCCTCCAGTTTGGCGGGGATTTGGTCGTCGGTGACGCCGGCGGCATTCAACGTGGCGCGGATGTCCAGGAACAGCGACTTGGCCGGGGCCTTGGCCAGCAGGGCGTCCTGACCCGACAAGGTGCTGACGTCCTGGGCGTTGGTCAGGTCCACCTTCCACAGCTGCTTGACCGAGGCGCTGCTGCCATCGCCCAGGCCCTTGCCGTCACGTTCCAGCACCAGGAAGGCCTTGCTGTTCAGGGCCAGGATCTCGCTGCTGTTGTAGGCCTTGCTCTTGGCCGGGATGTAGTTGTCGTAGGCGTACTGCTTGACCTTGCCGCTGGACACATCGATCCAGACGAGGCGGTTGGCCCGGCCACCGTCACCGCCGTCCTGGATCAGCGGGCTTTGCACGAAGCCCACCAGGTGCTTGCCTTCGGGCGTGATGGCCAGGCCTTCCATGCCCTTGTTGGCCACGCGGCCGCTGGTGTTGCCGCTGATCTCGGCGCTGCCCGACGAGGACAGCTGGCTGACCGCGAAAGTGGCGGCCGGCAGGCTGTAGACCTGGGTGCGCTGGCCTGACTTGCGGTTGAACTCGTAGACGTAGGGGCCGTATTCATCGGTGATGAAGACGTTCTTGCCGTTGCGCGAGACGCGGATACCTTCCGGGTCCAGGCGGGCGAAGCTGGGGTCCAGCGAGTTCGTGCCGGCCGCGAAGTTGTCGGAGCGGCCCGAGAAGTAGTGCCGGGTGCTCACCGGCCCCAGCGGCGTGGCCGGGCCATAGCTCAGGGCGCTGTCGCTCCACAGCAGCGTGGTGGCCTTCAGCGTGGCTTGCAGCGTGTAGGGCAGGGAGCCGCCCACGGCCGGTTGCAGGCTCAGGTCCAGCGTGTGAAAGCGCGGGATCCAGCTGGTCGTGTCGTCCACGGCGCTGTTCCAGGCCACGGCGTTCGGGCCACGGTCGCCCAGCGCCAGGAAGGTGGTGCCGCCTGCCCAGGCCAGGCCCGAGCCGATGCCGCCGAACAGGTTGGCCGACTGGCCGTTCTCCAGCGTGTTGGTCAGGCCGCTCAGGTCTTGCGGCAGGTCGAGCGTGCCGCGGGCGATCAGCGTGACGGTGGCGTGGGCAGGGGCCAGGGCGGCGGCGCAGGCCAGCGCCACCGCACCCAGGGTACGGACAAACATGGGAACTCCTCGGGGATCGGGTCGATTGGGAATGCGCGGCCAGTCTTTCCAGCCCCCATGACCTCGCCGTGACACCGCCCCCCCTAGCTCGTGGGGTTCGGACCGCTTCGTACAATCCCGTCAATGAGCTTTGTCCACCTGCGCCTGCACACCGAATACTCCGTCGTCGATGGGACCTTGCGGATCGACGATGTGGCAGCGGCGGCCAAGGAGGACGGCCAGTTGGCGCTGGGCATCGCCGACCTGAGCAACCTGTTCGGGGCGGTCAAGCACTACAAGGCCTGCCGCGGCAAGGGCATCAAGCCGGTCATCGGTTGCGACGCCTGGGTCGAACCCATGGCCTGCGCGCCCGACGCCCCGCCGGGGCGCCTGCTGTTGCTGGTGCAGGACGTGGCCGGCTACCACAACCTGTCCGAGCTGCTGGCCCGGGCGTGGACGCGCAACGTCCAGCGCAACCAGGCCCTGATCCGCTGGGACTGGCTGCAGGAACTGGGCGAGGGGCTGATCGTGCTGTCCGGGGCCGAATTTGGCCCGGTGGGGCAGGCGCTGCTGGCCGGAGACACGGCCCGGGCCCGTCTGGCGGCCAAGACCCTGGCCGAACTCTTCCCGGACCGCTTCTACATTGAGCTGCAGCGCGGCGGGCTGCCGCACCACGAGGCGCTGGTGCGGGCCTCGGTGCCGCTGGCCGCGGAGCTGCAACTGCCGGTGGTGGCCACGCACCCGGTGCAGTTCCAGACCCGGGACGATTTCGAGGCCCACGAGGCGCGGGTCTGCGTGGCCGAAGGCGAGACGCTGGCCAACCCGCGGCGCGTCAAGCGCTTCTGTCCGGACCAGTACTTCAAGAGCCAGGCCGAAATGGCGGCCCTGTTCGCCGACATCCCTTCGGCCCTGAGCAATTCGCTGCGCATTGCGATGCGCTGCAACCTGACGTTGGTGCTGGGCAAGCACTACCTGCCGGACTTCCCGACGCCGGTGCAGTCGGACGGCACGCGCATGCCGATCGACGAATTCCTGCGGCAGGAGTCCTACGAAGGCCTGGAAAAGCGGCTGGCGCTGCTGTTCCCCGACCCGGCCGAGCGCGAGGCCCAGCGGCCGCACTATGTCGAGCGGTTGGAGTTCGAGCTCAACACCATCCTGCAGATGGGGTTCCCGGGCTACTTCCTCATCGTGTCGGACTTCATCAAGTGGGCCAAGGCCAATGGCTGTCCGGTGGGGCCGGGCCGGGGCTCCGGTGCGGGCTCGCTGGTGGCCTATGCGCTCTACATCACGGACCTGGATCCGCTGAAGTACAACCTGCTGTTCGAGCGCTTCCTGAACCCGGAGCGGGTGTCCATGCCTGACTTCGACGTGGACTTCTGCCAGAGCAACCGCGACCGGGTGATCGAGTACGTCAAGGAGCGCTACGGCCGCGAGGCGGTGAGCCAGATCGCCACCTTCGGCACCATGGCCGCCAAGGCCGCGCTGCGCGACGTGGGCCGGGTGCTGGGCATGGGCTTCGGCCATGTCGATTCGATCGCCAAGCTGATCCCTGCGCCGCCGGGCAAGCATGTGACCCTGGCCAAGGTGCCCGAGAAGCCCAACCCCAAGCTGGTCTACGCCCGCCTGGAGGCGCCCGAGCTGGAACAGCGCGAGGCGGCCGAGGAAGAGGTGGCGGCGCTGCTGAGCCTGGCCGAGCGGGTCGAAGGCATGGTGCGCAACATCGGCATGCACGCCGGGGGCGTGCTGATCGCGCCGGGCAAGATCACCGACTTCTGCCCGCTCTACCAGCAGCCGGGCAGCGAATCGGCGGTCAGCCAGTTCGACAAGGACGACGTCGAGCAGATCGGCCTGGTGAAGTTCGACTTCTTGGGCCTGGCCACGCTGACCATCCTGGAGCTGGCCAAGGAATTCATCACCACCCGCTACCCGGACCAGAAGGACTTCGCCTTCGAGAAGATCCCGCTCGACGACCGGGCCGTCTACAAGCTCTTCACCGACGGCCTGACCGAGGCGGTGTTCCAGTTCGAATCGCGCGGGATGCAGAGCATGCTGCGCGACGCCCAGCCCAGCCGGCTGGAGGACCTGATCGCCCTGAACGCGCTCTACCGGCCGGGCCCGATGGACCTGATCCCCAGCTTCATCGCCCGCAAGCACGGGCGGGAAGAGGTGATCTACCCGCACCCGCTGCTGGAGAAGGTGCTCTCCGAGACCTACGGGATCATGGTCTACCAGGAGCAGGTGATGCAGAGCGCCCAGGTGCTGGGCGGCTACAGCCTGGGCGGCGCCGACCTGCTGCGCCGGGCCATGGGCAAGAAGAAGCTCGAGGAGATGGCCAAGCACCGGCAGATCTTCCGCGAGGGGGCGGCCAAGAAGGGCATCACCCAGGAGAACGCCGACGAGGTGTTCGACCTGATGGAGAAGTTCGCGGGCTACGGCTTCAACAAGTCGCACGCGGCCGCCTACTCGCTGCTGGCCTACCACACCGGCTGGCTCAAGGTGCATTACGTGGCCGAGTTCTTCGCGGCCAACATGACGATCGAAATCAGCGACACCGACAAGCTCAAGGTGCTGCTGACCGACGCGGTCAAGAACTTCGGCGTGCGTTGCGAGCCGCCCAGCGTCAACCGCGGCGTCTACCGCTTCGAGCCCCTGCCGGGGGACGCGGGACGCAAGGGCATCCGTTACGGCCTGGGGGCCATCAAGGGCACGGGCCAGGGGGCGATCGAGGCCATCGTGGCCGCCCGCGAGGCCGAGGGCCCGTTCACCAGCCTGTTCAATTTCTGCAGCCGGGTCGACAAGGGCAAGGTCAACAAGCGGGTGGTCGAGGCCCTGATCAAGGCCGGCGCCTTCGATGAACTGCACCCGGACCGGGCCGCCGCACTGGCCAGCATCGGCCTGGCCTTCGACTGGGCCGAGACCCAGGCGGCCAATGCGCTGCAGGGCGGGCTGTTCGACTTCGGTGGTGAGGACGACCACGGTTCGCTGAGCCAGGAACCCGCGCTGGTGGCCGTGGAGCCCTGGGGCGTGCGCGAGCGCCTGGCCCAGGAGAAGACCGCGCTGGGCTTTTACCTGTCGGGTCACCTGTTCGACGAGGACGAGGCCGAGGTGCGGCTGTTCTGCAAGCGCCGCATCGCCGACCTGATCGACAGCCGCGAGCCGCAGTTGCTGGCGGGTATCGTCGGCGGGCTGCGCATCATCAACGGCCAGCGCGGGCGGGTCGGCATCTTCCAGCTCGACGACAAGAGCGAGCCGATCGAGGCGGTAGCCAATGAAGAACTGCTGGACGCGAACAAGGAGCTGCTGCGCGACGACGAACTGATCATCGTGCAGGGCAAGGCCCAGCCGGACCGTTTCTCCGGCGGCCTGCGTCTGAACGTGCAGCAGGTCTGGAGCCTGGCCGCGGCGCGGGCGCGCTTCGGCCGCTACCTGAGCGTGGCCCTGCAAGGCCCGGCAGCCACGCTGGCCGGGGTGCTGCGCGAGCATCCGGCCCAGTTGGAGACCACCGACGAGGGCGAGAACCTGGTGCGGGGGTTGCCGGTGCGCGTGCGCATCGAGCGAGCCCAGGCCGTGGCCGAGGTGGACCTGGGCGAACAGGGGCGCTTCTGGCCCACCAACGAGGCGCTGGCCGCCTGGAAGGCCCTGGCCCGTGAGGGTCAGGCGCGCATCGTTTACGACGCCTGAAGCTGGTAAGCAGGCGTTTCCAGCGTCATCCTGGCCCCCGTGGCGCGGCGTTGTAGAAGCGTGTTCAACGAAACCGCCTCTCCACCGTCGGTGGAGTCGCCCGATGCCATGCTGAATCGCCACCGTTGGAGCGCGCTGGCGCTGACCGCCGCTCTGTCCGCCTGGGCGCCGCTGTCCCACGCCGCCGATGTGGGGGTGTCGATCTCCATCGGTCAGCCAGGCCTGCAGGGCCGCATCGACATCGGCCGCTTCTATCAGCCGGCGTTGATCGCGGCCCAGCCGGTCATCGTGGCACCCGAGCCCGTCTGGGTGGCGCCGCCGCGGCCGGTCTATCTGTGGGCGCCGCCCCAGCACCGGGCTCATTGGGCGCGCTATTGCGGCCAGTACGGCGCCTGCGGCGCGCCGGTGTATTTCGTGCGGGACGACTGGTACCGGGCCCATGTGGTGCCGGTGGTGCGCCAGGCTCCGCCGCCCGTGGCCTACGCGCCGGCCCCGGTCTATGTGCCAGCGCCTGGCTACTATGGCCCTGGCGAGCGACGTGGCTGGGATGACGACCGCCATCGGGGGCACGATCACGACCGTGGTGACCATGACCGCGGACGGTGGTACGGACGCGACTGATCACGGTGCCGACCTGGGCGGTGGCCGGGCCCCGCACTAGACTGGGGCCATGCCATCCACTCCCGTGCGTGGCCTGGTGCTCACCGGCGGCGGCGCCCGAGCCGCCTACCAGGTCGGTGTTCTCCAGGCGCTGAACCGGCTTCGCCACGAGGCGCAGCTGGCACCGGGCAATCCTTTTCAGGTGATCACCGGGACCTCGGCCGGCGGCATCAATGCCGCCGCCCTGGCTTGTAGCGCCGACGATGTCGACCGGGCGATCCAGTCCCTGGCGGAGATCTGGTCCGGCCTCCATGTGGACCAGGTCTACCGTTCCGACGCGCTGGGCATGATCCGCACCGGTGCGCGTTGGCTGACGATGATGTCGATCGGCTGGGTGATCGCCCGCTGGGTGCGGCAGCGTCCCCGCTCGCTGCTGGACAACCAGCCCTTGGGCGACTTGTTGCGCCGCATGGTCGCCTTGGAGCGGCTGGAGGACTTGCTGGCCGAGGGGCACTTGCGCGCCCTGGCCGTCACCGCGTCCAGTTACAGCTCGGGGGTGCACGCCACCTTCTACCAGGTGGCGGCGGACAGCCCGCAACAGCCCTGGGTCCGCTCCCAGCGCATGGCCCTGCCGTGCCAGTTCCAGCATGAGCACCTGCTGGCATCGGCGGCCATCCCGTTCGTGTTTCCCGCCCAGGCGCTGGCTTTGCAGGATCGGCTGGAATGGTTTGGCGACGGTTCGATGCGCCAGACCGCGCCCGTCTCACCCGCCGTGCACCTGGGCGCTGAGCGCGTCCTGGTGATCGGCGCCGGGCGCATGCACGAGCCGACGTCCCTGCAGCGGCCGGTGCCGGACGACTACCCCAGCGTGGCCCAGATCGGCGGCCATGTGATGTCCAGCATCTTCCTGGACGCGCTGTCGGTGGATGTGGAGCGGCTGCGCCGCATCAACCACACGCTGGGCCTGCTGCCCGCCGAGTCCCGTCGCCACACGCCGCTGCGGCCGGTCGAGTTGCTGGTCATCGCGCCCAGCCAGCGATTGGATGACATCGCGGCCCGCCATCTGTCGGCCCTGCCGCTGTCGGTGCGGGCCCTGCTGGGCGGGGTCGGGGTGGAGGGTGAAGGCTCTTCGGCCCGGGGGGCCGCCCTGGCCAGCTACCTGCTGTTCGAGGCCGACTTCACGCAGGAGCTGATCCGGTTGGGCGAGGCCGACACGCTGGCCCAGCGGGAGGCCGTGCTGCACTTCCTGCGGCCTGCCGAGACGGCCGACTCAGTGGCTGGCTGAGGCGGCCGGCGGCGCCGGCCAGCGCTGCCCGTGGACCGTCAGACCGGCATCCGACAGGCGCCGCGCCTTCACTGGCCCAATGCCCTGCAGCCGGGCCTGGAGGTCCGCCCAATCCCGAAACGGTGCCAGGGCCCGCTCCGCCAGGATGCGGGCCGATAGCTGCGGCCCCACGCCCTTGACCCGCTCCAACTCGGCCTGATTGGCCGTGTTGACCTCGGTGTCCTGCCACTCGAGCGCCTGCCCGGCGGCCAGGCTGCCGATCAGGTGCCAGCCCAGCGCCGCAGCGGCCAGCAGGCGGGCCAGGGCAGGGCGACGCCGGCCTGGGGTGCGGGGTGTCGTGGTGGACATCGGGGCCTCCTTTCAGGGGGACATCGGGGTGGGACGGCGCCGATAATGGCGAGCTCTGAACCTGCCGATGATTCCATCGCCACGCCCGTGACACATCCGTCTCCTTGCGCCGATTCCCACGCAGCCTGCCCCTCATCGGAGGGATCCATGTCGCTCGCGCCGTGTCTGCTGGAAGACAAGATCGTTCGGCCCGAGAACCTGCCGACAGCGCTGCAGGCGCTGCCGCGGCCCTGGGTGTTCACCAACGGCGTGTTCGATGTGCTGCACCGGGGCCATGTGTGCTACCTGCAGGCGGCCCGGCAGTTGGGGGCCTCGCTGATCGTGGGGCTCAACACCGACCGCTCCGCGCGCAGCCTGGGCAAGGGGCCGGACCGCCCCCTCAACCGTGAGCAGGACCGCGCCTGCGTGCTGGCCGCGCTGGCCAGCGTGGACCTGGTCACCTTCTTCGACGAGGGCACGCCGGTCGACCTGATCGCCCGCATCCGTCCCGACTGGTACGTCAAGGGCGGTGACTACGACATGGAAACTCTGGCCGAGACGGCACTGGTGCGCAGCTGGGGGGGGCGTTCGGTGGCCATTCCGTTTGTCGAGGGGTATTCGACGACCGAGTTGGTGCGGCGCATCCGGGCGACCCGTTGAGGAGATGACGTGGCCGATCGCCAGCAGCGAGACATCTATCTGGATGTGACTGACTTGATCCTGTGGGTCCGTCAGAACACCAAGGTCACGGGAATCCAGCGCGTGCACATGAGTTATGCCTTATGTGCCCTGACCCATGGGGTGAAGTTCGTGCTTTTCCACGGCCGTCGGTGCGAGAAGGTCGAATTGATCAGCGCCGAACTCATCACCTACATTGGGCAGGCGCTTTCGGGTGGGAGGGTGGCCCCCGAGGCCATTTATGCCATGTGCCCCAATGCCCGGCTGGGGGTGTGGAAGGACTATGGCGACAAGTACTCGAATCGACCGTGGTTGGGATGGGGACTCTCGGTGCTGAGTGGTCTGCTGTCTTGGGGGCGGGCGCTTCTCTTCGAAAGAAAGGGGCACCCGCCGGCGTTCCAGCCGGGGGATATTCTGCTCAGCGTCGGACGCGGGTGGACGGTGGGAGGGTATTTGAACGGCGTGCGCCGGCTCAAAGAGGCGAATGGCGTGGTGCCCATGGTTCTTCTGCATGATGTTCTGCCCATGGAGTCCGAGCTCAAGAGGCAGAAGAACATGAGATTTGCGAACTATGTCAAAGGATGTTTCGATGTTTTTGAAGGCTTCTTGACGAGCTCGGATTTCAACGTGCGGGAGATCTCGCGGTACATGCACCAGTTGGGCGGCGTCAGCAAGCCCATCACGAAGATCAGGTTTGGGTCGAATGTTGATGCCCATCCCGTCGAGGGGGGGGATCTTCCCGAGGGACTGCGGCCAGGTGAATATATTCTGTGTGTGGGGCGGATTGATTTCTCCAAGAATCAGGCGCTTCTCCTGGAGGTTTGGCTTGACTTGGTGGGCGAGGGGCGCCATTCCGGGAAGAAACTGGTCTTTGTCGGCACGTTGAATCGGCGCTATACCGATTTCAAGAAACAGATGGCGAGGTGCGCCCCGGGCGCAGGGGCCTATCTTGTGCTGGAGAATGTGTCCGATGTGCAGTTGGCCTTGCTTTACCGCGCATGCTATTTCACTGTCTTCCCGTCTCGGGCGGAGGGCTATGGCTTGCCCGTGGCAGAGTCGTTGGGCGCAGGGAAACTGTGTGTGGCATCAAACGCGACCTCCATTCCGGAGGTGGCGGGGGATCTTGCCGATTACTTCGACCCTCGGGAAAAGAGCCAGATTCGAGCGAAGATAGAAAGCTATCTGGCAAATCCAGAGGCCGTGCGATCCAAAGAGAATCAGATCATGAAGAAGCCTCGGTATCACTGGGATGAGGCTACCTCGGATTTCCTCTCGTCTGTGCGCGATGGGCGAGAAGTCTCGTTCTGCTGAAGATGGTGATCCTGCTCAATTCCATGGTTCTACATGAAGATAAAAGTCATCAGCCTGAGGCGCTCTGAGGGGCGTAGAAATTCTTTCTCAGAGGCAAATCAGCGCCTCGAATATGAATTCTTTGACGCGGTGGACGGCGCCGCGTTGAGTGATGATGAGAAAGAGGATGGAAGATACTTTGCCAGAGATTTGGGTTACTCCAAGGGGGCGTATGGATGTGCCCTGTCTCATATCAAGCTGTGGGAGCGTTGTTCCGCGTCTCAAGAGGCGTTGACGATTGCGGAGGATGATGCCGTTTTCAGGGCTGACTTCGAGAGCGAGGCGAAGAGATTCATCGCCTCTCTGCCCCCGGACTGGGATATGGTCCTGTGGGGTTGGAATTTTGATACCATTCTGGGATTGGAATTCATGAGGAATGTATCGCCTGCATTCATGAAGTTCGACCAAGATCAAATGAGGAAGGGGTTGGATTTCTTTGTCTCTTCTGTCGAAAAGGCAAACGCCTTTAGACTGAGTATGGCGCTTGGAATACCTGCTTACACCTTGTCTCCGAAAGGGGCTAAAACGCTGTTGGACAGATGCTTGCCACTCAAAAGGCATCTGATTGATGTTCCCTTGATGGGGCGGTCGTTCACAAATACTGGGATAGATAACCAGATGAATCTGGTTTATCCTGAAATCAACGCATTTGTGGCTCTTCCGCCGTTGGTGGTTACTTTGAATGAGAATTCAAAGTCAACAGTTCAAAAGAGGAAGGGCGTGGCCTCTAGGTGGTTCAAAAAGGTGAAGACGTCCATCCGAAAATCGCTTGGGAAGCGGAATTTCTAACCTGAGGTTGGCGCCGGCGGCGCAGTGCGTGATGGCTGGTGCTGTCAGGGGGCAGCAGAGGTCTTGATCTCAGCTGGGGTTGCGTTTGATCACGCAAGTCCTTGGGCACCACCACTGAGCAGGAACGCCGCACAGGCCCGCAAGTCGTCAAAGACCTGATCGGCTTGGTGCCGGCTTTCTCCAGTGAGCGGATGCCCACTGTGGACCAGGTATGCCCGACCAACGCCGGCGGCATGGGCTGCCTGAAGGTCGGACTCCTTGTCGCCGACCAGGAAGGAATGCGGCAGGTCCAGGTGGAGCTCCTGTGCTGCACGCAAGATCATCCCAGGGGCTGGCTTGCGGCATTCGCAGTCGACAGCCAATGCCGGGACCTTCCCGGAGGGATGGTGGGGGCAGTGGTAGACCCCTGCCAGCGTGACCCCCTGGGCCTGCAGCGCGGCCCGCATTTGGCGCGTCAGCAGCTGGTAGTCCTCTTCGCTGTAGTAGCCCCGGGCGATGCCCGACTGGTTGGTGACCACCACCAGGGCATAGCCGGCCTGCTGCAGGCGGCGCATCGCCTCCACCGACCCCGGGACGAACTGGAAGTCCTCCCAGCGGCTCAGGTAGGCGCTGTCGATGTTGATGACGCCATCCCGGTCGAGGAAGGCGGCCCGCCGCAGGGGCGGCATCATGCGGCCAGCTCCTGGGCGCTCACGCTGGCGGTGCCGAACTTGCCCACCACCAGGCTGGCCGCATGGTTGGCCCAGGGCACGGCCTGGGCCAGCGGCATGCCGGCGCCCACCAGGGCGGCCAGCGTGGCGATCACGGTGTCGCCCGCGCCAGTGACGTCGAAGACCTCCTTGGCCTCGGCCGGCACATGCTGGCTGCCGGCGGCGTCGAAAAGCGTCATGCCTTCTTCCGAACGGGTGAGCAGCAAGGCTGCGAGGTGCAGGCGCTGGCGCAGGTCCTGAGCCAGCGAGGCCAGCTGCGCCTCGCCCCGCCACGGGCCGGTGACCAGGGCCAGCTCGGCCCGGTTGGGGGTGAGCACGCTGGCGCCGGCATAGCGGGCGTAATCGCTGCCCTTGGGATCCACCAGCACGGGGCGGCCGGCTTGCCGGGCCGCGGCGATCATCTGCGGAATGTGGGCCAGGCCGCCCTTGCCGTAATCGGAGAAGACCACCACATCGTGGGCTCGCACCAGCGACTCGAAGCTGGTGGACATCTGATGCAGCACCTCGTGGTCGGGGGTGTTCTCGAAATCGATGCGCAACAGCTGCTGTGAACGTCCGATGACGCGCAGCTTGACGATGGTCTTCAGCCCCGGATCGCGCCGCAGCACGGTTTGAATGCCGCGCTCGTGGAGCAGGGCTTCCAGCTGGGTGGCGGGCGCGTCGTCGCCGACCACGGTGAGCAGCGTGGCCAGAGCGCCGAGCGACTGCACGTTGACGGCCACGTTGGCGGCGCCGCCCAGGCGGTCTTCTTCACCGGTGATGCGCACCACCGGCACGGGGGCTTCGGGCGAGATGCGGTCGACGGCACCGTACCAGTAGCGGTCCAGCATCACATCGCCGACCACCAGCACGCGGCTGCCGGCCAGACGCTCGGCGGAGGGCAGAGGCGCGCGTTGACTCATGCCAGGCCCAGTTCGTGTTCGATCAGGCCGCACAGTGTGTGACCGATCAGGATGTGGGCTTCCTGGATGCGGGCGGTTGTGCCGGAGGGCACGATGATCGCCACGTCGCACAGTGGGGCGATGCGGCCGCCGTCACGCCCCAGCAGGCCGATCACATGGATGCCCAGGGCACGGGCGGCCTCGACCGCCTTCAGCACGTTGCCGGAATTGCCCGAGGTGGAGATGGCCAGCAGCGCGTCGCCGGCGCGGCCCAGGGCCTGCAGTTGGCGCACGAACACCTCGTCGAAGCTGTAGTCGTTGCCGATGCAGGTCAGGGCGGACGAGTCGGTGGTCAGTGCAAGGCCGGGCAGCGGGCGCCGATCCTGGATGAAGCGGCCCGTCAATTCGGCCGCGAGGTGCTGCGCATCGGCGGCCGAGCCGCCATTGCCGCACAGCAGCAGCTTGCCGCCACTGGCGATCGAGTGCGCCAGTCGGCGGCCCGCCTCGGCGATCTGCTCGTCGAGCGCCAACAGTTGCTGGAACAAGGCCTGGTGCTCGGCCAGGTTGCGGGAGAACAGGGAGTCGGCCATGGTCAGAGCTCTTCGATGCGGCGGGGCGGGAAACTGTCCCAGGTCAGGCAGCCTGGGCACTGCCAGAAATAATGCTGGGCTTCGAAGCCACAGGCCGCACAGCGGTAGCGTTGCAGTGGGTTGGCCGCGCGGCCGACCGCCGTTCGCACCGCCTGCAGGTGGGTCTCATCCCAACGTTGCGGCGGCTGGCTGAGAACGGCCAGCGCCGCGCCCAGCGTGGGTTGGCGTTGCAGCAGTTCCAGCAGCTGTGGTTCGCTGCCCAGATCGCGCTGAGCCAGCTTGGCCAGCGCGCGCAGCAGGTCCAGACCGGGCAGGCGGTGGTAGGCCTCCTGCAGCACCTGCTGGGCTTGCGCCACCTGGCCACAGGCCAAGCCGCTCGCCGCAAAATCGGAGGCGATCAGGGTGAAGGCGTCGACATGCCGCAGCGCCAGTTCGCTCCAGGTCGTCAGGGCCTCGGCATGCCGGCCCTGCTTGGCCAGCCGCTGACCGGCGATCACCAGCGGACGGGCGGCATCCGGGGCGGCTTCACGGGCTGTCTGCAGCGCCGTGTCGGCCTCTTCCGGGCGGCCGTGGGCATCGGCTTCCAGGGCCAGCTCGCACCAGTGGTGCGCAATGCGCAGGCCAAACGAGCCCGTGCCACTGCGTTCCAGCGCGGCGCCGGTTTCGGCGGCGGCGCGCCAGTCGCGTGAACGTTCGTAGAGATTGAGCAGCGCCAGCCGGGCCTCGGTGTCGAACGGTGAGCCCAGCAGGTTGCGGTAGGCCTCCTCGGCGCGGTCGAACAGGCCGGCCTTCATGAAGTCCTGTGCCAGTGCGTAGAGCGCCCGGTCGTGTTCGGTGGGGCTCAGGTCGGCCCGGTTGAGCAGGTGCTCATGCACGCGCACCGCACGCTCGAACTCGCCTCGGCGGCGGAACAGGTTGCCCAGCGCGAAGTGGAGTTCGGTGGTGTCCGGGTCGTTCTGGACGGCCTCGATGAAGGCGTCGATGGCCTTGTCCTGCTGTTCGTTGAGCAGCAGGTTCAGACCTTTGAAGTAGGCCTTGGGCGCGTCGTGCTGTTCCCGCCGGACCTGGCGCAGATCCAGGCGGGAGGCCAGCCAGCCCAGGGCAAAGGCAACCGGCAGGCCAACCAGCAGCCACTGAAGATCAAATTCCATCGGGGATGTCCGCAGGGGTGTCGGGCGAAGGCGCAGTGGCTGGCGCCGGGGAAGGGGCCAGCGAGGCGGCCTCTTGCCGGGCCTGCTTGGCCCGTCGCCACTGACGCCACCAGCTGGGCGTCATGGCCAGCACGCCCACGGCAGCGCCCGCCGCAAAGGCGGCCAGCACGACAATCACCAACGGCGTGTTCCACACATAGCCGAAGAACCAGTGCACCGTCACGACCTGCTGGTTGTTCAGCGCGAAGGCGAACAGTGCGAAGAAAAGGAAGGCTCGCCAGAGCCAGACGAGGACGCGCATTGGAACTCCACGAATGAGTGCATTCTACGGAGCTCCTCGCCCCGTTCCGGCCCCGAAGGGTGACGCTGTGTCCGCGTGGCGGACGTGCCGAATCCATTCAGGATGGAGGCCCACGGTAGCGGGGGGCTGGAGACGACGCCTCTGCAGGATCTGAGGCGTTAAACCAACAGCGTGCTCAGCTGCGCCAGCACGGCCTCTTGTTCGTGTTGGGAGGGGGTCTCGGCCGCAGTCAGGACCTTCAGCAGGCCCGGATTCAGCGGCCAGCGGCTCCAGGGGGCGGACAGCCCCAGGCCGCGCTGCACTATGGCCCAGGCGGCCTGTTCCTGTGTGGCCCCGGGCCACAGGGCCAGTTGGGGTGTCTGTGGGCGCAGCAAGGCCCACAGATGATCGCGTCCAGCGCAGCCGCCCACCCAGGCGTCTGCGGCGAGCATCTCAACCAGCAGTGTTTCCGGCAGGTCCGGGCCGGGATGCTGCGCCAGCACGTCCACGGCCAGCACACCCTGGCGGCCGAGGGCGTTCAACACGGCCTGGCGTGTGCGGGGGTCTGCCAGGTGGACGAGCACGCGCCGCTGGCCCGCCGCCGAGGCACGCAAGGCATCCGCCTGCCGGCGCAGCGGTTCAGGCAGTTGCTCAATCGCCCCAGCCACCGGGTGGCACGCAAAGGCGTTGGCGGCGGTCAGCCACACCGGGCCGGGGTGCCAGACCGCCAGCGGATCCGGGGCCTGCGTGGCGCGCCGTGGGAAGGTGTTGGGGAACCAAGCACTCAGGTCCAGGCCGTCGACCGGGGCGGGCCGAACGGTGAAGGTCTCGCCGGTCAGGCGATGGCGGTGTTGGGCCCACCAGATGACGGCGACCTGCTCGGCCAGCTCAAGCGAACCCAGGTCCACGCAGGTGGGCAGGCCGCTGGGCTGCGGATGAGCAGGGCCGAAGCCTGGGGCCTCGTCCTGTTCCAGTCGGGCCAGCACATCGGCCACGGAGATGTCCTCCAGCCGGACCGGGGGGCGGGCGCCGCGACGGACGGGAAGGTCGGGCGTGGGCGGCAGCAGCATCCGCATCAGCGGGTCGTGGTCCAGCAGGGGCCGGTTGCCCAGCAGGACAAAGCTCGGCCGGTCCAGTGCCGCGGCCAGGTTGGTGATGCCGGTGTCGTTGCCGATGTTGGCATCGGCCAAGGCCAGGGTGGCCGCGCTCTGCCGCATGGTGTTGCCGGTGGCACTGAGGATCTGCGGCCGGTGGGCTGGCAGGATGTCGCGCTGGATGGCCTCGGCCAGCGCGGCTTCGGCCGGGCCGCCGAGCAGCACCACGCCGCAGCCGCGCTGTGCCAGCGCATTGGCCAGCGCGGCAAAGCGGGTGGCCCCCCACTGCTTGTGGGGCTCGGATGCGCCGATGGCGAAGGTGTAGAGCGGGTGCGGCAGGGTCGCCAGCAGCGGGGCCTGGGCCGCCACGTCCGTGGGCGCCAGGCGCACGGTGGGGCGCAGCGGCTGGGTGCAGAAGCCGTGGGCCATGGCGAGCGCCGCGGCGTTCTTCGAGACGGACACCGCCGGGCCATCGTAGGGGCGGATGAAGGGGCCGTGGCTGAGCAGCTGGCGCTCCAGCCACGAGGCGCCAAAGCCCAGGCGTTCAGGGATGCCGGCCACCCTGGCCATCAGCGCCCGGTTCGCATGGTCGGAGAAGATCACGATCCGGTCGAAGCGGTGGGGGCGCAGCTCCCGGCCCATGCGGAACACGCCCCGCAGGCCGGCATGGCGGCCACGCCGGCCGCCACGGGGGTGGCGCTCGAAGTCGATCACCTCGCTGATGCAGTCCTCATGGGCCAGCAGGTCACGCGCGAAGGTCGAGGGGGCCGAGATGACCGCCACCTGCCCGCCCCGGCTCTGGGCTGCGATGGCCCGGATGTAGGGCACATGCCAGACCAGGTCCCCCATGCCGGGAAACTGGTGCAGCACGACGGTGCGGGGGCGGGTGTCGGTGGTCGGCGTGGGGGACGGCATGGGGTGGGGTCAGGGGGTGGCAGCCTGGCGTACGGTCTGAGCCGCCTGCAGCACCTCGGGCAGCGTCAGCTGGCGCATGCAGTCAAACCGTCCCTGGCAGCTCGGGTTGCGGTGGCAGGGCGAGCAGGGCAAACCTTTGTAAAGGATCTGGACCTGTGGTGTGCCACCCTGGAGGTAGGGCGCGGTGGAGCCGAACAGGCCCACCGTCGGAACGCCCAGCGCGATGCCCATGTGGGTCAGGCCGGTGTCCACCCCGATCAGCAGCTGGCCACGCGCGACGGCGGCCACGGTCTCGTCCAGCTTCAAACGGCCGGCCAGGTTGACGATCCCGGAGCCCGCGGGGGCGATGCGCTCGGCGGCGGGCACATCGCCCGGCCCGCCCAGCAGCACCGGTTGCAGTCCTTGCGCGCGCAGGGCCTGGGCCAGGGGCGCCCAGCGCGCCTCCACCCAGTGCTTCTGCGGGCGGGTGGTGAACGGCGCCAGCAGGGCGATCGGGCCGGGGCCGACGTCGGCTTGCGCGAACACCTGCGCGGCGCGCTGGCGCGGGCCTTCGCCGACCGCCAGGTCCAGCGCGAAGCCCGGTGCCCCCAGGGCCTCGGCCAGGGCCCGATATTCGAACGAGATGATGCGGTCTGCGGCGGCCGGGATGGCGGGGCGAACGCAGCCGTGCATGAAGAGCTGGTTGCCCTCGCGCGGCCACAGGCTCACGCGCAGCGGTGCCCGGGTGAGCCAGGCCAGCACACCGCTCTTGAACAGGCCTTGGGGATCCACCACCAGGTCGAACCGACGGGCCCTCAGGTCGCGCTGCCAGGCACGGAACTCGTGCCAGGCCTGCCAGCGCTGGCCGGTGCGCCAGAGCTGTTTCCAACGGTCCAGCGGCAACACCAGCAGCTCATCGAGCTGTGCGTTGTGGGTCAGCAGGGGCGCGGCAGGGGAGGCCACCAGCCAACTCAGCTGGGCCTCGGGCCAACGCTGCTTGAGCGCCGGAATCAGACCCGAGCTCAGCACCACGTCACCGAGGGCACTCAGCCGCACGATCAGGATGCGGCGGGGGCAAAGGGCCGTGGCCCGTTCGGCCAATGTATTCACATCATTCCCAGTCGGCGGCCGGTCATCTGTTCCAGCACCCGCAGCGGCGCGGCCTCGGGCTGCTGCTGGTCGGCCGGGTCGAGCCAGAAGGTCTGCTCCATCATGAACTGGCCGGACATCACGGCGTGCAGCACCTGGTCACTGAAGACGACCCAGGTGGTGCCGGGGGCGAAGGCCACTTCCCGTTGCGGGCAGCTGCGCTGCCAGGCCAGGTCGGCCTTGGCGCCGTCGTGCAGGCCCAGCATCAGGTGGTCGAATTCCGTGCGGCGTTGTTTGGTGATGTGCAGGGCTTCCAGCAGCCAGCCGGCGCCAGGCAGGGGCCGCGGGATGCGGGGCAGGAACTGGCGGGCGAAGTCCTGGAAGTCCTCGCCAACGCGCCAGACGCGCGGCTGCTGGCCGGGATGCACGTTGGTGAAGATGCGCAGCAGCCGGGCTCCCTGGGTCGGGTTGGACGGGAAGGCGTCTACATGCAGACGGGTGTCGTCCTTGCGCCAGCTGGTGGCACGGCCTTCGACCGCGATGGGGCGGAAGGAGGTGTTGGCGACCTTCAGGTGTCCGTCGTAGTGAGGAAACAGGCGCTGGGCCAGCGCAGTGGCCTGGTCGCGAAAGCGGATCAGCATGGCCCGCAGTTCGCCGAGATCCTGTGCGTTGCCCACGGCACCGCGCATCAGCGCGGCTTCACCGCGCAGGCTGATGTTCTTGGTGGCCGGGTCGGCGTACCGCGGGTCGAGAAAACGTTGCTCGGCCGTGCGCAGCACGAACCGGAGCTGGGGCAAGACCAGCACATGTCCGGTCTCGAGCGAAGACTCCACCGCATGGGTCAACGCGCCGGGCTGACCATCCTGCCAGTCGCTGTCACCGAGGGTCTGCAGAATCTCGTCAATGTGGGCCATGATGAAAAACGCCCGGGAGGGCCCGAGCGTTGAGGAGTTGGTACCGAAGGGGCGCCCGCCACGCGGGCGGGCGCTTACCGGGCGTCCGTATTGTCCACCGGCAGGCTGGCATCCACGCCTTCGCGCAGGGCTTTGCCCGGCTTGAAGTGGGGCACCAGCTTCTCGGGAATTGTCACCTTCTCGCCGGACCGGGGGTTGCGCCCCGTGCGCGGCGGGCGGCGGCTGATCGAGAAGCTCCCGAAGCCCCGGATCTCGATGCGGTGCCCGCGCGCCAGGGCGTCGGACATCGCGTCGAGCGTGGTCTTGACCGCGAACTCGGTATCGCGCTGCGTCAGTTGGGCGAAACGCTCAGCCAGCTTGGCGACGAGATCGGAACGGGTCATGGCTCAGGATGGGGTTCGGGACAGGTGGAGACGGACGTCGGTGGGCAACGATCAGTTGCCGCCTTGGTCCAGCTTGGCGCGCAGCAGGGCGCCCAGGCTGGTGGTGCCGGCGTTGCCGGTGTTCTCGGCGGACAGACGCTGCATGACTTCCTGCTGGTCGGCCTGGTCCTTGGCCTTGATCGACAGCTGGATGTTGCGGGTCTTGCGGTCCACGTTGACGATCATCACCGAGACTTCGTCGCCTTCCTTCAGCACGTTGCGGGCGTCTTCGACGCGGTCGCGGCTGATTTCAGAGGCACGCAGGTAGCCAGTGACGTCATCGGCCAGCTGCACTTCGGCGCCGCGCGGATCGACGGTCTTCACGGTACCGGTCACGATCGAGCCACGGTCATTGACCGAGGTGAAGGTCGCGAACGGGTCGCCGTCCAGCTGCTTGATGCCCAGGGAGATGCGTTCGCGCTCGACGTCGATGCCCAGCACCACGGCTTCGACTTCCTGGCCCTTCTTGTAGTTGCGCACGGCGGCCTCGCCCGGCTCGTGCCAGGACAGGTCCGACAGGTGCACCAGGCCGTCGATGCCAGCGGCCAAGCCGACGAACACGCCGAAGTCGGTGATCGACTTGATCGGGCCCTTGACCTTGTCGCCGCGCTTGACCGTGGCCGAGAACTCTTCCCAGGGGTTGGCCTTGCACTGCTTCATGCCCAGGGAGATGCGACGCTTGTCTTCGTCGATTTCCAGGACCATGACTTCGACTTCCTCGCCCAGGGTGACCACCTTGGAGGGAGCGACGTTCTTGTTGGTCCAGTCCATCTCGGAGACGTGCACCAGGCCTTCGATGCCCGGTTCGATCTCGACGAAGGCACCGTAGTCGGCGATGTTCGTGACCTTGCCGAACAGACGGGTGCCGGCCGGGTAGCGGCGGGCCACGCCCAGCCACGGGTCGTCGCCCAGTTGCTTCAGACCCAGCGAGACGCGGTTCTTCTCGGCGTCGAACTTCAGGACCTTGGCGGTCAGCTCTTGACCCACCGTCACCACTTCGCTCGGGTGACGGACACGGCGCCAGGCCATGTCGGTGATGTGCAGCAGGCCGTCGATGCCGCCCAGGTCCACGAACGCACCGTACTCGGTGATGTTCTTGACCACGCCGTTGACGATGGCACCTTCGTGCAGCGTCTCCAGCAGCTTGGCGCGCTCTTCACCCATCGAGGCTTCGACCACGGCACGGCGCGACAGCACGACGTTGTTGCGCTTGCGGTCCAGCTTGATGACCTTGAATTCCAGGGTCTTGCCTTCGAACGGCGACATGTCCTTGACCGGACGGGTGTCCAGCAGCGAACCGGGCAGGAAGGCGCGGATGCCGTTGACCAGGACGGTCAGGCCACCCTTGACCTTGCCGGAGACGGTGCCGGTCACGAAGTCGCCAGACTCCAGAGCGGTTTCCAGCGACAGCCAGGAGGCCAGGCGCTTGGCCTTGTCGCGCGACAGGATGGTGTCGCCGTAGCCGTTTTCGACGGCGTCGATGGCCACCGAGACGAAGTCACCGACCTGGACTTCAACTTCGCCCTGGTCGTTCTTGAATTCGTCGATGGGCACATAGGCTTCGGACTTCAGGCCGGCATTGACGACCACGAAGCTGTGCTCGATGCGCACCACCTCGGCGGTGATGACTTCGCCCGAGCGCATTTCGCTCTTCTGCAGCGATTCCTCGAACAGAGCGGCGAAGGAGTCTCCACCGAAATCGGCGGTTTGAGTCTGAGACATGGGATTTCCTGAGTCAGCGGGCGGACGCCGCCGACAGCTGTGCGGTTTGCAAGGCCGCGGGGGTTAGGTTGACGGATTCACCGCCCTTGACGGCACAGGACGCGCCAGGAGGGAAGGGCGGTGGGCCCAGCCGAACCGAGTGAGCAGCTCAGAACGGCCTGCGTTGCTGCCACCAGCCCAGGCACTGCACGACCGAGTCTTCGATCGACAGCGCCGAGTTGTCCAGCAGCATCGCATCTTCAGCCGGCTTGCAGGGGGCGGTCGTCCGGGTGGCATCCCGTTCGTCGCGCAGCCGCAAGTCAGATTGAATCTGCGGGAGGTTAGCAGAAACGCCCTTGGAAATCAACTGCTTATAGCGGCGCTCGGCGCGTTGTTCGACGCTGGCGGTCAGGAAGACCTTGAGAGTCGCGTCCGGAAAGACGACGGTGCCCATGTCGCGGCCATCGGCCACCAAGCCGGGGGCCCGGCGGAAGGAGAGCTGTAGCTGGTGCAGGGCCTGGCGCACCGCGGGGTGCACCGAGACCCGGGAGGCCATACCGCCGGTCGACTCCAGGCGCAGCGGGTCGGTGATGTCGCGCCCGGCCAGGAAGACCCGCTGGCCTTCGAAGCGCAGGGCCAGTCGGCCGGCCAGTGTGGCCAGGGCCGGTTCATCGTCCAGCGAGACGCCGGCATCCTGGGCCGCCAGGGCGGTGGCCCGGTAGAGCGCGCCGGAATCCAGCAGGTGGTAGCCCAGGCGGCGGGCCAGTTCGCTGGCCAGCGTGCCCTTGCCAGAGGCGGTGGGCCCGTCCACGGTCAGCACCGGGACCTGGCCCGCGGCCGGGGTGACGCAGTGGAACAAGGTCTCGAAGTAGTCGGGGAAGGTCTTGCCCACGCACTTCGGATCCAGGATGCGCACCGGCACGCCGGGTGCGCCGGCGATCAGCGGATTGAAGGCGGCCAGCGACAGGCACATGGCCATGCGGTGGTCGTCGTAGGTGTGGATGCTGGCGGCCTGCCACGGACCGGCCGGTGGGCGGACCTCGATGAAGTCCTCGCCTTCGGCGATGGAGGCCCCCAGCTTGCGCAGCTCGGTGGCCATGGCCGCGATGCGGTCGGTCTCCTTCACGCGCCAGCTGGCGATGTTGGTCAGGCGCGTGGGGCCATCGGCGTAGAGCGCCATGACGGCCAGCGTCATGGCCGCGTCGGGGATGTGGTTGCAGTCCAGCGTCAGGGCCTTCAGGGGCCAGGCGCCGCGGCGGACCTCCAGCCAGCCGGGGCCGCCGGTCACCTGGGCGCCCATGGCCTGGGCTGCCTCGACGAAACGGATGTCGCCCTGGATCGAATCCAGGCCGACACCGTCGATGCGCACCGGTGCCTCGGTGCCCGCGATGGTGCCCAGCGCGATGAAGTAGGAGGCGGAGGAAGCATCGCCCTCGACGTGGATGCGCCCCGGGGTGCGGTAGGCCGAACCCTGCGGCAGCACGAAGCGCTGGTAGCCTTCGCGCTGGACGGTGATGCCAAAGCGCGCCAGCAGACGCAGCGTGATGTCGATGTAGGGCTTGGAGATCAGCTCACCATCGACCTCGATGGTCACCGGGCCGTCGGCCGTGACCAGCGGCAGGGCCAGCAGCAGCGCGGTCAGGAACTGGCTGGAGACATCGCCCCGCACCCGGATGGGGGTGGCGGTGTTCAGGGCGTGCAGCGTGCCGTCGCCGACCTGCAGTGGCGGAAAGCCGGGCTCGCCCAGGTCCGTCACCGGGCAGCCGAGCTGGCGCAGCGCCTGCACCAGGTCGCCGATGGGGCGCTCGTGCATGCGGGCCACGCCCGACAGCTGGAACCGCCCCCCCTGGGTGGCGGCCAGCACGGCCAGCGCGGCGGTCAGCGGGCGCATGGCGGTGCCGGCGTTGCCCAGGAACAGCGGGGCCTCCCGCTGGGCCAGCTGGCCACCCAGGCCGGTCACTTTGAGCACATCACCGTCGCGTTCCAACGCACAGCCCAGCTGGCGCAGCGCATCCAGCATCACCCGGGTGTCGTCGGAGTCCAGCAGGTCGTGGACTTCGGTGGTGCCCGCGGCCAGTCCGGCCAGCAAGAGCACGCGGTTGGAGATGCTCTTGGAGCCAGGCAGGCGCACGCGGCCGCCGGCGCGAACCAGTGGCGGGACGTCGAGGAATTCGGTCGTGTACATGGCGAACGACAGGGATGACAGACCGCCGGGGTCTGGAGAATCGGAAGAAAGGGGCTTCAGCGCGGGCGGCCGGAGCCCATGCGCCAATGGCTGCGCGCTTCGGACACGCCGCGCACCAGGGCCTCCAGCGCATCTGCCTCGCAGTTTCGCAGCGTCTCTTCCAGCACGCCCAGCGCACCGCGGAAGAACTCGGATTGCCTGAGGATTTCCTCGCGGTTGGCAATCAGAACGTCGCGCCACATGGTCGGGTCGCTGGCGGCAATGCGGGTGAAGTCCCGGAAGCCCGGGCCGGCCAGGCGCAGGAAGTCCTCGGCCTGTTCCTGTTGCAGGATGCCGGTGAAGTAGGCGAAGGCCAGCAGGTGCGGAAAGTGGCTCACCGCCGCGAAGGCCGCGTCGTGCGCTTCGGGGGTCATCACGCGCACCCGCGAGCCCAGCGCGCCCCAGAGGGCCCGGGCCTTTTCGACCAGTTCCGGCCGGGTCTGTGGCAGAGGGGTGAGGATGACCTGCTGCTCGCGGTAGAGCTGCGCATCGGCATGCTGCACGCCGGAGAGCTCCTTGCCGGCGATCGGGTGCGCCGGCACGAAGGCGCCCACGCGGTCCTTCAGAGCGCGCCGGGCGGCATCCACCACATCGCGCTTGGTGCTGCCGACGTCCATGAACAGGGTGTTGGGGGTGACCAGGTGCCGGATGGCCTTGAAGGTCATTTCGGTGGCCGCCACCGGCACGGCAATCAGCACCACGTCGGCGCCCGAAACGGCCAGCAGGGCGCTTTCGGCCGCCTGATCGATCACGCCCAGCTGCTTGGCCCGCTCGGTGGTGGAGGGCGATTTGCTGTAGCCGATCACTCGCTCCACCAGGCCGGCTTGCTTCATGGCCAGGGCGAAGGAGCCACCCATCAGCCCGCAGCCGATCAGGCCCAGTTGCTTGAACATGGCCATCAGTGCACGTCCAGCGGGTAGGTGCCCAGCACCTTGAAGTAGGCGCAGGCACCGCGCAGCTCGCGCAGGGCGGTGGCCACCTGGGGATCGTCCGGGTGACCTTGCAGGTCGATGTAGAAGTAGTACTCCCACTGGCCCGAGCGGGCCGGGCGGGATTCGAAGCGGGTCATCGACACGCCATGCTGCTTGAGCGGCACCAGCATGTCGTGCACGGCCCCGGGACGGTTTGTCACCGACACCACCAGGCTGGTGCAGTCATGGCCCGAGGCGCGCGGCGTGGGATGGCGGTGCGGATCGGTGATGATCGCGAAGCGGGTCCGGTTGTGGGTGTCGTCCTGGATGGCCGGCGCGACCAGATGCAGGCCGTACTCGCTGCCGGCACGGGCGCTGGCGATGGCGGCCAGCTTCGGGTCCAGGCCGGCCAAGCGGGCGCCTTCGGCATTGCTGGAGACCGGGCGGCGCTCCACCTGGGGCAGGTGGGCCGACAACCAGCCGTGGCACTGGGCCAGCGCCTGCGGATGGGCCACCACGGCCTCAATGCCGTCCAGGTGGTTTTCCTTGCGCAGCAGGTTGTGCCGCACGAAAAGGCTGGTCTCGCCGATGATGAACAGCGGCGTGGTCAGGAAGATGTCCAGCGAGCGGGCGACCACGCCCTCGGTGGAGTTCTCGACCGGTACCACGCCGAAGTCGGCCGCGCCGGCGGCCGTGGTGCGGAAGACGTCGTCGATGCTGGCGCAGGGCACCCGCACGATCGAGGCGCCGAAGAAACCGAGTGCAGCTTCCTCGCTGAAGGTGCCGGCCGGGCCCAGGAAGGCCACGCGGGTGGGGGTCTCCAGCGCACGGCAGGCCGACATCACCTCGCGCCAGATTGGCGCAATGCTCTCGGTCTTCAGCGGCCCGGGGTTGAGCGTCTTCAGGCCATCAATGACCTGGGCTTCGCGTTCCGGGCGGAAGACGACCGAGCCTTCCTTCTTCTTGATCTCGCCCACCGCCAGGGCCAGGGCGGCGCGCTGGTTCAGCAGGGCTAGCAGGTCACGGTCCAGTGTGTCGATCTGCTGGCGCAGGGCCAGCAGCTCTTCCGGGATGGCGGGCGGGTTGGCTTGGGAATCAGCCATGGCGGCGGGCAAAGTCCTGGAGGTAATCCACCAGCGCCTGGGCGCCGGTGAGGGGCATGGCGTTGTACAGCGAAGCGCGCATGCCGCCCACGGACTTGTGGCCCTTGAGCTGCAGCAGGCCCGCCTCGCGTGCTCCGGCGAGGAAGGCTTCGTTGAGCGATTCATCCGCCAGGAAGAACGGGATGTTCATCCGGGAGCGGGCAGTGGGCGCCACCGGGTTGCGGTAGAAGCCGCCGTTGTGGTCGAGGTAGTCGTAGACCAACCGGGAACGGGCGATGGCGCGGCGCTCCATCTCCTCCACACCGCCCTGGCGCTGGATCCACTGGAACACCAGGCCGGCGATGTAGATGCCGTAGGTCGGCGGCGTGTTGAACATCGACTGGTTGTCGGCCACCAGACGGTAGCTGAACGCCGAGGGGCAGATCGGCAGCGCGCGGTCGAGCAGGTCCTCGCGCACGAAGACCAGGGTCACGCCCGCTGGGCCGATGTTCTTCTGGGCACCAGCAAAGGCCAGACCCACGCGCGACCAGTCGATGGTCCGCGAAAGGATGTGCGAGGAGACGTCCGCCACCAAGGGCGCTCGGCTGCCCAGCGCCTGCAGGTCAGGCAGTTCCGGATACTCGACGCCGTGAATCGTCTCGTTTGAGCAAATGTGGACGTAGGACGCCTCGTCACGCAGCTGCCAGCTGGCCACCGGCGGCAGGCTGTGGTGGCCATCGGCCTCGTTGCTGGCGGCGGCGCGGACATTGGCGTACTTGCCGGCTTCCTTCAGCGACTTCTGGCTCCACGAGCCGGTGATGACGAAGTCCACCGCGCCGCCCCGCGAGAGGTTCATCGGCACGATGGCGTTCTCACCCAGGCCGCCGCCCTGCATGAACAGGATGCGGAAGTTCGCCGGCACCTGCAGCAGGGTGCGCACGGTGCGCTCCGCCTCTTCGTAGATGGAGATGAATTCCTTGCCGCGGTGGCTCATCTCCATCACGCTCATGCCCGAACCGTGCCAGTCCAGCATCTCCTCGGCGGCCTGACGCAGGACTTCCTCCGGCAGGACGGCCGGACCGGCGGAGAAGTTGTAGGGGCGGTGCAGCGGGCTCATGCGCGGAGTGCGATCAGGGGGGGGTTACTTCTTGGCGGGCTTGGTGGCCGAGGCCGCGGGCGTGGCCGGCAGGCCCAGCTTCTTGCGCAGCGTGGCCTCCAGCGTCTTCAGCTTGGGCTCGACCGTGGGGCGGGTGTCGGCCACCAGCTTCTGCTGCATGGTGGACAGCAGCACGGGCGCCGCCTCATTGAACTTCTTGGCCGTGGGGGATTCCAGCCAGGCGATCAGCTGCTTGAGCTCGTCCTCGCTGAACTTCTCTTCCAGCACCGGCCCCATCGCGGTGGGGGCCAGCTTGGCCGCCCGGTCGCGCAGCAGGGGTTCGATGTCGTTGTAGAACTTCTTCACCTCGGCCTGCACGTCCTTGCCGACCGCTTCGCGCTTGTCGGCGGGCAGTTGGGCCACAGCGGGACCGGCGGCTTCCAGCATCTGCTGGGCCGTCTGGCCGGCGATGGTGCGCGCGACGTTGTCCACCGACGGTTGCTGGAGCTGGATGACCTTGGCCACCAGTTCCTTCTTGGTTTGGGCTTGTGCCAGACCGGCCAGCATCAGGCTGGCCGCCAGGGCGACGGACCAGCGGGTCATCTTGGGAGTCATTCGGTTGTGTCCTCGGTCGAACCGTTGGCGTCGCCTTCGGCGGCGCCGGCATCGTTCTCGACGATGCGTTGCAGGCCGCTCAGCTTGGAGCCGTCGTCCAGGGCGATCAGCGTGACCCCCTGGGTGGCGCGGCCCAGCTCGCGGATTTCCGCGACACGGGTGCGCACCAGCACGCCCTTGTCGGTGATCAGCATGATTTCGTCTTCCGGCCGCACCAGCGTGGCGGCCACGACCTTGCCGTTGCGCTCGCTCTGCTGGATGGCGATCATCCCCTTGGTGCCACGGCCGTGGCGGGTGTACTCGACGATGGACGTGCGCTTGCCGAAGCCGTTCTCGGTGGCCGTCAGCACCGACTGTGTCTCATCCTCGGCCACCAGCATCGCGATCAGCGATTGACCCTCTTCCAGGGCCATGCCGCGCACGCCGCGGGCATTGCGGCCCATCGGGCGCACATCGTCCTCGTCGAAACGCACTGCCTTGCCGCTGTCGCTGAACAGCATGACGTCGTGCTTGCCATCGGTCAGTGCCGCGCCGATCAGGAAGTCGCCCTCGTCCAGGCCCACGGCGATGATGCCGGCCTTGCGCGGGTTGCTGAAGTCGTTCAGCGGCGTCTTCTTGACCGTGCCCATCTTGGTGGACATGAAGACGTAGTGGTCCTCGGGGAAGCTGCGGAACTCGCCAGTCAGCGGCAGCACCACGGTGACCTTTTCGCCTGGTTGCAGCGGGAACATGTTCACGATGGGCTTGCCGCGGCTGGCCCGGCCCCCTTGCGGCACCTCCCACACCTTCAGCCAGTACACCCGGCCCAGGTCGCTGAAGCACAGGATCCAGTCGTGGGTGTTGGCGATGAAGAGCTGGTCGATCCAGTCGTCTTCCTTGGTGGCGGCGGCCTGCTTGCCACGGCCGCCACGGCGTTGCGCGCGGTACTCGGCCAGCGGCTGGCTCTTGATGTAGCCCGTGTGGCTGAGCGTCACCACCATGTCGGTGGGCGTGATCAGGTCTTCGGTACCCAGCTCCTGGACGTTGTGCTCGACCACCGAGCGGCGAGCGCCGACCTTGGTCTGGCCGAATTCCTGGCGCAGGGCCGTCAGTTCGTCGCTGATGATGGTCGTCACCCGGGCCGGCTTGGCCAGGATGTCCAGCAGGTCGGCGATCTGGGTCATCACCTCGCGGTACTCGCCGATGATCTTGTCCTGCTCCAGACCGGTCAGGCGTTGCAGGCGCATCTGCAGGATTTCGCCGGCCTGGTCTTCGGACAGGCGGTACAGGCCATCGGGCTGCATGCCGAACTGCATCGGCAGGTTTTCGGGACGGTAGGCGGCCGCACCGCCGGGGTTCTCGCCCTCGGCGCGCGAGAGCATCTCGCGCACCAGCGACGAATCCCAGCTTTGCTGCATCAGGGCCGTCTTCGCCACCGGCGGGGTGGGCGACTCCTTGATGATGCGGATGAACTCGTCGATGTTGGCCAGCGCAACGGCCAGGCCTTCCAGCACGTGGCCACGTTCGCGGGCCTTGCGCAGCTCATACACCGTGCGGCGGGTCACCACCTCGCGGCGGTGCTCCAGGAAGATCTCCAGCAGCTGCTTGAGGTTGCACAGCCTGGGCTGGCCATCCACCAGCGCCACCATGTTGATGCCGAAGGTGTCTTGCAGCTGGGTCTGCTTGTAGAGGTTGTTGAGCACCACCTCTGGCACTTCGCCGCGTTTGAGCTCAATCACCACCCGCATGCCGGACTTGTCGGACTCGTCCTGGATGTGGCTGATGCCATCGATCTTCTTCTCGTGCACCAGTTCGGCGATGCGTTCCAGCAGCGTCTTCTTGTTGACCTGGTAGGGGATCTCGTCAACGATGATCGCCTGACGCTGACCGCGGTCGATGTCCTCGAAGTGGACCTTGGCGCGCATCACCACCCGGCCGCGCCCGGTGCGGTAGCCTTCGCGCACGCCGTTGATGCCATAGATGATGCCGGCCGTCGGGAAGTCCGGCGCCGGAATGATCTCCATCAGCTGTTCCAGCGTCGCTTCCGGCACCTTCAGCAGGTGCAGGCAGGCATCCACCACCTCGTTGAGGTTGTGTGGGGGAATATTGGTGGCCATGCCCACCGCGATACCGGCCGAGCCATTGACCAGCAAATTGGGCAGGCGGGTCGGCAGAACCAGGGGTTCTTTCTCGGAACCGTCATAGTTCGGACCGAAATCGACCGTTTCCTTGTCGATGTCGGCCAGCATTTCATGGGCGATCTTGGACAGGCGAATTTCGGTGTACCGCATGGCCGCGGCGCTGTCGCCGTCCACCGAGCCGAAGTTGCCCTGACCGTCCACCAGCATGTGGCGCAGCGAAAAATCCTGCGCCATGCGCACGATCGTGTCGTACACCGCCGAATCGCCGTGCGGGTGGTACTTACCGATCACGTCGCCGACGATACGCGCTGACTTCTTATAGGCGCGGTTCCAGTCGTTGTTCAGCTCGTGCATCGCGAAGAGCACGCGCCGGTGCACGGGCTTCATGCCGTCGCGGGCGTCCGGCAGGGCCCGGCCCACGATGACGCTCATCGCGTAATCCAGGTACGAACGCCGCATCTCCTCTTCGAGGCTGACGGGCAGGGTTTCCTTGGCGAAAGAAGTCATGGAAGGGGGGATCCGGGAACGAGAGCAAGCCTGCAGCGGTGACGCTTTTGGGCGAAGCTTGGATTCTAAGCCGCGGCGCTTGTGGCTCTTGAGCAACAAGGAGCGCCCCATTGCACAGGCCCTGGCACACAATACGGCCAATCGGACGCCCTATGGCACAATCAGTCGTCAGTGGCAAGCGGTCCTTCCATGGGGCTGCCTGCTGTTTATCTCGCTTCCGATTTGGACATATCGCAGGCAACCTGCGGCTTTCCTTGAGAGGAGAATCATGAAGAAACTGAACAAGGTGGCGATGCTGTTTGCTGCCGCTGCGCTTGCCGCTCCCCTGTCGAGCGCCTTCGCCCAGTCGGTCGACAACTGGCGCGCCACGGACGGTACCGTCTGGAAGAACGGCACGAACGAACTGTGCTGGCGCGATTCCAACTGGACCCCGGCCACCGGCGTCCAAGGTTGTGATGGCGTGCCTGCTCCGGCCGCTCCGGCTCCGGCTCCTGCCGCCGCTCCGGCTCCTGCCCCGGCTCCGGCTCCCGCCGCCAAGCCCGCTGCCCCGACCAGCGAAAAGGTCACCTACGCTGCCGACACCTTCTTCGACTTCGACAAGTCGACCCTGAAGCCGGCCGCCAAGGAAAAGCTGGATGACCTGGTCTCCAAGACCACCGGCATGAACCTGGAAGTCATCATCGCCGTCGGCCACACCGACAGCGTGGGCTCCGACGCCTACAACCAGAAGCTGTCGGTGCGTCGCGCCGAGTCCGTCAAGGCTTACCTGGTGAGCAAGGGCATCGAAAAGACCCGCGTGTACACCGAAGGCAAGGGCGAAAAGCAGCCCGTGGCTTCGAACAAGACCGCCGAAGGCCGCGCCAAGAACCGCCGCGTGGAAATCGAAGTGGTCGGTACCCGCGCCACCAAGTAATCAGCTTCGGCTGTTTGCTGACAGAACCCCGCTTCGGCGGGGTTTTTTTATGGCGACTGCAGATAACATCCCATCATGGTGAACGCTGATCCTCAAGAACTCGACAAGTTTGGCGAACTGGCCCATCGCTGGTGGGATGCCGACGGTGAATTTGCGCCGCTGCATCAGATCAACCCCTTGCGGTTGGACTGGATTGCCTCGCAGGCCAAGCTGGAAGAGTCCGAGGTGCTGGATGTGGGCTGTGGCGGTGGCATCCTGGCCGAATCCATGGCCCGCCGCAAGGCCAAGGTGCTGGGCATCGACCTGTCCACCAAGCCGCTGAAGGTGGCCCGGCTGCATGCCCTGGAAGCCGGCGTGGCCCCACTGGACTACCGCGAGGTGGCCGTCGAGGATCTGGCGGCGGAACGTCCCGCCAGCTTTGATGTGGTCACCTGCATGGAGATGTTGGAGCACGTGCCGGATCCCGCCTCGGTCGTGAAGGCGTGTGCCACCCTGGTTCGCCCAGGCGGCTGGGTGTTCTTCTCCACGATCAACCGCAACCCGAAGGCTTTTCTGTTTGCCATCGTTGGCGCGGAGCATGTGCTCAAGCTCCTGCCCAAGGGCACGCACGAGTACGCGCGCTTCATCAAACCGAGTGAACTGGCGGCCCACATCCGCTCGGCGGGCCTGTCGGTCGAGGGCTTCAAGGGCATGGAGTACAACCCCATGACCAAGCGCTACTGGCTGTCGGCCGATACGTCCGTCAATTACCTGGTGGCGTGCCGCCGGCCGGCATGAAGACCTGTGCGGCGGTGCTGTTCGACCTGGACGGCACACTGATCGACAGTGCGCCCGATCTCGCGGCGGCGCTGAACCGTTTGCGTCAACGCGAAGGCCTGGCGCCACTGCCTTATGAGGCGTTGCGCCCCTTGGTGGGCAGCGGTGCCCGGGGCATGGTGGGCGCCGGTTTCGGACTTACCCCGGGTGACGAAGGCTTCGAGGCGTTGAAGGAGGCCTTCCTGGCGGAATACCAGGGGCAGTTGCTGGGAGAGACACAGGTGTTCGCCCAGTCGGACCGGCTGCTGTCGGTGCTGGAAGCCCGGAACATGCCTTGGGGCATCGTCACCAACAAGGCCACCCGCTATGCGGAGCCGGTGGTGGCCGGGCTGGGCCTGCGCACCCGGGCCGGCACCTTGGTGTGCGGGGACACCACGCCGCATGCCAAACCCCATCCGGCGCCGTTGCTGGCCGCCGCGGCCCAGCTGGGGGTGCCGGCGGCGCAGTGTGTCTACGTGGGTGATGACCTGCGCGACGTGCAGGCCGGGCAGGCTGCCGGCATGCGGACGGTGGCGGTCACCTGGGGCTACCTGGGCCGTGACGCTTGCGTGACCGACTGGGGCGCCGATTTGATCATCGAAACCCCAGATGCCCTCTTGAAGTGGCTGAATCTGGCCTAAACTACGGTTCATCCTGGGGCCGACCTGGTTTCGACGTGGGTGCGGAGTTGGGATAGGGCATGTCGAGCACCAGTTCGCTCGTAAAAACACTGGAACAAAGTAACTGCGAACGACGAACGTTTCGCTCTCGCCGCTTAACACCGGTGAGCTTCTCAACGGTTGGCCCATGGGCCGGGCGTGAGCCGCAAGGCAAGCGCTGAGAAGTCATTCACATGGGCTGGTTCCCCGGTTGGCCATGGGCCAGGGAACGAGATCAAGTGGCTGGTGCATCCGGTAGCGTGCTGCTGCGCGACCGGGGGCATGAGAACCAAATCAGTCAGCTAAACATGTAGATCTACCTGGCGATGGCTTGCGGACGGGGGTTCAATTCCCCCCGGCTCCACCACTTACCCTCACACTTAGGTGTGAAAACGATCAAGGCCCTAAGTAAATCAACGACTTAGGGCCTTTTTCTTGTCTGCATGGGACCAGGTTCGTCCCAGTTCATCCAGGGGCCGTGAGGGTAGCTTTGAGGGTAAGTGGCCCTATGTGAGGGTAGGTGCTGCTAGAGTTACCCTCATGGCAGCCCTGAACCTCCTCTCTGACAAGGCCATCCGTGCGGCCTGCAAGCGTGCGCTCGACACCGGGAATGGCGAGCGACTGGCGGATGGGGGAGGGCTCCGCTTGGATGTTCAGGCGTCGGGAGTGGGGTGGTGGCGTCTGCGTTACCGCTTCGGTGGTCGCCAGTCCATGCTCTCCCTGGGCGTCTATCCGGCAGTGCCCCTGACGCTGGCCCGCCAGCGACGTGATGAGGCCCAGGCGCAGATCGCGACGGGGATCGATCCCAGCGACGTCCGCAAGGCCGACAAGTCCACCAAGGCGGCAGCCGCGGAGGTGACGCGCATCGTGGAGGCCGGGTTGCCCGTGCCTGGCACGTTCGAGGCGGTGACCCGCGAGTGGCTGAGCACGGTGCATCGCGCCAAGGTGAGCGCCAGCCATGCCAACCGCACCGAGACGCGCTTCGAGCAAGACATCTTCCCCTGGCTTGGCACCCGCCCCCTGGCGGATATCGAAGCGCCGGAACTGCTGGCGGTGTTGCGCCGAGTCACCGGTCGCGGCGCCATCGAGACGGCTCACCGCGCCAAGGATGCCTGCGGGCAGGTCTTCCGCTACGGCATCGCGGCAGGCTACTGTCAGCGCAACCCGGCTGCCGATTTACGCGACGCCCTGCCGCCCGTCCAGACCAAACACTTGGCCGCCATCGTGGATCCCCGGCAGGCCGGCCAACTCCTTCGCGACGTGGCCGACTACAACGGCCACCCGGTCACGCGGGCCGCGCTGGCGCTGTCGGCCCTGTTGCTGCTTCGTCCGGGGGAGCTACGGCAGATGGAGTGGGCATGGGTGGATCTGGAAACCGCGACCCTGACCGTGCCGGGGGAGGTGATGAAGCGCAAGAAGGCTGACAAGGAGAACGGCCCACCACACGTTGTGCCGCTGGCATCCCAGGCTGTGGCCGTCCTGCGCGAGTTGCAGCCGCTGACCGGTGCCACGCCCTTCGTCTTTCCGTCGGTCACCTCGCCAAAGACCCGTTGCATGAGCGAGAACACGGTGCGCAGTGCGCTGCGCCGCATGGGGTACGGCAATGACGACATGACCGCTCATGGCTTTCGTGCCATGGCGCGCACCATGGCCGCGGAGCGCCTGGGTATTGCCCCGGAGGTGATTGAGGCGCAACTGGCTCACGCAGTGCCCGACGCCCTCGGCCGCGCCTACAACCGGACCCAGTATCTTGAGCAGCGGCGGGCCTTGATGACCCAGTGGGCGGACTACCTGGATGCCTTGCGCGAAGGAGCCAAGGTGCTGCCGTTCAAGGAGGTGGCGTGAATGGCCAAGAAGGGAGAGCCTGCGGAACCTCTCTATGGACGCGAGCTGTTTTCGATCATCGCGAAGACGTACCTCGGCGACATGGGGGCGGGCTACCTGGACATCCGCGATACAGGTGTATGGCTGATATCTGATGAGCCAGGAACTCCCTTTAGCTGGGCGCCGGCATGTGACCTTGAAGGGCCAGGTGCGCCCTATCCCTTTAGCTCTCCAGCATTACCGTTCCCTTTCACGGCAAAGCAGCTGGCAGCATGGATGCTGGGGGGCTGGGGAAGCCTAGTTGGCGAGGCAGTTTTTGACAGCGACCCTGACGCCGACGCCCTAGCGAACGCTGAACGTGCTCTCCTTCGCCTAGGGCACTGGAGCCGTGAGGCACGGGATGTGCTGATGCAAGCCTATGACGAGCGTGCGCAGGCGTCTCGTGCGGTGGCGCTGATGATGAAGACCGTTGCAGGCGATGAACGGGGCATTGCCGCCGCCGCCTGCTTCGAGCGCGGCGATCCCTTTTGCGTCTCTGAAGCACTGCACGATTACACGTCGTCTGCACTGCGAAAGTCTCTGGTGCGGCAATTGCTCGAAAAGCAACCAGAAGGCGAGTCAAAAGGCAGTACTTCGCATGTGCACAAGGCGGCGGCGGTTCACATGAACGAAATCAAAAATCGGCACTACAGGGAGGGAGACAAGAGGATTCCTGCCCTGTGGCAAGCGTGCCAGGCTCGCGGAATGAGCAAGAGGGCTGCTGCCTCAGAAATTGCTGAGAGCATCCAGCAGGCGGCTGGAACGGTGTATCGAAAGTTGCTCGATCTGTAGACACACACTGTGCGTATATTGCCGCTCACTGTGCGGGCCTAGGCCATTTCGGACGTCGCGAGGACGATGACCCCATCGAAACAAATGGGGTCACAAATGACCGGAAACGAAGGCAAGCGGGGTATTGGCGACGACTTGACGTCCGTCGCGCTGATTGATGCACGCACGGCTGCCAGAGTAGGCAGCATGTCCTTGAGCTGGTGGCACGCCGAGGTCGCTGCCCGTCGCGCGCCTCAGCCGGTCATCCGCCGGCCCCGCTGCACGCGGTGGAGCTTGGCGGACGTGCGTGCCTATTGGGCGGCACTGGCCGAGCAGGGCGCGCAAGACACCGCCGGTGCAGCCCGGCTGTTCGCCACCACTCAGAAGGCGACAGCGGCAGCCATCGCGAAACGGGCCAAGTCGGCCGGGGCAGGGGAGTGAGGCCATGGTCGGCACAACCCCATGCAATCGCACCTGGTCGTCTGGAGATGCCCAGCGGCCCGTGCGTCGATTCAGGCGGCTGCGTGGTGAGCTGCTGGGCTACGAACACATCCAAGGGTACTGGCGTGCTTCTGCAGCCATCGAGGGGGCAGGCTTCTTTGCCGTGGTGTGGGAGGCGCATGGCGTCACCTTCTGGGCTGCGCTGCATGACTTCGTGCCCGAAGCCCAGTGCCGCCTGATCCGCGAATGTGAGCGGGCCGACCGAGATGCTGGCCTTCTTGTCGTGTGGCCCAACAGAAGGGGGATGCTTTGAGCGTCGAAGTGTCATCCGTCGTGTGGGCACACTCCAGCCACAGCGGGGCCGAGCTGGTACTGATGCTGGCCATTGCCGAGCGGGCAGACCCCGCGGGCTGGGCATGGCCGAGCGTCAACGATCTGGCCACGCGTTGCCGTACCACCCCGCGCCATGCCAACCGCCTCTTGGCGGCAGTGCGGGCTAGCGGAGAGCTGGAAATTCATCTCAACCAAGGGCCCCGAGGGACCAACCGCTATCGGATTTGCCTCGAATCCCTGACCGAGAGGTCACCCCTGGCGCAGCGGTCATCCCTGGCGCAGCCGTCAGCCCTGGCACACACGTCACCCCTGACACGGAGGGCATCCTCTGACATCGGAGTCACCCTGACGCGTCGGACGTCACCCCCTGACGCCCAGGTCGCGGCACCCCTGACTCACACGTCAGCCGAACCGTCAATGAACCGCCAAGAACCGTCAACGGGAGGCAGACGGCACCCGTCATCGAGGACTGAGGGGGGCACGCAGGTGGCTCGCGCCGAAGGGTTTGAGTCTTTCTGGGCGATCTATCCGAATCGCAAAGCCAAGCAGGAAGCGCGTATCCGTCCGGCCAACTCACCTGGACGGATTTGCATTCCTTTGATCTGGCGCGCTGCTACGGGGCTGCCGCAAGCTTCCAGCGATGCGGCAGCAACTCATCAATGCGGCTGGCCGGGTGCGTGGGCAGGCGCTCCAACACGTTCTTGATGTAGGCGTAGGGCTCATGCCCGTTGATGCGCGCCGAGTGCAGCAGGCTCATGATGGCCGCCGCCCGCTGGCCTGCGCGCAGGCTGCCGGCGAACAGCCAATTCGAGCGGCCGATGGCGATGGGCCGGATCTGGTTCTCCACCCAGTTGTTGGAGATCGGCACATCGCCGTCCTGCACGAAGCGCGTGAGTTGCGTCCAGCGCTTGAAGCTGTAGTCGATGGCCTTCATCGTGGCCGAGCCCGGCGGCACCAACTGCCGCTGTCTGAGCAACCAGCGATGCAAGACCGCTAGCACCCGACGTGACTTGCGCTGCCGTATCTTCCTTCGCTCATCGCCAGGCAGTTCCTCGATCTCGCGCTCGATCCTGAACAGCACCTGGAAGTAGCGCAGCGCTTGGTGGCCGACCGCGCTGGCGTGGTTGGCCCACAGGTCGTTGAATTTCCTGCGCGCGTGCGCCATGCATTGCGCCGATGTCACGCCCTTGGTCGTCGTGGCGGTGTAGCCGCCAAAGCCGTCGGTAACCAGCGTTCCCTGCCAGGCTCGCGGGGTGTCGAGCTTGAGGAACTGCTGAACGTTCTCGCCGCTGCGGCCCTCGGTGAACTGGAAGACCACGGCCTTCGTCGCGTTCAAGCTCGTGGTGCAGTACGACCAGATGTAGGCCTTGTGCGTCTTGCCGTCGCTCAGGTGCTTGGGCTTGAGCATGGCCACCGGCGTCTCGTCGGCGTGCAGCACCGCATGGCGGCGCAACTCGTCGGCCAGCGCGTTGACCAGCGGCTGCAATTGCGCCCCGCACTCGCCGACCCACTGCGCCAGCGTCGAGCGGGCGATCAGGTGGCCGGCGCGCTCGAAGATGGCTTCCTGGCGGTACAGCGGCAGGTGATCCAGGAACTTGGCAACCAGCAGGTGCGCCAGCAGGCCGGCGCTCGGGATGCCCTTGTCGATGACGTGTGCCGGCACCGGCGCCTGAACAATCCGCTCGCAGCAGCGGCATGCCCACTTGCCACGCACATGGCGCTCGACGCTGAACACGCCGGGCTGGTAGTCCAGCCGCTCGGCCACGTCCTCGCCGAAGCGCTGCAGGGGCTGCCCGCAATTGCAGGTGGTGTCCACCGGCTCGTGCAGCACGTCGCGGCGCGGCAGATGCGCTGGCAACGGGGTGCGCTTGGGCGTCTTCTTCTCGGTCTTGTCCTTGGCCTTGTCGTCGGCCTGGCCCTGCTCGCGTTCGATCTCCCGTTCGAGTTCGGCCAGGTCGGCGTCCAGCGTCTCCTCCAGCAGACTCCTTTGCTCGGGTGCCAGGCTGGCAGCGAAGCGTTCGCTGGTGGCGGCGAACTTCATCCGCTTGAGCACGGCCATCTCGTGCGTGAGCTTGTCGATGAACGCCTGCTTGAAGGCGATCTCGGCGTCGCGCTGCTGGATCTGCGCCAGCAGCGACTGCACGGCCTGGCGCATCTGCGGCTGCAGGGTGTCCAGTTGCTCGGCGCTGATCATGGACGTGATCCTGCCGCGCCGAAGCGCCCTGCGCATCGGCACATCCGGCAATTGCAAGGGTGGTTCAGATCACACGGATGATCCCCGCATCGCCCAGCCGCTGCCAGGGCAGGCCCAGCACCAGGGCATCGAACTGCGGCCGCGTCAGCTGCAGCGTGGCGCTGGCGTCGGCGGGCCAGACGAACTTGCCGGCGTTGAGCCTGCGAGCGGCCAGCCACACGCCGATGCCGTCGTGCACCAGCACCTTCATGCGGTTGGCGCGCCGATTGGCGAAGAGGTAGGCATGGTTCGGGTGCGCAGCGCCGAAGACGCCGACCACGCGGGCGAGTGCGGCCTCGGTGCCCAGGCGCATGTCCAGGGGCTGTACGGCCAGCCACACAGCATCGACCTTGATCATGCGCGTCTCAAGCCAGTACGTCGCGCAGCCAGGCGGCGCTGCGCGCGTCCATCGGCAGGCTGGCGCTGACACTGGTGGTGCCGCGGCGGATCTCCACCGTGACGCGTTCGGATGCCGAGGGGGCAGCGCTCGGCTCGGGCGCGGCAGGTGTTCGATCACCGAAGTCGGCCAGCGTCACCGGCACGAATGCGGGTGGGCTCATGGCGGCCTGGGTGCGCGTCGCCGCGGATGCATCGTCGGCCATCTCCGACTCGCGCACCCAGCGTCGCAGCATGTTCGCGTTCAGGCCGTTGGCAAGCGCCACTGCGGCGACCGAGCCATGGCCTTGGCGGGCCATCGCGATGACATGCGACTTGAACTCATCGCAGTGCCGCCGCCAGCTCCGCTTGGGTGGCCGCGCCACACCGGGATCGGGTTGGGAAGTGTCCATGTGTCCACGCATTTGTTCGTGGACACAAGCATCCAGGGCCGGCTGCGGCAATTCAAGGTGGGTTGGCCGGACGGTTACGGAAGCGCTCAAGGCATGGACCAAGCTGAAGCCTGACCTGCAGCTGCAAGCCGCAATCCTTCAGGCCATCCGAGAGCAAAGCCAGGGCGCTGACTGGCGAAAGGAGGCGGGGCGTTTCGTCCCCCACGCAGCAACTTGGCTGAACGGAGGGCGGTGGATGGATGAGCCAGCCGGTGTGACGGCGAGCCACCAGCAACTCGACCTGCAGGGGGTGCTCTGATGCGTGGACATCAAGCGCTAATCCAGATGCGTCTGAGGGGATTGGTCCCGCTCTACGGCGTCGAGATCGAAACCGACGCTCGCGGCAGTGGCTGGCCCGAGCAATGGCCACAGCTTCATGCGGAGTATGGCGTTCATTCCCCTCAAGCCTATGTGCATATCGAGCCGGAAGATCGGCTGGCGCTGCTGGATCTTCGGTGGGTGCATGGTCTTGAGGCCCGTGTGGAAGGCATAGATCCGCAGCGAGTGAATGCTGTCGTCGAGGCCTTGGCGCTGGCAGGTGCATTGCGGGCGATCGGTATCGTGTATGTGCCGCGGCCGGGCGGCGAAACCGACTCGATCGAGATCATCGACTCGAAGGGGGTGATGTCGTGGCGCAAGTGATTTCTTCGGACACGATCGACTTTGCGGCCTACATGGCCGAAACCGAAGCCCGTCAGAAGGTCCGCCCCGCACGCGAATGGTTTGCCGATATGGTCGAACACCTGGGCAAACCCAGGCAGGAGGCCCGGAGCTTCTTGCCTTGGAACAAGACGCACGCCCACTTTGCGTTCAGGCCGGGTGAGGTCACCCTGTGGGCGGGAGTCAACGGCCACGGCAAGAGCCAGGTGACCGGGTTGTCCGCGCTGTCGCTGGTCGCCCAGGGGCAGCGGGTGTGCATCGCCTCCTTCGAGATGAAGCCCAGCCGCACGCTGGACCGGATGACACGGCAGTTCTCGGGTGCGCGACTGCCCGAAGGTAGCCTCTCCGATCCGGCGTTGCTTGACGCCTACCGTGAGGTCTTCGAGCAACTGGCGGCCTACACGGATGGGCGCCTCTGGCTCTACGACCAGCAGGGGACCGTGGCCACGAAGACGATCCTGGGTGTCATGCGGTATGCGGCCTACGAACTCCGGTGCCAGCACTTCGTCGTGGACTCGCTCATGAAGTGCGTGCGAGGCGAAGACGACTACAACGGCCAGAAGGACTTCGTGGACGAGCTGACAGCCATTGCGCGCGATTCCGGCATGCATGTCCACCTGGTGCACCACCTACGCAAGCTCGGGTCAGAGGGGGATACGCCCGACAAGAGTGACGTGAAGGGCTCCGGTGCCATCACCGACCAGGTGGACAACCTCCTGCTGGTGTGGCGCAACAAGCCCAAGGAGCGGGACCGCCAGACCGGCAAGCGAATTGACGACACGATGCCCGACGCCATGCTGATCTGCGACAAGCAGCGCAACGGCGAGTGGGAGGGCCGCGTGGCGCTGTGGTTTGATCCGGAGTCCCAGCAATACACACCCTCCAGCGCCCGTACCCAACTTGACTATGCACGCTGGCCGCACGAGCCGTGATGTGCAGCAGAATCCTGCGATGGTCGATCTCTCTGCCCTGATGCACGCGCTGCCGGTTTCGGCGGTGGAGCCGGGCCACGTGGCGTCGCTCAGCGGCATCGTGGACGTCCCCCAGGAACGCGAGTGGGAAGTGGGCCTCTACCTGCTGGAGCCACCAGCTGGTCAGCGCCGGCCCTACCTCGATCCGGAACGAGCCTTGTCGCTGTTGCTCCGTCATCACGGCATGGCGGCGGACGTGGCGCAAACACGCGCCCAATGCGCTTGCGCCCGGATGCGAACGGCCATCGACGACAGCCGCTGGGTCACCTTCTTCGATTACTTGGTCCCTGACTCGCCTGAATGTCTGCCTGTGGCCGACTTCACCACCTGGCTGCGAGCCGAGAACGATCGAACGCATGGTTCAGCGGCCGAGGGTGGCGCAGTGTCGCCTGCGCTGCTCGACTTCCTTGACCAATCGGCCGAGGTGGCTAGACGCACCCCGATGTTCAGCGATCCAGACAATCGGTCCGATCCCTGGTCGTTGGAGAGCTTGCCCGCGCTGCCACCGCCCAACGCCATGTTCGAGTACCTGCCGGGCCCGCCCTGGAACGACAGAATGGAGGAGGAGTGGACGACTTCCGATGATCACCCCTATTTGGCGTGGCGGGAAGCGATGCGTCCGATTGCGCAGCAGCTGGAGGCAAAGCTGGGCGCACCGGTGTTTTACTTTGGCGACCTCTCGTTCATCGGTGATGACGATGGGCTCCACCGCTTCCTGATGCTGCATTGGTGCTGCAGCTACAAGCCGGCATCCGCCTTCGTTCGTTTTCTGATGAAGGTCAGTGGGGCCAGGGATGTCGAGGAGCTGAAGGCAGCGCTGATCGACCCGGCCCACTACAGCCATGCCTTCAGCTTGCCTAGCTTCTACGGTGGCGTGGAAGCGCGGTGTCCCAGTATGGATTACCGGCAGTTCGCCGGCCGAAATCGGGCGTGAACAGCGCCCGGTAGGGCCCCAGCTCAAACCCACGGTTTGGCTGCGTACCGGGTGCGTACCGAGGGTGGGTCGTGGCCCCGTTTCTGCTGTTAACCAGCTGGTAACCGGCTCTCTTGTCCACAAAGAAGTAGGGGGAGCCCGCGGCAATACAATGTCCGCTCAAGGGGTAGCCGCGCCCCTTACCTGTCCGCCCTGGCCGCCAGCCGCACCGCAGCATCACTGAGGTCCGCGAGCATGAGGCTCATTTCCCTGGCGACCTTCGCGCTGATCAGGAAGAAGAGGGCAAAGAAGACGCCGCCGATGGCCCCCAGAACCCGGTCGCTACCGCTCCCGAAGACCGGGGACAGGAAGCCGGCCAAGGCACAGAGCACCGCAAGGACGATCCCCACCCAGTACCCAAGCTGCACCAGGCCGCGGAAGGTCGGGTACAGCGACTGACCGCGCATGACTGCTGCATAGGCCTGTAGGTCCGAGCCGTGCGGGCTGGATAACTCCACCCGATCGGAGAAGATCGGCGCCGGATCTGTTGGGGCCTCCAGGGTTGGCTCGCGCCGCGGCCGCCTGACTGCTTCGATGCCCTTGGCTGCAGCCGTCGCCTCGACCCGGCTGTAGATGGCGCCGCACTTCGGGCAGGCTTCCAGGTCACCACCGTCCGCGGCCCGGTTCAGGTGGTCGCACTTCAAACAACGTCGGTCCATGAACTTCTCCTCTGCGGGAGAAGATGCCACGGCAGCCGGAAAGACCCACGCGGCTTGTCTTCTGGGTTGCGGATGGGGGCCTAGCTGCCGCGCCCATTCTCGATGATCCGGAGAGCCGGCTAGGCCCGCTCTCCGGGTATTTTGCCCACTAGGCAGACCCCCGGCGTTCAATCTTTGAAAGCGATCAGGAGGACGGCTACGCCGGTGAGGAACGCAGAGATAGCGGCATAGAGGTTCATGTCGATTGAGATCATGCCGAGTGCATTCGCAGCGGTGGAGGCTCCATGGGCTGCGTTGATCAGCAGGTCGCGTTGCTGGGAGTTGATGGTGTCTGATGCCGCGGCCACGACTAGCGAACTAGGGCGTGTTAACACTATTGGCAAATGAGCTTCGAGTTGGCAAACTGCCAGCATGGAAATCACGCTCGAGCAGTTCGCCAAGATCGAACATTGCCTACCGACCCAGCGCGGCAACGTCAGCCTGAGCAATCTCCAGGTGGTCAACGCCATCCTGTACGTGGCCGAGCACGGGTGTAAGTGGCGTGGATTGCCCAAGAGATTCGGTAACTGGCACACGATCTACACCCGCATGAATCGCTGGACCAAGGCGGGCGTGCTTGATCGGATGTTCGAGGAACTGCAGAAGGCGCAGGTCGTGCGCATCAAGATCGAGGCCGTTTCACTCGACTCCACGAGCATCAAGGTCCACCCGGACGGCACCGGTGCGCTCAAAAAAACGGACCGCAAGCCATCGGCAAGTCCCGCGGCGGATGGAACACCAAGGTTCATATGGTTGCCGCGGATGCTCGCACAGCCATAACCTTCGCGCTGTCACCAGGCCAGACCGGCGACGGTCCGATGGGCCGCGAGCTGTTGGCCAGCCTTGGTGCGCCGAACAGGCCGCTGCATCTGTTGATGGACAGCGCCTACGCGGGCAACGAAACGATCCAACTGGCGCTGGACTTCGGCTACATCCCAGTTGTACCGCCGCCCAAGACGCGGCTGGACCCCTGGGAGTACGACCGCGAGATGTACAAGCGCCGCAACGAAGTCGAGCGCCTGTTCCGCAGGCTCAAAGGCTACCGCCGAATCTTCTCTCGCTTCGAGAAGCTCGACGTCATGTTCCTCGGCTTCCTCAGCTTCGTCCTCGTCGCCGATGGACTTCGGTTGTGTTAACAGGCCCTAGCAGAGCTAGCTAGTGACGCCGCGTTCTTCTGCTGGCTGGCTGATATCAGCCAGAGTGCGGACGACACCAGGCTACCAACCGCGGCGAGAGCCGAGAGGACTCGAGCAAAGAGCTTCATGTATGTCAGATCGTTGGGACGACGCGGGCGCGGTACACCAGCAAGATCTCTCGCCTGACACCGTCAAGGCTGCTGACGGATGGATGGCAAATGTGGGATCGTTCGCCGGGTGCGGATAGGTGATAGAGGCGTCCTTCCTTGGCGACCGTCACGAAGATGGTGCGGCCGTCGAGGGTCTGACAGTCGAGCGTGGCAACAGGCTTGGGCGGGCTGGGCATGGTCGGTTCGGTTGTGCTGAAGCAGCCTCAAGTGTTATCGACGGCGGTGGCCTTGGTCAGTCCTTGGGGCGATTCAAGGCGGGGCCGGCCAGTGTCGGCTCAGGTCAACGAGTATCGGCGCTGCCCGTCGAGCGACGCGAACACCTTCGGGTCTTCCGTTGGGTTGAGTCGTTCGCCCGTGGCGAGCCGGTACGATGCAAGACCGGTGAGGCTGGACCGTCCGCTCAGATTGCTCGTATCGATGCTGGCGCTGATACGTTCGATGATGCAGCTTTCGCCGTTTGGGCCTTTGGCGTGGAGTTGTTCGGTGCTCATGATGGGAATGGTAGCCCGGGAAGCGCCGCGCCCAGGACCGGACCACAGCGGAGACCATGACCGCGGGCTAGCCAGCCGACTTTCTTCGGCTGAAACAAGCCCGTGAGTTGGCTGCCGAAAGTGATCCTCAGAATCCCGGATTACCCGTGCGGGTTGTCAAGGGACGCCGTGCTGATGGCGCCAAGCAAGGGGGCGTGACGGGGAATGGTGCGCGCGAGGGGAATCGAACCCCTATGGGGCTCACACCCCACCAACTTCCCAAAGGCCCGTGATCTAAGGCCCTTGGGCAAGTTGGCGCGTATACCGATTTCGCCACACGCGCAGTGAGCCCCAGTTGAGGCCGCTGTCTCTAATTTCAAGAGGGCCGTTCGTATCGCTGACAGCTTGCGCGCTTCTAGAACCAGCCCCGAGTCCCACACCGCGTGCAGGTTCGTGCCCCGGCCGAAGGCATGCACCTGGTACAGGTTGCCGCCCTTGTCCGCAGCCCGGCCAGCGTGCAGCGGCTGGTGCACGTCGGCGACAAGGTGCACGAGGTACTTCAACGCCTTCAGGCGCTCCGGTGTTGACGCTGTAGACCGGAAGACCGCGGCCTGGCGCTTGATTGCACCCACCACACAAGCCCCGCCCGGGCAGTCGCGCTCTGCGACGTAGTGGCAGTCAGCGTCCGCGGCGATGTTGACGAAGTGCCACCGGGCCGTAGCAGGCGACCGGTGCTCATCGGCCCAGGTAGAGATGCTGGCCAGCGTGGCGTCAGGCTCCAGCTCCAGCAGTGTGTCCACGTCGGCCCGGGCCTTGGGCGAGAGCTGGGCATAGGCCTCAGTGGCGATTGCGCAGTGGGCTTGGTTGGGCACCCCAGGCGAAAGAGAAGGCCGGCAGGAATGCGAAGGGCAGGCAGAGGAGGGCGGGGCCAAGGAGGTTCATCCGGGGATTTCGGGTGGATTCGGTCGAAGATGTCTGTTGAGTGCGCCATCCAGGACAAGTTCATCCTGCGGGTTGATGACGAACGGGGCGGGCCGCCGCGGAACCGCTTTCCATGCCACTTACGCTCAGCAACACCTAGTTTGCGATCACGTTGGGGGGAGCATGGAGGAGAAGACCTTCTTCGAGTACGAAGGCGTCAAGGTGACGAACGCGCGGTTCGTCGTGGACGGGCAGACCTTTGCAATGGGGAACGTGACCTCTGTGAAGCCGGTTGAGGTGCGGCCCAGTCGGGTGGGCCCTCTTCTCGTTGGCATTTTTGGCGCGGTCTTTCTTCTCGGCGCGAACTACATCATCGCCCTGGTCCTACTGGCGCTCGCAGCCGCTTGGTGGCATGGGCAGAAGACCATGTTTCACATCATGCTCAGGACGTCAGGCGGTGAGACGAAGGCGCTTTCCACGCATCAGCGCAACTACCTGGAGCAGGTCACGCAGGCACTGAATGAGGCGATCGTTCACCGTGGCTGACGCAATGCAGGCACGGCTTTCCGCGCAGGGGTCCCGCGCTATCAACGCCGCCTCGCTTGAGAAATCCCCCCACGTTGTTAGGCACTTCTGAGGATCAACGGCATGCCTGTTTACACGTTTGTATATACAATGAGGTCGCGTTGAAGAACTTGATCGTCTCTGCCGATGTTCTGTCCAAGCTGCAGAGCAAACATGGCGTTAGCAAGCGCGAGGTTGAGCAGTGCTTTGAAAACAAGTGCGGCATGTATCTCGTCGATGACAGAGAAGACCACCAGACTGATCCACCTAGTCTCTGGTTCATTGCTCCTACCAACCAAGAGAGGGAGCTGAAGATCATCTTCATTCTTAAAGATGGCAATGTTCACTTGAAGTCCGCGTATCCGCCCGAACCTGAGGCGGTCGCGATCTACAACGCCAATGGGCGCTGAGTCATTGCTGTGAGGTAACACAATGGAAGATAGACACATGATTCGCGGGACTACCGAGGCGTGGGAGAGTGGCGCCCTTGGACTGACTCAGGCTAACGCAAAGGCAGCACCGGCCGAACTTGAGGCCGCTGTGGATGAAGCGCTCGGGCTGCAGGCCATCTCCATCCGGCTCCCGAAGGGTCTAATCGAGGCCTACAAGATGTTGGCGAAGATGCACGGCATTGGCTATCAGCCGCTAATGCGTGACGCTTTGCAGCGCTTTGTTGAGGGTGAAATGAAGTTGCTGCTGATCGGCGCCGCCGAGGAGCAGACCCAGCGGCAGGCCGAAGCCGAACAGCCGAGTGATGCTTCTCCTCCGCTCAGGCATGCAGCCTAACCCGGCCTGATCAAGTCGAAGAAGCCCGCTAAGCGGGCTTCTTCGTTTCCTCATTGGCTGAGCTGCTTGCTGTGACTGATGAGGGTAACTTTGAGGGTAACTCGTCTCACGAAAGCAACAGCTCCATAGGAGAGTGCGAGTGACCCCGGCCCACCACTTACCCGCACACTTCGGTGTGCAAACGACAAAGCCCTGAGTGAACCCTTCACTCAGGGCTTTTCTGTTTCAGGTTGCCGGTTCTGCCGTGCGAGGGAAGGGCCCTCGGTGCCTGGGCAGGCTACGGTGCGCGCTGCATCTGCTCAAGCTCGGTCTGCATCTGCTTGATGCGGGCCTGGTCCGCCTCATTGAGCGCCTGGTACTTGGCGGCCACAGCCTGCATTTCCGTGCTCAGACTCTGCTCCCAGGTGGCGCCGGCCAGGTTGTTCTTGGCCATTGCCTTCTGGTCCCGGATGGTTGCCATCTCTTGCTGCATCTGCCGGTTGCGGCGGTCGATGGTGGCCTGTGTCTCGGCAATGCGCTGTTGCTGCTCTTTGATCTTTCTCTCGCGCTCCATGCTGCGCACCCATTGCATCTCCGACGTGCCGGAAGCGGGCGGTGCCGCGGGCCCGGCGTCGGCGGGCACCCCCGCAGCGGGCTTGATGGTCAGCTTCTGGGTCGACGCGCTGGCGGGGCAGGGCAGTTGCTGAAAAGACACCCGGCCGTCCGTGCCTGTGCACTTGTACTGGGCCCAGCAGGTGCCTGCCGCGACCGTCAGAACGAGCATTGCGGCCTGCTGGGCCAGGACTGTCACGCCTGTCTTCATGCCTGTGTCCGGTGAGGTTGAATGGGCAAACCCTAGAGGGCCAGCTGGATCTGGCAACCCCAAGCCTGAGGACGAGGCGAAGTCGCCCGGAGGCAGCAACAAAAAGGGCTGCAACCTTGCGGTGCAGCCCTTCGTATTTTGGTGGAGACGAGGAGGAAGCCTCGATTTCACCACTTTACCTAGGAGAACCGGTGCGTTGCAGAGCTTCGTCTTACACAGTCGCGCACACAGTTGATGCGTCGGGCGCGGATTCTAGTGCATGCCCAGGTTTTCTAGAGGATGACGCCCAAGTCAGGGCCACCGAGGGCGTGGCGTCCAATCGATGCGGTGCGAACGTTCGTCCTGGCCGAGGCGGGTCTCCTGGGGTTAGGTGCCCTGTTTCGTACTGGACACCCCGGAACATCGACAGGACGCCCAGCAGCTAGATGGAGGTGCTCATCAGGGCCCACACCCACCTTGTATGGCTCGTGGCCTAGGCCCTCTGTCCGAGGGGAGGAAGCCACGCAGTTACACCCTCAGCTTCAGGTCATTTGCAGGGAGGGCAGCCCTACGGGTACTGCCAGGAGGCGAGTAGTCTTGGCTCTCGAATCGCGGCAGCCGTAGGGCTCTTCCGATGCTCAGATGGCTGACGCGATGTTCTTGAACCTGCGAACTGAAAGGGATGAAATTGAGCGAGCGTCTAACTGTTGTCGTGGTCTCCGATTGCATGGGCCGGGAGCGGTCTGAGTGGCAGTTTGGGGACCAATGGGTCGACCTCTCAAGGGAGGAAGCCCCGGTTCTGATGGGAGTCGATGGGCACCTGAGCGTGGACCCTGAGCCCTGGGATGTTCGATGGCATGGAGGGCGGCTGGATCTCATCCGGCAGGCCACTGCGGTGACCCTGATTCATCCGAACGGAGGGGAGGTCTCAGGGGACATAAATCGGAACCAGGTGACTCCGGGCCAAGATGGGGACGTCGTCTACTTCCAGATCATGTGAGGGCAGGGCCTCGACCTTCTTGGCGTGCTCGACCACCAGCCGGGCCTGCTCCTCGGCACGCTCGAATTCCAGGGCCCAGGCACGGGAGGCCTCGGCGGGGTTGCTGAAGTTCGGCAGCGCGGGGCCCTTCGCGGCCTCCTCCAGTTCTAGCCAGCGGGACACGATGCGGTGCCGCAGCGGGGCCGAGTAGCCGGCCACCAGGGTCAGCGTCAGGTCCTTGGGGAGGAACGCCACACGCTGGGGGCGGCCGTAAGCGTCCGGGAGATGGCCCCAAAGTTGGGGAGATGTCTCCCCCAACTCGGCCAGCAGGTTGTCGATGTCACGGAGAACGTGGTCGTGGCGCTTCCCGGTCAGCTCGGCAATCTCGCGGCTGGACATGGTGAGGGGCTGGGCGAAGGTGGTCAGTACGTTCATGGCATGGGCTCAGTGCCGCTATATGGGCCTGGGTGCCCAATCCGTCCGCGCGGCTTTAGAGGCCCCGCAGCGGGGGCACACTGTGGCGTCCATCTGAATAGTGGACCTGCATGTCGGGCAGAGTCCGAAGAGGGTTGTTTTTCGCGCCGAAGCGGCCGCATCCATTGCCTCGGAGTGGGAGTCTGAAGTGGCTTCGCCACCAAGTAGCTGCCGCTTCTGTTCCTCAAACTCGGTGTCGCTGAGTACTCCGGCACTACGAAGAGCGGCAAGCCGTTCTAGCTGCGAAATGCGAAGTTCCATCCCTGTGGCGTAAGGTGCCCCCGTCGAGCCTCCACCAGTCGCGGTGGTAGTCACGGCCGGAGGTTGTAGTGGCGAAGCCCCACGCGTTGCGTCTCGCCTCGCCCTCCACTGGCGGTCCTCCTCTGCATAGTTGCGAACCAGCAGGAGGACCAGCAAGCCGATAAGCGGGGAGAGCAGGAATGAAATGAGGAAGAAGCCGAAGCCACTCCGCCCCCTAGAGGCGGCAACTGCGCCCACAACAACGGAAGCAATCAGCCACGCGGGGATTCCGATGAGAAGGTCCATCGCCCAAGTCTAGATACGCACTGAGCTAGGGGCAACATACATCGGCCGGAGGTCGCCACCTTCTCCTCACCCAGGATGTAGCCCCCGTCCTTGCGGATGGCAGGCAGGACCACGCCGGTCACCCAGTCCTGGAACTTGCGGGCTTCCGGCTTGCGGGACTTGAGGACCAGCTTGTAGAAGCCTGACTCGTTGACCACAGTGAGCATCTGGGGGCCTCCAAGGGTCTTCACAGTTTGAAGTCCCTTTTCGTGGGGCCCGAGCCCGGCCGTGGCGCGGGTTACGTTTGTCAGTCCCAGGGTCTCGCAGACGTCCTTGGCGATGAACCAGGGCTGGCCCTCGCGGTTCAGGACACGCAGGGCGGTGGCGAAGGGGGTGGTGAAGTTGGTCAGAGCGTTCATGGCCCATCGACTATTCGTCGATACCAGTCGTCCACCCTCGGGCGTTGCAGTAGCCCTTAACGTCGCCGAACGCAGCCCCCGTAACGTGGAACAAGTAGGCGAACGCCAGAAGGCTTCCGGCATGCTTGTGGAGCAAGTCTGCATCGCGAAGTACCTCTGGTGGAAGGCGCTCCAGGCTGGGGAGGGAATGCTCGGGCGGGATGGGCTTGCCGAGAATTTGCTCGATGCGCGGGTGTAGGTCTGCGAAAGCCATGAGGTGCGCTGCGCTTACGGAGGGTGGTCAATTGTGGCCGCCCGCAGTGGTAGACCGGCGCGGGCACTGCAGCAAGAAAACAGGTGCTCCCGGACGCTTGAAGCAATCTCGGGGCACCTTGGGTGCTGACCGACCACCCCGCCTGTGAATCTGCAGAGCTGGGTCTGCTGTGCGGGCTGGTGTCCCTCAGTCCCAGGGGCAGAGGTCATCCAGGTCTACAGGCTCTGCTCCAGCTGCGGGAGCCTGCTCCACTGAGCAACCTTCCTTGGCTGGCGCTGTGACCACCTCCCACGGGGGCACTTCCGGGCCCCCAGGGACCTCCTGGGTATGGGGTAGAGGGGACACCATAGGCACGGGCTCCGGGGTGGCTTCTGCGGCTCTCCTGAGCTTCTCCGCGCGGCTGGCCTCACGCTGGGCACGTCTGCGCTCCCGCGCTGCGGCCTCCTTGGCTTCCCGGCGAGCGGCCCCCTTCTGTGCCTTCTCGGCCTCCTTGGCCTGTCTGCGTTCCGCTGCTGCCATTTCCCGCAGGATCTGGGCCCTTGCTTTGTCCATCACCTCTTGCCGGCCTCGCTGGATCAGGAGCTCGCGTTTGCGCCGCTGGATCTGCTGGCAACCCACGCAGGCATTGCTGCGGGTTCTGCGGAGGTAGCTGTGGCACTTGAGGCAGCGGAAGGGGCTGGTGTACTCCTTCAGTCCGAGGGCCAAGGCTTGCTTGCGCCTCATCGGTGCGAGGTCTGGGCTCATGGGGTCAGCGTAGGAGGGCAGCACGGGTGACACGTTCCTGACATTCCTGGCGCTGGTGGGCTTGGACGATGTGACCGACCACCTGGGCGATGGTCATGTGTTGGCCGCTCAGTGCGGCCTGCTGGCGCTGGACCTCCTTGATCCGGTCGAACACCGGGACAGGGAAGGCAAGCTGCCGGTACACCTTGGGCTGGTGCATGGGCTTCACTCCTTCAGTGACTGCAATGGGATGGGTGTCCTCGGTCATGCCCAGGAAAGCCAGCAGCGGGCCAACTTCAGGGGACCTACAGGGCCACTACAAGGGGTCCTCTAGGTATACCTATAGGGTGTGAACGAGGGAGGGGAGGGAGGCTCTCCCCAATACTCAGGGTTTAGGCCGCGTTTCTGCTGCATAAATGGGCACGCGCTGGTCGAGTTGCTTGTGTATCAAGCACTTAGCGAAGCGATTTCGTTGAAATGAGAACGCCTGCCCAGGATGGTCCTCGGCAGGCGCTGGAAGAGGGGCGGAGGGGGCAGCTGGCGGGCCCTCGCTGGTGGGCGGTCAGGCGGCCTGTGCGGCTTCCTTCCTGGCGTTGACCACCCGCAGCACGGTGGAGCGGCTGGCCTTGGTGGCCTCGCACACCTTGGACCAGGAGAGCCCCTTATCCAGCAGTTCGGCAATGAGGGCGTGGCGCTCTGCGTCCACCTTGCGGCCCTTGTAGCTCCCGGCCTCCTTGGCCTTGGCGATGCCCTGGGCTTGCCTGCGCCTGCGGTCCTGGTAGTCCTTGCGGGCCACGGCTGCCAGCATGTCCAGGAGCATGCGGTTCACAGCGTCCAGGAGCGCCTGGGTGGTCTCGTCCATGTTGGCGCTGGCGCCCATCCAGCTTGTGGGCAGATCCAGAGCCACCACCCGCAAGCGCTTCTCCTGGAGCTTGGCCTTTAGCGTCTCCCAATCCTGGGTGCTCAGGCGGGACAGCCGGTCCACCTGTTCGACCAGGAGCACGTCCCCAGGGCTCGCGTCCCGGATCAGGCGGAACAACTCGGGGCGCTCCAGCTTGGCCCCGGACTCGTTCTCCATGTACCAGGAGGCGACCTGGAGGTGGTGCTCACGGGCGAAGGTCTCCAGGTCACTGCGGGCGCGGGAGGCGTCCTGGTCTTCGGTACTGGCTCGGAGGTAGGCGCGGACGAATGGCATAGCGAACTGGTTCCGTTTGGATGGTTCGTATTATGTCGGTTCGCTTTGAGTTGTCAATCTGGCTATATCGAACCAGGGAGGGCCGTGTCCTTGGAGGTACACCCGAATCGAACCAGTTCCCGAGGCGGGGCAGTCCGGCAGCTGTGGGTCCTCAGAGCGTGCCCCTGTGGGTTGGCCCTGTCCGCGCTGCTGCAGGCCCGCCTGGAGGCTCCTGCGGGCCTTGGCGGGACTCTGCTATCAGGCCGGGTGCCGGTAGTCGGCGCAAACCTCCACCCGTCCCAGGCGCAGGATCACCGAGCCCCCGAGCTCGGACCGCTCATGCCAGCAGTCCAGGAAGGCGGGCCCGTTCGGATAGCGGAAGACCCCGCCATCGGTGACCCGGGAGACCTTGGACAGGGCCCGGCAGATGCCCCGGACGGAGAGGTCGGCCAGGGCCAGCAAGGGGGCACCCAGGAGGCGGAAGGACACGGAGGAAGCGGCAGCGGTTGCAGTGGTCATCAGGGGTGTTTCCTGTGGGTTGAACAGCCCCCATTGCACCCGCAGAACAGGGGGCAGCGCATCAGCAGAGATGCGTCTACCGCTGGGCCTGATATCCTTTGATCCTCGCCTGTGCCATCGACCTTCCCCCATCTGCAACTGTTGCAACCGAGGGAGCTTCAGCTCAAGGGATGAGCCATCCGTTCCACACGGATTTGCGTCCGTTGTTGACCAGGAAGGGCACCCCCACGGGGGGGAACTCCGGCCCCGGGCTCATCAGATACCCCCTCGGAAATTTTGGCCAGAAATTCGGCCGCCCCTTGGGGCCCCTCAGGGCTTCCAGGCGGGCGCAGTGAACACCCGGGGCAGCTCCAAGCCAGGGTAGGCCAGCGGGTCCAGAGCCTCCCTCAAGGTGCCCACGGTGGTGTGCGCGTAGTCGTCCGCGACCGTCTTTCCAGCGTGGCCGGTGATGGCGTCGATGAGGTACTTAGGGGTTCGCAGGGCCCGCAGTTCGGTCTCCACGGTGTGCCTGAACGAGTGGAAGACCAGATCAGGGCCGAAGCCCTTGGCGGCCTTGTACTTCCCGAACCACTGGCTGAACTTGCCCCCGGCACCGTTCAACTCCGTGCGGCGCAGTGCAGGCCACAGGGGGCCCGCCCCGTGCTCTGCGATGGCCCGCCAGTAGTCCACGAAGCCCAGGCGCACCAGTTCGGGGTGAATGGGCACGTCCCGCACTGAGTGGGCGTTCTTGACCCGCAGGCCCTCCTCCTGATCCTCCTGGATGTGCAGCACCCAGCCTGCCTCCTCGGTGTGTTCAATGTCGGAGGTGCGCAGTTGCGCCAACTCGGACACCCGGGCCCCGGTGTACAGGCCCAGCAGAGGAAGCCAGTAGGCAGCGTCCAGGCCCGCCATGGAGGCGCTGGGCACGGCATAGTCGGTGAAGAGGGGGTCATCGAACAGGCGAGGCAGGTCGGCCCTCGTCCAGGCCCTGCGGTCGGCCTTGATCCTCTCGATGCCTCGTGCGGGCATCGGGCTGCGGTCAATCCATCCCAGGTCCACGGCCTCATTGAACAGAGTTTTGATGCGGCCCAGCTCCGATGCGGCGGTGTTTTGCGCCCGGCCCCCACGCTCGGTGGCCTCGGCCATCAGCTTGTCCTGGATGGCTCGCCCATCCTCCCGGGTTAGCTGCTCCAGGATGGGCACGCGGGCGAGCTTGGCGAGCTTCTCGGCTGTGGCGCGGTACTTCGCCACGGACTTGACCGGTCGCCCAGGCTTGCGCCTTTGCCAAGCCTCAAAGGCATCCATGGGGGTGTGTCCTGCCTTGGCCCCGTTCGGCCCTCCTGCGGGCTGCTGGGTGCCTTCCTGAGGGTGTCCGCTGCTGGCGCTGGTGGAGGGCTCGGCGGCAGGGGTGTTGATCACCTCCCCACGGTCTCGCAGCAGGGCCTCCTCTGTGGCCTGTCGGTGCGCCTTGAGGAGTTCCCGGAGTGCCTGCACGCCCTCGGGGCTGGTCCAGTTCACCCGCAGTCCCATCTCCAGGGCGATGCCCTCGGCCAGGGGCAGGACAGAGCGCAGGTTCTGGCGGGCCATGTCCACAGCAGCCGCAGCCACACCGGCAGCGTTCCACTGTGCCAGGGCCTCGGCTTCGGGGGCAGAGAGACCGGCCAGGGGATCAGGGGCGGGTGAGGGCTCGGCCTGTCCTCCGATGGTCAAGGCGGACAGGTCGGGGCGCACGGCTTGGGCCAGCGCGGCCCCCTCGGGGGTCTTCTCCAGCTCGGCCCGTAGCTTCCCCAGCTGCGCCACCTGGAGGGCTCTGGCAGCACTCGGGAAGGCTCGCATGTTGTCGTCCGCCTCCAGCACCCAGCGGCGCACCTCACGGGCGAAGGTGGCGACCAGTGCAGGGGTCAGGGGGACGGGCTCCGGGTTCTGCCTCCTGCGGAGGGCCCCGAACTTCTCCTCCCACTCCGCATGCAGGGCCTTCGCCTTTGCGTTGGCCTCGCGGAGGTCCTTGGTGCCCAGCGACTTGCGCACGGCCCATTGGGTCTTGAAGTGTTCTCGCAGGTCCGTGGGGACCTGGATTCCGAACTGGTAGACGGTGCTGCCTTCGCGGAGGTACACGCCAGGAAAAGGGGTCACGTCAGAGTCATTCACGCGACCAGCTTACACGGTGCTCTTACACAGTCCTCGGGGCGAGGGCAGAGCGGGACCGGTTCCTAAGTGCTTGTCAGAGCACAAATCCTAGAAGCGACAAGGGGTTGCGGCCTTTCGGTGCAACCCCTGTGCGGTTCTTGGTGGAGACGAGGAGGATCGAACTCCCGACCTTCGCATTGCGAACGCGACGCTCTCCCAGCTGAGCTACGTCCCCAGAAGCCAATCACTATACCACGGTTTCGTTGGCTGTGTCTCCGGCTCATGCAGGGCGCGGGGCGACCAGGCGGGCGCGCCAGAGGGTTTCGCCGCTGTAGAGCAGCAGAGCCAGCCAGATCAGCGCGAAGCCGGCCAGGCGGTCGGGTTGAAGGGGTTCATGAAACAGCCAGACGCCCAGCAGGAACTGGAGCGAAGGGCTGATGTACTGCAGCAGGCCCAGGGTGCCCAGCGGGATGCGGCGGGCGCCGTGGCCGAACAGCAGCAGGGGGATGGCCGTCAGCGGGCCGGCCAGCAGCAGCCAGGCCCACAGCGAGGCGGGGGCGCCCGTCATGCTGCTGTGCCCGGTCAGGTCCCAGCCGATCAGCAGTGGCACTGCCACCAGGGCCAGCAGCAGGGTTTCGAAGGTGAGGCCCTCAAAGGCCTCCAGTGGAGCCGTCTTCTTGATGAGGCCGTAGAGGCCGAAGCTCAGCGCCAGGGCCAGCGCCACCCAGGGTGGCGCACCGGTGCGCCAGGCCATCCACAACACACCGCTGGCGGCCAGAGTCAGGGCCAGCCATTGCAGCGGGCGTGGGCGTTCGCGCAGCACCAGCACGCCCAGCAGCACATTGACCAGAGGGTTGATGAAGTAGCCCAGGCTGGCTTCCAGCACATGGCCGTTGTTGACGGCCCAGACGTAGATCAGCCAGTTGACCGACAGCAGGGCGGCGCTGGCCGCGTACAGCCCCAGCAGCCGGGGTTGGCGCAACGCCTGGCCCAGCCAGCGCCACTGTCGCCGCCAGGCCAGCACGCACAACAGGAAGCACAGGGCCCAGACGGTGCGGTGCAGCACCAGTTCAAAGGCGCCGAGCCGGGTCAACTGGTGGAAGTAGAGCGGAAACAGGCCCCAGATGACATAGGCCAGGGCGGCAGCAAGCAGTCCGTTTTGCATGAATGGGGTGGGTGCCGCACGGGTGCGCGCAAGGGCGCTGGCGGTTGCGAAGAGCGGGCCCGCATTGTCGCGCTGCCCGGCCATGGGAGCAGTGCCCACTGGCCGATCGCCCTGGCGAGGACCGGGCCTCAGTGGTCGACCGGCGTGAGCAACGGGACCAGCCCGGCGGGGTCATCCGCCAGCCAGTGGCCGCGCTGCAGCAGCGCGGGCCACTCGGGCTCGGGTTGCGCGTGGTACGAGAGCGGCTGCCCGTGGATGGGGTGCGGCAGGCTCAGGTGGTGGGCCAGCAGCCAGAGGCGCGTCGTGCCGGTCCAGGCCGCCACCGCCCGGTTGTGCGGGCCTTTGCCGTGGGTGGCGTCGCCCACCAGTGGGTGGGCCAGGTGCTTGAAGTGGCGCCGGATCTGGTGGCGTCGGCCGGTCAGCGGCTCGGCTTCCACCAGCGCGTAGCGGGCCGTGGGGAAACGAGGGTCGACACTCAGCGGCCATTCCACCCGGGCGAGTCGGCGATAGTGGGTGAGGGCGGGCAGTTGCGGTTGGCCTTGGCTGGGGCGTTCCGGGTCGCGCGCCAGGGGGTGGTCGCAGGCGCCGGTGGGCCCTGGCCAGCCCCGCACCAAGGCCAGATAGCGCTTGTGCACCCGTCCCTGCTCGAACAGCCGCCCCATCTGGCGCGCGGCTTCCGCATGGCGGGTGAAGATCAGCAGGCCCGAGGTGCCCTTGTCCAACCGGTGGGCCGGTGCCAGCCCGGCGGCGTCCGCAGGCGGCAGCCACTGGCGCAGGCGGTCCAGCAGGCTGTCGTGCTCGTGGCGGTCCAGGGCCGTGCGGTGTACCAGCAGGCCGGCCGGCTTGTGGACGATCAGCAGGTGTTCGTCCTGGTGATGGATGGGGACGGGAGACGGCGGCGGCATTCAGTCGCGGAACTCGCCGTCCAGGTACAGCCAGTGGCCTTGGGCGTCCCGCACGAAGCGGCTGCATTCATGCAGGCGCTGGGCGCGCCCGCCCAGCTTGCAGCGGGCGACGAACTCCACCATCGCGTGGTCCGCATCCTGGGCGACATGCCGGCGCACCTCCAGGCCCAGCCAGCGCAGGCCGGGCTCGTCCGGGTCCAGCGTGGCGGGGCGGGTGTCGGGGTGCCAGGTGGCCAGCAGGTAGTCGTGCAGACCCAGCACAAAGGCGCTGTAGCGCGAGCGCATCAGGCTCTCGGCGTCTGGGGCCTGCAGCTGCTGCGGGCCGTGGTGCCAGCGGCCGCAGCAGGCGCCATAGGCCAGGGGGGGACCGCGGCGTTGCCGGTCGGGCCGGCCGCAGGGGCAGGGGGCATCGGGGGACAGATCCATCCCGCCATCTTGCCGCAAGCCCTGTGCGGGCGGGGACTCCGCTCAATCGAGGTCGGCCGAGCCGTCGTCTTCGGCCTCGGGCAGCACCGCCTCGCGATAGGCATGCCAGCTGGCGTGGCCCAGCACCGGCGCCACCACCAACAGGCCGGCGAACCAGGGCAGCATGGCCAGCGTGACCAGCACCATCAGCAGCAGCGCCCACAGCAGCATGACCAGCGGCTGGCTCAGCACCAGGCGCAGGCTGGTCAGGCCGGCGGTGACGGCGTCGGTGTCGCGGTCGAGCAGCATCGGGATCGACACCGCGCTGACCGAGAAGATCAGCCCGCCGAACACCGCGGCCACTGACAAATAGGTCAGCGCGAACTCCAGGTTTTCCCGCTCCAGCAGGGCCAGCAGCGAGCCCTTGAAGTCCGGCATGCCATCGAAGCTGACGGCGAAGACGATCAGCGAGGCGCGTCCCCACAGCATCTCCAGGATCAGCAGCACGAAGCCGAAGATGGCCAGCTGTCCGGTGCGGGTCTCCCAGGCCAGCAGTGAGCGGCCCAGGTCCGGCGTCTCCCCTTGATGCAGGGCCCGGCTGGCCTGGTACAGCCCCAGGCAGAGGCAGGGGCCCAGCAGCAGAAAGCCGGCCGACAGGGCCAGCGTGTAGGCCGGCGCATGGTGGAACACCGACAGCAGCAGCCAGCCCATCGCCATGAAGGCCGTGCCGTAGAACAGACCGATGGCCGGGCACTCGTTGAAATCGCGCCAGCCCATCAGCAGCCAGCGAAACGGCGCGCTCAGCGGCAGGGGGCGCAGGGCCGGCACGCTGCCGGCGGGGGCGGCGATGGCCGGGCGGTCGTAGGCCGCGCTGGGATGGGGAGACACCTGGGACATGGGCAAACCCTCCTTATCCCGAACCCTAACCTCGGCCGGGACGGCGTGGGGAGGGGGGCAGCCCTGTCCGCGCCAACCCGGATGCCGGGCGCGTCAGTGGGCGGCCGGACTCACTCGTCCAGGTGGCGTCGGCTGCGGATGATGGAGCGCACCAGCCAGAGCGCGCCGAAGATCGAGCCGACGAAGCCCATCAGCCCGAAGGCCGGCAGGCCCAGCAGGTGCGGGCCGCCGTTCACCGTCATGACGATGGAGGAGCCGATGATCAGCGCGGCGATCACCAGTGCGACCGACAGCCGGCTGGCCGCCCGGTCCAATTGATCGCCCACGCGCTGCAGCGACTGCACCTCGATGTTGATGTTGAGCTGGCCGCGCCGGGCCGCCCGCAGCAGGCGCGAGATGTCGTGGGGCAGTTGCTCCGCCAGCTGCAGCACCCGCTGCAGGGACTGCAGACCCCGGCTGGCCAGCGCCTTGGGCTGGTAGCGGGCGCGCACCACCTGGCGCAGCAGCGGCAGGGCTTCCTCGGCCATGTGGAACTCGGGGTCCAGCGCCCGGCCCATGCCTTCCAGCGAAATGAACGCCTTGATCAGCAGCGCCAAGTCCGAGGGCAGGGCCAGGCTGTGTTCGCGCAGGATGGCCGTCACGTCCGACAGCATCCCGCCCAGGCTCAGCTGGGCCAGTGGCGTGCCGTGGTACTGGTCGACGAAGTCCTCGATCTCGGCTTCCAGCTGCACCAGTTGCACGTTGGCGTCGGCGCCCGCCCAGTCCATCAGCACATCGGCCACGGCCTGCGGGCGGCGCTGCACCAGGCCCAGCAGCAGCTGCAGCAGTTCCTCGCGTCGGCGGGCCGACAGCCGCCCCACCATGCCGAAGTCGATGAAGGCCAGCCGGTTCTCGGGCAGGTAGAAGACGTTGCCGGGGTGGGGGTCGGCGTGGAAGAAGCCGTCCTCGACGATCATCTTCAGCACCGCCTGGGCGCCGCGCCGGGCCAGCAGCACCTTGTCCATGCCCTCGCGGGCCACCCGGTCCAGATCGGTGCCGGGCACGCCCAGGATGCGGCTTTGCACGTTCAGCCGGGCGCTGGTGTATTCCCAGTGCACGGTGGGGATCACCACAAAGCCCAGCGGCAGCAGGTTGGTGGCGATGCGCTCGGCGTTGTGGCACTCGGCGGCCAGGTCCAGCTCGCGGCGCAGCGAACGGCCGAATTCCCGCACCAGGTTCTGCGGCCGATACGGCTTGAGGGCCGGCATCTGCTTCTCGGCCACGCCGGCAAAGCGCTCCAGCAGCCGCAGGTCGGATTCGATGATGGTCTCAATGCCGGGGCGGCGGATCTTGACGATGACCTCGGTGCCGTCCTTCAGTGTGGCGCGGTGCACCTGGGCGATCGAGGCGGCGGCCAGCGGCTCGACATCGAAGCTGGCGAAGACGTCCTCGGGTTCGCCGCCCAGGTCCTGCACCAGCTGGGGCCGCAGTTGGTCCAGCGGCAGCGCCGGCACCTGGCTGTGCAGTTGCTCCAGCTCGTGGATCCACTCAGCATCCAACAGGTCGGCCCGGCCGGCCAGGATCTGGCCCAGCTTGACGAAGGTGGGCCCCAGCTCCTCCAGCGCCTTGCGCAGCTGCACCGGTGGCGGCAGGCGGGCCAGGTCGGCGGCGCCTTCCCAGTGCAGGCGGTGGCCGGCACGGTCCAGCGTGTCGGCCAAGCCCAGGCGGCGCACCAGGTCGCCCAGCCCGTGCCGGATCAGCACGCCGGCGATGTTCTTCAGCCGCCCGAAATCGCGGGCGGTGTCGATCGTGTCGAGCAGCATGGGCTCAGTCTACCGTCGGGCCCCGCGGTCGAGGCGGCTCAGCCTTTGCGCACCCGACGCAGTTCGTCGAGCACCAGGCAGATCGCGCCCAGCGTGATGGCGCTGTCGGCCAGGTTGAAGGACGGAAAGTAGCGCCCGGCGTAGTGGACCTGGATGAAGTCCACCACATAGCCGTGGATCACCCGGTCGATCACGTTGCCCAGCGCGCCGCCCAGGATCATGCTGATGGCGAAGCAGAACAGCGTCTGGCCGGGATGGCGGCGCAGCATCCAGACGATGAAGCCGGAGGCGGCCACGCCCAGTCCGATGAAGAACCAGCGCTGCCAGCCCGAGGCGCCGGCCAGGAACGAGAACGCGGCCCCGGTGTTGTGCACCCGCACGACGTTGAAGAACGAGGTGACGGTGTGGCTGTCGCCCAGCTGGAAGAAGCCGAGGATCAGTGTCTTGCTGAACTGGTCGAGCAGGATCACCGCCACGGCCAGGCCCAGCCAGACCCACAGGTTGGTGCTGTCGCCGTTGCTGGCGGACTTGCGTGGACTGCGTGCCATGCGCGCTCCGCTCAGGCCACGGTGCGGGTTTCGCCCGCGCCGTAGAGGTTGCTGCTGCAGCGGCCGCACAGCGTCGGGTGGGCGGCGTCGCTGCCCACGTCCTCACGGTAGTGCCAGCAGCGCTCGCACTTGACGGCGGTGCTGGGCGTGACCGTGACGGCCAGCTCGGCGCCGTCCACCACCGTCACCGCCGAGGTGATGGTGACGAACTTCAGGTCCTCGCCCAGCGAGCGCAGCAGGGCCGCGTCGTCGGCGCCGGCGGTGATCGTCAGCGTGGCCTGCAGCGAGGCGCCCACGGCACCGGCCGTGCGCACGGCTTCGATCTCCTTGTTGGCCAGCTCGCGGATGGCGCGGATGCGGCCCCACTTGGCCAGCAGACCCTCGTCCGGCGTCGTGAACTTCCAGAAGGTCTCGAAGAAGATCGAGCCCTGGGTTTTGGCCCCGGCGACGATCGGCCAGGCTTCTTCCGCGGTGAAGCTGAGGAAGGGGGCCATCCAGCGCAGCATGGCGTGCGTGATCTGCCACAGCGCGGTCTGGGCCGAGCGGCGGGCCAGGCTCTTGGGGGCGCTGGTGTAGAGCCGGTCCTTGAGCACATCCAGGTAGAAGGCGCCCAGGTCTTCCGAGCAGTAGACCTGCAGCTTGGACACCACCGGGTGGAACTCATAGCGGTCGAAGTGGGCCAGGATCTCGGCCTGCAGCTGGCCGGCACGGGCCAGGGCGTAGCGGTCGATCTCCAGCAGCTCGGCGTCGGGCACGGCGTCGGTGGCCGGGTCGAAGTCGGACGTGTTGGCCAGCAGGAAGCGCAGCGTGTTGCGGATGCGGCGGTAGGCGTCGATCACCCGGGCCAGGATCTTGTCGTCGCCGGCGATGTCGCCGGAGTAGTCGCTGGCGGCCACCCACAGGCGGATGATCTCGGCGCCAAGCTTCTTGTTGACCTCCTGCGGGTCGATGCCGTTGCCCAGGCTCTTGCTCATCTTGCGGCCCTGGCTGTCCACGGTGAAGCCGTGGGTCAGCAGGCCCTTGTAGGGCGCGCGGCCGAACAGCGCACAGCCCAGCAGCAACGAGCTGTGGAACCAGCCGCGGTGCTGGTCATGGCCTTCCAGGTAGAGGTCGGCCTCGGGGCCTTCGGCGTGGAAGTCGCCGTTCGGGTAGGCCTTGGCGTGGCTGCCGCGCAGCACGTGCCAGAAGGTCGAGCCCGAGTCGAACCACACCTCCAGGATGTCGGTGCTCTTGGTGTAGTGCGGGGCATCGGCGGCGCCCAGGATCTCCTCCGCGGTCACGCGGCTCCAGGCCTCGATGCCGCCCTGCTCGACGATGTCGGCGGCCTGGTCGAGGATCTCCATCGTGCGCGGATGCAGTTCGCCCGTGTCCTTGTGCAGGAAGAAAGGCACCGGCACGCCCCAGCTGCGCTGGCGGGAGATGCACCAGTCCGGCCGGTTGGCGATCATGTCGCGCAGCCGGGCCTGGCCGTTCTCGGGGTAGAAGGATGTGTGCTCGATCGCCTCCAGCGCCATCTGGCGCAGGGTCTTCTCGGCGCGGTCCTTGACGAACACGCCGCGGCTGTCGGGCGTCTCCTCGTCCATGCGGATGAACCACTGCGCGGCGGCGCGGTAGATCACCGGCGTCTTGTGGCGCCAGCAGTGCGGGTAGCTGTGGGTGATGGGCTGGGTGGCCATCAGCCGGCCGGCGTTCTTCAGTGCTTCCAGGATGACCGGCACGGCCTTCCAGATGTGCAGCCCGCCGAAGAGCGGGAAGTCGGCCGCATAGCAGCCGTTGCCCTGCACCGGGTTGAGGATCTGGTCGTAGCTCATGCCGTGGGCGACGCAGGAGTTGAAGTCGTCCAGACCATAGGCGGGGGCCGAGTGCACGATGCCGGTGCCGTCGGTGGCCGACACGTAGTCGGCCAGGTAGACCGGTGCCAGGCGGCGGTAGCCAGCATCCACGTCGTAGAGCGGGTGGCGGAAGTTCAGGCCGCCCAGCTTCTCACCCTTGGCGGTGGCCAGCACCTGGCCTTCCAGGCCAAAGCGTGCCAGGGCGGTCTCGACCAGGTCCTCGGCCAGCACCAGGCAGCCCATGGGCGTGTTGACCAGGGCGTAGTTCAGCTCGGGGTGGGCGTTCAGCGCCTGGTTGGCCGGGATGGTCCAGGCGGTGGTGGTCCAGATGACGATGAAGCCGCTCTTGCCGGCGGGCAGGGCCGGCAGGCCGAAGGCGGTGGCCAGCGCATCGGCGTCATCGGTCTCGAAGGCCACGTCCAGCGTGTCGCTCTTCTTGTCGGCGTATTCGATCTCGAACTCGGCCAGCGAGCTGCCGCAGTCGAAGCACCAGTACACCGGCTTCAGGCCACGGTAGACGAAGCCGCGTTCGATCACCCGCTTGAAGGCGCGCAGCTCACCGGCCTCGTTGGCGAAGTCCATCGTGCGGTAGGGGCGCTCCCAGTCGCCCAGCACGCCCAGGCGCTTGAAGTCCTCGCGCTGCTGGTTGATCTGCTCGGTGGCGTAGGCACGGCTCTTGGCCTGCATGTCGTCCCGGCTCAGGTTGCGGCCGTACTTCTTCTCGATCGCGTTCTCGATCGGCAGGCCGTGGCAGTCCCAACCGGGGATGTACTGGGCGTCAAAGCCAGCCAGCTGGCGGCTCTTGACGATCATGTCCTTGAGCACCTTGTTGACCGCGTGGCCCATGTGGATCTGGCCGTTGGCGTACGGGGGGCCGTCGTGCAGCACGAACAGCGGGGCGCCGTGGCGGGCGTCGCGCAGGCGCTTGTACAGGCCGCTCTCGTTCCAGTCCTTCACCCAGCCCGGTTCGCGCTTGGGCAGGTCGCCACGCATCGGGAAGGGGGTGTCGGGCATGTTCAGCGTGGCGCGGTAGGCGCTGCTGTCCTTGGCGTCGTTCTTCGGGGCGGATTTCTTGTCGGTCATGGCTTCTCGTGCGGCGCAGGAAGGGGCGCGCACTGGCAGGCGAAAAGGGAGGAACGGCGCCGCAGGCGCCGCGCGACAGAGCTGGCGGGGCCCGGTTCAGGCCGCGCCGAGCGGAATTCGGTCGCGCGTGGTCTGCCGGCGCACCGCGGTGTGTTCGCAGCAGGAGCCGGCCAGGAGGGGAGCGGGGCGCATCCTTGGATTCTAGCGGCCGGCCGCCAGCGGCGGTTCAGACGCCGTAGGCGCGCCACCAGGCCGTGGCATCCACCACGTCCTGGGCAATGCCGGCCCGCAGGGCCTCCAGCGAGGGGTAGCGGCGTTCGTCGTGCAGCTTGTGCATCAGCTCCACCCGCAGCAGGCGGGCGTAGCCGCCTTCCAGCGCGATGTGGGCTGGCCAGTCCAGGCAATGCACCTCCAGCAGCACCCGGCCGGCGTCTTCCACCGACGGGCGCACGCCCAGACTGGCCACGCCCGGCAGCGGGCTGGGGCCCAGGCCGTGCACCCGCACGACGAAGATGCCCTGGGCGGCGGGGCGGTGCGAGGGAAAGCGCAGGTTCAGCGTGCGAAAGCCCAGGTCACGGCCCAGCTTGCGGCCATGCACCACATGGCCGGAGATGCAGTAGGGCCGGCCCAGCAGGGTGGCGGCGCGGCGCATGTCGCCGGCGGCCAGGGCCTCGCGCACGGCCGAGCTGGAGACGCGCAGGCCGTGCACCTCATAGCTCATCATGCGGGCGACGTCGAAACCCAGGTCGTTGCCAGCGGCATCCAGCAGCGCGTAGTCACCCGCCCGCTTGGCGCCAAAGCGGAAATCATCGCCCACCAGCACGTAGCGGGCCTTGAGCTGGTTCACCAGCACCTGGCGGATGAAGTCGTCCGGTGAGAGGCTGGCCAGACGGTCGTCAAAGCGCATCAGCACCACGTCATCCACACCGCAGTGCTCCAACTCCTGCAGCTTGTCGCGCAGCGTGGCGATGCGCAGCGGCGCCGCCTCGGGCTTGCCCAGCTTCTGTGCAAACCAGTCGCGTGGGTGCGGCTCGAAGGTCATCACGCAGCTGCGCAGGCCACGCAGCCGGGCTTCGTTGTTCAGCAGGGCCAGCATGGCTTGGTGGCCACGGTGCACGCCGTCAAAGTTGCCGATGGTGAGCGCACAGCCGGGACCGGCGGCGAAGGACGGGTGGTGGCCTCGGAAAACTCGCATGACGGATCGATTATCGGTGCAGGGTCATCAGCCCGCCGGCCAACCGGGAATCCAGCACCATTGGCCGGGCGCCAGGTCGGCCGGCAGGCTCAGCGGGCCGAAGCGGCTGCGGTGCAGGGCCTCGACCCGGTTGCCGATGGCGGCGACCATGCGCTTGACCTGGTGGTACTTGCCCTCCGTCAGCGTGAGCCGCAGGTGGGTCTCGTCGACCAGCTCGCAGGCGGCGGCGGCCACCGGGGCCGGGTCGTCGTCCAGCACCACCCCGGCCAGCAGGCGGGGCACCGCGTCCGCGGCCAGTGGGTGCTTGCAGCTCACCTCGTACACCTTGGGCACATGGTGCTTGGGGGAGGTGAGCTTGTGGATCAGCCGGCCATCGTCGGTCAGCAGCAGCAGGCCGGTGGTGTCCTCGTCCAGCCGGCCGATGGGCTGCACCCCGCGTTCCCGCAGCGGCGGTGGCAGCAGCGTCAGCACGCTGGGGTGGTGCTTGGGCTTTTGCGAGCACTCATAGCCCGCAGGCTTGTGCAGCATCACCAGCGCCTGGGCGTGGTAAGGCCAGTCCTTGCCCTCCACGGTCAGCACCAGGCCCTCGGTGGGCAGGTCCTCATGGGGGTCGTCGAGCACGCGCTCGCCCAGGCGGACCAGACCGGCCTCGACCAGCCCGGCACACACCCGCCGGGTGCCGAAGCCCTGGCTGAACAGGATTTGAGTCACTTTCACCGCGCCATTGTCCGGTGTTTTGAGCGGTATCCGGGTCGGTGCTGATGCGCGGGCCGGCGGGCGGGTGTTCGATCACCGGGGCGGACACCGCCAGCGTGCGGTCCGACGTTCGACTCACCTGTTGATGGAGACACCATGCCGTTGATGGACAAGTATTTCGCCAACCCCGCGGCGCTGCCGTCGATGCCGGAGGTGGCGCACAGCCTGATGCAGTCCCTGGACAAGGCCTCGCTGGGCCTGCGGGAACTCTCCCAACTGATCGCGCAAGACCAGGGCCTGTCGGTCAAGGTGCTGCGGCTGGCCAATTCCCCCCACTACAGCCCCAGCCATTCGGTGGCCACGCTGCAGGACGCGGCCGTCATCATCGGCCTGGAGGGCTTGCGTGACCTGGCGCTGGCCGCTTGCGCGGCCGGGGCGTTCCCGCAGGTCGACGGTTTTGACCGCATGCGCTTCTGGCGCCAGTGCCTGGCGACGGCCGACCATGCCCGCGTGCTGGCGGGCGCATGCGATCTGGACCCCGACACCGCCCATCTGGCCGGGATGGTGATGCGCACTGGCGAGCTGCTGATGCTGATGCAGGACCCGGAGGCCATGGCCCAGGCTGAGCGGCAGGCCAGCCTGCCGGACAGCCTGCTGGACCATGAGCGCCGTCTGCTGCAGTGCAGCCATGTGCAGGTCACTGCCGAGCTGGCGCGGCGCTGGCAGTTCCCCGGCGCCCTGGTGCTGGCGCTGAGTGCGGCGGACGACCCGCTGGCCTGCCGGCCGTTCTGCCGGCTGGGGGCCGTGCTGCGCCTGGCCAGCGTGATGGCCGAGGCCGGCGAGCAGGGCGGCCTCGCGCTGACCGACGCGCTGGCGGCGCAGGAGGAACTGGTGCAGCGGCTGGGCCTGGAGCTGGACTGGGTCAAGACGCATCTGCGCCCGCATGCGGTGCCGACGGGCCGCGGCGAGCACCTGCTGCACTGAGGAGGGGGACCGGCGCGGTGCCGGTCAGTCGCGGAAGTTCTGGTACTTCAGCGGCTGGTCGGCGAACTCCTTCTTCAGCAGGGCGATGGCCAGCTGCAGGTCGTCCCGGTTCTTGCCGGTCACGCGCACTTCATCGCCCTGGATGCTGGCCTGCACCTTGAGCTTGCTGTTCTTGAGCCCGCCGGTGATCTTCTTGGCCAGTTCGGCCTCGATGCCTGCCTTGATCTTGTAGGTCTGGCGCACCTTGTCGCCGCCGATCTTCTCGATCTTGCCGCTCATGTCCAGGTAGTTGACGGTGACGCCCTGCTTGGTGAGCTTGCCGATCAGCACGGTGCTGACCTGCTCGATCTGGAAGTCGCCATCACCCACGAGCTGGATTTCCTTTTCCTTCTCCTTGAGTTCCACGGCGGCCGAGGTGCCCTTGAAGTCGAAGCGGGTGGCGATCTCCTTCTGGGCGTTGCTCACCGAATTCTTGATGGCCACCATGTCGGGTTCGAGGACGGCGTCAAAGCTGGGCATGGTTGTGCTTTCTTCAGAAGGAGCGGTTTGAGAAATGGCGGAAAATTCTGCCATGCAAATCGAACCGGGCGTCAGCCTGAAACCCTACAACACCTTCGGCCTGCCAGCGGTGGCGGGGCAGTTGGTGCGCATCCGTTCAGAGGCCGACGTCCGTGCGGTGGTGGACCACCCGGAACTGGGCCTGGCGCCCAAGTTCGTGCTGGGGGGCGGCAGCAATGTCATTCTGACCCGTGACATGCCCGAGCTGGTGCTCAAGGTCGAGATTCTGGGCAAGCGCCTGGTCGAGGAAACCGAGCGGGCGGTGATCGTCGAGTTCGGTGCCGGCGAGCGCTGGCACGACGCCGTGGCCTGGACGCTGGAACAGGGCTGGGGCGGCATGGAGAACATGGCGCTGATCCCCGGCACCGTGGGCGCGGCCCCGGTGCAGAACATCGGCGCCTACGGGCTGGAACTGCAGGACCGCTTCGAGTCGCTCGACACGGTGGACCTGCTGACCGGCCGCACCGTCACGCTCAACGCGGCCCAGTGCCAGTTTGGCTACCGCGATTCCATCTTCAAGCGGGCGCTGGCGGGCAAGAGCGTGATCACGCGGGTGCGCCTGCGCCTGCCCAAACCCTGGCAGCCGGTGCTGGGCTACCTGGACCTGGAGCGCAAGATGGACGAGACGGGCAACCACCAGCCCGACGCGCGCACCATCTTCCAGTGGGTTTGCGAGGTGCGGCGCGCCAAGCTGCCCGATCCGGCCGTGATCGGCAACGTGGGCAGCTTCTTCAAGAATCCCATCGTCACCGAGGAGCAGTGCCGCGACATCATCGCCCGCGATCCGCACGTGGTGCACTACCCGCTGGAGGATGGCCGCTTCAAGCTGGCCGCCGGCTGGATGATTGACGCCTGTGGCTGGAAGGGCAAGACCGTCGGCCATGCCGGGGTCTACGACAAGCAGGCCCTGGTGCTGGTCAACCGCGGCGATGCGATCGGCTCCGAAGTGCAGACCCTGGCCCGGGCGATCCAGGAGAGCGTCTACGGCCGCTTCGGCATCCGGCTGGAGATGGAGCCGGTGATGGTCTGAGGGGGCTGCCGCCGGCTCAGGCGGCGGCCATCGGCGCTGTGCCCGGGGCCTGGCGCAGCTGCCCCAGGGCCAGTTGCAGCACGCGGGCATCGCTGCTGGCGCGGTGGCGCGTCAGCTGCAGGCTGCTGCGGACCTCGGCGCAGGTCTGGTCCCAGTGCTCGGCGTGGGCTTCCTCGATCAGCTCATGCAGGTGGCGCAGGGTGAAAGCCGGTTGCAGGCCCGCTTCCTCGAACAGCAGAGCCAGCCAGGTGTAGTCGTGGGCCCAGCCGTCGCAGTAGACGGTGCAGCCCCGCAGGTGGGTGTTCAGCAGCTCGGCCACTTCTTCCGGTGTCTTGCCGCGCTGCTCCAGCAGCTCGCGGGTCAGGCCGTGCAGGCGCTCGGCGCGGCCATCCCAGTGCGTCCAGTGCGCGGGCGGGCGCACCAGGGTACAAACCGACTCGCCATTGGGCAGCACGAAGCCAACCTCGATCGGGTAGCTGCCGCGGCCGAAGCCGGAGGCCTCGATGTCGATCACGCAGGGCAGGGGGCCGGGAGGGGCGGTGGCGGGGGCTGGCATGGGGATCCCTGAAGGTGTTCGGAATTGTGTTGTCCCCACCAGCAACAAGCGTACCCGGGCGAGCCCGGGGGCGGTGTCGCTCAGGGGCCGCTCAGGGGGCCAGCAGGTCGGCCGTCTCCGGATGGCGGCGCATGTACACCGCCACATAGCTGCAGCTGGGCCGCACCTTCAGCCCCTGGGCCCGGGCATGGGCCAGCGCGGCGGCCACCAGCTTGGCGGCAATGCCGCGGCCTTCCAGCGCGGGGGGCACGCCTGTGTGCAGCATGTCCATCACACCGTTGTGCAGGTGGTAGCTGGCCACGCACAGCAGGTTGCTGACCTTGGTCTCAAAGCGGGAGGCCGCCACGTTGTGCACGATGGTCGGCTCGGTCGTGTCGCTCATCGAAGGCTCCTGGCGATGCTCAGCGCTGCGGGGTGGAACCCAGCTGGTTCCACAGGAAGGCGAATTCCAGGGCCTGGCGGTCGGCCAGCTGGGCGTTGTTGGCCGCGCTCCCGTGGCCGCCTTCGATGTTCTCGTAATAGAGCACGTCATGGCCCTGGGCCATCATGCGCGCGGCCATCTTGCGTGCGTGCCCCGGGTGAACCCGGTCATCGCGCGTCGAGGTGACGAAGAACACCTTCGGGTAGGTCACGTCCGCCTTGACGTTCTGGTAGGGGCTGTAGCGCGAGATGGACGCCCACTCGGCCGGCACGTCCGGGTTGCCGTACTCGGCCATCCAGCTGGCGCCGGCCAGCAGTTTGTTGAAGCGCTTCATGTCCAGCAGCGGCACCTGGCAGACCACGGCGTTGAACAGGTCCGGGCGCTGGACCAGCACCGCGCCCATCAGCAGGCCGCCATTGCTGCCGCCCATGATGCCCAGTTGCTGCGGGCGGGTGATCTTGCGGGCCACCAGGTCCTCGGCGATCGCGATGAAGTCGTCGTAGCTGCGCTGCTTGTTCGCCTTGATGGCGGCCTGGTGCCAGGCCGGGCCGTACTCGCCGCCGCCACGGATGTTGGCCACCACGGCCACGCCGCCCCGGCTCAGCCAGGCCTGGCCCCAGCTGGCCGAGTACCAGGGCTGCATTGACACCTCGAAGCCGCCATAGCCGTAGAGCAGGGTCGGGTTGTGGCCATCCGCCTTGGCGCCGCGCGGCCAGATCACGAAATAGGGCACCTTGGTGCCGTCCTTCGAGGTGGCGAACTGCTGCTCCACCCGCATGCCGGTGGCGTCGAAGAAGGCCGGTCGGGCCTTGATCTTCACCAGCCGGTCGCTGCTGGCGTCGCCCAGGTACAGCGTGTCCGGCGTCAGGAAGTCGACGTAGGAGAGCAGGAACTGCTCGGCCAAGGGGTCATGAGGCACCTGCGGGTCGTGCAGGGCCTGCACATGCAGCGTGCCGGGGAAGGGGGTGTCGATCGCCCGTTCCTCCCAGCCGCCCGGGGTCCGGCGCCAGGCCACCACCCGGTTGGCCACGTTGTCCATCACCGAGAGCAGCACCTGGCTGCCGGTGGTGGTGAAGGCGTCCAGCGAGCGGGTGGTCGTGGGGGTGAACAGGGCGGTGAACTGGCGCTCGCCCTTCAGGTAGGCCGCGGCATCGCTCAGCAGCAGCGAGCCGCTGGGCCAAGTGCGGCCTGCCACGGTCCAGTCGCTGCGCAGCTTGATCAGCACATGGGCCTGCCAGAAGCTCAACTGGGCATCGAGCGGCTTGTCGACCGGCACCAGCCGGCCGTCCTGCCACAGCGCGATTTCATTGGTGAAGAAATCGGGCGCGCGGCCGACCAGCACCCGCTCAAAACCCGGGGTCGGGTCCACCGAGACGAAGGCCGAGACGTCGGTCTGGCGCCCCTCGTAGACCTTCACAGCGGCGCTCAGCGGGGTGCCACGCTGCCACAGCCGGATCACGCGCGGGTAGCCGGAATCGGTTTGCGAGCCCGGCCCGAAGTCGGTGCCCACGAAGAGATGGTCCTCGTCCAGCCAGTCCAGTTCGGATTTGGCCTCCGGCAGCAAGAAGCCTCCCTCGACGAAGCGGCGGGTGGCCAGGTCGAACTCACGCACGACCTTGGCGTCCGCGCCGCCGCGGGACAGCGACACCAGGCAGCGGGTCGAGCGGCCGCCCAGCAGCTGCGCCCCGCCCCAGACCCAGTTCTCCGTCTCCGCACGGGCCAGGGCATCCAGGTCGAGGATCAGTTCCCACTGCGGGTCGGCCTGGCGGAAACGCGCCAGCGTGGTGCGGCGCCACAGGCCGCGCGGGTTTTGCTCGTCGCGCCAGAAGTTGTAGAGCCAGTCGCCGCGGCGGGTCACCGCCGGGATGCGTTCCTTCGAATCCAGGATGGCCTGCAGGCTGTGCCGGGTCTCGGCAAAGCCGGGGCGCGCCTCCAGCAGCTTGCGGCTGGCCGCGTTGTGCTCGCGCACCCAGTGGAGGGCACGTTCACCCTCGACATCCTCCAGCCACAGGAAGGGGTCGTCGGTCTCGGGGCGGGGGGCGGCGGTCTGGGCCATGGTGAGAGGGGCGCTGGTGGCGCCCAGCAGGGCAAGAGCCTGGCGGCGGGTGAACAAGGTCATGCGGGCAGCGGCGCGGGTGGCACCGAAGAGAAGAGGAGCCGGGGCGGATCACGGCCGGGCCGGTCAACGGACGGAAGTTCGAGGCTGGCGATGATAGGCGCGGCCGCGCTCCCTGTTCTGGGGATGGTCAGCTGCGCACTGTCGGGCGTTGCAGGGCGATGGGCTCCAAAGCCACCGAATGCTCGCCATTGCCCACCCAGATCTGTCCCTCCTGCACCGTCACCTGCAGCTGCATGCCGCGGGCGGCCAGGCCGGCCAGCTCGCGGCTGGCTTCGACGGGCACCTGCCAGACCTCCAGGTTGGACAGACGGGCCACCTTGCCGGCCAGGCCCTGCCACCAGATGGGGGCGGAACTGCCGTAGGTCCAGATGCGCACCTTCTCGGCACGGCCACAGGCCTTGGCCAGGCGGCGGTCGTCGGGCTGTCCCACCTCGATCCACTGCACCAGGGCCCCGGTCAGGTCCTTCTGCCAGAGGTCGGGTTCATCGGTGTCCGACAGTCCGGCGGCGAACTCCAGCGCCCCACGGTCGGTGTCGGGTGGCACGGCCAGCGCGAAGGCCAGCAGCCGCATCATCAACCGTTCATCGGTCTCGGACGGGTGGCGGGCCAGCGTGAGCGAATGGTCGGCATAGAGCGAGCGATCCATGTCGGCGATCTGCAGCTGGGCCTTGTAGACAGTGGACTTGAGGGCCATGGGACGGTGAGCCAAGGAAAGGAACCCACCAGTGTAGGGCCGATGGCCTGCGGAATCCCTGCCGAGGGCAGGGCGGGCGGGTGGAGATCACGCGCAGGGCGGTGGCATCATGAAGCGCAGGGAAACACCACAAGAGGCCAGAGCACACGATGAACACCCACCACAATCCTTTGCTGGCCAAGTGGCCTGGGCCCTATGGCCTGCCCCCGTTCGCGGAGATCCAGCCGGGTCATTTCGGGCCGGCGATGCAGGCGGCGATGGCCGAGCAGCTCGAAGAGCTGGACGCCATTGCGGGCAACCCAGAAGCCCCGAACTTCGAGAACACCGTGGCGGCCCTGGACCGTTCCGGCGCCTGGCTCTACCGGTTGGATGCGCTGCTGTCCAACCTGACCGCCTCGGCCACCTCGCCGGCCCTGCAGGCGGTGCAGCGCGAACTGGCCGCCCCGATGGCGGCGCACGACACCCGGGTCAAGATGCACCCGGGGGTGTTTGCGCGGCTGGACGCACTGCATGGGCAGCGCCATGCGCTGGGCTTGGTGCCCGAGGCCTTGCGTCTGCTGGAGCGCCTGCACCTGGATTGCGTGCGGGCCGGCGCCCGCCTGGGGCCGGCGGCCCAGGTGCGCTATGCGGCCATCATGGAAGAACTGGCCACGCTGTGCACTCAGTTCGCCCAGAACGTGCTGGCCGATGAGGCGGCCTACCAGCTGGTGCTGCGCGGCGATGCCGACCTGGCCGGCCTGCCGGACTTCGTGCGCGCCGCCGCACGTCAGGCCGCAGCCGAGCGTGACCTGGACGAGGCCGCTCATGTCATCACCCTGAACCGCTCGCTGATCGAGCCCTTCCTGACCTATTCCGACCGGCGCGACCTGCGTGAGCAAGCCTGGGCCGCCTGGAGCCGCCGTGGCGAGATGGCGGGCGACACGGACAACCGTGCCTTGATTGAGCGCATCCTGGTGCTGCGCAATGCCCAGGCGCGCGAACACGGCTTCGACAACTACGCCGACTACGTGCTGACCGACAGCATGGCCGGCGGCCAGCAGGCGGTACGGCAACTGCTGGGCGAGGTCTGGCAGCGGGCCCTGCCGGCGGCCGAGCGCGAGCGCCAGGCGCTGATCGCGATGATGCGCAGCCACGGTGTGGAGGGCGAGCCCGAGGCCTGGGACTGGCGTTACTGGTCGGAGAAGGTGCGGCAGGCCCGCTACGACATCGACGACGCCGAGGTGAAGCCGTACTTCTCGTTGGAGCGCATGGTCGAGGCCTTGTTCGACTGCGCCCAGCGCCTGTTCGGCGTGCGCTTCGAGGCCCGGCCGGAGGTGTCGGCCTACCACCCGGATGTGAAGGTCTACGAGATGTTCGACGCAGACGGGCGCAGCGCCGGCCTGTTCCTGCAGGACAACTTCGCCCGTGCCACCAAGCGCTCGGGCGCCTGGATGAGCGACTTTGCCTACCAGTCGCGCAACCGCGGGGTGGAGCGGCCCATCATCGTCAACAACAACAACTTCGCCAAGGCGGCGCCCGGCCAGCCCACGCTGCTGTCCTTCGACGACGCGCGCACGCTGTTCCACGAGTTCGGCCATGGCCTGCATGGTCTGCTGTCCAACGTCACCTACCACCGGCTGGCCGGCACGCAGGTGCTGCGCGACTTCGTGGAGCTGCCCTCGCAGCTGTTCGAGCACTGGCTGGGCGAGCCCGAGGTGCTGCGTCGCCATGCCCGCCACTGGCAGACGGGCGAGCCGATCCCACAGGGGCTGATCGACCGCCTGGAGACGGCGCGCCGCTGGGGGCAGGGCTATGAGACGGTGAGCTACACCGGCAGTGCGCTGGTGGACCTGGAGGTCCACGCGCTGAGCGACCCGGCGGGGCCGGGCGATGTGGTGGCCTTCGAGCAGGCCGCGCTGCAGCGGCTGGGCATGCCGGCCGCGGTGGGCATGCGGCATCGCTTGCCGCATTTCCAGCATCTGTTCGCCGGCGCGGGCTATGCCGCGGGCTACTACGTCTACCTCTGGGCCGAGGTGCTGGATGCCGACGCCTTCAACGCCTTTGTCGAGGCCGGCAACCCCTTTGATCCAAGGGTGGCGCAGCGGCTGCTGCGCCACATCTACGCGGTGGGGGACACGGTGGACCCCACCGCGGCTTACACGTCCTTCCGGGGACGCTTGCCGGCGTTGGAGCCGCTGTTGGCAAAGCGCGGCTTGTTGCCGGCCGAGGCCGGCTTGCCAGCGCCCTGACGCGGGCCGCGGTTGTCGCGGTTGCCTTCAAAAGGCGCGCGCGGCGGACGCTCGGCCCCGTCACGGCGGTCGAAGACCGGGCGGTCGGTGCGCGGCGTGCGGTGCTCGAACGGCGCGGTTTCGCGGCGGGCGGAAGGCCCACCGTCACGACGTTCGAAGTAGCCGCCATCGCGCTGGCCGCCTTCACGGCGCTCGAACGGACCATCCTGGCGGCCGAAGGCCGGGCGCTCTGCACGGTCGAACGGACGATCGGTGGGGCGACGGTCACGCGGCGGGCGCGCACCGTAGCCCTGGCGGTCCTGCTGGCCGCCCTTGCCGCCAAAGCCACCCCCGAACCCACCGCCGAAGCTGCCACGGCCGCGCGGTGCGCCACCCCGCGGCGGACGCGCACCGAAGATCTCCGGTGCCGGCCGGCTGGGTTCCAGACCTTCCACCGTGATCACCGGGATCGGCTGCGTGGTGTACTGCTGGATGCGGCGGATCATCGGCACATCGCGGCGCTCGGCCAGCGTCACGGCACGGCCCTCGCGGCCGGCACGGCCGGTACGGCCGATGCGGTGCACATAGTCCTCGGCCTTGAGCGGCAGACCGTAGTTGATCACGTGGGTGATGGTGGGCACGTCGATGCCGCGGGCGGCCACGTCGGTGGCCACCAGGATGCGCAGCTGACGGCTGCGCAGGCCTTGCAGCACGCGGTTGCGGCGGCCTTGCGGCATGCCACCGTGCAGTGCAGCAACCTTGTGGCCCATGTCGGCCAGGCGGTCCGCCAGGAAGTCGGCATCGACCTGGGTGCTGGTGAAGACCACGGCCTGGTCCACGGCACGGTCGGTCAGCAGGCTGTCGAGCAGGGCCTGCTTGTGGTCGATGCTGTCGGCCCACATCAGCTGCTGGGTGATGTTTTCATGCTTGGCGGTGTGGCCGTCCACCTCGATGCGTTCGACATCTTCCTTCTGCAGGCGCTGGGCCAGGCGGCCTACTTCACCGTCGAAGGTGGCGCTGGCCATCAGCGTCTGACGCTTGGCGGGCAGCTGCGCAGCGATGTGCTCGATGTCCTCGATGAAGCCCATGTCCAGCATGCGGTCGGCTTCGTCCAGCACCAGCATCTCGACGTTCTCCAGCACGGCCTTGCCGCTCTGGATGTGGTCGATCAGGCGGCCCGGGGTGGCGATCAGGATGTCCAGCGGGCTGCGCAGCGCCTTGAGCTGGGCGGGGTAGGGCACGCCGCCGACCACGCTGGTCACCGACAGCCATTGGACATGGCGGCCGTAGTCGGAGGCCGCCTTGGCCACCTGCATCGACAGTTCACGGGTGGGCACCAGCACCAGGATGCGCGGGCCTTTGACCTCACCGCGCTTGGGCTTGTTGGCGGGGTCCTTGCGGGCCTCCAGCACGCGCATCAGCGCGGGCAGCACGAAGGACGCGGTCTTGCCGCTGCCCGTGGCAGAGCAGACGCGCAGATCGCGCCCGGCCAACGCGGCCGGAATGGCACGGGCCTGGACTTCAGTGGGGTTCTCGTAGCCGGCGGTGCGCACGGCGCTCAGCAGGGCCTCGTCGAGACCCAGGGATTCAAAACTCATATCAACCTTCAAAGAGCACCGGGCAGCCCAGATCAAAGCAAAGGGCTGCGAACGGCACGGTGGGGCAGTCAAGGGCATCGCCACCGACCGTGCTGGGCCACCTGCAGACTGCAGCGAAGCCCGGCTCTGATGAACCACCTGGCAGGCCGAGGCCCACAAGGCAAGAAACCGGAAGGTCGAAGGGGATGTGCGAAAGGCGGCTAGCTACCGCAGGAGCGGCCGGATGGCTCCGGCAAAAGACCAACTCACACAGAAAGGCTATTGAGAGAACAGCCCGTGGCGGTCAGCATTTTTGCTCCAAGCGAGAAATTCTATCAGGATGTGTCCGTTTTGACAAACGGGGAACTGAAGTCGCCGGCACAATTCTCATCCAGACGCGAATGCTTCATCGTCCGAAGCCCAGCCGCCGCCAGATCGCGTCACCTTCTCCCTGGCCACTCCCCGTCGAGGCTTCCTTGTCGTCCAACACCTTTCGGCCCCTCTGGCGGGCCGCGCACCCGTTTCGTCTGAACCCTTGCCTGCTGGCGATCGGCCTGCTGGCTGCATCGCCGGCCCTGCTGGCGCAGAGCGCCCCGCCGCCGACGGCAGACCCCGCGCCCGGCCAGAACCCGGCTCCGGCGACGCCGGGGGTGCAGCGGATCGAGGTCAACGGCAGCGCGCTGTCCGATGTCGAGGCGCGGCGGCGCTCCACGGCCGCCAAGATCATCGTCGGCCGCGACGAGATCGAGAAGTTCGGCGACAGCACCGTGGGCGATCTGCTCAAGCGCCTGCCGGGCGTCACGTTGTCGGGCACGCCCGGCCGTGGCGGCAACATCCGCATGCGCGGCCTGGGCGGTGGCTACACCCAGATCCTGCTCGATGGCGAGCGGGTGCAGGGCGGCCTGTCGCTCGATTCGATCGACCCGGACCAGATCGAGCGCATCGAGATCCTGCGCGCGCCCACCGCCGAGACCGGCGCCCGGGCCATCGCCGGCACCATCAACATCATCACCCGCGAGGGCTTCACCAAACGGCGCAACGATGTGCGGGCCAGCGTCGGCCTGGAGAACGGCCGGGTGCAGCCGCGCGCGTCCTGGTCGCGTGAGGACACCTTCGGGGCGATGAACTACAACGTCACGCTCTCGGCCTTCCGCTTCGACCGGGCCGATGCCAGTCAGGTCCACACCGTCAACGACACCGACGACCGCACCGAGGACAAGCGCGCCAACAGCGAACGCAACGGTGTCCACCTGGGCAGCAAGCTGCAGTGGAAGTTCGACGGCGGCGACACCCTGATGCTGATGCCGATGCTGGTCTATGCCAGCGGCAACAGCCATGGCGATTCGAGCTTCGAACCCGGCGCGCTGGGCACCTTGCCCTACAGCGCCAGCAGCAGCAAGACGGACAGTGAATTTTCGCTGGCGCGGGTCAACAGCCAGTGGCGTGGCCGCGCGGGCGAGGGCAGCCTGGAGCTCAGGGCCGGTGTGGGCCAGTCGCGCAACCTCAGCCACAGCTGGACGACCGAGTTCGACAGCGAGCAGGGCGGCACCCAGCGGGAGGACGATCGCTCGCAGGGCGTGGAGCGCACCGGCAACGCCAGCGCCAAGTACAGCCTGCTGCTGGAGAACGACCACAGCCTGGTCACCGGCTTCGAGAGCGAATACGCCCGCCGCAACCAGAGCAACCGCCAGCTGACCAACGGCCTGCCTGCCACCGCCGACGATGGCGACGACTACCTGGCCAACAGCCTGCGGCTGGCCGGTTATGCGCAGGACGAGTGGAACATCAGCCCGCAGTGGGCGGCCTATGCCGGCCTGCGCTGGGAGGGCATCCGCACCCAGAGCGAGGGCAGCGACGGCATCAACCACAGCAACCTCAGCAGCGTCTGGACGCCGCTGCTGCATGCGGTCTACAAGTTCGACCCCAAGCGCCGCGACCAGATCCGCATCAGCCTGACCCGCAGCTACCGCTCGCCCGACCTGAGCGACCTGATCGGCACGACCTGGCTGGCCAAGGGCACCAACTCCGAGACCAACCCGGACAAGGCGGGCAACCCGGACCTGAAGCCCGAGCTGGCCACCGGCGTGGACCTGGCCTACGAGGTCTACCTGGACGATGGCGGCATGCTCAGCGCCAACCTGTTTGCCCGCCGCATCAGCAACCTGATGCGCACCCTGACCACGGCCGTGCCGCAGGGCGATGGCAGCACCCGCTGGGTGTCCAGCCCGGCCAACATCGGCAATGCCCGCACGCAGGGCATCGAGCTGGAGGCCAAGTTCCGTCTGAGCACGCTGTGGGCTACGGCGCCGGCGGTGGATGTGCGCAGCAATGTCAGCCTCTACCAGTCGCGCGTGGATGGCGTGCCCGGGCCGGACAACCGGCTGAGCCAGCAGGCCGCTGGCTCGCTGAACCTGGGGGCCGACTACAAGATCCCGCAGACGCCGGTGACGGTGGGCGGCAACGTCAACTGGACGCCGGGCTACCGCACCCGCCTGTCGGAGAACCAGTGGGCGGTGCAAAGCCCGAAGCGGGTCATCGACCTCTATGGCCTCTACCAGGTCTCGCCCAATGCCCGGGTGCGGCTGAGCGCCAGCAACCTGGACCCGCGCTGGGTGCAGACGGCCAGCGCCGTGGGCGACGAGACGGCCACGACGCTGTCGCGCAGCTACATCAACTGGGCGCTGCAGCTCGAAATGAAGCTCTGAGCCCCGCAGCCCCGGGGCACCGGCTGAGGGCTTAGTCCCCGCCACCCTCGGGGTCGGCCACCACGACCACGGTCTGCTCGCCCAGCGTGACCCGCTGACCCGCGCGGATCTTGCAGGTCTTGCGCAGTTCCACCTGGCCATCCACCCGCACTTCGCCGGCGGCGATCAGTTGCTTGGCGGTGCCGCCGCTGGGGGCCAGGCCGGTGGCCTTGAGCAGGGCGTCCAGGGGAATGTGCTCGCCGCGCAGCGGCAGTTCGATCTCTTGCATGGTGGGCATTTTGCTTGACAACTCGCGGCGGCCACGCCAGAGTGCAAACCTCAGTTTTTCTTCAACCCCTCAAGCCACAGGAGGACGACCATGATGCAACGCTCGGAACTTGCCCTCTCTGCCGTGGCCCGTTGAGCGCAGGTTGAATCTGCGCGGGTGATCCACCCGCACCGCCCCGCACCGGGGTTTCTCTCTCGCTTCCATCCGGTCACGGCCTCTGCCGCCGTCACGTGCTGTGCCCTTGTGCCTGGCGCGTCATTCGACCCTGTGCGCCTTGCGCGCACCCGGGCCGACCTGCCGAGGTCGGCCCACGGAAGCGACATCCATGTTCGACACGAACGACTTCGACGCCCTGCGTCGTCTGGGACTTCATTCATCTTTGGTTTCCCAGGCCCTGAGCCTGAGTTCCGACCCCGCCGACCGGCTGATGCGGGTCACCGAGGTGCAGCGCGACCGCTGCACCCTGCACGATGGTCATGCGCAACATGAAGCGCGGCTGTGGCCGGCCTTGCAGGCGCGCCTGCAGCTCGAGGGCGACAGCCTGACCGTGGGCGACTGGGTGCTGATGCGCCCCGAGCGGCCGGAGGCCGGCTGGGTGGTGGCCGTGCTGCCGCCCGACCACCGGCTGGTGCGGCGCGACCCCAGTGGCCAGCGCCAGGCCCTGGTCAGCCATGTGGACCATGCGCTGCTGGTGATGACCTGCGGTCACGACTTCAACCTGCGACGGCTGGACCGCTATCTGGCGCTGGTGCGCCTGGCCGAGGTGGACCCGGTGGTGGTGCTGACCCAGGCCGACTGTCATCCCGCGCCGCAGGCCCGGGTGGCTGCGGTTCGGCAGCATCTGGGGCCGGCAGGCGCCGCGGTGCCGGTGCTGGCGCTCGACGGGCGCAGCCCGCAGGCGGCGCAGGCCCTGGCACCCTGGTTGCAGCCGGGCCGCACGCTGGTGCTGCTGGGCTCCAGCGGCGCGGGCAAGAGCACGCTGCTGAACACCCTGGTCGGGCCGACGGACGGTGATGTTCAGCGCACCGGCGCGGCCCGCGTGCAGGACGGCCGGGGCCGCCACACCACCACCGCCCGCTCGCTGCACCGCTGCCCCTCGGGCGCCTGTGTGATCGACACCCCGGGCCTGCGCGGCCTGCAGCTGGATGCCGACGAAGCCGAGCTGGCCCGGGCTTTCGACGACATCGGTCAACTGGCCACGCAGTGCCGCTTCCGCGATTGCCAGCACCAGGACGAGCCTGGTTGCGCGGTGCGTGGGCAGGTAGCCCCCGCACGGCTGCTGAGCTGGCACAAGCTGCAGCGCGAAGCCCGCCGGCAGGAGCAGGACGCCCTGCAACGGCGGGAACAGCAGGCACAGTGGAAGGCCCGCAGCAAGGCCACGCGGGAGGTGATGCGGATCAAGCGGGGCTGAGACGCACCCGCCCAGCTCAGCTCACCGTGACGGCCGCGGTGCCGGCCGTCACCACCGCGGTGGTGGTGCGGGCGATGACCGAGGTGGACGGGGCGCTGGTCCCGATCAGCCGGTTCACCTGGCGGAACTCGCAGCGCAGCTGCTGGGCCGTCAAGGTCACCACCGAGTAGCCCTGGGCATCGGTGTTGACGTGCTTCAGCCAGGGGTTGGAGTTCAGGCTGGCGAGCTGCTGCGCCAGCCCCAGCAGCGTGGTGTTGAAGCCGCTGTCGGCCTTCAGCGCGGCCAGCACGGTGTCGGTCGTGGTGTCCAGCGCAGCCTCGGCCACGCCGGCCTGGGCCAGCGCACCGCGCACCCGCACGCGGGCCTGTTCGGCCAGGCTGTCCAGCGTGGGCGCGGCCTTGCCCATCGTGTAGTCCAGCAGGTTGAAGGGCACGCTGAGCGTGCCGGCCGCCGTCGGGATGGACAGGGTGTAGACCACCAGCGTGGCCAGTTCGGCCGACAGCTCGCCCACCGCGCTGCTCAGGTAGGAGAAGAACGAGTCCGAGCTCATGCCCGCGGTGACCAGGTCCACCATCACGTCCTGGCCCGAGCCCGTGTCGAAATCGTCCCGCACGGTGCCAGCGAAGAAGGCGTGGATGTCGCCCGTCAGCGCCACCACGTTCTGGATGGCGTTGTCGCGCAGGAAGCCCATCAGGGCCTTGCGCTCGGCGTTGTAGCCATCCCACTGGTCACAGTTGAGCAGGAACTTCTGGAAGTAGGGCGCCAGGCTGGTCTGCAGCCCGGCCGCGACGATGAAGCTGGAGCTGACCCCGTGGGCCTGGATGTCGGGCTTGATCAGGCCGAAGGCGATCACCTGGGCGGCGGCGCTGGCCTGCGCGCTGCTGCCCGCGCCAGCGGCCGATTGGGCGGCCGTGTAGGCCGCCACGGCGATGGCCGCTTGCGTGGCGCTCAGGCCCGCGCCCACGGCGGCGGTGGTCAGGTTGGCGCTGCTCGCATCGGCCGTGGCGATGGCCACGGCGGCACTGGTGGCGGTGGCCTGGCTGGCCCCGGCGGTCACGGCCGCCACCAGGGCGGCGGCCACCGGCACGCTGCCGGTGCTGCTGGCCGCCGAGCCGATCTGGGTGGCCAGTGTGCTGATGGCGTTCAAGGCCACCAAGGTGGCAATCGCATCCGTGCCGTTCAGGCCCATGCGCAGCAGCGACACCTCGTTGCCCCACAACTTCCAGGTGGCGCTGGTCGACTTCATCGTGTTCTGCCACCAGGCGCGTTGGGTGGTGCCCAGCATGGACACCGGGGCGATCGGGTCGGCGGCGCCCGCGGCCGTTGCGGCGCTGATCTTGGCGGTGGTGGCCGCGGCCAGCGTGCTGGCCGGCACCATGTAGCGCGAGCCGATGCTCGACCCCACGGCCGCCTCGGGAAGGGTGTGGTCGGCGCGGTAGAGGCGTTCGTCGGTCATCGCCAGCTGGGCCAGGGTGCCGAACTGGAAGCTGCGGTAGATCTGGATCGCGTCGATGCTGCTGCTGTCGGCGTCGTAGCTCACATCGGCCGGCATGAACTCGAACCAGGCGCGGTTGGCATGCAGGCGGCGCGCCGTCTGGTGGGTGTTGTCGGCCGCGCCGGTGGTGGCGTCGTAGGTGCCCAGGTCGTAGGTCTCGGCGTCCTGCCAGCAGTCGTCGGTGAACTCGTGGTCGTCCCAGATCGCGATCATCGCGAAGCGCTCGTGCAGGGCCTGGATGCGCGCATCGCTGCGGTAGCGCTTGTAGAGGTAGCGGTAATCGTCCAGCGCGTTGGCGTAGGTGCCGCTGCTGCCGTCGGCCTTGCTGGCACCGTCGGGCAGGGCCAGCGCGGTGTGGCGGCTCTCCACCAGCCCGTTCTGGAAGTCGGCGCCCACGGTCTCGTAGATGTAGTCGCCCAGGTGCAGGAAGAAGTCCAGCTCGGTCTCGTTGGCCACCAGGTGCTCGTAGCCGGCCCAGTGGTTGACGCTCCAGTCCTGGCAGGTGATGAAGGCAAAGCGCAACTGATCGAGCGCGGTGGTGCTGGCGGCAGCCGTCTTGAAACGGCCCACGTTGGAGCGCACTGCACCGGCGGTGAACTGGTAGTAGTAGGTGGTGGCCGGCGACAGGCCGGTCAGCTTGTGGCGGAGGGTGCCGTCGTAGTCGGCATAGGCGGCCAGCCGCAGGTCGGCCAGTGCGGGGCCGCTCAGCGCGCCGTTGCTGCCCAGCAGGCTGCTGTTGTCGGTGGCGGTCACCACCAGGCGGATGCTCACGTCCTGCCCGCCCTGCAGCGAGGCCGCGCCGTCCACGCCGCTGGGCGAGACCCGGGTCCACAGCACGATGCTGTCCGCGCGCGGGTCGGCCGAGGCCACGCTCTGCGGGAAGGCCCAGGCCGAGCCGGTGGCCTCGGGCGTGACCGGGTCATCGCCGCTGCAGGCACTGAGGCCGGCGCTCATGCCGGCCGAGAGGGTGGAGATCGAAAAGAAGCTGCTCAGCTTCAGGAAGCGGCGACGGTCCATCATGGGGTGACTCCGGAAACAGGAAGGCCCGCGGTAGCGGGCGATGGGCCATGTTTCCGGGCGATGGTGACCGTCGCGTGACGGAACCGCTCAGTTTTGCGGTTTCAGCAGCGTCTGCTGCAGGAACAGCACCGTGGCGTAGAACTGGAAGTCGGCGTTCTCCTTGCGCTGGAAGCCGTGACCCTCGTTCTCGGCACGCAGGTACCAGACCGGCACGCCGTTGGCGCGCACCTTGGCGACGATCTGCTCGGCCTCGGTCCAGGGCACGCGCGGGTCGTTCTTGCCCTGCACCACGAACATCGGCTTCTGGATCTTCTCGGCGTTGGTGAGCGGTGAGATGCGCTCCAGGAAGGCGCGCATCGCGGGATCGCGCTCGTCACCGTACTCCACCCGCCGCAGGTCGCGCCGGTAGCTCTCGGTGTTGTTCAGGAAGGTCACGAAGTGCGAGATGCCGACGATGTCGATGTTGCCGGCGATGCGGTCGGCGTAGTGCTCGGCCACCGCCAGGCTCATGTAGCCGCCATAGCTGCCGCCGATCACCAGCACGCGGCTCGGGTCCAGGTCGGGCTGGGTGGCAATCCAGTCGAGCAGGGCGCCGATGTCCTGGACCGAGTCCTCGCGCTTCGGGCCGTTGTCGGCCGCCAGGAAGGTCTTGCCGAAGCCGCTGGAGCCACGCACGTTGGGCTGCACAATGGTCACGCCCAGTTCGTGCACGTAGTAGTTGGCCTGGCCCAGGAAGCCGATACGGGCCTGGCCTTCCGGGCCGCCGTGGATCGCGATCAGCACCGGCCGGCGGCCAGGAAAGCGCTGCGGGTCAGCCCGTGAGATCAGGCCCGAGATCGTCAGGCCGTCAAAGCTCGGCCAGCGCACCACCGCCTGCCGGGCGAACTGCTGCGGGTCCAGGCCCGCCGGGGCCTGGGCTTCGGTCCACTGCTGCACCTGGCCGGTGGCCGGGTTGAGGCTGTAGAGCTGGCTGGGGCCGGCGCTGTTGTTGAGCGAGAAGGCCAGCTCGCGCGTGGCCGGGTGGAAGCTGGCCTGGCCCACCGTGCCCTCGGGCAGCGTGGGCTGGGGCAGTTCACTCAGCGTGCGGCTGTCCACCAGGTGCAGCACCGTGCGGCCATCTTCGTTGGCCAGCACGGCCAGCAGGTCGCCTTCCTCCGTGCTGCTGGCCAGGTCCAGGTCCCAGGGGATGGGCAGGCGGGCGGGCGTCAAGTGGCCGCTCTTCAGATCCAGGCGCAGCAGCTGGCGGAATTCGCCGCGCGCGTCGCTGCTCAGCAGCAGGCCCCGGCCGTCAGGTTGGAAGGCCTGGGGGAACCAGGTGGCAGACGTGGTGTCGCCGACCGGCGGCAGCAGCTGACGCCGCTCACCGTTGACCAGGTCCAGCAGCCAGATTTCGGTGCGGTTGGCCGACAGGTAGCGCAGCAGTGCCACCTGGCGGTCGTCGGGCGACACGGCGGTGGCCTCCCAGCCGGTGCCGGGCAGGGTGGCCACACTGCGGCGGCCCTCCGGGTGCAGCGGGTCGGCCAGCCACAGCGTGGTGTCCACGCTGGCCCGGCGGTCGCCCTGGGCGGTGCGGTCCAGCGGCACGGCGGTGTAGAGCAGCTGGGCCGGTGGGGCTTCCGCCCCCGGCGCGGCGTTGCCGTGCAGCCAGACGTTCATTTCATAGCGCTGGCCGGCGTCCACCAGCGGGGTCACCACCCGGGTGTCCAGGTCCAGGCGGTATAGCTGGTCGGCCTCGTTGCCGCCGCTGGCGCGCTGAAAGACGATGTAGCGGCCATCGCGCGGGTCATAGCGGCCCACCCGCACCGGGTCGGCGAAGTCGGTCAGGGCTTCGGGCTCGGCCATGGGGCCGCTCAGGCGGTAAAGCTGGGGCGTGCTGGCTCCCTCGGCGCGGTGGCTGATCAGCATCTCTCGCCGGTTGGGGTGCCAGTCCACGAAACGGTCGCCGCTGAACTCGGTGTACCGCCCGACGGCTTTCACCAGAGACATCGGCACCGGGGGAATGCCCTGCACCACCAGGTTGGGGTTGGGGGCCAGCACGCCCGGCTCGGCGGTGGGCAGTGAGCTGCAGGCGCTGGCCAGCAGCGCGGTGATCAGGCACAGGACGGACGTCGTGAGGCGCATGGGTGGACGCGGAACAGGCGTGAGAAAAAGGCGGTCCCGCAATGTACCGTCCGCCAGACCGATGCGGGTCAACCCTTGTCGGCGGCTTTCCGACACTCTGCCGCGCGCGTGCGCCGACAGGACGCACAGTCGCCCGCCGATGTCCCGCGCCCGGGGCGCTGCCTAGAGTGGTGTCCATGGCATCCGGGGTGGGTGCCGGGGAGAAATGCCATGGTCCGTCTTCACACCTGCTGTGTCGCGCCGGCTTCCGACCTGCCGCTGACGCAGTACCTGCTCCGCTTCGATTCGCTGTTCCATGCCGGCCGCGGTGTGGTCTTCCCCTGCGACGCCCAGGGGCATGTCGACCTGGACGGCCTGAGCGAGCGTGCGCGCGAGCACTACCTGTATGCCCGCGCCGTGATCGGTCGGGAATACACCTTCCCCCACGTGCTGCCGGCCACGCACTGAGGCGGCCCCGCGCGCGCCGCGTGGAGCAGGTATCGTCTCGGGTTTGCACCGTCTGCCCGAACCGCGATGAACCTGTTGCTGGCCCCGATGGAGGGGCTGCTCGATGCCACGCTGCGCGATGTCCTGACCCGGGCAGGGGGCATCACGCGCTGCGTGAGCGAGTTCATCCGCGTCACCGACACCCTGCTGCCCGAGCGGGTCTATCAGCGTGTGATGCCCGAGCTGGCCCAGGGGGGCTGCACGCCCGCTGGCGTGCCGGTGCGGGGCCAGTTGCTGGGCTCCGACCCGGTCTGCCTGGCCGACAACGCCGCGCGCCTGGCCAGCCTCAGCCCGCACGGGGTGGACCTGAACTTCGGCTGCCCGGCCAAGGTGGTTAACCGGCATCGGGGGGGCGCCGCGCTGCTGGACGAGCCGGCGCTGATGCACCGCATCCTGCGCGAGGTCAGCCGCACCGTGCCGCCGGGCACGGCGGTCTCGGCCAAGATGCGCCTGGGCAATCTGGACGACGCCCGGGCCGTGGAGTGCGCCCTGGCCCTGGCCGAAGGTGGCGCGCAGGAGCTGGTGGTGCATGGCCGCACCAAGGCCCAGGGCTACCGGCCGCCGGCCTACTGGGACCGCATCGGCGCCATCCGCGCCGCGGTCGCCATCCCGGTGGTGGCCAATGGCGAGATCTGGACTGCCGAGGACGCCCGCCGCTGTCAGGCCGAAAGTGGCTGCACCGACCTGATGCTGGGGCGTGGCATGGTCTGCGACCCGGGCCTGGCGCTGGCGGTGCGTGCCGCCTGGCGGGGAGAGGCCACGCCCGCCGGCCTGGACTGGGCGGCCCTGCAGCCCCTGCTGGCGGTGTTCTGGGATCTGGTGCGGCTGCGCATCATCCCCCGCCACCAGGCCGGCCGCTTCAAGCAGTGGCTCAACCTGCTGCGCCGTCGCCACCCGGAGGCCGAGGCCGCCTACCAGGCCTGGCGCGGTGAGACAGACGGGCGGCGCATCGCGCTGGCGCTGCTGGGGCCGGAAGGGGCTGGCCCCGGGGGCGAAGGCCGGAACGGGGCCGTCGCCCGGTACACTGCGGGATGGCTCCCGTGTGACGGAGCCCTTGATCCAACGCATCCCCCGCGCCATGTCCCTGTCTTCCAAGGTCCCGGCGACCTCGGTGTTCGAACTCAAGAGCGCTGCGCTGACCGTTCTGGCGCTGCAACTCCGGACGCCTGATCTGACCGCCCTGGGCGAGGCCCTGCAGGCCCGCTATGGCGCCACGCCCGGCCTGTTCGAGCACGAGCCGCTGTGTGTGGACCTCAGCCACCTGCGCGAGGAGGGCGAACTGCCCGATTTCGCCGCGCTGCTGCCGCTGCTGCGCCGTTTCGGCTTCAACCCGATGGCCGCCCGCGGCGGCACGCCCGAGCAGATGGCCGCAGCGCTGGAGGCCGGTCTGGCCGAGGCGCCCGAAGCCGGCCCGCACCGTGCGGAGCCCGCGCCCGAGGCTGCTGCTGCGCCCGCACCCGCCCCGGTGGCACCGCCCGCCGAGCCGGTGGCGCCTGCCCAAGCTCCTGCCGCCGCGCCTGCGCCTGAAGTGGCTGCACCGGCCCCCGCCACCGTGATCATCGACAAGCCGCTGCGCTCCGGCCAGCAGGTCTATGCCCGTGGGGCGGACCTGATCGTGCTGGCGGTGGTGAGCTTTGGCGCCGAGGTGATCGCCGACGGCAGCATCCACGTCTATGCGCCGCTGCGTGGCCGCGCCATTGCTGGCGCGCAGGGCGACACCAAGGCCCGCATCTTCGCGGCCTGCATGGAGCCTCAGCTGGTCTCCATCGCCGGCACCTGGCGCACCACCGAAGCCGGCCTGCCGCCCGAGGTGTCCGGCAAGCCGGCCCAGGTGCGGCTGGAGGGCGACAAGCTGCTGTTTGAACCCTTGAAGTTCTGACTCCGAAAAATTCTCGAAAGGACCTGAACCGATGACCAAGATCGTCGTGGTGACCTCCGGCAAGGGAGGCGTCGGCAAGACCACCACATCGGCCAGCTTTGCCTCCGGCCTGGCCCTGCGCGGCCACAAGACCGCCGTGATCGACTTCGATGTCGGTCTGCGCAATCTGGACCTGATCATGGGCTGCGAACGCCGCGTGGTCTACGACCTGATCAACGTGATCCACAACGAGGCCACGCTCAAGCAGGCGCTGATCAAGGACAAGCAGTGCGACAACCTGTTCATCCTGGCCGCCTCGCAAACCCGCGACAAGGACGCGCTGACCCAGGAAGGCGTGGAACGGGTGCTGGGTGAGCTCAAGGAGATGGGCTTCGACTACATCGTCTGTGACTCGCCCGCCGGCATCGAGACCGGCGCGCTGATGGCCATGCACTTCGCCGACGAGGCGCTGGTGGTGACCAACCCCGAGGTCTCCTCGGTGCGCGACTCCGACCGCATCCTGGGCATCCTGGCCTCCAAGACGCAGCGCGCCATCTCCGGCGCCGAGCCGATCAAGGAGCACCTGCTGATCACCCGCTACAACCCGAACCGGGTGGTGGGCGGCCAGATGCTGTCGCTGGAAGACATCCAGGAGATCCTGCGCATCGAGCTGATCGGCGTGATCCCCGAGTCGGAAAGCGTGCTGGAGGCCTCCAACCAGGGCGTGCCGGCCATCCACCTCAAGGAGACCGATGTGTCCGAGGCCTATCAGGACGTGGTGGCCCGCTTCCTGGGTGAAGAGAAGCCCCTGCGCTTCACCGATGCGGTCAAGCCAGGCTTCTTCAAGCGTATCTTTGGTGGGAGGTAACAGCCCATGTCCTTTCTCTCCTTTTTCCTCGGCGAGAAGAAGACCACCGCCACGGTGGCCAAGGAACGGCTGCAGATCATCCTGGCGCACGAGCGGAGCGGCCGCAGCGCTGCCACGCCCGACTATCTGCCTGCGCTGCAGCGCGAACTGGTGGCGGTGATCTCCAAGTACGTGAAGATCAACCCGGAGGACCTGAAGGTCCAGCTTGAACGCCAGGACAACCTGGAAGTGCTGGAAGTGAAGATCGAGTTGCCAGACGCGCGCTGAGCGCGCCTGCACAGCCCGCTGTCGCGCTGTGGGGCCTTCAGCAGGCGTCCAGCAGCGGCAGCAGCTCCTCTTCCCACTGGGACAGGTCGTCCGGCGTGGTGTGCAGCCAGTCCAGCGCCACTTGGCAATGCTGGTCCCAGTCGGAATCGGGCGGCAGGCCCTCATGGCGGCGCATCAGGTGCTCGGCCACCAGACCGGCGGCCACCAGCGTGTGGGCTTCGGGCTCGGTCTCCGCGTCGCCCAGCATCTCCAGGTCGTGGTGGCGGCGGATGGCCACCATCACCTCGGGGGCCAGCTGCCAGACCCGCGCCACCAGCGCCCCCACCACCGCATGGTCGGTGCGGTGGTTGGCGTTCTCGGTGGCGATGTAGGGGCGGTCGATGCGGGCCGCGGCCTCGGCCATCGTCCCGGCGTAGCCACGCAGGCTTTGCATCATCACCGGCATGCCCACGTGGGCGAACAGCCCGTAGGTGTGGGCCACGTCCACCGACAGGCCCGGCAGGTGGTGCGCGATGTGGCCCATGGCCACGGCCCGTTTGGTGGAACGCTCCCAGAAGCGCTGCAGCTGCGGGCTGTTGATCTTGAGCGTGGTGCGCACCAGGTAGGCGGTCATCTCCTGGGCGGTCTTCTGCAGGCCCAGGCGGGTCATGGCCTGGCCCACCGTCTGCACCGGCTGGCCGGTGGAGAAGGCCGGGCTGTTGGCCGCCTTGATCAACATGGCCGACATGGCCACGTCGCTGGCGGCGATGCGGGCCACCTCGTTGAGATCCGGTTCGGCCTGGGCCAGCGCGTCGCGCATGCGGGTGAGCAGTTCCGGGCAGGGCGGAATCACGATGGTCCGCAGCGGGCCGCTGCGGTGGGCCTGATCCAGCTCCTGGCGGACTTGCTGGGCACGCGAACGTGCGGGCGCGGGGGTCTCGGTCATGTCGGCGTGGGGGGCAGGACGGTTGCTTCCGTTATCGGCAGCCGGCCCGCCCAATCAAGGAGGTTCTGACTCAGGCGCCCAGGCCCAGGGCGGCGATGCCGGCCTTGGCGATCTGCGCGTCCTCGTTGGACTTCACGCCGCTGACGCCCACGGCGCCGATGACCTGGCCGTCCACCACCACGGGCACGCCGCCTTCGAGCATGCCTTCCAGGGTCGGGGCGCTCAGGAAGGAGATGCGGCCCTTGTTGATCATTTCCTCGTAGCCCACCGTCTCACGGCGGCCCAGCGCGGCGCTGTGGGCCTTGGCCGGGGCGATGTGGGCCGAGATCGGGGCCGCGCCATCCAGGCGATACAGACCCAGCAGGTGGCCGCCGTCGTCCACCACGGCGATGGACACAGCCCATTGGTTGCGCTGGGCTTCGGCGCGGGCGCCGTCCAGGATGGCGGTGACGTCGGCATGGCTGAGGCAGGGCTTGGTGAACATCGTGGGTTCCGTGAGAGGGTTGAACTGTGAAACGGGAAGTATCGCCGCGCTGGGGGCACTCAGAACCGACAATTCGGTCATGTCTGTTTCACCGGTCACGAACCTGTCCCCCTTGATCGCCCGCTTCCTGGGCGGCTATGCGCCCGAACTGCTGGCCCAGGTGCCGCCCGTGCTGGAAGCCGGCCAGCTGGGCGAGGTGCTGGCCCGCCGCCACCCGGAGGCGCACACCGTGCGCACCGATGGCGCGCTCTACCAGTACGTGATGGAGCTGAAGCAGCGCCACATGCGCCAGAGCGGCCCGCTGTCGCTGGTGGCCTATGACGCCAAGCTCAAGGTGCTGACCCAGGCCCTGGGCACGCACACCGCCATCTCGCGGGTGCAGGGTGGCAAGCTCAAGGCCAAGCGCGAGATCCGCGTGGCCAGCCTGTTCCGCGACGCGCCGGCCGACTTCCTGCGCATGATCGTCGTGCACGAGCTGTCCCACCTGAAGGAGCGCGAGCACGACAAGGCCTTCTATGCGTTGTGCACCCACCTGGCGCCCGACTACCATCAGCTGGAATTCGACACCCGGCTGTGGCTGCTGCACGGTGAATGGTCCCGGCGGCAGGCTGCGCCGCAACCCTGAGACCCCCTGGAGACCGGAGGCCCGATGTCAGGACCCGCCCGCGCCGGCGCGCTGATCTACGCCAAGGACATGAACCGCCTAGCTGTCTTCTACGAAGCGCTGCTGGGCATGCGCACCCTGCACGCGACGCCGGAGCTGATGGTGATCGAGTCGCCCGACTTCCAGATGGTGCTGCATGCACTGCCGCCGGCCTACGCCGAGCGGGTGCAACTCCACACCCCTCCGGTCCCGCGGGAGGACACGGCGCTCAAGCTCTTCTTCACGGTGGACAGCCTGGCCGAGGCGCGCGAGCGCGCCGCCGAGTTCGGCGGCATCGTCTTCGACGAGGAGTGGGCCGGCCCGCGTTTTCGGGTGCGCAATGCCTGCGACCCAGAGGGCAATGTCTTCCAGCTGCGCGAGTTCTTCGCCTGAATCGGTCACCGGCCCCTCAGCTTTCCGACAGGTTGGGGCGTGCCGTGCCCGGGGCAATGCCGCTTTGCCCCTCGCGGCCAGTCCCATGGGTGTTCTGCCAACTCTGACGTTGGCCCTGCTCGCCGCCGTTCGAGGCGCCGCCGAGCTGCACCTGTTCGGTGCCTATTGCCTGCTGGCCTCGGGGGCGGTGCTCTGGGTGGGCTGAGCCCCTGTCATCATCAGGCGGCCGCGCCGATGGCCGCGTGCAGGGCCAGGAAGTCCTGGGTCAGCTTGTGCCGTGCATCCAGGTGGATCAGCGGCAGGTTGCGCTCGTGCGATTCCTTCACCTTCACGCTGCTGCCCAAATAGGGTTGCAGCACCGGCAAGCCCTCATCGACCAGCTCCTGCACGATGCGCTGGGGCAAGCTGGCGCGCGGTTGGAACTGGTTGACCACGATGCCGCTGACCTTCAGCTCCTCGTTGTGGTCGGACTGGATCTCCTGCACGTTCTCCAGCAGGGTGTAGAGCGCCCGGCGCGAGAAATCGTCGCAGTCGAAGGGGATCAGGCAGCCCTGCGCCGCGATCAGTGCCGAGCGGGTGTAGAAGTTCAGCGCCGGTGGGGTGTCGATCCACACCTGGTCGTAGCCGGTGGCCTGCAGCTCGGCCAGGGCGTCGCGCAGCTTGTAGATCTTGTAGCGTGACTCCAGCTTGCCGTGCATGTCGTCCAGTGCCGGGCTGGAGGCCATCAGGTCCAGGCCCTCGAAGGGTGTCTGGGTGATGAACTCGTCCAGGGTGGGCGTGCGCACGCTGAACTTGAGCTGCTGCTCGAAGAAGTCGGCCACGCCGGCCGGGGCCTCGTCGGCCGCCTCGCCCAGCAGGTAGCGGGTGGAATTGCCCTGGGGGTCCAGGTCCACCAGCAGGGTGCGCAGGCCCTGGCTGGCGCTGATGGCCGCCAGGTTGCTGGCGATGGTGGATTTGCCCACACCGCCTTTTTGATTGAACACCACGTATCGCATGAGCACGTCTCCTGTCGGGCGCTGGCGTGATTGTGCATCGCAACAAGGTCTGGCCGGCTCCGGGCACACCCTGGCATGGTGCGCGGGGCAGGGGACAATGCGCGCCAGAACCTTCGGAGCCCCCATGGACGAGACCTTCCGCCAGCAGGTGCTGGCCGACACCCTGGACTGGCTGGACAAGGCCGTCATCGGCCTGAACCTGTGCCCCTTTGCCAAGAGCGTGCGGGTGAAGGGCCAGGTGCGTACCGTGGTGAGCGAGGCCACCACGCCCGAGGCCCTGCGCGACGAACTGGTGGCTGAGCTGCGCCACCTGTCCGAGGTGGACCCGGAGGTGACCGACACCACGCTGCTGGTGCACCCGCTGGCGTTGCAGGACTTCCTGGATTTCAACGACTTCCTGGACGAGGCCGATGCCGCGCTGGAGGCGCTGAACCTGGAGGGCACGCTGCAGATTGCCAGCTTCCACCCGCAGTTCCAGTTCGCCGGCACGGACATCGACGATGTGTCCAACTTCACCAACCGCGCCCCGTACCCCACGCTGCACCTGATCCGCGAGGCCAGCATCGACCGCGCGGTGGAGGCCTTCCCCGAGGCCGAGGCCATCTACGAGCGCAACATCGAGACGCTGGAGCGCCTGGGTCTGGATGGCTGGCGGCAGCTCTTCCCGCCCAAGAAGGGCTGAGCGGCGTCCTTACAATCGCGCGCCATCCTGCCCTGGCGTGCGTGCCCGGGCACTCACTTCAGCCTGCCGCCGCCAACGTGTCCGACCGCCTCGCCGTCCTGCCCCAGTACCTGCTGCCCAAGCGGGCCCTCACGTCCTTTGCCGGCTGGGTGGCCGGGGGACGCTGGGGCATCATCACCACCGGCATCATCCGGCGCTTCATCCGCCGCTACGGCGTGAACATGGACGAGGCGGTGCAGCCCGACCCGGCCGCCTACGCCACCTTCAATGACTTCTTCACCCGGGCCTTGAAGCCCGAGGCCCGCCCGCTGGCGCGGGCCGACCTGATCTGCCCGGTGGATGGTGCGATCAGTCAGTTTGGCCCGTTGCAGCGCGACCAGCTGCTGCAGGCCAAGGGCCACCACTACAGCAGCACCGCCCTGGTGGGGGGGGACACCGCCTTGGCCGCGCGCTTTGACCACGGCCACTTCGCCTGCCTGTACCTGAGCCCGCGCGACTACCACCGCATCCACATGCCCTGCGATGGCCGGCTCACGCGCATGATCCACGTGCCGGGCGAGCTGTTCTCCGTCAACCCCATCACCGCCCGCGGCGTGCCCGGGCTGTTTGCCCGCAACGAGCGGGTGGTCTGTGTGTTCGAGGGGGCGCACGGTCCCTTCGTGCTGGTGCTGGTGGGCGCCACCATCGTCGGCAGCATGGCCACCGTGTGGCACGGCGTGGTCAACCCGCCGCGCCCCGGCCACGTGCGCGAATGGCGTTACGACGACACCGCCGCGCCGGTGCAGCTGCGCCAGGGCGAGGAGATGGGCCGCTTCCTGCTGGGCTCCACCGTGGTGATGCTGTTCCCGCAGGGGCCGCTGCAGTTCAACCCCGCCTGGGCGCCCGGCGGTGCGATCCGCCTGGGCGAGGTGATGGCCCACCGGGGCTGAGTGCCGACCGGTGCACTGAGGAGCCGTCAGAGGCTCAGGCCATCGAGGCCATCCGATGGGGGCCCGCCAACTTGAAGACCGAGACGGCCTGCACCAGCTGCTGAGCCTGGTTCTTCATGCTCTCGGCCGCGGCAGCGCTCTGTTCCACCAGGGCGGCGTTCTGCTGCGTCACCTGGTCCATCTGGCCCACGGCGTTGACCACCTGCACGACGCCATCGCTCTGTTCGGTCGAGGCGGAGCTGATCTCACCCACGATGTCGCTGACCTGCTTGATGGAGCGCACGATCTCGTCCATCGTCTTGCCGGCCTGGTCGACCAGGGCTGCGCCCTGATCCACCTGTTCGACGTTGCTGGTGATCAGGCGCTTGATCTCCCGGGCCGCCTCGGCGCTGCGTTGCGCCAGCGTGCGCACCTCGCCTGCGACGACGGCAAAGCCGCGTCCTTGTTCCCCGGCACGCGCCGCTTCCACCGCGGCATTCAGCGCCAGGATGTTGGTCTGGAAGGCGATCCCGTCGATCACCCCGATGATGTCGCCGATCTTGCGGCTGCTGCCGCTGATGCCCTGCATCGTGGCCACCACCTGCTCGACGATGGCGCCGCCCTGGGTGGCCACGCTGGACGCACCCTGGGCCAGTTGATTGGCCTGGTGGGCACTGTCGGCATTGGTGCGCACCGTGGAGCCCAGCTGATGCATGGTGGCTGCGGTTTGCTGCAGCGCGCCGGCCTGCTCCTCGGTGCGTTGGCTGAGGTCCTGGTTGCCCTGGGCGATCTCGGCACTGGCCGTGGCCACGCTTTCAGCGCTGCCGCGCACCTGGGCCACGACCTCGGTCAGTGAGGCCTGCATGGCGGCCAGCGTGGCCAGCAAGGGGCTGAACTCGTCCACCGCGGTGTCCTGGACGGTGGTGGAGAAGTCGCCCTGCTTGACGCGGTCGGCGACGATCTGTGCCTGGGCGACCCGTGTCCGCAGCGAACGCGCAATGAACCACGAGAGCGCGACCAGACCGGCCGCCACTGCGGCAACCAGCACCGTCAGCTGAAGGCGGATTTCATCGACATTGCTGCCGATGGTCGCCACGTCTTTTCCCAACACCTGGGTCTGACGGCTGCGCTCTTCGCTGAGCCACTTCTGGATCTTGGCGAACTGCGGCGTGGTGGTCTCTGCCAGCATGGCCAGGGCGGCCTCGTGCTGTCCCGACCGGACCAGGTCCAGGTTCTTCTCCGCCACAGGCCAGGAGGCCTCCTGCAGATCCAGCCAGTCACGCTTGAACACATCGCGGCTCGCCTGGTCGTTGATCTGCGCCAGGAACTCGTTGTCGTTCTTGGTGATGTCCTGGCGTCGTGTCTGCAGGGCCTTGGCTGCAAGCTCCATCTCCTGCGGGGTGCCCGCCAGCATGGCCTGCCGGATGTCCGAGAGTGCCTGCGCGATCTTCAACTCGGTGCTGCCGATCAAGCTCAGCTGCTGGACCTTGATGTCGCCGGTACGGTGGGCCAGCTCGCGGACTTCGCGCAACTGAAGCCAGGTGCTGGCCGTGACGGCCAGCAGCGCGACGATGAGGGCAAGCGAAACCGCATAGAGGCGCTGGCTGAGACTCATTCTCTTGAAGAAGGGCATGGTGGTCCTTTGCGATGACATGCGGATACTCCCGCACTTATCGACCAGGCAGTCCTCGCGGTTGAGGGCTTTTTGTAGTCTTCATCTGACAGGTTTCCAGCAGGGCCGGTCTGCGGTCGCGGCATTCCCATCCCCGGGCCTGGTTGGTGCCTGCCCGGGTGTCAGGGAAAAGACCTGTCCCACGCGCTCGGCCTGCCCCCTACGATGACCCGCCGCCTCCCAGGTGCGGGCCTCAGCATTTCAGAACAACACGGCCTGTCACCTGTTGCGTGCGGATTCATCCACTCAGGGAGACAAGCCATGACAAGCTTTGCCCATCTTCGGGCGCAGGGCGTGGCGGTGCTGCTGGCCGCGCTGACCCTTGCCTCTGCATCCACCACCGCCACGGCCGCCGTGGCCCTGCCACAGCTGAACATCGACACCGGCCAGATCACCGTCTCGGGCCTGTCCTCGGGGGGCTTCATGGCCAATCAGCTGGGCTATGCGTATTCGGGCACCTTCAAGGGCGTGGGGGTGTTTGCCGGCGGGCCGTACATGTGCGCGGGCCACAGCAACTACACCGCCTGCATGTACAACGCCAGCATCTCCAGCAGCATGCTCAGCACCCTGCAGGCGGACCTGAACAACTGGAGCGGCACCGCCATCGACCCCCTGGCCAACGTGGCCGGGCAAAAGGTGTTCATGTTCGTGGGCACCAGCGACACCACGGTGGGCCCCAAGCCGATGAACGCGGTGCAGACCCAGTACACCAACAACGGCGTGCCGGCCGCCAACCTGAGCTATGTGCAGCGCAGCGGCACGGCGCATGTGTTCCCCACCGACTTTGCCACCACCGGCAACAACAGCTGCGGCACCAGCGCCTCGCCCTACATCGCCAACTGCAGCTATGACGGTGCCAAGGCGGTGCTGAGCCAGTTCTACGGCACGCTCAATGCGCGCAACGATGCACCGGCCACGGCCAATTACATCGAGTTCGACCAGACGCCCTACACCGCCGGCAACCCCGGCATGGCCGCCACCGGCTGGCTCTATGTGCCGGCCAACTGCGCCAGCGGGGCGGTGTGCCGCCTGCATGTGGCCTTGCATGGCTGCCAGCAGAATGTCGCCACCATCGGCGACAAGTTCCTGAAGAACACCGGCTACGCCCGCTGGGCCGACACCAACAGCATCGTCGTGCTCTTCCCGCAGACGAAGGTGGACAACACCGCCCGCAGCACCGCCGCCAGCGGCTCGCTGGCCAACCCCAACGGCTGCTGGGATTGGGTGGGCTGGTACGGCGGCAACTTTGCCCAACGGGCCGGCACCCAGGCGCAGGCCATCAAGGCCATGGTGGACCAGGTGTCCTCCGGCTCGGGCGGTGGCGGCGGCGGAGGCGCGCTGCCTGCGCCCACCGGGCTGGTGGCTTCAGGGGCCACCGACACCACCATGACCCTCGGTTGGAACGCGGTCAGCGGCGCGGTGGGCTACCACGTGTTCCGCAACGGCGTGCAGGTGGACAGCACGGCCGTCACCGCCACCAGCTACGTGGACAGCGGCCTGTCGCCCGCCACCACCTACAGCTGGACCGTGGCCGCCCTGGACAGCGGCGGCGCGCAGGGCGCGCTCTCGGCCGCGGTCAGCGCCACAACCACTGGCGCGGCCGCCACCTGCTTCACCGCCAGCAACTACGCGCACACCACGGCCGGCCGGGCCCACCAGAGCGGCGGCTACGCCTATGCCAACGGCTCCAACCAGAATATGGGCCTGTGGAACGTCTTCGTCACCACCACGCTGAAGCAGACCGGGACGAACTACTACGTCATTGGCAGCTGTCCCTGAGGGCCGGGAAAAGGGGGCGCAGGTCAGGCTCAGTTGAGCCGGGAGTGGCGAGTTGAACCGCCCCGGATTGAACTGACCCCTTGAAGTTCGTCCAACTTCTTGGGGGCAGTTCACCGAAGGCAGAGGACCTGCGCTGGAACAGCTGGCGAAGAACCACTACGTAGTAGCGAGCTGAGAGCGCAGTCGTCCTTAGCTCGCCGAGCTGAGCGTCCGCACTTCAGCATCCAGCGCTTCAGCCTGGGCCCGCCAAGCTTGGAATTCCTTGTGCTTGGCCTGCCGTTCTTCAAGGCTGAAAGCCAGCTCCTGAGCTTGACCTGAAAGGTTCTCGTAGTCCGCAAAGAACTTGCTCTCGAAGTCGGGACTGTCGATGAGGCTCATCAGGTCCATGCGCTGCGCCTCGAAGTTCTCAATCAGCTTCTCGATGGACTTTCGGAAGGCGCGCTCACGCTGGTTGCTCTCCCACATCTCCCACAGGTCGAAGGCCAACCCGACAATGGCGACAGCTCCGTTGAGGGTCTTTGCCAGCTTCACCGCACCCCAAGGCTTGAACTTGAGGTACTTGCCCAAGTCCAGACCTACTACCTTCGCCGTGGCCGCGATACCGTCTCTGGCAGCTTTCACGCTCTGACCGTTGATGAGCTTTCCGCCAATCAGGTAGTCGACCCCTTGCTTGCCGTAGGACCGGACCGCGGCGTTGAAGTGGTTGACCTCGGCATCGACGCTGACACTGAGATTTGTCAACTCCAGCTTGACCGAATTCAGTTGGCGTTCGAATTCGCTCTGCAGCTTAGCGGCCAGGACGACGCCTTCGTTGCCAATCTCCCGCTCGAAGAAGTCAACATAGGTGTTCTGGTCCAGACCCCTGGCCTGCAGGATGAGGTCGGTGAAGTAGGTCGTCACGAACTTCCTTAGCCCAATCCGGACATCGGAGATGCGACCTTTGACGGTTGTCAGCTGCTTCTGAAGACGGCCATTCGCTGAATCGAGCTTCTCAAGCTCCGCCTGGATCTGGGCATCTACTTTAACGGCGACGGGAAGCTGCTTGGTCAGAACATCCCGGATGACGGATTGCTTCGTCGCTTGAACAACCGCCAAGGGACCGCCACTTTGTTCGACCTTCACGCTCGTCGCACGCTGGAGGTCTGAGATGTGGGAGAGCGCGCCGAACTGCTCGGGGTTGGCCAGCCAATGCTCGACACCGAGGTCAAATGGGTTCGCCGCTACGGCAACGACCGACAGGACCTCTTGCTCCTCTGGCAAAAGCTGAATCTCCTCGCCAAGGCGTGAGATGACCATCGAGCGCTTCACCTGAAGATTCCGCCGAAAATCCTCCAAGTCCTCCACATCGGCCACAAGGTCGAAGCGACTGAGCACGAACACGGTTCTCGGTAACAAATTCAGCGACCTGAACAGCCATTTGAGCTCCTCGCCATGGCTCTGCTTGATGGGATTCTTCGGATCCATCACGTAGAGAACGAGGTGCGCCTCGCTGATGTACTTGCGCGTGATGTCCTTGTACCGTTCTGCAGTCGCTTTATCAGCAGCGGTCTTCTCTTTAAAGCCGAACAGGCCCGGCGTGTCGAGAATGAGGATGTCGTTGCCAACCACGTAGCTTGCAACCTCGTCGGAAGACTCTTCGTGGCTGATCTTCATCGTCGAGCGATCTAGCCGCCCGATCCAGGCCGCGGCGATCGAGGTCTTTCCCTCGGAGAAGCCGCCAACCAGAACAATCTTGAGCCTACCGCCCCCGGCCTCTCGGATGGCGCGCTCGACCTTGTCGACCAGGGAATCATCTATCGGCACACCGACCTTTTGCCCCTGTTTGAGGAACTCCTTGACCTTGCTCAGAAGCGCGGTGGCTTGCTCCTGCTGCAATTTGAATTTCTCCAGCGTCGTATTCATCATTCCACTCCCTGAGGCTCCAGCGAGCCAGCTAGCTTCTGTAGTTTGTCGATCGACTTCTTGATGGCCTTGTTGACCTCGCCGGCCTGCACCAGCGGGCGAGACATCAACTGCTTTATGAGGTCCACTTGTTCCAGGACGCTGGTTGTGCATCGTTCCACCTGCTCCCGTATAGCCTCCAAGGCGGAGTCGCGGATAGACCCAAGCTGCTGGTCGATCGCCTTGCGCTGCTGCGCCTTCTTGTAGTCACTGCTAATGACTCCGTACAGTGCCTTCGCCGCGGAGATAACCAGACTGACTGCACCCGCGGCAATGCCATACCAACCAATCGGATTCCAGAAGAGCAAGGCACCTCCGACAAGGGCTGAAATGGCACTGATCCAATCCACGCCGCTCGGAAATTCGAGCTTGAGGCCAGCAGATTTGCCCGCAACCGTTAGGTCGCCAAGCGAAACCTGCAAGTCTTCAGCGAACTGCCGAAAGCGTTCCAGCGAGTTGGCGATTTCCTCACGGAACGTGACCAGCTCAGCTTCAACCTCCCGCTTCAGCTCAGTTCCAAGCACTTCACTTAGGTTGTCGCGTTGTTTCCTGAAGAAAACACGAAGATCATCGTTTGCTACGTCGCCGTCGATGTACTTGTAGGTCGAAGCGCGCAGCCCGCTGACGAACGAATCGACTGCGCCAACGACGCTGACTTCAAGTCTTGCAACCAAGGCGTCAGCGCTGAGGTCCAACTGACGCGAGGAGTCCCTGACGAGACCATTGAGCTCAGCCTTGTATGGCTTTAACTTCTCCTCGTACACGGCAGACACCTCTGCGTGAGCGTGGCTTACCAACTTCTGGGCCTTAGACAGATTTGACTTCAGAATCTTGTCCTGCTGTCCCAGCACAAGCTTACCGGACAGGAGCTCGACCAGCGCACCTATGTTCGATCGCGCCAGAAGCTCATTCTTTGGGAGCTTGGCCATGAACTTGTCCCTGGCCTTGGCATCTGACCCTCCGGGGACGTGGCACTCGGCCACAGCAAGGTATGCCGGCCTGGCACTGACCGAGATGGTCTTCGCATAGCTGTCCCCGAGTTCGCCCCTCAGCTTTCGGTCAAGCTCTTTGAGGCTGCGCTGCTCGTCAAGGGTAAGGAGCTTGTCCCCGGACAGCGCCAGAGGATTCGTAGCGCCCTTGTTGTAGATGGTCCAGACCTCGGTCTGGCTCCCGAGGTGCAGTTTGATTTTCTGGAGCGTACCGTTATGGCCTTCGTCGCCCATTTGCGGCGCGGCAGGCTTCGGCGTCACGTAGAAGACTGCATGTGCCTTCTGAACCGCTTCCCAAATCGCGCTCTCGACCTTAGCCTCGCTGCCCTCAATACCTGGAACATCAATCAGAGCGAACTTCTGGCCGTTGCATTCGAAGTTGTAGATCTGGGACTTCAGCGTGAAGTCAGAGCGACCGGTTCCGATGATGCGACCGTCCGCATGCTCTGCCAGCATCCCGACTTGGGACTGGATACGCTCCAGCGCTGCTTGCTTGGCGGCAAGAGTTGCCCGCAGCCCACTCATGGCTGCAGCATGCTCATCCGCAGCCTGCGTCCGCGCGGCAGCAGCATCGCGCAGCTGCCGGCTTTTTTCTTCCACGGCTTGCTGAGCGGGGCTACCCCTGAGGATCGCCATTACGCGATTCCAGAGATTGACAGACGATTTCCAGGTTGCCGCTGCGGCTTGAGCCTCTCCAGCCAGTCGGCTTGCCTCGGCCACCCTCGCTTCCAGAGTATCTATCTCCTGGGCTTGGCGAGCAGCGCCTGCTTGAAGTTGCTGCTCTGCTGCTGCTATCGCAGCCTCAGCAGCGCGGATGTCCTCGCTGCTTAGACCATGCTTCTGCTGCACTTCGGCGAACAGGCGCCGCTCGTGGAGCTTACTGGGCTCATCGAGGAGGATGCGAAGCGTTTCGATTAGAGTTGACTTACCTGCGTTGGTTTCCCCGTAGAAGGCAATAGTAAATGTGCCCCACTCGGCATGCTCGTCGAGTTCGGCGATACGCCCGCCGGTGTCGCGCCGGAGCGGTTCGAGGATGGCACTGACGGACGCCCGGACGCCGCTGGCTCCGGGGTCGTCGGTCAGGTCCTCCAACGTCCTGAGGATGAACTTGATTTCCAAGGCCAGCTCCGTGTAGAGCTCCTTGGAATGCAGCGCCTTCTTGGTGGAGCGCTGACGTATCGGTGCGTCAGAATCAGCAAGCAAGGCTTCTCCCCTGTGCGTAGTTTTTGAATTTTGGTTGATAGTAAGAGCTTGGCGCCCGTGCAAATCGAATTCCGACCACGTGGTCGAGATGTTCCCTAGAGATAGGCCAACTATTTAACAGTTCGCCAATGACGACACCGCCTAGGAAACCAGCTTCTTCAGGAACGGGTGGGCTTCTGGTTCTCGGCACCGGCGCGCGCCATGCGCTTTCCGTAGACCGAGATGGCGACGGTCGAGACTACGCCCATCGTGAACGCGATAGCGAACGCGGCGAGGTGCTCTAGCGGGGAGTTGTTGGGCCTCATCTGATTCCCTCTGTCAAATTTCCGTTGAGGTTCGCTCATTCTTGATGCCGAGTAGCTCACTGGATGAGCTAAATATGGCCGGCCGTGATGATGGTCACCGAAGGCGTAGCGTTGCCAACGATGTTGAAAATCGTCCCGGGGTTTCTTGGACGCCCGTAGATCGCGGACTGAGCGGCTGCAAAGCAACCGCTGGTGAACGACCACTTTCTGCCTGCCAAGGGCGGATGCAACTGCCGGCTTCAGGCCAATCGCAGTCCCGAGTTGACCAACCCACGGACGACGACAATCGCCTCATGAACGATGCATCACCACCCGTGCCACCGCCCGCACAGCCGCGCAACCCCTTGCACGGCCTGACGCTGGAAGCCATCGTGACGGCCCTCAGCGAGGAGTACGGCTGGGAGGGTCTGGACGCGCGCATTCCGTTGCGCTGCTTCGCCTTCGAGCCCAGCGTCAAGTCGAGCCTGAAGTTCCTGCGCAAGACGCCGTGGGCGCGCGAGAAGGTCGAAGGGCTCTATTTGTTCATGCTGCGGGAGCGGAAGCGCCAGGCCAGCTCCTGAGCTGCGCTGGCGAGCGGGCAGTCAGTCAATCTCGGTGTCAGCGGGCCATTGCTGTGGAATGCCGCGGTGGTATGTCTGTCAGGCGCCGCGCTTGGCCAGCAGCGCCCGTGCCGTGCGCGAGCCATTGGCCTGGCCCAGCGCGTCGCGGATGAAGGCGCCGGCGTCGATCAGGGCGTCCAGGTCGATGCCGGTGTCGATGCCCAGGCCGTGCAGCAGATAGACCACGTCCTCGGTGGCCACGTTGCCGGTGGCGCCCTTGGCGTAGGGGCAGCCGCCCAGGCCGGAGACGCTGGCGTCGAAGGTGTGGATGCCCAGCTCCAGGCTGGCGTAGACATTGGCCAGGGCCATGCCGTAGGTGTCGTGGAAATGCCCGCTCACCTCCGCCAGCGGGAAGTGGCGCAGCGCGGCCTCCAGCGCGCGCTGCACCTGGCTTGGGGTGCCCACGCCGATGGTGTCGGCCACGCCCACGTGCTGCACGCCGATCTCGGCCATCAGCCGAGCCACCAGTTCGACCCGCTCGGGGGCGATGGCGCCCTCGTAGGGGCAGCCCACCGCGCAGGAGATGGCGCCGCGCACCTTGACGCCCGCGGCGCGGGCGGCGGCCACCACCGGCGCGAAGCGCTCGATGGATTCGGCGATGGAGCAGTTGATGTTTTTCTGGCTGAAGGCTTCGCTGGCGGCGCCGAAGACGACGATCTCGTCCGGCTGCGTGGCAGCGGCCGCTTCCCATCCCTTCAGGTTGGGCGTCAGCACCGAGTAGCGCACGCCGGGCTGGCGCTGCACGCCGGCCATCACCTCGGCGTTGTCGGCCATCTGCGGCACCCACTTGGGGCTGACGAAGCTGGTGACCTCGATCTCGCGCAGGCCGGCGGCCTGCAGGCGGTGGACGAGCTCGATCTTGGTGGCGGCCGGGACGGTCTGCTTCTCGTTCTGCAGGCCGTCGCGCGGGCCCACCTCGACCAGGGTGACGCGGGCGGGGAGGTTGGCGGTGCTCATGGGGCTCATTCTCCGGCCAGCGTGAGCAGCGCGGCGCCTTCGCTCACCTGGTCGCCCACGGCATAGAGCAGCTCGCCCACCACGCCGTCGCGCGGGGCGTGCAGGGTGTGTTCCATCTTCATCGCCTCCATCACCGCCAGCGGCTGGCCGGCCGTGACGGTGGCGCCGGCCTGTACCAGCAGGGCCACCACCTTGCCGGGCATGGGCGCGGTCAGTGAGCCACCGCCACCGCCCTGGTCGGTCGCATGGGCGATCGGGTCGTACTCGGTCAGCTCCAGGCTGCCATGCTCGCCGAACACCGCCAGCGTTTCGCCCGCGGCGTGCACGGCCAGCACATGGCGTTGGCCGGCCAGCAGCAACTCGTAGCGCTGTTCGCCCAGGGCGCGCCAGCCCAGGGGCCAGTGCTGGTCGCCCAGGCCCAGGCGCAGCGCGCCGTCGTGCAGGCGAGCCAGCGTGAAGCCATGATGCTCGCCGCCCAGGGCCAGGTCGATGCGGCGGCGCGCGCCGCCGTGCAGGCGCCAGCCGTCGCGGCGGCTCCAGGGGTTGGTGCTCTCCAGCGCCTGCTCGCGGTGCAACTGGTGGGCCACCGCGCCCGCGGCAGCCACCTCCAGCGGCAGGCCGGCGTGGCCGAACAGGGCGGGGCGCTCGCGCTCGATCAGCGCGGTGTCCAGGTCGGCGGTGGCGAAGGCGCGGCTGCCCACCACCCGGCGCAGGAAGGCCACGTTGGTGACCAGGCCGACGATGTGGGTGTCGCGCAGCGCGGCGTCCAGCCGGGCCAGGGCCTGGGCGCGGTCTTCGCCCCAGACGATGAGCTTGGCCACCATCGAGTCGTAGTGCGGGCTGATGGCGTCGCCCTCGCGCACGCCGGCATCCACCCGCACCGGCGCGGGCGTCAGCGCATCGCCCCCGCGCTGGAAGGCCACGTGGGCGGGCCAACGCAGCACCTGCAGCGTGCCGGTGGCGGGCAGGAAGCCGGCGTCCGGGTTCTCGGCGCAGATGCGGGCCTCGACGGCGTGGCCGTGGATGCGCAGCTCGTCCTGCCGGCGCGGCAGGGGCTGGCCGGCGGCCACGCGCAACTGCCATTCCACCAGGTCCAGGCCGGTGATGGCCTCGGTCACGGGATGCTCCACCTGCAGGCGGGTGTTCATCTCCATGAAATAGAAGCGGATGTCGCCGTCGTCGCGTTCCTCGGCGATGAACTCCACCGTGCCCGCGCCCACATAGCCCACGGCCTGGGCCGCGGCCACCGCGGCGGCGCCCATCTCGGCCCGGCGCTCGGCCGACAGGCCGGGGGCGGGGGCCTCTTCCAGCACCTTCTGGTGGCGGCGCTGCACCGAGCAGTCCCGCTCGAACAGGTAGACGCACTGGCCCTGGGTGTCGGCGAAGACCTGGATCTCGATGTGGCGCGGGCGGGTGACGTAGCGCTCCACCAGCACATGGTCGTTGCCAAAGCTGGCGGCGGCCTCACGCTGGCAGGAGGCCAGGGCGGCGACGAAGTCCTCGGCGCGGTCCACCCGGCGCATGCCACGGCCACCGCCGCCGGCGCTGGCCTTGATCAGCACCGGAAAGCCGATGGCCTCGGCCTGGCCCAGCAGGAACTGCGGGTCGTTGTTGTCACCGTGGTAGCCGGGCTCCAGCGGCACGCCGGCCTCGGCCATCAGGGCCTTGGCGGCGGCCTTGCTGCCCATGGCGGCAATGGCCTCGGGCGGCGGGCCGATGAAGACCAGGCCGGCGGCGGCGCAGGCGCGGGCGAAGTCCTCGTTCTCGCTCAGAAAGCCGTAGCCCGGGTGCACGGCCTGGGCGCCGGTGGCCTTGGCCGCCTCCAGGATGCGCTGCCACTGCAGGTAGCTGTCCTTGGCGGCCAGGCCGCCGATGGGCACGGCCTCGTCGCAGGCGCCGACATGGGCGGCCTGGGCGTCGGCCTCGGAATAGACGGCCACGGTGCGCACGCCCAGGCGGCGCGCGGTCTGGGCCACACGGCAGGCGATTTCGCCTCGGTTGGCGATGAGGATTTTCTTGAACATGGTGCCTCGGCTCAATCGGGGTGGGCGGCGCTCAGGCCAGCCAGGCGGGGGGGCGCTTCTGCAGAAAGGACGAGACGCCTTCCTTGCCTTCGGCGCTGCCGCGGATGTCGGCGATGCGCCGGGCGGTGTCGGTGCGCAGTTCGTTGCTCAGGGGCTGCTGGGCCAGGTCCTGCACCAGGCGCTTGCAGGCGCGCACGGCGGCCGGGCCATTGGCCACCAGGACCTCCGTCAGGGCCTGCACGCGGACGTCCAGCTGATCGGCCGGGCAGAGTTCGTGCACCAGGCCCAGGCGGTGGGCCTCGGCGGCACTGAAGCGCTCGGCGGTGGTGAAGTAGCGCTGGGCGGCGCGCTGGCCGATGGCAGCGATCACATAGGGCGCGATGGTGGCCGGCAGCAGGCCCAGCTTGGCCTCGCTCAGGCAGAAGTGCACGCCATCGGCGGCCACCAGCACGTCGCACAGCGCGGCCAGGCCCACGCCGCCCGCATAGCAGTCGCCCTGCACGCGGCCGATGACGGGCACCGGGCACTGGTGGATCGTCCACAGCATGTCGGCCAGGGCCTGGGCGTCGGCCCGGTTCTGCTCCCAGCTGTAGTCGGCCATGGCGCGCATCCAGTTCAGGTCCGCGCCGGCGCAGAAGGCCTTGCCGTGGCCGGCCAGCACCACGGCGCGCAGCGTGTTCTCCTGCGACAGCGCGCGGAAGGTGGCGGTCAGCTCGGCGATGACCTGGTCGTTGAAAGCGTTGCGCACGTCCGGCCGGTTGAGCCAGACCTCGGCCACGAAGGGCGAGGGGCGCTTGAGTTCGAGCGTGGTGGTCATCGCCGGCCTCACATGCGGAACACGCCGAACTTGGCGTCCGGGATCGGTGCGTTGAGGCTGGCCGACAGGCCCAGGGCCAGCACGCGACGGGTGTCGACGGGGTTGATGATGCCGTCGTCCCACAGGCGGGCGCTGGCGTAGTACGGGTGGCCCTGCACCTCGTACTGCTGGCGGATCGGGGCCTTGAAGGCCTCTTCCTGCTCGGCGCTCCATTGGCCGCCCTTGGCTTCGATGCCGTCGCGCTTGACCGTGGCCAGCACGCTGGCGGCCTGCTCGCCGCCCATCACGCTGATGCGGGCGTTGGGCCACATCCAGAGGAAGCGCGGCGAGTAGGCGCGGCCGCACATGCCGTAGTTGCCGGCGCCGAAGCTGCCGCCGATGATGACGGTGAACTTGGGCACATTGGCGCAGGCCACGGCGGTCACCATCTTGGCGCCGGCGCGGGCGATGCCCTCGTTCTCGTACTTGCGGCCCACCATGAAGCCGGTGATGTTCTGCAGGAAGACCAGCGGGATTTTGCGCTGGCAGCACAGCTCGATGAAGTGGGCGCCCTTGTTGGCGCTTTCGGCGAACAGGATGCCGTTGTTGGCCACGATGCCCACCGGCATGCCCTCGATGTGGGCGAAGCCGCAGACCAGGGTGCTGCCGTAGCGGGCCTTGAACTCGTCGAATTCGCTGCCGTCGACGATGCGGGCGATGATCTCGCGCACGTCGAAGGGCTTGCGGGTGTCGGTGGGGATGACGGCCAGCAATTCCTCGGCCGGGTAGAGCGGGGCCTGCGGCGGGCGCACCGCCAGCGGCGCGGGCTTCTGCCAGTTCAGGTGGCTCACCGCCTGGCGGGCCAGGGCCAGGGCGTGCAGATCGTTCTCGGCCAGGTGGTCGGCCACGCCGGACAGGCGGGTGTGCACGTCGCCGCCGCCCAGGTCCTCGGCGCTCACCACCTCGCCGGTGGCGGCCTTCACCAGCGGCGGGCCGCCCAGGAAGATGGTGCCCTGGTTCTTGACGATGATGGTCTCGTCGCTCATGGCCGGCACGTAGGCGCCGCCGGCGGTGCAGGAGCCCATGACCACGGCGATCTGCGGGATGCCCTCGCCGCTCATCGTGGCCTGGTTGTAGAAGATGCGGCCGAAGTGGTCGCGGTCGGGGAAGACCTCGTCCTGGTTGGGCAGGTTGGCGCCGCCGGAATCGACCAGGTAGATGCAGGGCAGGCGGTTCTCGCGGGCCACCTCCTGCGCGCGCAGGTGCTTCTTGACGGTCAGCGGGTAGTAGGTGCCGCCCTTGACGGTGGCGTCGTTGCAGACGATGACGCACTCCACGCCCGCCACCCGGCCGATGCCGGCGATCATGCCGGCGGCCGGGGCACTGTCCACCATCTCGCCCGTCGCGTCCGCCTCGCGGTAGACGCCGTGCGCGGCCATCGGCGCGATCTCCAGGAAGGGCGTGTCCGGGTCCAGCAGCATCTCCACCCGCTCGCGCGGCAGCAGCTTGCCGCGGGCCAGGTGCTTGGCACGGGCGGCCTCGCCGCCGCCCTGGGCGATGCGGGCCAGGCGGGTGTTGAGGTCGTCCACCAGCGCGCGCATGGCCAGGGCGTTGGCCCGGGCTTCTTCGCTGCGGGGGTTGAGCTGCGTCTTCAGCGTGGTCATGCGGTCCTGTCTTCCTGCAGTCCCAGCTCGGCCTTCATGGCCTCGCGGATCTTGAACTTCTGGATCTTGCCGGTCACCGTCATCGGGAAGGCCTCGACGAAGCGGATGTAGCGCGGCACCTTGTGGTGGGCGATCTGGCCCTGGCAGAACAGGCGAATCTCGTCCTCGGTCAGCGTCTGGCCGGGCTTGACCACGATCCAGGCGCACAGCTCTTCGCCGTAACGCTTGTCGGGGATGCCGACCACCTGCACGTCCTGCACCTTGGGGTGGCGGTAGAGGTATTCCTCGATCTCGCGCGGGTAGAGGTTCTCGCCGCCGCGGATCACCATGTCCTTGATGCGGCCGACGATGTTGACGTAGCCCTCGGCGTCCATGGTGGCCAGGTCGCCGGTGTGCATCCAGCCTTCGGCGTCGATGGCCTCGGCGGTCTTGGCCTCGTCGTCCCAGTAGCCGTGCATCACGGAATAGCCCCGGGTGCACAGCTCGCCGGGCACGCCGATGGGCGTGACGGCGCCGGTGTCGGGGCTGACCATCTTCACCTCCAGGTGCGGCTGCACCTGGCCCACCGAGCCCACGCGCTTGTCCAGCGGCGTGTCGGTGGAGCTCTGGCAGCTCACCGGGCTGGTCTCGGTCATGCCGTAGGCGATGGTGACCTGCTCCATGTGCATCAGGCTGACCACGCGCTTCATCACCTCGATGGGGCAGGGCGAGCCGGCCATGATGCCGGTGCGCAGCGAGGACAGGTCGAACTCCGCGAAGCGCGGGTGGTCCAGCTGGGCGATGAACATGGTGGGCACGCCGTGCAGGGCGGTGCAGCGCTCGGCCTGCACGGTCTGCAGCACGGCCAGCGGGTCGAAGCCGTCGTTCGGGTAGACGATGGTCGCGCCGTGGGTGATGCAGGCCAGGTTGCCCATCACCATGCCGAAGCAGTGGTACAGCGGCACCGGCACGCACAGCCGGTCCTCGGGGGTGAGCTTCATCGCCTCGCCGACGAAGAAGCCGTTGTTCAGAATGTTGCGGTGGGTGAGGGTGGCGCCCTTGGGGAAGCCGGTGGTGCCGCTGGTGAACTGGATGTTGATCGGCTCGGTGGCCTTGAGCGTGGCGGCGATCTCGGCCACGCGGGCGTCGTCGGCCTGGCCGCGGGCCATCAGCTCGGAGAAGCGCAGGGTGCCGGGAACGTCCTCGCCCTGGCCGGCCACGTCGATCCACACCACCAGCTTGAGGTGGGGCAGGCGCAGCGAGGCCAGCTCGCCCGGCGCGCAGCGCGGCAGCTCGGGCGCAAGCTCGTGCAGCATGCCCAGGTAGTCGCTGCTCTTGAAGCGCGGCATGGCGACGATGGCCTTGCAGCCCACCTTGTTGAGCGCGTACTCCACCTCGGCCACCCGGTAGGCCGGGTTCAGGTTGACCAGGATGATGCCCAGCTTGGCCGTGGCCAGCTGCACCAGCAGCCATTCGGCGTTGTTGTGCGACCAGATGCCGACGCGGTCGCCCTTGTGCAGGCCCTGGCGCAGCAGGGCGCTGGCCAGCTGGTCCACCTGGGTTTGCAGCTGCTGGTAGGTCAGGCGCCGGCCCTGGTGCACGCTGACCAGCGCCTCGCGGTGCGGGTGGGCGGCCACGGTGGCGTCGAACAGCGCGCCGATGGTGTCCTCGATCAGCGGCACGTCAGTGGTGCCGTGGTCCTGGCTGTGGCTCAGTGGCCCTTGGCTCATGGGATGTCTCCTCGCCTCGTGGTTGTGGGGCGTGCGCTGGGGGATCAGATCGTCTCGGCGAACAGCTCGCGGCCGATCAGCATGCGGCGGATTTCGCTGGTGCCCGCGCCGATCTCGTAGAGCTTGGCATCGCGCCACAAGCGCTCCACCGGGAACTCCTTGGTGTAGCCCACGCCGCCCAGGGTCTGGATGGCTTCGCCGGCCATCCAGGTGGCCTTCTCGGCGGTGTAGAGGATGACGCCGGCCGCGTCCTTGCGCAGGGTGCGGGAATGATCCCCACGGTCGCAGGCCTGGGCCACCGCATAGGCATAGGCGCGGCAGGCCTGGAAGGTGCTGTACATGTCGGCCAGCTTGCCCTGCATCAGCTGGAACTCGCCGATGGGCTGGCCGAACTGCTTGCGTTCGTGCACATAGGGCACCACCGCATCCATGCAGGCGGCCATGATGCCCAGCGGCCCGCCGGACAGCACCACGCGCTCGTAGTCCAGGCCGCTCATCAGCACCTTGGCGCCATTGCCTTCGCCGCCCAGCACGTTCTCTTCGGGCACTTCACAGTGGTCGAAGAACAAGGGGAAGGTGTTGGAGCCGCGCATGCCCAGCTTGTCCAGGTGGTGACCGTGGCTGAAGCCCTGGAAGCCCTTCTCGATGATGAAGGCCGTCATGCCCTTGGCGGCCTTGGTGGGCTCGGTCTTCGCGTAGACCACCAGGGTGTCGGCATCGCCGCCATTGGTGATCCACATCTTGCTGCCGTTGAGCACGTAGCGGTTGCCCTGCTTCTCGGCGCGCAGGGTCATGCTCACCACGTCCGAGCCGGCGCCTGGCTCGCTCATGGCCAGCGCGCCCACATGCTCGCCGCTGACCAGCTTGGGCAGGTACTTGGCCTTTTGGGCCGCGCTGCCGTTGCGCTTGATCTGGTTGATGCACAGGTTGCTGTGCGCACCGTAGGACAGGCCGACGGAGGCGCTGGCCCGGCTGATCTCCTCCATCGCCACCATGTGGGCCACATAGCCCATGGCGGTGCCGCCGTACTCCTCCGGCACGGTCAGGCCGTGCACGCCCATCTCGCCCAGCTTGCGCCAGAGGTCCGCGGGGAAGAGGTTGTCGCGGTCGACCTGGGCCGCGCGCGGGGCGATCTCGGCCTGGGCGAAGGTGCGCACGGCCTCCCGCAGCGCGGCGATGTCCTCGCCCAGCGGGAAGGTGAAGGTGGATTCGAACATGGTGAGGTGTCTCCTGCGGATCGTTGTTTTGAGTGTCACTCAACAACCGGCTGCCGCGGGCTAGAGGATTTCCCTAATGATGGGCTGCTCTTTGGTGTCTTGCAGAGAAAGGCGCTGCGCTGACAAAATTGAGTAACACTCAAAAATGACAACCATGCCCACCACCGACACGCCCGCGCTGCCCGCCGTCCGCCGCGGCGGCACCAGTGCCCGCAGCGAGCAGCGCATGCGCGACATCCTGCGCGTGGGCCGCGAGGTCTTCGCCGAAAAGGGCTACGAGCGCGCCACCACCACCGAGATCGCCCAGCGCCTGGGCGTCTCCGAGGCCACGGTGTTCACCTATTTCCACGGCAAGCGCGAGCTGTGCGTGCGCGTCATCGCCGACTGGTACGACGAGATCATCGCGGCGATGGAGGGGGGCATGCCACCCGACCGGCCCGCGCGCGAGCAGCTGGCCTACTTCGTGCGCACCCACCTGCGGCTGTTCCTGATCCAGGGCACCGGCCTGTGCGCGCTGGTGCTGTCCGAAGGGCGCAGCAAGGGGCAGGATTTCGCCGAGGCCTTTCTGCCGCTGCAGCGCCGCTACACCGCGCCGCTGATGGACCTGCTGGCGCGCGGCCGCGAACGCGGCGAGATCCGCCAGGACCTGCCGCTGCGCCTGATGCGCGCGCTGGTGCTGGGGCCGGTGGAGCACCTGCTGTGGGAGGTCATCGGCCAGGGGGCCGCCGGGGCGGACAAGCTGGACGTGGAGGCCACCGCTGCCGCCCTGGTGGAGATGCTCTGGCCCGCGCTGGCCGCGCCCGAGGGGGAACTGGCGGCGCTGCGGCAGTTCCACCAGACGGTGGGCGAGGCCCTGGGCCGGGTGCGGGTGGCCGGCGAGGGTTGAGCTTGAATCTACATAGCGTTTCTACCTATCCTTGACCGGTTGGCGGCATTTGCGTCGCCGTGTCCAGGAGGGAAGGAACCCATGACCACCACCCCCGCGGCGCTGGAAGCGTTGCTGATGCAGCGCACGCTGTCGGACCCGGAGCTGCTGAGCGCGGCCAGCCAGGCGCCGGATTTCCGCATCCTGCCGGACGCCGCTGTGCTGAAGATCGGCGGCCAGAGCATCATCGACCGCGGCCGTGCGGCGGTGTACCCGCTGGTCGACGAGATCGTCGCGGCGCGCAAGGCGCACAAGATGCTGATCGGCACCGGTGCCGGAACCCGGGCGCGCCACCTCTATTCCATCGCCGCCGGGTTGAACCTGCCGGCCGGGGTGCTGGCCCAGCTGGGCGCCTCGGTGGCCGACCAGAACGCCGCGATGCTGGGCCAGTTGCTGGCCCAGCACGGCATCTCGGCGGTCGATGGGGCGGGCCTGTCGGCGGTGCCGCTCTACCTGGCCGAGGTGAACGCGGTGGTCTTCAGCGGCATGCCCCCCTACAAGCTGTGGGTGCGGCCGGGGGCGGACAACGTCATCCCGCCATACCGCACCGATGCCGGTTGCTACCTGGTGGCCGAGCAGTTCGGCTGCCGCCAGATGATCTACGTGAAGGACGAGGACGGCCTGTTCACGGGCAACCCCAAGACGGACAAGAACGCCACCTTCATCCCGAAGATCTCGGTCTCGGAGATGAAGACCAAGGGGTTGCAGGATTCGATCCTGGAGTTCCCGGTGCTGGACCTGCTGCAAGCGGCCCAGCACGTGCGGCAGGTGCAGGTCATCAATGGCCTGAAGCCGGGTCTGCTGACCCGGGCGCTGGCGGGCGAACACGTCGGCACGATCATCACCGCGGACTGAGGGAGCACGCCATGACGGACACCACCACTGGCATCAAGCACGTGGCCTCGGCGCTGGCGCGCCAGACCTTGCAGAACAACGAACTGACCCGCCCCGTGGCGGGGGTGAAGCCCATCCGCCTGCTGCCCTGGCTGCAGGTGGTGAAGATCGGCGGGCGCCTGCTGGACCGCGGCGCCACGGCCATCCTGCCGCTGGTCGACGAGATCCGCCGGCTGCTGCTCGAGCACAAGATGCTCATCCTGACCGGGGCCGGCCTGCGGGCCCGGCACGTCTACAGCGTGGGCCTGGACCTGGGCCTGCCGGTGGGTTCGCTGGCGCCGCTGGCGGCCAGCGAGGCCGGGCAGAACGGCCACATCCTGGCGGCCATGCTGGCGCCCGAAGGCGTCTCCTACGTGGAGCACCCAACGATCGCCAACCAGCTGTCCATCCACCTGGCGGCTTCGCCGGCGGTGGTGGGCAGCGCCTTTCCGCCGTACCACCACCACGAGTTTCCGGGCTCGCGCATCCCGCCGCACCGGGCTGACACGGGCGCCTTCCTGGCGGCCGATGCGCTGGGGGCGGCCGGGCTGACGGTGGTCGAAGACGTCGACGGCATCTGCACGACGGACCCGAACGGTCCGGAGGCCGGCAGCGCCGAGCTGCTGCGCGACATCAGCGCGGCCGAGTTGCTGGCGATGGACGGCCCGCTGCCGGTGGACCGGGCGATGCTGGAGACCATGGCCAACGCCCGCCACATCACCCATGTGCAGGTGGTCAACGGCCTGGTGCCGGGGCGGCTGACCGCGGCGCTGCGCGGCGAGCATGTTGGCACGCTGATCCGCACCGGCGCCCACACGGGCTGAGGGAGGGGCTCAGCCGTCCACCGGCTGGTGCGGGGTGGGCAGCGTGCGCTGCCAGAAGCCCAGGTCCAGCCAGCGGCCGAACTTGAAGCCGACCTGCGGCAGCGTCCCCGCATGCTGGAAGCCCAGCGACTCGTGCAGGGCGATGCTGCCGGGGTTCTGCATGTCGATCGCGGCGATCAGGGCATGCACTTCGTCGCGGGCCTCGGCCTGACGGAGCAGCTCGGTCAGCAACTGGCGGCCGATGCCGCGCCCCCGGTGGTCTTGGTGGACATAGACCGAATGTTCCACCGTGTACTTGAACGCGGGGTAGGCCCGGAACGGTCCCCAGCTGGCAAAACCCAGCAACTGGCCGGCCGCGTCGAAGGCACCGATGACCGGATACCCGCCGGCTTGCTTGGTGGCGAACCAATTGGCCATGGTCTCCAACGTGCGGGGCTGGTATTCGTACAGCGCGGTGCTGTGGGCAATGGCGTCGTTGAAGATGGCCAGGATGGCGGGCGCGTGTTCGGCGGCGACGCAGGGGCGCAGTTCGATGGCGGTCATGGGGGTGTGGGCAAAGAAGACAGTGGGGCGCGCTCAAGCGCGGGTCAGCACGACGACGTAGCGCGCGGGCGCGTCGCCGGGGTTGTGGAAGACGATGGGGGCGTCCAGTGTCATGGCCAGACAGTCGCCCGGGCCGAGGCGGTGGACAGTGGGGCCGACGGTGAGCTGCAACTGCCCTTCGAGCAGCCAGATCTGCTGCTGCACCGCATGCTGGCGGGGCAGGCTGTCGTAGGCCACCCGGGCCTGCGGCGGGAACTCGACCTCGACGATCTGGGTGCGGATGTCCGGCCCGGTGGGTGAGACGCTGCGCCGCAGGTAGCCGGAGGCCGGGTCGCGCCAGACGGTCTGGTCGGCTCGGCGGGCGATCGGCTCCGCGGGCGGTGGGTTGTCGAACAATGAGGCCAGCGGCACGTCCAGCGCCTGGGCCAGTCGGTCCAGCAGCACGGCGGTGGGGTTGTTTTCACCGCGCTCGATCAGCGAGATCATCGAGCGGCTGACGCCGGAGCGGTTGGCCAGCGCGTCCAGCGACAGACCGCGCTCGCCGCGCAGGCGGCGCACCTGTTCGGCAATGCGGGCGTTCAGGTCCACCAAGGGCTCTCTCATATTGGATGAATATTCCAATATATTGAAATGGAACGCAAGCCCCGCTGGATCCATGCATCCCGCCGGGCTTCATCGCGGCCTCATCGGCGTTCGCTACCATCCGCAGCTTCTGTGTCATTTCTAGCAAGGGGAATCGCGATGGCGATGGACGTGGTCGACTATGAAATCAAGGGTTCGGAAATGCAGTTCGTCGAGGTCGAACTGGATCCGGGCGAAGCCGCGGTGGGGGAAGCCGGTAGCCTGATGTTCATGGACGCGGGCATCGGCATGGACACGGTGTTCGGTGACGGCGCCAAGTCCACCGGCGGGCTGTTCGGCAAGCTGCTGGGCGCCGGCAAGCGGCTGATCACCGGCGAGTCGCTGTTCACGACGGTCTACACGAACCAGGCCAGTGGCAAACAACGTGTGGCCTTTGCCGCGCCGTACCCGGGCAAGATCCTGCCGATGGACCTGCAGAAGCTGGGCGGCATGCTGATCTGCCAGAAGGATGCCTTCCTGTGCGCGGCCCGCGGCGTGTCGCTGGGGGTGTACTTCCAGCAGAAGCTGTCGGTCGGTTTCTTCGGCGGTGAGGGCTTCATCATGCAGAAGCTTGAAGGCGATGGCCTGGCCTTTGTGCATGCGGGCGGCACGGTGGTGCGCCGCGAACTCCAGCCCGGCCAGACCCTGCTGGTGGACACGGGCTGCGTGGTGGCCTTCACGCCCGATGTGAATTTCGAGATCCAGTACGTGGGCAAGGTCAAGACGGCGCTGTTCGGCGGTGAGGGCCTGTTCTTCGCCAAGCTGACCGGCCCGGGCACGGTCTGGCTGCAGAGCCTGCCGTTCTCGCGCCTGGCCAGCCGCATCTTCGCGGCTGCGCCGCAGATGGGCGGCTCGCGCGAAGAAGGCTCGGTGCTGGGCGGCTTCGGCGCTGGTGGTCTGCTGGGCTCGGTGCTGGGCGGCGACGACGAGTGAGGCCCCTGGGCGCCGGCAAGCCGCTGGCGCCCGACGTATGCTGCGCGACATGAAGCTCCTGTTGGATTCGTTCTGGCGCGCGGCCGCCTACCTGATGCGGCCGCGCGTCATCGGCCTCACGCTGCTGCCGCTGCTGATCGCGGGCGGGCTGTTCCTGGCTCTGGGGTATTTCTTCTGGGAGCCGGCTGTCTCGACGGTGCGCCTTCAGCTGGAGCACTGGGCCCTCACCGAGGCCGTGTTGCGCTGGATGGACACCTACACCGGGCCCAGCTTCCGCGCGGTGATGGCGCCGATGATCATCGTCGCCTTGGCGGTGCCGGTGGCGGTGGTGTTGTCGCTGTTGCTGGTGGCCTTGCTGATGATGCCGGCGCTGGTCAGTCTGGTGGCCGAGCGGCGCTTCCCCCGGCTGGAGCGTCGTCGCGGCGGCACCCTGTGGGGCAGCGCTGCCCGTTCCGGGCTCTACACGCTGGTGGCGCTGGTGGCGCTGGTGCTCACGGTGCCGCTGTGGCTGATTCCGCCACTGGCGCTGGTGGTTCCGCCGCTGATCTGGGGCTGGCTGACCGCCAAGGTGATGACCTACGACGCGCTGGCCGAGCACGCCAGCGCGGAGGAGTTCAAGCAGCTGGCGGAGCAGCACCACTGGCCGCTGCTGCTGATCGGGCTGGTGTCCGGTTTTCTCGGCGCGGCGCCGTCGCTGATCTGGGCGGTCAGCGCGATGGCGCTGGTGCTGGCCCCGCTGCTGATGGTGGTCTCCGTGTGGCTGTACACGCTGGTGTTCGCCTTCTCCTGCCTGTGGTTCGTCCACTACCTGCTGGCGGCCCTGTCCCGTCTGCGGGAGTCGGCTGCTCCGGTGCCGGCCCCGGTGGCGGTGGTGGAGGAGCTGCCGCCGGCGGACCCCGGCGCGCCTGCCGCTTGAACCATGCCCCCGTCCTGGGGGCGCATTGCTGCGAGATCTTCATGCATTTCGGCCTCATCATCATCGGCGACGAGATCCTGTCCGGACGCCGCCAGGACAAGCACTTGCCCCGCGTCATCGAGCTGCTGGGCGCGCGGGGGCAGAGCCTGTCCTGGGCGCGCTACATCGGCGATGACCGTGGCCAGATCACGACGGCCTTGAAGGAGGCCCTGGCCAGCGGGGATGTGGTGTTCTCCTGCGGCGGCATCGGCGCCACGCCCGATGACCACACCCGCCAGTGCGCCGCGCTGGCCAGTGGCCAGTCACTGCAGCTGCATCCGGGGGCCAAGGCCCTCATCCAGGAGCGCATGCAGGACGTGGCGCGCGAGCAGGGCGTGGCCTATGAGCCGGAGCGGGCGGACAACCTGCATCGCCTCAACATGGGGGTGTTCCCGGCCGGGGCCACGCTGATCCCCAACCCCTACAACAAGATCCCGGGCTTCTCGCTCGGGCGGGTGCACTTCGTGCCCGGCTTTCCGGTGATGGCCCACCCGATGATCGAATGGGTGCTGGACCACTGCTATGCGGACCTGAAGCCGCAGGCCCACCGGGAGGTGTCGCTCTACGTCTTCGGGGTCAATGAGGCCTCGCTGACGCCCTTGATGGAGTCGATCGAGGCAACTTACGCGGGCGTGAAGGTGTTCAGCCTGCCCAGCGTCGATCATCCGGAGCGGGGGCTGCACATCGAACTGGGGGTCAAGGGCGAGCCCGAAGCCGTGGCCGCGGCCTTTGCCCACCTGCAGGCCGAATTGGCGCGGCGTCCCGGCGTCCGGACCCAGCCGGCCGAATAAGTCCAATTTGGTGCGCTTTCGTTGCACCAAGTTGGGATGTTTGCGCCCCAAATCGGATTTGTCGACCCCTCATCCGGCGCACGCCGATCGGCGGCGGTGCATCATGACGCCGGATTTCGCAACGCTGCGGCGCAGATCGACCGAGTGGGCTGAGCGGGATCACCATTTGTGGGCATGGTTTCTGCTACATTTTTCCCCGCCGTGATGCCCTGGACGCCGTTGAATCGGCGTGCGCTCCAGTCCGACATCCTCCGAGCATTTGTTGACAACTCATCCGCCAGGAGCCTTTTTGATGGCCAAGACCGTCGCCGATGTGATGAAGCTGGTGAAGGACAACGAAGTCAAGTTCGTTGACTTCCGCTTCACCGATACCCGTGGCAAGGAGCAGCACGTGTCTGTGCCTGTGTCCGCCTTTGACGAAGACAAGTTCACTTCGGGCCACGCGTTCGATGGTTCGTCGATCGCCGGCTGGAAGGGCATCGAAGCCTCCGACATGCTGCTGATGCCGGATCCGAACACGGCCAACATCGATCCCTTCTTCGAAGAGCCGACCCTGATCCTGACCTGCGACGTCATCGACCCGACCGATGGCAAGCCCTACGAGCGCGATCCGCGTTCGCTGGCCAAGCGCGCTGAAGCCTACATGAAGGCCGCCGGCCTGGGCGACGCCGCCTACTTCGGTCCGGAACCCGAATTCTTCGTGTTCGACAGCGTCCGCTGGGAAGCCAACATGTCCGGCTCGTTCGTCAAGATCGAATCGGAAGAAGGCGCCTGGAACTCCGGCAAGGAATACGAGCACGGCAACACCGGCTACCGTCCCACCGTCAAGGGCGGCTACTTCCCGGTGCCCCCGGTCGATGGTGGCCAGGACATGCGTTCGGAAATGTGCCTGCTGCTGGAACAGCTGGGCATTCCGGTCGAGGTGCACCACCACGAAGTGGCCAACGCCGGCCAGATGGAAATCGGCACCAAGTTCAGCACGCTGGTCCAGCGCGCCGACTGGCTGCAACTGCAGAAGTACATCATCGTGAACGTGGCCCATGCCTATGGCAAGACCGCCACCTTCATGCCCAAGCCGATCGTCGGTGACAACGGTTCCGGCATGCACGTGCACCAGTCCGTGTGGAAGGACGGCAAGAACCTGTTCGCTGGCGACGGCTATGCCGGCCTGAGCGAGTTCGCGCTGTACTACATCGGCGGCATCATCAAGCACGCCCGCGCCCTGAACGCCATCACCAACCCCGGCACCAACAGCTACAAGCGTCTGGTGCCTGGCTTCGAAGCCCCGGTGAAGCTGGCCTACTCGGCCAAGAACCGCTCGGCCTCGATCCGCATCCCGTACGTGGCCAACCCGAAGGGCCGCCGCATCGAAGCGCGCTTCCCGGATCCCTCGGCCAACCCGTACCTGGCCTTCGCCGCGCTGCTGATGGCCGGTCTGGACGGCGTGGAAAACAAGATCCATCCGGGCGAAGCCGCCACGAAGGACCTGTACCACCTGCCGCCGGAAGAGGACAAGCTGATCCCGACCGTGTGCCACAGCCTGGATCAGGCGCTGGACTACCTGGACAAGGACCGCGCGTTCCTGACCAAGGGTGGCGTGTTCACCGACGCCTTCATCGATGCCTACATCGACCTGAAGATGCAGGAAGTCACCCGCTTCCGCATGACCACCCACCCGATCGAGTTCGACATGTACTACGCCCTGTGATGGGTGCGTGAGACATGAACAACCGGAAGGGGGCGGCGTTGCCGTCCCCTTTTTTTTCGGGTGACAATGCCCTCATGAAGCCGCGTTTCGTGCACTCTCTCCCCCGGTTCCGGACGATGGCGGCAGCCTGTCTGGTGATGACGGCCGCGTCGGGCTGGGCCCAGAGCGGGTCGGTCTACTACATCTGTCCGGGCAATGTGTTCACGAACACGCTCTCGCCCAAGGAGGCGGCCCAGAAGGGCTGCAAGGCCAAGGAGGCGCGTGAGCCGACGACCATTGCCGGTCCCCGTCCGCGCAGCACGCCCAGTGCCTCCTCGGGGGGCGCCGCCGCCAGCGACGCCAAGGTGGACCGCAGCGAACAGAAGGCGCGTGACAGCGATGCCAAGCGCATCCTGCAGGACGAGCTGCGCAAGGCGGAGGGCGAACTCGAGGCGCTCAAGAAGGAATACAACAACGGCGCTCCCGAGCGCCGGGGTGATGAGCGCAACTATCAGAAATACCTGGACCGCACGGCCGAATTGAAGGCCGCCATCACCCGCAAGGAGGCGGACATTGCCGCCATCAAGCGAGAGTTGGGCAAGACGGATCAGGGCAAGCCGGCATCCTGAAGGTGAAATTGCTGCGTTCGCTTGAATCCTCCGAGGCCCGGGCCTGGGAAAGCTTCGACCTGCTGGCCACGATGGTGGCGGTGGTCCAACCCGACGGCACCTGCCTCTACGCCAACGCGGGCCTGGAGACCATGATCGGTCAATCCCGCCGCTCGCTGGTCAAAAGCTCTCTGCTCGACTGGTTCCGGGAGCCCGCCACGCTGCACGAGGCCATCCAGGCTGTCTCGCGCAACGAATTCGCCACCCGCCGCTTCGAGGGCGCGCTGCGGCGCAGCCTGGTGGGTTACACCGAACCCCTGCCGGTCCATGTGATCGTCAGCCAGACCGAGGCCTCGCACCAGCACATCCTGGTCGAGATGCTCGAGATCGAGCAGCAGACCCGGCAGGACCGCGAGGAACGGGCCCTGGGGCAGGCGCAGATCACCAAGGAGCTGATCCGCAACCTGGCCCACGAGATCAAGAACCCGCTGGGCGGCATCCGCGGCGCGGCCCAGTTGCTGGCGATGGATCTGCCCTCGCCCGAGCTGACGGAGTACACCCAGGTCATCATCCACGAGGCCGACCGGCTGCAGACCCTGGTGGACCGCCTGCTGGCGCCGCACCGCAAGCCGCATGTGATCGGCGACGTGAACATCCACGAGGTCTGCGAGCGGGTGCGGGCGCTGGTGCTGGCCGAGCATTCCCGGGGGCTGGAGGTCGAACGCGACTACGACGCCTCGCTGCCGGAGTTCCGCGGCGACCGCGAACAGCTGATCCAGGCGCTGCTCAACATCGTGCACAACGCCTGCCAGGCTCTGGGCGATCGCATTGAGCAGGGCGATGCCCGCATCGTGCTGCGCACGCGCGTGGCGCGCCAGGTGACGATTGGTAAGCAGCGCTATCGACTGGCATTGGAATTGCATATCGAGGACAACGGACCAGGCGTCCCTGACAGTCTCAAGGAGCGCATCTTCTATCCCCTGGTGTCAGGGCGTGAAGGTGGCTCGGGACTCGGGCTCACGCTGGCGCAGACGTTCGTCCAGCAACACCAGGGCACGATCGAATGCGACAGTGAGCCGGGACGCACGGTCTTCAAGATCCTGATTCCGCTGCCCTGACGCAAAGATCGAGCCCATGAAACCCATCTGGATCGTCGACGACGATCAATCCATTCGCTTTGTGCTGGAGAAGGCGCTGACGCGCGAGCAGCTGCCGGTGCGCAGTTTCTCCAACCCTCGCGAAGTGCTGGCCGCGCTGGCCGACGACGAACCCCAGGTGCTGGTGAGCGACATCCGCATGCCGGGGGGCTCGGGCCTGGACCTGCTGGGCAAGATCAAGGAGCAGTTGCCCAACCTGCCGGTCATCATCATGACCGCCTACTCCGACCTGGACAGCGCGGTGTCGGCGTTCCAGCGCGGGGCGTTCGAGTACCTGCCCAAGCCCTTCGACCTGACCAAGGCGGTGGAGCTGATCCGCCGCGCGGTCGAGGAGAGCCTGCGCGAGGAGGTCAATGACGAGCGCAACCTGCCGGTGCCCGAGATCCTCGGCCAGGCGCCGGCGATGCAGGATGTCTTTCGCGCCATCGGCCGGCTGTCGCAGAGCAATGTCACGGTGCTGATCACCGGTGAATCGGGCTCCGGCAAGGAACTGGTGGCCCGCGCCTTGCACCGACACAGCCCGCGCGGCGAGCAGGGCACCAACGGCCCGTTCATCGCGATCAACACGGCCGCGATCCCCAAGGACCTGCTGGAGTCCGAGCTGTTCGGCCACGAGCGGGGGGCTTTCACCGGTGCGCAGACCATGCGCCGCGGCCGCTTCGAGCAGGCCGATGGCGGCACGCTGTTCCTGGACGAAATCGGCGACATGCCCTTCGACCTGCAGACCCGCCTGCTGCGGGTCCTGTCGGACGGGCAGTTCTACCGCGTCGGCGGGCACCAGCCGCTCAAGGCGAATGTGCGCGTCATCGCGGCGACCCACCAGAACCTGGAACAGCGGGTGCGCGATGGCGTGTTCCGCGAGGACTTGTTCCACCGCCTGAACGTGATCCGTCTGCGCCTGCCACCGCTGCGCGAGCGGGCAGAGGACGTCCCGGCACTGGCCCGCTTCTTCCTGCAGAAGAGCGCCAAGGAGCTGGGCGTGGAGCCCAAGCGCATCACCGATGAGGCGCTGGAGCGGCTCAAGACCTTCAGCTTTCCGGGCAACGTGCGGCAGCTGGAGAACGTCTGCCACTGGCTGACGGTGATGGCGCCCGCCCAGGTCATTGAAAGCAAGGACCTGCCGCCCGAAATCCTGAACGCCCCCTCGGTGATGGCGGCACAGGACGGGGCGACAGCGGCTCCGGCCGGCGGGGCCTTGCCCAGTCCGGCCGCCGTGGCGAGCGAGTCGTCGCCGAGCGGCGCGGTGGCGCTGGCGGCGGCCCCGACCGGAGAGGCGGCCGCGGCAACGGGCGATCCGCGCTGGCTGAGTGATCTGGAAGTCGAGGCCCGCCGCCTGCTGGAATCGGGCTCGCCCGAGGTGTGGGATCTGCTGACCCGTCAGTTCGAGGCCCGTCTGATCCGCACCGCCCTGCACATCACGCGCGGGCGACGCATCGAGGCGGCGCAGAAGCTGGGTATCGGCCGCAACACCATCACCCGCAAGATCCAGGAGCTGTCGCTGGACGACTGAGGCGCGGCCTCAGTCCTTCAGCGTGACGATCACCGGTGCGTGGTCGCTCGGGCGCTCGTTCTTGCGTGGGGCCTTGTCGATCTCGCAGGCCGTCACCTCGGGCTGGAGGGCGGCGCTGACCAGGATGTGGTCGATGCGCAGGCCCTGGTTCTTGCGGAAGGCCAGGTTGCGGTAGTCCCACCAGCTCCAGCTCTTGGGCGGTTGCTCGAACAGCCGGAAGGCATCGGCCAGGCCCAGGGCCAGCAACTGCTGGAAGTGGGCCCGCTCTTCCGGCGTGCAGTGGATCTGCCCGGCCCAGGCCACCGGGTCGTAGACGTCGCGGTCTTCCGGCGCGATGTTGAAGTCGCCCATCAGCACCAGCCGGGGATGCTGGGCCAGTTCCTCGGCCAGCCACTGGCGCAGCGCGTCCAGCCACTGCATCTTGTAGGCGAACTTCTCGCTGCCCGGGGCTTGGCCGTTCGGAAAGTAGGCGCCCACCACCCGCAGCCCGCCGGCGGTGGTGCCGGCGATCACACGGGCCTGCTCGTCGGCAAAACCGGGAATGTTCTTGACCACCGCGCTGGCCGGCTGGCGGGTCAGCAGGGCCACGCCGTTGTAGGTGCGCTGGCCATGGAAGGCCACCGCGTAGCCGGCCGCCTCGATCTCGGCATGGGGGAATTTGTCGTCGGTGAGCTTGGTCTCCTGCAGGACCAGGGCGTCGACAGGGTGGGCGGCGAGCCAGTCCAGCAGCTGGGGCAGGCGCACGGCCAGGGAATTCACGTTCCAGGTGGCGAGTTGCATGGCGGCATCCTAGCGAAAGATGCCTCTTTTCTCCGGGCACAGCGGCATGCCCTTTGCTAAACCTGTGCCTTATGTCTGTTACACCAGGAAACCCCTTTGCCCGCTTGCTCGCCAGGCTGAGCGTGGGGCGCAAGCTGCTGCTGATCTACCTGCTGGATCTGTGCGCCGTCATCTATGTCACCAGCATTCTCGTCAACGAGAAGTTCATCTTCATCGACTTTGCCCGCAAGGAGATTGCCGGCAACGTCTACATCAGCACGCTGCGCGACACCCTGATCGACGGGGCCCGCCTCGGGGCCCATGCGCCGCCGGAGCTCAGCTGGTCGCAGCACATCCAGCGCCTGCAGGCGCAGGAGGCTGAACACGGCGCCGGCATGCAGAGCACCGACCTCAACCAGCGTCTGGTGGCGGCGCTGGCGCCGGCCCCCAGCGCGTCGGCGGTCATCGGGGAGGGGCGTGACCTGCTGACGCGCCTGGGCAACCAATCCAACCTGATCCTCGACCCGGACCTGGACAGCTACTACATGATGTCGCTGATCCTGTTGCGCTACCCGGAGTTGCTGGAGACGCAGCATCGCATCGCCTCGCATCTGGCCGATCGGCAGGGGGGGGCCCGGGCCACGCAGTACCTGGTGCTGGAAGGGCAGCTGGACGCCACGCTGCACGGCATCCAGTCGGATTGGTCGGAGGCCGTGGCGGCGCGGCCGGCGCTGCAGCAGATCCAGGGGGTGCGGGAGGCGGCGCTGGTCAGCACGCTGGAAGGTTTCCGGGGGGCGGCGCGCCGCTGGGTGGAGGCTCCGGACGACCCGGCCGCCCAGGTGGCCCTGAGCACGGCCCAGCAGGCCCTGCTGACGCAGCTGCGCGAGACCTGGCGTGGCGCGGGGGATGCCCTCAACATGATGCTGGAGCAGCGTGTCTCCAGCCTCTACACCCGCATGTGGATGCACCTGGGCACGGCGCTGTTCCTGCTGAGCTGCATCCTGGGCATGGTCTACATGGTGGCCCAGCAGATCCGCCTGCCGCTGCGTCGCCTCTCCCATGTGGTGGACACCGTGGGCCGCACCGGCGACCACAGCCTGCGCGCCGAATGGACCAGCCACGACGAGATCGGCCGGCTGGTGACGGGTTTCAACGGCATGCTGGAAGAGCTCGACCGTGCCCGCCAGGAACAGCAGGAGTTGACCGCGCGCGCCCGGGCGGCCCATGCCCAGCAGGCTCTGCTGGAAGCCACGCCGATCGCCATCGTCGTGACCGCCATTCCGGGCCACGAGGTGCTGCATGCCAATGCCCCCGCCGAAACCTGGCTGGCCGGGCGGCGGCGCGATCCCTGGGCCACCGGCCTGGAGCCGGCGGTGCGGATCCGCTTCTTCCAGCAGCTGGCCGACCGTGGTGCGGTGGACGAGTTCGAGGTGCGCTGGCATGCCGGCAACGAGACCTCCTGGGCGGTGCTCTCCGGTCGCCGGGTGGAATACCAGGGCCAGGACGCGCTGCTGACGCTGTTCACGCCCATCAACCACCTGAAGCTGATGGAGCGTCGGCTGGAGCTGTGGGCCAAGGTCTATGAGGCCTCTTCCGAAGGCATCCTGATCGCCGATGCCGACCGGCGCGTGCTGTCTGCCAACCAGGCCTTCTACCGCTCGACCGGGCGGGACCTGGGCGAGGTGGTGGGGGCGGCCCCGGAGGCCCTGTTCCAGGTGCCGGCGGCCATGCTGGAGACCCTGTGGGCCACGGTGCAGAAGCGCGGCACCTGGCAGGGCGAGTTGCGGCTGAAGCGGCGCAATGGCACCGACTTTCCAGCCTGGCTGATGGTGAGTGGTGTGCGCGAGCCGCAGGGTGCCTGGTCGCACTACATCTTCACCTCGATCGACATCAGCGACCGCAAGAAGAGCGAGGAGCGCATCCAGTACCTGGCCCACCACGACACCCTGACCGGCCTGCCCAACCGCACGCTGTGCATCGAGCGCCTGCGCATGGCCTTGCAGCAGGCGCAGCGCACGGGTGAGCACGTGGCCCTGCTGTTCGTGGACCTGGACCGCTTCAAGGACATCAACGACACGCTGGGCCACCATGTGGGCGACGGGGTGCTGCGCTCGGTGGCCAAGCGGCTGTCGGACGCGGTGCGCGGGGGCGATACCGTGAGCCGCCTGGGCGGTGACGAATTCATCATCGTGCTCAGCGGCGTGCATGGTGCCGAGGAGGTGAGCCAGGTGGTGGAACAGCGGCTGATCCCGCTGATCCGCGCGCCGCACGAGGTCAATGGCCAGCAACTGCACGTGTCCTGCAGCGTCGGCATCGCGATGTACCCGGACGACGCGGACGAACTGGACCTGCTGATGCGGCATGCCGACACCGCGATGTACCAGGCCAAGGCCGAGGGCCGCGACAGCGCGCAGTTCTACAGCCAGGAAATGACCGAGCGCGCGCAGCAGCGCCTGAGCATGGAGGCCGCGCTGCGCGAAGCCGCCGATGGCGAGGGCCTGATGCTGTACTGGCAGCCGCGGGTGGCCGCCGGCAGCGGCGCACTGGTCGGCGTGGAGGGCCTGCTGCGCTGGCAGCATCCGGAACTGGGGTCGGTGCCCCCGGTGCAGTTCATTCCGGTGGCCGAGGAATCCGGCCTGATCGTGCCGATCGGCGCCTGGGTGATCGAGGAGGCCTGCCGGCAGATCCAGTGCTGGCAGACCGAGGGGCGGATGCCGCGCGAGGTGTCGGTCAACATCTCGGCCGTGCAGCTGCGCCACCCGGGCCTGCTGGACCACCTGCGGGCCTGCCTGCAGCGCTGCCAGGTGCCGCCAGGCGTGCTGGAGCTGGAGCTGACCGAGTCCATGCTGATGGACGGTGCCGAGGCCAACCTGGTCGTGCTGCACGAGATCCGGGCCCTGGGCGTGGGCATCGTCATCGACGACTTCGGCACCGGCTATTCCAGCCTGAACTACCTCAACCGCTTCCCGATCGACCGGCTGAAGATCGACCGCTCCTTCGTGCTGGGCATGCTGGAAGACAGCACCCACCTGGCGGTGATCCACGCGGTGATCGGCCTGGGCCACACCCTGGGCCTGAGCGTGGTGGCCGAAGGGGTCGAGCGGGAGGACCAGGCGAGCGCGTTGCGCGAGGCCCATTGCGACGAGCTGCAGGGCTATCTGTATGGCCGGCCCATGCCGGCCGCCGAGCTGGCGCGCTGGATGCAGGCCCGGGAGAGCGCCCCACCGGCGTGAGCCAGCGGGCGGCTCAGAGGTGCAGGGCCGCCGCCACGCCGATCAACAGGCCCAGCACACCGCCACCAATGGTCAGCCACTCCAGCCAGCGTTTGCGGGTCAGCAAGGCGATCGCCGCCAGGGCAATGGCCACCTGCAGCACCGTGGTGGCCTGGGCCCAGCGGTGATGCAGGTGCAGCTGCTCTTCAGAGCGCTGGTCCCATGCCAGGGATTCCTTCTCCAGCGCTTCGGCCTTGGCCTTGATCTCTTCCTTCTCGGCCTTGTAGCGCTGCACCTGTTGCGCGTACTCGTCGCGTTTGTCGGCCGGCACCAGCACCACCGCCAGTTCGGCCAGATTCTGCTTGCTGCCCTTGGCCTGGTAGTAGTTCCACTGGTCGTTCGCCTCGGTCTTCTTGATGGCGGCGCTGTTCTTGTCCAGCACCGCATTGGCCTGGGCTGCGCCGCCCATGTAGGAGAACAGGGCGCCGACCGTGGCCAGCACGGCGGTCACCACCGCCAGCTGGCCGGCCATGCCGCTCGGGTTGGCGTGGGCCGCGTGCTCCAGTTCGTGTTCGTGGGGGCCGTGGACGTGAAAGCTGTTGCCTGACATGGTGAGCGTTGGGAATCAAGGCCGGACCGGCCGGCGTGCATAGGTGACAAAGGCATAGCCGGGCCCGCCCGCCGGGGCGGCCTGGGCGGGGCGGCGCTCGATTTCGACGAAGGCCTCGTGATCCCAATGCGGGAAATGGGCATCGCCGTCGTAGTCGCGGTCCAGCTCGGTCAACACCAGCTGGTCCGCGCGTGGCAGGGCCTGGCGGTAGAGCTGCTCGCCGCCGATCACGAAGGCCTGCGGTGCCGCCTGCAGCCGCAGCAGCGCTTCATCCAGCGAGGCCACCACCTCCGCCCCCTCGGCCACGAAACCAGGTTGGCGGCTCAGCACCACATTGCGCCGGCCTGGCAGCGGGCGAAAGCGCGGCGGCAGCGACTCCCAGGTCTTGCGGCCCATCAGCACCGGGGCGCCGCGGGTGGTTTCGCGGAAGTGCGCCATGTCCTCGGGCAGCTGCCACAGCAGCTGGTTGTCGCGGCCGATCACGCCGTTGCGGGCCACGGCGGCAATCAGAACCAGCACGGTCGGGCGGATCATCGGGTGCGCCTCAGACGGCCACCGGGGCCTTGATCAACGGATGGTGCTGGTAGTCCAGCACCTCGAAGTCCTCGGGGGCGTAGTCGAAGATGGACGCGGGCTGGCGCCTGATGTTCAGCCGCGGGTAGGGGTAGGGCGTCCGGGCCAGCTGGGTCTGCACCTGCTCGACGTGGTTGTCGTAGATGTGGCAGTCGCCGCCGGTCCAGATGAACTCGCCCACGTCCAGATCGCATTGCTGAGCCAGCATGTGGGTCAGCAGCGCGTAGCTGGCGATGTTGAAGGGCACGCCCAGGAAGATGTCCGCGCTGCGCTGGTAGAGCTGGCAGCTCAGCTTGCGCCTGCCGTTGGGGCCCAGCTCGGGCGAGACGTAGAACTGGAAGAAGGCGTGGCAGGGCATCAGCGCCATCTGGTCCAGATCGGCCACGTTCCAGGCGCTGACGATGATGCGGCGCGAGTCCGGGTTGGCCCGGAGGGTGCGCACCACCTCGCTGATCTGGTCGATGTGACGGCCATCGGGGGCGGGCCAGTTGCGCCACTGCACGCCATAGACCGGGCCCAGGTCGCCATCGTCGCGGGCCCATTCGTCCCAGATGGTGCAGCCGCGCTCCTGCAGCCACTTCACGTTGCTGTCGCCGCGCAGGAACCACAGCAGCTCGACGATCACGGCCCGCAGGAAGACCTTCTTGGTCGTGACCAGCGGGAAGCCTTCGTTCAGGTCGAAGCGCATCTGGTGGCCGAACACGCTGCGCGTGCCGGTGCCGGTGCGGTCGCCCTTGGCCACGCCATGCTCGAAGACATGGCGCATGAAGTCCTCGTACTGGTGGCGCACCGGGCGCGGAGTGGGCAGGTCAGTCGGGCGGGTCATGGGCGGGCAGGCGGGGGAGGGCAACGGCGGCGGGGCGCGTTCGTGGGCGCCCCGCCGGAGAGGGCGCGATTTTAGGCCGTCGACCGCCCACCCGCGCTCAGCCCTGCGGCTGGGTCTCGCTCAGGAAGATCTCCACCCGGCGGTTGCGGGCGCGGCCCTCGGTGGTTGCGTTGTCGGCGATCGGCTGCTTGGAGCCCTTGCCGTCAATGGAGATGCGGGTGGGCGAGACGCCGCGCATCACCAGATAGTCCCGCACGCTGGCAGCGCGGTCCACCGACAGCGGGTTGTTGATCGCGTCGTTGCCGGTGCTGTCGGTGTGGCCGACGACCAGCACCCGCATGTTGCCGTCCAGGCCGGCGGCAAACTTGTCGAGCACCGGGTGCAGTTCCGGCCGCAGCGCGGAGCGGCCGACGTCGAAGCTGATGTCGCTGGGCACGTTGACCTGCAGCCGGTTGTCGGCCGTGCGGTTCACCTCGATGCCGGTGCCTTTCGTGGCAGCCTCCATCTGGCGGCGCTTGTCTTCCATGTGCTTGGACCAGATGTTGCCGGCCACGGCTCCCACGGCGCCGCCGATGAGCGCGCCGGTGCCGGCCTTGCCGCCGGTGGCGGCGCTGATCACCGCGCCGCCGACCGCACCGATCGCGGCCCCTTGGGCCGTGCCTCGTTCACGTGGACCCATGTCGGCGCAGCCGCTGCACGCCAGCGCCACGGCCAGGGCGGCACCGGTGCCGCGCAGCAGGGCCGGTGTGCGGACGAGCGAAGTCAGGGGAGTGTTCATGTGTTTTCTCCTGGAAAACGGGTGGACAAGGAACGAGCGGAACGCCATTTCACGCCAGTCAGGCGAACTTGGACAGCCCAAAGACCCAGTCCGGCTGCTGGTCTTTGCCTTCGCCGGCGGAATTGTTTGCTTGGGCAAATATCATCTAGCTCATGAATTCGTCGCTCCCTCCAGCAGACTTCTACCGGCCGTCCGAGTTCCGGCCGGAGATCAGCGTGGGTTACCTGATGCGGCGGGTGCTCAGCAGCGTCCTGACGGCGGCCGACCAGGAACTGGCGGCCTGGGATGTCACGCATGCGCAGTGGATGCCGCTGTTCAAGCTGTTCACCTGCGGCCAGTTCACGGTGGCGGGGCTGGCGCGCGACATGCAACTGGACCCCGGCGCCACCACCCGGCTGCTGGACCGGCTGGAGCGCAAGGGCTTGTTGCGGCGTGAGCGCTCCACCACCGATCGGCGGGTGGTGAATCTGGTGCTGACACCGGCGGGCGAGGCCATCGCGCGCCAGGTGCCGGAGGTGCTGTGCAAGGTGCTCAACCAGCACCTGAGCGGCTTCACGGCCGACGAATGGTTGCTGCTGCGCCAGATGCTCGAACGCATCCTGAGCAACAGCGCGGCGCTGAGCGCCGCCTCCCGGGACCCCTCCGCGCCGGAGGGCGGGGCGGCTTCCTCTTCTTGATCCCCTGACGGGGCTTTCCGATGAACAGGTTCTTGCATCTTGTGACACAAAACCAAGCCGGCCGCCGGTTGGGTGGGCTGGCCGGGGCGGCCACGCTGGCCTTGTTGGGCGCCTGCGCCCTGCCGGGGCCGGAATCCACCGGGGCGCCGATGTACGGCGCCGAGCGCGTGGGCCTGGCCGGCCCGGCGGATGGCATGGCCCTGGGCAGCGACTGGTGGCAGACCTTCGAGGACCCGCAGCTGGCCCGGCTGATCGGCCAGGCGCTGGCGGCCCACCCGACGCTGGCCCAGGCCGAGGCGCGCGTGGCCCAGGCCCGCGCCCAGGCGGACATGGCGCATTCGGCCACCGCGCCGCAGGTGACGCTGAGCACCAGCGTGATCCGTCAGCGCTTCAGCGCCAACAGCCTGTATCCGCCGCCTTATGGTGGCGGCACCTACAACAGCGGCGCCCTGGATGGTGTGCTGAGCTGGTCGCCCGACTTCTTTGGCCGCCTGGATGCCCAGTGGGCCGCCCGGGTGGACCAGGCCCATGCCGCCGAGGCCGATGCCGCGGCCGCCCGGTTGACGCTGGCCGGGCAGGTCAGCCGCGTCTACCTGCAACTGGGCCGGCTGCTGGCACAGAAGCGCGTGGCCGAGCGCACGCTGGCGCAGCGCGAGCAATTGCTGAAGCTCACCCATCAGCGGGTGGTGGCCGGGCTGGACACGGCACTGGAACAGACCCAGAGCGAAGGGGCCTTGCCGGATGCCCGCGTGCAGATCGAGGCCCTGGACGAGCAGGTCATGCTGGCCCGTCACGCCCTGGCCGCGCTGACCGCCCAGCCCATCCAGGCGCTGGACAGCCTGACCCCGTCATTGCCGCAGGCCGGCCTGAGCCCCACGGGGCATCGCCTGGGGGCCGACCTGCTGGCCCGCCGGCCGGATGTGGCAGCGGCGCGCTGGCGCGTCGATGCCGCCGGCGCCGCGGTGCGCAGCGCCCGGGCCGAGTTCTACCCCGACGTGGAGATCAGCGCCCTGGTCGGCCTGTCGGCCCTGGGCCTGAACAACCTGTTCGAGTCCGGCAGCCGCGAGTGGAGTGCCGGTCCGGCGTTGCACCTGCCCATCTTCGAAGGTGGGCGCCTGAGCGCCCAGCTGGGCAGCCGCGAGGCCGAACGGGACGCGGCCGTGGCCCAGTACAACGCCACCGTGCTGGGCGCGGTGCGCGAGGCGGCCGATGCGCTCGGTTCGCTGCAGTCCCTGGCCCGGCAGCAGACGGAGCAGTCGGCCGCCCTGGCCAGCGCCGAGAAGGCCTGGCGCATCGCCCAGGACCGCTACCGTGCCGGCCTGACCAATTACCTCAGTGTGCTGAATGCCGAGAGCCAGTGGCTGGCGCAGCGCCGCACCAGCGTGGATTTGCAGGCCCGCCGGGCGACCGCCGTGGTGGATTTGTCCACCGCGCTGGGCGGCGGCTGGCAGGCCCCGTCCTCGTCGAGCGCGGCCGCCTCGGCCCCGCAGGCCCTCTGAGCTCTCAACCGACTTCCTGACAACATGAACGATTCCATCGCAAGCAATGCCACGGCCCGGCGCCGTGGCCTGACCCTGATCGCTGTGGCCGTGCTGCTGGCCGGTGCCGGCTGGGGCACCTGGCACTGGGTGCTGGGCCGCCACCTGGAGGACACCGACAACGCCTACGTGGCCGGCAACGTGGCGCAGATCACGCCGCAGGTGGGGGGCACCGTGGTGTCCATCCAGGCCAACGAGACCGACTTCGTCAAGGCGGGGCAGCCGCTGGTCCAGCTCGATCCGGCCGATGCGCGGGTCGCGCTGGACCAGGCCGAGGCCCAGCTGGCGCAGACCGTGCGCGAAACGCGCGGCCTGTTCGCCAACAGCGGGGCACTGCAGGCCCAGTTGGCCTTGCGCGAGGCTGACTTCGCCCGCGCCCAGGCCGAGCTCGGTCGGGCCCAGGATGACGTGGGCCGCCGCAGTGCGCTGGTTGGCAGCGGGGCCGTGGGCAAGGAAGAGTTCCAGCACGCCAATGCCCAGCTGGTGGCCGCGCGCAACGCCGCGTCGGCCGCCCAGGCTGCGGTGGCCGCCGCCCGCGAACAGCTGAATGCCAGCCAGGCCATGATCGAGGGCACCAGCGTGGCCGAACACCCGGCCGTGCAGCGTGCCGCTGCCAAGGTGCGCGAGTCCTACCTGGCCCTGCAGCGGGTGTCGCTGCTGGCGCCGACGGATGGTCAGGTGGCCAAGCGCAGCGTGCAACTGGGCCAGCGTGTGCAGGCGGGTTCCCCGCTGATGACCTTGGTGGCGCTCAACGACCTGTGGGTCGATGCCAACTTCAAGGAAAGCCAGCTGAAGGGCCTGCGCATCGGCCAGCCGGCTGAGCTGGAGGCCGATGTCTACGGCGGCAAGATCGTCTACCACGGCAAGGTGGTGGGCCTGGGCGCCGGGACCGGCGCAGCCTTCGCACTGCTGCCGGCGCAGAACGCCACTGGCAACTGGATCAAGGTGGTGCAGCGCGTGCCGGTGCGCATCGCACTGGACCCGCAGGATCTGAAGGCGCACCCGCTGCGGGTCGGCCTGTCGATGAACGTGACGGTGGACACCACCGACCAGTCCGGCAAGCTGCTGTCCGACCAACCGTCCACCCGGCCCGCAGCCGCCACCAGCGTCTACGACGCCCAGGACCGGGACGCCGATGCACTGGTCAAGAAGCTGATCGCGGCCAACCTGGGGCACGGCGTGGACAAGCCTGCCGCGCTGCTGACCAAGACGGTGCGCTGACGCGCCGGCCTCTTCAAGGAAGACTCTCTTCATGAGCCAGGCTACTTCGGCGGTCAACGAGCCGGCCCCGCTGCATGGCATGCCCCTGCTGCTGGGCACCATCTCGCTGTCGCTGGCCACCTTCATGAACGTGCTGGATTCGTCCATCGCGAACGTGTCCATTCCCGCCATCGCGGGGGATCTGGGCGTGAGCCCCAACCAGGGCACCTGGGTCATCACCAGCTTCGGTGTGGCCAACGCCATCTCGGTGCCGCTCACCGGCTGGCTGGTCCAGCGCTTCGGGGCCGTCAAGCTGTTCACCTGGAGCGTGCTGCTGTTCGTGATCAGCAGCTGGCTGTGCGGTTTTGCGATGTCGCTGGAGACGCTGGTCGCCTTCCGCGTGCTGCAGGGCCTGGTGGCCGGGCCGATGATTCCGCTGTCGCAGACCCTGCTGCTGGCCAGCTACCCGCGGACCAAAGCCGGCATGGCGCTGGCCCTGTGGGGCATGACGACGCTGGTGGCGCCGGTGGTCGGGCCGCTGCTGGGCGGCTGGATCACCGACAACATGTCCTGGCCCTGGATCTTCTACATCAACGTGCCGGTGGGCCTGCTGGCTGCCGCGCTCACCTGGGGCATCTACCGCCACCGCGAGACCGCCACCCGCAAGCTGCCCATCGACACGGTGGGGCTGGCGCTGCTGGTGCTGTGGGTGGGCTCGCTGCAGCTGATGCTGGACAAGGGCAAGGAACTGGACTGGTTCCAGTCCAGCACCATCGTCACGCTGGCGCTGGTGGCCGTGGTGTCGTTTGCGGCCTTCGTGGTCTGGGAGCTGACCGACGAGCACCCGGTGGTGGACCTGAAGCTGTTTGGCGGGCGCAATTTCGCCTTCGGCACCATCACGCTGTCGGTGGCCTATGGCCTGTTCTTTGGCAACGTGGTGCTGATGCCGTTGTGGCTGCAGCAATGGATGGGCTACACCGCGACGGATGCCGGCATGGCGCTGGCACCGGTGGGCGTGCTGGCCATCCTGCTGACGCCGCTGGTCGGGCGCAAGGTGGGGGAGTGGGATCCGCGGGCCATGGCCACCGGGGCCTTCATCGTGTTCGCGACCGTGCTGTGGATGCGCTCGAACTTCACCACCGACACGGACTTCGTCCACATTCTGTTGCCGACGGTGCTGCAGGGCGCTGCAATGGCGTTCTTCTTCATCCCGCTGACCACGATCACCCTGGCCGGGTTGAAGCCCGAGCGCATCGCGGCGGCGGCGGGGCTGTCCAATTTCGTGCGGATCACGGCCGGGGCGATGGGCACCTCCATCGCCACCACGGTGTGGGAAAACCGGGCCACCCTGCACCATGCCCGCCTGACCGAGCAGCTGCCGGTGGGCTCGCAGGTGCTGCAGGGGGCCCAGGTCGGTCTGGGCCAGACCGGGGCGGACGCTGGCCAGGCGCTGGGTCTGATCAACCGGCTGATCGACCAGCAGGCCTTCACCCTGGCGGCGGACGATGTGTTTCTGGTGTCATCGCTGATGTTCCTCGCGCTGTTGGGGGCCATCTGGCTGACCCGGCGGCCGGCTCCGCACGGTGGCGCGACGCCGGTGGATGCCGGCGGTGCGCACTAAGCACGCGGGCAGCCCTTCAGCGCGACCACGGACGTGACGAAATGTGGTCGAATGAGGTCTCGGCTTGCGAGAACGCACGGATGGGTATGCGCAATCACCCGGGCCACTGGCCCCTTCGTCTGTCACGGGCACTGGAGCACCTGGGTTGGCCTTCGGCCCGGGGCTTCCAGCTGGGCTTGGCCTTGGTGGTCGGCGCCATTGTGGCTGGCGTGCTGCTGACACTGGACCATGTGTCCTGGACGGCGGCGGTGTTGGGTGGGGTGGTGGCGGCCGTGCCGGCTCTGCTGACCGGGCATGTCGCCCTGAACCTGGCCCGGGCGCTGGCCCAGTCCAGCGAGCAGCGTGAGCTGTTGAGCCTGGATGACGAACTGGCCGGGGTGGGCAACCGCCGCCAGTTCCTGCGTCTGGCCGAGCGCGACTGGGCCCGCTGCCGCCGCTATGGTGATGACGGTGCGATGCTGTTGATTGACATCGATTACCTGCGCCGCATCAACGAGACGATGGGCCAGCGCTGCGGTGATGCGGTGCTGCTGGAAGTGACCCGGCGCGTCAGCGCCACGCTGCGCCAGTCCGATGTGCTGGCGCGCTTTGGCGGTGCCGTGCTGGCGGTGTTCCTGCCCCACACCGATCCGCTGGGGGCGCTGGATGCGGCCGAGCGCATCCGGCAGCAGGTGGCCTCTACGCCGTTCCGCTGGGACAAGGCCCATCTGGTGGTCACGGTCAGCGTGGGGGTGGCCCATGTGCACGCCGGCCAGCTGGCCCTGGAAGGGCTGATCCAGGAAGTGGAAGCGGCCCTGCACGCGGCCAAGGATGCGGGCCGCAACTGCGTGCGGGCCGCGCCGATCCAACCTCGGCAAAGCGACCCGTCCAAGTCGGTCACCCCGGGCTGACCGGGGCGTCTCAGCGTTTCAGTTCGGCACCCGGTAGTTGGCGCCGCTGATCAGGTCGATGCCGCAGTTCAGGTCCCGCACCCAGGCGATGAATTCCTGCACGGCCGGGCCGGCCAGCGGGGCACCGTGTTGCGGCACGATCATCGAGATCTCCAGCGTGCTGACCATGTCGGCCCACAGCCGCAGCACCTTGTTCGAGACCATGTAGCGGCGGTGGAAGGCCTCCATCGCCGGCATCACCGTGGCCAGCGAGCGCACCGGGGTCTTGGCAACCTCTCCGCCCACCATCGACACCGCCAGATCGCCGGAGAAGAGGATCTTGCTGACCGGGTCGTAGAACTGGAAATTGCCCTCAGCGTGCATGAAGTGCGCCGGCAGGGCGATCAGGTCGTTGCGGCCGATGCGGATGCGCATGCCCGGGTCGGGAATGCCGGTCACACGGCCGGCCGTCTTGCCCGGCTTGCAGAAGTGGGGAATGAAGCGCTCCCACAGCTTGGACACGTAGATCTGGGCCTGGGTGGCCGTGGTGGTCCAGCGGTCCAGCGAGGCGATGATGTCCGGGTCGGCGTGCGAGGCGATGATGGCCGAGAGCTTCTGCGGCGAGAAGTGCCGCGTCATCGTCAGATACAGCTCGCTGTAGGCCAGGTTGCCACCCGGGTCGATGATGGCGCCCGTCCCATCGTCGATGATCAGGAACTGGTTGGACTGAACCGCCTCACCGGCATGTTCGTCGGCCAGATCGGTGAACATCAGGCACTCGTGCCCTTGCTGGTTATAGAGGGTGACAGGCATGCGCCATCCTAGAGTCGATGAGGGTCTTTGACTTGATCTGGATTAATTCGCAAGCAGGTCCGAGAGGGCACGCAACACCCGGGACAGGGCATCCGGGGCATCGGCGGGCAGGGCCTGGCGGTCCATGCTGCGCAACCAGGTGATCTGCCTTTTGGCCAGTTGCCGGCTGGCGGCCACGCCGGTCTCCATCAGCCGGGCGTGCAGGGCCGGGCCGGACAGGCCGGCGTCCAGCGCCTCCCAGACCTGGCGGTAGCCCACGCAGCGGATCGAAGGCAGTTGCGGGTGCAGGTCGCCACGCGCGCGCAGGGCGCGCACCTCGTCCACCAGGCCCTGGTCCAGCATCTGCGCAAAGCGCTGGGCGATGCGCTCATGCAGCCAGCGCCGCTCCACCGGCTCCAGCGACAGCAGCACGTGATCGCTCCGGGCGGTCGAGGGGGCGGCGGCCTCGCTGCGGGGCCGGGTGTGGAAGCTGGACAGTGGCTGCCCCGTCAGGCGCCAGACCTCCAGGGCCCGCTGGATGCGCTGGGCGTCCTGGGGCGCCAGCCGGGCGGCGGTGCCCGGGTCCACCGCCGCCAGTTCGGCGTGCAGGGCGGGCCAGCCACGCGCCGCCGCCTCGGCGTCGAGGGTGGCGCGCAGCGCGGGATCGGCCGGCGGCAAGGTGTCCAGCCCCTCGATCAGGGCCTTGAAGTACAGCATGGTGCCGCCGACCAGCAGCGGCAGGCGGCCGCGGGCCCGGATTTCGCCGATCAGCCGCTCGGCATCGCGCACGAACTGGGCGGCCGAATAGCGGTCGGCCGGGTCCAGGATGTCGATCAGGTGGTGCGGCACACGGGCCTGCTCCTCGGCGCTGGGCTTGGCGGTGCCGATGTCCATGCCGCGGTAGACCAGGGCCGAGTCGACGCTGATGATCTCGACCGGCCAGCGCGCAGCCACGGCCAGCGCCGCAGCCGTCTTGCCCGAGGCGGTCGGCCCGGCCAGACCCAGCCAGCGCACCCCCCCGGGGGGCCAGGCGGCCTCAGAAGCGCTCATCGTCGCGCAGGTAGCGCCACTGGCCGGCGGGCAGCTTGCCCAGCACCACGCTGCCGATGCGCACCCGCTTCAGGCCCACGACCTTCAGGCCGACCAGTTCGCACATGCGGCGGATCTGGCGTTTGCGCCCTTCGCGCAGCACGAAGCGCAGCTGGTCTTCATTGGCCCAGCTGACCTTGGCCGGCTGCAGCGTCACGCCATCGAGCTCCAGGCCGTGGTTCAGCAGTTGGAGATCGGCTTCGGGCAGCTGTCCGGGCCGGGTGTACTGCACCCGCACCAGGTATTCCTTCTCGACCTCGGATTCGTGGCCGATCAGGTGCTTGGCGATGCGACCGTCCTGGGTCAGCACCAGCAGCCCGGTGGAGTCGATGTCCAGCCGGCCGGCGGGCGCCAGACCGCGGGCATGGCCCGGGTGGTAGGGCTTGCGCGAGGGGTCTTCAGCCCAGTGGTGCTCTGGCGTGACCAGCACGCTGGCCGGCTCGTAGCCGTCCTCGGCCTGGCCGGAGACATAGCCGATGGGCTTGTGCAGCAGGATGGTCACCCGCCGGGCCTGCTGTTGGTGGGCGGCCGGATCGATGTCGATCTGCACCTCCGGCGTGACCCGCTGGCCCAGCGTGGCCATCTGACCATTGACCTTCACCCAGCCGGCTTCGATCCACTCGTCGGCCTCTCGCCGTGAGGCCAGGCCGCGTTCGGTCATCAGCTTGGACAGGCGCAGGCCGGCATCGGCCGGGGCCAAGCGCGCGGGCGGGGGCGTGTGGGGGCGGGGTGGCGCGGGCAGCGGTGGCGCCGGGGGACGCACGGCGGGGGCGGACCCCCGCGCAGGCCGGGCCGCCGGGCCCTGCGGGGCGGGGCGTGGGGGGCGCTCGCCCGGGCGCGGCGGACGTTGGCCTGGCCGGTCTGCCGGCGCGCCACCGTGGCCACGGGCACCCTGGGGTTCGTCACGGCGTGGGGGGCGGTCGGCGTGCCGTGGCGGCTCTTCCCGGCGGGGCCGGTCGGACCAGGCCGGTCCGGTCGGCGCCTGGGAGGGCGCGGCGTAGCTGATCTTCACCCCGGGATGGGCCGGGGCTGGCGTGGGGGCGGCGTCGCGCGGCTGGGTGGCGCGACGGGGCGGGCGTTGGATGTTGCGGTCGGAGCGCATGGCGAAAGGAGGTGAGGCCGGCGGCCGGTGCTCAGCGACCCCGAAGGAACAGGGCGTCGAGTTCCTTCATCGTCAGCTGGCGCCAGGTCGGGCGGCCGTGGTTGCATTGTTCGGAACGCTCGGTGGCTTCCATCTGCCGCAGCAGGGCGTTCATTTCTTCCAGTGTCAGGCGCCGGTTGGCGCGCACGGCGCCATGGCAGGCCATGGTGGCCAGCAGGTCGTCACGGGCCCGCTCGATCAGGTGCCCCGCATCGGCTTCGGCCAGTTCGGCCAGCTCGCTCAGTACCGAGCGGGCCAGTTCGACCGGATCGGCATCGGCCAGCGCGGCCGGGCGGGAGCGCACGGCCAGCGTGCTGGGGCCCAGCGGGCTCAGGTCCAGGCCCAGCGCATGCAGGTCGGCGTGGCGCGCTTCGGCCGTGGCGATCTCCAGCCCGGTGGCGGCAAAGCTGGCCGGGATCAGCAGCGGCTGGGCGGCGATGCCGGTGGCGCGGGCCTCGCTCTTGAGCCGTTCGTAGACGATGCGCTCGTGCGCGGCGTGCATGTCCACCACGACCAGGCCGTGGGCATTCTCCGCCAGCACATAGACGCCAGCGACCTGGGCCAGGGCCCGGCCCAGGGGCCAGTCGCCATCCAGCACCGCGGCCCGGTTCATCGGCGGATCCCCCGGCAGGGGCATGCTGGCCTGGGGCGCCACCGGGGCGGCCGGGGCCGCTGGAGACCAGGGTGTGCGGGGCTCCTCGCGGGCATAGAGCAGCGAGAGGTCGGCCAGGCTCAGGCGCTGCTGCTGGGCCGTGAAGGGCAGCCCCGCCGACGGGTAGGCGGCCGATGCGCTGTCGGTCGCAGGTGGGGTTGCCGGGGCAACTGAACTGGAAGGCGGCGGCGCCGTGTCGCCGGCCGGCGGGGGCGTGAGAGCGCCCGCCACCGGCGGCAGCGCGGCACCGGCGGGCAGGGCCAGCGTGCGTTCCACCGCCCGCCGCACCGCACTGTAGACCTCGCCGGAATCGCGAAAGCGCACCTCGATCTTGGTCGGGTGCACGTTCACATCCACCCGGGTCGGATCGATGTCGATGAACAGCACATAGGCCGGCTGGCGTTGGCCGTGCAGCACGTCCTCGTAGGCGCTGCGCAGGGCGTGCGTGATGAGCTTGTCACGCACGAAGCGGCCGTTGACGTAGACGTACTGGTGGTCGCTGCGGTTGCGGGCGGCTTCGGGCAGGCCGGCCCGGCCCAGGATGCGCATCGGCCCGGCCTGGAACTCCACCGTCCGGCTCTGTGTGACGAAATCCGCGCCCAGCACATCGGCCATGCGCTGCTCATGGGTGGCGCGTCGCCATTGCTCCACCAGCTTGCCTTCGTGCCAGACCGCAAAGCCCACGTCCGGCCGGGCCAAGGCGTGGCGGCGCACCGCCTCCACCGCATGCGACAGCTCGGTCGCCTCGGACTTCAGGAACTTGCGCCGGGCCGGGGTGCTGAAAAACAGCTCGCGCACCTCGATGCTGGTGCCCTGGCCGCGGGCGGCGGGCTGCAGTTCGCCGCTGCGGGCATCCAGCCGACGTGCCTGGGCGGCACTGACCGGGCGGCTGACGATGGCCGTCTCGGAGACGGAAGCGATGGCGGCCAGGGCCTCGCCGCGAAAGCCCATCGTGGTCACACCTTCGAGTTCGGCCAGCGAGCCGATCTTGCTGGTGGCATGGCGTTTGAGCGCCAGCGGCAGCTCCTCGGGCGGGATGCCGCAGCCGTCGTCTTCCACCACGATGGCGCGGATGCCGCCGGCCACCAGCCGCACGGTCACCTGGTCGGCGCCGGCGTCCAGCGCGTTGTCCACCAGCTCGCGCACCACCGAGGCGGGGCGTTCCACCACCTCGCCCGCCGCGATCTGGCTGACCAGTTCATCGGGCAGTTCTCGGATGGGCCGGCGCAGCGGCTCGGTGGCGGGCGAATTCATCCCGGGATTGTAGGGAGCCCGGCCGCCCGCGGCGCCGATAATCACGTCCCATGGACCTGATTGCGACCCTGATCGATTTCATCCTGCACGTGGACCAGTACCTGGCCCAGTTCGTCGCCCAGTACGGCGTGTGGGTGTATGCGCTGCTGTTTCTGATCGTCTTCGTCGAGACTGGCCTGGTGGTGATGCCCTTTCTGCCAGGTGACTCCCTGTTGTTCGTGGTCGGCGCGCTGGCCGGAGCGGACCTGATGCACCTGCCGCTGTCGATGGGCGTGCTGCTGGCCGCTGCGGTGCTGGGGGACCAGCTCAACTACAGCATCGGCCGGCGCCTGGGGCCGCGCGTGTTCCAGTGGGAGAACTCGCGCTTCTTCAACAAGGCCGCCTTCGAGCAGGCGCACGGCTTCTACGACCGCTACGGCGGCCTGACCATCGTGCTGGCGCGCTTCATGCCGTTCATCCGCACCTTTGCCCCCTTCGTGGCCGGGGTGGCGGCGATGTCTCGGGTGCGCTTCACCGCCTACAACCTGGCCGGCGGTGCCTTGTGGGTGGTGGGGGTGATGCTGGCGGGCTACTGGTTCGGCAACATCGCCTGGGTCAAGGCCAACCTCGAGAAGATCATCTGGGCGCTGGTGCTCGTGCCCTCGGCGCTGGCCGTGGTCGGCGCCTGGCGGGCGCGCCGCGGCACGGCGACGGCTTGATGGCGGCGGGCACCCGCTGCCCGCAGGTGGAGGCCGGGCAGCCCTTTGCGCTGTTGGACGATGCCTTGTCGTCCGGACCGGGGCGCAGCCGGCTGTGCACCGACCTGGTGGCCGTGCACGAAAGCACCGGCCCTGACGACCTGACCGCTTGCTGGGCCCGGGTGACCCGTGATTTGCAGGCCGGCCTGCACGCGGTGGTGCTGGCGGACTATGAATGGGGTGTGGCCTTGCAAGGCCTGGCGCCCCTGGTGCCGGGGCGCTTGCGGGTGTGCATGTTCCGACGCCTGGACCGGTTGGATGCGGAGCAGGTCCAGGCCTGGCTGGCGGCGCAGGAAGGGCAGGCCACGCCGGGCGTGGCTGGGCCCTTGGACCTGGCTCCCGAGGTCGAAGCGGCCCGATTCACGGCCGCCATCGACGCCATCCATGCCGCCATCCGCGCGGGTGAGACGTACCAGGTCAATTACACCTACCGATTGCACGGGCGCGCGCATGGCTCGCCCTGGGCCCTGTACCGCCGGCTGCGGGCGCGCCAACCGGTGGCTTACGGCGCCTTGCTGGCGCTGCCCGAGGACCGCTGGGTGCTGTCGCTGTCACCCGAGCTGTTCCTGCAGGTGGCAGGCCGGCAGGTCACGGCGCGGCCGATGAAGGGCACGGCCGCGCGGGCGCTCGACCCGCAGGAGGATGCCCGCCAGGCCCAGGCCTTGCGCCAGGACGTGAAGAACCGGGCCGAGAACCTGATGATCGTGGACCTGCTGCGCAATGACCTGGGTCGGCTGGCCGAGACCGGGTCGGTGCGCGTGCCGGCCCTGTTCGATGTCGAGCCCTACCCCACGGTGTGGCAGATGACCTCGACCATCGAGGCCCGGCTGCGGCCGGAGGTGGACTGGCCCGCGCTGTGGCGCGCCACCTTTCCCTGCGGGTCCATCACCGGGGCGCCCAAGTACCGGACGATGCAGCACATCCAGCGCCTGGAGGCCTCGCCGCGCGGCCTGTACTGTGGCGCCATCGGCTGGATCGAGGCCGGGGAGGGCCTGGGCCAGGCGACCCTGTCGGTGGCGATCCGGACCCTGACGCTGGGGCCGGCCGAGGTCGATACCCGGTCGCTGGTGCTGGGGGTGGGGGCCGGCATCGTGCTGGACAGCGACGCGGCCCAGGAGCGGGCCGAGTGCGCGTTGAAGGCCCGTTTTCTGACCGCCCTGGATCCGGGGCTGGGGCTGTTCGAGACCCTGCGACTGGAGCAGGGGGACTACCCGCTGTTGGCGGTCCATCTGGACCGTCTGGCCCGCAGTGCCGCCCGGTTGGGGTTTCCGTTCGCCCCCGCGCAGGCGGTCGAGACACTGCAGCGCGTGGCGCAGCAGCTGCCCGGCCCGGGGCCGCACCGGGTGCGGCTGGATCTGGCCGCCGATGGGACCTTGCGCGTTCGCCATGCACCCTTGGCGCCGCTGCCGCCGGGGCCGGTGCGTCTGGCCTGGGGGCAGACCACGGTGCCCCGGGGGCGGGCGCTGGCTGGCCTGAAGACCACCGACCGGGCGCTCTACGACGGCCTGGTGGCCGAGGCTGAGGCCCAGGGGGCCTTCGATGCGTTGCTGTTCAGCACGGACGGCTGGCTGCTGGAGGGCGGGCGCAGCAACATCCTGCTGCGGCTGGACGCCGGCTGGGTCACACCGCCGGTGGCCGATGGCCTGCTGCCGGGCGTCATGCGCGCCCAATTGCTGGCCGATCCCGCCTGGGCGCTGCGGGAGCGTTCCATCCACCGCGATGAATTGGGCGCCGTGCGCGAATGGCGTGTCTGCAATGCGCTGCGCGGCGTGCTGGCCGCGCAGTTGCTGCCACCTCAGACCTGACGGTTGCGCGCCAGCGGCGGGTTCTTCGCGAAGTAACGGTCGATGCCGGTGTAGAGCGCCTGCACCAGCTGCAGCTGGTAGTCGGCGTCCTTGAGCTTGCGCTCCTCTTCCGGGTTCGAGATGAAGGCCGTCTCGACCAGGATGGACGGGATGTCGGGCGCCTTCAGCACCGCGAAGCCGGCCTGTTCCACCTCGCCCTTGTGCAGCTTGCCCACGTTGCCAATGCGCGAGAGCACTTCCTTGCCCACCCGCAGGCTGTCCTTGATCTGGGCGGTGGTGCTCATGTCCAGCAGCGCGCGCAGCACCTGGGCATCCTTGGTGGCGGCATTCACGCCGCCCACCACGTCGGCCGCGTTCTCGCGCTGGGCCATCCAGCGGGCGGCGGCGCTGCTGGCGCCGTGGTCGCTCAGTGCAAACACGCTGGCGCCACGTGCCTCGGGCGTGAAGAAGGCGTCGGCATGCACCGACACGAACAGATCGGCCTGCACGCGGCGGGCCTTGGCCACGCGCTCCTGCAGCGGCACGAAGAAGTCGGCATCGCGGGTCAGCATGGCGCGCATGTTGGGCCGCTCGTTGAGCCGGTCGCGCAGCTGGGTGGCGATCTGCAGCACCACGTCCTTCTCGCGCAGGCCCGACGGGCCGATGGCGCCCGGATCCTCACCGCCGTGGCCCGGGTCGATGGCCACCACGATCAGGCGGTTGATGCGGTCGCGCTGGGCCAGGGTTGGCCTGGGGGCCGGGGCCGGCGCCGGGGTGAGGCCCGGCTTGGGCTTGGGCTTGGCCACCAGCGGCTCCTTGCTGGGCTGGGTGGCCTCGGTGGCGGCCAGCGGCCGATCCACCCGGTTCATGAACTCGCCCAGGGCATCGTCTACGCTGCGGGCTGCCTGGCGTTCGGCCTGCAGCTTGTCGTTGACCAGGGACAGCAGCGGGTCGGGGGCCTGGGTGGGGTAGAGGTCGAAGACCAGCCGGTTCTGGTAGGCGGCCACCGGCGTCAGCGCAAATTGCTGGGGCTTCACGGCCTGCTTCAGGTCGATCACCAGACGCACCACCCGCGGCTGGTTCTGGCCCACCCGCACGCCGGCGATGAAGGGGTCGTCCGGCTTGACCTTGCCCACCAGGTCGCGCAAGGCCGGGCTCAGCTCCAGCCCGTCGATGTCCACGACCAAGCGCTGTGGGTCGTCGGCGACGAAGTGGTGGGCCGACAGGGGCTGGTCCGACTCGATGGTCAGCCGGGTGTATTCCGCCGAAGGCCAGACCCGCACTGAGACGATGCTGGCGCCCCAGACCAGTTGGGCCGGCCCCAGCAACAGCACCGCTTGACCGAGGCGGCGGGCATGGGTCAGGACATCACGTCGTTTCATGCGAGCAACTCCTTTCCGCGCGGGCTCATGGCATGAGCGAGCACCTCCCGGCTGTCGTCGGGCTGGGGAAGGATCTCCAGTCTCAGATCGGCCTTCGGACGCTCGGGCCCCGCGTTCTGGGCCCATTCGCACAGTTTCAGCCCCGGACGGGCAAAGATGTCGCGAAAGCCGGCATCTTCCCACTCGCGTGGATCGCTGAAGCGGTAGAAATCGAAATGCGAGATCGCCAGCGGCTGGCCGCCGTGCGGAACCTCGTAGGGTTCGACCACGGCATAGGTTGGGCTCTTGATGCGCCCCTGCACCCCCAGCGCACGCAGCAGGTGCCGCACCAGCGTGGTCTTGCCGGCGCCCAGCGGGCCGTCCAGCTCGATGCAGGCGTCGGCGATGCCCGGGTGTGCGGCCAGCGAGGTCGCAAAAGCCCCACAGGCCTCTTCATTGGGCCAGTGCAGGCGGCGGGTTTCTAGAATCGGCAGATGACTCAAAGCGTCACAGGCGAGGTCGACCTCACGCAGACATTGCAGGACATGGCACAGGCATTGGGATTTTCCCAGATTGGCGTGGCCGATGTCGATCTGTCAGCGGCCGAAGCGGGTTTGATCGCCTGGTTGCAGGCCGGGTTCCATGGCCAGATGGACTACATGGCCCGTCATGGCCTCAAACGGGCCCGTCCGGCGGAGCTGGTGCCGGGCACGGTGCGGGTCATCACGGCCCGCATGGACTATCTGCCGCGAGGAACCCCCGAAGGCTGGCAGGCGCTGGAATGGCAGCGCCTGGCCCAGCCGATGCAAGGCCAGGTCTCGCTGTATGCCCGCGGGCGGGACTATCACAAGGTGCTGCGGGCCCGCCTGCAACGGCTGGCCGACCAGCTGGCCGCGCTGCTGGGGCCGCTCGGCCACCGGGTGTTCTGTGATTCGGCGCCGGTGCTGGAGGTGGAACTGGCCCAGCGCAGCGGTCTGGGCTGGCGCGGCAAGCACACGCTGACGCTGTCGCGCGAAGGTGGTTCGCTGTTCTTCCTGGGGGAGATCTACGTCGATGCCCCACTGGCCTGCACGCCGCCGGTGGAGGGGCATTGCGGCCGTTGCCAGGCCTGCATCACCGTCTGTCCGACCGGGGCCATCGTCGCGCCTTACCGGCTGGACGCACGGCGCTGCATCTCCTATCTGACGATCGAGCATGCCGGGCCGATTCCCGAGCCACTGCGGGCAGCGATCGGCAACCGCCTCTACGGCTGCGACGACTGCCAACTGGCCTGTCCCTGGAACAAGTTCGCCCGGCGCAGCCCCCTGCCGGATTTCGTGCCGCGCTCAGACTGGGTGGCGCCGTCGCTGCTGGCCCTGTGGGCCTGGGACGAGGCTGGCTTCCTGTCCCGCACCGAGGGCAGTCCGATCCGGCGCATTGGTTTCGAGCGCTGGCAGCGCAATCTGGCGGTGGCCTCGGGCAATGCCCTGGCCCGAGGGGATGCCGAAAGTCCTGCGTTGCGGGGCGCGCTGACCCAGGCCCGCGCTGCGGCCACCCCCCTGGTGGCCGAGCACATCGACTGGGCGTTGGCCCAGGGCTGAGCGACGCTCAGCGCACCGCGTCCAGCGCGGAGAGGGCCAGCGGCAAGCCGGCCATGCCGATCACCGTGGACACGCTGATCAGCCCGGCCACATAGCTGCCGTGGCCACCCATGCGCACCGCCAGCACGTAGGCGCTGGAGGCCGTGGGCAGCGCGGCGAAGGCCACCACCACCGTCTGCTGCGCCGGCGGCAGGCCGACGACCTGCACCAGCACGATGGCGACCAGCGGCAGCACCACATGCCGGATGCCCAGCAGCGCGGCGGCCAGGCCGGGCGCGTCCCGCAGGGCACCCATGCGCAGACCGGCGCCCACCGCCATCAACCCGAGCGGCAGGGCGGCGCCCCCGATGCGGGTCAGCGTGATGTCCAACAGACTGGGCAGCCGCAGGCCCAGCAGATTGGCCAGCAGGCCCGCCACCGTGCCGACGATCAGCGGGTTGCGGGCCAACTCCTTCAGAAAGTTCTGGCCGGCATGCCGGGCCAGCGGCCAGACGGCCGCGACGTTGCACACCGGCACGCACAGCGCGATCAGCAGGGCGATCCAGGCCACCGATTGCACACCGCCCAGCCGTTCCGCCAGGGCCAGGGCCACATAGGAGTTGAAGCGGAACGCTGTCTGGGCCCCGGAGGCATGGGTGCGTGGGTCCACGCCGGGCCAATGGCCCAAGGCATAGGAGAGGGCGATGCCGACGGCGACCACGGTCAGCCCGCAGCCGGCCAGGGTCATCAGCGCACCGGGCTGCAAGGGCTGGCGCAGGATGGCCACGAACAGCAGCACCGGAAACAGCAGGTGGTAGACCAGCTTCTCGACGCCGTCCCAGACCGGGCGATCCAGCACGGTGTAGCGGCACAGCGCCCAACCCAGCAGAATGAGGAGAAAGTCGGGCAGCAACAGCAACACTTGGTTCATGGCATGCCGAGTGTGCCAGCAAGCCCATGGCCTTGCCGTCCTCTGCGGGCAGGGCCGTGCTGGCGGCAGGTGCCCGCGTCCCGTCGTTATGGTTTCCGCATGTCGTCCAAGCTCTCCGTCTCCCTCCCTTCATCGACCCCATCCCTGGCCCCAGGCGACGCGGCCCTGATCGACACCTTTTGTTCAGCGTTGTGGATCGAGGACGGCCTGTCGGCCAACACCTTGTCTGCCTACCGGCGCGACCTGAGTGCCCTGGCCCGCTGGCTGGCTGAACACCGTCGAGGGGGGCTGACCGGTGTGGGGCTGGAGGATCTGCTGGCCTACGCCGCCGAGCGGCATGCTGCCACGCGCAGCACCACCGCCAATCGGCGGCTGGCGGTGTTCCGGCGCTTCTACCGCTGGGCGGTGCGGGAGCACCATCTGGCGGCGGACCCGACCCTGCAGCTGCAGGCGGCCCGCCAGCCCATGCGGCTACCCAAGACGCTCACCGAAGCCCAGGTCGAGGCGCTACTGGCCGCCCCCGACGTGGGTACGCCGCTGGGGCTGCGGGACCGCTGCATGCTGGAGCTGATGTACGCCAGCGGGCTGCGGGTGTCCGAACTGGTCAACCTGGCGTCCGTGGAGGTGGGGCTGGCCGAAGGGGTATTGCGGGTGACCGGCAAGGGCCGCAAGGAACGGCTGGTGCCCTTTGGGGCCGAGGCGGAAGGCTGGCTGCGGCGATACCTGGCGGACGCGCGCGGCGCGATCCTGAAAGCGCAGCAGAGCGCGACGCTGTTCGTCACGGCACGCGGCGCCGGCATGACCCGGCAGATGTTCTGGACGCTCGTCAAACGCTATGCGGCCCAGGCCGGGGTGAACGTACCGCTCTCACCGCACACGCTGCGGCACGCCTTTGCCACCCACCTGCTCAACCATGGGGCCGACCTGCGGGTGGTGCAGATGCTGCTCGGCCATGCCGACATCTCGACGACGACGATCTACACCCACGTGGCCCGCGAACGCCTGAAGGCCTTGCACGCACGTCATCATCCGCGGGCATAAAAAAACCGGCCCGAAGGCCGGTTTTGTACTTCGAGAAAGGCCCGAAGGCCGATCATCAGAAGTTGTGGCGGATACCAGCGCCGAAGGTGTTGAACGTGCCACCCTTGGGCGAGAACACGCCGTCTTCGTCCTTCATCTTGGTGGCGAAGGCGTAGACCTTGGTGCGCTTGCTCAGGTTGTAGTTGTAGCCACCGGTCACTTGCCAAGCCTTCTTGGCAGACAGGCCAGCGTCAGCCTTGACGTCGTTCGTGCCACCGTAGTTCAGGTGGAACTCGTTGGCACCCAGGGTGTAGGAACCCACCAGACGCCAGGTGTTGTACTTCACGCCGGTCACGCTGACGGTGCCGTCAGACAGGGTGGCGTCGCGCACGACGTTGAAGTAACCACCCACGGCGAAGGCGCCCAGGTCGTAGTTGGCACGGATGGCGGTCGACTTGGCATCGCCATGCTTGTCGAAGCCGAAGCCCAGGTGCAGGGGACCACGGTCGTAGTAACCGGCCACAGCCAGAGGCTTGCTCTTTTCGCCGCCGTAGGCTTCAGCCGTTTGCACCCAACCCACGAAGCCGTAGATGTCCGGCGTGTTGTACGACACGGCGTTCTGCAGGCTGTTCCAGTAGTTCAGGTTGGAGTTCAGACCGCCGCCATACAGGAAGTCGGAGGTGGTGCCGGTGTCGTGGTTGATCCAGGACACATAGTCGGCGGTGGCGTGGTAGGCCTCGTTGTTGTCGAGGTTGCCCAGCTTCACGGTACCGTAGCGGGTGGCCAGACCCACGGTCGACTCACGGCCCCAGAAACGGCTGCCGGCGGTGCCGGTGGAAGCGTCAAAGCCGTGTTCGATCTTGAAGATGGCCTTGTTGCCGCCGCCCAGATCTTCTTCACCGGCGAAGCCGATGCGCGACGAGTTGTCGACTTCTTGCCAGTCGCGCTTGCCGGCGCCGTCAACCTTGGTGCTTTCGACCGACAGGTTCAGGCGACCGTAGATGGTCACGGAGCTTTGGGCAAAGGCCGGAGCCGCCAGGGTGGCCGCGATCGCGGTCAGGACGAGAGATTTCTTCATGTTGAAGGACCCTTGGTCAGTGAAACAAAGGAGTCTCACGTCTGTGCTTGTGCTACGCAGCGCAGGACGCCGAAACTCGGAAGTGCCGTATGACAGCACTGTGAAATGAAGTTTAGCCGCCGGCCGCGGGTTTGCCCCATGCGCCAAAGGCTTTCGCCCTGGCGGGCGTCCTTTTTGTTGCGTGGGCGCAACTTGCCGTCGGCGCAGCAGAGTGACAGGCGGGACGGGCGGCCGGGCGAGAATGGCGTCATGGACCACACCTTTGTTTCCGCGTTCGTGCTGCTGCTGTTGGTGCTCGACCCCTTCGGCAGCTTGCCCATTTTCATCTCCGTGTTCAAGGGGGTGGCCCCTGAGCGTCGCACGCGCGTGGCGATCCGGGAGGTCCTGATCGCCTTCGGGGTGCTGCTGGCGTTCATGTTCATGGGGGAGGGGTTTCTGCGCGTGATGCACCTGTCCGAGCGCTCGCTGGAGGTGGCGGGGGGGGTGATCCTGATGATCATTGCCATTCGGATGATCTTCGCGACCGGCGGCGACATCTATGCATCAGATGAGGCCAAGGAGCCTTTGATCTTCCCCTTGGCCGTCCCCTTGCTGGCCGGCCCTTCGGCCATGGTCACGGTGTTGCTGTTGGCGTCCCGACAGCCGGAGCGGGTCATGGAATGGGTGGGCGCACTGACGCTGGCGATGCTGGTGTGCGGTGCGGTGATGCTGCTGGCCGAGCACATCCGCCGCTGGATCGGCACCCAGATGGTGAACGCGATCGAGAAGCTGATGGGGTTGGTGTTGACGGCGATCGCGACCGAGATGGTGTTGGCGGGCTTGAAGCGCTACTTCTTCGATCCGTCTTGAGGGGCCGGCTGGCCCCAAAACAAAACGCGCCCCTTGGGGCGCGTTTCTCTGCCAGGTGGGAAACCCCGGTCAACGACCGCGCAGGTAGCTGGGTGCTTCCAGTTTCTTGGCCGCGACCGACAGCAGCAAGGTCAGCATCAGGTACAGGGCCGAGATGGCCAGGTACGGCTCCCAGTAACGGGAATAGGCGCCCGCCACCGTCCGGGCGGCCAAGGCCAGCTCGGTCAGACCGATGGCCGACACCAGGGAGGAGTCCTTGATCAGCGCAATGCCTTCGTTGACCAGGGCCGGCACCATGCGGCGAAAGGCCTGCGGCAGGATGACATGGCGCATCGCCTGCGAGTGGGTCAGGCCCAGGCTCCAGGCAGCCTGGGTTTGGCCCTGGTGGATGCTCTGGATGCCGGCTCGGAAGATCTCCGAGATGTAGGCGCCCGCATTCAGGCTCAGCGCCACCGCGCCCGAGAAGAAGGCGCCGTGATCCTGCCGGAACTGGCGTGCGGCCTCGCCCGACAGCAGCAGGCCGTGGTCCGGCTGGATCAAGGCCGGCATCACCGCGAAGTGCACCAGCAGGATCTGCACGAACAGCGGCGTGCCGCGGAAGAAGGTGATGTAGGCCGTGGCCGCGCCCCGCACGAACTTCATCAGCCAGCACAGCCCCAGCGATTTGGGCTGAGGGGCATCCCGTGATGTGTTGATCAATCCCAGCAAGACCCCCAAGGCCAGGCCGCAGCTGATGGCCACCAGGGTGATCTCGATGGTGGTCCACAGACCGTCCAGAAACAGCGGGCCGTAACCCGCCAGGATGTCCCAACGCAAATCCACGGGATGTTCTCTCTGTGCAGCGACCGATCAGTTCGAGGCGGCGGAAGCCGGTGCAGCCGCGCCTTCCGGCTCGGTGCCGAAGGTCTTCTTGTAGATGGCGGCGTAGCTGCCATCGGCCTTCACGGCGGCCAGACCCTTGTTGATCAGCGCCAGCAGCTCGGCGTTGCCCTTCTTGACGGCGATGCCGTATTGCTCCGGCGCGAAGGACTTGGTGTCGGCCACGGTCTTGAACTTGGCATCCGGGTTGTTGGCCACGTAGTGGATCACCACGCCGTTGTCGGCCACCACGGCATCCACGCCGCCCGCTTCCAGTTCCTTCAGGGCCAGCGGGGTGGATTCGAAGCGCTTGATCAGCGTCGAGGTCTTGCCCTGCAGCTTGGTCACGACTTCATCACCGGTGGTGCCGGTCTGGACGCCGACCTTCAGCTTCTTCAGGTCGTCGAACTTGGCGACCTTGGAATTGGCTTTCACAGCGATCAGCTGGATGGCGTCGAAGTACGGGTCGGAGAAGTCCATCGTCTGCTTGCGCTCGTCGGTGATGGTGATCGACGAGATCAGCAGGTCGCGGTCGCCCTGGGTCAGCGCGTTGAAGATGCCTTCCCACGGGGTGTTGATGAACTTCACCTGGAAGCCACCCTTCTCGGCCACCGCATTCAGCAGGTCCACCGAGAAGCCGACGATTTCACCCTTCTCGTTCTGGTACTCAAACGGCGCGTAAGCGGCGTCGGTGCCCACGGTGTAGACCTTGACCGGCGCGGGCTCGGAGGCGGGCGCGGAAGCGGCCTCGACCGGAGCGGCGGGTTCCTGCTTGCTGCAGGCGGCCAGGACAAGGCCGGCGGCCAGGGTGCCGGCCAGCTTCAGAAATTGACGGGTGCTCAGTTGAGACATGGATTTCCTCGGGTTGAAACCAGATGAAGCGGTGAAATACCGCGCAGTGTACGGCGCAAGGGTGCAAATTCCACGCCACGGCAGGGTGGGAGGTTCCCGCACTGTCAAGGTGCTTTTTGCACCATCAGGGGGAGGTCGGCCTGCTCCAGCCAAGCCAATTCGGCCTCACTGAAGCCAGCCGCCTGGCGCGCCGCCAGGTTGAAGGGGCGGCGCAGGCGGGGCGCTTCATAGCGGGCGACGAGCGCTGGGTAGAGTGCCACGGGATCCTCGCCCTGGCGTTCACACAGCCAGCGGTACCAGCGGTTGCCGATGGCCACATGACCGATTTCGTCGCGCAGGATGATGTCGAGGATGCGCACGGCGTCCAGATCGCCCGCCTTGCGCAGCTTGGCCTGGATCGGTGGCGTGGCGTCCAGGCCGCGGGCTTCCAGCGTGCGGGGCACCAGGGCCATCCGCGCCAGCACATCGGCCCGGGTGCGTTCGGCCATCTGCCAGAGGCCATCGTGGGCCTCGTAGTCGCCATAGTCGTGCCCCAGCGTGCGCAGGTGACTGCGCAGCAGGGTGAAATGCAGGGCTTCCTCGCCGGCGACCTGCAGCCAGTCGCGGTAGAAGGACTCGGGCAGGCCGGGGAAGCGCCAGATCGCATCCAGGGCCAGGTTGATGGCGTTGAACTCGATGTGGCAGATGGCATGCAGCAGTGCCGCACGGCCTTCCCGCGTGAAGGGCGAACGGCCCGGCACCTGATCGGCTGGCACCAGCCGGGGGGCGGTCGGCCGGCCCGGCAGGGCTGTCGTCGGGTGGAGTTCCGGTTGCGGATCCACCGGTGGCGGCGCCAGATAGAGGGTGCGTGCCTGTTCAGCCTTGCGCGTCGGGTCCGGTTCGCACAAGACCTTGAGCGCTTCCATGCGCAGTTCCATTCGTAAAATTATCGATCACCCGATTTCCTGCTTCATGAGCGAACTCCACAAATTTCTGTTCGAAGGCCTGCCGGTGCGCGGCATGCTGGTGCGTCTGACCGACAGTTGGCGCGAAGTCCTGGCCCGGCGCGAGGAGGCTGGCGCCTTTCCGGCGCCCGTGCGCGCGCTGCTGGGCGAGATGGCGGCAGCCTCCACGCTGATGCAGGCCAACATCAAGTTCAACGGCGCCCTGATCCTGCAGGTCTTTGGCGACGGTCCGGTGAAGCTGGCGGTGGCCGAATCCCGCTCGGACCTGGGCTTTCGCGCGACCGCCAAGGTGGTGGGCGAGGTGCCCGTCGATGCCCAGCTGGAGGCGATGCTCAATGTCCATGGACAGGGCCGCTGCGCGATCACCCTGGACCCGCAGGACCGCCTGCCTGGTCAACAGCCCTACCAGGGTGTGGTGCCGCTGCACGGTGACCAGCGTGAACCGCTGCAGCAACTCTCGCAGGTGCTGGAGCACTACATGCTGCAGTCCGAGCAGCTGGACACCCGGCTGGTGCTGGCCGCCAACGACGAGGTGGCGGCCGGCCTGCTGATCCAGCGCCTGCCGGTGGAGGGTGAGGGCAACCTGGCCGGTCGCCGCAACGAGGACGAGATCGGCCTGTCCGAGGCCTTCAACCGCATTGCCCATCTGGCGGGCACGCTGACCGCCGACGAGTTGCTGACCCTGGACGCGGACACCATCCTGCACCGCCTGTTCTGGGAGGAGCCGCTGCAGCGCTTCGAGCCGCTGGCCCCGCACTTCGCCTGCAGTTGTTCCAGCGAGCGCGTGCGCAACATGTTGGCGGGCCTGGGGCAGGAAGAGGTGGAGAGCATCCTCGCCGAACGCGGCGACGTGGAGGTCGGCTGCGACTTCTGCGGACGGCAGTACCACTTCGATGCGGTGGATGTGGGCGAGCTCTTCACCCCCGGGCAGAACCAGCCGCCGGGTTCGGACGCGGTGCATTGAGGCGCCGCATCAGCGGCGCTGGAAGGCGCGGTGCTCGCAGTCCGGCTGGTCGCAGTCGGTGCAGGTCCCGCGCCAGGCCGGCTGTTCGGTCTCCCGCGCCGCCAGCCGGCTGAACAAGCCTGTGGACCAGGGCTGGCGCTTGGCGAATGAGGCTCGCCAGAGCAGGGTCAGGGCATCCAGGGCGGCTTCCGTTCGGCGCTGGCCTTGTCCACTGACGACCGCGAAGGGCAGGTCTGCCGACACCAGCAATTGCCGCAAGCGGGCATCCACCGGGGCCCGCACCTGCGGGCCGTCGCGTTGCAGCCCATCGGCCTGCCAGGGCAGGTCCAGGGCGGTCAGCAGCGTGGTCTCGCAGTGGCGGCGCTGCCAGGCCAGTGCCATTGCATCCAGCGAGGTCTCACCAAAGACCTGGTGGTGGTAGACCGCCGTCATCAACGGGGTGGTGTCGGCCAGCACCAGGTCGTGGGTCCGGGCGGCGGCCTCGATGCGGCGGGCCTGCTCGGTGGCAATCTCGGCCTGCTCCTCCACCCGGGGGGTGCGGCCAGCCGCCTCGGACCACTCACGCAGCACCTCGGGGACCCAGGCGCAGCGCCAGCCGGTCAGTCCAGGCAAGGTGGTGGCCAGCGCCTGGGCCAAGGTGCTCTTGCCGGTGCTTTCGGCACCGACGATGGCCACGATGCGGCCGGTGTCAGCCATGCACCCGGCCCTCCAGGGCGCGCCAGCGCTGCCAGCCCCAGGCGGCCAGGCCGGCAAACAGGGCGTAGAGCAGGACGGTGAGCCAAAGCCCCTTGTATGCAAACAGGCCGACGCTGGTCACGTTGACGGCGATCCAGACCGGCCAGTTCTCAATCAGCTTGCGGCCGAGCAGGATCTGGCCGGTGATGCTGCCCACGGTGGGCAGGGCGTCCAGATAAGGCACGTCGCTGTCCGTCACGCGGTGCAGCAGCCAGCCGAGCAGCGGCCAGGTGCAGAGGGTGAGCAGCAGGGCGCGTTGACGCTGGGCCTGGGTCAGTCGGTGCACGGTCAGTCGCCCGCCGTCCTCGCCATGGCCGCGCAACCACTCCCACCAGCCCCAGCCCGCCAGGGCGACGAAGACCAGCTGCAGGCTGGCCTCGCCATAGAGCCGGTAATGTAGGAAGAGCGCGGCGTACAGCAGCGAGCTGACGATGGCGAGCGGCCAGCCCAGCGGATGCACCCGCATGTTGCAACCCACCATCCACAGCGAAAGGACGCAGGCCAGCACCTCGGTCCAGGTGATGGGGCTGCCCCAGAGCGTGAAGGCGGGCAGCAGCCACAGGCCGGCAAGGTGGGTCAGTGCGTCCATCGGGAAAGGGCCTGGCCCAGGCAGGGGGCGAGCGTTCAGTGCGAGGGGGCCGGGGACACCACGACCAGCATCTCGTCGGGGCGGATCATGCCCAGCTCCAGCCGGGCCTTTTCCTCGACCATTTCCAGGCCTTCGCGCAGGTCGGTGACCTCCGCCTGCAGGCGGTCGTTGCGGGCCCGGGCCTGGTCATTGGCGGACCGCTGGGCCACCACCTCCCGCTGGAGTTCCATCACATGCGAAACCCCGCCGCGGCCGAACCAGAGTTCGGCCTGCACGATCAGCAGCAGGGCTGCCAGGATGATGGGCAGGGCGCGCATGGCGGGAGTATGCCGCAGCCAACAGGAGACAAGGCTGCGGCAGGCGGCCGTCAGCGCAGGTTGTAGAAGGCGCTGCGGCCCGGGTACACCGCCACGTCGCCCAGGTCTTCCTCGATGCGCAGCAGCTGGTTGTACTTGGCCATGCGGTCACTGCGGCTCATCGAGCCGGTCTTGATCTGGCCGGCGTTCAAGCCCACCGCGATGTCGGCGATGGTGGAGTCCTCGGTTTCGCCCGAGCGGTGGCTGATCACGGCGGTGTAGCCGGCGCGCTTGGCCATTTCGATGGCGGCGAAGGTCTCGGTCAGGGTGCCGATCTGGTTGATCTTGATGAGGATCGAGTTGGCGATGCCCTTGTCGATGCCTTCCTTCAGGATCTTGGTGTTGGTCACGAACAGGTCGTCACCCACCAGTTGCACCTTCTGGCCCAGGCGCTCGGTCAGGTGCTTCCAGCCTTCCCAGTCGCCTTCGGCCATGCCGTCTTCGATCGAGATGATCGGGTACTTGTCGACCCAGGTGGCCAGGATGTCGGTCCATTCGGCGGCGGTCAGCGTCAGGCCTTCACCGGCCAGCTGGTACTTGCCGTCCTTGTAGAACTCGCTGGAGGCGCAGTCCAGGCCGATGGCGATCTGGCTGCCGGCGGTGTAGCCGGCGTTCTCGATGGCTTCCAGGATCAGCTGGATGGCGGCCTCGTGGCTGGCCACGCTGGGGGCGAAGCCGCCCTCGTCGCCCACCGCGGTGCTCATGCCCTTGCTGTCGATCAGCTTCTTCAGGGCGTGGAACACCTCGGCGCCGTAGCGGATGGCTTCGCGGAAGCTGGGGGCGCCCACCGGGATGATCATGAATTCCTGGATGTCCAGGGTGTTGTTGGCATGGGCGCCGCCGTTGATGACGTTCATCATCGGCACCGGCAGCTGCACGCCGCCCATGCCGCCGAAGTAGCGGTACAGGGGCAGGCCGGATTCCTCGGCGGCGGCGCGGGCCACCGCCATCGAGACGGCCAGCATGGCGTTGGCGCCCAGGCGGCTCTTGTTCTCGGTGCCGTCCAGGTCGATCAGGGTCTTGTCCAGGAAGGCCTGCTCGGAGGCGTCCAGACCCAGCACGGCTTCGCTGATCTCGGTGTTGATGTTGTTGACGGCTTTCAGCACGCCCTTGCCCAGGTAGCGGCTCTTGTCGCCGTCACGCAGTTCGATCGCTTCACGCGAGCCGGTGGACGCGCCCGAGGGCACGGCCGCGCGGCCCATGGTGCCGCTTTCCAGCAGCACGTCGCATTCGACGGTGGGGTTGCCGCGGCTGTCCAGCACTTCGCGGCCGACGATGTCAACGATGGCGCTCATCTTCACTCCAAGGATGTTGAAACTGGGTTCTGTGCTTGCCGGGGCGCAAAGCGCCTCAGCAGCTGAAATCGTTCTCGAGCAGGGGCTGGGTCTTGACCACGCGGTCCAGGGCCACCAGCTGCTCCAGCAAAGCCTTCATGTGCTTGAGGGGCACGGCGTTCGGGCCGTCCGACATGGCATGCGCAGGATCGGGGTGGGTCTCCATGAACAGCCCGGCCACGCCCACCGCCACGCCAGCGCGGGCCAGCACCGGCACGAACTCGCGCTGGCCGCCCGAGCTGGTGCCCTGACCGCCGGGCAGTTGCACCGAGTGGGTCACGTCAAAAACGACCGGGGCGTTCGTCTCGCGCATGATCGCCAGGCTACGCATGTCGGAGACGAGGTTGTTGTAGCCGAAGCTGGCGCCACGCTCGCAGGCCATGAAGCGGTCCTCGGACAGGCCGGCCTCGCGGGCCGCGTCCCGGGCCTTCTGGATCACGTTCTTCATGTCGTGCGGCGCGAGGAACTGGCCCTTCTTGATGTTCACCGGCTTGCCGCACTGGGCGACGGCGCGGATGAAATCGGTTTGGCGGCACAGGAAGGCCGGTGTCTGCAGCACGTCGACCACGGCGGCCACGGCCGGCACCTCGGCCTCGGTGTGCACATCGGTCAGCACCGGCACGCCCAGCTCCTTGCGGACCTTGGCCAGGATCTTAAGTCCCTTTTCCATGCCCGGCCCGCGCGGCGAGCTGCCCGAGGAGCGGTTGGCCTTGTCGTAGCTGCTCTTGAAGATGAACGGGATGCCCAGCGTGGCGGTGATTTCCTTGAGCTGACCGGCCACATCCATCTGCAACTGCTCGCTTTCGATCACGCAGGGGCCGGCGATCAGGAAGAAGGGCTTGTCCAGGCCCACCTCAAATCCGCAGAGCTGCATGCCGGTCTCCTTCAGGCCTTGGCTCGCGCGGCCTGGTGGTCCAGCGCGGCCTTGATGTAGCTGTTGAACAGCGGGTGTCCGTCCCACGGGGTCGACTTGAACTCGGGGTGGAACTGCACGCCGACGAACCAGGGGTGCACGTCACGCGGCAGCTCGACGATCTCGGTGAGCTTCTCGCGCTGGGTGATGGCCGAGATCACCAGGCCGGCCTTTTGCAGGGCGTCCAGGTAATGTTCGTTGGCTTCGTAGCGGTGGCGGTGGCGCTCGGTCACGACCGGGCCGTAGATGTCATAGGCCAGCGTGCCCGGCTTGACGTCGGAGCTCTGCGCGCCCAGGCGCATCGTGCCGCCCAGGTCGGAGCTGGCGTCGCGCTTCTGGATCGTGCCGTCGGCATCCTGCCATTCGTCGATCAGCGCGATCACCTTGTTCGGCGCTTCGGGCTCGAACTCGGTGGAGTTGGCGCCTTCCAGGCCAGCCTTGTGGCGGGCGTATTCGATCGTGGCGACCTGCATGCCCAGGCAGATGCCCAGGTAGGGCACCTTGGACTCGCGGGCGAACTGGGCCGCGCAGATCTTGCCTTCCACGCCCCGCTTGCCGAAGCCGCCGGGCACCAGCACGGCGTCATAGCCGCCCAGCACCTGCACTTCGTTGTCGGGCGTGATCGTCTCGGCGTCGACGTACTCGATCTTCACCCGCACATGGTTCTTCATGCCGGCATGGCGCAGCGCCTCGTTGAGCGACTTGTACGAGTCCGACAGGTCGGTGTACTTGCCGCACATGGCAATGGTGACCTCGCCCTGCGGATGCTCCACCTCGTGGACCAGGTCGTCCCAGATCTTCAGGTCGGCTGGCTTGGTCAGCAGCTGCAGCTTCATGCAGATCTGCTCGTCCAGGCCCTGCTCATGCAGCATGCGCGGCACCTTGTAGATGGTGTCCACGTCCCACATGGAGATCACGCCATGCAGCGGCACGTTGGTGAACAGCGAGATCTTCTCGCGCTCGTCGGCCGGCACCTCGCGGTCGGCGCGGCACAGCAGCACGTCGGGCTGGATGCCGATCTCGCGCAGCTTCTGCACCGTGTGCTGGGTCGGCTTGGTCTTGAGCTCGCCGGCGGCCTTGATGTAGGGCACGTAGGTGAGGTGGACGAAGGCGGTGTGGGCCGGCCCCATCTTCAGGCTGAGCTGGCGAACGGCCTCCAGGAAGGGCAGGGACTCGATGTCACCCACCGTGCCGCCGATCTCGACGATGGCCACATCCACGGCGTCCGGGGTGCCGACGCCGGCCCCGCGCTGGATGTGTTCCTGGATCTCGTTGGTGACGTGCGGGATGACCTGCACCGTCTTGCCCAGGTAGTCGCCGCGGCGTTCCTTCTCCAGCACCGTCTTGTAGATCTGGCCGCTGGTGAAGTTGTTGGACTTCTTCATCCGCGTGGTGATGAAGCGTTCGTAGTGGCCCAGGTCCAGGTCGGTCTCGGCGCCGTCGTCGGTGACGAACACCTCACCGTGCTGGAACGGGGACATCGTGCCCGGATCCACGTTGAGGTAGGGATCCAGCTTGATGAGGGTGACCTTGAGACCGCGCGATTCCAGGACCGCAGCGAGGGAGGCCGACGCGATGCCCTTGCCGAGGGAGGACACCACACCGCCGGTGACGAAGACGAACTTGGTCATGTCGTGCAGCGCACGCCTTCACCCCCGCCCGGACTGCCGGTTGCTTCAACCGACCCCCTGGCGGACATGCATGTGCGCTGTGGTGGTAAATCGGCATTATATCGGCCCGCCCGGGGCGGCCGAAGGGGCGGGGTTCACCGCATGTCGGACAGCAGGTCCAGCACCTCGCGGGCGGTGTCGTCCGGCCGCTCCATCGGGTAGAGGTGCGTGCCCTCGAGCCAGCGGAAGCGTTCCTGCGCCAGGGTGCGGGCGCCGGCCACGCCGCCCTGGCGCATCTCCACCGATCGGGTGCCGGCGATGAAGCCGACCGGGCAGCGCGGTGGGTGGCGCCGGACCAGCCGGCCCAGGTGGTCGGGCAGCGTGTTGTAAATGCGGGTCTCCACCTCGCGGTGAAAGCGCAGCTGCAGCCCGCCCTCGGGGGCCGCGACGAAGCCGGCTTCCACGTAATCGTCCAGCACCTGCGGGGCCCAGCGGGCAAAGATCGGCTTGGCCGCGAAGTGAGCGTGGACGCTGTCGCGGTCGGGCCACTGGTAGCGGCGCTGCTGGGACACCTTGCCGGGCGAGACTTTTCGGATCAGGCCGCTGCGCTTGAACACTGCCACGCTCTGGGCCCGCCAACCGGTGATCAGCGGTGAATCGAGCATCACCAGCCCGCGGGCCAGGTCCGGCCGGCGGCAGGCCGCCATCAGGCTCAGCAGCCCGCCCATGGAATGCCCCACCAGCCAGACCGGCCTGTCTTGCCCCAGGGCGTCGATGAAGTCGATCAGCTGGTCCCGCAGCGCGCGCCAGTTGCTGGCCACAGGATAGGCCGCATCGTGGCCGAACATGGGCACCGCCCGCACCGTCAAGCCGGCCGCTTCCCAGGCCCGGAACAATTGCCGGTAGGTGCCGGCCGGAAAGCTGTTGCCGTGGGAGAAGACCAGCGTGCCGTCCATGTCCGCCTCAGACGATCTTCTCTTCGGAGTGGGTGATCTTGCGCATCGGCTCGAAGCGCTCGCTGGCCGCCAGCAACGGGTGGGTGGCGTCGGTGCCATCCCATTGCGGGTCGTCGATGCCCTCGAACACCTCGCGCAGGCGCTGGCCCCAGGTGGTGTGGATCATCTGGAAATAAGGGTTGTGCTCGTCCAGCACCGCGATGCGGTCGCTCCGGAGCTGGCCGGCCTCGTAGACCAGCAGGTCCAGCGGCAGGCCCACCGACAGGTTGGACTTGAGCGTGGAATCCATCGACACCAGCGCGCACTTGGCGGCCTCGTCCAGCGGGGTGTGGGGGGTCAGCACCCGGTCCAGGATGGGCTTGCCGTACTTGCTCTCGCCGATCTGGAAGAAGCAGGTTTCGCGGGTGGCCTCAATGAAGTTGCCGGCCGAGTAGACCAGGAACAGGCGCATGGCCTCGCCCCCGATCTGGCCGCCGAAGATCATGCTGCAGTTGAAGTCGATGCCGGCGGCCTTCAGCGAGGGACCATCCTGCTCATAGACCCGCCGCACGGCCGCGCCCAGCACCCGGGTGGCGTCGAACATGCTCTGGGCGTTCCAGATGGTGATGGGCTCGTCGTCGCCGTTGGGCAGCTTCTCCACCTGCAGGATCTCCCGCACCGATTGCGAGATGCTCAGGTTGCCCGCCGACATCAGCACCATGAAGCGGTCGCCCGGCTTCTCGTAGACGATCATCTTGCGAAAGGTGCTGATCGAATCCACCCCCGCGTTGGTGCGGGAGTCGGACAGGAACACCAGACCGGCATTGAGCCGGATGCCGACGCAGTAGGTCATGGGTGGGCTTTCTGCAGTTTCTTGAGATGGTAGAGCGCGTCCAGGGCCTCGCGGGGGGTCAATGTGTCCGGATCGATCGCGCCCAGGGCTTCTTCCAGTTCCGAAGGCACCGGGGCCGTGGGGGCCGGCGGCGGGGCGAACAGGTCCACCTGGGCTTCCCGGGCCTGGGCCTGGGTTTCCAGCGCCTCCAGCGTGGCGCGGGCTTGGCGGATCAGCGCTGGCGGCATGCCGGCCAGGCGGGCCACCTGCACACCGTAGCTGCGGCTGGCCGGGCCGGGCTCGATGGCGTGCAGGAACACGATGTCGTCGCCGCTCTCGGCGGCGCTCACGTGCAGGTTCACCGCCCGCTCGTGGCGGCGAGGGAACTCGGTCAGCTCGAAGTAGTGGGTGGCGAACAGGGTGAAGGCCTTGTTGCGGTCGTGCAGCTGGCCGGCGATGGCCGAGGCCAGGGCCAGGCCGTCGAAGGTGGAGGTACCGCGGCCGATCTCGTCCATCAGCACCAGCGAGTGCTCGGTGGCGCTGTGCAGGATGGCAGCGGCCTCGGTCATCTCCATCATGAAGGTGGACTGGGCGTTGGCCAGGTCGTCGGCCGCGCCGATGCGGGTGTGGATGGCGTCGATCGGCCCCAGGCGGCAGAAGCGCGCCGGCACGTAGGACCCCATCGAGGCCAGCAGCACGATCAGCGCCACCTGGCGCATGTAGGTGCTCTTGCCGCCCATGTTGGGGCCGGTGATGATCTGCAGCCGGGTGCGGGCATCCAGCCGGCAGTCGTTGGCGATGAAGTCGCCCGTGCCGGTTTCGGCCAGGCGGGCCTGCACCACCGGGTGGCGGCCGGCCTGGATCTCGATGCAGGGGTGGTTGACGAACTCGGGCGCGCACCAGTCCAGTGTGGCTGCGCGCTCGGTCAGCGCGGCCAGGGCGTCCAGGGCCGAGAGGGCCCGGCCCAGCGCGGTCAGCGGTCCCAGAAACCCCTGCAGCTCGTCGAGCAGCAGCTCGAACAGCCACTTTTCGCGGGCCAGGGCCCGGTCCTGGGCCGACAGGGCTTTGTCCTCGAAGGCCTTCAGCTCGGGGGTGATGAAGCGCTCGGCGTTCTTCAGGGTCTGGCGGCGCTGGTAGTCGGCGGGCACCTTGTCCCGGCCCGAGCTGGTGACCTCAATGTAGAAGCCGTGCACCTTGTTGAACTGCACCCGCAGGTTGGTGATGCCGGTGCGCTCGCGCTCGCGGGCCTCCAGGGCCAGCAGGAAGTCGTCGCAGTTCTGACCGATGGCACGCAGCTCATCCAGTTCGGCGTCGAAGCCGGTGGCGATCACGCCGCCGTCGCGCAGCAGCACGGCCGGCTCGGCGGCGATGGCGCGGCTCAGCAGCTCGCCCACCGCGGGCGGCGGGACGAGGTCGGCGTGCAGGCTGTCCAGCAGGGCGCTGCCGCGCGGCGCCACCGCGCGCAGCCGCGGCAGCTCGGCCAGCGTCTGGCGCAGGCCGGACAGCTCCCGCGGCCGCACCTGGCGCAGCGCGATGCGGGCCGAGATGCGCTCCACATCGCTGACGCCGCGCAGCAGCTCGCGCAGCGGCTCGACCCCGTCGGTCAGCATCTGGGCGATCGCGCCGTGCCGGGCCAGGGCCTGGCCGCGGTCGCGCAGCGGGTGGGTCAGCCAGTGGCGCAGGGCGCGGCTGCCCATGCCGGTGCGGCAGGTGTCGAGCAGCGAGAGCAGGGTGGGCGAGGTTTCACCGCGCAGCGTCTCGGTCAGCTCCAGGTTGCGGTGGGTGGTGGGGGGCAGCTCGATCAGCTCGCTGCTGCGCTCCACCGTCAAGGTGTTCACATGGGCCAGCGCGCGGCCCTGGGTGTGCTCGGCATAGGTCAGCAGCGCGGCGGCGGCGGCGTGGGCGGTGGTCAGCTCCTGGGCGCTGTAGCCGGCCAGGGTGGCCACCTTGAGCTGTTCGCAGAGTTTGCGCAGCCCCAGGCCGCTGTCGAACTGCCAGGCCGGCCGCTTGGTGCGGGCGGCGCGGCACTGCAGCAGGGCGGCCGGCAGTTCATCGCGGTCCAGCAGCAGCTCGGCCGGGCTCAAACGCGCCAGCCAACTGCCCAGCTCTTTCTCGCTGCATTCGGCCAGACCCAGCTGTCCGCTGGCCACACCCAGCCAGGCCAGGCCCCAGGTGCTGCGCTGGCGGGCCACAGCCAGCAGCAGGGTGTCGGCACGGTCGTTCAGCAGCTCGCTGTCCGTCACGGTGCCGGGTGTGACGACCCGAACGACCTTGCGTTCCACCGGCCCCTTGGCGGTCGCCGGGTCGCCGATCTGCTCGGCCACCGCCACCGATTCGCCCAGCTTGATCAGCCGGGCCAGGTAGTTCTCCACCGCGTGCACCGGCACGCCGGCCATCACCACCGGCTCGCCGGCACTCTGGCCGCGGGTGGTCAGGGTGATGTCGAGCAGACGGTGGGCCTTGCGGGCATCGTCGTAGAACAGCTCGTAAAAATCCCCCATCCGGTAGAACAGCAACGTGTCGGGATGGGCGGCCTTGAGCCGAAGGTACTGCGCCATCATGGGCGTGTGGCCTTCGAGCGCCGCGGCGAGTTCGGGACTGTCGGACGGTGGGAGGGGCTGGGTCATGACGAGAAGCGGGCACTTCCGCGAGGGCAGCCCGCCATCTTCGCACACGCGCTCGCGCAGGCAGAGGGGGCCACCGGGCAGGCCCGCGCGGCCAGGATCGTGACGTTCTACGTATTACCACGTAGGGGCGGTGCCTTCCCAGGCTCCACCCGAATCCTAGAATCGACCGCACCATTCTTGATGTTTCTCACGAGGGCCCCATGGTGCAACTCTCCAGGCGCCAGTTCATGAAAGTGACTGGCTCAAGCCTGGCCGGCTCCAGCCTGGCATTGATGGGCTTTTCGCCCACCACCGCCTTGGCCGAAGTCCGCCAGTACAAACTCGCCGCGACCACGGTCACCCGCCAGACCTGCACATACTGCTCGGTCGGTTGCGGCATCCTCATGTATTCGCTGGGCGATGGCGCGAAGAACGCCAAGCGCTCGGTCATCCACGTCGAAGGCGATCCGGACCATCCGGTGAACCGCGGCACGCTGTGCCCCAAGGGCGCCAGCCTGCTGGACATCGTCAACAGCCCGAACCGGCTGCTGTACCCGGAAGTCCGTGAGGCGGGCTCCAACGAGTGGAAGCGCATCTCCTGGGACGAGGCGTCCAGCCGCATCGCCAAGCTCATGAAGGAAGACCGCGACGCCAACTTCGTCGAGAAGACCGACGACGGGCTGACGGTCAACCGCTGGCTCACCACCGGCATGCTGGCGGCCTCGGCCTCCAGCAACGAGGCCGGCTACATCACCCACAAAGTGGCCCGTTCCTGGGGTCTGCTCGCATTCGACAACCAAGCCCGTGTCTGACACGGCCCGACGGTGGCAGGTCTTGCCCCGACGTTTGGCCGTGGAGCGATGACGAACCATTGGGTCGACATCAAGAATGCGGACGTCATCCTGGTCATGGGCGGCAATGCCGCCGAAGCCCACCCCTGCGGTTTCAAGTGGGTCACCGAGGCGAAGGCGCGCAACAAGGCGTACTTCATGGTGGTCGATCCGCGCTTCAACCGCTCGGCCTCGGTCGCTGATTTCTATGCCCCCATCCGGTCGGGCAGCGACATCGCTTTCCTGGGCGGGGTGATCAACTACCTGCTGACGAACGACAAGATCCACCGCGAGTACGTCGTCAACTACACCGACATGAGCTTCATCGTGCGCGAGGACTTCGCGTTCGAAGACGGCATCTACTCGGGCTACAACGAGGAAAAGCGCAGCTACGACAAGACCAGCTGGGACTACGAGCTGGGCGAGGACGGTTACGTCAAGACCGACCCGGCGCTGGAGCACCCGCGCTGCGTCTACCAGCTGCTGAAGAAGCACTACAGCCGCTACACGCCCGAGAAGGTCGAGAGCATCTGCGGCACACCCAAGGACAAGTTCCTGCATGTGTGCGAGAAGATGGCCAGCACGGCGGTGCCGGGCCGCGCCATGACCATCATGTACGCGCTGGGCTGGACGCAGCACTCGATCGGCGCGCAGATCCTGCGCACCGGGGCGATGGTGCAGCTGCTGCTGGGCAACATCGGTGTGGCCGGTGGCGGCATGAACGCGCTGCGCGGTCACTCCAACATCCAGGGCCTGACCGACCTGGGGCTGCTGTCCACCAGCCTGCCGGGCTACCTGTCGCTGCCCAGCCAGGCCGAGCAGGAGTACCAGAAGTACATCGACACCCGCACGCAGAAGCCGCTGCGCCCGGGCCAGATGAGCTACTGGCAGAACTACCCGAAGTTCCACGTCAGCCTGATGAAGGCCTGGTACGGTCCGGCCGCCACGGCCGAGAACAACTGGGCCTATGACTTCCTGCCCAAGTTCGACAAGCAGTACGACATGCTGCAGATCTTCGAGCTGATGAACCAGGGCAAGGTCAACGGCTACATCGCCCAGGGCTTCAACCCGCTGGCCGCGCTGTCCAACAAGGACCGCGTGCGCGCCGGCCTGGCCAAGCTGAAGTTCCTGGTGGTGATGGATCCGCTGGCGACCGAGACCTCGGAGTTCTGGAAGAACCACGGCGAGTACAACGACGTCGAGACCGACAAGATCCAGACGACGGTGTTCCGGCTGCCCACCACCTGCTTCGCCGAAGAAGAGGGTTCGGTGGTGAGTTCCTCGCGTGTGCTGCAGTGGCACTGGAAGGCCGCCGAGCCCCCGGGCGAGGCGCGCACCGACATCCGGATCATGTCGGACCTGCACCTGCGCTTGCGCGAGATGTACGCCAAGGACGGCGGCAAGTTCCCCGACCCGATCACCAAGCTGTGGTGGCCCTACGCGCAAGCCGAGGAGCCCACGCCGGAAGAGGTGGCCAAGGAGTACAACGGTCGCGCCCTGGCCGACCTGATGGATCCCAAGGACCCGACCAAGGTGATCCGCAAGGCGGGCGAGCAGTTGGCAGGCTTCGGTGAGCTGCGCGATGATGGCTCCACCGTGGGGGGCTGCTGGATCTTTGCCGGGGCCTGGACCACCGCGGGCAACATGATGGCGCGGCGGGACAATGCCGACCCGACGGGCATCGGCAACACGCTGAACTGGGCCTGGGCCTGGCCGGCCAACCGGCGCGTGCTCTACAACCGTGCCTCCTGCGACGTCAACGGCAAGCCCTTCAATCCGCAGCGCAAGCTGATCGGCTGGAATGGCACGGCCTGGGGTGGCGCGGATGTGCCCGACATGGCGCCCACGCTGGCGCCGGAGACCGGGGCCGGGCCGTTCATCATGAACCCCGAGGGGGTGGCCCGCTTCTTCTCCAAGAAGGGCTTGGCCGAAGGGCCGTTCCCCGAGCACTACGAGCCCTTCGACACCCCGCTGGGCTACAACCCGATGCACCCGAAGAACCCGAAGGCGACCAACTCGCCGGCGGCGCGGGTGTTCAAGCCGATCTGGGACACCTTCGGCAAGGCCGAGGAGTTCCCGCACGTGGGCACGACCTACCGCCTGACCGAGCACTTCCACTATTGGACCAAGCACGCACTGCTCAACGCGATCACCCAGCCCGAGCAGTTCGTCGAGATCGGCGAGGTGCTGGCGCAGAGCCTGGGCATTGCCGCCGGGGACATGGTGAAGGTCTCGTCCAAGCGGGGCTACATCAAGGCCCGCGCGGTGGTGACCAAGCGGATCAAGCCGATGACCATCGAGGGCAAGCCGGTGCACCACGTCGGCATCCCCATCCACTGGGGCTTCAAGGGCGTGACCAAGCCGGGCTTTCTGGCCAACACGCTGACGCCGTTCGTGGGGGATGGCAACACCAACACCCCCGAGTTCAAGACCTTCCTGGTCAAGGTCGAGAAAGTCTGAGGTAGCGCGCCATGTCACTGCAATCTCTCGACATCCAGCAGCGCTCGGCCACGACCACGCCGTCGCCCAGTGCACGCGCCCCGGCCTCGGGCGAGGTCGCCAAGCTCATCGACGTGTCCAAGTGCATCGGCTGCAAGGCCTGCCAGACCGCCTGCATGGAGTGGAACGACCTGCGCCAGGAGCCGGGTGAGAACGTGGGGGTCTATGACAACCCCGCTGACCTCACCGCCAACGCCTGGACGGTGATGCGCTTCACCGAGTACGACAACCCGAGCACCGGCAATTTCGAGTGGCTGATCCGCAAGGATGGCTGCATGCATTGCGCCGATCCGGGCTGTCTGAAGGCCTGCCCTTCGCCGGGCGCCATCATCCAGTACACCAACGGCATCGTCGACTTTCACGAGGAAAACTGCATCGGCTGCGGCTACTGCGTCACCGGCTGCCCCTTCAACGTCCCGCGCATCTCGCAAAAGGACAAGAAGGCGTACAAGTGCACGCTCTGCTCGGACCGCGTGGCGGTGGGTCAGGAGCCGGCCTGCGTGAAGACCTGCCCGACCGGGGCCATCATGTTCGGCACCAAGCAGGCCATGAAGGACCAGGCCGAGGAGCGCATCGCCGACCTCAAGGAGCGTGGCTTCGAGAAGGCGGGTCTGTACGACCCGGCTGGTGTGGGTGGCACGCACGTCATGTACGTGCTGCACCACGCGGACACGCCTTCGCTCTACCACGGCCTGCCCGACGAGCCCAAGATCAGCCCCATGGTCAGCGTCTGGAAGGGCATCACCAAGCCGCTGGCGATGGTGGCCCTGGGCGCGGCCGCACTGGGCGGTTTGTTCCACTTCATCACCAAGGGCCCCAACGAGGTGTCCAAGGAACTGGAGGATGAAATGGAGCGCAAGGACCAGGAAGCCCTGGAGAAGGAGTCGCAGCGATGAGACGCAATCCTCGTGACCTGCAGCGCTACAACGCCTCGGAACGGGCCAACCACTGGGTGGTGGGCATCTGCTTCATCCTGCTGGCGCTGTCGGGCCTGGCCTTCTTCCACCCGGCCTTCTTCCCGCTCACCCAGCTCTTCGGTGGCGGCCCCTGGACCCGCATCCTCCACCCCTACATCGGGGTGGTGATGATGCTGTTCTTCGTGGTGATGGCCGGGCGCTTCTGGAAGCTCAACGTCATCGAGCCGCGCGACAAGGAGTGGCTGCGCAATGTGCGCAAGATGGTGGACGGCAATGACCACGACATGCCCGAGCAGGGCAAGTACAACGGCGGTCAGAAGGTTCTGTTCTGGGGCCTGGTGATCGGCATGGTCATCCTGTTCGTCTCCGGCCTGCTGATGTGGCGCGCCTGGTGGACGCCGCCGGTGACGGCGGTGCGCCTGGCCTCGCTGCTGCATGCGGTCGGGGCGGTGTGGATGATCGGCCTGATCATCATGCACGTCTACGCGGCCATCTGGACCCGTGGCACCATCCGGGCCATGCTCTACGGCACGGTCACCCGCGCCTGGGCCAAGCAGCACCACCGTGGCTGGTACCGCCAGATGACCGGCGACAAGAGCTGACCGGTTTTCTCCCGTGCCGGCCGCCGGTTGCTGTCCAGCACCGGCGGCCTGTTTCTTTCTGATTGGAGTTGGGCGTGCAACGCATTCTTCAACCCGGCGAGATCGAATCGCTGGACCGCATCGAGTTCCCTCGGGTGCGCCTGCCGCAGCCAGCCACGCTGTTCACCGAGCGGGCGGCGCGCCTGCGCCAGAAGGCCGAGGGTCATCCCATCGGCGACTACCTGCGTTTCCTGGCGCATCTGGTCGATCTGCAGGGCCGTGCAGCGGCCACCGTGGCCACGCAGCCGGTGCCTGATGCGGTCATCGAGCAGTCCCTGGCCCACGGCATGCCCGTGTTGCCTGCACCGTGGCGGCCCGACCCGGCCTGGCTGGGCGTGCTGCGGCAGCTGCTGGCCGGCGTGCTCGCCCTGCAGGACCTGCCTGAGGCCCTGCGCCAGAACGCCCACGGCCTGGCGGCGCGCGACGACGCCGCGCTGGAGGCGCTGGCCCAGGCCTTCCTGACCGAGCAGGCCACGCCCGCGGAGCTGGCGGCCCAGCCGCTGGTGATGGCGGCGCTGCAGGTCGTCTATGCCGACATCGCCAGCCGCCTGGACACCCAGCGCATCGCCTATGTGGACCCGGCCTCGATCTGTCCGGTGTGCGGCAGCGCGCCGGTGGTCAGCGTGCTGCGCATCGGTGGCGAGGCGGGCGGTCATCGCTACCTGCACTGCGGCCTGTGCGCCACCGAATGGCACATGGTGCGGGTCAAGTGCAGCCATTGCGAATCCACGAAGGGCGTGCGTTACCAGGGCATCGAGGGCGGCGACCCGGCCGTGCTGGCCGAAACCTGCGACGTCTGCCACACCTACCGCAAGCAGGTGAACCAGGAGAAGGACCCGTTGGTGGAGCCGCTGGCCGACGACCTGGCCAGCCTGACCCTGGACCTGCTGATGGCGGACACCGCCTACGGCCGGGCCAGCGGCAACCCGTTGCTGGCGCTGGCCTCCGGTGAATCCTCGGACCAAGACCTGGAGATGCAGGACGCATGAGCGGCAACCCCTCCCTGGACGCCGCTGCGGCGCTGAGCTCCCCGGCCCAGCTGCCGGCCGTGGACAAGCTGCTGGCCAGTGCCGCACTCCAGCCCGCACTGAGGGAGCATGGGCTCAGCCTGGTCACCGCGGCCGTGCGGCGGCAGCTGGAGGCGCTGCGCAGCCGCCTGCGCGCGGGCGAGGTGCTGGCGACCGAGGCCGGCTCGCCCGCCGCCCTGGCCCAGGCCGTCGAGGCCGATCTGCAGCGCCAGCGGGCGCCTCGTCTGCGGGCGGTGTTCAACCTCACCGGCACCGTGCTGCACACCAACCTGGGCCGGGCCCTGCTGCCCGACGAGGCGGTGCAGGCCGTGGTCCAGGCCCTGACGAGCCCGGCCAACCTGGAATACGACCTGGCCACCGGCGGCCGGGGGGACCGTGACGACCTGGTCAGCGACCTGCTGTGCGAGCTGACCGGGGCCGAAGCCGCCACCGTGGTCAACAACAACGCCGCGGCGGTGCTGCTGATGCTCAACGCCCTGGCCGCGCGCAAGGAGGTCATCGTCTCCCGTGGCGAGCTGGTGGAGATCGGCGGGGCCTTCCGCATCCCGGACATCATGGCCCGCGCCGGCGCCCGGCTGGTGGAGGTGGGCACCACCAACCGCACCCATGCCCGCGACTACGAAGGCGCCATCACGCCCAAGACCGGGCTGCTGATGAAGGTGCACTGCAGCAACTACGCGGTCACCGGCTTCACTGCCAGCGTGGCCGAGAGCGAGGTCGCCCGCATCGCCCACGCCCAGGACCTGCCGCTGGCGGTGGACCTGGGCAGCGGCACCCTGATCGACCTGGCCGACTGGGGCCTGCCGCACGAGCCCACCGTGCGCGACGTGGTGACCGCCGGGGTCGACGTGGTGAGCTTCAGCGGCGACAAGCTGCTGGGCGGCCCGCAGGCCGGCTTGATCGTCGGCCGCAAGGACCTGATCGCCAAGATCAAGAAGAACCCGCTCAAGCGCGCGCTGCGGGTGGGCAAGCTCACCCTGGCCGCGCTGGAGCCGGTGCTGCGTCTGTACCAGGCGCCGGAATTCCTGGCCGAGCGCCTGCCGGCGCTGCGCCTGTTCACCCGCCCGCAGGCGGCCATGCAGGCTCAGGCCCAGCGCCTGCTGGCGCCGCTGCAGGCCGCGCTGGGCAGCGCCTACCAGGTGTCCCTGGCACCCATGTTCAGCCAGATCGGCAGCGGCGCGCTGCCGGTCAACACCCTGCCCAGCGCGGGCCTGCGCATCGAGCCGACCGAGGCGAAACGGGCCGGCCGGGCCCTGTCGCGGCTGGAAGCCGCCTGGCGTGGCCTGGCGAGGCCGGTGATCGGCCGCATCGGCGACAACGCGCTGTGGCTGGACCTGCGCTGCCTGGACGAGCGCGACGAAGCCGCTTTCGCGGCCCAGTTCGGCGCCTTGCAGCAGGCGCTGGCGGAGGACCGCGCGCGATGATCATCGGCACCGCCGGCCACATCGACCACGGCAAGACCACGCTGGTGCGCGCGCTCACCGGCGTGGACACCGATCGCCTGAAGGAAGAGAAGGCCCGCGGCATCTCCATCGAGCTGGGCTACGCCTATGCGCCGCTGGCCAGCGGTGAGGTGCTGGGCTTCATCGACGTGCCCGGCCACGAGAAGTTCGTCCACACCATGGCCGCCGGGGCCGTGGGGGTGGACCATGCCCTGCTGGTGGTGGCCGCCGATGACGGCGTGATGCCGCAGACCCGCGAGCACCTGGCCATCCTCGGCCTGCTGGGCGTGCGCGAAGGCACGGTGGCCCTGACCAAGGTGGACCGCACCGAAGCGGCCCGGGTGGCCGAGGTGCGGGCCGAGCTGGCCGCGCTGCTGGCCGGCACGCCGCTGGCCCAAGCCCCTGTGTTCGCAACGGCCGCCACGGCCGAAGGCGATCCTGGCGTGGCGGCGCTGCGGGCCCATCTGTGGGCTCTGGCCGAGCACCATGCCCAGCGCCGCCAGGATGGCCTGTTCCGCCTGGCGGTGGACCGCGTCTTCACGCTGGCCGGGCAGGGCACGGTGGTCACCGGCACGGTGTTCGGCGGCCAGGTGGCGGTGGGCGACACCGTGGCCCATTCCGCCAGCGGCCAGCGGGTGCGGGTGCGCTCCATCCATGCCCAGAACCAGGCAGCGCCCCGCGGCGTGGCCGGGCAGCGTTGCGCGCTGAACCTGGTGGGCATCGAACGCGAGGCCATCCGCCGCGGCGACTGGATCGCCGACCCCCGCGCCCTGCAGGCCAGCACCCGCATGGATGTGCGCCTGCAGTTGCTGCCGGACGCACCGGCCCTGGCCCAGTGGGCGCCGGTGCATGTGCATGCGGGCACCACCCACCAGACGGCCCATGTGGCCCTGCTGGATGACGTGGCGCTGGCGCCCGGCCGCGAGGCCCGGGTGCAACTGGTCTTCGCGCAGCCGGTCTTCGTGCTGCCGGGCGACCGCTTCATCCTGCGCAACGCCCAGGCCAGTTGCACCATCGGCGGCGGGGCAGTGATCGACCCCTTCGCGCCCGAACGCAAGCGCCGCAGCCCGGAGCGCCAAGCCTATCTGGACGCGCTGGAAGCGGCGCTGGCCGGTGGTCGGCTGGCCGACCTGGTGGCCCAGTCGCCCACCGGCCTGCTGCGCAGCCGCCTGGCCCTGCTGATGGGGCGGCCGCCCGAGGCACTGGCGCTGGCCGATACCGGGCTGGTGCCACTGCCCAGCGGGCCGGACGATGCCCTGCTGCTGACCGAGGCCGTCTGGCAGCGCTGGCGCGAACAGGTGCTGGCGGCGCTGGCGCGCTTCCACGAGCGCACGCCCGACGAGCCCGGCGTCAATGCCGCCCGCCTGCGCCGCATGGCCCTGCCGGGCCAGGCCCAGCCGCAGCACGATGCCCTGTGGCGGGCGCTGCTGGACGTCCTGCTGCGTGACGGCGCCATCGCCGCCAGCGGCGCCTGGCTGCACCTGCCGGACCACGAGGTCAGCCTCAGCGACAGCGAACGCGCGCTGGCCGAACGCCTGCTGCCTTGGGTGGAGGAAGGCGGCTTCGACCCACCCTGGGTGCGCGACCTGGCCGGACGGGCTGGCGCGCCCGAGGAGGTGGTGCGCCAGCTGATGCGCAAGCTGGCCCGTCAGGGGCAGCTGTTCCAGGTGGTCAAGGACTTGTTCTACACCGCATCGCAGGTGCAGCTGCTGTCCGGGCTGCTGGGATGGTTGTCCACGCACGCCGAGCGGGGCGAGGTGGAGGCCCGGCAGTTTCGCGACCACACCGGTCTGGGCCGCAAGCGGGCCATCCAGGTGCTGGAGTTCTTCGACCGGGTGGGTTACACCCGGCGGGTGCGGGACGCCCATGTGCTGCGGGCCGAGCCGGGTTGGCCCCATCCCCAACAGGTGGAAGAGCCCCCCCTACAATCCGCGCCGGCCCCGTGACAGGGGCGCTTTCGGAAGGCAAACGCATCCGGTGGTGCGCCCGGGCTTCAAACCCGGTAGGGGGCGTCAGCCGCTCCCTGGTCGGTTCGACTCCGGCTGCCTTCCGCCCCCTTGGCGCCGTCATGCGTTCTTCACCGACACCCGGTGCAATAATGATTTGCATGGGGCCATGACCTTGTCGTCTTGACCCTTCATCTGCCGCCAGGCAGGGCGTGTTGCAGGTCTGCACCCGACGTCGCTTCAGGGCCTGGGCCCAACGCCACGGGAGAGGGCATGCCGATGCATGGCCCGCCGGCGGCCCACCCCCGGAGTCGCATCACATGAGCCACCTTGCCCTGTTGGAACCCATCGTCCAGAACACCATTGCGCCCGCCGCGCTGGAGACGGACCGAGAGGGGCGCTTCCCCCGCGCCGCGTTGCAGGCCCTGGGGCAGGCAGGGCTGCTGGGCCTGGTCAGCGACCGGTCCGTGGGTGGCCTGGGCGGTGGTCTCCGTGAAGCCGCAGCGGTGGTGGAGCGCATTGCGCAGGACTGTCCGTCCACCGCGATGGTGGTGTGCATGCACTATGCGGGCACCGTCCTGATCGAAAAGCACGGCACGCAAGCCGTGCGCCGTGAGATTGCGGCGGGTCGTCACGTGACGACGCTGGCCTGGTCCGAAGTGGGCTCGCGCAGCCATTTCTGGGCCCCGGTGGGGATGGCCAAGCGCCTGGCCGATGGCTACCAGCTTGACGGACAAAAGAGCATGGTCACCTCGGCGGGTGAGGCCGACTCCTATGTCTGGTCTTCGCAGCCGGCGGCCGCCGAAGGCGCCAGCACGCTGTGGCTGGTCAGCAGCCGGGCCGAGGGCCTGAGCATCCCGGCCCGTTACGACGGCCTGGGCCTGCGCGGCAATGCTTCGGCACCGGTGACGGCGCAGGGCGTGGTGGTCGCGGCGGACGCCATGCTGGGGCCGGACGGCGCCGGTGCCGACATCATGAATGGCGAGGAGTTGCCGGTGTTTGCCACCCTGATCGCCTCGGCCTCCATCGGCCTGATGGAGGGCGCGCTGGCGCGTGTGACCACCCATCTGACGCGCACCCGCTTTGCCGAGAGCAACAGCTCGCTGGCCGATCTGCCCACCATCCGCGCCTATCTGGCCCGTGCACGCATCCGCGTGGACCAGGCCCGGCTGCTGCGCGATGACACCGTCGCGGCCCTGGCGGCGGGGCGGCCGGATGCGATGCTGCGTGTGCTGGAGGTCAAGGCCTCGGCCGCCGAGGCCGCACTGGAAGTGACCGACACCGCGATGCGCATCGGGGGCGGCGCCGCCTTCCGCAAGGACGTGGGGATCGAGCGCCTGTTCCGGGATGCCCGCGCGGCCTCGGTGATGGCGCCGACCTCGGACGTGCTCTACGACTTCATCGGTCGGGCCCTGTGTGGCCTGCCGCTGGCCTGAACGGAGGACACCCGACATGACGCAAGCACAACCGTGGATGCTGGGGGCCGTGGCCTATGCGCCCAAGGTGGTCACCATCTGGGAAGGCTTCAAGGCCTACTTCGCCGAGCGCGGCTTCGCCTTCGACTACCTGCTCTATTCCAACTACGAGACCCAGGTCGAGGCCCAGTTCAAGGGCGACGTCGCCTTTGCCTGGAACTCGCCGCTGGCCTGGGTGCGGGCCGAGCGCATGGCGCGCGCGCGTGGCCAGCAGGTGCAGGCCCTGGCCATGCGCGACAGCGACATGGACCTGGCCTCCGTGCTGGTGGTGCGCAGCGAAAGCCCGGTGCAAGACCTGGCCGATCTGCGCGGCAAGACCATCGGCTTCGGCGCGATCGACTCGCCCCAGGCCACGCTGATCCCGCTGGACCACCTGCGCCACCAGGCCGACTTGGTGGCCGGGCGCGATTACAGCGCCCGTCGCTTCGATGTGCTGGGCGGCAAGCATGGCGACCACATCGGCGGCGAGCGCGACGCGGCGCTGGCGCTGATGAAGGGCGAGATCGACGCGGCCTGGATGATCGCGGGCAACCAGCGGGCCTTTGCGCACGAGGGGACGCTGCCCGCCGGCGGCAGCCGCATCGTGGCCAGCACCGGGCTGTTCGACCACTGCAACATGACCGTCAGCCCGGGCGTGCCGGCCGACGTCGCTCGGCGCTTCGGCGAGATCCTGCTGGGCATGGACTGGAACGACCCGGCCGTGCGGCCGCTGCTGGAGCTCGAAGGTCTGAAGGCCTGGCACCCGGGCCGCACCAGCGGCTACGCCCTGCTCGAACGGGCGGTGAGCGATGAGCACTTCTATGACGATCAAGGCCACATCACCGAGCCGGCATATCGCTATTGAGGCCCTGGGCTTCGACGCCGGCGCGCATCTGCTGGTCAAGCACGCCCTGGCGTCGCTGCCGGTGGGCGGGGTGCTCGGGGTGCGGGGCGCCTCGCCGGCCTGGGCCATCCAGCTGGCGGACTGGTGCCGCAGCCAGGGTCACGGCTTTGAGGCGCCCGGGGATGCCTCCGGTGAGGCGCGGGTCACGCGGGGGGGCTTGCAGAGCGGCCGCTGGCGTGGCGCCGAGTCCACTGGCGCGATCGACCCCGCCGAAACGGGCGCGGTGGCCGAGGAGGCCCGGCCGCACTGGGGCCTGGCTGCGCGGGGCGCCACGGTGGAGGCGGGGGCGCCCGTGTACCACTTCCGGTTGACGCACAAGGACGAGGCCTGGAGCGACAGTGCGGCCGACCTGTATGCCCAGGCGGTGGCGGCCCAGTGGAACCCGGACCAGGCCATCGACTGGTCGCAGCCGGTGGACCTGCCCGCACCGGTCGAACAGGCCATTGTCCAGGTCATGACCTACATGATCGAGAACGAGAACGCGGCCCTGCTGGTGCCGGCGCGCTTTCTCGGGCAGCTGCATCCGCATTTCCGCGAGATGCAGGCCGCGCTGGCCATGCAGGTCTGCGACGAAGCCCGCCACATCGAGGTGTTCACCCGCCGCATCCGCCACGGCGGCTCGGCGCCGGCCCTGTCCACCGCCGGCGGGCAGGCCTCCCTCAAAAGCCTGCTGGACGAGCCGGATTTTTCGGTCGCGAGCTTTCTGCTGTCCGTGCTGGGCGAAGGCACCTTCGTCAACCTGCTGCAGTTTCTGCAGACCCAGGCGCCCGACCCGTTGACGCGCCAGATCGCCCGGCTGGCGGCGCGGGACGAGGCCCGGCACGTGGCGCTGGGCATGTCGCATCTGCTGTACCGCTTGCAGCGGGAGCCAGACTTCCGGTACCGGCTGGCCTCGGCCGTCGAGCAGCGCTTTGACGCCTTGGCCGGCACCTCGGGGCTGAACGAGGAGGTGTTCGACGCGCTGATCCTGATCGCCGCCGGCGGCTTGGCACCAGCCCAGGTGGCCCAGGGGTATGCGCAGGTCCAGCAGCTCATGCGCGACATGGCCGATGGCCGCTACACCAAGCTGGTCCGGCTGGGGTTCACGGCCGAGCAGGCCGAGCGCCTGGCGGCGCTGCACACGCGCAATTTCATGTGAGGCGGCAGGGGCCGGGTGGGCCGCCGATAATGGCCGCCACCATGCCCCGGCAGCCTGATGCTCTCGCCCCTTCCTCGTCTGACAACGCGCCGGCCGGCCTGGTGCGCCTGCCGGTGCTGCGGGCGGTGGCGGGCGTCACCGAGGCGGTGGAGGACTGGCTGGCCGACGAGGTGCCGGTGGCCATGGTCTTCAACGGCATCTCGCACGCCGTGATGATGGCCTCGCCGCTGGACCTGGAGGACTTCGCGCTGGGCTTCGCCCTCAGCGAAGGCATCGTGGCCTCGGTCGACGAGGTGCGCGACCTGGAGGTGCGACCCGCCGCCTGTCAGGCGCCGGGCGCGCCGGCTGCCTGGGAGGTGCAGCTGGAGATTTCACCGCGCCGGCTGGAGGGGCTCAAGCAGCGCCGCCGCACGTTGGCCGGGCGCACCGGCTGTGGCGTCTGCGGCATCGAGAGCCTGCAGGCCCTGGAACTGCTGCCGGCTCCACGGCCGGCCCCCGACTGGCTGGGCCAGGTGGATGCCGCGCTGCTGGCCCGGGTGATGCCGCAATTGCGCTCGGCGCAGCCGCTCAATGCCCAGGCCGGTGCCCTCCATGTGGCCGCCTGGGCCGACCTGGCGGGCCAGCTGCACTGGGCGCGTGAAGATGTCGGGCGCCACAACGCGCTGGACAAGCTCATTGGCGTGCTGGCACGGCAGGGCCAGCTGGGGGCGCCCGGCGTGGTGCTGATGTCCAGCCGGGCCAGCCACGAACTGGTGGCCAAGTGCGCCCGGGTCGGGCTGGCCGCATTGGCCACGGTGTCGGCCCCGACGGCGCTGGGGGTGCGGGCCGCGCAGGCCGCCGGCCTGTGTCTGTGGGGGCTGTGCCGCCCACCGCGGGCCGTGCGCTACACGCCCGCGGGCTGAGGCCCGATCAGAACGGGGCGTCTTCGGCCGGGCCGGCCGCCGGTGCGGCGCCGTCACCCTCGACATCCTTCTTGCGCAGGCGCAGCGGCTTGCGGACCTTGGGGGCAGCTTCGGCGGTGGCGTCAGCGGCCGCCGGGTCGGCCGGCGCAGTCTCGGCAGGGGCCGTTTCTTCCTGGATCACACGGGTGAAGGGGCTCAGCAGCGGCACCAGTTGGCCGTAGATCCGGGGTGAACCGGCCAGGATCTCGCGCTGGTTCAGGAAGTCGGGTTCACCGGTGAAGTTGCCCACCAGGCCACCGGCCTCGGTGATGATCAGCGAGCCCGCGGCGATGTCCCAGGGGCTCAGGCCGGTCTCGAAGAAGGCGTCGTAGTAGCCGGCGGCCACGTAGCACAGGTCCAGCGCGGCCGAACCAGGGCGGCGCAGGCCGGCGCACAGCGGCATCAGCGTCTCGAACATCTTCATGTAGCGCTGGAAGTTGTCGCCGCGGCGGAAGGGGAAGCCGGTGCCGATCAGGCAGTCCTGCAGGCGGGTGCGGCGCGAGACGCGCAGCCGCTTGTCGTTCAGGTAGGCGCCGCGGCCGCGCGAGGCCACGAAGAGGTCGTTGCGGCAGGGGTCGTAGACCACCGCCTGTTCCACCTTGCCCCGGAAGGTCAGGGCGATCGAGACGCAGTAGACCGGAAAGCCGTGGATGAAGTTGGTCGTGCCGTCCAGCGGATCGATGATCCAGACGAAGTCACTGTTCTTGTTGCCGCGCTCGCGGCCCGATTCCTCGGCCAGGATGCCATGGCTCGGGTAGGCCTGCAGCAGGGTGTCGATGATGGCCTCTTCGGCCAGCTGGTCGACTTCGGTGACGAAGTCGTTGGGGCTCTTGGTGTTGATCTTCAGCAGATCCAGGTCCATCGATCCCCGGTTGATGATCGCCCCTGCGGCACGGGCGGCCTTCACGGCGATGTTGAGCATGGGATGGAGGGTCTGGGTCATGGTTCAACCTGTGAAGGGATGAGACTGCGGGCAGCCTGCGCGACCGTGGGTCGGGGCGAGGGCATGCCAATCTGCAAGGATAGAGCAGCGCGGGCAGGGAGGATCTTGGCGATGGACAAAGAGCAACGCAGCGACAATGGTGCCCACTGCGGAAAACCCGCAATTCTAGCGCGCAGCGCAGTGTTGGCAATGTCCTCTACCTCCGATGTCTCTCAAGCCGCCCCGGCACAAGTTCACACGCCCCCGGCGCCCGGCGCCAATCGCACCCGCTTCGTGCTGGTGCGCACCAGCCATCCCGGCAACGTCGGGGCCACTGCCCGGGCGATGAAGGTGATGGGCTTCTCCGACTTGGTGCTGGTGGCCCCACGCTACGCCGACGTGCTGCAGCACGAGGACACGCTGGCGCTGGCCAGCGGGGCGACCGATGTGCTGGCGCAGGCCCGCATCGTGCCGACGCTGGCAGAGGCGCTGGATGGCATCACCTGGGCCTGTGCCACGGCCATGACCCCGCGTGATTTCGGCCCGCCGACCTTCGCGCCACGGGCCCACTTCGCCGAGCTGGCGCCGCAGGGGCACCGCGTGGCCTTCGTGTTCGGCAGCGAGCGCTTCGGCCTGGGCAACGAGGATGTCTACCGCTGCCATGCCTGCCTGTCCATTCCCACCGATCCGTCCTACGGCTCGCTCAACCTGGCCCAGGCGGTGCAGGTGCTGGCCTACGACTGGCGCCAGGCGCTGGGGGGCTTTGGCGTGCAGCCACGCACACCGCCCGTGCACTGGGCGGATGGTGCGGCGGTGCAGGGTCTGCTGACGCACTGGCAGCAGGCGCTGGTGGACGTGGGCTTTCTGGACCCGGCCGCGCCCAAGAAGCTGGTGCCGCGCTTGAACCAATTGGCCAACCGCGCGCTGCTGACCCAGGAAGAGGTGCACATCCTGCGCGGCATCGCGCGGGCGATGCAGAAGCTCGCCTCGCAGCAGGGCAAAGAGCCCTGATCCGAGTCGGGTTCCGGGCCGGACGGCTACACTGACTTTGCTTTTTCGTTTTCCGAATCCATCGACCCACGGAGCCGCCATGTTCTCCCGCCTGCGCGAAGACATTGCCTGCATATTGGAGCGCGACCCGGCCGCGCGAACCCGCTGGGAGGTGCTGACCTGTTACCCCGGCCTGCACGCCTTGACGCTGCACCGCGGCGCCCACTGGTGCTGGACCCACGGCCTGCGCTGGGCCGGCCGCTTCATCTCGCACACCACCCGCTGGCTGACCGGCATTGAGATCCACCCCGGCGCCACCATCGGCCGCCGGGTCTTCATTGACCACGGCATGGGCGTCGTGATCGGCGAGATGGCCGAGATCGGCGACGACTGCACGATCTACCAGGGCGTGACCCTGGGCGGCACCTCGCTGGTCAAGGGGGCCAAGCGCCACCCGACGCTGGAAGCGGGCGTGATCGTTGGCGCCAACGCGGCGGTGCTGGGCGGCTTCACCGTCGGGGCCGGGGCGCGCGTCGGTTCCGGCGCAGTGGTGACCAAGCCGGTGCCGGCCGGTGCGACGGCGGTGGGCAACCCCGCCCGCATCATCCAGGCCGAGGCGGATGCCAAGCGCGAGGCCGCGGCCGCGCGCATGGGCTTCTCGGCCTATGGCCTGACCAGTGGCGACGACCCGGTGGCCCAGGCGATGAAGGGCCTGATCGACAACGCGTCCTCGCACGAGCACCAGATCGCGCTGCTGTGGCAGGCCATCGAGAAGCTGGCCGTGCAGTCGCGGGAGCTGCCTGCCGCCCCCTGCGTGCCGCAGGAGGCCCGGACCACCGAGCAGTTCGACGCCGAGCGTCTCAACCGCCTGGTGAAGTGAGGCCGCGCCGGGGCCGCCTTCCGGCCCCGGGCACTGCTCAGAGCGTCAGCAGCAGCGGCACGCCCAGCAGCAGCATGTGCCAGTCCACCGGCACGTCCACACCCAGCGGGGCCGTCCAGGGCGAAACGAAGCCCTGGTCGTCCACATAGCGGTAGCGGAAGTAGTAGGTGCCCGGCACCGGCAGGGCCGGCAGCGTCCATTCACCCCCCTGCAGCTCGGCGCTGGTGACCAGCGAGCCGAACTGCGCATCCCGCGCCAGTTGCACCTCTTGCCGCTCGTCCGGGCGGGCGCTCCAGCTCAGGTGGATCTGGCCGTCCTCGCCGGTGAGCACGCTGGGCGGTTCGGGCAGTGGACGCAGCTCGAAGCTCTGGGCATCGCCCCAGGGGCCGCGGTCGCCATCGGCACGCTCGCTGGCCAGGCGCCAGTGGTAGCGGCCCGGGGTGTCCAGGGCCAGCGTCAGCCCGGTGTCGGTCAGCGTGTCCTGCTGGGCCATGATCTGCGTGAAGCCATTGTCGCGGGCCAGCTGCACGTGGTAGCGGGCGGCGTCCGGGTTGCGCAGCCAGGCCAGGGCGACCGTGCCCACGCTCAGCCGGGCGGCCGGGCGCGGCGTGGTGCTGGGCGGCGGCTCCGGCCGGGCCTTCAGCTGGAAGGGGTGGGTGGCGTCCAGGCCTTCCAGCCCGTCTTCGGCCACTTGGCGGGCACGCAGGAACCAGGCGCCATCGTCCAGACCGGCGATGCGGGCCTCGGTGCCGGCCGGCACCGTGACATCGCGCACGATGCGCAGGAAGTCGCCATCGGCGGCGATCTGCACGCGCAGCGGTGCGCCGGTGTCGGGCACCGTGAACCGCAGCAGCGGCCGCTCGAAGCGTGCCGGCACCGTGGACAGATCGGGGGCAGGTGCCAGCGGGCGGGGCTGGACGGGGCTGCCGTTGCGCAGCACGGCCCCCTGGCCGGCGGCCAACTCGGCCTGTGCAGGCGGTTGGGCCTGGGTCTGGGCCCACACCCGGCCCTCCAGCACTTCCGTCTGGGTGCGGGGCTGGGTGGCATCCGCATGCACGCGGTAGCGCGTGCCGCGCACGCCGATCACTGCGGTGGGGGTGGTCACCTCCAGCGGCTTGGCGCGCTGCACCTTGGTGGCCAGCACCTCCAGCGTGCCGCGCAGCAGGCGCAGCGTGGCGGCGTAGAGGCTGTTCCCGTCGTCGGCCGGCTGGGCCGCGCGCAACTGGTAGCGCTGGTGCTGGGCCAGCTCCAGCGTGCTGTCGGGGGGCAGGCTGGCACGCGAGCCATCGCCCAGCCGGACCACGGCGGAGCTGTTCGCTTCGGCCTGGACCTTCTGCCCGGCACGGACGGGCGTGCCGGCCACGGCGGGTTGGCCGTCCAGCAGGACCTGGCCTTCGACCAGGCTCAGCGTGGCCGGCACGTTCTCCGGCTTGAGCAGGCGCAGCGGCAGCTTCAGCGTCTGGCCGGGGGTGAGGCGGTTCGGGTTCGCCAGGTGGTTCAGCCGGGCCACTTCGGGCCAGCTGGCCGGCCGGCGGAACCACTGTCCGCTGAGCTGCCACAGCGTGTCGTCGGCTTGCACGGTGTAGGACACCATCGGCTCGGAGGCGGCCATCGCCAGCGAGGGGATCAGGCCGGCGAGCAGGGCGGGCAGGAGGAACAGGCGCATGGTGGGTTCAGCCTCGGGGCGGGCGCTGGGCCGACTTGGGGCGGAAGGCCTGGCACAGGGCCGGGTCGGTTTCCAGGTAGGGCCCGCCGATCAGGTCGATGCAGTAAGGCACGGCGGCAAAGATGCCGTGCACCGGCGGCGTCGCCTGCGGCAAGCCCTGCAGGGTTTCGGCAATCGACTTGGGCTGGCCGGGCAGGTTGATGATCAGCGCCTGGCCGCGGATCACGGCCACCTGGCGGGACAGGATCGCGGTGGGCACGAAGTTCAGGCTGATCGCGCGCATCTGCTCGCCAAAGCCCGGCATCACCTTGTCGGCCACGGCCAACGTGGCCTCGGGGGTCACGTCGCGTCGCGCCGGGCCGGTGCCACCGGTGGTGAGCACCAGATGGCAGCCCGCCTCGTCCACCAGCACGCGCAGCGTGGCGCTGATGCCGTCCTGCTCGTCGGGGATCAGCCGGGTCTCCCAGGTGATGGGGTTGCGCAGCGCGCGCCCCAGCCAGTCCTGCAGCGCCGGGATGCCCTTGTCCTCGTAGACGCCACTGGAGGCGCGGTCGCTGATGGACACCACGCCGATGCGCACCGGCTCCAATGGTTCAGACATCGTCAGCCTCCGCGGCATCCGCCGCGTCGGCGGGCGAAGACGCTCCCGGCGTCAGCGTCGACTTCACCAGCTGGAACAGGTCGCGGTAGGCCCGGCCGTGACGCTGGCCCAGGCCATCGGCGGGCGTGGCCTTGCCGGCGTCCTTGCGGGCGGCGCGCACCAAGCTGCGCAGCTGCTGGGCATCGGTATCCGGGTGGGCTTGCATCCAGCGGGTCACCGCATCGTCGCTGGCCAGCAACTCCTCGCGCCAGCGCTCGGCTTCGTGCAGGGCCAGCGTGTCGCTCGCGCTGCCCAGCTTGAACGCGGCCACGGCCTCGCGGATGGGCTCTGGGTCGACCTGGCGCATCAGCTTGCCCAGGTACTGCAGCTGGCGCCGCCGGCCCTCGTGCGAGCGGGTGCGGTGGTATTCGGCCAGCGCATCGCGCAGCACCTCGGGCAGGTCGAGCTTGCCGCTGCGGGAGGTCGGCAGCTCGGCCAGCGCCAAGCCCAACGCCTGCAATTCATGCATCTGGCGCTTGAGGGCGGACTTGCTGGGCCGGCCGTCGGCGTCAAAGGCGTCGGCGGATTCGGTGGGTTCAGAACGGGACGGTGCAGCGCGCATGGAAGGAGACTTGAATCGGCGGAGATCGGGGGGTCGCTATGATTGTCCCGCATCCTCTCCCCAACCATGCTTCCATGACCTCATCCGCCAGCCAAGGTTTCAGCCATTCCCGTGAGCAGTTCCAGCAGATCGTCGAGGACGTGCTGTCCATGGCCCAGACCCTGGGGGCCTCCGATGCGGGGGTCGAGGTGTCGGAAGGCAGTGGCCTGAGCGTCTCGGTGCGCAAGGGCGAGGTGGAGAACGTCGAGCGCAACCGCGACAAGTCGGTGGGCGTCTCGGTCTACCTGGGGCAGCGCCGCGGCAACGCCAGCACCTCCGACTTTTCTCCGACGGCCCTGGAACAGACGGTGCGCGCGGCCTTCGACATCGCCCGCTTCACCGCCGAGGACCCGGCGGCCGGCCTGCCGGAGGTCGAAGATCTGGCCACGCCCGAGGAGGCGGCCCAGCCGCTGGATCTCTTCCACCCCTGGGACGTGACCGCCGAGGAGGCGGCCGAGCTGGCGCGGCGCGCCGAGGCCGCTGCGTTCGCCGTTGACAAGCGCATCACCAATTCCGAGGGCGGCTCGGTATCGGCCCAGCAGTCGCACTTCTGGGCCGGCAACAGCCGCGGCTTCCGGGGCGGCTACGCCAGTTCCCGCCATTCGCTGTCCGTGTCGCCGATCGCCGGCAAGGGCCGCGACATGCAGCGTGACTACTGGTACAGCTCCATGCGCAATGCGATGGACCTGGCCTCGCCCGAGGCGGTGGGCCGCTATGCGGCCGAGCGCGCGCTGTCGCGCCTGAAATCACGCAAGGTGCCCACCTGCGAGGTGCCGGTGTTGTTCGAGTCCTCCGTGGCGGCCGGCCTGCTGGGCGCCTATGTGCAGGGCACCAGCGGCGGCGCGCTCTACCGCAAGGCCAGCTTCCTGCAGGACAGCCTGGGGCAGCCGGTCTGGGCCGAGCACATCGACGTGCTGGAGGATCCGCACATCATCGGCGGCAAGGGCAGCGCGCCCTTCGATGACGAGGGCGTGCGCACCCGGGCACGCCGCGTGGTGGATGCGGGCGTGGTGCAGGGCTATTTCCTGTCCAGCTACTCGGCCCGCAAGCTGGGCATGCAGACCACCGGGCACGCCGGGGGGTCGCAGAACCTGCGCCTGACCAGCCGCCTGACCCGGCCGGGCGACCATCTGGAAGAGATGCTGCGCAAGCTGCACCGCGGCCTGTTCGTCACCGAGCTGATGGGGCAGGGCGTCAATTACGTGACCGGCGATTACTCGCGCGGCGCGGCGGGCTACTGGGTGGAGGATGGCCGCATCGCCTTCCCTGTGCACGAGATCACCATCGCCGGCCACCTGCGCGAGATGCTGGGCGGGGTCGTGGCCGTGGGGGCGGATGCCTACACGCTGGGCGCGAAGACGGTCGGCTCGATGCTGATCGACCGCATGAAGCTGGCCGGCAGCTGATTCCAGGCTGACGACAGGCTGACGCGGAGACGGCCCCGAGGGTGGTAATACCCCGGCTGCCGCATGCGAGAGGTCTCCTTGAGAATGGTCTGCCTCAATGGGCAACACTCAACAGGAGACAACGCTGATGGAACGTCGTTCGTTTGTGAGAAGCGCTGGCCTCGCCGGCGTGCTGGCGGCTGGTGCGGCACCGGCCATCGTGCATGCGCAGGCGGCTGTGCGCTGGCGCATCGCGTCCAGCTTTCCGAAGTCGCTGGACACCATCTATGGGGCTGCCGAGGTCTTCGCCAAGAAAGTGGGCGAACTGTCCGGTGGCAAGTTCCAGGTCACCGTGCACGCGGCGGGTGAACTGATGCCTGCGTTCGGCGTGGTCGATGGGGTGCAAAACGGCACCGTCGAGGCCTGCCACACTGTGCCCTACTACTTCTTTGGCAAGGACGAGACCTTCGCGCTGGGCGCGGCCGTGCCCTTTGGCCTGAATTCGCGCCAGATGACCGCCTGGATGTTCGAGGGCAATGGTCTGAAGCTGATGCGCGAGTTCTATGCCGGCTACAACATGATCAACTTCCCGTGCGGCAACACCGGTGCGCAGATGGCCGGCTGGTACCGCAAGGAGATCAAGTCCACGGCCGACATCAAGGGCCTGAAGTTCCGCGTGGGCGGCTTCGCCGGCAAGGTGATCGAGCGCATGGGCGGGGTGCCGCAGAACATCCCGGGCGGCGAGATCTACCAGGCGCTGGAGAAGGGCACCATCGACGCGGCCGAATGGATCGGCCCGTACGATGACCTGAAGCTGGGCTTCAACAAGGTGGCGCCGCACTACTACTACCCCGGCTGGTGGGAAGGCGGCCCGCAGATCGACCTGTTCATCAACCAGAAGGCCTATGCCGGGCTGTCGGCCGAGTACAAGGCCATGGTCGAGGCTGCGGCCGCGGTGGCGCACATCGACATGCAGGCCAAGTACGATGCCCGCAACCCGGGGGCGCTCAAGCAGCTGGTGGGCTCGGGCACCAAGCTGGCCCGCTTCCCGAAGGACGTGATGGAACTGGCCTTCAAGGAGTCGATGGCGCTCTACAGCGAACTGAGCGCGAAGAACCCGCGCTGGAAGAAGGTCTACACCGACATGGCCAACTTCCGCCGCGAGGAGAACCTGTGGTTCCGCTTCGCCGAAGCCAGCTTCGACGACTTCATGCAAGCCCAGAAGCTCTGAGCCCGCTCTGCTGCTGCAGAGGACGAGGCGCCCCGCGGGGCGCCTTTTTCATGTCTGCACGGGTCTCACACGTGGCCAGAAAAAAGGCCTCCGCGAGGGAGGCCTGGGCTTGAGGACCGGACTGGCGTCTCAGGGCGCCGTGCCGGAGGCGGCCTCGCTGGCCGCAGGCGGCAACCCGAACAGGGCGTTCATGTCCTGGTTGCTGTCGCCACCGTAGTCGTTCTCGGGCTGGATCTGGATCTGGACCTTGTCGAGGTCGATCTTCTCCTTCGGCCCCAGCCCGCCCGATACCAGGCCCGGGAAGGCGATGATCAGACCCACCATGATGATCTGGATGAGCACGAAGGGCACCGAGCCCCAGTAGATCTGGCCGGTGGTCACCGGTGCGATCGGCTTGCCGGTCACACGGTCCTTGTACTCCTTGTTGGGGGCCACGCTGCGCAGGAAGAACAGCGCGAAGCCAAAAGGCGGGTGCATGAAGGAGGTCTGCATGTTGACTGCCAGCAGCACACCGAACCAGACCAGATCGATGCCCAGCTTCTCGGCCACGGGGCCGAGCAGCGGCACGATGATGAAGGACAGCTCGAAGAAGTCCAGGAAGAAGGCCAGCACGAAGACCAGGATGTTCACGACGATGAGGAAGCCCACCTGACCGCCGGGCAGGCTGGTCAGCAGGTGCTCCACCCACTTCGGGCCGTCCACGCCCTGGAAGGTCAGGCTGAAGACCGTCGAGCCCATCAGGATGAACAGCACGAAGCAGGACAGCTTCATCGTGGAGTCCATGGCCTGGCGCAGCAGCTTCATGTCGATGCGCTTGCGCAGCAAGGCCATGATCAGTGCGCCCACCGCGCCCATGGCGCCACCCTCGGTGGGCGTGGCCACCCCCAGGAAGATGGTGCCCAGCACCAGGAAGATCAGGCCCAGCGGCGGGATCAGCACGAAGGTGACCCGCTCGGCCATGCGCGAGAGCAGGCCCAGCTTGAACACCTTGTTGATCACCGACAGCACGAAGGCCACACCCACCCCCACGCACATCGACACCACGATCAGCTCGTCGGTCGGGGTCTCGGCCGGGCGGCTCTTGGCGAAGGCCACGGCAGCACCCACCGAGAGCAGGGCCAGCAGGCCCAGCGAGGGCAGGCCGGAGGATCCGTTGTCTTCGCGGATGGTGCGGGCTTCCGGCGGCAGGGCGGGCACCCAGTGCTTGCGGAAGATGGCGATCAGGATGATGAAGCCGGTGTACATCGCCGTCAGCACAAAGCCCGGGATGAACGCGCCCTTGTAGAGCTCACCCACGCTGCGGCCGAGTTGGTCGGCCATGATGATCAGCACCAGCGAGGGCGGGATGATCTGCGCGAGCGTGCCGGAGGCGGCGATGACGCCCGAGGCGATGCGGCGGTCATAGCCGTAGCGCAGCATGATGGGCAGCGAGATCAGGCCCATCGAGATCACCGACGCGGCCACCACGCCCGTGGTGGCGGCGAGCATGGCGCCCACCAGGATCACCGCGAAGGCCAGGCCACCTCGGATCGGGCCGAAGAGCTGGCCGATGGTGTCGAGCAGGTCCTCGGCCATCCCGGATCGCTCCAGGATCAGGCCCATGAAGGTGAAGAACGGGATCGCGAGCAGCGTGTCGTTCTGCATGATGCCGAAGATGCGCAGCGGCAGCGCCTGCATCAGCGAGGACGGCAGGATGCCGAACTCGATGCCGACGAAGCTGAACATCAGGCCGGCCGCGGCCAGCGAGAAGGCGACGGGGAAGCCGATCAGCAGAAAGACGATCAGGCCCCCGAACATCACCGGGGCCATGTTGGCGTGCAGGAACTCGGTCATGGCGCGGCCTCCTGGCTCTTGCGGGCGCGCAGGATGGCTTCGGCCAGTTCCTCCTCGGCAGTCTTCTCCTGCTTCTTCTCGGTCGGGTCGTCGATCAGGCCCATCAGGAAGGCGATGCGCTTGATCAGCTCGGAGACACCTTGCAGGGCCAGCAGGCTGAAGCCCACGGGCACCAGGGCATAGACGGGCCAGCGGATCAGGCCGCCGGCATTGCTGGAGGTCTCGCCCGTCTCATAGGCCTGCCTGACCAGGGGCATGACCAGATCGATCACCACCAAGCAGAAGGGCAGCAGGAAGATGACGATACAGACCGATTCGATGATGATCTGGGTGCGCTTGGAGAAGCGGCTCAGCACCACGTCGATCTTCACATGCTCCTGGCGCAGCAGGGTGTAGCCCGAGGCCAGCAGGAACACGCCGGCGAACAGGTACCACTGGATCTCCAGAAAGGCGTTGGACCCGACATCGAAGGCCTTGCGGGCGATGGCATTGAGGGCGCTGATCAGCACCGCGGCCAGGACCAGCCAGGCGGCGCTGCGGCCGACCCATTCATTGAGTCGGTCGATCCATCGAGAGAGGGCTAACAGTGCGGACACGGTGTCTCCTAGGTAAAGCAACACCGGCCAGGGCCGGTGAACGCCGCACTGTACGGGCGTCATGACGCTCTGCAGCAAAGGCAGAGGCCAATTGCGGGAAAGTCCTAGGAGGTGGCCGCACCGGGGCGGTGCGGCGCGGGGCTCAGCGGGTGGTGCTGGCGACGAACAACTTGGTGGAGCGGGCGCCGGAGCGGCAGAAGGCCAGCAGCGGGCGCGGCAGTTCGGCCAGCAGGGCGCCGAAGGCGGCGATCTGCTCGGGTGACTGGTAGGCCCCCTGCACCGGCAGATGGCGGTAGAGCAGGCCGGCGGCCGTGGCCGCCGCCTCCACTGCCGCGCTGGTCGGCTGTTCCGGGCCGCCCTCGAAGTCCGGCCGGTTGTTGATCACCGCCTTGAAGCCCAGCCGGGCCAGCTCGGCCATCGCCTCGGGCGTCAACTGGGGGGCGACGTGGACGTCGGGGGCGATCGACTGGAGGGGCAGCTCGGTGTGCATGAGGGCTCCTGTGGGCAGGGGGAGAGTCAGTGGGAGAGTCAGTGGCTGAGGGCCTTCTTCACCGCGGCGGACACCAGGCCCATGTCGGCCTTGCCGGCCAGGCGGGTCTTCACCGCGCCCATGACCTTGCCCATGTCGGACGGGCCGGTGGCGCCCACTTCAGCCACGATGGCGGCCACGGCATCGGCGATCTCGGCTTCCGAGAGGCGCTGCGGCAGGTAGGCCTGCAGCACGGTGATCTCGGCGCTTTCCTTGTCGGCCAGGTCGGTGCGACCGGCCTGGCTGTATGCGCTCACCGAGTCCTTGCGCTGCTTGATCAGCTTGTCGACCAGCGCGATCACGGCCGCATCGTCCAGCGTGATGCGCTCATCCACCTCCTTCTGCTTGCAGGCGGCCAGCAGCAGGCGGATGGTGCCCAGGCGGTCCATGTCCTTGGCCCGCATGGCGGCCTTCATGTCTTCGGTGATGCGTTCTTTCAGCGTGCTCATGGGGGTGTGCAACGAAGCAAAGTGTGCATTCTCCTCCCGCCGTGCTCAGACCGCTTCCAGTGCGAGCAATTCCGCCACCGTCTGGCGGCGGCGGATCAGGCGGTGGTGGTCACCCTCGACCAGCACCTCGGGCGCCAGCGGCCGGGTGTTGTAGTTGCTCGACATCGAGGCGCCGTAGGCGCCGGCGTCGTGCAGCACCAGCAGGTCTCCCACCCGGGCCTGCGGCAGCATGCGGGTCAGCACCACGCCGCCTTCGGCCTGGGTGAACACATCGCCCGATTCGCACAGCGGGCCGGCGACCACCGTCTCGTGCTCGGCCCGCGGCGTGTCGTCCGAGGGCAGCAGGCTCATGCCGTGGTAGGCGCCGTACATGGCCGGCCGCATCAGGTCCGAGAAGCCGGCATCGACCAGCGTGAAGTGGTTGCGGCCCATCGACTTGGTGGCCCGCACCTCGGCCAGCAGCACGCCCGATTCGGCCACCAGGTAGCGGCCGGGCTCCAGTTCCAGGTGCACCGCATGGCCCAGGTGGCTGGCGATCTCGCGCCGTGCGGCGTCCCACAGCGCGAAGTAGTGCCGGGTGTCCAGGCGCGGTTCACCGGCCCGATAGGGCACGGACAGGCCGCCGCCGGCCGAGATGGCCTCCACCGACACGCCGGCGCGCTTGACCAGGTCCACCATGGCCGAGCAGACCTCGCGCAGGTGGTCGTAGTCCACGCCCGAGCCGATGTGCATGTGCAGGCCGACCAGGTGCAGCCGGTGGCGGGCCACCGTGGCCAGGGCCTGCGGCAGGTCGGCATGCCAGATGCCGTGCTTGCTGTGCTCGCCGCCGGTGTTGGTCTTGTTGCTGTGGCCATGGCCGAAGCCGGGGTTGATGCGCAGCCACACCCGGTGCCCCGGCGAGGCCGCCCCCAACTGGTCGAGCATGTCGATCGAGCCGGCATTGACCGGCACGCCGTGCCACACCACCGTGTCCAGCGTCGCGCGGTCCAGCACGTCGGCGGTGAAGACCAGGCCGGCGGCGCCCTGCGCGTCGGGTTCCGGGCTGAAACCGGCGGCCAGCGCGCGCTCGATCTCGCCGCGCGACACCGCATCCACCACCACCCCGGCGTCGCGCATCAGGCGCAGCAGATGGGTGTTGGAGTTGGCCTTCTGCGCATAGCGGATGGTGTCGAATTCACGCAGCTCGGCAATGCGCTGACGGATGGTGGCCGCGTCATAGACCCACAGCGGGGTGCCATGCGTCTGGGCCAGAGTGCGGAGCAGGTCGGGGGCAAACGGGTTCATGCCGCGCATGATGCACGCCACAATCCATATTGGAAAATACTTATTTTTCTCAGATTGATTTGCTGGTGATATGGAACTGACCCATCGACTGATCGAGGTGTTCCGGGCCGTGATGCACACCGGGCATGTCACCCGGGCGGCCGAATGGCTGCACACCTCGCAGCCCACCGTCAGCCGGGAGCTGGCACGGCTGGAGCAGCTGCTGGGCTATGCCCTGTTCGAGCGGGTGCGCGGCCGGCTGCGCCCCACCGCGCGCGCGCAGGCGCTGATGGAGGAGGTGGAGCGTTCCTACGAGGGGTTGCAGCGGGTGGCGGCCACCGCCGAGGCCCTGCGCGGCGACGGGCTGGGCCGCCTGCAGGTGGCCTGCCTGCCCGCGCTGGCCCATGCGCTGCTGCCCCAGGCCGTCGCGGGGTATCTGCGGCGGCATCCGGAGGCGGCGGTGAGCCTGGTGCCGCTGGAATCGCCCCAGCTGGAGACCGCCCTGACGGAACAGCGCCATGACCTGGGCCTGACCGAGCAACGCGAGGCGCCGCCAGGGTGCCTGCTGGAGACCTTGCTGGTGGCCGATGAAGTCTGTGTGCTGCCGGCTGGCCATGCCCTGGCGGCGCGCCATCAGGTGTCACCGCAGGACCTGGCCGGCGAGGCCTTCATCAGCCTGGCGCCGACCGATCCCTACCGCCAGCAGGTCGATGCGGTGTTCGCGCGGGCGGGTGTCACGCGCCAGCTGCGGCTGGAGACGCCCAGCGCGATCTCGGTCTGTGCCCTGGTGCGTCAGGGCCTGGGCGTGGCCATCGTCAACCCGCTCAGTGCGCTGGAGATGGCGGGGCAGGGCGAGCTGCTGGTGCGGCCGTTCACGGCGGCCATTCCGTTCCACCTGGCCCTGGTGCGGCCGCAATGGCGGGCGGCGCATCCGCTGCGGGAGGATTTCACCCGGGCGCTGCAGGCGGCGGTGGACGCATTGCGCCAGCGCTTGCCGGCCGGGGGGGACGAGGCCTGAGGGCGAGGGCCCCAAACAAAAAAGCCCGCAGCGGCGTCCCGCGCGGGCTTTTTGTGCGACGTCCGAGGACGGTCGTTCGATCAGTACAGCTTCTTGGGCAGCTGCATGCTGCGCACACGCTTGTAGTGGCGCTTCACGGCGGCGGCCTTCTTGCGCTTGCGCTCGGCAGTCGGCTTCTCGTAGAACTCGCGGGCGCGCAGTTCGGTCAGCAGCCCCAGCTTTTCAATGGTGCGCTTGAAGCGGCGCAGGGCCACGTCGAACGGCTCGTTTTCCTTGACTCGGATGGTGGTCATGAGCGAAGAATCCTTCGGTGAGTTGCGCTCGGTGTCCGTCATGGACGTCGCCTGGCACCTGGGTGCAGGCTGGCTCCGGAAGTCCCGTCCACCGGATCGACACGCGGTTGGTTGCTAGCAAAGCAGGAGATTCTAGCTTGCTTGCCGCGCAAATGCAAAAATGGCGCGGCGTCAAGTGTGGAAGGCTTTCCACAGCATGTAGCCGGCCAGCCCGTACAGCACCAGCGCGAACACCCGCTTGAGTTGGGCCACGTTCATCGCGTGGGCGGCCCGCGCACCCAGCGGCGCGGTGCTGACACTGGCCAGTGCGATCACCCCCAAGGCGGGGAGGTACAGGTAGCCCACTGCGCCGGGCAAGGCGGCCGGCAGGTTCCAGCCGCCGACCAGATAGCCCAGGGTGCTGGACAGCGCGATCGGAAAACCCAGCGCGGCGCTGGTGGCCACCGCGTTGTGGATCGGCACGTTGCACCAGGTCATGAAGGGCACGCTCATGAAGCCGCCGCCCGCGCCCACCAGGCCCGAGACGAAGCCGATGCCGGTACCGGCAGCCGCCTGGCCGACGGGCCCGGGCAGCTCGCGTCCCGGGCGGGGCTGGCGGTTGCGCAGCATCTGGGTGGCCGAAAAGCCGACGAACAGCGCGAAGATGGTCGCCAGCGCCTGTCCCTTGAGCAGCGAGAACGCACCGGCGCCGGCCAGCAGACCACCGATCAGGATGCCCGGCGCGATGCCGGCCACCACTTGCCAGCGCACCGCGCCTCGCTTGTGGTGGGCCCGCATGCTCGACAGCGAGGTGAACAGGATGGTCGCCATCGAGGTGGCAATCGCCATCTTGACCGCCATGCCGCCGCTCACACCGCGCTGGGACAGGATGATGGTCATGAAGGGCACCAGCACCATGCCGCCGCCAATGCCCAGCAGGCCGGCCAGAAAGCCGCCAAAGGTGCCCAGGCACAGCAGTTCGAGGACCAGTCCCGGGGTCATGGGGCCGGTGTCTCCAGCAACGCCTGCACCGCCTGCCATTCGGCCGGTGTCACGGGGGTGATGGACAGCCGGCTGCCGGGGCGCAGCAGCAGCATGTCGGCCAGCGCCGGTTGGCGGCGCAGCTCACGCAGTGGCAGCAGCCGGGTCTTGCGCACCAGGCGCACATCCACATTCAACCAACGCGGCGCGTCCGGTGAGGATCGGGGGTCGTGGTAGGGGCTGGCCGGATCGAACTGGGTGGCATCCGGATAGGCGGTGCTGGCCACCTCAGCCAGACCGGCCACGCCCGGTTCGGCGCAGGACGAGTGGTAGTACAGCACGCCGTCCCCCACCCGCATCGCGTCACGCATGAAGTTGCGGGCCTGGTGGTTGCGCACCCCGGTCCAGGGCACGGTCTGGTGCGGCCGGCGCGCCAGATCGTCGATCGAACACTCCGACGGCTCGATCTTCATCAGCCAGTACTGGGGCATGGGCGTGCAGGGGGAAGAGGGTGTCCATCGCAAACCGTGGGCCGCATTCCTGAACCCAGGGGATTCAGGTGGGCGAGGTCAGCAGGGCTTCGGGTTCGTCTGACGCGAGACGATCACGCCCGCCCGGCAATGTTCCAAGCCCGGGCTCGCGAGAGCATCGGTTCAAGGAAATATAAAACCCACGCGGATGCGACGGACGACGCCATTCTAGGGCCAGCGCCGCCGTCCTGGGGCGGCAAAGGCCTCGGTGGGCGTGCGGAATCCGGCCACCCACCCGGGCAGCCTTGTGCTAGAGCAAACGGCCATCGTCGCCCAGCGTGGCATCCAGCCGGGCCAGCAGGCGCTCCATCAGCGCTTCTTCCTCGGGATCGGGGCCGCGCGGCGCGGCGGCACCCTGGCTCGGGCGCTGCTCGGCCAGCTGGTAGGCCAGGTTCAGCGCCGCCAGCACGGCCATGCGTTCGCGGGCCTTGACCTTGCCGGCATCGCGGATGGCGCTCATCTCCTGGTCCACCCGGGCCACCGCGGTGCGCAGCAGCTCTTCGCCACCCTCGGGGCAGGCCAGCAGGTAGCTCTGGCCCAGGATGGTCACTTCCATTTGCTTCATGCCGTCTCCCCTTCATCGGACGCGGGGTCGGGCGGGAGGCGGTCGAGCAGGGCTTCCACCCGGGTGCGGGCCGCGGCGAGGCGGGACTTGAGGCTGTCGCGTTCGGCCTGCAGGGCCTGCACCTGCTGATTCAGCAGGGCATTGGTACGTGCAAGTTCCTCATGCCGCAGCACGAGGCGGTCGATGCGCTCGGCAAGATCCGACAGACGGGTCATGGGCCAGTGCGGTAAACGAGCAGGGAAGCCGCCATTGTAGGCATGGGCGTCAGGGGGCCGGCGCAGACGGGGCTGCGCTGGGGGCGTCGGGCCGCATGGTGCGGATGGCGCGCGCCAGATCCACGACCGCCATCGCGTAGTAGGCCGACCAGTTGTAGCGGGTGAGCACGTAGAAGTTGCGCGTGCCGGCCACGTAGCTGGGCGCGTTGTCGCCGTTCTGCAATTCGATCAGGGCCAGCGGGCCCAGGGCATCGGTCACGCTGGGCTCCAGCATCGCGCCGCGCTCGCGCATCTGGCTGGCGGTGTAGCTGGGGGTGATGTCGTTGACCAGCATCAGCGCCTTCTCGCGCACTTCGAGTGGCGGCGTGACCGCGACCGTGGGCACCAAATCGCGCTGCCAGCCGAATTCGGCCAGGTAGTGGGCCACGCTGCCCACCACGTCGTCGCCGTGGGTGTTCAGGTCGATGCGGCCATCGCCGTCGAAGTCCACCGCGTACTTTAGGAGGCTGCTGGGCATGAACTGCGGCAGGCCGATGGCGCCGGCGTACGAGCCCAGCACCGATTGCGGGTCGCGCTTCTCGGCGGCGCACCAGCGCAGGAAGGCCGTCAGCTCACCGCGGTAGAACGTGGAGCGGTCGCTGCGGCCGCTGGGGAAATCGAAGGAGAGGGTGGCCAGCGCGTCGATGACCTTGAAGTTGCCGGTCACGCGGCCGTAGAAGGTTTCGACGCCGACGATGGCGGTGACGATCTCTGGCGGCACGCCATAGCGGGCCTGGGCCCGGTCCAGGGCGGCGGCGTTGTCCTGCCACCAGCGCAGACCGGCGCCGATGCGCTGGGGTTCGACGAAGCGGGCGCGGTAGGCGGCCCAGTTCTTCGCGGTGCCGGCGGGCGGCGGCATCACCAGCTTGGCCACGCGCGGCTGGTAGCGGGCCTGGGCCAGCTGGGCCACCACCCAGTCGGGGTCGAGCTGGTTGTCGATGGCCAGTTGTCGGCCGAAGGCCACCACGTCATTGCGCTGGCCATAGATCACCACGTCCGGGGCGTCGTCGCTGAGCACGGGCGTGGTGTCGGTCGCCGCGGTCGACGTTGCGGGCGCCGCCAGCGCGGCCGAGCCGCAGAGACCGGTCAGGCCCAGCAGCAGCGCGGCGGTCGGGCAGAGGCGAAAGGCAGAGGGCAGCAGGTTCATGGGGCGATTATGAGCGGCCGGCCGAGGCCTGTCGTTGACGCCAGCAGGCCCGCTCGCGGGTTCGGAACTGGCGCCACCAGCGGCCCAGATCGGGCGGCGTGGCCTGGGGGGCGTAGCGCAGCGCCTGCAGGGCGTGCAGGGCTTCAACCAGCGGGGCGGCCGGGCTGCCGTGGCCGGCCTGCAGTCGCTGGGCCAGGGCGCCCGGGCTGTCGTGGTCCGAGACGCGCACCTGCCAGCGGGCCAGGGTGGACCGCAGGCGACGCTGCAACCGTGGCCAGGGGGCGAGCCGGTGGCCGTCCCACCAGGCCCAGGCCGCACCGGCCAGGCCCAGGCCGGCCAGACACAGCACCAGCAGCCGCGCCAGCGCCGCGGCATCCACGTCGGGCCAGCCCCAGTCCCGCAGCAGCCGGAACTGCTGCTGACGCCCGTAGCCCAGCACCCATTGGTTCCAGCGGTTGTCCCAGGCCTCCACCCAGCGGCGCAGCTGCTGGCGCAGCCCGGGGCTGACGTTGTCCAGTGTGCCGGCCATCAGGCCAGGGGGGGCCTGCAGCGCGGTGCTGCGGAAGATGCGGTCGGGGGCGACGGCGGCGGTGGGGTCGGCCCGCACCCAGCCCGCGCCGTCCTCCCAGTACTCGGCCCAGGCGTGGGCGTGGCTCTGGCGCACCACCCAGTAGCCATCCTGGGGCTGCGGGTCGGCGCCCTGGTAGCCGGTGACGATGCGGGCCGGCACCCCCAGGCTGCGCAGCACGACCACGAATGCGCTGGCGTAGTGCTCGCAGAACCCCAGCTTGCGGTCCAGCCAGAATTCGTCCACCGCGTCCCCTTCATAGCGGCCGGGGCTGAGGGTGTAGCCATAGCCGCCTTCACGCAGGTGGCGCAGCACCGCGCCGGCCAGGGTGCGGGCATCGGCCTGGGCCAGGCCGGGCTGCTGGCGCAGTGCGCGGGCCCAGGCCCGGGTGCGCGGGTGCGCTCCCTCGGGCAGCTGGGTCAGTTGCAGCCGCTGCCAGCGGCCGAGGTGGGCCGCCGGCGCGGTGTCTGCCGCCCAGGCGCTCAGGCGGGCCCGTTCGCCCAGCGGGCTGCGCAGCCGCCACTGCAGGCTGTCGTCGCGCGGCGCCACCAGACCGGCCAGCGGTGGGTCGGCCTGCGGGGGCATGACGGCATAGTCCAGCAGCGGCAACCAGCCGATGCGCAGGGGCTCCAGCGTGAGTTCGTAGTGCCGGCCGCTCGGGGGCACCGCCGGCGCGGGGGGCGGGAGCTCGGCCAGGTTGCCGCGCGGCAACGGGTCCGCCAGCCAGGTGCGGCCGTCGTAGCGGGTCAGCACCGGGCCGCGCAGGTAGAGCGAGGCCAGCGGCGGCGGCGGGCCGTCAAAGCGCAGGCGCAGCGCCACGCTGTCGTCCTGGGCCAGCTCGGCCACGTCGCCCAGTCGCAGTTGGTCCGACAGGCCGGTGCGGGCGCTGTCGCCCGGCATGCCCCACAGCGGCGGGATGCGTGGAAACAGCAGGAACAGGGCCAGCATCACCGGCAGGCCCAGCAACGCCGCACGGGCGGCCGTGCCCGCGGCTTCCCGCAACGGGGGCCGGCCGGCGGGCATGTGAGCCAGGGTGAGCGCCGTCAGCCAGCCCCAGACCGACAGCAGCATGCCCAGCGCCGACAGCAGCGACTGCGAGTAGAGGAACTGGGTCAGCACCAGGAAGAAGCCCAGGTAGAAGACCACCATTGCGTCCCGCCGGGCGCGCAGCTCCAGGGTCTTGAGCGCCATCAGCATCACCAGCAGCGTGATGCCAGCCTCCTTGCCCACCAGCGTGTGCTGGTCCCACCAGGTCAGCCCGGCCGCGGCCAGCAGCACCGCCAGCAGGGGGCCGCGACCGGGCAGGGGGCCGTCGCGCCAGGCCAGCCAGCCGCGCCAGGCCAGCAGGCCCAGGCACAGCCCACCCACGCCCAGCGGCAGCCGGGCCAGGTGTGGCGCAACGGTCCAGGCGATCAGGCCCAGCAGGAAAAAGGTGTCGCGCGCCTCGCGTGGCAGGGCGCCGCCACCCAGGCGGGCCGCCGTCATCGGCCCGCTCCGGCCGCGGGCCACAGCGCCAGCTGTTGCAGCACGGTGTCGCGGTGGGTGGGGCTCTCGCGCCAGGGGCAGGTCTGACCGGGCAGGCGCAGGCTGAAGGGCTGCTGCCGGGCCTCCGCGGTCAGCACCCAGGCCGTCAGGCGGGCCAGGCGTGGTTCCGCGGTGCCAGGGCCGGCCTGCTGCCAGTCCAGCCAGAGGTGCGGCGGTCGCACGGCGCCGGCCGCCTCCCGGCTCACCAGTTCACCGCTGTGCGCCACCTTCTTCCAGACGACCTGGTGCAGGCTGTCACCGCGCCGCCAGGGGCGAATGCCGTCGAACTCGGCCGCGGGGCTGGGGCTGGGCAGACCGCCGTGGCCGGGCTCCGACTGGCTGGGGGGCAGGGGCGGCGCCGGGCGCTCGGGCGCTGGATAGACCCAGACACGGGCTTCGGGGCGCCACAGGCCCCAGGCCCGGAACAGGCCGAAGGGAAAGCGGGTCTCGATGCGCAGCAGTGGCACGGGCCAGTGGCCGCGCCCCGGCGCCAGCCAGGCCAGGGTCACCGGGGTCTGGCCCTGCGCCGCGGCGTCGAACCAGACGGGCTGCGGCGCGCCGGTGTCGGGCTGCACCGACAGGCCGATGCCGTGGCGGGTGTCCCCCGGGTTGTCCACCCGCAGGTCCAGGGTCACGGGCTGCCCGGCGAACGCGGGCAGCAGCGGCCCCAGGTGCAGCTGCAGCCCGCGCAGCGTCGCATGGGTCAGGTGCATCGAAACCAGCGCGCTGCCGGCCAGCAGGAAGGTGAGGGCATAGCCCAGGTTGAGCTGGTAGTTGATCGAGGCGACCAGCAGCACCATCAGCGTGAGGCCGAACAGCAGCCCGGCCCGGGTGGGCACGATGTAGAGGTTGCGCTGCTGCAGCGTGCACTGGGGCGTGGCGCGCAGCCGGCCCAGCCACCACTGGCGCCAGCGGCGGCGCACGGGGGCCAGCGGATCGGGCCAGGCGGGCAGCGAAAAGGCCATGCCGTGGGCGGGCTCAGGGCAGAGGCACGGCGTCGAGCATGGCCCGCGCCTGCTCACGGGCGCCGCGGCCCGCGCCGGCCAGCGGCAGCAGCCGGTGGCCCAGCGCCTGGGGCAGCAGCGCCTGCAGGTCGTCGGGCACGACGTGGTCGCGCCCCTGCAGCAGGGCCCGGGCCCGGGCCAGCCGCAGGATGCCGATGCCCGCCCGCGGGGACAGGCCCTGGATGAACCAGCGTCCGCTGCGGGTGGCGTCGATCAACGCCTGCAGGTAGTCCAGCAAGGCCTCGGAGGCGTGCACCTCGCGCACCGCGGCCATCACGGCCAGCAGCTCGCCGGGCTGCATCACCGGGGTGAGTCGGCCGACGGCGGCACGCCGGTCCTCGCCGGCCAGCAGGGACCGCTCGGCGGCCCGGTCCGGGTAGCCCAGGCTGATGCACATCAGAAAGCGGTCGAGCTGGCTTTCCGGCAGCGGGTAGGTGCCCAGCTGCTCGACCGGGTTCTGGGTCGCGATGACGAAGAAGGGCTGCGGCAGGGCGCGGGTCTGGCCGTCCACGCTGACCTGGTGCTCTTCCATGGCCTCCAGCAGCGCGCTCTGGGTGCGCGGGCCGGCGCGGTTGATCTCGTCGGCCAGCAGCACCTGGGTGAAGATCGGGCCGGGGTGGAACACGAAGTCCTCTCGCTGGCGCTCGAACACGGTCACCCCCACCAGGTCGCTGGGCAGCAGGTCCGAGGTGAACTGGACACGCGAGAACGTCAGGCCCAGCGACACGGCCAGGGTCTGGGCCAGCGTGGTCTTGCCGACACCGGGCACGTCTTCGATCAGCAGGTGCCCGCCGGCCAGCAGGCAGGCCAGGCTGTCCTCGACCTGGGCCGCCTTGCCGGCGATCACGCCGTTGATCTGGCCCTTGAGTTGCGTCAGTCGGGATTGGAGGCTTGCGCTGATCATGAGGGTCTACGATAGCCTACCCATGCGGGTTTTCCTGGCATGCTGTGAGGGTGCGATCGCACCAGCCCTAGATCCCGATGACCACTGCCTATTTCACCCACCCGGATTGCCGACTGCATGAGATGGGGGCCGGGCATCCGGAGTGCCCTCAGCGCCTGGATGCGATCGAGGACCAGTTGCTGTCCTCGGGGGTCGATGTGGCGCTGACCCGGTTCGATGTGCCGCTGGTCGCGCACAGCGACCTGCTGCTGGCGCACAGCGAAGGCTATCTGACCGAGCTGAAGGAGTTCATCCAGCAGGCCATCGACACCGGCGAGCACCGCGCCCTGGACCCGGACACCCTGGTCGGCCCGCACACCTGGCAGGCGGCCCTGCGCTCCGCCGGCGCGGCGGTGGCCGCAACCGATGCCGTCATCGATGGCCGGGCCGAGAACGCCTTCTGCGCCATCCGGCCGCCCGGTCACCACGCCACGCGCTCGCAGTCGATGGGCTTTTGCTTCTTCAACAACGTTGCGGTGGCGGCGCGCCATGCGCTGGACGTGCGGGGCCTGCAGCGGGTGGCCATCGTCGACTTCGATGTGCACCACGGCAATGGCACCGAGGACATCGTGGCCGGCGACGAGCGCATCCTGATGGTCAGCTTCTTCCAGGACCAGCTCTTCCCCTTCAGCGGTGGGGTGCCGCTGGGCTCGAACATGGTGAACCTGCCGGTGCCGCCCTACACCCGGGGCGGCGAGATCCGGGAGATGATCGAGGCCAACTGGATGCCCCGCCTGGAGGCGTTCAAGCCGGAGATGCTGTTCATCTCGGCAGGCTTTGACGCCCACCGCGAGGACGACATGGGCCGCATGGGTCTGGTCGAGGCCGACTTCGAGTGGATCACCCGGCGCATCGTGGCCATTGCGCAAGAACATGCCCAGGGGCGCATCGTCTCCTGCCTGGAAGGCGGCTATTCGCTCAGCGCGCTGGCGCGCAGCGTCGTGGCCCACCTGCGGGCGCTGGCCGACGTCTGAGGCGCGTCATCCGCTGCGGCGACAATCGGGCGCATGACCCAAGCGCCCGTCATTCCTGTCCTCACCCTCGACGAGTTTCTCTCCGCCCTGACCCACCCCAGCGCCCTGATTGAGAGCGGGGTGGTGCTGGTCTGCCTGGCCCTGGCCTGGCTGGCGGTGCGGGTGCTGCGGGGGCCCGCTTCGCCCGAGCGTTCGATCTGGTACGGGCGGCGCATCGTCGATGGCGTGCTGTTCCCCATGCTGGCCCTGGGCCTGGCCTACCTGGCTCGGCGGCTGCTGCTGGGCTGGGGCGTGCCGCTGGCGATGTTCAAGATCGTCCTGCCGGTGCTGATGTCGTTCGCCAGCATCCGCTTGTCGGTGCGGGTGCTGACCGTCGCCTTCCCCGAATCGCGGGTGGTGCGCCTGGTGGAACGCACCATTTCCTGGCTGGCCTGGCTGGCCGTGGTGGGCTGGATCACCGGCGTGCTGCCGGAGATCCTCAACGAGTTGGACGACATCCGCTGGAAGCTGGGCAACTCGGTGGTCTCGGTGCGCTCGCTGCTGGAAGGGGCGCTGAGCGTCGGCGTGGTGATGGTGATCACGCTGTGGATCTCCGCCGCGCTGGAGAACCAGCTGCTCAAGGGCGCCACCGGCGATCAGCTTTCGCTGCGCATGGTCGGTGCGAACCTGGTGCGCACCCTGCTGACCTTCGTCGGCCTGTTGCTGGCGCTGTCGTCGGCGGGCATCGACCTGTCGGCACTGTCGGTGCTGGGCGGGGCGGTCGGCGTGGGCGTGGGCTTCGGCCTGCAGCGACTGGCCTCCAACTATGTGTCGGGCTTCGTGATCCTGGCCGAGCGCTCGGTGCGCATCGGCGACACGGTGCTGGTGGATGGCTTCGAGGGCCGGATCACCAAGATCACCACCCGCTACACGGTGATCCGCGCGCTCAATGGCCGCGAAGCCATCGTGCCCAATGAACTGCTGATCACCCAGCGGGTGGAGAACTGCTCGCTGGCCGATCCGAAGGTGCTGGTGTCCACCGTGGTGCAGGTGGGCTACGGCTCGGACTTGGATGCGCTGTTCCCGCAGATCATCGAGGCGGTCAAGAGCGTGCCGCGGGTACTGCAGGACCCCAAGCCCGGTGTGCTGCTGTCGAACTTTGCCGCCGATGGGCTGGAGCTGACCATCACCTTCTGGATCATCGACCCGGAAAACGGCCAGGGCGGTGTGCGCTCCGAGGTGAACCTGGCCGTCTGGCGGCTGCTGAACCGGCTGGGGGTGGAGATCCCCTTCCCGCAGCGGGTGGTGCAGCTGCTGCCAGCCTCGGCGACACCGCCGGCGGCCTGAGCCCTGCGGCCATGAAAAAGCCCCGCCGAGGCGGGGCTTTGCCGTTGGGTGAGGCTGCTCAGGCCACGGCCACGGGGATCTTGCCGATCTTGGCCTGCCAGGTCTTGGGCCCTTCGATGTGGGCGCTGGTGCCGCCGGCATCCACCGCCACCGTCACCGGCATGTCGACCACGTCGAACTCGTAGATGGCTTCCATGCCCAGGTCGGCGAAGCCCACCACCTTGGCGGCCTTGATGGCCTTGGACACCAGGTAGGCGCTGCCGCCCACAGCCATCAGGTAGGCGCTCTTGGCATCCTTGATCGCTTCGATGGCGACCGGGCCACGCTCGGCCTTGCCCACCATCGCGATCAGGCCGGTCTTCTCCAGCATCATGCGGGTGAACTTGTCCATGCGGGTGGCGGTGGTGGGGCCGGCCGGGCCGACCACCTCGTCACGCACCGGGTCCACCGGGCCAACGTAGTAGATGACGCGGTTGGTGAAGTCCACCGGCAGCGGCTCGCCCTTGGCCAGCATGTCCTGGATGCGCTTGTGGGCGGCATCGCGGCCGGTCAGCATCTTGCCGTTCAGCAGCAGGGTCTGGCCGGGCTTCCAGCTGGCGACCTCTTCCTTGGTCAGCGTGTTCAGGTCCACGCGCTTGGACTTGTTGTAGTCCGGCGCCCAGTGGACGTTGGGCCACAGGTCCAGGCTGGGCGGGTCCAGGTAGACCGGGCCCGAGCCGTCCATCACGAAGTGGGCGTGGCGGGTGGCCGCGCAGTTCGGGATCATCGCGATGGGCTTGGAGGCCGCGTGCGTCGGGTAGGTCTTGATCTTGACGTCCAGCACGGTGGTCAGGCCGCCCAGGCCCTGGGCGCCGATGCCCAGCGCGTTGACCTTCTCATAGAGCTCGATGCGCAGCTCTTCGAGCTTGTTCTGCGGGCCGCGGGCCAGCAGCTCGTACATGTCGATGTCGTCCATCAAAGACTCTTTGGCCAGCAGCGCGGCCTTTTCCATCGTGCCACCGACGCCGATGCCCAGCATGCCCGGCGGGCACCAGCCGGCGCCCATGGTCGGCACGGTCTTGAGCACCCAGTCGACGATGCTGTCCGACGGGTTGAGCATGTAGAGCTTGGACTTGTTTTCCGAGCCACCACCCTTGGCGGCGACGGTCACTTCCAGCTTGTCGCCGGGCACCACTTCCATCGACACCACGGCCGGCGTGTTGTCCTTGGTGTTCTTGCGCTCGAAGATCGGGTCGGCCAGCACGGAGGCGCGCAGCTTGTTGTCCGGGTTCAGGTAGCCGCGGCGCACGCCTTCGTTGACGGCGTCCTGGATGGAACCGGAGAAGCCTTCCCACTTCACGTCCATGCCGATCTTCAGGAACACGTTGACGATGCCGGTGTCCTGGCAGATCGGGCGGTGGCCTTCGGCGCACATGCGCGAGTTGGTCAGGATCTGGGCGATCGCGTCCTTGGCGGCGGGGGATTCCTCCCGCTCGTAGGCGCGCGCCAGATGGGCGATGTAGTCGGCCGGGTGGTAGTAGCTGATGTACTGCAGCGCGGCGGCGACGCTGTCGACCAGATCTTGGTAGCGGATGGTGGTGGTCATGGTGGATGGCTCGGTCGAGTCTTTGCGATGATGGCCGCCAGACTGGCGGGCAGGCCATGGTCCAATGTCCGAAGCGGATGGGCCAGGGTCGCAGCCCGTCAGTGTAACGATGAGGAGTCAACCCAGCGTGTTCAACGGACTCAGGCGCTTCTTCGCCGCCCCGACGGCCGGGGGCATCGTGTTGGCGCTGGCCACCGTCGCGGCACTGCTGTTCAGCAACTCGCCCTGGGCACCTCTCTACACCGCCTTCGACCAGATCCCGGGTGAGGTGCGGATCGGCGGCGACTGGCTGGTGCTGTCCAAGCCGCTGCAGGTCTGGGTCAACGACCTGTGGATGGCGGTGTTCTTCTTTCTGGTGGGGCTGGAGATCAAGCGCGAGTTCGTGCACGGCGAGCTCTCGCGGCCGGCGCAGGTGGCGCTGCCCGCGGTGGCGGCGCTGGGCGGCATGGCCTTGCCGGCCCTGATCTATGCGGCCATCAACTGGGGCGACCCGGTGGCCTTGCGCGGTTGGGCCATTCCGGCGGCGACCGACATTGCCTTCGCGATCGGCATCGTCCTGCTGCTGGGGCGGCGGGTGCCAGCCTCGCTCAAGGTCTTCCTGACCGCGGTGGCCATCATCGACGACCTGGGGGCGATCATGGTGATCGCGGTCTTCTACACGGCCCAGCTGTCCTTGCCGATGCTGGCCGCGGCGGCGGGGTGCCTGGTGGCGCTGGCGTTGCTCAACCGGGCCGGTGTCCGGCGGGTCGATGTCTACATTGTGATCGGGCTGGTGCTGTGGACCTGCGTGCTCAAGTCCGGCGTGCATGCCACGCTGGCCGGGGTGGCCACCGCGCTGTTCATCCCGGCCGAGGGTGAGAAAGGGCATTCCCCGGCCGAGGCGCTGGAGCACGGTCTGCACCCCTGGGTGGCCTTTGGCGTGCTGCCGATGTTCGCGTTCGCGAATGCCGGGGTCTCGCTGGCGGGCCTGAGCTGGTCGGATCTGCTGCAGCCCGTATCGCTGGGCATCACGGCCGGCTTGCTGGTGGGCAAGACCCTGGGCGTGTTCGGCTGCGTGTGGGCGATGGTGCGCCTGGGCTGGGCTCCGGCGCCGGCCGGCGCCAACTGGTCGCAGATCTTCGGCGTCAGCGTGCTGTGCGGCATCGGCTTCACGATGAGCCTGTTCATCGGCGGCCTGGCCTTTGTCGGCCTGCCGGGCGATCACGACACGCCGGTCAAGCTGGGTGTGCTGTGTGGCTCGGTGCTGTCCGGCGTGCTGGGCGCGCTGCTGCTGGCGCGGCGCGCCCGCTGACCTCAGTGTTCTTCGGCTGACGGTGGGTGGCTGTGCCCCAGCAGTCGATCGGTGGCCGCAATGGCCAGGGCCGAGGCCAGGAAGGTCAGGTGAATCAGGGTCTGCCAGAGCAGGGTCTTGGGTTCGATGTTAGCCGCGCTGATGAAGGACTTCAGCAGGTGGATCGAGCTGATGCCGATGATGGCCGTGGCCAGTTTCACTTTCAGCACCGAGGCGTTCACATGGTCCAGCCATTCCGGCTGGTCCGGATGGCCTTCGAGGTTCATGCGGGAGACGAAGGTCTCGTAGCCGCCCACGATGACCATGATCAGCAGGTTGCTGATCATCACCACGTCGATCAGGCCCAGCACCACGAGCATGATCAGGGTTTCGTTGAGCTTGACCTGGCCATCGGTGGGGGGAAGATAGCCAACGCTCTGCACCAGGGTCGCCAGGGCCTGCTGGTTGCCGAAGGCCGCTTCGATCAGGTGGACGAGTTCCACCCAGAAATGAAAGACGTAGACCGCCTGGGCCAGGATCAGCCCAAGGTACAGCGGCAGCTGCAGCCAGCGGCTGGCGAAGATCAGGGCGGGCAGGGGGCGCATGCGCGGCCCCGGAGTTCGGGGGGAGTTCATCGGGTCGTGGGTGGCCACGGTGAAGGGCCGGAAGGTCGCGGATGGGCGGGATTCTAGGGTTGTCCCGAAGGCCTTGGATCGCAGCGGTTTCAAGGGCTGTTTCAGAGGTGAAATTTGCTGCATTGCAGCACCTGTTTCGAGTAAGCCATTCGTCAGACCGGGGGCCCACAGTTGCGCCGGAAAGTGCATCCAAGCACTCAGATCGAGAACAAAGGAGACATCACGATGAGCGACGAGCTGAAGATCTACGCGCCTGATCCTGCCGTGGCCGCCAAGGCCCGCGTCTCGGGCATGGCCGCCTACGAGGCCCTCTGCAAGGAAGCGGAAACCGACTACGAGGGTTTCTGGGCCAAGCGGGCCCGCGAGCTGATCAGTTGGAAGACCCCGTTCACCCAGGTGCTCGACGAGAGCGAGGCGCCGTTCTTCAAGTGGTTCGCCGATGGCACGCTCAACGCCTCCTACAACTGCCTGGACCGCAACATCGAACGCGGCCTGGGCGACAAAACCGCGCTGATCTTCGAAGCCGATGGCGGCGAAGTCACCAAGGTCAGCTACAGCGAGTTGCTGGCGCGCACCTGCCGCATCGCCAATGCGCTGAAGGCGCAGGGCATCCGCAAGGGTGACCGCGTCATCATCTACATCGCCATGTCGATCGATGGCGTGGCCGCGATGCAGGCCTGTGCCCGCATTGGCGCCACCCACTCGGTGGTGTTCGGCGGTTTCTCGGCCCAGTCGCTGCGCGACCGCATCGAGGACACCGGCGCCAAGCTGATCATCACCGCCGATGAACAGGTGCGGGGCGGCAAGCACCTGCCGCTCAAGGCCATCGTGGACGAGGCGCTGGCGCTGGATGGCTGCGGTGCCATCGAAAAGGTGCTGGTGGTCAAGCGCTCCGGCGGCGCCGTGCCGATGAAGGCGGGCCGCGATCTGTGGATGGCCGATGCCATTGCCGGCCTGCCCGACAGCTGCGAGCCCGAATGGGTCGAGGCCGAGCACCCGCTGTTCCTGCTCTACACCAGCGGCTCCACCGGCAAGCCCAAGGGGGTGCAGCACAGCACCGGCGGCTACCTGTTGCATGCCGCGCTCACCACCGCCTGGACCTTCGACCTGCGCGAGGACGATGTCTTCTGGTGCACGGCCGACATCGGCTGGGTCACCGGCCACACCTACATCACCTACGGCCCGCTGGCCCTGGGCGGCACCGAGATCGTCTTCGAAGGCGTGCCCACCTACCCGGACGCCGGCCGCTTCTGGAAGATGATCCAGGACCACAAGGTCAGCATCTTCTACACCGCGCCGACGGCCATCCGCAGCCTGATCAAGGCGGCCGAGGCCAACGACGCCGTGCACCCCAAGAGCTACGACCTGTCCAGCCTGCGCATCCTGGGCTCGGTGGGCGAGCCGATCAACCCGGCCGCCTGGGAGTGGTACCACCGGCATGTGGGCGGCGGCCGCTGCCCCATCGTGGACACCTTCTGGCAGACCGAGACCGGCGGCCACATGATCACCCCGCTGCCGGGCGCCACGCCGCTGGTGCCGGGCTCCTGCACGCTGCCCTTCCCGGGCATCCAGGCCGCGGTGGTGGACGAGACCGGCAAGGACGTGCCCTGGGGCCAGGGCGGCATCCTGGTGGTCAAGCGCCCCTGGCCTTCGATGATCCGCAACATCTGGGGCGACCCGGAGCGCTTCAAGAAAAGTTACTACCCGGCCGACTTCCAGGGCAAGTACTACCTGGCGGGCGATGGCGCGATCCGCGACCCCAAGACCGGCTACTTCACCATCACCGGCCGCATCGATGACGTGCTGAACGTCTCGGGCCACCGCATGGGCACGATGGAAATCGAATCGGCCCTGGTGAGCTGCACCGAGCTGGTGGCGGAGGCTGCGGTGGTGGGCCGGCCGGACGACACGACCGGCGAGGCCATCTGTGCCTTCGTCGTGCTCAAGCGTCCGCGCCCCACCGGCGACGAGGCCAAGGCCATCGCCAAGCAGTTGCGCGACCATGTGGGCAAGGAGATCGGCCCGATTGCCAAGCCCAAGGACATCCGCTTCGGCGACAACCTGCCCAAGACCCGCTCGGGCAAGATCATGCGCCGCCTGCTGCGCTCGATCGCCAAGGGCGAGGCCATCACCCAGGACACCTCCACGCTGGAGAACCCGGCCATCCTGGACCAGCTGTCGCAGAACAACTGATCTGACGCACCCCGCAAAAAGCCCCGCACTGCGGGGCTTTCTTCATGGGGCCGGCGGATTCACTTCTTGTGCGACAGCACCCAGGTGGCCAGGGCCTTGGCCTCTTCCGGTGTGACCGGGTTGGCGGGCATGGGCACCGGGCCCCAGGCACCGGCGCCGCCCTTCTGGATCTTCTCGGCCAGGCGGCTGACCACGTCCTTCTGGCCGGCATAGCGGGCCGCCACATCCTGGTAGGACGGGCCGACCAGCTTGCGGTCCACCGCATGGCAGGCCAGGCAGTTCTTGCGCGTGGCCAGCTCGGCCCCCGCCGGGGCGGCCAGGGCGGCCGGGCCGGTCGCCAGCAGTAGCAAGGAGAGCAGCAGTCGTGTCATGGCAAGCCTTTGCGGCAAGCCCGGTGGCTTGCGTGGCGTGGGTGAATTACAGTGGGGCCGACCGATTCTAGGGAAACCCGTGGGAGCCGCGCAGGATCCGGACGGGCGAGGAGAGACCAATGGTGTTTGTGGCGCTCGGCGTGCTGTTGCTGGTGATGAAACTCGCCGGCTGGGGGCCTGTGGCCGATTGGGCCTGGTGGGCGGTGTTGCTGCCCTTCGGGCTGGCGTTGGCTTGGTGGGGCTGGTCCGATGCCAGCGGCCTGACCCGCCGCCGGGCCATGGAGAAGGACGCTGAACGCAAGGAGGAGCGCCGCCGGCGCAATGTCGAGGCGCTGGGCCTGGGCGCGAAGGATCCGCGCCGCAAGTGAGGGCGCGCAGCGCTGGCCACCCGGGACGGATGGCCAGCGCTGGGATCAATCGCCCAGCTGGGACAGATCGCGCACCGCGCCCTTGTCGGCCGAGGTGGCCAGCAGCGCGTAGGCCTTCAGCGCGGCCGAGACCTTGCGCGGACGCGGCAAGGCCGGCTTCCAGCCCTTGGCGTCCTGCTCGGCGCGGCGTCGCGCCAGTTCCTCGTCGCTCACCAGCACGTTGATCGAGCGCGCCGGGATGTCGATGCGGATGCGGTCGCCGTTCTTCACCAGGCCGATGGTGCCGCCGGCTGCCGCTTCGGGCGAGCAGTGGCCGATCGACAGGCCGGAGGTGCCACCCGAGAAGCGGCCATCGGTCAGCAGGGCGCAGGCCTTGCCCAGGCCCTTGGACTTGATGTAGCTGGTCGGGTAGAGCATTTCCTGCATGCCCGGCCCGCCCTTGGGACCTTCGTAGCGCACGATCACCACGTCACCGGCCTTCACCTGGTCGTTCAGGATGTGCTCGACCGCCTCGTCCTGGCTCTCCACCACATGGGCCGGGCCTTCGAACACCAGCAGGCTGTCGTCCACGCCGGCGGTCTTCACCACGCAGCCATTCAGGGCGATGTTGCCGGTCAGCACGGCCAGGCCGCCTTCCTTCGAGAAGGCATGGTCGATCGAGCGGATGCAGCCTTCGGCCCGGTCGTTGTCCAGGCTGGGCCAGCGGGTGTTCTGGCTGAAGGCCTCCTGGGTCGGGATGCCGGCCGGGCCGGCCATGTAGAAGGTCTGCACCGCCTCGCTGGGCTGGCGCATGATGTCCCAACGGTCCAGCGCGTCCTTCAGCGTGGCACTGTGGACGGTGGGCACGTCGGTGTGCAGCTTGCCGGCCCGGTCCAGTTCACCCAGGATGCCCATGATGCCGCCCGCGCGGTGCACATCCTCAATGTGGTACTTCTGCGTGTTGGGCGCCACCTTGCACAGCTGCGGCACGCTGCGCGAGAGGCGGTCGATGTCGGTCATCGTGAAGTCGATGCCGGCCTCCTGGGCGATGGCCAGCAGGTGCAGGATGGTGTTGGTCGAGCCGCCCATCGCGATGTCCAGCGTCATCGCGTTCTCGAAGGCCTTGACGCCCACGGCGCGCGGCAGCACGCTCGCATCGTCCTGCTCGTAGTAGCGGCGGGCCAGTTCCACGATCAGGTGGCCGGCCTGCTTGAACAGCTGCTCGCGGTCGGCATGGGTGGCCAGCACCGTGCCATTGCCCGGCAGCGACAGGCCCAGCGCCTCGGTCAGGCAGTTCATCGAATTGGCGGTGAACATGCCCGAGCAGGAGCCGCAGGTCGGGCAGGCCGAGCGTTCGACTTCGGCCACGGTCTCGTCCGACACCTTGGGATCGGCGGCCATCACCATGGCGTCGATCAGGTCGAGCTTCTTGATCTCGATGCTGCCGGCCAGGCGGGTCTTGCCGGCCTCCATCGGGCCACCGGAGACGAAGATCACCGGGATGTTCAGCCGCATCGCGGCCATCAGCATGCCCGGGGTGATCTTGTCGCAGTTGGAGATGCACACCAGCGCGTCGGCGCAATGGGCGTTGACCATGTACTCGACCGAGTCCGCGATGATGTCGCGGCTGGGCAGCGAGTACAGCATGCCGTCATGGCCCATCGCGATGCCATCGTCCACGGCGATGGTGTTGAATTCCTTGGCCACGCCACCGGCGGCTTCGATCTCGCGGGCGACCAGCTGGCCCAGGTCCTTCAGGTGCACATGGCCCGGCACGAACTGGGTGAAGGAGTTGGCGATCGCGATGATGGGCTTGCTGAAGTCACCATCCTTCATGCCGGTGGCGCGCCAGAGGGCGCGGGCACCGGCCATGTTGCGACCAGCGGTGGAAGTCTTGGAGCGGTAGGCGGGCATGTGTTGTGACGCGCTGCGGCGTGTAGGGGGCGAAACGGTCCTGCTGCGGGCAGGGCTGCCCGCAAGCGTCTTATTTTCGCGCAGCCAGGGCGCTTATGATGCCGCCCCATGCTGATCCACCCGCAGTTCAACCCGATTGCGCTCGATCTGACGCGCTTCGGCATCCCGATCCAGATCCATTGGTACGGCATCACCTACCTGGTGGCCTTTGGCCTGTTCCTGTGGCTGGCGCGTCTGCGGGTGCGCAAACCCTGGTTCACCGAGGCCGGCTGGACGGCGCGCGATGTGGAGGACCTGCTGTTCTTCGGCGTGCTGGGCGTGGTGCTGGGCGGGCGCCTGGGCTATGTGCTGTTCTACAAGCCCGGCTACTACCTGGCCAACCCGCTGGAGGTCTTCTCGGTCTGGAAGGGCGGCATGTCCTTCCACGGTGGGCTGCTGGGCGTGATCACCGCGATGGCGGTGTTCGGCTGGCTGCGCAAGCGCTCGTTCTGGGAAGTGACCGACCTGATCGCCCCCTGCGTGCCCACCGGTCTGGCCAGCGGGCGCGTCGGCAACTTCATCAACGGTGAGCTGTGGGGCCGTTTCGCCGACCCTTCGCTGCCCTGGGGCATGGTGTTCCCGCAGTCGGGCTCGCCGTTGCCGCGCCATCCCTCGCAGCTCTATGAGTTCGGCATGGAGGGTCTGCTGCTGTTCGGGCTGCTGTGGTGGTATGGCAGCAAGCCGCGCTGGGCCGGTCAGGTGTCCGGGGCCTTCCTGATGGGTTACGGCAGCTTCCGTTTCATTGCCGAGTACTTCCGCGAGCCGGATTCCTTCCTGGGACTGCTGGCGCTCAACATGAGCATGGGCCAGTGGCTGTGCGTGCCGATGATCGTCGGTGGCGCGCTGATCTGGGCCTGGGCCACGCGCCGGGCCCGACCCATCGGTGCCGAGGAGGCCCGCGCATGAGACAGATCTTCCTGGACACGGAAACCACCGGCCTGTCGCCCGAGACGGGCGACCGCGTGGTCGAAATCGGTTGCGTCGAGATGGTCAACCGGCGTCTGACCGGCAACAACCGTCACTTCTACCTGAACCCAGAACGCAAGAGCAGCGAAGAGGCGGTGCGGGTGCACGGCCTGACCGACGAGTTCCTGGCCGACAAGCCGCTGTTCTCGGCGGTGGCGGATGACCTGATCGCGTACTGGGCCGGTGCGGAGGTCGTGATCCACAACGCGGCCTTCGACGTGGGCTTTCTGGACGCCGAGCTCAAGCACATCGGCAAGCCGCTGTTCCATGCCCATGTGGCTTCGGTGACGGATTCGTTGCTGATGGCGCGGGACATGTTCCCGGGCAAGAGCAATTCGCTGGATGCCTTGTGCAAGCGCCTGGAGGTGGACAACTCCAGCCGGACCCTGCACGGCGCCCTGCTGGATGCGGAACTGCTGGCCGAGGTCTACATCCGCATGACTCGCGGCCAGGACAGCCTGGTGATCGACAGCGGCGAGTCGGCTCACGGGCCGGCGCTGCAGGTCCAGAAGGTGGATTTCTCCGCCTTCATCCTGCCCACGGTGGCCGTCAGCGAGGCGGAGCGGGCCGCGCACGAGGAATTGCTGAAATCGATCGACAAGACCGGCGAGGTGCTTGCCCAATGGGAAAAGGCAATGGCATAATGGCAGACTTTCCCGGGAACGACTTCTTGCTGAGGCAGTTGTTCGCTGACTGAAGGGCCTGTTTCTACAGGCCCACAGAAAGCAGCCGGGCGGTTAGCTCAGTGGTAGAGCACTGCCTTCACACGGCAGGGGTCGCAGGTTCGAACCCTGCACCGCCCACCAGATTCGCTTCAGCCTGACCCGAAGACCGGGCGGTTAGCTCAGTGGTAGAGCACTGCCTTCACACGGCAGGGGTCGCAGGTTCGAACCCTGCACCGCCCACCAAGACCTGCAAAAACCCCGTCCGCTTCTGGCGCACGGGGTTTTTCTTTGGCGGTTCGCCGGGGCTCAGGTGCCTGCCATCACCCGGCGCACGCCCTCGGTCAGCAGCGGGGCCACCGGAATGGCATTGCTGGGATGGGGCACACAGTCGCTGCTCCAGATGTGGCGGATGCCGGCCGCCTGCAGCGTCACCAGCGCATCGCCCACGAACAGGCCGTGCGTCACCGCCACATCCACCGACGCCGCGCCCGCGGCCAGCGCCAGTTGGGCCGCGGCCACCAGGGTGCGGCCGGTGCTGGCCACGTCGTCGATCAGCACCACCGCCCGGCCCCGGAAATCGACCGCGGGCGGCAGCTTCACCGCGACCTCGCGGTCGCCATGGCGTTCCTTCAGGCACCAGGCGCCTGCGCTGCCGCTGGCCTGGGCCGCTTCGCGCACCCATTGCTCGGCTTCGCCGTCGGGGCCCAGCAGCAGCGGCTGGGGCACCTGCTGGGCCACCCAGCGGCCGAGCAGGCCGGCAGCGGACAGCGACAGCGCGCGGCAGCCCGGCATCACCTCGTCCAGCGAGGCGATGCGGTGCAGGTGCGGATCGACCGTGACCAGTCCGTCGAACCGGCTGGCCAGCAGACCGGCGATGTGGCGCTGGCTGACCGCTTCACCGGGGTGGAAGGCGATGTCCTGCCGCATGTAGGCCAAGTAGGGGCAGACCAGCAGCAGCCGCTCGGCCCCCAGTGCCCGGGCGGCCGGGGCGGTGATCATCAGCTCGACCAGCTTCTCGTTGGGCTGGTGCAGCCCCCGGTAGAGCAGCACCGTGCCCTGCAGTGGCGTTGGCAGGGTCAGCTTCAGCTCGCCGTCCGGAAAGCGGTGCCGGACCACCAGCGCCAGGGGGCATGCCAGCTGCCGGGCCAGGGCCTCGGCTTCGGTGGCCTCGTCGTCGAAGGCCAGGACCAGGCTGAGGGCGGGCCAAGGGGGGGTCATGCCGCCTCCACGGTGTAGCCGCTGTCGCGGGCCGAGCGATCGCGGGCAAAGTTCAGATCGGCCGGGTACTGGGCGTGGATGCGGTAGAGCGGCACGCCCTGCAGCACCGGATCGCCCACCTTGCACAGCAGGTCCACGCCGGCGCCGGGCACCTGTGGCGCGCCGGCCAGACGGGCCACCTGGGCCAGTTGCAGGTTGTCGATCGCCCGCACGATGCCGTCGCGCGGGGCGCAGACCTCGTGGGTCAGCGTGCCCAGCGTGGGCGGGTCGGCGCGACGGCCCTGGGCGTCGATGATGGCTTCCATCTGGGTCAGCGCCCGACCCGACTCCAGGATGTCGCGGGCGATGCGCCAACCGTCGCCGCCACGCACGTCGGGGTCGAACTCGATCACGCGGCCGGCCAGCCGCAGGGCCTTCTCGCGCAGGTCGGCGGGGGCGTCGGGCTCGTTGTGCAGCACCTGCATCACATCGCGTGCTTCCAGCACCGGGCCGATGCCCCGGCCGATCGGCTGGCTGCCATCGGTGATCATCACCTCCAGGTGCAGGTTGAGGGCCCCGGCGACGTACTCGAACAGCTTGCGCAGCCGTTGCGCCGCAGCCATCGTGCGCACCTTGGCGGTCGGGCCCACCGGGATGTCCAGCACCAGGTGGGTGGAGCCGGCCGAGATCTTCTTGCTCAGGATGGAGGCGACCATCTGACCGGGCGAATCGATGGCCAGGGGGCGCTCGACCGAGATCAGGATGTCATCGGCGGGCGAGAGCCCGGCGGTGCCGCCCCAGGCCAGGCAGCCGTTCGTGTCGCGCACGATCTCGCGCAGGCGCTCCAGCGGCAGCTCGACCTGCGCGAGCACCTCCATCGTGTCGGCCGTGCCGGCGGGGGAGGTGATGGCGCGCGAACTGGTCTTGGGGCACAGCATGCCGTGGGCGGTGACGATGGGCACCACCAACATGGACGTGCGGTTGCCCGGAATGCCACCGATGCAATGCTTGTCCACCACCGGGCCGCCGCGCACCGAGTGTTGCCAGTCCAGCCGGCGGCCGACGTCGATCATCGCGTCGGTCAGGTACAGCACTTCCTCGCGTTCCAGGTCGTAGCCGTTGGTGGCCACGACGAAGGCGGCCAGCTCGATCTTGGAATAGCGGGCCTGGGCCACGTCCCGGATGATGGCGTGCCAGTCCTCCCGCCCGAGTCGCTCTCCGGCGATCTTGCTGCGCAGGGCGGGCTGGGAGAGCGGCGGCTCGGCCGGCCACACATGCACGGGATGGCCGGCCTCGACGTTCAGGCGGGCGAAGGCGTCCTCGGACAGGCCGAGCTCGTCGGGCTGCACGATGCAGTCGTCGTCGACGACGTTGAGCACGGCGTTGATGGCCGCGCCATTGGCGCGCACCAGCACCTTGGCCAGGGCCTGGAAGCCGGCGGCCCGCACGGCCGCGCAGTTGCGGTGCAGGTAGGCGACGTTCTCACGCCAGGTGTCGATGCCCACGCGCCGGACACGGAGCTCTTTCAATTTCTTCATGAAGGGCGGCCGCCGTGCCCCTGCGGGGCCCGCGGCGTCGGGTCAGATGTGGAAGCCGTGTTCGTTCGGGTCGTACTTGAAGGTACTGGGATCCCCGAACTGGACATGGGCGATGTGGGCCTCGCGCAGGCTTTCGTCCAGGGCCTGGACGGCGGCTTGGGGGGCATGCGGAGACGGCAGCAGCACGGCATGGATCTGGTCCACCGCCCAGCGCCCGATGGCGTCGGCACCGGCCTGCGGGCAGGGTACCGCCTGGCCGTTCATCCGGCACTGGCCACCGTCATCGACCTGGAAGACCACGCGGACATGGGCGACAGGCGCCGTGCAGGCGCCCAATCCCCCGATCAGCGCCAGGGACAGGAGCAGGGAGGGGAGCGAACGGAGGCAGTTCATGGCAATGCACAGGAACGGCAAGCCGCTCCGGCCAGTCAAGGGAACTGCATTGTGGCCCAGCGGATGTCGGGACAGGGGCCGCGGGATCAAGGTTCCTGCAGCGCGCTGACGCGACCTGAGCCGGCCACCTGCTGCCGCACGCGGGGCGTGCCGGCATAGCGCACGTTGCCCGAGCCGGCGATGCGGACCGTCAGGTCATCCTGTGCCCGGACGACCGCGTCGCCACTGCCCGCCACGCTCACGCTGAGCTGGCGGGCCCGCATTGGGTCGGCGTGGACGCCTCCTGAGCCGGCCAGCTCGTAGCGTGCCTCATCGGCCTGGCCCTGCAGCCAGATGTCGCCTGAGCCGGCCAACTGCACGTTCAGTCGCGTCAGGCGGGCATCGGCCAGGCGGATCTCCCCCGATCCGCTGAGCGCCAGCGCAAAGGGGCCGCCCTGAAGCCGTTCCAAGCTCAGTCGGCCGCTGCCGCGCAGGCTGGCCGCAGCCAGGGCTGGGGTCTCCACTGTCACCTGGATCTTCTCGCGGCTGTGCCAGCCGGTCTGCCGGGTGGGGGCGATCACCAGCGTGTCGTTTTCGACATGGGTGTCCACCAAGGACTGCAGGTTGTCGTCGGTGCGCACCCGGACACGACGGGTCGTGCCCGGTCGCACCGTCACTTCGAAGGGGCCATCGGCTTGCAGGCGGGTGAAGGATGGGACCGAGCGGTCCTGCGATACCAACTGGCCCGAGCCCTGGATGGGCAGCCCCAGGGGCAGTTCCCAGGCCTGGGCAGGGGCGGAAAGCGCCGCGCCGGCCAGCAGCAACGGGGTGAGGAGCAGGGTGCGGCGTTGGGGGAGCATGCGGGGTTCCGTGTGGACAGGACAAGGGCCACAGGCTAGCCGGGAGGCTGCGGCCTTGCCCGAGGTGTGCGACAGACGGCTGCCAGGGCCGACGAACCTCAGCCGTGGCTGGATGGCGCGTGGTCGTCGGCCGGTTCGACCCAGCGTTCGCCCTGCAGCACTTGGTAGGGATGAAAACGCGTCTTGTAGGCCATCTTGGGGCTTTCCGCGATCCAGTAGCCCAGGTACAGATAGGGCAGCTTGAGCTGGCGGGTCTGCTCGATCTGCCAGAGCACGCCATAGGTGCCATAGCTGCCCTTGGCCGCCGGATCGTAGAAGGTGTAGACGGCCGACAGCCCGTCGGCCAGGATGTCGACGATGGACACCATGCGCAGCAGGCCGGGGCCGTCAGCGGCCGGCTCGCGGAACTCCACCAGCCGGGAGTTGACCCTGCTTTGCAACAGGAACTGGGTGTACTGGTCCACGCTGTCCTGGTCCATGCCGCCGCCGGCGTGGCGGGTCGACTGATAGCGCAGGTACAGCTGGTAGTGCTCCGCGACGAAGCCCAGCCGCATCACCCGGCTGCGCAGGTGCTGATGGGCGGCACGGGCACGGCGCTGGCTGCGGTCGGGCTGAAAACGGTCCACCGGCAGGCGCAGCGGTACGCAGGCCCGGCAGTCATCGCAGTAAGGCCGGTAGGTGAACAGGCCGCTGCGCCGGAAGCCACTGGCGACCAGGGCCGAGTAGGCCTCGGCGTGGATCATGTGGCTGGGCGTGGCCACCTGCGAGCGGGCCGTGCGCTCGGGCAGGTAGCTGCACGGATAGGGCGCCGTGGCGTAGAACTGCAGCGAGGAGAACGGGAACTCTTTCGGGTGTGTCACGGCGCAGGCGGAACCGGAGGGGGCGGGCTGGCAATGCCCAGGCGGGCCCAATGGGCTGGATCATAGGACCAGCGTGCCGGGCCGGGCAGGTCCACGGTGGCCGCGAGGTGGGCTTCAAACTGGGGACGGTCGATCTGCCGGGCGCCCAGGCTGGCCAGGTGGCGCGTGTGCTGCTGGCAGTCGATCACACCAATGCCCTCGGCGCGGCAGAAGGCCACCAGCGCGGCCAGGGCGATCTTGGAGGCGTCGGTCCGGTGGGCGAACATCGATTCGCCGAAGAACATCCGGCCCAGGCCGATGCCGTAGAGCCCGCCGACCCGTACGCCGTCGATCCAGGTTTCGACGCTGTGGGCCAGACCGGCCTGGTGCAGGCGCACATAGGCCTCGATCATCTCCGGCACGATCCAGGTGCCGGGCTGGCCCTCGCGCGGCGTGGTTGCACAGGCGGTGATCACTTCGCGGAAACCGTGGTCGAAGCGGATCTCGCAGCCCGGGGTGGCGAGGAACTTCTGCAGCGTCTTGCGCAGCGAGCGGGCGAGCCGGAATTCGGCCACCGGCAGCACCATCCGCGGATCGGGGGTCCACCAGAGCACCGGCTGCCCTTCGCCATACCAGGGAAAGATGCCGTGGCGGTAGGCTTCGCGCAGGCGCGGCACAGCCAGCCCGCCGCCGGCCGCCAGCAGGCCGGGCGCGTCGCTGTCGGCCCCCAGCGCCTGCTGCGTGGGGGGGAAGGGGCTGTGCTCGCCAAGCCAGGGCAGCGTCATGCGGCCAGGATAACGCGCCACCTGGTCAGACTGGCGTTGGCTGGCATCCGTAGAATGTGCGCCGGTTCCAAACCCTCCACCGACACCTACGAGACAACCATGAGCCTGCTCAACGTGACCCCGGGCGCCAAGATCCCGGAACAGTTCAACGTCATCATCGAGATCCCGGCCAATGCCGACCCCGTCAAGTACGAGGTGGACAAGGAATCCGGCGCGTTGTTCGTGGACCGCTTCATGGGCACGGCCATGCACTATCCGTGCAACTACGGCTTCATCCCGCAGACCCTGGCCGCCGACGGTGACCCGGTCGACGTGCTGGTGATCACCCCCTTCCCGCTGGTCGCAGGCTCGGTCGTGACCTGCCGCGCCATCGGCATGCTGAACATGACCGACGAGGCCGGCGGCGACGCCAAGCTGCTGGCGCTGCCGACCGAGAAGCTGCTGCCCAGCCACGCCCACATCACCAAGCTGGAAGACCTGAATGAGTTGGTGCTCAAGCAGATCCAGCACTTCTTCGAGCACTACAAGGACCTGGAAAAGGGCAAGTGGGTGAAGGTGGAAGGCTGGGCCGATGTGGCCGCGGCCAAGCAGGAAATCACCGATGGCCTGAAGCGCCACGCCGAGAAGGCCTGATGGCCTGACGGTTCCGGGATCCGGCCAGAAAGCCGCCAGGGGGGACCCCGGCGGCTTTTTTCATGCCGGCGCGGGGCGCTTGAACGGGCTGTGCTCGTGCAACTCGTCCAGATAACCGTGGATTCCCGCGCCCTCGCGGGCGAGGAAGTCCTCCACCGCTCGGGCGAACTGGGGGTGGGCCAGCCAGTGGGCGGAGGTGGTGCGCACCGGCATCAGGCCGCGGGCCATCTTGTGTTCGCCCTGGGCGCCGCCTTCAAAGCGCTCGAAGCCCTGGGCGATGCACCAGGCCAGGGGTTGGTAGTAGCAGGCTTCGAAGTGCAGACAGTCGATCGGCTCGGTGGCGCCCCAGTAGCGGCCCCAGGCGACGCGTTGGGCGCGGTCGATGGCCAGCAGCGAGGCCGCCACCGGTTGGCCCGCCCGTTCGGCGATGAACAGCAGCCAGTGCGGTGCCAGGTCGCGGGCGACCCGGGTGAAGAAATCGCGTGTCAGGTAGGGCGTGGACTGGTGGGCGCGGTAGGTCCCCTCGTAGCAGCGGTGGAAGAAGTCCCAGTCGGCTGCGGTGATGTCGGCCCCTTCCAGCGCCCGAAAGCGCACACCCGCTGCTTCGACCTTGCGGCGTTCCTGCTGGATCTTCTTGCGCTTGTCACGCTGCAAGGTGGCCAGAAAGTCGGCGAAGTCGGCATAGGGCTGGCCGGGGCGGTTCTGCCAATGGAACTGCACACCGTGGCGCAGCAGGTAGCCTTGTGCGGCCGCGGCGGCTTGCTCGGCCTCGTCCAGGAACAGCAGGTGGGCCGACGACAGCCCGCCTTGATCGGCCCAGTCCCGCAGCTGGCGCAGCAGCCGCTGCCGCACCGCGTCGTCCTCGGCCAGCAGCCGGCTGCCCGGCACCGGGGTGAAGGGCACGGCATCCAGCAGCTTGGGGTAGTAGGCCAGCCCGTGCCGGGCGTAGGCATCGGCCCAGGCCCAGTCGAACACGTACTCGCCGTAAGAATGGGATTTGAGCCAGGCCGTGGTGGCGCCCACCAGACGGCCGCCCTGCGTGACGCTGAACCAGGCCGGGGCCCAGCCGGTCTCGGGCGTCGCACTGCCGGAATCGACCAGGGCGCTCAGGTAGGCGTGGCGCATGAACGGAGTGGGCTGGGCCTGGCGGGCGAGCAGGGCGTCCCAGGCGGCCGCATCCAGCTCGCCCGGGTGGGCATGGACCCCGATGTGATAATCCATCGCCTTCCTGTTCTCCTCTGCCATGTCCAGTCCGGTCACCCTCTCCGTCGCCCTGGCCCAGATCAACGCCACCGTGGGCGACCTGGCCGGCAATGCCCGTCTCATCGCCCAGGCGGCCCGCGCGGCCCACGCCCAGGGCGCCCAGCTGGTGCTGGCGCCGGAACTGGCGCTGACCGGCTATCCGCCCGAGGATCTGTTGCTGCGCCCAGCCTTCATGGCCGCCTGCCAGCGGACCCTGCAGGAACTGGCGGCCGAATTGGCCGACTGTGCCGGGCTGCATGTGGTGGTGGGCCATCCCCAGGACTGGGACGATGGCGCCGATCTTAGGTCCAAGTCCTATTCCCTGCCGCGACGCTTCAACGCGGCCTCGGTGCTGGCGGGGGGGCAGGTGCTGGCCACCTACTGCAAGCGCGAGCTGCCCAATTACCAGGTGTTCGATGAGCGACGCTATTTCGCCTCGGGGCGGGATGCCGGGCGGGGCGCCGTGGTGTTCGAGGTGGGCGGCCTGCGCTGTGGTCTGCTGATCTGCGAGGACGCCTGGTTTGACGAACCGGCCGAGGCTGCCAAGGCCGCGGGGGCCGAGGTGCTGTGCGTGCTCAACGCCTCCCCCTTCCATCTGGACAAGCACGGTGAGCGCGAGGCCCGCATGGCGGCCCGGGCGCGGGCCGTCGGGCTGCCACTGCTGTATGCCCACCTGGTGGGCGGGCAGGACGAGGTGGTGTTCGATGGCGCCTCGTTCGCCCTGGATGCCCAGGGGCTGGTCGGCGCCCGCGCCCCCAGCTTCGAGCCCGCCACGCTGATGTTGGAAGTGGGGGCCGATGGCCATGTCCGTGGCCCGGTCGCGCCCTTGCCCCCGCTGGAGGGGCAGGCTTGGCACGCACTGGTGATGGGCGTGCGCGACTACGTCGGCAAGAACGGCTTCCCGGGGGCACTCATCGGCCTGTCCGGCGGCATTGATTCGGCCCTGGTGCTGGCGGTGGCGGTGGATGCTTTGGGGGCGGACCGGGTGCGGGCGGTGATGATGCCCTCGCCCTACACGGCGGACATCTCCTGGCTGGATGCGCGCGACATGGCGGCCCGGCTGGGCGTGCGCTACGACGAGATCGGCATTGCCCCGGTGTTCGAGGGCTTCAAGCAGGCGCTGGCCCCCCAGTTCGCCGGTTTGCCGGAAGACACGACCGAAGAAAACATCCAGGCCCGCATCCGCGGTACGCTGCTGATGGCGCTGTCCAACAAGACCGGCGCCATCGTGCTGACCACCGGCAACAAGAGCGAGATGGCCACCGGCTACTGCACGCTCTACGGCGACATGGCGGGTGGCTTTGCGGTCATCAAGGACGTGGCCAAGACCCTGGTCTACCGCCTGGCCGAGTGGAAGAACCGGCAGCCGAGCCGCCGCGCCGACGGCAGCATCGGGCCGGTGATTCCCGAGCGCATCATCACCCGGCCGCCTTCGGCCGAACTGCGTCCCGACCAGACCGACCAGGACAGTCTGCCCCCGTACGAGGTGCTGGACGCCATCCTGGCCCGCTACATGGAAGAGGACCAGGGCATCGACGAAATCGTCGCCGCGGGCTTCGCGCGGGCCGATGTCGAGAAGGTGACGCGGCTCATCAAGCTCAACGAGTACAAACGCCGCCAGGCACCGGTCGGGATCCGAATCACCCACCGTGCGTTCGGGCGGGATTGGCGCTATCCGATCACTTCGAAGTTCCGTGCTTAAATTCGTGTCAGGCGCCACGAGCGCATGTCCTGACACGGAGAACACACCATGAAGCAGATCACCGCCATCATCAAACCGTTCAAGCTGGAAGAGGTGCGTGAAGCACTGGCCGATGTCGGCGTGTCCGGCCTGACCGTGACCGAGGTGAAGGGTTTTGGCCGGCAGAAGGGCCATACCGAGCTGTACCGCGGTGCCGAATACGTGGTGGACTTCCTGCCCAAGGTGAAGGTCGAGGTCGTCGTGCGTGACGAGGACGTGGACCATGCCCTCGAGGCCATCGTCAAGGCGGCCAAGACCGGCAAGATCGGCGACGGCAAGATCTTCGTGACGGCGGTGGAGCAGGTGGTGCGCATCCGCACCGGCGAGACCGACGCGAACGCGGTCTGAGCCGCGCCCGCGGGCCCGGGACGTTCAGATGGCCGAGTAGTCGGTCGGGCTGGCGTTGAGGGCCTTGTGGCCGGCACGGGCGGCCAGCCGGTCCAGCAGACGGCCCGGCACCTCGTCCACCGTCAGCGCCTGCTGCTGGCTGGCGTCGACAAAGCCCTGCTCATGGGCAAAGCCCATGTAGTCCAGCAGCGGCTGGTAGAAACCCGCCACGTTCAAGAGGCCGATGGGCTTGCTGTGGTAGCCCAGGTGGTGCCAGGTCCAGACCTCGAACAACTCTTCGAAGGTGCCCAGCCCGCCGGGCATGGACAGAAAAGCATCGGCTTCCTCGGCCATGCGCTGCTTGCGCTGGTGCATGTTGGACACGACCACCAGTTCCGTCAGGCCGCGGTGGCCGACTTCGCGTGACTGCAGGCGCTCGGGGATGATGCCGATCACCGGGGCGCCGGCCGAGAGCGCCGCGTCGGCCACGATGCCCATCAGGCCGACATGGCCGCCGCCATAGACCAGCCGCCAACCCCGGCGCGCGATTTCCTGGCCCAGCCGGGCCGCGGATTCGGCATAGAGGGCTTGGCTGCCCGGACGGGAGCCGCAGTACACACAGACAGAAAACGGTCGTTGGCTCATGCGCCTGATCTCATGAAGTGTTGCCAGAAGGCCCCGGCCCAGAGGCCGGCCGCGAGCAGGAGGCTCAGCAGCACGGCCGCGCTGCCCAGGTCCTTGGCCCGGCCGGACAGTTCGTGCCGCTCTGGGCCGATGCGGTCGATGGTGGATTCCACCGCGGTGTTGAGCAGTTCCACCACCAGCACCAGGATCACGGAGCCGGCCAGCAGGCCCACCTCCACCCAGCCGTCGCCCAGCCAGAACGAGGCGGGCAGCAGCACAACGGCAAGCACCGCTTCCTGACGGAAGGCGCTTTCGCCAAGCAGGGCGGAACGCAGGCCGGCCAGGGAATAGCCGAAGGCGTGGAGGATGCGGGACAGGCCGGTGCGGCGAGGGAACGGAGGTGTCATCGGGTCGGGATTGTCGCCGATGCCTGGGGTGCGATGGCGCAGGTCAGGGGCGGGTGGGGCGCCAGTCCACCAGACGGGTGCCACACACCGCGTCGTGCCAGAACTGGCGATCGGGGTGCAGGCGGGCCAGCGCGGCATAGGCGCCCACGCCCACCAGCATCAGGCCGAACAAGGCACCGCCATGCAGGCCGGCCAGCTTGGCGGTCAACAGCGCGGGGACGAACCAGAGCCAGGCCAGGGCGAAGCGTGCCAGGGCACGGCCCGGGGTGACCGGCTGCCCGGCGCGGTCCACCAGGCGGATGTGCCAGGCCTTCATGGCCACCGTCTGGCCGCCGTGGGTCCAAAACCAGCAGAAGTACACGGCCAACACCAGCAACAGAAACAGCTGCAGGCCCAGGGTGCCCTGATGGTCCGGATCCTTGAGTTGGGTGAGGGTGGAGTACAGCCAGCCCGAGATGAACATCACGCCGAACAGCAGCACCCCCTCATACAGGAAGGCCGCCAGCCGCCGGCCGAGGGCCGGGGTGGGCAGGGGGGCGGGATCGGGGGTGCCGGGCGCGGCGGAAACCGCGCCGCTCACCGGGCCGCTCCGGAGGCCGGCGGCGCAGGCGGGCGTTGGCGGGGCAGCAGGGTGTTGGGGTTCACCTCGGCCGGCGACACGGTGATCTTCGGCTGTCCCGCGCGCTGGTGCACCGGTGGTTGCATGCGCTGGTTGATCAGCGAGGTGCTGGCGCCCGGCCGCCCCTGGACCAGCACCGGCGACACCGACTTGGGTGCCGTGCCTGGCCCCTGGGGGGGGCGCACGATGTTCGACTTGGGGGCCTGGGCGTCCACCGGTGCGCGGCGCAGGGCGCGCAGGCTGTTGCCTTCGGCTGAGGTGGAGGCCGGACGGGCCTTGGCGGCCAACGCGTGGCGTTGTTCGGGGCTGAGCGCCTGGTAGGCCTGCCAACGCGCTTCGCGTTCTTTGGCGGAAAGCTGCTGGGCCTTCTGGTAGTTGAGGCGGGCGCGATCCCGTTCCTGGGGGCTCATGCGGGCCCATTCGGTCATGCGCCGCTGCACACGTTGGCGCTGCACCGGGGACATGCGGTCGAAACGCTCGGCCACTTCTTCCCACTTGTGCCGGCGCTCCTCGGGCAACTGGTTCCAGTCCTTGGCCAGTGGCGCCAGCGCCTTCTGCTGGGCGGGGCTCAGGCTCTCCCAGGGGGTGCCTGCGCTGGCGGCTTGGCTCGCCGGGCCGGCTTGGCTGGCCTGCGCCCAGACAGGGGTGCCAGCCAGCGCGAGCACCAAGCCCAGCACAGGCAGGCTCAGCCATCGGCAGACAGAAGGAGCGGTCATCGACATGGCATCAGGGTTGGCCGGTCTTCAGGTACTCGGTGAAACCGGGGTCGGTGTAGGCGTCGGGCGGCAGGTCGTCGGCCAGCAAGGCTGTGTCGACCTCGGCCACCGTGGCGGATTGCACGCGATCGTGCCAGGTGTCGATCAGGACCAGGCCCAGCACCAGCAACAGCAAAGGCAGGAACGAGGCCAGCAGGGCCCAGCGCCCCCCCTGGAAGGGATCGCCGCCCGCACGACCCAGCGACAAGGTGCCGTTCGCATGGGCCATGACCCCTTGTGTCTCGGCGGCAGTCTGCACGACCGATCCCGCGGTGCGCGCGCTGCGCGCCCGGGCCAGGGCCTGCTCGCGGGCCACGCGCAGCCGCTCGGCGATGTCATGTTGCGGCAGGGCGCTGCGCTCGGTCAGGGCGGCCCCCACACGCAGGCCGAAACGTGCCTCCAGGGTGCTCACTTCCTGTGGCAGCAGACGAGAAGTCATTGGACGGGTGTTCACGGCGCAATCCCCTTGGCTTTGAGTGACTTCGCCAGTGCATGCACGGCCCGGGAGCAGTGCGTCTTGACACTGCCTTCCGAGCACCCCATCACACTGGCGGTTTCAGCCACATCGAGTTCTTCCCAGTAACGCAGCAGGAAGGCCTCCCGTTGACGGGTGGGCAACTGGGCCACCTCCTGTTCGATCGCGAGCAGGATCTGTTCCCGCCCCACCGTGTCGGCGGCGCTTTCCGAGCCCAGGCTGCCTTCGGCGGTCTCGAGCAGTTCCAGCAGGTCGAAGTCGCCGCCGTCGCTGCCATCCGGTCCGTCGAAGTCGGACAGGCTCTGTTCCACCGCCTGACGCACTTTGCGGCGACGAAACCAGTCCATCGTGGCATTGGAGAGGATGCGCTGGAACAGCAGGGGCAGCTCCGCCGCAGGGCGGTCGGCGTATTTCTCGGCCAGGCGGATCATGGCGTCCTGAACGATGTCCAAGGCGGCATCCTCATCGCGCACGGTGTAGACCGTCCGCTTGAAGGCGCGCTTGTCGATGCTTTTCAGGAAGTCGGTAAGTTCTTTGTCGGAAGCCACGAGCTGCGAAATCCACCCGATACAAACGGCGGGTGGACCGGTCTGGGGAAGGCGGATTATGTCATTGCAGCATGGCGCGGCGCGGTCGGCGGTTCCGAGTGATGTCATAATGCCCGCTCGCACTATTGCGAACAGGTCCTCAGGCCGCCCCGACCGCGGGTGCCGGCGATTGTTGACCGCGCAGGTTCCAATCCCGCCTCACGAGGGCGCGGGGAGGGGCACCGAAGGTTTTTCGTCAGAGAAATTCACAGAGGTTCGAAATGAACATGTCTGCCGCGGACGTCAAGCGGGCCGCCCCTTCCGAAGGGCGCGCCATCTCTCCGAACGCTTCCTCCACGTCTTCCGCTTCCCCCAAGGAGCTCAATGGCTCCCAGATCCTCGTGCGCTGTCTGCAGGCCGAGGGTGTCAAGCACATCTGGGGTTACCCGGGTGGCTCGGTTCTCTACATTTACGACGCGCTGTACCAGCAGGACAGCATCCAGCACGTGCTGGTGCGTCATGAGCAGGCCGCAGTCCATGCCGCCGACGGCTATGCCCGTGCGACCGGCGACGTCGGGGTGGCCCTGGTCACCTCCGGCCCCGGGGTGACGAATGCCGTGACCGGCATTGCCACCGCCTACATGGATTCGATCCCGCTGGTGGTGATCACCGGCCAGGTGCCGACCACCGCCATTGGCCTGGATGCCTTCCAGGAATGCGACACCGTGGGCATCACGCGCCCGGTGGTCAAGCACAACTTCCTGGTCAAGGATGTGCGCGACCTGGCGGCCACGATCAAGAAGGCCTTCCACATTGCCCGCACCGGCCGTCCCGGCCCGGTGGTGGTGGACATTCCCAAGGACGTCTCGCTGAAGACGGCCCCCTTCCACTACCCCGAGCACGTCGAGATGCGCTCGTACAACCCGGTGAAGAAGGGGCATGGAGGGCAGATTCGCAAGGCGGTGCAGCTGCTGCTGAATGCCAAGCGCCCCTATATCTATTCGGGCGGTGGGGTCATCCTGGGCAACGCCTCGACCGAACTGCGCCAGCTGTCCGATCTGCTGGGCTTCCCGGTCACCAACACGCTGATGGGCCTGGGCGCCACACCGGCCTCGGACCCGAAGTTCCTGGGCATGCCCGGCATGCACGGTACCTACGAAGCCAACATGACCATGCAGAACTGCGATGTGCTGCTGGCCGTGGGCGCACGTTTTGACGACCGGGTGATCGGCAACCCCAAGCACTTCGCTTCGGTGGAGCGCAAGATCATCCACATCGACATCGACCCCTCGTCGATCTCGAAGCGGGTCAAGGTGGACATCCCCATCGTCGGGGACGTGAAGGACGTGCTGCAGGAACTGATCGCCCAGATCAAGGAAGCGCAGCAGAAGCCCGACACCGCGGTGATCTCCCAGTGGTGGAGCCAGATCAATGAATGGCGCCGCCGCGAGTGCCTGGCCTATCGGCGCAGCCCGGATGTGATCAAGCCGCAGCAGGTGATCGAGGCGCTGTGGGAGATGACCCGCGGCACCGACACCTACATCACCTCGGACGTGGGGCAGCACCAGATGTGGGCCGCCCAGTACTACCGCTTTGACGAGCCGCGCCGCTGGATCAACTCCGGCGGCCTGGGCACGATGGGCGTGGGCCTGCCGTATGCCATGGGCATCAAGCTGGCCAAGCCGCAGTCGGATGTGTTCTGCATCACCGGCGAAGGCTCGATCCAGATGTGCATCCAGGAACTGTCGACCTGCCAGCAGTACAAGACGCCGGTCAAGATCATCGCCTTGAACAACCGCTACCTGGGCATGGTGCGGCAGTGGCAGGAGATTGACTACGAAGGCCGCTACTCCAGCAGCTACATGGATGCGTTGCCGGACTTCGTGAAGCTGGCCGAGGCCTATGGCCACGTCGGCATCAAGATCGAGAAGCCCTCGGAGATCGAACCGGCCCTGAAGGAGATGATGCGTCTGAAGGACCGCACCGTCTTCCTGGACGTGCGCACCGACCCGACCGAGAACGTCTGGCCCATGGTCAAGGCGGGCAAGGGTCTCTCGGAGATGCTGCTCGGCGCCGAGGACCTGTGAGCGCCTTCGGGCTGGCGGGGCGATGGCGTTACCGCGCCGCCGACTGCGCTGGCTCAGGGGGTTCCCGCAGCCGAGGCTGAGATTGTCCCAACCGTGCCAATGCGGCGTGGCCAAGGGATGGCGGTTACCGCCGTCATCCTGAAGAGCGCGCCAGGAGAATGCACATGAAACACATCATCGCGGTGCTGCTCGAGAACGAGCCCGGCGCCCTGTCCCGTGTGGTGGCCCTGTTTTCCGCCCGCGGCTACAACATCGAGAGCCTGACCGTGGCGCCGACGGAAGATCCGTCGCTGTCGCGCATGACGGTCGTCACCAACGGTTCGGACGAGGTGATCGAGCAGATCACCAAGCACCTGAACCGGCTGGTCGACGTGGTCAAGGTCGTTGACCTGACCGAAGGCCACTACACCGAGCGTGAGCTCATGCTGATCAAGGTCCGTGCCGTGGGCAAGGAACGCGAGGAGATGAAGCGCATGGCCGACATCTTCCGTGGCCGCATCATCGACGTGACCGAGAAGAGCTACACCATCGAACTGACCGGGGACGCAGGCAAGCTCGACGCCTTCATCGAGGCGATCGACCGCACCGCCATCCTCGAAACCGTGCGCACCGGCTCCAGCGGGATCGGTCGCGGCGAGCGCATCCTGCGCGTCTGATCCCCGCGATCACTTCCCGCTCCATTTGTACCCATCCAACCGAAGAGACATCCCATGAAGGTTTACTACGACAAGGACGCCGACCTCTCCCTCATCAAGGGCAAGAACGTCACCATCATCGGCTACGGCTCGCAAGGCCACGCCCACGCGCTGAACCTGAACGACAGCGGCGTGAAGGTGACCGTGGGCCTGCGCAAGGGTGGCGCGTCCTGGGGCAAGGCCGAGAAGGCCGGCCTGAAGGTGGCCGAGATCGCCGAGGCGGTCAAGGGCGCCGACGTCGTGATGATCCTGCTGCCTGACGAGCAGATCGCCGACGTGTACAACAACCAGGTGGCCCCGAACCTGAAGCCGGGCGCCTCGCTGGCCTTCGCCCACGGTTTCAACGTGCACTACAACCAGGTCGTGCCGCGCGACGACGTGGACGTCTGGATGGTCGCCCCCAAGGCCCCGGGCCACACCGTGCGTGGCACCTACACCCAGGGTGGCGGCGTGCCGCACCTGATCGCTGTCTACGCCGACAAGTCGGGCAAGGCGCGTGACCTGGCCCTGAGCTATGCCGTGGCGAACGGCGGTGGCAAGGCCGGCATCATCGAGACCACCTTCCGCGAAGAAACCGAAACCGACCTGTTTGGCGAACAGGCCGTGCTGTGCGGCGGCGCGGTCGAGCTGATCAAGGCCGGCTTCGAGACGCTGACCGAAGCCGGTTACGCGCCTGAGATGGCCTACTTCGAGTGCCTGCACGAGCTGAAGCTGATCGTCGACCTGATCTATGAAGGCGGCATTGGCAACATGAACTACTCGATCTCGAACAACGCCGAGTACGGTGAGTACGTGACCGGCCCGCGCGTGGTGACCGAAGACACCAAGAACGCGATGCGTCAGGCCCTGAAGGACATCCAGACCGGTGAGTACGCCAAGAGCTTCATCCTGGAGAACAAGGCCGGCGCCCCGACGCTGACCTCGCGCCGCCGCCTGACCGCCGAGCACCCGATCGAGGTGGTGGGCGAGAAGCTGCGCGCCATGATGCCCTGGATCAAGGCCAACAAGCTGGTCGACAAGACCCGCAACTGATGCAGACGGGCGGCCTCTGGCTGCCCTCTGTCCAGCGGGCCGCCTGCGGGCGGCCCGTTGCGTTGGCGGGCCGGTGGGGCCCGGGACGCTGAGGTATCCTCTTTCCCATGACCGATTTGACTCCGCACGTTCCGGATGCCCTGGATGATGACGACCAGGATCTGGACGACATGCCGCCGCGTCGCCGGCGTCGTGGCATCTACATACTTCCGAACCTGTTCACGCTGGGCGCCCTGTTCGGCGGCTTCTACGCAGTAGTGATGGCCATGAACGGGCGCTTCGACATGGCCGCCGTCGGCGTGTTCTGCGCGGCCGTGCTGGACAGCCTGGATGGCCGTGTGGCCCGGCTGACCCACACCCAGAGCGCCTTCGGCGAGCAGATGGACAGCCTGTCCGACATGGTGTGCTTTGGCGCCGCGCCGGCCCTGATCGTCTATGAATGGGCCCTCAAGGGCCTGGGCAAGGCCGGCTGGATCGCCGCCTTCGTCTACTGCGCGTGCGCCGCGCTGCGTCTGGCGCGTTTCAACACCAACATCGGCATCGTCGACAAGCGCTTCTTCCAGGGCATGCCCAGCCCGGCCGCGGCAGCCATGGTGGTCGGCTTCATCTGGGTCGTCGATGACCAGGGCATCAAGAATGTCGTCGGTTCCCCGGCGCTCACCTGGACGGCCTTTGCCTTCGCCCTGTACGCGGGGCTGACGATGGTCACCAACGTGCCGTTCTACAGCTTCAAGGACATCAGCCTGAAGCGCAGCGTGCCCTTCATCGTCATCGTGCTGATCGCGCTGGGCATCGCCATCATCAACATCCACCCTCCCATCGTGCTGTTCGGCCTGTTCTGCATTTATGGCGTGTCGGGCTACGCGGTGTACGGCTACAAGCGCATGAAGGGGCGTCCGGTGAGCGTGATTTCCACCTCCAAGGACGAACCCGATGAGCGTGGTCTGCACTGAGACGCTATACTTGAAAACATGAACTCGATCGTGATGGCCTGCGCTCTGCTGCTATCGCTGCCCCTAGCCAGTCTGCGGGCACGCTGATCGAACACGTCCATCGAAGTTCACCGAACCATTTTTTCGGATCACGGCCCGCCAGCGCATCGCAGCGGGCCGTTTTTCTTTGACCTCCGGCTGCGTGCATTTCCACCGGAGACGTCCATGTCCTTCACCTTCCGTTCCCACCGGGTTGCCGTCCAGGCCGCCGCAGCGTTCCAGGAGATTTCCGCATGACCGACAAGCTCATCATTTTCGACACCACGTTGCGTGACGGTGAGCAGTCCCCCGGGGCCTCCATGACCCGTGAAGAGAAGGTGCGCATTGCGCGCCAACTGGAGCGTCTGCGCGTGGATGTGATCGAGGCAGGTTTCGCCGCCGCCTCGAACGGCGACTTTGAGGCTGTGCGCACGATCGCCAACCAGATCAAGGATTCCACGGTCTGCTCGCTGGCCCGCGCCAATGACCGCGACATCAGCCGGGCGGCCGAGGCGCTGGCCGGCGCGGCCCGCAGCCGCATCCACACCTTCATCGCGACCAGCCCGCTGCACATGGAAAAGAAGCTGCGGATGACGCCGGAAGAGGTGCTGGAGCAGGCCCGGTTGTCGGTGCGTTTCGCCCGCAACCTGTGCGCGGACATCGAGTTCTCGGCCGAAGACGGCTACCGCTCGGAGCCGGATTTCCTGGCCCGGGTGGTGGAGGCGGTCATCGCCGAAGGCGCGACGACCATCAACATCCCCGATACGGTCGGCTACGCCATCCCCGAGCTCTACGGCAACTTCATCAAGCATCTGCGCGAGCGGGTGCCCAATTCGGACAAGGCCATCTGGTCGGTGCACTGCCACAACGACCTGGGCATGGCGGTGGCCAACTCCCTGGCCGGGGTGAAGATCGGTGGGGCGCGGCAGGTCGAGTGCACGATCAACGGCCTGGGTGAACGCGCCGGCAACTGCTCGCTGGAAGAGGTGGTGATGGCGGTCAGGACCCGCCGCGACTACTTCGGTCTCGAGGTGGGCATCGACACGACCCAGATCGTGCCGGCCTCCCGCCTGGTCAGCCAGACCACTGGCTTCGTGGTGCAACCCAACAAGGCCGTGGTGGGAGCGAACGCCTTTGCGCACGCTTCCGGCATCCACCAGGATGGTGTGCTGAAGGCGCGTGACACCTACGAGATCATGCGGGCCGAGGACGTGGGCTGGGCGGCCAACAAGCTGGTGCTGGGCAAGCTGTCTGGGCGCAATGCCTTCAAGCAGCGTCTGCAGGAGCTGGGGGTGGAGCTGGCCTCGGAGGCGGACCTGAACGCCGCCTTCGCCCGTTTCAAGGATCTGGCCGACCGCAAGAGCGAGATCTTCGACGAAGACATCATTGCGCTGGTGGGCGACAGTTCGCGCGCCGCCGAGCCCGATTTCTACCGGTTCGTGTCTCTGTCCCAGCATTCCGAGACCGGTGAGCGTCCGCGGGCACGTGTCGTGCTTACGATGGGCGGGCAGGAAACGGTGGTCGAGAGCGAAGGCAATGGTCCGGTGGATGCCACGCTCAAGGCCATCGAGTCCAAGGTCCAAAGTGGTGCGGAGATGGTGCTTTATTCCGTCAATGCGATCACCTCGGGCAGCACAGAATCCCAGGGCGAGGTGACCTTCCGGCTGCAGCTGGGGGGGCGCATTGTCAATGGCGTGGGGTCCGATCCGGATATCGTGGTCGCGTCAGCCAAAGCCTATCTGTCTGCGTTGAGCAAGCTGCACGCCGGCGTGGAGCGTGTGGCCGCCCAGGGCTGAGTACACCCTGGCACTTGAGGAAGGACGTGCAAGTCAATGTCTTGCATGTCTTTTTTCATTGCCATGGGGAACTCAGGGGGCGATAATGAAACTGTGTTTCAAGAGGGCGACAAAGTCGTCCCGGTGTGGTGGGTGACACCGGCAGGGGCTGCCTGACTGCGAGAGACGACGCGAAGGATGAAGATGAGATCTCACAAGGCTTTGGTGGCGCTGTGTTGTTTGGTGGCCTCGGTGGCCGGAACCCACGCGTGGGCGGCCGATGCCCAGGGGGGCTCGCACCACAAGGCCAGTGCGTCGGCCAAGGCGTCGACGAGCGGCAAGGCTTCCGGTGTCAAGAGCAAGAAGTCGAGCAGCGCAAGCAAGTCGTCTTCGACCCGCAAGACGGCAGCGGCTGCCAAGCCGCGGACCCGGACCGCTTCGGCCTCCTCGCAGCGCCCGGTGCATGCCGCCAAGGCCGTGGCGCCGGAGCGCAAGCCGGTGGAGCCCGCGTCGTTCACGCCAGCGCCGGGGGCCCGCTCCTTCGGCCAGATGTATGGCCTGCATTCGACCGACGATCCGCTGTCGCTGCGCAGCAGCGTGGCCTTCGTGCTGGACCAGGACACCAATGAGGTCCTGCTGAACAAGAATTCCCAGGCCGTGCTGCCGATCGCGTCGATCACCAAGCTGATGACCGCGATGGTGGTGACCGAGGCGCATCTGCCGATGGACGAGACGCTGTCCATCACGCAGGACGACGTCGACACCGAGAAGATGAGCTCTTCGCGTCTGCGCGTGGGCACCAAGCTGACCCGGGGCCAGATGCTGCACCTGGCGCTGATGTCCTCCGAAAACCGGGCCGCCAGTGCGCTGGGTCACAACTACCCGGGTGGCATCTCGGCCTTCGTGTCTGCGATGAATGCCAAGGCCCGCCAACTGGGCATGCACGACACCCGCTATGTGGAACCCACGGGCCTGTCGAGTCAGAACCAGTCGAGCGCTCAGGATCTGGCGGTGCTGGTGAAGGCCGCATCCCAGGTGCCGCTGATCCGGCAGCTGTCGACCTCACAGGAATACCAGGTGGAAGTGGGCTCACGGCAGCTGCAGTACCACACGACCAACCGCCTGGTGAAGAGCCCAGACTGGGACATCGGGGTGCAGAAAACGGGTTACATCACCGAAGCAGGCCAGTGCCTGGTCATGCAGGCCAAGCTGGCGGGCCGCAAGCTGATCCTGGTGCTGCTGGATTCGGCCGGCAAGTACTCGCGCATCGCCGATGCCGAACGCATCCGAAAGTGGTTGTTGACCAACCACCCGACCCCGGTCGGTACCCTGGACAGCCGCCTCAAGCCGACAAGCTGAGCGTCATCCCGCCGCCCGCGGGATCAAAAAGAAGGCAGCCCACAGGCTGCCTTTGTTTTTGGGGTGGGACCAACGCGCGTTGGAGCCCCGGTCTCAGACGACCGGTGTCGCTGGCCCACGGTAGCCCAGCGCGGCGGAGATCTGGCTGGCGGTGGACTTCACCCGTTCCATCCACGATTCCTCCAGCCGGTCGCTGGGGGCCGAGATCGACAACCCAGCCACCAGCTTGCCCTGGTCGTCGAAGATGCCGGCGGCCATGCAGCGCACGCCCAGCTCCAGTTCCTCGTCATCGCGCGCCACGGCCTGGCGTCGCACCTGTGAGAGCTCGCGCTCCAGCGCGGGCAGGGTGGTCAGGCTGTTGCGGGTGTGGCCGGTGAGGCCGGTGCGTGTGGCATAGCTGCGCACGCGCTGAGGCTCTTCATAGGCCAGGAACAGCTTGCCCACGGAGGTGAGGTGCAAGGGGGCGCGGCCGCCGACGGCGCGCACCACCTGCATGCCCGAGCGTTCGCTGTAGGTCCGCTCGATGTAGACGATCTCGTCACCTTGCCGCACCGACAGGTTGACTGGCTGGTTGGTCAGGCGGTTGAGCTCTCGCATGGGGCCCAATGCGGCCTCACGCACGTCGAGGCGGGCCTTCACCAGATTGCCCAGCTCCAGCAGGCGCATGCCCAGGCGGTAGGTGCCGGCTTCGGGGCGATCGACAAGGCGGCCCGCGGCCAGATCGTTCAGGATGCGGTGGGCGGTCGACGGGTGCAGCCCGGTGCGTTCGCTCAGGTCCTTCAGGGGGACCGGGTCCGGTTGGGCCGCCAGGACATCCAGCAGGGCGAAAGCACGTGCGAGGACCTGGATGCTCGGCGTTTGCGGGTCTTTCTTTTGCATGGCAATCCGACCAGGAGAAGGCTGCATTTTACATGGCGAAAAGACACCGGGGCCATGTGTTGCGCTGCAGCAATGGGCCCGGGCTCAACGACCCTCCTGGCTTGACAGATGCCGCACCGCGGCGATTCCGCTGCGGACCGCGCCCTCCAATGTGGCGGGATAGGGCCCGGCGACATGGTCGCCGGCCACCGCCAGGCGGGGCAGGGGGGTGGGCGCGGGTCGCTGCAGACCGGGGGTGCAGGCAAACGTGGCCCGTTTCTCGGTCCGCACGGCCTGCAGCGAGGCGGTGGCGTCGTTCCAGGGCCAGGGCGTGTCGGCAAACGCTTGGCTCAACTGCTGGCGGACGGCGGCCACCGTCGCTTCACGCCCTTGGGCCACCCAGCGGGCGGCCCCGCTGATCACCAGCGCAAAGGTGCCGGACGGGCCGCCCAACTGGCCCAGGTCAAAGCCGAACTGCGCCGGGGCTGTCGCTGCGTTCGGGGATGCGGGCAGCGCCATCATCGCTTCAGGCCAGCGCGCACCGGGCTGGCTCAACCAGACCGTGACGATGGGCTGGTAGTCCATGGCCAGCGCCTGGGCGGACCAGTCCGGGGCCAGATCGGCCAGCAGACGGCCCGCTTCCACGGCGCTGCAGGCCAGGACCACGGCGTCGTAGTCTTCGCCGTCGACCTGCCAGCCGTGTTCCTGGGGCGCGAGTCGGTGGACCCGGTGGCCGGGGCACCACCGGGCCCCCTGCTGATGCAGCCAGTGCAGGGCGGGGGTCGGCAGCAGTTGTTGCAGCGGCCGCGTCGGCAGCAGCAGGTCGGCGCTGCCCGGCGGGCCGAACAGGGCGTCCCGCAGCACCGTCAGCAGCACTTGTGCACTGGCCTGGTGGGCGGGGGTGTTCAGGGCCGCCACGCACAGCGGGTCGATCAGCGCCTCGAAGGCCTCCCGGGGCAGGCCGGCGCAGAGACGCTCCACGCTCCAGTGGGGCGGACAGCGAAATCCCGACAGGCGCCAGCGGGCCGCCCGGCCCAGCAGGGCCAGGCGAGCCCGCCAGGACAGTTCACGCCAGCCCAGCACGCCACGCAGAAAGGCAGGCAGGGCCGGCCCAGCTGGCAACCGCAGGCCACCGCCGGCCGGGGGAACCAGCGCCAGAGGCTGGCGATGCAGCACCGTCTCGGGGGCCACCCCGACGTGGCGCATCAGCGCCAGTGTGTCCCGGTAGGCGCCGATCAGGATGTGCTGGCCGTTGTCCAGCTCCAGTCCGTCCTGGGCCGTGCTGCGGGCTCGCCCGCCGGGCTGCCCGGCCATGTCGAACAGGGTCACGGCCCAGCCGGCGTCCACCGCTTCGACGGCCGCGGCCAGCCCGGCCCAGCCGGCCCCGACGACGGCCAGCCGGCCGGGCGGGCGGGCGTGGGCAGGGTTCACCGGCCCCGCCACTGGGTCTTGAAGGCGAGCCAGAGCTTGCGCAGCGGCGTCAGCGAGATGCGCTGGTGCAGCACCTGGAAGCCGCCGCGCTCGATCTCGCGCAGCAGGTCGCGGTAGATGAAGGCCATCATCAGGCCGGGCTTCTGGGCCTTGCGGTCCACCTCGGGCAGCAGGGCCAGCGCCTCGTCGTAGCAGCGCTGGGCCCGCTGCGCCTGGAACTGCATCAAGGCCTGGAAGCGATCGCTGTAGCCCCAGGGCGCGTCGCGCTTGAGCAGCTCATGGGCCTTCACGTCAAAACGCTGCAGGTCCTCGATCGGCAGGTAGATGCGGCCACGCCGGGCGTCGTCGCCCACGTCACGGATGATGTTGGTCAGCTGCAGGGCCAGGCCCAACTGGTGGGCGTAGGCTACCGTCGTCTCCTGGGTGCGGCCGAAGATGTTGCAGGCCACCTCGCCGACCACACCCGCCACCAGGTGGCAGTAGCGCTGCAGGCCAGGGTAATCCAGATAGCGGGTCTGGGTCAGGTCCATCTCGCAGCCCTGGATGACCTGGTCCAGGTGCTCGGCCGTGATGGCGTAGCGGGGCGCCAGCGGCATCAACGCCTGCATGGCCGGGTGCGTGGGGTGGCCCGCAAACGCCTGCCGGACCTCCTGGCGCCACCAGGCCAGCTTGGCCGCTGCCACGCTGGGGTCGTGCACCTCGTCGACCACGTCATCCACCTCCCGGCAGAAGGCATAGAAGGCGGTGATGGCGGCCCGCCGCTCGGGGGGCAGGAAGAGAAAGGCGTAATAGAACGAGGAGCCGCTGGCCGCGGCCTTTTGTTCGACGTATTGCTGGGGGGTCATGACAGGGTGCTCCGAGGCATCCACAGGCTGCGCCAGGCCATCCGGGCCAGGTCGGTCGGGCCCAGGGTGGGGCGTCGGGTCAAGCTGCGACAGTGCATGGCCTCGATTTTCTCCAGAATGCGCAGGCCGCCCTGCACGACCAGGCGCAGTTCCCAGCCGGCCCGGCCCGGCAGTGTGTGAACCAGCGGGGCGCCTTGCCGCATCAGGGCCCGGGCCCAGGCGCACAAGTCAGCCACCAGGGCCTGCGTGGCGGCCGTGTCGGTGGTGGGCCGCTGGCTGGGCATCAGCCCGTGCCGGACCAGGTCCTCGGCCGGCAGGTAGCAGCGCCCGCGGGGCAGGTCCACGCTGAGGTCCTGCCAGAAATTGATCAGCTGCAGCGCGCTGCAGATGGCGTCGGATTGCGCCAGGGCCTGTGGCTGCGTGATGCCATGCAGGTGCAGCAGCAGCCGGCCCACCGGGTTGGCCGACTGGCGGCAGTAGTCCAGCAGTTCGGCCCGGTCGGCATAGCGCGGGCTGGGGACGTCCCGCTCAAAGGCCTGAAGCAGGTCGTCCAGCAGCGGCAGGGGCAGGGCGTGGGCCTGGAGGGCCCGGGCCAGCGCCGTGAAGATGGGCGCCCAGCGCGGCCCGGGCGACTGACCAGCGGCCACCCGCTGGAGCTCGGCCCGGTAGGCTGACAGATCGGCGAGGCGCTGTTCGGCCGGCGCATCGCCTTCATCCGCCAGATCGTCGGCCGTGCGGGCGAACCAGTAGATGGCGGTGATCGGCGGACGCAGGGCTGGCGGGCACAGCCAGGAGGCCACCGGGAAGTTTTCGTAATGTTCAACGCTCACGGCGGGGGATTGTCGCCGCAGCGCCCGTGCGCGCGGATTGACGTCGCCAGGCGGGCTGCCTACATTACTGACCAGTCAGTCATTAACCATCCCGACAGGTGACCGCCTGTCCCTCGCCCATGACGAATCTGTCGCTTCGCCGCAGCCCTGTTCTGTTGGTTGCGCTGCTGCCGGTGTTGTTGCTGTCCGCCTGTGCACCCAAACCCGCCGCCCCTGAACCCGTGCGGGCGGTCCGCACGCTCAAGCTGGGGGGCGGGGAACTGCAACCGATGGTGGACTATGCGGCGGAGATCCGGGCCCGCACCGAGACCGATCTGAGCTTCCGGGTGGGCGGCAAACTGCTGACCCGACCGGTGGACCTGGGACAGACGGTGCGGCGCGGCCAACTGCTGGCCCGGCTGGACGCCCGGGATCTGCAACTGGGGCAGGATGTCGCCCAGGCCGCCGAAGCCGCAGCCAAGACCAGCCTGGAGTTGGCCAGCGCCAACCTGAAACGCTACCGGGCGCTGCGGGAGCAGGGCTTCATCGGCGCTGCCGAACTGGAGCGGCATGAGACGACCGAGAAGACGGCCCGCGCCCAATGGGAGCAGGCCCTGGCCCAGACCCAGGTGCAGCGCAACCAGACCGGCTATGCGGACCTGCTGGCCGACGCATCGGGGGTGATCACCGCCACACCTGCCGAGCCGGGGCAGGTGGTGGCTGCGGGCACGCCGGTGGTGCGCTTGGCCCACGACGGGCCGCGGGATGCGGTGTTCGCGGTGCCGGAAACCCAGGTCGAGGCGGTGCGGGGGATGGTGGGGCGGTCCGGGGCGGTCCAGGTCAAGGCCTGGGGCCAGGACGCACGGTGGCCGGTGGTGATCCGGGAGGTGGCCGCCGCGGCCGATCCGGTGACCCGGACCTTTCTGGTCAAGGCCGATGTGGGGGCGGCCGAGCTGCGCCTGGGCCGCACGGCCACGGTGTCGGTGCGGCAGCCAGCCCAATCCGGTGTCCTCCGTCTGCCTTTGACCGCCTTGGTGAGCCAGCAGGGCCACGACGCGGTCTGGTTGCTGGATCCGGCCTCCATGACGGTGAAGCCGCAGCCCGTGCAGGTGGCCCGTTCGGAAGGCAGCCAGGTGGTGGTGTCGGCCGGGCTGAAGGCTGGCGACGAGGTGGTCACGGCCGGCACGCACCTGTTGGCGGCTGGGCAGACGGTCAAACGCTATGTGGAGCCGGCCAAGATGGCCGCCTCGCGCTGATCGGTCGACCGGGAACCCGAGATGGATGCCAACCAAGAGTCGCGCCGCGCCCCGTTCAACGTTTCGCGCTGGGCGCTGGAACATGCGCCGCTGACGCGCTATCTGATGATCGTCCTGATGACGCTGGGGCTGTTCGCCTATTTCCAGCTGGGGCAGGACGAGGACCCGCCTTTCACCTTCCGGGCCATGGTGGTGCAGGCCTACTGGCCCGGTGCCACGGCACAGCAGGTGGCCGAGCAGGTGACCGACAAGATCGAGCGCACGCTGCAGGAAGTGCCCCATGCGGACACCATCCGCAGCTACACCAAGCCGGGAGAGTCGCTGACGCTGTTCCAGGTGAAGGACTCGACGCCGCCCAAGGAGGTCAGCGAGGCCTGGTACCAGGTGCGCAAGCGCATCGGCGACATGGCGCCCACGCTGCCCTCGGGCGTGCAGGGGCCGTATTTCAACGACGACTTCGGGGACGTGTACGGCTCCATCTTCGCGTTGTCGGCCGATGGCTTCTCGGACGAGGAACTGCGCGTCTTCGCCGAGGATGTGCGCTCGCGCCTGCTGCGCGTGCCCAGCGTGGCCAAGGTGGTGCTGTTCGGCGTCCAGGCCGAGGAGGTGAAGGTTGAGATCTCGGCGCGCCGCCTGGCGGAACTGGGGCTGGACATGAACCAGGTGGTCTCGCAGCTCAACGCCCAGAACGCGGTGGCGGCGGCGGGGGTGGTGAACACCGAGAGCCGCAATGTGCAGATCCGGGTCCAGGGGGCCTTGGACTCGCTGGATGCGCTGCGCCAGATGCCCATCCGCGCCGTGAATCCGACGACGGGGGCGGCCAGCACCATCAAGCTGGGCGACATCGCCGACATCCACCGCGGCTATGTGGATCCGCCCACGACGATGGTGCGTTTCCAGGGCCATCCCGTGGTGGCCTTGGGCGTGTCGATGGCCAAGGGTGGTGACATCATCGCGCTGGGCCAGGCCCTGCAGGCGCAGGTGAAGGCCATCCAGGCCGAACTGCCTGTGGGCGTGACGCTCGGTCAAATCCAGAACCAGCCCGAGGCGGTGAGCCATTCGATCAGCGAGTTCGTTCACGTGCTGATCGAGGCCGTGGTGGTGGTGCTGGCGGTGAGCTTTCTGAGCCTGGGGCTGCACACGCGGCCGCTGCGCATCGATGTCTGGCCGGGCCTGGTGGTGGCCATCACCATCCCGCTGGTGCTGGCCATCACCTTCGTCACCATGTTCTATTGGGGTGTGGGCCTGCACAAGATCTCGCTGGGCTCGCTGATCGTGGCGCTGGGGCTGCTGGTGGACGACGCGATCATCGCGGTCGAGATGATGGTGCGCAAGCTGGAGGAGGGCTATGACCGCTTGCATGCCGCCACCCACGCCTACGAGGTGACCTCGATGCCGATGCTGACCGGCACGCTGATCACCGCCACCGGCTTCCTGCCCATCGGCATGGCCCAGTCGACGGTGGGCGAGTACACCTTTGCGATGTTCGCCGTGACGGCCGCGGCCCTGATCATCTCGTGGGTGGTTTCGGTTTACTTCGTGCCCTACCTGGGGGCCTGGCTGCTGCACACCCGGGCTGCCCATGGCGAAGGGGAGATCCACGAACTGTTCGACACGCCGTTCTACAGCCGCTTCCGCGCGGCGGTGAACTGGTGCGTGGCCCACCGCTGGTGGACGATTGGCATCACGGTCGCGGTGTTTGCCCTGGGCGTGGTGGGCATGAGCCGGGTGCAGCAGCAGTTCTTCCCGGACTCGAACCGGCCGGAGATCCTGGTGGACCTGTGGCTGCCCGAAGGCTCGACGATCCAGGACAGCGACCGCGTGGCGCAACGCTTCGAGCAGCGCATGCTGAAGGAGCCCGGGTTGGCATCGGTGGCCGCCTGGGTGGGGCGCGGCGTACCGCGCTTCTACCTGCCGCTCGACGAGATCTTTCCGCAGACCAACGTCAGCCAGTTCATCCTGCTGAGCAAGGACCTGGTGGCCCGCGAGGCCCTGCGCAAGCGCCTGCCCGAACTGCTGGCCACCGAGTTCCCGGAAGTGCGGGGGCGGGTGAAGCTGCTGCCCAGCGGGCCACCGGTGGCCTACCCGGTGCAGTTCCGCGTGCTGGGGGACGACATCCCGGCGGTGCGGCACTGGGCCGACGAGGTCAAGGCCCTGATGCGGGCCGATGCCCGCATGCGCGGGGTGAACGACAACTGGAACGAGCCGGTGCGCGTGGTGCGGCTGTCGGTCGATCAGGACAAGGCCCGCGCGCTGGGGGTGACCAGTCAGTCCATCGCCCAGGCCACCCAGACCCTGTTCAGTGGGCGCACCATCGGTCAGTACCGCGAGAACGACCGGCTGGTCAGCATCGTGCTGCGCCAGCCGCCCGAGGAGCGGCGCAGCGTGAGCCAGCTCGACAGCGCCTATGTGGCCACCAGCAGTGGCCGCGCCATCCCGCTCAGCCAGATCGCCCATTGGGAACAGGGCTGGGAACCTGGCGTGCTGTGGCGTGACGCCCGCAAATACGCCATCACCGTGCAGGGCGACGTGATCGAGGGCATCCAGGGGCCCACCGTCAGCTTCGCCCTGTGGCCCCGGCTGCAGGCCTTGCAGCAGCGCATGCCGCCCGACATGCGCATCGAACTGGCCGGCGCGGTGGAGGAGAGCGCCAAAGGACAGGGCTCCATCATGGTCGGGCTGCCGATCATGGGCTTCCTGATGCTGACGCTGCTGATGCTGCAACTGCAGAGCTTCTCGCGCGCCATGCTGGTGGTGCTGACCGCACCGCTGGGCATTGCCGGCGTGGCCGCCGCGCTGCTGCTGCTGGACCGGCCCTTCGGCTTCGTGGCCATGCTGGGCTTCATCGCCCTGGTGGGCATGATCATGCGCAACTCGGTGATCCTGATCGACCAGATCGAGCAGGACCGGCTGCGTGGCGTGCCAGCCTGGGAGGCCATCGTCGAATCGGCGGTGCGTCGTTTCCGGCCCATCGTGCTGACGGCAGCGGCGGCGGTGCTGGCGATGATTCCCTTGTCACGCAGCGTGTTCTGGGGGCCGATGGCGGTGGCCATCATGGGCGGGCTGGTCGCCGCCACGGCGCTGACCCTGCTGGCCCTGCCGGCCATGTATGCGGCGTGGTTCCGCGTGCAGCCCGCGCCGGTGCCACCGTCGAAGGAGGCGGTTTGAGCCCTGTTTTTGCCACGGCATGACGGCCGTGGCGTTCAGCGGACCGGTTGACCGATAGAATACGCGGTTTACCGGTTCGCCCGGGGTGGATGCGCACGCCTGAAAAGGGGTGGGGGTCCGCTCCGACACATCAGTCATCGGGACAGGTCCGGCGTGCCGGCGGCAGTGGATGCCGTCGCGCCGAGCCAGGATCGCGCGGGTGGCGAAATTGGTAGACGCACCAGGTTTAGGTCCTGACGCCTTCACGGGCGTGCCGGTTCGAGTCCGGCCCCGCGCACCACCCCCATGACGTTTCCGTACACGCAACATCAGAGTTCGCACCATGGCAGTCAACGTTGAAACCCTCGAGAAGCTCGAACGCCGCATCACCCTGACGCTGGCGGCCAGCGAGATCAACTCCGAAGTCGAAGCCCGTCTGAAGAAGCTGGCGCGCACCGTCAAGGCCGATGGCTTCCGCCCCGGCAAGGTGCCGATGTCGGTCGTCGCCCAGCGCTATGGCTATTCGGTGCAGTACGAAGTGATGAACGACAAGCTGGGCCAGGCCTTCGCACAGGCCGCCAACGAGGCGCAGCTGCGCGTGGCCGGTGTGCCCAACATCACCCAGAAGGACGAAGCCGCGGAAGGCCAGATGGCCTTCGACGCCACCTTCGAGGTCTACCCCGAGGTGAAGCTGGGCGACCTGTCGGCCGTCGAGGTCGAGCGCGTGTCCGCCGAGGTGGATGACGCCGCGATCGACAAGACCGTCGATATCCTGCGCAAGCAGCGCCGCACCTTCGCCCAGCGCCCGGCCGATCAAGGCGCTGAAGCCGGTGACCGCGTCACGATCGACTTCGAAGGCAAGATCGACGGCGAACCGTTTGCCGGCGGCAAGGCCGAAGGCTTCCAGTTCCTGGTCGGCGAAGGCCAGATGCTGGAGCAGTTCGACGCGGCCGTGCGCGGCATGAAGGTGGGCGAGTCCAAGACCTTCCCGCTGCAGTTCCCGGCTGACTACCACGGCAAGGACGTGGCCGGCAAGGAAGCTGACTTCCTGGTGACCATGAAGAAGATCGAAGCCCAGCACCTGCCCGAGGTGGACGGCGACTTCATCAAGGCCCTGGGCATCGAGGCGGGCACGGTCGAAGCCCTGCGCGCCGATGTGAAGAAGAACCTGGAGCGCGAGGTCAAGTTCCGCGTGCTGGCGCGCAACAAGGCGGCCGTGATGGACGCCCTGGTCAAGGCCGCTGAGCTGGACCTGCCCAAGGCCCTGATCTCCGCCGAGACCGATCGCCTGGTCGAAGGCGCCCGCGAGGACCTGAAGCAGCGCGGCATCAAGGACGCCGACAAGACCCCGATCCCGACCGAGATCTTCGCGCCGCAGGCCGAGAAGCGCGTGCGCCTGGGCCTGGTGGTGGGCGAGCTGGTGCGCGCCAACAACCTGCAGGCCAAGCCGGAGCAGCTGCAGGCCCACATCGAAGAGATGGCCCAGTCCTACGAGAAGCCGGCCGAGGTGGTGCGCTGGTACCTGTCGGACCGTCAGCGCATGGCCGAGGTCGAGGCCATCGTCATCGAGAACAACGTGACCGACTTCGTGCTGGGCCAGGCCAAGGTGGTCGACAAGGCCTTGCCGTTCGACGAGCTGATGACCGCTTGATTTCAATCAAGCAGACGGTGGCCGGGCTGATCCGGCCCCGTTCCTGAAAAATCGCCCGAGCCTGTTGGCCGGGCTTTTTTTCTTCGATCCCACGGTTTTCCTGCGGCGACATAATGGGCAGCAGGACAAACCGTCACATACCTTCCTGAAGGAGTTCCATGAGCGCACTGGACACCCAAGCCCTCGGCATGGTTCCCATGGTCATCGAGCAGTCGGGGCGCGGCGAGCGTGCTTACGACATCTACTCCCGGCTGCTGCGCGAGCGCATCGTCTTCCTGGTGGGGCCGGTCAATGACCAGAGCGCCAACCTGGTGGTCGCTCAGCTGCTGTTCCTGGAGAGTGAGAACCCCGACAAGGACATTTCCTTCTACATCAACTCCCCGGGCGGCAGCGTCAGCGCCGGCATGTCGATCTTCGACACCATGCAGTTCATCAAGCCCGATGTCTCGACGCTGTGCATCGGCATGGCAGCCAGCATGGGCGCCTTCCTGCTGGCGGCCGGGGCCAAGGGCAAGCGTTTCTCGCTGCCCAACAGCAAGATCATGATCCACCAGCCGCTGGGCGGCGCCCAGGGCCAGGCCACGGACATCGAGATCCACGCCCGCGAGATCCTGAAGACCCGCGAGCAGCTCAACCGTGTGTTGGCCGAACGCACCGGCCAGCCGCTGGAGAAGATCCAGGCCGACACCGAGCGCGACTACTACATGTCCGCTGCCGAAGCCCAGGCCTACGGCCTGATCGATCAGGTTCTCGACAAGCGGGGTTGATCGGCGCTTGCTCTATCATTCCTTCACGCTTCCCTAGCACAGCCCAGGCACACACTCATGTCGGACAAGAAAGGCGCCTCTGGCGAAAAGGTCCTCTACTGCTCTTTCTGCGGAAAGAGCCAGCACGAGGTCAAGAAGCTCATCGCGGGACCTTCGGTCTTCATCTGCGACGAGTGCATCGAGCTGTGCAACGACATCATCCGGGATGAAACGCCAGCCGAACCCGGCGCGGCCAAGTCTCCGGCCAAGTCGGATCTGCCCACTCCGGCCGAGATCAAGACCAGCCTGGACCAGTACGTGATTGGCCAGGACACGGCCAAGCGCACGCTCTCGGTGGCGGTCTACAACCACTACAAGCGTCTCAAGCACATGGGCGCGAGCAAGGACGAGGTGGAGCTGGCCAAGAGCAACATCCTGCTGATCGGCCCCACCGGCTCCGGCAAGACGCTGCTGGCCCAGACGCTGGCCCGGCTGTTGAACGTGCCCTTCGTGATCGCCGATGCCACCACGCTGACCGAAGCCGGTTACGTGGGCGAGGACGTCGAGAACATCATCCAGAAGCTGCTGCAGAACTGCAACTACGACGTCGAGCGGGCGCAGCGCGGCATCGTCTACATCGACGAGATCGACAAGATCTCCCGCAAGGCCGACAACCCGTCGATCACCCGCGATGTCTCGGGCGAGGGCGTGCAGCAGGCCCTGCTGAAGCTGGTGGAGGGCACCATGGCCAGCGTGCCGCCGCAAGGTGGCCGCAAGCACCCGAACCAGGACTTCCTGCAGATCGACACGACCAACATCCTGTTCATCTGCGGCGGGGCCTTTGATGGTCTGGAGAAGGTCATCCAGAACCGCACCGAGAAGTCGGGCATCGGCTTTGGGGCGACCGTGCACAGCAAGTCCGAGAAGCGGGTCTCCGAGGTTTTCCGCAACGTCGAGCCCGAGGATCTGGTGCGCTTTGGCCTGATCCCCGAACTGGTGGGCCGCCTGCCGGTGGTCGCCACCCTGGGCGAGCTGACCGAGGAGGCGCTGATCCAGATCCTGGTCGAGCCCAAGAACGCGCTGCTCAAGCAGTACCAGAAGCTGTTCGCGATGGACGGGGTCGAGCTGGAGATCCGCCCGACCGCGCTGAGCGCGATCGCCCGCCGCGCACTCAAGCGCAAGACCGGCGCGCGTGGCCTGCGCTCCATCATGGAAGCGGCCTTGATCGACACCATGTTCGAACTGCCCACGCTCGATGGCGTGGCCAAGGTCGTGGTCGACGAGCACATCATCGAAGAGGGCGGCAAGCCCCTGCTGGTTTACAGGGAACAGGCCAAGGCCAGCGCCTGAGCCTCCATGTCCTTCCACGCCGGTCCCCCGGTTTTTTGACCGAGCCGGCTTCTTGCAATCCAACCCTCGGGCCCCATGTGGATCCGAGAAAGTGAGGCAACCCATGTCAGGACATCCCATCCTCCCCCCGGAACCGACCACGCTGCCGCTGCTGCCGCTGCGGGACGTGGTGGTGTTCCCCCACATGGTCATCCCGCTGTTCGTGGGGCGCCCCAAGTCGATCAAGGCTCTGGAAGCCGCGATGGATGGCGGCCGCCAGATCATGCTGGTGGCCCAGAAGGCCGCTGGCAAGGACGAACCGCGGGCCGAAGACCTGTTTGGCGTGGGCTGTGTGTCGAGCATCCTGCAGATGCTCAAGCTGCCCGACGGCACCGTGAAGGTGCTGGTCGAAGGTGTGCAGCGCGCCCAGACCCAGAGCGTCAGCGACAACGGCGAACACTTCGTGTCCGAAGTGCTGCCGGTGGAGCCGGCCGGTGAACCCACCCCCGAGGTGGAGGCACTGCGCCGCGCGGTGACCCAGCAGTTCGACCAGTACGTCAAGCTCAACAAGAAGATCCCGCCGGAGATCCTCACCTCGATCGCCGGCATCGACGACCCGGGCCGTCTGGCCGACACCATTGCCGCGCATCTGCCGCTCAAGCTGGAAGCCAAGCAATCGGTGCTGGATCTGTTCGACGTGGCCCAGCGGCTCGAGAAGCTGCTGGAGCAGCTCGAGCACGAAGTCGACATCCTGCAGGTGGAAAAGCGCATCCGTGGCCGCGTCAAGCGCCAGATGGAGAAGAGCCAGCGCGAGTACTACCTGAACGAGCAGGTCAAGGCCATCCAGAAGGAACTGGGCGACGGCGAAGAGGGCGCCGACCTGGAAGAGCTGGAAAAGAAGATCCAGGCCGCCCGCATGCCCAAGGAGGCACGCAAGAAGGCCGAAGCCGAGCTCAAGAAGCTCAAGCTGATGTCGCCGATGTCGGCCGAAGCCACGGTGGTGCGCAACTACCTGGACACGCTGATCGGGCTGCCGTGGTCGCGCAAGACCAAGATCAAGCACGACCTGGGTCTGGCCGAGGAGGTGCTCAACGAGGACCACTACGGTCTGGAGAAGGTCAAGGACCGCATCCTCGAATACCTTGCCGTGCAGCAGCGCGTGGACAAGGTGAAGGCACCCATCCTGTGCCTGGTGGGGCCCCCGGGCGTGGGCAAGACCTCGCTGGGGCAGTCCGTGGCGCGCGCCACGGGCCGCAAGTTCGTCCGCATGGCGCTGGGCGGCGTGCGCGACGAGGCCGAGATCCGCGGGCACCGTCGCACCTACATCGGCTCCATGCCGGGCAAGGTGCTGCAGAGCCTGGCCAAGGTCGGTACGCGCAATCCACTGTTCCTGCTCGACGAGATCGACAAGCTGGGCATGGATTTCCGCGGCGATCCCTCGTCGGCCCTGCTGGAGGTGCTGGATCCGGAGCAGAACCACACCTTCGGCGACCATTACATCGAGGTCGATTTCGACCTGTCCGATGTGATGTTCGTGGCCACGTCCAACTCGATGAACATCCCGCCGGCCCTGTTGGACCGGATGGAGGTCATCCGCCTGTCGGGTTACACCGAGGATGAGAAGCTCCACATCGCGCAGAAGTACTTGCTGCCCAAGCAGGCCAAGAACAACGGCGTGAAGGACGACGAGATGGAGGTCACCGAGGACGCCATCCGGGGCATCATCCGCTACTACACCCGCGAAGCCGGTGTGCGGTCGCTGGAGCGTGAAATCTCCAAGATCTGTCGCAAGGTGGTCAAGGGCCTGCTGCTCAAGACCTACACCGGCAAGGTGGTGGTGACGGATGAGAATCTGAACGACTTCCTGGGGGTGCGCAAGTACGACTTCGGGCGTGCCGAGAAGACCAACCAGGTTGGCCAGGTGGTCGGTCTGGCCTGGACCGAGGTGGGCGGCGATCTGCTGACCATCGAAGCCACGGCCATGCCGGGCAAGGGCAACATCATCCGCACCGGCTCGCTGGGCGACGTGATGAAGGAATCGGTCGAGGCCGCGCGCACCGTGGTGCGCAGCCGCTCGCGCCGCCTGGGCATCAAGGACGAGCTGTTCGAGAAGCGCGACGTGCACGTCCACGTGCCCGATGGTGCGACGCCCAAGGACGGCCCGAGCGCGGGGGCCGCGATGACCACGGCCTTTGTCTCGGCGCTGACCGGCATCCCGGTGCGTGCGGATGTCGCCATGACCGGCGAGATCACGCTGCGCGGCGAGGTGACGGCCATCGGCGGCCTGAAGGAGAAGCTACTGGCCGCCCACCGCGGGGGCATCAAGCTGGTGATGATTCCGGAAGACAACGTCAAGGACCTCCAAGACATTCCGGACAACGTCAAGAGCCAGCTGGAGATCGTGCCCGTGCGCTGGATCGACAAGGTGCTGGAGGTGGCGCTGGAGCGTGCGCCGACACCGTTGCCTGATGAGGAGCCGGTCGCCGTTGCCCCTGCGGCGCCGGCCGAGGCCCCGGCAGCCGCTGCGACGCCCGCGGGGGACGTGCGGCCGCATTGAGGGGCCGCTGGGACAAGCCCTCTGTTTTTTGACAGAGGGCTTGTCGAAGCCTAAAAAGCATGCCTATAATGCGTGCTTTCCTGATGCGACGCGGGAACGTCTGAGAAATCAGAAACAACCGGGTCGGTGTCACCAAACACAGTTCAGGAAACGTGTTCCGTCAGGAGCCATGCGGGAATAGCTCAGTTGGTAGAGCGCAACCTTGCCAAGGTTGAGGTCGCGAGTTCGAGCCTCGTTTCCCGCTCCAGATTCGAAGGGAAGCCCCGGCTTCCCTTTTTCATCAGGCAGGGCAGTGGGCGGAATGCAGGTCTTCGGTTTTCGAAGGCGCGATAGCAAAGCGGTTATGCAACGGATTGCAAATCCGTCTAGTCCAGTTCGACTCTGGATCGCGCCTCCAAAAAACGAAGACGACGTGCGGGAATAGCTCAGTTGGTAGAGCGCAACCTTGCCAAGGTTGAGGTCGCGAGTTCGAGCCTCGTTTCCCGCTCCAAATACCAAACGGTCACGTGCTTGCACGGGGCTGGCGCCAGGAGCTTCCTGGTGATCCCGAGCGGGAATAGCTCAGTTGGTAGAGCGCAACCTTGCCAAGGTTGAGGTCGCGAGTTCGAGCCTCGTTTCCCGCTCCAAATGCTCAAAAAAGGGAAGCCGTGAGGCTTCCCTTTTTTCTTGCCGCTTCGCGGGAGGCTGGCCGCGTGGCCGCCATAATCCCGCCCCGTGCCCGGATGGCGGAACAGGCAGACGCAGCAGACTTAAAATCTGCCGCCCTTCACGGGGCGTACCGGTTCGATCCCGGTTCCGGGCACCATCGGCGCGGCCTGTCGATCACACCTCAATGGCTCGCACCGGCACATCCAGCCCCAGGCCTTCCTTGGCCAGGCGTGCCAGCACCGTGGCGTCGCCGGTCGTCTCAAGCTGAACAGGGGCGCTGGCCTCGCGCGGCAGCCATTCGTCCGTGGCGTTCGGCCAGAGATGCAGGGCATGGGCGGCCACCGCATCGGCGGTGTCCAGCAGTTGCACGTGCGGCCCCAGCCGCGCGGCGATGCGTTCGGCCACAAAGGGGTAGTGGGTGCAGCCCAGCACCACCGTGTCCGCTCCGGCCTGGATCACGGGCGCACAGTAGCGGTCCAGCAGTGGGTCGAGGGCTGGGTCGGAGGGGCCGCCCTTCTCGATGGCGGCGGCCAAGCCCTTGCAGGGCACGCGAATGACCTCGCAGCCCTGGGCGAAGCGGTCGATCAGGGAATCGAAACGCGGGCTGCTCAGCGTCGAAGGCGTGGCCAGCACGCCGATGCGGCCATTGGCGCTGTGGCGCACGGCGGGCTTCACGCCGGGCTCGACACCCACCCAGGTGACCTCGGGATAGCGCCGCCGCAAGGTGTCGATGGCCCGGGCGGTGGCGGTGTTGCAGGCCACGATGATCAGGCGGGCGCCTTGATCCATCAGGTGTTCCGTGACCCGCAGCGAGCGTTGCAGCGCATGGGTCGGGTCGCGGTCGCCGTAGGGGGCGTGACCGGAATCGGCCACGTAGAGCAGGGGAATGTCGGGACGACGCGTGCGCAAGGCGCGCAGCACCGACAGGCCGCCGACGCCCGAGTCGAAGATGCCGATGGGCGGGACGGATGCAATCAGGTCGGACATGGTGTGAAAGCCGGGCTGGCACGGGACCAACCTAGGGTTGTCCCCAAGGATACGCGAGCCAGCAAGTGGCTGCAGGGCCATAAAATAGAACGGTCGTGCGGTTTTGAGATCGTTCGATAGGACAGTATCGGGGGATGGCCTCTTGGCGCATCTCGGGTCAGGTCCTAGAATCCGACAGTTTACGTAAACGTCAAATCACTCAAACGATCCGACAGGAGCAACGCGATATGAAGGTACTGGTAGCCGTCAAGCGCGTCGTCGACTACAACGTGAAGGTACGCGTGAAGTCCGACGGCACGGGGGTGGATCTGGCCAACGTGAAGATGAGCATGAACCCCTTTGACGAGATCGCTGTCGAAGAGGCGGTGCGCCTGAAGGAAAAGGGCGTGGTCACCGAGGTGGTGGCCGTGTCCTGCGGCGTGACGCAGTGCCAGGAAACCTTGCGCACCGCGATGGCCATCGGCGCCGACCGCGGCATCCTGGTCGAGACCGACGCCGAGCTGCAGCCGCTGGCCGTGGCCAAGATCCTCAAGGCCCTGGTCGACAAGGAACAGCCGGCGCTGGTGATCCTGGGCAAGCAGGCCATTGACGACGACTGCAACCAGACCGGCCAAATGCTGGCGGCGCTGGCCGATCTGCCGCAGGCGACCTTCGCCTCCAAGGTGGACGTGGCCGACGGTGCGGTCACGGTCACCCGTGAAGTGGATGGCGGCCTGGAGACGCTGAAGCTGACACTGCCGGCCGTGGTCACCACCGACCTGCGTCTGAACGAGCCGCGTTACGTCACGCTGCCCAACATCATGAAGGCCAAGAAGAAGCCGTTGGAGAACATCAAACCCGCCGATCTGGGGGTGGATGTGACGCCGCGCATCAAGACCCTGAGCGTGGCCGAGCCGCCCAAGCGCAGTGCCGGCATCAAGGTGCCGGACGTCGCCACCCTGGTGGCCAAGCTCAAGACTGAAGCCAAGGTGATCTGAACATGGCCATCCTCGTCATTGCTGAACACGACAACGCGTCGATCAAGGGCGCGACCCTGAACACCGTCACCGCAGCGACCCAGCTGGGTGGCGACGTGCATGTGCTGGTGGCGGGTCAGAACGCTGGGGCTGCGGCCCAGGCGGCGGCCCAGATCGCCGGCGTGACCAAGGTGCTGCACGCCGACGGTGCCGGCCTGGGCGACGGCCTGGCCGAGAACCTGGCGGCCCAGGTGCTGGCCATCGCCTCGGGTTACAGCCACATCCTGTTCCCGGCCACCGCCAGCGGCAAGAACGTCGCGCCGCGCGTGGCCGCCAAGCTGGACGTGGCGCAGCTCACCGACATCACCAAGGTGGTGAGCGCCGACACCTTCGAGCGTCCGATCTACGCGGGCAACGCGATCGCCACGGTGCAGAGCGCCGATGCGGTCAAGGTCATCACCGTGCGTGGCACGGCCTTTGACCCGGCGGCGGCCACCGGTGGCTCCGCGGCGGTGGAGAGCCTCGCGGCCGTTGCCGCCGGGGCCCAGAGCAGCTTCGTCGGCCGGGAGGTCACCAAGAGCGACCGCCCCGAACTGACGGCGGCCAAGATCATCGTCTCTGGGGGGCGGGCGCTGGGCAGCAGCGAGAAGTTCACCGAAGTGCTGACGCCACTGGCCGACAAGCTGGGTGCCGCGCTGGGTGCTTCCCGCGCCGCGGTGGACGCGGGTTACGCTCCCAACGACTGGCAGGTCGGCCAGACCGGCAAAATCGTGGCGCCTCAGTTGTACGTGGCCTGCGGCATCTCCGGCGCCATCCAGCATCTGGCCGGCATGAAGGACTCCAAGGTGATCGTCGCGATCAACAAGGATCCAGAAGCACCGATCTTCTCGGTGGCCGACTATGGTCTGGAAGCCGACCTGTTCACGGCTGTGCCGGAGTTGGTCAAGGCGCTGTGACCTTCATGGCCTTCCTCTGAAAGCGCCCTGCGGGGCGCTTTTTTCATGGTGGACTCTGTTCAAGGGCGATTTCCCAATCGGCATCGCATCCGCTGCCGCTGGCAATCCAGCGCCATGCCCGGCGGTCGATCCATCGCCGCAGCGGTCGGGGCCAGCGTGCCAGCACGTCGTCCGGCGCGCTGATCAGGCCGCAGCGATAGCACCTGGCCGCCGCATCCCAGCGCAGCACCGAACAACCGCCGTGGCGTCGGCGACTCAGCAGCATGCCCACGGGGCAGGGCTCCAGGGCGCAGCACACACCGCATCCGTTGCATGGCGATCCCAGTGGCGGCTTGGGCGGGGCCTGGGCTTGCAGCCAGAGGGTGCGCGAATGGGGGGGAGGGTGGGGAGCCATGCCGCACGGACTTTGCCACTCAAGTCCGCGGCCGATGCACCGAAGACCTACTCTGGTGCAGGGTAGTTACCGTACGGCGGGGTGGGGCCAACGGTGCTACAGTCTCGCCGGTGACAATTTAGGTCCTTCTGTGTCCCCTTGCTGGCCCTACCCCAAGGCAGCAAGGCGGATCGCAATCCGCCAAACGGTCGAGCCGGGCCGCGGAAGGTTGATCAACCCATCGGAGCTCTGGAAACCGGAGCAAAAGGTGAGCGAGAAATGATGCAGCAATACAGGTCGAACTCGTACCTGTTCGGAGGCAATGCCCCGTACGTCGAAGAGATGTACGAAGCGTACCTCGACAACCCGGGCTCGGTGCCTGACAACTGGCGCGAGTATTTCGACGCGCTGCAGAACGTGCCCGCCGTGGACGGTTCGTCCGGTCGCGACGTTCCCCACGCCCCCGTGATCGAATCCTTTGCGCAGCGCGCGAAGTCGAATGCCTTCACGGTGAAGGCCAGTTCCACCGACTTGGCCGTGGCCCGCAAGCAGGTCCACGTCCAGTCCCTGATCGCCGCCTACCGCTTCCTGGGCTCGCGCTGGGCCGATCTGGATCCGCTCAAGCGCCGCGAGCGCCCGAAGATTCCCGAGTTGGAACCGTCGTTCTACGACCTGACCGAAGCGGACATGGACATTCCGTTCAGCGCCGCGAACACCTATTTCTCGCGCGCCGAGCACATGTCGCTGCGCGACATCATGCAGGCCCTGCGTGAGACCTACTGCGGTACCGTGGGCGCCGAGTTCATGCACTGCACGGACCCGACCGAGAAGCGTTGGTGGCAGGAACGCCTGGAAAGCGTGCGTTCCAAGCCCAGCTTCTCGCCGGAAAAGCGTCAGCACATCCTGGAGCGTCTGACCGCGGCCGAAGGCCTGGAGCGCTATCTGCACACCAAGTACGTCGGCCAGAAGCGTTTCTCGCTGGAAGGCGGCGAGAGCTTCATCGCCTCGATGGACGAGGTCGTCCAGCACGGCGGTGAGAACGGCGTGCAGGAGATCGTGATCGGCATGGCCCACCGTGGCCGCCTGAACGTGCTGGTCAACACCCTGGGCAAGATGCCCAAGGACCTGTTCGCCGAGTTCGAGCACACCGCACCGGAAGACCTGCCGGCCGGTGACGTGAAGTACCACCAGGGCTTCTCCAGCGACGTGACCACCGCCGGTGGCCCCGTCCACCTGTCGCTGTCCTTCAACCCGTCCCACCTGGAAATCGTGAACCCGGTGGTCGAGGGCTCGGTGAAGGCGCGCCTGGATCGCCGTGGCGACAAGGAAGGCACGACCGTGCTGCCGGTGCTGGTGCACGGCGATGCGGCCTTTGCCGGCCAAGGCGTGGTGATGGAAACGCTGGCGCTTGCCCAGACCCGTGGCTACTACACGGGCGGCACGGTGCACATCGTCATCAACAACCAGATCGGTTTCACCACCTCCGACCCGCGTGACACCCGCTCGACGCTGTACTGCTCGGACGTGGTCAAGATGATCGAGGCGCCGGTGCTGCACGTGAACGGCGACGATCCCGATGCCGTGGTCTGGTGCACCCAGCTGGCGATGGATTACCGCCAGCAGTTCAAGAAGGACGTGGTGGTGGACATCGTCTGCTACCGCAAGCTGGGCCACAACGAGCAGGACACCCCCTCGCTGACCCAGCCGCTGATGTACAAGAAGATCGCGGCGCACCCCGGCACCCGCAAGCTGTATGGCGACAAGCTGGTCGCCCAGGGCGTGCTGCCCGCCGGTGGCCCGGACGACATGGTCAAGGCCTTCCGCGCCGCGATGGACGCGGGCAAGCACACGGTCGATCCGGTGCTCACCAACTTCAAGAGCAAGTACGCCGTCGACTGGACGCCGTTCCTGGGCAAGAAGTGGACCGACGCCGCCGACACCGCGCTGCCGCTGGCCGAGATCAAGCGCCTGGCCGAGAAGATCACCACGATCCCCTCGAACTTCAAGCTGCATCCGCTGGTCGAGAAGGTCATCGCCGACCGCGCCGCCATGGGCCGGGGCGACATCAATGTCGACTGGGGCATGGGCGAACACCTGGCCTACGCCTCGCTGGTTGCTTCTGGCTATCCGGTGCGTCTGTCCGGTGAGGACTGCGGCCGTGGCACCTTCGTGCACCGCCACTCCGTGCTGCACGACCAGAACCGCGACAAGTACGACGAAGGCATCTACGTGCCGCTGCAGCACGTGGCCGAAGGCCAGGCGCCGTTCGTGGTCATCGACTCCATCCTGTCCGAAGAGGCGGTGCTGGGCTTCGAATACGGCTACGCCGGCTCCGATCCCAACACGCTGACGATCTGGGAAGCCCAGTTCGGCGACTTCGCCAACGGTGCCCAGGTGGTGATCGACCAGTTCATCGCCTCCGGCGAGGTGAAGTGGGGCCGTGCCAATGGCCTGACGCTGCTGCTGCCGCATGGCTACGAAGGCCAGGGCCCCGAGCACAGCTCGGCCCGCGTCGAACGCTTCATGCAGCTGGCCGCGGACAACAACATGCAGGTCGTCCAGCCGACCACGGCCAGCCAGATCTTCCATGTGCTGCGCCGTCAGATGGTGCGCATGTTCCGCAAGCCGCTGGTGATCTTCACCCCGAAGTCGCTGCTGCGGAACAAGGATGCCACCTCGCCGCTGAGCGAGTTCACCAAGGGCGAGTTCCACACCGTGATCGGCGAACGCCATGCCGAGATCGATGCTGCCAAGGTGAAGCGCGTGGTCGCCTGCTCGGGCAAGGTCTACTACGACCTGGTCAAGAAGCGTGAAGAGAAGAAGGCGCACGACGTGGCCATCCTCCGCGTCGAGCAGCTCTACCCCTTCCCGCACAAGGCCTTTGCCGCGGAAATCAAGAAGTACCCCAACGCGACCGAGATCGTGTGGTGCCAGGACGAGCCGCAGAACCAGGGCGCCTGGTTCTTCGTGCAGCACTACATCCACGAGAACATGCTCGAAGGCCAGAAGCTGGGTTATGCCGGCCGTCCGGCCTCGGCTTCGCCGGCCGTGGGCTACGCCCATCTGCACCAGGAGCAACTCAAGTCGCTGCTGGACCAGGCTTTCGGCAAGCTCAAGGGCTTCGTGCTCTCCAAGTAAGCACAACACATTGAACGCGGCTCTGGCGCCTGTGCGCCGGAGCCCTGTCGCACACTTCAAAGAATCTCCCCATCATGGCAATCGTAGAAGTCAAGGTTCCGCAGCTGTCTGAGTCCGTGGCCGAGGCCACCCTGCTGCAATGGAAGAAGAAGGCCGGTGAGGCCGTCGCCGTCGATGAAATCCTGATCGAGATCGAGACCGACAAGGTCGTGCTCGAGGTGCCGGCTCCCTCGGCCGGGGTGATCACCGAGATCGTGGTGGCCGATGGCGGCACCGTGGTCAGCGATCAGGTGATCGCCAAGATCGATACCGAAGCCGCCGCGAGTGCCGTGGCTGCGCCGGCCCCGGCCGCTGCTGCCGCTGCGCCGGCCCCCGCAGCCGCCGCCGTGGCGGCCCCGGCTGCCACCGGTGGCAGCAAGTCCGACGTGGCCATGCCGGCCGCTGCCAAGTTGATGGCCGACAACGGCCTGGCCGCGGGTTCCGTGGCCGGCACCGGCAAGGATGGCCGCGTGACCAAGGGTGACGTGCTGGCCGCCGTGGCCGGTGGCGCCAAGCCCGCTGCCGCACCGATCGCCGCGCCGGTGGCTCCCTCCGTCGCCAAGCCGCTGCCCGCCGTGGCCGCGCCGGTGGCTCAGAACCTGGGCGACCGTCCGGAACAGCGCGTGCCGATGTCGCGTCTGCGCGCCCGCATCGCCGAGCGTCTGCTGCAGTCGCAGTCCACCAACGCCATCCTGACCACCTTCAACGAGGTCAACATGGCCCCGGTGATGGAGATGCGCAAGCGCTTCCAGGACAAGTTCGAGAAGGAACACGGCATCAAACTGGGCTTCATGAGCTTCTTCGTGAAGGCCGCGGTGCACGCCCTGAAGAAGTACCCGATCCTGAACGCCTCGGTCGATGGCAACGACATCGTCTACCACGGCTACTTCGACATCGGCATCGCCGTCGGTTCGCCGCGTGGCCTGGTGGTGCCCATCATCCGCAACGCCGACCAGCTGACTTTCGCCGAGATCGAGAAGACCATCGGCGTCTTCGCCCAGAAGGCCAAGGACGGCAAGCTGGGTCTGGAAGACCTGTCGGGTGGTACCTTCTCCATCTCCAACGGCGGCACCTTCGGCTCGATGCTGTCGACCCCGATCATCAACCCGCCGCAATCGGCCATCCTGGGCGTGCATGCCACCAAGGACCGCGCCGTGGTGGAGAACGGTCAGGTCGTGGTGCGTCCGATGAATTACCTGGCCATGTCCTACGACCACCGCATCATCGACGGCCGCGAAGCCGTGCTGGGCCTGGTGGCGATGAAGGAAGCGCTGGAAGACCCGGCTCGCCTGCTGTTCGACATCTGATCCCCGGGAGTTTTCATGTCCAAGCAATTTGACGTCGTCGTGATCGGCGGCGGCCCCGGTGGCTACATCGCCGCCATCCGCGCGGCCCAGCTGGGCTTCAACGTGGCCTGCATCGACGAATGGAAGAACGCCGCCGGTGGCCCGGCCCCGGGCGGCACCTGTACCAACGTCGGCTGCATCCCATCCAAGGCGCTGCTGCAGTCCTCCGAGCACTTCGACCACGCCACCCACCACTTCGCCGAGCACGGCATCAGCACCGGCACGGTGAAGATGGACGTGGCGAAGATGGTGGCCCGCAAGGACGGCGTCGTGAAGCAGAACAACGACGGCATCCTCTACCTGTTCAAGAAGAACAAGGTCAGCTTCTTCCACGGCCGTGGCTCCTTCGTGGCCGCCAAGGATGGCGCCTACGAGATCAAGGTCACGGGGTCTGCCGAGGAGTCCATCACCGGCAAGCAGGTGATCGTCGCCACCGGCTCGAATGCCCGTGCCCTGCCGGGCGTGCCCTTCGATGAGGAGCACATCCTCTCGAACGACGGCGCGTTGCGCCTGGGCTCGGTGCCCAAGAAGCTGGGCGTGATCGGCTCCGGCGTGATCGGCCTGGAAATGGGCTCGGTCTGGCGCCGTCTGGGGGCCGAGGTCACCATCCTCGAAGGCATGCCGGCGTTCCTGCCGGCCGCCGACGAGGGCGTGGCCAAGGAGGCCGCCAAGGTCTTCGCCAAGCAGGGTCTGAAGATCGAGCTGGGCGCCAAGGTTGGTGAGGTCAAGGCTGCCAAGAAGGGCGTCAGCATCGCCTACACCAACGCCAAGGGCGAAGCCCAGACGCTGGATGTCGACAAGCTGATCGTCTCGATCGGCCGCGTGCCCAACACCATCGGCCTGAACTCCGAAGCCGTGGGTCTGAAGCTCGACGAGCGTGGCGCCATCGTGGTCGACGCCGAGTGCAAGACCAACCTGCCGGGCGTGTGGGCCGTGGGTGACGTGGTGCGCGGGCCGATGCTGGCGCACAAGGCGGAAGAAGAAGGCGTGGCCGTGGCCGAGCGCATTGCCGGCCAGCATGGTCACGTCAACTTCAACACCATTCCCTACGTCATCTACACCAGCCCGGAGATCGCCTGGGTCGGCAAGACCGAGCAGCAGCTCAAGGCCGAAGGCGTGGCCTACAAGGCAGGTCAGTTCCCCTTCCTGGCCAACGGTCGCGCCCGCGCGCTGGGTGACACCACCGGTTTCGTCAAGTTCCTGGCCGATGCCAAGACCGACGAGATCCTGGGCGTGCACATGATCGGTCCGATGGTCTCGGAGTTGATCTCCGAGGCCGTGGTGGCGATGGAGTTCAAGGCATCGTCCGAGGACATCGGCCGCATCTGCCATGCGCACCCCTCGCTGTCGGAATCGACCAAGGAAGCCGCGCTGGCCGTCGAGAAGCGCACGCTGAACTTCTGACCCGGGCCGCCTCGGGGCCTGCCGGCCCCGGCTGCCCATCGGCCCGCCCGCCTGCCCAGGCTGGCGGGCCTTTTCATGTCTCCGGAAATGGTTTGACCGATGAGCGTTCGCCAGCTGTATGAGCAACTGCTTGCCGAGAACGGCTTCAAGGCCGACGAGGCTCAACTGCGCGCCGTGGCGGCGCTGGAGCGTTGCGAGAACGAATGGACGGCCTACAAGGCCCGCCGCCGCAATGCGCTCACCAAGGCGCTGGTCAAGCCGCCCATCCCGCGCGGCGTGTACATGTACGGCGGGGTGGGGCGCGGCAAGAGCTTCCTGATGGATTGCTTCTACCGTGCGGTGCCACTGACGCGCAAGACGCGCCTGCATTTTCATGAGTTCATGCGCGAGGTGCACCGCCAGCTGCAGGAGCTCAAGGGCCGGCAGAACCCGCTGGAGGAATTGGGCGCGCGCATCGCCCGGCGCTACCGATTGATCTGCTTCGACGAGTTCCATGTGGCCGATGTGACGGACGCGATGATCCTGTACCGGCTGCTCGAATCGCTGTTCGCGCACCGCGTCTCCATCGTCACCACCTCCAACTTCCACCCCGACGGGCTGTACCCCAACGGCCTGCACCGCGACCGCATCCTGCCGGCCATCGAGCTGCTCAAAGCCAACCTGGAGGTGATCAACGTCGATGCGGGCATCGACTACCGCCGTCGTACGCTGGAGCAGGTGGACCTCTACCACACGCCGTTGGGCCCCGAGGCCGAAGCGGCGATGGCCCGCACCTTCGACGATCTGGCCGAGGTGCCCGACGAGAACCCGGTGCTCAACATCGAGCACCGTGAGCTGAAGGCGCGCCGCCGGGCGGGCGGGGTCATCTGGTTCGACTTCCAGACCCTGTGCGGCGGCCCGCGGTCACAGAACGACTACCTGGAGCTGGCCTCGCGCTTTCACACCCTGCTGCTGTCCGGGGTGCCACAGATGCCGCCCCGCCTGGCGTCAGAGGCGCGCCGCTTCACGCTGCTGGTGGATGTGCTCTACGACCGTCGGGTGAAGCTGGTCCTGTCGGCAGCGGTGCCGGCCGAACAGCTGTACCTGGACGGCCCTTTGGCGCACGAGTTTCCCCGCACCGTGTCCCGCCTCAACGAAATGCGTTCGGCCGAATACCTGGCGCTCGAGCGCCGGACGGTGGACACCTCGCTGACCTGAGGCGGTGCGCCTCGACGGCTCCGGGGCGGTGCGCTCAGGCGATGGCGTCGAAGCGCACCAGGGCGAGCGACAGGTTGTCGCCCATCCCGCGGGCGCGCTGACGGGCCTTGCCGATCAGCATCTCGCTGGCCTCGCGCGGCGGCAGCGCGCTGACGATGGCGCCCAGTTCACGCGGGGTCAGGTAGTGCCACAGGCCGTCCGAGCAGGCCAGCAAGGTGTCCCCCACCTCGATCCGGTCCAGCGGGGTGATCTCCACCGGCGGATCCTGCTGGGTGCCCAGGCAGCCGGTCAGCAGGTTGGCCTGCGGATGGGTGTTGGCCTGGGCCTCGGTGATCTTGCCTTCGTCGATCAGGCGCTGCACGTAGGAGTGGTCGATCGTGCGGCGCAGCATCTCGGCGCCGCGGAAATGGTAGACGCGCGAGTCGCCCGCATGCACCGAGTAGGCGCTGCGGTCGGGCAGCACCAGAAAGGCCGCCAGCGTGCTGTGCGGCTCCTCGTCGGCCGTGATCGCGGTCAGCTTGATCATCAGGTGGGACTCCACCACCAGCTGATGCAGCATGACCGAAGGATCGTCGGTGGCGGGCGTGTAGCGCTCAAACACCTGCTTGGCGGTCATCACCACCTGGTCCGAGGCCGTGCGACCGCCACTCTTGCCCCCCATCCCATCGGCCACCAGGGCCAGGGCGCAGCCGGACACCTGCGGGTGCGCCAGGATGATGACCTGATCCTGCTGGTAGGCCCGGTCGCCCTTGTGGATACCGGTGGCGGCAGAAATCCGGTAGCCCTGGGATGTCGTTGTCATGGGGTGCAATATAAACTCATCGACCTGTGAACGCCGATCTTTCCCCGCCCGACAATCTCCATTCGCCCCTCCGGCGACTGATCGAGTTGCGCATGGTGCATGCCGAGCTGGACAGCCGTATCGACGGTGCAGGTCCCTTGGACGGACCTGACGAGCTCACGTTGAGGCGCTTGAAGAAGCAACGTCTGGCCTTGCGCGACCAGATCGCCCAGTTGGAGGCGATGCTGGAGCCTCCTGAACCTGCCTGACCGGATGAGTGACGCTGTTTCCAGTGCGCCCGCCGACCTCGTCGCGGCGGTGCAGGCAGCCCTGTCGGTGGAAGGCCCCCTGGCCCTGGCCGATGTCGGCTTTCTGCCGCGTGCCGCCCAGACCGACCTGGCGACCGCCGTGGCCGAGACCATCGAGCGGCGCGAGGCCCTGGTGGCCGAGGCCGGCACCGGGGTGGGCAAGACCTACGCCTACCTGCTGCCCGTGCTCCTGTCCGGCCGCCGCACGCTGGTCAGCACGGCCACCAAGAGCCTGCAGGATCAGCTGTTCTTCCGGGACCTGCCGCGGCTGCGCGATCTGCTGAAGCTGCCGGTGACGGTGGCGCTGCTGAAGGGGCGGGCCAGCTATCTGTGCCGCCACCGGCTGGTGCAAGCCCGCGAAGGCGCTGTCCTGCCGGATCGGTTCGCGGTGCGGGCGCTGGCGCGCATCGAAAGCTGGGCCCAGGCCACCACCAGCGGCGACATCAGCGAGCTCGAGGGGCTGGACGAGCGCTCCGAGGTCATTCCCCTGGTCACGTCCACCCGCGACAACTGCCTGGGCAGCGAGTGCGGGGAGTACCACGCCTGCCATGTGATGAAGGCCCGGCGGGAGGCCATGGCGGCCGATGTGGTGGTGGTGAACCACCACCTGTTCTTCGCCGACCTGGCTTTGCGCGACAGTGGGGTGGCTGAGTTGCTGCCCACGGTCGACATCGCCGTGTTCGACGAAGCCCATCAGATGGTCGAAGCCGGGGTCCAGTTCCTGGGCCAGACCCTGGGGACCGGGCAGGTGACCGATTTTGCGCAGGACCTGCTGGCGGCGGGGCTGCAGCAGGCCCGTGGCCAAGCGCCTTGGGCCGAGTTGTCCACCGGCTGCGAGCAGGCCGCTCGCGAGCTGAGGCTGGTGGTGGCCGGCGCCCATCACGAGGTGCGAGGCGTGTTGCGCCTGCGCTGGGATGAGGTGGCGGGCGGTGGCCGCGCGGCCCGTCTGGCCCAGGGGCTGGAGACACTGGCCGAGCGGCTTCGTGCCGCGGGGGCGGCCCTGGAGCTGGTGGCCGGCAGTTCGCCGGATTTCGCCAAGCTGCAGGCGCGTGCCCAGGGCCTGCTGGGTCAGGTGGCCCGTTTCGGGCAGGAGACCCCTCCCGAGCGGGTGCGCTGGGTGGACCTGACACCGCACCAGGCCCGGCTGATCGAGTCACCGCTGGACATCCGCAGCATGATGGGCGAGCAGCGTGCCCAGGGCCACCGGGCCTGGGTCTTCACATCCGCCACGCTGGGGGACGACGCGGACCTGAGCTGGTTCAGCGAGGCCGCGGGGCTGGACGATGCCCGCAAGTTGCGGGTCGGCAGCCCGTTCGACTACCCGCACCATGCCCGGGTCTATGTGCCGCCCCGCTTCCCGCAGCCCAACGAGCCGGCCCACCCGGTGATGGTGGGGCGGGCGTCGGCCCACTGCGCCCATGCGCTGGGCGGGCGCACCTTTGTGCTGACCACCACGCTGCGGGCCATGCGCACGGTCGCCGAGGCCCTGACCGGGGAGCTCAAGGCCCTGGGCAGCACCCTGGAGGTGCTGGTGCAGGGCACGGCGGCCAAGCGCAGCTTGTTGCAGCGCTTCCAGGAGGGAGGCTGCGTGCTGGTGGGGTCGCACAGCTTCTGGGAGGGCATCGACGTGCCCGGCCAGGCCTTGCAGTGCGTCGTGATCGACAAGCTGCCATTTCCGCCCCCCAACGACCCGCTGGTGGAGGCGCGCGTGCGCCAACTCAAGAGCCAGGGGCGCGATGCCTTCAACGACTACTTCGTGGCGGAGGCCGCGATCGCCCTCAAGCAAGGGGCCGGACGACTGATCCGCACGGAGACCGACCACGGGTTGCTGGTGCTGTGCGACGTTCGCCTGCTGCAGGCCCGCTATGGCGCCCGCCTGCTGGCCGCGCTGCCGCCGATGGCCATGCTGTCCAGCGGTGAGCAGGCCCTGAGCTGGTTGCGCGAGCTGGCGGCGGCGCACACCGCTGGCTGAAACGATCACGGCCCTGAACGGGCCGTGGGATCAAGAGCGGGGAGGGCGTCGGCTTACCAGAGCTGCCACCAGGCCTTGTCCCGGGCCTGCGGCCCTTGGCGGAGCAGCGGGCTCTCCGGGAAGTTCAGCTTCAGCACGCGGTCGGTGTCGTCGCGCAGCTTGTCCAGCCCCAGCCGGTCATAGGCCTGGGCCAGGATGTACAGCGCCTCTTCGGTGGCGGGAGTCTGCGGATAGGTGGTGAGGGCCTGCTGGGCCCGGTTGGCCGCCGCCACCAGGGCGCCGCGGCGCAGGTAGTAGCGGGCCACCTGCACCTCGTACTCGGCCAGCATGTTCACCATGTAGTCCATGCGCAAGCGGGCATCGGCGGCGTAGCGCGAGTCCGGGAACTGGTCAACCAGCTGCTTGAAGGACTGGTAGGCCTCGCGCGAGGCCTGCTGGTCCCGCTCCGACATGGTCTGGCGCGTCAGTGAGGCCAGCATGCCCGAGTCGTCGATGAAGTTCACCATGCCGCGCAGGTACAGCGCGTAATCCAGCCCCGGGCTGGACGGGTTGAGCTTGATGAAGCGGTCCAGCGTGCTCAGGGCCTGGGCCTTCTCACCGGACTTCCAGTAGGCATAGGCCAGGTCCAGCTGGGACTGCTGCGCGATCAGGCCACCGCCCGCGCGTCCTTCGACCTTTTCCAGGTACTTGATGGCATTGGGCCAGTTGCTGGAAGCCATCTCCGACTTGCCCGTTGCATACAATTCTTCGGCAGTGCCCTTGATCTCGGGATCTTTCAGGGCGCTGCAGGCAGCCAGGGTCACCAGCAGTGCCGTCAATGCGGCGCGGGAGAAAGCTCGGGGCAGGGTTTGGGTCATGGGTCGGGCGGTCACCAGGGTGACCGCGACACGCTGGAAGCGGACGAAAGGTCGGACGATTATATGAGTGGCAGTGAGCGGGCCGACCCCGTGCCGAACACAGACGACGTCGAGCTGGACAGCGAGTTCGAGCGCCGCGGGCAGGTGGTGGACGCTGCCGCCCATGGCCAGCGCCTGGATCGCGTGCTGGCCGTCCTGGTGCCGGAGTTCTCCCGCAGCCACCTGCAGGGTCTGGTTGAGGCCGGGGAAGTCACCCTGGATGGCCAGCCCGCCACCGTCTCTTCGCGCAAGCTGCGGGCGGGCCAGCGGCTGGAGGTGCGGCTGGTGCCGCCGGCCGAAAGCCTGGCCTACCGCCCGGAGGCCTTGCCGATCGAGGTGGTCTACGAGGATGTGCATGTGCTGGTGGTCAACAAGCCGGCCGGGCTGGTGGTGCATCCCGCGGCCGGCAACTGGTCGGGCACGCTGCTCAACGGCCTGCTGGCACGCGACCCCCGGGCCGCGCAGCTGCCGCGGGCGGGCATCGTGCATCGGCTCGACAAGGACACCTCGGGCCTGATGGTGGTCGGCCGCACGCTGGAAGCGGTGACGGCGCTGGTGCGTGACATGGCGCAGCGCGACATCCATCGCCGCTACATGGCCCTGGCCCATGGGGATGTGGGGCGCCGGCCGTTCACGGTGGAGGCGCCGATCGGCCGCGATCCCGCGCTGCGCACCCGCATGGCGGTGGTGGCGTCGGGCAAGCCGGCCCGCACGGACGTCGAGCCGGTCGGGTTCGATGGGCAGATCAGTGCCATCCGCTGCAAGTTGCACACCGGCCGGACGCACCAGATCCGCGTCCACCTGTCCCAGCAGGGGCATCCGTTGGTGGCCGATGCGCTGTATGGGGGGTGTCCTGCCCTGGGGCTGCAGCGTCAGGCCTTGCACGCGGCCGAGCTGGCCTTTGCCCACCCCATCAGCCGTGAGCCGCTGCACTTCGAGGCGCCCCTGCCCGCCGACCTGTCGATCGCCTGGGCGGCTGTGGTGAAAAACGCACAGACCTGACCTGCTGGTGGCGGAGGCCACAGCTGTAATACAATGGCGGTCCAAGCATTGGGTCGTCTTGGCTTTGAGGGCGCTGGCGTGGTTCGCCAGACCCGGCCACGGTCCCATGACGGCCGGAGCGGGGCGGTGCCTTGATCCCCTGGTGGCCCCGCCGGTTGCAGTGGGCTCCGGCCCTGTAGACCTGAATCCTTGCCCGTCCCCAGGTACCCCGAATGTGGGTGCGGACGTCCGAGCACATGCATCCGCGCCTGATGCGCGGTTCCACGAACACGCCGCCCGGTATGAGCGGCATCGCGATGCGTTGTCGATGAACACTCAGGATGCCAAGCGCGTTCTCGAAACGGCACTGATTTGTGCCAGCCAGCCCCTGTCGGTGCGGGACATGCGGGTGCTGTTCGACGACCAGCTGGGTGCGGACTCGCTGCGCATGCTGCTCGATGAGCTGATGGGCGACTGGTCCGGGCGCGGCGTGGAGTTGGTGCGCGTGGCCACCGGCTGGCGCTTCCAGAGCCGGCCGGAGCTGCGTGAGTACCTGGACCGGCTGAATCCGGAGAAGCCGCCGCGCTATTCCCGGGCGGTGCTGGAGACGCTGGCCATCATTGCCTACCGGCAGCCTGTCACCCGGGGCGACATCGAGGACATCCGGGGCGTGGTCGTTTCCAGCCAGATCATGAAACAGCTGGAAGACCGCAACTGGATCGAAGCCATCGGGCACCGGGATGCGCCGGGCCGGCCGGCACTCTACGCCACGACGCGCCAGTTTCTGGATGACCTGGGCCTGTCCAGCCTGGATCAGTTGCCGCTGCTGGAAGGCCCTGGTGGGCTGGAGGCACTGGTGGGGCTGGGTGGCCAGCCTGACCTGTTGGGCGAGCAGGGCGAACTGCCCCTTGAGGTGCCCGAATCCGCCGGCGGTGAGGCTGTGGCCGCGCCGCCCCACTTGGCATTGCCGCCGGCTGACCTGCCGGCCACCGAATCACCCGCTGGGGGCGCCGTCGCCTCCGGTGCGAATCACGAATCAACCCCCCCCGAAGCATGAACGACGCCGATCAAGACAATCCGCAATCGCCGCAGGCCGATGTGCCTGCTGCCGATGCCCCCAAGAAGCGCACCCGCACCCGCAAGGTCGTGGCGGCGGCCGAGCCGTCCGAGCAGACCGACATGGCGCCTGTGGTGACGCCACCGTCGGAAGCCGTGGCCGACGAGGTGGCGGCCAAGCCGGCCCGCAAACGGGCTCCGCGCAAGAAGGTCGTGGCCGCCGAGGGTGTCGAGCCGGTGGCGGAGACGGCCGTGTCCGCGCCGGTCGAGTCCCTGCCCGAGCAGGCACCGGCTGCCGAGGCTGAACCCGAACGTCCGCCGGTGATTGCCGCGGTCGTACCGTCCGAATCCGTCGTGGCGCAAGCCGCGGAAGGGGCGCAAGGCGAGTCCACGCCGGACGAGGCCGGGGGCGAAGCGGAGGCGGGAGGCCGTTCCCGCAACCGCCGCCGTGGCCGTCGAGGTGCGCGCCGGGAGGAGGACGGCGAAGGCGTGGGTGCTGCGCCGGTGGCTGATGCGGCGCCGGCGCCGGTCGAAGCCGGGGAGCTGTTCGCCGCCGTCGTGGCCGGCGAGTTCGACGGTGCCGCGGAGCCGGCCGCTGAGGCAGAGGCCGTGTCGGCCGAGCCGCAGGCTGAGAAGCGTGTGCTGCTGCCCGATGCCGATGCGCCCAAGCTGCACAAGGTGCTGGCTCAGTCCGGCATCGGTTCGCGGCGCGACATGGAGCAGATGATCCAGGAGGGGCGTGTCACGGTGAACGACGAGGTCGCGCACACGGGCATGCGGGTGTCGTTTGGCGACCGGGTCGCGATCGATGGCAAGCCGGTGCGGGTGCGCATCGCGCCGCCGCCGGCGCGTGTGATCGCCTATCACAAGCTCGCGGGCGAAGTGGTCAGCCACGACGATCCGCAGCAGCGTCCCACGGTGTTCCGCAAGCTGCCGCGTCTGGGGCAGGGCAAGTGGCAGTCGGTGGGCCGACTGGACATCAACACCGAAGGCCTGCTGCTGTTCACCACCTCGGGGGATCTGGCCAACAAGCTGATGCACCCTCGTTTCGGCGTGGAGCGCGAGTACGCGGTGCGCGTGCTGGGCTCGCTGGAAAAGGAGGCACGCGAGCGTCTGCTGGCCGGGGTCGAGATCGACGGCCAGGCGGCTGCCTTCAAGAGCATCGAGGATGGCGGTGGTGAAGGCGTGAACCGCTGGTACCGGGTTGTCATCACCGAAGGCCGCAACCGCGAGGTGCGCAAGCTGTTCGATGCGGTCGGCCTGACCGTGAGCCGGCTGATCCGGATCCGCTATGGCTGCGTGGTGCTGCCGCGTGGTCTCAAGCGGGGCGATTGGGTGGACCTGGGCGAGGCGGATGTGAAGGCCTTGCGCCGCCTGACCGACGTTGCAGGCACAGGCCGCAGCGAGGGCGGGCGCAACGAAGGCGGGCGCAACGAGGGTGGCCGGCGCGATGGCCGCAAGGCGCAGGGGGGACAGCCGGCCGGAGGACGTGGCCCGCGGGCCGATGAGCGTGGCGGCAAGGCGCGCGGCAATGAGCAGCGCCGGGATCGCCCCGAGGGCGGACGCCGGAACGAACGGGATCGCGACCGCAACGGCGGCCGCCCTGAACAGGGGGACATGGCGCCGCGTGAGCTGCGTGAGCCGGGGGATCCGAGCCGCATTCCGAACCCGCTGCAACAGACCTACGACCGCCGGGCCATCCAGCGCGAACGCAGTGCGTCCGTGCGCGACGATGATTTCGAGGACGGCCCGATCCCGAACCCGCTGCAGCAGACCTACGACCGTCGTTTCGTGCAGGACAACCGCGGCGGAGGCCGTGGCGGCAAGGGCAAGGGGGGCGGTGCCGGCGCCGGTGGCAACCAGCGTCAGCCCGATCCGATGCAGACCTCGGTGGGGTACATCGGGGCGGATGCCTTCACCCGCAAGCTCCAGGGCAAGGGGGGCGGCGGTGGCCGCCGCCGCCGTTGATTCGCAGGAATGTCAGCCGGCAAGGCTAAAATTCCACGCTTTGTCCGAACCCTCATCGAACTTTCAAGGAAAACCACAATGGCCATCGAACGCACTCTCTCCATCATCAAGCCCGACGCCGTGGCCAAGAACGTCATCGGCCAGATCTACAGCCGCTTCGAAGGCGCTGGTCTGAAGGTGATCGCTGCCCGCATGATGCAGCTGTCGCAGGCCGATGCCGAGGCCTTCTACGCCGTGCACAAGGCGCGCCCCTTCTTCAAGGACCTGGTGAGCTTCATGATCTCCGGCCCGGTGATGGTGCAAGTGCTGGAAGGCGAAGGCGCCATTCTGAAGAACCGCGACCTGATGGGCGCCACCGACCCGAAGAAGGCCGACAAGGGCACCATCCGCGCCGACTTCGCCGACTCGATCGATGCCAACGCCGTGCACGGCTCTGACGCCGCCGAGACCGCCGCAGTCGAAATCGCCTTCTTCTTCCCGGCGATGAACATCCACTCGCGCTGATCGGCGCGAGGGCTCACGCACGCCACAGGAGGCTGTCCATGGACGATGTCGTCAATCTGCTCGACTATGACCTGGATGGCCTGAGTGCGTACTGCGAAGGGCTGGGCGAAAAGCGTTTTCGCGCCACCCAGCTCTTCCGCTGGATTCACCAGAAGGGCGCGAAGGATTTCGCGTCCATGACGGACCTGGCCAAGTCCCTGCGCGAGAAGCTCGCCGGACGGGCCGAGATCCGTGCATTGCCGCTGCTGACCGAGCAGATCTCGGCCGACGGCACGACCAAGTGGCTGTTCGACGTCGGGGCCGGCAACGCCGTGGAATCGGTGTTCATCCCCGAAGATGACCGGGGCACGCTGTGCGTGTCCTCCCAGGCGGGATGTGCCGTGGGCTGCCGCTTCTGTTCCACCGGCCACCAGGGCTTCAGTCGCAACCTGACGACGGGGGAGATCCTGGCACAGCTGTGGTTTGCCGAACACCGCTTGCGCGAACGGCTGCAGCTGCCGGCCGGCGAGCGGGCCATCACCAACGTGGTGATGATGGGCATGGGCGAGCCGCTGCAGAACTACAGCGCCTTGTTCCCCGCGTTGCGGGTGATGCTGGACGACCACGGCTACGGCCTGTCGCGCCGCCGCGTCACGGTCTCCACCTCCGGCGTGGTGCCGATGATGGACCGCCTGCGCGAGGACTGCCCGGTGGCCCTGGCCGTGTCGCTGCACGCGCCCACCGATGCGCTGCGCGATGAACTGGTGCCGCTCAACCGCAAGTACCCGCTGGCGGAGCTGATGGCCGCCTGCAAGCGCTACCTGCAGGCGGCGCCTCGGGACTTCATCACTTTTGAATACTGCATGCTGGAAGGTGTCAATGACACCGAAGAGCATGCGCGCGCCTTGCTGGCGCTGGTGCATGGGCGCGGGGAACACCACGTGCCCTGCAAGCTCAATCTGATTCCCTTCAATCCCTTTCCGGCGTCGGGACTGCACCGTTCCCCCCGTGAACGCGTGCAGCGTTTTGCCAAGATCCTGCAGGACGCGGGCCTGATCACCACCATCCGCAAGACGCGGGGCGATGACATCGACGCAGCTTGTGGTCAACTCGCGGGGGAGGTCCAGGACCGGACCCGTGTGGGCGAGCGCATGAAGCGCCTGCCTGTTCCGATCGTGCCGTTGGGAGTCAAGTAGCCGATGAACTGGATGGGTTGCTGCCGCAAGGCTGGGCTGGGTGCCTTGGCCGTGGCCATGTTGTGGTTGACGGGATGCGCGGCGCAGGCGCCCCGCAAGGATCTGGTGACGGATTCAGACCTGACCAAGACCGATCGGTCGGCCGATCTGCACATGGAACTGGCCGCGGCCTATTTCAGCCGGGGCAACAACGAGGCCGCCCTGGACGACGTCAAGAAGGCGCTGGCCGCGAAGCCGGATTCGAGCGCCGCCTACAACCTGCGCGGTCTGATCTACGCCAGCATGGAGCAGCCAGAACTGGCCGAGGACAGCTTCCGCCAAGGGTTGCAGATCAACCCGCGGGACTACAGCGCCGTCCACAACTACGCCTGGTTCCTGTGCCAGCGCCGCCGTTACGACGAAGCGGACACCCAGTTCGCACGACTGGCGGCGGAGCCGGACTACCGGGATCAGCAGCGCAGCCTGCTGGCCCGCGGCGTGTGCCAGGCCCGCAACACCCATTGGGCCGAGGCGGAGAAGTCGCTGCAGCGGGCCTACGAGCTGGATCCGAGCAACCCGGCTGTGGCGGTGAATCTGTCCGAGGTGCTCTACCGTGAGCAACAGTATGAGCGTGCCCGTTTCTACATCCGCCGCGTCAACGCGTCTGATGAACTGGTGACGGCGCAGACCCTGTGGCTGGCCTTGCGCATCGAGCAGAAGATGGGCCAGACCGAGCAGGTGCGTGTGCTGGGCTCGCAGTTGCATGCCCGCTTCCCTGAAGCGCCGGAAACCCTGTTGTACGAAAAGGGTCGATTCGATGACTGATAGCAACGAAGGGCCGGTGTCGGGCGCTTCGGCCTCCCCGTCCGCGGGGCAACTGTTGCGCGCGGCCCGTGAGGCGCAGGGCATGCATGTGGCGGCCCTGGCGGCCGTGTTGAAGGTTCCTGCAGCCAAGCTGGAGGCGTTGGAAGCGGACCGCTACGATGAGCTGCAGGGCGCGACCTTTCTGCGGGCCCTGGCCAAAGCGGCTTGTCGGGCGCTGAAGATCGACCCCGCGCCGGTTCTGGCCCGTCTGCCGCGTGCCGAGGTGGATCCGTTGGGCACGATCGGACAGGGTATCAACGCGCGTTTCCGGGCCGATCAGCCGCAGCGTGAATTGGTGGACAACGGGGGCTCGAAGCGTGGACTGCTGATCGCCGTCGTGGTCCTGGTGCTGGCGGCCGCCGCCCTGTGGCTGCTGCCGTCTGGGGTGTTTCAGTGGGGTTCGCTGACGACCACGGTCGAGACGGCCTTGCCGGCTTCGTCGGTGGCCTCGGCCGTCGAATCCGTGGCCAGCGCGGCGTCCTCCGTGGTGGGGCAGTCGGCTGCGGCGATGGAGACCGTGGCGTCTTCGGCGGCAACCGCTTCGGCGCCGGCACTCAGCGCCTCGGAAGCCCATGAGGCGGCCGTGGCGGGGGCGCCGCTGGGGGCCTCTGGCGTGGTGGCGCCTGCCGCGTCGGCGCCGCCCGTTGCCCCGACGGGGCATGGCATGGTGCAGCTGCGGGCCGCGGCGCCCAGCTGGGTCGAACTGATCGACGCGACCGGCCAGTCCCTGGTGGGGCGCATCCTGCACCAGGGGGAAATGATCAACATCGAAGGCGTGCTGCCCATGCGGCTGAAGGTCGGCAACGTGGCCGGCACCGAAGTGGTGTTTCAGGGCCGACCGGTGGACCTGAAGCCGCTGGCGCGCGACAACGTCGCACGCCTCGAACTCAAGTGATGACGAGATGACCGAACAAGACAGTCCCCTGAACCTGGACGGCGCCGACGAGCGCCCGATCGAGGTGGCCGCACCGGCGGCGCGTCGTTCACGGCAGGCCCGGGTGGTTTGGGGGGACCGCGTGGTGACCGTCGGGGGGGATGCACCCGTGCGGGTGCAGTCGATGACCAACACCGACACGGTGGATGTGATCGGCACGGCCGTGCAGGTCAAGGAGCTGGCGCGGGCAGGTTCCGAGCTGGTGCGCCTGACGGTCAACACGCCCGAGGCCGCTGCCGCGGTACCGGAGATCCGCGCGCAACTGGACCGCATGGGCGTGGATGTGCCGCTGGTGGGGGACTTCCATTACAACGGCCATCGCCTGCTGACCGATTACCCGGCTTGTGCCGAAGCCTTGTCCAAGTACCGCATCAACCCCGGCAACGTGGGCAAGGGGGACAAGGGCGACCGGCAGTTCGCCCAGATGGTCGAGGTGGCCTGTCGCCACAACAAGCCGGTGCGCATCGGTGTCAACTGGGGCAGCCTGGATCAGGAGGTGCTGGCCGCTCTGATGGACACCAACAGCCGCCGGGCAAAGCCCTGGGAGGCTCGGCAGGTCATGTACGAGGCCCTGGTGCAGTCGGCCCTGCAGTCCGCTGCGCAGGCGCAGGACGTGGGCCTGGACCCGAACCAGATCATCATCAGCTGCAAGGTCAGCGGCGTGCAGGACCTGATCGCGGTCTACCGTGCGCTGGCGAAGCGCTGCGACTATCCGCTGCACCTGGGCCTGACCGAGGCCGGCATGGGCACCAAGGGCACGGTGGCCTCGGCCGCGGCGCTGTCGGTGCTGCTGCAGGAAGGCATTGGTGACACGATCCGCGTGTCGCTGACGCCGCAACCCGGCGAGGCACGTACCCAGGAAGTCGTAGTGGCGATGGAGATCCTGCAGGCCCTGGGCCTGCGCAGTTTCAACCCCAGCGTGACCGCCTGTCCCGGCTGCGGCCGCACCACCAGCACCGTGTTCCAGGAGCTGGCCAAGCAGATCGACGATTTCCTGCGGGCCCAGATGCCGGTCTGGCGTGCCAGGTACCCCGGGGTCGAGCAGATGAAGGTGGCCGTGATGGGCTGCATCGTCAACGGCCCCGGCGAGAGCAAGCACGCCGACATCGGCATCAGCCTGCCGGGCACCGGCGAGGCACCCTCCGCCCCGGTCTTCATTGATGGCGAGAAGGCCATGACGCTGCGCGGGGAAGGCATCGCCACCGAGTTCCAGGCGGTGGTCGAGCAATACATCGAACGTCGCTTCGGCAGCGTCACCGACGCCCATTGACGTCGTCACCGCGCTGCCAGCCTGCGTCCGCTCCCGTGCAGGGGCGGGCGTGATCCCCATTTGTTGTCTGGTTGCGGTCTCTGGGCCGCAGCCGCTCTCTTGCGAATCTTCATGAGCGAATCACTCAAGGCCGTCAAAGGCATGAACGACATCCTGCCGCCGGAATCGGCGCGCTGGGAATGGTTCGAGGCGACTGTGCGTCGTGTGATGCAGGGCTACGCTTATCAGAACATCCGCACGCCGCTGGTGGAGCCGACGCCGCTGTTCGTGCGCGGGCTGGGCGAGGTCACCGACATCGTCGAGAAGGAGATGTACTCCTTCGAGGACAAGCTCAATGGCGACCAGCTGACGCTGCGGCCCGAAGGCACGGCCGGCGTGGTGCGCGCGGTCAACGAGCATTCCTTTCTGTACGACGGCGCCAAGCGTCTCTTCTACATCGGGGCGATGTTCCGCCACGAACGGCCGCAGAAGGGCCGCTACCGCCAGTTCCACCAAGTGGGTGTGGAGGCGCTGGGCTTCCCCGGGCCGGACATCGATGCCGAGGTCATTCTGATGGCCCGCACGCTGTGGCGTGAGCTGGGGCTGACCGATGTGCGCCTGGAGATCAACAGCCTGGGGCAGCCGGCCGAACGGCAGGCCCACCGGGCCGCGCTGATCGCCTACTTCGAGGCCCATGCGGACCAGTTGGACGAGGACGCCAAGCGCCGCCTCTACAGCAATCCGCTGCGCATCCTGGACACCAAGAACCCGGCGATGCAGGCTTTGGTGGAGGGCGCGCCCAAGCTGCTCGCGCATCTGGGTGAGGCCTCGTTGGCCCACCTTGAGGGCGTGAAGGCCGCCCTGGACGCCGTGGGCCAGCCCTACACGATCAATCCGCGCTTGGTGCGCGGCATGGACTACTACAACCTGACCGTGTTCGAGTGGGTGACCGACCGGCTGGGCGCACAGGGAACGGTCTGCGCCGGGGGGCGTTACGACGGGCTGATCGAACAGATCGGTGGCAAGTCGGCGCCGGCCGTGGGCTGGGGCATGGGCATCGAGCGGGTGCTGGCGTTGCTGGAGGATGGCGGTGTGGCCGTGCCGCCGGTGGTGCCGGATGTCTATGCCGTGGTGCCGGATGCGGTCGCGGCGCCGCAGGTCATTGCCGCGCTGGAAGCCTTGCGGGCGCTGGGCGTGAGGGTGCAGATGCATGCTGGTGGCAAGGAAGGCCAGGGCAGCTTCAAGTCGCAGTTCAAGAAGGCCGATGCCAGCGGCGCCCGTCATGCCCTGGTGTTCGGGGCCGACGAACTGGCGCAGGGCATGGTGGCCGTCAAGCCGCTGCGCGATGCCGGTGCAGAACAGGTGTTGCGTCCGCTTGCGGACCTGTCTGCCTGGGGGCCTGACCTGCGTCAGGCTGGCGCCGAAGCATAATCAGCGCGCTCCGCCTTCCGGCGGGGCGCAACTTCACCTCTTGCCCGCGTTCTGCGGGCCTCTGTTTTCATGGCAACGAATCTCGATCTTCAGGAACAGGAACAGATTGACGCGGTCAAGGCGTTCTGGGGCCAATACGGCAATCTGATCACCTGGACCGTGACGCTGGTGCTGGTGGCCTTTGCCGGCTGGAGCGGCTGGAACTGGTGGCAGCGGGATCAGGCGGGCAAGGCCGCGGTGATGTTCGATGAACTGGATCAGGCTGTTCAGGCCGGCGACGCGGACAAGGCCGGTCGGGTGTTCAAGGACCTGAAGGACCGCTTCGGCCGCACCACCTATGCGCAGCAGGCCGGTCTGCTGGCGGCCAAGGTGGAGGCGGACAAGGGACAGGCGGAGGCAGCCATCGCGGCCCTGACCTGGGTGGCCGACGAGGCCGGCGACGAGGACTACCGCGCGCTGGCCCACCTGCGGTTGGCTGGCCTGCTGCTGGACAAGAAGGATGCCGACGGCGCGCTCAAGCAGCTCGATGCCGTCAAGCCCGGGGCTTTCGACGGGCTGGTGGCCGATCGCCGGGGTGATGTGCTCGCCGCGCAGGGCAAGAAGGACGAAGCCGTGGCGGCCTGGAAGAAATCCTGGGATGCGCTGAGCGACAAGCTGGACTATCGCCGTGTGGTCGAAGCCAAGTTGACTGCCGCTGGTGTCCAGCCGGCCGCCTCGGGAGCTGCACAATGAACGCCGCTTGCTGGATTCGGAGCGGCTTCTGGCTGGGGGCCGCGTTGGCTCTGCTGGCCGGGTGCGCTTCCAAGGACACGCTGCCGCCGGCGCCGCTGCAGGTCATCAAGCCCCAGATTGCTGGCCGGCAGGTCTGGCAGGCCCGGCTGTCGGACAAGGTCGGGTTTCCGCTGGCGTTGGTGGCGACCAAGGACCGCTTCTTTGCGGCCGATGGCGGTGGCACGGTGCTGGCGCTGGATGCGGCCAACGGTCACGAGGTCTGGCACACTCGCGTCGGCGATGACCTGAGCGCCGGTGTGGGCAGTGATGGCCGTTGGACCTCGGTCGTGACCCGGCGCAACGAGTTGGTGACGCTGGAACAGGGCACCGAACGCTGGCGTGCCAAGCTGGGCGTGCGGGTCGTCACGGCGCCCCTGGTGGCGGGGGAGCGGGTGTTCGTGGTGGGGGTGGACCGTTCGGTGCAAGCCTTCGACGCTCAGGACGGACGCTTGCTGTGGGTGATGCGGCGCCCCGGCGATGCGCTGACGCTGGCCCAGGCTTCCGTGCTGACCGCCTACAAGGACACCTTGCTGGTGGGGCAGGGCAACCGCTTGATGGGGCTGGATCCGCTCAAGGGGGCGGTGCGCTGGGAGGCCACGGTGGCCTTGCCGCGCGGCACCAATGAGATCGAGCGACTGTCCGACCTGATCGGACCCTCGGCCCGGGTGGGCAGCGTGTTCTGCGTGCGGGCTTACCAGACGGCGGTCGGCTGCGTGGACGCGGCCTCGGCCACCACCACCTGGAACACCAGCACGACCGGGACCGCCGGCGTCGCGGCCGACGAGGACAAGGTCTATGCCACCGATGCGGCCGACCGCGTGACCGCCCGGCGTCGCGCCGACGGTGTCAGCCTGTGGTCCAACGAGCGCTTGCTCAACCGTCGTCTGACGGCGCCGCTGGTGGTGGGCACCGCGGTCGTCTTCGGTGACCTGGAAGGCCAGATCCATTTTCTGTCCCGCAGCAACGGTGACATCCTGCTGCGCCTGCCCACCGATGGCTCGGCCATCGTGGGGACGCCGGTGCTGTCCGGGACCACCGTGCTGGTGGCCACCCACGACGGCGGGCTGTTTGCCTTCCGTCCCGAGTAACCCTTTCGTTTTTTCAGGCCTGTTTTGAAACCCGTCATTGCCCTGGTCGGACGCCCCAACGTGGGCAAGTCGACACTGTTCAACCGGATGACCCGGAGCCGCGACGCGATCGTCGCCGACTTCGCCGGTCTGACCCGCGACCGCCACTACGGCGACGGTCGCCTGGGCACACGCGAGTTCATCGTCATCGACACCGGTGGTTTCGAACCTGACAGCTCGACGGGCATCGTCAAGGAGATGGCCCGCCAGACGCGGCAAGCCGTGGCCGAAGCCGATGTCGTGATCCTCGTGACCGATGTCCGCACCGGCCTGTCCGGTCAGGATCAGGACATCGCCCGTTATCTGCGGCAGTGCAACAAGCGCGTGCTGCTGGCCGTGAACAAGGCCGAAGGGATGACGGATTCCCCCCATCTGGCCGAGTTCCATGAGCTGGGCATGGGCGAGCCGCACCCGGTCTCGGCTGCGCACGGCCAGGGGATCCGCAGCCTGTTGGAAGCGGCGCTGGAGGAGTTCCCCGAGGAAGAGGAGACGGCGGACGAAGAGGACGGTGTCGACAAGCCCATCCGCCTGGCCGTGGCCGGTCGACCCAACGTTGGCAAGTCCACGTTGATCAACGCCTGGCTGGGGGAGGACCGGCTGATTGCCTTCGACATGCCAGGCACCACGCGGGACGCCATCAAGGTGCCGCTGGAGCGCCAGGGGCAGAAGTTCGAGCTGATCGACACTGCCGGTTTGCGGCGCAAGGGCAAGGTGTTCGAGGCGATCGAGAAGTTCTCGGTCGTGAAGACCCTGCAGGCGATTGCCGATGCCAACGTGGTGGTGTTGATGATCGATGCCACCCAGGGGGTGAGCGAACAGGACGCCCACATCGCGGGCTACGTTCTGGATTCCGGGCGAGCGGTGGTCATCGCAATCAACAAGTGGGATGCGATCGACAGCTACCAGCGTCAGATGCTGGAGCGCTCGATCGAGCAGCGGCTGGCGTTCCTGCGCTTCGCGCCGATCGTCAACATTTCGGCCTTGAAGCGCCAAGGCCTGGGGCCGCTGTGGAAGGCGATCACCGACGCCCATGCCTCGGCCACCTGCAAGATGCCCACGCCGGTGCTGACCCGTCTGCTGCTTGAGGCGGTGCAGCATCAGCAGCCCAAGCGCAGCGGCACCTTCCGGCCCAAGCTGCGCTATGCCCACCAGGGTGGCATGAACCCGCCGATCATCGTGATCCACGGCAATTCGCTGGAACACGTGACCGATGCATACAAGCGCTACCTGGAAGGGCGTTTCCGTGAACACTTCAAGCTGGTGGGCACCCCGCTGCGCATTGAAATGAAGCTTTCACGGAACCCTTTCACCGATTCCGAACACTGACAGGAATCGCTCCCACAAACCTTTCGACTGTGGGGGCAGGGCAGGCTGTGTTAAGGTGCACAGCATTGTTTTCTCTTCAACACGGAGCATATCGTGAGCAACAAAGGGCAACTTCTACAAGACCCCTTCCTGAACCTGCTGCGCAAGGAGCACGTTCCGGTTTCCATCTATCTGGTCAATGGCATCAAGCTCCAAGGCCACATTGAGTCCTTCGACCAGTACGTCGTCTTGCTCCGCAACACGGTCACTCAAATGGTCTACAAGCACGCCATCTCCACGGTCGTGCCCGGCCGTGCGGTGAACTTCCACGCCGCCGAATCGGGCGAAGCCAACTGAGCCCCGATCTGAGCGTCCCCAGCACCGGGGCATCGCGATCGTGACGAGCGCCACGTTCAGCAGCGAAACCGCGCAGGCCTCCGGTCAGGCGCGGGCTGTCTTGGTGGGCGTCGATCTGGGCCCCGGTTCCTCCTTCGATCCGACACTCGACGAGCTCGGTCTGCTGGCCGAATCGGCGGGCGATCAGGTCGTCGGCAAGGTGCTGGCCAAGCGCAAGTCACCCGATCCGGCGCTTTTTGTCGGGTCGGGCAAGGCGGACGAGATCAAGCTGCTGGTCCAGGCCCATGGCGCCCATGGGGTCATCTTCGACCAGGCGCTCTCACCGGCCCAGCAACGCAACCTGGAGCGCCACCTGGGCGTGCCAGTGTCGGATCGCACGGCGCTGATCCTTGAAATCTTCGCGGCGCGTGCCCAGAGCCACGAAGGCAAGTTGCAGGTCGAGCTGGCGCGGCTGCAGTACATCGCGACGCGGCTGGTGCGGCGCTGGACCCACCTGGAACGTCAACAGGGCGGCATCGGCACACGCGGTGGCCCGGGCGAAGCCCAGATCGAATTGGACCGCCGCATGATCGGCGACCGGATCAAGTCGATCAAGGAGCGCCTGGAGAAGGTCAAGCGCCAGCGTGGCACGCAGCGTCGGGCCCGCGAACGCAGTGGCACCTTCCGGGTTTCTCTGGTGGGCTACACCAATGCCGGCAAGTCCACGCTGTTCAACGCGCTGACCAAGGCCCGCAGCTACGCAGCCAATCAGCTGTTTGCCACGCTGGACACCACCACGCGCTCGCTCTACTTGGGCGAGGCCGGTCGGTCGGTGTCGCTGTCTGACACCGTGGGGTTCATCCGCGATCTGCCTCACAAGCTGGTCGAGGCCTTCCAGGCCACCCTGCAGGAGGCGGCCGATGCCAACCTGCTGCTGCATGTGATCGATGCATCCAGCCCGCTGCTGCATGAGCAGCAGGTGGAGGTCGAGCGCGTGCTGGAGGAGATCGGCGCCGAGGGCATCCCGCAGATCCTGGTCTACAACAAGCTCGACGCGATCGAGCCGGCCCAGCGGCCCCGGGCCCTGCGCGACGAACTGGAACTGGGTGCCGGGCATCGGGTGCCGCGTGTCTTCGTCAGCGCCTTGACGGGTGAGGGGCTGGACCTGCTGCGCCAGATGATTGCCGAGCACGCGGTGCCGCCACCTTCGCCGGCCGACGACGGACAGGTGCAGGTGTTGCCCGATGGCACGCCCACTGCCGGTCCCGGACGAGCCGCTGGCTATCATTGACCCCGAATTCTTCATTGGCAAGACGATGCGCGAGCACACCCTTTCCTCCACCCCCTGGCCGGAACGGCTGACCGCCCTGACGCAGGCTGCCCGTGCCTTGTTGTCAGGCGGGTTGGCGCGGCTGCGTGGCGCCTCTGTGGTGTTGAGCAACGGCCGCAACGACGGCCCGCCGGATCTGGACGAGCTCTGGCGTGACTTCAACCGCAAGCTTTCCAACCTGTTCGGCGGCAAGTCCGGCGGGCCCTCTTCACCGGAAGGCGGCAACAGCCCGAATTTCCAGCCAGACATGAAGAGCGCGGGCAAGGGCGTGGGGCTGATCGCCGGCGTGGTGCTGCTGATCTGGTTGGGCAGTGGTGCCTTCATCGTGCAGGAAGGCCATCAGGCCGTCGTGACGACCTTCGGTCGCTACAGCGCGACCCTCGGGGCCGGCATTCAGTGGCGGCTGCCGTATCCCATCCAGGCGCACGAGATGGTCCCGGTGACGCAGCTGCGGTCCGTCGAGGTGGGGGGCAGCAACGTGGTCTCGGCCACCGGGCTGCGGGATTCCTCCATGCTCACGCAGGATGAGAACATCGTCGACATCCGTTTCACGGTGCAGTACACGCTCAAGGATGCGCGGGCCTTCCTGTTCGAGAACCGCGACACCGATCAGGCCATCGTGCAGGCGGCCGAATCGGCCGTGCGCGAGATCGTCGGCCGCAGCAAGGTGGACGGGGTGCTCTATGAGCGGCGCGACGCGATTGCCGCGGATCTGGTCAAGTCCATCCAGAACCAGATGGACCGGCTCAATGCGGGCGTCAGTATCAAGAATGTGAACCTGCAGAACGTGCAGGTGCCCGAACAGGTGCAGGCCGCGTTTGACGATGCGGTGAAGGCCGGCGCCGACCGCGACCGTTTCAAGAACGAAGGCCAGGCCTACGCCAGCGACGTGATTCCCAAGGCGCAAGGCACTGCCGCCCGCCTGTCGGAGGAAGCGCAGGGTTACAAGGCCCGGGTGGTGGCGCAGGCGGAGGGTGATTCGCAACGCTTCCTGTCGGTGTACCGCGAGTACCAGAAGGCGCCTGGCGTCACCCGCGACCGGCTCTACACCGACACGATGCGCGAGGTCTACTCGAGCGTCACCAAGGTGATGGTGGATGCCAAGGCCTCTTCGCCGCTGCTGTACCTGCCGTTGGACAAGATCGTTCAGCAGTCGGGCAGTGGCGCCGCCACGGCCCCGGCAGGTGCCAGCACCACGCCTGCGGCGCCGGCCGTGACCCTGCCGGACAGCAATGGGCAGGATGCCCGCAGCCGGGATGGCGCACGCAGCCGTGACCGGGAAACCCGTTGAAGCATCCTCCAGGACGAGAACACGATGAATCGCATTGCACTGTTGGTGGGGGGCGTCCTGGTGGCCCTGATGTTGGCTGCCTCGATGATGTTCGTGGTCGATCAGCGCCAGGTGGCGGTGGTCTACGCGCTGGGTGAGATCCGGGAGGTCATCACCGAGCCGGGGCTGAAGTTCAAGCTGCCGCCGCCGTTCCAGAACGTGGTGTTCCTCGACCGTCGCATCCAGACCCTGGACAGCCCGGAGAGCCGTCCGATCTTCACGGCGGAGAAGAAGAGCCTGGTGATCGACTGGCTGGTGAAGTGGCGCATCCGTGAGCCGCGTCAGTTCATTCGCAACAACGGCACGGACATCCGCATCCTGGAAAACCGGCTGAGCCCGGTGGTGCAGGCGGCCTTCAACGAGGAGGTGACCAAGCGCACCGTGGGCGAGGTGCTGGCCACTGCGCGTGAAAAGGTCATGAACGACGTCAAGGCCCGGTTGGTGGAAGAGGCCAACTCCTTCGGCATTGAGATCCTGGATGTGCGCATCAAGCGCGTGGACTTCGTGGCCAACATCACCGATTCGGTCTATCGGCGCATGGAGTCCGAGCGCAAGCAGGTGGCCAACGAGTTGCGCTCGCAAGGCCAGGCCGAAGGCGAGAAGATCCGCGCCGATGCCGACCGGCAGCGCGAGGTGATCATTGCCGAGGCCTACCGGGATGCGCAGAAGATCAAGGGCGAGGGGGATGCCCAGGCCTCCGCGCTGTACGGCGAAGCCTTCGGCAAGGATCCGCAGTTCGCCCAGTTCTACCGCAGTTTGGAGGCCTACCGGGCCAGCTTCCACAGCAAGAGCGACGTGATGGTCCTGGATCCGAGTTCGGACTTCTTCAAGGCCATGCGCGGCAGTGGTGCTGCTGCGGGTGGTGGGGCGCCCAAGCACAAGTGAGTTGAAAGGGCTGAGCGCATGGGTGATCTGTTCTGGACCGCCCTGGGGCTGATGCTGGTGATGGAAGGCTTGCTGCCCTTTCTGAGTCCGCAGCGCTGGCGCGCCGTGTTCGAGCGGGCCACGCAGCTCAGCGATGGTCAGATCCGTTTTCTGGGGCTGCTCAGTCTGGCGCTGGGGCTGACCACCTTGCTGCTCTGGTGGCAGGCAGGCTGAGTTGGCCAGCATGTCAGGCCCTGCCAGGGTCTGTACAATGCTGCTTTTAACCCCGGTGCCATTTCATGTCCTCTGCTTGGCTGCTGCCAGAGCATATTGCTGATGTCCTGCCCGCCGAGGCTCGACGCATTGAGGAGTTGCGCCGCCAATGGCTTGACCTGGCGCGCGGCTACGGTTTCGAACTGGTGATGCCTCCTCTGCTGGAGCATCTGGACTCCCTGCTGTCGGGCACCGGTCGTGAGCTGGATCTGAAGACCTTCAAGCTGGTTGATCAGCTCAGTGGCCGCACGTTGGGTTTGCGCGCCGACACGACGCCACAGGCGGCCCGCATCGACGCCCACTTGTTGAACCGGCAGGGTGTCACCCGCCTGTGTTACTGCGGGCCGGTGCTGCACACCCGCCCGGCCGGTCTCTACGCCACGCGTGAGCCGCTGCAGTTCGGCGCTGAAATCTTCGGCCATGCCGGCCTGGAAGCCGAGCTGGAGGTGCAGGAGCTGGCGCTCGACGGCCTCAAGGCTGCGGGGGTGCCGCATCTGACGATCGACCTGGGCGATGCCCGGATCGTGCGCTCGGTGCTGGCCGGGGCCCTGCTCGACAGCGAAGCGCTGACGGAACTGGTGGCGGCCCTGACCGCCAAGGACGGCAGTGCCGTGCGTGCCCTGGCCGCACGCTGCCCGGCCGAGACCCGAGAAGGCCTGGTGGCCTTGCTGGACCTCTACGGTGGTGACGAGGTGCTGGCGCAGGCCCGTTCGCTGCTGCCGACGCGGGGGCCCATCCAGGCGGCGCTGGACGATCTGGCCTGGCTGGCGCGTCATCTGCGGCGCTCCAACCCCGAGGTCCAGCTGGGCTTCGATCTGTCGGACATGGGCGGCTACGCCTATTACAGCGGTGTGCGCTTCGCCATCTACGGCGCGGGCTCGGCCGATGCGCTGGTGCGCGGTGGACGCTATGACGAGATCGGCGCCGTGTTCGGCCGTAACCGGCCCGCCGTGGGCTTCAGTGTGATCGACCTGAAGAACCTGGCCGCGCTGGTGCCGGCCGGCCGCGTGCGTGCCGCCGTCCGGGCCCCCTGGGCCGAGGACGACGCGTTGCGTGCCGCCATCCGCCAGCTGCGGCAGCAGGGGGAAACCGTGGTCTGCGTGCTGCCCGGGCACGAGCAGGAAACCCAGGAATTCGATTGCGACCGGGTGCTCAGCCTGGTCGATGGCCGTTGGCAGGTGCGTGCGCTGTGAGCGCTCCCTGCTGCACATCCCGTTTTTTTTGAATCGTTAGAACGCCATGCAACAAGGCAACACTTTCGCGCGCGGGCGCAACGTCGTCGTCGTCGGCACCCAGTGGGGTGATGAGGGCAAGGGCAAGGTCGTGGATTGGCTGACGGACCACGCCCAGGGCGTGGTGCGCTTCCAGGGCGGCCACAACGCCGGCCATACGCTGGTCATCAAGGGCGTGAAGACCGCGCTGCAGCTGATCCCCTCGGGCATCATGCGCGAAGGGGTGGCCTGCTACATCGGCAACGGTGTGGTGGTGGATCCGACCCATCTGCTGGGTGAGATCGAGCGCCTGGAAAAGATCGGCCTGGACGTGCGTTCGCGCCTGTACATCAGCGAGTCATGCCCGCTGATCCTGCCGTTCCATGTGGCGGTGGACAAGGCCCGCGAGGCCCTGCGGGAAACCAGCGGTGCCGGCAAGATCGGCACCACCTGCAAGGGCATCGGTCCGTCCTACGAGGACAAGGTGGCGCGCCGTGCGCTGCGCGTGCAGGATCTGAAGCACCCCGAGCGCTTCGCGGCCAAGCTGCGCGAGCTGCTGGAACTGCACAACTATGTTCTCAAGGGCTACCTGAAGGCGGAGGAACTGGCCTTCCAGCCGATCTTCGACCAGGCCATGGCCATGGGCGAGGTGCTGCGCCCGATGCTGGCCGACGTGGGCTATGCGCTGCACAAGGCCCACCTGGCCGGTCAGAACCTGCTGTTCGAGGGTGCACAGGGCACGCTGCTGGACATCGACCACGGCACCTACCCCTACGTCACCTCCAGCAACTGCGTGGCCGGCAATGCCGCGGCCGGTTCGGGCCTGGGCCCGCAGATGCTGCACTACATCCTGGGCATCACCAAGGCCTACACCACCCGCGTGGGTTCGGGGCCGTTCCCGACCGAGCTGGACATCCATGCCGAAGGCACCGTGGGCCATCACCTGTCCACCGTGGGGGCCGAGCGTGGCACGGTGACCGGCCGGGCCCGTCGCTGCGGCTGGCTCGATGCGGCCGCCCTCAAGCGCGCCATCATCATCAACGGCATTTCCGGCCTGTGCATCACCAAGCTGGACGTGCTGGATGGCCTGAAAGAGATCAAGGTCTGCACGGGCTATCGCCTGAACGGACTGGAGATCGACATCCTGCCGCTGGATGCGGACGACATCGCCGCCTGCGAGCCGGTGTACGAGACCTTCCCGGGCTGGGAGGGCAGCACCTTCGGTCTGACGCGCTGGGATGACCTGCCGCTGAATGCGCGCCGCTACCTGGAGCGGGTGCAGGATTTCATCGGCGCACCGGTCGACATGGTCTCCACCGGCCCCGACCGGGACCACACCATCCTGCTGCGCCACCCCTACAAGGCCTGAGCGCCCACCGGCGCCACACCTGCACCCTGATTGATTGGAGAACCCATGCTCACCGACGACGGCAAGCATCTTTACGTGTCCTGGGACGAGTACCACCTGCTGATCGAACGCTTGGCCCTGAAGGTGCACCATTCCGGCTGGCAGTTTGACCAGATCCTGTGTCTGGCCCGAGGCGGCATGCGGCCGGGCGATGTCCTGTCGCGCGTCTTCGACAAGCCGCTGGCGATCATGTCCACCAGTTCGTACCGGGCTGAGTCGGGCACCATCCAGGGGCGCCTGGACATGGCCAAGTACATCACCCTGCCCAAGGGCGAGCTGGCCGGGCGTGTGCTGCTGGTGGATGACCTGGCGGACTCTGGCGAGACCCTGAAGGCCGTGGTGGAGCGCTTGCGCGGCATGCCGCAGATCGCCGAACTGCGCTCGGCCGTGATCTGGACCAAATCGGTGTCGATCTACAAGCCGGACTACTACATCGAAGAGCTGGTCACCAGTCCCTGGATTCACCAGCCCTTCGAAGAGTACGACACCATGCGTCCCGAGGGTCTGGAACGCAAGCACGCGATCTGATGCGTGTCTCGGCCGGCCGCCACAGTCCAGGTTCACTGCGTGGTTGCCGGTCGATCCCTTCAGGTGGTGCTGCCCGTGGCTGCCACGGCACAGAAAGCACCAAACAAAAAGGCCGACACATCGTGCCGGCCTTCGAAAGAAGAACATCCGAGAAATTCTCGTTATTCTTGGTGCCCAGGAGAGGACTCGAACCTCCACGGAGTTACCCGCTAGTACCTGAAACTAGTGCGTCTACCAATTCCGCCACCTGGGCATTTCAGGATTTTGTGGCTTCGCCAGCGACCCTGTTGGGGTAGCGGTGAAGCGAAAGATAGGACTATACCATTAAAGCAAAACAAAACACAAGTGCCGGCGTGCAGACCGGCACCATGCTGGGCGATGTCGACGGCGTCGTGCTGGGACACCGGGATGGACACGGCTTCGTCCGCCGGGACGATGGGGAGGGGGACATTTACCTCTCGCCGCAGGAGATGCGCGCGGTGTTGCACCGCGACCGGGTGCGGGTGCGCATCTTGCGCCTGGACCGCAAGGGGCGGCCCGAGGGGCGGGTGCTCGACATCCTGGAGCGCCGCAAGGCGCCGATCATCGGTCGGCTTCTCTTCGAGAACGGCGTCTGGCTGGTGGCGCCGGAAGACAAGCGCTATGGCCAGGACATCCTGATCCCGAAGAACGGCATTGCCAATGCGGCGGCCGGGCAGGTGGTGGCGGTCGAGCTGACCGAGCCGGCCTCGATGTACTCGCAGCCTGTGGGGCGGGTCAGCGAGGTGTTGGGGGAGATCGACGACCCGGGCATGGAGATCGAGATCGCGGTGCGCAAGTACGAGGTGCCGCACCGTTTCTCGCCCGAAACCCTGTCCCAGGCCGCGGCCCTGCCCGACAAGCTCAAGGCGGCCGACCTGAAGCAGCGGGTGGACCTGCGCGACGTGCCCTTCGTGACCATCGACGGCGAGGATGCACGCGACTTCGACGATGCCGTCTATTGCGAGCCTTTCACCACGGGACGCGGTGCGAAGGCCGTCAAGGGCTGGCGTCTGCTGGTCGCCATCGCCGATGTCTCCCACTACGTGACGCCGGGCGCGCCGCTGGACCGGGATGCCTACGAGCGGGCCACTTCCGTCTACTTCCCGCGCCGGGTGATCCCGATGCTGCCGGAGAAGCTCTCCAACGGCCTGTGCTCGCTCAATCCCGAGGTGGATCGACTGACCATGGTCTGCGACATGGTGGTGAGCGATGTGGGCGAGGTGACGGCCTACCAGTTCTATCCGGGGGTGATCTGCTCGCACGCGCGGCTGACCTACACCGAGGTGGCGGCCGCGCTGACCAACAGCCGGGGGCCGGAGGCCGCCAAGCGCAGTGCGCTGATGCCGCAACTGCTGGACCTGCACGAGGTCTACCGCGGTCTGCTCAAGGCGCGTGAACGGCGCGGCGCGGTGGACTTCGACACCACCGAGACACAGATCGTCTGCGATGAGAACGGCCGCATCGAGAAGATCGTGCCGCGGGTGCGCAACGAGGCCCACCGTCTGATCGAGGAGGCCATGCTGGCCGCCAATGTCTGCGCGGCGGATTTCATCAACCAGCACCAGCACCCGTGTTTGTTCCGCGTGCACGAAGGGCCGACGCCCGAGAAACGGCTGACGCTGCAGAACTATCTCAAGACGCTGGGCATCGGCCTGTCCTTGAGCGAGGAGCCCACGCCGGCCGAGTTCCAGGCCATCTCGGTGGCCACCAAAGACCGGGTGGATGCGGTGCAGATCCACACCATGTTGTTGCGGACGATGCAGCAGGCGCTCTACACGCCGGTCAACAGCGGCCACTTCGGGCTGGCCTATGACGCTTACGCCCACTTCACCAGCCCGATCCGGCGTTATCCGGATCTGCTGGTGCACCGGGTGCTCAAGGCCATTCTGGCAGGCAAGCGCTACCACCTGGGAAAGGGCGAACTGGGCCCGGCACCCGCCCGCAAGAACGGCAAGCTGACCAAGGTGCAGCAGGCGGAGGCCGAGCGTTGGGAAGCTGCCGGCGAGCATTGCAGCGCGAACGAACGGCGGGCTGACGAGGCCTCTCGGGATGTGGAGGCCTGGCTGAAGTGCCGCTACATGCGCGAGCGCCTGGGTGAGGAATTCAGCGGCACCGTCACCGCGGTCACCAGCTTTGGCGTGTTCGTCACCCTGGATGCGCTGTATGTCGAAGGCCTGGTGCACATCACCGAGCTGGGCGGCGAGTACTTCCGCTACGACGAGGTGCGGCAGGAACTGCGTGGCGAGCGCACCGGCCTGCGTTATGTCATCGGTACCCGCGTGCGCATCCAGGTCAGCCGGGTCGACCTGGACGGCCGACGCATCGACTTCCGCATGGTGCGCGATGGGGAGCTGGCAGGCGCCTCAGCGTCTCGGAAATCTACCGGCACAGGGCGCGGCAACCGACGGGCGGTGGACGAACTGGCCGAGGTTGAACAGGCCGACCGCAGTCACAAGCGCGCCGCCAAGGCCGCCCGAAAGGGGAGCCGGCCGGCTGCGGTCAAGCCGCAGGCTGCGGTGGCCGCGCCCGCCTCGGCCGCCGCGCCGGGGGCTTCCCGCAAGACCGGCGTGGGACGCAAGTCCGGCAGCAAGCGGCGCTGAGGCGACCGCGCTGCGCTTTCAGGCCGCTTCGGGCGCCTGAAGCGCAGCCGCCATGGCTTGAATCAGGTCGCCGGCCAGCAAGGGCAGGCGGGGATGCGGGATCCGCTGTTCGGCAGCCCGGCCATGCAGCCAGGCGGTGGCCGCTGCGGTGTCGTGGGCCTGCTGCACCGGGTCGCCCTGCTCAGGCTGGGCCGCCCAGGTGGCGCCCAGCCAGCCGGCCAGCACATCGCCGCTGCCCGGGGTTGCCAGTGCCGCGTGGCCTGTGGGGTTGATCCAGGTGGCGCCGCCAGGGGCGCTGATCACGGTGCCCGAGCCCTTGAGCAACACCACGGCCTGGAACCGCTTGGCCAAGGCGCAGGCCTGGGCGATGCGATCGCCCTGGATCTGGGCCACGGTCAGGCCGGCCAGACGGGCGGCCTCGAGCGGGTGGGGGGTGAGCACGGTGGCCAGGCTCCGGGAGGCCCGCTGTTGCAGCGCCTGCTGCAGGGCCGGGGCCTGCGCGATGGCGTTGAGGGCGTCGGCATCCAGCACCAGCCGGTGGGCGCGGTGCAGGACCTGGGGGAGCACCTCGGCCACGGCCTCTCCGCCGCCGCAGCCGCACACCACGGTGGCCTGTTCCAGCACGCCGTCGGCCTGCCAGCCACTGGCGGGCCGGAACATCAGCTCCGGATGGATCGGATCCCAGTGGCTGCCCGGGCGCTCATCGAGCAGGCTCACATACACGCGCCCCGCACCGCCCGTCAGGCCCGCCCGTCCCGCCAGGAAGGCAGCGCCGGTCATGCCAGGGGCTCCGGCCAGCACCCACAGGTCGCCGAAGCTGCCCTTGTGTTGCTGATGCAGCCGCAGGGGCCACAGATGGCGAGCCCGGGTCTCCTCGGTGAGCCGGGCCGTGGGTGGGATGCGGTCGATGTCTTGGCCTGCGGCCAGGTCGTCCCACCACACCGTGCCAGCCACGTCCTGGCCAATGCCGGTGAACAGGCCGGGTTTCAACGTCAGCAGCGAGACGGTGGCGGTGGCGCGCACCACGGCACCGCCGGTGCTTTGGCCAGTGTCGCCATCCAGGCCGGTGGGCAGGTCCACGGCCAGCACGGGGCCGGCCTGGCGGTTGCACCAGGTGACCAGTTCGCCCAGGCGGCCGGCGGGCGGGCGCCGCTGGCCCAGCCCCAGCAGGGCGTCAATCACCAGGCGAGGCGGGGCGTCCTGTGCGGCCTCGTCCGGCGGTGTGTCGCAGAACAGCACGCCAGCGGCCAGAGCGGCAGCATGGGCCTGGCACGCGTCGGGGGGCAGGGTATCGGCCTGGCCGGTGAACACCACGCGCACGGTGTGGCCGTGCCGATGCAGCCAGCGTGCCGCCACCAGACCGTCACCCCCGTTGTTGCCGGGGCCGCACAGCACCCAGAAGGTGCCGGTGGGGCGACCCAGCGCCAATGCCAGCCGGGCCACGGCCAATCCGGCACGGGCCATCAGGGCACCGGCCGCAGGCTGTGTGGCCAGGGCCAGGGTTTCGATCTGGCGCGAGGTCTGGCTGTCGTGCAGGGCGGGGGTGGGCAGCGCGGACACAGGCCGCGGCATCGGTGCGCAAGTCATGCCCGCAGTGTGGCCTGCACCGCCTCGCCTGTCACGATGTGCCTGGGCTCAACGCCAGCGTTCGCAGGACAGCAGCTGCAGGTCGTCCGCGATGGCCTCGCCCTGCAGGGCGTCGGCCAGGGCGAGGGCGCTGCCCCCGGCCAGGGCGCTGCCCTGGTCGCCGTGGCCCAGGTTCAACCACACGCCCGTCCAGGGGCTGGCGCCCAGTACCGGCGCGTCATCGGGCAGGCTGGCGCGCTGGCCCTGCCAGGCCTGCACCTGTGCGCCGTGTCCCGCCTCCGGGAACCAGCGTTCAAGCGCGGCGTACATGCGGGTCTGGGCGCGGAGCGACGGGCGCCCTTGTGCATCGGGGGCCAGCCAGGGGTCGGTGATGCGCACCCGCACGCCCAGCCGCGACAGGGTCAGCCCCTGGGTGGACTCGGTCACCGCCCCTTGGGGGCCGGGGTCGGGCATGGCCTCGGGCAGCGACAGCGGCGCCGTCAGCGAGGCGCCCGGGCGTGCGAACAGCGGCAGGCGCAGTCCCAGCGACTGGAGGGCGGCCGATGATGCGGTGCCCATGCAGAGAACCACCGCGTCGAAGCGGGTCTCGCCGCTGCGGGCTTCGCCCAGGTGCTGCCAGCGCAGCGTGGCAGGCCGGCCCGCCACGATTTGGCTGACCTCGGTCCCCAGGTGGAAGACGGTGCCGAGCTGCTGGGCGACTGCGCGCAGCTGTTGGGCGAGTTGGCGCCCATTGATGACGCGGACTTCGGGCAGATAGAGACCACCAGCGGGTGGCGCCTGCAGTTGCAGTGCGGGTTCCACGGCACCCAGCTCCTTCGGGGTCAGGAGCCGGTAGGGCAGGCCCAGCGCGTCCAGATGGTTGGTGTCCGCCGCATCTTGTCGCAGGCTGCGCGCATCCGGGCGCAGGATCAGCCAGCCCTGGCGCTGCTCGAACTCCAGCCGGTGGGAGCTGGTCAGCGCGTCGAGCCATTGCTGCCCCTGCTGACCCAGCCGGACCAGGGTCTGCTGACGCTCGCGCCAGACCGGCGCCTTGCGGGCCTGGGCCTGTCGGCGGGCCCAGTGGTTCCAGGGCGCACGTTGGCGCCAGTCGGGGTGCAGGCCCAGGCTGGGCAGCACCGTCGGGCACCACAGTCCGGCACCGGCGAAGCTGGATTCCGCCGCGATGCCGCTGCGCTGGTCGAACACCTCGACCCGATGGCCGCGCAGGCTGAGTTCTAGCGCCGTGCTGACACCGATCAGCCCGGCACCCACGATGCCAATGTGCACTTCAAAGACTCCTGGACGGCGAAAGAGAAGAAGAAGAAACCGCGGCGCGCACGGGCGCCATCCGGAGGCGGAAACGGATCGGGAACCGGGAAAGCATCGGTAGGCTGCGGGTGGGCTGACAGGGTCGGAACCCGTGCGCCAGCGCCTGAGGTGCTTCCGCCGGCATCCGTTCGTGGAGGCAGCGGTGAGCGCCAACCCGGCATCGCGTTGTTGACAGCTGGCATTGTGCCTTGCGTTTGGATACCGATCCTGCCGCGCGGCCAGTCAGCGTGTCGTCAAAGGGTGGGTGGTCTCTGCTATACTCTTGCGGTTTACTTGTGGCCCTCGGCTGAGGGCTCGGGTGGCAGGCGGTGGCCATGGTGGCGCTGCCTCAACTGCGAAACCGGCGTCTCAAGGTGTCGCGTTCCTCCGCTGAGAAGCTCGCGGGGGCGTGATCAAGGCCGGTCTTCTAGATTCAACCTTTGGAGTTTTCCATGTCCTCCGTTTCTATGCGCGAAATGCTGGAAGCTGGTGTCCACTTCGGCCACCAAACCCGCTTCTGGAACCCGAAGATGGCCCCGTTCATCTATGGGCATCGCAACAAGATCCACATCATCAACCTCGAAAAGACGCTGCCGAAGTTCGAGGAAGCCCTGAAGTTTGTCCGTCAACTGTCGGCCAAGCGCGGCACCATCCTGTTCGTGGGCACCAAGCGTCAGGCGCGTGACGTGGTGGCCCTGGAAGCTGCCCGCTGTGGCATGCCCTACGTCGACCAGCGTTGGCTGGGCGGCATGCTGACCAACTTCAAGACGGTCAAGGGCTCGCTGAAGAAGCTCAAGGACATGCAGGCCCAGAAGGACTCTGGCGCCGAAATGCGCATCAAGAAGGAAGCGCTGCTGTTCGACCGCGAGCTGGCCAAGCTGGAAAAGGACATCGGCGGCATCCAGGACATGGGCGCGCTGCCGGACGCCATCTTCGTGATCGACGTGGGCTTCCACAAGATTGCCGTGGCCGAAGCCCAGAAGCTGGGCATCCCGGTGGTCGGCGTGGTGGATACCAACCACTCGCCCGATGGCGTGGACTATGTGATCCCCGGCAACGATGACTCGGCCAAGGCGGTGGCGCTGTACGCCAAGGCGATGGCTGACGCCGTGCTGGAAGGCAAGGCCAACGCGGCCACCGAACTGGTGCAGGCCGTGGCGGCCGACGGTGACGAATTCGTCGAAGTCAGCGAAGAAGCCTGAGCAGGGCGCATCGCGCCAATGACCAAGGGGCTGCTACAGCCCCTTTTTCATACCCCCGAAACGATTTCTGATTGAACCTCGGGTGGTTCGTCGAACCACCTCTTACGGAGAAAGAAACATGGCTGCTATTACCGCAAGCATGGTTGCCGAACTGCGCGCCAAGACCGATGCCCCGATGATGGAGTGCAAGAAGGCCCTGACCGAGGCTGAAGGCGACCTGGGCCGTGCCGAGGAAATCCTGCGCGTCAAGCTGGGCAACAAGGCCGGCAAGGCCGCTTCGCGCGTGACGGCCGAAGGCGTGGTGGCCGCCGCGGTGGACGGCGATGTCGGCGCGATGGTCGAGATCAACTGCGAAACCGACTTCGTCTCGAAGAACGATTCCTTCCTGGCGTTCGCGAAGTCCTGTGCCGAACTGGTGGCCAAGCACAACCCGGCCGATGTGGCCGCGCTGTCGGCCCTGCCGCTGTCGCAGGACAGCTTCGGCCCGACCGTGGAAGACGTGCGCAAGGGCCTGATCGGCAAGATCGGCGAGAACATGTCGATCCGTCGCTTCCAGCGCTGGGCCGAAGGCGGCAAGCTGGCCAACTACCTGCACGGCACCCGCATCGGCGTGATGGTCGAGTACACCGGTGACGACACCGCCGCCAAGGACGTGGCCATGCATGTGGCCGCGATGAAGCCGGTGGCCCTGTCGTCGGCTGACGTGCCGAGCGATCTGATCGAGAAGGAACGCAAGATCGCTGCCGAGAAGGCGGCCGAATCGGGCAAGCCGGCCGAGATCGTGGCCAAGATGGTCGAGGGTTCGGTGCAGAAGTTCCTGAAGGAAGTCTCGCTGTTCAACCAGCCCTTCGTGAAGAACGACAAGCAGACCGTCGAGCAGATGCTCAAGGCCGCCGAGACCTTGGTGAAGGGCTTCACCCTGTACGTGGTGGGCGAAGGCATCGAGAAGAAGACGGACGACTTCGCCGCCGAAGTGGCTGCCCAGGTGGCCGCTGCCAAGGGTCAGTAAGCCGACCCGGCGCGCGGCGGCCTCGCCTTGAGGCGCGTCGCGTGTCCTTCCCGATTCACGAGATCCACGCCCTGAGGAATCCATGCCAGCCTACAAGCGCATCCTGCTCAAACTCTCCGGTGAAGCCCTGATGGGGGACGATGCCTATGGCATCAACCGCGCGACCATCGTCCGGATGGTCAAGGAAGTGCAGGAAGTGACGGACATGGGCTGCGAAGTGGCCGTGGTGATTGGCGGCGGCAACATCTTCCGTGGTGTGGCCGGCGGCTCGGTGGGCATGGACCGTGCCACCGCCGACTACATGGGCATGCTGGCCACGGTGATGAACTCGCTGGCCCTGGCCGACACGATGCGCCAGGAAGGCATGACCGCCCGCGTGATGTCTGCCATCTCGATCGAGCAGGTGGTGGAGCCCTATGTGCGGCCCAAGGCGCTGCAGTACCTGGAAGAGGGCAAGGTGGTGATCTTCGCCGCGGGTACCGGCAACCCCTTCTTCACCACCGACACCGCGGCGGCGCTGCGGGGGGCAGAGATTGGCGCCCAGGTGGTGTTGAAGGCCACCAAGGTGGATGGTGTGTACACCGCCGATCCGAAGAAAGATCCCTCGGCCACCCGCTACAGCCAGATCAGCTTCGACGAGGCCATCTCCAAGAACCTGCAGGTGCTCGACGCCACCGCCTTTGCGCTGTGCCGTGACCAGAAGCTGCCGATCAAGGTCTTTTCCATCTTCAAGCCCGGTGCCCTCAAGCGAGTGGTGCTGGGTGAGGACGAGGGCACGCTGGTGCACGTCTGAGTCTCTTCTGAACGCGAACGATCATGACCATTGCTGACATCAAGAAGACCGCCGAGACCAAGATGGCCAAGTCGGTCGAAGCGCTGAAGAACGAACTGCAAAAGATCCGGACCGGCCGGGCTCACCCGGGTATCCTGGATCAGGTGCATGTCGAGTACTACGGCTCGATGGTGCCGCTGAGCCAAGTGGCCAACCTGAGCCTGCTGGACGCCCGCACGATCAGCGTACAGCCCTGGGAAAAGGGCATGGGGGCGAAGATCGAGAAGGCGATTCGCGAATCCGATCTGGGCCTGAACCCGGCCTCGCAAGGCGACCTGATCCGGGTGCCGATGCCGGCCCTGACCGAGGAGCGCCGCAAGGAACTCACCAAGCTGGCCCGCGGTGAGGGCGAGGATGCCAAGGTGGCCGTGCGCAACCTGCGTCGCGATGCCAACGAACACCTGAAGAAGCTGCTCAAGGACAAGGCGATCACCGAGGACGACGAGCGCCGTGCCCAGGATGACGTCCAAAAGCTGACCGACCGCACCATTGCCGAGATCGACAAGACGGTGCAGTCGAAGGAAGCCGACATCCTGGCCGTCTGATCGGGATGAGCACCTCCATGGCGCTTGCTTCACCGGAGGCTGCCGGTGTGCCGCGGCACGTGGCCATCGTGATGGATGGGAATGGGCGGTGGGCGCGCAAGCGTTTCATGCCCCGCATCTTCGGCCACAAGTACGGCATGGAGACGGTGGTCCGGGTGATCGACCACTGCCAGAAGCGCGGGGTCGAGTACCTCACCGTGTACGCCTTCTCGTCTGAAAACTGGAAGCGGCCCGAGGATGAGGTGTCCGGGTTGATGAACCTGGTGCTGGTCGGGATCTCCAAGTACCTGGCCAAGCTGGCCTCGCGGGGCGTGCGCATCCATGTGGCGGGTGACCGCAGCAAGGTGTCCGAGCGCGTGCGCCAAGCCTGGCACGAGGCAGAAGAGCACACCCGTCATAACACTGGCCTGCATGTGACGGTGGCTTTCAACTACGGTGGACGCTGGGACATCGTCCAGGCCTGCCAGCGCGCCCTGGCGGACGGCGTGGCGCCTGAGGCCCTGTCTGAAGAGGCCTTGTCGCGCTACATGGCGCTGTCCTATGCGCCCGATCCAGACCTGTTCATCCGCACCGGCGGGGAAGTCCGCATCAGCAACTTCCTGCTCTGGCAGCTGGCGTATGCCGAGTTGTACTTCACCGACTGTCTGTGGCCCGATTTCGACGAGCATGAGCTCGATCAGGCCTTTGCCGACTATGCGCGCCGGGACCGCCGCTTTGGCGGCGTGAAGACCGGCGCGGCGTCGGGACCTTCCGCCTGAACGGCCTGACATGCTGATCCAACGAATCATCACGGCGCTGGTCCTGCTGGCGCTGCTGCTGCCTGCCCTGGTGGCGGACAGCCCCTGGCCCTTTGCACTGCTGACCCTGGCCCTGCTGGGCGCGGGTGGTTGGGAATGGGCCCGCCTGAACGGCTGGCATGGCGTCCAAGCCTGGGCCACCGGGGGGGGGGTGGTGGCATTGTGCGGCTTGGGGGCCTGGGCTGGCTGGGCCCAGCAGGCGCCGGCCGTGGTCTGGTGGGCGGCCACGATCTGCTGGGCGCTGGGGGGCAGCGTGGGGCTGCGCAGTGGGCCAGAGGCTTGGCCGCATCTGCCGCGCACGGCCCGCTGGCTCATCGGTGTGGTGGTGCTGGCGGCGGCCTGGTTGGCCTTCAGCGCGGCGCGCTCCCAAGGCTTGAACTTTCTGCTGTCCGCCTTGTGCCTGGTCTGGATGTCGGACATCGCGGCCTATTTCGGCGGCAAGACCTGGGGGCGCCACAAGTTGGCCGTCACCATCAGCCCGGGCAAGACCTGGGAAGGCGCTCTCACCGGCGCGGTCGGCGTGGGCCTGCTGGCGCTGGCCTGGGTGGGCATTGAGCGTTGGCAGGGCTGGGCGGGCAGCAGTCTGTTCGACCGCCTGTGGCAGTCCCTGGGGAGCGTCGGGGCCGTCCTGGCGCTGGCCGCGTTGGTCGCCCTGGGGATCATGGGGGACCTGCTGGAGTCGCTGGCCAAGCGGGCGGCAGGCATGAAGGATTCGAGTGGCCTGTTGCCGGGCCACGGTGGGGTGCTGGACCGTGTGGATGCCCTGTTGCCCGTGCTGCCGGCCGTGATGGCCCTGGCCAGCCTGTGAGGATGAAGATCATGACGACACGGCAGCGGCTGTGCATCCTGGGGTCGACCGGTTCGATCGGCACCAGCACCTTGGACGTGGTGGCCCGCCACCCGGCGCGGTATGAGGTCGTCGCGCTGACGGCCCACACGCGCGTGGATGAGTTGCTGGCGCAATGTCGGCAGTGGAGGCCGCGCTGGGCGGCCATGAGCGATGCCGCGTCGGCCCAGCGCCTGCAGCAGCAGATCCGGGCCGAGGGCCTGCGCACCGAGGTGCTGGCGGGCCCACAGGCGCTGGTGGACCTGGCGGCGCACCCGGAGGTGGACAGCGTGATGGCGGCCATCGTCGGCGCCGCCGGTCTGCCGTCCTGCATGGCCGCGGCGCGCTCGGGCAAACGGCTGTTGTTGGCCAACAAGGAGGCACTGGTGGTGGGGGGGGCGCAGTTCATCGCCGCGGTGCGCGAGGGCGGGGCCCAGTTGCTGCCGATCGACAGCGAGCATTCGGCCATCTTCCAGTGCCTGCCCGAAGACCGCAGTGCCTGGGCGCAACGCGTCGACCACATCGTGCTGACGGCGTCGGGCGGCCCCTTCCGCCAGCGCGAGCCGGCCAGCCTGCGGGATGTGACCCCGGACCAGGCCTGTGCCCATCCCAACTGGGTGATGGGCCGCAAGATCTCGGTCGATTCGGCCACCATGATGAACAAGGCGCTGGAGGTGATCGAGGCCAAGTGGCTGTTCGACCTGCAGCCTGAGCAGGTGCAGGTGGTGATCCATCCACAGAGCATCATCCACTCGATGGTGGTCTGCCGCGACCAGTCGGTGCTGGCCCAGCTGGGCACGCCGGACATGCGGGTGCCGATCGCCTATGGCCTGTCCTTCCCGGAGCGCATCGCGTCAGGGGCGTCGGCCCTGGACTTGCTGGCCCTGAAGTCGCTCACCTTTGAGGCCCCGGAGCGTGCCCGTTTCCCGGGCCTGTTCCTGGCCTGGGAGGCTCTGGCGGGGCCGCATGGCAGCACGGCCGTGCTCAATGCGGCCAATGAAGAAGCGGTGGCGGCCTTCCTGGCCCGGCAGATTCGCTTCACCGACATCCATGGGGTGGTGGCGCGCACCCTGGAACTTGAGGTGCCTCGCCTGAGTCTGTCCCTGGACGTGCCGGTGGAAGCCCTGATCGAACTGGACGGGCAAGCCCGCCGCGCGGCCTGCAACGTCATCGCGCAGCTCCACTGACCCATGCTCATCACCCCGCTGGCCTTCCTGTTGACGCTGGGCGTGCTCATCGTCGTGCACGAGTACGGCCACTACCGGGTGGCGCGTTGGGCTGGGGTCAAGGTACTGCGCTTCTCCATCGGTTTCGGACGGGTGCTCTGGCGGCGTTCCTCGGCGGACGGGGTTGAGTTCACGATCTCGCTGCTGCCGCTCGGGGGTTATGTGCGCATGCTCGACAGCCGCGAGGGGCCGGTGGCCGAAGCGGAGGCGGCGCAGGCGTTTGATCGCCAGCCCTTGCGGCGTCGGGTGGCGATCGTGGCGGCCGGCCCGGTGGCCAACCTCGTGCTCGCCGTGGCGCTGTACGCCGGGGCGTCCTGGTGGGGCACCTGGGAGGCCGTGCCGGTGCTGGCCTCGCCGCCCGCAGACAGCCTGGCGGCGCAAGCCGGCATCCAGGCGGGAGAGCGCGTCCAGTCTTACAGCGTGGGCGAGGCCGGCTGGCAGCCGGTGCGGTCCCTGACGGACGTGCGCCGCGCCGTCACCCAAGGTGTGCTGGAGGGGCAACCGGTGGCGCTGGAGCTCAGCGACCGGGACGGGGGGCATCGCCGCGTGGCGCAATTGCCGCTGCAGAACCTGGCCGGCACCGAGCTGGATGCCCAGCTGATCCGCCGGATCGGCGTGGGCAGCGCCTACAGCGAGCCGGTGCTGGGCGAGGTCCAGCCGGGCGGACCGGCGGCGCGGGCCGGCCTGCAGGCGGGAGATCGGGTGCTGGTCATCGATGGCCGGACGGTGGTCGACGCCCAGTTTCTGCGTGAGCAGATCCGCCTGGCCGGCGCGCGCGAAAGCACCGTGATGCAGTGGCAGATCGAGCGCGGCGGGCAGCGGCGCACGCTGGCGGTGCAGCCGAGGCAGGTCGATGAGAAAGGCACCGGCCCCATTGGCCGCATCGACGCCTATGTGGGGCAACCGCCTGCGACGGTGCTGGTGCGCCTGGGGCCGGTGGAAGGTCTGCAGCAGGGGCTGCAGCAGACCTGGGACACGGCATGGACCAGCCTTCGGATGCTGGGGCGGATGGTGGTGGGGCAGGCCTCGCTGCGCCAGCTCAGTGGCCCGCTGACGATTGCCGATTACGCGGGCCAGTCCATCCAGCTGGGGCTGGCCTATTACCTGGGCTTTCTGGCGATGATCAGCGTCAGTCTGGGGGTTCTGAACCTGCTGCCCCTGCCCATGCTCGACGGTGGTCACCTGCTATATTACGTGTTCGAGGGGGTGACCGGCCGTCCGGTCCCGGACCAATGGCAGGCTTGGCTGCAACGCGGCGGTGCCATCGTGCTGCTGCTGCTGATGTCCATTGCCCTATCCAACGATGTGGCCCGCTTGCTGGGCCTGTAGTGACAATCCTTCCGATGCGATCTTCCCCTCTTGAGCGCTGGCTGCGGCCGGTTCCCGCTTGCGTGGCTTTGTTGACTGTCGCGCATGCCCCCCAGGCGCTCGCGGTCGAGCCTTTCGACATCGCTGACATCCGTGTGGAAGGGCTGCAGCGCAGTGATCCAGGCAGTGTGTTTGCGGCCCTGCCTTTCCGGGTGGGCGACAGCTACACCGACGACAAGGCCGCTGCGGCCCTGCGGGCCTTGTTCGCGACGGGCTTGTTCAAGGACGTGCGCATCGAACTGGATGGCCGCGTCGTGGTGGTCGTGGTCCAGGAACGGGCCTTCATCGCCACGGTGAACTTCAGCGGCTTGAAGGAGTTCGACAAGGACACCTTGGTCAAGGCCCTCAAGGACAACGGCATCAGCGAGGGGCAGCCTTACGACAAGGCGGTCATCGACCGGGCCGAACAGGAGATCAAGCGGCAGTACCTGTCGCGCAGCTATTACGGTGCGCAGGTGGTGACCACCGCGACGCCGATCGAGCGCAACCGGGTGGATGTGACCTTCAATGTGGTGGAAGGCGGCGTGGCCAAGATCCACGACATCCACATCCAGGGTGCGCATGCTTTCGATGAATCGACCCTGCTGGGTCTGATGGACCTGACCACCAGCGGTTGGCTGACCTGGTACACCAAGTCCGATCGGTACGCCCGGACCAAGCTGAACGCCGACCTGGAGAAAATCCGCTCCTACTACCTGAACCGGGGTTATCTCGAGTTCGAGGTCAAGTCGACCCAGGTGACGATCTCGCCGAACAAGCAGGACATCGACATCGGCATCACGATCGATGAAGGGCTGCCCTACACGGTGGCGGGTGTCCGGCTGGAGGGCAGTTTCCTGGGCAAGGACGACGAGTTCAAGTCACGCGTGTCGATCAAGCCCGGCGAACCCTATCGTGGGGATGACGTCACCGCCACGGTGCGGCGCTTCACCGACCTCTATGCCGCCTACGGCTATGCCTTTGCCAAGGTGGAGCCTCAGCCGGAGCTGGACCGCAAGACCGGGCAGGTGGTGGTCGTGCTGCGTGCCACGCCGGGGGTGCGGGTGAATGTCCGTCGCATCAACATCGCGGGCAACACCATCACCCGGGACGAGGTGATTCGACGCGAATTCCGTCAGTTCGAATCGGCCTGGTACGACGGCAACCGCATCAAGCTCTCGCGGGACCGGGTGGAGCGGCTGGGTTATTTCGAGGATGTGAACTTCGACACCAACGAGGTGCCCGGCGCGCCCGACCAGGTGGACCTGACGCTGAACGTGAAGGAAAAGCCCACCGGCAGCCTGAACCTGTCTGCGGGTTATTCCAGCGCGGATCGCCTGTCGTTGTCGGCCTCGATCAGCAAGGACAACATCTTCGGTTCGGGCAATTCGCTGTCCTTCGGGGTGAACACGGCCAAGTCCAGCCGGTCGCTGGCGGTCAGCACCGTCGACCCTTACTTCACCGACGATGGCGTGTCGCGTGCGATCGACGTCTACTACCGACAGTCCAAGCCGTACAACAGCCGGGGCAGTTCCTACGATCTGGCCACCCCGGGGGTGTCGATCCGTTTTGGGGTGCCGTTCACCGAAGTCGACACGGTGTATTTCGGCGTCGGGGCGGAAGCCACCATCATCGGCACGTCCAAGGGCTTGCCGCTGAGCTACACCAAGTTTGCCGATGAATTCGGCACCCACAGCTGGGACATGCCGTTCACCATCGGCTGGGCGCGTGAAGAGCGTGACAACCCGATGACGCCCACCCGTGGGCGCTACCAACGCGTCAACATCGACTTCAGTCTGGTGGGCGATGTGCGCTATGCGCGGATGAACGGCCAGATCCAGCAATACCTGGGTGTGCCGTACTTCCCGCGCCTGACGCTGGGGCTGAACGCCGAGCTGGGCGTGGGCACGGGTTTGAGTGGCCGTTCCTATCCGGTCTTCAAGAACTACTACGGTGGTGGCCTGGGATCGGTGCGCGTGTTCGAGCAGAACTCCTTTGGCACGACCGACGTGACGGGGGCCTACATCGGTGGCAACAAGAAATTCAACGCCAATGCGGAGTTGTATTTCCCGGTGCCGGGAACCGGCAACGACAAGAGCCTGCGTATCTTTGCCTTTGCCGATACCGGCAATGTCTGGGGCGTGTCGGAGACGGCGCATCTGGATGACCTGCGCGTGTCCGCCGGTTTCGGCCTCAGCTGGATTTCGCCGGTGGGGCCGCTGAAGATGAGCTACGGCATTCCGGTGCGTGCCTTCAGCAGCGATAAAATCCAACGATTCCAGTTTCAGATCGGAACATCCTTTTAATGATGACCTCGCTTGTGAAATCTGTGCTGGCCTGTGCGGCCCTGTCCCTGGCCGTCGGTGCATCGGCTCAGGAGTTGAAGATTGGCTACGTGAATGCCGAGCGGGTGCTGCGTGAGGCAGTTCCGGCCAAGGCGGCTCAGGCGCGTCTGGAAGCCGAGTTCAAGAAGCGGGAGTCCGAGATCAACGACACCGGCACCAAGCTGCGTGCCGACATGGACAAGCTCGACAAGGAAGCGCCGACCCTCTCCGAGAGCGAGCGCACCCGCCGGCAGCGCGACCTGACCGAGCAACAACGCGACTTCGAACGCAAGCGCCGTGAGCTGATGGAAGACCTCAATCAGCGCAAGAACGAAGAATTGGCCGCGGTGACCGAACGTGCGAGCAAGGTCATCAAGCAGATCTTCGAGCAGGAAAAGTACGATGTGATCCTGCAGGAGGTGGTGTTTGCCAGCCCGCGCGTGGACATCACCAAGAAGGTGATCGACGCTCTGAACGCTGGCAAGTGAGAAAGGCCGTCCTACCATGAACTCTCTGCCGGGCGTGGCCGCTCCGGTCCGCTTGGCTGACATTGTTCAGGATCTGGGCGGCGAACTCATTGGCGATGGCGCGACTGCCATCTGCCGTCTGGCCTCGCTGGAGGCTGCCGATGCCGCCAGCATCAGCTTTCTGGCCCAGGCCAAGCTGAAGCCCCTGCTGCAGACCACCGAGGCGGCCTGTGTGATCGTCCGCCCCGAGTGGCGTGACGAGGCCGCCGCCCGGGGCGCCGTCATCGTGACGGCCGATCCCTACCTCTACCATGCCCGTTTGACCGGCTGGTGGGCCAAACGCTTCCGCCCGGCTCCGGTGGCCGGCGTTCATCCGTCGGCGGTGATCGGCGAAGGGGTGCAGATCCATCCCTCCGCGTCGGTCGGGCCGCTGGCCTTCATCGGCGACGGGGCGGTGATCGGCGAGGGTGTGGTGATCGGCGCCCAATGCCATGTGGGCGCGCGCGCCCAGGTGGGGGCCTTCACGGTCTTTGCGCCGCGGGCGATGTTCGGCGAAGGCTGCCTGATTGGCCAGCGCGGCAAGTTGCAGAGTGGCGCCGTGGTCGGCTCCGATGGCTTTGGCTTTGCTCCATCCCCTGCGGGCTGGCAGAAAATTGAGCAGATGGGCATCGTGCGCATCGGTGACGATGTGGACATCGGGGCCTGCACCTGCGTGGACCGCGGTGCGCTGGACGACACCGTGCTGGGCAACGACGTCAAGCTGGACAACCTGATTCAGATCGCCCACAACGTGCAGATCGGTGACCACACGGCCATGGCCGGCTGCGTGGGCGTGGCCGGCAGCGCCCGCATCGGCGCGCGTTGCACCTTTGGTGGCGCGGCGATGATCAGCGGGCATTTGCAGATCGCAGACGATGTGCATGTCACCGCCGGCAGCTTGGTCATGGCCTCCCTGATGAAGCCGGGGCATTACACCGGCTTTTTCCCCATTGATGAAAACAGCAACTGGGAAAAGAACGCAGCCACGCTGCGCCAGTTGCACACCCTGCGCAGCCGCGTGCGCGCGCTCGAGAAGAAGCTCACACCATGACAAGCACAATGGACATCCACGACATCCTCAAGCGCCTGCCGCACCGCTACCCTTTCCTGCTGGTGGACCGGGTACTGGAGCTGGAAAAGAACGTGCGCGTGCGGGCGATCAAGAACGTCACGATCAACGAGCCCTTTTTCACGGGGCATTTTCCGCATCGTCCGGTCATGCCGGGGGTGCTGATCCTGGAAGCCATGGCCCAGGCCGCTGCGCTGCTGTCCTTCGCTTCGGTGGACCAGTATCCAGGCGAGGACACGGTGGTTTACTTCGCCGGCATCGACGGCGCGCGTTTCAAGCGGCCGGTGGAGCCGGGCGATCAGCTGATCCTGGAGGCGACCATCGAGCGTGCCAAGGCGGGCATCTACAAGTACAGCGCCCGTGCGCTGGTGGGTGAGGAACTCGCCGCGGAAGCCTCGCTGATGTGCGCGGTGCGCAATATCACCTGAGCAGGGAGGCGCGGCGATGGCCAGCATCCATTCCACAGCCCTGGTCGACCCGGCCGCTGAACTGGACAGTTCGGTGAGCGTCGGGCCCTACGCGGTGATCGGCCCCCAGGTCCGCATCGGGGCCGGCTCCACCGTCGGGGCGCATTGCGTCATCGAGGGCCGCACCACCATCGGTCGCGACAACCGGTTCTTCCAATTCAGCTCCATCGGCGCGGTGCCGCAGGACATGAAGTACGCGGGCGAAGACACCGAGTTGGTGATCGGCGACCGCAACACCGTGCGCGAGTTTTGTACCTTCAACGCCGGTACCGTGCAGGATGGTGGCGTGACCCGGGTCGGCTCCGACAACTGGATCATGGCCTATGTGCATGTGGCCCATGACGTGCAACTGGGCAGCCACTGCGTGCTGGCCAACAACGCCACGCTGGCCGGCCATGTGCATGTGGGCGACTGGGCCACCATCGGTGGGCTGAGCGGTGTGCACCAGTTCGTCAAGATCGGCGCGCACGCGATGATCGGCTTCCAAGGCCATGTGGCGCAGGATGTGCCTCCGTTCATGACGGTGGACGGCAACCCGCTGACCGCGCGGGCGGTGAACCTGACCGGTCTGCGCCGGCGCGGCTTCTCGACCGAGCGGCAGGGCGTGATCAAACAGATGCACAAGCTGCTCTACCGCAGCGGGCTCACGCTGGCCCAGGCCCAGGAAGCGATTGCCGGCCTGCGCGGGCAGGTGCCCGAGGCCGACGGGGATGTGGACGCCATGCTGTCCTTCCTGGCCGCCGCCGAGCGCGGCATCGTGCGCTGAGGTGCCGGGCACTCTCGCACCGGTCCAGGCACCTCGCATCGGCATGGTGGCCGGCGAGGCGTCCGGTGACCTGCTGGCCAGCTTGTTGCTGCAGGGGCTGCATGCACGCTGGCCCGGGCTGAACGCCGCCGGGATCGGCGGGCCGCGCATGCAGGCCCAGGGCTTCGAGGCCTGGTGGCCCAGCCACAAGCTGTCGGTCTTCGGGTATGTGGATGCGCTGCGCCATTACCGCGAGCTGCTGGGCATCCGCACCCAGTTGCGTGACCGCCTGCTGGTACAGCGGCCTGACGTGTTCATCGGGGTGGACGCGCCGGACTTCAATTTCGGCCTGGAGCAACCGCTCAAGGCCCAGGGCATTCGCACGGTGCACTTCGTCTGCCCCTCCATCTGGGCCTGGCGCGGGGGGCGGGTGAAGAGGCTCGCCGCCGCCGCCGACCATGTGCTGTGCCTGTTTCCGTTCGAGCCGGCCTTGCTGGCCGAGCATGGCGTGGCCGCCACCTTCGTGGGGCATCCGATGGCGGACGAGATTCCGCTGGAGGTGCCTCAGGCGGCTGCCCGTGCGACCCTGGGCCTGGGGCAGGACGACACCGTGGTGGCCTTGCTGCCGGGGAGCCGGCGCAGCGAGCTGCGCTACATCGGCCCGTCGCTGCTGCAGGCGGCGGTGCGGATGGCGGCTCAGCGCTCTCGCCTGCGGTTTGTGCTGCCGATGGCACCGGGGCTGGAGGCGGAGGTGCAGGCCCTGGTGGCGCAGCATGCGCCCGCCCTCGATCTGCAATGCCTGCCGGGACGTTCGCACGAGGTGCTGGCGGCCTGTGATCTCACACTGATCGCGAGCGGCACCGCCACGCTGGAGGCCGCACTGTTCAAACGGCCGATGGTCATCACCTACCGCATGCACTGGCTGAACTGGCAGTACATGCGGCACATGGCCTACCTGCCCTGGGTGGGCCTGCCCAACATCCTGCTGCGGGACTTCGCGGTGCCGGAGCTGCTGCAGCACGACGCCACGCCCGAGGCGCTGGCCCGCGAAGGTCTGGCCTGGCTGGACGATGCGGCCCGCCGCGAGCGCCTGCAGGCCCGTTTCACCGAACTTCACCACACGCTGCGTCAGGACACGGCGCGCAAGGCCAGCGATGCCATCGCGCAAGTCCTCGGCGCCTGAACAAATGATGCTGCCCTTTGATGTACCCGGCCTGGTGGCCGGCGTGGACGAGGCCGGCCGTGGCCCCTTGGCCGGGCCGGTCGTGGCTGCCGCCGTGATCCTGGACGACCTGCATCCGATCGAGGGCCTACGCGATTCCAAGCAGCTCACGCCGCGCCGGCGCGACCGGCTCTACGACGAGATCCGGGCCAAGGCCTTGTGCTGCTGCATCGCCGAGGCCAGTGTCGAGGAGATCGACCGCCTCAACATCTTGCACGCCACGATGCTGGCCATGCGCCGGGCGGTGGAGGGCCTGCGCCTGCCCCCGGCCAAGGTGCTGGTCGATGGCAACCGACTGCCGGTGCTGAAGGTGCCGGGCGAGGCGATCGTCAAAGGCGACACCAAGGTGCCGGCCATCTCGGCTGCCTCCATCCTGGCCAAGGTGCACCGGGACCGCCTGTGCGAGGCCATGCACGCCCAGTGGCCGGCCTATGGCTTTGCCACCCACAAGGGCTACCCGACGCCCGAGCACCTGGCGGCCTTGCGCGACCTGGGCGCGGCGCCGGTGCATCGGCGCAGCTTTGGCCCGGTGCGGGCGGCCTTGGAGGCGCAGGCATGAGCGACACCGGTTCCGCGCCGCGCGAGGCGCAGCCCGTCACCTCGCGGGACAACCCGCTGCTGCAGCGCATCCGCAAGCTGTCGGCCGATCCCGGGGCCTACCGCAAGCTTGGACAGGTCTGGCTGGAGGGCGATCATCTGGTGAGCGCGGCCCTGGCCCGAGGCTGGATGCTGGACGCGCTGGTGATGAGCGACCAGGCCTGGACGGCCCGCGCCGATTGGCAGTCATGGAGCGACCAGGCCCGGCGCACGGTGCAGGTGCCGGCGGAGCTGTTCCGCCAGCTGGGGACGCTGGAGTCGCCGGTCTCGGTGGGGGCGCTGGTCACGCTGCCGCCCGCTGCGGCGATTGCGCCAGGGGTCTTCACCCTGGTGCTGGACCGCCTGCAGGACGCGGGCAACGTCGGCAGCATCCTGCGCAGCGCGGCGGCCTTTGGCGTTCACCAGGTGCTGGCGCTCAAGGGCACGGCGGCGTTGTGGTCGCCCAAGGTGATGCGGGCCGGCATGGGGGCCCATTTCGGCCTGCATCTGGTCGAGGGCCTGGCGACGGACGCCGTGGCCGAGCTGGGGGTGCCACTGCTGGCCACCAGCTCGCACGCCGGGCTGGTGCTGGGGCAGTCACCGCTGCCACACCCTTGTGGCTGGGTGCTGGGGCACGAGGGGCAGGGCATTGCGCCCGCCCTGATGGCCCGCTGCACCCACACGGTCAGCATTCCCCAGCCAGGGGGCGAGGAATCCCTCAACGTGGCCGCCGCCGCGGCGATCTGCCTCTTCGCCAGTGCGACCGGCGTGATCCAGCCGGCACGCTGAGCCTTCTCCCTCAGACCGTGTGGTCGGAGAGCACGTCGCGCAGAATGGTGGCGGCGATCTCCTCAATCGACTTGTGGGTTGAGCTGAGCCAGTGGATGCCGCTGCGCTTCATCAGCTTCTCGGCTTCCTTGACCTCGTAGCGGCAGTTTTCGATCGATGCGTAGTGGCTGTCGGGGCGGCGTTCGTTGCGGATGTGGGCCAACCGCTCCGGGTCGATGGTCAGCCCGAAGCACTTGTGCTTGTAGGGTGTGAGCGAGGAGGGCAGGTGACCGCGCTCGAAGTCCTCGGGGATCAGTGGGTAGTTGGCGGCCTTGATGCCATGCTGCATGGCCAGGTACAGCGAGGTCGGGGTCTTGCCGCTGCGGCTCACCCCCACCAGGATCACGTCGGCGGCCTCCAGGTTGCGCGAGGACTGGCCGTCGTCATGGGCCAGCGAGAAATTGATGGCCTCGATCCGGTCGTTGTATTCCTGGCTGCGGGCGATGTCGGAGAAGCGGCCCACCCGGTGGTTGGACTTGAGGCCGAACTCGCGTTCCAGCGGCTCCACGAACGACTGGAACAGGTCCATCACCAGCCCCTTGCAGTCGCTGCTGTTGAGCACGCTGCGCACATCCAGCCGGGCCAGTGTGATGAAGACGATGGGGCGGCGTCCTTCGGCGGCGGCCACCGTGTTGATTTCCGTCACCACCTTGTGGGCCTTGTCGATGGTGTCGATGAAGGGCCGCCGCACGTGGCGGGGTTTGGCCGAGAACTGTGCCAGGATGGAGTGGCCGAAGGTTTCTGCCGTGATGCCGGTGCCATCAGAGACATAAAACACAGTGCGATTGGGCATGTAGGCAACCTTTTGTCGAGTGTCGAGGCCAATCATAGGCATTCCGTCCGTAGAATTCGGGGATCTTCGCCACGATGGCGCGGGCTGTGTGACGGAAATCCGTCAGTGGTCTGCCCGGATCGGCGCTCTGCCAGGCCAGAACAACCATCACATGCCTGGGGGGAAGCGCGTCGGGTCCGGTCGTGTCGTGGCGGCACCGGTTTTTTGTCATCAAGGAGCTTTCATGTCCCACAACTTCTCGGACACCGCACTGGTCGTCCCCTTTGAACATCTGAGGATGACCGACGTCGAGACCGTCGGCGGCAAGAACGCCAGCCTCGGCGAGATGATCAGCCAGCTGGCCGAGGCCGGCGTGCGCGTGCCGGGGGGCTTTGCCACCACCGCCCATGCCTTCCGCGCCTTCCTGGCCCACGGTGGCCTGACCGACAAGATCAGTGCCCGTCTGGCCGCGCTGGACATCGAGGATGTGCGTGCCCTGGCCGAAGCTGGCGCCGAGATCCGCAAGTGGGTGGAAGACGCGCCGTTCCCGCCTGACTTCGAGGCTGCCGTGCGCGCCGAGTACGAACGTGTCTCGGCCGGTTCGCCCGACGCCAGCTGGGCCGTGCGATCCTCGGCCACGGCCGAGGATCTGCCCGACGCCTCCTTCGCCGGTCAGCAGGAGACCTTCCTGAACGTGCATGGCATTGAGGATGTGCTGCACAAGATGAAGGAGGTCTTCGCCTCCCTCTACAACGACCGCGCCATCAGCTACCGCGTGCACAAGGGCTTCGCCCATGACGTGGTGGCTCTGTCGGCTGGCGTGCAGCGCATGGTGCGTTCCGACCTGGGTGCGGCCGGCGTGATGTTCACCATCGACACCGAGTCCGGCTTCAAGGACGTGGTCTTCGTCACCTCCAGCTATGGCCTGGGCGAGACGGTGGTGCAGGGCGCGGTGAACCCCGACGAGTTCTACGTGCACAAGCCGGCGCTGGAAGCCGGCAAGCTGGCGGTGATTCGCCGCACGCTGGGCTCCAAGCTGATCAAGATGACCTTCGCCTCGCCCGAGGAGAAGGCCGCCAGCGGCAAGCTGGTCAAGACCGAAGACACCCCGCCGGAGCAGCGCAACCGTTACTCGCTGAGCGACGCCGACGTCACCGAGCTGGCCCGTTACGCGATGATCATCGAGAAGCACTATGCCCGCCCGATGGACATCGAGTGGGGCAAGGACGGTGTGGACGGCAAGCTCTACATCCTGCAGGCCCGTCCCGAGACCGTGCGCAGCCAGGCCGAGAACCAGGTCGAGCATCGCTACAAGCTCAAGGGCCACAGCACGGTGCTGGCCGAAGGCCGTGCCATCGGGCAGAAGATCGGTACCGGCCCGGTGCGCCTGGTCAGCTCCATCACCGAGATGGACCGCGTGCAGCCTGGTGATGTGCTGGTCACCGACATGACCGACCCCAACTGGGAGCCAGTGATGAAGCGCGCCAGCGCCATCGTGACCAACCGCGGCGGCCGCACCTGCCACGCGGCGATCATCGCGCGTGAACTGGGCATCCCGGCCGTGGTGGGTTGCGGCGACGCGACCGAGAAGCTGGCCGACGGTGCCCTGGTGACCGTGGCCTGCTCTGAAGGCGACACCGGCTACGTCTACGACGGTCTGCTGGAAACCGAAGTGACCGAGGTGAGCCGTGGCGAGATGCCGCACAGCCCGGTCAAGATCATGATGAACGTGGGCAATCCCCAGCTGGCCTTCAACTTCGCCCAGTTGCCCAACTCCGGTGTCGGCCTGGCCCGCCTGGAGTTCATCATCAACAACAACATCGGCATCCACCCGAAGGCCATCCTCGACTATCCCAATGTCGACCCGGACCTGAAGAAGGCGGTCGAGTCGGTGGCCCGGGGCCACGCTTCGCCGCGCGCCTTCTACGTGGACAAGCTGGCCGAGGGCATCGCCACCATCGCCGCAGCCTTCTGGCCCAAGGCGGTCATCGTGCGCCTGTCGGACTTCAAGTCCAACGAGTACAAAAAGCTGATCGGTGGCTCGCGCTATGAGCCGGACGAAGAGAACCCCATGCTGGGCTTCCGCGGTGCCTCCCGCTACATCAGCGGCGAGTTCACCGACGCCTTCGGCATGGAGTGTGAGGCCTTGAAGCGCGTGCGCAACGACATGGGCCTGACCAACGTCGAAATCATGGTGCCGTTCGTGCGCACGGTGCGTCAGGCCGAGCGTGTCATCGACCTGCTGGCCAAGCGTGGTCTCAAGCGCGGTGAGAACGGCCTGCGCGTCATCATGATGTGCGAGGTGCCCAGCAACGCCATCCTGGCTGAGCAGTTTCTGCAGCACTTCGACGGTATGTCCATCGGCTCGAACGACCTGACCCAGCTGACCCTGGGCCTGGACCGCGACTCCGGCCTGGAGCTGCTGGCCGAGGACTTCGACGAACGTGATCCGGCTGTGAAGGCCATGATCTCGCGCGCCATCGCGGCCTGCCGTGCCACCGGCAAGTACATCGGCATCTGCGGGCAGGGCCCCAGCGACCATCCCGATTTCGCCCAGTGGCTGGCGGATGAGGGCATCGTCTCGATCTCGCTGAACCCCGATTCGGTGGTCGAGACCTGGACGCTGCTGGCCAAGAAGGCCAGCTGAGCAGGCCGATCCAGGGGGGGGCCTCTCGCAAGAGGCTTCCTCACCATGGCACAGGCCGGGTTTGCCCGGCCTGTTTCATTGGGGCTATAATCATCGGCTTTCCCCTTGCTGTCCAAGGTTCATCGACGCGCCTGGGCAGCTTCCGTCCCGCATCCGAAAGGGACATCCCGCAAGGGACCACGGAAACCACAAGGAGTTTTCATGCGTCACTATGAGATCGTTCTGCTGATCCATCCGGATCAAAGCGAACAAGTTCCGGCCATGCTGGAGCGTTACAAGGGCCTCGTCACCGCAGGCGGCGGCAAGGTTCATCGCGTGGAAGACTGGGGCCGCCGTCAGCTGGCCTACATGATCCAGAAGCTCGCCAAGGCGCATTACCTGTGCCTGAACATCGAGTGCTCGGGTGAAATCCTGAACGAGCTGGAAACTGGCTTCCGCTTCAACGATGCCGTGCTGCGTCACCTGACCGTCAAGATGGACAAGGCTGAAACCGCCCCCTCCATCATGATGAAGTCGGTCGAGAAGGAAGAAGCCCGCAAGGCTGCCCAGGAATCCGCCGCCTGAACCCGCCAGGTTCGGTTCGGTCACTGACTCTGCCATGAACCGTCTGGTTCTCGCAGCCCAGGTGATCGAACGTGGTGCGCTGCGTTACACCCCCGCCGGTCTGCCGGCCCTGGATCTGACCTTGCAGTCGGATTCGGAGGTCACCCAGAACGGCTTGCCTCGCAAGGTATCTCTCCAGATCCGTGCGGTGGCGATTGGAGACATCACCCGCCCGGCGCTGACGCTGGTGCTGGGAGTTCCGGCCCAGTTCGCCGGCTTCCTGGCTCCCTCGCGCAACGGCAAAGGGGTGGTGTTCCATGTGACGAGCATCGCTGCGCCCGAACCTGCATCGCAACCCGGATAGAAATTCAGAGGTCATCATGCCCCCGTCAAAGTCCCGTTTTTCGAAGGACCGTCGTCCCAAGCGCAACCAGCAATCGCTGCTGTTCCGCCGCAAGAAGTTCTGCCGCTTCACCGTCGCCGGTGTCGAGCACATCGACTACAAGGACGTGGATCTGCTGCGCGATTTCGTGGGTGAAAACGGCAAGATCACGCCGGCCCGCCTGACCGGTACCCGTGCCTTCTTCCAACGTCAGCTGACCAACGCCATCAAGCGTGCCCGCTTCCTGGCCATGCTGCCGTACAGCGACCAACACAAGGTCTGATAGGAGAGCCCACCATGCAAATCATCCTGCTGGAAAAAGTGGCCAACCTGGGCAACCTGGGCGACATCGTCAAGGTCAAGGACGGCTACGCCCGCAACTTCCTGATCCCGACCAAGCTGGCCCGTCGTGCCACGGATGTCGCGATCAAGGAATTCGAAGCCCGCCGTGCCGAGCTGGAGAAGGTGGCGGCTGAGAAGCTGGCCGCCGCCCAAGCCGTGGGCGAGAAGCTGGCTGGCCTGACCGTCACCATCGCTCAGAAGGCCGGTGTGGACGGCCGTCTGTTCGGCTCGGTCACCAACCATGACATCGCTGAAGCTCTGGGCAAGTCCGGTTTCGAGATCCCCAAGGCGCAGGTGCGCATGCCCAATGGCCCGCTGAAGGCCGTGGGCGAGTTCCCCGTCAGCGTGGCGGCCCACACCGACGTGGTGGTGGACATCACCGTGAAGGTGGTTGCCGAAGCCGAATAATCCGGTTTTCGCCACCATCCACAGGGGCCGGTCTTGACCGGCCCTTTTTCTTTTGGGCGCGACAGACATCCACCGGCTGTCCCCGCGAAATCCACAGGCTTGTGCACAACGCGAATGGCAAGCCTCCCCGTATCATTTGACGATGCCCACCATCTTCGACGCCCACGATCCCCAGGCCGGTCCTCGCGACGAGGAAATCGCCAAGCTGCGGGTGCCACCACATTCCATTGAGGCCGAGCAAAGCGTGCTGGGGGGGCTGTTGCTGGACAACGGCGCTTGGGACCGCGCGGCGGACGTGCTGGGGGAGGGGGATTTCTACCGCTACGAGCACCGGATGATCTTTGCTGCCATCGGGACGCTGATCGGCGCGAGCAAACCGGCCGACGTGATCACGGTCTTCGAACAGCTGCAGGTGCTGGGCAAGGCCGAGGACTGTGGTGGCCTGAACTACCTGAACGCCCTGGCACAGAGTGTGCCGAGCGCGGCCAACATGCGCCGCTATGCGGAGATCGTGCGTGAGCGTGCGGTGCTGCGCAAGCTGATCGCCGTCTCGGACGAGGTCGCCACCCAGGCCTTCAATCCGCAGGGCAAGGCGGCTTCGACCATCCTGGACGAGGCCGAAACCAAGATTTTCAAGATCGCGGAGGAGGGGCAGCGCACCAAGGTCGGCTTCCACAGCATGGACAAGCTGGTCATGGACCTGATCGACCGCGTGACCGAGCTGGCCGAGAACGGGGCCGAGGAAGTCACGGGCGTGCGCACCGGCTTCTACGACATGGACCGCATGACCGCCGGGCTGCAGGGCGGCGACCTGATCATCCTGGCCGCCCGGCCTTCCATGGGCAAGACCGCCTTTGCGCTGAACATCGCCGAGAACGTGGCGGTCAACGAAGGCCTGCCGGTGGTGGTGTTCTCGATGGAAATGGGCGCCAACCAGTTGGCCCTGCGTCTGGTGGGTTCGCTGGGCCGGATCGACCAGCAGCATTTGCGCACCGGTGCGTTGAAGGACGACGAGTGGGCCCGGTTGACAGAGGCCGTGGACCGGCTGTCGAAGGCCGCGGTGTTCATCGACGAGACGCCGGGTCTGAACCCGGCCGAACTGCGCGCACGTGCGCGGCGACAGGCTCGCCAATGCGGCAAGCTGGGGTTGATCGTGATCGACTACCTGCAGCTGATGTCCGGCAGCAATGCGTCTGCAGGCGAGAACCGCGCCACCGAGCTGTCGGAAATCTCCCGGAGCCTCAAAGCCCTGGCCAAGGAGCTCAATTGCCCGGTGATCGCGCTGTCCCAGCTCAACCGCAGCGTGGAAACCCGCACCGACAAGCGACCGATGATGTCCGATCTGCGGGAATCGGGGGCCATCGAGCAGGATGCGGACGTGATCATGTTCATCTACCGCGACGAGTACTACAACAAGGAATCCAAGGAGCCGGGCGTGGCCGAGATCATCATCGGCAAGCAGCGGAATGGCCCGGTGGGCACGGTGCGGCTGGCCTTCCTGAAGCAGTCGACCAAGTTTGACAACCTGGCGCCTGAGGCCTCTTACGGTGAATACTGAACGAGGGCCGGGCGCCGCTTGAAAGCCAGCGGCATGCTGTATAAAAATACAGTATGTCCGACGCGCCCCACCTTCCCTCCGCCTGCACACCGCCCGCGCGCAAGGGGCGCGGCACCGTCTGGGCGATCCACAGTCGCTTCGACGGGGCTGAGCGCGCCCCGCTGGACGACGGCTGGGGCGGTCTGGAAGCCGAGGGGCTGCGCCGGCAAGACGGTACGCCGCCGGCCACGGTGGTGACGGCGGAGCTGGCCCGTGCCATCCTCAGCCGCAACGACTCGCCCGACGTCGGTTTCGACCTCTCCATCAACCCGTACCGGGGCTGCGAGCATGGCTGTATCTACTGCTATGCCCGGCCCACGCATGGCTACCTGGGCTGGTCGCCGGGGCTGGATTTCGAAATCCGCATTGTTGCCAAGACCAATGCGGCGCAGCGCCTGCGGGAGGCCCTGGGTCGGCCCGGTTACCGGCCTGGGGCGCTGAACATCGGTTCCGTGACCGACGCCTATCAGCCGGCCGAGCGCACGCTGCGCATCACCCGTGCCCTGATCGAGGTGCTGGCAGAGTTCCGCCACCCGTTCTCGATCATCACCAAGTCCGCCGGCGTGGTCCGGGACCTCGACCTGCTGGCGCCGCTGGCCGCGCAGGGGCTGGTGGCGGTGTACCAGTCGATCACCACCCTGGACCCCGCACTGGCCCGGATTCTGGAACCACGCGCGGCCAGCCCTGCCCGCCGCCTGCAGGCCATGCAGCGTCTGACCGAGGCCGGGGTGCCTGTGGGGCTGAGCGTGTCGCCGGTCATTCCCTTCGTGAATGAGCCGGAGATCGAGCACATCGTCGAAGCCGCCGCCAAGGCGGGGGCTTCGGCCGGCTTCAGTATTCCGCTGCGTCTGCCCTGGGAGGTGGCTCCGCTGTTCCAGCAATGGCTGGGCACCCATTTCCCCGACCGGGCGGAGCGGGTGATGGCCCGCATCCGGGATCTCCGCGGTGGCCGGGTCAACGATGCGCGCTTCGGCCATCGCATGACCGGGCAGGGGCCATGGGCCGAGTTGGCCCATCAACGGTTTGCCATGGCCTGCCGCCGCCACGGCCTGCGCCAGCAGCGCATTCCCCTGGACGAGCGCCTGTTCTCCTCCCGTCCCGCCCCTCCGCCGGAAGGGCACGCCAGCGAGCAGATGTCCCTCTTTTGAGGCCGCCTTGAGAATGTATCCATTCGTTGCAGGATGGCTCCGTGCCGTCGCTGATTGACGCCTGTGTAGGGCCCCCTGACCATTCGCCCTTCGCCACCAGCACGCAACCGCTGGATTCAAGGGGGAGGGACAGATGCAGACAGTGAATCACCGCAATCCCGCACATCGGCCCGGCCGTGTGGGGGCATGGTCCTGGGTGCTGTTGGCCGCGGCGCTCGGCGCCCAGGCCGCGCCGAGGGCGTCGGATGTTCCCTCGGGCGCGGAGGTGCGGGTCACCACCAGCCCGATCATCGACTACGAGTTCGATTGGGGGCGCGACGGCGTCGACTGTCCCAGTTGCAACGGCGGTGACGGGAACTCGCGGCTCACCTTCGTCGATGGATCGCGCCAGCTGTGGGTGGCCCATGTGGATCCGCTGACAGGTGCCTTCCTGCCGGCCGATGGCAAGGGGGAGCGTGTCGACCGGATGGCGGCCTTTGCGACCGATTTTGGCAACGGCCCGGAGTGGGCGCTGTCCCAGCAGGGGTCGCAGATCGTCTACACCAAGTACGTCGGCAGCAGCACGCCGGACAAAACGACTGCTGGCGTGGTCATGGCGTCGCAGGTCGGCTCCGGGTGGGTGCCCAGCGTGTTGCCCAGTGGTGCGCACATGCAGTCACCGCTGGCTTCGGGGGATGCGTCGGACCTCGAGGCCCGGGTGCATTACCAGGACCTGGCCAAGCTGAAGACCTATTGGCAGATGCTGGATGTCGCCCAGCCGCTGACCGTGGTGCCCCTCAGCGGCTATGCAGCGGGGTCTCGGCGCTGGGTGCCGGGCACCCACAAGATCATCCTGTCGGCACGGGGGCAGCGGTTGACGCCTTCGGCCGGCTACCACGCCGTGTTCTTGTACGACACCGACACCGGAGCGACGGAGCAGATCACCAACGAGGCCGCCGACAACTTCGGCGCGATGATGTGGGCGGCGCCGGAATATGGCGGCGACTGGGTGTTCTTCTCGATCCGCAACGGGGCGCAGCTGGTGGTCTACCGCTACCAGTTGCAGGCCAATGGCCGCCGGCGCTGGGTGATCCTCAACGAGGTGTCGCTGCCTGCGGAAACCCCGTACCTGTGGTCGCCGGAGTACTTCATCCACAACGGCAAGTCCTACATCTTCTTCCAGATGAACACCGGCCAGGATCCGTCGGACTTCTCCCAGCCCAGCCGGTTGGCCATGGTGGGCATCCTGCCGGAGAACGCTGCCCTGGTGAACCTGACGCCGGCGGATGCACCCGCACGCGTGCGCATGGACCCGGAATACTTCATCACGGCCCAGGGGCCCTTCATCTACTACAACCGCTATCAGTGGTTCGCCGGCAGTCAGACCTTCGTGCCGGAAGGGGTCTGGCGCGTCGACACCCAGCTGGGGCCGGCCATCGCGGGCATGCGCGCGGCGCACTGAGCGCGAAAAAAAGGGACACCTGGCGGTGTCCCTGAGGGGGCAGGGCGGTGGCCGCGCCAGAGGGGGCTTACTTGAAGAGCTCCTTCACCCGGTCCGTCCAGCTCTTGCTGTTGGGGGAGTGCTTGTCGCCGCCCTTCTTCAGGGATTCGTCGAGCTCCTTCAGCAGCTTGCGCTGATGCTCCGTCAGCTTGACCGGCGTCTCCAGGGTGACGTGGCAGTACAGATCACCGGGGTAGGAGGAGCGGATGCCCTTGATGCCCTTGCCACGCAGCCGGAAGGTCTTGCCGTGCTGGGTGCCCTCGGGCAGTTCGATCTCCAGCTTGCTGGACAGCGTGGGAACCTCGACCGAGCCGCCCAGGGCGGCGGTGGTGATGGACACCGGCACCGTGCAGTGCAGATCGTCGCCATCGCGCTCGAAGATGTCGTGCGGCTTGATGCGGATCTCGATGTAGAGATCCCCCGCCGGACCGCCGTTCTGGCCCGGTTCGCCGTTGCCAGCGGAGCGAATGCGCATGCCTTCGTTGATGCCGGCGGGGATCTTCACCTCCAGCGTCTTCTGGCGCTTGATCCTGCCGGCACCATTGCAGGCCGTGCAAGGCTCGGGGATGATCTTGCCGGTGCCATGGCAGTGCGGGCAGGTCTGCTGCACGCTGAAGAAGCCCTGGCGCATGTGCACCGTGCCGGAGCCACCGCAGGTGCTGCAGGTCTTGGTCTTGGTGCCCGGCTTGGCACCCGTGCCGCCGCAGGTGTCGCAGTTGTCCCAGCTCGGTACGCGGATCTGGGTTTCCTTGCCCAGGGCGGCCTCTTCCAGCGTGATCTCCATGGCGTAGCTGAGGTCGTTGCCACGGTAGACCTGCTGGCCACCGCGTCGGCCCCCCCCGCCGCCGCCACCAAAGATGTCGCCGAAGATGTCGCCAAAGGCCTCGGCGAAGCCGCCGAAACCTTCCGCACCCGGGCCGCCACGGAAGCCGCCGGCATTGGGGTCCACACCCGCATGACCATACTGGTCATAGGCCGCGCGCTTCTGCTCGTCGGAGAGGATCTCGTAGGCCTCCTTGGCCTCCTTGAACTTCTCCTCAGCCGCCTTGGCGCCGTCCCCCTGGTTGCGGTCCGGGTGGAACTTCATGGCCAGCTTGCGGTAGGCCTTCTTGATCTCGTCCTCGGTGGCCCCTTTCGCGAGCCCCAGGATTTCGTAGTAATCACGCTTTGCCATGAACAGCACTCAACGCTGAGAAATGGAGACGCCGCGCCGGTACGCAGTGCTGCACTGCGCGCCGGACGCGGCGCGATGGAAGGCCGGGCTGGGTCGCCCGGCCAAGCCGATCACTTCTTGACTTCCTTGAACTCGGCGTCGACCACGTCGTCCTCGCCGGCCTTGGCCGATTCCGCACCCGGCTGAGCCTGGGCGCCCGGTTGGGCATCGCCCGCCTGGGCGGCCTGCTGTTCGGCGTACATCTTTTCGCCCAGCTTCTGGCTCGCGGTCATCAGGGCTTCCGTCTTGGCGTCGATGGCGGCCTTGTCATCGCCCTTGATGGCTTCCTCGGCGTCCTTCAGCGCGGCCTCGATCTTCTCCTTCTCGGCCGCGTCGAGCTTGTCGCCATGCTCGGACAGGCTCTTCTTGACCGAGTGGATCATCGCGTCGGCCTGGTTGCGGGCCTGGATGAGTTCCAGCTTCTTGGCGTCCTCGGCGGCGTTGAGCTCGGCGTCCTTCACCATCTTCTGGATCTCGTCTTCGGTCAGACCCGAGTTCGCCTTGATGGTGATCTGGTTCTCCTTGCCCGTGCCCTTGTCCTTGGCGCTGACGTGCAGGATGCCGTTGGCGTCGATGTCGAAGGTCACCTCGATCTGCGGCAGACCACGCGGAGCGGGCGGAATGCCTTCCAGGTTGAACTCGCCCAGGCTCTTGTTGGCCGAGGCCATTTCGCGCTCGCCCTGGAACACCTTGATGGTCACGGCCGGCTGGTTGTCGTCGGCGGTCGAGAACACCTGCGAGAACTTGGTCGGGATCGTGGTGTTCTTCTTGATCATCTTGGTCATCACGCCGCCCAGGGTCTCGATGCCCAGGCTCAGCGGAGTGACGTCCAGCAGCAGCACGTCCTTGCGCTCACCCGAGAGCACCTGGCCCTGGATGGCGGCACCGACGGCCACGGCCTCGTCCGGGTTCACGTCCTTGCGCGGCTCCTTGCCGAAGAACTCCTTGACCTTCTCCTGCACCTTGGGCATGCGGGTCATGCCGCCGACCAGGATCACGTCATCGACGTCCGACACCTTCAGGCCGGCGTCCTTGATGGCGGTGCGGCAGGGCTCGATCGTGCGTTCGATCAGTTCCTCGACCAGGCTTTCCAGCTTGGCGCGGGTCAGCTTGACGTTCAGGTGCTTCGGGCCGGAGGCGTCCGCCGTGATGTAGGGCAGGTTGACATCGGTCTGCGAGGAGTTCGACAGCTCGATCTTGGCCTTTTCCGCGGCTTCCTTCAGGCGCTGCAGAGCCAGCACGTCCTTGGTCAGGTCGACACCGGATTCCTTCTTGAACTCGGCGATGATGTAGTCGATGATGCGCTGGTCGAAGTCCTCGCCACCCAGGAAGGTGTCGCCGTTGGTCGACAGCACCTCGAACTGCATTTCGCCGTCCACGTCGGCGATCTCGATGATCGAGATGTCGAAGGTGCCGCCACCCAGGTCATAGACGGCGATCTTGCGGTCGCCCTTGCCACCCTTGTCCAGGCCGAAGGCCAGGGCCGCGGCCGTGGGCTCGTTGATGATGCGCTTGACTTCCAGACCGGCGATGCGGCCGGCGTCCTTGGTGGCCTGGCGCTGGGCGTCGTTGAAGTAGGCCGGCACCGTGATCACGGCTTCAGTCACCGGCTCGCCCAGGTAATCCTCGGCGGTCTTCTTCATCTTGCGCAGCACTTCGGCGCTGACTTGCGGAGGCGCCATCTTCTTGCCGCGCACTTCCACCCAAGCATCACCGTTGTCGGCCGCGGCGATGGCATAGGGCATCAGGTGGATGTCCTTTTGCACTTCCTTTTCGGCGAACTTGCGGCCGATCAGGCGCTTCACGGCGAACAGCGTGTTCTTCGGGTTGGTCACCGCCTGGCGCTTGGCCGAGGCACCCACCAGCACCTCACCATCTTCCTGGTAGGCGATGATGGACGGCGTGGTGCGCGCGCCTTCGGAGTTCTCGATCACCTTGGTCGAGTTGCCTTCCATGATGGCCACGCACGAGTTGGTGGTGCCCAGGTCGATGCCAATGATCTTGCCCATCTGTGTTTCTCCTGTATTCGTTTCCGTTGAGCGGGAATTGCGGGTGGCCGCCGGCTTTTCAAGGCGCCAGGGCCAGGATTCTTGTCAATTCGGGATTACTTTGGCGCGGCCACCGTCACCAGGGCCGGGCGCAGCACGCGGTCGGAAATCAGGTAGCCCTTTTGCAGGACCGCCACGACGGTATTGGCCTCCTGCTCGGCAGGCACCATGCTGATGGCCTGATGCTGATGCGGGTCGAACTTGGTGCCGCCCGGCGGGTTGATCTCCAGCACCTTGTTGCGCTCCAGCGCCGAGGCGAGCTGGCGCAGCGTGGCGTGCACGCCCTCCAGCACCTTGTCGACCGGGGCATCCGGCATCGCGATGGCGGCTTCCAGGCTGTCCTTCACCGGCAGCAGGCTCTCGGCAAAGGATTCAACGGCGAATTTGCGGGCCTTGGAAATCTCCTCCTCACTGCGGCGGCGGATGTTCTCGGCTTCCGCCTTGGCCCGCAGGTAGGCGTCCGACACTTCGGCATGTTTGGCCTGCAAATCAGCCAGTTGCGCCTCGGGGGCAACGGCCTCGGCCGATGGGGAAGCGGCCGTCTCGGGATTCGGGTGGTCGGCAGGGATGTCGTTGGGATTCATGGGTGGGTCGACGAAATATCCGGTTGCTAGGCAACATGGGGCCCTGGGATTGGATTTCAAGCCCCTCGCAGGAAATTCTCTGCGGGTGGGGCCCGTCTGTCACGGTCCATCACTCCTCGTCCAGGCTGACGCTCCAACGGGCCCAGTCGGTCAGCTGACGCCGGTCGCGTTTGGTGGGCCGCCCGTGGATGATCGCCTGAGCGGGTTCGATGCCCTGCCGCCGGGCTTCCCGGGCGGCTTCCCGGGCCGCCAGGCTGGAGGCGGTTTCTTCATAGAGTTGCTGGGCCACCGGGGCCGGGCCGCGCACCTGGCTGATGGCGCGGATCTGCAGTTCACGGGGGGGCTGGCCGGGTTCGCGCAGCAGCACCAGGTCGCCAGGACGCACCTCGCGGCTGGCCTTGGCCGGCTGGCCGTTGACGTCCACCCGGTTCTTGCCGATGGCCTCGACCGCCAGTGAACGGGTCTTGAAGAAACGGGCCGCCCACAGCCATTTGTCCAGGCGCACGCCGCTGGCCTCGGAGGCGGGTGAGCGCTCAGCCATGGGAGGCCCCCATGGCCTGTGCGCGCTGCCGGCAGGCCTGGGCCGCCTCGGCGGAGTGGGGTGCCAGGGGCCAGCCACTCAGGTGGCGCTCCGTGAGCGTCAGCAGGGTGTCGATGCCTTGCGGGCTGTCGTTCAGGCAGGGCAGGTAGTGGAACTGCTGCCCCCCGGCGTTCAGGAAGGTCGCGCGACCCTCCTGGGCGATTTCCTCCAGGGTCTCCAGGCAGTCGGCCGAGAAGCCGGGGCAGACCACCTGGACATGGTGGTGGCCTTCCTGGGCCAGCGCCTGCAAGGTGGGTTCCGTCGCCGGCTCCAGCCACTTGGCCTTGCCAAATCGGCTCTGGAAGGTCACCCGCAGGCGCTCGCGGGGCCAGTCCAGAGCCTCGCCCAGCAGGCGGGCGGTTTTCTGGCACTGGCAGTGATAGGGGTCGCCCTGGTGCAGGGTGCGCTCGGGCATGCCGTGGAAGCTGGTCACCAGGATGTCGGGCGTGCCCAACTGCTGCCATTGGCTGCGGATGCTGTCGGCCAGCGCGGCAATGTAGGCCGGGTCGTCGTGGTAGGCACCGACGAAGCGCAGTTCAGGAACCCAGCGGGTGCAGCGGCCCCAGGCCGCCACGGCGTCGAAGGCACTGCCCGTGGTGGCGCCGGAATACTGCGGATAGGCCGGCAGCACCAGGATGCGCCGGGCGCCCGCTGCCTGCAACCGGTTCAGGGCTTCCGGCACCGAAGGGTGGCCATAGCGCATGGCCGGCTCCACCCGCAGGGCGCCTGGCGTGTGGCGCTCGTCCAGCCGGGCCTGCAGGGCCTGGGCCTGTCGGCGGGTCCAGGCCAGCAGCGGGGAGCCCTCCGGGGTCCAGATGCTGGCGTATTTGCGGGCCGACTTGGCCGGCCGGACCCGCAGGATGATGCCGTGCAGGATGGGGGCCCAGAGCAGCCGAGGCAGTTCCACCACCCGCGGGTCGCTCAGGAACTCCGCCAGATAGCGCCGCACCGCGGCGGGCGTGGGTGCATCCGGGGTGCCCAGGTTGAGCAGCAGGATGCCGATGGGTTCAGACTGTCCGTGCTGGAACGGGGGGGGCGGGGCGTAGTGCATGGGCAGGGCGCGTGTCGTGGTGGCCGGCAGGCGGGCAGGAGGAGTGGCTCAGAAGAGCCGGGGCAGGGTGTCGTGCCGTTCGGGGGGCTCGCTCAGCAGGGCGAACCGGACCACGGGGGTGGCGGGCTCGCCCGGCGGTCCCCCCAGCGCGATCTCGCCCTGGCCATGCAGGGTGCAGCTGCCACGGCGCAGGCTCAGCACCTCTTCCTCGCCCGCGAAGCGCACGAAGGTGCCGTTGATGCTGAGGTCGGTCAGCTGCAGGGCACCGCCCTGGACCTCGATCCGCGCATGGGTGCGTGAGACGCGCGCCTCGTCGATCACCAGATTGGCACTGGAGGCACGCCCCAGCACCAGTGGCAGGTCGTCGCGGTGAAAGCTGTGCACTCCGCCGCCCCAGACCAGCTCGATGCCCTGGGCCTCGGCAGGCAGGGGCGGCGCGTCCAACTGGGTGACCTGGGTGTCCGGCCCGCCCAGGCGGCTGAACTGGAACACCTCGACCGGCTCGCTGCGGCCGCGCAGGTGCACCCGGTCCAGGCGGCGAAAGCGGGTCTGGGCTTCCCAGGGCAGGTCGTCGTGGACTTCGCGGCTGATCAGCAGTTCGCCGTCGCCGGCGTGTTCCAGCAAGCGTGCGGCCACGTTGACCGCATCGCCGAAGCAGTCGCCGCCCATCTCGACCACCTCGCCGGCGGTGATGGCGATCTGCAGTTGGGGCAGGCCGGTGCGTTCCTGGCTCAGGCGGCGCGGAGGCAGGCCCGCCAGTTCATCCTGCATCTGGATGGCGGCAGCCAAGGCCTCGCGGGCCGTGGGAAAGATGGCCATCAGGCCGTCCCCCAGGGTCTTGACCAGCTGGCCCCCGCACGCAGGGATGCAACGCACCAGCGGCCGCATCAGCTCCGACACGACCGAGCTGGCCTGGGCATTGCCCAGGGCCTCGTACAGCGCCGTGCTGCCGCGCAAGTCGGCAAAGAGGACGGTTCTGCGCTTGATCGAAGCCATGTCCGGCGCAGTTTAGCGTGCCGACCTCGCGGTCGGCACGGCATCGTCACATGTTGTCGAGGTAGGTCCGCAGCTTGTCCGAGCGGCTTGGGTGCTTGAGCTTGCGGATCGCCTTGGCCTCGATCTGCCGGATGCGTTCTCGGGTCACGTCGAACTGCTTGCCCACCTCCTCCAGCGTGTGGTCGGTGGACATCTCGATGCCGAAGCGCATGCGCAGCACCTTGGCTTCGCGCGGGGTGAGGCTGTCGAGGATGTCCTTGACCACGTCGCGCAGACCGGCCTGCATCGCGGCTTCCACCGGGGCCACGTTGTTCGTGTCCTCGATGAAGTCGCCCAGGTGGCTGTCGTCGTCGTCGCCGATCGGCGTCTCCATGGAGATCGGCTCCTTGGCGATCTTCATGATCTTGCGGATCTTGTCCTCGGGCATCTCCATCTTCTCGGCCAGCGTCGGGGCGTCCGGCTCGTAGCCGAACTCCTGCAGGTGCTGGCGCGAGATGCGGTTCATCTTGTTGATCGTCTCGATCATGTGAACCGGGATGCGGATGGTGCGGGCCTGGTCGGCGATCGAGCGGGTGATGGCCTGACGGATCCACCACGTCGCATAGGTCGAGAATTTGTAGCCGCGACGGTATTCGAACTTGTCCACCGCCTTCATCAGGCCGATGTTGCCCTCCTGGATCAGGTCCAGGAACTGCAGACCGCGGTTGGTGTACTTCTTGGCGATCGAGATCACCAGCCGCAGGTTGGCCTCGATCATTTCCTTCTTGGCATCGCGCGAGGCCCGTTCGCCTTCGTTCATGCGCTTGTTGATGCCCTTCAGATCCTCGATGGGCACCACGGCACGGGCCTGCAGGTCGATCAGCTTCTGCTGCAGTTCCTGCACGGCAGGCAGGTTGCGGCTCAGCACGGCGCTGTAGGGCTTGCCGGTGGCGATTTCCTTTTCGGCCCACTTCAGGTTCAGCACGTTGGGCGGGAAGTTCTTGATGAAGTGCTCTTGCGGCATGCCGCACTTGTCGACCGCGATCTTGCGGATCTCGCGTTCGTAGCGGCGCACGTCATCCACCTGCGAGCGCAGGATGTCGCACAACTTCTCGATGGTCTTGACCGTGAAGCGGATGGTCATCAGCTCGTCGCTGATGGCCTGCTGGGCCTTGTTGTAGGCCTGCGACTTGTAGCCTTCCTTCTCGAAGGCCTTGCGCATCTTGTCGAAGTTCGTACGCAGTTCGGTGAACTTGGCCAGCGCCGCCACCTTCAGCTCTTCGAGCTTCTTGGTCAGCGCCTTGGAGCCGCCGTTGCCGTCGTCGTCATCGTCTTCGTCGAATTCGTCGAAGTCTTCTTCGGCCACGTAGTCATCGGCCTCGTCCTCGGCCACGAAGCCGTCCACCACCTCGGAGATCTGCATCTCACCGGCGGCGATCTTGTCGGCCATGCCCAGGATCTCGGCGATGGTCGTGGGCGAGGCCGAGATGGCCAGCATCATGGCCTGCAGGCCGCCTTCGATGCGCTTGGCGATCTCGATTTCGCCTTCCCGGGTCAGCAGTTCGACCGAGCCCATCTCGCGCATGTACATGCGCACGGGGTCGGTGGTGCGGCCGAACTCGGAATCGACGGTGGACAGCGCGGCTTCCGCGGCCTCTTCCGCTTCCTCTTCGGTGGCGGTCGAGGTGGCGCCGCCGGCGATCAGCAGCGTGGCCGCATCGGGCGCTTGTTCATAGACCGCGATGCCCATGTCGTTCAACATGGACACGATGGCTTCCAGGATCTCGTTCTCGACCAGCTTTTCGGGCAGGTGGTCGTTGATTTCCTGGTGCGTGAGGTAGCCACGCGTCTTGCCCATCTTGATGAGGGTCTTGAGCTCCTGGCGGCGCTTGGCGACTTCCTCTTCGGTCAGGGCGGTTTCGTCCAGGCCGAACTCGCGCATCAGCGCGCGCTCCTTGGCGCGGCTGACCTTCATGCGCAGCGGCTTGGCCTTGGGCTTCTCTTCGCCCACTTCCACCACATCGGCGGCTTCCGCGGTGTCGACCTCGGCCTCGGCTTCACCCTCGAGATCGGCTTCGATGTCGCTCAGGTCGTCTTCCACCAGCTCCTCGGCGTCCGCCTTCTTCTTGCTGGTGGTTTCCGCCTTGGGCTTGCGTCCCCGTTTGGCCTTGCCTTCCTCGGCGGTGGCCGTCTTGGCTTTGGTGGCACGGGTCTTCACCGGCTGCAGCTCCTCGGCCTCGGCAGCGGGCTTGGCAGTCTTGGCGGCGGTCTTCTTCGCGGTCATGCAAATCCTTGAGGTGTGAATCGGGATCAGGTCCGACGGCTGGCCAACGCACGCAGCGGCCTGGAATCAGGCCATTCCATTCAACGAAGGGCGTGCGCAAGCGATGGCATCACACACATGGGGACGCCCGCCGGACAGGCAAGATCGCGGGGACGTTGATCGAATCTGCAGCCCTGGCGGGGGAGGTGGCCGATGTCTGACCCGTGTCGCGGGTGGCCTGGACCGGAGGTGCTGCTGTCCCTCTTGCCGAAAAGAGTTTTGGATTATACCTGGTTTGGCCTTGAAAGGCTGCGCAGCAGCCTGGTTCTCGGCAGGGTCTTCGGCTCAGCCGGCGCTGGTGGTCGAGGCCTGGGCCAGGCGCAATTTCACTTCGCGCCACTGACGGTCCAGCTCCCGGTAGCGGGCCAGCAGGTCTGGCTGATGGGCTGCTTCGGCCAGCAGGGCCTGCATTTCGCGCCCCAGTTCCCGCTCCATCAGCACATCCAGGGCGCGGCGCAGGTCTTCGGGCGTGGCGCCGGGATCGGCATCGCCGTCGGCGATGCCGCGGGCCTCGTCATCCAGGCCGGGGTCTTGGGCCAGCACCTCCTTCAGCACGGCCCAGGGGCGCGGGCCGTGTTCGGCCAGGTCCCGTTCCAGCCAGGCGGCCAGGGGGCCGTGGGGGGGCGGCAGCGCATGCAGGAACTCCTGCTCCATGGGGGGCAGGTCCAGCCACCAGCCGGGTTGGCCGAACAGCATCTGCATCACCCGGTCCTCCGGCCGCTTGGGGGGCAGGCGACGCGAACCGAAACCGCCGCTCTGGCGTGCACCGCGGTCCCGCCCGGGGAAGGGGCGACGCGGCCAGGGCCGGCCGGCACTGCGCGGTGCGATGGCGTCGGGCGGCGTGCCGTCCGCGGATTCGGTCGGCGCCGGCCGGGCGCGTGGCGCGCCGTCGTGCCAGAGTCGGGCCAGTTCCTCGGTGGGCAGGCTGCCCAACCGGGCCAGTTCGCCCTGCAGCTGCAGCTTCAGGGCACCGTCGGGCAGGGCTTGCCACAGAGGTTTGGCCTGGGCCAGCATCCGGGCCCGGCCTTCGGCGGTTGCCAGATCGCAGTCGGTGGCCACGTGGTCGAGCAGTTGGCGCGACAGCGGCACGGCGTCCCGCACCTGCGCCTCGAAGGCCTGGGGGCCAAAGGCGCGCACATAGCTGTCCGGGTCATGCTCGGGTGGCAGGAACAGAAAGCGGAAGCTGCGGGTGTCACTTGCATGGGGCAGCGCGGCCTCCAGCGCCCGCCCGGCCGCGCGCCGCCCGGCGGCGTCGCCGTCGAAGCTGAACACCACCTGCTCGGTGAAGCGCAGCAGCTTGTGCACGTGGTCGGCGGTGCAGGCGGTGCCCAGCGTGGCCACCGCATTCGGGAAACCCAGCTGGGCCAGGGCGACGACGTCCATGTAGCCCTCGGTCACCAGCGCGTAGCCCTTCTCACGCAAGCCGCCGCGTGCCTCGTACAGGCCGTAAAGCTCACGTCCCTTCACGAAGACCGGGGTCTCCGGGGAGTTCAGGTACTTGGGCTCGCCCTTGTCCAGCACCCGGCCGCCAAAGGCGATGGTCTCGCCCTTGACATTGCGGATCGGGAACATGATGCGGTCCCGGAAGCGGTCGTAGCGGCGCTGTTCTGCACCTTCCTCGCCGTGCAGGATCACCAGTCCCGCCTCGACCAGCAGCGGGTCGTCATAGCGCGCGAAGGCACTGGCCAGGCTGTGCCAGCCGTCCGGGGCATAGCCCAGGCCGAAGCGCTGGGCGATCTCACCGCTCAGCCCCCGGCCTTTCAGGTAGGCGATGGCGCGCTGCGAGCCTTTGAGCTGATGCCGGTAATGCTGGGCAGCCCGCTCCAGCACCTCGCTGAGCGTGCGCTGGCGCTGGCGCTGTTCGGCGGCTGCAACCTGCTCCTCGACGCTGCGCTCGTCCTCGGGGACCTGCATGCCCACCTGCTGGGCCAGGTCCTGCACGGCTTCCACGAAGCTCATGCCGTGCAGCTCGGTCAGGAAACGGATGGCATCGCCATGCGCGCCGCAGCCAAAGCAGTGGTAGGTCTGCCGGGTCGGGCTGACGATGAAGCTGGGCGTCTTTTCGCCGTGGAAGGGGCACAGGCCCTTGTGGTTGATGCCGGCCTTCTTGAGCTCGACATGGCGCCCGACGACATCCACGATGTCGACGCGCGAAAGAAGATCTTGGATGAAGCCGTGGGGAATCACGGGGGGAGTCTAGTGCAGGCGCCGAGGCCGCCTGGGGCGCGAAGAAAAAAGGGGCAGCCTTGGCTGCCCCTTGGAAGGTGTCGAAATCAACTGGATGGACATGGCGCGACAGCGACCCGAATCGGCTTGCACCGCCTGAAGGCGTCCCCCTGTGCTGGACCGTTTATGGGCGGGTCGGTGTCGAGCGCCCGGATATCGCGATGGACGAAATTCAGATGGCGAAATCGCCCAGCGACTTGCCCTCGGCCAGCGCGGCTTGCAGCCACTTCGGCTTCAGGCCACGGCCGGTCCAGGTTTGGTTGGTGGCCGGGTCGCGGTATTTGGCAGCCACCTTGCGGGTGCCTTCTGCCTTCGGGGCGGCGGGCGCACGGCCGCTCAGATCGGCGGCGGTGAGGCCATATTCGGTCATCAGCGACTTGACTTTGGCAATCGCGTCGGCGCGGGCGGCGCGCTGGGCTTCTGCAATCTGCTTTTCGAGGGCGGCCTTCTGGGCCAGCAGTTCCTGGATGTTCGTCATCGGTTTATCTCCAATCTTGATGGAGCCCGGGGAGGGCGATCGGATGATAGCCGAGCTTTTCCAGGAAATTCAATCGGCAAAGGTTATCTCTTGCAACGGCGGGGCGCCTTTTCCTGGCTTTGCGGTAGCCGGACCCCGGAAAACCGCCAAGCCAGGAATGGGACGCCGCGGCAATTGCGCCGCGGGCCCGCTGGTCAGGCCGAGGGCGGGACGTAGCCGGTGGGCTGGTCGGCCGCGCCAGAAAACAGGAATTGCTCCATTTGGCGGGCCAGATATTGGCGTGCCCGGGCATCGGCCAGATTCAGCCGGTTCTCGTTGACCAGCATCGTCTGGTGACGTTTCCAGAGGTCGAAAGCCTCTTTGCTGATGTTGTCGTAGATGCGCTTACCCAGCTCCCCGGGATAGGGGGGGAAGTCCAGCCCTTCGGCGTCCTTCTTCAGGTAAGTGCAGTGAACGGTGCGTGCCATGTGCGGTGCGTCTCCGGAGTGCGGTGGGGAAATGGGGGGCCGGCTTCAGCCGAGTTTTTTGACCAGGACCTGCGAGCGGCGGTCCCAGTTGTATTTGCGTTTTCGGGCCTCGGGCAGCCAATCGGGGTTGACCTGCACGAAGCCGCGCTTGATGAACCAGTGCATGGTGCGGGTGGTCAGCACGAAGAGGCTGTCCAGGCCCATGGCCCGGGCCCGTTGCTCAATGCGTTTGACAATCTTGTCACCATCGCCTTGCCCTTGCACCTGCGGGGACACTGTCACCGCGGCCATTTCGCCGGTCTTGGCCTCTGGGTAGGGGTAGAGCGCCGCGCAACCGAAGATCACGCCATCGTGTTCGATCACGGTGTAGTTGGCGATATCGCGCTCAATCTCGGTGCGACTGCGCTTGACCAGCGTGCCGTCCATTTCATACGGCTCGATCAGTTTCAGAATGCCCCCCACGTCATCCGAGGTGGCTTCGCGCAGGCTTTCCAGCTTTTCATCCACCACCATCGTGCCGATGCCATCGTGGGTGAAAACCTCCATCAGCAGGGCGCCATCCATGGCGAAGGGCAGGATATGCGAGCGCTCCACCCCGGCACGGCAGGCCCGCACGCAATACTGCAGGTAGAAGCCTGGGTCGGTCGGGTGCATCGGGCGCGGCAGCGAGGCCAGCAGGCGTTCGGCATCCTGCAGCGCGATTTCTGTGTCGACCGGGCTGTCGGGATCGGCCTGGTTTTCGCGGATGCCGGGAATCTCGGTCATGAACAGCAGCTTGTCGGCCTGCAGTGCAATCGCCACCTGGGTGGCCACGTCTTCCATCGACAAATTGAAGGCCTCGCCGGTGGGCGAAAAGCCGAAAGGGGACAGCATCACCAGTGCGCCGATGTCCATGCAGCGGCGGATGGCGGCGGCGTCCACCTTGCGCACCACGCCGCTGTGCATGAAATCCACGCCGTCCACGATGCCCACCGGCCGGGCGGTGAGGAAATTGCCCGAGATGACCCGGATCGTGGAATTGGCCATCGGCGTGTTGGGCAAACCCTGGGAAAACGCCGCTTCGATCTCAAAGCGCAGCTGTCCGGCCGCCTCCTGGGCGCAATCCAGCGCCACGGGATCGGTCACCCGCATGCCGTGGGAAAAGACCGACTCGTGGCCTTTGGCATGCAATTGCTCATTCACCTGCGGGCGGAAACCATGCACCAGCACCAGGTGCACGCCCATCGCGTGCAGGATCGAGATGTCCTGCACGAAGGCGTTGAGCCGTCCCGCGGCAATCAGCTCGCCGGTGATGCCGATCACGAAGGTCTTGCCTCGGTACGCGTGGATGTGCGGCGCAACCGAGCGAAACCAGGGGACGAAGGTGTAGGGGAAGACAAGGTCCATGGTGGGCGGAATTGTGCCGCACGGCCGCCGGCCGCAGCGCGGCAGGGCCCGGCCCCTGCACCGATAATCCCGCCCCTGTGACTGACTCTGCCTCCTCCTCCCGTCCCGCGCCCGCTGCGTCCTCTGCACCTGCCGCGCGGCGTGCCCGTCCGCCGCGCGCTGCCAACGGCCCCCGGGCGCCCCGGCCGGCCACGCCCGTGCCACCCATCAGCTTTCCCGAATCGCTGCCCGTTTCCAGCCGGCGCGAGGAGATCGCACAGGCCCTGCAAGCCCACCAGGTGGTCATCGTCTGCGGCGAGACGGGCTCCGGCAAGACCACTCAACTGCCCAAGATCGCACTGGCGCTGGGGCGGGGGCTGGGGGCCGGCGGCAGCGGGCTGATCGGCCACACCCAGCCGCGGCGGATTGCCGCCAGCTCGGTGGCCAAGCGCATTGCCGAGGAGTTGAACTCGCCGCTGGGCGAGGTGGTGGGCTACAAGGTCCGTTTCAACGACCGGCTGCAGCCCGGCGCCAGCGTCAAGCTGATGACCGACGGCATCCTGCTGGCCGAGACCCAGACCGATCCGCTGCTCAAGGCCTACGACACGATCATCATCGACGAGGCCCATGAGCGCAGCCTGAACATCGACTTCCTGCTGGGCTACCTGCGGCAGCTCCTGCCGCGTCGGCCGGACCTGAAGATCATCGTCACCTCGGCCACGATCGACGCCGAGCGTTTCGCCCGGCATTTCGCCTCGATCCACGGGCCGGCGCCGGTGATCATGGTCAGCGGCCGCACCTTCCCGGTGGAGCAACGCTACCGCAGCTTCGAGGAGAGCAAGGAGTTCGACCTCAACGACGCGATCGCCGACGCCGTGGATGAACTGTGGCGCGAGGGGCCGGGCGACATCCTGGTCTTCCTGCCGGGCGAGCGCGAGATCCGCGAGGCCGCCGACCACCTGCACAAGCACCTGGCGCAGCGGTTGCGCCACGGGCCGCAGCCGGACATCCTGCCGCTGTTCGCGCGCCTGTCGCAGGCCGAGCAGGACCGGGTCTTCACCCCCGGCAACGGCCGGCGCATCGTGCTCTCGACCAACGTGGCCGAGACCTCGTTGACGGTGCCGGGCATCCGCTACGTGGTCGACAGCGGCCTGGCGCGCGTCAAGCGCTACAGCTACCGCAACAAGGTCGAGCAGCTGCAGGTCGAGGCCATCAGCCAGGCTGCGGCCAACCAGCGTGCGGGCCGTTGCGGCCGGGTGGCCAATGGCATCTGCATCCGGCTCTACGACGAGAAGGACTTCCTGGGCCGGCCGAGCTTCACCGACCCGGAGATCCTGCGCTCTTCGCTGGCCGGGGTGATCCTGCGCATGAAGTCGCTGCGCCTGGGTTCGGTGGAGGACTTCCCCTTCCTGGAAGAGCCGCCGCGCAAGGCGATCGCCGATGGCTATGCGCTGCTGGGCGAGCTGGGCGCGGTGGACGAGGCCAATGAGCTCACCGCCATCGGCCAGGAACTGTCGCGCCTGCCGCTGGACCCGCGGGTGGGCCGCATGATCCTGGAGGCGCGCGACCGTCAGAGCCTCTCCGAGGTGCTGATCATCGCCTCGGCCCTGTCGGGCCAGGACGTGCGCGACCGGCCACTGGAGCAGCAGCAGGCGGCCGACGAGAAGCACAGGAAGTTCGACGACGAGAAGTCGGAATTCGTCGGCTACCTCAAGCTCTGGCAGTGGATCGAGGAAGGGCGGGGAACCGGCGAGGGCCCGTCGGCGCACAAGCTCAGCAACCGGCAGCAGGAAGCGCGGCTGCGCGAGAGCTTCGTCAACCCGCGCCGGGTGCGCGAATGGCGCGACATCCACAGCCAGCTGCACACCGTGGTGGCCGAACACGGCTGGCGCCTGAACCAGAGCCCGGCCACCTACGAGCAGATCCACCTGGCCATGCTGGCCGGCCTGCTGGGCAATGTGGGCTGCAAGTCCGACGACGAGGACTGGTACCTGGGCGCGCGCGGCATCAAGTTCTGGCGCCACCCCGGCGCGCACCTGTCCAAGAAGCCGGGCCGCTGGCTGGTGGCCGCCGAGCTGGTGGACACCACCCGCCTCTTTGGCCGCGGCCTGGCCGCGATCGAGCCGCAATGGATCGAGCGCATCGCCGGCCACCTGCTCAAGAAGCAGTTGCTGGAACCGCACTGGGAGAAGAAGGCGGCCGAAGTCGTGGCGCTGGAGCGCGCCACGCTCTACGGCATCGTCATCTACCACCAGCGCAAGGTGAACTTCGGCCGGGTGGATGCCAAGACCGCGCGCGAGATCTTCATCCGCGAAGCCTTGGTGAATGGCGAGTGGGACAGCCGGCTGCCCTTCATCGCGCACAACCGCAAGATGATCGCCCAGGTCGAGGAGCTGGAGCACAAGTCGCGCCGGCAGGATGTGCTGGTGGACGAGGAGCTGATCGTCGCCTTCTACGACCAGCATGTGGGCGCGGAGGTGGTCAGCGGGGCGACCTTCGAGCGCTGGTACCGCGAGGCCAGCAAGGCCCATCCCCAGCTGCTGTTCCTCAGCCGCGAGGAGCTGATGCGCCACGAGGCGGCCGGGGTGACCACCAGCGCCTTCCCGCGCACGCTGCGCCTGGGCGGGGTGGACTGCGCGGTCAACTACCTGCACCAGCCCGGCGATGCGAAGGACGGCGTCACCGTCACCGTGCCGATCTACGCCCTGAACCAGGTCAGCGAAGAGCGCTGCGAATGGCTGGTGCCCGGCATGCTGGAGGCCAAGGTGCTGGCGCTGGTCAAGAGCCTGCACCAGCGTCCGCGCTCACGCCTGGTGCCGCTGCCCGAGTTCGTCGCCGAGTTCTGTGCCAGCGTGCCGTTTGCGCAGGGGCACCTGGTGGACGTGCTGCTCAAGGCCGTGCGCGAACGCACCCAGCTGGCCATCCAGCGCAACGACTTCAAGCTGGAGCAGCTGGCGCCCCACCTGTTCATGAACTTCCGGGTGGTGGACGAGCATGGCCGCCAGCTGGGCCTGGGCCGGCAGCTGGCCACGCTCAAGGCCGAGCTGGGCGGGCAGGCGCGCTCGGCCTTCCAGGCCCTGGCCGCCCTCAAGCTGCAGGCGGCGCCTGCACCGGCCCCTCAGCCCCAGGTGGTGACCACGCCATCGGGTGGACGGGGCGTGGTCGCGGCCGTGAAGGCCCGCCCACCGGCGCCGGCCGAGCCGGCCGCGCAGCGGCTCACGGCCTGGACCTTTGGCGAGCTGCCCGAGCTGATGGAGATCCGCAAGGGTGGGCAGACCTTGATCGGCTTTCCGGCGCTGATCGATCACGGCGACCATGTGGAGATCGAAGTCTTCGACGAGCCCGAGGTGGCGGCAGCCAGGCACCGTGCCGGCCTGCGCCGGCTGGTGGCGCTGCAGATCCGCGAGCCGCTCAAATACCTCGAGAAGAACATCCCGGACCTGACCCGAATGGCGGTGGCCTACATGCCGTTGGGCACGGCCGAGGAGCTGAAGGCGCAGATCATTGACGTGGCGCTCGACAAGGCCTTCCTGGCCGATCCGCTGCCGCAGGACAAGACCGCCTTCGAGCGGCGCATCGAGGAAGGGCGCAGCCGCCTGAACCTGATCGCCCAGGAGGTGGCGCGCCTGGCCGGCACCATCCTGACCGAATACGCCGCGGCCACGCGCAAGCTCAAGGACGCCCGCCCCCCGAAGGAGGTCGCCGAGGACGTGACGGCCCAGCTGCAGCGGCTGATGCCCAAGCGCTTTGTCGCGCTCACGCCCTACGCCCAGCTGCAGCACTTCCCGCGCTACCTCAAGGGCATCGTGATGCGGCTGGACAAGCTGCGGGCCGATCCGGCGCGCGACGCCCAGCGGCTGTCGGAGCTGCGTCCGCTGGAGCAGCGTCATCAGCGCCGTCTGGCGGACTTGAAGGGCCAGGCCGACAGCCGGCTGGACGACTTCCGCTGGCAGCTCGAAGAGCTGCGGGTGAGCCTGTTCGCGCAGGAGCTGCGCACGCCGCAACCCGTCTCGGTCAAACGGCTGGAAAAGACCTGGGCTCAACTGGCCAGCTGAGCCTGGCGGCTCAGACCACCGCCACCGGGCCCAGGCAGCGGCTCATGAGCCGCTCGAAGTCCGGGTCCATCACCTTGGGCGGGCAGGGCAGGTGCTGGTCGGCCCAGCGGCGTAGGGCCGGGCCTCCCTTGGGAACCCGGGTCAGGGTCAGGGCGGCTTCGATGGCCGCTTCGTCGTGGCGCACGCTCAGCAGCCGCTCCAGCATCTCGCGGGCTGCATGCAGGCTGCCGGGCATCAGGTGCGGGTGGTGCAGCAGGTCGATCTGCGCCTGCCAGGCCTGGGTCAGCGCATCGTCGAAGGCCGCCGGCGGGCAGCTCTCGATCACGGCCCGGGTGACCTCGCCGTTGCCCGTGGCCAGGGCCACCTGCAGCAGCAGATCCTCGAAGCCGGCTTCGTAGCCGATGCACAGGTTCAGGCCGGCCCGGCGGGCTTCGCGCCATTCCGTCTCGGTGTCGTCACCGCCCAGCTGCAGCATGGGAATGTGCTGCCAGGCCGTGCAGGTGCGCATCAGGTAGCCCAGGGCCAGCCCGGCGCTGCCATGCACGCCACCGCTGACCAGCATCAGCCGCACCGGCGTCCGTCGCAGCACCTCCAGGGCTTCCCAGGGAGTGCGCACGGCCTCGGGCTTCCAGCCCACGGTGGCCAGCAGTTCCAGCACCACCCGGCTGCGGGCGGCGACGGGGTCGACGATCAGGATGTGGCTCATGCCAGCGATATCGGCCGCTGGCGCCCCGGGGTTAAGCCGGGAAATACCGGAGGAAAGCCGCGCGAGACCGCGCGCTGTCGGCCTCAGCGCAGCAGTTCAAGCAGGCGGTCCATGCCGCCCTGTTCGATCGACACCTTGGCCTGGGCCCGCACCGCGGGCTTGGCGTGGAAGGCCACCGACAGGCCGGCCACGCCCATCATCGGCAGGTCATTGGCGCCGTCCCCCACGGCGATGGCCTGGGCGGGGGCGATGCCCAGCTGTTCACAGGTCTGCAGCAGCGCGCGGCGTTTCTCTTCGCCATCCACGATGTCGCCCCAGGGCTGGTCGACCATGCGGCCGGTCAGCAGGCCGTCCTGAACGTCCAGCACGTTGGAGCGCGAGAAGTCCAGCTTCAGCCGGTCCTTCACCCGGTCGGTGAAGAAGGTGAAGCCACCTGAAACCAGCAGCGTCTTCAGGCCGGCCGCCTGGCAGGCCGCCACGAAGGTGGCCACGCCCGGGTTGAGCTGCAGCCGCTCGTCGTAGATGGCCTGCATGGCCGACACCGGCACGCCCTTGAGCAGGGCCACCCGCTGGCGCAGGCTTTCCTTGTAGTCGGCGATCTCGCCGCGCATCGCCGCCTCGGTGATGGCGGCCACCTCGGCCTTCTTGCCCACGGCCGAGGCGATCTCGTCCACGCATTCGAGGTTGATCAGCGTGGAGTCCATGTCGAAGGCGGCCAGACGGTAGTCCGCCCAGCGCAGCGGCGGGGTGATGCCCTGGACCCTCAGGCCGGGCGTGTGTTCGGTGCGGCTCATGGGCTTATTGTCCCCGAGTCGCCGCCACCGGCTGGCCCAGCGAGCGCAGCAGGTCGCGCAGGTAGCTGGCGCGCTCGCGCGGGTCGGCGATCTCGCGGTCGATGCGCAGCTTCTCGTTGCCCACCAGCTTGACCGCGCGGTTCTTCTGCACCAGCTCGATGATGCGCAGCGCGTCCACCGGCGGGTTGGGCCGGAAGGTCACGTTCATCAGCTTGGGGTTGGCGTCGATCTTCACCACGCCATAGGGCTTGGCCTGGATGCGCAGACGGTGGGTGTCGAACAAGGCCTGGCCTTGGGGGGGCAGCTTGCCGAAGCGGTCGGTGACCTCTTCCAGCAGGCGGTCCAGCTGTTCGGCCTTGTCGGCCGTGGCCAGGCGCTTGTAGAAGTTCAGCCGGGTGTGCACGTCGCCGCAGTAGGCGTCCGGCAGCAGGGCCGGGGTGTGCAGGTTGATCTCGGTGGCGGCGCCGAACACGGCGCTGTGCGGGCTCAGCAGGTCGGGCTCTTCGCCGTTCTTCAGCGCGCGCACCGCTTCGTTGAGCATCTCGTTGTAGAGCTGGAAGCCCACCTCCATCATGTTGCCGCTCTGGTTGTCGCCCAGCACCTCGCCGGCGCCGCGGATCTCCAGGTCGTGCATGGCCAGGTAGAAGCCCGAGCCCAGTTCCTCCATCTCCTGGATGGCGGTCAGGCGCTGGCTGGCCTGCTTGGTCAGGCCCTCCACATCGGGCACCAGCAGGTAGGCGTAGGCCTGGTGGTGGCTGCGGCCCACACGCCCGCGCAGCTGGTGCAGCTGGGCCAGGCCGAACTTGTCGGCCCGGGCGATGATGATGGTGTTGGCGCTGGGCACGTCGATGCCGGTCTCGATGATGGTCGAGCACAGCAGCACGTTGAAGCGCTGGGTGGTGAACTCGCGCATCACCCGTTCCAGCTCGCGCTCGGGCATCTGGCCGTGGGCCACGCCGATGCGGGCCTCGGGGATCAGTTCCTGCAGCGCCTGGCGGCGGTTCTCGATGGTCTCCACCTCGTTGTGCAGGAAGTAGACCTGGCCGCCGCGCTTCAACTCGCGCAGCACCGCCTCGCGGATCACGCTCTTGCCCTCGTTGCGCACGAAGGTCTTGATGGCCAGGCGGCGCTGCGGCGCGGTGGCGATGACCGACAGGTCGCGCAGGCCTTCCAGCGCCATGCCCAGGGTGCGGGGGATGGGGGTGGCGGTCAGCGTCAGCACGTCCACCTCGGCGCGCAAGGCCTTCATGGCCTCCTTGTGGCGCACGCCGAAACGGTGTTCCTCGTCGATGATCAAGAGGCCCAGGCGCTTGAACTGCACGTCCTTGGACAGCAGCTTGTGCGTGCCCACGACGATGTCGATGCTGCCGTCGGCCATGCCGTCCAACGCGACCTTGACCTCCTTGGCGCTGCGAAAGCGCGAGAGCTCGGCCACCTTGACCGGCCACTTGCCGAAGCGGTCGACGATGGTTTGGTAGTGCTGCTCGGCCAGCAGCGTGGTGGGTGCCAGGAAGGCCACCTGCTTGCCCGCGTGCACCGCGACGAAGGCCGCGCGCAAGGCCACCTCGGTCTTGCCGAAGCCCACGTCGCCGCAGACCAGCCGGTCCATCGGCCGCGGGCTGATCATGTCCTGGATCACCGCGTGGATCGCGGCCTGCTGGTCGGGCGTCTCCTCGAAGCCGAAGCTGGCGGCGAAGGCCTCGTAGTCGTGCGGCGAGAAGCGGTGCGCCATGCCCTCGCGCGCGGCGCGCATGGCGTAGATGTGGAGCAGCTCGGCCGCAGTGTCGCGCACCTGCTCGGCAGCCTTGCGGCGGGCCTTGTCCCATTGGTTGCTGCCCAGCTTGTGCAGCGGGGCCTCTTCGGGGCTGACGCCGGTGTAGCGGCTGATCAGGTGCAGCTGGCTGACCGGCACATAGAGCGTGGCGTCGTCGGCGTATTCCAGGTGCAGGAACTCGCTGGGGCCCTCCAGCCCGGTGTCGATCTTGATCAGCCCGCGGTAGCGGCCGATGCCGTGCGCCGAGTGCACCACCGGATCCCCCAGCTTCAGCTCGGAGAGGTCCTTGATCAGCGCGTCGACGTTGCTGGTCTGCTCCTGCTTGCGCCGGCGGCGGGTGCCGGTGGCGCCGGTGAAGAGCTCGCTCTCGGTCACGAACTGCACCGCGACCTGGGCCTCGGGCTCGTGCCAGAAGAAGCCGGTGGTCAGCGGGGCGGCGGTGATCGCCACCTTCTCGTCGCCGGCCAGGAAGTCGGCCAGGGTCTCGACCGTGGGCACCTGGATCCTGTGGTCGCGCAGCAACTCCAGCAGGCTTTCGCGCCGGCCTTCGCTCTCGCCCATCAGCAGCACCCGGTGGGGTGTGCTGTCCAGGTGCTTCTCCAGCGCGGCCAGCGGCTCGGTGGCGCCGCGGTTGACGCTCAGGTCCGGCAGCGGGCGGGCCCAGTCCACGGCCTCGCTGCCGCGCACGGCCAGCGTCGCGTGGGCATTGGTGGCGGCGAAAAACTCCTCCACCTTCATGAAAAGCGCCTCGGGCGGCAGGATGGGCCGCTCTGGGTCGTGCTGCAGGAAGCGGTGGCGCTCGCGGGTGTCGGTCCAGAAACGCTGCAGCGCCTCGTCCACCTCGCCGTGCAGCACCAGGCTGGCCTGCGCGCCCAGGTAGTCGAAGATCGTCGCCGTCTCGTCGAAGAACAGCGGCAGGTAGTACTCGATACCGGCGGTGGCAATGCCCTGGGCGATGTCCTTGTAGATGCGGCTCTTGGTCGGGTCGCCTTCGAGCTTCTCGCGCCAGCGCTCGCGGAAGCGCTGCCGGGCCGTCTCGTCCATCGGGAACTCGCGCCCGGGCAGCAGCTGCACCTCGGGCACCGGGTAGAGGCTGCGCTGGCTGTCGGGGTCGAAGGTGCGGATCGAGTCGATCTCGTTGTCGAACAGATCCACCCGGTAAGGCACGTGCGAGCCCATGGGGTAGAGGTCGATCAGGCCGCCGCGCACGGCGTACTCGCCGGGCGACACCACCTGGCTGACATGGCTGTAGCCCGCCAGCGTGAGCTGGCCCTTGAGCGCCGCCTCGTCCAGTTTGGTCTTCTGCTTGAACTGGAAGGTGGTGCCGGCCAGAAAGGAGGGCGGGGCCAGTCGGGTCAGGGCCGTGGTGGCCGGCAGCAGCACCACGTCCACCGTGCCGCAGTGGATGCGCCAGAGCGTGGCCAGGCGCTCGGAGATCAGGTCCTGGTGCGGGCTGAAGGTGTCATAGGGCAGCGTCTCCCAGTCCGGGAACACGGCCACCCGCAGCCCCGGGGCGAAAAAGGCCAGCTCCTCGGCCAGCCGCTGGGCGTCGCCTGGCTCGGCGGTGACGATGCCCAGCACCCGCTCCTCGGCCACGCGGGCCTGGGCGAAGCGGGCCAGCAGCAGGGCGTCGCCCGAACCGGTGGGGCGGGGCAGGGTGAAACGTTTGCCGGGAGCGATGTGGGGCAGTTGCATGGGGCAGGGCGTGCGCGCGGGCACGCTGAAAACGACAACACGCCCCGGAGCACGGCTCGGGGGCGTTGGACCCTGCAATTCTAGAATCCGGGCGATGACCACCTACACCGTCGGGGCCGAGCCCCGCTGCTTCGCGATCGTGCCCTGTGCGGGCACTGGCAGCCGCGCGGGCAGCTTCCAACCCAAGCAATACGAGCCGGTGGCGGGCCAGCCGCTGGTGGCCCACACCCTGGCCGCACTCGCTCGCGTGGAGCGCCTGGCCGGCATCCTGGTGGTGCTGGCCGAGGACGACACCCAGTTCGAGGAAGACCTGCCGGGCCTGGTGGACGCCGCCGACGGCCGCCTCTGGCTGGCCAAGGTGGGCGGCGCGACCCGCGCCGAGACCGTCGCCAATGGCCTGAACGAGCTGCGTGCCCGCGGCGCCCAGCCGCAGGACTGGGTGCTGGTGCACGACGCCGCCCGCTGCCTGCTGCGCCCGGCCTGGGTGGACCGGCTGATCGACGCCTGCCAGGACGACGAGGTGGGGGGCCTGCTGGCGCTGCCCGTGGCCGACACGCTCAAGGCTGAGGGCATGGACGGCCACAGCGGCCGCGTGGCCGCCACGGTGGCACGCAACGGCAAGTGGGCCGCGCAGACGCCGCAGATGTTCCGCCTGGGCCTGCTGGCGCCGGCGCTGGCCTTTGCCGGCGAGCAGGTGACGGACGAGGCCAGCGCCATCGAAGCCCTGGGCCACAGCCCGAAGCTGGTGCGCGGCGACTACGAGAACTTCAAGGTGACCTGGCCGGGCGATTTCGCGCTGGCCGAGCGCCTGCTCAGCACTGCCCAGCGCGGCGCCGAGCTGCGGGCCTATGTGCCGGCCCGCGACTTCGCGCTGTCGCAGCGCTTCTACGAGGCGCTGGGCTTCACCCGTGAGTTTGCGCAGGGCGGCCTGGCCGGCTACCGTCTCGGGCAGACGGCCTTTCTGCTGCAGGACGCCTTCGAGCCGGCCCAGGCGGCCAACGCCAGGATGCACCTGACCTTGGACGATCTGCCAGCCTTCTGGACCCGGCTGGAGCGCGAAGGCGTGCTGGACCAGTTCGCTGAACACGGCGTGCGCGCCGAGGCGCCGCGGCAGCAGCCCTGGGGCCTGCTGGACATGACACTGACCGACCCCAGCGGGGTGCTCTGGCGCATCGCCCAGCGCATGGAGGTGGCCGAATGAGCACGACGAGCTTGCCCGCGCTGCGGGTCGGGGAGGGCTGGGACACCCATGCTCTGGTGGTGGGCCGGCCGCTGGTGCTGGGGGGCATCACCATCCCGCACAGCCATGGCCTGCTGGGCCATTCGGACGCCGATGCGCTGCTGCACGCCATCACCGACGCGGTGCTGGGCGGGGCCGGCCTGGGTGACATCGGCCGCCACTTTCCAGACACCGCCGCCGAGTTCAAAGGCGCTGATTCGCACCGGTTGCTGAGCGAGGCCATGCGCCGGGTGCGCGCGGCTGGCTGGCAGGTGGTCAACGTCGACTGCACCATCGTCGCTCAGGCGCCCAAGATGGCGCCGCATGTGCCGGCCATGGTGGCGCGCATCGCCGAGGCCCTGGGCATCGAGCCCGAGCGGGTCAACGTCAAGGCCAAGACGGCGGAGAAGATGGGCCCGGTGGGCGAGGGGCGGGCGATCGAGACCCGCGCCGTCTGCCTGCTGGCCGCGCTCAGTTGAGGCGGTAGCTTTCGGCGTCCAGGCCCAGCCGGCGGATGCGGTCGGACAGGGTCTTGCGCGGCAGGTCCAGTGCGCTGGCCGCCGCACTCACGCTGCCCGCCGATTCACGCAGCGCAGCCTCGATCAGCCCGCGCTCGAAGGCCTCCAGCTGGGCTTCCAGCCCGGCCCGCGCGGCCGGGGCCTCGGGGCTGGCCCGGTCGGGTGTGGCGGGTTCCTCCGCGGCGGTCTCCAGCCCCAGCACCCAGCGGTCGGCCAGGTGGCGCAGCTCGCGCACATTGCCGGGCCAATCGCGGGCCTGCCAGGCGGCCATCTGCGCCGCGCCCCAGCGCGGCACCGGGCGTCGGAAGCGCAGCCCGGCCAGCTCGGCGAAATGGGTCAGCAGCAGGGGGATGTCCTCGCGCCGCTCGCGCAGCGGCGGCAGCGGCAGCGTGGCCACGTTGAGACGGTAGTACAGGTCGGCCCGGAAGCCGCCCCGGTCGGACAGCGTCTTCAGATCCACCTTGGTGGCGGCGATCACCCGGGCCTGCAGCGGCAGCAGTGCGTTGCCGCCCAGGCGCTCGAAACAGCGTTCCTGCAGCACCCGCAGCAGCTTGACCTGCAGGGCCAGCGGCATCGATTCGATCTCGTCGAGGAAGACCGTGCCGTCGCGTGCATGCTCCAGCTTGCCGACGCGGCGCTTGGTGGCGCCGGTGTAGGCCCCCGGCTCGGCGCCGAAGATCTCGGACTCGAACACCGTCTCCGGCAGGGCGCCACAGTTGATCGCCACAAAGGGGCCGCTGGCACCGCTGGCCTCGTGCAGGGCCTGGGCCACCACCTCCTTGCCGGCGCCGGTCTCGCCCTCGATCAGCACGTCCACCCCAGTGGGGCCGAGGTTGGCCACCAGGGTGCGGATGCGCTCCATCGCCGGCGAGGTGCCGATCAGCCGCCCGGTGCCCAACAACGCGCCGGACAGTGCGGCCTTCAGGCGCCGGTTCTCCAGCACCAGCTGGCGCTGCAGGGCGGCGCGCCGGGTCACGTCGATCAGGCGCTCGGAGGCAAAGGGCTTCTCGATGAAGTCCCAGGCGCCTTCGCGCATGGCCTCCACCGCCATCGCCACGTCGCCGTGGCCGGTCACCAGCGTGACCGGCAGGTCGGGGTCGGCGCGGTGCAGCTCGCGCAGCAGGGTCAGGCCGTCCTTGCCGGGCAGGCGCACGTCGCACACCACCACGCCAGCGAAGTCGGGTTTCAGCAGGGCCTGGGCCTGTTCGGCGCTGTCGCAGGTCTGTACCTCGAAGCCGCCGATCTCCAGGGCCTGGGCGGCGGCCAGCTGGACGCCGGGATCGTCTTCGATCAGGACAACGGTGCGCAGGAAGTGGCTCATGGGGTGGGCAGGGCGGAGGCCGGCATCATCGCTCAGTCTCAGCCGATGGTGGACAGGGCCTGCACGGGGGCGGCCAGCACGGCGGCCGGCAGCGTCAGGGTCGCCACGGTGCCACCGCCCGGGCGGTCCTGGAAGTCGATGCTGCCGCCCAGCGCATTGGCGATGGAGGCCGAGATGGCCAGGCCCAGGCCCAGGCCCTGGCCCGCGGACTTGGTGGTGAAGAAGGGCTCGAACAGGCGCTGGCGGGCGGCCGGGCTCAGGCCCGGGCCCTCGTCGGCCACCGCGAGCCGGACCCGGTCGCCCTCGTGCCGGGCGCTGATCCACACGTGGTGGCCACCATGGTCGCGGTTGGCGTCCAGTGCGTTGCGCAGCAGGTTCACCAGCACCTGTTCGATGCGCACGGTCTGGCCGAGCATGGCCAGCTCGGGCGCGATGGGGGCGACGTCCAGGGTCATGCCGGCCCGCTGGGCGTCGGCGGCCACCAGGGCGCAGGCGGCTTCGACGGCCGGTGCCACGGCCACGGGCATGGGTTGCAGCTCGTCCTTGCGGGCGAAGCCCTTGAGTCGGCCGACGATCTCGGCAATGCGCAGCGTCAGCCCGCCGATGCGGCCGATGTTGGCCTGCACCGCCGCCAGGTCGCCGCGCGCCAGCAGCATGCCGGCGTTGTCGTTCAGGGCCCGCAGCGCCGCCAGCGGCTGGTTGATCTCATGGGTGATGCTGGCGGCCATCTGCCCCAGCACCGCCAGCTTGCCCGCTTGCACCAGCTCGTCCTGTGCCGCGCGCAGCGTGCTCTGGGTGCGGTCGAGCTGCACGATCTTGTGGGCCAGCTCCTCGTTGGCCTCGCGCAGGTGGGCGGTGCGCTCGTCGATGCGGGCGTCCAGCTCGGCGTTGGCGCGCTCCAGGTCGCGCCGGACCAGGCGCAGCTCTTCGTCGCGCCGGCGGCGCAGCCGGGCGTAGAGCAGGCCCACCACCACCACCGCATAGGCCAGACCGGCGGCCAGGGCCTGGGCCCGGGCGTCCTGCAGCAGGCCGTCGGTCTCGGCAAAGGACAGCAGCGTCCAGTCCATCGGGCCCAGCGTGCGCCGCTGGGCGGCCACCCGCAGCCAGTGCGGCGCGCGGCCGCTCTCCGCCTGGGTGGCCAGGCGGGTGGCGCGGCCTTCGAAGGCCTCGTCGGGGCGGTCCAGTGGCAGCGGCGCCAGGGCCTGGACGCCGTACTGCTGGGTCGCCTGCAGCAGGGCCTGCGTGCCGGCGTCCAGCGGGCGCAGGGTGTGGAAGCGCCATTCCGGCCGGCTGGACAGGAACACCACCCCGCGCGCATCGGCCAGCATCAGCAGCTCGCCGCTGCGCTGCCAGTTGGCCTCCAGGTCGTCGAAGGAGATCTTCACCGCCAGCACGCCGAAGGGGCGGCCGTCCTCGTCGCGCACCGGCTGGGCCAGGAAGTAGCCAGGCTCCTTGGTGGTGGCGCCGATGGCATAGAAGCGGCCGGTGCCGCCGGCCAGCGCATCGCGGAAGTAGGGCCGGAAGGCGTAGTTCTGGCCGACAAAGCTGGTGGGGGTGCGCCAGTTGCTGGCCGCCAGCGTCTGGCCGTCCGCGGCGATCAGGTAGATCGCGAACACATGGGTGGCCTGGGCCAGGCGCTCCAGGCGACGGTTCACGGTGTCGCGCCGCGCCGCATCGTCCGGATGCAGCAGCAGGTCTGGCAGCTCCGAGTGGCTGGCCAGCGCGATCGGCAGGTTTTCGTACTTCTCCAGCGTGGTGGTGAGGTCGCTGGCCAGGAAGGCCAGGCGCCGCTGGGCCTGGTCGTGCAGCTGCTGCCAGCCGTGGTGGTAGGCGGCGGCAAAGGTGCCCAGCACGATCGCCAGGCCCAGCGTCACCAGGCCCACCGCCGTCCAGCCCGCGGCCCGGCGCATCACGGGGCCTCGCAGCGCGACAGATGCACCGGCCCGTCGCCGGCGATCCACTGGTGCAGCGGCTGGCAACGGCCTTCGGCACACAGCGTGTGGTCGGCGGTGAAGTCCGAGGCCGCCAGCACCACCTCGGGCTGGGGCGGCACCTGCGGGTGGTAGTGCCACACGCCGTCGCGCAGCACGGCGCCCTCGGGCGGTTCCATGCCGGCGCCGTGGCCTTGGATGCGGGCCTCCTCGACCACCAGGCCGGCCGGGGTGATGCGCCACAGCTCCTCCCAGCGGATCTTCTCGATCGAGTGGGTCCAGCTCAGGCTGAACTGGCTGGCCGCCACCACCGTGGTGGCGCCAGCCCGGGCCAGGCAAAGGGCCAGCGGCATGGCGTCGGCCTCAGAGGCTGGGGGCCACCGGCGGCACGGCGGGTTGGCGGCGCAGCTGGCGCCAGTTCCAGGCCAGCATCAAGGCCCCCACGGCAAAGCCCAGCTCGTCGGTGAAGGGCACGGCCGCCACCAGCAGCAGGGCCCCGGCAGCGCTCCAGACCCGCTCCAGCGGGTGCAGGGGGCGGGCCAGGTAGCCAATGGCGGCGGCGCCCCACAGGCCGATGGCCACCAGGCACTTGAACAGCATGTAGACCGCGGCGCCCCAGTGCAGCACGCCATCGGCGCCGGGCTGCAGCATCAGCGCCGGGTCATAGACGGCCATGTAGGGCACGACGAAGCCGGCCGCGGCGATCTGGGTGGCCTTCAGCCCGATCTTCATCGGCGAGTCGCGGGCGATCGACGCGGCGGCGAAGGCGGCCAGGGCCACCGGCGGCGTCAGGTCGGCCATGATGCCGAAGTAGAAGACGAACATGTGCGAGACGATCAGCGGCACGCCCAGCTTGAGCAGAGCCGGCGCGGCGATCGAGCTGGTGATGATGTAGTTCGGGATCGTCGGGATGCCCATGCCCAGGATCAGGCAGACGATCATCGTCAGCACCAGCGACAGGAACAGGCTCTTCTCGCCCACCTGCAGGATGAAGCCAGCGAAGCTGGTGGCCGCGCCGGTCAGGGTCAGCGTGCCGATGATCACGCCGACGATGGCGCAGGCCAGGCCCACTGGCACGGCCTGCTTGGCGCCGTCGATCAGGCTGTCGCGCAGCGCGGCCAGCGTGCTGCGGCCCCCCTGGCCCACCACGTTGGCCAGCACCAGCGCGGCCAGCAGGCCGATGATGACCCAGATGCCGAACTGGACGAAGAACGAGGCCACGATGCCCAGGCCGATCCAGAACACCACCCGCATGGCGCGCTGGCCGAACTGCGCTGCCACCGTGGTGCCCAGGATCAGCACGCCGGTCAGGGCCAGACCGGTGAGGCCGGCGAACATCGGCGTGAAGCCATGGAACAGCATGGCCACCAGCGCGGCCAGCGGCAGCAGCAGGTACCAGCGTTCACGGATGGCCTTCCAGGGGCTGGGGCACTGGTCCTTGGGCAGGCCCAGCAGCTTGGCCCGGCCGGCCTCCAGGTGCACCATCCAGAAGGTGGTCACGTAATAGAGCAGGGCCGGCACCACCGCAGCCTTGCAGATCTCGGCGTAGGGCACGTTGAGCGTCTCGGCCATGATGAAGGCGACGGCGCCCATCACCGGTGGCATGATCTGGCCGCCCATCGAGGCGGTGGCCTCCACCGCGCCGGCAAAGTGCGGCGCGTAGCCGAAGCGCTTCATCAACGGGATGGTGAACTGGCCGACCGTCAGCACATTGGCCACGCCCGAGCCGGAGATGGTGCCCATGAAGCCCGAGGACACCACGGCCACCTTGGCCGGGCCGCCCTTGGCATGGCCCACGAAGCCCAGCGCCATCTCGTTGAACAGCCGGATCATGCCGGCGTGCTCCAGGAAGGCACCGAACAGGATGAACAGGAAGATGTAGGTGGCCGACACCAGGGTGGGCGTGCCGTAGATGCCTTCGGTGCCCAGGTGCAGCTGCGAGATGATCTGGTCCATGCCGAAGGGGCGGTGGCCCAGCTCGCCGGGCAGGTATTCACCAAAAATGCCGTAGGCCAGGAACAGGGCGCAGACGATGGGCAGGGCCAGGCCCAGCACACGGCGGCAGGCTTCGAACAGCAGCACCACGCAGGCGGTGCCCACCACCATGTCGGCGGTGCTGGGGTCGCCTGAGCGCATCACCAGGTCGGCCTCGAACTTCCAGTGGTAGAGGCCCAGCACGAAGCAGCCCACGGCCAGCGCCAGGTCCCACCAGGGCAGCCGGTCACGGGCGCTCTTGGCCCGGCCCGGGTAGAGCAAGAAGGCCAGCAGCATCAGGAAGCCGACGTGGATCGAGCGCGTGGGCAGGCTCGACAACGGGGAGAAGGCGGCCACCACCAGCTGGAAGCTGGAGAAGGCCAGGGCCGACAACGCGATCAGCCAGGCGCCCCAGCCGGCCAGGCGGCGGGTGTGGCCATGGTCATCGGCGGGATGGTCGAGGGAATGCAGCAGATCGTCGGCGGCAGGCGACGCGCCGATGGCAGAGGGGACGGACATGGGGAAGGCTCCTGCACGCAGGGCGGAGGGACGCTCCGGCCAGGCGGCCGGAGCGCGGGGGTCACATGGGCAGCGAAGAAGGAAGTGGCTTGCTGGCTTACTTCAGCAGGCCCACTTCCTTGTAGTACTGGATGGCCCCCGGGTGCAGCGGGATGGGCGAGGTCTTGGTGGCGTTCTGCAGCGTGATGCCCTTGGCGGCGGAGTGCGCGGCCGCAAGGGCCGGCAGGTTGGTGAACATCGCCTTGGTCATCTGGTAGACGGTGTCGTTGGACACGCCGGCATGGGTCACCAGGAAGTTCTGGATCGCGGCGGTGGGCACATCGGCACTCTGGCCCTCGTAGGTGTGGGCCGGGATCGTCGAGGGCTGGTAGGCCGCGTCACCCACCTTGGCCACGATGTCAGCCGGAATGGGCACGACCACGATCTTCATCGAGGTGGAGAGGTCGCGCAGCGCCGACACGCCCAGACCGGCCGATTGCAGCGTGGCATCGAGCTGGCGGTTCTTCATCAGCTCCACCGATTCGCCGAAGGGCAGGTACTCGACCTTGCCCAGGCTCTGATAGCTCAGGCCGGCGGCGCGCAGGATCGCGCGGGCGTTCAGTTCGGTGCCCGACTTGGGCGCGCCGACCGAGACCCGCTTGCCCTTCAGGTCGGCCAGGGTGCGGATGCCGGAATCGGCGCTGGCGACGATCTGGATGTAATTGGAGTAGATGCCTGCCACCGTGCGCAGCTTCTTGAGCGGCGCCTTGAAGCCGGCTTCGGCATTGCCCTGCCAGGCGTCGGACAGCGAATCACCCAGCGTGAAGCCGATCTCGCCGCGACCGGCTTCCAGCAGGTTCAGGTTCTCGGCCGAGGCCTTGGTGGCCTGCACCGTGACCTTGGCGCTGGGCAGAGCCTTGCCGTAGAGCTGGGACAGCGCCACGCCCATCGGGTAGTACACCCCGCTGGTGCCGCCGGTCAGGACGTTGATGTAGGAGGTCTGGGCCGAGGCGGTGACCAGCGAGAAGGCGCAGAGGGCGCCAGTGATCAGGGCGTGCAGTTTTCGCATGCGTGTCTCCATTGTTGTGTGCTGTGGGCAGAGCGATCAGGCCACTTTGCGCCAGCATCTTTGCACGCTCCATGCCAATGGTCCGGGCCGGGAAAACCTCAGGGATAGCCCTTGGAATCCGGGGTCCCAAGGCCGTCTGGTCAGCCTCGGGCAGGCCGCGCTACGGGTGTACCCGGTGGCGGTGAACCGCCTGGGGCAGGTGCTGGTGGCGGATTTCCGCCAGGGCGGCTCAGGCGGCGCGGCGCAGCCGGATGTGGGCCATCAGGCCGCCATCGCGGGCGTTGACCAGTTCCAGCGAGGCCCCGATGCGCTGCAAGGCCTTCTTCACGATGGCCAGGCCCAGGCCGGCCCCGGTGGCGGCGGTGCGGGCCGCGTCGCCCCGGAAGAAGGGTGTGGTGAGCTGGTCCAGCTTCTCGGCGGGCACGCCCTGGCCGTAGTCCCGCACGGTGACGATCACCGTGTCACCCGTGATGACGTGGCTGACCTTGACCTTGGCGACGCCGGTCTCGACCGTGCGGCCATAGCGGCGCGCGTTCTCGAACAGGTTGGCGAACACCCGGCCCAGTTCCACATCATCGCCCTGCACCTTGATGCCCGGCGGCAGGCGCAGCGAGAAACGGATCTGCGAGCCATCGCGGAAGGCGGCGGCCTCCCGCTCCACCACATGGGACAGGTCCACGGCGCGGGTCTTGGTGTCGTCCGGCCGCGCGTAGTCCATGAACTTGTCGATGATCGCGTCGAGCTGGTCGATGTCCTGCGCCATGGCCTTGCGGGCCTCTTCATCGGCCACGCTGATCTCAGCCTCCAGCCGCAGGCGGGCCAGCGGCGTGCGCAGGTCGTGCGAGATGCCGGCCAGCATCACCGCGCGCTCTTCCTCGACCTTGGCCAGCTCGCGGGCCATGCGGTTGAAGCCGATGTTGACCTCGCGGATCTCGCTGGTGATGTTGCTCTCATCCAGCCGGGAGTCGTATTCGCCCTCACGGATGCGGCTGGCAGCAAACGACAGGTTCTTCAGCGGCCGGTTGATCAGGCTGGCGATCACCGCGGCGCCCAGCACCGAGGCCACCAGCGCAATCGAGACCCAGATAAACCAGGTGCGGGGGGCCAGCGGCTCCAGCCGGGCGTAGTCGGCCTGCAGCCAGTATGGGTCCTGCTCGATCGTGAAGCCCACCCACAGGGCCTGCTCGCCGTTGACCGAGCGGGCCACGATGGTCTCTTCACCCAGCCGGGTCTTGAGCTCTTCCCCCACCAGGCGGGTGAAACGGTCGGTCTCGAAGGGCTCCCAGCGGTCATCCTGCTTGCGCGGCAGGATGCGCACCGCCTCCTGCTCACTCATGGTCTTGATGACCGCGATGCGGTTGATGCCGTCCGAGTACTGCAGTGCCGCACGCGACAGGTTCACCAGGCTGGCGATCTGCTGGGCCGCCTGCGCCACCCGTGGCTCGAACTCCAGCTGCCGCAGCGTCTGCACCCAGGCCGCCACGCCACCGGTCAGCAGCAGGGCCAGCAGCACGAAAGTGCGCCAGAAGAGGTTCAGCGACAGGGATGGGCGCTTGAGCGACACGGTGGGGACTGCACAGACCAGGGATCAGGGCGCGTCGCCCGGGATGAAGACGTAGCCCACGCCCCACACCGTCTGGATGTAGCGGGGGTTGGAGGGATCGGGTTCCAGCATCTTGCGCAGCCGGGAGATCTGCACGTCCAGGCTGCGGTCGAAGGGCTCGAACTCGCGTCCGCGGGCCAACTGGGCCAGCTTGTCGCGCGAGAGCGGCTGGCGCGGGTGGCGCACCAGGGCCTTGAGCATCGAGAACTCGCCGGTCGTCAGCGTGATCTGCTCGCCGTCCTTGGTCAGGCGGCGCAGCGAGAGGTCGAATTCGAACGGCCCGAAATGGACGACCTGGGCTTCCTTGGCGGGCGCGCCGGGGGCCTCCTGGGCGGGGCGGCGGCGCAGCACGGCATGGATGCGGGCCAGCAGCTCGCGCGGGTTGAAGGGCTTGGGCAGGTAGTCGTCGGCGCCCACTTCCAGGCCGACGATGCGGTCCACATCCTCGACCTTGGCGGTCAGCATGATGATGGGGGTGCGGTCGCCGGCCGCGCGCAGGCGGCGGCAGATGGACAGGCCATCCTCGCCAGGCAGCATCAGGTCCAGCACGATCAGGTCGATGGTCTCGCGGGTCTGCAGGCGGGCCAGGGCCTTGGCATCCTCGGCCAGCAGGACATCGAAACCCTCCTGGGTCAGATAGCGGCGCAGCAGGTCGCGGATGCGGGCATCGTCATCGACAACGACGATCCGGTCCTGACGGGCGGTGGTGGTGGCATTCATGGGCAGACCCCAATTTGTAACAGAGGCGGATTGTGGGGGCCCGGCACGGGGTTTCCGGCTGGGTCTGACCCTCTGTTACAAATGTTCCTGCTGCTTCACACAACGGGAGGATGCTGTGGCCTGCTGGGGTGGGTTTGTGCGTTAATCGCAGCATGAAGACGACTTTTCCCCTCGCATGGCGTTCCGGCAGCCGTTGGGCCGGTGTGGTGTTGCTGCCCCTGGCGGCCGGGGCCGGTGCCCAGACGGTGGCGGCACCGTCCGGGGTGCTGAACCTCAGCGCCCAGTCCACGGTGGAGGCGCCGCAGGACTGGATGAGCCTGACGCTGTCCGTGACGCGGGAGGGCAGCGATGCCACCGCGGTGCAGCAGCAGCTCAAGCAGGCCGTCGAGGCCGCGCTGGCGCAAGCGCGTCGGCAGGCCCGTCCGGGCCAGCTGGAGGTGCGCACCGGCGGCTTCTCGGTTTTCCCGCGTTATGGCAACAAGGGCGCCATCACCGGCTGGCAGGGCTCAACCGAGGTGGTGCTGGAGGGCCGGGACATGCCGACCATCGCCCGCCTGTCCGGGGAGATCGGCACGCTCACCATTGCCCGGGTGAACTACAGCCTGTCGCGGGAAGCGCGGGAGAAGCTGCAGGCCGAGGCCACGGCCCAGGCCATCGCCCGCTTCCGCACCGACGCGGCCGACTACGCCCGTCAATTCGGCTTTGCCGGCTACACGCTGCGCGAGGTGTCGGTGAACACCGATGGCGCCGCGCCGATGCCCGAGCCGCGCTTTCGGGTGACCCTGGCCGCCGCCAAGGTGGGCGATGGCGAGGCCCTGCCGGTCGAGGCCGGCCAGGGCCGCGTGTCGGCCACGGTCACGGGCAGCATCCAGCTCAAGTGACGCGCGGCGGCCCCGATCCCGGGCCCTGGCTCACTGCGCGACCCAGCCGCCGTCCATGTTGATGGCGGCGCCGCGCAGGTTGTGGGCCGCCGGCGAGCACATGAACACCGCCATCGCGCCCAGCTCTTCGGGCGTGGTGAACTGCAGCGAAGGTTCCTTCTCGGCCAGCAGCTGGCGCTTGGCCTCTTCGTTCGAGAGGCCGTTGGCGGCCGCGCGCGCATCCACCTGCTTCTGCACCAGCGGGGTCAGCACCCAGCCCGGGCAGATGGCGTTCGCCGTCACGCCGGTGGTGGCGGTCTCCAGCGCGGTGGTCTTGGTCAGGCCGATGATGCCGTGCTTGGCGGCCACATAGGCCGACTTGTTGGCCGAGGCCACCAGGCCATGCACCGAGGCAATGTTGATGATGCGGCCCCAGCCGCGGGCCTTCATGCCCGGCAGCGCCAGGCGGGTGGTGTGGAAGGCCGAGGACAGGTTGATCGCAATGATCGCGTCCCAGCGCTCGACCGGGAATTCGTCCACCGGCGCGACATGCTGGATGCCCGCGTTGTTGACCAGGATGTCCAGCGCGCCGAACTGGGTCTGGCAGGCCTGGATCATGTCCGCGATCTCGGCCGGCTTGCTCATGTCGGCGCCGTGATAGCCCACCGCCACGCCCAGTGCGGCCACTTCGGCCTTCGCAGCCTCCACGTCACCGAAGCCGTTGAGCATCACCTGGGCGCCTTCGGCGGCCAGCGCCTTGGCGATGCCCAGTCCGATGCCGCTGGTGGAACCCGTGACCAAGGCTGTTTTTCCTTTGAGCATATGCAAGTCTCCTTGAAGTGGATGGGCTGCGAGGTTGCTACAGTCGATTATGTGGCGCCCATTCTTGCCACGCATGACACCATGAACGACTTCACCGAACAAGCACCCCGCCTGCATTTCGTGCAATGCCTCGACAGCCGCGGGCTGCACCGCATGGCCTATCACGAGTGGGGCGATCCGACCAATCCGAAGGTGCTGCTGTGCGTGCATGGGCTGACGCGGCAGGGGCGCGACTTCGACACCCTGGCGCAGGCCATGGCCGGCGAGTACCGCGTGGTGTGCCCCGATGTGGTGGGCCGTGGTGAATCCGACTGGCTGGCCGACCCGATGGGCTATGCGATCCCGTTCTACGTGGCCGACATGGTGACGCTGCTGGCCCGGCTGGATGCGCAGGAGCTGCACTGGGTGGGCACCTCGATGGGTGGCTTGATCGGGCTGAGCCTGGCCAGCCTGAGCGGTTCGCCGATCACCCGGCTGGTGCTCAACGACGTCGGGCCGGCCATCGAGCCGGTGTCGCTGCAGCGCATTGGCCAGTACCTGGGGCAGCCGGCCCACTGGGCCACCCTGGACGAGGCGGCCGATGCGCTGTGGGCCATCTCGGATGGCTTTGGCCCGCACACCCGGGCCCAGTGGCTGGCGCTGACTGAGCACCAGATCCGTCCCGACGGGGCAGGCTTCAAACTCCATTACGACCCGGCGATCCGACAGGCCTTTCTGGCGCTCACGCCGGAGCTGGTGGCCGCCGGCGAGGCCGCGCTGTGGGCCGGCTACGACCGCCTGCGCTGCCCGACGCTGTTGCTGCGTGGGGCCGAATCCGATCTGCTGTCGCGGGCCACGGCCGAGGCCATGACCCAGCGCGGCCCGCGGGCGCAGCTGCATGAATTTGCCGGTGTGGGCCATGCCCCCACGCTGGTGGCACCCGACCAGGTGGCCGTGGTGCGCGACTTCCTGCTGGCGCCATGAGGAGCATTTCGGAAACCCAGAGCCCGACCGCGCCGATCGTCTCGCTGGCTTCCGATGCCAGTGAGGTGGCGGCGGAACCCCTGCCGCGGCCACCGCTGCTCGAAGACGGCCTGTCGGCGCTGAACCGGGCCACCGCTTTTGCCGAGCCCCTGCTGACCGGCCGCGTGCTCGACAGCGGCGAGGATGCCTTCGCCCACGCCCAGGGCGTGGCCGCCATCCTGGCCAGCATCGGGGGCGGGCCGTCGCTGCAGGCGGCGTCCTTCCTGGTCTATGCCGCGGATTTTCTGCAGCGTCCTGAGGACATCGTCGAGAAGGCCTTCGGCCCTTCCTACGCCAGCCTGGTGGTGCTGACCCGCAAGCTGGTGCAGATCCAGCGCGCCGCCCGCGAGGCCCGGCTGGGCGACGCGCAGCGCGCCGAGCAGACCGAGCGCGTGCGCAAGATGCTGCTGGCCTTCTCCAAGGACCTGCGGGTGGTGCTGCTGCGCCTGGCTTCGCGCCTGCAGACCCTGCGCTGGTTCGCCGCCAGCAAGCGGGAATGTCCTGCAGCGCTGGCCGAGGAGGCGCGGGCCGTGTTTGCCCCGCTGGCCAACCGGCTAGGCATCTGGCAGATCAAGTGGGAGCTGGAGGACCTGTCCTTCCGCTTCCTGCAGGGCGATGAGTACCGTCGCATTGCCAAGCTGTTGGCCGAGAAGCGCGTGGAGCGCGAAGCCAGCGTGGAGGCCGCCCGCTTGCAGATGGCCAGCGACTTGCAGGCCCATGGCATCCCGGCCGTGGTCTATGGCCGGCCCAAGCACATCTACAGCATCTGGAAGAAGATGCAGGGCAAGCACCTGCCCTTCGAGAAGGTGATGGACGTGCGCGCGCTGCGCGTGGTGGTGGCCGACATCCCGGCCTGCTACGCCGCCCTCAGCCGGGTGCATGAGCGTTACCGCGCGATGGCGGCCGAGTACGACGACTACATCGCCAAGCCCAAGCCCAATGGCTACCGCTCTTTGCACACGGTGGTGCTGGACGATGAAGGGCGGCCGCTGGAGGTGCAGATCCGCACCCAGGCCATGCACGAACATGCCGAGTACGGCGTGGCCGCGCACTGGGCCTACAAGGAGGCCGGCACCAGGGGCTATGGCGGCGTCAGCGCTGCCGGTGATTTCGAGCAGCGCGTGGCCGAGGCGCGCAAGGCCGTGCTGCGTCAGCTGCTGGCCTGGGAACGCGACTTCTCCGGTCAGGGTGCGGGCCAGGTACAGGGCCACTTCGACGACCGCATCTACGTCTTCACGCCGCAGGCAGCGCTGGTGGAGCTGACCGCTGGCGCCACGCCGGTGGACTTCGCCTACGCGCTGCACACCGATCTGGGGCACCGCTGCCGTGGCGCCAAGGTGGATGGCACGATGGTGCCGCTGACCACCCCGCTGGCGAATGGACAGACGGTCGAGATCACCGCGGTCAAGGAGGGTGGCCCCTCGCTGGACTGGCTCAACCCCGAGGCCGGCTTCCTCAAGAGCCCGCGGGCGCGGGCCAAGGTGCGGGCCTGGTTCAACGCCCGAGCCCAGGCCGACACCATCGCCCGCGGCCGCGAGGCGGTGGAGAAGCTGCTGCAGCGCGAGGGCAAGACCGCGCTCAAACTCAGCGAGCTGGCCAGTCAGCTCGGCTTCAAGGAGGCGGACAGTCTCTTCGAACTGGTCGGCAAGGACGAGTACTCGCTGCGCAACATCGAACAGTTGCTGCGCCCGCCACCGGTTCCTGCGGAAGACGACAGTCCACTGCTGCGGCGGGCGACGGGGCCGGCCCCGACCGCCCGCGGCGGCGTGCTGGTGGTGGGGGTGGACAGCCTGCTGACCAACCTGGCCCGTTGCTGCCGGCCGGCGCCACCCGACGCCATCGGTGGCTTCGTCACCCGGGGCAAGGGCGTGGCAGTGCACCGGCTGGATTGCTCCAACTTCCGCCACATGGCCGACCGCATGCCCGAGCGGGTGATTGCCGTGACCTGGGGCGCGGCCGCCAAGGCCGGCGAAGCCGCCTACCCGGTGGACGTGCAGATCGAAGCGGCGGACCGCACGGCGCTGCTGCGCGACATCTCCGAGGTCTTTGCCAAGGAGCGCATGCAGGTGGTGGGTGTGCACAGCCAGACGGTCAACGACATGCACGGCCGCACCGCGCGCATGACCTTCACCATCGAGGTGGCTGATGCCTCCCGCCTGCAGCAGGTGCTGGCGCAGGTGGGGCAGGTGGCCGGGGTGCGGCAGGTGCGTCGACGCTGATCACCGAAAATTTTCAGCGGAAACTTGCACAGTTCCTGAAAAGCGGTCTATACTGCGAGGCTCAGCAGGCGCGTAGCTCAGTTGGTTAGAGCACCACCTTGACATGGTGGGGGTCGTTGGTTCGAATCCAATCGCGCCTACCAAAATTCTGCTGTTGCCAAGCCCCCGGTTTCTTCTGGAACCGGGGGTTTTTTGCTTTGGGGGCCAGGCGTTGTGTGGCGCGGAGCTAGGCTCAGTCGGGCTGAAACCGCGACCAGTAGGCCGTGTGGGGCACAGTGGCCTCTTTCCGCAGCACCGGGCCGTGGACCTCGATGGCGCGCGGCGAGCGCGCATAGATTTCCTGGCACGACCACTCCAGGTCGCCCGCGCCCTGATCGAGCTTGCGGAAGGCGCGCATGCCTTCGGCGTCGATGCCGAACACCACCCGGCCGATGCCGGACCAGAAGATGGCCCCCGCGCACATGACGCAGGGCTCGCCGGAGGCGTACATCGTGGCCTGGGCCAGCACCTCGCGTGAGAGGCCCTTGGTGGCGGCATCGTGCAGCGCCATCACCTCGGCATGGGCGGTGCAGTCGCCCGTTTGGCTGTTGCTGTTGGCGCCTTCGGCCAGCAGCTCGCCGCTGGCGCTGCCGATCACCGCGCCGAAGGGGCGGTTGCCGTGGGCGGTGGCCACGGACGAGAGCTCGATCGCGCGCCGCAGCAGGCGCGCATCGGCGTCGTTGATCTCAGGCATGGGCGGGCTCCTGGGCCAGGGGTTGTGCCGGGGCCCAGCTCTTGAGCTTGCCGGGGTTGAGCAGGCCTTGCGGGTCGAAGCGCTGCTTCATGGCCAGCACCTGCGGGTTGAGCTTGAGGTTCTGCTTGCCTTCTTCCACGTAGCAGGTGTGCGGGTTGTTGATGATGACGCCGCTGTCGCGGTAGGCCTGCATGATCTCGGCCAGGCGGGTTTCGTCGCGGGTGCAGATGATCTCCAGCCCGCTGCAGCTGTACTCGCCTTCCTTGGTGCGCAGGAATTCGACGTGCATCTGCACCTCGCCGGCAAAACGCTGGGCCAGTGTGCGCACCTGCTCCAGGTAGCAGCTGGGGTTGTAGGCGCTCTGGATGTAGGTGAGGTTCTTCTCCACCTTGAAGGCGTGCAGCGTGGTGTGGTTCCACACGTACTCCAGCAGGGTGCGGCGGCTGGCGGCCACCTCGGCGGCGGTGGCGCGGTAGCTCAGCGTGCCGCCGCGCTCGGCCAGCATCTGGGCGATGGTCTCTTCGCAGAACTCCGCGGCCAGGAAGACCACTGCATGGCGCCCCTGGGGCAGGCCCAGCTTGGTGAAGTAGTCGGTGATGGGGGTGGCCATGAAGCTGACTTCCTTGGTCACCAGGCCCGGGGCGCGACCCAGGTCGGCGCCAAAGCGCAGCGCGGCGTCGAAGTTGTCAAAGGTGGCCACGCCTTCCAGCCAGTCGTGGGCCGGGGCGAGGCCCACCTCCAGCTCCAGCACGATGCCGTTGGTGCCGTACACATGGTGCATCACCAGCGCCTCGGGCCCGCGCAGTTCGATGATCTGCGGCTCGGGCTCCACCGTCATGGCACGCACCGCCAGGATGTTGCCCGGCGCGGCCAGCGGGCCGTAGCGCAGCGAGCCCGCGCCGCCGAAGCCGCCGCCGAACAGGCCGCCCAGCGTGGCGCTGCGGAAGGTGGAGGGCAGCCAGCGCAGCTCCCAGCCCAGCGGCCGCGCGGCGTCGTCGAAGGCCGCCAGGCGGATGCCGGCCTGCGCACGGCCTACGCCAGGCTTGGCCCACAGGAAGGCGTTGTAGCTGCTCATGTCCAGGATCAGGCCGCCGTGCAGCGGCGTGCACTGGCCGTAGTTGCCGGTGCCGGTGCCGCGCAGCGTGATGGGGATGGCCAGGCGGGCGCAGGCGCCCACCACGGCGCGGATCTCGTCTTCGCTGCGGGGCCGCACCGCGATGTCGCCGTGCTTGCCGGCCAGGGTGCGTTCCAGCACCGGGCTGTACCAGGCGAAGTCGCGCGAGAGGTTCTCGACGCGGTGGGGTTCGGTGATCCAGTCGAGCGTGGGCAGCTCGGCGCGCAGGGTGTCGATGGGGTAGGCGGAAGGGGTCATGGTCGGGATGTCGAAGAGGGGTGCTTCATTCCTGGGCCTGGGCGCTGCTGTGCCAGCCGCCCAGGGCCCAGCGGGCCAGCAGGCCCATCAGGGCGAAGAGCAGCACGCCGGTGAGCGAGATCAGCAGCAGCGCGGCGAACATGCGGGGGATGTTGAGCTGGAAGCCGGCCTGCAGGATCTGGTAGGCCAGGCCCGCGCCGCTGCCGCCGGTGCCGGCCACGAACTCGGCCACCACCGCGCCGATCAGCGCCAGGCCGCTGGAGATGCGCAGGCCGCCGAAGAAGTAGGGCAGGGCGCCGGGCACGCGCAGGCGGATGAGCTGCTGCCAGCGGCTGGCGCGCTTCATGCGGAAGTAGGCCAGCAGGTCCGGGTCCACGCTGCGCAGGCCCAGCGTGGTGTTGGAGATGACCGGGAACAGCGCCACCAGCGTGGCACAGACCACCAGCGACAGCGTCGGGTCCTTGACCCAGATGATGATCAGCGGGGCCACCGCCACGATGGGCGTAACCTGCAGCAGCACCGCATAGGGCAGCAGGGCCAGCTCGATCAGCCGGCTCTGCACGAAGAGGAAGGAGATCAGCACGCCGATCACGGTGGCCGCCGCGAAGGACAGCAGCGTGATCTTCAGCGTGACCCACAGCGCCGGCATCAGCATGCCCGCGTCCTCCACCAGGGTCTTGAACATCAGGATGGGCGAGGGCACCAGGTAGGCCGGCAGCTCTAGCGCATCCACGGCGCCTTCCCAGGCGCCCAGCAGCACCAGCAGCACCAGCAGCGGGTAGACCACCTGCTGCACGCGCGGACGCAGCAGCAGCGGGGTGCGGGTCGGGGTGGTGGGCCGGCTCATGCGGAGACCTCCTCGGTGTCCTGACCGGCCTGGCTGGCGCGCAGCAGGCTGTCCTGCAGGCGGCGGGCCTGGGCGGCAAAGCGCTCGGACACCATGAAGTCCGCGCTGCGCGGATAGGGCTCGTCGATGGTGAACTCTTCCACCACGCGGCCGGGCCGCGCGGCCATCACCACCACGCGGGTGGAGAGGAACACCGCCTCGTGGATGGAGTGGGTGACGAAGACGACGGTGAGGCCGCGCTGCTTCCACAGGGCCAGCAGGTCGGCGTCCAGGCGGTGGCGGGTGATCTCGTCCAGCGCGCCGAAGGGCTCGTCCATCAGCAGCAGGTCCGGCCGGGTGAGCAGGCCGCGGGCGATGGAGGCGCGCATCTGCATGCCACCCGACAGGGCCCGTGGCAGGGCGCGGTCGAACTTCTCCAGGCCCACCAACGTCAGCACCTCGTCCACCCGGGCATCCGCCTCGGCGCGGGCCACGCCGGCCAGGTCCAGCGGCAGGCGCACGTTGCGCCGCACATCGGCCCAGGGCATCAGCGTGGGCGACTGGAACACGAAGTCCATGCCATGGCCGGTGCGCGCCAATTGCTCCACCGGCTGGCGCCACAGCAGGAGGCGGCCATCGCTGGGCGCGTGCAGGCCGGCGATCATCTTCAGCAGCGTGCTCTTGCCGCAGCCCGAGGGGCCCAGCAGGGTCACGAACTCGCCGGGGGCGATGCGCAGGTCCACCGGCAACAGCGCGCGGGTGCCGTTGGGGTAGGTCTTCTCGGCCGAGAGGATCTCGACTGCGTACGGGCGCGGGCCCGCGGGCGTGGGGGTGTCGGTGTCAGCCATGGTGCGGTTGCGAGGACGACAAGGGCGGCCGGCCCACGGGGTGGCAGGCCGGCCGCGCTGCAGGCTCAGGGCAGGACCTTGACGCCCTTGGTGAAGGCAAAGTCCACCGTCTGCTCGGGCTTGACCTTGGCCGGGTCGATCAGCTTGTTGGCCACCAGGAAGTCATAGCCTTCCTTGACGCGGGCTTCGGTCATGGTGCCGATGCCGTTCTTGGCCGCATCCCCACCGGTCACCAAGCCGTATTCCTTCAGCTTGGCCACGCTGAAGGCCAACTGGTCGTCGGTCATCTGCGGGTTGTCCTTCTTGATCAGCGCATTGGCCGGAGCCGGGTTGGCCAGGTAGCTCTTCCAGCCCTCGATGCTTGCCTGCACGAAGGCCTGCACGGCCTTGTGGCGCTTGGCCACCGTGCTGTCCATGCAGGACACCGTGGTGGCATAGGACGGGTAGCCCGCGTCCGCCATCAGGAATGCGTTGGCCTTGGCGCCGGCCTTGTGGAGGGCATAGGTCTCGGAGGTGATGTAGCCCTGCTGCACCACGCTCTTGTCCGCCAGGAAAGGCTGGATGTTGAAGGTGTACGGGCGGGTCTGGGCATCGGTAAAGCCATACTTGGTCTGCAGCCACGGCCAGAAGCCCTGGCGGGCCGACGAGGCGATCAGGATCGTCTTGCCCTTCATGTCGGGGAAGCCGTGCACATCCTCATGGCCGATCAGGGCCTGCGGGTCCTTCTGGAACAGCGCGGCCACTGTGACGATGGGCACGCCGTTCGAGCGGGCCTGGGTCATCTGCAGCTGGCTGGAACCCATGATGCAGTCGGCCTGACCGGCGGCCAGCAGCTGCACGCCGTTGACCTGTGGGCCGCCCATCTTGATGGTCACGTCCAGGCCGTGCTTCTTGTACAGGCCGGTGGCCACCGCCTGGTAGAAGCCGCCATGCTCGGCCTGGGCGAACCAGTTGGTCAGGTAGACGAACTTCTCCTCGGCGGCGTGCGAGGCGCCCGCGGCCAGCAGAGCCAGGCCAGCGGCCAGCACGCGGCCGGTGCGCTTGAAGGAGAAGGAAGTACGGCGTTGCATCGTGAAGAACTCCTACGGCTAAGGGAGGAAGGGACGGTGAAAGGTGAACGAGGGATCGGGGTGCGCCCGTTCAGGCGGCGGTACGGCCGGCCACATCGCCGGTGAAGTGGCCGCGCTCCCAGGTCTCGGCGCTGCGCGCGGGCCAGCGGGCTGCATGCAGCTCGGTGATGGCCTGGGCCCAGCCCGTGGCCAGCGAATCGAGGATGGCCTGGCCCTGTTCGGCGGTGGCCGGGGTCGGGTCGCCGATCACACCGCTGTCGCCGAAGTCGCGGGCGGCCCAGGCGCAGGCGGGCCGGCCATCGGGCGACAGCAGCTTGGACGGGAACTCGGGCGGGTAGTGGGCCTCGGCCCGTTCCATGTGCACGGTCTCGGGGGCCAGGGCCAGCACCAGCGCGGTCTCGGCATGGCCGGCGTGCATGGCCAGGCGCTTCTCGCGTTCGCTCAGGTACTGGCCCGCCACATGCGGCACCCGCCAGGTGAAGCTGGGCACGACGATGAAGTCGCCGTGGCGCAGGCGCAGTTCGCGCGCCGCCATCTCCAGCACTTGGGGCTGGCCGCCGTGGCCGTTCACGAACAGCAGCTTGCGAAAGCCCGCGCGGTAGACCGACTCGCCCAACTCCTCGATGGTGGACAGCAGCGTGCGGCCGGTGAGGGTGACGGTGCCGGGAAAGTGCAGGTGCTCCTCGGACTTGCCGTAGGTGATGGGCGCCATCGCATAGGCCGGCACCGAGGCCGGCAGGCGCGACAGCGCATGGCCCACGACACCGGCGGCGATCAGCGTGTCCACCGCGCAGGGCAGGTGCGGCCCGTGCTGTTCGGTGGCGCCCACAGGCAGCACGATGACGGTGTTCTCGCGGTCGGGCAGGGTCGTGATGTCGGTCCAGCTCAGGTAGGGCAGAAAGCGGGCAGGGGGGCAGAAGCCGTGCAGCATGGCGTTCACTCCGGGCGGGGCAGCGGCAGATAGGCCGTGCCTTCCACCTCGATCAGGATGTCGTCGGTGGGCATCAGGCCGCTGACCCCGACCACGGTGGAGACCGGGGGCTGGTTCGGATAGAACAGCTTGCGCACCCGGTTGTAGAGCGGGAAGTGGTCCAGGTCGCGGAAGTACTGCACCAGCTTGAACACGTCCTCCATGCGGCCGCCCTCGGCCTCGATGGTCTGGCGGATGCGGTCCAGCACGTACCAGCTCTGGGCCAGGATCGGGCCTTCCTTGATGTCGCAGGAGAACTCGCCAGTGCGGCCAATCAACGCCGCCGCCTCGGGCGGGATGTCGTCATAGCCGCGCACGATGCGGCTGGCGGCCGGGTCCACCGCGATGACGCCAGACAGGAAGATGTAGTCGCCCACGCGGCGGCTGGCGGCGTAGCGGGCCAGCGGCGCGGCGCCGGCAGAAGCAGAGGTGTTCATGGGGTCACCGTGTCGAAAGAGGTGGGCGCCAGCCGCTGCCCGGCGCGCAGCACCACCCGGTGTTGCGCACGCGAGGGCCAGCCGCTGGCACCGGCGCGGGTGAAGATGACGAGGTCGGCCACGCGGCCGGTCAGGGCCGGCGACGCCTCCCAGCCAGCGCTGGCGCACCGGTCGAGCCAGTCGGGCCGACACAGGGCCTGGGACCAGCTGTCGAAGGCCTCGGGCAGCTGGGCCACCTGCACGCCGGTGGCGAAGGCGTCGACCGGGTCGTAGCTGCCGATGGCGCAGAACGGGTCCTCGACGTTGTCGCTGGCCAGCAGCACCGGGATACCGCGCTCGCGCGCTTCCTTGACCAGGGTGATGCCGCGCTGGCGCGGGGTGCGGCCGGTCACGGCGTCCTGCAGCAGCAGGTTGGTGATGGGCAGGGAGACCAGTGTGATGGGGGCCTGGGCCACCGCGTCCAGCGTGGCCAGGGCCTGGGCTTCGGGTTGGGCCGACAGCGCGCAGACATGGCCGCAGACGGCCCGGCCGGCGTAGCCGATCTCGCGCAGCGTGCGGGCCACCAGGGCCAGGCCCTCGGCGGCAGGGTTGAGTTCTTCGTCCACATGCAGGTCCAGGTCCAGGTCGGCCTCGGCCGCGGCCTGCAGCAGCTGGCGGGCCGAGCGGGCCGTCCAGTGGTGCGAATGGATGAAGCCGCCCAGCAGGGCACCGGGGCCGCTGGCGGCGATGTGGCGGGCCAGGCGGTGCGCCTGGGTCAGGTCCTCGAAGGCAGTCTGCGGGATCAGCGCGGCGCGCTCCAGCTGGATGCGGCCGGCCCACTCTTGCGCCAGCTCGCCCAGCACCGACCAGCCCAGTGGCTCCTGGCTGGGTTCCCACCAATCCACATGGCTGCGGATGCGGGTCACGCCAGCTTCCCAGGCCCAGCGCAGGGCTTGGCTGGCACGGGCATGGATGTCCGCGCGGGTCCAGTGGGCGCGGTCCGCCATCATGGCCTCGATGGCGGCCAGGAGGCCCGGCTTCACGGCGCCGATGCGGTCCAGCGTGAAGGTCTTGTCGAGGTGGGTGTGGGCGTCCACCAGGCCGGGCAGCACCGGCGCGCCGGCCAGGTCCCAGTCGGCGGCGGAGGCCGCTGCGGTGTCCGGTGCCATCGGGGCCAGGGCCTGGATGCGGCCGTCTTGCAGACGGAGGCAGGCCAGGGCCGGACGGCCTGCGGCGTCCATCGGCCAAGCGGCCGGCAGCAGCCAGCGCGGCAGGCGGGCGTTGAGCAGCCGCGTGGGCGCCGTGGCGGTGAGGGTGGGGCTGGCCATGGCGTTCAGGCGAAGCGTTCCATGGCGGCGCGCACCTTGGCCTTGAAGGCCCCCAGCGTGGTCGGCGTGGCCACGTTCATGTGGTAGTACGGGTGGTAGCTGATGCGCGCGGTGCCGCCGGTGAGCAGGCGCAGGTAGCGCTGGATGACGCGGCGCGGCGGGTCGCCCATGTACCAGGCCACATAGCGCGGCCGGCCGTAGGTGACCACCGCCGAGATGTGCTTCAGGTGGGTCAGCGCCGGCTTGACGTGGGCCGGGTCGCTGATGTCGAAGGCCACACCGGGCATCAGCACCCGGTCGAAGAAGCCCTTGAGCATGGCCGGCAGGCCCATGCACCAGGTGGGAAAACAGAACACCAGGCCCTCGGCCCACTGCAGCCGCTCCACATAGCGTTTGACGGGCAGTTGGTTGCTGGGCACGGTGTGGTAGCCCAGGCGTTCCTCGCGCGAGAGCACCGGGTTGAAGCCTTCGGCGTAGAGGTCGCAGTCATCGACCTCGTGGCCGGCGGCCCGCAGGCCTTGCAACACTTCCTGGTGCAGGGCCGCGTTGAAGCTGGTTTCCACCGGGTGGCAGAAGATCACAAGGACACGCATGGCGATCGGCTCTTAAATTGGACTGTTGGTCAAAATAAGCAAGCGCGATGCCAGGCGGCACGGCGGGGCCAGCGCCGGGTGGCGCGGCGTCGGCGCTGCGTCTTCAGCGCCGCTGGGGCGTGCTGGGAAAGGGGACGACGGAGCCCCGGGAAGGGCTCACGCCCAGGGTGCGCGATGCACGCACTTGAGGCGTGCCGCACCAGAATCCGTCCGGCGGATCGGCAGATCAGTCGGGCGAGAGCCCGCAGGCCAGCAGCACCGTGGTGGCGATCTCGTCAGCGATGGCGTCCTGCGGCGGGTGGGCGCCCATCATCACCGCCACCTGGGCCTGGTAGTCGGCGTAGTACTGGGTCATGCCCCAGATCTGCTGCAGCAGCAGCAGCGGGTCGCGCGGGCGCAGCAGGCCGGCATCCATCCAGCGCTGCAGCAGCCGGGCCTTGGACTGGGTCGAGGCCAGCATCTCCGGCCAGTAGCGGGCGATGTGGGTGCCACCGGCCAGCATCTCGGCGGTGAAGATGCGCGACACCGGCCCATTGACCAGGGCGTAGTGCAGCTTGCGGTGCACATAGTCGCGCAGCAACTGGGCGGGGGTCTGGCCCGCTTCCTCGGTCAGCGAAAAGGCCTCGCGCCATTCGTTGACCACCTCGTGCAGCAGGTTGGCGTAGAGCTCGTCCTTGCTGCCGGCGTAATAGAGCAGTTGCTGCTTGGTCAGGCCGGCGCCCTCGGCGACGGCCTGCATGGTGGCACCGGCAAAGCCGTGGCGGCTGAAGACGTCGATGGCCGAACTGCGGATGGCCGCCAGGATCTGCGCGCGGCCGGCATGGTGGCGCTGCCGGGGCTGGCGCACGGTGCGCCGCGGCGGGGCCACCGGCTCGCTGCTGGGCGGTAGCGTCGGGCGGAACAGCGGCGAGGGGGCCTCCGTCACCGAAGGGGGCGGGGCGGGCCGCAGCACGCCACCGGCGCGCGTGGCGGCAGCGCGCGCCTTGCGGATCGGGGACGAAGCGGGGGGAGTCATGAACGATGAAGCGTGCGGCCGGGGGCACACAGGCCCCCAGCGGCAAGCATCTTATAGGCCACCTCTGTGCCGGCGGCCTTTCTTCATGCCGCGCAGCTCAGACGGCCGCCAGCGCCTGGTCGAGGTCGGCGATCAGGTCGTCCACATGCTCGATGCCCACCGACAGGCGCACCGCGTCCTCGCTCACACCGGCCTTCTCCAGTTCCGCGGGCGAGAGCTGGCGGTGGGTGGTGGAGGCCGGGTGGGTGGCCAGCGACTTGGCGTCGCCGATGTTCACCAGGCGGGTGAAGAGCTTCAAGCCATCCAGGAAGCGCGCACCGGCTTCACGGCCGTGGCCGGCCGGCGCTTTCACGCCGAAGGTGAACAGGCCCGAGGGGCGGCCGCCCAGGTACTTCTGGGCCAGCGGGTGCTCGGGGTGGTCTGCCAGCCCGGCGTAGTTGACCCAGCCCACCTTGGGGTGCTGTTGCAGGTACTGGGCCAGCGCCAGGGTGTTGTCGCAGATGCGGTCCATGCGCAGGGCCAGGGTCTCGATGCCCTGCAGGATCTGGAAGGCGTTGAAGGGCGAGATGGCCGCGCCGGTGTTGCGCAGCGGCACCACGCGCGCCCGGCCGATGTAGGCCGCCGGGCCCAGGGCCTCGGTGTAGACCACGCCGTGGTAGCTCACATCCGGCTCGTTCAGCCGTTTGAAGCGCGCCTTGTGCTGGGCCCAGGGGAATTTGCCCGAATCGATGATGGCGCCGCCCAGGCTGGTGCCGTGGCCGCCCAGGTACTTGGTGAGCGACTCCACCACGATGTCGGCGCCGTGCTCGATCGGCCGGCACAGGTAGGGGCTGGCCACCGTGTTGTCCACGATCAGCGGGATGCCGTGCCGGTGGGCGATCTCGGCCAGGCGGGCGATGTCGGTCACATTGCCCTTGGGGTTGCCCAGGGTCTCGGCGTAGAGCGCCTTGGTGCGTTCGTCGATCAGGCTTTCGAACTGCTCGGGCTGGCGGTAGTCGGCAAAGCGGGTCTGGATGCCATACTGCGGCAGCGTGTGGGCCAGCAGGTTGTAGGTGCCGCCGTACAGGGCGCTGGAGGAGACGATGTTGTCGCCGGCCTCGGTGATGGTCAGGATGGCATAGGTGACTGCGGCCTGGCCCGAGGCCAGGGCCAGGGCGCCGATGCCGCTTTCCAGCGCCGCGACGCGCTTTTCCAGCACGTCGGTGGTCGGGTTCATGATGCGGGTGTAGATGTTGCCCGGCACCTTCAGGTCGAACAGGTCGGCGCCGTGCTGGGCGCTGTCGAAGGCGTAGGCCACCGTCTGGTAGAGCGGCACGGCCACCGACTTGGTGGTGGGGTCGGGGTCGTAACCGGCATGGACGGCCAGGGTTTCGAAGCGTTGCGGTGCAGAGCTCATGGTGTTTTGTGTGTGGGGTGTGAAAGCAGCCCCCAAGGCTATCGCCTTCTCGGGCCGGCGCGAAGCACGTGACGCGCATAAGCAGCTGCGCTTTGCTGCGCTGCAGCCAACCGTGCAATCCCGGGGCTCGACACCGGGGGGGCACCACTAGAATCGGTCGCGCCTCCCGATGCCCCGGGGGCGCCAGCACCACGGAGCCCCATCCCGATGACCCAAGAGCACCCGGACGCCAGCGGAACGGCCTCGACAGCCGCCCTGCGCATCCTCAAGAAGTACCCGAACCGGCGTCTGTACGACACCCAGGCCAGTTGCTACATCACGCTGGCCGATGTGAAGCAGATGGTGCTGGACGGCCTCGAGTTCGAGGTGCGGGACGCCAAGACCGGCGAGGACCTGACCCGCAGCATCCTGCTGCAGATCATCCTGGAGGAAGAGGCGGGCGGCATGCCCATGTTCAGCGCCCGTTCGCTGGCGCAGATCATCCGCTTCTACGGCCACGCCATGCAGGGCATGATGGGCAGCTACCTCGAGAAGAACCTGCAGACCTTCGTGGACATGCAAAGCCGCCTGGCCGAGCAGGCCAGCGGCCTGTACGACCCCAAGAGCTTCACGCCCGAGATGTGGTCCCAGTTCATGAGCGGCCAGGCCCCGATGATGCAGGGCCTGATGGGCAACTACCTGGAGCAGTCCAAGAACCTGTTCGTGCAGATGCAGGAGCAGATGCAGAAGCAGGCTGGCAACCTGTTCGGCGGTTTCCCGCCGCCGACGGAGAAATAAGCCCTCCCCCAGGGCCGGGACGGGTTTGAGACAATCCGGCCCCATGAGCTCCGCATCCGACACCGCCGCCGTCGCCACCCCGGGCACCAGCGGCGAGACCCCCACCATCGGCTTCGTCAGCCTGGGCTGCCCCAAGGCGCTGACCGACTCTGAGCTGATCCTCACCCAGCTCTCGGCCGAAGGCTACAAGACCGCCAAGACCTACCAGGGCGCCGACCTGGTGATCGTCAACACCTGCGGCTTCATCGACGACGCCGTGCAGGAGAGCCTGGACGCCATCGGCGAAGCCCTGGCCGAGAACGGCAAGGTCATCGTCACTGGCTGCCTGGGCGCGCGCGAGGGCGCGGACGGCGGCAACATGGTGCGCGAGGTGCACCCCAAGGTGCTGGCCGTGACCGGCCCGCACGCCACCCAGGAGGTGATGGATGCGGTGCACCAGCACGTGCCCAAGCCGCACGACCCCTTCGTGGACCTGGTGCCGGCCGCCGGCATCAAGCTCACCCCCAAGCACTACGCCTACCTGAAGATCAGCGAGGGCTGCAACCACCGCTGCACCTTCTGCATCATCCCCAGCATGCGCGGCGACCTCGTCTCGCGCCCGGTGGGCGATGTGCTCAACGAGGCCCGGGCCCTGTTCGAAGGCGGGGTGAAGGAGCTGCTGGTGGTCAGCCAGGACACCTCGGCCTATGGCGTGGACGTGAAGTACCGAACCGGCTTCTGGAACGGCGCGCCGGTCAAGACCCGCATGCTGGACCTGGCGGCCAAACTGGGCGAGCTGGCCCGCGAGCATGGCGCCTGGGTGCGCATGCACTATGTCTACCCCTACCCGCATGTGGACGAGGTCATCCCGCTGATGGCTGAGGGCCTGATCCTGCCCTACCTGGACGTGCCCTTCCAGCACGCTCACCCGGATGTGTTGAAGCGCATGAAGCGCCCGGCCAGCGGCGAGAAGAACCTGGAGCGCATCCTGCGCTGGCGCGAGCTGTGCCCAGAGATCGTGATCCGCTCGACCTTCATCGCCGGCTTCCCGGGCGAGACCGAAGAAGAATTCCAGTACCTGCTGGACTTCCTGCGCGAGGCGCAGATCGACCGCGCCGGCTGCTTCGCCTATTCGCCGGTGGATGGCGCCACCGCCAATGAGCTGCCGGGCGCGCTGCCCGACGACGTGCGCGAGGAACGCCGTGCCCGTTTCATGGCCGTGGCCGAGCAGGTCTCCATCGAGCGCCTGAGCCGCCGCGTGGGCGCCACCATGCAGGTGCTGGTGGACAGCGCGCCGGCCCTGGGCCGCCGCGGCGGGGTGGGGCGCACCTACGCCGACGCGCCGGAGATCGACGGCACGGTGCGCATCCTGCCGCCGGCCAAGGCCTCGGTGCAGCTGAAGGTGGGCGAATTCGCCAAGGTCCGCATCGTCGGGGCCGAAGGCCACGACCTGGTCGGCGAACCTTTCTGATCCTTCAGCGCAGGCCTGTCCCATGAGTGATTCCAAGTCCACCGACCTGATCCACCACCCCTACCAGGCCCCGGGCGATTTCGAATCGCCCGCCGTGCCGGTGTGCAAGGGTTCCACGGTCTACTTCCCCACCATGGCGGCGCTGCGCCAGCGCAGCTGGGTGGACAAGAGCGCCTACACCTACGGCCTGCACGGCACGCCCACCACCTTCACGCTGGAGGCCCGGCTGGCCACGCTGGAAGGCGCCCAGCATGTGCTGCTGGCGCCCAGCGGGCTGTCGGCCATCACCGTGGTCAACATGGGCCTGCTGAAGGCGGGCGACACCCTGCTAATGCCGGACAACGTCTACAACCCCAGCAAGGACTTCGCCCGCCACGAGATGGCAGCCTGGGGCATTGGCCACCGCCTGTACGACGCGATGCAGCCCGACAGCCTGGCCCAGGCGCTGGACGAGACCGTCAAGTTGGTCTGGCTGGAGGCACCGGGCTCGGTGACGCTGGAGTTCCCCGACCTGCCGGCCCTGGTGCGAACGGTGCGGGAGAAGGCGCCGCAGGCCGTGATCGCCCTGGACAACACCTGGGGCGCCGGCCTGGCCTTCGATGCCTTCGCGCTGGGCGAGGGGCTCGCGGTGGATGTGACCATCCATGCGCTGACCAAGTACCCCTCGGGCGGCGGGGACGTGCTGATGGGCTCGGTGGCCTGCCGCGACACGGCCCTGTACGAGAAGCTGGCCTGGACGCACAGCCGCCTGGGCCTGGGCGTGGGTGCCAACGATGTCGAGCTGGTGCTGCGCAACCTGCCCAGCCTGCCGCTGCGCTATGCGGCGCAGGACGCCGCCGCCCGGCGCATCGCGGCCTGGGCGCAGGCCCAGCCGCAGGTGACACGCGTGCTGCACCCGGCGCTGCCGGATTCCCCAGGCCATGCCCACTGGGCGGCGCTGTGCCGCGCCGCGGCCGGCCTGCTGACGCTGGAGATGGACCCGCGTTTCAGCGCCGCGCAGGTCGACGGCTTCGTCGACGGGCTGCAGCGCTTTCGCATCGGCTGGAGCTGGGGCGGGCCGGTGAGCCTGGCCGTGCCTTACCAGGGTGGCGCCATGCGCACGCTGGGCAGCCCCTACCGCGGCACGCTGGTGCGCCTGTGCATCGGCCTGGAAGCCGTGGACGATCTGATCGCCGACCTGGCCGCCGGCCTGGCCCGGCTGGACGCGCGCTGAAGAGCGGGCTCAGTCCCGTCCGTCCGCGGGGGACCAGCGCACCCGCCGTTCGCCCAGCGCCAGGCGCTGGATGCGGCGGTGGATGGTGGAGCGGCTGACGCCCAGCAGGCGGGCCGCTTCGGACACATTGCCCTGGCAGCGCTGCAGCAGCTGCTCCAGCGCCATCGCAGGATCAGCGGTTTCCACGGGATCAGCCGCTTTGCCGACCTGCGGGGGCGGTTCCTGGGGCGGCGCAGGCAGGCGAGGGGGCAGCGCGCGAGTCTGGGGCTCTCCCGCGGCCGTGGCCAGCACCGTTTCCGGCAGATGTTCCGGGCCGAAGCACGGCCCTTCGCTCAGCGCGGCTGCATGGCACAGGGCGTTGTGCAGCTCGCGCAGGTTGCCGGGCCAACTGTGGGCGCGCAGCAGGGCGCGGGCTTCGGGCGTGGGCCGCAGGCCCGGGCACTGGGCCTCGGCCAGGCGGTCGATCAGGGCGTCCAGGTCCTGACGCAGGCGCAGCGGCGGCAGGCTCAGTTGGGCCGCGTTCAGGCGGAACAGCAGGTCCTGGCGGAACAGGCCCTGCTCCACCAGCACCGCCAACGGCCGATGGCTGGCCGAAATGACCCGCAGATCCAGCGGCTTGGGCTGGCGCGCGCCCAGCGGCGTGATCTCCGACTCGGACAGCACCCGCAGCAGCTTGGCCTGCAGGTGCAGCGGCATGTCGCCGATCTCGTCCAGGAAGAGGGTGCCGCGGTGCGCGGCCTCCACCAGGCCCGTTTTGCCGCGGCTGGCGCCGCCGGTGTAGGTGCCGGGCAGGTAGCCGAAGAGCTCGCTCTCCAGCAGGGTCTCGGGGATGGCGGCGCAGTTGATGGCGACGAAGGGCCCCGGCCGGCCGCTGGCCGCGTGCAGGGCCCGGGCCAGGTACTCCTTGCCGGCGCCGGTCTCGCCCTGGATCATCACCGGCAGGCGCTGCGGGGCCAGCCGGGCGGCCTTGTGCAGCAGGGCGTCCAGACTGGCGTCGCCGGCCGACAGGGCGCGCAGCGCCTGCGGCACCGGGCTGGCGGTCGTGGTGGCGGCGCTCGGGGCTGCGTCGCGCACCGGCGTGGCGCCACCGCGCTGCGGCTCGATGGCGTGGGCGAACAGGATGCTGCCGTCGCGGGCGCGCACGATGCGGTCCTGCGCCAGACGGTGGCGCAGCAGGCTGGGCAGGCCGTCCACATCCAGCTCGAAGAAGCGTTCCAGCGGCAGGCCCAGCAGGTCGCGCCGCTCGGCCCAGGGCAGGCCGATGGCCTGGGCCAGGATGCGGGCCGCGGCCTGCGTCATGCCACGCACCCGGCCCGCGCCGTCCAGCGTCAGCGCGGCGTCCGGGTCCACGTCCAGAAAGTCGGGTGAGCGGGACAGGCGCAAGACCCAGTCGCTGCGCGAGCGCTCCATCAGGTGGGCCAGCTCGATGCGCCGGGCTGTGGACGTCACCAGGTGCAGGGCCAGGCTCTGGCTGCTGCGCGATTCGGGCGAGCGCAGCAGCGACAGGTCCAGCACCGCGGCCAGCTCGCCACGGTGGTCGTAAATGGGCGCGGCGGTGCAGGACAGCGGTGTGTGCGTGTAGTCGAAGTGGTCGCTCTGGTGGATGATCAGCGCCTCGCCGCCTTCCAGGCAGGCCCCCACCGCGCAGGTGCCGGCGCGGTCTTCCCGCCAGTCGGAGCCCAGGTAGAGCCCGGCCTGGCGCAGCGCGTCGGCGTCGCCCTCATGCCCGAGGAAGTCCACCGTGATGCCGTGGCGGTCGGCCAGCAGCAGCACGTACTGCAGGCCGGCCAGTTGCTGGTACAGGCGCTCCAGCCCGCTGCGGGCAATGCGGATCAGCGGCTCGGATTCCTCGCGGTGCACCCGCAGTTGGCCCTCGGGGACGATGTAGGCCTCGCAGGTGGCGGCCGGATCCAGCCGATGGCGTTCGATGCAGCGCTGCCAGCTGCGCAGCACGGCCGCGTCGCGCGCGGGCGTGCTGCGGTTCAGACCGAGGCCGAAGGACTCGATCTCCTGGACGTGGGAGGCGTAGGAGCGTGCGTTCATGCGAGGGGCCACCGTGGGCGTCACTTGATTGTGAGCAAGGGCCCTGCGGCGCTGCATGGAGGTTTACCCACAGCCTGGCGAGGCGGTGCGCGACAGGCCGGCACGACAGGTGTCGCAGGACTGTTGCAGCGGACCATCGCCGATGCAACACCTGTGGCGCGGGACCGGATGCGGCGAGCCCGGGCAGTCGGGGCCAGCGGGGCGGGCGCAGAGGGGCCGGTGCACGGGCCTGCACGAGGGAAGAGGTGCCTCGAAGCCGGGCGCAGCGCGGTGCCGACCCGGTGGCTGGCACAGGCATTGCCGAAAGAGGTGCGGCGCCGACGAGCGCTGCAACACGACACAGGAGACACGCATGACCCTTCCTTCCACCTCCGATCCCCAGGCCGCAGCACAGGCGGTGCTGGACGCGCTCAACCAGGGCCTGGCCGCCGAGAAGAGCGAGGCTGTGGCCGGCCTCTTCGCCGACGAGAGCTACTGGCGCGACCTCGTGCTCTTCACCTGGAACCTGAAGACGATGGAGGGACCGGCGCAGATCACCGAGATGCTGCGCCACCAGCTCAGCCCGGCCCTGCCGGTGCGCTTTGAGCTCGATCCGAAGGAGACGGTGGAGGAGGCCGACGGCGTGGTCTCGGCCTGGCTGACCATTGACACCAGCCTGGCCCGGGGCACCGGCCACCTGCGCCTGAAGAACGGCCGCATCTGGACCCTGCTGACCACGATGCAGGAGCTCAAGGGCTTCGAGGAGCCGCTGGGCCAGCGTCGCCCCAAGGGGGCCGAGCACGGCATCCACAAGCACCGCCAGACCTGGCTGGAGAAGCGCGAGCAGGAGGCCGCCGAGCTGGGCCGCAGCACGCAGCCCTATGTGCTGGTGATCGGGGGCGGGCAGGGCGGCATTGCCCTGGGCGCGCGGCTGCGCCAGCTGGGCGTGCCGCACATCGTGATCGACACCCATGAACGCCCGGGCGACCAATGGCGTGGGCGCTACAAGTCGCTGTGCCTGCACGACCCGGTCTGGTACGACCACCTGCCGTACCTGCCCTTTCCGGACAACTGGCCGGTGTTCGCGCCCAAGGACAAGATCGGCGACTGGCTGGAGATGTACACCAAGGTCATGGAGGTCAACTACTGGCCGTCCACCCGGGCGACGCAGGCGCGCTGGAACGAGACCACCCAGGCCTGGGAAGTGACGGTGCAGCGCAACGGCGAGACCCTGGTGCTGCGGCCCCAGCAGCTGGTGTTCGCCACCGGCATGTCCGGCAAGCCCAACATCCCGAAGATCCCCGGTCAGGACGTGTTCCGTGGCGAGCAGCAGCACTCCTCGCAGCACCCGGGGCCGGACGCCTACCGCGGCAAGAAGGTGGTGGTGATCGGGGCCAACAACTCGGCACACGACATCTGCGCCGCGCTGTGGGAGCACGAGGCCGATGTGACCATGGTGCAGCGTTCGTCCACCCACATCGTGCGTTCGGACTCGCTGATGGAGATCGGCCTGGGCGCCTTGTATTCGGAGCAGGCCGTGGCCAACGGGGTCAGCACCCGCAAGGCGGACCTGATCTTCGCCTCGCTGCCTTACCGCATCATGGCCGACTTCCAGAAGCCGCTGTACGACCAGATCCGCGAGCGGGATGCGGGCTTCTATCGCGCGCTGGAGAAGGCCGGCTTCATGCTGGACTTCGGCGACGATGGCTCGGGCCTGTTCATGAAGTACCTGCGGCGGGCCTCGGGCTACTACATCGACGTGGGCGCCTGCGACCTGGTCATCGACGGCAGCATCAAGCTGCAGTCGGGCAAGGGCATCAGCCACCTCAGCGAGAACGCGGTGGTGCTGGACGACGGCACCGAGCTGCCGGCCGACCTGGTGGTCTATGCCACCGGCTACGGCTCGATGAACGGCTGGGTGGCCGACCTGATCAGCCCCGAGGTGGCCGACCGGGTGGGCAAGGTGTGGGGCCTGGGCTCGGCCACCACCAAGGACCCGGGGCCCTGGGAAGGCGAGCAGCGCAACATGTGGAAGCCCACCCAGCAGGATGGGTTGTGGTTCCACGGCGGCAACCTGCACCAGTCACGCCACTACTCGCTGTACCTGGCGCTGCAGCTCAAGGCCCGCATGGAGGGGCTGCCGGTGTCGGTCTACGGCCAGCAGGCCGTGCACCACACCCGCTGAGCCCGGCTCAGACCAGCCGGCCGGTGGCCGCGAAGCGGTCGGTGGCGGCCACGAGCTCGGCAGCGATGCCGGGCTCGTAGGACGAGTGCCCGGCATCGGGCACGACCACCAGCCGCGCCTGCGGCCAGGCGTCGGCCAGCGCACAGGCGTAGCGCACCGGGCAGATCACGTCGTAGCGGCCGTGCACGATGATGGCCGACAGGTGCTGGATGCCCGGCACGCCGTCGATCAGCTGCCCGGGCCGCAGAAAGGCCTGGTGGGCGAAGTAGTGCGCTTCCAGCCGGCCCATGCCCAGCGCGGCTGTGTCGTCCGTCATGGCGGCCACCGACTCGGGCTGCGGGCGCAGGTAGATGCAGGCGCCTTCGTAGCGGGCCCAGGCGCGGGCCGCGGGCAGGTAGACGGCCGGGTCGGTGTGGGTCAGGCGGCGCTGGTAGGCGCCCAGCAGGTCGCCGCGCTCGGCCTCGGGAATGAAGCCGGCGAAGGCTTCCCATTCCCTCGGGAAAATGTTGCGCACCCCATAGAGCCACCAGTCGATCTCTTCCTGCGTGCCCAGCCAGATGCCGCGCAGCACCAGGCCCAGGCAGCGCTGCGGATGGGCCTGGGCATAGGCCAGCGACAGGGTGGAGCCCCAGGAGCCGCCGAAGACCAGCCAGCGCTCGATGCCCAGCATCTCGCGCAGCTGCTCGAAGTCGGCGATCAGCCGATCGGTGGTGTTGTCCTGGCAGTCGCCCAGCGGGGTGGACTGGCCCGAGCCGCGCTGGTCCAGCAGGATGATGTGGTAGCGGGCCGGATCGAAGTAGCGGCGGCTGCGCGGCGAGGTGCCCGCGCCGGGGCCGCCGTGCACGAAGATGACCGGGATGCCGGCGGGGTTGCCGCTGGTCTCCCAGTAGAGGCTGTGGCGGCCATCGACCTGCAGGTGGCCGCTGCGCAGCGGCTCCAGCGGCGGGTAGAGGATGTCGTCCAGGGCAGGCGTGTTCATCGCATTCAATCCTTGGCCGGGCCGGAGACCTTGTGGCGCATCAGGCGGCCCTTCTCCCGCTCCCAGTCGCGCTTCTTCTCGGTCTCGCGCTTGTCGTGCTGGGCCTTGCCCTTGGCCAATGCGATCTCGGCCTTCACCCGGCCTGCCTTGTAGTGCAGGTCCAAGGGCACCAGCGTGAAGCCGCGCTGCTCCACTTTGCCGATCAGGCGCCTGATCTGCTCCTTGTGCATCAGCAGCTTCTTGGTGCGGTCGGCCTCCGGGCTGACGTGGGTGGAGGCGCTGCGCAGCGCGTTGATGCGGCAGCCGATCAGGTAGAGCTCGCCATTGCGGATCACCACGTAGCCGTCGGTGAGTTGCACCTGGCCGGCGCGGATGGCCTTGACCTCCCAGCCGTCCAGCACCACACCGGCCTCGAATTGCTCTTCGATGTGGTATTCGAAACGGGCGCGGCGGTTTTCTGCGATCAGGGCGGACATGGGGGCAATCAGGGTGGGCCGGTGGGCCCCTTAAAATCGGACCATTGTATGAAGCACGTCAAGAAGTCCGTCCTGCTCTGGTACACCCCGGCCGAGATGTACCGCCTGGTGACCGATGTGCCGGCCTATCCGCAGTTCCTGCCCTGGTGTGAACGGGGTGAAGTCCTGGAGCGGCGCGAGGACGGCGTGACCGCCAAGGTGCACCTGCACTACGCAGGGGTGCGCCACGCCTTCACCACCCGCAACACCCACCAGCCGGACCGGCAGGTGCTGATGCGGCTGGTCGATGGACCGTTCTCGATGCTGGAAGGTTCCTGGGACTTTCTGCCGGTCGGGCCGGCCAATGAACCGCCCAAGGCCTGTCGCATCGAGTTCGAGTTGCGCTACGCCTTTTCCAGCCGTCCGCTGGAACTGGTGCTGAGTCCGGTGTTCGACCGGGTGGCCAACACCTTCGTCGAGTCCTTCGTCAAGCGCGCGGAGCAGGTCTATGGTGCCCGCTGAGCCGGCCGACCTGCTGGACATCGAGGTGGTCTACAGCCCCGCGCCACGGGCAGTGGACCGGGTGGCGTTGAAGATGGCCCCGGGCAGCACCTTGGCTCAGGCGCTGCGGGTCAGTGGCCTGCTGGAACGGCATGGCCTGCTCTTGGACGAGCAACTGCCGGTCGGCATCTGGATGAAGGCCAAACCTTTGGACACCGTGCTGCGCCAGCACGACCGGGTGGAAGTCTGGCGGGGGCTGCGTGTGGATCCCAAAGAGGCCCGGCGTCTGCGTTACCGCAAGCAGAAGACCGATCGGCCCGCGCCGGGCGGGCACAAGGCCTGAGACGCAGGGTGCGCGCTCAGTTGCAGTTGGCGCTGATCAGCTGCTGCGTGCGGGCGATCTCGGCGGCGCGGCCTTTGTCGTCCAGGTACTCCCGCTCACCCTGGGCGTTGGGGCGGGCCACGCGCACGCCACTTTGCAGCATCGTCAGCTGGTTGCGGGCGCGTTGGCAGTTCTCCAGCTTCTGGGCCGAGGCACGCTCCTTGGCCGCAGCGGCCTGAGCCAGCTTTTCCTGTTTCTCGGCCGCCTGATCCTGCAGCATCTTGCGCTTGCGGGCTTCCAGTTCCTTGTCCAGGCCGGCCGAAGCCGGGGTGGACGGTGCGGCCGCTGCTTCATCACTGGTGGCCATCATCCGCGGGCCGTTGGGGCGCTGCAGGATGCTCTTCTCGGGGATGTCGGCGGGGGGCGGCCGGTCACTGACCATCAGGTGACCGTCCCGGTCACGCCATTTCCAGATCGATTGGGCCGATGCCACCGAGGTAGCGACGGCCAGGACACCGAGGAGGCAGAGATGGGACAGCTTCATGGCAGGCTGGCAGGGAGGGAATGGGGCGCAGCCGCCAGTGTATGCGGCCCCATGCCCGGGTGGACGGGCAATGTGTATCCAGGCCGACAGGCTGCTCCGGTGCACATTCCGTATAATCCGCTTTTGCGTCTGGAGCTTCCCCATGCGCCTTCTTGGCAAAGCGCTGACCTTTGACGATGTGTTGTTGGTCCCCGCGTTCTCTCAAGTCCTGCCGCGCGACACCTCGCTGGCAACCCACTTCTCCCGCAACATTGTCCTGAACCTGCCGCTCGTGTCGGCAGCGATGGACACGGTGACCGAGGCCCGCCTGGCGATCACGATCGCACAGGAAGGTGGCATGGGCATCGTGCACAAGAACCTCACGCCCAAGCAGCAGGCGACCGAGGTGGCGCGGGTCAAGCGTTATGAATCCGGCCTGTTGAAGGACCCGATCACCATCTCGCCCGATACCCGGGTGCACGAGGTGAAGGCCCTGTCCGAGCAGCACGGCATCTCAGGTTTCCCGGTGATCGAGGCGGGCAAGGTGGTTGGCATCGTGAGCGGCCGCGACCTGCGTTTCGAGACCCGCCTGGATGTGCCGGTGCGCGAGATCATGACCCCGCGTGAGCGTCTGATCACCGTGAAGGAGGGGGCGTCGCTGGCCGAGGCCAAGGAGCTGATGCACAAGCACAAGCTCGAGCGGGTGCTGGTCGTCAACGACGCCTTCGAACTGCGCGGCCTGTTCACCGTCAAGGACATCACCAAGCAGACCACCTTCCCGAATGCGGCCCGTGACGATCACGGCAAGCTGCGTGTCGGGGCGGCCGTTGGCGTGGGCGAGGGCACCGAGGAACGTGTGGAGCTGCTGGTCCGGGCCGGCGTGGATGCGCTGATCGTCGACACCGCGCACGGCCACTCGGCCGGTGTGATCGAGCGGGTCCGTTGGGTCAAACGCAACTACCCGCAGGTCGAGGTGGTGGGCGGCAACATTGCCACCGGTGCTGCGGCGCTGGCGCTGGTCGAGGCCGGCGCCGATGCGGTCAAGGTCGGCATCGGCCCGGGCTCCATCTGCACCACCCGCATCGTGGCCGGTGTGGGCGTGCCTCAGGTCACGGCGATCGACAACGTCGCCACCGCGCTCAAGGGCACCGGCGTGCCGCTGATCGCCGATGGTGGCATCCGCTATTCGGGCGACATCGCCAAGGCCATCGCCGCCGGTGCCAGCACCGTGATGATGGGCGGCATGTTTGCCGGTACCGAGGAAGCACCGGGTGAGGTCATCCTCTACCAAGGCCGCAGCTACAAGGGCTACCGCGGCATGGGCTCGATCGGCGCGATGAAGGCCGGCTCCGCCGACCGCTATTTCCAGGAGAACGACGAAACCACCAACCCGAACGCGGACAAGCTGGTGCCCGAGGGCATCGAAGGCCGGGTGCCGTACAAGGGTTCTCTGGTGTCGATCATCTACCAGATGGCCGGCGGCCTGAGGGCTTCGATGGGCTATTGCGGTTGTGCCACCATCGACCAGATGCGTGAGCGGGCCGAGTTCGTCGAGATCACGGCCGCGGGCATCCGCGAGAGCCACGTGCACGATGTGCAGATCACCAAGGAAGCGCCCAACTACCGGGCGGAGTGACAACCCGTCGTGCTCCATCGCAGCGCCCGGCCCGTCCGGGCGCTGTCATTGAAGCATCAGTCTGAGGTCCGATGAGTTCTGCCGAGACTGCGGGAAGCGCCCGCCAACGGACGGCTGCCATGCCGTTCATCATGCTGACCGTCCTGATCGACATGGTGTCGATCGGTCTGATCATTCCGGTGCTGGCACCGTTGGTCGGTACCTTCACCGGCTCGCAGACCGACCAGGCCTTCTGGTACGGCATCGTCAGCCTGGCCTTCGGGCTGGCGAACTTCTTCGGTTCGCCGATCCTCGGCGCCGCGTCGGACCACTTCGGCCGCCGACCGGTGCTGCTCATCGGCTTCACCGGCTTGGCACTGAGCTTCTTCGTCACCGGCTTGGCCACAGCGCTGTGGATGCTGATCGCGGTGCGGCTGGTGAGCGGCGCGCTGCAGGCCAATGCGGCGGTGGCCCAGGCCTATGTGGCCGACATCTCCTCCCCCAGCGAGCGGGCCAAGCGTTTCGGCATGCTGGGCGCCACCTTTGGCATGGGCTTCGTGCTGGGCCCGGTGATGGGCGGTCTGCTGGGCCACATCAGCCTGCACCTGCCGTTCTTCGTGGCGGGCGGCCTGGCCATTCTGAATTCGCTGTACGGCATCTTCGTGCTGCCGGAGTCGCTGCCCAAGGAGCGCCGCCATCCCATCGACTGGCGCAAGGCCAACCCGGTGGCTTCGCTCAAACGCCTGGGCGAGGTGCAAGGGGTGGGCATGCTGGTGGCGGTGATCGGCCTGTCCAGCCTGGCGCAGTTCATCCTGCACACCACATGGGTGCTCTACACCACTTTCAAGTTCGGCTGGGGCCCCAAGGAAAACGGCTGGTCGCTGTTCACCATCGGCGTGATGGCGGTGCTGGTGCAGGGCGGTCTGATCCGGGTGGCGCTCAAGCGCATGGCGCCGCAGCGCATCGCGGTGATCGGTCTGGTGTCCTCTGCGGTGTGCTATCTGCTCTGGGGCCTGGCCACCCAGGGCTGGATGATGTACGCCATCATCGTGCTCGACATCTTCGGCATGATGGTCAGCACCTCCTTGCAGACGCTGGTGTCCACCGCCGTGGACGAGCATTCGCAGGGCCGAACGCTCGGTTCGGTCGCTTCGCTCAACAGCCTCACCGCGGTGGCCGCGCCGGTCATCGGTTCCTTCCTGCTGCAGATGACGGCGCACTTCCCGCATGGCGACTGGCGCATCGGTGCGCCGTTCTACCTGTGCGCGCTGCTGCAAGTGGCCGCCACCGTGCTGGCCTTCCGCCATTTCCGGCGCCACCCGTCCGTGGTGATGCCTGCCTCGACCGAGGCGCCTTCCTCCTGAGATCCCACCATGCATGACAAGATCCTGATCCTCGACTTCGGCTCCCAGGTGACGCAGCTGATCGCGCGGCGCGTGCGCGAGGCGCATGTCTACTGCGAGATCCATCCGAACGACGTGTCGGACGAGTTCATCCGCAGCTATGCCCCCAAAGGCATCATCCTGTCGGGCAGCCACGCCAGCACCTACGAGGACCACCAGCTGCGCGCACCGCAGGCCGTGTGGGACCTGGGCGTGCCGGTGCTGGGCATCTGCTACGGCATGCAGACCATGGCCGTGCAACTGGGCGGCGAGGTGCGCTGGAGCGACACCCGCGAGTTCGGCTACGCCGAGGTGCGGGCCCATGGTCACACCCGTCTGCTGGAGGGGGTGCAGGACTTCGCGACGCCCGAAGGCCATGGCATGCTCAAGGTGTGGATGAGCCATGGCGACAAGGTCACCACGCTGCCCCCGGGCTTCAAGCTGATGGCCTCCACGCCCAGCTGCCCCATTGCCGGCATGGCCAATGAGGACAAGGGCTACTACGCGGTGCAGTTCCACCCCGAGGTGACCCACACCATCCAGGGGGCCGAGATGCTGACCCGCTTCGTGCGGGACATCGCCGGCTGCGCGGGCGACTGGATCATGGGCAACTACATCGAAGAGGCGGTGGCCCGCATCCGCGAGCAAGTCGGCGATGAAGAGGTGATCCTCGGCCTGTCCGGCGGGGTGGATTCCTCCGTGGCCGCCGCGCTGATCCACCGCGCCATCGGCGACCAACTGACCTGCGTCTTTGTCGACCACGGCCTGCTGCGCCTGAACGAAGGCCAGATGGTGATGGAGATGTTCACGGGCCGACTGCATGCGAAGGTGGTGCATGTCGATGCCTCAACCCAGTTCCTGGGGCATCTGAAGGGCGTGACCGACCCTGAACAGAAGCGCAAGATCATCGGCCGCGAGTTTGTCGAGGTCTTTCAGGCCGAGGCCAAGAAGCTGACCAATGCCAAGTGGCTGGCCCAGGGCACCATCTACCCGGACGTGGTGGAGAGCGGTGGCACCAAGACCAAGAAGGCCACGACGATCAAGAGCCACCACAACGTGGGTGGCCTGCCCGCCACGCTGGGCTTGAAGCTGCTGGAGCCGCTGCGCGAACTGTTCAAGGACGAAGTCCGCGAGCTGGGCGTGGCCCTGGGCCTGCCGCACGAGATGGTCTATCGCCATCCCTTCCCGGGGCCGGGTCTGGGGGTGCGCATCCTGGGCGAGGTGAAGGCGGAGTTCGCCGATCTGCTCAAGCGGGCCGATGCGATCTTCATCGAAGAGCTGCGTGCCACCATCGAGCCGAACTCGGGCAAGAGCTGGTACGACCTGACGAGCCAGGCCTTCACGGTGTTCCTACCGGTCAAGAGCGTGGGGGTGATGGGCGATGGCCGCACCTATGACTACGTGGTGGCCCTGCGCGCGGTGCAGACCAGCGACTTCATGACCGCAGACTGGGCCGAGCTGCCCTACAGCCTGCTCAAGAAGGTCTCCAGCCGGATCATCAACGAGGTGCGCGGCATCAACCGCGTGACCTACGACGTCTCGAGCAAGCCGCCCGCCACCATTGAGTGGGAGTGAGGGGGTGGGCGATCAGCTCCCGCTGATGGGCTTTGACGCGCCGGCGGCTTCGCCGCCGACCGATCGGCTCTTTTTTGCGCTGCGCCCATCCCCGCAGGCGTGTCTGCAGCTGGCGCAGACCAGCCAGGCATTGCGCGAGGCCCATGACCTGCGCAGCAAGCCCATCGCACCCGAGCGACTGCACATCACCTTGCACCACCTGGGTGACCATGCGGGTGTCCCGGAGGATCTGGTCCAGGCCGCTTCGCGCGCGGCCGCCTCGCTTTGCGTCGCACCCTTCGAGGTGGTGTTCGACCGGGGGGCGAGCTTTCGCCTGCGGCGCGACAAGGCGCCCTACGTGCTGCGCTCGGCTGTGGCGCAAGAGGCCGCCTTGCTGGACTTCCAGCGTCAACTGGGGCTGGCGATGGCCCGGGAAGGACTGGGCCGCTGGGTCGAGACGCGGTTCACGCCGCATGTGACCCTGACCTATGCCCCGCGCGAGTTGCCTGAGGAAGCCGTGGCCCCCATTGCCTGGACCGCGCAGGAGTTCGTGCTGATCCACAGCCTGTTGGGGCGCACGGAGCACCGGGTGCTGGGCACCTGGCCTCTGCACCTCTGACGGGCGCAGGGGGCGTGCACCCGCCGCGGCGCCTCAGCTGGCGGTGGGGTTGATCAGGTCCAGCCAGGCCTGGGCTGCATGGGACAGGTAGGCGCCGCGCCGCCAGGCCAGGGCCATCTGCCATGTGAGCGCTGGCTCGGTCAGGTGCACGGTGCGCACGCCGGCGTGGTGGCGCTGCTCGGCCATCATCCGCGGCAGGAAGCCGATGCCCAGGCCTGCGGCAACCAGCTCGATCATGAAGTCGATCTGGCTGGTGCGGGCAGCCACGGTTGGCGTGAAGCCGGCCTGCTGGCAGGCCTCCAGAATGATCGGGTTGAGCGCGAAGCCTGATTCGAATAACAGGAAGGGCAGGGCGGACAGCCGGCCCAGGGCCACTTCGGACAGTTGGCTGAAGGGGTGGCTGGCCGCGATCAGCACCATGATGGGTTCTTCGCGCACGGGCTTGCAATCAAAGTCATCCGCCACCGGTGCCAACAGACCGGCCAGATCGATTTCGCCAGCGCGCAGCACCTCTTCCAGCCGCTTGGAGCCGTGCTCGACCAACCGGATGTCGATGCCGGGATAGCGTGCGCGGAAGGCGGCAAACACCGGGGCAAACAGCTGGCTGCTGCCGATCGGGGGCAAGCCCAGCCGCAGCTCACCGCGCTGCAGGCCGCGCAAGGCATTCAGTTCAGCCAGCAGGTCGTCCTGCTCGGTCAGCAGGGTCAGGGCGCGGCGATAGACGATCTCCCCGGCCGCGGTCAGCCGGGGAGGATGCACCTCGCGGTCAAGCAGCACGAAGCCCAGGTCGTCCTCCAGTTGGCGCACGGCCTTGCTGACGGCCGACTGGGTGGCGAACACCGTGCGGGCGGCTTGTGAGAAGCCGCCCTGGCGCATCACCTCGACCAAGGCCCGCAGGGGGCGGAGTTTGATGTCCATTCCAATTTGGAATTGAAGTTAGTAGAACAATTCGCTTTCATCATGATGCGTTGCGGCATACATTGCAAGTCAACAGGAGGTTTCCCTTATGAGCTTGCATGACATGTCCGTGATGGCGCGTCGCCAATGGCGGCACCACCGCCTGGTGCAGATTGCCATGCTGATGCTGGCCTGGGGGTTGGGCGAGGCGCTGGTGCGTCTGAGCGGCCTGCCTTTGCCGGGCGGGATCGTGGGCATGGCGCTGTTGCTGCTGGCACTGACCACTGGTTGGATTCAACTGGGCAGCCTGCGCCAAGGTGCGCGCTGGTTCCTGGCCGAGATGCTGCTGTTCTTCGTGCCGGCTGTGCCGGCGGTGCTGGACCATCCGGAACTGTTTGGCTGGCTGGGGATGAAGATCCTGGCCGTGATCATCCTGGGCACCATGACGGTGATGGCCGTGACCTCCGTGGTGGTGGACATCACGCTGCGCCTGGCCCATCGCCACACAGCGGCCTGAGGAATCTGCCATGAACGTGCTGCTGCAGACGCTCGGCTGGTCGACCATCACGATCGTCATCTACATGGCTGCCAAGTCGTTCCATCGCTTGTACCCGCGCTGGTGGAGCATGCCGCTGGCAGTGACGCCTGCGGTGTTGATCGCGCTGGTGCTGCTCGCGCATGAGAACTACGCCGACTACATCCGGGGAACGCACTGGATGGTGCTGTTGCTGGGGCCGGCCACGGTGGCGTTCGCTGTGCCGATCTTCGAGCAGCGGGCGCTGATCCGTCGCCATTGGCCGGCCCTGCTGATGGGCATGGTGGCTGGCAGCGCAGCGGCGATGCTGTCCGCATGGGGTTTGGCCAGCGTGCTGGGCGTGGGCGGTGAACTGCGCTTGAGCTTGTTGCCACGTTCCATCAGCACGCCGTTCGCGATGACGGTGTCGGGCGACATCGGGGGTGTGCCGGATCTGACGGCGGTGTTCGTCGTGTTCACTGGGGTGCTGGGCGCGGCACTGGGTGAGGGCCTGCTGCGCTGGCTGCCCCTGCGCAGCAGCCTGGCGCGCGGTGCATTGTTCGGCATGGGCGCTCACGGCGCCGGCGTGGCCAAGGCCAACCAGGTCGGGCAGGAGGAAGGCGCGGTCGCCGGTTTGGTGATGGTCCTGGTCGGCGTGCTCAACGTCCTGATGGCGCCGTTGCTGGCGCTGATGCTGCGCTGAGACAGGTATCCCTCGTGGCATGATGCCGGTCCACTGCGACCGATCATGACCTCTCCGACCTCCCCTTCAGAAGAGCCCTCATTTTCTGCCCAGGACGAATTCGCCATGCGGATCGCCCTGGACCAGGCGCAGAACGCCTGGTTGGCCGGAGAGGTGCCCGTGGGGGCCGTGATCCTGCGCGACGGCCAAGTGCTGGCCACCGGTTACAACCGGCCGATCACCACCCATGATCCGACGGCCCACGCCGAGCTTGTTGCCTTGCGCCATGCAGCCCAACTGGCCGAGAACTACCGGTTGCCGGACTGCGAGCTGTTCGTGACGCTCGAGCCCTGCGCGATGTGCGCGATGGCATTGATGCATGCGCGCTTCAAGCGCGTGGTCTTCGGTGCGTTCGATCCCAAGACAGGCTCGGCGGGCTCGGTGGTGGATCTGTTCGCCAACCGGCAGCTGAACCACCACACGGTGGTGCAGGGCGGGCTGATGGCCGAGGCCTGCGGGCAGGTCCTGCGGGACTTTTTCGCCGAGCGTCGTTCGCAACAGCGCATCCGGCAGACCGTGCCAGAAGAGGCGGCCACGTCATCACTCGCTGTGCCGCCGGAGCCGCTTTCCATTCCCGCAGGCGAGGCGTTGGAGCTGCCTCCCGAAGCTTTGGCGGGATTTCCTCCTGCTTCGAGTTCATCATGACCGCAGATCCTTCCCTGATCCTTTATTCGCCTGCCGGTGTCCTTCTGAAGGCAGCGCCGCTGCGCCTGGCGGCGCGCCGTCTGAAAGAGCGCGGCTTCGACGTTCACATCGACGAAGCCGCTGCGCGCAAGTACCAACGCTTTGCCGGGACGGACGACGAGCGACTGGCGGCCATTCACCGGGTCGCGGCAACCGCTCCGTCGGTGGCCATGGCGACGCGCGGTGGCTATGGTTTGACGCGTTTGCTGGATCGACTCGACTGGGATCTGCTGGCCAAGAGCGTGGCCCAGGGGACCCGGTGGGTGGGGCACAGCGACCTCACCGGCCTCCAGATGGGCTTGTTGGCCCACAAGAAGGCACCGACATGGTGCGGCCCCATGGCGGCGGCTGATTTTGGTGCTGAGGCGTTGGACGACATCACCCCGGACTGCTTCTGTGAAGCCATGTCGGGTGAGTTAGAGGCCGTTGGCTTTCGGGCGCCGGCAGGGTTTGATGGTCTGGAGGCCCGTGGTGTGCTGTGGGGCGGCAATTTGACAGTGCTGTGCTCGCTGCTGGGCACGCCACATTGGCCCAAGGTGCGCGGCGGTATCCTGTTTCTGGAGGACGTGGCAGAGCATCCCTACCGCGTCGAACGGCAGTTGCTGCAACTGTTGCAGGCGGGCGTGTTGTCCAACCAGAAGGCGGTTCTATTGGGAGCGTTCTCGGATTGGAAGAAGTCGCCAATGGACCGCGGCTACACCCTGAAGACGGTTGTCGACCATCTGCGCAGCCAGACCCAGGTCCCCATCCTCACGGGATTCCCATTCGGACACGTGCCCACCAAGATCACCATGCCGCTGGGCCTGCGGGTCCAACTGGCCGTGGAAGGGCGGGATGCACTGGTCGGTTGGCACTGATTCCGTGCGCGCCAAATCCATGGTCATCTCAAGGACATAGGGGTATTGACGGTCCCAGGAACGTCGGCGGACGGCCGAAATGCCGCCCCCCCTATGTCATTGCGGCATGGATGCAACAGTTTCCATCGAAAGAGCGCTGATCGGGATTTTTGAGGGGGATGCCATCGCTTGACCTTCAGTCACAATCGATTCACACGTTCCTGCTGCAAGTACATCAAGGCTTCACAAGACCGGCATGTGGCTTGCTCAGGAGTGGTCTATCGATCAACCACTGAGGAGTTCTCTGATGATCAAACGAACAGAGCTGGCACGCAGCCTGCTGATTGCTTTTGGCAGCGGTGCGATGCTGGCCGGGGTGCCGGCACAAGCCGCTGACGAGGCCGTTCAGCGCATCACCGTGACCGGTTCGAACATCAAGCGTGTCGATTCTGAGACGGCTTCGCCTGTTCAAACGATTTCTCGTCAAGACATCGAGAAGTCCGGCAAGACGTCGATCGCCGATGTGATTCTGGGGCTGAACGCTTCCAACAATGGATCGGTTCCGCTGGCGTTCGGCAATGGGTTTGCGGCTGGCGCCTCCGGTGTATCCCTGCGTGGTCTGGGCCCCAATGCCACACTGGTGTTGCTGAATGGGCGTCGCATGGCGCCTTATGGCTTGGCGGATGATGGTCAACGTACCTTCGTTGACCTGAGCACGATTCCGATGGAGGCCGTGGATCGCATTGAGGTCGTCAAGGACGGGGCTTCTGCGATCTATGGTTCTGATGCCATGGGTGGTGTGGTGAACATCATCACCCGCCGTGACTACCAAGGCCTGGCGGCCAACGTCTCCTACGGCGTGACGTCGTATGGCGACGGCAAGACGCCGAAGGCTTCGCTGACCGGTGGCTTCGGCGATTTCGGTGCCGACAAGTACAACGTGTTCTTCACGTTGGAAGCACAGCAAATCGGAGAGATCCTCCAGTCTGATCGCAAGAACCGGAACGGCATCGGCGATCCTGATGCGACCCATTTTGGATACGGCTTTACCGCAGGAAGCATCCGCGGTTACAAGACACCGGCTGGCGGCGCCTCTGCAAGTCCCTGGGGTTGGTATCGCGCGGTGTCCGAACCGGAAGGGCAGACGGCGCTGGGTGCTTATACCCAGCTGGCCCTTCCCAGCACGGGTTGCCCCACGAATTACGCTTTGCCGGAGGGCTACTCTGGATGCACTTGGAATACCCTGGACTATTCCCAGTTGCAGCCGAAGGAAGACAAGATCAACTTCCTGTCGCGTGGCACGCTGGATCTGGGCGATGGGCTGAGCGGTTTTGCTGAAGTGGGTTTGTTCAAGTCGAAGGTCTTTACCATTGGCACTCCTAGCTCGGTGAGCAGCACTTGGTATGACGCCATCAATGCAAATTTCAAGGACAACACCTACATCACCATGAGTCCGGACCATCCGGACAACCCTTCTGGTGAGTACGCGCGCTTGCGTTACGTGACCGCAGACCTGGGGGGGCGTGACAGCATTTATGACACCACGGTGAGCCGTGCCTTGGTGGGCTTGCAGGGCTCGAACTTTGGTTGGGATTGGGAAACCGGCCTGCTGTACACCCAGAGCAAGACCGATGTGACTAAGAACGGGTACCTCAGCAACAGCGTGCTGCGCGATTACCTGAATGGTACCAACACGACTGGTAAGAACCCTGATCTGACCTTTTATCGCCTGGGTGTGAATGCCGGCCTGAACAGCGAAGCCACTCGGAATGCCATCTCGCCGACACTGAGCAACAGCGCGACGACCTCGATCACTTCGTTGGATGCCAAGGCAAGCCGCGAGCTGATGACGCTGCCCGGTGGGCCCATGCAGTTGGCGGTCGGTGCGGAGTTCCGTCATGAAGATGTTGACAGCCCCCCCACTCCGGGCACCTATGAAGCTGACATCATCGGCCTTGGTTACTCTGGTTTTAGCGCCAAGCGGGATGTTTACGCGCTCTACGCGGAGTTGTCTGCCCCCGTGCTGAAGAACTTCGAAATCACCGCAGCGGCTCGTAACGACCACTATTCCGACTACGGAAACTCGTTTACCCCGAAGCTGGGATTGAAGTTCACGCCTTGGGATGAACTGGTGTTGCGTGGCACGTTTGCCAAGGGTTTCCGCGCACCTGGCCCTGCCGAAAGTGGCAAGAGCGTTGGCGGCTCGGCTGGCTATACCTCGTACGTGGACCCGGTACGCTGCCCGATCACCAATGATCCGGTTGATTGCGGTTCAGGCGAAACGGTGGTGGTGAGTGCGGCTAACCCGAAGGTGAAGCCTGAGAAGTCCGACAGCTACACGTTTGGCTTTGTGCTGGAGCCTTTCAAGGACACCAGCGTTTCTCTGGATTTCTGGCGCATCAAGCGCACCAATGAGATCCTGGGGGCGGACGTGGCGGCGGTGCTGAACAACCCGGGTGCTTTCCCGTCGGCGACCGTGATTCGCGATACGTCGGACGAACTGGCTGGCGTGCCCAATTCCGGTACGCTGCTGGCTGTCTCAACGCCGTACACGAACGGCCCTTCGACCATCACTGGCGGTTTTGATCTGGACGTGCGTCAGCGCTTCAAGATTGAAGCGATTGGCAAGTTCACTGCGTCGGCGACTTGGACCCACGTCAACACATTCAAGCGCAAGCTGGCAGATGGTACGGCGTTCCAGTATGCGGGTACCTATGGTCCGACGGCGATGAGTTCGTCTTCTGGTAACCCCAAGGACAAGGCCACTTTCTCGCTCGGCTGGGACAATGGTCCCTACTCGTTGACGGGAACTGTGAACTACGTGTCCAGTATCCGCAACGTGGAGTACGCTGGCGATCCGAATGGTTGCCTGCTGACTTTTGCGGATGGAGAGGATGCACCGAAGGGCTGCCGGACGCCTTCGTTCACGACTGTGGACCTGAGCGGTAGCTATAAGTATTCTGACGCTCTCCAAGTCTATGGATCGATTCAGAACATCCTTGATCGGAAGGCCCCTTACGATCTGACCGCATATTATGGTTCGACGCACTACAATGCGACTTACCATCAAGCCGGCGCGCTGGGAACGGTGTTTAACTTCGGTGTGAAGTACAAGTTCTATTGATGTCGTTCTGAGAGCAAGAAAAGGCGACCCTCGGGTCGCCTCTTTTATGCAGTGCAGCTGCACGATAAAAAAAGAGCTCACCAAAGGTGAGCTCTTTTTTGGGTGAGGTGAAACCTTGGTTACTGCAGAGCATCCAGCGCGCGCGCCGTGATTTGATCCACCGTCCCCATTCCGGAGATCTTCCGATATGCCGGTGCCATTGAGTCCCCGGTGGCGGCCCAGTCGCTGTAATAGCTGACCAAGGGTTCAGTCTGGGAATGGTAGACATCCAGACGCTTGCGCACCGTCGTCTCCTCGTCATCGGGACGCTGGACCAGTTCTTCCCCGGTCACATCGTCCTTGCCTTCCACTTTGGGCGGGTTGAACTTGACGTGGTAGGTGCGCCCAGAAGCGACGTGAACACGGCGGCCACTCATGCGCTCGATGATGGCCTCGTCCGGAACGTCAATCTCCAACACATAGTCCAGCTTGACGCCTGCCGCCTTCATGGCCTCGGCCTGCGGAATGGTGCGGGGAAATCCGTCAAAGAGGAAGCCCTTGGCGCAATCCGGCTGGGCGATGCGTTCCTTGACCAGCCCGATGATGATGTCATCGCTGACCAAGCCGCCCGCATCCATCACCTTCTTGGCGGCCAATCCCAGTTCGGTCCCTGCCTTGACGGCAGCGCGCAGCATGTCGCCGGTGGAGATCTGGGGAATACCGAACTTCTGGCAAATGAATGCCGCCTGGGTTCCTTTGCCAGCGCCGGGCGCGCCGAGGAGAATCAATCGCATGGGAAATGCCTCGTGATGATGAATTCTTGTTGCCGCTGTGGGCGAACTGGCCCGCGCTGCGGGCAGTTCCTGGATTGAGGGCAGGATAGCATGGGCTTACCTGCGCAGACCTGACGCGCCTCAGCCTGAAAACTCCGGGCTTACCCCAGGTAGTGCTGGCGGACGCGGGCGAGGTCTTCGGGGGTGTCCACGCCCGCGGGCGGCGGGGTGTCTGTGACATGAACCGCGATCTTCTCGCCATGCCAGAGGATGCGCAGCTGTTCCAAGGACTCGACCTGTTCCAGTGGCGAGGCCTCCAGTCCAGGGAAGCCGCGCAGATAGCCTGCTCGATAGGCGTAGATGCCGATGTGGCGCAGCGGAGGGCAGCTCGACGTCAGCGAGGGGTGCCCGCCCGAGGAGCCGTCACGCCACCAAGGAATGGGGGCGCGGCTGAAGTACAGGGCACGGCCCCGCCGGTCGAGCACGACCTTGACCACGTTGGGATTGCGCAGCTCCGCCTCGGAATGAATGGCGTGGGCAGCGGTGGCGGTGACGCAATCGGGGTGTTGGATCAGCTGCTCGGCGCAAGCACGGATCAGCGTGGGGTCGATGAGCGGCTCGTCCCCTTGCACATTGACCACGATGGCGTCGCCATCCAGGCCCAGTTGTGTGCAGGCCTCTGCCAATCGGTCACTGCCGCTCTGATGGTCGTGGCGCGTCAGGATGGCCGTGACGCCATGTGCTGTGCAGGCCTGTTGAATGGTTTCGGCATCGGTGGCGACCACCACCCGCCGGGCACCGGACTGCAGTGCGCGTTCCGCCACACGCACCACCATGGGTTTGCCCCCCAGATCGGCCAATGGCTTGCTTGGCAGACGCGAGGAGGACAGGCGCGCCGGAATGAGAACGCTGAAGGTCACAGTGTTTCCTCTGCACCCAGCACACGTGCCTCGCCCTCCAGCATGATGGGAATGCCGTCACGAATGGGAAAGGCCAGGCGATCCGCTGCGCACACCAGTTCCATGGGGCGTTGCTGTTCATCTCGCCGCAGTTGGAGAGGGCCCTTGCAAACGGGGCATACCAGCATCTCGAGCAGTCGGTGGTCAGCGGTCATGGTGCGTATTCTTGGAATGGAGCAGAGCTTGGTCGACGCGCCGAAGCAGATCGTCAGGAAGCTGCAAGTCTAGCGCGACCACCCAGAGGCGTGGCAGGGGTGGCAGTGCCTGCGGCTGCAGTTTCACCGCGTCCTTCTCGGTGATCAGCACGTCCGACGCATCGGTTGGCCAGGGCGGCGGATGCAGCACCGCGTGGTCGGGCAGGGGCAGGCGGCTCAGCCGAAGGCCGGCCTGTTCCAGCTGGCGGAAGAAGCGCTCGGGTTCGGCAATGCCCGCCGCAGCGACGAGCGGGTGCTGTTGTGACTGGCCGGCCAGTGTCCGCAAGGCCTCGGGCGACGGTGGCAGGCCTTGCCACCAGTGGGGCAGCAGCGCGGCGCCGGACAGACGGCGCTGGGCGCAGGGCCCGGGCAGGCGCGTTGAAGGGCGGTCGGCGTTGTAGAGCACCTGCCAGTCGTCGGGCAGCTCGCGGGGCAGGCGTTGCCTCAGCGGGCCGGCGGGCAGGGGCAGGCCGTTGCCTTGTCCGCGTGCGTCGAAGACCACGATGGCCAAGTCCCTGGGCAGGCGCGCGTGCTGCAGGCCATCGTCGGCCAAGAGCACGTCGATCTCCGGATGCCGATCCAGCAGTGCGCGGGCCGCAGCAAAGCGGTCGCGGCCGACCATCAGGGGCGCGCGCGTACGCAAATGGATCAGCAGGGGCTCATCACCGGCAACGCCGGCCGGGGTGTCGGCATGAACCTCCACCATCTCGTCATCCTGGCGCCCATAACCGCGCGACACCACACCGGGGTGCCAGCCGCGTGCTTGCAACGCCTGCAGCAGGCCAATGGTGGTGGGCGTCTTGCCTGCGCCGCCCACGATCAGGTTGCCAACCACGATCACCGGTGTCCGCAAGGGCCGCTGTCGCTGGGCCCAGCGACGGCCACGCCAGCGCTGCAAGGACGACAGTGCCACATACAGCAGTGACAGAGGCCACAGCAGGCATGCGGCCATGCCAGGGCGAGGCTGCCACCACTGGCGCTGCAGCCAGTTGGCCAGCCGGGAAGTCGTCACGGGTTGGGGCTGCCGCCAGAGCCTGGCGCCTGGGCTGCGAAGGTGATGCGCACCAGGCCGGCGCGGCGGGCGGCATCCAACACGTTGATGACCGACTGGTGGGCCGCGGTGGCATCGGCCGAAATGATCACGAAGGGGTTCTGTTGATCCGTGGCAGCCCGTTGGAGCGCAACCGTCAGCGCGTCCACGCTGCGACCGTCGACGGCCTGGCTGTCGACGGCATAACGGCCATCGGCCGCGACGGCGACGATGATCTGCGCAGGGCGCTCGTGCACGGCATCGGCGGCCGCAGAGGGCAGATTGACCTGCAACTCCGTGAACCGGGAGTAGGTGGTCGACAGCATCAGGAAGATGAGGATCACCAGCAAGACATCAATGAACGGGATCAGGTTGATCTCCGGTTCATCGGAAGAGCGGGCACGGAAGTTCATGGCCATTTCTGCGGGCTCAGCGGTTGCCTTGGCGCATCAGTTGCAGCAGCAGTCGCTCGCTGGCCTGCTCCATGTCGTGCAGATAGTCGTTGACGCGGCCGCGGAAGTAGCGGTGCGCCATCAGCGACGGAATGGCCACCATCAGACCGAACGCCGTGTTGTACAGCGCGACGGAGATGCCATGAGCCAGTTGAACCGGGTTGGTGCCGTTGCCGGGAGCCTGGGAACCGAAGATCTCGATCATGCCGATCACCGTGCCCAGCAACCCGAGCAGCGGAGCGGCCGAGGCGATGGTGGAAATGGCGTTCAGATAGCGGTCCAACTGGTGTGCCGCCGAGCGTCCGGCCGTTTCGAAGGCCTGCCGCAGGGTGGATTCGGGGGCCCGTGGATCGCTGGACCAGGCACGCAGGCCACCGGCCAGCACGCTGCCCAGCAGGGAGTTGTCAGCGAGCTTCTTCAGCACCTCGGTACTGGGAACACCCTGCTTGGCCACGGTCAGCACCTCGTCGGTCAGTCCCTCGGGGGCCACGCGCACCTTGCGCAGGTAAACCAGACGCTCCAGAACCAGGGCCAGGGCCCCGACGGAGCACAGGATCAGCGGCCAAATCGGCCAGCCGGCGGCTTGTATGATGGACAGCAACGATACCCCTCTGGCCCAAGGCCTTGCAGACAGCGTGCCCGCGATTATGAACTGAAGGGGCGGTCGTCGATTGCAGCGTGCGGCAGATGTGCGACGGTGGCTGTCTGTGCCCTGGGGCATCCACATTTTCTGTGGATAACTTTGTGGGTAAGCCGGTGCGGGGCGGCCGAAAAGCCTGTCGCTACGGGCTTTCCACTAGATTGCCCAAAAAGATGGCGATCAAATTTCCATACAAATCAATGTGTTGTGACGAAGAATCGTTTTTCGTGAGGGGCTCTGGGCGCGTTGCGTCGGGATGGCGGGCGCGTGGATATCTGTCGCGATCGCTTCGAGGATGCGGCCATGACCGATGAGCTGGAGCCGCGGCAAGATGGTGTCGGGCGGGCCTGGAGTGTGGCCGGGCTGTTGCTGGCCGTCGCCGATGCGATGGCCGTGCGCTTCGGCGCCGTCACGGTCCGGGGGGAGCTGTCGGGCTACATGCGGGCGGCGAGTGGGCACTGCTATTTCTCGCTCAAGGATGGGCAGGGCAACGGTGCGGCCATCCGCTGTGTCATGTTCCGGCGCCAGGCCGCGATGCTGGCCAGCCCGCCACGGGATGGGCAACAGGTCGAGCTGCGGGGGCGGCTGTCCATCTACGAACCGCGGGGCGAACTGCAGCTGGTGGTGGAGGCGCTGCAGCCCCTGGGGGCGGGGGCGCTGTATGAGGAGTTTCTGCGCCTGAAGGCCCGGCTGGCGGCACAGGGGTGGTTTGACCCCGCCCGCAAGCGGGCCCTGCCGGCCCATCCGCGCGCCGTGGGGGTGCTGACCTCGGCCAGCGGCGCGGTCTGGCACGACGTCGTGACCACGCTGCGCCGTCGTGCGCCACATGTTGAGGTGGTGTTGTACCCGTCGCTGGTCCAGGGGGCGGAGGCGCCGGCCGCGCTGCAGGCCGCTTTGGCCCAGGCCAATGCGCGGGCGGAGGTCGATGTCATCCTGCTTTGCCGAGGGGGCGGCAGCCTGGAGGACCTGTGGGCCTTCAACGACGAACGTGTGGTGCTGGCGGTGGCACAGTCGGCCCTGCCGGTGATCTGCGGCGTGGGGCATGAGACCGACGTGACCCTGGCCGACTGGGCGGCGGACCTGCGGGCGCCCACGCCGACGGCCGCCGCGGAGCTGGTGTCCCCGGCGCGCGACGAACTGCTGGCGGCACTGGACGGCAGGGCCCAGTGGATGATCCGGCGGGTGCATCAACGCCTGGAAAGTGCGGTGCAACAGCTGGACCGGGCGGGGCTGCGGCTGCGTGACCCCCGGCGGCAGCTTCAGCTGCAGGCCGAGCGGCTGCTCCGCTTGCGGCAGCGTCTGGTCGCGGCATCAAATGCGCAGGTCTTGCGGACCCGGCAGCGGCGGGCCGATCTGGAGACCCGTTGGCAGCGGGCGGCCGGGCAGATGGTGCAGACGCAGCAGCATGCGCTGCGACTGCGGGCAGCCCGGCTGGCTGCGCTGGATCCCCGGGCCGTTCTCGCGCGCGGCTACGCCTGGGTGGAAGGCGCGGATGGTCGACCAATCCTGTCGGTGGCCCAGTTGTCCACCGGGCAGGCCGTGCGCGCTGTCTGGCAGGATGGTGCCGCCCGGGCCACCGTCACCGATATCGAAGCTGGGGCCAGGGATACTGGGCCTGCTCGCGGCTCGGATTAGGCACCCGTGCCTACAATCGACGCCGACTCTTCACCCATGAAGCCGGCGGGCTTGACGACCGCCGTGTCATCCACGAAAGGAATCTGCATGGAACACACTCTGCCGCCGCTGCCGTTTGGCCTGGACGACCTGACGCCCCACATGAGCCGGGAGACGCTGGAGTACCACTACGGCAAGCACCACAATGCCTATGTGGTGAACCTCAACAACCTGATCGGTGGCACGGAATTCGCGGGCCTGCCGCTGGAAGACGTGGTCAAGAAGTCCAGCGGCCCCGTGTACAACAACGCGGCCCAGACCTGGAACCACACCTTCTTCTGGAACTGCCTGAAGAAGAATGGCGGCGGCGAGCCCACGGGTGCGCTGGCTGCGGCCATCAACGCCAAGTGGGGGTCGTTTGCGGCCTTCAAGGAAGCCTTCACGAAGAGCGCCGTCGGCAACTTCGGTTCGGGCTGGACCTGGCTGGTGAAGAAGGCCGATGGTTCGCTGGACATCGTCAACATGGGGGCCGCCGGCACGCCGCTGACCACCGGTGACAAGCCGGTTCTGACGATTGATGTCTGGGAACACGCCTACTACATCGATTACCGCAATCTGCGCCCCAAGTTTGTCGAAACCTTCCTGAACAACCTGGTGAACTGGTCGTTCGCGGAAGCCAATTTCGCCGCCTGATCGGCGAGCGAGCTTCGCCTCCCAAAAAGGGCCGGCTTCATGCCGGCCTTTTTTGTTGTCCCATCAACGGCGGGCTCAGGGGGCCGCAAAGGCCGGGCCGCTCAGGCGAGCCCCCGCCTTCAGCCCCCGCTTGGTGAACCAGCCCTGGTTCATCTCCAGCACAAACCGCACCGGTTTGCGGGAGCAGTGGGAGGCTTCGGTCATCGGGGCCATGTCCTCGATGTTCACGATCGTGCCGTCCTCGGCGACGAACGCTGCGGACAGCGGAATCAAGGTGTTCTTCATCCAGAAGCACTGGGTGGCCGGCAGCTCGAACACGAACAGCATGCCCTCGTGCGGGGCCATCGCCTTCCGGAACATCAGGCCGATTTCCCGCTGCTCCGGCGTCTGGGCCACCTGGGCCACGATGTTGTACATCCCCGCCGACAGGGTCACCGAGGGCAGGTGCTGGGCTTGTGGGCTGCTGCCCTGGGCCTGGGCCAGGCCCGGGAAAACCCCGACCAACCACCAAATGGCGCCGAGGACGACGGAATTACTCTTGATGAATGTCATTTCAAAGGGGATGGATGGCCATAACATGCCTCAACGTGCTGGCCCGCTGGGCGGCTGACATCTTCCGATTGCTTCATGAATGCTGCTGTTTCCCTTGGCGCCGAACCGACTTCGGGTCTTGATCTGGCCGTCTTGGACGACCCGATCGAACAACAGCGCTTCACCCGCTGGACCGAGGCCGCGGATGGGCAACGCCAAGCGGAATCCGCGTTCCAGCTGAGCGGAATGTACTGTGCCGCCTGTGCCGGCATCATCGAATCGGCGCTGGCAGCGGTGCCGGGGGTCGCGGAGGCGCACGTCAATTCGGCCTCTCGGCGGGCCCAGATTCGCTGGGACCCGGCGCAGACCTCGCCGTCCCGGCTGGTGCAGGCCATCCGGGGGGCGGGTTATGACGCGGCGCCGGATGCGGCAGCCTCGGTGCGGGAGCTGCGTCGCAAGGAGCGACGGCAGGCGCTGTGGCGGGTGTTTGTGGCCAGTTTCTGCGCCATGCAGGTCATGATGTTCGCCACGCCCAGTTATGTCGCGCATGGCAACGAACTGGCGCCAGACCTGCGGCAGCTGTTGAACTGGGGCAGTTGGGTGGTGACGCTGCCGGTGCTGCTGTTTTCCGCGGGGCCCTTCTTCACGGGGGCGTGGCGCAGTCTGCGCTTGCACAAGATCGGCATGGACGTGCCCGTCGCGCTGGGGCTGCTGGTGACCTTCGTCGCGAGCTCAGGGGCCACCTTCGACCCGACCGGCCCTTTCGGGCATGACGTCTACTTCGATTCGCTCACGATGTTCGTGAGCTTCTTGCTGGGGGGGCGCTATCTGGAGATGAGCGCTCGCCACCGCGCCGCCGAGGCGCTGGAAGAGACGCTTTCCGGCATGCCGGAGACGGCCTTGCGGCTCAAGGTCGGTGACGCGGTCGAGACGGTCAGCGTGCTCCGTCTGGTGCGCGGAGACCGGGTGCGCGTGCCGGTGGGGGCGGCCTTCCCGGCCGATGGCCGACTGGAGCAAGGGCAAACCGAGGCCGATGAATCCCTGCTGACCGGGGAGTCCCGTCCGGTGGTGAAGCAGGCCGGCGACGAGGTGGTGGCGGGCAGCATCAACCTGGGCGCGCCGGCCACCATGCAGGTAGAGCGGGTGGGCGCAGACACCCGGCACGAGGCCATCGTGGCCATGATGCGCGATGCCATGAGCCAGCGCCCGGCGCTGGCCCGGTGGGCGGATGCCTGGGCGGCTCCTTTCCTGTGGACGGTGCTGGCCTTGGCGCTGGGGGCCGGGCTGGTCTGGTCGTGGGTGGATCCGTCCCGGGCGGTCTGGGTCATGGTGTCGGTGCTGATCGTCACCTGCCCCTGTGCCTTGTCTCTGGCGGCGCCCTCGGCCCTGGTGGCTGCCGCCGGTGCCCTGGCGCGGCGCGGTGTGATGGTGCAGCGGCTGGATGCACTGGAGGCCCTGGCCACCATGACCCGGCTCTACACCGACAAGACCGGCACCTTGACCGAGGAGCGGCCACAGTGGTCGCGGACGGTGCTGCTGGCGGACGATGGCGATGCGGTGACGCTGACCGCACAAGCGGCGTCGCTGGCACGCTGGTCCAGTCACCCGTTGTCCCAGGCCTTGGCTGCGCAGGGGATGGCCTCGGAGCAGGCCCCATGGGACGCGGTGCAGGAACAGGCAGGGGCCGGCCTGGAGGGGGCGGATGGCACCGGACGTCGCTGGCGGCTGGGGTCCTTCGCCTGGGTAGGGGGCGAAGGGGCCCTGCGGCATGCTGCCGGGCAGGATGAGGGGCAGGCCGTCTATTTCGGCCCGGTGGGGCAGCCGCTGGCACGCTTTGAGTTCGACGAGCGACTCAGGCCCGATGCCGCTCAGGCGCTTCAGGCGCTCGGCGCCGAGGGCATTCAGGTGGGCCTGTTGTCAGGAGACAGCACAGAGCGCGTCAGCCGCTTGGCGGCCGCGCTGGGGCTGACCGAATTCCATGGTGATGCGACGCCGGCGATCAAGCGCGATGTGCTGGCTCGGGCTCAGGCCGACGGCGCCATCGTTGGCATGGTGGGAGACGGCATCAACGATGCGCCGGTGCTGGCGCGGGCCAATGTCTCCTTTGCGATGGGGCAGGGCGCCCTGGTGGCCCGTTCGCATGCCGATGCCGTGATCGTGTCCAATCGCCTGGAGGATTTGGTGCTGTCGCGGCGGCTGGCCCGACAGGCGATGACCGTGGTGCGACAGAACCTGATTTGGGCGGCGCTCTACAACAGCGCTTGCATTCCTTTGGCCATGCTGGGTTATCTTCCGCCCTGGGCGGCGGGGCTGGGCATGGCCTTGAGTTCACTGCTGGTGGTTGGAAACGCCTGGCGCATTGGGCGCTGACGTGTCCAGTACACCCCTGCAAGGCATTCGATGGACATTCTTTATCTGCTGATTCCGCTGTCCGCTGTGCTGGTCCTGGTCATCATCGGCGTGTTCGGCTGGGCGCTGCACCGCGGCCAGTTTGATGATCTGGAGCGCGAAGGCGAACGCATCCTGCAACAGGACGCGACCGTCGTTGATGACGATCAAGCGCCTCGTCAGGGTGTTCAAAAACAATCCAACCCGTCTCAGTGAGTCAAGAGTCTCGATAAGAAGGAGGCCTTCCGATGGCAAATAGTTCCGCGCCGGCACAACCGGCATACACAGACGCCGTGGTGAGGGGGTTCGCCCTCGTTGCGGTGTTGTACGGCATCGTAGGGATGCTGGTAGGGGTGATCGTCGCGTCCCAGTTGGCGTGGCCTGAGCTCATCAATGGCATCCCGTGGTTGACCTACGGTCGTCTGCGCCCGTTGCACACGAACGCTGTGATCTTTGCATTTGGCGGCTCGGTGCTCTTCGCCACCAGCTACCACGTGGTTCAGCGCACCTGTCAAACCGCGCTGTTTCTGCCCAAGCTGGCGTGGTTCACCTTCATCGGGTGGAACATCGTGGTGCTGTTGGCTGTGGTGACGCTGCCCTTGGGGATGACCGCTGGCAAGGAATATGCCGAACTCGAATGGCCGATCGACATCCTGATCGCCGTCGTCTGGGTGTCCTACGCCATCGTCTTCTTCGGCACCATCGGCATCCGCAAGGTGCGTCACATCTACGTGGCCAACTGGTTCTTCGGTGCCTTCATCATCGCTGTCGCGCTGCTGCACATCGTGAACAGCGCTGAAGTGCCGGTGTCGCTGTGGCCGATGAAGTCCTACTCGGCTTACGCCGGTGTCCAGGACGCCATGGTCCAGTGGTGGTATGGCCACAACGCCGTGGGCTTCTTCCTGACCGCCGGCTTCCTGGGAATCATGTACTACTACATTCCCAAGCAGGCCGAGCGTCCGGTGTACTCGTATCGCCTGTCGATCGTGCACTTCTGGGCCCTGATCTTCACCTACATGTGGGCGGGTCCTCACCACCTGCACTACACCGCGCTGCCGGACTGGGCGCAGTCGGTCGGCATGATCTTCTCGCTGGTGCTGCTGGCGCCGAGCTGGGGCGGGATGATCAACGGCATCATGACCCTCTCGGGGGCCTGGAACAAGCTGCGTGACGACCCGATCCTGAAGTTCCTGATCGTGTCCCTGTCGTTCTACGGCATGTCGACCTTCGAAGGTCCGATGATGTCCATCAAGACCGTGAATGCCCTGTCGCACTACACGGACTGGACGGTGGGCCACGTGCACTCTGGCGCCCTGGGCTGGGTGGGCATGGTGTCGATCGGTGCCCTGTATCACCTGATCCCGCGCATGTTCGGTCGCAAGAGCATGTACAGCACCCGCGCGATTGAGCTGCACTTCTGGATCGCCACCATCGGCATCGTGCTCTACATCGCCGCGATGTGGATTGCCGGTGTGATGCAAGGCCTGATGTGGCGCGCGGTGAACCCTGACGGCACGCTGGTTTACAGCTTTGTCGAATCGGTGAAGGCGACCTATCCGTTCTACGTGATTCGTGTGTGCGGCGGTCTGATGTACCTGACCGGCATGCTGATCATGGCCTGGAACACGGTCATGACGATCGCCAATGGCCGTGCCGTGCCCACGCCGATCCCGGCCGTGGTCGCTCACGCCTGAGACTGAAGGAGAACAACAAATGGCGAGCAATCACAAGCCGTCTGGTCACGAGAAGATCGAGACCAGCAACTTTCTGATGATTGTGCTGATCCTGGTCGCCGTGGCGATCGGGGGGCTGGTGGAAATCGTTCCGCTGTTCTTCCAGCACTCGACCACGCAACCGGTGCCGGGCCTGAAGCCCTACACCGCGCTGCAGCTGGCAGGACGGGACGTCTACCTGCGCGAGGGCTGCTACAACTGCCACTCACAAATGGTGCGTCCGTTCCGTGCGGAGACCCTGCGCTATGGCCCCTACTCGGTGGCCGGCGAGTACGTCTACGACCACCCGTTCCAGTGGGGCAGCAAGCGCACGGGGCCTGATCTTCAGCGCGTTGGTGGTCGCTATAGCGATGAATGGCATCGCGTGCATCTGAACAATCCGCGCGATGTGGTGCCGGAGTCGAACATGCCGTCCTTCCCGTGGCTGAAGGACGCCACGCTGGATCCGGCAGCCATCGGTCCCAAGATGAGCGCGCTGCGCAAGGTGGGGGTGCCTTACTCCGACGCCGAAATTGCGGCGGCAGGTGACGAGGTCAAGGGCAAGACCGAAATGGATGCCCTGGTGGCCTACCTGCAGGTCCTCGGGACTGCCCGCAAGTAAAGGAATAGGAGCCGAGCATGTCAATCGATCTGAACATGTTGCGCAGCATCGTGACCGTGGTGTCTCTGGTGTTGTTCGTCGCGCTGATGGTGTGGACCTGGAGTCGGCATCGCAAGTCGGGGTTTGACGAGGCGGCCCAGCTGCCCTTCATGGATGATGAGAGCGACGGTGCTCACCACCTGAAGTGATGTGCGCGAGGGCCGGCAGCGCCGGCCCGCTCACCACAGGAGAAAAGAATGAGTGACTTTTTCAACGTCGGATGGTCGATCTATATCGCGGCCGTCGTGATCGGCGGGCTGGTCTTCTGCCTGGCGCTGTTGATCATTGCCAGCCGCAGAAGGGTCATGGCCGATGACAACAGCACCGGCCACGTCTGGGACGAGGACCTGAAGGAGATGAACAACCCACTGCCGCGCTGGTGGATGGGGCTGTTCGTGATCACCGTGGTCTTTGCTGCGGTCTACCTGACGCTCTATCCGGGCCTGGGTTCCAACAAGGGGGCCCTGGGCTGGACCGAGATCGGTCAGCTGCAGACTGAGAACGACAAGGCACGTGCGGCCATGGCGCCGGTGTATGCCGCCTTCAACAATGTGCCAGCCCCGGAACTGGCCAAGAACCCGCAGGCCATGGCCATTGGCGAGCGGCTGTTCGTCAACAACTGCGCGCAATGCCACGGCGCCGATGCCCGTGGCAGCAAGGGCTTCCCGAACCTGACCGACCAGGACTGGCTGGGTGGGGATGGCGGTCCCGAGTACATCGAGAAGACCATCGTCAACGGTCGCCAAGGTGTGATGCCGGTGATGGCGCCTGCCGTGGGAACGCCGGAAGACGTGCGCAACGTGGCCAACTATGTGCTGAGCCTGTCGGGCAGCCCGCACAACTCGGTGGCCGCACAGTTGGGCAAGACCAAGTTCGCGGCTTGCGCAGCTTGTCACGGCCCGGAAGGCAAGGGCAATCCGGTGGTCGGGGCGCCGAACCTGACGGACAAGGTCTGGCTGCACGGCTGGGGTGAGGATGCCGTGATGGCGATGGTCAACAATGGCAAGACCAATGTCATGCCACCGCAGGGCCAGCGCTTCACGCCCGAACAGATCAAGGTGCTGGCGGCCTACGTCTGGAACTTGTCCCACAGCACAAAAGTTGCTGCCCAATGAGCTAAAGTGACTTTATGAGCGATACCACCACCCCTATCTCTTCATCTCCGGCAGGACAAGCACCGGACTCTGGTCGTGACAGTACAGCGGCGGTGGTGTCGCTCTATCAAAAGCAAAAGAAGATTTATGCCCGTGCCGTCAGTGGCTGGTTTGCCACGTGGCGTTGGGTTTTGGTCTGGCTCACGCAAATTGTTTTCTACGGTTTGCCGTGGTTGACCTGGAACGACCGTCAGGCCGTTCTTTTCGATCTGGCCTCGCGCCGTTTTTATATTTTTGGCCTGGTTCTGTACCCGCAGGACTTCATCTACCTGACAGGCCTGTTGATTGTTTCGGCCTACAGCCTCTTCCTGTTCACCGCGGTGGCGGGGCGGCTGTGGTGCGGCTATGCCTGTCCCCAGACGGTCTACACCGAGATCTACATGTGGTTCGAACGGGTGTTCGAAGGGGACCGCACCCAGCGCATGAAGCTGGACGAGGGCCCTTGGACTTTCAACCGTCTGTGGCGGCGGCTTGGGAAGCAGGGCGCCTGGATTCTGTTCGGCCTGTGGACCGGCTTCACCTTCGTGGGGTATTTCACCCCGATCCGCATCCTGGGGCAGGAAGCCCTGACCCTGAGCTTCGGCCCATGGGAGTGGTTCTGGGTGCTGTTCTATGGGTTCGCGACCTATGGCAACGCGGGCTACATGCGTGAACAGGTCTGCAAGTACATGTGCCCTTACGCACGCTTCCAAAGCGTGATGTTCGACCGTGACACGCTGATCATCAGCTACGACACGGAGCGAGGCGAGCCGCGTGGTTCGCGCTCCAAGAAGGCCGATCCGGCCAAGCTGGGATTGGGGTCTTGCGTGGATTGCGGCCTGTGTGTGCAGGTCTGCCCGACCGGCATCGATATCCGCAAGGGATTGCAGTATGAGTGCATCGGCTGTGCGGCCTGCATCGACGTCTGCAACGGCATCATGGACAAGATGGGGTATGCGCCCGGATTGATCCGATATGCAACCGAGAACGGTCTGGAACAACACCTGGACCGTGGCAGCATGTTCCGTCGGATCCTGCGTCCGCGCGTGTTGATCTACACCAGCATCCTGGTGGCCATCGTCGCAGCCTTTGCCGTGAGCATCGCCTTGCGCAGCCCCTTCCGCGTCGATGTGGTGAGGGATCGCGCTTCTCTGGCCCGCATCGTCGATGACGGGCGAGTCGAGAATGTCTACCGTGTCCAGATCATGAACTCGGCCGAGGAAGTGCAGCGCTATCGTGTCGAGGTGCAGGGGCTGCCGGCCATCATGATTGCAGGGCCGACCGAATTTGAACTGGCACCGGCCGAGGCGCGCTGGATCACTGTCAACGCGCAAATTCCCTTCGAATCAGCCCAGCAATCCGGGAGCGGCATGCACCCCATCCAGTTCAAGGTGGAACGGATGCCGCACGATGCCAAGACCCAGTCGGTCGAGGTGAGCGAAAAGTCCACCTTCATGGTGCCGCGCTGACCCACTCGTTGAGCCCTACTGTGATGACCATATCCGAAGTTTCCCCTGTTGCAGGTCCTCTTTCCAAGGCAGACGATGTCCAGAAGCCATGGTGGCGGCATCCGATGGTGTGGATGGTGATTTCCGGCCCCTTGATTGTGGTCATCGCCAGTGTCGTGTCGGCCGTGGTGGCTGTGCGGGGGGCTGATCCGGTGCTGTTGAAGGACGAGTCGGGTGGTGCCTCCGAGGCCCGTGAAGGGGTGGACGCCATGACGCCTGCGTTGGCGGCCCGCAATCACGCGGCGACACCCAAGCAGGAACGGTAAGGCCTGTCATTCAGGCATTGCCGCTTCCCGCTCAGGCGTTCAGGTCTGAGAAAAGGAGCGAGGACATGTCTGAATCGGTGCGTTCGTGCGCGGTGCGGTGGCTGTGCATTCTCTGGCCTGCATTCCTGATGGCCGGAGTGGCCGAGGGGCTGGTCTTCGCGGTGGTCGATCCCGCTGAACTTCACTGGTTCGGGGAGGAACGCATCGACTGGAGCAAGGACACCATCTACTCGGTGACCTTTCTCCTGTTCTGGGGCGTCATTGCGACGGCGTCGGCCCTGACGCAATTGCTGTCCGGGCCTGAGGGCGATGCCGGTGGATCCTCTGGACGCACGTTTCCCGTCTGAGGCGGCCCCGCCTCACCCCCGCCCGCGCACTGCCGGGGAGGCATTCCTGTCTTCTGCCTCGCTCAGCAGGGCGTGCCGTTGATCAGCTGTTGCAGGCCGTCCTGATCCACGATGCGGATTTGACGCTGCTTCACTTCCAGCAGGCCGTCGTCCTGGAACTTGGAGAAGGTGCGGCTCACTGTTTCCAGCTTGAGTCCCAGGTAACTGCCGATCTCCTCGCGCGTCATGCGCAGGATCAGAGAAGAGGCCGAGAAGCCGCGGGCCTGCAGGCGCTGCGTGAGGTTCATCAGAAAGGCCGCCAGACGCTCTTCGGCACGCATGCTGCCCAACAAGAGCATCACGCCATGGTCGCGCACGATCTCGCGGCTCATGATCTTGTGGAACTGGTGCTGCAGGTCGGTGAATTCACGGGACAGCGATTCCAGCTGGCCGTAGGGGATGATGCAGACCTGCGAATCCTCAAGCGCCACGGCATCACAGGAATGGCGGTCATTGCTGATACCGTCCAGTCCCAGCAACTCGCCGGCCATCTGGAAGCCGGTGACCTGGTCTCGGCCGTCTTCGGATGACACGCAGGTCTTGAAGAAACCCGTGCGCACGGCATAAAGGGATTGGAACTGGTCGCCAGCACGGAACAGGGTATCGCCGCGGGCAACGCTGCGGCGGGTGGCCACGAGTGCATCAAGGCGCTCAAGATCCGGCCTGCCCAACCCCACAGGCAGGCAGAGTTCGCGCAGGTTACAACTGGAACACGCAACCTTGAACGCGTCCGGTTTCACTTGTGTGGCGTCGGTCATGCGCACATTATGAATGAAGCCCCAAGAGGGGGCGAAAAGCGGACATCCGGGGCGTGTGGCCTCTTGACGGGGAGGACAAAAGTTGTCGGGCGCTGCGGCGTCGGTATCGGTGCTGGCTTGAGTCAAATCAAGCCGGGGGGCGTGCGTGCTGGCACCATGCCGGCATGGTTCAGACATCAGACACAGATGCCGTGACGCTGCCGGTGGAACTGCTGCAACAGTTCGATGTGCCGGGGCCGCGTTACACCTCTTATCCAACGGCCGACCGGTTCGTCGAGGCGTTCCGGGCAGAGGACTATGCCTGTGCCCTGCGGCAGCGGGCGGAGGGGGCCGTGGTGGGCGGGAAGCCGCCGCTCTCCCTGTACATCCATATCCCGTTCTGTGAGTCCGTGTGCTACTACTGTGCCTGCAACAAGGTCATCACCAAGCACCACGAGCGCGCCACGGAGTACCTGGATGCGCTGGATCTGGAGATTGATCTGCATGCCAGGGTCCTGGGGGAGCCGCAGGTGGTGTCTCAGTTGCATCTGGGCGGTGGCTCTCCCACGTTTCTGAGCGACGCGGAGCTTCAGCGTCTGATGGCGTCGTTGGGGCGTGCCTTCCAGCTGGCCCCCGGGGCGGAGATTTCCATCGAGGTGGATCCCCGCACGGCCTCGGCGGAGCGCCTGGCGCGATGGCGCGAGATGGGCTTCAATCGCCTGAGCTTCGGGGTGCAGGATTTTGACCCGGATGTTCAGAAGGCGGTTCATCGTGTGCAGCCGTTCGAGAGCGTGCGGGACTTGGTCCAGCAGGCGCGAGCGCTGGGGTACGAGTCGGTGAATGTGGATCTGATCTACGGCTTGCCCAAGCAGCATCCAGCGTCCTTTGCCACCACCATCCGCCAGGTGAGCGAGTTGCGGCCGGACCGGATCGCGTTGTATGCCTATGCCCACCTGCCGCAGCGCTTCAAGCCGCAGCGGCGCATCGATTCGGCCGACCTTCCTCCCGCGGCGGATCGGGTGGCGATGTTGTCGGGCGCCATCGCGGGCTTTTTGGCCGGCGGCTACGTCTACATCGGCATGGACCATTTCGCCCTGCCGGGCGATGCCTTGGCCGCAGCGAAGCGGCAGGGGCGCCTGCACAGGAATTTCCAGGGGTACAGCACCCAGCCCGACTGCGACTTGATCGGCCTGGGGGTGTCGGCCATCGGGCGCATGGGGGCCACCTACAGCCAAAATGCCAAGACCCTGCCGGAATACTATGACGCGGTGCGCCAAGGTCAGTTTCCGGTGGTCCGTGGTTTGGCCCTGACCCGGGACGACCTCCTGCGTCGCGCGGTGATCATGGCGTTGATGTGCCAGGGGCGTCTGGAGTTCGAGTCCATCGAGTTGGCCCACCTGATCAAGGTGCCCGAGTATTTCAAGAGCGAACTGGCCTCCTTGGCTCCTTACGTGGAGATGGGGCTGGTGACGCGCGAGCCCGGCGCCATTCAGGTGACGGCCAAGGGCTGGTTCTTCGTGCGGGCCATCGCGATGGCGTTTGACAAACATCTGCAGGCAGACCGCATGCGGGAACGGTTTTCGCGCATCATCTGACGGTGAACTTCGCGCTGATTTTCAGTGCCCTGATGATGGGGCTGGCCGGGACGGTGCACTGCGTGGCCATGTGTGGCGCGTCCAGTGCCGCCGTGGTGAAGGGCTGTGGCGGCGGGCGCTCGACCTGGATGGGGTTCCATCTGGGGCGCATCCTGGGCTATGCCACGGCCGGGGCGGTTGCCGCGTCCAGCGTGGCGGTCTTGGGCAGTCTGGGGCAGTGGTCTCCGGCTTTGCGGCCATTGTGGGTGCTGGCGCACGTGGCCGCGCTGGCGTTGGGGGTCTGGCTGCTGCTGATGGGGCGGCAGCCCGCCTGGCTGGACCGGCTGGGGCGGGACGGGCATCGCAGTGCACCGGATGCCCACGGCTGGCAGGCCATGCGCGGGCCGTCCAAGGCCTTGGGCGCTGGCGTGGTCTGGGTGGCCTGGCCTTGCGGGCTGCTTCAGTCGGCCCTGGTGGTGGCGGCGCTGGCCAATGGTCCACTGGGCGGCGCCGCAGTGATGGGGGTCTTCGCCCTGGCGTCATCGGTGGCCCTGGGGGCCGCCCCGGCGCTCTTGCTGCGTTGGTGGGGCCACCAGGCAACCCTGGGGGGCGGTGTCACCGCCTGGGCTGTGCGTCTGTCCGGTGCGGCCTTGGCGGGGGCATCGGCCTGGGCCCTGGGGCATGACCTGTGGATGCGGGTCGCCGCCTATTGTTTCTCCTGAGAACCCTGGTGCCTGTGCTCATTTCCGAGCGGGGTGGTTTCTGCGGACAAACGTCAGGCGAAAGACAGTCGGTCTGAACTAGAATTTCAGACTCTGGAACCTCTTTTCATAACGACGCCTGGAGCCAAGCGACATGTACCAGCACATCAAGGTGCCCGAGGGTGGGCAGAAGATCACCGTGAACGCGGACTTCTCGCTCACCGTGCCGAACAACCCGATCATTCCCTACATCGAGGGTGACGGCACGGGCTTTGACATCACGCCCGTGATGATCAAGGTGGTCGATGCTGCGGTGGCCAAGGCTTATGGCGGCGAGCGCAAGATCCACTGGATGGAGATTTACGCCGGCGAGAAGTCGACCAAGATCTATGGTCCGGATGTCTGGCTGCCCGCCGAGACGCTGGAAGTGCTGCGCGACTACGTCGTGTCGATCAAGGGTCCGTTGACCACGCCGGTTGGCGGTGGCATCCGCTCGCTGAACGTGGCGCTGCGCCAGGAACTGGACCTGTATGTCTGTCTGCGTCCGGTGCAGTACTTCACCGGCGTGCCGTCTCCGGTCAAGGCGCCCGAGAAGACCAACATGGTGATCTTCCGCGAGAACTCGGAAGACATCTATGCCGGCATCGAATGGGAAGCCGAGAGCGACAAGGCCAAGAAGGTCATCAAGTTCCTGATCGAGGAAATGGGCGTCAAGAAGATCCGTTTCCCGGAAACTTCGGGCATCGGCATCAAGCCGGTCTCGCGCGAAGGGACCGAACGTCTGGTGCGCAAGGCCATCCAGTACGCCATCGACAATGACAAGCCCAGCGTGACCATCGTCCACAAGGGCAACATCATGAAGTTCACCGAAGGTGGCTTCCGCGACTGGTCGTATGCGCTGGCGCAGAAGGAATTCGGCGCCGAGCCGATCGATGGCGGCCCGTGGTGCAAGTTCAAGAACCCGAAGACCGGCAAGGACATCGTGGTGAAGGACTCGATCGCCGATGCCTTCCTGCAGCAGATCCTGCTGCGTCCGGCCGAGTACTCGGTGATCGCCACGCTGAACCTGAACGGCGACTACATCTCCGACGCTCTGGCCGCCCAGGTCGGCGGCATCGGCATCGCGCCAGGGGCCAACCTGTCGGATTCGGTGGCGATGTTCGAAGCCACCCACGGCACCGCCCCGAAGTACGCAGGCAAGGACTATGTGAACCCGGGTTCCGAAATCCTGTCGGCCGAAATGATGCTGCGTCACATGGGCTGGACGGAAGCGGCGGACACCATCATCTCCGCGATGGAAAAGTCCATCCTGAGCAAGAAGGTCACCTATGACTTCGCCCGTCTGATGGACGGTGCCACCCAGGTGTCCTGCTCGGGCTTCGGCCAGGTGCTGATCGACAACATGTGAGATTGAGGCGCGGCATTTTGCCGCGTCCATGCACAAAGCCCGGCACCGCGAGCAGCGGTGCCGGGCTTTTTCATTGGGCAAGCCACCGACCCGCTGGAGGCCGGCGTGGAGGTCTGCTCAGGAGCGAACCTGCTCCTCGAGCGGGCGGATGTTCTGCGCCATCTGCCCCTTGGGGCCTTCCACCAGCTCAAAGCGCACCTTGCCACCCTGCTTCAGGGTGCGAAAGCCATCCATCTGGATGGCTGAAAAGTGCGCAAAAACATCGCCGCCGCCGCTTTCGGGTTCGATGAAGCCGAACCCCTTGGCGTCGTTGAACCATTTCACAGTGCCAATGGCTTCCATCTCTTCCTCCTGCGGCCCTTTTCGGGCTTTTGTTGCGTCATTCTTGGCAGGAGCTCGGGCTGTGTCAATCTCCCCGGCTGCACGGGGTCGTGCATGAAGATGAAGCACTCAGCCGGCTCGCCGGATGCCGCGGATATGGGGGTGATCGGTCTGCTTTTCAAGGCATGTGCTTCACCAGGGCGGGTGACCATTTCCTACCTGTGTGCACGGGCGATCAACTGGCTATACTGAATTCATGCCCTCGAACCGACCCTCATCGCCCCCCGGGGCGATTCCGACGACCAAGCCCGATGATGGGCAGGGGGCGGTCGTTGCCGAGCGCAAGGCACAGCGTACGCGTCCTCCTCGCATGTACCAAGTGGTCATGCTGAATGACGATTTCACCCCGATGGAGTTCGTGGTGATGGTGCTGCAGGAATATTTCAGGCTTGATCTTGAGGCCGCCACCCAAATCATGTTGAAGATCCACCATGAGGGGCGTGCGGTGTGCGGGGTGTTCAGCAAGGACATTGCCGCGACCAAGGTCGAACTGGTGCTCGCCGCAGCACGTCGCTCTGGACATCCGCTTCAATGCATTATGGAGGCCGCATGATCGCGCAAGAACTGGAAGTCAGCCTGCACATGGCCTTCGTCGAGGCCAGGCAGCAACGCCATGAGTTCATCACGGTGGAGCACCTGCTGCTCGCCTTGCTGGACAACCCTTCGGCCGCCGAGGTCCTGCGGGCCTGTGCGGCCAACATCGAGGATCTGCGCAAGAGCCTCGTGGCCTTCATCCGCGAGAACACCCCCACCGTGGGGGGCACCGATGAGGTGGACACCCAGCCGACGCTGGGTTTCCAGCGCGTGATCCAGCGCGCCATCATGCATGTGCAGTCCACTGGCGGTGGCAAGAAGGAGGTGACCGGCGCGAACGTGCTGGTGGCCATCTTTGGTGAAAAGGATTCGCACGCGGTCTACTACCTGCACCAGCAGGGCGTCACCCGTCTGGATGTGGTGAACTTCATCGCCCATGGCATCAAGAAGTCCGATCCGCCGGAGCCGGCCAAGGGTGCCAACGAAGGCGGTGGCCCTGAAGGCGACAAGGAAGAGGGCGGCGAGGGCAAGGGTTCCCCGCTGGAACAGTTCACCACCAACCTCAACCAGCAGGCCAAGGAAGGCAAGATCGATCCTCTGATCGGCCGAGAGGCCGAGGTCGAGCGGGTGGTGCAGGTGCTGTGCCGGCGCCGCAAGAACAACCCGCTGCTGGTGGGGGAGGCGGGCGTGGGCAAGACGGCCATCGCCGAGGGCCTGGCCTGGCGGATCACCGAAGGCGATGTGCCCGAGGTGTTGTCCGATGCCACAGTCTATGCGCTGGACATGGGCGCGCTGCTGGCGGGGACCAAGTACCGCGGTGACTTCGAGCAGCGGCTCAAGGGTGTGCTCAAGCAGCTCAAGGAGCAGCCCAAGGCCATCCTGTTCATCGACGAAATCCACACTCTGATCGGGGCCGGTGCAGCCTCAGGTGGCACCCTGGACGCCAGCAACCTGCTGAAGCCGGCCCTGTCCAGCGGCGCGATGAAGTGCATCGGGGCGACGACCTTCCAGGAATACCGTGGCATCTTCGAGAAGGATGCGGCCCTCTCCCGCCGCTTCCAGAAGGTGGACGTGGTCGAGCCTTCGGTCGAGCAGACGGTCGAGATCCTGAAGGGCCTCAAGTCGCGCTTTGAGGAACACCACAGTGTCAAGTACGCCCTGGGGGCCTTGCAGGCTGCGGCTGAGTTGTCCGCCAAGTACATCAACGACCGCCACCTGCCCGACAAGGCCATTGATGTGATCGACGAGGCCGGCGCGGCCCAGCGTGTGCTGCCCAAGAGCCGGCAGAAGAAGACGATCACGCGTGCCGAGGTCGAGGACATCGTGGCCAAGATTGCCCGCATCCCGCCGGCCAATGTGTCCAGCGACGATCGTGGCAAGCTCAAGAGCCTGGATCGCGACCTCAAGAGCGTGGTGTTCGGCCAGGACCCGGCGGTCGAGGCCTTGTCCTCCGCCATCAAGATGGCCCGTTCCGGGCTGGGCCGGGCGGACAAGCCGATCGGCGCCTTCCTGTTCAGCGGCCCCACTGGTGTCGGCAAGACCGAGGTGGCCAAGCAGTTGGCCTACATCCTGGGCATTGAACTGATCCGCTTCGACATGTCTGAGTACATGGAGCGTCATGCGGTCAGCCGGCTGATCGGTGCGCCTCCGGGCTACGTAGGTTTCGACCAAGGCGGGTTGCTGACGGAGGCCGTCACCAAGAAGCCCCATGCGGTGCTCCTGCTCGACGAGATCGAGAAAGCGCATCCGGATGTGTTCAACGTGCTGCTGCAGGTGATGGACCATGGCACGCTGACCGACAACAACGGACGCAAGGCTGATTTCCGCAACGTCATCATCATCATGACGACCAACGCGGGGGCCGAGGCCATGCAGAAGTCCACCATCGGCTTCACCACCAAGCGCGAGCAGGGTGACGAGATGGGGGACATCAAGCGTCTGTTCACACCGGAATTCCGCAACCGCCTCGACGCGATCATCAACTTCCGTGCGCTGGACGAGGAGATCATCCTGCGGGTGGTCGACAAGTTCCTGCTGCAACTGGAACAGCAATTGGCCGAGAAGAAGGTGGAGGTCACCTTCACCGACGCGTTGCGCAAGCACCTGGCCAAACGCGGCTTCGACCCATTGATGGGGGCGCGGCCGATGCAGCGCCTGATCCAGGACACCATCCGCAAGGCCTTGGCCGACGAGCTGCTGTTCGGCCGTCTGGTCGATGGCGGCCGCCTGACGGTGGATGTTGATGCCGAAGGTCAGGTTCAGCTGGACATCCAGCCGGCCGGCAAGAGCGGGGACAAGCCCAAGGCGGAAGCCGCGGCGGCCTGAAGCGGGCGGCCCTCCCCATCCGAAAGGGCCCGCTTCGGCGGGCCCTTCTACCTTGGTGGCGCGGAACGGTTGCTGCCTACGGCGCGAGGCGTGTACGGTGGGCGGGGTCCTGCCGGAAGTAGCCTGCCAGCAGTTCGTACAGCGTGGGATGGTGCGCGCGAAACGGCTGCGGGTTGACGAAGAAGGCTTCGACCGAAACGGCAAAGAATTCCTGTGGTCCTTCCGCGCCGTAGGGGTCCAGCAGGGTGGGGTGGCCCGCCGCCAGCTGTTGACGGAATTCGTCCAGGGCCGTGTCCATCACCGAAATCCAATGCGCCAACACCTTGGCGTTGGGCAAGGGCGGGATGCCGTCGGCCTCGCCATTGCACATGTCGATCACATGGGCGAACTCGTGGATCACCACGTTGTAGCCATCGATGGCCAGCACCCCGGCCTCGGCCACGTCTGGCCAGGAGAGCATCACGGGGCCGCCGGACATGGCCTCGCCGGACAGGGGCTCGTCATATTCGTGCACCACGCCGTCCGGGTCCATCACATGGCGGCGGGCGACGACTTCATCGGGCTGGACCACGATGCCGACGAAGCGGTCGTAGAGCGACAGGTCCAGCTTCAGGATCGGCAGGCAGGCTTGGGCGGCAATGGCTACCGCCATCTCGTCGGACACCTGCAGGCCATGGGCCCCGGCAAACTCCTTGCGGGCCAGGAAGCTGGCGCTCAGGTCGCGCAGGGCTTGTTGTTCCGGTGGGGGCAACGCTGCCAGAAAAGGGTAGTGGGCCAGCACCTGATGCCACAGGGGGCGCGGAATCTCGTGGCGGGCGCGCTTGCGGCGTTCCCGCCAGGCCCGCCAGCGTGCCCACCAGCCCATGGGCGCCCTCAGACCAGGGACTGGCGCTGAACGCCTTCGCGCGACCAGATCAGCATGTCGGCGCGTGGCTGCGGCTGGTCCAGCTCCCAGTCGCTGAGCACATCCCGCCAGCCATCGCAGGGCAGCCGGTCGCGACCCGGGCGGTGGGTATGCCCGTGGATCAGATGCCGGGCCGCTACCGCTTCCAGCCACTGGCAACACAGCGCGGGGTCGGCATCGGCGTAGCTCTCAGGTGCGCGGTCACCGCTTCGGCTGGCGGCGCGCATCTGCCTGGCCAAGGCGAGGCGTTCTTCCAGCGGGCGGGCCAGCAGGGCGGCCTGCCAGGCCGGTTGCCGCACCTGGGCCCGGAACTGTTGGTAGGCCGTGTCGGCGATGCACAAGGCATCCCCATGGGTGACCAGCAGCGATTCGCCCCAGCTGGCGCGCAACGCCGTGGGGTCGGCCAGATCCACGCAGCCAGTGGCTGCAAAGAAGCGCTCGCCGAGGAGGAAGTCGCGGTTGCCGCGCAGCACGTGGATGGGGAGCCGGGCGGTGGCCTGGCGCAATGCGTTGGCGCAATGGGCCTCGAAAGGCTGCGCCAGCATGTCATCGCCCACCCAGTACTCGAACAGGTCCCCCAGGATGAACAGCGCATCGGCCTGCACCGTCGCCAGCAGCGACTCGAACGCTGCCCCGGTGCGCGGGAGTTCCTCGCACAGGTGCAGGTCCGAGATGAAGACCAGGCGCTGCCAGACCGCCGGCAGCCGAAGCTCCGCGATGGCGGGGGCTGCGCCCGGGGAGGCCTGGGCAGCCAGGGATTCAGGCAATCTCGACAGCCTTCTCGATCACCACGGCTTCCAGCGGCACGTCGTCGTGGAAGCCCTTGCGGCCGGTGCGCACCTTCTCGATGGTGTCGACCACGTCGGTGCCGGCCACAACCTTGCCGAACACGGCATAGCCCCAGCCGCTGGGCGACTCGCTGGTGAAGTTCAGGAAGTCGTTGTCCTTGGTGTTGATGAAGAACTGGGCCGAGGCCGAGTGCGGCGCATTGGTGCGCGCCATGGCGATCGTGTACTTGTCGTTCTTCAGGCCGTTGTTGGCCTCGTTCTGGATCGGGGCGTCGGTCGACTTCTGGCTCATGTCGGCCGTCATGCCGCCGCCCTGGACCATGAAGCTCTTGATCACGCGGTGGAACACGGTGCCGTCGTAGTGGCCCTTGTTCACATAGGACAGGAAGTTCGCCACCGTGACGGGGGCCTTGGTGTCGTCCAGTTCAAGGCGGATCACGCCGGCAGAAGTGGTCAGTTCAACGGTCTTGGTCATGCTTATTTCTCCAGCGTGGCTTTTTTGATCAGGATGGGTTGCACGGGGACATTGGCAAAGCCGGCCTTGTTGCCGGTGGCCACGGCCTTGATCTTGTCGACGACGTCCATGCCCTGGACCACCTTGCCGAACACGGCATAGCCCTCGCCATCGCGGGCATTGGGCTGGTCCAGCGCCGGATTGTCGGCGACGTTGATGTAGAACTGTGCGGTGGCCGAATCCGGCACCATCGTGCGGGCCATGGCCAGGCTGCCACGGACATTGCGCAGCCCGTTGCGGCTTTCCAGCGGAATGGGCGCGCGGGTCGGCTTTTCCTTCAGGTCGGGGGTGTAGCCGCCCCCCTGGATCATGAAGCCGTCGATCACGCGGTGAAAGATGGTGCCGTTGTACTGGCCGCTCTTGACGTACTGGACGAAGTTGTCGACGGTCTTGGGCGCCTTGTCGTGATCCAGTTCCAGCACGATGTCGCCTTCCGTGGTGGCCAGCTTCACCTTCTGTGCCCAGGCCGGTGTGAGGGCACCCAAGCACAGCAGCGCGATAGCCGCCCAATGGCTGGTACCGAGGGAAATGGGGTGGGTCATCCGGGGCACGCGGGACAGGGTAGCGGTCACGTTCAAGGGCTCCTTGGCTATACTCACCCGATTGTATCGAGCGTCAGCCGGCTGTTTTCCCGTGGGTCCACGGGGGCATGGCAGCCGGTGCGCCAGCCGTTTCCCCGATGACGTTGCGCATCCATAACACGCTCACCCGTCAGGTTGAGCCCTTCACTCCCATCGAACCCGGCCGCGTGCGCATGTACGTCTGCGGCATGACCATCTACGACCTGTGCCACATGGGCCATGCGCGGATGATGATGGCCTTCGATGTGGTCTACCGCTGGCTGCGGGCCAGCGGCTACGACGTCACCTATGTGCGCAACATCACCGACATCGATGACAAGATCATCCGTCGCGCCCTGGACCGCGGCATCAGCATCCGGGCGCTGACCGACGAGATGATCGCCGCGATGCGGACCGACATCGCCGCGATCGGCATCACGCCGCCGACGCACGAACCGCGGGCCACCGACTACATCCCCCAGATGCTGTCGATGATCGGCACGCTGCAGGCCAGGGGCCTGGCCTACCAGGGCGACAACGGCGACGTCAATTTCGCGGTGCGGCGTTTCCCGGGGTACGGCAAGCTCAGCGGCAAGTCGCTGGACGATCTGCGGGCTGGCGAGCGTGTGGCCGTCGGCGATGGCAAGCAGGACCCGTTGGACTTCGTGCTCTGGAAGGCTGCCAAGCCCGAGGAGCCCGAGGATGCCAAGTACGCGTCGGCGTTCGGGCCGGGGCGGCCGGGCTGGCACATCGAGTGCTCGGCCATGAGCTGTGCGCTGCTGGGGCCGCATTTCGACATCCATGGCGGCGGGCTGGACCTGCAGTTCCCGCACCATGAGAACGAGATCGCCCAGAGCGAGGGGGCCAACGAACAACCCTTCGTCAACGTCTGGATGCACAACGGCTTCCTGAACGTGGACAACGAGAAGATGTCCAAGTCGCTGGGCAACTTCTTCACCATCCGGGATGTGCTGAAGGACTACGACGGCGAGACGCTGCGCTTCTTCATGTTGCGCACGCACTACCGCAGTCCGTTCAACTTCAGCGACGCCCATCTGGACGACGCTCGGCAGGCGCTGCGGCGCCTCTACACCGCGCTGGCACCGTACGAGGCGCAGGCTGCCGTGCCGGTGGACTGGTCTTTGCCGGCCGCGCAGGCGTTCCGCGCCGCGATGGACGATGACTTCAACACGCCCGGCGCCATGGCCGTGCTGTTCGAGCTGGCCAGCGAATTGAACCGCAGTGCCCAGCCCGCACTGGCAGGCCTGCTCAAGGGGCTGGGCGAGGTGCTGGGCATCCTGCAGCAGCCGCCCGCGAGCTTCCTGCAGGCGGGCACGGCGCTGGATGCCACGACCATCGAAGCCCGCATTGCCGAACGCCAGGCGGCCAAGGCAGCACGCGACTTTGCCACCGCCGACCGCATCCGCGACGAACTGGCCGCGGCCGGGATCCTGCTCAAGGATTCGCCGCAAGGCACCACCTGGGTGAAGGCCTGACGTGGCAGATGCATCCAGTCTAGGCGTCACCCCCGGTTACTGGGACGACGCCTGCAAGTACCTTTCCAAGCGCGACCGGGTGATGAAGAAGCTCATCCCCCAGTTCGGTGAGGCCCGTCTGCAAAGCCGGGGCGACGCCTTCACCACGCTGGCGCGCTCGGTGGTCGGGCAGCAGATCTCGGTCAAGGCGGCCCAATCGGTCTGGGACAAGTTCGCCGCGCTGCTGGGCGGCCCCTCTTACGCGATTGATCCCACGCTCGTCCTGGCGCAGGAGACCCCTAGCTTGCGCGCTGCCGGTCTGTCGGCGCGCAAGGCAGAATACCTGCGGGATCTGGCCAGGCATTTCGTCGAGGGCGAGGTCCATGTGCCGCAGTGGCAGCACATGGACGATGAAGCCATCATCGACGAGCTGGTGGCAATCCGCGGCATCGGTCGTTGGACGGCCGAGATGTTTCTGATCTTCCACCTCATGCGCCCCAACGTGTTGCCGCTTGACGACCTGGGCCTGCTCAAGGGCATCAGCAACCGCTACTTCAGCGGCGAGCCCGTGTCGCGTGCCGAGGCGCGTGAGCTGGGAGAAGGCTGGGCGCCGTACCGTTCGGTGGCCACCTGGTACCTGTGGCGCAGCCTCGATCCGCTGCCCGTCGATTACTGATCTCTTTGCGCTTGAAAAAGGAGTACCCGCCCATGAGCAAGCGACACTTCCTGGACTTTGAACAGCCGATTGCCGAACTCGAGTCGAAGATCGAAGAACTGCGCTACGTCCAGAACGAGTCGGCGGTGGACATCTCGGAAGAGATCGATCGGCTGGACAAGAAGAGCCTGCAGCTGACCAAGGACATCTACACCCAGCTGTCACCCTGGCAGGTCACGCAGATCGCCCGCCATCCTCAGCGTCCCTACACGCTGGACTACGTCAACGAGATCTTCACCGACTTCCAGGAACTGCACGGCGATCGCGCCTTCGCGGACGACCAGTCCATCGTCGGGGGGTTGGCCCGTTTCAATGGCCAGGCCTGCATGGTCGTGGGGCAGCAGAAGGGCCGGGACACCAAGGAGCGCGCAGCGCGCAATTTCGGCATGCCGCGGCCCGAGGGGTACCGCAAAGCGCTGCGCCTGATGAAGCTGGCCGAGAAGTTCGGCCTGCCGGTGTTCACCTTTGTGGACACCCCGGGCGCCTATCCCGGTATCGGCGCCGAGGAGCGTGGCCAGTCCGAGGCCATCGGCCGCAACATCTTCGAGATGGCCCAGCTCGAAGTGCCGATCATCACCACGATCATCGGGGAAGGCGGTTCGGGCGGCGCGCTGGCCATCAGCGTGGCCGACCAGGTGCTGATGCTGCAGTTCTCCGTCTATTCCGTCATCTCGCCGGAAGGCTGCGCTTCCATCCTGTGGAAGACGGCCGAGCGCGCGTCGGATGCCGCCGAGGCCCTGGGTATCACCGCCCACCGTCTGAAGGCGCTCGGCCTGATCGACAAGATCGTCAACGAACCCGTGGGCGGTGCCCACCGCGATCCCAAGCACATGGCCACCTCGGTCAAGCGCGCGCTGGTCGATGCGCTGCGGCAGGTGTCCGACCTGTCGGTACCGGATCTTCTGGCGCGCCGCTATGAGCGCCTGAAGTCCTACGGCCGTTTCACCGACACCTCGGCGCGCTGAGACCATGGCCGCCGCACCGGCGGCCCCCGTGCTCGCCGTGGCCTTCAGCGGTGGGCGCGATTCGACCGCCTTGCTGCACGCCGTGTGGCGCCAGGCCCGGGGCACCGGGCTGCGGGTGGTGGCCTTGCATGTTCACCACGGCCTGATGCCGCAGGCCGACCGCTGGCTGGCCCAGGCCCGCGCACAGGTGCACCGCTGGGCGGCCGGTGATGCGGCCTTGCAGTTTCGTGCGCGGCGATTGACCTCCCGACCGTCCGCTGGCGAAAGCGTGGAGGCCTGGGCCCGGCGCGAACGTTACGCCGCCTTGGCCGAACTGGCCCGGGCCGAAGGGGCCGACACGGTGCTGTTGGCCCACCACCGGCGCGACCAGGCCGAGACCGTGTTGCTGCAAGCCCTGCGTGGCGCAGGCCCGAGGGGCCTGGCGGCCATGCCGGGGCTGATGTGGCGCGACGGCCTGTGCTGGATCCGTCCCTGGCTGGATCAGCCAGCCACGGCGATTGCGCACTATGTGGCCCGGCACCGGCTGCGGCACGTGGAGGACGACAGCAACCAGGACCTCCGCTTCGCGCGCAACCGAATTCGTCAGGCCGTGCTGCCGGTGCTGACGCAGCACTTTCCGGCCGCTTCGGAGGCTCTGGTGACAGTGGCCCGGCACAGCCAGGCGGCGGCCCAGTTGATCGACGAGGTGGCACAGGCCGATCTGCATCAGCTGGGCGGTCAGCCAGACCGGCTGCCCTTGCAGGCCTGGGCTCAGCTGTCGCCGGTGCGGCAGCAGTTCGCGTTGCAGGCCTGGCTGCGGCAGGCCGCCCGGATGTTTCAACAGCCGCCACCGCACGAGATGCTGCAGCGTCAGATGCTGGCGCGCCTGGGGCGGCCCGGTGCTGCCCGCTGGCCGTCCGAAGGGGGGCTGGTCTGGCAGCTCTACCGGGGCGTTCTGTCGGTCACACAGGCGGAGGTTGCATCCTCTGCCAAGCCCTTGGCATGGGGCTCGCGATGGCCGGTGCGGGGGGTGAGCCCCATCAGGCTGAGCGCCTGGAGGGGCACGCTGCATTTCGAGCCCGCCCAGGAAGGTGGGCTCAGCCAGGCTCAGCTGCAGGATGCCTGGGTCCTGTCGCGCCAGGGCGGGGAGACGTTTCAGCTGGGGCCCGGGCGGCCGCCCCGCAACCTGAAGAAACAATTCCAGGCGGTCGGTGTTCCGGCCTGGCTGCGCGATGCGCCGCTGCTGTGCCGCTTGGATCCCCACACGGACGCGCCCACGGTGCTGTTCGTGCCGGGGCTGGGGGTGGATGCCCGCCAGTGGGCTGCCCCCGGGGTGCGCCAGTGGCGGCCTGTCTGGACGGCCGACCGGCTCGAAAACGCCAGCGATCCCATAGAATAGGGGGTTTGCGTGGTCGCGAAGCGGCTGTGCAAGTCTTTCGCCCACCTGGGCGCTGTCGCTACATTCGCAACCTCATGGCTTTGATCGTACACAAATACGGCGGCACGTCGATGGGCTCGACCGAGCGCATCCGCAATGTCGCCAAGCGCGTGGCCAAGTGGGCCCGCGCGGGCCACCAGATGGTCGTCGTTCCTTCGGCAATGAGCGGGGAAACCAACCGCCTGCTGGGCCTGGCCAAGGAAGTCTCTCCCGCCAAACAGACGCCTGCGATGCTGCGCGAGCTCGACATGATCGCCTGCACCGGCGAGCAGGTGTCGGTCGGGCTGTTGTCCCTGGCGCTGCAGGCCGAAGGCATGGAGGCGATCAGCTATTCAGGCTGGCAGGTGCCCATCAAGACCGATTCGGCCTACACCAAGGCGCGCATCGAGAGCATCGACGACACCAAGGTGCGCGCCGATCTGGCGGCCGGCAAGGTGGTCGTGATCACCGGCTTCCAGGGCGTGGACGAGGGCCAGAACGTCACCACGCTGGGTCGGGGCGGTTCGGACACCTCGGCGGTGGCGATTGCCGCGGCGATGAAGGCCGACGAATGCCTGATTTTCACCGACGTGGACGGTGTCTACACCACCGATCCGCGCATCGTGCCCGAAGCCCGTCGTCTGAGCACGATCAGCTTCGAGGAAATGCTGGAAATGGCCAGCCTGGGCTCCAAGGTGCTGCAGATCCGCTCGGTCGAGTTCGCCGGCAAGTACCGCGTGCCGCTGCGGGTGCTCTCCAGCTTCACCCCCTGGGATATCAGTGTTGAGGAAGAGGCCAAGTCGGGCACTCTGATCACCTTCGAGGAAGACGAAAAGATGGAACAAGCCGTTGTCTCGGGCATCGCCTTCAGCCGCGACGAAGCCAAGGTCACCGTGACGGGCGTGCCGGACAAGCCGGGCGTTGCGTCCCAGATCCTGGGTGCGGTGGCGGACGCCAACATCGAGGTGGATGTCATCATCCAGAACGTGTCGTCGAACGGCAAGACCGACTTCTCGTTCACGGTCAACCGCAACGATTACCAGCGCACGCTGGACCTGCTGCGCACACAGGTGCAGCCGGCCACTGGCGCGTCAGACGTGCTGGGCGATCCCAAGATCTGCAAGGTTTCGATCGTCGGCATTGGCATGCGCAGCCATGTGGGCGTGGCCAGCAAGATGTTCCGTTCGCTGAGCGAAGAGGGCATCAACATCCAGATGATCAGCACCAGCGAAATCAAGACTTCGGTCGTGATCGCGGAGAAGTACATGGAGCTCGCCGTGCGCGCGCTGCACAAGGCTTTCGATCTGGATGCAGCAATTCCGACAATCGACGAGGCAAAAGCGTAATTTCACGCTATACTGCAAAGCTTAGGTTGGAGACGTGACCGAGAGGCCGAAGGTGCTCCCCTGCTAAGGGAGTATGGGGTCAAAAACTCCATCGAGGGTTCGAATCCCTCCGTCTCCGCCAACCGCCTTGCCAAAAACGCCGCTTCAAAGCGGCGTTTTTCATTGGCACGTGCGGTTTGAGGCCTTTGGGGCTGGCTTGTCCCGGTTTCGGGGTGTCACGCCCAATTGCAGAATCCGCGCCATGAGCAACATCATCTGGCTGGCGGTGGCCCTGGGCGTGGTGGCCCTGGCCTGGGTTGTCCTGGGGCAGCGTTCCCAACGGTCTCGTCCGGAGGCCATGAAGCGCGTGATTCCCGTCGCACAGCCCACCGAAGCGGGTTCGTCGGCTCCAAGCGGGGCCACCGAGGACGCCGAACCCGATCCCCCCGCGCCTTTCCATTGGGTGTCCGCAGCAGAGGTGCCGCCAGCGCGGCAGGCCGCCTTGGTGGCCGTGTTTCAGCACATACCCCGGCCATCGCGCCTGATGCTGCACCTGGTGTCGACCGATCTGCTGAGTGAAGCCAGCTCGGCCCAACTGGTGGATCTCATCGTCTCGGAACCGGTCATTGCGGGCAAGCTGCTGTCGGCGGTGAACTCGCCGCTGTATGGGCTGGAGACGCCGGTGACCAGCGTGGCTCAGGCCGTGATCCACCTGGGCCTGACCGAGGTGCGTGCGATCTGCCTGCGCTACGCCATGATGTCCTCCTTCGCACCAGATGCTCCGGTGCGCCAGCCGATGCTGGACCGTGTCTGGCGCGCCAGTGCCCTGGCGAGTGAGCTGGCGCAGCATCTGACGGCCGAATTGCCGATCGAGGACCGTGGCGCGGTGGTGAGTGCGGTGCTGCTGTCCTTTCTGGGCCGGCTGGCGGTGGTGGCGACCACGCCGATGGGCTTGCTCAAGGACCTGGTGCAGCCCGATCACCCGGGGCGCTGTGCCGCTGAGCAAGCCCAGTTGGGCCTGCCAGCCTCAGAGATCGGCCGCCTGCTGATGGCGCAGTGGGGTTTGCCGGCGAGCGTCATTGCCGATGCCAGCGATGCGGACGAACTGCTGGTCCGTTCCTATCGCTCGCTGGACGGCGCGCGGGCGCTGCCCTTGGCCCTGGGCTATCTGTGCGCCCGGCTGGGGGAATTGCTGGCCCAGGGCCAGCTGAAGTCTCTGCAGGACTTCGATCTGGCCAGTGACCCTTCGCCCACGTTCACCCGGGTGAAGGCCTGTCTGGCCGATCCGCGCATGGCCCGCCTCCCTTTGGCATTGACGTCGCCGGAGCTGGCGGCGCGGTTGCAGCGCCTGATGGCCACGCTGCCAGGCGCGGCGGCCGCATGAGCTGATCGACCGGCCGCGTCACGTCCGCCGGCAACGGGTCAGCCAGTCACGTGCCCAGACTTCGGCCAGCGCGAGATCGCTCAGCGCTTGCGCGCTGGGCGGGGTCCCCAGGTCGAAGGCAGAGGCCCGCAGTGTCAACAGGGTGCTGGGTGGCGGTGGGCATCGGCAGACGTCGAGGTGGGCTTGCAGCACGGCCTGCGGGGACAGGGCGTGGGTGCTGAAGCTGGCGTCCCGCCTCGCTCGGAGGGTTTCGATGGCAAAGGGTTGTCTCAGATCGAGCGCGGCATCGATGAACAGAACGCCCCGGCGTCCGAGCAGGTCCAGTGCGTGTTCGACCTGCAGTTGCTGGTCTTCGATGCAGGCCACCTGGGGCGCCTGTGCGCCAACCGTCTGGCCCAGCCAGGCTTGCAGGCGGTCCAGCAACAGAGGCCCCAGCGCATCATCGCCACGGCTGCGGTTGCCCCAGGCGATCAGCAGCCAGGGGGCGTTGTCAGCAGGGGAGGCCAGCGACGTCAAGCCGTCCAATCCAGCGTCCCGGACCCCTGGGTGAGTTCGCCCTGGCTGGACTTGCGCACATGCGACAGGCAGTGGCCCGCCGCGTCGAGCACCACGACCTCCAGCGGCATCTGGCCCATGGCGTGGGTGGCGCAGGACAGGCAGGGGTCGTAGGCGCGGATCGCCACCTCGATGTGGTTGAGCAGGCCTTCGGTGACCTCGCGCCCGTCGAAGTAGGTGCGGGCCACCGAGCGCACGGCCTCGTTCATCGCCTGGTTGTTGTGGGTGGTGGAGACGATCAGGTTGCAGTAGCGCACCAGGTCATCGTCGTCGATCCGGTAGTGGTGGATCAGCGTGCCGCGGGGGGCTTCGAGGATGCCGACGCCTTCGCCCGTGCGCTGGCCGCTGGCCAGCAGCTCGCCGGCCAGCAGGTCCGGGTCGTCCAGCAGCTCACGCACCACTTCCGCCGTGTGCAGCAGCTCGATCATCCGGGCCCAGTGGTAGGCCAGGGTGGCGTCGATCAGCGCGCCCTGACCATGGGCGACGAACGCCTGCCGTTCGGTCTCGGCCAGCGGCGAGGGAATGCGGTCGCAGTTCTGCACCCGGGCCAGCGGGCCCACCCGGTACCAGCCCTCGGCCGGGCCCAGGCGGCGCAGGTAGGGGAACTTCATGTAGCTCCAGGGGCGGACTTCCTCTTCGATCAGATCGAGGTAGCGCTGGTCGTCCACCTGGTCTTCCAGCAGCGTGCCCTGCGCATGGCGCACCCGCAGCCGGCCGGCGTAGAGGTCCAGCGCACCGTCCGGCCGGACCAGCGACAGCAGGTGGGCCGGGTGGCGGGCGAACTGGTCATAGAGCGCCGGGTTCTGGGCATGCAGGCGCTGCACCAGGTGAACGGCATCCTGGGCCCATTGCACCATCGTGTCGGCCTGGGCGCGCAGCATCCCGCGGTCCTCGGGGCTGAGGTGGCGGTTCATCCCACCCGGGACCGAGCCCGTGCCATGCACCCGCTTGCCGGCAGTGGCGCGGATGATCTCCTGCCCGTACTTGCGCAGCAGCACGCCCTGGCGGGCGATGTCCGGATGCGCCTGAGCCACGCCGACGATGTTGCGCCGGGCCGGCTCCGAGTCGAAGCCGAACAGCAGGTCGGGGGACGAGAGGTGGAAGAAGTGCAGCGCGTGCGACTGCAGCACCTGGCCGTAGTGCATCAGCCGGCGAAGCTTCTCGGCGCTGGGGGGGAGGGTGGTGATGCCCAGCGCATGGTCCAGGGCCTTGCAGGCGGCCAGGTGGTGCGACACCGGGCAGATGCCGCACAGGCGCTGCACCATCACCGGCACCTCCCAGTAGGGGCGGCCTTCGATGAAGGCCTCGAAACCCCGGAATTCGACAATGTGCAGCCGGGCCTGCTGGACGCGGTGGTGTTCGTCCAGCAGCAGCGTGACCTTGCCGTGGCCTTCCACCCGCGACACCGGGTCGATGGCCACGCGGCGCAGGCCTTGCGGGTGGGCGGCGGTTTCCAGGTCGGTGCTGGCCATGGGGTTCAGTCGTAGTGGATCTGGCCGTGGGCCAGGCGCGGGGTGCGCCCGGCCAGCAGGTCGGTGAAGAAGGCCCAGAAGGTGTCGGCCGAAGGCGGGCAGCCCGGCAGCTCGTAATCCACCAGCACCACCTCGTGGATGGGCCGCACCTGGTTGAGCGGCAGCGGCAGCTCGGGGTCGTTGGGCACCTGGGCATCCGCGCGCGTGCCGGGCCGGTGGACGTAGACCTCGCGCAGCACATCGCCGATGTCCAGCCGGTTGCGCTGGGCAGGCAGGCCGCCGTTGATCGCGCAGGCGCCCACGGCCACCAGCACCTTGCATTGGGCGCGGAAGGCCTGCAGCACCTCGATGTTCTCCACGTTGCACAGGCCCCCCTCGATCAGCCCCAGATCACAGGGGCCAACCTCCTTCAGGTCGGTCAGCGGAGAGCAATCGAATTGCACATGCTCGATCAGCGTGAACAGCCGCTCGTCGATGTCCAGCAGCGACATGTGGCAGCCGAAACAGCCGGCCAGCGAGGTGGTCGCCACCTTCAGCTTGCGCGGGGCCGGCTCCGGATAGGCGGGGGGCGCGGGCGTCGTCATGGCGTGTCTTCCTGGCCGGGCGGCGGGGCCTCCTGGCTGTGCGGCTCGTCCACCCGGTGCAGGTCGAAGCGCCGCTGGCCGATCGGGTCCTGAAAGCCCACCCGCTTGGGCATCAGCGCGCCCACGGGGCAGATGCCGGTCGCCTGGTCGTGCACGCTCAGCGCCGAATCGCCCAACTGTCCACTGGGGCTGTCGACCACCAGGTGGCTGTGGATGCCGTGCCCGCCGATGGCGAAGACCGACTTGCCGTCCAGCAGCTGGCTGGCCCGCACGCACAGGCCGCAGAGAATGCAGCGGTTGTGGTCCAGCAGCACATCGGGGTGCGAGGCGTCCACCGGCCGGTTCGGGTAGAACTCCTCGAAGTGCGGGCCCGCCATGTCGTGCTGGTAGGCCGTGGCCTGCAGCAGGCAGTTGCCACTGCGTTCGCAGGAGGGGCAGAAGTGATTGCCCTCGACGAACAGCATCTGCAGCAGGGTGCGGCGCTCGGTCTGCAGGTCCGGGGTCTGGCACTCCACCACCGCCCCGGGGGCCGCCAGCGCGGTGCAGGCCGACACCGGATGGCCATTGAACTTCACCAGGCACAGCCGGCACGAGCCATGGGCCGGCAGGCCCGGGTGCCAGCACAGGTGCGGGATGTAGCGGCCCACCCGGTGGGCGGCCTGCAGCACCGTGTCGCCGGGCGCCATCGGCACTTCTTCGCCATCGAGCAGGAAACTCTGGCTGGAGGCGGTGTAGCGGCTCATGGGGTGATCCCGTGGGGGGGCGGCCAGTGGGCGCCGGCATCCTGGCGGTCGGTGGCGGCACGGGCGATGGACAGCTCGGCGTCCAGATCCAGCGCAGGCAGGAAGTGCAGCGACTGCAGGCGCCGCTCGTAGCTGGGCCGGAACTTCAGCAGCGTGTCGCGCAGCGGGTTGCAGGCCGCGGCACCCAGGCCACAGTGGGTGCTCTGGTGCAGCAGGGTGTCAAGCTCCTGCAGCACCTGCATGTCGTGGCGCGAGCCCTGGCCCGCGGCCAGCTTGTCCATCCGGCGGGCCAGCAGCTCGGTGCCTACGCGGCAGGGCGTACAGAAACCGCAGCTCTCGTGGGCGAAGAAGTGGGCGAAATTGCGCGCCACCTCGAACAGGTCCCGATGGCGGTCGAACACCATCAGGGCGCCGGCCGACGGAACATCCTCGTAGGCGATGCGGCGGCCGAACTCGGTCACCGACAGGCAGGTGCCGGAGGGGCCGCCCACCTGCACCGCCTGCGTGTCGGTGGCGCCGCAGTCCTCCAGCATCTGGTCGACGGGCGTGCCCAGCGGGTATTCGTAGATGCCTGGCCGGGCGCAGTCGCCGGAGATGGCATGGACCTTGGTGCCGGTGGAGTGGGGCGTGCCCAGGCTGGCCCACCAGTCGCCGCCGCGCAGCAGGATGTGGGCTGCAGCACAAAAGGTCTCGACATTGTTCACCGTGGTGGGCTGGCCCAGGTAGCCGTGCTCGACCGGGAAGGGCGGGCGAATGCGCGGCGTGCCGCGGTGCCCCTCCAGGGATTCGAGCAGGGCCGACTCTTCGCCACAGACATAGGCGCCGGCACCCACGTGGACCGTGATGTCGAAGTCGAAGCCGGCTTCGCCCTGGAGGGCCTGTCCCAGCAGACCGGCCGCGCGGCGCTGGCGCAGCACCTCCTCCAGGTGGGGCAGCAGGAAGCGGTACTCGCCGCGCAGGTAGACGAAGCCCTGCCGGGCACCAACCACCCAGGCGGCCAGCGTCATGCCTTCGAACACCAGGTCGGCATGGCGGGTCAGCAACACCCGGTCCTTGAAGGTGCCGGGCTCGCCTTCGTCGGCATTGCAGACCACGCAGCGGCTTTGCCCTGGCGCATCGCGGCACAGCTCCCACTTGAGCCCGGTGGCGAAGCCGGCACCTCCACGGCCGCGCAGCTTGGACCGCTGGATCTGGTCCAGGGTGGCTTCGCGCCCCAGACCCCGGGCGGCCTGCAGGGCGCTCCCTGGCGTGAAGGGGGTGCCCAGCAGCACGTCCGGGCGGCGGATCTGGTCGTCCACCATGGACCATTCGGCCGGCCAGTCCGCGGGGGGCACCTGGGCCTCGATGTGGTTGGCCAGCGCATCCACCCGCTCGGGGGTGAGGCGGGTGATCACCTGGTGGTGGTTGATCAGCAGCGCGGGGCCCTGGTCACCCAGGCCGGTGCAGGAACACGGGGCCACGCTGACCCGTCCGTCGGCGCGAACCTGGCCGGGCAGCACGCCCAAGCGCTGGCACAGCCGGTCCATCAGGGCCTGGCTGCCCAGCATGCGGTCGGTGATGTTGTCGCTGAACAGCACCCGGTAGTCGCCCACGGGTGACAGGTGCAGGAAGCGGTAGAAGCTGGCCACACTCTCCACATCGGCCAACGACCGGCCGGTGGCCTGCGCCACCTGGGTCAGGGCCTCGCGTGGCAGCCAGCCGAGCGTCGCCTGGAGTTCGCGCAGGATCTGCACCAAGGCATTGGCCTGGCGGTCATGCCGGTGGAGCGCGGCGGAGACAAGAGCGTCCTGGGGCACGGCGTGACGAGAGGCTGAGGAAGGGGCATCCTGCACCGCCTGCCGTGGCTGCGGACGAAACCCGAGCACCGATGAGGGGCTTTCGGTGCCAGGGGATCCGGCTCAGCGGAACAGCGGGAGAAAGGGGCTGCACTTTGTCACATCGCCGTCACCGAAGCGGCGCACAATGCAAAGCACTGAGACGACAAACCGACTGCAGCACTGGGCAGAACACCGGAACCCGTCACCGGCGTCGCAGGATCCCGGCCCTTTCGCCTGAAGGCGATTCCAGGGTCGGTTGCTATCAGGGCCACATCTTGTGGCCCTTGGCATTTCTAGGCCGCCCTGGGGCGGCCTTTTTCATGCGCGCTCAGATTCATGCGCTCAGATGGCCGTGGTCTTGTCCGGGTACTCGCACACATCGGCCACCTGGCAGGCGCCGCAGCGCGGCTTGCGGGCCTGGCAGACATAGCGCCCATGCAGGATCAGCCAGTGGTGGGCATGCACCCGGTAGGCGGGCGGCACCCGCTTGAGCAGGGCCTGTTCGACCGCCAGCGGGGTCTTGCCCGGGGCCAGCCCGGTGCGGTTGGCCACCCGGAAGATGTGCGTGTCCACCGCGATGGTCGGTTCGCCAAAAGCCACGTTGAGCACCACGTTGGCGGTCTTGCGGCCCACGCCGGGCAGGGCTTCCAGGGCCTCGCGGTCCTGCGGTACCTCGCCGCCGTACTGTTCGATCAGGATGCGGCAGGTCTCGATCAGGTGCTTTGCCTTGGTCTTGTACAGGCCGATGGTCTTGATGTACGGGATCAAGCCCTCTTCACCCAGCGCCAGCATCTGGCCCGGGGTGGACGCCACCTGGAACAGCGGGCCGGTGGCCTTGTTGACACTGACGTCGGTGGCCTGGGCGGACAACAGCACGGCGGCCAGCAGTTCAAAGGGATTGCTGTAGACCAGTTCGGTTTCGGGGTGCGGGTTGGCCGCCTGCAGCGTGGCGAAGAAGCGTTCGATCTTGCGGGGAGACATCATGAGGGGGAGCCCTTTGAGGGGTCCTGGGGCGCACGCAAGGCGCGGGCCCGGGCGATCGCTGCCTCAATGACCGCCCGCTTGCGGGCGATCACCTCGGGGTCGGTGTGGCGGGTCTGGTTTTCCAGGTCGGAGAGCTTGTGCTCGGCCTTGGCCAGCAGGCGCGCCTCGTTCTCGCGCTGTTCGCGCTGAACCCGCAGTTGGTGGAAGGCATAGCGCTGGCGGGCCTCGTCGGCTTGGGCGGGGCTCCAGGCTGCCCAGCCAGTGACCTGGCCGCTGACGGGTTCCATCGCGATGCAGCTGACGGGGCAGACGGGAACGCAGAGTTCACAGCCGGTGCACTGGGCTTCGATGACGGTGTGCATGCGCTTGTTGCTGCCGGCGATGCAGTCCACCGGGCAGGCCTTCAGGCACAGCGTGCAGCCGATGCACCAGGCCTCGTCGATGACGGCCACGGCCCGCGGGCTTTCCTGTCCGCAGGCCGGGGCCAGTGGTCGGGCCGGCCGCCCGGTCAGGCGGGCCAGCCGGGCGATGCCTTCCTGTCCGCCCGGCGGGCATTGGTGGATGTCGGCCTCGCCGCTGGCGATGGCCACAGCGTAGGCGTGGCAGTCCGGATAGCCACAGCGGGTGCACTGAGTCTGGGGCAGGGCGGCGTCGATGCGCCGGACTTGTTCCGGGTCAGCACTCACCGGGGCCAAGGGCATGGGGGCGGGCGTGGTGGTCACCCCGGGATTATCGGCGCCGCCGCCCCCGGCATGCGCGGGGCGGCGGGCGCGCCGACTGCTCAGGCCACCTTGCGGGGGGCGCTATGCTTGCTGGCCGGGGCGGGAGCCGCTGCCTGGGCCGGTTGGTTGAAGCGCAGGATGAAGTCCCGCACGACCGGGTAGACGTTTTCGCGCCAGCGTCGGCCGGAGAAGATGCCATAGTGGCCCGCGCCTTCGACGTCATAATGGAACTGGCGGTCCGCCGGGATGTTGTGGCACAGGTCGTGCGCCGCACGCGTCTGGCCGGCGCCGGAGATGTCGTCGCGTTCGCCTTCGACCGTCAGCAGTGCGGTGGTGGTGATGTCCTCCGGGGCGACGCGCACGCCATCCACCACCCAGCTGCCGTTGACCAGGGCGAAATCCTGGAACACGGTCTTGATGGTGTCCAGGTAGTAATCGGCTGGCATGTCGAGCACGGCGTTGTACTCGTCATAGAACTCGCGGTGCGCCTCGGCGCTTTCGCCGTCGCCACGCACCAGGTCCAGGAAGTAGTCGTAGTGCGAGCTGAGGTGGCGGTCCGGGTTCATCGCCACGAAGCCGGTGTGCTGCAGGAAGCCCGGGTAGACGCGGCGGCCGGCCCCCGGGTAGTTGGGGGGCACACGGTAGATGACGTTGTTCTCGAACCACTCGAAGCTCTTGCTCATGGCCAGGTTGTTCACCGCGGTGGGCGAGCGTCGGGCGTCGATGGGACCGCCCATCATCGTCATGCTGCGCGGCACCACATCCCCCGTCGTCGCCTGCAGCGAAATGGCGGCCAGCACCGGCACGGTGGGCTGGCAGACGGAGATGACGTGCACCTCCGGGCCGATGTGGCGGATGAACTCCTGCACATAGGCCACATAGTCGTTCAGATGAAAGTCGCCGTCCTCCTGCGGGACCAGCCGGGCATCGGTCCAGCGGGTGATGTAGACCTTGTGGTCTTGCAGCAGGCTGCGCACGGTGTCGCGCAGCAGCGTGGCATGGTGGCCCGACAATGGCGCCACCACCAGCACCACCGGCTGGCCCTTCATCGTGTCCAGCGCCTCGGCGTTGTCGGTGAAGCGCTTGAAGCGGATCAGGTCGCAGAACGGCTTGTGGATGGCCACCTGCTCCTGCACCGCGACCGGCACACCCTTCACATCGACGGAGCGGATGTTGAATTCGGGACGTTCATATTCCTTGGTCACCCGGTGCATCAGGTCCAGGCCCGCGGCCCAGCGCTGGGACATCGGCACATGCGCAAACGGCGACATCGGGTGGCTGTAGAGCTTGGCGGTCGCGCTGGCGAACTCGGAAAACGGGGCCAGCAGCGCGCGCTGGGTTTCATAGATCTGGTACAGCATGAAGCATGCTCCGCGGTTGTGCCGGCCTGGGGCCGGCGGGCTGTCCGGCGTGCCGCGGCCCAGCCACGGCCGTCAGATCTGTCTGACATCCGATTCTGAGCGCATTGTGCACCGCAACATCCCGGCCCGCCATTGGGGCTGACCGCATCCGTGTTCCCCCTGGGAGGGGCTCAGGCCATCCAGAAAAACACCAGGGTCATGCGCTTGTCCGCCAGGGTCTGGCCCCAGTAGCCTGTGGCACTGTGGATCAGGTCGGCCTTGTACATGACCAGCCGGTTGAAGCGGTGGTCGAAAGCCAGATCCTGCACGAACAGGTCGGGCGGGACGAAGCGGCTGTCCAGCGCCTCGACCAGGTTGCTGAAGCGGGCAGGCAGGGTGTTGCCACCCGGCGAACCATCCGGCAGCCGAACCCGGTAGAGGGCCGTGCCGCAATGGTCCGGCACCTCCGGATTGAGGTACAGCACGGCGGCGTACTTGCACAGCCGGCGCGAATCGGTATGGGGCCGAGGGCCGGATTCGCCTGCGCCCACCAGTTGCACGCAGTTGTGGTTGAACTGGCTGCCCTGCAGGCCAGCACCGACGGCAAACAGCTTCTTCTGGCGGGTCTGTTGCCGGGCCCAGGCCTCGAGCGGCGCCAGTTCCTCGGGCGTCAGCGCCGGCTGGGCGCGCATGCCAGGCCAAGCTTCCGGCCGGTGGGGGGCGCCCAGCACCCAGTCCTGGCGCTGCAGCAGCCGCTGGCGCACTGCCACAGGGTCGGGCAGGGCGTCGTCGAGGATCCAATAGTCCCGCCCCAGCAGGGGCGGGCGGTAGATCAGCCGGTGGGCCTTGGGGGTCACCGGCTGAGGCGGGCGCGGGTTCATGGCGCCGGATTGTCCGGCTTCCCGCGCCCGTGCGATCACATCACCTTGGCGATGGACGCGGCCACGTAGTCGATGTTCTTGTCGTTCAGGGCGGCCACACAGATGCGGCCGGAGTCGACACCGTAGACACCGAACTCGTTGCGCAGGCGTTCCATCTGCGGCTTGCTCAGACCGGAGTAGCTGAACATGCCGCGCTGGGTGGTGATGAAGCTCAGGTCACCCTTGACGCCGTGGGCCTGCAGGCGCTCGACCAGCTTGGCGCGCATGGCCTTGATGCGGTTGCGCATCGTGGCCAGTTCCTCCTCCCACTGGGCCCGCAGGGCCGGGGTGGACAGCACCGTGGCCACCACCTGGGCGCCGTGGGTCGGCGGGTTGGAGTAGTTGGTGCGGATGGTGACCTTCAGCTGTGACACCACCTTGGCCTTTTCCTCGGCCGAGGCGCAGACCACGTTCAGCGAGCCCACGCGCTCGCCATAGAGCGAGAAGCTCTTGGAAAACGAGGTCGCGACGAAGAAGCTCAGGCCCGACTTCACGAACTGGCTGACGACCGCGCCGTCCTCGGCGATGCCGTCGCCGAAGCCTTGGTAGGCCATGTCCAGGAAGGCCACCAGATTGCGGGCCTTCACCGCGGCGATGACCTGTTCCCACTGGGCGGGCACCAGGTCGTAGCCGGTCGGGTTGTGGCAGCAGGCGTGCAGCACGATGACCGTGCCGGCAGCCGCGGCGTTCAGCGCCGCCAGCATGCCCTCGAAGTTCACGCCCTTCTTCTCGGCGTCGTAGTAGGGGTAGCTGTCGACCTGGAAGCCGGCGTTGGTGAACAGCGCGCGGTGGTTTTCCCAGCTGGGGTTGCTGACCAGCACCTTGGCGTTCGGGTTCACCTTCTTCAGGAAGTCGGCGCCGACCTTCAGGCCGCCGGTGCCGCCCAGGGCCTGCACGGTGGCCACGCGGGGCAGCACGTCGCTGCCTTCGCCAAAGACCAGGGTCTGCACGGCCTTGTCATAGGCGGGCAGGCCGTCGATGGGCACATAGCCGCGGGCACGGGCCGCTTCGACCAGCTGGGTCTCGGCAGCCTTCACGCAGGCCAGCAGGGGGAGCTTGCCGTTTTCGTCGGTGTACACACCCACGCCCAGATTGACCTTGGCGGGGTTGGGGTCCGCGTTGAACTGTTCGTTGAGCCCCAGGATGGGGTCGCGCGGGGCCATTTCGACGGCAGCGAAGAGCGACATGGAGAAATCCTGTTCAGGAGATGGTGCGGGGAGTGCAGACAGTCGGCGCTGTTTCAGTGAATGCGCTACGCTGTCAGATTGACCCGGAAGACCGGAGTTCGCCGGGTCGTCCAGATTTTACGCGCTCACCGAGGGAAGACCCCATGTCCGATGCCACTGCCGCCACCGTGTCCGAGCCGCCCGTCGCGGCTCCCCAGGGGCAGTTCGTCACCTACCCGGGCTCGCCGTTCCAGCTGTTCCAGCCCTATCCGCCGGCGGGTGACCAGCCGGCCGCCATCGAGCAACTGGTGGAAGGGGTGGAAGACGGTCTGGCCTACCAGACCCTGCTGGGCGTGACGGGCTCGGGCAAGACCTTCACGATGGCCAACGTGATCGCCCGTCTGGGCCGGCCGGCCATCGTGTTCGCGCCCAACAAGACGCTGGCGGCGCAGCTCTACAGCGAGTTCCGCGAGTTCTTCCCGAAGAACGCGGTGGAGTACTTCGTCAGCTATTACGACTACTACCAGCCCGAGGCTTATGTGCCGCAGCGCGACCTGTTCATCGAGAAGGACAGCGCGATCAACGAGCACATCGAGCAGATGCGGCTGTCGGCCACCAAGAGCGTGCTGGAGCGGCGCGACACCATCGTGGTCGCCTCGGTCAGTGCCATCTACGGCATTGGCAAGCCCGAGGATTACACGCAGATGCGCTTGATCCTCCGCAGCGGGGACAAGGTCGGGCAGCGCGACCTGATCGCCCACCTGATCCGCATGCAGTACACCCGCAACGACATGGATTTCGGCCGCGGCACCTTCCGTGTGCGGGGCGACACCATCGACGTCTTTCCGGCCGAACATTCCGAGCTGGCGGTGCGCATCGAGCTGTTCGACGACGAGATCGATGGGCTGGCGCTGCTGGACCCGCTGACCGGCCAGGTGCGCCAGAAGATCCCGCGCTTTGTGATCTACCCGGCCAGCCATTACGTGACGCCGCGTGAGACGGTGCTGACCGCCATTGAGGGCATCAAGGCCGAACTGCGCGAGCGCCTGGACTTCTTCATCAAGGAAGGCAAGCTGGTCGAGGCTCAGCGCCTGGAGCAGCGCACCCGCTTCGACCTGGAGATGCTGCAGGAGGTGGGGCACTGCAAGGGCATCGAGAACTACTCGCGCCATCTCTCCGGCGCCAAGCCCGGTGATCCGCCACCGACCATGGTGGACTACATGCCGGCCGACGCCGTGATGTTCCTGGACGAAAGCCATGTGCTGATCGGTCAGCTGGGCGGCATGTACAACGGGGACCGGGCCCGCAAGACCACGCTGGTCGAATACGGCTTCCGCCTGCCCAGTGCGCTGGACAACCGGCCCTTGAAGTTCGAGGAGTTCGAGCGGCGCATGCGGCAGTGCATCTTCGTCTCGGCCACGCCGGCCGATTACGAAAAGACCCATGCCGGCCAGGTGGTCGAGCAGGTGGTGCGCCCCACTGGCCTGGTGGACCCGCTGGTCGAGGTGCGGCCGGCCACCCAGCAGGTGGACGATGTGCTGCAGGAGATCCGGACCACGGTGGAGCTGGGCGAGCGGGTGTTGATCACCACGCTGACCAAGCGCATGGCCGAGCAGCTGACCGACTACCTGACCGAGAACGGGGTCAAGGTGCGCTACCTGCACTCCGACATCGACACGGTGGAGCGGGTGGAGATCCTGCGCGACCTGCGCCTGGGCACCTTCGACGTGCTGGTGGGCATCAACCTGCTGCGCGAGGGCCTGGACATCCCCGAGGTGAGCCTGGTGGCCATCCTGGACGCCGACAAGGAAGGCTTCCTGCGGGCCGAGCGCAGCCTGATCCAGACCATCGGCCGGGCGGCGCGCAACGTCCATGGCCGGGCCATCCTGTATGCGGACAGGATCACCGAATCGATGAAGAAGGCCATTGGCGAGACTGAACGCCGGCGCGCCAAGCAGATCGCCTACAACGAGGCCCATGGCATCGTGCCGCGCGGCATTCACAAGCAGGTGCGTGAGCTGATCGATGGCGTGGTGGTGGACAAGTCCGGGCAGGACGACCTGCGGCTGGCCCAGCAGGCGGCGGAGGTCGAGGTGCTGTCCGAGAAGGATCTGTCCAAGCGCATCAAGGCGCTGGAAAAACAGATGCTGGAACATGCCCGCAACCTGGAGTTCGAGAAGGCCGCCCGGGTGCGCGACCAACTGGCCGCGCTGCGCGAACAGGCCTTTGGTGGCGGTCCGGTGCATGACGGCAATGTGGTGCCGTTCCCTGGCGCGGCCAAGGCCTGAATGAGCATGGGGGACCGCGTGGTCAGGGTGTTGATGGTCTGCACCGGCAACATCTGCCGCTCTCCCACCGCGGAGGCGGTGTTGCGTGGGCGGGCCGCCGAGCGCGGCTGGGCCGATCGGGTGCAGGTGGATTCGGCGGGGATCGCCGATTACCACGTGGGCGAGCCGCCGGATCGGCGCTCGCAGGTCCATGCCGCCCGGCGCGGGTTGGACTTGAGCCGTCTGCGGGCCCGACAGGTCGAATTGGCGGACTTCTCCCAATTCGACTGGCTGCTGGCGCTGGACCGCGGCCACGCGCGGGCGCTGCAAGCGCAGTGCCCGCCGGGCCTGCAGGGGCGGATCCGTCTGTTGATGGATTTCGCGCCCGAGCACCCGCTGCGCGAAGTGCCGGACCCCTACTACGGCGGCCCGGAGGGCTTCGAGCAGGTGCTCGACATGGTCGACGCGGCCTGCGAGGGCTTCCTGGATCAGCTGGACGTGACCGGGCTGTGACAGTCTGAACGACGGCCGGATCGGCTGGCGGCGATCTTGCTTGGACCGGGGGACGGCGGCCTCCGCACGGGGCTGGGGAACTTGTCGGCGCCAATCTCGACTAAAAGACTCGGCTTCGTGTATAATCGACCAAAACGCTCGGGAACAACCGAGGGTTGACCCGCTCTGGCTGGTGCCAGGACGGGACTGGCGAGGCCACGTCCAGCGGAGGCACGGCATGGTGCCGTGACTCCGTCGCCAACCGAGTTGACAGGAGATTCACATGCGTCTGACCACCAAGGGCCGTTTCGCCGTCACGGCGATGATTGATCTGGCGCTGCGGTCCACCAATGGGCCGGTGGCGTTGGCTGCCATCAGTCAGCGTCAGCAGATTTCCCTGTCCTACCTGGAACAGCTGTTCGGCAAGCTCCGCCGTCACGAACTGGTGGAGAGCACCCGTGGGCCGGGCGGCGGCTACTCGCTGGGCCGCAAGGCCGAAGAGATCAGCGTCGCCGACATCATCGTGGCCGTGGATGAACCCATCGATGCCACGGGTTGCGGCGGCAAGGAAAACTGCATGGGCGATGACATCGGCCGCTGCATGACCCACGAACTCTGGTCCAACCTGAACGCCAAGATGATCGAGTACCTGGATTCGATCAACCTGCGCAAGCTGGTCGACGACCAGCTGGCCAAGGGCCTGACCATCGAGGAAGCGCCGGTCAAACGGGCCATTTCCACCGTGCCGGTGGTCAAGCCCATCAAGGTGACCGCACCGAATTCGGTGTTCGCCCTGGGCAACGCCTTTTCGAAATAAGCATTTGTCGTGCGGACAGAGCGGGCGCCAGGGGGCGCGCCGCGGCTGCGCCGTCTAGAAGATTCATCATGGACATGACTCCGCATTTCCCGATCTACATGGACTATGGCGCCACCACCCCGGTGGACCCCCGCGTGGTGGACGCCATGATTCCCTGGCTGCGGGAGCACTTTGGCAACCCGGCGTCGCGCAGCCACGCCTGGGGCTGGGAGGCCGAGGAGGCCGTCGAGAAGGCCCGCCAGCAGGTGGCCGACCTGATCGGTGCCGACCCGCGTGAGATTGTCTGGACCAGCGGCGCGACCGAATCGGACAACCTGGCCTTGAAGGGGGCGGCCCACTTCTACCAGACGAAGGGCAAGCACCTCATCACGGTCAAGACCGAGCACAAGGCCATTCTGGACCCGATGCGGGAGCTGGAGCGCCAGGGCTTCGAGGTGACCTACCTGGATGTGCAGCCCGATGGCCTGCTGGACCTGGAGGCCTTCAAGGCCGCCATCCGGCCCGACACCATCCTGGCCTCGGTGATGTTCGTGAACAACGAGATCGGTGTGATCCAGGACATCCCCGCGCTGGGGGCGATCTGCCGCGAGCACGGCGTGCTGTTCCATGTGGATGCCGCCCAGGCCACTGGCAAGGTCGAGATCGACGTCAAGACGCTGCCGATCGACCTGATGAGCCTGGCTTCGCACAAGAGCTACGGCCCCAAGGGCATCGGTGCGCTGTACGTGCGCCGCAAGCCGCGCGTGCGCCTGGAAGCGCAGATGCACGGCGGTGGCCATGAGCGTGGTCTGCGCTCGGGCACGTTGCCGACGCACCAGATCGTCGGCATGGGCGAGGCCTACCGCATCGCCAAGGAAGAGATGGCCCTGGAGCTGCCGCGCATCCGGGCCTTGCACGAGCGTCTGGTCAAGGGCCTGACCGAGATCGAGCAGGTGTTCATCAACGGTGACCTGACCCGCCGTGTGCCGCACAACCTGAACATCTCGTTCAATTTCGTCGAGGGCGAGTCGTTGATCATGGGCGTGAAAGGGCTGGCGGTGTCGTCGGGCTCGGCCTGCACCTCGGCCAGCCTGGAACCCAGCTACGTGCTGCGTGCCCTGGGCCGCAGCGATGAACTGGCGCACTCGTCCCTGCGCATGACCATCGGCCGTTTCACGACCGAGGAAGAGATCGACTACGCCATCGCCACGCTGAAGGACCGCGTGGCCAAGTTGCGCGAGCTGTCCCCGCTGTGGGACCTGTACCGCGAGGGCGTCGATCTGTCGACCATCCAATGGAGCGCGCACTGAGCGCCGCACCGTGAAGTTCAGGAGTTAGACATGGCATACAGCGACAAGGTCATCGACCACTACGAACATCCCCGCAACGTCGGCAGCTTCGACAAGGGCGACGACACGGTGGGCACGGGCATGGTCGGCGCGCCGGCCTGTGGCGACGTGATGAAGCTGCAGATCAAGGTCAACCCGGCCACCGGGCTGATCGAGGATGCCCGCTTCAAGACCTATGGCTGCGGCTCGGCCATCGCATCCAGTTCGCTGGTGACCGAGTGGGTCAAGGGCAAGACGCTGGATCAGGCCCTGGAGATCAAGAACACCCAGATCGCCGAGGAACTGGCGCTGCCGCCGGTGAAGATCCACTGCTCGATCCTGGCCGAGGACGCCATCAAGGCGGCGGTCGACGACTACCGCGCCAAGGCCACCAGCCCGGAGAAGGTGGACTGAGACCATGGCTGTCACGCTCACCGAAGCTGCCGCTCGGCACGTCACCCGCTACCTGAGCCGTCGCGGCAAGGGCGTGGGGGTGCGGCTGGGGGTCAAGACCACCGGTTGCTCCGGCCTGGCCTACAAGCTGGAGTACGCCGACGAAGTGGCCCCGGAGGACATCGTGTTCGAAAAGCATGGCGTCAAGGTGCTGGTGGACCCGAAGAGCCTGCCTTACCTCGACGGCACGGAGCTGGACTTTGTCCGTGAAGGCCTGAACGAAGGCTTCAAGTTCCACAACCCGCGCGAAAAGGACCGTTGTGGCTGTGGGGAGTCCTTCCGCATCTGACGGAAGAGGCGTTCCCGTTTGGCCGACAATGACGGCCCTGAGTCGATGGCGCGGTGCCCCGGGGCCGCGCCTTTTTGTTGCCTTGTATGACTGAACCCACCGCCCTTGTCATTCGTCCCGAGCGTGCTGACCGCCCCGAGGTCGTGGCCATGCTGGACGCATTGGATGCCTACCTCGGTTCGCTGTATGCGCCCGAAGACAACCACATTCTGGATGTGGCGGCATTGCTGGCGCCCGACATCGACTTTCTGGTTGCGGAGCTGGACGGACAACTGGTGGGCTGTGGCGCGATGCGCCGCATGCCGGGCGAGCCGGACACTGCGGGCCAGCCCTATGGCGAGGTCAAGCGCATGTTCGTGTTGCCGGCCGCCCGGGGACGCCGCATTGCCGAGCAGGTGTTGAGTGCGCTGGAGCAGCGTCTGCTGGCGGCCGGCCTGTCCCTTGCAACGCTGGAGACCGGACGCGACCAGCACGAAGCGATTCGCTTGTACGAGCGCTGTGGCTACACGCGTCGGGGACCGTTTGCCGGCTATCCGGACAACGGTTTGTCGGTGTTCTACGAAAAACGACTCTCGGTATGAACCTGCAAGACGACGACTTCACCTTGTTCGGCCTGCCTCGGCAGTTCCATCTGGATCGCGCTGCGCTGGATCAGCGCTGGCGGGACCTGCAGACCCAGGTCCACCCGGATCGCTTCGCGGCCGAAGGGCCGGCGGCCCAGCGTGTGGCCATGCAGTGGGCCGTGCGGGTGAACGAGGCCTACCGTCGTCTGAAGGATCCGCTCGCCCGGGGGGGCTATCTGTGCGAACTGGCGGGTGCGGAGGTGGGGGCTGAGAGCAACACCGCCATGCCGACGAGCTTTCTGATGCAACAGATGGAATGGCGCGAGGCACTCGACGAGGCCGGCGATGTCGCCGCCGTCGAGGGGCTGGACCACCAGGTGGTGGCCGAGGAACAACGCATGCTGGCCGAGCTGGAACGTCTGCTCGACCAGGCCCACGATGCCGCTGCGGCGGCGCAACAGGTTCGCGCACTGATGTTCGTGAACCGCTTCCGGGCCGACATCGACCGTCGGCTGGAGGCACTGGACTCCTGAATCTTTCCCATGGCTCTGCTGCAGATCTCCGAGCCCGGCCAGGCGCCGGATCCCCATCAACGCCGCATCGCGATCGGCATCGACCTGGGGACCACCAATTCCCTGGTGGCCTCGGTGCGTCATGGCGTGGCCGAGTGCCTGCCCGATGCACAGGGCCGGGTGATGCTGCCATCCGTGGTGCGCTACCTGGAAGGCGACGGTCGCCAGATCGGCTGGGAGGCCGCGGAGGTGCAGGCCGAGGACCCGGAGAACACGGTGGTCTCGGTCAAGCGCTTCATGGGGCGCAGGCTGGCGGATGTGGCAGGCCACGAACGGCTGCCTTACCACTTCGTCGACCAGCCCGGCATGGTGGCGCTGCAGACGCGGCAGGGCGTGAAGACGCCCGTCGAGGTGTCGGCCGAGATCCTGGCCACGCTGCGCTTCCGCGCCGAAGACACCTTCGACGATGAGATTTTTGGCGCGGTGATCACGGTGCCAGCTTACTTCGACGATGCACAGCGCCAGGCCACCAAGGACGCCGCCCAGCTGGCGGGCCTGAACGTGCTGCGCCTGATCAACGAGCCGACTGCCGCGGCCGTGGCCTACGGGTTGGACAACGGCTCGGAAGGTCTCTATGCGGTCTATGACCTGGGAGGCGGTACCTTCGACATCTCGCTGCTGCGGCTCTCGCACGGCGTCTTCGAGGTGGTGGCCACGGGGGGCGATGCCGCGCTCGGTGGCGATGACTTCGACCACGCGCTGGCCGATTGGGCTGCGGCGCAGGCCGGGATGATGCCTCGCACGCCGCAGGACAAGCGCAGCCTGCTGGTGGCCGCGCGTGCCGCCAAGGAAGCGTTGACCACGAACGAGCAGGTGACGTTGCATGCGTCGGTGGGCGGTCGCGAATGGAGCGTGGCCGTCAGCCGGACTCAGTTCGATGCCCTGACCCGGGGGCTGGTGGACCGCACGCTGCAGGCGGTTCGCCGCGCATTGCGGGATGCGCGTGTCACCCGCGACGAGGTGCAAGGCGTGGTGATGGTGGGGGGCTCGACCCGGGTGCCCGCCGTCCGGGCGGCGGTGGGCGAGTTCTTCGGCCGACCGCCGCTGACCAACCTGAACCCGGACCAGGTGGTGGCCCTCGGCGCCGCCATCCAGGCCAATGCCCTGGCGGGCAATGCGGCCGACGGCGAATTGCTGCTGCTGGACGTGATTCCCCTGTCCCTGGGGCTGGAAACCATGGGCGGGTTGGTGGAGCGCGTGATCGAGCGCAACACCACCATCCCGGTGGCCAAGGCGCAGGATTTCACCACCTTCAAGGACGGCCAGACCGCAATGGCCATCCATGTGGTGCAGGGCGAGCGGGAGCTGGTGTCGGATTGCCGCTCGCTGGCGCGTTTCGAACTGCGGGGCATTCCGCCGATGGCGGCTGGGGCCGCCCGCATCCGGGTGAGCTTTCAGGTGGATGCCGATGGCCTGCTGAGTGTGTCAGCGCGCGAGCAGACCACCGGTGTGGAAGCCGCCGTGCAGGTCAAGCCCAGCTACGGGCTGGCCGATGAGGACATCGCCCGCATGCTGCGTGAGGGCTTTTCCAGTGCGGAAGGGGACATGCGGGCCCGGGCGCTGCGCGAGGCCCAGGTGGAGGCGGACCGCATGCTGCTGGCCACCCAGGCGGCCCTGGCGGCCGATGGTGACTTGCTGCAGGCAACTGAGCGAGAGGCGATCGACGCCCAGATGGCCAACCTGCGGGATGTCCGGGCGGGCGATCAACCCGATGCCATCACCCAGGCCATCGAGGCCTTGGCCAAGGCGACCGAGGCCTTTGCCGCCGCCCGCATGAACCGCGGCATCCAGGCAGCGCTGACTGGGCGACGCCTGGACACCCTCTGAACCCAGTCTGACGACGACTCCCCATGCCCATCATCCGAATCCTGCCGCATGCCAGCCTGTGCCCCAAGGGGGCGGAGATCCAGGCGCCCACTGGCACGTCCATTTGCGAAGCCCTGCTCGACCATGACATCGCCATTGAGCATGCCTGTGAGATGAGCTGCGCCTGCACCACCTGCCATGTGGTGGTGAAGGAGGGCTACCGTTCGCTGGGGGAACCCGACGAGATCGAGGAAGACCTGCTGGACAAGGCCTGGGGCCTCACGCCCACCTCGCGTCTGTCCTGTCAGGCCATTCTGGGCTCAGAGGATGTGACGATCGAGATTCCCAAATACACCATCAACCACGCCCGCGAGAACCACTGAGTTCTGCGGCGGGTGGTTCAGGAATTGGCGAAGATGTGGAAGGGCCAGGAAAACCGCCGGCGTTTGGGAAGGCCATCGGCCGTTTCCTGGGTGTCGAGCAGTTCGCAGGTTTCCAGGTAATCCAGCAAGCGCATCACCTCGGCGGCCGAAGCACCGGTGCATTTCTGCAGATGCGCTTCCGAGACATGGCGCTGCGACAACTCGCTCACCATGCGCCGGTACGCCGTGCGCCGAAACTCTGCGGGCAAATCAGGCCAAGCCGTGATCTTGTATTCCTTCATGGTCCCAACGTCCTCGGAATGGCGGGGCATTCGCAATGCCCTCGTGGAATCATCGACCACTGATTCTCACCAAAGTTGGTGACAATGGCACAGCCCTAGATCAAGCAGAAGGGAATTTTTTTGTGACAAACCCTCGCGAAGCGGTGATCCTGGGATTCGAGTCCTCCTGTGACGAAACCGGCGTGGCCATCGTGCGCTGTGTCCCCACGGGCGTGCCCGTGCTGTTGGGCCAGGCGCTCTACAGCCAGATTCGCATGCACCAGGCCTATGGCGGGGTGGTGCCGGAGTTGGCCTCACGCGACCATGTGCGTCGCGCCATTCCGCTGGCGCGGGAGGCCTTGCAGGCGGCCGGCCTGACGCTGCAGGACATCGACGCCGTGGCCTACACCCAGGGGCCGGGGTTGGCGGGTGCTCTGCTGGTGGGGGCCGGGGTGGCCACCGCCCTGGCGGCAGCCTTGAACAAACCGACGCTGGCCGTGCACCACCTGGAAGGGCACCTGCTCTCGCCGTTCCTGTCGGCCGATCCGCCTGCGTTTCCCTTTGTGGCGCTGCTGGTGTCGGGCGGTCACACCCAACTGATGCGGGTCGATGGGGTGGGGCACTACACCCTGCTGGGCGAAACCATCGACGATGCGGCGGGCGAGGCCTTTGATAAGTCCGCCAAGCTGCTGGGGCTGGGTTATCCGGGCGGCCCGGCCTTGTCCCGCCTGGCCGAGACGGGGCGGGCCGATGCCTATGAGTTGCCACGGCCGCTGCTGCATCAGCCGAACCTGGATTTTTCCTTTGCCGGGCTGAAGACCGCCGTGATGACCACGCTGCGCAAACTGGGGCCTGCGCCGACCGAGGTCCAGCGGGCCGACGTGGCCGCCAGTGCCCAGGCCGCCATCGTCGATGTGCTGGCTCAGAAATCGATCAAGGCCATGAAGGCCACCGGTCTGAAACGCCTGGTGGTGGCGGGTGGGGTGAGTGCCAACCGGGCGCTGCGGGCGGCGCTCGATGACGCGGCGGCCAAACGCCATTGGCGCGTCCACTATCCGGAACTGTCCCTGTGCACCGACAACGGCGCCATGATCGCGCTGGCCGCGGCCATGCGCTGGCAGGCTGGCTTGGCGCAGCCCGCCACCCGCTACAGCTTCGAGGTCCGCCCGCGCTGGGATCTGATGGCCGCCTGAGCGGATTCGGCTATACTCACGAATTCCGTGATCCGTTGAGGATCTCAGGGAAAAGCACGGCGCGGGTTGGTTTCACCTGCGACCGCGAGTCATCAACGGAAACCGTTGGGGTGGCGCTGCACAGCTCCTGGAGAGCGGTGGCGTGGCTTGGCGGAATCCACACAACAAAGGAAATCGCCATGTCCGTGGCAGACCTCATCAAGGCCGACATCGTCAAGGCCCACGCGCGCAGCGCCAACGACACCGGTTCGCCTGAAGTGCAAGTGGCCCTGCTGACCGCTCGCATCAACGAGCTGACCCCCCACTTCAAGACCCACGCCAAGGATCACCATGGCCGCCGCGGTCTGCTGAAGATGGTCAACCAGCGCAAGCGCCTGCTGTCCTACCTGAAGGACAAGGACGCTGACCGTTACACCGCTCTGATTCAAAAGCTGGGCCTGCGCAAGTAATTGGCCGGGCACGCATGACCAAGAGCCTGTCTGGATTCACTCCCAGCACAGGCTCTTTGTCTATTCGAGGAGTGCAGCCGGATTCGGGGTACTGTCGTGTCATTCCAGCGGCCGGGCGGGTTCCGTCCGCTGGAATGACATACCGCCCGACTCGGTGACTCCCGGTCCCCCGGCGCCGCCGCAAGTGCGCCGCGTTCACCGGAGACATCCATGAGCATGTTCAACAAAGTCACCAAGACCTTCCAATGGGGTTCGCACCAGGTCACCATGGAGACGGGCGAGATCGCCCGCCAATCCAGCGGTGCCGTGGTCGTCAATATCGATGACACCGTGGTGCTGGCCACCGTGGTCGCCAAGACCGAGCCGAAGCCCGGCCAGGACTTCTTCCCGCTGACGGTCGACTACATCGAGAAGACCTACGCTGCGGGCAAGATCCCGGGCAGCTTCTTCAAGCGCGAAGGCCGCCCCAGTGAGCTGGAGACCCTGACCAGCCGTCTGATCGACCGTCCGATCCGCCCGCTGTTCCCGGAAGGCTTCTTCAACGAAGTGCAGGTCGTCGTGCACGTGCTGAGCCTGAACCCGGAAGTCCAGGCCGACATCGCTGCGATGATCGCCACCTCCGCCGCGCTGGCCGTGTCGGGCATCCCGTTCAACGGTCCGATCGGTGCCGCCCGCGTGGGCTACATCAACGGCGAGTACGTGCTGAACCCGGGCAAGACCCAGCTGGCCGATTCCAAGCTGGATCTGGTCGTGGCGGGCACCGAAGCCGCCGTGCTGATGGTGGAATCCGAGGCCGACCAGCTGTCCGAAGACGTGATGCTGGGTGCCGTGGTGTTTGGCCACGAGCAAGGCAAGGCGGCCATCAACGCCATCCATGAACTGGTGCGCGAAGCCGGCAAGCCCGCCTGGGACTGGCAGCCGCCGGCCAAGGACGAAGCCTTCATCGCCAAGGTGGCCGAGCTGGCCGAGCCGCAACTGCGCGCGGCCTACCAGATCCGTTCCAAGCAGGCCCGCACCCAGGCCTGCCGTGAAGCCTATGCCGCCGTGAAGGGCGCGCTGACCGAGCAAGGCCTGGCCTTTGACGGCGTGGAAGTCGATGGTCTGCTGTTCGAGATCGAGGCCCGCATCGTGCGCGGTCAAATCCTGGCCGGCGAGCCCCGCATCGACGGTCGTGACACCCGCACCGTGCGTCCGATCGAGATCCGCTCCGGCGTGCTGCCGCGCGCCCACGGCTCGGCGCTGTTCACCCGTGGCGAGACCCAGGCCCTGGTGGCCGCCACGCTGGGCACGGACCGCGACGCCCAGGTGATCGACGCGCTGGCCGGCGAGTACAGCGAGTCCTTCATGCTGCACTACAACATGCCGCCGTTCGCCACCGGTGAAACTGGTCGCGTGGGCAGCCCCAAGCGCCGCGAGATCGGCCACGGCCGTCTGGCCAAGCGGGCCCTGGTGGCCTGCCTGCCCAGCAAGGAAGACTTCCCGTACAGCATCCGCGTGGTCTCGGAAATCACCGAGTCCAACGGCTCCTCGTCGATGGCCTCCGTGTGCGGCGGCTGCCTGGCGCTGATGGATGCCGGCGTGCCGATGAAGGCCCACGTGGCTGGCATCGCGATGGGCCTGATCAAGGAAGGCAACCGCTTCGCGGTGCTGACCGACATCCTGGGCGATGAAGATCACCTGGGTGACATGGACTTCAAGGTGGCCGGCACCACGCAGGGCGTGAACGCGCTGCAGATGGACATCAAGATCCAGGGCATCACCAAGGAGATCATGCAGGTGGCGCTGGCCCAGGCCAAGGAAGCCCGCATGCACATCCTGGGCAAGATGGTGGAAGCCATGGGCGGTGCGAAGACCGAGGTCTCGCAGTTCGCCCCGCGTCTGTACACCATGAAGATCAACCCGGAGAAGATCCGTGACGTGATCGGCAAGGGAGGCGCCACCATCCGCGCGCTGACCGAGGAAACCGGCTGCACGATCGACATCGGTGAAGATGGCACCATCACCATCGCCTCGACCGACGCTGACAAGGCCGAGTTCGCCAAGAAGCGCATCACCGAGATCACCGCCGAGGCGGAAGTGGGCAAGGTCTACGAAGGCCCGGTCACCAAGATCCTGGACTTCGGTGCCCTGGTCAACATCCTGCCGGGCAAGGACGGCCTGCTGCACATCAGCCAGATCGCCCACCAGCGCGTGGAGAAGGTGTCCGACTTCCTGCACGAAGGTCAGATCGTCAAGGTCAAGGTGCTGGAAACCGACGAGAAGGGTCGCATCAAGCTGTCGATGAAGGCACTGCAGGAGCGTCCGGAGGGCATGGAAGAAGAGCGCTACGAGCGCGCGCCGCGGGAACGTGGTGAACGCCGGGAGCGGGGCGAACGCAGTGAGCGTCCGCGTCGCGAGCGTGCCGAGCAGGCCGCGCCGGAAGCCGTTGGCAACGGCGAAGGTGCCGACCAGCAACAGCAGCAACAGCAGCAGTAAGCCCATCCGATGCGCGCGATCGAGATCAGCCGTTTCGGACCGCCGGAGGTCTTGGTCGAGGCCGTGCGCCCCGACCCGGTCCCCGGGGCGGGTGAGGTGCTGGTGCGGGTCCGCGCCTCGGGGGTGAACCGTCCGGACGTCATCCAGCGCAAGGGGCACTACGCCCCCCCTCCCGGTGCTTCCGACCTGCCCGGTCTGGAAGTGGCGGGGGAGATCGTTGCTGGAGACGTCACGGCGTTGGCTGCGGCGGGTCTTCGGTTGGGCGATGCCGTTTGCGGCCTCGTGGCCGGCGGGGGGTATGCCGAGCTGTGTGTGGTGCCGTTGGCCCAGTGTCTGCCGGTTCCGCGCGGGCTGAGCCTGGTCGAAGCGGCCAGCCTGCCCGAGACCTTCTTCACCGTCTGGTCGAACGTGTTCGACCGGGGGCAGCTGAAGGCTGGCGAGTTCCTGCTGGTGCAGGGGGGATCCAGCGGCATCGGCGTCACGGCGATCCAGCTGGGCAAGGCCTTTGGCGCGACCGTGCTGGTGACAGCCGGCAGCGATGAGAAGTGCGCCGCCTGCATCGCGCTGGGGGCCGACCATGCCATCAATTACCGGGTCAGCGACTTTGCCGAGGAGGTCAAACGCCTCACCGGCGGGCATGGCGCGGATGTGATCCTGGACATGGTGGCCGGTGATTACGTGGCCCGCGAGGTGTCCTGCCTGGCGGACGATGGTCGCATCGTGATCATCGCGATCCAGGGGGGGGTGAAGAGCGAGTTCCACGCCGGACAGGTGCTGTTGCGGCGTCTGACCATCACCGGCTCGACGCTGCGTCCGCGTCCGGTGGCCTTCAAGGCGGCCATTGCCGCGGCGCTGCGCGAGCAGGTGTGGCCGCTGATCGAGGCTGGGCGCATCCGTCCGGTGATCGCGCAGGTCTTCCCGGCCGCGGAGGCGGTGCAGGCTCACGTGCTGATGGAGTCCAACCAGCATGTCGGCAAGATCGTGCTGGACTGGACGGCCTGACGCGGGCCCATCCCACAAAACAAGAGAGACAAGAGAGGTTCCATGCGACGCAAGCTCGTGGTTGGCAACTGGAAGATGCATGGCAGTCGCAAGGCGAATGCCGAACTGCTGGCTGGCATCGTCGGTGCGCGTCCCTTTGGATGCGATGTGGCGGTGTGCGTGCCCTTCCCGTACCTGTCCGAGACCGCCGTGACCCTGGCCGGCACCGATGTGCGCTGGGGTGCCCAGGACTGTTCCGTGCATGAGCAAGGGGCCTACACCGGAGAGGTGTCAGTGGGCATGCTCGCCGAGTTCGGCTGCCGTTATGTGATCGTCGGCCATTCGGAGCGGCGGGCCTACCATGGCGAGACCGATCAGGTCGTGGCCGAGAAGGCCAAGGCCGCGCTGGCGCGTGGTATCACGCCCATCGTGTGCGTGGGGGAGACCCTGGCCCAGCGCGATGCTGGCGAGACCGAGGCCGTGGTCAAGCGTCAGCTGTCGGTGGTGATCCAGAAACTGGCCCACTGCGTGGGCGAGATGGTCGTGGCCTACGAGCCGGTCTGGGCCATCGGTACCGGGCGCACGGCTTCGCCTGAGCAGGCCCAGGCAGTGCATGCCGTGCTGCGGGCTCAGCTCAAGGCGGCCACGCCGCGGGCTGACGCCATGAAGCTGCTGTACGGTGGCAGCGTCAAGCCGGACAACGCGATCAGTCTGTTCGCACAAACAGACATCGACGGCGGTCTGATCGGTGGCGCCGCACTGAAGGCCGAAGACTTCGTGGCGATCTGCCGGGCTGCTGGCTGACTGGCTGGCGGGCAGACGTCACTTTTCTCACATCATTGGAGTACGACTCATGCATATCTGGATGAACCTGCTGATGGTCCTGCAGATGCTGGCCGCCATCATCATGATCGGGCTGGTGCTGATGCAGCATGGCAAGGGGGCCGACATGGGGGCCTCGTTTGGCAGCGGTGCCTCGGGCAGTCTGTTTGGCGCCACCGGCAGCGCGAGCTTCCTGTCGCGCAGCACGGCGGTCTGCGCCACGGTGTTCTTCCTGTCGACCCTGGGCCTGGCCTTCATGTCCAACAGCGTCTCGCGCGCGCAGCCGGCGGACACGGGCAGCGTCCTGGAGAAGGCCGCCCCGGCCGTGCCGCAGATTCCGACGGCGGTGCAAACGCCTGCTTCGGCTGTCTCCAATTAACAAACTCTCTGAATGACTTGCTCGAGAGCTGAGATAAGTCATTTTTCACGTTAGAATCAGTGGCTGTTCGGTGAGCAAGTCCTCAAGCCAACCGGACCGTCATTGGACGACAGACAACTTGATGCCGACGTGGTGAAATTGGTAGACACGCTATCTTGAGGGGGTAGTGGCGAAAGCTGTGCGAGTTCGAGTCTCGCCGTCGGCACCAAATTCGATGACAGGATCCTCATCCGGAGTCCTGTCGGGCGCCCTGAGACCATCGGGGACAGGCTGGGCGCGCAGCGTCCGGGGTGTCACCCCGGGGGTGGCGCGCCTTTTTCACGTCCGGATGGGACATTGACGACTGCTGGAACACTCCGACCATGGACCTGCAACCTTATCTCCCCGTCATCCTCTTCATCCTGGTCGGTACCCTGGTGGGGATTGCTCCCCAGATCCTGGGCTTCCTGCTGGGGCCGAACCGCCCGGACGCGGAAAAGAACTCTCCCTATGAGTGTGGCTTCGAGGCATTCGAAGACGCACGCATGAAGTTCGACGTCCGTTACTACCTCGTCGCCATTCTCTTCATCCTGTTCGACCTGGAAATCGCCTTTCTGTTCCCATGGGCAGTGGCGCTCAAAGACATCGGCGCGTCAGGTTTCTGGGCGATGATGGTGTTTCTGTCGATCCTGGTGGTCGGCTTTGCCTACGAATGGAAGAAGGGCGCTCTCGACTGGGAATGATCCCGGGCCGGGTGTTCGAGGTGGTGTCCGACGCAGGGCACCACGGTCACAGCGAGAAGCACACTACACATGGGTAATGAAGGCATTCTGAAGGAAGGCTTCGTCACGACCTCGGTCGACAAGCTGGTGAACTGGTCGAAGACCGGGTCGTTGTGGCCCATGACCTTTGGCTTGGCCTGCTGCGCGGTCGAGATGATGCATGCGGGGGCTGCCCGCTATGACATCGACCGTTTCGGCATGCTGTTCCGCCCCAGTCCGCGTCAGTCCGATCTGATGATCGTCGCCGGCACGCTGTGCAACAAGATGGCGCCGGCCCTGCGCAAGGTCTACGACCAGATGGCTGAACCGCGCTGGGTGCTCTCGATGGGCTCCTGTGCCAACGGTGGCGGCTATTACCACTACAGCTATTCGGTGGTTCGCGGCTGCGACCGCATCGTGCCGGTCGATGTCTACGTGCCCGGGTGCCCTCCCACGGCCGAGGCACTGCTCTACGGCATCCTGCAGTTGCAGGCCAAGATCCGGCGCGAAAACACCATTGCCCGCTGACCGCGGACGCTTTTCAGATGACGCAGAAACTCGACAACCTGCAAGCAGCGCTCACCAGCGTGCTGGGTGATCGCATCCAGCGCCTCCAGCGCGAACGCGGCGAAATCACGATCACGGTCAAGGCAGCGGACTACTTCGAAGTGGCCAAGGCGCTGCACGACGACCCGAAGCTCCAGTTCGAGCAACTGATCGATCTGTGTGGCATGGACATGTCGGCCTATCGCAATGCGCCGTGGGAAGGCCCTCGGTTCGTGGCGGTGTCTCACCTGTTGTCCGTGGCGCTCAACTGGCGGCTGCGCGTGAAGGTGTTTGCGCCGGATGACGACCTGCCGATCGTGGCCTCCGTGACCGAGATCTGGAACTCGGCGAACTGGTTCGAGCGCGAGGCCTTCGATCTCTACGGCATCATCTTTGAAGGTCACCAAGACCTGCGCCGCATCCTGACGGATTACGGCTTCATCGGCCATCCGATGCGCAAGGACTTCCCGGTCTCGGGCCATGTCGAGATGCGCTACGACGCCGAAACCCGCCGTGTGGTGTACCAGCCGGTCACCATCGAACCCCGCGAGATCACCCCCCGCGTGGTCCGCGAGGACAACTACGGCGGCCTGCACTGAGCCCGGGATTCCGTCATGGCAGACATCAAGAATTACACCCTGAACTTCGGTCCGCAGCACCCGGCTGCGCACGGCGTGCTGCGCCTGGTGCTGGAACTCGACGGCGAAGTCATCCAGCGTGCCGATCCGCACATCGGTCTGTTGCACCGGGCCACCGAAAAGCTGGCCGAGCAGAAGACCTTCATCCAGTCGCTGCCCTACATGGACCGGCTGGACTACGTGTCTATGATGTGCAACGAGCATGCCTACTGCCTGGCCGCCGAGCGGCTGCTGGGCATTGAGGTGCCGCTGCGGGCCCAGTACATCCGCGTCATGTTCGCGGAGATCACCCGGCTGCTGAACCACCTGCTGTGGATCGGTGCGCACGGCATTGACTGCGGCGCGATGAACATCCTGATCTACGCGTTCCGTGAACGCGAAGACCTGTTCGACCTGTACGAAGCGGTGTCCGGTGCCCGCATGCACGCGGCCTACTTCCGTCCGGGCGGTGTCTACCGCGACCTGCCGGACAGCATGCCGCAGTACCAGGCCAGCAAGATTCGCAACGAACGTGCAATCAAGAAGCTCAACGAAAACCGTCAGGGGTCGATGCTCGACTTCATCGACGACTTCTGTGCGCGCTTCCCGAAGAACGTCGACGACTACGAGACCCTGCTGACCGACAACCGGATCTGGAAGCAGCGCACGGTGGGCATTGGCGTGGTGTCGCCCGAGCGTGCGCTCAACCTCGGCTTCTCGGGCCCGATGCTGCGTGGGTCCGGCGTGGCCTGGGATCTGCGCAAGACCCAGCCCTACGACGTCTACGCCAACATGGACTTTGACGTCCCCGTGGGCAAGAACGGTGACACCTACGATCGCTACTTGGTGCGCGTGGCGGAGATGCGCCAGTCCAACCGCATCATCCAGCAGTGCTCGGCCTGGCTGCGGGCCAACCCGGGCCCGGTGATCACCGACAACCACAAGGTGGCGCCGCCCACGCGGGTCGAGATGAAGTCCAGCATGGAAGAGCTGATCCACCACTTCAAGCTCTTCACCGAAGGTTTCCACGTGCCCGAGGGCGAGACCTATGCCGCCGTCGAGCATCCCAAGGGTGAGTTCGGGATCTACATGGTCAGCGACGGCGCCAACAAGCCGTACCGCCTGAAGATCCGGGCCCCTGGCTTTGCCCACTTGGCTGCGCTCGACGAGATGGCGCGCGGCCACATGATTGCCGATGCCGTTGCGGTGATCGGCACCATGGACATCGTGTTTGGCGAGATCGATCGATGACACTTTCTGACGCCACCAAGGCACGCTTCGCGAAGGAAGTGGCCAAGTACCCCGCGGACCAGGCGCAATCGGCCGTGATGGCCTGCCTGTCCATCGTGCAGCAGGAGCAAGGCTGGGTGTCGCCGGACGCCGAAGCCGCCATTGGCGACTACCTGGGCATGCCGGCCATCGCGGTGCACGAGGTCACCACGTTCTACAACATGTACAACCAGCAGCCGGGCGGCAGGTACAAGCTGAACGTCTGCACCAACCTGCCGTGCCAGCTGCGCAATGGCCAGCAAGCGCTGGAGCACCTGTGCGAGAAGCTGGGTGTGGAGGACGGTGGCACGACGGCCGACGGTCTTTTCACCGTGGCCAAGTGCGAGTGCCTGGGCGCTTGCGCCGACGCGCCGGTGATGCTGGTGAATGACCGCCAGATGCTGAGCTACATGAGCAACCAGAAGCTCGACGAGATGATCGAATTGATCCGCACCGAAGCAGGAAAGGCGGCCTGACGATGGCACTCGATCTTTCCCGTTTCCAGGCGAGCGGTCTGGAGACCTGTTTCCATGACCGCCACATCACGCCGCAGATCTACGCCAGCCTGGATGGTTCCAACTGGCGCTTGAAGGACTACGTCGAGCGTGGTGGCTATCAGGCCCTGCGCAAGATCCTGGGCAAGGACGGCGGTGAAGGCCTGAGCCAGGATCAGGTCATTGCAGAGGTGAAAGCCTCCGGCCTGCGTGGTCGTGGTGGCGCCGGCTTCCCCACCGGTCTGAAGTGGAGCTTCATGCCGCGGGCGTTCCCGGGGCAGAAGTACCTGGTCTGCAACTCCGACGAGGGCGAGCCGGGCACCTGCAAGGACCGAGAGATCCTGCGGCACAACCCGCACATCGTGATCGAAGGCATGGCGATCGCGGCCTACGCGATGGGCATCACCCAGGGCTACAACTACATCCACGGCGAAATCTTCGAGGTGTATGAACGCTTCGAGGCGGCTCTGGAAGAGGCCCGCGCGGCCGGTCTGCTGGGGGACAACATCCTGGGCAGCGGCTTCAGCTTCAATCTGCATGCCCACCACGGTTTTGGCGCCTACATCTGTGGCGAGGAAACCGCGCTGCTGGAGTCGCTGGAAGGCAAGAAGGGGCAACCCCGCTTCAAGCCGCCGTTCCCGGCCAGCTTCGGCCTGTACGGCAAGCCCACCACCATCAACAACACCGAGACCTTCGCGGCGGTGCCCTGGATCATCCGCAACGGTGGGCAGGCCTACCTGGCGTGCGGCAAGCCCAACAACGGCGGCACCAAGATCTTTTCGATGGTCGGTGACGTGGAGCGCCCGGGCAACTACGAGATCCCAATGGGCACGCCGTTCTCCAAGCTGCTGGAACTGGCGGGCGGCGTGAAGGGCGGCAAGAAGCTCAAGGCCGTGATCCCGGGCGGTTCTTCCGCACCGGTGCTGCCGGCCTCCATCATGATGGACTGCACGATGGACTATGACGCCATCAGCAAGGCCGGCTCGATGCTGGGGTCGGGCGCGGTGATCGTGATGGACGAGACCCGCTGCATGGTCAAGAGCCTGCTGCGCCTGTCCTATTTCTACGCCCACGAGTCCTGCGGGCAGTGCACGCCCTGCCGCGAAGGCACCGGCTGGCTGTGGCGCGTGGTGGATCGCATCGAGCACGGCCAGGGCCGTCCTGAAGACCTGGCGCTGTTGGACAGCGTGGCCGGCAACATCATGGGGCGCACGATCTGTGCGCTGGGTGACGCGGCGGCCATGCCGGTGCGCGGCATGCTGAAGCATTTCCGTGACGAGTTCGCGTACCACGTCGAACACAAGACCTGCATGGTCCCGGCCTACGTCTGAGCGGGGCATACACGATATGTTGGAAATCGAACTCGACGGCAAGAAGGTCTCGGTGCCCGAAGGCAGCATGGTGATGCATGCGGCCGATGCGGCAGGGACCTACATCCCGCACTTCTGCTACCACAAGAAGCTGTCCATCGCGGCCAACTGCCGCATGTGCCTGGTGGATGTGGAGAAGGCGCCCAAGCCGATGCCGGCCTGCGCCACGCCCGTGACCCAGGGCATGGTGGTGCGCACCAAGAGCGAGAAGGCCGTGGCCGCCCAGAAGGCGGTGATGGAATTCCTGCTCATCAATCATCCGCTGGACTGCCCGATCTGCGACCAGGGCGGCGAATGCCAGCTGCAGGATCTGGCCGTGGGCTACGGCGGTGGCGCCTCGCGCTACGCCGAAGAGAAGCGCGTGGTCTTCCACAAGAACGTGGGCCCGCTGATCTCCATGGAGGAGATGAGTCGCTGCATCCACTGCACCCGTTGCGTGCGCTTTGGCCAGGAAGTGGCCGGCGTGATGGAGCTGGGCATGCAGAACCGCGGCGAACACTCCGAGATCACGACCTTCGTCGGTCAGACGGTGGACTCGGAACTCTCCGGCAACATGATCGACCTGTGCCCGGTGGGCGCGTTGACCAGCAAGCCGTTCCGCTACAGCGCCCGCACCTGGGAACTGTCGCGCCGCAAGAGCGTCAGCCCGCACGATTCGACCGGCGCCAACCTGATTGTTCAGGTCAAGAACCACGAAGTGATGCGCGTCGTTCCGTTCGAGAACGAAGACGTCAACGAATGCTGGCTGGCCGACCGGGACCGTTTCAGCTACGAGGCCCTGAACAGCGAGCAGCGTCTGACCGCGCCGATGATCAAGCAGGGCGGGCAGTGGGTGACGGTGGACTGGAACACCGCCCTGGGCTATGTCGCCGATGGCCTGAAGCGGGTCAAGGCCGAGTTCGGCGCGGCGGGCATCGGTGCCCTGGGTTCGGCCCACAGCACGGTGGAGGAACTGCATCTGCTGGCCAAGCTGGTGCGTGGCCTGGGCAGTGACAATGTGGACCACCGCCTGCGCCATGCCGACTTCACGGCCGGGCAGGGGGCCCGCTGGCTGGGGACGTCGATTGCTTCGCTGTCTTCGCTGGACCGGGTCTTCGTGGTGGGTTCATTCCTGCGCAAGGACCACCCGCTGTTCGCTCAGCGCATCCGCCAAGCGGTGCGTCATGGCGCCCAGCTGTTCAGCCTGAACGCCACGCACGACGATTGGGCCATGCCGCTGAAGGGCACGCTGACCGCGGCGCCGTCGGCCTGGGCCCAGGCACTGGCCGACGTGGCCGGCTACGTGGCTTCGGCCAAGGGTCTGGCCGCTCCCGCGACCGCCCTGGTGTCTGCCGAGGCGGAAGCTGTGGCGCAGTCCCTGCTGTCGGGCAGCCAGAAGGCCATCCTGCTGGGCAACGCCGCAGCGCAACATCCGCAGGCCTCCATGTTGCTGGCCCTGGCCAACTGGATCGGCGAGCAGACGGGCGCGACGGTGGGCTATCTCACCGAGGCGGCCAACACGGTGGGCGCCCAACTGGTGGGGGCCCAGCCGCGCGATGGTGGCCTGAACGCCGGCCAGATGCTGGCCCAGCCGATGAAGGCGCTGCTGCTGCTGAACACCGAACCGGTGCTGGACGCGGCGGATGGTGCTGCGGCCCAAGCCGCGCTCGAAGGTGCCGGGCTGGTGGTGGCGTTGACGTCCTTCAAGGACGCAGCGGTGCCCAACGCCGACGTGATGCTGCCGATCGCGCCATTCACCGAAACCGGTGGCGCCTTCGTGAATGCCGAAGGTCGGGTGCAGAGCTTCCATGGCGTGGTGCAGGCCAAGGGCGAGACCCGTCCCGCCTGGAAGGTGCTGCGCGTGCTGGGCAACCTGCTAGGTCTGCCTGGATTCGAGCAGGAAACGGTCGAGGAGGTTCGCGCCGAAGCGTTGGGTGATGTGGCCTCGCTGGCCACGCGCCTGAGCAACGCGGTGCAGGCCTCGCTCACGCCGGTGGCCGGGCAGGCTGGCCTGCAGCGTCTGGCCGATGTGCCCATCTACAGTGCGGACAGCCTGGTGCGCCGAGCGCCTTCGCTGCAGCACACCCGTGACGCCGCTGCGCCCGTGGCCAGTCTGCCGTCGGCGCTCTGGCAACAGCTGGGCCTGGCCGAGGGGGCCAAGGTCCGTGTCAGCCAGGGCGCTCAGGCCGTGGTGCTGCCGGCCCGTGAAGACCGCCACCTGGCGGCAGATACGGTGCGTGTGCCGGCCGGGCATCCCGATACCGTCGCACTGGGCGCGATGTTCGGCACGATCGCCGTCGAGGCGGCCTGAGGCCGAGGGCAGGAACTCTCATGATCGACAACTTCTACCAAGCCGGGCTGGCCTTGATGGGCGGCCTGTGGTGGCCCGTCGTGTGGTCGCTGATCAAGATCATCGTGGTGGTCGCACCGCTGATGGGCTGCGTGGCCTACCTGACCCTGTGGGAACGCAAGGCCATTGGGTGGTCGCAGATCCGCCCGGGTCCGAACCGCGTGGGGCCCTATGGCCTGCTGACCCCCATCGCCGACGCGGTCAAGCTGATCTTCAAGGAGATCATCCGTCCGAGCGCGGCCAGCAAGGGCTTGTTCTTTCTGGGCCCGATCATGACCATCATGCCGGCCCTGGCGGCGTGGGCCGTGGTCCCCTTCGGCCCCGATGTGGCGCTGGCCAACATCAACGCCGGCGTGCTGTTCCTGATGGCCATCACCTCCCTGGAGGTGTATGGCGTGATCATCGCAGGTTGGGCCTCCAATTCGAAGTACGCCTTCCTGGGGGCGCTGCGGGCCTCGGCCCAGATGATCAGTTATGAGATCGCGATGGGCTTTGCCCTGGTGATCGTGCTGATGGTGACGGGTAGCCTGAACCTGAGCGACGTGGTCATGCAGCAGGGGCGCGGCCACATGGCCAATGCGGGTCTGGGCCTGCTGTCCTGGAACTGGTTGCCGCTGCTGCCGGTGTTCCTGGTGTACTTCATCTCCGGTCTGGCTGAAACCAACCGCCACCCCTTCGACGTGGTGGAAGGCGAGTCGGAAATCGTGGCCGGGCACATGATCGAGTATTCGGGCATGTCGTTTGCCATGTTCTTCCTGGCGGAATACGCCAACATGATCCTGGTGTCGATGCTGACCGTGCTGCTCTTCCTGGGCGGCTGGCTGAGCCCCTTTGCCTTCCTGGATTTCATCCCGGGCTGGATCTGGCTGGCGATCAAGGTCTTCGTGGTCGTCACGATGTTCCTGTGGGTGCGTGCTTCGTTCCCGCGCTACCGCTATGACCAGATCATGCGGCTGGGCTGGAAGATCTTCATTCCGGTCACGCTGGTGTGGCTGGTCGTGGTGGGACTGTGGATCCAGTCGCCCTTCAACATCTGGCAGTAAGGCGCGAGAAAGAGCTTCCCATGTCTTCAATCGCATCTCTCAAGACGTTCTTCTCCAGCTTCCTGCTGCTGGAGTTGTGGAAAGGGCTGGCCTTGACGGGGCGCCACTTCCTGTCGCCCACCATCACAGTCCAGTTTCCCGAGGAAAAGACGCCGCTGTCGCCGCGCTTCCGCGGTCTGCATGCCCTGCGCCGCTATGAGAACGGCGAAGAGCGCTGCATCGCCTGCAAGCTGTGCGAGGCGGTGTGCCCGGCGATGGCCATCACCATCGAGTCCGACGTGCGCGACGACGGTTCGCGCCGCACCACACGCTACGACATTGATCTGACCAAGTGCATCTTCTGCGGCTTCTGCGAGGAAAGCTGCCCGGTCGATTCGATCGTCGAGACGCACATCTTCGAGTACCACGGTGAAAAGCGTGGCGATCTGTACTTCACCAAGGACATGCTGCTGGCCGTGGGTGACCGCTACGAGAAGCAGATCGCTGCCAACAAGGAGGCCGACGCCAAGTACCGCTGAGGGCAGGGGCGTCGCCGCCTCTTGATCCAGCGCACCTGACAGGCGCACACAACATGAATCCCACCTCCGTTCTGTTCTACCTCTTCTCGGCCGTGCTGCTGTTTGCGGGTTTCCGTGTCATCACGGCCCGCAACACCGTCCACGCCGTCCTGTACCTGGTGCTGGCCTTCTTCAACGCGTCCTGCATCTGGATGCTGTTGCAGGCTGAGTTCCTGGCCATCACGCTGTCGCTGGTCTACGTCGGCGCGGTGATGGTGCTGTTCCTCTTCGTGGTGATGATGCTTGACATCAACACCGACAGCCTGCGCGAGGGCTTCTGGAACCATTTCCCGCTGGCCGCCCTGGTCGGGGTGCTGATCGCCATCGAGATGGCCATCGTGATGAAGGCAGGCTTCAACCTGCCGGTGGCCAAGGCCTTTGATCCGGCCGTTCTCAAGCTGGGCAACACGCGCGCCTTGGGCGTGGAGATCTACACCCAGTACCTGTATCCGTTGCAGGTCGCTGCGGTGTTGCTGCTGGTCGGCATGATCTCCGCGATCGCGCTGACGATGCGGCACCGCAAGGACAGCCGCTATCAGAACCCGGCCGAGCAGGTGCGGGTCAAGGCGGCCGACCGGGTCCGTCTGGTGAAGATGGCGCCGACGGTGGAACAGCCGTCCGCGCCCAAGGAAGCTGAAGGAGGCCAGGCATGAGCCACGGCATCACGCTCTACCATTTCCTGACCCTTGGCGGCTTCCTGTTCGCACTCTCGGTGGTCGGGATCTTCATGAACCGGCGCAACCTGATCGTGCTGCTGATGTCGATCGAACTGATGCTGCTGGCGGTGAACATGAACTTCGTGGCCTTCTCCCACTACCTGGGGGACATGGCCGGGCAGGTGTTCGTGTTCTTCATCCTGACCGTGGCGGCGGCTGAATCGGCCATCGGCTTGGCCATTCTGGTCGTGGTGTTCCGCAACCGATCGACGATTGCCGTGGACGAGCTCGACTCGCTCAAGGGCTGACGCACGGAGCCCTGAAGAACATGTCTGCACAACTCTCCCAGAATCTGCTTCTGACCGTGCCCCTGGCGCCGCTGGTCGGCTCCCTGGTGGCCGGCCTGTTCGGCAAGACCATCGGGCGCCGTGGCGCGCATTGGGTCACCATCCTTGGCGTGCTGATCGCCTTCCTCTGCTCGGCCTCGGTCTTCAAGTCCGTGGTGGTGGACGGGGCGCATTACAACGCCACCGTCTACGAGTGGATGACGGTCGGCAGCCTGAAGATGGAAGTCGGCTTCCTGATCGACGGACTGACCGCAATGATGATGTGCGTGGTGACCTTCGTGTCGCTGATGGTGCACATCTACACCGTCGGCTACATGGAAGAGGACCCCGGCTACCAGCGCTTCTTCTCGTACATCTCTCTGTTCACCTTCTCGATGCTCATGCTGGTCATGAGCAACAACTTCCTGCAGCTGTTCTTCGGCTGGGAAGCGGTGGGTCTGGTGTCCTACCTGCTGATTGGTTTCTGGTACAAGAAGCCGACTGCCATCTTCGCCAACCTGAAGGCCTTCCTGGTCAACCGGGTGGGTGACTTCGGCTTCATCCTGGGGATCGGTCTGCTGCTGGCGTACAGCGGCTCGCTGAACTACACCGAGGTGTTCGCCAAATCGAACGAACTGGCGAAGCTGACCTTCCCGGGTCAGGACTGGGGGCTGCTGACCGTGGCCTGCATCTGCCTGTTCATCGGCGCGATGGGCAAGTCGGCTCAGTTCCCGCTGCACATCTGGCTGCCGGATTCGATGGAAGGTCCGACCCCGATCTCGGCGCTGATCCACGCAGCCACGATGGTGACCGCCGGCATCTTCATGGTGACGCGCATGTCGCCGCTGTTCGAACTCTCGGATGCCGCGCTGAACTTCATCCTGGTGATCGGTTCCATCACGGCCCTGTTCATGGGCTTCCTGGGCATCATCCAGACCGACATCAAGCGGGTGGTGGCCTATTCGACGCTGTCGCAGTTGGGCTACATGACCGTGGCGCTGGGTGTGTCGGCCTACAACGTGGCCGTGTTCCACCTGATGACGCACGCCTTCTTCAAGGCCCTGCTGTTCCTTGGCGCGGGTTCGGTCATCATCGGCATGCACCATGACCAGGACATGCGCAACATGGGTGGTCTGCGCAAGTACATGCCGATCACCTGGATCACCTCGCTGATCGGTTCGCTGGCCCTGATCGGCACGCCGTTCTTCTCGGGCTTCTACTCGAAGGACTCGATCATTGAGGCGGTGGCCACCAGCCATCTGCCGGCCGCTGGCTTCGCGCAGTTCGCGGTGGTGGCGGGGGTCTTCGTGACGGCCTTCTATTCCTTCCGGATGTACTTCCTGGTCTTCCACGGCAAGGAGCATTTCCACCACAAGCCCTTCCCAGGTGAGCATGACCACGACGACCATGGTCATGCCCACACGCCGCACGAATCCCCCTGGGTGGTGACCCTGCCGCTGGTGCTGCTGGCCATCCCCTCGGTCATCATCGGCTACTTGGCCATCGAACCCTTGCTGTACGGCAGCGTGCTGAAGGACGCGGTGTTCATCAACACCGAGGCCCACCCAGCGATGGAAGAGCTGGCGCACGAGTTCCAGGGGCCGCTGGCCATGGGCCTGCATGCCTTCACCTCGGTGCCGTTCCTGCTGGCCCTGGCGGGTGTGGTGGCGGCCTACGTGTTCTACATGGTGGCCCCCTCGATCCCGGCCACGCTGGCCCGGGTTTTCTCGCCCATCGTCCGTGTGCTGGAGAACAAGTACTACATGGACTGGATCAACGAGAACATCGTGGCGGCCGGTGCCCGCCTGATCGGGCGTGGTCTTTGGAAGATCGGCGATGTCGGCCTGATCGATGGCCTGATCGTCAATGGTTCGGCCCGGGCGGTCGGTTGGTTCGCGGGTGTGCTGCGGACTGTCCAGACGGGCTATCTGTCCTGGTACGCACTGGTGATGGTGCTGGGTGTGTTTGGTCTGATGACTTGGCAACTGTGGCCTCATCTGACGATCCTGCTGGGTCGTTGACAGAGGGCGGAGAACAAGAATGGGTCTTTTGAGCGTTGCCATCTGGCTGCCGATCTTCTTCGGCATCATCCTGCTGGCCTTGGGAAGTAACGAGAACCCCGGAGCGGCCCGCTGGACCGCCCTGGTGGGGGCCATCCTCAGCTTCCTCGTCACGCTGCCGCTGATCACCGGGTTCGATGCCGGGACGGCCGCAATGCAGTTCGTCGAAAACCTGAGCTGGATCGCGCGCTTCAACATCCGGTATCACCTGGGTGTGGACGGCATCTCGGTCTGGTTCGTGTTGCTGACGGCCTTCATCACCGTGATCGTCGTGATCGCCGGCTGGGAGGTCATCAAGGAGCGTGCCCACCAGTATCTGGGCGCCTTCCTGATCCTCTCGGGTCTGATGATCGGTGTCTTCACCGCACTGGACGGCTTGCTGTTCTACGTGTTCTTCGAAGCCACGCTGATCCCGATGTACATCGTCATCGGCATCTGGGGTGGGCCGCGCCGCGTCTACGCCGCGTTCAAGTTCTTCCTCTACACGCTGCTGGGCTCGCTGCTGATGCTGGTCGCGCTGACCTACCTGTACATCAAGTCGGGCGGCAGCTTCGAGATCCTGGACTGGCAGAAGCTGCCGCTGCCGATGGATGCGCAGTCGCTGCTGTTCTTCGCCTTCTTCGCCGCCTTCGCCGTGAAGGTGCCGATGTGGCCGGTGCACACCTGGCTGCCGGATGCCCACGTGGAGGCGCCGACCGGCGGTTCGGTGGTGCTGGCCGCCATCATGCTGAAGCTGGGCGCTTACGGTTTCCTGCGCTTCTCGCTGCCCATCGCACCGGACGCCGCGCACCATTACGCTTGGTTCATCATCGCCTTGTCGCTGATCGCCGTGATCTACATCGGTCTGGTGGCGCTGGTGCAGCAGGACATGAAGAAGCTGGTGGCCTACTCGTCCATCGCGCACATGGGCTTTGTGACCCTGGGCTTTTTCATCTTCAATGAGCTGGGCATGGAAGGCGGCATCGTGCAGATGATCTCGCACGGTTTCGTCTCGGGGGCGATGTTCCTCTCCATCGGGGTGTTGTACGACCGTGTGCATTCCCGTGAGATTTCTGCCTACGGCGGTGTGGTCAACACGATGCCGAAGTTCGCCTCGTTCGCGCTGCTGTTCGCGATGGCCAATTGCGGCCTGCCGGGGACCGCTGGTTTCATCGGCGAGTGGATGGTGATCCTGGGCGCCGTGGGCTACAACTTCTGGATCGGCCTGCTGGCCGCCACCGCCCTGGTGCTGGGTGCGGCTTACAGCCTCTGGATGTACAAGCGGGTCTACTTCGGCGACGTGGCGAATGACCATGTGCGCGAACTGAAGGACATCAACGCCCGCGAATTCCTGATGCTGGCGATGCTGGCGGCGGCCGTGCTGGCCATGGGCCTGTATCCCAAGCCGTTCACGGATGTGATGCATGTTTCCGTGACCGAGCTGCTCAAGCACGTGGCCGTGTCCAAGCTCAACTGACACAGCCGGGATGCACACCATGACTCAAATGAACTGGCTCGTCGTCTATCCTGAAATCCTGCTGCTGGTCGCTGCCTGTGTGGTGGCGCTGGTGGATCTGTACGTGACCCATCCGGCACGCAGCCTGACGTTCTGGCTGACGCAGCTGTCGCTGGGCGCCGTGGCCGTGATGCACGTGGCCGCGCTGCAGGCGGGGCTTGGCGCGGAGGGGGCCAAGGCTTCCGTCTACGCGATGCAGGGGCTGGTGGTCTCGGACCCCATGGGCCACCTGCTGGCGCTCAGCGCGGCGCTGGCCATGATGCTGACCATCGCCTACGCACGGCCCTACATCGGCAGCCGCGAGATGCTGAAGGGGGAGTTCTTCACCTTGGCGATGTTCGTGGTGCTGGGCATCTCGGTGATGGTGTCGGCCAACAACTTCCTGGTCATCTACGTCGGCCTGGAGTTGATGAGTCTCTCGCTGTATGCCCTGATCGCACTGCGCCGTGACCACTCGGTCGCGACCGAAGCCGCGATGAAGTACTTCGTGCTGGGCGCGCTGGCCAGCGGTTTTCTGCTGTACGGCATGTCGATGCTCTACGGTGCGACCGGCTCGCTGGACATCCCGGAGGTGTTCGACGCCATCGCGACCGGGCAGGTCAACGCGACGGTGCTGAGCTTCGGTGTGGTGTTCATCGTCGCTGGCCTGGCCTTCAAGCTGGGTCTGGTGCCGTTCCACATGTGGGTGCCCGACGTCTACCAAGGCTCGCCGACCGCCATCACGCTGATGATTGGCGGGGCGCCCAAGTTCGCCGCCTTTGCCGTGACCATCCGCCTGCTGGTGGAAGGGCTCAGCGGCATTGCGCACGACTGGCAGCAGATGCTGATCCTGCTGGCGGTGCTGTCGCTGGTGGTGGGCAACATTGCGGCGATCGCCCAGACCAACCTCAAGCGCATGCTGGGCTACTCGGCCATTGCGCAACTGGGCTTCATGCTGCTGGGCCTGACCCCGACCGTGGTTGCGGGCTCGACCCAGCTGGCGGCCAACGGCTACAGCTCGGCGCTGTTCTACCTCGTCACCTATGTGCTGACGACGCTGGGCGGTTTCGGCCTGATCATGTACTTGAGCCGCCAAGGCTTCGAGAGCGAGGAAATCGCCGACCTGGCCGGCCTGGCCAAGCGCAGCCCCTGGCTGGCGGGGGTGATGACGGTCTTCATGTTCTCGCTGGCCGGCGTGCCGCCGATGGTGGGCTTCTATGCCAAGTTCGCCATCCTGCAGGCGCTGGTGAGCACGGGGCAGAGCCTCTACATGTGGCTGGCCATCGTGGCCGTGCTGCTGTCGCTGATCGGCGCCTTCTACTATCTGCGGGTCGTGAAGGTCATGTACTTCGACGAGGCACGTGAAAGCAAGGCCTTCGGTGGCCTGAGCTTCCCCGGCGTGGGCGCGCTGCTGGCCGTCAATGGCCTGGCAGCGCTGCTGCTGGGCATCCTGCCGGAAGGCCTGATGGCCCTGTGCCGCGACGTCATCGTCGCGGCCCTGGCCGGCTGAGGCGACGGCGGCACCGGATGACGCAGAGTCTGGCTGTCTGGTTGGTGTTGGCCGCTGCGCTGGTGGCGGCCAATCTTCCTTTTGTCTCGCAGCGTCTGCTGTTGGTGGGGCCGCGGCGTGCGACCAAGGCCTTTGCCTGGCGTCTGCTGGAACTCGTGCTGCTGTGGCTGGGCGTGATGGCGCTGGGTTTCGGCCTGGAGTCGTCGCTGGGTCAGCGCTCGCCCCAGGGCTGGGAGTTCTATGCGGCCATGGGGTGCCTGTTCCTGACCTTGGCATCGCCGGGGTTCGTCTGGCGCTATCTCCGCCGGGCGCCCGCCGCTGAGGCCCTCCATGCAGGGTGAAGACCATCTGGTCGAGACCACGGTGTCCTCGGACGAGGTGTACCGGGGTCATTTCCTGACGCTGCGGCGCGACCAGATCGCCCAGGCCGACGGGACCCGGGCCGGGCGGGAATACGTCATCCACCCGGGGGCCGTGGTCATCATTCCCCTCCTGGACGATGGCCGCCTGGTGCTGGAACGGCAGTACCGCTATCCGCTGCAGCAGGTGCTGCTGGAGTTCCCGGCTGGCAAGCTGGATCCGGGCGAATCGCGCTGGGCCGCCGCCATGCGGGAGCTGGCCGAGGAAACCGGGTTCCGCGCCCGCGAGTGGGCCTGTGCCGGTGTGCTGCACAACGCGGCCGCTTACTCCACGGAGTTCATCGAGATCTGGTTTGCCCGCGGGCTGACCGCCGGGGAGCGCCATCTGGACCCCGGGGAAGTGATCGACCTGTGCCTGATGACCGAGGACGAACTTGCCGCCTTGGCGGCCCGGGGCGAACTGACCGATGCCAAGACCCTGATCGGGTTGCTCTGGTTGCAGAACTGGCGTGCCGGACGCTGGTCGCTCCAGTGGCAAAGCGCCGACACCGGCCGGTGAGACCATGAAGGTCTGGAACCTGCGGTGTGCCCATGGGCACGGCTTCGAGGGGTGGTTTGCCTCGGAAGAGGACTATGTGCGCCAGCAGGAACAGGGGTTGTTGAGCTGCCCGCTCTGCGGTGAAGCGCAGGTGGTGCGCTCACCCAGCGCGCCCCGTCTGAACCTGTCGGGGGCTCGCGAGATGATCTCTCCGACCGGTGCAACACCACCTGCCGCCACCGCATCCACCGGTGGTGCTGCATCGGTCACCGGCGAAACGGCCGTGCACCCGACCTCCGAGCAGATGCAGCGCATCTTCCTGCAGGCTGTGCGTTCGGTGATGGCCAGCACGGAGGATGTCGGGGAGCGCTTCCCGGAGGAGGCCCGCCGCATCCACCTGGGCGAGGCACCGTCGCGCGGCATCCGCGGGCAGGCCACACCTGAGGAGCGCGAGGAATTGCGCGACGAGGGAATCGAGGTCTTCAGCCTGCCGGTGCCCGAGGCCCTCAAGGGGCCGACCCACTGACGCTGCCCCTTGCGGGCAGCCCCCCCTCGGTGGGTCAGATCACCCGGTTCGGGTTCAGGCGGTCGAGCGGATCCAGGGCCTTCTTCACGGCCTTCATCAGCCGCAGGGCGACGGGTGACTTGTACTGCGGCAGTTGCTCACGCTTGAGGGCGCCAATGCCATGTTCGGCCGAGATCGAGCCGCCAAGACGCTGCACCGCGTCGTAGACCAGGGCATTGAAGCGGTCTTCGTGCTGGGCCAGGAAGGCCGGGGCCGCTTCACCCTCCGGGGCCTGCACGTTGTAGTGCAGGTTGCCATCCCCCAGGTGGCCGAAATTGACAATCCGCACGCCCGGCACGGCCTCTTGCAGCGCCGCGTCGGTACGGCTGACGAAGGCCGGGATGGCCGAGACCGGCAGCGAGATGTCGTGCTTGATGTTGAGGCCCTCTTCGCTTTGCGCCAATGGGATCGACTCGCGCAGATGCCACAGGGCATGCGACTGGGCCAGGCTTTCCGCGACGACCGCGTCGTCGATGATGTGCTGCTCCAGGGCGGCGCCCAACACCGCCTCCAGCGCCGCCTGGGCCTGGGCGTCGTCCGGGGCCACCAGTTCCAGCAGGACCGACCAGGGCGCCTGGGGAAACGGCTGCGGGATCTGTGGAAAGTGTTTGGCGACGAGTTGCAATGCAAAGGCGCTCATGACCTCGAAGCCGGTCAGGCCGGCATCCAGGTGGTGGCGCGTCAGCTCCAGCAAGGCCACGGCCTGGGCCAGGTCGCGACAGGTGGCCAGTGCGGTGCGCCGGCCGACAGGGCGCGGATAGAGCTTGAGCGTGGCGCCGGTGATGATGCCCAGGGTGCCCTCGCTGCCGATGAACAGGTCGCGCAGGTCATAGCCGGTGTTGTCCTTGCGCAGGCCGCTCAGGCCGTTCCAGATCTCGCCGGCCGCGGTCACCACCTCCAGGCCCAGGCACAGCTCGCGCGCATTGCCATAGCGCAGCACCTGGGTGCCGCCCGCGTTGGTGGCCAGGTTGCCGCCAATGGTGCAGCTGCCTTCGGCCGCCAGGCTGAGCGGGAAGAGCAGCCCGGCCTCGTCGGCGGCCTGCTGCACCTGCTGCAGGATGCAGCCGGCGTCCACCGTCATCGTCAGGTTGGCCCGGTCGATGGCGCGGACCTGGTTGAGCCGGCACAGGCTGAGCAGGATCTGGCGCCCGCTGTCATCGGGTACGCCGCCCCCGACCAGCCCGGTGTTGCCGCCCTGGGGCACCAGGCTCACATCGTGCAAGCCGCAGGCCTGCACGACCGCGGCCACCTCCTCGGGCGTACCGGGCCGCACGACAGCCAGTGCACGGCCGTGGTAGCGCTTGCGCCAGTCGCGCTCCCAGGCGCTGAGGTCCCCTTCGGTCAGCACCTGGGCCGGGCCCAGCAGTTCGCGCAGTTCGGACAGCAGGGCCTGGCTCATGCGGTTTCTCCTTCGGCGGCCCGATGGGCCCGACGCAGGCGCCAGCGCACCTGCCAGGCACTGGCCGCGAACAGCAGCACGCACAGCAGCACCTCAATCCAGGCCAGCCAGCGGCCCAGGCCAGTGTCGCTGGTGCCGCGCACCAGGCCTTCGGCGCAATAGAGCCAGACCATCAGGCTGACCCAGCGGTAGGTGTAGAGGCGGTGGCGCCACAGGCCGGCCAGGGGCATCAGCAGCGGCAGCACCTTGAGCGCCATGGTGCGGTGGCCGGTGGGGGCCAGCCACAGTTCCCAGGCCAGACCCAGTGCAATGAGCCCGATCAGGCTGGCCAGCGCGAGGGCGCGTGTGGCGCGGGTGACGCCATCCGGCGCCAGGGTCACCAGGGAGGGCTCCGACATGTTTGGCATGATAGCTGGCATGAGCTTGAAGACCGCCCTGCGGGGCCACTGGCAGTCGCAGATCGGCTTGCTGTTCACCACCTTGCGGACCTGGCCGTGGTTCGACACCCTGCGCACCTTGCGCCAGCGCTTTCGCGAAGACCGGCTGGGCCTCAGCGCCGGCAGCCTGACCTTCACGACGCTGATCGCGCTGGTGCCCTTGCTCACGGTGATGCTGGCCCTCTTCACCGCCTTTCCGGTGTTTGGCAAGTTCCAGATGGCGCTGCAGAAGTATTTCCTGCAGAGCCTCGTGCCCGAGGCGATCGCCCGCCCGGTGCTGGCGGCGCTGACCCAGTTCGCCAGCAAGGCCAGCCGGGTCGGTGGCGTGGGGCTGCTGTTCCTGTTGGCCAGCGCGATCTCGCTGATGCTGACGATCGACCGCACGCTCAACGGCATCTGGCGGGTGCGCAAGCCTCGGCCGATCGGGCAGCGGGTGCTGGTCTATTGGGCGGCCTTGACGCTGGGGCCGCTGGTGCTGGGTGTCAGCCTGAGCCTGACCTCTTACGTGCTGTCCGCCTCCAAGGGCCTGGTCAGTGCCCTGCCAGGTGGGGTGCGGCTGGTGTTGGCTCTGCTGGAGTTCCTGCTGCAGATCGGCGGAATGGGGGCGCTGTTCTACTACGTGCCCAACACCCATGTCCGCTGGCGCCATGCGCTCGGGGGAGCCTTGTTCGTGGGTGTGACCTTCGAGCTGGCCAAGACCGGGCTGGCCTGGTACGTGACCTCGGTCGCCACCTACTCGGCGATCTATGGGGCGTTCGCCACCGCGCCGATCTTTCTGCTCTGGCTGTACCTGGTCTGGGTGATCGTGCTGTGTGGCGCGGTGATCGCCGCCTATGCGCCCAGTCTGCAAATGGGCGTGGTGCGTCAGCCGGACGTGCCGGGGCGGGCTTTCGCCTTGAGCCTGTCCGTGCTGCGGGCGCTGGACGAAGTGCGCCAGGCCGGGCGCGGCGGGCTGACCCTGGACGCTCTGTCGGCGCGGTTGCGCACCGACCCCTTGCAGATCGAGCCGGTGCTGGACACCTTGATCGCCCGCGATTGGGTGGGACGTCTGGACGAGGGCGGAGCACAGCGCCACACCCTGCTGTGCGATCCGGCCACCACCTTGGTGGCTCCCCTGGTCGACAGCCTGCTGCTGGCGCCCCAGGACGTGGTCCGGACATTCCGTCAGCGCAGCGGCGTCGAGACGCTGACGCTGGCGGAGCTGTTGCGCAGCTGACGGCGCCGCAGCCCTAGCTGACGTGGACCACGACCAGCAGGGCGCGGGCCGTCTCGGCGCTGGGGTTGCGGATCACGTGCAGCTGGTCCGCCGCGTAACGGGCGGTCTCGCCCGTGCTCAGGGCTTGGGCGTCGTCACCCGCTTCGACGCGCAGGGTGCCGGCATGCACGGTGAGGTGTTCGCGCGTGCCAGGTTCATGCGCTTCGCTGGCCAGCACGCCGCCGGGCTGCACCGTCAGCTCGTACCACTCGAACTGGCCGGCCAGCTCGATCGGCCCGAGGATGCGCAATTCGCACAGCCCGTCCGGGCTGCGCAATGAGGGGATGGCGTGCGGTGGCACTGTCACCATCGCCGGAGTGCCGCTTTCCTCGCCGCTGAGCAGTTCGGCCATCGGCACGCCCAGCGCGTTGGCCAGGCGCCAGACCACGGCCACGGTGGGGTTGGCCTGGTTGCGCTCGATCTGCGAGAGCATCGATTTCGACACCCCGGCCTGGCGTGAGAGCTCGTCCAGCGACAGGGCACGGGCCTGGCGCAGGGTGGCCAGTGTCTGGCCGACGCGGGGCGGTTCGGAAGAGGGCAGGCGCGACATCGCGGTCTTTCAGCGCGGGGGCTTGACGGAAGGGAATGGTGTCATGATACTGCACTGATGTTCGATATATCGAACAAGCAAACAATCAGTGAACACTGTGAACCATCCGTTCACCCGCCAAGGACTCCACCATGTCTGATCCCCGTGCGTCCACCGATGCCTTCTACGCCCACCTGCGCCAGGAACTGCAAACCCTGCGTGAGGACGGTCTCTACAAGAGCGAGCGCGTCCTCACCACGCCGCAGGGCGCGCTGGTGCGCACCACCGATGGCCGCGAGGTCATCAACCTGTGCGCCAACAACTACCTGGGCCTGTCCAGCCATCCGGAGGTGATCGCCGCGGCCCACGAGGCCCTGGACAGCCATGGCTACGGCCTGAGCTCGGTGCGCTTCATCTGCGGCACGCAGGATCTGCACAAGACCCTGGAAGGGCGCTTGGCCCGCTTCCTGGGCACCGAGGATGCCATCCTCTACGTGGCGGCCTTCGACGCCAACGGCGGTCTGTTCGAGCCCCTGCTGGGCGAGCAGGACGCGATCATCAGCGACACGCTCAACCACGCCTCCATCATCGACGGCATCCGTCTGTGCAAGGCCCGGCGCTGGCGCTACACCCACAACGACATGGCCGACCTGGAGCGCTGCCTGGAGGAGGCCCGTGCCGGCGGCGCACGTTTCATCCTGGTGTTCACCGACGGCGTGTTCTCGATGGACGGCACCATCGCCCAGCTCGACCGCATCCGCGCGCTGTGCGACCGCTTCGGCGCACTGCTGGGCGTGGACGAAAGCCACGCCACTGGCTTCATGGGCCGCACCGGCCGCGGCACCCACGAGCACCGCGGCATCTTCGGCAAGGTGGACATCATCACCGGCACCCTGGGCAAGGCCCTGGGCGGTGCCTCGGGCGGCTTCACCGCGGCCCGCAAGGAGGTGGTGGAACTGCTGCGCCAGCGCTCGCGCCCCTACCTGTTCTCCAACACCGTCGCGCCGTCCATCGTCGGGGCCTCGATCAAGGTGCTGGATCTGCTGGAAGCCTCCACCGCGCTGCGCGACAAGCTGGCCGACAACACGGCCTATTTCCGCCGGGCCATCGTCGAGGCCGGCTTCGAGATCAAGCCGGGCGAGCACCCCATCGTGCCCATCATGGTCTACGACGCCGTCAAGGCGCAGCAACTGGCCGCGCGCCTGCTGGAACTGGGGGTCTACGTGGTGGGCTTCTTCTACCCGGTGGTGCCGCAGGGCCAGGCCCGCATCCGCGTGCAGCTCAGCGCCGCGCACGACCGGGCCCAGCTGGAGCGTGCGGTGGCCGCCTTCGCCCAGGCCGGCCACGAGCTGGGGCTGCTGAAAGGGACCGCCCAGTGAGCGCACCCCGCATCCTGATCATCGGTGCCAACGGGCAGATTGGCACCGACCTGGCCAGCGTGCTGGCGGCGCGTCATGGCCGCGAGGCCGTGGTCACCAGCGACCTCTCGCCCCGTGGTCGCGTGCCCGGCCTGGCCCACGAGGCCCTGGACGTGACCGACGCCGCGGCCCTGACGGCCGTGGTCGAGCGTCACGGCATCACCCAGATCTACCACCTGGCGGCGGCGTTGTCGGCCCGCGGCGAGCAGCACCCGATGTGGGCCTGGGACCTGAACATGAAAGGCCTGCTCAACGTGTTGGAACTGGCCCGCACCCATCAGCTGGAGCGGGTGTTCTGGCCCAGCTCGATCGCGGCCTTCGGCCCCAGCACGCCGCGCGACCAGACGCCGCAGCAAACCGTGATGGAGCCCACCACCGTCTACGGCATCTCCAAGCTGGCGGGGGAGGGCTGGTGCGCCTGGTACCGCCGCAACCATGGCGTGGACGTGCGCACCGTGCGCTACCCCGGCCTGATCAGCTGGAAGACGGCGCCGGGCGGCGGCACCACTGACTACGCGGTGGAGATCTTCCACGAGGCGCTGCGCGCGGGCCGCTACACCAGCTTCCTGAGCCCGGACACCGCGCTGCCGATGATGTACATGGACGATGCGATTCGCGCCACGCTGGCGCTGATGGACACCCCGCTGGCGCGCCTGCCCCAGTACAAGGCCTACAACCTGGCGGGCATCAGCTTCACGCCGGCCCAGATCGCCGCGGCCATCCGGGCCGAGCTGCCCGGTTTCACGATCGACTACGCGCCGGACTTCCGCCAGGCGATCGCCGACAGCTGGCCGCGCTCGCTGGATGACGGTCAGGCCCGGGCCGACTGGGGCTGGACCCCGCGCTTCGGCCTGACCGAGATGGTGCGGGAGATGCTGGCGGCACTGTCGCCGTCGCGCGCCGCCTGAGGGCAGGCCGGCGCTGGCTCAGGCCAGCGCGTCGAGCACCGCCTGGGCCACGGCCTCAGGCTGCTCCTGCAGCATCGCATGGCCGCCGGGCACCATCCGTACATCGGCGTTCAGCACCTCCAGCAGGGCTACCGTGGCCTTGGCCGGCGTCATGCGGTCGGCGTCGGCCTGGATCAGCGTGACCGGGCAGCGCACCCGGGCTGCAGCCTCCAGCCCGCCGGTGTACCGGTCACAGAGCTGGAAGTCGTGCAGGAAGAGGTTGCCGTCGGTGCAGCCGGCCTGGGTGTGGGCCATCAGGGCCCGGCTGGCCGCGCGGGCCTCGGCCAGCGGGCCGTCGCTTTGTGCCACCGCCGCCGGGGAGTAAGAGAAGGTGTTGACCAGGTCCATGCCGGCTTCGGGCGTGGCCTCGGCCGACGCCAGCAGGGCCGGGCTGACCCGCATCGGGAAGGCCGTGCCCAGCAGCAGCAGGTGGTCGATGCGTTCCGGGGCCCGGGCGGCCAGCGCCAGCGCGATCAGCGAACCCATGCTGTGGCCGGCCACGCTCAAGCGTGCCACCCCGGCAGCGTCCGCCACCCGCAGGGCCCAGTCGGCCAGCGCGTCGATGTCCGGCTGCAGCGGGCCGGCGCTGCCGCCATGGGCGGGCAGGTCCGGCGCCAGCGCTCGGTGGCCGGCCGCTGCGCAGGCGCCGCCGAGGGCATTCCAGACGCTGTGGTCGTTCAGGGCACCGTGCAGCAGCAGCAGCGTGCGGGCGGCTGGGGCGGCGGGTTCCCAGCAGGCCAGATGGACATGGCGGTGGTCGACGGTCAGTTCCATGGGGCGGCTTCAGACGAGGGAAAACGCGGTTCCCGTGGGAGACCGCAACAAGAAAACCGGGGATTGTGTGCTATGTTGCCGGTTCAACAGCAATGGATCGGTTTCGAGGTCTGGAACAAGGAGACAACCCATGAAAGTCAGTGACATCCTGCGTGTGAAGGGCAACACGTTGTTCACCGTGTCGCCAGACCTGCCGCTGGCCGAAGCCGTCCGCACCATGGCCGACAATGACATCGGCTCCGTGGTCGTGATGGAGCACGGCGACTTGGTGGGCATGCTGACCTTCCGTGAGGTGATTGCCGCCGTGGTGGGCAACGAGATGGTCATCGGCTCGCGCCTGGTGCGCAGCGTGATGGACGATGCGCCGCTGACCTGCACACCCGAGACGGAGATCGATGAAGTGCGCCGCATGATGCTGGGGCGCCATGCCCGCTACATGCCGGTGCTCAACGGCCGCACGCTGATGGGCGTGATCTCGTTCTACGACGTGGCCAAGACGGTGGTGGAGGCCCAGGACTTCGAGAATCGCATGCTCAAGGCCTACATCCGCGACTGGCCGGGGGACGAAGCCGCTTCGTCCAGCGGCGTGGCCGCGGCCTGAGCGTCGTTCCTGCCGGTCTGAGTTTCAGACCGGTTGTGCCACCGGGGTGAAGTTGGGGTGTTCCGGGCGGGCGTGCTGCTGCGCCCAGGTCTGTAGTTCATCCGGGGGCAATGGCTTGCAGAAGCGGTAGCCCTGGACGACCTCACAGCCGTGGGACTGCAGGAAGGCGGCCTGCTCGTCGGTCTCCACGCCCTCGGCGATCGTCGTCAGCCGCAGCGCCCGGGCCATCTGGATGATGGCCTGCACGATCGCGCGGTCGTCCGGATCGGTGCCGATGTCCCGCACAAAGGACTGGTCTATCTTCAGCGTGTGGATCGGGAAGCGCTTGAGGTGACTCAGCGACGAGAAGCCGGTGCCGAAGTCGTCGATCGACAGGCGAACCCCCAGGGCATGCAGCCGGTCCATGATGGCGCGTGCCTCTTCGGGCGTGTGGGCGGCGACGCTTTCCGTCAGCTCCAGCTCCAGGCAGGCGGGCGGCAGGTTGGCTTCGCTCAGCACGCGCTGCACCAACTCGGGCAGGCCCGGGTCGCGGAACTGGGCGGCCGAGAGGTTGACGGCGACCGTGCCCGGCGATTGACCCGCCTCGATCCACTGCTTCATCTGTGACACGGCAGTGCGCATCACCCAGGCACCGATCGACAGGATCTGGCCACTGCTTTCCGCCAGCGGAATGAACTCGGCCGGGGAGATCAGACCCAGTTCGGGGTGGAACCAGCGGATCAGGGCCTCGACCCCCACCCACCGACCGGTGTGCAGGCAGATCTGCGGTTGGTAGTACAGCTGCAACTCACCCCGCTCCTCCGCCAGGCGCAGCGCGGCTTCCAGTTGCAGTTGACGCGCCGACCGGTGGGACATGTCCGCCGAATAGGTGCACCAGCGGCCCCGGCCTTCCAGCTTGGCACGGTACATGGCGGTGTCGGCGCAGCGCAGCAGGGCTTCGGGGGAGTCGGCGTCGTCCGGGCAGACGGTGACCCCGATCGAGAAGGTCAGGCTGAAGTCGTGGCCGTCGACCTGGCAGGGCTCGGCCAGACGTTCCAGCAGCTTGCTGGCCACCTGTCCGGCGCCTTCGGTGGAGGTGCCGGGCAGCAGCACCGCGAACTCGTCGCCACCCAGGCGGGCCACGGTGTCCACCTCGCGCAGGCTTTGTCGCAGCCGCTGGGCCACTTCGCGCAGGATGCCGTCACCCGCGGTATGGCCGAAGTTGTCATTGACGTGGCGCAGCTGGTTCACATCGAGGAACAGCAGCGCCAGCGGCTGGTGATGACGCTTGGACAAGGACATCGCCTGGGACATGCGGTCGACCAGCAACTGGCGGTTGGGCAGGTCGGTCAGGCCGTCAAAGTGGTCGCGGCGCAGCAGTTTCTGCTCGGCCTGGCGCACCGAGGTGATGTCATGCAGGATCACCACCACATGCCCGGGGCGCCCTTGGGTGTCGCGGCGCGCACTGAGGGAGGCCCAGGCCGTCAGAAACCCTCCCGTGCGCCGCAGGCTGTGGACCTCGCCCTGCCAGTGGCCGCAGTGGGTGAGGGCGTGGCGCATCTGGCGTGGCAGCTCGGTGTCGTCGATCAGGGGCGACAGCAGCTGGATCGACTGTCCCTGCAGATCGGTCGCCTCGAACCCGGTGATCTGGCAGAAGGCCGGGTTGGCCAGCAGGATGATCCCGCGCGGGTCGGCGATCAGCACGCCGTCGCGGGTCTGGTCGAACACGGCCGACGCCAGCTTGAGCTTGTCTTCCGTCTGTCGGCGCGCGGTGACGTCCTGCGCTTCGATCAGGATGTGGCCCTGGGGCTGGCCGGGCAGGGCGGCGACCGGGCACACGGTCAGCTCCATCGCGCGCGGCGTGCCGCCATCGTCCTTCAGCAGCAGGTCCAGCCGCGACACCCGGCCTCCCGCGGCCTGGGCCACGGCCAGACGCAGAGGCTCTTGCTGGCCCTGGGCGGCGCCCCACAGCGGATGGTGCCAAAGGGCTTCGTCACGGTGCCCGCGCTTCGGGCTGGCCGCCTGCAGCCAGCGGGCGGCGGTGCGATTGCTGCGCACCAGGCGACCCGCGGGGGTGATCAGGGCCAGGAACTGCGGGCTTTGGTCCAGCATGGCCTGCAGCAGGGCGCTGGTGTCCTCGCCCCGTCGGCGCCACCAGCGCCATGCGTTGGCCGCCAGCACCGTGCCACTGCCCAGTGCCAGGCCGGCCCACAGGCCACCGTCTCCCAGTACGGACACCGGATCTGTTTGCGCCCAGCCCGCCGCCGGCAGCAGCAGGCCCCACCCGGCCCCGGCGCGCAGGTGGCGGCACAGCATCCGCAGTGGAGGAAGGATGTTCATCGGTCGGGCGGCAAGGGACGGGGGATGTTGGGTTCTAGGGGATGTGAACACTTTCGCCGAACTGGGCCCGATCTGAACGACCGATGGGGGCGGGAAAAGCGGTGCTGTTTCACACCTTGGGCAGTTTTGTGCACCGGTCGATAAAATGGCACCTTCCCTGAACCCCCAGGGCGCGGCCCGCCCTCCAGCTTGCCGGCCCCACCGTGTCATGTCCGGCAGCACCTTTGGCGAGCTCTTCTGTGTCACCAACTTCGGCGAAAGCCACGGTCCGGCCATTGGCTGCGTGATCGACGGCTGCCCGCCGGGCCTGGCCTTGTCCGAGGCCGACATCCAGCCCGAGCTGGACCGTCGTCGCCCAGGCACCAGTCGCCACGTCACCCAGCGCAACGAGCCGGACGCGGTCGAGATCCTGTCCGGCGTGTACGAGGGCAAGACCACCGGCACGCCCATCTGTCTGCTGATCCGCAACACCGATCAGCGCAGCAAGGACTACGGCAACATCGCCCAGAGCTTCCGCCCCGGGCATGCCGACTACACCTACTGGCACAAGTACGGCATCCGCGACCCCCGGGGCGGTGGCCGCAGCTCGGCCCGCCTGACCGCGCCGATGGTGGGCGCGGGGGCCGTGGCCCGCAAGTGGCTGGCCGAGCAGTTCGGCATCCGCATCCGGGGCTGCATGACGGCCATCGGCGAGATCGACATTCCGCGCGACGACTGGTCGCAGGTGGAGCAGAACCCGTTCTTCGCCGCCACGACCAGCAAGACGGCCGAGCTGGAAGACTACATGGACGCGCTGCGCAAGAGTGGCGACTCCGTCGGGGCCCGTCTCTATGTCGAGGCCGCGGGCCTGCCGGTGGGTTGGGGCGCGCCCTTGTTCGACAAGCTCGATGCCGACATCGCCTACGCGATGATGGGCATCAACGCGGTCAAGGGCGTGGAGATCGGCGCCGGCTTCGACAGCGTGCGCCAACGCGGCAGCGAGCACGGAGATGAACTGACCCCCGAAGGTTTCATCGGCAACCACGCCGGTGGCGTGCTGGGCGGTCTCTCCACCGGGCAAGACCTCACGGTCAACATCGCGATCAAGCCGACCAGCTCGATCCGCCTGCCGCGCCGTTCGATCGACCTGCAGGGCCAGCCGGCGCAGGTCGAGACTTTCGGTCGCCACGACCCCTGCGTGGGCATCCGCGCCACGCCGATCGCCGAGGCGATGCTGGCGCTGGTGCTGATGGACCATGCGCTGCGCCACCGGGCGCAGTGCGGCGACGTGCGCGTGCCCACCCCCGACATCGCCCACGCCGCCCGAGGCTGAGCCGACCCGGTGCTGCCGCCGTTCGTCGCGGGCGGCTGCAGTTCATCCATCCCCCATGCTGTTTATCGCCTGGACTCTTGAAGTCCGAAGGCGGCCTCTACACTCCGACCGCTCCACAAGAGTGATCGAACAAAACAGGAACAGACATGCGACAACGCAGGTGGATGGGAGGTCTGGCCGCCGTGGTGGTGCTGGCCCTTCTGGTGGGAGGGCTGGTGGCGCGCAAGGCCAGGTCGACAGCCGAGGACAAGCCCAAGGAGGCGACGCTGGTTTTCACGCCGGCCGAGGTCGTGCAGCCGCAGCGCCTGGCGTTGCCAGGGCGGGTGACGTTCTCGGGGCCGCTGGTGGCGCCATCCACCGCCATCGTGCGGGCCAAGGCGGCCGGCACGCTGGTGAGTCTGCGGGTGGGCGAGGGCAGCCGGGTCCAGGCCGGTGAGTCGCTGGGGGTGATCGACCTGGCGGAACTCAACGCCCGCCTCAACGAGAAACAGGCCCAGGCCGAAGCCGCCAAGGCGCTGCTGACCCAGGCCCAGCGCAGCCACGATTCCAACCTCGGCCTGGCCGAGCAGAAGTTCATCTCGCCTGTCGCGCTGGAGAACTCCAAGGCCTCGCTGGACAGTGCCAAGGCCCAGTACCAGGCCGCGCTGGCCCAGGTGGACACTGCACGAATCCAGCTGCGCGAGGCCGCCCTGGTGGCGCCCTTCAACGGCATCGTGGCCAAGCGCCACGCGCTGCCGGGCGAGAAGGTGGCGGCCGAACAGGAGCTGCTGACCATCGTGGACCTGCGCAAGCTGGAGATGGCCGGTAGCGTGGCCACCTTCGAGGTGGGCCAACTGCATCCGGGCATGGCGGTGCAGTTGCAGGTCGAAGGGGTGGACGAACCCATCCAGGCCACCCTGGCGCGCATTGCGCCAGCGGCCGAGGCCGGCACCCGCTCGATCGGCGTTACCGTCACGCTGGACAACCCGCAGGAGCGTTTGCGGGCGGGCCAGTTCGCCACCGCGGTGGTGTTGCTGCCCTCGGGTGAACCGCGGCTGACGGTGCCCGTCACGGCCATTTCCTCGAGCTCGGGCCAGGACTATGTCTGGACCCTGGAGCAGGGCAAGCTGCTGCGTCGCACCGTGACCACCGGCCGGCGGGACGCCGCGCGTGGGCTGGTCGAGGTCAGCGATGGCCTGGCCGCGGGCACACCGGTGCTGGCGGCGCGCTTTGACAACCTGCGCGAGGGCCAGGCGGCCCGCGTGCAGGCGACGGCCCCGGCCGTGTCTGCCGCGTCTGCGGCGCAGACGCACTGACGCGTCGTCCCCTCACCGCTGGGAAGGAAGACCGTCATGTGGATGACCCGCGTCGCCATCAACAACCCCGTGTTCGCCACCATGATGATGGTGGCGGTCTGTGTGCTCGGGCTGTTCTCGTACCTGCGTCTGGGTGTCGAGCAGATGCCCGACATCAACCCGCCGGTGGTGTTCGTCTCGATCAGCTACCCCGGGGCCTCGCCCTCGGCGGTGGAGACCGAGATCACCAAGCCGGTGGAGTCGGCGCTCAACAGCATTGCCGGCGTCAAGATGATCCGCTCCAACAGCCTGGAGGGGCGCAGCGAGACGGTGGTCGAGTTCAACCTCGATGCCGACATCAGCCAGGCCAACCAGGATGTGCGCGAGAAGATCGCCGCGCTGCAGGCCTCGTTGCCCGAGGACGCCAAGGCCCCGTTCATCAGCCGTTTCGACAATGACAACGCCCAGCCCACCGTGGTGCTGGCGCTGGTGGGCCACAACCGCAGCGAACGTGAGCTGTCGCTGCTGGCCGACCAGACGGTGGTCAAACGTCTGGAGCGGGCCGAGGGCGTGGCCCGCGTGGTCGCCAGCGGCCTGAACGTGCGCCAGGTGCGGGTGGAGCTGGACCCGGCGCGCCTGCGAGCGGCCGCACTCACCCCGGCCGATGTGGCCGCCGCGCTCAAGCGCAGCAATGCCGACGAGCCGGTGGGCCTGGTCAGCAACGGCACGGTCGATGCCATCGTGCGGGTGGAGGGCCGGGTGCGCGATCCCAAGGACTTCGCGCAGATCGTCGTGGCCCGCACCGGCAACGGCGTGACCACGCTGGGCGACCTGGGCCAGGTGGTCGAGACCGACCGGGAGGCCGAGTCGATGTCGCGCGTGAACGGCGACCCGGCCATCACGCTGCAGGTCTACAAGCAGAAGGACGCCAACATCGTCCGGGCGGGGGAATCGATCAAGGAGGCGGTGGAGGGCATGCAGGGCAGCATGCCGCCGGGCGTGGAACTGCGCATCATCTACGCCAACAGCGACTGGGTGCAGGACTCGCTGCATGGGGTGCAGCGCACGCTGATCGAGGGTGCGCTGCTGACGGTGGCCATCGTCTTCCTGTTCCTGCAGAGTTGGCGTTCCACCGTCATCACCGGCCTGACGCTGCCGATCTCGGTGATCGCCAGCTTCATCGCGGTCTATGCCTTCGGCTTCACGCTGAATTTCATGACCATGATGGCGCTGTCGCTGTGCATCGGCCTGCTGATCGACGACGCCATCGTGGTGCGCGAGAACATCGTGCGCCATGTCGGCATGGGCAAGGACCACCTCACGGCGTCGCGCCAGGGCACCGAGGAGATCGGCCTGGCGGTGATGGCCACCACCTTCGCCATCTGCGCGGTGTTCGTGCCGGTCGCCTTCATGAAGGGCATCGTCGGCAAGTTCTTCTACCCCTTCGGCATCACGGTCACGGTGGCCGTGCTGGTCAGTCTGTTCGTCAGCTTCACGCTGGACCCGATGCTGTCCTCGGTCTGGCCCGATCCGCCCACCGACCGCTTTCGACGCCTGCCAGTGATCCGCCACTTGCTGGCGGCGGTGGACTGGGGCATGGACGTGCTGCACGACGCCTACGCCGCGCTGGTGGATTGGGCCTTCAGCTCGCGCCGCTACCGGTTGTGGCTGCCGCCGGTGCCGGTCTGGGCCCATCCGCGCGATGCACAAGGCAAGCTGGACCGCCAGGCGCCCCGGCGCCTGCGCTGGGCCACGGTCACGCCGCGGGGCCTGGTGTTGTGGCTGGCGGGGCTGTCGCTGGTGGTGGCCCTGATGCTGGCGCCCCTGATCGGGGCTGAGACCATCCCGCAGACCGACCAGGGCTTCACCCAGGTGCAGGTCAAGCTGCCGGTGGGCAGCAGCCTGGAGCGTTCCAACCAGAAGATCCACCAGGTCGAAACCATCATCCGTGCCAAGTTTCCGGAAGTGGAGTCGATGAGCACCACCGTGGGCGGCGAGGATGGCCGCAACACCGCCGGCATCGGCCTGGTGCTCAAGCCCAAGGCCCAGCGCCACCGCAGCCAGAAGGAGATTGAGGACGCCTTGCGCAGCGAACTGGCCTCGGTGCCCGGCATCCAGATCATCCTGGGCTGGGACCGGCCGATCAACGTGGCCATCCTGGGGCCGGATCCGAACGTGCTCAACCAGATCACCACCGACCTGAGCGAGAAGGTCAAGAAGATCCGCGGCATCACCGACCTGCAGAGCTCGGTGGAACCCGGCGTGCCGGCCTATGCCGTGCGCATCAAGCCCAGCGCCGTGCGTGAACTGGGGCTCAGCACCACCCAGGTGGCCACCGCGCTGCGCACCTACGTCAATGGCGATGTGGCCAGCTACTGGACCACGCCGGACGGCGAGCAGGTGGAGGTCTTGCTGCGCCTGAACAGCCAGGACCGTCAGCAGGTGGCCCAGCTGCGCCAGCTGCCGGTGGCCTATGCCAAGGACGGCACGCCCATCCCGCTGGAGCGGGTGGTGTCGGTCGAGCCGGTGGAGAACCCGCTGGTCATCAAGCGCCAGAACCTGGAGCGCCGCCAGGCCATCTACGCCGGGGTGGACCATGCCTCCGGCCGGGCCGTGGGCGACGTGAGCGCCGATGTGCAGAAGCTCATCAAGGCCACCGTGCTGCCGCCGGGCTACCGCTTCGACGTGGGTGGTCAGGCCAAGGAGCAGGGTGAGATCTTCGGCAACATGGTGGCTGCGCTGGCCCTGGCGGTGGTGTTCATCTACATCGTGCTGGCCAGCCAGTTCGGCAGCTTTCTGCAGCCGCTGGCGATCATGGCCTCGCTGCCGCTGTCACTCATCGGCGTGATGCTGGCGCTGCTGCTCACGCACTCGACCATCAACCTGTTCTCGCTGATCGGCCTGATCATGCTGATGGGCCTGGTGACCAAGAACGCCATCCTGCTGGTGGACTTCGCCAACCACGCGGTGCGGGCCGGCCAGAGCGTGGCCGAGGCGGTGAAGGAGGCCGGCCTGATCCGGATGCGGCCGATCATCATGACCACCGCGGCCATGGTGTTCGGCATGCTGCCGATGGCGCTGGCCTTCAACGAGGGCGGCGAGATCCAGGCCCCGATGGGCCGCGCCATCATCGGTGGTGTGCTCACCTCCACCCTGTTGACGCTGCTGGTGGTGCCGGTGATCTACAGCTATCTGGTGCGGCCCGAGGCGCTGCGCCGGGCGGCGCAGCGTGAGGCCCGGTTGCACGAGCCCGACGAGGGCGCCGTCTCAGGCGAGCAAAGCCTGGGGCACTGAGCTGCCGACACGGCCGGCGGCAGCGGTCGGCCTGTCGCCAGCGGCCAGAGATCCGGCAGCGCCTGCGGCGCTGGTGCTGCGGTAGATGCCGCAGCCCAGCAGCAGCCGGTCGTTCAGGGCGACCACGTAGCTGGCCTTGGGCTGCACCTGGCCGGTTTCCGGGTTGATGATGTCGTACTCGACCCAGTGCTGGCCATGGCCGCCGGCAGCAGCCCAGGCCTCGCGCACGAAACGGTCGCCATCAATCCCCGGGAGCTCGTGCACGCGGTGGCCGTTCATGGCTGGCTTCAGGCCGTGCACCAGGTAGCGGCCCTCGCGGTCCACGATGAAGATGTAGAGATCGCGGTCAATGTAGCCCCCGTTGGGCTGCGAGAAGGTGCGGATCGCCCCCTCCAGGCCTTGTTGGGTCACCAGCGCGTGGGCGCGTTCCACCAGGGCGCAGGCCTCGTCGGCGCTGCCCTGGCGCAGGCGGATCGAGGCCACTGCTTCGCTGAGGGCCTGGGCGCGCCGCACCAGTTCGGCGGCGTCCTCGGCGGCCTCCTCCACCATCGCCGCGTTCTGCACTGTGATGTCTTCCAGGGCGCCGACGGTCTTGGTGACTTCAGCCAGGCCCACGCTTTGCTGGGTGCTGGCCTCGGCGATCATGCGCAGCTGGTCGGAGACATTGCGCACACCGCCCACGACCTGGTCGAGCGTGTGGCCCACCGACTGGATCCGGGTGACCGAGCGCGCCACCTCCTCACCGGATTGACCGATCAGCGTGCGGATCTCGGCCGCGGCCGCCGCGCTGCGTTGGGCCAGTTGGCGCACTTCGGTGGCCACCACGGCAAATCCGCGTCCAGCTTCGCCGGCCCGGGCCGCCTCCACCGCGGCGTTCAAGGCCAGGATGTTGGTCTGGAAGGCGATGCCGTCGATCACGCTGATGATCTCGCCCACGCGCCGGGAACTGGTCTCCAGCGAGCCCATCGCCCCCACGGTGGCCTGCATGGCCTCACCGCCGGCTTCGGCCTGCTCGCGCAGGGCCTGGGTCAGATGGTCCAGCTCCTGGGCGGCCTGGGCGTTGTTCGTGACCGCCTGGCTGAGCTGGCTCACGGTGGCCATGGTCTGGCGCAGGCTGGTGGCCTGGGCCTCGGTGCGCTCGGCCAGGGCATTGCCCCGGGTGGCGGCCTGCTGGCCGGAATAGCCCACCCGCACCGCGCTGCTCCGGATGTCGGCCACCATGGCCGACAGGTGTGAGGACATGGCCTCAACCCCCCGGCCGATGTCCGCCAGCTCGTCCCGGCCCTCGACCTGCACGGCCTGGGACATGTCGCCCCCGGCCATCGACTTCACGCCCCGCTGCACCACCCGCAAGGCGCCGATGAAGCTGCGGTAGAAGCTCAGGCTGAGGTAGACCATCAGCAGCAGGCCGACCATGCTGGCACCGAGTTGCACCCGCTGCAGGGACAACAGTCTCTGTTCACGTGCCTGCAGTCGACGGGTCAGCTCCTGGGCCGCCGCCTCCTGGAAGCCGCGCACTGCGTCGATGGCGCTGCTCGCCTCGCGGAAGTAGCTGTCGGCATCCCCCTGCAGGGTGTCCGCGGCGAAGCGCTGCGCCAGCTGCCGGGCCAGCGTCTCGGTGCGCTGACGGGCCTGCTCCCAATGGGCCGGGGCCGGCACGCCGGCCCGTTCCAGGGCGGCGACCGAGAACTGCAGGTCCTTCAGCATCTCGCTGAGGGAGGCGGCCCGGCTCAGCAGCTGGGCCCGCTCTGTCGGCGTGGCCTGGCCGCTGGCCAGCAGGCCGGCGCCCTGGCCCCGCACCTGCCCCAGGGCCTCGCTCCAGGGCAACACCTGCTGGGTGGCCAGCGTCATCAGGAAATAGGTGTCCGCTTCCGGGTCCAGCAGCAGCTGCGAGCGCTCGGCGATCTGCATGGCCAGCAGGCGCAGGGCCTCCACCTGGGCGGTGTGGGTGGCAAAGACCGTGGCCGGCGTGCCCTGCGGCGTGGCCGTGGCCAGGGCGGTCAGCCCCGGCCGCAGGGCCTGCCATTCGGCGAGGACCGAATAGCGGCCCGGCAGTGCCAGGGCCTGCTCCAGGGCGGCCAGCCGATCCTGCAGGCGCCCGGTGCTCTGGGCCAGCGGGGCGCGTGCCGCCGTGTCGCCGCGCAGCACCCGGTTGGCCAGACCGCGGTGCACCTGCAACTCGAACAGCGCCTCCGACAAGGGCGCCACCTGGGCAATGCCCTGGTGCTCCGCGCGGACGGTTTCGATGCGGGCCTGGTTGTCCAGCCCGGCGGTGATGACGCTCACCAGCAGGGGAATCAACAGCATGGCACCCAGCAAGGTCAGTTTGACGGGCATGCGCAGGCGGCGCATCAGATGATTGCCGGCCCGCAGAGGGGATTGAAAGATGGCCATGGTTTGACTTCCTCGGATCGCGCAGTGGTCTCCGGCCCCGATGTTGGGGGAGTCAGAAAAACCTGAGTCGCCGGATCAGCAGGGGATCGGCCGCGGAGATGCTTCGGTTGATCCGGGAAAGCACGAATGGCCTGGCGGATGTGCGTTGTTGCACGAAAGGTTGCCTGGCAATTTGTCACAATCGGCGTCGCCGTACCGTCATGACCAGCCCTCTCTCCCTTCACCGCCTGCTGCTGGCGGGTCTGTCCGCCGCCGCCGTTCTGACCGTCCCCGTGGCGCGGGCTGCCACCTCCGAGGCGTTCGTGATCGGGGGCTCGGCCACGCTGCGCAAGATCCACGACACCGGTCTGATCACGCTGGGCTACCGGCTGTCCTCACCACCGTTCTCCTACCTGGATGCCGACCGTCAGCCGGTGGGCTACAGCGTGGACCTGTGCCGCAGGGTGGTGGTGGCCGTGCGCCAGCGGCTGGCGCTGCCGGACCTGGAGGTGCGGATGATGGCGGTCAGCTCCGCCACCCGGCTGCCGCTGGTGGCCAACGGCACCGTGGACATGGAGTGCGGTGTCACCACGCACAACGTGGAGCGCGAGCGCACGGCGGCGTTTTCGGTGACCTTCTTCGTGGCCAGCAGCAAGCTGCTGTCGCGCCGCGATGCCCCGGTGCTGAGCCTGGACGACCTGCGTGGCCGCCCGGTGGCCACCACCCTGGCCACCACCAGCATCCAGTACCTGCAGGCGGAAAACCAGCGGCGCGGGCTGGACATGAAGATCCTCGCCGGTCTGTATGACATTGAGGGCTTCCGCATGGTCACCACGCGTCGCGCTGCCGCCTACGCCATGGACGACGTGCTGCTGCAGAGCCTGCTGGCCGATGCCCCCGACGCGGCCGACTACATGATCGCTCCGACCCCGTTGACCAGCGAGCCCTATGCGATCGCGTTGCGCAAGGGGGATGCGGTCTTCAAGCGCCTGGTGGACGACGTGCTGGTGGGCCTCTACCGCAGCGGCGAGATTCAGGCCATCTATGCCAAGTGGTTCCTGCAGCCCATCCCGCCGCGTGGTGTGATCCTGCAGCTGCCGATGAGCCCGGCCCTCAAGCGGGTGGTGGCCCACCCGACCGATTCCCCGGACCCTGCCGTCTACCGCTGAAACCGGCGGGTCCGCTCAGCGGAACTGGCCCGGGTCGATGCCGTGCCGGTGCAGCTTGTCGTAGAGCGTTTTCTTGGGTGTGCCCAGCTGTGCCATCACGTCCTGCATGCGCCCCTGGCAGCGCCGCAGGGCCTGCTCGATCAGCGCCTTCTCCACCTTGTCCATCTGCTGGGCCAGGGTGACGGGGTCGCTGCTGGCGCCGGCCAGCAGTTCGCCCAGGTCGCCCTCCAGCAGGAAGCGGTCGGCCGCATTGCGGATCTCGCGCACATTGCCCGGCCAGTCGTGGGCCATCAGGTCGCGCAGTCGCTCGGGGCTCAGTTCGGGGGCCTCCAGTTCATAGCGCTCGGTCGCCTGGCCGACGAAGTACTCGAACAGCAGCGGAATGTCCTCGCGCCGTTCGCGCAGCGGCGGCAGCTGCACCTGGGCCACGTTGAGCCGGTAGTACAGGTCGGCCCGGAATTTCTGCTGCTCGCTCAGCGCGCGCAGATCGCACTTGGTGGCGGCCACCACCCGCAGGTTGATCGACAGCTCGTCGTTCGAGCCCAGACGCTCCAGCTTGCGTTCCTGCAGCACCCGCAGCAGCTTGATCTGCATGGCCATCGGCATCGACTCGATCTCGTCGAGCAGCAGGGTGCCACCGTTGGCATGCTCGATCTTGCCGATGCGGCGTTTGGCGGCCGAGGTGAAGGCCCCTTGCTCATGGCCGAACAGTTCGCTCTCGAACAGGGTCTCGGGCAGACCACCGCAGTTGATCGCGACGAAGTTGCGGTCGCGGCGGTTGCTCTGGTCGTGCAGGCAGCGGGCCACCAGCTCCTTGCCGGTGCCGGTCTCGCCCAGGATCATCACGTCGGCCGAGGTGGCCGCCAGGCGCAGCACCTTGCGGCGCACCTCCTGCATGGCCGCCGAATGGCCCAGCAGCACCGACTCGATGCCGATGCGGTGCTGCAACTGGGCGCGCAGGTCGTCCAGTGCCACGCGCATCACCCGCTTGTCCAGCGCGCGGATGGCGGTCTCGACGAAGCGTTCGGGGTCGAAGGGCTTTTCGATGAAGTCGTAGGCGCCGGCCCGCATGGCCCGCACCGCCATCGAGATGTCGCCATGCGCGGTCACCACCACCACCGGAATGCCGGCGTCGATCTGCTGCACCTTCTCCAGCAGTGTCAGGCCGTCCATGCGCGGCAGGCGCACATCGGTGATGACGATGGCCTGGGCGCCTTCGGTGATGTGGGGCAGGGCGTCCTCGGCCGTGCCGAAGGCCTGCACCGCGAGACCGGACAACTCCAGCGTTTGCGCCACGCTGGAGCGTACCGGCGGATCGTCCTCGATGTAGAGAACCTGAAATCCGTCAAACATGTTCATCCTTTTGCGGGTTCACCGGCCCGCGCGGCGCCGGCGGCTGGCCGGGCGCCTCGGCGGCCAGATCGAATTCGAAACACATGCCTTGGGCGGTGCGGCGGGCGCGCAGCGTACCGCCGAATTCCCGCACGATCTTGGCCGAAATCACCAGGCCCAGGCCCAGGCCCTGACCGGCGGGTTTGGTGGTGTAGAAGGGCTCGAAGAGGTGATCCATCTGGGCTTCGGGGATGCCCGGGCCGTTGTCTTCCACCTGCAGCCAGACCCGGTCGCCCTCGCGGTGGGCCCGGAAGCTCAGGCGGGCTTCCTCGCTGCCGGCCATGGCGTCCAGTGCATTGCCGGCCAGGTTCAGCAGCACCTGCTCCAGCCGGTTGGTGTCACCCAGGGCGGACAGGCCTTCGGGCACGTCCTGCACCACGCGCACCTCCTCGTGGCGCAGCCGGTGGTCCAGCATCAGCAGCACGTTGCGCACCGCGCCGGCCAGGGCCACGGGCTGGTGGCGCAGGCTGTCCTTGCGGGCGAAGGACTTCAGCTGCGAGACGATGCGTCCCATGCGCTCGGCCATCTCGTCGATGGTGCGCAGGTTGGTGGCTACATCGGGCTGGCGGCCGGCCTCCAGCAGGCGCAGGCTGTTGCGTGAGAGCACCCGCAGTGCCGTCAGGGGCTGGTTGATCTCGTGCGAGATGCCGGTGGACATCTGTCCCAGCACCGCCAGCTTGCTGGCCTGCAGCAGTTCATCCTCGGCCAGCACGCGCTGGGCGATCTGGCGCTTGAGTTCATCGTTGGCGGTGCGCAGCTGCGTGGTGCGCAGGTCCACCTGCCGTTCCAGTTGGTCGTGCGCCTGCTGCAGGGCGTTGCGGGCTTGCAGCAGCTGGCGCACCGCGCGCCGCCGGTGCAGCGCGTAGAGCAGCAGACTGCCCGCCAGAGCGCCAGCAGCGCCGCCGCCCCAGGCCGCGGTGCGCGCCTGGCGCCAGACCTCGGACGGGTCCGACAGGCTCAGCAGCCGCCCCCCCAGTGCCACCAGGGCCCGTTCCTGTCGCAGCAGCCGTGCCGGCATCGGTTGGCTGGTGGGCGGTACCCGCACCAGGCTGACCGTGGGCGAGATCTGGCGATCGATGGCCAGGGCCAGGGTGCCCACGGCATGCGGCGGGGCCGACAGCGGGCCGATCTGACCAGGGTCGGGGGCCAGCCAGCGGTACTTCCAGTCGGGCACCGAGGTGATGACCACGGTGTCGCGCTCGTCCAGCACCAGCAGCCGCTCGCTCTGCGAGCGGGCACCCAGGTCCACCCAGGTGGCCTCCAGCGGCGACAGGTTGAGCTTGAGCACCACCCGGCCACGGGTGATTCCCTGCAGAACGATGGGGTGCACAAACAGATAGTCGGTGCTGCCATCCACCGGGTTGCGTGCGAAGTGGTCCGAGGGCTGGGCCAGGTCCCGCGCCGGGGTGTCGCCGCCGTTCGGGGCGCTGGTGGCCAGCAAACGGCCCTCGGCGTCCGTCACCATTGCCTCGGTGGCCCCGGCGCGCACACCAATGCGGGCCAGCGTCAGCCGGGCGGCCTCCCGGGCCTGCGGCGACTCGGGGTGCAACAGCATCGCACGCACATCGGCATCGGCCGCGATCAGGCTGGGCAGGTAGGCGTAGCGGGCCAGCTCGGCTTCCAGTGTGGCGGCATAGAGCTCCAGCCGTTCATTGGCCACCGCCGCCAGGTTGTCCAGGCCGGCGCGCTCGTTCCAGCGGTAGCCCACCCAACTGCCCAGCCCCACCAGGGCCAGGACACCCAGGGCCACGGTGCCCGTGCGCAGCAGGCGCAAGGGCCAGGGCGCCATGTCGGCGGTATCCAGCGGAGGACTTGGTTCGGACATCAGGGTGCGTAGTGTGCCCAAAGCCGAGGCCTCCGGAGCGGGTCTCCCGTGGGCAAGCAGCCCGCCGGGCGTCACAGCGGGTGGTGGTGGTGTGGAAAACCGCACTCATGCCAAAAATTGGGTGCGGAAAGTCACCCGATGGCCGCACGAGGGGCGTGCAGAAGAGGGCACCGAAGCGGGGCCAAATGCCGAACTTGCGCGGTTGGGCTCAGGGTTATCCATGAACCATGTTGGTGCAAACCCCAGCTGGCACAGGCTGTGCGATATGACCTTGCATTGCAGGACGCGGTTCGCCGCTCAACAACAGGGTTCATTGAATGGATATCTTCGTTCAACAGATCATCAATGGTTTGGTGCTGGGGAGCATGTACGCTCTGGTGGCGCTGGGCTACACGATGGTGTACGGGATCATCAGCCTGATCAACTTTGCGCACGGCGAAGTGC
>NZ_JAGWCB010000017.1 GCF_020387415.1 Ideonella benzenivorans | reverse complement strand
CCTGGCCCACGGTCCCTGGCGCCGTGCCGAAGCGGGCACCACCTTCACCTTGGTGGACCACCCGCTGCACGATGGCAGCGACGACCTTCGCGACCGCTTCGCCATCCTGGCCTGCCAGCACCGCGCCCGCAACAACTTCTCGGCCGATGCCCGGGCCCGGCTGCGGGCCCTGGATCGCCAACTGGCCATGGAGGCGGCCACGGAAGCCGCCGAGCCAGGAGAAGGCAGCACCGAAGATCTGGCGCAAGACCACCCGCTGCACGAAGCCGCGCTGCTGCTGCAGCCAGCCGCCACGCCGCTGCGCATGGCCCAGGCCCCCGCAGGCGATGGCCCCGGGCGCTGGGGCACGCTGGGTGCCACGGCGCTGCGCATGGACCCCACAGTGGACCTCTTCGATCCCCGCTCAACCCGCCACCTGGCCCAGCCCGATGCCCGCCTGGCCCCACGCCCTTCGGTGCACGGCAGCCAGACGGCCCTGGTCGTGGGCAGCCGCGGCCCCATCCACACCGACCGCGACGCCCGCATCAAGGTGCAGTTCCACTGGCAACGCGGCGGCAACGCCAGCCACCGGCTGATGCACCCCACGGGTGAGAATGCCCCCGCCAGTGAAGCCAGCTTCACCTGGGTGCGCGTGGGCCAATCCATCGCCGGCGCCAACCACGGCGCGGTCTTCATCCCCCGGCTGGGTCAGGAAGTGGTGGTGGGCTTCGTCGGCGGCGACATCGACCGCCCGGTGGTCCACGCCGTGGCCTACAACGGCCAGGGCAGCGACGACGCCCAGGGCAACCAGCAGGGTGCCGGCGCCGCCGGGGCTGTGGGCGCGGCCCCGGCCTGGTTCCCGGGGCAAGCCGATGCCGCCCCCCACCAGGGCCACCAGCACCCGGCCGTGCTGCTGGGCTACAAGAGCCAGGAACTGGCCAGCTCCAGCAGCGGCCAGGGCGGCTTCGGCCAGCTGGTGTTCGACGACAGTCCCCAGGCCGCCCGCATCGAGCTGGGCAGCTCCACGCTGGTGAGCCAGCTGCAGCTGGGGGCCCTGCTGCAACAGCAGGACAACCAGCGCCTGGCCCCGCGCGGCCATGGGCTGGACCTGCTCACCCAAGGCCATGGCGCCCTGCGCAGTGGCAGCGGCCTGCTGCTCACGGCCTTTGCGGAATCCCCCAGCACCGGCGCGGGCCAGCAGTTGCAGGCCCGCGACCCGCTGCAGGCGCTGCAGACCGCGCAGGACCTGGTGCACACCCTGGCCGAGACCGCCCAGGCCCACCAGGCACAGCTGCCTGCCGAGCCCGCCGTGGCAGGGGCACAGCCCGATGACCGCAGCCACCAGTTGCCCAGCGAACAGGGCCTGGCGGCGCTGGCCGCCAGCCTGCAAGCCAGCGACAGCCGGCAAGGCGGTGACAGCACCAGTGACGAGAACACCATCGCCATCGACGGTGGCTGGGGCA
>NZ_JAGWCB010000002.1 GCF_020387415.1 Ideonella benzenivorans | reverse complement strand
CTCTCAAGAAACACCAACCAAGTGATTGATTTGCAAAGGTGTTTTTTAGACGGGTTCTGCTGCGACGAGTTTCATGCCGAGCTTGCTGGCCCGCTGACTGAGGTTGTGCAGCACCCGCTGGCGGTAGCGCTCCTCGTAGTAGTCCTGGCCTTGATCGGTGTATTCCTCGCCCTTGGTGAGCATGGCGTAGATCAGGCGAGCGAGCTTGTGGGCCGCGGCCGTCACGGCCTTGGGCTTGTCCATGCGTGAACACAGGCGGCGGAAGTACGCCCCCAGGGCGGATTGGCTTGAACGCAGCGCTGCAGCGGCCAGCCGCAGTGCCTGCGCGGCTCGGTTGGCACAGCGTTTGGTCTTCCCGCTCATGACCTTGCCGCCGGTGATCTTGGTGCCCGGGCACAGCCCCAGCCAAGAGGCGAAGTGCTTGTCGCTGGCGAACTTGCGCATGTCGGTGCCGGTCTCCGAGAGCACCGCCAACGCGGTGGTCACGTCGATGCCATCGATGCGGGTGAGGTCCACGCCGCACATCTGGAACAGCCGGGTGCGCAGGTCGAACTTGGGCGCATTGCGGGCCTTGCCGCGCTTCTTGCCCTTGGCTGGCTCCGCGTCGCTGATGTGCAGGCGCTGCAATTGAGCATCGATCTCGGTGTCGCACTGAGCCAGTTGCTGGCCGCAGAAGTCGAAGGCCTCCAGCGCCTGCCGCAGCGCGAACAGATGCTCGGTGCGCCAGTTGCCGCGCAGACTGCGCGCGATGTCCTCTTCGCTGGCATGAACGCGCGCGTTGCGCAGCGCTGCCAGCGCATACGGGTTGCGTTCACCCGCGACGATGGCACGCAGGATGGCCTGGCCGCTGGCACCGGCCACATCGGCAATGACGTTGGCCAACTGGATGTTCATCTGCACCAAGGCCTTCTGCATGTGCTGCACGCTGCGGGCCTGGGTGCGAAGCAGGGTATGGCGCTGGCGGGTCAGCGCGCGCAGCACGCACACACCGTCATCGGGCCGGAAGGCCCCACGCAGCAAGCCGTAGCTCATGAGTTGCTGCAGCCACTGGCAATCGAGCACATCGCTCTTGCGGCCCGAGACATTCTTGACGTGACGGGCATTGACCAGCAGCACCGTGAAGCCGCGCGCGTCCAGCAACTCGAACAGCGGGATCCAGTACACCCCGGTGGACTCCATGGCCACGGTGTCTATCCCACAGGCCTGGAGCCAGTCGGCCAGACGTTGCAGGTCGCCGGTGAAGCTGGCGAACTCCCGCACCGGCTCGTCGTCGCGGTCAGGCGGTACCGCCACGAAGTGCGAAGCGCTGCCGATGTCGACACCCGCCGCGTTGGGGTGGGTGATGGTGATGGCTCCGCGTCCCTTGCCGGGCTTGGGAGTGAGGTTGAGATTGCCTTGCGCCATGGGCTCCTCCATCATGAGAAGTGGAACGTGGCACCGGATCGGGTACGTCGTCTTGATCACTCTCTCAAACGGGATATCGCCGTGCAGGCCGTGAACCTGCGCGATGATTCACCAATGTCGATGACGCAGCCCATGACCACGCTAACCCGCGGGCAGTACGCACCATTGCCATATCGGTCTTCCCCGGCGCCACGTTCCACCTTGCCACGCCGCCAGCGGCTGCGCCAACCCGTGTTTCTTCGGGACGATTTGCGGCGCGGGCGGGCCGATTACTCCGCTAACCC
>NZ_JAGWCB010000015.1 GCF_020387415.1 Ideonella benzenivorans | reverse complement strand
CCTGAACTGGCGCAGCCCCATTCAGGTCTTCGCAGAACTCATGCGCGGCTTGGCCCAAGCCCATCAGGCTACAGTCCACTGATCAAGCAACCCGGGTGGGGTGTTGCACTTCAGATTTGAGAACGCCTGGGCTTCTGATACCAACCGGGCTTCGATCAGGCGATGGGAACAACAAGGTGCGGACTGGCCAAACTACAAACGGTCATTCATGTGGCGATGCATGCCACGGCCCCTGATGAAGGACGCACGCGAGCGACCCATTCGTTAGCCGGCAACTGTTTCGCCGCCCTTGAGTTAATCGGTCACTGCTCGCGCAGGTCCAAACCAGTTGTCATCAACGCTTGCCGTCACGCGGCGGAGGATTCCTGTCCTCCTGACTGGTTGGCAGGCGGCTTCAAATGGAGGGCGTCAGGCCGGCAGCGCAAAGGCCTCGCCCTTGCGCAGCACGGCCCAGGCCATGCGGGCGTTCTTGGCCGCCATGGCCACCACGGCTTTCCAGTAGCCGCGTCGCTCGGCCAGGGCCACCACCCAACGGCTGATCGGGTCGTTCTTCTTCGGCGCGGCCGCCAGTACGGCCCGCGCGCCCAGGATGAACAGGGTGCGCAGATAGGCGTCGCCGGCCTTGGTGATGCGCCCGAGCTGTATTGGCCCGGTGCCAGGCCCAGCCAGGCGGCAAACTGGCGGCCACAGTCGAAGTCGTGGCCATTGCCGATCATCGCCAATAGGCAGGTGGCGGTGGTCTCACCCACGCCGCTCAGGCGCATGAGCTGCTTGGCACGGTCGTCGGCTTGGGCGATCAGGCACACGGTGTGCCCAGGGCCATGAACTGCCGGCCCCAGTGTGGTGGGCGCCGGAGCAGGCTTCCATGCCGATCACGCAGGGCGGCAGGGCCGAGACCAGGGCCAGCGGCTTGTCGCGCGGCACCGCCGGTCGTACCAGTTCAGGACGTCCTGCCTCGTTGATGCCGTGCACGGCAAACACGTTCTTGGCGAGGTCGATTCCAACGCATACGATGGCCATGGGCTTCCCCTTCGGAGTGAATGGATGAGATTCGCAACCCCATCGTGGCACTCGTTGCCGTTTGCCGCTTCGCGGCTCGCTCGGGACGGGGAAGTCCCTTTCATTCGTTAGGCATCACGAACAACCACCTATATGTCGCTCACCTTCTCAAACCAACTCATGGAGGCAATGGGCTTCCGAGAGCTCGCAGAATCCGAAGCAATATCGGCGTCATTTTCGAGCGTCACGGTCTATGAAGCCCGCGGAATTGCTTTGGTAGAAGGCACGACAGAAGTCTCTCAAGGAATGGTTGCTGGCGTTAACTATCGGCTTGTCGTCGGGTCGAGCGTGAATACCGCCTGCACTGCGCTAATAGCTGACGTCTTCGTCGAGAACGAAGAAGAATGGAAGCGAGAGTCCAAAAGCCAGGGTCCCTTCGTCTTGGTACTGATCGGCCCAACACAGGAACACAAGTGCGCTACTGGCCGAATGCGGACAGAGCAGGATGGCAGTGTCACTACCTACGACTGTTTTCCGAGCGTTCGAGTAGAGCTTTCTCAGCTTGAATCGAGAGCTCTTCCCCGGCGTTCTCAAATCTGAAGTGCAACACCCCACCCGGGTTGCTTGATCAGTGGACTGTAGCCTGATGGGCTTGGGCCAAGCCGCGCATGAGTTCTGCGAAGACCTGAATGGGGCTGCGCCAGTTCAG
>NZ_JAGWCB010000010.1 GCF_020387415.1 Ideonella benzenivorans | reverse complement strand
ACGCACCATTGCCATATCGGTCTTCCCCGGCGCCACGTTCCACCTTGCCACGCCGCCAGCGGCTGCGCCAACCCGTGTTTCTTCGGGACGATTTGCGGCGCGGGCGGGCCGATTACTCCGCTAACCCATCATTCCACCGGACCTGCGCGAAAAGCTGCGCAGGCCGGTGAATTCAAACGTTGAAGCGGAGGGCTGCTCTCCCGCGCACGGCGGCATTCCCCCCTCGACGACGAGAGTGACTCGCGTCGATGCAGTGAGCCGTCTTTCCGGCGACCTCGGCCGCACATCCCAGATTGCCCACCAAACATGCGTACTTGGTGGCAGACGAATGACTGCTGCATTGCTGACAGCGGGCATTCATGCGGCTGCGACCAGTGACCGCAACCGCTGCATAGCCGCAAGCATTGGCAGGCCTCAGGCCTTTTTCGCCTTTGTGGGCCATCCATCTTCTGCGTCCCAGCCGCGTGGTACCTTGCCTCCGTTGTCGACTCTATTTCGCCGTTGTGGACCTGATCACCGCACACCACGCCTCCTTCTGGCAAGCCGCCATCGTTGACCTGGACGGCACGATGGTCGACACCCTTGGGGATTTCGATCTCGCCCTCAACCGGAGTCTGGCCGAGCTGGGGCTGCCGGGGGTGGACCGCGGCTTCATCGCGAACACCGTGGGCAAGGGCTCGGCGCACCTGCTGCGCAGCACGCTGGCCCAGGTGCAGGCCGATGCGCAGCACTACGACGCGCTGTGGGCGGCCTACCAGCGCCACTACCTGGCCATCAACGGGCAGGCCGCCACGGTCTATCCCGGGGTGGTGGAAGGGCTGACGCGGCTGCGCGACGCGGGCCTGCGCCTGGCCTGCCTGACCAACAAGCCGACGGCCTTTGCCAAGCCGCTGTTGCAGGCCAAGGGGCTGGAGGGCTTCTTTGCCGAGGTGTTCGGCGGGGACGCCTTCGAGCGCACCAAGCCGGACCCGCTGCCGCTGCGCAAGACCTGTGAAGCCCTGGGCAGTGCGCCGGGCCGCACGCTGATGGTGGGCGATTCCAGCAACGACGCCCGGGCCGCACGCGCGGCCGGCTGTCCGGTGGTGCTGATGGCCTACGGCTACAACCACGGCGAGCCGCCGCAGGCGGCCGGGCCCGACGCGGTGCTGTCGCGGCTGGATGCCCTGGACCTGGACGCGCTGGCGCAGCAGCTTGGCCACTGACGCGGCCGTTCGGGTCTCAGCTGTCCAGGTCGAAGTCGAACTGGATCACCGCCGAGGTGGGGCGGGCCACGGGCTGGAAATGCGCGGCTCGGGTGGCCTGCAGTGCGGGCTGCTCCAGCCGGGGGTGGGTGCTCTGGACGATGACGGCGTCCAGCACCTGGCCGTCCGGGCCGATCTCGACCCGCACCTCCACCGCGCCTCGCCGCAGGCGGCGCATCAGCGCGTCGGGCAGGGCCAGGACCTCGCCGGGGCGCAGCGTCACCGTGTCCGCGACCCGGGGGGCAGACGGTGCGGCGGCAACTGGGGCGGCTTGAGATGGCGGCGCGTCGGTGGGCGTCAGGCGGGGCGCGGGAGCCGTTCGATGGCCAGCGGGGCCACCGGGCGGGGTGGGGTGGGCCGCTCGGCGGCCTTTTCCGGCGGGGGGCGATCCTGGGCCGCGGTGTGTTCGCCGAGCTTGCGGATCCAATACATCGGCCGCTCGGCATCGCGCCGGACCCGGTCGCTGACCGCCAGGCCCGGCGGGTCGGGAATGGGTGCGGGGGCCGGCTGGCCCCAGGCCATGGCGGCCAGCAGCAGCAGCCCGGCGGCCCCGCCGAGCCGTGCCCGGGCGGACCGCGGGCGGTGTGATTCCCTGAACGGTGTGTGGCGGGAGGAGGGTGATCCTTCCGCCTTCACCCAACGACGCCGCATGGCGATGGCCCCTGTTGTCGTGTGATGTCCTCGTGGTGCCGGGTGGGCGGCCACAGAATCGGCCAGTGTGACCCGGGCGTGACAGCCTGTCCATGTCTGAGACCTCCCTCAAACCGGGGGGATCGCGGTGAGGCGCTGCTACACTGCCGGCATGTTCACCTCGCGCAAACGGATGTCGTACACGCACGACCGGGGAGCCTGGCCCTGGCGTCGTTGGTTCGTCTGAATCATCCTGGGTGCGGCCCCTGCGTGGCCGCGCTGTGACGAGAACATCCCCCGCGCCATCGGCCCCGTGAGGCCTGAACCCTGCGGCGCGGGACGAGGAGAACGACTGTGATCACCGAACTCGAATTCAAGAGCCAGGCTGCTCAGGGCTACAACCGCATCCCCCTGATCACCGAGGCCTTTGCCGACCTGGAAACCCCGCTCTCGCTGTACTTGAAGTTGGCCGGTGGCCAGCCCAACAGTTTTCTGCTGGAGTCGGTTGTTGGCGGCGAGCGCTTCGGCCGCTATTCCTTCATCGGCCTGCCCGCGCGCACGCTGCTGCGCGCCACTGGCCCGCGCACCGAGGTCGTCACCGATGGCCAGGTGGCGGAGGTGCACGAGGGCAACCCGCTGGACTTCATCGCCCAGTACCAGGCCCGCTTCAAGCCGGCGCTGCCGCCGGGCCTGCCGCGCTTTTGCGGTGGGCTGGCCGGCTACTTCGGCTACGACACGGTGCGCTTCATCGAGAAGAAGCTGGCGCACACCACCAAGCCCGGCGGCATCGGCACGCCCGACATCCTGTTGCTGCAGACCGAGGAACTGGCCGTCATCGACAACCTGTCGGGGCGGCTCTACCTGATCGTCTGGGCTGACCCGTCGCGCCCGGAGGCGTACTTCAACGCCAAGCGCCGCCTGGCCGATCTGACCGACAAGCTGCGCTACAGCGTCACCGCGCCGGCCGTGAAACGCGGCCCCAGCTACGCGGTCGAGCGCGAGTTCGCCAAGGAAGACTTCCAGGCCGCGGTGCAGAAGGCCAAGGACTACATCGCCGCGGGCGATTGCATGCAGATCGTCGTCGGCCAGCGGCTGCAGAAGCGCTACACCGAGAGCCCGTTGAGCCTTTACCGCGCACTGCGCTCGCTCAACCCCAGCCCCTACATGTACTTCTACGACATGGGGGACTTCCAGATCGTCGGCTCGTCGCCGGAGATCCTGGTGCGCCACGAGCACACGCCCGAAGGCCAGAAGGTCATCATCCGCCCGATCGCCGGCACGCGCCCGCGCGGTGCCACGCCCGACGTCGACAAGGCGCTGGAAGCCGAGCTGCTGGCCGACCCCAAGGAGCGCGCCGAGCACGTGATGCTGATCGACCTGGCGCGCAACGACGTGGGCCGCATTGCCAAGACCGGCTCGGTCAAGGTGACCGAGGCCTTCGCGATCGAGCGCTACTCGCACGTGATGCACATCGTCAGCAACGTCGAGGGCCTGCTGAAAGACGGCATGAGCAACCTGGATGTGCTCAAGGCCTCCTTCCCGGCGGGCACGCTCAGCGGCGCGCCCAAGATCCGCGCGATGGAGATCATCGACGAGCTGGAGCCCGTGCAGCGCGGCATCTACGGCGGCGCCTGCGGCTACCTGAGCTTTGCCGGCGACATGGACGTGGCCATCGTCATCCGCACCGGCATCGTCAAGAACCAGACGCTCTACGTGCAGGCGGCCGCCGGCGTGGTGGCCGACTCGGTGCCCGAGATGGAATGGCGTGAGACCGAGGTCAAGGCGCGGGCGTTGATCCGCGCGGCCGAACTGGTCGAAGAAGGTTTCTGACGCCTCGGTGACGGTTCCGACAGCCCGATCACCCTGAGGGTTCGCCAGGGTGGCCGGGCTGTTGCTGCTTTGTTAACCTGGATGTTTCAAAAAAGCACGGTCGTGCTTTTTTGAACCCGCCGGGTGCTTGCCGGTGGATCCGTGTTTCCGGAGTCGGCATGAACACCCTTCCATTGCGGCAGCTGTGCGCCTATCGCGCCATGCATGATGGATTTTCCCGCTGTGGTCTGGACCTGGATGCCTTTCTGCTGGGGGAGGGCGGCGTGGCCACTCTGGAGGCCGTGCTGCCGGCCACCACCCTGGCGGACCTGTTCGACGCCGCCTGGCGTCATGCCGTGGCCCGCACCGGCGACCCGGCCATTGGCCTGCGCATGACCCCGCGCCAGCCGCTGATCGGCCTGGGCGGCATGGCGCACCTGGTGCTGGCGGCGCCGGACGTGCGCACTGCGCTGTACCAGCTGGAGCGCTTCACGGGGGTGATCTCCCCCACCACGGCGATGAGCCTGGAGATCTCGGACAGCGGCGTGCGCATCGGGGTGCAGGTCTCGCCCGGGGCGCGGCCGGCCGCCTCGCAGCGCTTCGACTTCATGGCCTACACCGTGCTGCAGGGCATCTGGTGGCTGCTGGGGCAGGTGCTGCGGCCGCAGCGCGTCAGTTGCCCGTTTCCGGCGCCGGTCGACCCCCGGCCTTGGGAGGAGGCCTATGGCGCACCGGTGCGGTTCGGCGGCAGCGTCTATGCGCTGGACATGCCGCGCCACCTGCTCGATCTGCCGGTGCCCACCGCCGACCCGATGATCGCCAACCTGAGCGAACAGCTGGCCAGCCGGCTGCTGGCCCTGCAGGGCGGCAGCCTGGTGGCCCGGGTGCGCGAGGCGGTGAGCCGCCAGCTCGCGCGCGGTGACCCGCGCCGAGAGCAGGTGGCGGCCGAGCTGCGCATGAGCGAGCGCACCCTGCAGCGCCACCTCAGCGACCTGGGCACCTCCTTCCAGGACGTGGTGGACGACACCCGCCGCGAGATGGCGCGTCGCCTGCTGGAGGCCGGCAGCGCCACGCCCACCGAGATGAGCTTCGCGCTGGGCTTCGCCGATCCCAGCACCTTCTACCGGGCCTGCAAGCGCTGGTTCGGCTGTTCGCCCAGCGAGTTCCGCTGCGCTCCCTGAGCTGCGGGAGAACCCTGTCGGGACCTTTCCCGATGGGTCGCTCAGGCCATGAGCTTGGCCGCTGCGGCCAGTGCAGCCCAGGCGCTGCGTGCCGAAGATCAGCCCCGCGATGTCGACACCTCCTTGCCGGAGTCCCTGACGAGATCGGCGACCTGATCCACAACCATATTTTGGAGACAAGCATGAAATTCGCACTGCGCGCCGCGGCCCTGGCAGCCCTGTCCACCCTGGCCCTGTCCGCCTCGGCCATGACCGCCATCGAAGACGACGCCCTGTCCACCGTCAGCGGCCAGGACGGCGTGTCCATCGCCGGTGACCTGAACATCAACATCGGCAGCTTCCAGTACACCGACACGGACACCGACGGCGGCTCCGTGAAGTTCAACGACATCGGTGTGAAGGGCATGTTCGTGATGACCATCGACATCCTGGGCAAGAGCGCCTTCGTGTCGAACGTGGCCGATTCGATCGGTGCGCACCTGGGCTACACCCAGGCCGACGCTGATGTGGGCAAGGTGCTGGCCGCGGGCGGCAGCACCACCCCGACCGCCGGTGGTGTGGCCATCGCCACCGAACTGGGCAAGCTGACCTCGGCCACCTATGACGCCTTCGGCGCCGCCACTGGCGCGGCCATCTACGACGGTGCCTCCGACGTGGTCCAGTTCGCCTTTCCGAACGCCCACCTGGACAGCAACCTCGCGCCCAGCGTGACCGTCGGCTCGATCAAGATGGGCAACAGCAACGCCTCCTTCGGCGCGGTGGCCATCAACAACATCGACATGCAAGGCAGCAAGTTCTGGATCTGGGCCCACTGATCGCTTCCTGATCGTTTGAAATCCAGTGTTCCGTGGCGCCGTCGACGCCGGCCAGTGGGCCGGGGGCGGTGGCGCCAGGCCCGCACGGTGTGCGCCGTGCGGGCGTGTTCCACATGGGGTGGGGCGTTTGCGATGTCGAGTCGTTTCCTGAATACAACAGCCTGGCGGGGAGGGTGCCGCCGCGCGGTGGCCGGCCTGGCGCTGGTGGCGGGCGGGACCGGGGGCCTCGCCTGGGCAGCGGAGCCGCTGGACGATGCGGCGCTCTCGGCCACCTGGGGTCAGGCGCTGCTGAGCCTGGGCACCACCAGCTACCAGGGCCTGGACTTCACCCGCCTGACTCTGGGGGCGGACATCTCGCTGTCGGCCAACTTCAGCGGCCTGCGTCTGGGTGAGTACAGCGGGTCGCCGCGCAACGCCACCGGGGCCGACATCGACCTTGGCACCCTGCAGTTCGGCCGCAGCGATGGCACGGCCGCACAACGCACCGTCAGCCTCACCGACCCGTACTTCGAGTTCGTCACCAGCGGCAGCGGCAGCAGCCAGCAGGTGGTGGGCATGCGCTTTGGCTTCGGCGGCCTCAGCGGCGACCTGGGCACCACGATGAACGTGGTCAGCGGCAGCCTGTTGATTGATGCGGGGGCGGCCGGTGTGATCGATTCGCGCAATGACCCGCTGGGCGGCAAGCGCTGGGACGGCACCAGCTGCGTCAGCGGTGCCAGCTGCACGCTGGCGCTGTTGCAGATCGGCGGCCTGCGGGCCGGCAATGCCGATGGGGCCAGCCGCGACTTCTTCCTGGCGGTCCAGAACCAGGCCGTCAACTACCCCAGCCTGGTGGCCGGGCTGGCCGCGCCGGACACCGCGCAGGCCGGCGTCTGGTTGAACTGGCGGGACCGGCTGAGCGCGCTGAACACCACCGGCACCGTGCCACCCAACACCGGCAAGGCGCCGTGATGGGGAGGGCCGCACGCGCCGTGCTGAGGGCTGGCTTGCTGATCCTGGCGGCGGCGCGGCCGGCATGGGCCCTGGAGACCCTGAGCGAGCGCGACCTGGCCACCGTGCAGGGGCGCGATGGCCTGTATTTCAACCTGCAGAACTTCTCCCTGTCCGGCCAGCTCAGCCTGAGCTATGCCTCGCCCGATGGCGCGATGCTGAAGTTCGGCGATCTGGCGATCTCCCGCACCGACGATCCGGCCCACCTGCTCGACGACCCTTACGCGCTGTGGATCGCGCGCCGGGGCACGGGCCTGGCCGACGTGGTGCATCTGGATCTGCCCCAGAACGCTGCCGGGCTGCAGCGCTGGCAGGCGGCGGCCGACCTGGCCGTGACGCCGGCGGGCGGCACCCCCCAGGCGCTGGGCGCCCTGGTGCTGCAGGACCTGGCCCTGTACGGCGGGGGCGTGCAGCTGAGCACGCAGAGCGACGGGGGCGCGGGCTCCGGCCTGGTGCTGGGTGTGGCCCTGCGGGCCGACGTGGGGGCGCTGTCCTGGCGCGCACGGGGCCGGAACGACGGCAGCGAGGCCCTGACGCTGAGCGGCATCCATCTGGGCGCGGTCGATGCCAGCGGTCAGTTCACCGGCCAGCCCTGGGCGCTGGCCGATGTCAGCCAGCAACCCGCGGTGCTGCAGGTCATCCGCGACGGCAACGGCGGCCAGGTGCTGCAGCTGAAGGTGGACTGGCGCAGCAGCGACACAGGCGCCGCCAAGGCCGGCCTGCTGATCGACAACGTGCGCTTCGACAGCGCCGCCAATGGCGCGATGGACCTGGGCAGCAGCCGCATCAGCAGCTTCCAGATCAACCACATGGACCTGCGTCTGCGGCCGGGCAACTGACGATGGCGTGTCAAGGTGCTGTCTCCTGGATGCCGGCCCTGGTGGCGGCGGCGATGACCGGTGGGTTCGCTGCGGCCGGTGCCGCCCCGCTGCCGCTGGACGACGCCACGCTGTCCGAGGTGCGCGGCGCCGGGCTGGGGGTGGGCGTGCACCTGGAGCTCAACAGTGCGCTGCTGACCGGGGCCATCCCCCAGCCGAACCTGGCCGCGGCCTTCGGCGATCCGGCTCAGCCGAACTACCTGGTGATGTACGGCGTCGGCGGGGTCCTGGACCTGTACGCCGTCACCCTGAACGTCGTGACCGCTGCCGATGGCAGCAGCCAGCTGGCGCTGGGCCTGCCCGGCTTCGTGGGGGCCAACACCTTCGGCACGCGGGCCATCGCGGTGCAGTCGGACCCCACTGCGCCGATGAGCGCCGCCACCAGCCTGGGCGGCCTCACGCTGGACGGCACCGGCGCGATGACCGGCCGCCTGCTGGTGTGGGCCCGCTGAACAGACCCAGATGAAAGACCAAGGACCATGTGGATGATTCTGTTGGGGGTGGTGGCCTCCGTGATCATGGGCAGCGGGCTGGTGTCCCGCATCGAGCCCCAGGACCAGCCCCAGGCGCAGGTGACCCTGCCGATGCAGGCCGTGGGCGGCGGCGTGGCCCCCGAGCAGGTGGCCTTGCGTCCGCAGAGCGAGTTCAAGTACGACCACATCGTTCGCCAGGCCTACGACTACAGCTGCGGCTCGGCGGCGCTGACCACCGTGCTGCGCTACCACCTGGGCTATGAGGTGACCGAGCAGCAGGCCATGGAGGGCATGCTGACCTATGGCGAGAGCGACAAGATCATCGCCCGGCGCGGCTTCTCGCTGCTGGACATGAAGCGCTATGTCGCCACGCTGGGCAGCCAGAGCGCGGGCTTCCACGGCGAACTGTCCGATCTGGCCGCCCTGAAGGACCCGGCCATCGTGCCGATCGACTACGCCGGCTTCAAGCACTTCGTGGTGTTTCGCGGCCTGCGCGACGGCCGGGTCTTCCTGGCCGACCCGGCCATGGGCCACCTGGTGCTGTCGCAGACGGAGTTCGCCTCGCTGTGGGACCGCAACACCCTGTTCCTCATCTACCCGCCCGGTGACGCCCCGGTGCCACGCCAACTGGCCCTGACCGACACCGAAATGGGTGTCGTTGCCGATGACCAGATCCGCGAGTCCGTGCGACTCGGTCCCTCGCCCAACAAGGAAGCCCTGGAGCGCGCCGTGCAACAGGGCCTGGGCTCTCTCTTCCTCCGCCGTCCATGAAAACTGCTGTTCCCTTCGGCCACCGTGCCACCTGTGTTCCCGTGTCCTTGCTGGCGGGGTGTCTCCTGATGGGATTGGGGGCTGTGGCCCGGGCCCAACCCGCGCCGGCGCCCGCGGCGGGGACCGATGCCGCCCGCGACGCGCTGAAGACCCAGGAGGGCGATGTCAGCCAGGACAAGCTGCTCAAGGACACCTTGACCTCGGCCGAGAAGGCCTATTCACTGCTCAGGACCGGCCAGACCGCCGTCACCTACGACCTGAACTACAGCTACATCGGCAGCGAGACGATCAACGTCAAGTTCACCGACAGCACGCTGACGCTGTTCGATATCCAGAACACGCGCGCCCACACCATCACCAACAGCTTCGAGCTGGACTACGGCGTGCTGGACAACCTGACCGCCACGGCCACGCTGCCGCTGATCAGTCGCTATTCGCAGAGCAACAACTTCAGCGGCCTGTCCAACGGGCTGGGCGACATCGCGCTGGGCGTGCGCTACCAACCCTTCGAGCAGCGCCGCGACAGCGCCATCTTCACCACCACCGCCACGCTGCGCCTGCCCACGGGCCGCAGCCCCTACACCACCATCGTCGGCCAGAACCTCGCCACCGGTTCGGGCAACACCGCGCTGACGCTGGGCGTCAACGCCTCGCAGGTCTACGACCCGGTGGCCGTGTTCGGCTCGCTGAACTTCACTGGCAACCTGCCGGCGCGCAACCTCAGCCAGCAGCGCGATGGGCTGACCCTGACCGAGGTGCGGCCGGGTTCCAGCATCGGTTTCGGCCTGGGCTTCTCGTATGCGCTGTCGTACAAGGTCTCCACCACCATGTCGGTGCAGGAAACGGTGTCGGCGCGCAGTCGCCTGAAGTTTGCCGATGGCACCAGCTCCAAGACGGCGATGCAGACCTCGGGCATGCTCAACCTGGGCTTGGGGCTGCGGGTGTCGCCCAAGACCACGCTGAACTTCACCGCGGGGGTGGGGCTCACCGCCGATTCGCCGGACTTCAGCCTCGGCATGAACATGCCGCTGTCCTTCTGAGCGGGCCGCGGTGATGGGCATGGTGCGCGCCTGGCGGCGAGCCGCCTGGGGCCTGGTGATCTTGTCGTTGCTGCCTGGGGCCCGCGCGGCGCTGACCGAGAACCTGGCGGTCAGCCCGGCCGCGATGTCCATGGGCAATGCGGTCACCGCCGACCCGCAGGGCCTGGACGCGGTGCACTTCAACCCGGCCGGGCTGACGCGGCTGGAGGGCCGGGTGCGCGAGGACACCGTCTTCGGCGCCTCGCTGCGCATGCGCAGCGAATTCCACCAGCCCGAGGGCTACGACATCGGCGGCTTCACCCGCGATCCGCTGGACGGCACGGTGTCGGACCACAACCGGCAGACCCTGTTCCTGCCGTTGGCCGGGGTGCCCAACTGGCGCCTGCCCTTCGTGGCGGCCGCGGGCCTGGGGATCTCGCTCAACCAGCCGGACTCGCCCTGGACCTTCGCCACCGCGGTCTATGTGCCGCAGGCGGTGGGTTTCGACCGCAGCAAGAACCCTGCTGACCCGGGGCGCTTCCAGGGCAAGCGGGTGGTGATCCAGCGCCTGGTCTACGCCTCGCCCTCGGTGGCCTACAAGTTCTCTGATTCGCTCAGCGTGGGCCTGTCGATCCCCATCGCCCACCAGGGCTTTGCGTTGGACACCGACATGCGCTTTCCCAACAAGCTGATCGGCATCTTCGGCAAGCTGCAGGACGCCTGGTGCGGCGACAACAGCAACCCGCTGGATGTGTTCGCCTTTGGGCTGTGCGGCGGCGGCAAGGAAGGGCGGCTCAACCCCTACACCACGGCCGGGGCGATGCGCTTCGAGGCCACCTCACCGGCCGACCCCACCTTCAATCTGGGCGTGCTGTGGGAGCCGACCGACTGGTTCGGCCTGGGGGCGGTCTACCAGAGCGGCTCGCGCACGGTGCTGACCGGGCGCTACAACTTCCATGCCGAGCCCATGTTCCGCAAGCTGGTGGAGGGCATGTATGCCTCGCTGCAGGGGCCGATCGTGGCCGCGACGCTGGGCTTTCCGACCAGCATCCCGGAGGAGCAGTCCGGCAACATGACCCTGGTGCTGCCGTTCCCGCCGCATGTACAGGTGGGCGTCAAGCTCAAGCCGGTGGCGCGGCTGCAGCTCAATGTGGACGCCAACTGGACCGACTGGGGCCAGTGGAACCAGCTGACCTTCCAGTTCGATCAGCAGGTGCGCTTTCTGCAGATGGCGCGCCTGTTCGGCCAGGCCGATGCGAGCAAGCTGGTCATCCCGCGCGGCTACCGCAGCAACGTGCACTTCGGCTTTGGTGCGGAGGTCGAGCTGATGCACGGCCTGAAGCTGCGGCTGGGCTACGAACCGCGCAAGAGCTCCATCCCGCAGGACAAGATCGACCTGATTGCGCCACTGCCGGACATGACGGTGCGCAGCCTGGGCCTGAACTGGACCACCGAGGACGGCACGCAGCTGATCGTCGGCGCCAGCCTGGCCAAGGGCCGCTACAAGGTGCCGGCCGATGGCAGCTGCAACCTCAACTGCACCGACTTCTTCAACGTCATCTACAACCCCTACGCTGGACTGGACGTGTCCGGCGAGACCCGCCTGCGCTACTTCGGCGTGAGCGTCACCCGGCCGTTCTGAGCGCACGGCCGCCCCCCACTGCAGTTCCCCTCAGTCCCATGTGCCAGACGCCATCTCCCGTGCCCGCCGTTCTCTCTCTTCGCCGCGCCCTGCGCCACCTGGCCCTGTTGGGCGGGGTGGGGCTGCTGGCCCCGGCGGCCTGGGCGGTGCCGGCCGCTGCCGCGCCGGCCGTGGTGGCCTCCACCGTCCCGCCGGCCAAGCAGGCGCTGATCGACCGGTTGCTGACCCTGTGGCACCCCGAGCAGGTGGCCATGCTGATGGTGCAGCGGCCGGCCGCCGACGCCGTCCAGCACAGCCGCATCGCCCTGCAGGGGCGGGTGAGCGCCGAGAAGCTGGAGTCCACGATGAAAGGCATCGCGGGGGACGCCAAGGCCTACCTGGACGTGGCCACACCGATCGCGCAGGCCGCGGGCCAGGCGGCTGCACGCAGCACCGCCGTCCCCTTGCTGGCCGAGCAGTTCAGCGAGGACGAGCTGAGGGCGCTGATCGCCATTCTGGAGGCGCCGGTGCGGCAGAAGTTCGAGAAGCTGGCGCCCAACATCGAGGGGGCGGTGGGGGCCGAGGTGGCTCGGCAGGCCGGCCCGGCTATCCAGCCGCCGCTCGACAAGATGAAGCAGGAAGTGGCCGGCAAGCTGCGCGCGGCCGCGATGACGCGCTGAGCCGGCCGCTGCCCAGGCCGGCAGAACCGCCTCAGGATGTGGATAATGGAAACCTCACCTTCCATGACGGCCATGCCTGAGACCCACGAATTCCGCCCGTTGCCCGCGTCCCGTGTCGACGCGGCGGGCTGGCGTTCGGGTACGGCAGCCCGTGTGGCCGATCCCTGCGGGCGATGGCGTCGCCCGCACCACTGCTGATCGGCCTTCGCTCGGGCCGGTGCTGACCGTGCTGCCCGAAGCCGGCCTCCCATCCTTGGAGGCATCCGGCGGCCTCCATCCCCTCTTGGTTTCCTGTGCCCGGCCGCGTGCGTGCGGTCGGCGCGTCCTCCCCATGCGAGGTTCCTCATGCTGTTGATGATCGACAACTACGATTCCTTCACCTTCAACCTGGTCCAGTACTTCAGTGAACTGGGCGAGGAGGTGAAGGTGGTCCGCAACGACGAAATCACCCTGGAAGGCATCACCGGCCTGAAGCCGGATCGCCTGGTGCTCTCGCCCGGCCCCTGCTCGCCGGCCGAGGCCGGCATCTGCGTGCCGGCCGTCCAGCACTTCTTGGGCAAGCTGCCCATCCTGGGGGTGTGCCTGGGCCACCAGAGCATCGGCGCGGCGATGGGCGGGCGCATCGTGCGTGCGGCCACCCAGATGCACGGCAAGACCAGCGTCATCAGCACCGACCGCCGCGGCGTCTATGCCGGTCTGCCGGAGCAGTTCACCGTGATCCGCTACCACTCGCTGGTGATCGAGCGCGCCAGCCTGCCGGCGGCGCTGGAGATCACCGCCACCTCCGAGGACGGCGAGATCATGGGCGTGCGCCACACCGAGCTGGCCGCGACCGACGCGCCGATGGAAGGGGTGCAGTTCCACCCCGAGTCGATCCTGTCCGAGCATGGTCATGCGATGCTGCGCAACTTCCTGGCCATGGGCCGCGTGAAGGAGGTTGCATGAGCGTGTCCCACGACCACCCGGTGATCGACCTGCGCAGCGACACCGTCACCCGGCCCACCACCGCGATGCGCGAGGCCATGCTGACGGCCGAAGTGGGCGACGATGTCTTCGGCGACGACCCGACGGTCAACCGGCTGCAGGAGCGGCTGGCCGCGCTGCTGGGCAAGGAGGCCGCGCTGTTCGTCTCCAGCGGCACGCAGAGCAACCTGCTGGCGCTGATCAGCCACTGCGAGCGGGGTGACGAGTACCTGGCCGGCCAACTGGCTCATTGCTACCGCTATGAAGGTGGCGGCGCGGCCATCTTGGGCAGCATCCAGCCGCAACCGCTGCCGCAGCAGCCCGACGGCACGCTGGCGCTGGCCGACATCGCGGGCGCGATCAAGCCGATCGACCCGCACTTCGCCCGCACCAAGCTGCTGTGCCTGGAGAACACCTGGAACGGCCAACCGCTGACACTGGACTACCTGGACGCGGCCACCGCGCTGGCCCGCCAGCACGGCCTGGCCACCCACCTGGACGGCGCGCGTCTCTTCAACGCTGCCGTGGCCACCGCCGCCGGGGGCGATCCTTACGCCGCGGCGCGGCGCATCGTGGGCGAGTTCGACACCGTCTCGGTCTGTCTCAGCAAGGGCCTGGGCGCGCCGGTGGGGTCGGTGCTGTGCGGCTCGGCCGAGCTGATCCAGCGCGCCCACCGCTGGCGCAAGGTGCTGGGCGGTGGCATGCGGCAGGTGGGGGTGCTGGCGGCCGCCGGCCTGCATGCGCTGGAGCACCATGTGAACCGCCTGGCTCAGGACCATGCGCTGGCCGCTCGGCTGGCGCGCGGCCTGGCGCAGATCGACGGGCTCACGCTGCGCAGCGCCGCCACCAACATCGTTTTTGTGGATGTGGCCGAAGGCCGCGGCCCGGTGCTGCTGGAGCACCTGGCGGCCCGCGGCATCCTGGCCACCGGCCTGCTGGGCCTGCGTTTCGTCACCCACCTGGACGTGGACGAGGCTGGCATCGACCGCACGCTGGCGGCGGTGCGCGAGTTCTTCGCGCTGCCGGTGGGCGCCCATGCCCGCGCGGCCACCGCCCAGGCCCCTTACTGATTGTTTTCGGAATCCGACACCATGAGCATCAGCAACACCGACGCGCTGACCCGCGTCATCGAACACCGCGAAATCTTCCACGACGAGATGCTGGCCCTGATGCGGCGCATCATGACCGGCGAGATGTCCCCGGTGATGATCGCCGCGCTGGCCATCGGCCTGCGGGTCAAGAAGGAGACGGTGGGCGAGATTGCCGCCGCGGCCGAGGTGATGCGCGAGTTCGCCACCCCGGTGCCCGTGGCCGACCGCCAGAACCTGCTGGACATCGTCGGCACCGGCGGCGACGGCGCGCACACCTTCAACATCTCGACGGCCTCGACCTTCGTCGCGGCGGCGGCCGGAGCCCGCGTAGCCAAGCACGGGGGGCGCAGCGTGTCCTCCACCAGTGGCAGCGCCGACGTGATCGAGGCGCTGGGCGGCAACCTGTCGCTGAGCCCGGCCCAGGTCGCCGAATGCCTGACCGAATGCGGCATCGCCTTCATGTACGCCCCCAACCACCATGCCTCGATGAAGCATGCGGCGCCGGTGCGCAAGGAGCTGGGCGTGCGCACCATCTTCAACATCCTGGGGCCGCTGACCAACCCGGCGGGCGCTCCCAACACGCTGCTGGGCGTGTTCCACCCGGACTTGGTGGGCATCCTGGTGCGCGTGCTGCAACGCCTGGGCGCCGAGCACGCGATGGTGGTGTACGGCATGAACGGCATGGACGAGATCTCGCTCTCGGGCGAGACCCTGGTGGGCGAGCTCAAGGATGGCGAGATCCGCGAGTACCGCATCCATCCGAGCGACTTCGGCCTGCCGGTCTACGACAGCCGCGTGCTGAAGGTGGCCAACCGGGACGAATCGGTGCAGTGCATCCAGCGCGCGCTGGCCAATGAGGACGGCCCGGTGCGCGACATCGTGCTGCTCAATGCCGGCGCGGCGCTTTACTGTGCAGGCGTGGCCGGCAGCGTGGCCGACGGTGTCAAGCGGGCGCGCGAGGCGGTGGCCTCCGGTGCGGCGCTGGCCAAGCTGAGCCAGTTCGTCTCGGTCAGCAACCGTCTGAAGGGGGCTGCGTGATGTCGCAGGACACGCCGGACGTGCTGCAGCGGATTGTTGCCGTCAAGCATGAAGAAGTGGCGGCCGCCCGGGCCACCCGGCCGCTGGTCGAACTGCGCCGCCAGGCCGAGGCCCGGCAGGACACCCGGGGCTTTGCGGCGGCGCTGCGGGCCAAGGTGGCCGCCGGCCTGCCGGCCGTGATCGCCGAGGTCAAGAAGGCGAGCCCCAGCAAGGGCGTGCTGCGGGAGGCTTTTGCGCCGGCCGAGATCGCCGCCAGCTACGCCGCCCATGGCGCGGCCTGTCTGAGTGTGCTGACCGACGAACGCTTCTTCCAGGGCCATGTGGACTACCTGCAGCAGGCGCGGGCGGCCTGTGCGCTGCCGGTGCTGCGCAAGGACTTCATGGTCGATGCCTACCAGGTGGTCGAGGCCCGCGCGATCGGGGCCGACTGCATCCTGCTGATCGCCGCCTGCCTGGACGATGCCCAGATGGCCGACCTGGAGGCCACCGCGATGGGCCTGGGCATGGATGTGCTGGTCGAGGTGCACGACAGCGCCGAGCTCGACCGGGCCTTGCGGCTGAAGACCCCCTTGCTGGGCATCAACAACCGCAACCTGCGCACCTTCGAGGTGTCGCTGGAGAACACGCTGGGCCTGTTGCCGCGGGTGCCTGCGGATCGGCTGCTGGTCACCGAGTCGGGCATCCTGACGCCCGACGACGTGCGCCGCATGCGGGCCCACCACGTCAATGCCTTCCTGGTGGGCGAAGCCTTCATGCGGGCGCCCGACCCGGGCGTGGCCTTGCAGACCTTGTTTGGCTGAGCCGGTGGTCCGCGCAACCCGTCCAGGGCAGGCCGGCCTGCCGTTGCCCGACAACCGGCTCACGCAACCGGCACCGGTCTGGCTGGCCGCCACGGCACCGGATTGGCAGCCAGTGGTCCAGCGTTGGCGCGACAGCCCGGAAGGGCAGGCCTTGCTGAGCCATCTGGCGGCGCGGCAGGCCGCGGGCGCCACCCTCTATCCGGCCTGGCCGCTGCGTGCGCTTGATCTGACGCCGCTGGCCGCGGTGCGGGTGGTCATCCTGGGGCAGGACCCGTACCATGGACCGGGACAGGCCGAAGGGTTGGCCTTCTCGGTGCCGCCGGGCGTGCGGGTGCCGCCCAGCCTGCGCAATATCTATGTCGAACAGCAGCGGGACCTGGGTCTGCCGCGGCCGACCCAGGGGCACCTGGCCGCCTGGGCCCGGCAGGGCGTGCTGCTGCTCAACACCGTGCTGACGGTGGAGGATGGTCAGCCGGCCTCCCATGCGCGCAAGGGCTGGGAGCGCCTGACCGACGCCCTGATCGCCGAGGTGGCGGGGCGGCCGCAGCGCATCGTCTTCCTGCTCTGGGGGGCGCATGCCCAGGCCAAGGCCGCGCTGATCGAGGCAGTGGCGCCGGGCCGGCACCTGCTGTTGCAGGCCAACCATCCGTCGCCGCTGTCGGCCCGCCGCCCGCCGGTGCCCTTCATCGGCTGCGGCCATTTTTCTGCGGCCTGTGCCGCGGTGCCGGGGCTGGACTGGCGCCTGCCGGAGGGCGGTGCGGACTGAAATTCCAAAAGATTGCATGCGCCCAGTAGCCACTTCGCAAAACACTGTGCTATAGTGCGTGGCTCTGCTGCTACGGAGGGGTGCCCGAGTGGCTAAAGGGGGCAGACTGTAAATCTGTTGGCTTACGCCTACGTTGGTTCGAATCCAACCTCCTCCACCAAAGCGCAGAGAGCAACCGAAGAACGAATCCCGGCGGGAGTAGTTCAATGGTAGAACCTTAGCCTTCCAAGCTAATGACACGGGTTCGATTCCCGTTTCCCGCTCCAGGCCCTGGGGCCATCGGGTTCGGTTGTGGTTGGTGTGTAAGAAAGATCTGTCGACACAGGTCTGGGTGTCGGAAGTTTTGGCTTCCAGGCCTGTGTCGATGCCCATGTGGCTCAGTGGTAGAGCACTCCCTTGGTAAGGGAGAGGTCGCGCGTTCGATCCGCGCCATGGGCACCACCGATTCCCTGTCTTTTTATTGATCTCGAACGCCGCAGGAGCGCAAGATGGCAAAAGGCAAGTTTGAACGGACCAAGCCGCACGTGAACGTGGGCACGATTGGTCACGTGGACCATGGCAAGACGACGCTGACGGCGGCGATCACGACCATCCTGTCGAGCAAGTTTGGTGGCGAGGCCAAGGCCTACGACCAGATTGACGCGGCGCCGGAAGAAAAGGCCCGTGGTATCACGATCAACACCGCGCACGTGGAATACGAGACGGCCACCCGTCACTACGCCCACGTGGACTGCCCGGGACACGCCGACTATGTGAAGAACATGATCACCGGCGCGGCGCAGATGGACGGCGCGATCCTGGTGTGCTCGGCCGCTGACGGCCCGATGCCCCAGACCCGCGAGCACATTCTGCTGGCCCGTCAGGTGGGCGTGCCTTACATCATCGTGTTCCTGAACAAGTGCGACATGGTCGATGACGCCGAGCTGCTGGAACTGGTGGAAATGGAAGTGCGCGAGCTGCTGAGCAAGTACGACTTCCCGGGCGACGACACCCCGATCATCAAGGGCTCGGCCAAGCTGGCGCTCGAAGGCGACAAGGGCGAGCTGGGCGAGAAGGCCATCCTGAACCTGGCCGACGCGCTGGACACCTACATCCCGACGCCGGAACGCGCCGTGGACGGTGCCTTCCTGATGCCGGTGGAAGACGTGTTCTCGATCTCGGGTCGCGGCACCGTGGTGACCGGCCGTGTCGAACGCGGCGTGATCAAGGTCGGCGAAGAAATCGAAATCGTCGGTATCAAGCCGACCCAGAAGACCACCTGCACCGGCGTGGAAATGTTCCGCAAGCTGCTGGACCAAGGTCAGGCGGGCGACAACGTCGGTATCCTGCTGCGCGGCACCAAGCGTGAAGACGTCGAGCGCGGCCAAGTGCTGGCCAAGCCCGGCTCGATCACCCCGCACACGCACTTCACCGCCGAGGTGTACGTGCTGAGCAAGGACGAAGGCGGCCGCCACACCCCGTTCTTCAACAACTACCGTCCCCAGTTCTACTTCCGTACCACGGACGTGACCGGCGCGGTGGAGCTGCCGAAGGACAAGGAAATGGTGATGCCGGGCGACAACGTGTCGATCACGGTCAAGCTGATCGCCCCGATCGCGATGGAAGAGGGCCTGCGCTTCGCCATCCGTGAAGGCGGCCGCACCGTCGGCGCCGGCGTCGTCGCCAAGATCATCGAGTAATCTCGAACTAGAGAGGCTGCAGGGGTATAGCTCAATTGGCAGAGCGTCGGTCTCCAAAACCGAAGGTTGGGGGTTCGATTCCCTCTGCCCCTGCCAACCGGTAAGGGTCCCTGATCAGGACTGTTGCCGGTTCGACACCCGGTCAGGGTCTTCACCCTGGCAGCCTTGCTTCCCAGCCCGCAGGTGCTTCGCTCCGGCGGGCTTTGCTGCTGTTAGGTCTGCCTGTTGGTTGACCGCAGGGTGCTGTTACTGCTCCCGGATTCGCAAGTGAAAGCCATGTCTCCCACTCCCCAAGTCGAAACGGTGTCCTCCGGTGCCGAAAAGGCCAAGCTGGCCGCGGTGGCCGTGCTGGTGATCGCTTCGATCGCGGCCTTCTACCTGCTGGGTCAGCAAGACCTGTGGCAGCGGGTGCTGGTGCTGCTGCTGGGGCTGGCGATGGCGGTTGGCGTGTTCTTCGTCTCCGAGAGTGGCAAACAGGTGATCGCCTACGGCCGCGATTCGGTGCGCGAAGTCAAGAAGGTTGTCTGGCCGACCCGCAAGGAAGCCACGCAGATGACGGGCTATGTGTTCGCCTTCGTGCTGCTGATGGCCTTGTTCCTGTGGTTGACCGACAAGTCGCTGGAGTGGGTGCTGTACGACCTGGTCCTGGGCTGGAAGCGCTGACCGGGCGGACTGCACACAAAGGATCCTGAGCATGAGCGAAACCACCGCCACCGAGAACGTCCCCGCTGCCGCACCGAATCCGCTGCGCTGGTACGTGGTGCACGCCTATTCCGGCATGGAAAAGGCCGTTGAGCGCAATCTGCGCGAACGCATCGACCGCGCCGGCATGCAGGCCAAGTTCGGCCGCATTCTGGTGCCGACCGAAGAAGTGGTGGAGCTGAAGAACGGCAAGAAGTCGGTCACCGAACGCCGCTTCTTCCCCGGCTACGTGCTGGTCGAGATGCTGATGGACGACGAGACCTGGCACCTGGTGAAGAACACTGGCAAGGTCACCGGCTTCGTCGGTGGCGCCAAGAACCGTCCTTCGCCGATCTCCGAAGCCGAGGTGATGAAGATCGTCAACCAGATGCAGGAAGGCATCGAGAAGCCCCGGCCCAAGGTCGAGTGGGAGGTTGGCGAGCTGGTGCGGGTCAAGGAAGGCCCGTTCACCGACTTCAACGGCGCGGTCGAGGAAGTCAACTACGAGAAGTCCAAGGTCCGCGTGTCGGTCACCATCTTCGGTCGCGCCACGCCGGTCGAACTGGATTTCTCGCAGGTTGAAAAGGTTTGACGAACTGAGTTCGTCGAACCTTTCGCCGAAGGGCCTTCAGGCCTGTAGGCAAAAAGTTTGAGTTTTTGCGGCGAACCGCCCCGACCCCGGTTCGCTGGTCTGAAAAGGGTCGATAGACGAGGAGACCGCTTCGGCGGTCGTTTGAACTCGATAGGAGCCATTCATGGCAAAGAAGATCGTCGGCTTCATCAAGCTGCAGATCCCGGCCGGCAAGGCCAATCCCTCTCCCCCCGTGGGCCCGGCGCTGGGTCAGCGCGGTCTGAACATCATGGAGTTCTGCAAGGCGTTCAACGCGCAGACCCAAGGCATGGAACCGGGCCTGATGCTGCCGGTGGTGATCACCGCCTTCGCCGACAAGTCCTTCACCTTCGTGCTGAAGTCGCCCCCGGCGACCGTGCTGATCAAGAAGGCCATCGGCCTGGGCAAGGGCTCGGACAAGCCGAACCTGACCAAGGTGGGCAAGATCACCCGCGCTCAGCTGGAAGAGATCGCCAAGGTGAAGCAGAAGGATCTGACCGCTGCTGACCTGGACGCCGCGGTGAAGACCATCGCCGGCTCGGCCCGTTCGATGGGCGTGATCGTGGAGGGCGTGTGACATGGCAAAGCTGACCAAGAAGGCCAAGGCCCTGCAAGGCAAGGTGGACAGCCTGAAGCTGTACCCGATCACCGAAGCCCTGTCGCTGGTGAAGAGCTGCGCGACCGCCAAGTTCGATGAGTCCATCGACGTGGCCGTGCAACTGGGCATCGACGCCAAGAAGTCGGACCAGGTCGTGCGTGGTGCGGTCGTGATGCCCAACGGCACCGGCAAGACCAAGCGCGTGGCCGTGTTCGCCCAAGGCGCCAAGGCTGAAGAAGCCAAGGCCGCGGGTGCGGATGTGGTTGGCATGGAAGACCTGGCCGAGCGCATCAAGGGCGGTGACATGCCGTTCGATGTGGTGATCGCTTCGCCGGACACCATGCGCGTCGTCGGTACCCTGGGTCAGATCCTGGGCCCGCGCGGCCTGATGCCGAACCCGAAGGTGGGCACCGTGACGCCCGATGTGGCCACCGCGGTGAAGAACGCCAAGGCGGGTCAGGTGCAGTTCCGTGTCGACAAGGCCGGCATCATCCACGGCACGATCGGCCGTCGCTCGTTCGACGACGAGAAGCTGGCCGGCAACCTGGCCGCGCTGCTGGAGGCCCTGAACAAGGCCAAGCCGGCTTCGTCCAAGGGCGTCTACCTGAAGAAGGTGGCCGTGTCCTCCACGATGGGCGTTGGCGCCCGCGTGGACATCAGCTCGATCGCGCTGAACGCTGCGGCCTGATCGGCCGACGTGACAAACCGGCGGGTGCGGCCGTCTTGACGCATCCGCCGCTGAATTGGTGGGCCGGCATCGTCTTCGGATGATGCCGGGCCATCCAAGACCGCTGGCGGCGTTCTCCGGAACGCCTTAATCGGAAGGTGGGGCTGGCCCCGCCGCCCCGCCAGCGCAGATGGCGTCCCCGCCGTGAACGACAGAGATTCCAGTGATGGGTGCTCTTTCTCCGACACGGCAAGGTCGCTGCAACCCAGGTGTGTCCGCGGGTGTTCGCACCCCAGGACACGTTGATGTGAGGAGTAGACCTTGAGTCTCAACCGCAACGAAAAGGCGGCCGTGATCGAGGAAGTGGCAGCGCAAGCCGCCAAGTCCCAGACCCTGGCGCTGGCCGAGTACCGTGGCCTCACCGTGGAAGCCCTGAACAAGCTGCGCGTCGATGCGCGTGCCAAGGGTGTGTATCTTCACGTGCTGAAGAACACCCTGGCCCGTCGCGCCGTCGCCGGCACCCCGTTCGAGGTGGCCGCGGAGAGCATGGCCGGTCCGCTGATCTACGGCTTCTCGGAAGATGCCGTCGCCGCCGCCAAAGTCATCGCCGACTTTGCCAAGGGCAACGACAAGCTGATCATCAAGGCGGGCGCATACGCCGGCAAGGCTCTGGACGTCGATGGCGTCAAGGCCCTGGCGTCGATCCCCAGCCGCGAGGTTCTGCTGTCGCAGATCGCCGGTCTGCTGAAGTCGCCGGTCCAGCGCACCGCCGCTGTGCTGGCCGCGCTGGCCCAACAAAAGGGTGGCGCCGAGGCGCCTGCCGAAGCTGTCGCAGCCTGATTGCTGCGCACGCCCTGCATCCCATTCACTGAATCACTGAAATAGGTACATCAAATGGCATTCGACAAAGACGCCTTCCTGACCGCCCTGGATTCCATGACCGTCATGGAACTGAATGACCTGGTCAAGGCCATCGAAGAGAAGTTCGGCGTGTCCGCCGCCTCCATGGCGGCCCCGGCTGCTGGTGGCGCTGCCGCCGGCGGTGCTGCTGCTGCCGAAGAGAAGACCGAGTTCAACGTCGTGCTGACCGAAGCCGGCGCCAACAAGGTCTCCGTCATCAAGGCCGTGCGCGAACTGACCGGCCTGGGCCTGAAGGAAGCCAAGGACATGGTCGACGGCGCTCCGAAGGTCGTGAAGGAAGGCATTGCCAAGGCCGACGCCGAAGCTGCCGTGAAGAAGCTGACCGAAGCCGGCGCCAAGGCCGAGCTGAAGTAATTCGCTTCTCGCTCAAGAGGCTGGGGGTCCGAAAGGCCTCCGGCCTTTTGTGCTTGAGGAGACCCTTTCGAGAGCAGTTGGAAAATCCCGAGTGATAATCGGGGGTTTTCCAAGTGTTCTCTGATCCGACTGCAGAAGAACAGGTTTGGTCGGGCTCCGGTGCAACGCCGGGGTTGTCCGCCAGCGGCTGGTAGTGGCCAGCCACCAAGCTTTCAGGCCCTCCATGGTGGACGCGTGCCTGCAAAAGCCAGTCGCCTTGCGAGGAGCGCGCCACGGCCGGGCGCCCTCGTCGCTACGGAGTGTTCAATGGCGCAAGCAACCCCCTACAGCTACACCGAGCGCAAGCGTATCCGCAAGAGCTTCGGCAAGCGTGAGAGCGTTCTCAACGTCCCCTACCTGCTGACCACGCAGCAGGACTCGTATGCCGCCTTCCTGCAGAAGGATGTGCCCCCGACCCTGCGCAAGCCCGAAGGGCTGCAGGCCGCCTTCCTGTCCGCGTTCCCGATTGTTTCGCACAACGGGTTCGTGGAGATGAAGTTCATCGAATTCAACATCGCCAAGCCCACCTTCGACGTGCGCGAATGCCAGCAGCGGGGTCTGACCTTCGCGGCCGCCGTGCGCGCCAAGTTGCAGATGATCATCTATGACCGTGAGGCGCATCCCGCCAAGGTGGTCAAGGAGATCAAGGAGCAGGAGGTCTACATGGGCGAGGTGCCCCTGATGACCGACTATGGCTCGTTCATCGTCAACGGCACCGAGCGCGTCATCGTCTCCCAGCTGCACCGCTCGCCGGGCGTGTTCTTCGAACACGACAAGGGCAAGACCCACAGCTCGGGCAAGCTGCTGTTCAGCGCCCGCATCATCCCCTACCGTGGCTCCTGGCTGGACTTCGAGTTCGACCCGAAGGACATCCTGTACTTCCGCGTTGACCGTCGCCGCAAGATGCCGGTCACGATCCTGCTCAAGGCCATCGGCCTGAACCCCGAGCAGATCCTGGCCCACTTCTTCAAGAACGACAGCTTCCGCCTGATGGAGTCGGGTGCCCAGCTGGAGTTTGTGCCGGAGCGCCTGAAGGGCGAAGTGGCTCGCTTCGACATCACCGACAAGGACGGCAACGTCATTGTCGAGAAGGACAAGCGCATCACCGCCCGCCACGCGCGTCAGCTGGAACAGACCGGCACCCAGTTCATCTCGGTGCCCGAGGACTTCCTGGTGGGCCGCGTCGTGGCCCGCAACATGGTCGACCCCGACACCGGCGAGATCATTGCCAAGGCCAACGATGAACTGACCGAGACGCTGCTGAAGAAGCTGCGTTCGGCCGGCATCAAGGACGTGCAGTGCATCTTCACCAATGAGCTGGACCAAGGCGCGTACATCAGCCAGACCCTGGCGCTGGACGAGACCGTCGACCAGCTGGCCGCCCGCGTCGCGATCTACCGCATGATGCGCCCTGGCGAGCCGCCGACCGAGGATGCCGTCGAGGCGCTGTTCAACCGCCTGTTCTACAGCGCCGACACCTATGACCTGTCGCGCGTGGGCCGGATGAAGTTCAACGCCCGCGTGGGCCGCGACACCGCCGAAGGTGCGATGACCCTGTCCAACGAGGACATCCTGGACGTGGTCAAGATCCTGGTCGAGCTGCGCAACGGCCGTGGCGAGGTGGACGACATCGACCACCTGGGCAACCGTCGCGTGCGCTGCGTGGGCGAACTGGCCGAGAACCAGTACCGCTCGGGCCTGGCGCGTATCGAGAAGGCCGTCAAGGAGCGTCTGGGCCAGGCCGAGACCGAAGCCCTGATGCCGCACGACCTGATCAACTCCAAGCCGATTTCCGCGGCCCTGAAGGAGTTCTTCGGTGCGTCGCAGCTGTCGCAGTTCATGGACCAGACCAACCCCCTGTCCGAGATCACGCACAAGCGTCGCGTCTCGGCCCTGGGCCCGGGCGGTCTGACCCGCGAGCGTGCCGGCTTCGAAGTCCGTGACGTGCACCCGACCCACTACGGCCGCGTGTGCCCGATCGAAACCCCGGAAGGCCCGAACATCGGCCTGATCAACTCGCTGGCCCTGTACGCCCGCCTGAACGAGTACGGCTTCCTGGAAACGCCGTACCGCCGTGTGGTGGACGGCAAGGTGACCGACCAGATCGACTACCTGTCGGCCATCGAGGAAGGCAAGTACGTGATCGCCCAGGCGAATGCGTCGCTGGATGCCGAAGGCAAGCTGATCGACGAGCTGGTGTCGGCCCGTGAGCGTGGTGAATCCGTGCTGCTGTCGCCCGAGCGCGTGCAGTACATGGACGTGGCGCCGGCGCAGATCGTGTCGGTGGCGGCCTCGCTGGTGCCCTTCCTGGAGCACGATGATGCGAACCGCGCGCTGATGGGCGCCAACATGTCGCGTCAGGCCGTGCCGGTGCTGCGTCCCGAGAAGCCGATGGTCGGCACGGGCGTCGAGCGCGTGGCCGCGGTCGACTCCGGCACCGTGGTGACCGCCCGCCGTGGTGGTGTGGTGGACTATGTCGACACCAACCGGGTGGTGATCCGCGTGAACGACGCGGAAACCGTCGCCGGTGAAGTCGGCGTGGACATCTACAACCTGATCAAGTATCAGCGTTCCAACCAGAACACCAACATCCACCAGCGCGCCATCGTCCAACGCGGCGACCAGGTGGGTGCCGGTGACGTGCTGGCCGACGGTGGCTCGACCGATCTGGGCGAACTGGCGCTGGGGCAGAACATGCTCATCGCGTTCATGCCCTGGAACGGCTACAACTTCGAAGACTCGATCCTGATCTCCGAACGCGTGGTGGCCGACGACCGCTACACCTCGATCCACATCGAGGAACTGGTGGTCATGGCCCGCGACACCAAGCTGGGCTCCGAGGAAATCACCCGCGACATCCCGAACCTGTCCGAGCAGCAACTGGCTCGCCTGGACGAGTCCGGCATCGTCTACATCGGCGCAGAAGTGAACCCCGGCGACGTGCTGGTCGGCAAGGTGACCCCGAAGGGCGAAACCACGCTGACCCCGGAAGAAAAGCTGCTGCGCGCGATCTTCGGCGAAAAAGCGTCCGACGTGAAGGACACCTCGCTGCGCGTGGACCAAGGCACGCAGGGCACGGTGATCGACGTGCAGGTCTTCACCCGTGAAGGCATCCAGCGTGACAAGCGCGCCCAGCAGATCATCGACGACGAGCTCAAGCGCTTCCGCCTGGACCTGAACGACCAGCTGCGGATCGTGGAAGCCGACGCCTTCGACCGGATCAAGAAGCTGCTGGTCGGCGCTGTCGCCAATGGCGGCCCGCAGAAGCTGGCCAAGGGCACTGCGATCAGCGAGGAGTACCTGTCGAGCATCGACAAGTACCACTGGTTTGACGTGCGCCCGGCCGAAGAGGCCCTGGCCAACCAGCTCGAGTCGATCAAGAACGCGCTGGAACAGACCCGCCACGGCTTCGACCTGGCCTTCGAAGAGAAGCGCAAGAAGCTGACCCAAGGCGACGAACTGCCGGCCGGCGTGCTGAAGATGGTCAAGGTCTACCTGGCCGTCAAGCGCCGCCTGCAGCCGGGTGACAAGATGGCCGGCCGTCACGGCAACAAGGGCGTGGTGTCCAAGATCGTCCCGATCGAAGACATGCCCTACATGGCCGATGGCACCCCTGCCGACGTCGTGCTGAACCCGCTGGGCGTGCCCTCGCGGATGAACGTGGGTCAGGTGCTGGAAGTCCACCTGGGCTGGGCCGGCAAGGGCCTGGGCGAGCGCATCGGCGACATGCTGCAGCGTGAAGCAGCCGTGGCGGAGATCCGCCAGTTCCTGGACCAGATCTACAACAAGTCCGGTGGCAAGCAGGAACACCTGGACGATCTGTCCGACCGGCAGGTGCTGGACATGGCCCAGGAGCTGACCAAGGGTGTGCCGTTCGCCACCCCGGTGTTCGACGGCGCCGAGGAAGAAGAGATCCAGCACATGCTGCAGCTGGCCTTCCCGGAAGACGTGGCCGCGAAGAAGGGTCTGACCCCGACGCGCACCCAGGCCTGGCTGTCCGACGGCCGCACTGGCGAGCCCTTCGAGCGTCCGACGACCATCGGCTACATGCACTACCTGAAGCTGCACCACTTGGTCGACGACAAGATGCACGCCCGTTCGACCGGTCCGTACTCGCTCGTCACCCAGCAGCCGCTGGGCGGCAAGGCGCAGTTCGGTGGCCAGCGCTTCGGTGAGATGGAAGTGTGGGCCCTGGAAGCCTACGGCGCGGCTTACGTGCTGCAGGAAATGCTGACCGTGAAGTCCGATGACGTGAACGGCCGCACCAAGGTCTACGAGAACATCGTCAAGGGCGAACACGCCATCGACGCCGGCATGCCGGAATCGTTCAACGTTCTGGTCAAGGAAATCCGTTCGCTGGGTATCGACATGGAACTGGAGAAGGACTGAGCGCCTTTGCGCGCCCTGTTGGTTTCCATTCCCCCTGATCGATACACAGTCAACCTGGAGAAAGACACATGAAAGGCTTGCTGGACCTGTTCAAGCAGTTCACCCCCGACGAGCACTTCGACGCGATCAAGATTGGGCTGGCCTCGCCCGAGAAGATCCGCTCGTGGTCCTTCGGTGAGGTGAAGAAGCCCGAGACGATCAACTACCGCACGTTCAAGCCTGAGCGTGACGGTCTGTTCTGCGCCAAGATCTTCGGCCCGATCAAGGACTACGAGTGCCTGTGCGGCAAGTACAAGCGCCTGAAGCACCGCGGCGTGATCTGCGAGAAGTGCGGCGTTGAAGTCACGCAGACCAAGGTGCGTCGCGAGCGCATGGGTCACATCGACCTGGCCGCGCCTTGCGCCCACATCTGGTTCCTGAAGTCACTGCCGTCGCGCCTGGGCCTGGTGCTCGACATGACGCTGCGCGACATCGAACGCGTGCTGTACTTCGAAGCCTACGTGGTGGTGGACCCCGGCATGACCCCGCTGAAGAAGTTCGGCATCATGTCCGAGGACGACTACGACGCGAAGCGTCAGGAGTTCGGTGACGAGTTCGTCGCGCTGATGGGGGCCGAAGGCATCCAGAAGCTGCTGGCCGACATGGACCTGGACGTCGAGATCGACCGCCTGCGCAACGACATGACCGGCAGTGAGCTGAAGGTCAAGAAGAACAGCAAGCGCCTGAAGGTCATGGAGGCCTTCAAGAAGTCGGGCATCAAGCCCGAGTGGATGGTGCTGACGGTGCTGCCGGTGCTGCCGCCGGACCTGCGTCCGCTGGTGCCGCTGGATGGCGGCCGCTTCGCCACGTCGGATCTGAACGACCTGTACCGCCGCGTCATCAACCGGAACAACCGGTTGGCCCGCCTGCTGGAGCTGAAGGCCCCTGAGATCATCGTGCGCAACGAAAAGCGCATGCTGCAGGAAGCCGTGGACAGCCTGCTGGACAACGGCCGCCGCGGCAAGGCCATGACCGGCGCGAACAAGCGCGCGCTGAAGTCCCTGGCCGACATGATCAAGGGCAAGTCGGGTCGCTTCCGCCAGAACCTGCTGGGCAAGCGCGTCGACTACTCCGGTCGTTCGGTCATCACCGTGGGCCCGACCCTGAAACTGCACCAGTGCGGTCTGCCCAAGCTGATGGCCCTGGAGCTGTTCAAGCCCTTCATCTTCTCGCGCCTGGAGGCGATGGGCATCGCCACCACCATCAAGGCGGCGAAGAAGGAAGTGGAATCGGGCACGCCGGTGGTCTGGGACATCCTTGAAGAAGTCATCAAGGAACACCCGATCATGCTGAACCGTGCCCCGACGCTGCACCGTTTGGGCATCCAGGCGTTCGAGCCGGTGCTGATCGAAGGCAAGGCCATCCAGCTGCACCCGCTGGTCTGCGCGGCCTTCAACGCCGACTTCGACGGTGACCAGATGGCCGTCCACGTGCCGCTGTCGATCGAAGCCCAGATGGAAGCCCGCGCGCTGATGCTGGCCTCCAACAACGTGCTGTTCCCGGCCTCGGGCGAACCGTCGATCGTGCCGTCGCAGGACGTGGTGCTGGGTCTGTACTACTCGACCCGCGAGCGCACCAATGCCAAGGGCGAGGGCATGATCTTCTCGGACACCGTGGAACTGCGCCGTGCGCTGGACTGCGGGGCCGTCGAGATCACCGCCAAGATCAGCGTCCGTCTGACCGAGTGGACCAAGGACGACAACGGTGAGTTCCAACCCCAGCTCAAGCTGGTGGAAACCACCGTCGGCCGTGCGCTGCTGTCGGAGATCCTGCCCAAGGGCCTGCCGTTCGCGAACATCAACAAGGCGCTGAAGAAGAAGGAAATCTCGCGCCTGATCAACACCTCCTTCCGCAAGTGCGGTCTGAAGGAAACGGTGGTGTTCGCCGACAAGCTGCTGCAGTCGGGCTTCCGTCTGGCCACGCGTGCCGGCATCTCGATCGCCATCGAGGACATGCTGGTGCCGCCGCAGAAGCCGGGCCTGATCGAGCGTGCCGAGAAGGAAGTCAAGGAGATCGAGCAGCAGTACGTCTCGGGTCTCGTGACTGCCGGCGAGCGCTACAACAAGGTCGTGGACATCTGGGGCAAAACCGGCGACGAGGTCGGCAAGGTCATGATGGCTCAGCTCTCCAAGCAAAAGACCATCGACCGTCACACCAAGGAAGTCGACCAGGAGTCGTTCAACTCCATCTACATGATGGCCGACTCCGGGGCGCGGGGTTCTGCCGCCCAGATCCGCCAGCTGGCGGGCATGCGCGGCCTGATGGCCAAGCCGGACGGCTCGATCATCGAGACCCCCATCACCGCGAACTTCCGCGAAGGCCTGAACGTTCTGCAGTACTTCATCTCCACCCACGGGGCCCGGAAGGGCTTGGCGGATACGGCGCTGAAGACCGCGAACTCCGGCTACCTGACCCGTCGTCTGGTGGACGTGACCCAGGATCTGGTGGTGACCGAGGACGATTGCGGTACCGAAGCCGGCTTCGCGATGCGCGCGCTGGTCGAGGGCGGTGAAGTCATCGAATCGCTGCGCGACCGCGTGCTGGGTCGCGTGACGGCCGTCGAGGTGCTGCACCCCGAGACCCAACAGGTCGTGGTGCCGGCCGGCACCATGCTGGACGAGGACACCCTGGACATCGTCGAAGCCGCCGGCGTGGACGAGATCAAGGTCCGCACCCCGCTGACCTGTGAAACCCGCTACGGCCTGTGTGCCAAGTGCTATGGCCGCGACCTGGGCCGTGGCGGCCTGGTGAACACCGGTGAGGCGGTGGGCGTGATCGCCGCGCAGTCGATCGGTGAGCCGGGCACGCAGCTGACCATGCGGACCTTCCACATCGGTGGTGCGGCTTCGCGTGCGGCGGTGGCCTCCAGCGTGGAAGCCAAGTCCGACGGCATCATCGGCTTCAACGCCACGATGCGCTACGTGACCAACGGCAAGGGCGAGCTGGTGGTGATCTCCCGTTCGGGCGAGATCGTCATCTCCGATCCGCACGGCCGTGAGCGCGAGCGTCACAAGGTGCCGTATGGCGCGATCCTGAACGTCAAGGCCGACCAGACCATCAAGGCTGGCACCATCCTGGGCAACTGGGACCCGCTGACCCGCCCGATCATCACGGAATTCGCCGGCAAGGCGCGTTTCGAGAACGTCGAGGAAGGCGTCACCGTGGCCAAGCAGGTGGACGAGGTCACCGGCCTGTCCACCCTGGTGGTGATCGACCCGAAGCGCCGCGGCGCGGCCAAGGTCGTGCGCCCGCAGGTCAAGCTGCTGGACGCCAACGGCCAGGAAGTGAAGATCCCGGGCACCGACCACTCGGTGACCATCGGCTTCCAGGTTGGCGCGCTGATCCAGGTGCGCGACGGCCAGGACCTGTTCCCGGGTGAAGTGCTGGCACGCATCCCGGTGGAAGGCCAGAAGACCCGTGACATCACCGGCGGTCTGCCGCGGGTGGCCGAGCTCTTCGAAGCCCGCTCGCCCAAGGACAAGGGCACGCTGGCCGAGATCACCGGCACGGTGTCGTTCGGCAAGGAAACCAAGGGCAAGGTCCGCCTGCAGATCACCGATCCGGACGGCAAGGTCTGGGAAGAGCTGGTGCCCAAGGAAAAGAACATCCTGGTGCACGAAGGCCAGGTGGTCAACCGTGGCGAACTGATCGTCGACGGCGCGGCCGATCCGCAGGACATCCTGCGTCTGCTGGGCCTTGAGGAGCTGGCGCGCTACATCGTCGACGAAGTGCAGGACGTCTACCGTCTGCAGGGTGTGAAGATCAACGACAAGCACATCGAGGTGATCGTTCGCCAGATGCTGCGTCGCGTGCAGATCGTCAACCCGGGCGACTCGTCCTACATCGCCGGCGAGCAGGTCGAGCGCTCGGAGCTGTTCATCACCAACGAGAAGCTGCGTGGCGAGGACAAGGTCCCGGCCACCTACGCCGACGTGCTGCTGGGCATCACCAAGGCGTCCTTGTCGACCGACTCGTTCATCTCCGCGGCCTCCTTCCAGGAGACCACCCGCGTGCTGACCGAAGCGGCCATCATGGGCAAGCGTGACGAGTTGCGTGGCCTGAAGGAAAACGTGATCGTGGGTCGTCTGATCCCGGCCGGTACCGGCATGGCCTACCACCAAGCCCGCAAGGCCAAGGAAGAGATGGACGACGCCGAGCGCCGCGCCATCGCGCTGCAGGAAGCCGAGGAACTGGCCTCGGCCCAACTGGCCAGCCTGGACGCTGCCTCGTCGGAAGGCGAACCCAGCGCCGAATAAGTCTGGCGACAGACCAGGCTCGCAAGGGCGCCCCTCGGGGCGCCCTTTTTCGTTGGGGCGGACGCTCGGGGCGGTTCAGGGCGGCGGGTTCAGCCAGCGTTCCGGCGGCAGCACGGCCAGGCCGGTCAGCGCCTGGCAACGGCGGGCCAGCTTGAGCACTGCCTTGTCCCGGCTCACCAGCCAGCGGGCTCCCGCCAGCAGGGCCAGATCGATGAACTTTTGATCGTCCCGGTCCCTGCAGCGCGGCCAGGGGGCCAGGGGAGGGGCGGGGGCCGGGCGCAGCTCGACCCAGCGGTCGAAGAAGGCCAGCACCTCGGCCGGGGTACGAGGCCAGCCGCCGCCAATGCCCCGTTCCAGTACGCAGGCCAGCTCCTGGCGCATCGCCGGGGTGGCGATCCAACGCCAGGCCCCGGCTTGCCGTGCGCTCAGCCAGTCGCGGCAGGTGGGGTGTTCAAAGAAACACCAGTCCAGCACGGACTGGGTGTCGATCACCACGCAAGGGGTGGCGGCGGAAGAGGGGACTGACACGGGGGGAGGGCCGGCTTGCATGTGAAGTGAGGCTGCCACTATAATCGAGGGCTTTTCGGCGCATTCACGCCGGGAATACGCCTGCCTGCGGGCTGCTTTGGCTGAACCGGTTGACGGGGCGCCGGCGCAGAAGACGCAGGGGGCATTGTGGTGTCGGGGGGTGCAGGCCTGCTTGCCAAGGGCAGGAGGGCACGCCCGGGCACCTTTTTGTCGTCGTAACTTCAAACGGGAACAAGTTACTCATGCCCACCATCAACCAGCTCGTGCGCCACGGCCGTCAGGTCGAAACCACGAAGTCCAAGTCGCCTGCGATGCAGAACTGCCCGCAGCGCCGCGGCGTTTGCACCCGCGTCTACACCACGACCCCGAAGAAGCCGAACTCGGCGCTGCGGAAGGTCGCCAAGGTGCGCCTGACCAATGGTTTCGAGGTCATCTCGTACATCGGCGGTGAAGGCCACAACCTGCAAGAACACAGTGTCGTGCTCGTGCGCGGCGGCCGTGTGAAGGACTTGCCTGGCGTGCGCTACCACATCGTCCGCGGTTCTCTGGACCTGCAAGGCGTGAAGGATCGCAAGCAGTCGCGTTCCAAGTACGGCGCCAAGCGCCCCAAGAAGGCCTAAGCCGCTTTCTTGAAAACAGGATGTCACACCCGGCCCTCAGGCTGTGGTGCTGAAGATTGCGGTGAGTCCAGGATGTCTGGATGCCACCGAGTAAGTGAGGGTCCTGCCGCCATACCTCTGAGCCGGCGGTTCATGGTCTCTCGCGGTGTCGGGATTGCGAATCCCGCTGCCAACTGAAGATGAAGGAAGAGAAATGCCTCGTCGTCGCGAAGTCCCCAAGCGCGAAATCCTGCCGGATCCGAAGTTCGGGTCGGTGGATCTGTCCAAGTTCATGAACGTGATCATGGAATCCGGCAAGAAGGCCGTGGCTGAACGCATCATCTACGGTGCGCTCGAGCAGGTCGAACAGAAGGCCAAGAAGGACCCGCTGGAGGTCTTCATGGTCGCGCTGAACAACGTCAAGCCGATGGTCGAAGTCAAGAGCCGCCGCGTCGGCGGTGCGAACTACCAAGTTCCCGTGGAAGTTCGCCCCGTCCGTCGGATGGCCCTGGCCATGCGTTGGCTGAAGGAATCGGCCCGCAAGCGCGGTGAGAAGTCGATGGCGGCCCGCCTGGCCAATGAGCTGTTGGAAGCCTCGGAAGGCCGTGGCGGCGCCATGAAGAAGCGTGACGAAGTGCACCGCATGGCCGAGGCCAACAAGGCCTTCTCGCACTTCCGCTTCTAAACCCTGTCCCCAGGCCGCCGCCGGTCATCCCCGGTGGCGGCAATTCCTCTTTGGAGTGAACCATGGCTCGCAAGACCCCCATCGAGCGCTACCGCAACATCGGTATCTCGGCGCACATCGACGCTGGCAAGACCACGACGACCGAACGCATCCTGTACTACACCGGTGTGAACCACAAGATCGGTGAAGTGCACGATGGCGCCGCCACGATGGACTGGATGGAGCAAGAGCAGGAACGCGGCATCACCATCACGTCTGCGGCCACCACCTGCTTCTGGAAGGGCATGGACATGTCCTATCCGGAGCACCGCTTCAACATCATCGACACCCCGGGACACGTGGACTTCACCATCGAGGTGGAGCGTTCCATGCGCGTGCTGGACGGCGCCTGCATGGTCTACTGTGCCGTGGGTGGCGTGCAGCCCCAGTCGGAAACCGTCTGGCGCCAGGCCAACAAGTACAAGGTGCCCCGTCTGGCGTTCGTCAACAAGATGGACCGCACCGGCGCGAACTTCTTCAAGGTCGTTGACCAGATGAAGACCCGCCTGAAGGCCAACCCTGTGCCCATCGTGATCCCCATCGGCGCCGAAGACAACTTCACCGGCGTGGTGGACCTGATCAAGATGAAGGCCATCATCTGGGACGAGGCCTCGCAGGGCATGAAGTTCGCCTACGAGGACATCCCGGCTGAGCTGGCTGCATCCGCTCAGGAATGGCGCGAGAAGATGGTCGAGGCTGCTGCCGAAGCCAACGAAGAGCTGATGAACAAGTACCTGGAAGAGGGTGACCTCTCCGAGGAAGAGATCAAGCTCGCCCTGCGTCAGCGCACCATCGCGACCGAAATCCAGCCGATGCTGTGCGGCACCGCCTTCAAGAACAAGGGTGTGCAGCGCATGCTGGACGCCGTGATCGACTTCCTGCCGTCGCCGGTGGACATTCCCCCGGTGAAGGGCACGGACGAGGACGAAAACGAAGTCACCCGCAAGGCCGACGACAACGAGAAGTTCGCCGCGCTGGCCTTCAAGCTGATGACCGACCCGTTCGTCGGCCAACTAACCTTCGTGCGCGTCTACTCGGGCATCCTGGCTTCGGGCGCCAGCGTCTTCAATCCCATCAAGGGCAAGAAGGAGCGCATCGGCCGGATCCTGCAGATGCACGCCAACCAGCGTGAAGAAATCAAGGAAATTCTGGCGGGCGACATCGCGGCCTGCGTGGGTCTGAAGGACGTGACCACGGGTGAAACCCTGTGCGATCCGGATGCCGTGATCACGCTGGAAAAGATGGTCTTCCCCGAGCCGGTGATCTCGCAGGCCGTGGAACCCAAGACCAAGGCCGACCAGGAAAAGATGGGCATCGCGCTGGGCCGTCTGGCTGCAGAGGATCCCTCCTTCCGCGTGCGCACCGACGAAGAGTCTGGTCAGACCATCATTTCCGGCATGGGCGAGCTGCACCTGGAAATCATCGTCGACCGCATGAAGCGCGAGTTCGGCGTGGAAGCCAACGTGGGCAAGCCGCAGGTGGCCTACCGCGAAACCATCCGCAAGGCGGTGGAAGACGTGGAAGGCAAGTTCGTTCGCCAGTCCGGTGGTAAGGGCCAGTACGGTCACGTCGTGCTGAAGATCGAGCCGATGGAGCCGGGCAAGGGCTTCGAGTTCGTCGACGCCATCAAGGGCGGCGTGGTGCCGCGTGAATTCATTCCCGCGGTGGAGAAGGGCCTGATCGACACGCTGCCCAACGGCGTGCTGGCCGGCTTCCCGGTGGTGGACGTGAAGGTCACGCTGACCTTCGGTTCGTACCACGATGTGGACTCGAACGAAAACGCCTTCAAGATGGCGGCCTCGATCGGCTTCAAGGACGGTTGCCGCAAGGCCAACCCGGTGATCCTGGAGCCGATGATGGCCGTGGAAGTCGAAACGCCGGAAGACTATGCCGGGACGGTGATGGGCGACCTGTCCAGCCGCCGTGGCATGGTGCAGGGCATGGACGACATGGTCGGCGGTGGCAAGATCATCAAGGCCGAGGTGCCGCTGTCCGAGATGTTCGGCTACTCGACCACGCTGCGTTCGGCCACCCAGGGCCGTGCCACGTACACGATGGAGTTCAAGCACTACAGCGAAGCTCCGAAGAACGTGGCCGACGCGATCATCACCGCTCGCGCGAAGTAAGCCCCTCACCGCCGGCGGCCCCTTGGCCGCTGGCGTGTCGAGAACGTTCAATGGTCTTCGGCGCCCCGCACGACGGGGTGGGTCTGCTGCCCGTGGCAGGCCTGTGCTGGAGACCCTAAACCGACACGGGCGATTGTTCTTTACCGGAGATTGAGAAATGGCAAAAGGCAAGTTTGAACGGACCAAGCCGCACGTGAACGTGGGCACGATTGGTCACGTGGACCATGGCAAGACGACGCTGACGGCGGCGATCACGACCATCCTGTCGAGCAAGTTTGGTGGCGAGGCCAAGGCCTACGACCAGATTGACGCGGCGCCGGAAGAAAAGGCCCGTGGTATCACGATCAACACCGCGCACGTGGAATACGAGACGGCCACCCGTCACTACGCCCACGTGGACTGCCCGGGACACGCCGACTATGTGAAGAACATGATCACCGGCGCGGCGCAGATGGACGGCGCGATCCTGGTGTGCTCGGCCGCTGACGGCCCGATGCCCCAGACCCGCGAGCACATTCTGCTGGCCCGTCAGGTGGGCGTGCCTTACATCATCGTGTTCCTGAACAAGTGCGACATGGTCGATGACGCCGAGCTGCTGGAACTGGTGGAAATGGAAGTGCGCGAGCTGCTGAGCAAGTACGACTTCCCGGGCGACGACACCCCGATCATCAAGGGCTCGGCCAAGCTGGCGCTCGAAGGCGACAAGGGCGAGCTGGGCGAGAAGGCCATCCTGAACCTGGCCGACGCGCTGGACACCTACATCCCGACGCCGGAACGCGCCGTGGACGGTGCCTTCCTGATGCCGGTGGAAGACGTGTTCTCGATCTCGGGTCGCGGCACCGTGGTGACCGGCCGTGTCGAACGCGGCGTGATCAAGGTCGGCGAAGAAATCGAAATCGTCGGTATCAAGCCGACCCAGAAGACCACCTGCACCGGCGTGGAAATGTTCCGCAAGCTGCTGGACCAAGGTCAGGCGGGCGACAACGTCGGTATCCTGCTGCGCGGCACCAAGCGTGAAGACGTCGAGCGCGGCCAAGTGCTGGCCAAGCCCGGCTCGATCACCCCGCACACGCACTTCACCGCCGAGGTGTACGTGCTGAGCAAGGACGAAGGCGGCCGCCACACCCCGTTCTTCAACAACTACCGTCCCCAGTTCTACTTCCGTACCACGGACGTGACCGGCGCGGTGGAGCTGCCGAAGGACAAGGAAATGGTGATGCCGGGCGACAACGTGTCGATCACGGTCAAGCTGATCGCCCCGATCGCGATGGAAGAGGGCCTGCGCTTCGCCATCCGTGAAGGCGGCCGCACCGTCGGCGCCGGCGTCGTCGCCAAGATCATCGAGTAATTGCATGACCTGCCGGCCCAGGCGTTCTCGCCGGGTCGGCCTCATCGCTCTTTACAAGGAACCGTCATGCAAAAGCAAAAGATCCGCATCCGTCTGAAGGCCTTCGATTACAAGCTGATCGACCAATCGGCCCTGGAAATTGTCGACACCGCCAAGCGCACTGGCGCGATCGTCAAGGGCCCGGTGCCCCTGCCGACCCGCATGCAACGTTTCGACATCCTGCGTTCGCCGCACGTCAACAAGACCAGCCGCGACCAGTTCGAGATCCGCACCCATCAGCGCCTGATGGACATCGTCGATCCGACCGACAAGACCGTCGACGCCCTGATGAAGCTGGACCTGCCGGCTGGCGTGGACGTCGAGATCAAGCTGCAGTAATTCACTGCCGCATGGGTGGGGCAGTTGCGGCTTGCGCCGTAACTGCTATACTCGCAAGCTTTTGGACGATTGGCCGCCTTCGGGCGGCCTTTCGTCCACTGTCCGTTTCGGGCGATCTCTCTTCGGGGAGAGCGCGCGCAGCGGGAACCGTCGGCCCGGCCAATCGATGTCGGGTCTGTGAAAACCAGCCCTTCGAGTCCTTGGAGACCAGAAGGGGCGGAGAAAAACCATGAGTCTGAGCAACCGTCTCGGCTTGCTGGGCCGCAAGGTGGGCATGATGCGTGTGTTCACGGACGATGGCGACGCCATCCCCGTGACCGTGCTGGATGTGTCCAACAACCGCGTCACCCAGATCAAGACCGTCGAGACCGACGGCTACAACGCCGTTCAGCTGGCGTTCGGTACGCGCAAAGCATCGCGCGTGACCAAGCCGGAAGCTGGCCACCTCGCCAAGGCAGGTGTCGAAGCCGGTGAGATCCTGAAGGAATTCCGCGTCGAGGCGTCGGTCGCTGCCGAATACAAGGCTGGCGCCACCGTGCCCGTGACGCTGTTTGCCGCGGGCGAAAAGGTCGATGTGCAAGGCACCTCGATCGGTAAGGGCTACGCCGGCACCATCAAGCGCCACAACTTCGGCTCGCAGCGCGCGTCGCACGGTAACAGCCGTTCGCACAACGTGCCGGGCTCGATCTCCATGGCGCAGGATCCGGGTCGCGTGTTCCCGGGCAAGAAGATGACCGGTCACATGGGCGACGAGACCGTGACCACCCAAAACCTGGACATCGTCCGCGTGGACGAAGCCCGCCAGCTGCTGCTGGTCAAGGGTGCGGTGCCGGGCGCCAAGAACGGCCATGTGGTCGTGCGTCCTGCCGTCAAGGTCAAGGGCAAGAAGGGAGCCAACTGATGCAACTCGAGCTCCTGAACGAACAAGGTCAGGCCACCTCGAAGGTGGATGCTCCTGACACCGTGTTTGCCCGCGACTACAACGAAGCGCTGGTGCACCAGATCGTGGTGGCCTACCAGGCCAACGCCCGTTCCGGCACGCGCAAGCAGCTGACCCGTCGCGAGGTTCACCACTCGACCAAGAAGCCCTTCCGCCAGAAGGGCACCGGCAATGCACGTGCCGGTATGACCTCGTCGCCGCTGTGGCGTGGGGGCGGTCGCACCTTCCCGAACACCCCTGAAGAGAACTTCTCTCAGAAGGTCAACAAGAAGATGTATCGCGCCGGCATGGCGACCATCCTGTCCCAGCTGGCCCGCGATGGCCGTCTGGCGATCGTGGATTCGCTGACGGTGGACGCGCCCAAGACCAAGCTGCTGGCTTCGAAGTTCAAGGCCATGGGTCTGGACTCCGTGATGGTCATCACCGACCAGCTGGACGACAACCTGGCCCTGGCCTCGCGCAACCTGTCCAACGTGCTGGTTGTCGAGCCGCGTTACGCCGATCCCCTGTCGCTGGTCTTCTACAAGAAGGTGCTGGTGACCAAGGCCGCCGTGGAGCAGCTCAAGGAGATGTACGCATGAGCGCCAAGTTCAATGAGGGCCGTCTGGCCCAGGTGCTGATCGCGCCGGTGATCTCCGAGAAGGCCACCCAGGTCGCTGAAAAGCACAACCAGGTCCTGTTCAAGGTCCTGCGTGACGCCACCAAGCCTGAGATCAAGGCGGCTGTCGAGCAGCTGTTCAAGGTCGAAGTCGAGTCCGTGGCAGTGGTCAACGTGAAGGGCAAGGTCAAGCGCTTCGGCAAGAACATGGGCCGTCGCGACCACGTCAAGAAGGCGTATGTCTCGCTGAAGGCCGGCCAGGAGCTCAACTTCTCCGGGGAGGCCGCGTAAATCATGGCAGTCGTCAAAGTCAAACCAACCTCCGCCGGCCGTCGTGCCGTCGTGAAGGTGGTGCACAAGCACCTGCACAAGGGCGCTCCCGAAGCTTCGCTGCTGGAACCCCAGAAGCAGAACTCCGGCCGCAACAACAACGGTCACATCACCATCCGTCACAAGGGCGGTGGTCACAAGCACCACTACCGCGTGGTGGACTTCAAGCGCAACAAGGACGGCATCCCTGCCAAGGTGGAGCGCATTGAGTACGACCCGAACCGCACGGCCCACATCGCGCTGGTGTGCTACGCCGACGGTGAGCGTCGTTACGTCATCGCCCCGCGTGGTCTGGAAGTCGGTTCCACCATCCTGAGCGGCTCGGAAGCGCCGATCAAGGCTGGCAACACCCTGCCGATCCGCAACATCCCCGTGGGTTCGACCATCCACTGCGTGGAGCTGCAGCCTGGCAAGGGTGCGCAGATCGCTCGCTCGGCCGGTACCTCCGTGACGCTGATGGCCCGCGAAGGCGCTTACTCGCAGGTCCGCCTGCGTTCCGGTGAAGTGCGCAAGATCCACATCGATTGCCGCGCCACCATCGGTGAAGTGAGCAACGAAGAGCACAACCTGCGTCAGTACGGCAAGGCTGGCGCAATCCGCTGGAAGGGCATCCGTCCGACCGTCCGCGGTACTGCCATGAACCCGGTGGATCACCCGCACGGTGGTGGTGAAGGCCGCACGGGCGAGGGCCAGGCTCCGGTGTCGCCGTGGAACACGCTGACCAAGGGCTACCGCACTCGCAACAACAAGCGCACGCAGACTTTCATCGTCTCGCGTCGCAAGAAGTAAGGGCTGGACCATGGCACGTTCACTCAAGAAGGGTCCGTTCGTGGACCATCACCTTCAGGCCAAGGCCGAAAAGGCTGTGGCCACGAAGGACAAGAAGCCGATCAAGACCTGGTCTCGTCGTTCGACGATCCTGCCTGACTTCATCGGTCTGACGATTGCCGTGCACAACGGCAAGCAGCATGTTCCCGTGTACGTGACCGACCAGATGGTCGGCCACAAGCTGGGCGAGTTCGCGCTGACCCGCACGTTCAAGGGTCACCCTGCGGACAAGAAGGCCAAGAAGTAAGGAGCACCGACGATGGAAACCAAAGCAATCGTCCGTGGTGTGCGCCTCTCTGTGGACAAGGGTCGCCTGGTGGCGGACCTGATCCGCGGTAAGAAGGTGGATCAGGCTCTGAACATCCTGACCTACACCCAGAAGAAGGCCGCCGGTATCGTCAAGAAGGCGCTGGAAAGCGCGATCGCCAACGCCGAGCACAACGACGGCGCTGACATTGACGAACTGAAGGTCACCTCGATCTACGTGGAGCAGGGCACGACCCTGAAGCGTTTCGCCGCTCGCGCCAAGGGCCGCGGCAACCGCATCAGCAAGCCGACTTGCCACATCTACGTGACCGTGGGCAACTGAGGCTAAAGGAAGACCATGGGACAGAAAATCCATCCGACCGGCTTCCGCCTGCCCGTCACGCGTGCGTGGGCGTCTCGCTGGTATGCGAACAACCGCAACTTCGCCGGCATGCTGGCCGAAGACCTGGAGGTGCGTGAGTACCTGAAGGCCCGGTTGAAGAACGCCGCAGTGTCGCGCATCCTGATCGAGCGTCCTGCCAAGAACGCCCGCATCACGATCTACTCCGCCCGTCCGGGTGTGGTGATCGGCAAGAAGGGTGAGGACATCGAAAACCTGAAGGCCGAACTGACCAAGCGTCTGGGCGTGCCGGTGGCCGTGAACATCGAGGAAGTGCGCAAGCCCGAAATCGATGCTCAGCTGATCGCCGACTCGATCACCCAGCAGCTGGAAAAGCGCATCATGTTCCGTCGCGCCATGAAGCGCGCGATGCAGAACGCGATGCGTCTGGGCGCCCAGGGCATCAAGATCATGTCCGGCGGCCGTTTGAACGGCATCGAAATTGCCCGCACCGAGTGGTACCGCGAAGGTCGCGTGCCCCTGCACACCCTGAAGGCCGACATCGACTATGGCTTCTCCGAAGCCAAGACGACCTACGGCGTGATCGGCGTGAAGGTGTGGGTGTACCGCGGTGACCGCTTGGCCAATGGCGAGGCTCCCGTGATCAAGAGCGAAGGCCCCGAAGAGGATCGCCGTCCGCGCCGCAACGCCCGTCCGGGCGCGCCGGCCGGTCGTGGTCGTCCGGGTGACCGTGCCCCGCGTGGCGACAAGCCCGCCGAGGCCGGCGCTGGCCCGGCTGCCGTGAAGCGCGTCCGCAAGGCCGCTCCGGTTGCCGGCGAGGGCAAAGGAGAATAAGCATGCTGCAACCATCCCGTCGCAAGTTCCGTAAGGAACAGAAGGGCCGCAACACCGGTGTCGCCACCCGTGGCGCTGCGGTGTCCTTCGGTGAGTTCGGCCTGAAGGCGACCGAGCGCGGTCGTCTGACCGCCCGCCAGATCGAGGCTGCCCGTCGTGCCATCTCCCGCCATATCAAGCGCGGTGGCCGCATCTTCATCCGGATCTTCCCGGACAAGCCGATCTCGCAAAAGCCCGCCGAAGTCCGTATGGGTAACGGTAAGGGCAACCCGGAGTACTACGTGGCTGAGATCCAGCCCGGCAAGGTGCTCTACGAGATCAACGGTGTGCCGGAAGAGCTGGCCCGTGAAGCGTTCACGCTGGCGGCTGCCAAGCTGCCCCTGCGTTGCACCTTCGTGGCCCGCCAGGTTGGCGCCTGAGAGGAGCATTCATGAAAGCATCTGAACTGCGCGCCAAGGATGTCGCTGCGCTCGAGAAGGAAGTCTCTGACCTCCTGAAGGCGCACTTCAACCTGCGCATGCAAAAGGGCACGCAGCAGCTGGGCAACACCTCGCTGCTGGGCAACACCCGTCGTGACATCGCGCGTGCCAAGACGATCCTGGCCGAGAAGAAGGGAGCCGCCAAGTGAGCGAGACCCAAGCCACCAAGAACACGCGCACCCTGATTGGTCGCGTGGTGAGCGACAAGCGTGCCAAGAGCGTCACCGTGCTGGTGGAAAGCCGCGTCAAGCACCCGCTGTACGGCAAGATCGTCGGTCAATCCCGCAAGTACCACGCCCACGACGAGAAGGGCGAGTTCCACATGGGTGACACCGTTGAGATCGCCGAGTCGCGTCCGATCTCGAAGACCAAGAGCTGGGTGGTGACCCGCCTGGTCGAAAAGGCCCGTCTGGTCTGACGGGGCTGCGGGGTGGCGTTCCACGCCATCCTCGCAGGGAGCCGGAAGGTGCCGAAGGTGCCTTCCGGTTTTTTCGTTTTGCAGTCTGTTCGCTGTTGACAGTGGTGGGTGGACTGTGGATAATGCTGAGCTTCGCCGGAGAAAGGTACGGCTGTACTTTCGCTTTGTGCTCCTTGTGTGAGGGGTGCCAGGTGGAAAACCCAGTCGAGGCCGCTTTGGTTTCAGCCCAACCGGCAGGTCTATGACCTGCAAGACGGGCCCAATACTGACCGCTCACGCGTCGCCAAGGGGGTGATGGGGTGCGGGAGCAAGTTGGGGAATTGACATGATCCAAATGCAATCGCGGCTCGATGTCGCGGACAACACTGGCGCCAAGACCGTCATGTGCATCAAGGTGCTGGGCGGCTCCAAGCGTCGCTATGCCGGCATCGGTGACATCATCAAGGTCAGCGTCAAGGATGCTGCCCCGCGTGGTCGCGTGAAGAAGGGCGAGGTCTACAGTGCCGTGGTCGTGCGCACCGCCAAGGGTGTGCGTCGCCAGGACGGCTCGCTCGTCAAGTTCGATGGCAATGCCGCTGTGCTGCTGAACAGCAAGCTGGAGCCGATCGGCACCCGTATCTTTGGCCCGGTGACGCGTGAACTGCGCTCCGAGCGCTTCATGAAGATCGTGTCGCTGGCACCGGAAGTCCTCTGATCGGCCGGGTGCGGAAAAAGGAAACGCGATGAACAAGATTCGCAAGGGCGACCATGTGGTCGTGTTGACCGGTCGTGACAAGGGCAAGCGTGGCACCGTGCTGGAGCGCATTGATGCCGACCATGTGGTGGTCGAAGGCATCAACGTGGCCAAGAAGCACGTGAAGCCGAACCCGATGAAGGGGACGACCGGTGGTGTGGTCGACAAGACCATGCCGATCCACCAGTCGAACGTCGCCATCTGGAACGCGGCGGCCGGCAAGGCGGACCGCGTGGGCATCAAGACCGCTGCCGATGGCAAGCGCGTCCGGGTGTTCAAGTCCTCCGGTGAAGAGATCAAGGCTTAAGGCGGGTATCCAGCATGAGTCAACAGCAACAAGCCGCAGTCGTGTCCCGGCTGCAGGCCTTCTACAAAGAGAAGGTGGTGCCCGACCTGATGGCCAAGTTTGGCTACAAGTCGGTGATGGAAGTGCCGCGCCTGACCAAGATCACGCTGAACATGGGCGTGAGCGAGGCCGTGGCCGACAAGAAGGTCATGGAGCACGCCGTGGGCGACCTGACCAAGATTGCCGGTCAAAAGCCCGTGGTCACCAAGTCCCGCAAGGCCATCGCCGGCTTCAAGATCCGTGACGGTGTGCCCATCGGCTGCATGGTGACGCTGCGCAGCGCCCGGATGTTCGAATTCCTGGACCGCTTCGTGACGATCGCACTGCCCCGCGTGCGCGACTTCCGTGGTATCTCCGGCCGTGCTTTCGACGGTCGCGGCAACTACAACATCGGCGTCAAGGAACAGATCATCTTCCCGGAAATCGAGTACGACAAGATCGACGCGATCCGTGGCATGAACATCTCGTTCACGACGACCGCCAAGACCGACGAAGAGTGCAAGGCCCTGCTGGCTGCCTTCCGCTTCCCGTTCAAGAACTGAGGTGACACGTGGCTAAACTTTCCCTCAAGCAGCGTGAAGACAAGCGCGAGAAGCTGGTGGCCAAGTACGCGAAGAAGTACGCCGAGCTGAAGGCCATCATCGACAACGCGAACAAGTCGGACGAAGAGCGTTACCTGGCTCGCCTCGAGCTGCAGAAGCTCCCCCGCAATGCCAACCCGACCCGTCTGCGCAACCGTTGCGGCCTGACTGGTCGTCCGCGCGGCACGTTCCGCACCTTTGGTCTGGCCCGTAACAAGATCCGCGAACTCGCCTTCAAGGGCGACATTCCTGGCGTGATCAAGGCCAGCTGGTAATCGAGGCGAATTGGAGAAAACGCTATGAGCATGAGTGATCCCATCGCCGACATGCTGACCCGCATCCGCAATGCGCAGGCCGTCGAGAAGACCACGGTTGTGATGCCGTCGTCCAAGCTCAAGGTGGCCATTGCCCAGGTGCTGAAGGACGAAGGCTACATCGACGGTTTCGCCATCAAGGGCGAGGCTGGCAAGAATGAGCTGGAAATCGGCCTGAAGTACTACGCTGGCCGCCCCGTCATCGAGCGCATTGAGCGCGTGAGCCGTCCTGGTCTGCGCATCTACCGCGGTTGTGGCGCCATCCCTCAGGTCATGAATGGCCTGGGTGTGGCGATCGTCACGACCCCGAAGGGTGTGATGACCGATCGCAAGGCGCGCGCTGCCGGTGTCGGTGGCGAAGTGCTGTGCTACGTGGCCTAACGGAAGGAGTCGAGCAAATGTCCCGCGTTGGAAAGATGCCGATCGCCGTCCCGCAGGGCGTGGACGTCAAGATCGCTGCGGACCAAATCACCGTGAAGGGCGCCAATGGCAGCCTGGCTCGTGCGACGAGCACGCTGGTGACGGTCAAGCAAGAGGGTGCCTCGCTGCAGGTGGTTCCGGTCAATGAAACGACCGAAGCCAATGCGATGAGTGGCACCGTCCGCGCGCTGCTGGCCAACATGGTCAGCGGTGTCAGCAAGGGTTTCGAGAAGAAGCTGACCCTGGTCGGCGTGGGCTTTCGCGCCCAGGCCCAAGGGCAGAAGCTGAACCTGCAAATTGGCTTCTCGCACCCGGTCGTGAAGGAGATGCCTGCTGGCATCGCCGTCGCCACCCCGACTCCGACGGAAATCATCATCAAGGGCGCTGATAGCCAGGTGGTGGGTCAGTTGGCTGCCGAGGTGCGTGCCTTCCGGCCGCCCGAGCCTTACAAGGGCAAGGGTATCCGCTACGCCGATGAGCGCGTGGTCCTGAAAGAGACCAAGAAGAAGTAAGGAGCGACACCATGCTGAACAAGAAAGAACAGCGTCTGCGTCGTGCGCGCCAAACCCGCGCCCGCATCGCCAAGCAAGGCGTCGCTCGCCTGACGGTCTACCGTTCGAACACCCACATCTACGCGTCGGTCATCTCCGAAGACGGCGCCAAGGTGGTGGCTTCGGCGTCGACCGTGGAAAAGGAACTGCGCGAGCAGCTGTCCGGCAATGGCGGCAACGCTGCTGCCGCGGCCCTGGTCGGCAAGCGCATCGCCGAGAAGGCCAAGGCCGCTGGCGTCGAGAAGGTGGCCTTCGATCGTGCGGGCTTCGCCTACCACGGCCGCATCAAGGCACTGGCCGACGCGGCGCGTGAAGCCGGTCTGCAGTTCTGATCGCGAAGGAATACAGAAATGGCAAAGTTCACTCCCCGCGCTCAGGCGGAAGCCAATGACGACGGCCTGAAGGAAAAGATGATCGCGGTCAACCGCGTGACGAAGGTGGTCAAGGGTGGTCGCACCCTCAGCTTCGCCGCGCTGACCGTGGTCGGTGATGGCGATGGTCGCGTTGGCATGGGCAAGGGCAAGGCCAAGGAAGTGCCGGTTTCGGTGCAGAAGGCCATGGAATCGGCCCGCCACAGCATGGTGAAGGTCAGCCTGAAGAACGGCACCATCCACCATCGCGTGGAAGGCCAGCACGGCGCTGCCCGCGTGCTGATGATGCCCGCTCCCGCGGGTACCGGCATCATCGCTGGCGGCCCGATGCGTGCCGTCTTCGAAGTGCTGGGCATCACCGACATCGTGGCGAAGAGCCACGGCACGTCGAACGCCTACAACATGGTGCGCGCCACGCTGGACGCGCTGAAGAACCTCACCACCCCGGCTGAAGTCGCTTCCAAGCGCGGCAAGTCGGTGGAAGAGATCTTCAACTGATCGGCTCAGGAGAATCGCAATGACTGAAGCCAAGAAGACCCTCAAGGTCAAGCTGGTCAAGAGCCCGATCGGCTGCAAGCAGTCTCACCGCGAGACCGTGCGTGGCCTGGGCCTGCGTCGTCTGAACAGCGAGCGCGTCCTTGAGGACACGCCCGCTGTGCGCGGCATGATCAACAAGATTGCCTACCTGGTCCAGGTGCTGTAAGGCGCCCACCGGTACAAGGAAAAGCAACATGGAACTCAATAGCATCAAGCCCGCTGACGGTGCCAAGCACGTCAAGCGTCGCGTGGGTCGCGGCATCGGCTCCGGCCTCGGCAAGACGGCCGGCCGTGGTCACAAGGGGCAGAAGTCGCGTGCCGGTGGCTACCACAAGGTCGGCTTCGAGGGCGGCCAGATGCCGATGCAGCGTCGTCTGCCCAAGCGCGGCTTCAAGTCGGCCCTGCTGAAGTACAACGCCGAGGTCACGCTGAGTGAGCTGCAGGCGCTGGACCTGGCGGAAGTCGATGTGCTGGCCCTGAAGCAGGTCGGCCTGGTGGCCCAGATCGTGAAGAACGTGAAGGTCATCAAGTCGGGCGAGCTGTCCAAGAAGGTGGTCCTGAAGGGCATCGGCGCGACTGCCGGCGCCAAGGCCGCCATCGAGGCCGCTGGCGGCCAGGTCGCCTGAGTCTGATCGTCATCAGAGGATCCCACGCTCGTGGCAACCGCTCCCAATCAGCTGGCCAAGACTGGTAAGTTCGGCGACCTGCGTCGCCGGCTGACCTTCTTGTTGCTGGCCCTGGTCGTCTACCGGATCGGTGCGCACATTCCCGTGCCCGGCATCAACCCGCATCAACTGCAGTCCCTGTTCCAGGGGCAGCAGGGTGGCATCCTGAACCTGTTCAACATGTTCTCGGGTGGCGCCCTGTCGCGGTTCACGGTGTTTGCGCTGGGCATCATGCCCTACATCTCGGCCTCGATCATCATGCAGTTGATGACCTACGTGGTGCCGAGCCTGGAGGCACTGAAGAAGGAAGGTGAGGCCGGTCGTCGCAAGATCACCCAGTACACGCGCTACGGTACCCTGTTGCTGGGCATCTTCCAGTCGCTGGGCATCGCCCTGGCGCTGGAGGGCTCGCAGGGGCTGGTGCTGGACCCCGGCTTCGGCTTCCGGATCACCACGGTGGTCAGCCTGGTCGCCGGCACCATGTTCCTGATGTGGCTGGGTGAGCAGATCACGGAGCGCGGGCTGGGCAACGGCATCTCGATCCTGATCTTCGGCGGTATCGCGGCGGGCCTGCCCAGTGCGATCGGGGGTCTGTTCGAACTGGTGCGCACCGGTGCGATGAGCGTGATCGCCTGTCTGTTCATCTTGGCGATCGTCGTCCTGGTGACGTTTGCGGTGGTGTTCGTCGAGCGCGGTCAACGCAAGATCCTGGTGAACTACGCCAAGCGTCAGGTGGGCAACAAGGTGTATGGCGGTCAATCGTCGCACCTGCCGCTCAAGCTGAACATGTCGGGCGTGATCCCGCCGATCTTCGCGTCGTCGATCATCCTGCTGCCGGCGACGGTGGTGGGCTGGTTCGCCACCGGTGACAACATGCGCTGGTTGAAGGACATCTCGTCGGCCCTGTCGCCGGGACAACCGATCTACGTGCTGCTCTACGCTGCGATGATCGTGTTCTTCAGCTTCTTCTACACGGCCCTGGTGTTCAACAGCCGGGAAACGGCCGACAACCTGAAGAAGAGCGGTGCCTTCATCCCCGGGATCCGTCCTGGTGATCAGACAGCCAAGCACATTGACAGGATCCTCTCGCGTCTGACCTTTGCCGGCGCGATCTACATCACCCTGGTGTGCCTGCTGCCCGAGTTCCTGGTTCTGAAGTACAACGTGCCGTTCTATTTCGGCGGCACCTCTCTGTTGATCATCGTGGTGGTGACGATGGACTTCTGGGCCCAGGTGCAGTCTTACGTGATGAGTCAGCAGTACGAATCATTGCTGAAGAAGGCGAATTTCAAGGCAAGCTGAACAGGCTACGGTTCAGCGTGGGTTGAACATGGCGAAAGACGACCTCATCCAGATGCAGGGTGAAGTTCTGGAAAACCTGCCCAACGCCACCTTCCGGGTCAAACTGGAAAATGGGCATGTGGTTCTGGGTCACATCTCCGGCAAGATGCGGATGCACTACATCCGGATCCTGCCGGGTGACAGGGTGACGGTCGAGATGACGCCTTACGATTTGAGTCGCGCTCGCATCGTCTTCCGGGCGAAGTGAGTGTTAGAGAAGGTCAAGGAGAAGATCATGAAAGTCGCAGCATCTGTGAAGAAGATGTGCCGCAATTGCAAGATCATCCGCCGCCACGGCGTGGTGCGCGTGATCTGCACCGACCCCCGCCATAAGCAGCGGCAAGGTTGAGCTGAGAGCGAATCCAAGGAAGCACCATGGCACGTATTGCTGGTATCAACATTCCGCCGCAAAAGCACGCGGAAATCGGTCTGACCTACATCTACGGCATCGGCCGTACGACGGCGCAGAAGATCTGCGAAGCGGTCGGCATCCCCTTTTCGAAGAAGGTCAAGGACCTGACTGACGGCGACCTGGAAAAGATCCGGGACGAAGTCAGCAAGCTGACCATCGAAGGCGACCTGCGCCGCGAACAGTCCATGAACATCAAGCGTTTGATGGACCTGGGCTGCTACCGCGGTTTCCGTCATCGCCGTGGTCTGCCGATGCGCGGCCAGCGCACCCGTACCAATGCCCGTACCCGCAAGGGTCCGCGCAAGGGTGCTGCCGCGCTGAAGAAGTGAGCCCGGCTCGAACCGAACATCTGAAGAGATAAAGACATGGCCAAGTCCCCTGCCAACAGCGCCGCGCGGCGTGTGAGCAAGAAGGTCCGCAAGAACGTGGCGGACGGCATCGCCCACGTGCACGCGTCGTTCAACAACACCATCATCACCATCACCGATCGTCAGGGCGGCGCGCTGTCCTGGGCGTCGTCGGGTGGTCAGGGCTTCAAGGGCTCGCGCAAGTCGACCCCGTTCGCTGCCCAGGTGGCTGCCGAAATGGCCGGCCGCGCTGCGCAAGAGCAGGGCATCAAGAACCTGGACGTGCGCATCAAGGGCCCGGGCCCCGGCCGCGAGTCCTCGGTGCGTGCGCTGGCTTCGCTGGGCATCCGGATCAACTCGATCTCGGACATCACCCCGATCCCGCACAACGGCTGCCGCCCCCAAAAGCGTCGCCGCATCTAACTTGCAGTGAGGGCGCTGCCCTCGCTATAATTTAGAGTTACCTGAAACGCCGACTGCGGAGCAATTCGCCGTCGGCTGTTTCAACTCTCAGTCCGATACAGCCGCGTGTCTTGCGCGCCTGTGCAGGACGCCACCGTCTGAGCGCATCCAACAATACCCGCCAGACTTGCGTGGTCCGCCGTGCCGTTGCCTGTGCAGCCTTCGGTCGGGTCGCGTCAGATTAGACAAAGGACACTGCAGTGGCACGTTATCTTGGCCCCAAGGCGAAACTGTCTCGCCGCGAAGGCACTGACCTGTTCCTGAAGAGCGCCCGTCGCGCCATCAGCGACAAGGCGAAGTTCGAATCCAAGCCGGGCCAGCATGGCCGTACTTCCGGTTCCCGCACCTCTGACTTCGGTCTGCAGTTGCGCGAGAAGCAGAAGGTCAAGCGCATGTACGGCGTGCTGGAACGTCAGTTCCGCCGCTACTTCGCCGAGGCCGAGCGTCGCAAGGGCAACACCGGTGCCAACCTGCTGGGCCTGCTGGAAACCCGCCTGGACAACGTCGTCTATCGCATGGGCTTCGGTTCGACCCGTGCCGAAGCGCGCCAGCTGGTGTCGCACAAGGCGCTGACCGTGAATGGCATCGTGGTGAACATCGCCTCGTACCAGGTCAAGGTGGGTGATGTGATCGCGATCCGCGAGAAGGCCAAGAAGCAGCTGCGCGTCGCTGACGCCCTGAAGCTGGCTGACTCCATCGGTCTGCCGGCCTGGGTGCAAGTCGACATCTCCAAGATGGAAGGCGTGTTCAAGAAGGTGCCGGACCGCGATGAGTTCGGTTCCGAAATCAATGAATCGCTGATCGTCGAGTTGTACTCGCGTTGATGATCCAACGTACCGGTGCCCGTTCGGGCGCCTGGGCGACCCCGCTGCGGCATGCCGGTTCCGCGGCGGGTTTTTTTGCTTCCGGCGTGGTCCGTCAGCCTTATCGGTGTAACGAGCCGAGGGTATTGAGAGGAACAGGACTTACATGCAAACGAATCTGCTGAAACCCAAAGCCATCGTTGCGGAGCCCCTGGGCGGCAACCGCGCCAAGGTCACGCTGGAGCCGTTCGAGCGGGGCTATGGCCACACGCTCGGCAACGCGCTGCGCCGCGTGCTGTTGTCGTCGATGGTGGGTTACGCACCGACCGAGGTCACGATCGCCGGTGTGCTGCATGAGTACTCCACCATCGACGGCGTGGCCGAAGACGTGGTGAACATCATGCTGAACCTGAAGGGCGTGGTGTTCCGTCTGCACAACCGCGACGAAGTCACCCTGGTCCTGCGCAAGGAGGGGGAAGGCCCCGTCAAGGCGTCGGACATCCAGACCCCGCACGATGTCGAGATCGTCAACCCCGACCATGTGATCGCTCACCTGGCCCAGGGTGGCAAGCTGGACATGCAGATCAAGGTCGAGAAGGGCCGTGGCTACGTGCCGGGCAACCTGCGCCGCTATGCCGATGAGCCGACCAAGTCGATCGGTCGCATCGTGCTGGACGCCTCGTTCTCGCCGGTCAAGCGCGTCAGCTACGCGGTCGAGAACGCCCGCGTGGAGCAGCGCACCGACCTGGACAAGCTGGTCATGGAGATCGAGACCAACGGCGCCATCTCGCCCGAGGAAGCGATCCGCGCCTCGGCCAAGATCCTGGTCGAGCAGTTGGCCGTCTTCGCCCAGCTGGACGCGGGTGACATCGCTTCGTTCAGCGGCGATCAAGGCGCCAAGAGCGCGGCGGTGTTCGACCCGATCCTGCTGCGTCCGGTCGACGAGCTGGAGCTGACGGTGCGTTCGGCCAACTGTCTGAAGGCCGAGAACATCTACTACATCGGCGACCTGATCCAGCGCACCGAGACCGAGCTGCTGAAGACCCCGAATCTGGGCCGCAAGTCGCTCAACGAAATCAAGGAAGTGCTGGCCTCGCGTGGTCTGACCCTGGGCTCGCGCCTGGAGAACTGGCCGCCGCAGGGTCTGGACAAGCGCTGACCCATTGTTTCCGGGGCCGGCAAGGAGAGCTGGCCTCGCCAACCGCCCATCCAGGGCACTGTGCACACCCCGGTACCTGATCCGGCCGGGGTTCCATAAAGAGAAAGGAAAGCACCATGCGTCACCGTAACGGCCTGCGCAAGCTGAACCGCACGAGCGAACACCGCGCTGCCATGCTGCGCAACATGTCCGTCTCGCTGCTGCAGCACGAAGCCATCAAGACCACCCTGCCCAAGGCCAAGGAACTGCGCCGCGTCGTCGAGCCGCTGATCACCCTGGCCAAGGTGGACAGCGTCGCCAACCGTCGTCTGGCGTTCGCCCGCCTGCGCGATCGCGACATCGTCACCAAGCTCTTCACCGAGCTGGCCCAGCGCTACAACACCCGTCCGGGCGGCTACACCCGCATCCTGAAGATGGGTTTCCGCGTCGGTGACAATGCCCCGATGGCGTTCGTCGAGCTGGTGGACCGCCCCGAAGAGGCGGCCGCTCCGGCCGAGGCTGCGGCCGCCGAATAAATGCCGTGAGCCCCTGGGGGCCTTGGCATCACGCTCGAAAAGGGTCAGCCTCGGCTGGCCCTTTTTCTTTTTCGGGTTCGCCCCCGGAAAGCCTGGAACCGCGGCGCCTGCGCGCCGTCAGACTGCCCATGACGCTGTCGCATTCCCTTGTCCGTTTTCGTGCCGGCCTGTGGCCGGTGTTGTGCTGGCTTTTGCTGGGGTTGTGGGCCTGTTCGGGGGCCGCCCGGGCGGCCGATGACCAGTTCTTGGATCCCGAGCAGGCCTTTGTGCTGGCGGCGCCCAGGGCCGAAGCACAGGCTGTGGGCCTGCATTTCGACATCGCGCCGGGCTACTACCTCTACCGCGAGCACTTCAAGTTCGAGGCAGACGGGGCCACCCTGGGTGAGGCGGTGCTGCCCCAGGGGACGGTCAAATTCGACACCACCTTCCAGAAGAACGTCGAGATCTACCATGCGGCCGTGGCGGCAACGCTGCCGGTGACGCAGGCCAGCGGTCCGTTCACGCTGCGCGTGACCTACCAGGGTTGCGCCGAAGCCGGGCTGTGCTACCCCCCCGTCACCCGGGCCTATCGGGTGACGCTGGGGACGGGTGGCGCCGGCTCGGCGACGCCGCTGGGCGATGGTGACGTCCCCGTGGCCACGCCCGTGCCCTCGGCCCAGGGGGCTGCTGTGCGGGCCGAGGCGCCGTTGGCCTCTTCGGCGTCCGAGGCGACGACCGCGCCGGGCAATCGCATCGAGGCCCTGCTGCGTGGCGGCCATTGGTGGGCCGTGGTGGGCGGCTTCTGGCTGATGGGCCTGCTGCTGGCCTTCACGCCGTGTGTGTTGCCGATGTTGCCCATCCTCTCGTCCATCATCGCCGGCAGTGGCGAGGTCAGCCGCCACAAGGGCTTCCTGCTGGCCGTGGCCTATGCCCTGGGCATGGCGCTGCTCTACACGGCCCTGGGCGTGGCGGCCGGGCTGGCTGGCGAAGGGCTGGCGGCCGCGCTGCAGCGTCCCTGGGTGGTGCTCAGCTTCGCCGGGCTGCTGCTGGTGCTGGCCCTGGCGATGTTCGATGTGTACGAGCTGCGCCTGCCCCATGGGTTCTCGAACCGGCTGGACGGTCTGTCGCGCCGCCTGCCGGGTGGGCAGTTCGTCGGGGTGTTCCTGATGGGCGGGCTGTCCGCGCTGATCGTCAGCCCGTGTGTGACCGCGCCGCTGGCTGGCACGTTGGTCTTTCTCAGCCAGAGCCGCGACGTGGTGCTGGCCGGTTCGGCCCTGTTCGCGATGGCGATGGGGATGAGCATGCCGCTGCTGTTGCTGGGGGCCTCCGCCGGCCATTGGCTGCCGCGGTCCGGCGCCTGGATGCACACCGTCAAGCGCTTCTTCGGCCTGGTGCTGGTGGGGGTGGCGCTGTGGGTGGCTCAGCCGGCCCTGCCACCCGTTCTGGCCCTGGCGGCTTGGGCGGCGCTGCTGCTGGTGATCGGCTTCATGCTGCGGCCTTTCGATCCCCATCCCCATGCGGCGTCGCCACGGGTCTGGCTGCAGCGGGCGGCGGGTGTTGCGGCCCTGGCCTATGGGGTGATGCAGCTGGCGGGGGCTGCGTCGGGTGGTACGGATGCGCTGCAGCCGCTGCGGCACTGGGCCGGGGCCTCGGCCGCAACGCCCGCCACGGCGACGAATTTCCGGCGCGTGCGGACCGTGGCCGAGCTCGATCAACTGCTGCAGTCCACCGACCGCCCGGTGATGCTGGACTTCTATGCTGACTGGTGCGTGGCCTGCAAGGAGATGGAGCGTTTCACCTTCAGCGATCAGGGCATCGCGGCCCGCCTGTCCAAGGCCTTGCTGTTGCAGGCGGATGTGACGGCCAACAACCCGGACGACAAGGCACTGTTGCAGCGCTTCCAGCTGTTCGGCCCCCCAGGCATGATCTTCTTCGATGCCCAGGGCCGGGAGACCGGCGTGCGGGCCGTCGGATTCGAGTCCGTCGAGGTCTTTGAAAAAACTTTGGAAAAGACTGGACTCTGAGAAAACTTCCATGCCATAATTACAGCTTCAGTCGCGGGGTGGAGCAGTCTGGTAGCTCGTTGGGCTCATAACCCAAAGGTCGCAGGTTCAAATCCTGCCCCCGCAACCAAAGCTTCAGCAAAAGCCCTCGGCGCGCAAGTGCCGGGGGCTTTTTTGCTTGGGGCCCGCGAAAGGCGGGTCGGGCGCTCCCGGGGAGCGTCGTGACCACGCCCTACAATGGCCCGCTCACGTGCCCGCACGGGCACCTTCATGCTGGACCGGTGCGCGCGTGTCGCGCGCACCTCACGACAAAGGAATCAAGACGTGTTCATCTCCAACGCTTACGCTGCGGACGCTGCCGCGCCGGCCGGTGGCCTGGCGGGCCTGGTTCAGTACCTGCCGCTGGTCATCATGCTGGTGGCGCTGTACTTCATCATGATCCGGCCCCAGATCAAGCAGCAGAAGGAGCACAAGGCCATGATCGACGCCCTCAGCAAGGGTGACGAAGTGGTGGTGGGCAGCGGCATGATGGGGCGCATCACCAAGGTGGGCGAGGGCGTGGTCCACGTGGAGATCGCCCAGGGCGTGGAAGTGCAGATGCAGCGCCAATCGGTCACGCGCGTGCTGCCCAAGGGCACGCTGAAGTAAGCACAACACAGACGCTCCCGCTTGTCGGGGGCGTTCCTGGACGGGGCGGTGTCGCCCCGTCGTCACATGGCGCGGGCTGGCGTCCGCGAACGGTCCATGAATCGCTATCCCTGGTGGAAATATGCCGTGCTGGCGCTCGCGCTGGTCATCGGTCTCGTCTACACCCTGCCGAACTTCTACGGCGAGGCGCCTGCGGTGCAGGTGTCCAGTGGCAAGGCCACGCTCAAGGTCGATGCGGCGCTGGAGGCGCGGGTCGGCAAGGTGATCACCGATGCCGGTCTGACCGCGGACTATGTCCAGTTCGAGGGCAATTCAGTGAAGGCACGCTTTGCCGACACCGACACCCAGTTGAAGGCCAAGGACGCGCTGACCAAGGCGCTCAACGCCGACCCGGCCGACCCGTCCTACATCGTGGCGCTGAACCTGGTGTCACGCTCGCCTCAGTGGCTCACCAGCCTGCATGCGCTGCCCATGTACCTGGGCCTGGATCTGCGCGGGGGCGTGCATTTCCTGATGCAGGTGGACATGAAGGCCGCGCTGGACAAGAAGGCCGAGTCGATGACGGGGGATGTGCGCACCGCGCTGCGCGACAAGAACATCCGCCACACCGGCATCAGCCGCAATGGCAACGCCATCGTCATCAACTTCCGCGACGACGCCATCCGCCAGCAGGCTCTGGCCTTGCTGACGGACACCCAGCCGGAAATGCAGTGGACCCCCGCCGCCGGCGCCAATGGCGACTTGGCCCTGACGGGCGAGCTCAAGCCAGCCTCCGCGGTGAAGATCCAGCAGGCGGCGCTCAAGCAGAACATCACCACGCTGCACAACCGGGTCAATGAGCTGGGCGTGGCCGAGCCGGTGATCCAGCAGCAGGGCCTGGACCGGGTGGTGGTGCAGTTGCCGGGGGTGCAGGACACCGCCAAGGCCAAGGACATCATCGGCCGCACCGCCACGCTGGAACTGCGCATGGTGGACGACAGCGCTGAGGCAGCCGCGGCGGCCACCGGCTCCGGCCCGGTGCCGTTTGGCGATGAGCTCTACGTCGAGCGCGGCGGTGGCCCGCTGGTGGTCAAGCGCCAGGTCATCCTGACGGGCGAGAACCTGTCCGACGCCCAGCCCGGCTTTGACGACCACCAGCAGCCGGCGGTGCACCTGACGGTGGACGCCAAGGGCGCGCGCATCATCCGCGACGTCTCGCGCGACAACATCGGCAAGCGCATGGCCATCCTGCTGTTCGAGAAGGGCAAGGGCGAGGTGGTGACGGCGCCGGTGATCCGGGGCGAGCTGGGCTCGCGCTTCCAGATCTCCGGCAGCATGAGCACCCAGGAAGCCAACGACACGGCCCTGCTGCTGCGCGCCGGTTCGCTGGCCGCGCCGATGGAGATCATCGAAGAACGCACGATCGGCCCGAGCCTGGGGGCGGAGAACATCACCAAGGGCTTCCACAGCCTGGCCTATGGCTTTGCCGCCATCGCGGTGTTCATGTGCCTGTACTACGCGCTGTTCGGCGTGTTCTCGACGCTGGCCCTGGCCTTCAACCTGCTGATGCTGGTCGCCATCCTGTCGATGCTGCAGGCCACGCTGACGCTGCCCGGCATCGCGGCCATCGCGTTGGCACTGGGCATGGCCATCGACGCCAACGTGCTGATCAACGAACGCGTGCGTGAAGAGCTGCGTGCCGGCTCCTCGCCGCAGGCGGCCATCCATGTCGGCTACGAACGGGCCTGGGCCACCATCCTGGACTCGAACATCACCACGCTGATCGCCGGTCTGGCGCTGCTGGCCTTCGGTTCCGGCCCGGTGCGCGGTTTTGCGGTCGTCCACTGCCTGGGCATCCTGACCTCGATGTTCTCGGCCGTGATGTTCTCGCGCGGGCTGGTGAACCTCTGGTACGGCCGGCAGAAGAAGCTCAAGTCGGTGTCCATTGGGCAGATCTGGCGCCCTGAGGGCACCGCCGCGGTTCAGCCGCCGTCTTCCGACGCCCACTGATCCGGCGCCACGCAACGTCTCCCACGAGGCTTCACCATGGAATTCTTCCGTATTCGGCGCGACATCCCGTTCATGCGGTACGCGCTGGTGTTCAATGTCATCTCGGCCGTCACCTTCGTGGCCGCGGTGTTCTTCCTGTTCACGCGCGGCCTGCACCTGTCCAACGAGTTCACTGGCGGCACCGTGCTGGAGGTGTCGTACGCCCAGTCCGCCGATCTGGGGCGGGTGCGGGGCGTGGTTCAGCAACTGGGCTTTGGCGATGTGCAGGTGCAGAACTTCGGCACCTCGCGCGACGTGATGATCCGCCTGCCGGTCAGCAAGGACGCCAAGCCGCAGGAACTGGCCACCCGTGTCTTCACCCAGCTGTGCCTGGCGGAGAACGGCACGGTGGCCGACCGCCAGTACACCACCCCGCAGGGGGAACAGGTCAGCCGCAAGGCCTGCGAAGCCGGCAGTGCCGAGCCGCTGACGCTGTCGCGCACCGAGTTCGTCGGCCCCTCGGTGGGCGAGGAACTGGTCTGGGATGGCGGCAAGGCGCTGATCTTTGTGGTGCTGGGCATCGTGGGCTATTTGGCGATCCGCTTCGAGAAGAAGTTCGCCGTCGCGGCCATCATCGCCAACCTGCACGACGTGGTGATCATCCTGGGCTTCTTCGCCTTCTTCCAGTGGGAGTTCTCGCTCTCGGTGCTGGCGGCGGTGCTGGCGGTGCTGGGCTACTCGGTCAACGAGTCGGTGGTGATCTTCGACCGGATTCGCGAGGCCTTCCGCAAATTCCGCAAGATGAACACCCACGAGGTGATCGACCACGCCATCACCAGCACCATGAGCCGGACCATCATCACCCACGGTTCGACCCAGATGATGGTGCTGTCGATGCTGCTGTTTGGTGGGCCGACGCTGCACTACTTCGCGGTGGCGCTGACGATCGGCATCCTGTTCGGCATCTACTCCTCGGTCTTCGTGGCCGCGGCGATCGCGATGTGGCTGGGGGTGACCCGGGATGACCTGGTCAAGGGCGGTGGCGCCGGCGGCAAGGATGCCGATCCGAGCGATCCCAACACCGGAGCCGTGGTGTAGAGTCGACGCACATCACCTCGCCACTGGCGCCATCCATGCCCGTAGCCGCAGCCGGCCTGCCCTCGCTGGACGAGGCGCGACGCTATTTCGCCGACCTCGTTCTGAAGGACCTGCAGCCGTTGCTGGAGGCGGCGATGCGGGCCGCCCAGGTCCTCAACGACACGCCCGCCGAACGGGCGGTGGCACAGCAGCGGGCCGACATGCTGCAGGGCCTGATGCGGCATGGCCGCCAGTGGCTGCCCGGAATCGGCAAACAGGTCCGCGAGCAGCTCCAGTCTCCGGGGGCCGGGCATGCCCTGACCACCCTGGCCGCCGGGCTCAGCACCGACGGCGGGCTGCAGTTGGTGGATGACGACACCGTCACCCGCAACATCCTGATCTCCCGGCTGACGCTGGCCCTGCTGGACCGCACGACCTGGGAGTTCGCGGACCTGCGGGCCCGACTGGGGCAGCTCAGCGCGCAGCCGGATCTGGAGGATGACGACCTGTTCCGGCCGCAAATGCTGGCGCGGTGCATCGTCCGCGCCTGGCTCGACGCCGGGATGGACATGGACGCCTGGCGCGCCCTGGAGACGGACCTGCAGAAGGCCTGCTCCGACCTGTTGGAGGGGGCCTTCCACGACACCAACAGCTGGCTGGTCGAGCGCGGTGTGCTGCCACAGGTGGATCTGCGGCCCTTCATCCGCCGGACGGAGGGGCGCACCACGGGGGCGGCCCCGCTGGATGTGCAGGACAGCCGGATGGGCGCGACGACCGGGCCGGTGTCCGGGCATTTCGGTGTCACGGAGGCGCCGCCGCTGGGGGCCCACATCGCCCGGATGATGCCCGCCAGCCTGGGCGGCGGGGAGGGCGGGGGCGATGCGCGCAGCGCGTCCGGCCGGGGCCGGGCCCCGGGGCTGACCCTTCGGCCGGGGGTGGATTTCCGCACCGACGGCGTGGCCTCCACGCCGGGCGGTCTGGGGGGCGGCCGCGCGGACGGGCTGTCCGGCGGCGGAGCGGCGGCGGACAGCCCCGGGCTGACCACGACCGGTGGCCGGTGGACGGGGGCCAGCGGCCGCATCGGCCTGGACGAAGAGACGCGCCTGATGACCCGGCAGTCCCCCGGCTCGCTGCCGCGGGGCGACGTGGTGTTGCAGCGCTTTGGCGACATCGTCGAGCAGCACGTGCCCGGCTTCCTGCAGCAGGTGCCCGGGCGGGCGCCGTCGCAGCAACTGTCGCAGGCCATGGGGCAGGTGCAGCAGCGGGTGGCGGCCGAGGTGGCGGCCCAAGGGGCGGCGGGTGAGGCTGCGCCGACGCCGGCCCGCCTGATCGCCGAGCTGCGCGAGCGCCAACAGGCCCTCAAGCAGGCCGCGGCCACGCCGGAAGAGCGGGCCACGGTCGAGCTGGTGGCCCTGCTGTTCCAGAGCATCCTGACCGACGAGCGCGTGCCGGCGGCGCTGCGGGTCTGGTTCGCGCGCCTGCAGATGCCCGTGTTGCGGGTGGCGCTGGCCGAGCCTGACTTTTTCTCTGGTGCCGACCATCCGGCCCGGCGGCTGATCGACCGCATGGGCGCCTGCGTGATGGGCTTCGAAGGCAATGCCGACCTGATCGGCACCCCGCTGGAGGCCGAGATCCGGCGCGTGGTCCAGGTGGTCGAGGCCTTCCCGGACACCGGTCGCCGCGTGTTCCAGGCGGTGCTCAACGAATTCGAGAAGTTCCTCGAGAAGTACTTTCGCGAGCACAACGAGGCGGCCAAGGCCGGCGTGTCGCTGGCGCAGCAGATCGAGCAGCGGGAGACGCTGGCCATCCAGTACACCATCGAGCTGCGCAAGATGCTCAACGATGTGCCGGTGCAGGACGGCGTGCGCGACTTCCTGTTCCACATCTGGGCCGATGTGCTGGCCACCACTGCGGTGCGCCATGGCGCACAGGGCGCGGAGGTGAAGGCGGTGCGGGATGCGGCGGCCGACCTGATGTGGATGGCCTCGGCCAAGACCACGCGCGAGGAGCGGGCCGAGGTGATCCGGCGCCTGCCCCCGCTGCTGGGGACCGTGCGTCAGGGCATGGCGGCGGCCGGCCTGGATGCCCGCCGGCAGGAGGATGCGATCAAGGCGCTGAACCAGGCCCTCACCGCGGCCTTCAGTGCGCGCTCGGTCAGCATGTCCAACGAGCAGCTGGAGCAACTCAAGCAACGCCTCGAGACCATTGAGGAAATGCTGCCCGACGACGACTTCGAGCTGGACGACGCCTGGGTATTGGACGAGGCCAATCACCAGCACGAAGGGCTGGACATCGTCGCGGAGGGCGGCTCCATGCCGGGGCCGACCATGCTGGCTGCGGCCAGCGAACTCGAGGTGGGCAGTGCCTACACGCTGGATTTCCGCAACCGGCATGAGACGGTGCGGCTGGTCTGGCAAGGCATGCACAAGCAGCTGTCACTCTTCGCCTCGCCGCAGGGCCGCTGCGTGCTGTTCCAGAAGGCCCGCCTGGCGGCCTTCCTGCAGGCCGGCCTGCTGCTGCCGGTCGAGGACGAGCCCCTGACCATGGCGGCCACCCGGGATGCGCTGCGCAAGATCAGCGCCGACCCGGATCGCCTGGTGCACTGACCGACGCGGCGAGCGCCCCATGAAAAACGGCTGCCGAGGCAGCCGTCGCGGAGGGTCAGTGGATCAGCCGGTCTTCCGGGGCGACGAACAGCTCGTCGAGGATCAGCGCGTCGGGCTCCTCGCCCAGGCTCCAGAACACCATCAGGATGATGATCTTCAGGTCGTCCAACTCCAGCGGGCCGCTGCCAATCGCGGTGGCGCGGTCAATGACCATCTCGCGCAGGGGCGGCGGCAGCACGCCAGCCGACTCCAGGAAGCTGATGAAGCCGATCGATTCCTCGCCCAGCAGTTCCAGCTCCCGGGGCTGGTAGATGCGCATGCTGTCCTTGCCGGGCAGACCCGCGGGCGCGGTGTCCGTCGTGGCCGTCAGGCCGTCCAGCCAATTCAAAGCCTCCTGGATTTCATCGGTTTCGAAACCCACTGCCGACAGCTTGCGCGACAACTGCTCGTGATCCGGGCAGGCGTCAGGCCGCCAGTAGTTCTCGTACAGGTAGACCAGCACATCAAACATGGGCTGACTATAACCGAGTGCCAAAGGCACGCCAGCGCCCGAAAAGGCCTGCGCCGGGCTGGGTGTTGGGGGGCTCAGCCGCGGCCGCGGCGCTGCAGCAGCCCCCCGGGCAGACGGGCGATCTCGCCGTCGAGCTCCAAGGTCAGCAGGCGGGCCTGCAGCTGGTCCACCGGCCAGCCGGTGCGGGCCACCAGGGTGTCCAGGGTCAGCGGATCGTGGCCCATGGCGGCCAGCAAGGCATCCTCCGTGGCGGCAGCCCCCGGCGCGCCCCCGGTGGGCTCGGCCGGTGCGGACAGGGTGGGGTGGGGCAGGACGCCACCCTGCAGGCCGCGCAGGGCGTCGAGGAGTTCCTCGGGGGTCTCGACCAGCGCGGCCCCGTCGCGGATGAGCTGGTGGCAGCCCCGTGCCTGGGCCGACAGCACGGAGCCCGGGATGGCCCACACTTCGCGGCCCATTTCGCCGGCCAGGCGGGCGGTGATCAGCGACCCGGAACGCAGTGCCGCCTCCACCACCAGCGTGCCCAGGCTGAGCCCGGCAATGATGCGGTTGCGGCTCGGAAAGTGCTCTGCCCGGGGTGGGGCCCCCAGCGGGAACTCGCTCAGCAGCAGGCCTTGTTCGCTGATGCGATGGGCCAGGGCCTTGTGCCGGGCGGGATAGACGCGGTCCAGACCCGTGCCGACCACGGCCACCGTGGCCCCGCCGGCGGCCAGCGCGCCCTCATGGGCCGCGCCATCGATGCCCAGGGCCAGCCCGGAGACGACGCACACCCCGGCCTGGGCGAGGGCCCGGGCGAAGTCGCGTGCCAGGTCCAGGCCCTGGGCGGTGGCATGCCGGCTGCCGACAATGGCCACGCAGGGGGCCTGCAGCCGGCCAGAGTGGCCCAGTGCGTACAGCAGCAGCGGGGGATCGGCGGTGTGCAGCAAGGCGGCCGGATAGCCGGGGTCACCCAGGGCCAGCAGATGGCGGGTGGTGGGCTGCGCGTCCAGCCAGTCCAGCGTCCGCAAGGCCTGCTCGTGCGCGGCCGCCCGGGGGGCCGACAGGGCCTGGGCCGCCGCCGGGCCGGCCACCTGTCGCCAGACCGCCTCCGAGGCTGAAAGCACCGCCTCAGGGGCGCCCAGGGCGGCCAGCAGGCGGCGCTGGGCTTCACGCCCCAGACCAGGGGTCTGGGTCAGGACGAGCCAGCCGAGACGGTCTGGCCGGTCCGAGGACACTGGCTGACGGAACGGGGCGCTCACCCGGACCGGGGCTCAGGGTTGCGAGAAGCGATCGCCCGGCTTCACCGGGTTCTGCACATGCATGATCAGGGCGTAGGAGACGCGCTCGAACACGCGGAAGACGAACAGCAGGCCGTTGCGCTCGTCGGGCAGCTGCAGCATGGTGTGCTCGGGGTCCGTCGGGTCGGGCCGGGTGGTGCCGGCCGTCCACAGGGCCAGCACATGGCCGCGTTCCATGCCATCTTGCAGCCCGCGGTTCAGGGCCACGATCTGGTTCTGCCCGGCGTTGAGGCCGTCGCCGTAGATCGAGATGATGCGGCCGGCCACCGGGGCCGTCGGCGCATGCGGGGCGAAGGGGCTGTAATCCTTGGCGGGCAGCGGGGCCAGGCGGTCGCCCACGCTGGCTTCTTCACGCAGTTGGGCGATCTGGAAGGTCGACGGCACGACCGCGCCGCCTTCGGGAACGTGCTGTTCGTCCGCGGCCTGGACCAGATCGGCGGTGCCGACATAGCGGGCTTCGAAGCCCAGCACCGCGCCGGTGTCCGGATCGGCCAGCGGCTTGGGCTCGCGGAAGATCTGCCAGATGCGGGCGTTGGTGACGTCGCCGCGCACATAGGCCTTGTCGCCGCGGCCCAGCAGCACCCGCCCTTCCTGGGTGGCGACGATGCGCGGGGCGGTGGCCAGTTCATTGGTCTCGAAGACGATGGCGTCGGTCAGGAACGGGCCGATCAGGTCCATCGGCACCGAGGAGATCGCGTCGCTGACCAGCGGCTCGGCGCGGACCTGCGGCGACAGCCGGCCGTCCCGCGACGCCAGCGGCCGTGCCAGGCTGAGCCGCGCGCGGCCGTTGGATTTGTCGAGGTACAGCACCTGGCCGGGGTAGATCAGGTGGGGGTTGTGGATCTGCTGCAGGTTCATGCCCCACAGCTCCGGCCAGCGCCAGGGCTTGCGCAGGTAGAGCTTGGAGATGTCCCACAGCGTGTCGCCCTTCTTGACGGTGTAGCTGTCCGGGGCGTTGGGCGCCAGCTCGGACAGCGGCACCCCCGCCTGGGCCACTTCCTGGGCCGTGGCGCGCTGGCCGGGCGTGACGGGATAGGTGGCTGCGCCGGCCGGGCCGACCCACAGAGCGCCCAGGCCCAGCAGGGTGGCAGAAACAGCGGTGCGTGCAAGCGTACGGCTCATGTGTGGACACTCCCGGGCAATGAGCCGGAATACGGTGACGGTGCAACAATCCCGGCTTGCAATTCGTGCATGGCATGCACATCTTGGCAAACACCAGGGCGGGACGATCATGAGAAAGTCTGGCAAATTCTGCCCCTAAACCCTTGATGTCGCAATGAAATCGGTACGACGAAACCCACCCTGACGGGCTTGGGTTGAAACCGGACGTTGCACCGGCTCCACAGTTTCGGTCTGCCATCGGCAACCATTTTTCGTGTCTTCATGGCTCAGCTTTCCATTCTTCGCTACCCCGACCCCCGCCTGCACACCGTGGCTGCCCCGGTGGACGAGGTGGATGACACCCTTCGGCGCCTGATCGACGACATGCTGGAAACCATGTACGCCGCCGAGGGCGTGGGCCTGGCCGCCACCCAGGTGGATGTGCACCGTCGGCTGATCGTGATGGACACCTCGGAAGGCCGCGATGAGCCCCGGGTGCTGATCAACCCGGAACTGATCGAGGTCAGCGAGGAGAGGGTGGTGGGCGACGAGGGCTGTCTCTCGGTGCCCAGCATCTACGATGCGGTGGAACGCCATGCGCGGGTCACGGTGCGGGCGCTGGACCGCGATGGGCAGTCCTACGACATGGCGGTCGAGGGGTTGGCCGCGGTCTGCGTGCAGCACGAAATGGACCACCTGCTGGGCAAGGTCTTCGTCGAGTACCTCAGCCCGCTCAAGCGGGAGCGGATCAAGGCCAAGATGCTCAAGCGCACCCGCGAAGAGCAGAAGCGCCGCTGAGGTCGGCCCGCATGAACGCACCGTCTTCCGCCACCCCGCTGCGGGTGGCCTTCGCTGGCACGCCTGAATTCGCCGCGGTGGCACTGCAGGCCCTGCGCGATGCCGGATTCACCATTCCCCTGGTGCTGACCCAGCCGGACCGCCCGGCTGGGCGCGGCATGAAGCTGACCCCATCGCCGGTCAAGCAGTTGGGCCTGTCCCTCGGGGCGCAGATCGCCCAGCCGCGCAGCCTGCGGCTGGATGGACGCTACCCGGACGAGGCCGCCGCCGCCCGGGCCGCGCTGGACGCCGCCGCCATCGACGTGATGGTGGTGGCGGCCTATGGCCTGATCCTGCCGGCCTGGGTGCTGCAATGGCCGCGCCTGGGGTGCCTGAACATCCACGCCTCGCTGCTGCCGCGCTGGCGCGGCGCGGCGCCGATCCACCGGGCCATCGAAGCCGGGGATGCCGTGACCGGCATCACGGTGATGCAGATGGACGAGGGCCTGGACACGGGCGACATGCTGCTGACGGCCGAGGAGCCGATCCGGCCCGACGACACCACCGCCTGCCTGCACGACCGCCTGGCGGCGCTGGGGGGGCGGTTGATCGTGCAGGCGCTGCGGGACGCCCAGGCCGGTGCGCTGGTGGCCCAGCCCCAGCCGGCCGAGGGGGTCTGCTACGCGCACAAGATCGACAAGGCCGAGAGCGCGATCGACTGGCAGCTGCCGGCCGTGGTGATCGAGCGCCGCATCCGCGCCTTTGATCCCTTCCCCGGCGCCACGCTGGTCTGCGAGGGCGAACTGGTCAAGATCTGGCAGGCCCGCTGCCGACCGGAGGTCACCGGCACGCCGGGGACGGTGGTCTCGGTGGCGCCGGACCGCTTCACCGTGGCCTGCGGTGAAGGGGGCCTGGAGGTCCTGACCCTCCAGCGGCCGGGCGGACGGCGTCAGCCGGCCTCGGCCCTGCTGCAGGCCCGCCCGACGCTGCTGGGCCAAGTGCTGGTGCCGCCCTCGGCCGGTCCCCTGCACTGAGCTGGGTCGACTGGCCGGTTGAACTTTGGCCCGCCGGCCGCATCTGAACCACACTGTGTTTGAATCGCTCTGAAGGAGTGCACCCGCAATGTTCAACCTGATGAAGACAGCCGTCCTGATGGCTGCCATCACGGCGCTGTTCATGGCCATTGGCCGCCTGTTGGGCGGCCAGCAGGGCATGGTGCTGGCGCTGCTGCTGGCGCTGGGGATGAATTTCTTCAGCTACTGGTTTTCCGACAAGATGGTCCTGCGCATGTACAACGCGCAGGAGGTCGACGCCCAGACCGCGCCGCAGTTCTACCGCCTGGTGCAGGAGCTGGCGGCCAATGCCGGACTGCCGATGCCGCGCGTCTACCTGATCAACGAGGACGCGCCAAACGCCTTTGCCACCGGCCGCAACCCGGATCACGCGGCGGTGGCGGCCACCACCGGCATCCTGCGGGTGCTGAGCGAGCGCGAACTGCGCGGCGTGATGGCCCACGAGCTGGCCCACGTGAAGCACCGCGACATCCTGATCTCGACCGTTAGCGCGACCATGGCCGGTGCGATCGGCATGCTGGCCAACTTCGCGATGATCTTCGGCGGGCGGGACGAGGAAGGCCGGCCGGTCAACCCCATCGTCTCGATCCTGGTCATGATCCTGGCACCGATCGCCGCCAGCCTCATCCAGATGGCCATCAGCCGGGCCCGCGAGTTCGAGGCCGACCGGGGTGGGGCCGAGATCTCCGGCGACCCGGTGGCGCTGGCCAGCGCTCTGCAGAAGATCCAGCGCTACGCCCAGGGCATTCCGCTGGAGACGGCCGAGGCCCACCCGGAAACCGCGCAGATGATGATCATGAACCCGCTGTCGGGCCGGGGCCTGAGCGGGCTGTTCTCGACCCACCCGTCCACCGAGGAGCGGGTCGAACGCCTGATGGCGCTGGCGCAGGCCCAGGGCCGGCGCGCCTGAGCCGCGCGGCGGACGGGCTCAAGTCCGCCGCCAGGCGGGCCGATATCCAGAGGGAACGGGCAACCGTTCCCTTTGTGCTTTCGGGGCCCGCCATGCGATCCGTTCCTTTCCTGCTCGCCACGTTCCTGCTGCTGTCCGGCTGTGACCAGCTGGGCATCGACACGCCCAAGGTGACGGCCGAGAAGCGCGAGGCCGAGGGCAAGGCCATCGGTGGCGCCTGCCGCAATGGCGGGCGGGCGATCGAGGATTGCTACCTGCTCAACCGCAAGGCCGACAAGGCCGCCGTCTACGCCGGCTGGCGGGAGATGGACGAGTACATGCGCGAGAACAAGCTCGACGCCGTGCCGCCGCAGCTCAAGCCGGAAGATGTCGCCAAGCCCAAGGCCCGCGAGGCATCCGACCCGGTCGACGGGGGCGATGGTGGCGGGGATGCCGATGGGGCCGATGCGGCCCCGGCCGACAGCCACGCCAAGCACTGAGCGCCCCCGCACGGGTGCGGCGCTCATGCGCTCACTCACGCGGTCACTTCTGGGCGGGTGGCAGCGACAGAATCCACTGCACCAGCCGACGCGCATCCGCTTCAGACACCGCCACCGCATTGGGCGGCATGGCCAGGCCGCTGACCCGGCCCTTCCAGTGGCTGGCATAGGGGTTGGACCCCGTCATCACCGTGTGGGTCAGGGCGTCCAGCGCGTCGGGGTTGCCGCGGTACTTGTCCGCCACGTCCTGCCAGTCCGGCCCGATCGGGGCCATGCCGTCAGGCCCCTTGGAGCCCGGCTCCACATGGTGGCAGGTGAAGCAGCCACTGTGGGTGGCCAGGGCCTTCATCACCGCATCGTTGTTGTCGGCCGCCAGGGCCGGTTGGGTGGCGGCCAGGGCCAGCGGCAGTGCCGCGGCCAGCAGGGGCAGGAATCGGGTCATCGTAGTGTCTCCTCGGGGTGTTGTTCGGAAGGGGCGGTTCAGGCGGCCTGCCAGGGCAGGTGCTGCTGGGCAAAGATCTGGCGCATCCGGCCGTTCTGGCCCAGGGTGCCCAGCGCGCCGCTCAGGGCTTCGGCCAGGTCCTGCGCATCGCGCTTGACGGCCATGCCCACGGCCCAGCCATCGCGTGGGGCACGGGGCATCGGCAGCGGGGTGATGGCGTAGCGCGGGTCGCTCTGGATCACGCTCTGCAGCTCGGACGCCAGCCCGGCGGCGGCCACCACCTCACCCTGCAACAGGGCGCGGGCGGCCTCGGTGCCGTCCTTCCACTGGGTGCGCAGGGTGTCGCGCAGCAGGCCGTTGTTGGCGCCGATCAGCAGCCAGCCCGCCAGTGTCTGGCCGGGCACCGCCACCGGCTGGCCGACCAGCGGGGTCAGCGTGTCCAGCCGGGGCAGGGCGTCCAGCCGGCGGGCGATGGCGACGCGTTCGCGGCAATAGGGGCCGAAGATCAGCACCTGCGGGTTGGCGTCCATCAGCGGCCCGTCCACCGGCACGTGCAGCAGCACGTCGGCCGGCCCATAGCCCAGGTAATGCCCCTTCCAGACCATGTTGCGCAGGTCGTCGTTCATGTTGTCGTCGGCGTTGAAGGGCAGCAGGGCCAGCTTCACGCCCAGCGCGTCAGCCAGGGCCCGGGCCAGATCCACGTCGATGCCCTGACCGTTCTGGTGGAACGGCGGCATGTCGTTGTAGAGCCCGACCTTCAGGGTGCCGCGTTCGCGCACCTGGGTCAGGGTGGTGGCCGCCGCCGGCCACAGCGGGCTGACGAGCGCGGCCGCGGCCAGGCCGCGCAGCAGGGCGCGGCGGCTCCGATCGGTGGTGTGCATGGGAGAACCTCCTGCCCGCTCAGGGCATGGGCTTTTCGCGACGGGTTTCCAGGTAGGCCTTGATGGTCCAGAGGGCCTCCTGGCTCAGCACGCCCTCGAACGGCGGCATGTAGACCGCGCCGTTGCGGGTGCGGCCATGGCGCACGGTGGTGATGAAGTACTCGTCCATCTCCGTCTTGCAGGCCTTGCGCTGATCGGCGTCGGGCATGCCCACGCAGTCGTTGTCCAGCCGGCGCAGGTCGGGCGCGATGCCGCCGGAGATGGCCTCCAGGCCATGGCAGCGGGCGCAGTTCTGGTTGAAGCCGGACGTGCCAACGCGGATCGCCAGCTCATTGCCGCTGTAGGGGTTCTCGGTGCGCCAGCCTTCGCCCAGGTTGGGCAGGCCGGTGGTGTCGATCGGCTGCGGGGTCACGTCGCCGTGGGCCCAGGCGGCCAGGCCGGCGGCGCCCAGGCTGCACAGCAGGGTGCCCAGGCGGGCCCAGCGCGCCAGAGGGGCCAATCGTTGGCGGGAAGCGGTCGGGGTCATGTGCTTGTCTCCTGTTTGTGGATGTGAGGTCCCGTACCGCCGTCCAACGCAAACCATGTGCCATGGCCAAATGCTTCACGCGGGAACAGTTGTTGCACGGATTCCCTCCGGTCCGGGCATCTGCTTGAATCGCTTCGCGGCCTCTGTGGCGCAGGTGACGACCTGGTGGACGGCCTTCTGAGACATGGGACCTGATCCCTGTTGCAGGAATGAACAGTCTTGGGCAGCCGAGGGACAAGCGCCCTCAGGGTTGACCCGGGACACCGATGGAGACAAGCCCGTTCGCGGGTGGCAGGAGAACCGACATGACGATCTCGACGGGCGAGCCTTCGACCGATGAGCACACCGGCGGGCGGGCGGGGGGCTGGACTTCGCCCACGGCGGAGGTGCGGGCGCGGGTCCAGCGCATCGAGCAGTCCCATCTGCGCTGCGCGGCGCTGGGCCTGTCCCGCGTGGAGCGGCCGGACTTCGAGCCCATGCTGCGCGGTGACCTGAGCGTGGCCCGGGACCGCAACCTGCGCCTGCTGAGCCGGGCCGCGCCGGTGATGGAGCTGCTGCTCGAACAGATCGTCAACACCGAGAGCATGATCGCGCTCACCGACGCGCAGGGCACTGTCCTGCACACAGTGGGGGACGACGGCTTCATGGGGCGGGCTCACAAGGTGGCCCTGTCGCCCGGGGTGAACTGGGCCGAGCAGTCCAAGGGCACGAACGCGGTGGGCACGGCCTTGGTGGAGGAGCGGCCGACCCTGGTCCATGCCACCGAGCACTTCATGCATGTCAACAGCTTCATGACCTGCTCGGCCGCGCCGATCTTCGATCCGCGGGGCAACATCCTGGGGGTGCTGGATGTCAGCGGCGATCAGCGCTCCTACCACCAGCACACCATGGGCCTGGTGCGCATGTCGGCCCGCATGATCGAGAACCACTGGCTGACCGATGACAGCGGGGACCGGTTGCGTCTGCACTTCCACATCCGGCCTGAGTTCATCGGCACCTTGCTGGAAGGCATCGTGGTGATCGCGCCGGACGGCCGCATCCAGGGGGCCAACCGGGCCGCGCTCGACCTGCTGGACATGAGCAGCGCGGCGGTGCGGCTGCACACGCTGGAGAGCCTGTTCAACATCAGCGCGGGCATGCTGGTGGACCACTTGCGCGCGCCGCTGGCTCAACCCATGCGCCTGCAGCTGTCCAATGGGCGCCAGCTGCATGCCAGCCCCCGCATCAGCGGGGCGTTGCACCGGCTCACCCCAGTGGCGGAAATCCCGCTGGGAACGGAGCCGCTGACGGGCGCAGCGCAGGCCGCGGAGGTGTCCGTGATGCCGGCGGCCCGCGCCGCAGCGCCGGAGTCGGTCGCGCTGCGGGCCGATCCCCTGGGTGGGGAGTCCCGCCTGTCGGGTCTGCATTACCTGGCCACGGGCGATGCACAGATCGAGGCCGTGGTCCGCAAGGTGCAGCGGGTGCTCAACCGCGACATTCCGCTGATGATCCTGGGCGAGACGGGGACCGGCAAGGAGCTGCTGGCGCGTGCGGTCCACCAGGATTCGGAGCGGGCCAAGCAGCCCTTCGTCGCGGTGAACTGTGCCTCCATCCCGGAGACGCTGATCGAGGCCGAACTGTTTGGCTACGAGGAGGGGGCCTTCACCGGCGCACGGCGCAAGGGGGCCACCGGGCGCATTGTGCAGGCCAATGGCGGCACGCTGTTCCTGGACGAGATCGGCGACATGCCGCTGGGCCTGCAGGCCCACCTGCTGCGCGTGCTGCAGGAGCGCTGCGTCACGCCGCTGGGCAGCCAGAAGTCCATCCCGGTGGACATCGCGGTGGTCAGCGCCACCCACCGCGACCTGCGCGGCATGATCGAACAGGGCAAGTTCCGCGAGGACCTCTACTATCGGCTCAATGGTCTGGTGGTGCGTCTGCCGGCCCTGCGGGACCGCAGCGACCTGGCGGTGGTGGCGCGGCGCATCCTCAGCGCGCTGGGGGTGTCGGGCAGCCTGGAGATCAGCCCCGCGGTGATGGCGATGTTCCTGCACTACCACTGGCCCGGCAACGTGCGCCAGTTGGCGACCGTGCTGCGCACCGCGGCCGTGATGGCCGCCGGCGAGCCTTTGATCACCGAACAGCATCTGTCCGACGACTTCCTGGATGACGTGCGCCGCCAGATGCCGGCGCCAGCCGCCGCCGTCCCGTCTGCCGCGCCCCGGCCCGTCGAGCGCCCGGTCTGGGCGGCGGCGCCCTGGGCCGCGCGCGGCGAGCCCGTGTTCGCCGAGCCGGCCGCCGCTGTGCCCGCCAGTGCCGTGGCAGAGCCGGCGCCGGCCGGGCCGCGCACCCTGGGCGAGGCCGAGATCGACCTGATCCGGGCGGCTGTGGAGGCCGCACAGGGCAACATCTCGCTGGCTTCCAAGCAGCTGGGCATCAGCCGCAACACCATCTACCGCAAGCTGCGCTGGACGCAGAAGCTCTGAACGGGGCAGGCCGGCGGCGGCTGGGGACAACCCTGTGCCAGCGCGGCGGTGGCTGTCCCTGGGCTGTCCCAGCCTGAGACACCCCGGGGACCGGTCCGGGCAGGGCGCGGCGTCCGCCGCGACGGTGGGCATGCAGGCAAACCCGCGCTCACGGCGGGGCTGCTCGGGCGAAGGGCGGGCGGCGCTCGGGATGAACCCCTAAACCCCACCGGTTCGAGGTGAAAGGGCATGGGCTTTGCAAAAGGATCGGTGTCTGGCGCGGGATGGGCCCACGCCGGCAACAGACCGACCCTGATGGAGACCTCCATGACCTGGACCACCCCCGCCTACCAAGACCTGCGCTTCGGCTTCGAAATCACGATGTACATCGCCGCGCGCTGAGCGTCGGCCTGTGCCGGGTGGCAGCCGGGGGCGTGCCCCCTCGGCCTGGCCACCCCTTCCCACGAACCCTCTGGGTCACCACACCATGAAGATTCTCGTGCTCGGCTCCGGTGCGGGTGGCGGCTTCCCGCAGTGGAACTGCAACTGTGCCCTGTGTGCCGGCCAGCGGCAGGGGCGGATCGCCGCCCACGCCCGCACCCAGAGTTCCATTGCCGTCTCGCCCGATGGCGAGCGCTGGGTGCTGCTCAATGCCTCGCCGGACATCGGCACGCAGATCCGGCAGCATCCCCCCCTGCATCCGCGCCAGGGGCTGCGCCACACGCCCATCGAGGCGGTGGTGCTGATGGATGCGCAGATCGACCACGTCACCGGCCTGCTGGGGCTGCGTGAAGGCCCGCGCATCGACCTCTACGCCACGCCCTGCGTGTTCGAGGACCTGACCACCGGCCTGCCCCTGCTCAATGTGCTGGAGCACTACTGCGGCACCCGCTGGCACATGGTGCCGGTGGGCGGCGAGCAGCAGAGCGCCGAATTCGAGATCCCCGGCTTCGAGGACCTGGCCTTCACCGCCATCGCCATCCCCGGCAAGGCGCCGCCGTACTCGCCGCATCGGCGCGAGCAGGTGGTGGGCGACAACATCGCGCTGCTGATCGAGGACCGGCGCGACGGCCAGACCCTGTTCTATTCCCCCGGCCTGGCCGAAGTGGGCGATCTGGAGCTGGGCTGGATGCGCCGAGCCGACTGCCTGCTGGTCGATGGCACCTTCTGGCGCGAAGACGAGATGCAGGCCGCCGGCCTGAGTGCCAAGTCCGCCGCCGAGATGGGCCACCTGCCGCAGACCGGCCAGCCTGGACGCCCCGGCATGCTGGACGTGCTGCAGACCACCCTGGCGCGCCGCAAGGTGCTCATCCACATCAACAACAGCAACCCCATCCTGGACGAAGGCAGCGCGCAGCGCGCCCTGCTGACCGCCCGCGGTGTCGAGGTGGCTTACGACGGCATGGAGATCACGCTGTGAACGCCCTGGTCTTTGACAGTGCCCCCCCGGCCTTCGACGAGCGCAGCCCCTGGGGCTGGGCCGAGTTCGAGGCCCGGCTGCGCGCGCGCGAATCGCGCTACCACATCCACCACCCCTTCAACGGCCGCCTCAACCGCGGCGAGCTGGCGCCTTTCCAGGTGCGCGGCTGGGTGGCCAACCGCTTCTACTACCAGGTCCGCATTCCGCAGAAGGATGCGGCGGTGCTGGCCCACTGCCCGGACCGCGAGGAGCGGCGCCGCTGGGTCGAGCGCATCCTGGACCACGATGGCCGGGGCGACTACGAGGGCAGCAACGCCGGCGGCATCGAGGCCTGGAGCCGCCTGGGCGAGGCCACCGGTCTGGCCCGCGAGGACCTCTGGAGCCACCGCCACGTGCAGGCGGGCGTGCGCTTCGCGGTCGATGCCTATCTGAACTTCGCCGCCCAGTCGCCCTGGGAGGAAGCCGCCATCTCCTCGCTGACCGAGATGTTCGCGCCGCGCATCCACGCCGACCGCCTGGCCGGCTGGCCCTCGCTCTACCCCTGGATCCAGCCCGAGGGCCTGGGCTACTTCCGCAGCCGCATCCCGCTGGCCACGCGCGACGTGGAGCACGGCCTGGAAGTGGCGCGGCGTTGGTGCAGCACCCGGGCCCGCCAGGAGCGGGCGCTGGAGATCCTGGATTTCAAGCTCGATGTGCTGTGGTGCATGCTCGACGCCATCGAGCGCGCCTATCCCGATGATCTGCCCGAGGAGCGCCGGCCATGAACGCATCCCTGCCGCTGTCTGTGTCGCCGCGCATCGCGCCGCTGTTTCGCCTGCAGTACGAGCCGGCGCAAGAGGCCTGGGTGCTGCTCTACCCCGAGGGCATGGTGCGGCTCAACACGCCGGCGGCCGAGATCCTGCGCCGCTGCGATGGCCAGCGCGATGTGGCCGCCATCATCGCGGACCTGGAACAGTGCTTCCAGCAGACCGGGCTGGCCGACGACGTGCAGTCCTTCCTGGGGCAGGCCGGCGAGCACGGCTGGCTGGTCTGAGCGCGGACAGGCCCCCGGAGACTGACACCATGGCCCCGCTCACCGCCCCATCCCCGGCCACGACCAAGCCGCCGTTCTGGCTGCTGGCCGAGCTGACCTACCGCTGCCCGCTGCACTGCGCCTTCTGCTCCAACCCGGTGGACTACGCCCGCCATGACCAGGAGCTGGACACCGCGACCTGGAAGCGGGTGCTCGCCGAGGCACGGGCGATGGGGGCGGTGCAACTGGGCTTCTCCGGCGGCGAGCCGCTGCTGCGCGAGGACCTGGAGGAACTGGTGGCCCACGCCCACGGCCTGGGCTACTACACCAACCTGATCACCTCGGGCGTGGGCCTGACCGAGGCCCGGGCCCGGGCGCTGAAGGCAGCCGGCCTGGACCACATCCAGCTTTCCTTCCAGGACTCCACCCGCGAGCTCAACGACTTCATCAGCTCCACCCGCACCTTCGAGCTCAAGAACAAGGTGGCAGGCATCATCAAGTCGCTGGGCTACCCGATGGTGCTCAACTGCGTGATGCACCGCTTCAACCTGCCGCATGTGGGCCGCATCATCGAGATGGCCGACCGCATGGGCGCGGACTACCTGGAGCTGGCCAACACCCAGTACTACGGCTGGGCCTGGCTCAACCGCGAGGCCCTGATGCCCACCCGCGACGAGCTGCGCGACGCCGAGGCGATGGTCATGGCCTACCGCGAGCGCGGCGTCTCGCGCATGAAGGTGCTGTGGGTCTCGCCCGACTACGCCGACGCCAAGCCCAAGCCCTGCATGGCCGGCTGGGGATCGGTGTTCCTGGTGGTGGCGCCCGATGGTGTGGCGCTGCCCTGCCACAGCGCGCGGATGCTGCCCGGGCTGGACCTTCCCAACCTGCGCGACACCCCGGTGCATGACGCCTGGTTCGAGAGCCGCGGCTTCAATGCCTACCGGGGCCAGGACTGGATGGACCCGACCTGCGGCAGCTGCGATGAGCGCCACACCGACATGGGGGGCTGCCGCTGCCAGGCCTTCCTGGTGACGGGCAACGCCGCGGCCACCGACCCGGTCTGCCCCAAGAGCCCGGCCCGCGGACTGATCGATGCCGTGCTCGACGGTGCCCGCCAGCGCGGCGCTGCCACCACGGCACCGCTGCGCTTCGTGCCCGGCGCGGCCAAGGCGGGCGGGTTGGTGTTCCGCGGGGACGCCGCCTCCCTGGCCCTCTCTGCGGACCCGGTCTCCACGCCGGCCGGGGCATGCTGAGCGTGCGGGGGCTGACCCAGCGTTATGGCACCCTGGTGGCCCTGGACCGCCTGGATCTGGACATCCCGGCGGGCAGCTTCACCGCCTTGCTGGGCCCCAATGGCGCTGGCAAGAGCACGCTGTTCCAGGTGCTCAGCGGCCTGTTCGCGGCCGACGAGGGCGAGGTGAGCGTGGCCGGCTGCTCGCTGGCGCGCCAGCCCACCCGGGCGCTGGCGCGGCTGGGCGTGGTGTTCCAACAGCCCTCGCTGGACCTGGACCTGACCGTGCGGCGCAACCTGTTCTTCCATGCCCGCCTGCACGGCCTGGTGGCGGCCGACGCGCAGGACCGCATTGAGGCGCTGGCCCGGCGCCTGCGGCTGACCGAGCAGCTGGACCGGCCGGCGCGCGCACTCTCGGGCGGGCAGCGCCGCAAGGTGGAGCTGGCGCGGGCCCTGCTGCACGCCCCGGCCCTGCTGCTGATGGACGAGGCCACCGTGGGTCTGGACCCGCGTTCGCGCCAGGAGCTGCTGGCCGACCTGCAGGCCGGCGTGCGCGAGCACGGCCTGACCGTGCTGTGGGCCACCCACCTGGTGGACGAGGCCGCCCAGGCCGACCGGGTGCTGGTGCTGCACCACGGCCAGTTACTGGCCGATGGCCCGCCCGAGGCAGTCACCCGGACCTTGGGGGGCGACACCCTGGAAGCGGCCTTTCTGCACGCCACCCGGCACTGAGTTCCGTCCCGGCCACCGTCCACCCCACCGCCCGCCGCCATGCGTTCGCCCCATTCCGCCACCGTGTTCGCGTCGCTGCCGCGCCGTCGCACCGCCCTGGCTCACGTCGCCGGGGCGGTCGGGGCCATCGTCGGGCGGGAACTGCAGCGCTTTGTGCAGCAGCGCGGCCGCCTGGTCTCGGCCCTGGTGCGGCCGCTGCTGTGGCTGGCGGTGTTCGCCGCGGGCTTCCGCCATGACCTGGGTGGCCAGCCCACCGCGCCCTACGGCGCTGCGGTGGACTACGCCACCTATGTGCTGCCCGGGCTGATGGGCATGGTCATGCTGTTCAACGGCATGCAGTCCTCGCTGGCGCTGGTCTACGACCGCGAGATGGGCCTGATGCGCCTGCTGCTGACCGCGCCGCTGCCGCGCCCACTGCTGTTGGCGGCCCGGCTGCTGGCGGCCGCGGTGCTGAGCCTGGTGCAGGTGGCCGCCTTTCTGGCGGTGGCGGCGCTGATGGGCAGCACGCTGCCCTGGCAGCCCCTGGCGGCGCTGCAAGGAGCGTGGGCGCTGCTGGCCAGCGCGCTGATGCTGGCCGCCCTCGGGCTGCTGCTCTCGGTCACGGTGCGCCAGCTGGAGAACTTCGCCGGGGCGATGAATTTCGTGATCTTCCCGTTGTACTTCCTGTCCACCGCGCTCTACCCGCTGTGGAAGCTGCAGGCCTCTGGCGCCGGCTGGGTCAACGCGGTGGCTCGGCTCAATCCCTTCACCCATGCGGTGGAGTGGATGCGCTTCGCCTTCCACGGCCAGTCGGCCGGGGCGTCACCGTGGGTCGTGCTGGGCACGCTGGTTGTCTGTTTCGCGCTGTCCTGTTGGGCCTACGACCCGCGCCGCGGGCTGGGGCGCGCTGGCGGCCGGGGACTGGCCGGATGAGCGCCCCCACCGTGGCCCTGCGCCTGTGGCTGCGGGCGGTGGCGATCGGCCGCCACGGGGTGGCCGCCTGGACGGCCGTCTGGCTGCTGCTGGCCAGCCTGCCGGGCTGGGCGGGGCAGTTGGATGCGGCGGCGCTGCAAGCCCGGCTGCCGGCGCCGTTGGTGCTGGGCGAGCGCGATGCGCAGCTGCCGGTCTGGCCGGTGTTCCGGCCGGAGACCACCTCCCGCTCGCTGGCCGGCTACGTCTTCGAGTCGGTGGATTTCGCCGCGCTGCCGGGCTTCTCCGGCACGCCGGTGGACCTGCTGATCGTGCTGGACCCGCAGGGCCGCCTGGTCGATGTGCAGGTGGTGTCCCAGCATGAGCCGGTGTTCGTCGATGGCCTGGGGCCGGCACCGCTGCTGCACTTCGTCGAGCAGTACAAGGGCCTGTCGCTGCGCCAGTCGGTGCGCATCGGTGGACCGGGGCCGCGCGGCGTGCAGGCCAGCAGCGCCAACGTCACCTTTGACGGGGTGGCCAAGGCCACCGCCTCGGTGCGCATCGTCAACCAGAGCGTGCTGTCCGCCGCGCTGCAGGTGGCCCGGGCCAAGATGGGCTGGGCCGGTGGCACCGACCCGGCCAGCCTGGCCCGGGTGCGCGAGGACCGCTGGCGGCCGATGGACGCGGCGGCCTTGCAGCGCGCGGGCCTGCTGAAGGTGCTGACCGTGGGCGCCGCCAAGGGCGAGCAGGCCTTTGCCGGCAGCGGCGTGGAGCAGCCGGCGCCGCCGGGTGCGCCGCCGCTGGCCGAGCTGGCGGTGGCCTGGCTGAGCGCGCCCATCGTCGGCCGCAACCTGCTCAGCGAGGCCGGTTGGGCGCATCTGAAAGGGCGGCTGGACCCGGGCGACCAGGCGCTGCTGGTGGTGCCGCTGTCGGGCTACAGCTTCGTGGGCGAGGATTTCACCCGCGGTGCGGTGCCCGACCGCCTGAACCTGCACCAGGGCGAGCTCTCGATCGAGCTGCGTGACCTGGACCTGGACGAGCCGCTGAAGCTGCCGCCCGGCTGGAACGGCCGCGACGCCAAGGTGATGCGCGTCATCGGCGCGGCCGGGCTGGACCCGGGCCAGCCGCTGGACTTCGGCCTGCGGGTGGTGCGCAGCAAGGGCTCGGGCTTCGTCGAGAAGATCGCCCGCGACTTCACGCTGCGCTACCGCCTGCCGGAGGACCAGCTGATCCGCCCCGAGCCGCCGCAGGCACCCTGGGTGGCGGCCTGGAAGAGCCGGTTGCCGGATCTGGCCGTGCTGGCCGTGGCGCTGGCCCTGCTGGGCGCTGCGCTGCTGCGGCCGTCGGTGTGGGTGAGCCGGCCGCACTGGCTGCCGCGGGCGCGGGTGGGCTTCCTGCTGTTCACGCTGGGCTTCATCGGCTGGTGGGCGCAGGGGCAGCTCTCCATCGTCAACCTGACGGCCTTGATCCAGGCCCTGCGCGAGGGGCGCGGCCTGGGCTTCTTCCTGCTGGACCCGATGACGGTGGCGCTGTGGGCCGTGGTGGCGGTGAGCCTGGTGCTGTGGGGCCGTGGCACCTTCTGCGGCTGGCTGTGCCCCTTCGGCGCCTTCCAGGAGCTGGTGTCGCAGTTGGGGCAGCGTCTGGGGATCAAGCCCCGGCGCTTGCACAGAACCTGGGACCGGCGCCTCAAGCGCCTGAAGTACGTCGTGCTGGCGGCGGTCGTCGGCGTGGCCGCCGTGGCGCCGGTGCACGGCGCCTGGGTGGACCGGGTGGTGGAGTTCGAGCCCTTCAAGACGGCCATCACCCTGGGCTTCCAGCGGGCGGGGCCGGCGGTGGCCTGGGCGGTGGCGCTGCTGGCCCTGTCGCTGTTTCTCTACAAGGGCTTCTGCCGCTACCTGTGCCCCTTGGGCGCCGGCCTGGCCCTGCTGGGCCGGTTGCGCCGCTGGGACTGGATCGCCCGACGCATGGCGTGCGGCACGCCCTGCCAGACCTGCCGCCACCGCTGCCACTACCAGGCCATCGCGCCCGAGGGCACGGTGGACTACGCCGAGTGCTTCCAGTGCCTGGACTGCGTGGCCATCCACGACGACCCGGCCCGCTGTGCCCCGCTGATCGCCCAGGCGCGCCAGCGGGTGATCCCGATCCGCGCGGTGTCGGCCCAGCAGCCCGGCCGTGCGCCGGCCTGAACCCGCAGGAGGTTTGCCATGCGCCGACATCAGTTCCTCCGCTGCGCCCTGGGGACACTGCTGGCCCCGGCCGTGGCCCGTGCCGCGGCGGGAGCCGAGCCCCTGCACTGGGACACCCGTTCGCTGCTGGGCTTCGGCACCACGCTGAGCCTGCAGGCGGCCCATGCCGACCCGGAGCGCCTGCGCGAGGCGCTGGACGGCGCGGTGGCCCTGCTGCAAGGCCTGCATGGGCAGATGAACCTGTTCGACCCGGACAGCGCGCTCTCGCGCCTGAACCGCGAAGGGCGGCTGGCGCATCCGCCGGCCGAACTGCTGGGCCTGCTGCGCCGCGCCCAGGCCATCTCGGCGCGCAGCGGGGGCAGCTTCGATGTCACGGTGCAACCGCTCTGGGCCTTGTATGACCGCTGCCGCCAGGCCGGTCGCCTGCCCACCGCCGCCGAGCGCGAGGCCGCCCGCGCCCGGGTGGGCTGGCAGGGCCTGCAGCTGGCAACAAACGAGATCCGCCTGGCGCGGCCGGGCATGGGCGTCACGCTCAACGGCATTGCCCAGGGCCATGCGGCCGACCTGACGGCCCAGCTGCTGCGCCGCCACGGCGTGGCCCATGCCCTGGTCGATGCCGGCGAATGGGCCGCCCAGGGCCGCAACGCCCAGGGTCAGCCCTGGACGCTGGCGGTGGCCGACCCGCGTCAGGCCGATGCCTGGGTGGACCGGGTGGGGCTGCAGGGCGCCTGCCTGGCCACCTCGGCCGACAACCCGAGCTGCTTCACGCCGGACTTCCGCCACCACCACATCCTGGACCCGCGCAGCGGCGACTCGCCGCCCGCCTTCGCCGAGGTCAGCGTGCTGGCGCACGAGGGCGCCCTGGCCGATGCGCTGACCAAGGTCGTCTTCATGGCCGGCCCACAGGGGGCCGCGGCCGTGGCGCGGGCCTGGGGCGTGGCGGTGATGACCGTCGACAAGACCGGCCAGCGTTGGGCCAGCCCCGGCTGGCCGGGGCGCAGGGGCTGAGCCGGGCTGTCCCGCCGCGGCGCGCCGGCCTGGGACACCGTCTGCTCAAGCCTGTAGCAACCCTGGAGCGATCGAACGGGGAAACCCGTGGAGAAACCGGCCTGTGCAGCCCGGCGCAGGCCCCGGAAACCGGCCCCGGCCATGGCACGGACATTGCGCTGTTTGACGGCGCTCAACTGCGTCGCCAGCCCGGTCCACCGGGCGGCATCCACCCACGAGGAGACAACATGCGACCGACTCTCTTGAACCTGCTGATGGCCATCGGCCTGGCCACGGCGGCCAGCAGCCACGCCGCCGGCGTGACCGACCAGATGATCGACACCGAGTCTTCGGCCTCGGGCAATGTGCTGAGCTGGGGTGGCACCCCGCAAGGCCAGCGTTTCTCGCCGCTCAAGAAGATCAACACCAGCAATGTGAGCAAGCTGACCCCCGCGTGGGCCTTCTCCTTCGGCGGTGAGAAGCAGCGCGGCCAGGAATCCCAACCGGTGGTCTACAACGGCCGCATGTTCGTGACCGGCTCGTACTCGCGCCTCTATGCGCTGGATGCGACCACCGGCAAGAAGCTCTGGAAGTACGAGCACCGTCTGCCCGAGGGCATCATGCCCTGCTGCGACGTGATCAACCGCGGCGCGGCGCTCTACGACAACCTGGTGATCTTCGCCACGCTGGACGCCCAGCTGGTGGCCCTGAAGCAGGACACCGGTGAGCTGGCCTGGAAGACCAAGATCGACGACTACGCCGCGGGCTACTCGGCCACCGCCGCGCCCATCATCGCCAACGGCCTGCTGCTGACCGGTGTCTCCGGCGGCGAGTTCGGCGTGGTCGGCCGCGTCGAGGCGCGCGACCCCAAGACCGGCAAGCTGGTCTGGACCCGCCCGACCGTCGAAGGCCACATGGGCTACATCTGGGACAAGGACGGCACCAAGAAGGAGAACGGCATCTCCGGCACCGTCAACCAGACCTGGCCGGGCGACCTGTGGAAGACCGGCGGCTCGGCCACCTGGCTGGGCGGCACCTACGATGCCAAGACCGGCCTGGCCTACTTCGGCACCGGCAACCCCGCCCCCTGGAACAGCCACCTGCGCAAGGGGGACAACCTGTTCTCCTGCTCCACCGTCGCCATCGACGTGAAGACCGGCAAGATCGTCTGGCACTACCAGGGCACGCCCAACGACAGCTGGGACTTCGACGGCGCCAACGAGTTCATCACCTACGACCAGGACGGCAAGCGCCTGGGCGCCAAGGCCGACCGCAACGGCTTCTTCTACGTGCTGGACGCCACCACCGGCAAGCTGCAGAACGCCTTCCCCTTCGTCAAGAAGATCACCTGGGCCACCGGCGTCGACATGAAGACCGGCCGGCCGAACTTCGTGCCGGAAAACCGCCCGGGTGACCCGACCGCAGGCGACGGCAAGAAGGGCAGCGAGGTCTTCGCGGCGCCGGGCTTCCTGGGCGGCAAGAACCAGATGCCGATGGCCTACAGCCCGCAAACCCGGCTCTTCTACGTGCCGTCCAATGAATGGGGCATGGAGATCTGGAATGAGCCGGTGGCTTACAAGAAGGGCGCGGCCTACCTGGGCGCGGGCTTCACCATCAAGCCGCTGAACGACGACTACATCGGTGCGCTGCGCGCGGTGGACCCCAAGACCGGCAAGATCGTCTGGGAGGTCAAGGACAACGCGCCGCTGTGGGGCGGCGTGCTGACCACCGGCGGCAACCTGGTCTTCTGGGGCACGCCGGAGGGCTACCTGAAGGCCGCGGACGCCAAGACCGGCAAGGTCGTCTGGCAGTTCCAGACCGGCTCCGGCATCGTGGCGCCCCCGATCACCTGGCAGCAGAACGGCGAGCAGTACGTGGCCGTGGCCTCGGGCTGGGGGGGCGCCGTGCCGCTGTGGGGGGGCGAGGTGGCCAAGCGGGTCAACTTCCTGGAACAGGGCGGCATGATGTGGGTGTTCAAGCTGCCCAAGAGCTGAGCCGCCTTTTCCTTCCCATTTGTCTTTGATCGGGGAGGGGGCCGGAGGTCCCCTCCCAGGCCGGGCTGCACGTTGGTCCGGTTGGAGCAGCAACATGAACGCCACTTTCTTCTCCCGTCGTGTCTTCATGATCCAGGCCCTGGGTGTGGCCGGTGCGGGCGCCGCCTTGTCCGAATCGGCGTTGGCGGCCCTGCCGGTCAAGCACCTGGAGGAAACCGACGAAACCGCCGTGGCCCTGGGCTACAAGCACGACACCACCCAGGTCGACAGCGCCAAGTTCCCCAAGCACCAGCCCTCGCAGCGCTGCATGGACTGCAGCTTCTTCCAGGGCGCCGCCACCGACGAATGGGGTGGCTGTGCGATGTTCGGCCGCAAGCAGGTGCACGCCAACGGCTGGTGCAACGCCTGGGTCAAGAAGCCGGGCTGAAGCGCGAGAGGCCCTGCCGGGGCGCAGCGCCCAGCCCCTGCGCCACAATGGCCGGATGCTTGAAGACAGTCCCGGTTCCCTGCCGCTGTGGCGGCAACCTGAGTTTGCACGCGGCTTCCGGGACCTGGGCAGTGCCTCGCTGGGCATCGGCGCCTGGGGCCTGGTGACTGGCGTGGCCATGGTCAAGAGCGGCCTGGGCGTGCCGCTCTCGCTGGCCATGACCTTCCTGGTCTTTGCCGGCAGCGCCCAGCTCGCGGCCTTGCCGCTGATCGTGCAGGGCGCGCCGATGTGGCTGGTTTGGGCCACGGCGGCCTGCGTGAACCTGCGCTTCGTGATCTTCAGTGCCGGCTGGCGGCCGTATTTCGGCCACCGGCCGTTCTGGCAGAAGGTGGCCCACGCCTACCTGGCGGGCGACCTGAACTACGTCATGTTCCTGAAGCGTTTCCCGGACCCGGTGCCGCAGGACGGGCAGTGGGCCTATTACTGGGGCGGCGCGACGGTGAACTGGCTGGGCTGGCAGGGCTTCTCGGTGCTGGGCATCGTGCTGGCCCACCACATCCCGACCGAATGGGGCCTGGGCTTTGCCGGCACGCTGGCGCTGCTGGGGTTGACCGGCTCCTTGCTGGTCGACCGGGCCACCTGGGTCGCGGCGGCAGTGGCGGCCTGCGCGGCGGTGGCGGCCTACGCGCTGCCGCTCAAGCTCAACATCGTGGTGGCCATCGCCGCGGCCCTGGCCGTGGGGCTGGTGATGGACCGCCTGGCCCCGGCCGGCCGCCTGCTGGCTCAGCGCAAGGAGCTGTGATGAGCGCGCTGGAGACCTGGCTGACGCTCATTGGCATGACCGCGATCACCATCCTGACGCGCGGCTTCTTCCTGCTGCCGCGCCGGGAGGTGCCGATGCCCGGCTGGCTGCGCGACGCCTTGCGCTACGCACCGCTGGCCGCGTTGGTGGCCGTGGTCGCGCCCGAGGTCGTGCTCACGCAGGGGCATTTGCTGAACACCTGGCAGGAGCCGCGGCTCTGGGGCGCCGTGGCGGCGGCGGGCTGGTTCGCATGGCGGCGCGACATCCTGGGCACCATCGTCTGCGGGACGGCGGTGATGCTGGTGCTGCGCCTGGGGCTGGGCTGGACCGGTGGCTGACGCGACAATACGGGTTTCATCGTCATTACATCCCCCGACCGACCATGAACGTGATCCGTTTCGCCGACCTCGTCGCCCAAGGCCATGTGGCGGGCCAGCGCGTCTTCATCCGTGCCGACCTGAACGTGCCGCTGGATGACGCGGGCCACATCACCGAGGACACCCGCATCCGCGCCTCGGTGCCCTGCATCGAGATGGCCCTGAAGGCCGGTGCCGCGGTGATGGTCACCTCCCACCTGGGCCGCCCCACCGAGGGCGAGTTCAAGCCCGAGGATTCGCTGGCCCCGGTGGCCAAGCGCCTGTCCGAGCTGCTGGGCCGGGAGGTCAAGCTGCTGTCCGGCTGGGTCGATGGCGTGGACGTGGCCCCCGGTGAGGTGGTACTGCTGGAGAACTGCCGCGTCAACAAGGGCGAGAAGAAGAACAACCCCGAGCTGGCGAAGAAGATGGCCGCGCTGTGCGACATCTACGTCAACGACGCCTTCGGCACCGCCCACCGCGCCGAGGGCACCACCTACGGCATCGCCGAATACGCCAAGGTGGCCTGCGCCGGCCCGCTGCTGGCCGCCGAGATCGACGCCATCACCCAGGCCCTGGCCCAGCCCAAGCGTCCGCTGGTCGCCATCGTCGCGGGCTCCAAGGTCTCGACCAAGCTGACCATCCTGCAGTCGCTGGCCGAGAAGGTCGATGGCCTGGTCGTCGGCGGCGGCATTGCCAACACCTTCATGCTGGCCGCGGGCCTGAAGATCGGCAAGTCGCTGGCCGAGCCGGCCCTGACGGACGAGGCGCTGGCGGTGATGGCGGCCATGAAGGCCCGTGGCGCCGAGGTGCCCATCCCCGTGGACGTGGTCTGCGCCAAGACCTTCGCCGCCGATGCGCCGGCCACCGTGAAGGCGGCCACCGAGGTGGCCGACGACGACCTGATCCTGGACATCGGCCCCAAGACCGCCGCGTTGCTGGCCGACCGGCTCAAGGCCGCCGGCACCATCGTCTGGAACGGCCCGGTGGGCGTGTTCGAGTTCGATGCCTTCGCCCACGGCACCGAGACCATCGCCCGCGCCATCGCCAACAGCGACGCCTTCAGCATCGCCGGCGGTGGCGACACCCTGGCGGCGATCGCCAAGTACGGCATCGAGAAGGATGTCGGCTACATCTCCACCGGCGGCGGCGCCTTCCTGGAGGTGTTGGAAGGCAAGACCCTGCCGGCCTTCGAGATCCTGAGCAAGCGCGCCCAGGGCTGAGACCGGGGCCGGCCGCGGCCGGGAGGGCCGCTCCGGCGTGGGACATGGCGTCATGCAAGTTATGCATGATTGACCCCCGACAAGGGGAACCGCCCTCGGTCAGGAATAGATTGTGCGTCCGCTGCCGCGGATGCCTCCGGCCATCGGGGCCCCTGGCATCCACGCACCTTTTTGACGCCATCGTTCATGACCAAGCCTTCTCTTTCGCCTGCCGAACAAGCCCTGCGCGACGCTGCGCTGGAATACCACCGCAGCCCGACGCGCGGCAAGATCGCCGTCACGGCGACCAAGCCGCTGGCCAACCAGCGTGACCTGAGCCTGGCGTATTCGCCCGGTGTGGCCTATGCCTGCCTGGCGATCGAGGAGGACCCTTCGCTGGCGGCCGACTACACCTCGCGCGCCAACCTGGTCGGCGTGGTGACCAACGGCACCGCCGTGCTGGGCCTGGGCAACATCGGCCCGCTGGCCGGCAAGCCGGTGATGGAAGGCAAGGGCTGCCTGTTCAAGAAGTTCGCCGGCGTCGATGTGTTCGACATCGAACTGGCCGAGCACGACCCCGACAAGCTGGTCGACATCATCGCGGCGATGGAGCCCACGCTGGGCGGCATCAACCTCGAGGACATCAAGGCCCCCGAGTGCTTCTACATCGAGAGGAAGCTGCGCGAGCGTCTCTCGATTCCCGTCTTCCACGACGACCAGCACGGCACGGCCATCATCTCCAGTGCCGCGCTGCTCAACGGCCTGGAACTGGTGGGCAAGAAGATCAGCGAGGTCAAGCTGGCCGTCTCCGGCGCCGGTGCCGCCGCCACCGCCTGCCTGGACCTGATGGTCAGCCTGGGCGTGAAGACCGAGAACATCTTCGTCTGCGACTCCAAGGGCCTGATCCAGAGCGAGCGCGCCGACGCGCTGGCCGGCAAGCTCGACGAATCCAAGCAGCGCTTCTGCCAGAAGACCGCCGGCCGCACCCTGGCCGATGCGGTCAAGGACGCCGATGTCTTCCTGGGCTGCTCCACCGCCGGCGTGCTGACCGGCGAGATGGTCAGCACCATGGCCCGCGACCCGATCATCCTGGCGCTGGCCAACCCCGAGCCGGAGATCCGCCCCGAGATCGCCAAGGCGGCGCGCCCGGACTGCATCATCGCCACCGGCCGGTCGGACTACCCGAACCAGGTCAACAACGTCCTGTGCTTCCCGTACATCTTCCGCGGCGCGCTCGACTGCGGCGCCACCAAGATCACCGAGGCGATGAAGGTCGCCTGCGTGCACGAGATCGCCGCGCTGGCCAAGGCCGAGCCTTCCGATGAGGTGGCTGCCGCCTACGCTGGCAAGGATCTGCGCTTTGGCCCGGACTACCTGATCCCGACCCCGTTCGATGCCCGCCTGATCCTGCGCATCGCGCCGGCGGTGGCCCGCGCCGCCGCCGAGTCCGGTGTGGCCACCCGGCCGATCACCGACCTGGAGGCCTATCGCGTCAGCCTGGGTCAGTATGTCTACCAGACCGGCATGTTCATGCGCCCGGTGTTCGTGGCCGCCAAGGCCGCGCCGGCCCGCGTCGTCTACGCCGAGGGCGAGGACGAGCGCGTGCTGCGCGCGGTGCAGGAGGTGATCTACGAAGGCCTGGCCAAGCCGATCCTGATCGGCCGCCCGGCGGTGATCGCGATGCGCATCGAACGTGCCGGCCTGCGCCTGAAGCCCGGTGTGGACTTCGAGCTGGTCAACCCAGAGGACGACCCGCGCTTCCGCGCGTGCTGGGAGGCTTATCACAAGCTGATGGGCCGCGAAGGCGTCTCGCCCGAGGCCGCCAAGGCCGCGGTGCGCCGCTCCAACACGCTGATCGCCAGCCTGCTGGTCAAGCTGGGCTATGCCGACGCGATGCTGTGTGGCCTGGTGGGGCGTTTCGACGCCCATTTCGACCACGTCAGCACGGTGATCGGTGCCCGCCCCGGCGTCTCGACGCTGGCGACGATGAACGCGCTGATCATGGACCAGCAGACGCTGTTCCTGACCGACACCTTCGTCAACGAGCTGCCCTCCGCCGAAGAGCTGGCCAGCATCGCCCAGATGGCGGCCGAGGAGGTCCAGCGCTTCGGCGTGCCGCCCAAGGTGGCGTTCCTGAGCCATTCGATGTTTGGCAGCTCCAACCGGCCCAGTGCCAAGCGCGTGCGCGCGGCGCGGGATCTGTTCGTGCAGCGCGCCCCGCACATCGAGTGCGATGGCGAGATGCAGGGCGACGCGGCGCTGTCCGAATCGGTGCGCGAAACCCGTCTGCCGGGCTCGACCCTGCATGGCGCGGCCAATGTGCTGGTGCTGCCCAACCTGGATGCGGCCAACATCCTGTTCAACGTGCTGAAGGTCTCCTCCGGCCACAACGTCACGGTGGGCCCGATCCTGCTGGGCGCCGCGGCACCGGCCCACATCCTGACGCCCTCGGCGTCGATGCGCCGGGTGGTCAACATGACCGCGCTGGCCTCGGCCGACGTGGCGGCGGCCAAGACGGCCGGTTGAGCGGCGGGCTGAGCGGCCCCTGCGGCCGCCGGGGCTGCGGATAATCGGCAACGCGCGGGATCTCCCGCGCGACCTGCCAGGAGACCGCTGCCCATGTCCCGTGCCACCAAGATCGTCGCCACCCTCGGCCCCGCTTCCAACGACCCCGCGGTCCTGGAGCGGCTGATCGTCGCCGGGGTGGACCTGGTCCGGCTCAACTTCAGCCACGGCAGCGCCCAGGACCACATTGACCGGGCGGCCCGGGTGCGCGAGATCGCCACCCGGCTGGGCCGGCCGGTGGCGCTGATGGCCGACCTGCAGGGCCCCAAGATCCGGGTCGGCAAGTTCGCCGAGGGGAAGGTGATGCTGACGCCTGGCGCGTCCTTTGTGCTGGACGCGGCCCGCACCGCGCCGGGCGACCTGGATGGCGTCGGTCTGGACTACAAGGAGCTGCCCCGCGACGTGCGCCCCGGCGACGTGCTGCTGCTCAACGACGGCCTGATCGTGCTGACCGTGGACCGGGTGCAGGGCGAGCAGGTGCACACCGTCGTCACCGTCGGTGGCGAGCTGTCCAACAACAAGGGCATCAACAAGCAGGGCGGTGGCCTGACCGCGCCGGCCCTGACCGCCAAGGACATGGAGGACATCAAGACCGCGATGTCCTTCCAGTGCGACTACCTGGCGGTGAGCTTTCCCAAGAACGCCACCGACATGGAAATGGCCCGCCAGCTGGCCAATGTGGCGGGCGAGCCCTGGCGCCACAAGCCGGCGATGATCGCCAAGATCGAGCGCAGCGAGGCCATTCCGCAGCTGGAGGCCATCCTGAAGGCCAGCGACGGCATCATGGTGGCCCGCGGCGACCTGGCCGTCGAGGTGGGCAATGCCGCGGTGCCGGGCCTGCAGAAGAAGATGATCCGCATGGCCCGCGAGATGGACCGGGTGGTCATCACCGCCACGCAGATGATGGAGTCGATGATCCAGAACCCGGTGCCGACCCGGGCGGAGGTCTCGGACGTGGCCAATGCGGTGCTGGACGGCACCGATGCGGTGATGCTCAGCGCCGAGACCGCGGCGGGCAAGTACCCGGTCGAGACGGTGCAGGCCATGGCCGCCATCGCCGAGGAGGCCGAGCGCTCGGAAGACCTCAGCCTGGACGCGCGCTTCAGCGACCGCATCTATGGCCGCATCGACCAGGCCATTGCGATGGGCGCGCTGTTCACGGCGCACCACCTGGGCTGCAAGGCCATCCTGGCGCTGACCGAATCGGGCTCCACCACCTTGTGGATGAGCCGGCACAACATCCACGTGCCGATCTACGGCCTGACCAGCCAGCCGGTCGCGCAGGGCCGCATGGCCTTGTTCCGCAACGTGCGGCCGGTGCTGATCCCGCGCTACACCGACCGCGACCAGGCCCTGGCCGAGGCCGAGCGGCTGCTGGTGGCCAGCGGCGTGCTGCGGCCGGGGGACGCCTATGCCATCACCTGTGGGGAGCCGATGGGCACGCCCGGGGGCACCAACATGCTCAAGGTCTGCCGGGTGGCCTGAGCCCCCCACTAGAACACTAGAATTCAGCCAGTTACGGCGCAGTTACCGCGTCCCTCCCATTTCTCTCTATCCCTCTTTCTGGAGCCGACCATGCCTCTCGTCTCGATGCGCCAACTGCTGGACCATGCCGCCGAAAACGGCTACGGCATCCCCGCGTTCAACGTCAACAACCTGGAACAGGTCCAGGCCGTGATGTCGGCGGCCGACGAGGTGGGCGCACCGGTGATCCTGCAGGCCAGCGCCGGCGCCCGCAAGTACGCGGGGGAGCCGTTCATCAAGCACCTGATCCTGGCCGCCAGCGAGATGTACCCCCACATCCCCCTGGTGATGCACCAGGACCATGGCACCAGCCCCAAGGTCTGCGAAGGCGCGATCGGCCTGGGCTTCGGCTCGGTGATGATGGACGGCTCGCTGATGGAAGACGGCAAGACGCCGTCGTCCTTCGACTACAACGTCGAGGTGACCCGCAAGGTGGTGGACATGGCCCACAAGGTGGGCGTCACCGTCGAAGGTGAACTGGGCTGCCTGGGCAACCTGGAAACCGGCGATGCCGGCGAGGAAGACGGCATCGGCGCGGCCGGCAAGCTGGACCACAGCCAGATGCTGACCGACCCGGAAGAGGCCGCCACCTTCGTCAAGGCCACGCAGCTGGACGCGCTGGCGATCGCCATCGGCACCAGCCACGGCGCCTACAAGTTCTCGCGCAAGCCCACCGGCGACATCCTGGCCATCTCGCGCGTGAAGGAGATCCACGCCCGCATCCCCAACACCCACCTGGTGATGCACGGCTCGTCGTCGGTGCCGCAGGACCTGCTGGCCATCATCAACCAGTACGGCGGCAAGATGAAGGAGACCTACGGCGTGCCGGTCGAGGAGATCCAGGAAGCCATCAAGTACGGCGTGCGCAAGATCAACATCGACACCGACATCCGCCTGGCGATGACCGGTGCGGTGCGCAAGTTCCTGGCGGAGAACCCGGACAAGTTCGACGCCCGTGAGTGGCTCAAGCCGGCCCGCGAGGCGGCCAAGCAGGTCTGCAAGCAGCGCTATCTGGAGTTCGGCTGCGAAGGCCAGGGCAGCAAGATCCAGGGCGTGGCGCTGGAGGCCATGGCCGCCCGCTACGCCAGCGGCGCGCTGGCCCAGCAGGTGATCTGAGCCCCGCGTCTCCCCTGAACAAGGCGGCCGCATCCGCGAGGGTGCGGCCGCTTTTTCGTGCGCCGGCCTAAAATGACGCGCTTTCCTCACTTTCGTCACGCCATGGCTACCGCGCTGCTCCAGAGTTCCCTGCACTCCCTTCCGCTGCTGGCCCGCGGCAAGGTCCGCGACAACTACGCCGTCGGTGACGACCGCATCCTGATGATCGCCTCGGACCGGCTGTCGGCCTTCGACGTGGTGATGGGCGAACCCATCCCCGGCAAGGGCGAGCTGCTGACGAAGATGGCCCTGTTCTGGTTCGAGCGCCTGGCCCATGTGGTGCCCAACCACCTGACCGGCGAAGCGCCGGAATCGGTGGTCGCCCCCGACGAGGTGGACCAGGTCCGTGGCCGTTCGATGCTGGTCAAGCGCCTGAAGCCGCTGCCGATCGAGGCCGTGGTGCGCGGCTACCTGGCCGGCTCCGGCTGGAAGGAATACCAGCAGAGCCAGTCGGTCTGCGGCGTGGCCCTGCCGGCCGGCCTGAAGAATGCCTCCAAGCTGCCCGAGCCGATCTTCACCCCGGCCACCAAGGCCGAGGCCGGTGAGCACGACGAGAACATCTCCTTCGACCGCATGGCCGACATGGTGGGCCGCGAGCTGGCCTCCCATGTGCGCGAGGTGGCGATCCGCCTCTACCAGGAGGCGGCCGCCTACGCCCTGACCAAGGGCATCATCATCGCCGACACCAAGTTCGAATTCGGTCTGGACGTGGACGGCACGCTGACCCTGATGGACGAGGTGCTGACGCCCGACTCATCGCGCTACTGGCCGGTCGAGGGCTACCAGGAAGGCACCAACCCGCCCAGCTATGACAAGCAGTTCGTGCGTGACTGGCTGGAGCAGGCCACGGTGAACGGCCAGCCCTGGGGCAAGAAGGCCCCGGCGCCCGCCCTGCCGGCCGACGTGATTGAGCGCACCGCATCGAAGTACCGCGAAGCGCTGGATCGCCTGACCCGCTGAGTCGGGACATGGCCTCCCGACTGGTGGCGCGGCTGGACGCCGCGATCGCCGCCGCGGACGACCCTCTGCAACGGGAATGCCTGAAGGCCGAGCGGGCCGGCGCGCTGGCCCGTCAGGGCCAGCTGGCCGACGCCCGCTTTGCGCTCAACGGCCTGCGCAGCCTGGCCCAGCGCCGCCGCGACCCACGTCTGACGGCCTGGGTCAGCCTGGTGGATGGCCAGATCGACCATTTCGCGTCGATCGCGCCCCAGGCCATGGCCAAGTTCCAGCGCGCCCTGGCGCTGGCGCAGGAGGCCGGGGACACCCCGCTGCAGGCGCTGGTGCTGGGCTGGATGGCCACCCTGAACTTCAATGCCTCGCGCCTGCCCGCCCTGGCGGCCCAGGTGCGCGAGGCCCTGACGCTGGCCGGGCCCGACCACCACGCCGCCCGGGCCCGGGTGGCGCTGGTGCTGGCCGATGCCTACCGCTTTGCCGGCGACGACGCGCGCTCGCAGGCCTGGTACCAGAGCGCCCGCGAGCACGCCAGCGCCGAGGGCGACACCTCGATGATCAGCGCGCTGCTGCACAACATCGCGGCGATGCGGGCGGCGGGCATCGGGCTGGATGACGCCTTCGGGCGGGGCGACCTGGAAGCGGCGCACCGCGCGCTGCTGGAGGCCGAATCGACCGCCCACTATGACTGGGGCGCCGGGGCTTCGGCGCTCCAGGCCATGGTGCCGCTGCAGGGCCGGGCCCAGCTGCTGGTGGTGCTGGGGCGCTGGGACGAGGCCACCGCCTTGTTCGACCGCCACCTGGCCCGCGCCAAGGCCGAGGGCATGGCCCACCGCGAGGCGCGCTTCGTCGCTGAGCGGGCCTGGTGCCACCTGCGGCGCGATCGCCCGCGGGAGGCGCTCAAGGACGCCCGGCAGGCGGCCAAGTGCCTTGACGCCCAGTTCGACCCGGACGATTGCGCCGCCACCCATGCGCGCCTGGCCCGGGTGTTCGCTGAACTGGGACGGGCCGACGAGGCCCAGCACCACCAGGCCCTGGCCGACGCGGCCCTCGCGGCCTACCGGGACAGCCAGCGCCTCTGGCGCGAGGCGCTGAACCAGGCCCTGGCCGGGCTCAGAACAGCGCCATGCTGAGCTTGCGGCGGTACTGGTCCAGCACCGGATCGCTGGGGGCCACGGCGGCCCGGCCGGCAATCTCCAGCGTGCTGCCGCTGGGGGCCGCTTCGGGCCCGGCCTTGGGGGCCGGCTTGGTCATCAGCTCCAGGATGGCCACATAGGTCTTGCGCGCCGCCTCGTCCTGCCAGGCCTTGTCGCGCATGATGATTTCCAGCAGTTCATCCATCGCGTCGGTCAGCTGGCCGGTCACGAACAGCTGCTGGGCACGCAGGAAGCGGGCCGTGAAGTCGCGCTTGTTGGCGGCGATCGCGGCGTCCAGCGTGGCCAGGTCGGGGGCCTGCTGCACGGCCTCGGCGGCCTCCAGCCAGCGCTCGATGGCGGCAAAGCGGCTGTCCGTCATCACCTTGACGGCGGCGGGCTCGAAGGCGGCGCGGGCCTGGGCCACGCGCTCGGGCTCGGTGCGGGCCAGGCCCAGCAGCACCTTCAGGTAGTCCAGCCGGGCGACGTCGTTGGCCGGGTCGATCGCCACAGCCTCCTGCAGCTTGCCCAGCACGCTCTCGATGTCATGGCTCTCGTCGGCCAGCATGGCCTCGGCTTCCTGCACCTCGGCCTCGGCGTCCAGCGCCTCCGGGCTGGGCACGTGCTTGTCCAGGAACTCGCGGATCTGGGCCTCGGGCAGGGCGCCCACGAAGCCGTCGACCGGCTGGCCGCCGGAGAACATCACGCAGAAGGGGATGGAGCGCACGCCGAAGGCCTGGCTGAGCTGGCCGGCGATCTCGGGCTGCTCGTCGCTGTTGAGCTTGGCCAGCAGGAAGCGGCCGGCGTAGGCCGTCTCCAGCTTTTCGAGCACCGGGCCCAGGGATTTGCACGGACCGCACCAGGGCGCCCAGATGTCCAGCAGCACCGGTTGCTGCCGGGAGGCCTCGATCAGCTCGGTCTGGAAGTTCTCGATGGTGATGTCAATCATGGTCTCGGATTCCTGTGGGGGCCGGCGTCAGCGGCGCCGGGCAGCAAATGGGGCTGAACACGGGGGAAACAAGCCCGGCCTAAAATCCGGGGTTTCGTGATCGGAGCATGAAGCCTTGAACAGCGCCTCGCCCGCAACTGCGCCCGTGGTCGGCATCGTCATGGGATCTTCCAGCGACTGGGAGACCATGAAGGCTGCGGCCCAGATTCTCGCCGAGTTCGGCGTGTCCTATGAGGCCCGCGTGGTCTCGGCGCACCGCATGCCCGATGACATGTTCGCCTACGCCGAGCAGGCCGCGCCCCGGGGGCTGCAGGCCATCATCGCCGGCGCCGGTGGCGCCGCCCACCTGCCGGGCATGCTGGCCGCCAAGACGGTGGTGCCGGTGCTGGGGGTGCCGGTGGCCAGCCGCCACCTGCAGGGCGTCGATTCTCTGCACTCCATCGTCCAGATGCCCAAGGGCATTCCGGTGGCCACCTTTGCGATCGGCACCGGTGGCGCGGCCAATGCGGCGCTGTTTGCCGTCGCCATGCTGGCCAACCGCGACCCGGCCCTGCGCGCACAGCTGGAAGCCTTCCGCGCCCGCCAGACCGAGGCGGCGCGGGCCATGACGCAGGATCTGGTCTGACATGGCCGCTCCCCTGACCTTGTTGCAGCCCGGCGCCACGCTGGGCGTGATGGGCGGCGGCCAGCTGGGCCGCATGTTTGTGCATGCGGCCCAGGCCATGGGCTACCGCACCGCGGTGCTGGACCCGGACCCGGCCAGCCCGGCCGGGCTGGTCTCGCATGTGCACATCCAGGCCGACTACCTGGATGCCGCCGGCCTGAACCAGCTGGCCGACGCGGCCGATGCGATCACGACCGAGTTCGAAAATGTGCCGGCCCAGGCGCTGCGCACGCTGGCGACCCGCCGGCCGGTGGCCCCGGCTGGCGAGGCGGTGGCGATCTGCCAGGACCGCGCGGCCGAGAAGGCGCACTTCTGCGCCTCCGGCGTGCCCTGCGCCCCGTTCGCGGTGATCGAGACGGCCGAGCAACTGGCGGCGGTGGACGACACGCTGCTGCCGGGCATCCTGAAGACGGCCCGCCTGGGCTACGACGGCAAGGGTCAGGTGCGTGTGGCCGACCGGGCCGAGCTGGTGGCCGCCTGGTCCGAGCTCCGGCAGGTGCCCTGTGTGCTGGAAAAGCGCCTGGCGCTGCAGCGGGAGCTGAGCGTCATCGTCGCCCGCGGGGCCGATGGCCAGATCGTCCACTTCCCGGTGCAGCAGAACCTGCACCGTGACGGCATCCTGGCGGTAACCCAGGTGCCCGCCCCGCAGGTGCCACCGGCGCTGGCCGCCCAGGCGGTCGAGCGGGCGGGCAAGATCGCCGCCGAGATGGGCTATGTCGGCGTGCTGTGCGTCGAGTTCTTTGTGGTGGACGATGGCCAGGGCGGCTCGACCCTGGTGGCCAACGAGATGGCGCCGCGGCCCCACAACTCCGGCCACTACACGATCGATGCCTGCGACCTGTCGCAGTTCGCGCTGCAGGTGCGCACCATGGCCGGCCTGCCGCTGGTGATGCCGCGGCTGCATTCGGCCACCGTGATGCTCAACCTGCTGGGCGACCTCTGGTTCCGCGATGGCGATGAACCCCTCACGCCACCCTGGGAGCAGCTGCTGGCGCTGCCGGGCGTGCACCTGCACCTGTATGGCAAGACCAGCGCCCGCCGTGGCCGCAAGATGGGCCATCTGACCATCACCGCCGAAACGCCTGAGGCCGCCCGCGCCACCGCCCTGCAGGCCTGTGCCGTGCTGGGTCTGCCGGTCTTCTGAACCATGCCCGTACTGCAGGGGAATGATCCCGCCGCGCTGCAACGCGCGGCCCAGGCCCTGGCCGCGGGCGAGCTGGTGGCCTTGCCGACCGAGACCGTCTACGGCCTGGGCGCCCGGGCCGATGACGATGCCGCGGTGGCGAAGATCTACGCCGCCAAGGGGCGGCCGGTGGGCCATCCGCTGATCGTCCATGTGGCCGACGAGGCGGGGGCCGCCGCCTTTGCTGCCGCCTGGCCGGCCTCTGCCCGCCGCCTGGCCCAGGCCTTCTGGCCCGGGCCGGTGACGGTGATCGTGCCGCGCCGCCCCGGGGTGGCCACGGCCTCGGCCGGGGGGCAGGACAGCATCGGCCTGCGCTGCCCCTCGCATCCGGTGGCCCAGGCGCTGTTGCGCGCGGCCGCGGCGCTGGGCGTGCCGGGCGTCTCGGCCCCCAGCGCCAACCGCTTCGGCCGGGTCAGCCCCACCCGTGCCGCCCACGTGGCCGGCGAGTTCGAGCCGGACCTGCTGGTGCTCGACGGCGGCGATTGCGAGGTGGGCATTGAATCCACCATCGTTGACTGCACCCGGGCCCATCCGGTGCTGCTGCGGCCGGGCCGGCTCACGCGGGCCGAGCTGGAGGCCGCGCTGGGCGAGCCGCTGCAGGAACGCGATGCGGCGGCGCCCCGGGCCTCGGGCACCTTGACGTCCCATTACGCGCCGCGCGCCCAGGTCCGCCTGATGGACGCTGGCCACCTGCGCCAGGCCCTGGCGGTGCTGCCGCCGACGGGGGCCGATGGGCGGCCGCCGGTGGCGCTATATTCGCGCACCGTCCGTCCGGCCTCGGCGGCGATGCCATTCCGGCCCATGCCGGAGGACGCCGCCGCCACCGCCCACGAACTGTTTGCCGCCCTGCGGGAACTGGACGCCAGCGGCGCGGCACTGATCTGGATCGAGACCCCGCCCGCCGTGCCTGCGTGGGAAGGGGTGCGCGATCGACTGCAACGGGCCGCGGCCACCTGATGGCCCCGGACCCCCTCGACTGACGAACTGGAGCCAAGATGAAATTCGCAATGCCTGCCCGCCTGTGGCGTGTTCTCGCCGCCGTCGGGTGCTCGGCCGGGCTGCTGGCGTCCTGCGGGGGCGGCACCTCGCACTACGACACGTTCGTGCCCGCCCGGCTGGTCGTGTTCGGTGACGAGTTCAGCACGCTGGTGGACGTGAATGGCAACGGCAACAGCTACAGCTACGCGATGAACGGGCTGGACAGCACCGACACCAGCAACAACACCGTGAAGTGCAGCGACAGCAGCCGCCTGATCTGGGTGCAGAAGCTGGCCTCCAACTATGGGCTGGTGTTCAAGGAATGCAACCCGAACAGCGTGGCCAGCAGCGCGATCAATGCCTACATGATGGCGGGCTACGGGGCCACCGAGCGGGCGGTCGAGGCGCAGGTGACCCGCTTCCAGTCCAACATCGCGCATGACGCGCTGGGCAGCAAGGATCTGGTGACGGTCTGGGTCGGCATGAACGACGTCGTCGAGATCTACAAGGACAACGTCACTTACAGCTCGACGGCTGATAAAAAGGCAGAGGCTTACGCTCGCGGCCAACGGGTGGGCAGCCTGGTCAACAGCCTGGCCGACACCGGGGCCCGGGTGCTGGTGGGGCAGGTGTTCGAGCTGGGCTCGACCCCCTGGGCGCAAAGCCTGGGCTCGTCGGAAGCCAGCCTGCTGACCGACCTGTCGGATGACTTCAACGAGGGGCTGCGCAACAAGTTGCTCAACGACGGCAGCAAGATCGGCCTGCTGACCTTCAATGACACCGTGGCCAACCTGGTGCAGTACGGGGGCTATGACAACAGCACGCCGGCCTGCAACACGCTGCATGTCTCCGACACCGATGCCGCGTCCGCGGACAGCAATGGTTATCTCAGTGGTTCCGGCACGCTGCTGACCTGCACGACGAACACCGCCACCAGCGACACCTCGGCCACCAAGAATCTGTGGGTGGATGGGTTCCATCTGAACGCCTACATGGCCCATGTGCAGCTGGGCAACCTGGCGATCACCCGGGCCGAGAGCAACCCGTTCTGACGGGAGGGCGGAGGCTCAGGGGCCCGGGCTGTCGTCCATGACCCACTGGGTCAGGGCCTCCAGTGCGGGGCGGGCGCGGCTGGCCTGGGGGGCGTTCACCAGCGCCACCAGCACATAGCGGCGGCCGCTGCGTGAGAGCACAAAGCCCGCCTGGGCCGTCACGTCGCGCAGCGAGCCGGTCTTCAGGTGGGCACGGCCGCCGCTGACGGTGGAGCGCTTGAGCGTGCCATCCACCCCGCTGGCCGGCAGCGAGCTGACCAGCTCCGGCATCACCGGGCTGCGCCAGGCCTGCTGCAGCAGCTGGGCCAGTTGCGCGGCGCTGATGCGGGTCTCGCGGGACAGGCCCGAGCCGTTGTCCACCGTGATCTGCGCGGCCTGTGCGGCCCCCAGGCGCTCGGCCAGCCAGGCCCGCACCACGGCCCGGGCATCGTCCGGCCCGGCCGGCTGCCGGTTGTCCGGGCGCAGCGTCGCGCCCAGGCTCAGGAAGAGCTGCTGGGCCATCAGGTTGTTGCTGAACTTGTTGATGTCGCGCACCACCTCGGCCAGCGGCGGGGAGTCTTCGGTCCAGGTCGGTGTCGTGGCGGGGGTCGAGCCCTCGCGCACCTGTCCCTCCAGCCGGCCGCCCATCTCGCGCCACAGCGCGGTGAGCAGCCGCGCGTTGTAGCTGGTCGGGTCGGCATAGGCCACCGGCCAGGTCTTTTCGCCGCAGTCCGCGCCGAAACCGCCGGCCAGTTGGATGCGCAGCGGGTCGCGCCAGTCCGCCTGCAGCGCGCTGCGCCAGTCGCCGCAGGGGCGGGGGCTCAGCGGCACGGTGGCCGGCAGGTCCACGCCATCCAGCGCCGGCTCGACGCTGACCCGGGCCACGCCCTGGCTGGGCTGCGGCTCGAAGCGCAGCGTCAGCGATTTGAAGTTCAGCAGCAGCACGTCGGGCTGCACGTTGTAGGCCTTGCTGGTCTCGCCGTCGAAGTCGGCGGCCGAGCTCGGCGGCAGCTGCCAGGCACTGCGGTCGAGCAGGATGTCGCCCCGGATGGTTCGCACGCCGCGCTGCTGCAGGTGGTGCAGTAGCAGCCAGACCCGCTCCAGCACCCAGGTTGGGTCGCCGGTGCCGCGCAGCACCACCGAGCCGTCGAGCACGCCGTCGTGCACCGGGCCGGTCAGCAGCACCGGGGTCTGCCAAGTCCAGGCCGGCCCCAGCCGGTCCAGGGCCGCGTAGGTGGTGACCAGCTTGAACACCGAGGCCGGGTTGCGCGGCTGATCCGCGCGCTGGCTCAGCCGTGTGCGGCCGCTGTCCACCTCCTGCACCACGACCGAGAGCGTGTCCTCCGGCACCTGGGCCCGCCGCAGCGCCTCGCGCACCGTGTCCGGCAGTGGGCCGGTCTGGGCCAGGAGCCCACTGGGCAGGCACAGCACCAGCAGCAGGCCCGCCAGCCGGTGCCGACGCGGGCGGGGAGGGCATCCAGTCATGCCGGGATGATCGCACGGCTACACTGACGGGATGTGCTCTCCCGACCCCTGCCGCCGCCTGTTGGTGCCGCGGCGCCTGCCTCTGATCTGCCGATGAAACTGCTGGCGCTGGACACCGCCACCGAGCAGCTGGCCGTGGCGGTGGCCCACGGGGAGGCGAGCTGGACCCTCAACGCCGCGGGCGGGGCCTTGGCCTCGGCCACGCTGGTGCCCGACCTGCTGGGCCTGCTGGCCCAGGCTGGGTTGACGGTGGGCGAGCTGGATGCCGTGGCCTTCGGCCAGGGGCCAGGCGCCTTCACCGGCCTGCGCACCGCGGTGTCGGTGGCCCAGGGGCTGGCCTTTGGGGCCGGCAAGCCGGTGCTGGCGCTGGACAGCCTGCTGATCGTGGCCGAGGACGCCCGGGCCCAGGGGGCGCTGGACGAGGCGCCCGAGGCCCTGCTGTGGGTGGCGATGGACGCTCGCATGGACGAGGTCTATGCCGCCGCCTACCGCCGCCAGGCCGGGCGCTGGCAGGCCGTGGTGGCGCCACACCTGTCGGACCTGCCGACGCTGGTCGCTCGCTTTGGCAGCGCGCCGCTGCGGCTGGCCGGCAATGCCCCGGCGGCCTTTGGCGAGCGCCTGCCGCTGCCGCCGGGCAGCCGGGTCTGGGACACGCCGCAGGACCGCGCCAGCGCGGCGCTGCGCCTGGCGCGCGAGGCTTGGGCCGATGGCCAAGGCCAGCCGCCCGAGGCGGCGCTGCCGGTCTACCTGCGCGACAAGGTGGCCCTGACCACGGCCGAACGCGAGGCCCTGAAGGCCCAGGCCGCGTCGGCCGGGGGTGGAGCCCAGCCATGACGGGGGCGGCGGCTGGGGCTGACCCGCGGGTGCAACCGATGACGGTGCGGGACCTGGACGAGGTCACGGCCATCGAACAGCAGGCCTATGCCTTCCCGTGGACGCGCGGCAATTTCATCGATTCGCTGTCGTCCGGCCATCTGGCCTGGACGCTGCGGGCCGCGCCGGGTGGGCCGCTGCTGGCCTACTACGTGGCGATGGAGGGGGTGGAGGAGATGCACCTGCTCAACATCACCGTCGCGCCGGCCGAACAGGGGCGGGGCCATGCCCGGGCCTTGCTGGCCCACCTGGCTGACCAAGCCCGGGCCCTGAGGGCCTTGCAGCTGTGGCTGGAGGTGCGGGAGAGCAATGCCCGCGCATTGCAGCTGTACCTGCGCCACGGCTTCGAGACCGTGGGGCGCCGCAAGGGCTACTACCCGGCGGTGCAGGGGCGGGAGGACGCCATCGTGATGCGGCTCCCCTTGTCGGACCCGGAGGGAGACAGCCATGCCGTGGACTGAGCGTCAGCAGGCCTTGCTGCAAGGCATGGGCCTGAAGGTCTGGTCGCCGGCGTCGACCGCCGGGCCGGAGGCTTCCACCGCCCCGGCGACGCGGTCCGAGGCAGTGGAGCCGCCGCTGGAGCGGCCTGCCGAGCGGCCCGTTTCGGTGGTCAAGACGCCTCCCGCGCCTTCCCGCCGGGCCGCCGGGTCCCCTGTGGCCGACGTCGCCGTGCCCGTGGTGGCTGCGCCTTCGGCGCCGGCCGGGCGGGCCGACGGCCCGGTGGCCACGATGGACTGGCCGGCGCTGCGGGCGGCCGTGGCCGGCTGCCAGGCCTGCGCGCTGTGCGAGAGCCGCAAGAACACCGTGTTCGGCGTGGGCAACCCGGCGGCCGAGTGGATGATCGTCGGTGAGGCGCCGGGCGAGCAGGAGGACAAGCAGGGCGAGCCCTTCGTCGGCGCGGCCGGTCAGCTGCTCGACGCCATGCTGAAGGCCATCGGCCTGACCCGCAGCGAGGCCGATGCCGCGCACCAGGTCTTCATCGCCAACACGCTCAAGTGCCGGCCGCCGCGCAACCGCAACCCGCTGCCCGAGGAGCTGGCGCAGTGCACCCCGTACCTGCAGCGGCAGATCGCGCTGGTGCAGCCCCGGGTGTTGCTGGCCATGGGCCGTTTCGCCATCCAGCAGCTGCTGCACACCGAAGAGCCGGTGGGCCGGCTGCGCGGCAAGGTGCATGAGCACCAGGGCATCCCGGTGATCGTGACCTACCACCCGGCCTACCTGCTGCGCCAGCCGACCGAGAAGGCCAAGGCCTGGCAGGACCTGCTGCTGGCCGTCCAGGTCTACCGTCGCTCGCAGGGCGGCTGAATCGGCTAGACTGCGGGCCTGGTCGGCAGTTCACCCAGGCGTCGTCGCGCGGTTCTCCGCGAGCTAAACCTGCCTTCATGGTCCGTTTCTCACGAGTATCTGCCCTGGCCCGATGGGTCCGGACGGTGGCGGTGGGTCTTCGGCAAGTCGACGACCCCCGAGCCGGGCGTGCGTGCGCTTGGCCTTGTCCCCGCCGCTGCCCACCCGAGGAGCAGCCTTCATGGCCCGAGAAACCACCCCGCTGGTCATTGCCGACCTGTCGTCCTTTGCGCGCCAGCTGGCGCGCGCCCTGGCGGAGCAGCCCACGCCGCCCAGCCACCTCCAGTTCCTGAACCAGATCGCCCGTGCGGCGGGCTATCGCAACCTGCAGGCCTTGCAGGCCAGTGCGCCACCAGTGCCGCCGATGGACGCGGCGCCCCTGCCGTTGAGCGACACCGCCCGGCGCGCGCTGCAGCAGTTTGACGCCGCTGGCCGCCTGCAGCGCTGGCCGGCCAAGTACAGCGTGCAGCGCCTGATCCTGTGGCCGCTGTGGGCCCGCTTCGAGCCCCGGCGCCGCTACACCGAGGCCGAGGTCAACACGGTGCTGAAGGCCGCCAATGCCTTCGGCGACCATGTGACGTTGCGGCGTGAGCTGGTGAACCACCGGCTGCTGGCGCGCGAGTCCGACTGCTCGGCCTACTGGAAGCTGCCGGCCCGGCCCGACGACGAGGCCCGCGCCCTGATGGCGGCCTGGCGGGAACGCCAGCGGCAGCGCGACGGTGCGCGGGCCCTGGCGCCGGAACGCGAGGCCGCCCGCGCGGCCTTCACGCAGCGGCTCAGGGCTTCGGCGTCTTCTTCGGCCGGGTCCAGCCACCCAGGCTGACCTGGCGGGCCCGGGCCACGGTGAGCTGGCCCGGCGGCGTGTCCTTGCTGATGGTGGAGCCGCCGCCGATGGTGCCGCCCTCGCCCAGGGTGACCGGGGCGATCAGCACGCAGTTGCTGCCCACATGCACATCCGCGCCGATCACGGTGCGGTGCTTGTTGGCGCCGTCGTAGTTGGCGGTGATGCTGCCGGCACCGTAGTTGACCCGCTCGCCCACCGTGGCATCGCCCAGGTAGGCCAGGTGGTTGGCCTTGGCGCCGTCGGCCAGCGTGCTGTTCTTGACCTCGACGAAGTTGCCGATGTGCACGCCGCGGCCCAGCACCGCGCCGGGGCGCAGGCGGGCGAAGGGGCCGATCAGCGCGCCTTCGCCTACGGTGACGCCGGCCTGTTCGCCGTCGATGTGGGTGAAGGGGTGGATCACCGCGCCGGCGGCGATCGTGGCGTTGCGGATCACGCAGTTCGCGCCCACCCGCACGCCGTCGCCCAGCGTCACCTTGCCTTCGAAGAGACAGTTGACGTCGATCTCCACATCCTGCCCGCAGGCCAGCGTGCCGCGCTGGTCGAAGCGGGCCGGGTCGGCCAGGCGCACGCCGGCCTCCAGCAGGGCCTGGGCCTGGCGGCGCTGCAGGCGCCGCTCCAGGTCCGCCAGCTGGGTGGGGCTGTTGACGCCCAGCACTTCGGTCTCGTCCGCCGCCTGGGCCGCCACCACCGGCACGCCCTCGGCCACCGCCATCGCGACGATGTCGGTCAGGTAGTACTCCTGCTGGGCGTTGTCGTTCTTCAGCGCGGCCACCCAGCGCTGCAGCGCGGCGGTGGGGGCGGCCATCATGCCGGTGTAGACCTCACGGATGGCGCGCTGGGCTTCGCTGGCGTCCTTGTGCTCGACGATGCATTGCACCTGGGGGCCGTCGGCGCTGCGCACGATGCGGCCGTAGCCGGTCGGGTCGTCCAGCACCACCGTCAGCAGGGCCAGGCGCTCGCCGCCGCTGGCCTCGGCCAGGGCGCGGGCGGTGGCCGGCTCGATCAGCGGCACATCGCCGTTCAGGATCAGCGTGGTGCTGGCCGTGCCGTCCAGCGCGGGGCTGGCCTGCAGCACCGCGTGGCCGGTGCCCAGCTGGGGCTGCTGGCGCACGCAGCGCACCTCGGGGGCCGTGGCGCTCACGTGGCGCTCGACCTGTTCGGCCTCGTGGCCGGTGATGACCAGGGTGCGCTGCGGCTGCAGCGCGGCGGCGCGTTGCAGCACATGCTGCAGCAGGCTCTGACCGGCCAGGGTGTGCAGCACCTTGGGCCGGGCCGAGCGCATGCGGGTGCCCTTGCCCGCGGCCATGATGACGACGTTCAGCGCCATGGAGAGAGTTTCCTTGTCCAGGCCATCCCAGGGGATGGCGAAGCGGGAATTATCGGCGCTGGCCGCGGGGGCAGCCGGTTCAGGGCAGGGTCACGTTCACCGAATGCGGCTTGCCGTCCACGGCTGGGAACTCCTTCATCGCGGCCAGGAACATGGCCTCGAACAGGCTGCGGCCGCCGGTGGTGCTGCCGTTGGTGCTCGCGCGCGATTCGTAGAGCGCGGCGCCGCTCTCGCGGTCACGGATCAGCACGGCCACCTCGCGGGTGTACTCGGGCTGGTAGTAGCCCCAGCCCCAACCCGGGCCAGCCCAGGGCGTCATGCGCCAGCGCGGGCCCCAGGGGTGCATCCACAGCGGGTCGTCCCAGGGCGAGCGGTCGGCGCGGTCCCAGCGGGCGCCGATCTGCACCAGCACATCGGGCTTCTGCCCTTCGGCGGCGGCGGTGAAGCCCGCGTCTTCCAGGGCCGGGCGGGCCATGTCTTCCAGGGCCTGCTGCTTGTCTTCCTGGGCCTGCTGCGAGGGCAGGCGGTCGAAGGCATAGGTGCCGACGTGGCGCTCGGTGGGCCAGTTGCCGAAGCTGCTGACCTCGACGTTCATCGTGTTGAAGGCGGCGCAGCCGCTCAACCCCAGGCTGGCCGCCAGGCCCAGCGCGAGCGCCGGGCGGCAGAGATGACGGCAGATGTCCATGGCACGCATTGCATTGGCTCCCAAGCTTGGAACGAGACGATTGTGGCGCTGCCTCAGAGCTTGTCCAGCCGGATGGTCTGCACGGCGCCGCCCGGGGGCGTGCCGCAACCCTCCTCTTCGTCCTCGTCGAAGGCCTTGTCGCCCTGCGGATCGGGCCGGCCCGTCGGTTGGAGGCTGGTGAAGGGGTAGAGGTTCCGGTCCATCATGTGCGAGAGCGTGATGTTGCCCATCGCGGTGAACATGTTGTCGATGCGGCCGGGGTATGCCTTGTCCCACTCGCGGATCATGCGCTTGATGGTCACGCGCTGCAGGTTGTCCTGGTTGCCGCACAGGCTGCAGGGGATGATCGGGAATTCGCGGTGCGCGGCCCAGGTTTCCAGGTCGGTCTCGGCCACATAGGCCAGCGGGCGGATCACGATGAACTCGCCGTTGTCCGTCACCAGCTTGGGCGGCATGCCCTTCATGCGGCTGCCGAAGAACATGTTCATCAGCAGCGTGACCACCATGTCGTCGCGGTGGTGGCCCAGCGCGATCTTGTTGCAGCCCAGCTCCCGCGCCACGCGGTAGAGGATGCCCCGGCGCAGCCGCGAGCACAGGCTGCACATGGTCTGCCCTTCCGGGATGTGCTTCTTGACGATGGAGTAGGTGTCCTGCGTCTCGATGTGGAAGGGCACGCCCACGCCCTTCAGGTAGTTGGGCAGCACCTCGGCGGGGAAGCCCGGCTGCTTCTGGTCCAGGTTGACCGCGACGATCTCGAACCGGATGGGCGCCCGCTTCTGCAGGTTCATCAGGATGTCGAGCATCGAGTAGCTGTCCTTGCCGCCGGACAGGCAGACCATCACCTTGTCGCCGTCCTCGATCATGGCGAAGTCGGCAATCGCCTGGCCGACCTGGCGGTGCAGGCGCTTGCTGAGCTTGTTCATCTCGAAGGCGTGCTTCTTGGCCTTGCGGGCCTCCTCGGCGGCGGCCGCCTCGGCCTCGGTCAGCACCGGGGCGGTGGTGTCGTTCATCGCGTTCATTCCTGGGGTTCCTTCAGGCCGAAGACTTCGCAGCCCACCGACTCGCAGTCGGGGTAGACATCGGGCTTCTCGGTCGAGACACGGGCGGCGCGCACCTTGGGGTGGGCCAGCATGCGGGCCAGCACGTCGTCGCACAGCGTCTCCTGCAGCTGGATGTGCCCTTGCGAGACCCGCTCGGCGATGGTGCGGCGCATGAAGTCATAGTCCAGCACCTCCTCCAGCTCGTCACGGGCCGGGGTGGAGACGGCCAGCGGCACGTACAGATCCACGTTGATCAGCACCCGCTGCTCGCCGCGCTTCTCGAATTCGTGCACGCCGATGTTGATGCGCACCTCGTAGTTGCGCAGAAAGAGCCGGCGGCAGTCGCGCAGGCTGGGAAGGGAGAGGGCGGAGGTCATCGTCAATCTTTCTCTTGGGCCAGGAACAGCACGTCGCGCGCCTGGGCGGCGAGGTGCTGGCCACCGTCCACGATCAACGTGGTGCCCGTGATGGCAGGGGATTCGATCAGGTAGCGCACCGCGCGGGCCACGTCCTCGGGGGTGGAGGAGCGCCCCAGCGGCGTCATGCGGTGGGCCTTGGCGTACTCCTCGGCCGACATCGGGCCCGACAGCAGGGTGACGCCGGGGGCCACGCCCACCACCCGCACCCGCGGCGCCAGCGCCTGGGCCAGCAGCACGGTGGCCTCGCGCAGTGCGGCCTTGCTCAGCGTGTAGGAGAAGTAGTCCGGGTTGGGGTTCCAGAGCTTCTGGTCCAGCAGGTTGACCACGCAGCCCTGGCCCTCGCGTTCGGCCACATGGGCCGCCAGGGCCTGGGCCAGCGCGATGGGCGCCGCGGTGTTGGTGCGCCAGTGGCGTTCCAGCTGGGCGCTGCCGGCCGTCTGGGCGCTGTCGTAGGCGAACAGCGAGGCGTTGTTGACCACCGCGTCGAGCCGGCCGAAGCGGTCCAGCACCTGCGGCACCAGGCCGCGGCAGCCGGCCTCGTCGGCCAGGTCGGCCACCACCACGGCGGCCCGGGCACCCAGCGCGCGCAGCTCGGCCGCGGTGGCGTCGGCCTCGGCGCGGGAGTGGTGGCAGTGCACCGCCACGTCATGCCCGTGCGCGGCCAGCTCCAGCGCGATCTGCCGGCCGATGCGCCGCGCCGCACCGGTCACCAGGGCGACCGGACGGTGGGGGAAAGGGGAATGCGGCGGGGTGGGCGGGGATGAGGACATGCCAAACCTACAATCTCGCGATGCCAACAAGCGAACCCGACAGTGTATCGGCGGCCCTGACCGTACGCCTGCGTGCGGCCATCGAGGCCGAAGGGGGCTGGCTGCCCTTCGACCGCTACATGGCCGAGGCCCTGTACGCCCCGGGCCTGGGCTATTACGCCAACAGCAGCCGCAAATTCGGCTGGCTGCCCGAGAGCGGCAGTGATTTCGTCACCGCCCCCGAATTGTCGCCGCTGTTCGGCCGCGCGCTGGCGCTGCAGGTGGCGCAGGCGCTGCAGGCCAGTGGCACGCGGGAGGTTTTCGAGTTCGGCGCCGGCTCCGGCGCGCTGGCCGAGCAGGTGCTGGACGCCCTGGCCGCCGCCGGCGTGGCGCTGGACCACTACAGCATCGTGGACCTGTCGGGCACGTTGCGCGCGCGCCAGGCCCAGCGCCTGGCCCGCTTTGGCGACACGGTGCGCTGGCTGGACGCCTGGCCCGCCGAGATGCGCGGCGTGGTGCTGGGCAATGAGGTGCTGGATGCGATGCCGGTGCAGCTGCTGGTGCGCAGCGACGATGGCACGCAATGGCTGGAGCGCGGCGTGGTCTGGCACGAGGGCCAGTTGGTCTTCGCCGACCGGCCGACCGAGCTCGCCATTCCCTTCGACGGCCCGGTGCTGCCCGGCACGGTGACCGAGATCCACCCCCAGGCCGAGGCCTTCGTGCGCAGCCTGGCCAGTCACCTGAAGGCCGGCGCGGCCTTCTTCATCGACTACGGCTTCCCGGAGGCCGAGTACTACCACCCGCAGCGCCACCAGGGCACGCTGATGTGCCACGCCGCCCACCAGGCCGACCCGGATCCGCTGGACCGCCCGGGCGAGAAGGACATCACCGCCCACGTGAACTTCACCGGCATCGCGCTGGCCGCGCAGGAGGCCGGGCTGCAGGTGCTGGGCTACACCAGCCAGGCGCGCTTCCTGTTCAACTGCGGCCTGCTGGACCTGATGGCCGCGGCCGACCTGAAGACCAAGACCATGGCGCTCAAGCTGGTGGACGAGCACGAGATGGGCGAGCTGTTCAAGGTGATCGCGCTGGGCGCGCCCGGGCTGGACCTGGACCCGCTCGGCTTCACCGAGGGTGACCGCACCCACCGCCTCTGAAAGAGCCACGATGCGCTGGATGCTGGTCTTCCTGATCGCCCTGCTGATCTTCAACCGCGCCGGTGCCTGGCTGCAGAAGATCGGCCTGGGCCGCCTGCCCGGCGACATCCGGCTGCGCCTGTTCGGCCGCGAGCTCTTCCTTCCGCTGGCCAGCAGTGTCGTGCTGGGGCTGATCGCCAGCGTGATCGGGCTGCTGCTCTGAGGCCGTGCGGCTGAAGGCGGGGCAGGCGTTCTGCACGCCCGCCCCGGGGCCACCGTCAGTGGACGGCGCCGGCCTTCAGTTCCTGCACCAGCCGGTCGGCGTGGTAGACCTTGTCCAGGGTCTCCAGGATGGCGCCGGCATGCACGCTGACCGCACGGTTGTCGGCTTCGTCATACCAGTAGGCGCCCCCCAGCGAGCCCAGGTTGCCGTCGAAGATCAGTCCCACCAGCTCGCCGCGGCGGTTGATCAACGGGCTGCCCGAGTTGCCGCCGATGATGTCGTTGGTGCTGACCATGTTGAAGCGCTGCGCCGGGTTCAGGGCCGGCTGGGCGGTCAGCCAGCTCTGGGGCAGGGCGAACGGGTCTTCACCGGTGGCGCGGGCGAAGGTGCCGCCGATCTCGGTGAAGGGGGCCACGGGCTGGCCGTTCTTCTTGAAGCCGCGGATCTCGCCGAAGCTCAGGCGCAGCGAGAAGGTGGCGTCCGGGTAGACCGAGGTGCCGGTGCGGGCGAAGCGCACCCGGGCGATCTGCTCGGCCGCGCGGGTCTGCACGGCCTCGACCTCGTTCTCCTCGCGGGCGCGCAGGGCGCGGGCCTGCGCGTCGGTGGCCAGGGCCAGGCGGATGAACGGATCCTGCGAGGCCGCGATGGCAGCGGCACCGCCTTGCCACAGGGCTTGACGCACCTTCGGGTCGCCCAGGGTCGTGCCATCCACCAGCTCGGTGGCCAGCGCCTGCGGTGACTTGCGTCCCAGCACCTGGCGCACCAGCGGGTCGTCCGCGCCCAGCCACTGGCGCATCTGGGCCAGTGACCAGGCCAGCTTCACCTTTTCCAGGGCCGGTGCCACGGGCTTGGGCGCGAGCAGGTGGCGCTCGGTGGCCAGCAGGGCCGCATCGGCGAACTCCGGCAGGCGTTCGCCGCTGGGCTTGGCGCGCTCGGTCGCGGCGCGCACCAGGGTGCGGGCCCAGCCGTGGTAATCCGTCCAGTAGCCCTGGGCGCCTTCGGTGTAGGCCAGGTGCGGCTGGATCTCGCGGTAGACCCGGGCGGCGCGGGCGATGTCGTCCCAGGCGCCCAGCGTGTCCTTCAGGTTCGGCTGGTTGGCGGCGAACTGGCGCAGCGCGGCCTCTTCGGCCTGCTTGCGGGCCATCACTTCGGGGTCGCGCAGGGTCTCGAGCTGACCGTACTGCGCCTTGAAGCCGTTCTCGATCCAGCGCAGCGCCTTGCGGGCCAGGCGGTCCTGCTCCGGCCCCTCCGTGCCGTACTGGTTCAGCAGGCCGCGCTGCTCGGCTTCCCGCAGCAGGCGCTGGGGCAGGTCCACGTCGCGCAGCGTCTCCAGTTGCGCCACGGTCAGCAGGCGCTGGGTGCGGCCGGGGTTGCCGGCGGTGATGACCAGCTCGCCGGCCTCGGGGCCGCGCGGGTTGAGCGGGAAGAACTCGGGCGTGGCCGCCGGGTGGCCGTTCTCGTAGACGCGCAGCAGGCCCATGTCCAGGTCATAGCGCGGGAAGTCGAAGTTGTCCGGGTCGCCGCCGAAGGCGCCGATGGCCACCTCGGGCGCGAAGGCCAGGCGCACGTCCTGGTAGCGGTGGTAGCGGTAGAGGTGGCGGGCGCCGCCCTGGTAGAGCGTGACCACATCGCAGCGCACGGTGGCGTCCTTGCCGTTGACGCAGGCCGACTCCAGCCGGGCGCGGGTGGCGTTGACGGCCTCGGTGTAGGCCTGGCCGGTCTTGCCGGCGGTGGCCTGGGCGAAGGTGGCGCTCACGTCGGTGATCTGCTCCAGCCGGTTGAGCTCCATGCCCGGGCACTGGCGCTCCTCTTCGGGGCGCTGGGCGATGAAGCCGCTGCGGCGCAGATCCTGGCCGGGACGGGAGAGGTCGCCCAGGCAGCTGTCCACGCAGTGGTGGTTGGTCAGCACCAGGCCGCCGGCCGAGACGAAGGAGGTGGAGCAGCCGCCGGCCATGCGGGCCGCCGAGTGCATCACCTTGTTCACCCAGGCGTCGTCGGGGGTGAAGCCGTATTTCTGGGCCAGCGTGGCCTTGGGCAGGTTGTCCAGGGTCCACATGCCTTCCATCGCGGAGGCAGCCAGGGGGGGCAGGGCGCACAGCAGGGTGGCGCCCAGCAGCGACATGGCGCTGCGGCGGTGCCGGGGCACGGGCATCGTGAAAGGTCCTTTGTGAGGCGGAAAAAGCAAGGACCCCGTGGCAGGTGGTGTCGACGGGGCCCAGCGTCGGAGCCCGGCGGATCGATCGCCGGACCCGATCGAGTGTCGCTCAGATCGCCATCGACACCGCGTTGGCCCGGGCCAGGTGGATGGCTTCGCCGATGGCCGGGCCCTTGGCGCCGCGGGCCTGGGCTTCGGCCGCCACGCGGGCGGTGTCCACATCCAGCCCGGCCTGCAGGGCCTGGCGCAGCAGCGGGGCGCTGGGGTAGTCGGCGTGTTCCAGGCCCAGGCGGCCGCGGGCATCGGCCTCGCAGGCCAGCAGGGCCAGCTCAAAGCGCTCGGGCCGGCGGAAGGCGTCGCAGCGTTCCAACAGGCGCAGCACCGCGGCGGCCCCAAAGGTGGCGGCCTGGTGGATGTGGGTGTGCTCGCGCGCCACCACCAGGGCCAGTTCGCTGCACTCGGCGGGTGGCTTCAGGCGGGCGCAGAGTTCGCGGGTCAGGCGTTCGCCGCGGGCCTCGTGGGCGATGTGGCGCGGCCATTCCTCGGGCGGGGTCGTGCCCTTGCCCAGGTCGTGGCACAGCGCGGCAAAGCGGGCGGACAGTGGGGCCTGCAGGCGCGCGGCCTGGTCCAGCACCAGCAGCAGGTGGGCGCCGGTGTCCACCTCGGGGTGGAACTCGGGCCGCTGGGGCACGCCCCACAGGCGGTCCACCTCCGGCAGCAGCCGGGCCAGGGCGCCGCAGTCGCGCAGCACCTCCAGCATGCGGCTGGGGCGTGTCTCCATCAGGCCGGTGGCCAGCTCCTGCCAGACCCGCTCGGCCACCAGCGCGTCCACTTCGCCGGCCTCGACCATCTGGCGCATCAGCGCCAACGTTTCCGGCGCCACGGAAAAATCGGGGAAGCGGGCGGCGAAGCGGGCCAGGCGCAGGATGCGCACCGGGTCCTCGGCAAAGGCGGCGCTGACATGGCGCAGCACCTTGGCGGCCAGGTCGCGCTGGCCGTCGCAGGGGTCGATCAGCGTGCCGTCCTCGGCGCGGGCGATGGCATTGATCGTCAGGTCGCGGCGCTGCAGGTCCTGCTCCAGCGTGACCTCGGGCGCAGCGTGGAAGACGAAGCCGTGGTAACCCGGCGCGGTCTTGCGCTCGGTGCGGGCCAGGGCGTATTCCTCGTGCGTCTGCGGGTGCAGGAAGACCGGGAAGTCCTTGCCCACCGGGGTGTAGCCGGCGGCCAGCATCTGCTCGGGCGTGGCACCCACCACCACCCAGTCATGGTCGTGCACCGGCCGCCCCAGCAGCGCATCGCGCACCGCGCCTCCGACGACATAGGCTTGCATGGCCAGGCTCCTTGTGGGATGGGGAAGGTCAGCGGTGCCGGGCGCGCCAGGCGTCCAGCCGCGCACAGCGTTGGCCGGGGCGCAGGTAGCCCGGGACGACGGCCAGCAGCGGGGTCGGCGTGATGCCCAGCGCCGCCAAGCCGGGCAGCTGTCCGGTGGCCACGTTGGGGACGGTCATCGAGGCCAGGTTGTCCCGGCTCATCAGCGGCTCGCCCGGGGCCAGCTCCATCAGCCAGGCCTGCAGCGTGGCCAGCGGGGCCGGCAGCGGCAGGATGGGCCGCGGGTGGCCGCTGGCCTCGCCGGCCAGCCGCACCAGCTGGGCCAGGGTGGCTTCCTCGGGTCCGGCGCATTCGAAGGTCTGGCCGGCGGTGGCGGGGCGTTCCAGGCAGGTGGCGATCGCGGCGGCCACATCTGCCACCCAGACCGGCTGGAAGCGGGCGTTCGCCCCGGCCAGCGGCAACACCGGGAACAGGGCCTGCAACTGCGCGAACAGATTGAGGAGACGGTCGCCCGCGCCAAAGATGACGGAGGGGCGCAGCAGGGTCAGGTCCAGGTCGGCCTCGCGCAGCACGGCCTCGCCCCGACCCTTGCTGCGCAGGTAGCGCGACGGGCCCTGCGGATCGGCGCCCAGCGCGCTGACATGGATCAGCCGGCGCACGCCCTGGCGCTGGCAGGCGGCGGCCAGCCGGCGTGGCAGGGTCACGTGCACGGCCTCGAAGGCGGCTTCGCTGCCCTGCAGGATGGCCACCAGGTTGACCACCGCATCGCAGCCGGCCACCAGGCGGTCCAGTGTCGCGTCGTCATGCACGTCGGCGGGCAGCACGTCCACCAGCGGCAGCGGCAGCAGGGCCTGGGCGTGTGACAGCCGACGGGTGGGCACCCGCAGCCGCGGCCCGGCCACCCAGCGGTCCACCAGGGTTTCGCAGAGGGCGCGGCCGACAAAGCCGCTGCCGCCCAGGATGAGCACCGTGTTCAGGGCCATGCGCGTCAGGAGGTGGGTGGGTGGTCGTTCAGGGCAGGTCGGCGTCCAGTGCCGGGGGCGGGGTGGTGCGGGGGCCGATGCTGCTGCCCAGGCGGGCCTTCAGCGATGCCGGCTTGCCGCTCATCAGGCCCGCATAGTAGGTGGCGTTGGAGAGGACCTTTTTGACATAGTCCCGGGTTTCGGTGAATGGCACGTTCTCGACCCACATCGCCGGCTCCAGCACCGGACCGTCGCGCCAGCGGCGGGGCCGGTTCGGGCCGGCGTTGTAGGCCGCCGCGGCCAAGGCCTGCGAGCCGTCCATGTCGTCGAGCACCAGCTTCAGGTAGGCGGTGCCCAGTTTCAGGTTGACCGAGCGCTCGGACAGCAGCTCGGGCCGGTAGTCGCTCATGCCGATCTTCTTGGCCGTCCACTTGGCGGTGGCGGGCATCACCTGCATCAGCCCGTTCGCCCCGACGCCAGAGCGGGCGCTGGTGATGAAGCGCGATTCCTGGCGGATCAGCCCGTAGGCGTAGGCCGGGTCCAGGCCGATGGCGTTGGCGCGCGGCAGCAGGTCCTCGCTGTGGGGGGTGGGGAAGCGCTGGGCCATGTCGAACTCGGCCCGGGTCTTTTCGCTGCTGTTGATGCAGCGGTCCCAGATCTCGCGCTCACAGGCGATCTGCGCGGCCGAGAGCAGCTCGCGGTCGCTCAGGCCGATCAGCGAGAAGTTCCATTCGCGCACCGCCTCGGAGCGCAAGCCGATGTCGAGCATCGCGAGCGAGCGCTGCAGGCCGGGGTGGCGTCGCATCGCGTCGCGCTCGGTCGGGGTCAGCGGGGTGGGCCGCGGGGGCAGGGCCTGCGGGGCGCCCAGGTCTTCCGAGGCCAGCTGGCCGTAATAGCCCAGCTGCGGCGCCAGGGCCTGCAGCAGGGCCGTGCCTTCCTGGCGCTGGGCCTGACCGGCGGTGCCCGGCTTGGCCAGGGCCAGCAGGGCCCGGCCGCGCCAGTACTGCCAGACCGGGCTGTTGCGTTCCTCGACGTTCATCGCCTCGATGCAGCGCAGAACGCCGGTCCAGCGCTCTTCGCCCTGGCCCAGCCGCAGCCAGACCCGGGCATGCCAGGCCAGGGTGTCGTCGGTCCAATCGGGGTCCTGGGCATCGCGCTTCTTCAGCCGGGCCCAGGCCTTGCGGGTCCAGTCCAGCGCATCGGGCAGCAGTGCAAAGCCGGCCTGGCGGGCGGTGATGGCCCAGGCCCAGGCAGCGTCGTCGGCATCGAGCCGGCGGCTCCATCCGTCGTCCAGCTGGCGGGCGGCCTGGGCCGGATCGGCGGCGGCCAGCCGGGCCAGGGCCAGCGCGGTCAGGTGGTCGGCCTGCCGGCCGCCGCTGCCGGCCTTGCGGGCCAGGTAGCGGGCCGGGTTGTCGAAGATGTCGTTGAGCGGCTTGGCGACTGCCTCGCCCAGCAGCCCAGCGATGGCGCGGGCCTGCTTCTGGCGGTTGAACTCCACGGCCTGACGCAGCTTGCGCCAGACATCGGTCTCGCTGAACTGGTGCGCGTCGAACAGGGTCTGGGCCATCAGCTGGCAGCCGTCGTCGGCCTCCTTCTGGGCCATCCAGGCGCGGCGGGCGGCGTCGACCACCGGCTGGCCGGCCTGTTGCGAGGCGACCAGCGCGTAGCAGGTGACCTCGCGGTCGTCGTCCATCCGGAAGCGCGGGTATTCGCGCGCCACGTTGGCCCAGTCGCGCCGCTTGCCCAGTTCCAGCAGCCAGTCGTTGCGCAGCCGGTCCTCGACATAGCTGCCCGGCCAGCGGGCGTAGAAGGCCTCGACCTCGGGCACCTGGGCTTCGCGGAGGCGGCTGCTGAGCTCCCAGTAGTCCACCCAGGTGGCCAAGGGGTAGCGGCTGTCCAGCGCGACAGTCTTGAGCATGGCCAAGCGGGCCTTGTCGCGTTTCTGGAAGGCGTCGCGGGCCTGGCGGATGAGACTGTCGTCGATGGCCTGGGCCGTGGCTTCGGGCGACCAGGCGGCCGCGCCAATCAGCAGGCCCATCGACAGGGCGGCCAGGGGGCGGAACAGGGGGATGCGCATCGTCTATCCACTGTACCGCAGGGGCGCCGACGCGCCTGGGGTCAACCCGGGGCGCCCGCCTTGCGGTAGGGCTCTTCGAACGGCAGGAAATCCCGCTCTTGCAGCGCCTGCGCCACCCAGGCCGCCACGCCCGGGCTGGCCCAGACGCGGTCCATGTAGGCCTGCACCACCGGGCTGACCGGCAGGGCATAGCTGCGCAGCCGGGCCACGACGGGGGCGTAGTACGCATCGACGATGCCGAACGGCCCGAACAGGAAGGGGCCGCCGCTGGCCGCCAGGGCCTCGGTCCACATGGTCTGCAGGCGGGCCAGGTCGGCGGCCACGTCCGGCTGCTCGCGCAGCACCTGGGTGCCCACCTCCGGCAGGTGGGCCTCGATGTTCATCGGACAGGCGTTGCGCAGGGCGCCAAAACCGCTGTGCATCTCGGCGCACAGGCTGCGGGCGCGGGCCCGCTGCAGCGGGTCGGCCGGCCACAGCGGGTGCTGCGGGAAGCGCTCGGCCAGCGTCTCGGCAATCGCCAGCGAGTCCCAGACGACCAGCTCGCCCTCCACCAGCAGCGGCACCTTGCCGGTGGGGGCCAGCGCGCCCACCACGGTCTTGAAGCGGGAGCCGGGGTCGAAGCTGTCGAAGCGGACCAGGACCTCCTCAAAGGGCAGGCCAAAGTGGGTCATCAGCACCCAGGGGCGCATGGACCAGGACGAGTAGTTCTTGTTGCCGATGTAGAGCTGCATGGGGTGGCCTTGGGATGCGAAGCTGCCCATGCTACGGGGCCGGTCCGGGCGGCGGGGTGATTTCGGCGCATCACCGCCATGCGCGCACGGCATGGATGGGCGGTCAGTCGGCGTGGGCCAGGCTGTCGGGGTCGGCGTGGTCGCCGATCGCCGCCCGGGTGGCGGCCGCCTGGTCCAGCACCCAGGCGGTGAAGGCCTCCAGTTCGGGGCGCGGGGGCTGGCTGCCGCCCAGCGGCACCATCCAGTAGACGTGCGGGCTCCACAGCCGGGCCGCGGGGCCGAAGGGCTCCACCAGCTCGCCGCGGCTCAGGCCGTCGTGCACCAGGGCCAGCCGGGCCAGCGCCACCCCCTGGCCGGCCAGCGCGGCCTGCATCTGCTGGTGGGTGTAGTTGGTGCTGAACCAGCGCTTGGGCTGCAGGCGCTCCAGCCCTTGTGCGGCCAGCCAGGCCGGCCAGGCCAGGCTGCCGGCCTGGGTGCTGCTGTCCTCCATCTCCAGCAAGGTGTGCTGGGCCAGGTCGGCCGGCGTGTCCAGCGGTGGCGCATCGCCCCGGGCCACCGCGGCGGCCAGGCCGGCGCCGATCACCGGGCTCAGCACCTCGCCAAAGAGCCGGATGGCCGAAGCCGGCGCGCGCTCGGCCCGGCACTGGCGCAGCGCCAGGTCCAGCTCGGGGTCGTCCTCGTCGACCAGGCGGTCCGAGGCGGAGATGCGGATGTCCAGCGCCGGGTGGGCGCGTTCGAAGTCCACCAGCCGCGGCATCAGCCACAGCGAGGCGAAGGACGGGAAGGTGGTCAGGCTGACCTGGTGACGCGAACGCGCCAGACGGATCTGCCGCACCGTGGCGTCCAGCCGGGTCAGCAAAGGGGCCACAGCCCGCAGCAGGGTCTGGCCGGCCACGGTCAGCTCCACCCGGCGGGTGCCGCGGGAGAACAGCGGGGCGCCCAACTCTTCCTCCAGCCCCTTGATCTGGCGGCTGATGGCCGGCTGGGTCAGGTGCATCTCTTCCGCCGCGGCGCTGAAGCTCAGGCGCCGGGCCACCGCCTCGAAGCTGCGCAGGCAGTCCAGGGACAGGGCGCGCTGGCTGGGGTAATTCATGCGCAAATGGTATCAATCAAGGTTCCACTCGTCATTGGATTTCCGGCCGAATCATCTTCAAGATAAGGCTTGTGATGGCCCCGGTGGGCCGGGGAGATTGATGATGAAGCTGCATTCCACGATGTGCCTGCAAGGGGTCTGGCGCGGCCGGACGGCGCGGGCGGGCGAACTGCTGGTGGCCACCGGCCAGGTGTGGCTGACCCGGGATGGCGACGCCGAGGACCATGTGCTGTCGGCGGGCGACCGCCTGGCGCTGCGGGCGGGCGAATGCATCACGCTGGAGCCCTGGCAAGCGGGCGCACGGGCGCCGGTGCTGCTGTGGCAGGTGCCGGTCCATGCAGTCGGGGCCCGTGCCTGGCGGCGTGCCCTGGCTGCGGCCTTGGCGGTCCGGCTGGAGCGGGCGGCGCGGCGTCTGCAGGCCTGGGCGGCCAGCCTGGCGCCCGCCGGTGACGAGGCCCTGGGCCTGCACCGCTGAGTGTTCCACCCGGGCTTGGCGCGGTGGCGGGTGGGCTTGGTCGCACAATCGGGGCGTGTTCCCGACGGTCTGACCCACACCACGCCATGACCCTGCCGTTCAAGCTCAACCTCGAACCTTCGCGTGACAAGGCCCAGCTGCGCAAGCAGTTGCAGGCCGAACGCATGGCCCTGCTGGACCGCCACCAGCGGGCTGCGCACCTGCAGGAGGTGCTGATGGTCTGGCTGATCAGCCGGCCGGAGAAGACGATTGGCGCCTACTGGCCGATCAAGGGCGAGTTTGACGCCTTGCCGGCGCTCTACCGTTGGAGCGAGGCGGCGGAACCGGGGGAGGAGCGCCGTATCGGCCTGCCGGTGATCAACCGCGAGACCAAGCAACTGACCTTTCATGTCTGGTACCCCGGCTGCCCGATGGAAGAGGATGCCTATGGCATTCCCAAGCCCAAGGACACCGAGGCCTTCCACCCCGAGCTGCTGCTGGTGCCCTGCGTGGGCTATGGCCCGGGGGGCGTGCGGCTGGGTTATGGCGGTGGTTTCTACGACCGCACGCTGGCCGCGTTGCAGCCCCGTCCGGCCACGGCGGGTGTGGGCTACACGCATGGCTACGTGCCCTGGCTGCAGCCCGAGCCGCACGACATTCCCTTGGACGCCATCCTGACGGACGAGGGCGTGTACTGGCAGCGCGGCGAGGACTGAACAACGGCCACAAAAAAGGGCTGCCCGGAGGCAGCCCTTTGACGCATGGACCCTTCAACCGGGCACCCGCAGGTGCCCGCGCTTCATCAGAAGCGGTAGCCGACGCCGACGCTGAACAGCAGCGGGTCGATGTCAAATTCGCCCACCTTGGTGCCGGACGACTTGACGTCCACACCGATCTTGACCTTCTTGACGTCCACGTTGACCAGCCAGCCCTTGCCGACGGGGATGTCCACACCGGCTTGCACGGCCCAGCCGAAGCTGTCACGGGTGACGCTCGGGTGCAGAGCGGTTTCAACCGCCGGATCCCAGGTCACCTTGGTCACATTGGTGTAGTTCACACCAGCACCCAGGTACGGGCGGAAGCCTTCGAAGTTGGTGAAGTGGTACTGGGCCGTCAGGGTCGGGGGCAGGTGACGCAGGCCACCGATCTTGGTGCCGCCCGCTTCAATCTTGTGGTACTGCGGATAGGTCAGGATCAGCTCAGCCGCGATGTTGGGCGTGAAGAAATAGCTGATGTCCAGTTCCGGAAAGGCCTTGTCGTTCACCGACAGGTCCAGCCCCGTGGTGTCGTGGTTGTCCGACTGCAGGTACAGCGCACGGCCACGCACAATCCAGTTGCCCGAATCCTGGGCAGAGGCGAATTGAGGGGCCAGGGTGGCGGCCACGGCGGCCAGAGCGATCAGTTGCTTGCGCATGGTGGGAGACTCCGTCTTCTCTCGGTTGCAATGTAGGTAAGACCCTGCGGTCTGAAATGGATTGCACCGTGAATGGACCGAAGTCAACCTGCGTCGGCGCAAACCACCCCCATGCTCGGGCTGTCCGGCGGATGTGACTTGATCTGCATCAGATCCGCAGGGTGGGCCTGACGCGCGCGCGCAACATCCGGCCACGTACCGGTCAGATCAGCCCCAGCCGGCGGCAGATCTCCAGCGTCGGGCCGCTCTGGTTCATCGTGTAGAAGTGCAGCCCCGGGGCGCCGCCAGCGCGCAGCCGCTCGCACAGGGCCGTCACCACCTCCAGGCCGAAGGCCTTGATGCTGGCGCTGTCGTCGCCAAAGCTCTGCAGGCGCAGCCGCACCCAGCGCGGAATGTCCGCGCCGCAGCCGTCGGCGAAGCGCAGGATGCCGCTGGCATTGGTGATGGGCATGATGCCCGGCACGATGGGCACGGTCACGCCCAGCGCGCGGGCCTCGTCGACGAAGCGGAAGTAGGCGTCGGCGTTGAAGAAGAACTGGGTGATGGCGGAGCTGGCGCCGGCCTGGACCTTGGCCGCGAAGGCCTGCAGGTCGGCCTGCGGGCTGCGCGCCTGCGGGTGCATCTCGGGATAGGCCGCCACCTCCAGATGGAAGTGTTCGCCCGTCTCCGCGCGGATGAAGGCCACCAGCTCGCTGGCGTGGCGGAACTCACCCATGCTGCCATAGCCGCTGGGCAGGTCCCCCCGCAAGGCAACGATGCGCCGCAGGCCCATGGCCTGGAACTGGGCGAGCTTCTCGCGCACCGAGTCGCGGGTGGCACCCACGCAGGTGAAGTGCGAAGCGCCGTCGTGGCCTTCGGCCAGGATGGCCTGCACCGTTTGCAGTGTGCCGTCCTGGGTGGAACCGCCGGCACCGTAGGTGACCGAGCAGAAGGTCGGGTCCAGCGCATAGAGCTGCTGGCGCGTCGCGCTCAGCTTCTCGGCGCCTTCGGGCGTCTTGGGCGGGAAGAATTCCAGGCTCAGGGGAAAGTCGGGGTTCATCGTCTCGTGTTCCAGGGCTCAGGCCCGTTGCGCCTGAACGAAAAATTCGCGGTTGCCATCGCCACCGGTGATCGGGCTGTCACGCCAGGCCGTGACGGCCAGGCCACAGGCGGCGCAGGCCTCGCGCAGCCGGGCCTCGACCCGGGCGTAGGCCGTCGGGTCCTTCACCAGCCCGCCCTTGCCGATGTCGGCCGGCTGCAGCTCGAACTGCGGCTTGACCAGCATCAGCAGCGTGCCGCTCGGCGCCAGCAGCGGCGCCAGGGCCGGCAGCACCAGGGTGAGCGAGATGAACGACAGGTCGCCGGTGATGAGGTCGAAACCCGCCGCCGGCCAGACTGCACCGAGCGTGGCGGGACTGAGCTCGCGGGCGTTGACGCCTTCCAGCGCCGTCACCCGCGGGTCCTGGCGCAGCCGCGGCAGCAGTTGATCGCGGCCCACGTCCACGCCCACCACCTGGCGGCAGCCGGCGTGCAGCAGCACGTCGGTGAAGCCGCCGGTGCTCTGGCCCACGTCCAAGGCCACCGCGCCCTGCAGGTCCAGGCCGGCCTCGCGCAGCGCACCTTCGAGCTTGAGTCCGCCGCGTGAGGCCCAGCGCAGCTCGGCATCGTCGGTGACCTCGATCTCGCAGCCCTCGGGCAGGTCTTCGCCCGCCTTCTTGGGCGGCTGCCAGCCGCGTGGGCCCAGCCAGCGCACGGCACCGCGTTCGATCAGCCGCTGGGCGGCCGACCGGCTGGGCGCCAGGCCCTGCTGAACCAGAAGCTGGTCGGCGCGCACGGGCTCAGTACCGGTACGAATCCGGCTTGTACGGACCTTCGACCGGCACGCCAATGTAGGCGGCCTGCTCGGGCGTCAGCGTGGTCAGCTGGGCGTTGAGCGTGGTCAGCTGCAGGCGAGCCACCTTCTCGTCGAGCTTCTTGGGCAGCACATAGACCTGACCGGCCTGGTAGTCGTTCGGGCGGGTGAACAGCTCGATCTGCGCCAGGGTCTGGTTGGCGAAGCTGGAGCTCATCACGTAGCTGGGGTGGCCGGTGGCGCAACCCAGGTTCACCAGGCGGCCCTTGGCCAGCAGGATGATGCGGTGGCCGTCCGGGAAGATCACATGGTCCACCTGGGGCTTGATCTCCTCCCACTGGCACTTCTCTTCCAGCTTGGCGACCTGGATCTCGTTGTCGAAGTGGCCGATGTTGCAGACGATGGCGTTGTTCTTCATCGCCGCCATGTGCTCGTAGCGGATCACGTCGCGGTTGCCGGTGGTGGTCACGAAGATGTCGGCCTGGGAAGCGGCCCACTCCATGGTCACCACGCGGAAGCCTTCCATCGCGGCCTGCAGGGCGTTGATCGGGTCGACCTCGGTCACCCAGACCTGGGCCGACAGGGCGCGCAGGGCCTGGGCCGAGCCCTTGCCCACGTCACCGTAGCCGCAGACCACGGCGATCTTGCCGGCCACCATCACGTCGGTGGCGCGCTTGATGCCGTCCACCAGCGATTCGCGGCAGCCGTACAGGTTGTCGAACTTGCTCTTGGTGACTGAGTCGTTGACATTGATGGCGCGGAACAGCAGCGTGCCCTTGGCGCTCATCTCGTTCAAGCGGTGCACGCCGGTGGTGGTTTCCTCGGTCACGCCGAGGATCTCGGCCGACTTGCGGCTGTACCAGGTCGGGTCCTGGGCCAGCTTGGCCTGGATCGCGGCGAACAGGACGCGCTCTTCCTCGGAGCCCGGGTGGGCCAGCACCGACGGGTCCTTCTCGGCCTTCTGGCCCAGGTGCATCAGCAGCGTCGCGTCGCCGCCGTCGTCCAGGATCATGTTCGGGCCTTCGCCGGCCGTGCCCTTGGCGCCGAATTCGAAGATGCGGTGGGTGTAGTCCCAGTAGTCCTTGAGGGTTTCACCCTTGTAGGCGAACACCGGCGTGCCGGCGGCCACCAGCGCCGAGGCGGCGTGGTCCTGGGTCGAGAAGATGTTGCAGGAGGCCCAGCGCACCTCGGCGCCCAGAGCCTGCAGCGTCTCGACCAGCACGCCGGTCTGGATCGTCATGTGCAGCGAGCCGGCGATGCGCGCGCCCTTCAGGGGCTGGCTGGCGGCGTATTCGGTGCGGATGGCCATCAGCGCGGGCATCTCGTGCTCGGCAATGGTCAGTTCCTTGCGGCCCCAGTCGGCCAGCGACAGGTCGGCCACCACGTACTGTTCGGGGGCCAGGGAGGTCTTGGGCAGTGCAGCGTTCATCGGTTGCTCCATCGGTTCGACAAGCCCGCACGCGCGGGGCCGAAGGACAACCAGCGGGGCGGCGTGTCAAACGCTCGCCCAGGGCTCACCGCGGCACCACGGGGGTGCGGGTGAGCGCCGTTGCAGAAGAAGGGGTTCCGAGCCTGGGGACCGCCGTGCGACGGCCCTTGCAACGCTCCTCGGAAGCAGGGCGCCAGTGTAGCAGCGGGGCGCTGGCGTCGCCCAGGGCCCGACCCGGCGCCAGGTGTGACAAAGCGGGCACCTTGGCCCGCTTTTGTCGTGGCGGGAGGTCAGGCCTGGCCGTCCATCGTGGCCAGCTGGTCCTCGCCCAGGCTGGGCACCAGCGAGGGCCGGCCGACGATCAGCGGATCCACCGAGCCGATCCCGTCCAGGTTCTTCTTGCCATAGGGCAGGCGGTGCAGCACATAGCGCATCGCGTTCAGGCGCGCGCGCTTCTTGCAGTCGCTCTTGATCACCGTCCAGGGCGCGTCCGAGGTGTCGCACTGCAGGAACATCGCTTCCTTGGCGCGGGTGTAGTCGTCCCATTTGTCCAGGCTGGCCATGTCGATCGGACTGAGCTTCCACTGCTTGAGCGGATGCAGTTTGCGCTCCTTGAAGCGGCGGCGCTGCTCATCCCGGCTGACCGAGAACCAGAACTTGAACAGGTGCACCCCGTCGCGCACCAACTGGCGCTCGAACTCCGGCGCCTGACGCAGGAACTCCTGGTACTGGTGTTCGGAGCAGAAGCCCATCACCCGTTCGACGCCGGCGCGGTTGTACCAGCTGCGGTCGAACATCACGATCTCGCCGCGGGTGGGCAGGTGCTGGATGTAGCGCTGGAAGTACCACTGGCCCTGTTCCACTTCGCTGGGTTTTTCCAGCGCGACGACACGCGCGCCGCGCGGATTCAGGTGTTCCATGAAGCGCTTGATCGTGCCGCCCTTGCCGGCGGCGTCCCGGCCCTCGAACAGGATCACCACCCGCTGGCGGTTCTCCTTGACCCAGGCCTGCAGCTTCAGCAGCTCCACCTGCAGGCGGTACTTCTGTTCCTCGTAGCTGCGGCGCGAGAGCAGGTTCTTGTAGGGGTAGTGCCCTTCGCGCCAGCCGGCGGACAGCTCCAGATCGGGGTCCAGACCGGCGGCGGCCGGCTTGCGCCGGACGTTCAGCTCGCGACGCAGGGCCTTGAGGTCGTCGGGCGAGGCGCCGTCCAGCAGCGCGCGCAACTGGTCGATCGGCTCGCCGTCGCGGAGCAGACTGCCCACCACCTCGGCCTGGACCAGTTGCGCCGCCTCGGTGGCCTCGTCCACGCGCAGCTTCTTCAGCTGGCGGGCATTGGCGCGCGGCTTGACGCTGCCCACGGCCACCGGTGTGCTGCGGCGGGCGGGGCTCGATGGGGTGGGGGCGGGTTCAGCGGCCGGCGTGGCAAAGGTGTCCGAAACGGTGGGGGTGTGGGTACGGGCCATGGTGTGTGTGACAGATCAAGCTGACCATCATGAAACTTTGGCGGTCACCGATCTTGAGGAACATCAAGCGTTCCCCCAGGGGCCGGCGGCGCCACCTTGGCGACAATATCGGCCGTTGTCACCACTGCATGAGGTCTCGCCATGGCCGTCCAGCCCCTGGGCACCCCGTTGTCCCCGTCTGCCACCCGCGTGATGCTGCTGGGCTCCGGCGAGCTTGGCAAGGAGGTGCTGATCGCGCTGCAGCGTCTGGGCGTGGAAACCATCGCGGTGGACCGTTACCACAACGCCCCCGGCCAGCAGGTGGCCCACCACGCCCGCACCATCGCGATGAGCGACCCCGAGCAGCTGCGCCCGCTGATCGAGGCCGAGCAGCCCGACCTGGTGGTGCCCGAGATCGAGGCCATCGCCACCCCGGTGCTGGAGGCGCTGGAGGCCGAGGGCACCATCCGCTGCATCCCGACCGCCCGCGCCGCGCGGCTGACCATGGACCGCGAGGGCATCCGCCGCCTGGCGGCCGAGGAACTGGACCTGCCCACCAGCCCCTACCGCTTCTGCGATTCGCTGGCCGAGCTGCAGGCCGCCATTGATGGCGCGGATGGTCGACCTGGCATCGGCTACCCCTGCATCGTCAAGCCGGTGATGAGCAGCTCCGGCAAGGGGCAGAGCAAGATCGACAGCCCGGCCGACGTGCAGAAGGCCTGGGACTACGCCATGGCCGGCGGCCGCGTCGCCAAGGGCCGCATCATCGTCGAGGGCTTCATCGACTTCGACTACGAGATCACCCAGTTGACCGTGCGGGCCGTGGGCGCCACGGGCCAGGTCGAGACCCATTTCTGCGAGCCGATCGGCCATGTGCAGGTGAGCGGTGATTACGTGGAGAGCTGGCAGCCGCACCCGATGAGCCCGGTGGCCCAGCAGCAGGCGCGCGACATCGCCCTGGCCATCACCGCCAACCTGGGCGGCCAGGGCCTGTTCGGCGTCGAGCTCTTCGTTAAGGGCGACAGGGTCTGGTTCAGCGAGGTCAGCCCCCGCCCGCACGACACCGGCATGGTGACGATGATCACCCAGTGGCAGAACGAGTTCGAGCTGCATGCCCGTGCCATCCTGGGCCTGCCGGTGGACACCTCGCTCAAGAGCCCCGGGGCCAGCGCGGTGATCTACGGTGGGGTGGATGCCTGCGGCATCGTCTTTGACGGCGTGGCCGAGGCGCTGCAAGTGCCCAACTCCGACATCCGCCTGTTTGGCAAGCCCGAGAGCTTCGTCAAACGCCGCATGGGCGTGGCCCTGGTGCACGATGCCGATGTCGAGGTGGCCCGGACCCAGGCCAAGCTGGCGGCCAGCAAGGTCAAGCCGCGGCAGGCCTGAGCGCCCGCGCCAGACAGCAAACAGGCCGCCCTCGGGCGGCCTGTTCACTCAGACGTGGGGCGTTCAGAGCCCTGCGGCGGCGCGCAGCTCGGCGGCCTTGTCGGTGCGCTCCCAGGTGAACTCGGGCTCTTCGCGGCCGAAGTGGCCGTAGGCCGCGGTCTTGGCGAAGATCGGGCGCTGCAGGTCCAGCATCTGGATGATGCCCTTGGGCCGCAGGTCGAAATGCCCTTGCACCAGTTCGGCGATCTTCTCGTCCGAGATCACGCCGGTGCCCTCGGTGTAGACCGTGATGTTGATCGGGCGGGCCACGCCGATGGCGTAGCTGACCTGGATCTGGCACTGGCGGGCCAGGCCGGCGGCCACGATGTTCTTGGCCACGTAGCGCGCTGCGTAGGCGGCCGAGCGGTCCACCTTGGTCGGGTCCTTGCCCGAGAAGGCGCCACCGCCATGCGGGCAGGCGCCGCCGTAGGTGTCGACGATGATCTTGCGGCCGGTCAGGCCGCAGTCGCCCTGCGGGCCCCCAACCACGAAGCGGCCGGTCGGGTTGATCAGGTACTTGGTGTCCAGCAGCCATTCGGCCGGCAGCACCGGCTTGATGATCTCCTCGATGCAGGCCTCGTAGAAGCTGGCCTTCATCTTCGTGGCGGTCTCGGACTGGTCCGGGCTGTGCTGGGTGGACAGCACCACGGTGTCGATCGAGTGCGGCTTGCCGTCCACGTAGCGCATCGTGATCTGGCTCTTGGCGTCCGGGCGCAGGAAGGGCAGGCGGCCGTCCTTGCGCAGCTGGGCCTGGCGCTCGACCACGCGGTGGGCGTAGTAGATCGGCGCGGGCATCAGCTCGGGCGTCTCGTCGCAGGCGTAGCCGAACATCAGGCCCTGGTCGCCGGCGCCGATGTTCAGGTAGTCGTCGCTGGCGCGGTCCACGCCCTGGGCGATGTCGGCGCTCTGCTTGTCATAGGCCACCAGCACCGCGCAGCCCTTGTAGTCGATGCCGTACTCGGTGTTGTCGTAGCCGATGCGCTTGATGGTGTCGCGCGCGACCTGGATGTAGTCGACGTTGGTGCCTTCCTTGGCGGTGATCTCACCGGCCAGCACCACCAACCCGGTGTTGGTCAGCGTCTCGGCCGCCACCCGGGCGTAGGGATCCTGCGTCAGCAGGGCGTCCAGGATGGCATCGGAGATTTGGTCGGCGACCTTGTCCGGATGGCCTTCCGAAACCGACTCGGAGGTGAAGAGATAATCGTTCGCCACTGTGGTTTTTCTTTCGGTTGCGTATCAAGGGAGCGTCGTCCAACTCGGCAACCATGGGAGCGGCGAACGCTTTAGCGGCATTTGGTCGGGCGATTCTGTCGGAACCGTTCCGGCGGCATCGGTTGAAAACCGGCCACGTCGCCCCGCAAGTTGTCCTGTTAACTCGGCGACGCCGGAATCTTAGCTGAAGCATGATGTTGTTGCTGCGTTGGGTCGCTTATTGGCCCCTTTGGCTGGTGCAGTTCGCGGGCGCCCTGCTGGGCTGGATCGTGTGGGCTGCCTCGCCCACCTACCGCCGCCGGCTGGCGGCCAATGCCGCGCGTGCCGGCCTGACACCGGCCCAGCGCCGCGCCGCCGTGGCCCATGCCGGCCGCATGTCGGCCGAGGTGCCCTGGCTCTGGTTCCGCACGCCCGATCGCCGGCTGGCACCCTACCTGCAGTGGGACAACGAGGCCCTGGTGGAGCAGGCCATCGCCGCCGGCAAGGGGCTGTTGCTGCTCACGCCCCACCTGGGGGCGTTCGAGTTCGCCGCCCGCGGCTATGCCGAGCGCTATGGCCACCGTCAGCCGGTCACGGTGCTGTACCGGCCGGCCCGCCAGGCCCGCATCGCCCAGTGGCAAACCTACTCCCGCACCGCGCCGGGCATGCAGGCCGCGCCGGCCAACCTGTCGGGGGTGCGGCAGATGCTGCGCGCGCTGCGCAAGGGCGAAACGGTGGGCCTGTTGCCCGACCAGGTACCGCCCGAAGGGCAGGGCGTCTGGGCGCCGTTCTTCGGCCAGTCGGCCTACACCATGACGCTGGCGGCGCGCCTGGTGCAGCAGACCGGGTGCATCCCCCTGCTGACCTGGACCGAGCGGCTGCCCCATGGCCGGGGCTTCATCAACCACTACCGGCCGTTCCAGCTGCCGCCCCCCGAGGCGGGTGAGCAGGCTTGCGCTGCCGCCGTCAACGAGGCCATGGCCTGGGTGATCGGCCAGTGCCCGGCCCAGTACCTGTGGGGCTACAACCGGTTCAAACAACCCCGCCGGGCCGAGCCACCGGCCGGGGGACAATCCCGGGCATGATCAAACGTTGGGGATCGCAGGCTGCCATTTTTCTGATGTGGCTGCTGCACTGGTTGCCGCTGCCGTTGCTGGCGGCCCTTGGGGAGGGCGTGGGCGCGCTGCTGTGGTGCTTGGCCGGTTCGCGCCGGCGCGTGGTGTTGAAGAACCTGGCCCTGTGCTTTCCGGAACTGGACGAGGCCGCCCGCCGCCGGCTGGCCCGAGAGCACTTCGGCTGCGTGGCGCGGGGCTTTCTGGAGCACAGCTACCTGTGGTTCGCCTCCGAGCAGCGGCTGCTGCGCATGGTGCACATCGAGGGCGACATCCACCTGGCCGAGCGCACTGGCCGGCCGGTGATGTGGCTGCTGCCGCACTTCGTCGGGCTGGACTACACCGCACCGGCGCTGATGCTCAAGCAGAGCAAGCCGGCGATCACCATCTACCAGCGCCAGAGCAACGCGGTGTTCGACGAGGCCCTGCTGAAGGCCCGGGCCCGCTTCGGCCAGGCCCGGCTGTTCGACCGCCAGGCCGGCATCCGGCCGGTGATCCGCGCCATCCAGAAGGAAGGCGCCGGCTTTGTGAACCTGCCGGACATGGACTTCGGCACCAAGGATGCGGCCTTCGTGCCCTTCTTCGGGGTGCCGGCGGCCACGCTGCTGGCGCCAGCGCGCATGGCGCAGTCGATGAACATGCTGGTGCAGCCCATCGTCGTGACCATGCTGCCGCGCGGCCAGGGCTATGTGGTGCGCTTCTGCGAGGCGCCCGAGGGCTTCGACAACCCCGACCTGCCCCAGGCCGCGGCGGCCTTCAACCGCTGGCTGGAAGCCCGCATCCGCGAGCAGCCGGCCCAGTACTACTGGGTGCACCGGCGCTTCAAAACCCGGCCCGAGGGCGAAGCCAAGCTCTACTGACGCGGGGCCAGCACCGCGTCGACCCGCTCGCGCCGCAGCGTGCCCAGCGCTGGCAGCAGCGTGGTCCAGGCGCCGAAGCCGGCGGCCTCGCCCAGCTGGCGGGCGGTCTGTTCGGCCTGAGCCAGGGCCTGCGGCGTGTCGGGCGCGTTCGCCGCGGCCAGTTCGTCCGCCCAGCCGGCCAGCCGCTGGCGCAGCCGCTCGGTCTGGCGCTGCACCCAGCTCTGGGCCCGCACCACGGCCTGCAGCGTGGCGCGCTGGTCGGCGGTGCTCTCCAGGCTCCAGGCCCGGGCCTGCAGGATGTCGGGCTGGGTCTCCAGGCGGGGGCGGGTGGGTTGACCGGCCGGGAAGCGCTGGCCGCCGCCGCGCACGGTCAGCCCGTCGCGCAGTGCAGGCCACTGTTCCTCGGCCACCGACAGCCACACCGTGCCGTCGTCGCCGACCTGGGTCTGCAGTTCGGCCGGGGCCAGGGTCTGTGCCAGGGCGCGCAAGGCCTCGGCACTGGACCGGCTGCCGCCCAGCAGCAGGGTGAGCGGCTGGCGCAGCCCGGGGACCGAGAAGGTCAGGGCTTCGCGCTCCGGGCTTTGCAGGCTGGCCTGGTCCAGGCCCTTGATCTGCACGTTGCGGCGGGCCTGGCCATCGGCCACCCAGCGGCCCTGGCTGTCCAGGGTGCCGGCGGTGGCGGCCCGGCGCTGGTCCCACAGGCTGGCCACGGCATCGCGTTGCTGGCGCAGTGAGGCCGGGGCGTCGGTGCCCAGGGCCAGGGTGCGGCTCAAGCCGGTCTTGAAGTCTGTCAGGCCCTGGCCGAGTTCGTCGAGGTAGGCCAGGCTCTGCTGGGCACCGGCGACCTGGCGCTGCCAGCCCGTGGTCCAGCTGGCCACGCCGCGGCCGGGCAGCGTGCGGCGGCCGGCCACCGGGGCGTCGGGCGCCGCGCGAAGGTCGGACAGCGGGGTGACCCCCGCGGGCGCGTTGCTGCGCTGCGTGCGGGGGCCGGCCGTTGGGGCCGTCCGGGCGAGGGAAGGGTCCAGCGAGCGGATCTGCATGACGCCCAGTGTGCCGCGCCGCGGCGACTCACAAGGCGTTGAAAAGCGACAGTGCGCTGACCTTGGCGTACGCTTTCTGCGTCGCCTGGACCGCCGTGGTGTAGCCGTTGAGCAGCACCGCGGCCTGGTTGTAGTCCAGCTTGCCCAGCGTCAGCGCAGCCTGCTGGTTGGACAGGCTCACGTTGGCATGGCCGGTGTCCAGGGTGTCGAGCATGTTCTGCGCGCCGCCCAGCTTGGAGATGCGGGCGGTGACCGAGCCCATGCTGCTGTCGAGCTGGTTCAGCGCGGTGGTCAGCTGGGCCTGCACGGCGGCGTCGTTGACGTTCACGCCGGGCGTGGTCAGCGTCGCGATCATCTGGTCGAGCTGGTTGAGCAGGGGCGCGACCTCCGGCAGGGCCACGTTGGCCGCCTGGGTCACGCCATTGCCCACCACCACCTGCTGGGTCTGGCCGTTGCCGGTGTAGCTGTAGCGCGAACCCACCGCGGCGGCGGCGTTGTAGGTGACCGTGGGGGTGGTCGAGGCGGTGCCCGAGAACAGGTAGCGCCCTTCCTGGTCCTTGCTGTTGCTGGTGTAGAGCAGGCTGTCGCGCAGCGTGGTCAGCGAGCTGGCCATGGCGGCCACGTCCTCGGAGGTGTTGCTGCCGTTGGGCGCCCACACCATCAGGTCGCGCACCTCCTGCATGTCGGTGTTCATGCTGTCGAGCAGGGCTTCGCTGTTGCTCAACCGGGTCTTCAGCGCGGCGATGTTGTCGCGGTACTGGGTGGTGGCCGCGTCCTCGCGGGTCAGGCGCGACAGGCGCACGTTGGTCACCGGGTCGTCCGAGGGCTTCTGGATGCGCGCGCCGCTGGACATCTGCTCCATCGTCTGCTCCAGCTTGGCCTGGGCCCGCTGCAGCGCCGTGCTCATCGTGGTGTGGTACTGGGTGCTGGCAATGCGCATCATCGTTCTCCGGCTCAGCCCACCATTTGCAACATGGCGTCGAACAGTTCGTTGGCCACCGAGATGACCTTCATGTTGGCGTTGTACATCTGCTGGTACTGCATCAGGTTCACCGCCTCTTCGTCCTCGTTCACGCCGCTGGTGGACTTCCAGTTGGCATCGGCCTGGTCGCGCACGGTCTGGGCCGTGGTCGTGGCGGTCTGGTTGGCCTGGCTGGCCATGCCCAGCTTGCCGACCAGCTGGGTGTAGACATCGCCCAGCAGCACATTGCCCAGGCCGGTGATGCTGACCGGCTGCGACTTCAGCGCGATCAGGGCCTGCAGCTGGTCGCTGTTGCCCGGCTCGGTGGCGCTGCCCGAGAAACCCAGGTCGGCCGCCTGCAGGCTGTGGTCGATCGTCACCAGGGACGAGGTGCTGGTGGTGTCGATCACGAACAGTGGCTTGCCGGCGCTGCCATTCATGGCATAGCCCGCGGTCAGCGTGTTGTTGACCCCGGTGGCCAGGCCGCTGGCCATGTCCTGCAGTGACTGCACCATGGGCTTGAGCTGGATTTGCTCGAAGGTGTCCAGCCCGCCCAACTGGCCGCCCAGCGGGCTGCTGCCCAGCGCGAAGGTCTCGCTGGCGAAGGTCAGCGACATCTGCTGGCTGCCGTTGGGCAGGGTGTTGACCGCCAGCGTGGAGGCCTGCTGTCCCACCACCAGCGGCTGGCCGCCCTTGAGCGAGACATTGGCGCTGCCATCGGGCTGGGTGACGACCTGCACGCCCACCAGCGAGGCCAGCTTGTCGATCTTCTGGTCGCGCTCGTCGATCAGGCCCGAGGCGTTGACGCCGGTGGCATTGGCTTCGGCGATGCGCTGGTTCAGGTTGGCGATGTCGGCGGTGTAGGTGTTGGTCTGGGCCACCAGGTCCTTGCGCTGCTGGGCCACGGCCTGCTGCTGGCTGGACAGGGTCTGGCGCAGGCTGTTGAAGCGCTGGGCCAGGGCGTCGGCGGCGTTGAGCACGCTGTCGCGCAGCGGACTGGAGGTGGGCTCCACGCTGGCCGCGTTGAGCGCGTTGAAGAACTTGTCCAGGCCATCGGCGATGCTGGCCGTGTCGTCGCCCATCACCTGTTCCAGCTGGGTCAGGTAGGGCTGGATCACGCTGTTCTGGCCCAGCGTCGAGTTGGACTGCCAGAGCTGCAGGTTCTTGTAGCTGTCGCTGAAGCGGAACAGCGAGGGCACCGAAACGCCGTCACCCGCGGCGGCGGTGCCGCTGCGCGAGGGCTGGGCCGAGCGCAGCATCACGCCCTGGCGGGTGTAGCCCTCGGTCATCACGTTGGCGATGTTCTGGCTGGTGGTGTTCAGCGCGGTCTGCGCCGCCACGGCACCGGAGAGGGCATTCGTCAGGAGGGTCATCGGTCGGGCGTCGGTGTCGTTTCAGGAGGGGTTCAACAGGGAAAGGCGACCGCCGGGGCGGACCGCTTAAGCCGGCTTGGCCGGTTTCGGCGCGGTGGGCGGGGTCGCGTCCTGCGGCAGCACCTGGCGCAGCAGCAGGTCGGCGATCCCGAAGGCCCCCTGCGTGGCCAGCTGGTCGGCCACCATCGTGTCGGCCAGGTCCAGCATCTCCTGGCCCTGGCTGGGGTGGCTGCCGTCCGGGTCGGACAGGGCCTGGCTGCTGCGCCGCATGTCGTGCAGCATCTGGGCGATGAAGTGGCTCTCGAACTGCTGGGCGGCCTTGCGGGCGGCCTGGGCCGTGGCGGCATCGCTGTCCAGCGCGGGCCGGATGGTGTTCAGGCCCAGCGGGTCGGTGGGCGAGGTGGCGCCCAGGCTGGCGGTGGTGATCGGGGTGTCGGGCGAGCTCATCAGATCACCTCCAGCGTGCCGTCGATCGCGCCGGCTTGGTCCAGCGCCTGCAGGATGGACATGATGTCGTCGGGCGTCGCGCCGGTGGCGTTGACCGCGTCGATGATGGACTGCAGGCTGGCGCCCGGGGCCCACTTGAACATGCGGCCACCGCCCTGTTCGACGCTGACCTGCGAGCGCGGCACGGTCTGCGTCTGGCCCTGGCTGAACGGGGCGGGCTGGCTGACCTGCGGGGCTTCCGAGATGACCACCTTGAGCGAGCCATGCGAGACCGCAGCCGGCCGCACCCGCACCCCTTCGGTGATGACCACCGTGCCGGTGCGGGAGTTGAAGATCACGCGCGGCGTGGCGGTGCCGGCGTCCACACTCATCGCCTCCAGCGCGGCGACGAAGGCCACGCGCTGGGTCGGGTCGGCCGGGGCCTGCACCTCGACGCTGGTGGCGTCACGCGCCGTGGCCACCGGGCCGAAGCGGCGGTTGATGGCCTCGACGATGTTGGTCGCGGTCTGGAAATGGGGCCGGCGCAGGCTCAGCCGCACGGTCGGGGCCTGGTCGAAATCGGTCTCGATCTCGCGCTCGATGCTGGCGCCGTTGGGCACCCGGCCCGAGGTCGGGGTGTTGATCGTCACGCTGGAGCCGCTGGCGCCCTGGGCCGAGACGCCGCCGACCACCACGTTGCCCTGGGCCAGCGCATAGACCTCGCCGTTGGCCGCCCGCATCGGGGTGAGCAGCAGCATGCCGCCGCGCAGGCTCTTGGCATCGCCCAGCGAGGCCACCGTGATGTCGATCGTCTGGCCCTTGCGGTAACCCGGTGGGAAGCTGGCGCTGACCATCACGGTGGCGACGTTCTTGGACTTGGCGTCCACGTTGTCGGGCAGCTTGACGCCGAACTGCTTGAGCATGTTGTTGACCGACTGGCCGGCGTACTTCACCTGCGTGCTGTCGCCGCTGCCGTTCAGGCCGACCACCAGGCCGTAGCCCAGCAGCTGGTTCTCGCGCTGGCCTTCGATGCTGACCAGGTTGCGCAGGGCCTGGCCGGCCGGCAGCGCGGTCGCCGGGGTGGCGTGGGTGGGCCGGGGGACCGCCTGGGCCGCCGGCAGGGCCAGGCCGCCCAGGGCGGCCAGCAGGAACAGGGAACGGAGGGCAGCGGACATCGTGGGGCCTGTGCTCAAGCGGTCGTGTCGGGGGGTCAGAACGGCATCCAGGGGCTGGCGAAGAAGCGCGTCAGCCAGCCGGCGTTGTTGGCATCGGCCAGGGCGCCGCTGCCGGCGTAGGCGATGCGGGCGTTGGCCAGGCGCTGCGACGAGACCCGGTTGTCCGGCGTCACATCGGCGGCGCGCACATAGCCGGCCAGGCGGATCATCTCCTCGCCCTGGTTCAGGTACAGGCTCTTCTCGCCCTGCACCCGCAGCAGGCCATTGGGCAGCACCTCGTGCACGACCACGGTGATCGCGCCCTGCAGCGTGTTCTGCTGCGTGCTGGCGGCCGTGCCGGAGAAGTCGGTCTTGTTGGTCAGGCCGATGTCGGTCTTGATCGACTTGCCGGCGATCACCGCGGGCGACACCGCCACGTCGCTGTTCTTGCCAAAGCTGGTGTCGGCCTTCTTGCTGGCCTGGGTGGTCTCGTTGAGCATCACGGTCAGCACGTCGCCCGGGTGGAAGGTGCGCACATCCGAGGTGAGCGACCAGCCGTTGTCGGGCACGAAGACGCCGCCGGCCGAGCCCTGGCGCGGCTTCTCCTGCACCAGCGGCAGGGGATCGGGGGTGCTCAGCTCGGGCGGCCGCGGCGGCTCGATCACCGCGCAGCCGCCCAGGATCCAGGCCGGGAGGGCGCCCAGCCACAGCAGGAGACGGCGGGTCATCATCGTGCGGCCTGGGCCAGGTTCTGCAGCATGTTGTCGGCGGCGGAGAGCACCTTGGTGTTCATCTCGTAGGTGCGCTGGGCGGCGATCATGTCCACCATCTCTTCCACCACCTGCACGTTGGAGCCTTCCAGCGCGCCCTGCTTGAGCTTGCCCAGCGCGTCGCTGCCGGGGTTGCCGGTGGTGGGCGTGCCGCTGGCCACGGTCTCCTCGAACAGGTTCTCGCCGCGGGCCAGCAGGCCGGCCGGGTTGATGAAGCCGGCCAGCTGGATCTGGCCCAGCTCGCTGGGTGCGGTGCTGCCGGCCACGGTGGCAGTCACCAGGCCGCTCTCGGAGATGCTGATGGCCGTGGCATTGGCCGGGATGGTGATCTCGGGCTGGATGGCCAGGCCCTGGGCGTTGACCAGCTTGCCGTCGGAGTTGACCTGCAGCTGGCCGGCGCGGGTGTAGGCGGTATCGCCATTGGGCAGGGCCACCTGCAGGAAGCCGTTGCCGACGATGGCCACGTCCAGGCTCTGGCCGGTGGTCTGCAGGTTGCCGGTGGTGAAGACCTTCTGCGTGCCGACCACGCGGGTGCCGGTGCCCAGCTGCACGCCGGTGGGGGCCTGCGTGCCATCGGCCTGCTGCGCGCCCGGCGCCGATTCGACCTGGTAGAACAGGTCCTCGAACATCACGCGGTCGCGCTTGAAGCCGACGGTGTTGACGTTGGCCAGGTTGTTGGCGATGGTCTGCAGCTTGGCGTCCTGGGCCTGGACACCGGTCTTGCTGATCCAGAGGGCGGGATTCATGGGGACTCCGTTCGGAAAAGGGGTGGAGAGGGCTTACTCGCCGCGGATCAGGCGGTTGCCGGTCTGGGTCATCGAGTCGGCGGCCTGGTAGAGCTTCATCTGCATCTCGAAGTCGCGGTTGATCGTCATCGTGGCGACCATCTCCTCGACCGCGCCGACGTTGCTGCCTTCCAGGAAGCCGCTGCGCACGCGCACGCTGTCATCGGCGTCCAGCGGCTGGCCGTCGCGGGCGACGATCAGGCCGGCCGCGTTCTTGGTCAGGTCCTTGCCGTCGGCCTTGACCAGCTTGAGCTGGTCGACCGTCTGCATCTCGGTCTCGCCCGCGGGCTGCACCGAGATGCTGCCGTCGGTGCCGATCTCGACGCGGGTGTAGGGCGGCAGCACGATGGGGCCGCCCTGGCCCAGCACTGGCCGGCCATTGAGTGTGAGCGCGCCATCGGCATCGACCTGCAGCGTGCCGGCGCGGGTGTAGGCCTCGCCGGTGCCGTGCTCCACCGCCAGGTAGCCGGGCCCCTGCAGGGCCACGTCCAGGTCCCGGCCGGTGGATTTCACCGTGCCCTCGCGGGTGGAGACCGCATTGGCCTTGAGCTCGCTGAGGTGGCGCGTGTCGTAGCCATAGCCGTCCACGGCCTGGCTGGACGCCAGCTCCAGATCGGCCCGGAAGCCCGGCGTGTCCAGGTTGGCCAGGTTGTTGGCGTGCACCTGCTGCGCATGCAGCGCGCGTTCCGCGCCGCTCATCACGGTGTAGATCAGGGCGTCCATCGCGTCGGCCTCAGACCGCTTGGAACAGGGCCTGCATCATCTCGTTCTCCGACGAGATGACCTTGGTGTTGGCCTGGTAGTTGCGCTGGGCCGACATCAGGTTGACCAGCTCGCCGGTCATGTCCACGTTGGACTGTTCCAGCGCACCCACCGTCAGCGTGCCCGACACGCCGACGCCCGGGGCGTCGTACAGCGCGCTGCCCGACGCCTGCGAGGCCACCCAGCTGGTGTCGCTGGTGGGAGTCAGACCGTCCTCGCTCGGGAAGGTGGCCAGGGCCAGCTGGGCGATGGTCTGCTTCTGGCCGTTGCTGTACTGGGCGATCACCGAGCCGTCCTCGGCGATGGTGGTGCCGGTCAGCGTGCCCGAGGCATAGCCATCGGCGCTGTTGACGCTGTTGGTGGCCTCGCCTGCGTACAGCGTGGTGCCGGTGTAGTTCACCGCCACCGTCAGCGCGTTGGCGCCGGTGGGGGTGCCCAGGGCCAGGTTGACCGGCGCGGTCGGCGAGGTCAGCACACCTTGGGTGCTGAACTGCAGCGGGGTGGTGGTGCCCAGGTCGGTGCCGTCCATCGTGTAGTGCACGTCCACCTGGTTGGCGCCCGACTTCACGAAGTACTGGGTCAGCGTGTGCTGCTGGCCCAGCGAGTCGTGGACCACCGAGACCATCGAGCTGTTGAAGCTCTGGGCATTGGTCTTGTCGAAAGGCGTGACCGAGGGCGTGGTCCAGTCGGACGACATGTTGGCCACGTAGTTCAGCTGGGTCGAGGCCTTGGCCGCGATCTGGCCGCTGGGCACGGTGATGTCACCCAGCGCGCCGCGGGTGGGGTTGCCCGGGGTGATGGCATAGCCCTGCACCTTGCGGCCGGCGCTGTCCACCAGCATGCCGGTCTTGTCCACCACGAAGTTGCCCACGCGGCTGTAGCTCATGCCGCCGGCGTTGTCCTTCAGGGCGAAGAAGCCGCGGCCCTGGATGGCCGCATCCAGCGAACGGCCGGTGTTGAGCGTGCTGCCGCCCACCCCGATGAACTGGGTCAGCGAGCCCACCTCGGCGCCATTGGGGCCGCCGGCCACCATGGAACTGAAATTGGCGCGGCTGGACTTGAAGCCGTAGGTGCCGGTGTTGGCGATGTTGTTGCTGATGGTGTCGAGCTGGGTGTTGACGGCGTTGATGCCGGACAGGGCGATTTCGAAGCTCATGGATGGGACTCCTTCAGGACTTGCCGTTGAACTGGGTGATGTCGGCGGGCGAGACTTCGCCCAGGTGGCTGACGTTGAGCGTCATGCCGCTGGTGGACAGGCGGATGTTCTGGATCTGGCCGGTGACCGCGAAGGTCGGGGTGGCGCCGCTGGCGGTCTCCAGCTTGACGCTGTAGCTGCCCGCGGGCAGGCCCAGCGCGCTCGGGTCCAGGCTCAGCGGGTGCTCGCCCTTGGGCTGGCTGCCCAGCGTGATGCGGTGGTCCTTCTGGTCGCTGCCGGTCAGCACCAGCGTGACCGAGGTCTCGGCGCTGTCCAGGCTGTAGGACGCCGGCACCGTCGTGCCATCGAGCTGCACTTGCTTGGTGGCCACCGTCACGCTGTTGCCCACCTGGTTGCCCAGGGCCAGCGTCTGCAGGCTGTCGAGCAGCGTGTTGGTGGAGGCGGATTGGCTGGACAGCGTCTGCAGCGACTCCATCTGCGAGAGCTGGGTCAGCTGGTTGACGAAGTCGCTGGGGTCGTTGGGTTCCAGCGGGTTCTGGTTCTGGATCTGCGCGACCAGCAGCGTGGTGAACAGGTCGGTGCCGCTGCCGTTGGCGCTGACCAGCGCGTTCGACAGTGCGCTGGTGCCGGTGGTGGAGCCGGCACTGCTGCCGTTGAGGGTGGCGGTGCTCATGGTCAGGCGTCTCCCAGACGAAGCAGCGATTGCTGCATGGAACGGACCCGCCCCAGCACCTCGACATTGGTCTCGAAGGCGCGCGAGGCGGACATCATGTCGGTCATTTCGGCCACCGGGTTGACGTTCGGGTAGAACACCTTGCCGTCGGCGTTGGCCAGCGGGTTCTCGGGCTCGTAGGCCTCGCGCAGCGGCTCGGTGCTGGTGACCACGTCCAGCACCTGCACGCGGGCGCCGGCACCGTTGTCCTGGCCCATCACGGCGGCGAAGACCGGCTTGCGGGCGTGGTAGGCGCCGGCCTCGGTGCCGGCGGCCGACTGCGCGTTGGCCAGGTTGCTGGCGATGGTGTTGAGCCGGGTGGTCTGGGCCGTCATGGCCGAGCCGGCGATGGTCGCGATGTCGCGGAATGGCATGGCTTACTGTCCTGCAATGGCCTTGGCCAGGCCCTTGAGCTTCATGTTCAGGAAGGTCAGGCTGGTCTGGAAGTCGACCGCGTTCTGGGAGAATGCGGCCTGTTCGACCCCCAGCTCGACGGTGTTGCCGTCGGCCGAGGGTTGGTTGGGCACGCGGTAGTGCGCGTCGCCGTCGCTGTCGAGCACCAGGCCGGAGCCATCCTCCGCCGTGGCGCTGGCCAGCGCGGCGGCAAAGTCGATGTCGCGGGCCTGGTAGCCCGGCGTGTTCTCGTTGGCGATGTTGGCCGCCAGCAGCTGGGTGCGCTGGGCGCGCAGTTCCAGCGCCTGGGGATGGATCCCGAGCGCTTGGTGGAAGTCAATGCTCATGCGGTTCCTTTCGGTCCTTTCGTTCGGGGTGATGGGGTGGCTGCTCGGCAGCGGTGCGATGGCCGCGCCGACGCTGACCGCCCGGCTGGAGGCGGCCGGCCGGCAGGCCGTGACCGAAGAGGCCGCGCGCAGCGGCCTGCAGGGGGTGCAGGTCGAGGCCACGGTGGTGGCCTTGCCACGCACGCCGATGGCCTGTGCCGAGCCGCAGATCGAGACGGTCGACGCGCGCAACCCGGCGCGTCTGCGGTTGGCGCTGGTGTGTTCGGGCGCCAGCGGCGCGGCCGCCCGCCAGCTGGTGCAGCTGCGCGCCACGCTGTCGGCCGAGGTGGTGGTGATGGCCACCGATGCGCCGGCCAACCAGCCGCTGGGCGAGCAGGCCCTGGTGCTGGAGCGGCGCGACATCAGCACGGTGCCCGATGCCAGTTCCGACCTGTCGCAGCTGGCGGCGCTCAGCCCGCGCCGGCCGATGCGGGCCGGCCAGATCGTGCGCACGCGCATGCTGGCGGCCACGCAGCTGGTGCGGCGCGGCGACGGTGTGGCCATCGTCGTGCGCAGCGGGCCGGTGGAGGTGCGCAACGCCGGCGAGGCCTTGGAGGCCGGTCGCGACGGCGAGGTCGTGCGGGTGCGCAACAGCGCCACCGGGCGGGTGATCCGGGCACGGGTCATCGGCGAGGGCACGGTGGAGCCGGTGCAGGTGGACACGCCGTCGGTTCCTTAGTTGCCGCCGCGCGACTGGAGCTGGCGCGCCAGTCCGGTCAGCTTGGCCGCGTAGGCCGGGTCGGTGGCATAGCCGCCACGGCTCAGGGCCTGGGCATAGGCCTGGGCGTCGCTGCCGGTGTTGAGGGCGCCCTGGTAGCGCGGGCTGTTGCGCAGCAGCCGGGTCAGGTCCTGGAACGAGCCCGAGGCATCGGCGTAGGCGCGAAAGCGTGCGGTGGTGGCCACCGCCTGGCCGTTCTCGACCTCGGTCGTTGCGGCCTCGGCCACGGCGCCCTTCCAGTCGGTGCTGGCTTTGATGCCGAAGAGGTTGTGGCTGTTCTCGCCGGCCGCGTTGCGCAGCGGGCGCTGGCCCCAGCCGGACTCCAGCGCCGCCTGGGCGCTGAGGATGGCCGGGTCCACGCCCAGTTGGGCGCCGGCCTGGGCGGCCAACGGGGCGATCTGCTCCAGGAAGGCCTGGCGGGCGGGCGCGTCCACACCGCCGCTGCCGGTGGCGTCTTCGGTCGGGCCCCCCGCGGACAGGGCCCAGCGGGCCCGGGCCTCGGCGCTCAGCGCGGTGGCATTGCCGCCATCCGGGCTGCTGTCGCCGTGGGCGATGTAGTCCTGCACTTCCTGCGACAGGCTGCGGTAGAGGTTACCAAAGCCCGCACCCTCGCTGCGCGCGCTCAGGCCGGCCGTCGGGGCCGTGGCGGCGGTGGGTGTCAGGGCCGGGAACAGCGTGCTGTCAGGCAGGCGCATACAGCTCCCCTTGCGGTTGCAGCAGGCTTTGCATCAGCGCCTGCTGTTCGGCCAGCAGCGCGCAGTTGCGCTGGTTGGCGGCCTTGCAGTCGCGCACCAGCGTCTCCAGGCGCAGCCACCAGGTCTGGCCGGTGCGGCCCCAGCCCTGGCCCAGGCGCGGGAACACCGCGTCCATGCGGGCGTCCGGGCCGGCCAGCTGCTGGGCCAGGCTGACGCGGCGGCTGCGGCGCGCCTCCATCACATCGACGCAGGCGACGATCTGCTCCCCCAGCGTCTGCAGCGCCGCGGCGTCGTGGCGCAGCGCGGCCTGGTACTGTGCTTCCAGCAAGGTGCGCAACTCGCCGGCCTGGGCCAGGTCGGCGCGCAGGTCGCGCAGCAGTTGCTCGGCGGCTTCGCGTGGGGTCATCCCCGGCCTCCGTGGAAGCGCTCGATCAGGCCGGCCAGGCGCTTGGCGTCGAACTGGATCTCGCCGCGCGCCAGCGCATCGCGCACGGCGGCCACGCGGGCGTTGTCGATTTCGGGCATCGCCTCCAGCGCGGCCTGGGCCGGGCCCAGTGTGGCCGCTTGCAGGGGGGCGTTCTCGGCGGCGCCGGTGGCGACCGGCTCGGCGCTGTCGACGCTGGCCGTGCCAGCGCTGCCGCCGACCGGCGAAATGCTCACGGAACGGCTGGTGATCTTCATGCGGGATCCTCGGGTGGGACGGGTCTGCATCTCAAGGCTCCTGGGCCGGCGCCACGCTCTGGTTCACCTGGGTGCGCGCCCGCGCCAGCGTGGCGCTGTCGGAGCTGCTGCCGGTGGGGGCGGGCATGCCGAAGGCCGAGGCGAGACGGCGGGCCTGGGCGGTGGTGAGCACGACCAGTTCGATGCGGCGGTTGGGCGCGGCGCGCGGGTGTTCGGCGTCCAGCGGGGCCTTGTCGGCCATGCCGATGACCTGCAGCACGCTGTCGGCGTGCATGCCCCCGTTGAGCAGGGTCAGGCGGGCGGCCATGGCGCGCTGGTTGGACAGGTTCCAGTTCGAGAAGCCGCCCACGTCGACGTTGAAGTAGGGCGTGGCATCGGTGTGGCCCAGGATCAGCAGCTGGTTGCGGATGCGCGCGAAGATCGGGCCCATCTGGTTGAGCAGCACCGAGAAGCGCTTGTTGAGCACCGCGCTGCCGCGGGCGAACATGCCCTCGCCGTCGGTGTCGTGCAGCATCACGCGCAGGCCTTCGGCGGTCACCGTGGTTTCCAGGTGGCCGGCCAGGCCGGCGTCCTCGGCCATCTCGGAGAGCTTCTGGGCCAGGGCCTGCAGCTGTTCCGGGCTGTCGAGCTGCTGGCGCGCGACCTCCTGTCCCTGGCTGGTGGCCGGGCCGCCCTGACCGGGCACCGGCTCGCGCGAGATCAGGCTGCCGTTGGGCGAGCCGTTGAGGTCCGGGATGCGGCCCTGGCTGCCCTCGTCCATCGGGTTGCCCATCACGGCCTGCATGGCCTTCTCGATCTCTTCCTTCTCGCGGGCGTTGAGCAACCACAGCACCAGGAACAGGCACAGCAGGGCCAGGCAGAAATCGGCGAAGGCGACCTTCCAGGCGCCGCCGTGACCATCGTCGTGCCCCTTGCCGGAGACACGCTTGATGATGGTGGGTTCGTGGGCGTCTGCCTTAGCCACGCTCGGCTCCCGCCGGCGCGGCGTCCGGGTTCTGCAGCTTGTCGATCCAGCCTTCCAGGCGGGCGAAGCTGGGCTTGAGGTTGAGTTGCACCAGACGGCGGCCGGCATCGATGGCCAGCAGCGGCGGCTTGCCGGCCACGTGGGTCACCAGCACCACCTTGACGGTTTCCAGGGCCTGCATCTCTTCGCTGACCAGCTGCTTCATCATGTTGCTGATCGGGTCGAGCAGGCCGTAGCACATGAAGATGCCGATGAAAGTGCCGACCATCGCGGCCCCCACGCGCTCGGCGATCTCGCCGGTGCCCGCACCCTCGGCCACCACGCTCATCGTCATCACGATGCCCAGCACCGCGGCCAGGATGCCGAAACCCGGCATGGCCTCACCGATCTTGCCCAGGGACTTGGCTGGCTGATTCATCTCTTCGTGAATGGATTCGATTTCCTGGTCCAACACGCCTTCGAGCTCGTGGGCGTTGATCTTGCCCATGGCCATCAAGCGGAAGTTGTCAACGATGAAGTTGAGCAGCTTCTTCTCGGCCAGGATCAGTGGATAACGCTTGAACAATTCGCTTTCTTGTGGCGCTTCGACGTGGGCGTCCAGCGCCTTCAGGCCGCCGGCGGCGGTCTGCAGCAGCTCGTACATCAGCAGCAGCAGCTGGCGCTGGAACTGCTCGTCGGGCTTCTTGCGCAGCATCACCTTGCGCACCTGGTGCCACATCTCCGAGAGCACGTGCTTGGGGTTGCCCAGCACGATGGCGCCGACGCCGGCTCCGACGATGATCAGCAGCTCGGTGGGCTGCCAGATCACGTCCATCTTGCCGCCGTGGATCATGTAGCCACCGAACACGCAGCCGATGATGAGGAGGATGCCGAGGATGGATTGCATGGGGAACTCTCGTGGCGGGTGTCAGGCGGCGAGTCGCTGCTTCATCTTCTGCAGCGCTCCCTTGTTGATCTGGCAGATGCGGGCTTCGGTCAGCGCCAGCACCGCGGCGATTTCCTTCAGGCTCAGCTCGTATTCGTAGTACAGCTGGATCACCAGCTGTTCGCGTTCGTTGAGGCAGCTCAGGGCCTGCTCCAGGCTGCGACGCAGGATCAGGCGGTCTTCCGGGGAGCATTGCTCGGACGGACGTTGCGAGAGCTCGCTGACCATCTCGTCGAAGCTGTCCATCTGTTCGGCGTTCTCGGCCACCAGCAGTTCCTGGTAGGTCTGCGGCGTGAGCTTCAGGGTCTGGACCACCTCGGCCTCGGTCGGCACGCGGCCGAGCCGGCGGGTCAGTTCGCGCACGCCGTCGCGCAGACGGTGGCTGTCCTGGCGCACACCGCGCGGCCGCCAGTCCTGGCGGCGCAGTTCGTCAAGGATCGCACCGCGGATGCGCAGCGTCGCGAAGGCGGGAAAACGTTCGTCGGGCGTGCCGTAGCGGCGCAGCGCCTCCAGCAGGCCCATCAGGCCGATCTGCTCCATGTCTTCGCGGTCCAGCACGGCGCTGGCCTGGGCATGGAGCTGGCGCACCACGCGCTTGACCAGCGGGGCGTGTTCGAGCAGCCGCTGCTGCTCGCTGCGGCGGTCGATCTCGGCCGGAGCGGCCTCGGCCACCGCCACATAGGCCGCCATCTCGCCATAGCCCGCGTGCAGGTCCATGGTCATTCCACGATGAGCTTGCCGATCATCACCTCGGTGAACGGCTTGTCATGGTGTTCGTCCTGGTAGGCCTGGGTGTAGGCCTTGTTCAGGCGCTCGGACAGCTGGTCCACCGTCATCGCGGTGGCCTGGGCCCGGGTCTGGCTGGACAGGGAGCGCACGGCCACGCTACGCAGCAGCGGCAGGTGCTCCTTCGTCAGCTTCTCGCTCTTGGGCGGCGTCTTGAAGACCAGGTCCACGGCCAGGTAGTGGCTCCCGGTCTCTCCCTCTCCGTTGCGCAGCATGACGATGACCTTGTCCAAGGTGATGTACTTGTACTCAATGGGATCGGTGGGGGCCTCGGCTTTCTCCTCGGGAGCGCCATGTGCGGCCGGTCCCTTGAACTTCCACCAGGCTGCGGCACCAGCACCGCCCACCACCAGCAGCGCGAGTACGCCGCCAATCAAGAGTTTCTGAATCTTGGTCATGGAATGTGCGGAGAAAAGAAGGTGAAACGGGGGTCACGCAAACGTGAAGGGCGATTCGGCGTCCTGATCGGCCTCGGCCAGCGCGCGGCCCGGGCGCTGTTCCTCGGGGGAACGGCCTTGCTGCTGCCGGCCACCGCCTTCGCCCAGGCCGGCGTTGTCACGGCGCTCGGCCACCTGGACGCTGACCTCGCCGCCATGGCGCAGGCCCAGGTCCTGGCGCAGGCCGTCGCTGACCTGCTGCAGCTGGCGGGCCACCTCGCTGTGGCTGGCGGCCAGCTGGACCTGCAGGCCGCCGGCCTCGTGGCGGATCTGGATCTCGATGTGGCCCAGCCGCTCCGGGCTCAGGCGGATCGTGGCCTGCTCGCTGCGCTGGTCCACCTGCCAGGACAGGCGCTCGCCCAGGGTCTCGCGCAGGGCTTGCGGCGTGTGGGCCCGCACCGGGCTGGAGGCGTCGGTCGCGGGGCTGCCCGTCCCCGCCGAGGCGGCATCGAGATGCCCCCACGCGAGGGGGGTGCTGTTCGGGCTGGGCGACACGGCGCCCGATGCCGGGCTGTCGCTGTCGCCATCGGCGGTGGGCGAGGGGACGGCGACCGCGAGGCTGGCCCGCGCCTCGGCCGGGGCGGGGGCGGGGGCAGAGTTGGTCGCCGCAGCCGAGGTGGCCGGGGCGGCGTCGCTGTCCGGGGTGGGCTGGGACGGGCGCGGTGGCTGCGCCGTCGACCCGGGCAGCAGGGCGGGGTGCGGGGCCGCTGCGATGGCAGGGGCGGCGGCCGAGGTGTCGGCGCGGCCCGTGGTGCGGGGCGCGTTCTGTCCGACCAGGCTGGCTGTCATGGCCACGGGCAGGTTGGTCCAGTCCATCCGCAAGGCGGGGCTGTCCTGGGCCAAGGCCTGCGCCGTGCCGTCGTTGCCGTCCTGGGGGGCGTCGGCCGGTGCGGGATCGGTGGCCGTCGCGGTGGTGGTCGCGGCCGCAGACTGCCCACTCAGCCAGCGGGCCAGATCCAACGCCTCGAGGGTGGCGTCGGCCTCGGTCGATGGACTGGCGTCGTCCTGGGCCCCGGCCTGTTGCAGCGCTTGCTGGAAGCCGGCCGTGGGGGGCCTGTCCGAGGCGGCGGTGTCCTGTGTCGGTTGGGTGGTGTCCGGCGTGACGTTGTCGGCCGGCGCCCCCGCGGGGGCGGCCGCGGTGTCGTTGGGGGTGGCTCGGGGGCTGGAGGAGGTCGGGTTCAGGGCAAGGGTCATGGCTGTGCTTCTTCCAGCGGGTCCTGAAGGCTGGTCAGGGCATAGGCCAGCCAGCCTTCGCGTTGTTCACCCAGGGTCTGCAGGCGTTCCTGCAGGTCGACCATGGCTTCTTCACAGGCCGTGCGGGCCTCGGCATGGACCTCGCACAAGCGGGCCCAGTGCGGCCGCTCGGCCTGCGTCCAGTGGCCCGCGCGGGCCAGCACCGGCAGTTCGCGCGCCAGGGCGGCCTCGGCCTGCACCAGCGCCTGCCAACCCTGGCCTTCGCGTGCCAGGGCCAGCCCACGGACCAGGGACGCCCGCAGCTGCTGCAGGCGGGCCTGTCTAGCCATGCCGGACCTGCACTTCCTGCCAGCCCTGGCGCAGGGTGCCCAGCACCTGGACCACGTCGTCCACCATGGCAGGATCCAGCGCGATGCCGGCCCGGCACAGGCGGTCGGCGCAGAAGTCGTACAGCCGGCCCAGGTTGTCCACGACCTCTCCACCCTGGTCGGTGTCCAGCGCGCTGGACAGACCGTTGAGGATGGCGATGCACTTGTCCAGGCTCCTGGCCTTGAGCTCGTAGCGCTGGGCCTCGATGTGGGCCCGTGCGCGGGCCAGCTCTTCCAGCAGGCCGTCCATCAGGATCAGCACCAGCTGCACGGGCGAGGCCTGGGCGGTCTGGGCGCCCAGGTTGACCGTCTGATAGCTCTGGTAGGCGTCTTGGTACAAGGTCGTCTCTCGGGGTGAGGGGTCGCGGAAACGCTCAGCTCAGGCTGCTGAGCAGGCTGGTGTTGTCACTCATGCTCGACTGCAGGGTCTGCAGCTGGGTGAACTGGGCCAGGTAGCGCTGGTACAGCGTGTTGTATTGGTCCTCCAGCTTGGTCTGGCGCGTGCTGATGTTGGTCTGCTGGCGCTGGACGGCGTCCTGCCGGTTCTTGATCAGGCCGTTGGTGCTGTTGGTCCACTGCTTGAGCAGGGTCGAGAAGCTGCCCATCACGCCGCTGGGCGAGGTGGTGCTGGCGCTGCCCAGGATGGTGTCCAGGCCGCTGGGGTTGGCGCTCAGGGCCTTGGTCAGCTTGGTCTGGTCCAGCGACAGCTGACCGTCGCGGTTGGCGGTGATGCCGTAGTCCATCAGCCGCTGGGTGCCCACCTGCTGGCGCAGGATGGTGGTCAGGCGGTTGCGCAGGCTGCGCACGCTGGAATCGTTGGCGAAGGCGCCCGCCTTGGTGGTCGTGGAGCTGCCGCTGGTGCTGCTGCTGATCGCCGTCAGGCTGTCCAGGGCCGTGTCGAGCGTGTTGTAGGCGTCGATGAACTTCTGGATGTTGCTGACCGTGCCGCTCTGGTCGCTGGCCACGGACAGCATCATCGGCGAGCTGCCGGCAGCCTGGGCCTGCGTCAGCGTCAGGCTCACACCGGGAATGGCGGTGAAGGTGTTGGAGGCCTGCTGCACCTTCACGCCGGTGCCCTGGGCGCCCAGCCACAGGACGGCGTCCTGCGCGGCGGCGAGCTGCTTGCCGCCGGTGCTCAGCGCATCCTTGAGCGTGCTGGCCGGCAGGCCGCTGGCGTCCAGCGTGATGGCGCTGCCCGCGCCGGTTTCGCCGGCGCTCAGCACCAGGTTGGTCTGGGTGCCCGAGGTGACCACCATCGCGCTGACCATGCCGTTGTTGCCCGAGGCCTGGTTGATCGCGCGGGCGATCTCGGTCTGCGACAGGGTGCCGTCGCTGTTCGCGTCGGCGCTCGCCAGGTTGACGTTGAAGCTGCTGCCGTTGGCCAGCTGCACCACCAGCGGGCCGCCCAGCACCACCGGCACGGCTGGCAGGTCCTCAAAGGCGACCTGGTTGGCGCTGGCGACCTGCTCGACGAACACGCTGGTGTTGCCCGGCGTGGCGGTGGCCGAGGCGGTGGCCGTGGCATAGCCGGTGCTGCTCAGGCTGGCCGTGTAGCTGAGCACCGATTTCTGGGTGGTCAGGCTGCTCAGCGCGCTGCTGAAGGCACTCAGGGCCGACTGCAGTTTGCTCAGGGCCGTCGAGGTGGTCTGGGCCTGGCTCGACTGGGTGCTGAGCAGGGTCTGCGTGCCCGAGGTGTAAGCCGTGGCCAGCTGCTGGGCCATGCTGGCGGGATCGATGGTGCTGGTTCCCATGGTGTGAACTCCTGGTTCGGTTGACGGGGGTTGCTCCGTCAATAGGCGACCGTCGGGCCGCAGAACTGAAGCGTCATTGCGTGGCCCCTCATCCGGCCGCCGTCTGGCCGCGCCACCAGACCTGCATCGCCAGGTCGTCCTGCTGCTTCTGGGCCTTTTGCGCCTGGCCCTGGCTGACGCGCTGCTGCTGGCGGTCGCGCACCTGGTCCAGCGCGCGGTGGCGCAGCGTGGCGCCCACCAGGGCCTGCTGGGTCTGGGCCAGCTGGGCCGTGTGCTCGGCCAGGTCGGCGCGGTGGCGCTCGGCCAGGGCCAGCACGGTCTGCCGGTACTGGCCGGCGTTGAGCGACAGCGCGGGCGACACGGCGGTGGCGGCACCGGTGCCGGCGCTGCGGGCGAGCTGCTGCAGCCGGTCCAGGTTGCGTTGGTAACGTTGTTCGACGGCCCGCTGGTCGGCCAGCGTGGCCTCCAGCCGGGCGCATTCGCGCTCGCGCAGGTCCACCAGGGTGCCCAGTTGCTTCAGCTGTCGTTCGTCACGGGTCATGCCATCAACTCCAGCAGTTGGCGTTCGACGTCGGCCATCGGGGCGGCCTCGGCCGTGCCTTGTTTCAGGAAGGCTTCCATGCGCGGGGCCAGCTGCACCGCGCGGTCGGTGGCCGGGTCGGCGCCGGCCACATAGGCGCCCAGCGGCAGCAGCTCACGCACCTGGGCGTGGCGGGCGGCCAGCTCCTTGAAGGCGCGTGCGGCTTCCAGCTGCGGCTTGGGGCTGACCAGGCCGGCGCAGCGGCTGATCGATTGGGCGATGTCGATGGCCGGGTAGTGGCCGCGTTCGGCCAGCTCGCGCGAGAGCACGATGTGGCCGTCCAGGATGGCGCGGGCGGTGTCCACCACCGGATCCTGCTGGTCATCGCCCTCGGCCAGCACGGTGTAGATCGCGCTCATGCTGCCCTCGGGGTGCTCGCCGTTGCCGGCACTCTCCACCAGCTGCGGCAGCAGGCTGAAGACCGAAGGCGGGTAGCCGCGCGTGGCCGGCGGCTCGCCCAGGGCCAGCGCCACCTCGCGTCGGGCCATGGCGTAGCGGGTCAGTGAATCAACCAGCAGCAGCACATGCAGGCCCTGGTCGCGGTAGTGGGCGGCGATGGCGTGGCACAGCTCGGTGGCGCGCAGCCGCATCAGCGGGGATTCGTCGGCTGGCGCGCAGACCACGACCGAGCGGGCCAGGCCGGCGGCGCCCAGCGACAGGTCGATGAACTCGCGCACCTCGCGGCCGCGCTCGCCGATCAGGCCGACCACGACCACGTCGGCCACGGTCTGGCGGGTGATCAGGCCCAGCAGCACGCTCTTGCCCACGCCGGAGCCGGCCATCAGGCCCACGCGCTGGCCGCGGCCCAGCGTCAGCAGGCCGTTGATGGCGCGCACGCCCACGTCCAGGCGCTCGTGCACCGGGGTCTTCTTCAACGGGTTGACCTTGGGCGGGCGGGTCTCCAGCACCTGCTCGCCGTCGAGCCGGCCCAGGCCGTCGATCGGCTCGCCCAGGCCGTTGACGATGCGGCCCAGCCAGGCCGGGCCGATGCGCAGCGTGCCGCTGTCGCTGGCGGGCAGCACCCGCGCGCCGGTGGCCAGACCATCGGTCTGCTTGAGCGGCATCAGGTAGGAGACCTCGTTGCGAAAGCCCACCGCCTGCGCGTCGATCCAGCCGCCATCGGCCGCCTCGATGCGGCAGCGCTGCCCGGTGTGGAAGGGGCAGCCGGTGCTCTCCAGCAGCAGACCCGATGCGCCCACCAGGCGGCCGGTCAGCGTGGCGACGGGCACGGCATCGAGATCGACCCGGCGCAGGGCGGCTCCGATCATGCGGCGGCCTCCAGCGGCGGTGGCTCGTCGTCCTGGGCCAACTGGGCCTGGACCTGGTCCATGCAGGCGCTCAGGCGCTGGCGGCAGCCGGCGTCGGCTTCGCGGCCTGCGGCCTGCACCCGGCATTCGCCGGGTTCCAGCGCCGGGTCAGGGCGCAGCTGCCAGCGTCCGGCACGGGCCGGATCCAGTTCGCGGATGCGTTCAAGCTCTTCGGGGTTCAGGAAGACCTCGACCTCGTCGTCGCGGGTGGGGGGCAGGGCGGTCAGGGTCTCCTCGACCAGGCTGAGCAGCTGGGTCGGCTTGAGGGCCAGCTCGCAGCGGATGACCTGGCGGGCCACCTTGGCCACCAGCTCCACCACATCCTGGCGCAGGGCCGCCTGTTCCTCGGCGCGCTGCTGGCGCAGCGCCTGCATCAGCGCGTCGATCGGTGCGGCCAGCGCGTCCCAGCGGGCACGGGCCTCGGCGCGGGCCTGGTCCAGCGCCTGCTGGCGGCCCTTGGCCAGGCCTTCCTGCAGGCCCTGCGCCAGCCCGTCGGCGCGGCCGCCCGCCAGGCCTTCCTGGTAGCCCTTGTCCAGGCCTTCCTGGAAGCCCTGGGACAGGGTGGCCTGCACATCCCCCAGCAGCGGGTGCTCGCCCGACGGGGTTTGCGCGCGGACCTGGGCCAGCGGCGGGAAGCGGTAGGGACGGGCGTGCTTGAGCATCACTCGACCACCGCCTCCGCGAAGAGTTGCACATCGACCTCGCCGGCCTCGGCCAAGGCCTTGACCTGGGCCATGATCTCCTCGCGGGCCTGCTTGACGCGGCTCATCGGCACCGGGCCGCTGCGGCGCATCATGTCCTCGAAGCTCTGGGCCTGGCGTTTCGGCATGGTCTGCAGCACCGCGTCGCGGATGGCGGGCTCGGCGCCCTTGAGCGCGATGGCCCACTGCTCCAGCGGCACGGCCTCGATCAGGCGTTGCAGCGTGGCCTCGGTCTGGCGGCTGAGGATGAAGAAGTCGTACATGCTGACTTCGATCTCGGCCACCACCTTGGGGTCGTGGGCGCGCAGCAGCTCGACCATGCGGGCCCGGTCGCCGGGCAGGCGGTTGAGGATCTCGGCGGCTTGGCGGATGCCTTCGACGGTGGCGCTCTGGCTGCCCATGGCCTCCAGGCAGCGGTCCACCAGCTCCTCCAGCTCGTGCAGCAGCTCGTGGTCGATTTCGCTGAGGCGGGCCACGTTGATCAGCACCAGGTCGCGGCTCTCGTCGGGCAGGGCCTCGATCACCTGGCCGGCCAGCGCCGAGGGCAGGAAGCTCAGGAACACCGCCTGCATGCGCACATGCTCGCGGGCGATGCGCTCGGCCAGCCACTTGGGCGTGGACCACTGCAGCCGCGCCATCTTGGGCCGGATCGCATCGCCATAGATGCTGTTGAGCACGCTGTTGGCGATCTCCGAGCCCAGCGCCAGGTCCAGCGAGCGCTTCAGGTAGGAGCGCGAGGCGCCGTGCAGGCCGCTTTGCTGACGGTAGTCGTCGAAGAAGCGCTGCAGCGCGGTCTTGACCGTGTCCACCTTGATGCCGCTCATGCGCGACATCACCTGGGTCAATTCCAGCAGCTCCTCGCGGCTGAGGCAGCGCAGCACGGCGGCGGCGGGCTCCTCACCGATGCTGAGCATCACGATGGCGGCCTGCTCGACCGGCGTCATGGTGCCGCCCATCGTCAGGGGCGTGCCGCTGTCCTGGGATTCATTCGGGCTGGGCATGGTGTTGCATCCATTGCTTGACGACTTCGGCCACGCGTTCCGGCTCCTTGCCGGCCAGCGTCTTCAGGTGATCGACCAGCACATCCACCGGGGAGCCGGCGGGCGGCAGGTCGTAGTTCTCGAGCAGCGGCACCACCGGCATCTCGGCGGCAGAGGCCGTGCCGGGCAGCGCCGGGGCGCCTTCGGTCCCCTTGCCGGGCAGGGCGGCGGCTGGGGCCGTGGCGGGGCTGGCACTGCGTTCCAGTTCGGTCAGCGGGGTCACGTCCGGCGCCCGGGCCGGCAGCAGGCGCTGCTGGGCGGCGCGGGTCAGTGGGCGCAGCACCAGGAAGAACAGCAGCAGGCTGCCCAGTGCCCAGGTGGCCCAGTTCACACCGTCCAGGATGGTGTCGCGCTCCTGCCACCAGGGCACGGGGGCCGCGACGACCGGGAAGGCGAAGGCCGAGACCGTGAGCTTGTCGCCGCGCTGCGCGTCGATGCCCAGGCCGCTGCGCAGGGTCTTGTCGATGTTGGCCAGCTCGGCCGGGGTCCAGCCGGTCTTGAGGCCCCCGGGGGCGGCGCGGGTGTTCAGCACCACGGCCACGTTCATGCGGGCCAGGCGGCCGCGGCTGCGCTGGATCTGCGTGATGCTGCGGTCGTAGGCGTACTGGCGGCTGGTGGCTTCCTTGCGGGCGGTGGCGGCGTCCGACGCGGGGGCCGAGGCAGCCACGGCCACCGGCCGGTTGCTCAGCGAGCCGGGCACGCCCACGGCCAGGCTGTCGCGGTCGGTTTCCTGGCGCATCGCCTCGGTGGTGACCTTGGGGGCCTCGCCGTATTTCTCGTGGGTCTCGTTGACCTTGTCGTTGTCGACCTCGGCGGTGACACTCAGGCGGTAGTTGCCCGCGCCCAGCACCGGGGCCAGCAGATCCTGCACATTGCGGCGCACCTCGTCCTGGTAGCGGTTGGCGGCCTCGCTGCCCTGGCCGCTCTCGAAGCCCTCGCTCAGGTCCACCCGGGCCGACAGCAGGTCACCGTTCTGGTCGACCACGCTGACGCGCTGCGGGTCCAGGCTGGTCAGGCTGCCCGACACCAGGCTGATGATGGCGGCGATCTGTTCGTGGCCCAGCTGGCGGCCGGGCTTGAGGCTGAGCACCACCGAGGCCGAGCTCTTCTCGCCGTCGTTGACGACGAAGGACGAGGATTTGGCGATCGACAGGTGCACCCGGGCCGAGGCCACCGGGTCCAGCGTCATGATGCTTTGCGCCAGCTCGCCCTCCAGGCCGCGGCGAAAGCGCATGTCCTGCACGAACTGGCTGACACCCAGCGGGTCGTCCTTGTCCATCAGTTCCATGCCGGCGGGCAGCTTGGCGGTCACGCCCTTGGCGGCCAGCATCATGCGCACCTGGCCCAGCTTGTCCTGCGGCACCAGCACCTGGCCGGTCTCGGGGTGCAGTCGGTAGGGCACATGCTCGGCATCCAGCACCGCCACCATGTCGCCCACGGCGACGCGCTCGCGCTCGCCGAACACCGGCTTGTAATTGGATTCGTCGCGCCACAGCAGCATCAACACCACCGCGGTCACGCCGGCGGCCAGCAGCATCAGCGGCACGAAGTGGCGCAGCAGCGGGGCCAGGGCCGGCGTGCGGGTGGCCAGGCGGGTGCGCCACTGGCCCAGCATCGGGGTGAGGCTTTGCAGGGTGCTCATTGCGCGCTCGGCCTCACAGCGGGAGCTTCATCAGCTCGTCCAGGCCGCCCATCACCTTGTTGCGCACCTGCATGAGCATGGAGAACGACAGGCTGGCCTCCTGGCTGGAGAGCATCGCGCCCACCAGGTCGTCGGAGCGGCCGCTCTCCACCGCCTCGACCTTCTGGGCGGCGGTCTGTTCCTGGCCGTCGACCGAACGGACCACGTCCTGCATGGCGGCCAGGAAACCGGGGTTTCCGGTGCCCGCAGCGTCGGCCTGGGACGAGGGCGTGGCGATATCCATCGGATTATTCCGAATGGATGTCAGGTTTGACTGAATATCGGCCAACTCGCGTTGCAGTGCAACAGACATATCCATGGCGGTCAGAATTTCCTGAATGTTCGCTAAGGGATTTCGGATGGAAAACCGGAGCTGCCGACCATTTCTCCGCGAGACATTCCCGGCGAAGGGCAAAGGAATCCCTGACCCTTGCCCTGAGGCTCGGGTGTCCATGCATGGTGGGGATTCCCAGCGAACGGGCGGCGTTGCCCTGTGTTTTCGTTGAAACCTATCTTCGCTGTGGTAACGGCAAGTTCAAAGAAAAGTAAAGGCCGTCCTTGACCTGTTTCTCCGGGCTATCCCGCAGGTCTGCGACAGGAAGTGCCTGGGGGGTGGCAGGCCTGCCGTTGCCGTGGCGAAGGTGCCGTGGATGGCATGCGGTGCAGGGGGCTCTGGAGAGCATGCGGGCGTCCTTTCTGAAGCGGGTGGCGGCAGCGGCGCTCCCGAGGAGAGAAAGGGCGCAACGTCACCACGGCCGTGGTGACGGCGACGAACCGGCCCTGCCAGGGGTGCTGGACGGGCATCCAGGTCGGCAGCGCGGCGCAAGGCCGGCTGCCACCGGTTCGGCGGCCCCGCTATCGTGGTCCTGGACAGGACGACAGACCGGAAGCTTTGCGACCCCGACTTTCGTGCGGGTGTGCCAAGAATGGTGCCCATTCTGCTGGCTCTGTGAAGAAATGCAAGTTGGGTTTGATGCAATGCAACATCCGGCCCCGTGATCTGCTGCACGGAATCCGGTGAACCTTTTGTGAAGGGCGCCCCGGGATTCAAAGGGCCCGGCGCGGGATATCCGGTGTGGCGGTGCGCCCCCCCACGCCGCCGGCCTCACCCTGCGGACATGCTGCATTGCAATGTGAAATACGGCAGAAAAACAGGCGCTGTGCGAGGGATCGCCCGGCGCGTCGCTTCACTAGCATGTGCTGGGGTCGAAATTCATCGGCTTCATCCTGTACAGACAGCACATCCATGGCCAATACATCTTCGACGCCGCGCGTCGGTGCGCCGCAGGTGGTGGACCCCCGCTACCTCGGGCGTCCAGTCCACCGACTGGCCGAGGTGGCGCAACGCCTGCACGACGACCTGGAACGCAGTTGGGTCCAGCCCTTCAACCGCCATCACCGTGCGGCCTTGTCGCTGGACGGCCTGCGCTTCGGCGCGGTCCAGCCCCGGCCCGGGCGCTGGACGGCCTACGCCGCCGAGGACGGGCGCCTGCAGTTCATGCTCGACCGCAGCGCCGCCCTGTGCGTGCTGGGCTACCGCTACGGGCTGAGCCGCGAACAGCTGCCGCCGGCCTGCGATCCGACCCAGGTGGGTGAGACCAGCACCGAAGAACGGCTGGTGCGCCAGCTGGGCCGGCAGTGGCTGGCCGTGCTGCTGGCCCGCTGCCGGGACGGGCTGGAAGGCGCCGTGCCGGCCAGCGCGGCGCAGCCCGAGGGCCTGGGCGGCTGCCCGGCACCGGCGCAGGGCTGGCAACTGGACTTCGAGCTGCAGGACGCCGACTCCGGTGTGCGGGGCCGGGGGGCCTTCGTGCTCGACGCCTTCTGGATGGAGCGCCTGTTCAAGTGGCTGGAGCCGATGCGGCGCAGCCGGGGCCGCGAACAGCGGGACGCGGCCCGGCCCTTCCCGCACCGCCTGGGCCTGACCCTGACCGCCCGCCTGCTGCAGCAGGACATGCCGCTGGGCAGGCTGCTGGACCTGCGGCCCGGTGAGGTGCTGCCGGTGCGCCTGGGGGCCACCGATGTGCTGATCGACGATGCCCGGCTGTTCACCGCCACGGTGGCCGAACGCCAGGGCAAGCTGTGCCTGACTTCCTTCCAAGACGCGGAGTGACCGAACCCATGAACGCCAACGACAAGCTGGAGATGGACCCCCTGCTGGGCGACGGCCCTGACCTGATCGACCTGGACACGCCCGAGGTGGCTCCGACGGCCGCGCCGGCCAAGCCGCGCCGCGACCTGTCGCAGATGATGCGCCGCATCCCCATCACGCTGACGTTGGAAGTCGGCAGCGCCCGCGTCAGCCTGCAGGACCTGGCCGACCTGAACGAAGAGTCGGTGGTCGAGCTCGACGCGCTGGCCGGCGAGCCGCTGGTCATCAAGGCCAACGGCACGCCGGTGGGCCGGGCCGAGGTGGTGGTCTCCGGCGACAACTACGGCCTGAAGGTCGTCGAGCTCAGCGGCCTGGACCTGGACAGCCTGCAAGGATGAGTTCCATGCCGCGATGGCCGGTGCTGCGGGCCTGGGCCCGTCCGCTGCTGATGCTGGCCCTGCTGGCTGGCGCGGCCGCGGCGCAGGCCGACGAACTGAAGCTGCCCGACCTGGGGGCGGCCGGCCCCGCCGGCGGCCTGACCGTCAAGTCGCAGATCCTGGTCCTGATGACCCTGCTCGGGCTGCTGCCCGCGCTGGTGCTCATGATGACCAGCTTCACCCGCTTCGTGATCGTGCTGTCGCTGCTGCGCCAGGCCCTGGGCCTGCAGCAGGGCCTGCCCAACCGCATCGTCACCGGCGTGGCGCTGATCCTCACGCTGCTGGTGATGCGCCCGGTGGGCGACCAGATCTGGAGCCAGGCCTTCAAGCCCTACGACCAGAACCAGATCAGCATGGAGGTGGCGCTGGAGCGCGCTGCGCAGCCGCTGTCGCGCTTCATGCTGGCCCAGACCAGCAAGGCCGCGCTGCAGCAGGTGGCGGGCCTGGCCGGCGACACCAAGGTGGCCAAGCCCGAGGACCATGCCTTCACCGTCAAGCTGGCGGCCTTCGTGCTCAGCGAGCTCAAGACCGCCTTCCAGATCGGCTGCCTGCTGTTCATCCCCTTCCTGGTCATCGACCTGGTGGTGTCCTCGGTGCTGATGGCCATGGGGATGATGATGCTCTCGCCGCTGGTCATCTCGCTGCCGCTCAAGCTGCTGCTGTTCGTGCTGGTGGACGGCTGGACGCTGACCGTCCAGACCCTGGTCAGCAGCGTGCATCCCGTCTGAACCCGCGCGAGGAACGCCGCCCATGCTGACCCCCGAGATCGCCGCCGACCTGGTGGCCGAATGCCTGAAGCTGGTGATGCTGCTGGTCACGGTGCTGGTGTTGCCGGGCCTGGTGGTGGGCCTGGTGGTCAGCCTGTTCCAGGCCGCCACCCAGATCAACGAGCAGACCCTGAGCTTTCTGCCGCGCCTGCTGGTCACGCTGCTGGTGGTGGGCCTGGCCGGGCGCTGGATGGTGGTCATGCTGATGGACTACTGCGTCAGCATCTTCCACCGGGCCGCGGCCCTGGTCGGCTGAGGGCGGCCCGCCGATGGACGCCCTGCTGCTGAAACTGCCGGCGCTGCTCGCGGCCCTGTGGTGGCCGTTCTGCCGCAGCCTGGCCGTGCTCAGCATGGCGCCCGTGCTGGGCGAGGCCCTGGTGCCGGTGACGGTGCGCATCCTGCTGGCGCTGGTGCTGGGCGTGATCCTGATGCCGGTGGCCGCCCAGGGCGCGGTGCCGATCGACCCGCTGTCCCTGCAGGGCGTGGTCGCCACGCTGGAGCAGGCGGTGATCGGCCTGGCCATCGGGCTGGCCTTGCAACTGGCCATCGCGGTGTTCCAGGTGCTGGGCTACCTGGCCTCCTCGCAGATGGGGCTGGCGATGGCGGTGATGAACGACCCGCTCAACGGCAGCGCGTCGGACGCGGTGTCCAACCTGCTGTTCATCCTCTGCACCCTGGTGTTCTTCGCGGTGGACGGCCACCTGGTGATCACCGGCGTGCTGGGCGCCAGCTTCAAGGCCTGGCCGGTCGGCGCCGGCTGGGGGCAGCTGTCGCTGGACACGCTGGTGCTGCAGGTGGGCTGGGTCTTCTCGGCCGCGATGCTGCTGGCGCTGCCGCTGGTGTTCTCCACCCTGGTGGTGCAGATCGGCTTCGGTTTTCTGAACCGGGTGGCGCCGACGATGAACCTGTTCTCGCTCGGCTTCTCGGTGGTCACGCTGTTTGGCGTGCTGATGCTGTGGGCGCTGGCCCCGTCGCTGCCGGCGCATTACCTGCAGGCGACCCAGCACACGCTGGACCTGCTGCAGCAGGGGCTGATGCAGGCCAAGGAGGCCGCGCATGGCCGATGAAGCCAGCGACAAGACCGAACAGGCCTCGCAGCAGAAGCTGCGCAAGGTGCGCGAGCAGGGCCAGGTCGTCCGCTCGCGCGACGTCGCCACGGCCATCGGCCTGCTGCTGGGCATCAAGCTGGTGATGCTGCTGATGCCGTCCTGGCTGGCCGATTTCCGGGCCCTGTTCCAGCTGATCCTCTCGCCGCTGGACGGACCCGAGAGCCTGCTGAACCTGGGCTCGCTGGTCTTTCCGGCGGTCATGCTGCTGCTGGTCAAGATGGTGGCCCCGCTGGCGGTGATTCCGCTGGCCATCATCGCGGGCTCGCTGTGGCCGGGCGGCTGGATCTTCAGCACCAGCAACCTGCAGCCCAAGCTGGAACGCTTCAACCCGCTGAGCAACCTGGGCCGGCTCGTCTCGGGCAAACACTTCAGCGAGTTCGGCCTGTCGCTGTTCAAGGTGGGCGTGCTGCTGGCGGTGCTGTGGCATGTGGTGCGCTCGGCGCTGCCCGCGGAGCTGCACCTGCAGTCGCTCAGCCTGAGCCAGGCCATCGAGGTCGGGGCCGGGCTGATGATGGACGGCATCCTGTCGATGGCGATGGTCTTCGTGCTGTTCGCGCTGGCCGACCTGCCGCTGCAGCGCTTCCTGTTCATGCGCCAGCAGCGCATGAGCAAGCAGGAAGTCAAGGAAGAGCACAAGAACAACGAGGGCCGGCCCGAGGTGCGCCAGCGCATCCGCCAGCTGCAGCTGGCGCTGGCCCGCCGCGGTGCGCGCAAGACGGTGCCCACCGCGGACGTGGTGATCGTCAACCCCGAGCACTACGCCGTTGCGCTGAAGTACGACGAGAAGCGCGCCCAGGCCCCCTACGTGGTGGCCAAGGGCGTGGACGAGATGGCCCTCTACATCCGCCAGCTGGCGCGGGAACACCGGGTGGAGGTGCTGGAGATCCCGCCGCTGGCGCGCGCCATCTACCGCACCAGCCAGGTCCAGCAGCAGATCCCCGCCGCGCTCTACAAGGCCGTGGCACTGGTGCTGCACCACGTGCTGGCACTCCAGGCCTTCCAGCAGGGGCGCCGCCCCGCCGCGCCCGTGCTGCCCACCGACATCCCGGTGCCAGCCCACCTTTCCGAGATCACGCCATGAACGCGCTGAGCCGATTCCTTGCCGAAGTCCGTCGCCAGAAGGTGGCCACGCCGCTGTTCCTGATGGCCGTGCTGGCCATGATCATCCTGCCGCTGCCGCCGGCGCTGCTGGACGTGCTGTTCACGTTCAACATCGTGCTGGCGATGGTGGTGGTGCTGGTCAGCGTGAGCGCCAAGCGGCCGCTGGATTTCTCGGTCTTCCCGACCATCATCCTGGCCACCACGCTGATGCGGCTGACGCTCAACGTGGCCTCCACCCGGGTGGTGCTGTTGCACGGCCACGAGGGCACGCAGGCGGCCGGCCATGTGATCGAGGCCTTCGGCAACGTGGTGATCGGCGGCAACTTCGTCGTCGGCCTGGTGGTCTTCGTCATCCTGATGATCATCAACTTCGTGGTGGTCACCAAGGGCGCGGAGCGCATCTCGGAGGTCTCGGCCCGCTTCACGCTGGATGCGCTGCCCGGCAAGCAGATGGCGATCGACGCCGACCTGAACGCCGGCCTGATCAACCAGGAGAAGGCCCAGGCCCGCCGCCGCGAGGTGGGCATGGAGGCCGACTTCTACGGCGCGATGGACGGCGCCTCCAAGTTCGTGCGCGGCGACGCCGTCGCCGGCATCCTGATCCTGCTGATCAACATGCTGGGCGGCGTGGCCATCGGCGCGCTGATGCACGACCTCAGCTTCTCCGATGCCTTCCGCCAGTACGCGCTGCTGACCATCGGCGATGGCCTGGTGGCCCAGATTCCGGCGCTGCTGCTGTCCTCGGCCGCCGCCATCATCGTCACCCGCATCAGCGATTCGGGCGACTTCGAGACCCAGGTCGGCGAGCAGCTGCTGGCCAACCCGGCGGTGCTGTTCAGCGCCGCCGGCATGATGGCGCTGCTGGCCAGCATCCCCGGCATGCCGCGGATGACCTTCCTGGCCTTTGCCGCGCTGCTGGCCTTTGCCGGCTGGCGCATGCACCAGCGCGAGCCCAAGCCGGTGGCCGAGCCCGAACAGGCTCTGCAGGCGGCGTTGGTGGTGGAGCGCCCGCCCGAGCTGGACTGGCGCAGCCTGCCGGTGGTCGAGCCGCTGACCCTGACCGTGGGCTACCGCCTGGTGGGCCTGATCGACCAGGCGCACGGCGCGCCGCTGACGCAGCGGGTCAAGGGCTTGCGCCAGACGCTCAGCGAGCAGATGGGCCTGCTGCTGCCGGCCATCGGCGTGCGCGACGACCTGGGCCTCAAGCCCACCCAGTACAGCGTGCTGCTCAACGGCACGCCGCTGGCCGGTGGCGAGGTGCACCCCGACCGGCTGATGGCCATTCCTTCGCCGCAGACCTACGGCGAGCTGGACGGCCTGCCGGCGGTGGACCCGGCCTACCGCATGCCGGTGGTCTGGATCGCCCCGGAAGACAAGGCCCATGCGCTGGGCCTGGGCTACCAGGTGGTGGATGTGCCCAGCGTGATCGCCACCCACTTGTCGAAGCTGGTGCGCGAGCAGCTGCCCGAGCTGCTGCGCCACGACGACGTGGCCGCGCTGCTGGAGCGCCTGACCACGCTGGCGCCCAAGCTGGCGGCCGCGCTGGAGAAGGCGCTCAACCACAGCCAGTTGCTCAAGGTCTTCCGCGCGCTGCTGGCCGAAGGGGTGTCGCTCAAGGACATCGTGCCGGTGGCCACCACGCTGCTGGAGAACGCCGAGGCCACCAAGGACCCGCTGATGCTGGCCGCCGAGGTGCGCTGCACGCTGCGCCGCCAGATCGTCAACGGCCTGTGCGGGCCGGCGGCCGAACTCAAGGCCTTCAACCTCAGCGGCGAGCTGGAAAGCCTGCTGCTGGGGGCGCTGAACCAGGCCCGCCAGGGCAACCAGAAGGTGGCGCTGGACAACTTCCCGGTCGATCCGCAGCTGCTGTCGCAGCTGCAGCTGAACATGCCCACCGTGCGCGAGCAGATGAAGCAGCAGGCCACCGCGCCGGTGCTGCTGGTGATGCCGCAGATCCGGCCGCTGCTGGCCCGCTACGCGCGGCTGTTCGCGCCGGGCCTGAGTGTGCTGTCCTACAACGAGGTGCCCGAGCAGCGCGAGGTCAGCATCGTCGGCTCACTGGGCTGAGGCAGCCCGCCGCGACCGCGGGGCGGGGGGCACCAGCTCGTCCGCCCACAGTGCCAGGCAGAGCTCGGCCGCCACGCGAAACAGCAGTGGCGGCAGGCGGGCTGGCCGCACGCTGCCGGCCGGCGGCGTCCACAGGTCCATGCCCGGGCCCAGCCGGTCGAGCCGGCTGGCCTGCAGCGTCAGCCCCAGGCGGCTGATCAGGCCGGTCAGCTGCGGCAGCCGCGCCTGCAGCCGCGCCAAGGTGGCGGCCTCGGCCGCGGCCAGCCGCAGGCGCAGCCCGGGGCGCCCCAGTTCGATCTGCAGCACCACCGGCCCCCAGCCGGGCGGGTTCAGCATCACGCGCAGGGCCAGGGGGCGGACCTGTGGGGGCGCGTCGCGATCCAGGTCGGGGTCGGGCTCGACCAGCAGCAAGCCCAGGCGCAAAGGGCCCAGACCCAGTTCAAAGCGTGGTGACCGGGGCGGCGGCGCCGTGTCTTCGTCCGGCGCCTCCTCCTGCGACAGCCAGCTGGCCAGCAGCCCCCAGGGCAGGGCGCCATCCGCGGCGCGCTGGCGCCAGCGCTCGCGCGCATCGCTGCCGCGGCCGGTGCCGGTCAGCACCTGGCGGCGCCACTGGAAGGCCAGCCGCGTGGCCTCGGCGCTCAGGGGGTGGATCAACCGCAGGATCTCGGCATCGGGGCGCAGGTCGTTCAGCGCCGGGCCGGCGGCCGGGGTGGCGGTCGGGGGGGCCTCGGCGGTGGCCTGAGGGGGCGCCGTGCTGGGCGGGCCATCGTCGCCGGGCGTCGCGGTCGTGCTTTGCAGCTGCAAGGCCAGCTGGGGCCGGGTGCTGACCACGGTCCAACTGAGCGGCGTGCCCGGGGGCAGGTTGGCCAGGCGTGGGTCCGAGCCCGGCAGGCGCCAGACCCGGCCCTCGGCCCCTTGCAGCAAGGCCATGCCGTCCTGAAAACCCACCAGGCGCAGCAGCACCAGGTCGCCGGCTCGCCAGGCGGGGGGGGCCCAGCTGCCGGTGCCCAGCACCGGGCGCGGCATGCTGACGGGGGCGACGCGGTCCAGTGCCATCGGGGTGGCCTCTCAGAAAAGGGTGGGGGGCAGGACGGGGACCCCAGCCGGTCCCTTACCCATAAGGGGCGACGGGCGGCGGCAGGGCCTTAAGGCGGGAAAACACCATAAAAAAAGCCGGACTGTCGCCAGCCCGGCCGTGGTCCAGGAGCCGGCGGGGGGCCGGCCCGCGGTCCATCACTGCATCAGCGACAGGACCATTTGCGACATCGAGTTCGATTGCTTGAGCATCGAGGTACCGGCTTGCAGCAGCATTTGCTTGGAGGTCATGTTCGAGGTCTCGGTGGCGTAGTCCACGTCCATGATCCGACCCTTGGCCGCCGAGGTGTTGGTGCTCATGTTGGCCAGGTTGTTGTAGACGTGGTCCAGGCGGTTGGAGGCCGCGCCCAGCGTGGAGCGGAACGAGCCGACGGCGTCCAGGGCCGTGCTCAGCGTGGTGATGATGGCGTTTGAGCCGCCGGTCAGTTCGGTGCCGGCGGTGCCCGGGGTGGCGTAGTTCGAGCTGGCGCTGTCCAGGGCGGTGGCCACGGCGGTCAGCGAGGTCTGGGTGTCGACCTTCATCGTTTCGCCGGCCGAGGCGCCGATCTGGAAGGTCAGCGTGGCGGTGCTCAGCAGGCCGCCGGAACCGTCGGTCGTCGTGCCGTTACTGAACAGCTGCTTGCCGCCGAACGAGGTGTTCTTGACGATGTTGCCCAGTTCGGTGCCCAGGGCGTCGAACTCGGACTGCATGGCGGTCTGGTCGGTGGACGTGGTCGAGGCGGTGTAGGCCTCGGTCGCCAGATCCTTCATGCGCTGCAGGATGTCGGTCACTTCGCTGAAGGCGCCTTCAGCGGTTTGCATCATCGAGATGCCGTTCTGGGTGTTCTTCTGGGCCACGGCCATGCCGCGGGTCTGGGCGTTCAGGCGGGTGGCGATTTGCAGGCCGGCGGCGTCGTCCATCGCGGAATTGACGCGGTAGCCCGTGCCCAGGCGGGCCATGGACGTCGACAGGGCCTTTTGGCTGGCGGACAGCGAGTTTTGGGTGGACAGCGCGGCGAGGTTGGTGTTCAGGCTCAGCATGGGGATCACTCCTGGTTGGGTTTCAGGACCTCTGATTGACGTCCTCCCCCTCACTAGGCGGCGCGGGGGGCGGCGGCCTTAAATGCCGGACTCAAAAAAATTCGAAAAGGGCGCGCGGCGCCGGGTCGGGGGGGCTGTCCCGCCGTCTGATAATCCCCCCCATGCGTTTGCACTTCACCAAGATGCACGGTGCCGGCAACGACTTCGTCGTGCTGGACGCCACCCGTGCGCCGCTGGCGCTGCGCCGGGAACAGCTGCAGTTCCTGGGCGACCGCCGCTTTGGCGTGGGCGCCGACCAGATCCTGGTCGTCGAGGCCGCGCAGGCGCCGGGGGTCGACTTCCGCTACCGCATCTTCAACGGCGCCACCGGCGACGAGGTGGAGCAGTGCGGCAATGGCTCGCGCTGCTTCGTGCGCTATGTGCACGACCACGGGCTGAGCGACAAGACCACCATCCGCGTGGAAACCGTCAACAACCTGCTGACCCTGACCCTGCAGCCCGACGGTCGGGTCACGGTGGACATGAACCAGCCCCGCTTCGCGCCGGCCGACCTGCCTTTCGACCCCACCGGGCTGACGCCGCGCGAGGTGAACGGCATGCCGCTGTGGCCGCTGGACCTGGGCGGTGGCGTGCAGGCCGAGGTGGCGCTGGTGTCGATGGGCAACCCGCACGCCGTGCTGCGGGTGGACGACGTGGCCACCGCGCCGGTGGCCGACTGGGGTCCGAAGATCGAAGCCCACCCGCGCTTTCCGCGCAAGGTCAACGCCGGCTTTCTGCAGGTGCGCTCGCGCACCGAGGTGGCGTTGCGTGTCTATGAGCGTGATGCGGGCGAGACCCTGGCCTGTGGCACCGGCGCCTGCGCGGCGGTGGTGGCCGGCATTCGCCTGGGCTGGCTGGATGCCACGGTGGACGTGCACACCCGCGGCGGCGTGCTGACCATCACCTGGGCCGGCGAGGGCCACTCGGTGATGATGACCGGTCCGGCGGTGACCGTCTTTGAAGGAGAGATCGAGCTGTGACGAGCAACGAGAACGGGGTGCAGGGCATCACCGAACAGGACATCGCCAACTACCTGGCCAACAACCCGGGCTTCTTCGAGCGCCAGGCCGAGCTGCTGGCCAGCATCCAGCTCACCAGCCCGCATGGCCAGCGCGCCGTCTCGCTGCAGGAGCGGCAGATGGAGATGCTGCGCGAGCGCATCAAGGGCCTGGAGCGCAAGATCATGGAGATGATCCGCGCCGGGCAGGAGAACGTGCTGATCGCCGAGCGCATGCACCGCTGGACCTGCGCCGTGATGCTGGCGCGCGGCGCCACCATGCTGGGCGAGGTGCTGGTGGCCGAGCTCAAGCACGAGTTCCTGATCCCGCAGGCGGCGGTGCGCGTCTGGGGCGTGGCCCCGGCCTTTGCCCACCTGCCCTGGGCCCAGGGCGTCAGCGAGGACATCAAGACCTTCGCCGCCAGCCTGTCGCAACCCTACTGCGGCCTGAACGCCCAGTTCGAGGCCGCGCAATGGCTGGGCGACGCGACGCCGGCCCAGTCGCTGGCGCTGGTGCCGCTGCGCCTGGGGCCGTCGGCCGCCGAGTGCTTCGGCCTGCTGGTGCTGGGCTCGCCCGACGCGCTGCGCTACCAGAGCGACATGGGCACCGAGTTCCTGGAACAGGTGGGCGACATCGCCAGCGCGGCCCTGGGCCGGCTGATGGTGACGGGCGAGTGAGGCCATGAGCGACGGCGGCCCGGACGCGGGGCAGGCCCTGCCCGAGCCGCTGCCGCGCTACCTGGACCATCTGCGGGTGGAGCGCCGCGTCGCCGCGCGCACGCTGGCCCTCTACACCGACGCGCTGACCCGGCTGGCGCGGGGCGCGGCCGGCTTGAACGTGCCGCTGGAGCGCCTGCAGCCGCACCATGTGCGCCTGCTGCTGGCCCAGTTGCATGGCGCCGGCCAGGGGCCGGGCCTGTCACCGCGCAGCCTGGCGCTGCAGCTGTCGGCCTGGCGCGGGCTGTACCGCTGGTGGGGTCGGCGCGGTGGCGTGGCCCTGAACCCGGTGGACGGCATCCGCCCGCCCAGGGCTGGCAAGCCGCTGCCCAAGGCCTTGCCGGTGGACCAGGCGGTGGCGCTGGCCAGCCACAGCGCTCAGAACACCGACCCCGCGCTGGCGGCGCGCGACCACGCCATCGTCGAGCTGCTCTACGGCAGCGGTCTGCGGGTGGGGGAACTGGTCTCGCTGGATGCCCTGCCCAGTGCCGACGCCGCCGGCTGGGTGGATGCGGACGACGCCACCGTCCATGTGCTGGGCAAGGGCCACAAGCGGCGCAGTGTGCCGGTGGGCTCGCATGCGCTGCAGGCGCTGGCGGCCTGGGACCTGCAGCGCGTCAGCCTGGCCGCGCCGGGCGAGGCGGCGCTGTTCGTCAGCAGCCGCGGCACCCGGCTGTCGGACAGCCAGGTGCGCAGCCGGCTCAAGCGGCTGGCGCTGGAGGCGGGCCTGCCCACCTCGGTGCATCCCCACATGCTGCGCCACAGCTTCGCCACCCACCTGCTGCAGTCCAGTGGCGACCTGCGGGCGGTGCAGGAGCTGCTGGGCCATGCCAGCATCAGCACCACGCAGATCTACACCCAGCTGGATTTCCAGCACCTGGCCAAGGTGTACGACGCCGCGCACCCGCGCGCGCGGCGCAAGACCGGCGGGGGCTGAGCCCCGCTCAGATCAGGTGCATCGCCTTGGCCTGGGCCCGCAGCTCGTCGCGAAAGGCCGGATGGGCGATCCCGATCAGGGCCTCGACCCGCTCGTTCGAGGTGCGCCCGCGCAACTGGGCCACGCCGTACTCGGTGACGACGTAGTTCACATCGTTCTTGCTGGCGCTGACATGGGTGCCCGGCGTCAGCGTGGGCACGATGCGCGAGATGGTGTCGCCCTTGGCGGTGGAGGGCACGACGATGATCGAGCGCCCACCCTTGGAGCGGTTGGCCGCGCGGATGAAGTCGGTCTGGCCGCCGGTGGCCGAGTAGGGCTTGGGCCCCAGGCTTTCCGAGCCGCACTGGCCCAGCAGGTCGATCTGCAGCGTCGCGTTGAGCGACACCAGGTTGTCGTTCTGGCTGGCGATGTAGGGGTCGTTCGTGAAGTCCGACGGGTGCAGCTCGAAATCCGGGCAGGTGTCCAGGAAGCGGTAGAGCTTCTCCGAACCCAGCGCGAAGGTGGCCACCATCTTGCCGGGCATGAAGGTCTTGCGCCGGTTGGTGACGGCACCGCTCTCGATGAGGCTCAGCAGGCCGTCGCCGATCATCTCGCTGTGCACGCCCAGGTCGTGCTTGCCCTTGAGCAGCGCCACCACCGCGTCCGGGATGCCGCCGATGCCGATCTGCAGCGTGTCGCCGTCGTGGATCAGCGGTTCGACGAACTTCGCGATCGCCTGCTGCACCGGGCCGGTCTCGGACGGTGGCAGCGTGGTCAGCGGCCGATCATCCTCGATCCAGGCACTGACCTTGGAGATGTGCACCTTGGCCGGGCCGCCGGTGCGGGGCACGTGAGGATTCACTTCCAGCACCACGGTGCGGGCGCGCTCGATGGCGGCCAGCGTGTAGTCGGCCGAGACGCCGAGGTGGAAATAGCCGTCCGCATCCATCGGCGAGGCCAGCGCGAACACGATGTCCGAACGCACCTCGCCGCGGGCGAACATCACCGGAAAGTCCGAGAAATGGCCGTGGATCAGCGGCAGCCAGCCCGCCTGGGCGCCCGCGCGCGAGGGGCCCCCCAGGAACATCGACACCGGCCGGATGTGGTCCACCGTCTCTGGGTCGAAATAGCCGAAGGGGCGCAGCGGCAGCATCTGCACCACGGTGACACCGTGCAGCGAGCGGCGGCGCTCCGACAGCGCGGTCAGCAGGGCGGGGGGCTCACCGGCACCGACCGGCACGACCAGCCAATCGCCGTCGCGCACCAGGCCGACGGCATCGTCCACAGAGGCCCGGACGCGGGCCAGGTTTTCATTCCAAGTCATGCCCACATGGTACGGGAAACTACTTAAGTACTCTCTCAGTCAGCCCTTGGTGGGGGCCTTGCGCCCATGGGTCAGGCTGATGGAGCTGCCGCTGTCGGCGGCCTTGACCTCGACGATCACCGTGCTCTCGCTCTTCGGGTCGTTGATGGTCAGCGACATGCCCTGGTCTTCGCTCTGGTCCATCACCATCTTGCCCTCGGTGTGGGCCTTGAGCTGGCTGCGGTACCAGTCGGCCACCTTCTGGGGCGCATCGCTGCTGGTCAGCTCCACCTGCAGCATCTCCTGGTCGCCGTTGGCGAAGCGGTTGCTGTGGTTGGGCACCGGCTTGGCGCCGGGGTAGAAGGGAATGCCCAGGTCCTTTTCGCCGATCTGGGCCGCGCCCATCTCCATCTTGAAGGACTGGCCCTTCTCGTCGGTGCCTTCCACCTTCACACCGCCCTGGTGGATGTCGACCTTGGCATCGCCGCCGTTCTGGTTGATGGCCGCTTCGGCCATCTTCTCGGTGGCCTTCTCACTGGTGGCTTCCTGCACCTTGCCGCAACCGGCCAGCGTCAGCAGGGCCAGCAGCAGGGCGGGGGCGAGGCGGGGGGGCACGGGGTGGTTCATGGTTCCTCCTGAAAGTGTGTGGCCGCGATGCTGCCAGCCCGGCGGCGGTGCGGCCATCCCGCAGCCAGGTGACAGGTGGGGCTGTCGTTCGTCGGCCCGGGCGGTCGTTCGTCGCATCGGCCGGGTGGGTGGGCCGGCAAGCGCCTAGAGTGTGTTACCTCACCAACACACGGGAGCGCCCATGCACTGGGATGACCGTCAACCGATCTACCGCCAACTGGCCGAGCAACTGGCCGGCCGGCTGCTGGACGGCGAGCCGCGCGAGGGCGAGGCCATGCCTTCGGTGCGCGTGCTGGCCGGCCAGTACCTGCTCAATCCCCTGACCGTGGGACGGGCCTTGCAGGCCCTCAGCGAAGATGGGTTGCTGGAGAACCGCCGCGGTCTGGGCCTGTTCGTGCGCGAGGGGGCTCGTGAGCGTCTGCGCGCACTGGCCCGCCAGCGCTTTCTCGAACAGGAATGGCCGGCACTGCGGCGGCGCCTGCGGCGACTGGGGCTGGGCCCCGATGAACTTGACTGGGAAGGACACCTCGCATGACGGGCGAACCCCTGATCCAGGCCCGCGGCCTGGGCCTGCACTACGGCAAGAAGCGCGTGCTCGACGGGCTGGATTTCGAGATCCCGGCCGGCCGCATCGTCGGCCTGCTGGGCCACAACGGCGCCGGCAAGACCAGCCTGATGCGCACCCTGGTCGGGCTGAGCAGCCACGAGGGCGCGCTGCGCGTGCTGGGGCTGGACCCGCAGCGCCAGCGCACCACGCTGCTGCAGTCGCTCTGCTACATCCCGGACGTGGCCATCCTGCCGCGCTGGGCCCGGGCTTCGGAGCTGATCACGCTGATGGCCGGCCTGCACCCGCGCTTCTCGGCGGAGCGGGCGCGGCAGCTGCTGCAGCGCACCAGCGTCGGCCTGAACGACAAGGTCAAGACCCTCTCGCGTGGCATGGTGGTGCAGCTGCACCTGGCGCTGGTGGCCGCCATTGACGCGCGGCTGATGATCCTGGACGAACCCACGCTGGGGCTGGACGTGCTCTCGCGCAAGGCCTTCTACGAGATGCTGCTGGACGAGTGGTGCGACGGCGAGCGCAGCGTGCTCATCTCCACCCACCAGGTGGAAGAGGTGGAGTCGCTGCTGTCGGACGTGCTGATGCTCAGCGAAGGCCGGCTGGTGCTCAACATCCCGCTGACCGAGGTGGATGAGCGCTTCGTGGCCTTCAGCCACGACCCGGCCGTGGCCGACGCCGTGGCGGCCGCGCACCCGCTGCTGCGCTACCGCAGTCAGGGCCAGCCGGCGGCGCTGTTCCAGGGCGAGCCGCCGCCCGAGGTGGCGGCGCTGGGCCAGCGGCTGCGGCCCAGCCTGGTGGACCTGTTCGTCGCGCTGACCCGCGCGCCCGAACTCAACCGCGCGACCCCGCGCTGAACCGGAGACCTGCGCATGAAGACCTTTCAAACCCTGTTGCTGCGCGAGTGGCTGCAGCACGGCCGCCGTTGGTGGCTGATCGCGCTGGTGCCCCTGGCGTTCGGCCTGCTGGGCCTGTCGCTGGGCCACGTGCAGGTGGGCGGCGACGCCAGCCCGGTGGCCACGCTGCTGATCACTGCCACCGTCTACACGGCCCTGCTGTCGGGCGTGGGCTGGCTGGTGGCCTACATCCAGAGCGGCGGCCTGGCCCGGCGCGACTGGCAGGACCGCAGCATCGAATTCTGGCGCTCGCTGCCCGTGTCCGACACGGCGGCCGTGGGCGCCACCGTGCTGATGAACCTGGTGCTGCTGCCACTGCTGCTGATGGTGCTGGCCATTCCCAGCGGCTTGCTGGCGGCGGCCGTGCTGGTGGGCCGCGGACTGGGCTGGTCCGTTCTGGCCGGCCTGCCCTGGACGGACGCGGTGGGCCCGCTGCTGGCGGGGGCGCTGCGCATGGTGCTGGGTTCCCTGCTGGCCAGCTTCTGGATCGCCCCGGTGGCCCTGCTGAGCATGGCCGCGGCCGCCTGGCTCAAGCGCTGGGGCGTGCCCATGCTCTGGGTGGTCTGGGGCGTGGGCGGCACCATCCTGGCCAAGGGCTATGGCCTGCCCCAGCTGCTGCAGACGGCGCAGACCTTTGGCTTGCGCCTGGGCAGTGCGCTGCTGCCCTTGCGTGACCAGCCGGCGGCGCTGGCGGCGGCCCTGGACGGCCCGCAGCCGGATGTGACCTCGCTGCCCGGCCTGCTGGCACAGGACGCGCTGCTGCGCCTGCAGGAGCTGGCCAGTGGCTGGGCCCTGCTGGCGCTGGCGCTCTCTGTCCTGGGCTTTGCGCTGCTGGTCTGGCGCCGTCAACGGGGCTGAACCGCCGCGTTCGGCCCGGTCCCAGGCGAAAATGGCGGCCATGAAAGTGATCCGCCTGCGCGAAGGAAAAGAACGTTCGCTGCTGCGCCGCCATCCCTGGGTGTTTGCCGGCAGCGTGGAAAAGGGCAAGGCCGACCTGGGCGAGACAGTGCGGGTGGAAAGCCACGACGGTGGCTTCCTGGCCTGGGCGTCCTTCAGCCCCAGCTCGCAGATCCGGGTGCGGGCCTGGAGCTTCGACGAGGCCGAACGCATCGACGCGGGCTTCTTCCAGCACCGCATCGCCGCCGCGGTGGCCATGCGCCAGCGCCTGGCCATCCAGAGCAACGGCGTACGCCTGATCCACGGCGAGGCCGACGGCCTGCCCGGCCTGATCGTGGACCGCTACGAAGACATCCTCTCGGTGCAATTTCTCTCGGCCGGCACCGAGCGCTGGAAAGCGCAAATCGCCGACGCCCTGCTGGCCGAGACCGCCGCGCTGGGCTGCACCCGGCTGTACGAACGCAGCGATTCCGGCGTGCGGCAGATGGAAGGGCTGGCGCCCGCCAAGGGCTGGCTGCGCGGCGGCGGCGACACCACCATCACGCTGCGCGAGCACAGCATCCAGCTGACCGTGGATGTGGAAGAGGGCCACAAGACCGGCTACTACCTGGACCAGCGCGAGAACCGCGCGCTGTTCGCCAAGCTGGTGGCCCAGTTCGGCTGCCAAAGCGTGCTGAACTGCTACAGCTACACCGGCGGCTTCAGCGTCTCGGCCCTGGCCGGCGGCGCCACCGAGGTGGTGAGCGTCGATTCCTCCGGCCCGGCGCTGGCCCGCGCCACTGCGCACGTTGCTCTCAACGGCTTCGACCCGGCGCACCACACCGCGCTGGACGCCGACGTGAACGGCACCCTGCGCCAGATGCTCAAGGACGGCCGCCAGTTCGACGCCATCGTGCTGGACCCGCCCAAGTTCGCCCCCAGCGCGGCCCATGCCGACCGCGCCAGCCGCGCCTACAAGGACATCAACCGCCTGGGCCTGAAGCTGCTCAAGCCCGGTGGTCTGCTGCTGACCTTCAGCTGCTCCGGCGGCATCGGTGCCGAGCTGTTCCACAAGATCGTGGCCGGCGCCGGCTTGGATGCCCAGGTGGATGGTTACCTGCTGCAGCGCCTGGAAGCAGCGCCCGACCACCCGACCACGCTGTGCTTCCCGGAGGGCGAATACCTCAAGGGCCTGGCCATCCTCAAGCAGGGCTGAACGGCTGACATCGGTTCAGAAAACACTGACAGATCCCCCCAATTCATAGCCATGTTCTATGGAGGGGAGGGGCACTTTGCATTTGCACACAGGCCGGGATCGGTGCACATTGACCCGTGCTGTGATGCGGCAGCCATCCCGCATCGGTACCCCGATTGGACAGGGTTCGTGCATGAGCGAGGTTTTCACCGAGGCGGCGTCCGGTGGGCGCCAGAAGGGGCAGTCGTCGGCCCGCGAGGCCCTGGGCCAGTGGTTGGGCCTGGCCGATGTGCGGCTGGACGGGGACCGTCCCTGGGACATCCGTGTGCTGCGCCCCGAGATGCCCGAGCGGGTGCTGGCCGGCGGTTCGCTGGCGCTGGGCGAGTCCTACATGGACGGCGACTGGCACTGCGAGCGCCTGGATGAGCTGTTCACCCGCCTGATCCGGGCCCGCCTGGGCGAGCAGGTGCACAGCCTGTCGCTGGCCTGGCATGTGCTGCGGGCCAAGCTGTTCAACCTGCAGAACCCGCGCCGGGCCTGGCAGGTGGGGCGCGAGCACTACGACCTGGGCAACGATTTCTACGCCGCCATGCTGGATGCGCGCCTGACGTACACCTGCGCCTACTGGCAGGGCCGTGGTGACCAGGCTGGTGCCTGCACGCTGGATGAGGCCCAGGAGGCCAAGCTGGACCTGGTCTGCCGCAAGCTGGGCCTGCGGCCGGGCATGCGGGTGCTGGACATCGGCTGCGGCTGGGGCAGCTTCATGGGCTTTGCCGCCGAGCGTTATGGCGTGCAGTGCGTGGGCGTCACCATCTCCGAGCAGCAGGCCGGCTATGGCCGCCAGCGCTACGCCCATCTGCCGGTGGAGTTCCGCCTGCAGGACTACCGCGAGCTCGACGAGCGTTTCGACCGCGTCGTCAGCCTGGGCATGTTCGAGCATGTGGGCCACAAGAACTACGGCGACTACATGGCCGTGGCCCGGCGCTGTCTGGCCGACGACGGCCTGTTCCTGCTGCACACCATCGGCCGCAACGACACGGCCGACGGCACCGACCCCTGGATCGACCGCTATGTCTTCCCCAATGGCGAGCTGCCCAGCATCGCCCGCCTGGGCAAGGCGATGGAGCCGCACTTCGTGGTGGAAGACCTGCACAACTTCGGCGCCGATTACGACCACACGCTGATGGCCTGGCACCGCAACTTCGAGGCCGCCTGGCCGCGCTTCGCGGCCGAGCTGGGCGACCGCTTCTACCGCCGCTGGCGTTATTACCTGCTGTGCTGTGCCGGCGCCTTCCGCGCCCGCGACATCCAGCTCTGGCAGTGGGTGCTCTCGCCGCGTGGGGTGGCGGGCGGCTACCGCCGCGTGTCCTGATCGGCGCGGTCGGCCAGCGTTTCCACCGGCACCCGCGGGTCGAACTTGGCCCGCTTGAGGGCGAAGAAGCTCTTCACGTTGCGTACGTTCGCATCCTGCGTGAACAGGCGCTGGGTCAGGGCCTGGAAGGTGGGCATGTCCGGCGCCCAGACCACCAGCACGAAATCCGGCCCCGGCGACACCCGCCAGCACTGCTGCACCAGCGGCTCGTCCACCGCGCGGGCCTCGAAGTCGTCCAGCAGCTCGGCGCCTTGCCGGTCCAGCGTGACCTCGCACAGCGCCTGCAGCCCCTGACCGGCCAGCGGCGCCCCCAGCAGGGCGGTGAAGCGTTCGATCACGCCTTCCTCGCGCAGGCGGCGCACCCGGCGCAGCGCGGTGGCGGGCGACACATGGGCCGCCTGGGCCAGCGCGTGGTTGGTCAGGCTGGCGTCGGCCTGCAGCAGGTCCAGCAGCCGCCAGTCGGTGGCGTCCAGCGTAATGGAAAATTCCATTGAATACTTTCAAATGAAAGAAAGTTCTTTGATAGTGATTTGAAGAAATTTTCCGTCAAAACAGCTTTCAACATGAAAGCATCTTTGTGTGTGGCCGCTCTACGATGCCGTCCATCGACCTGCGGGTCAACTCTCAAAGCGAGCGATTCATGTGTGGCATCGTCGGCGCCGTCAGCACGGCCAATGTGGTTCCCGTCCTGGTCCAGGGCCTGCAGCGGCTGGAATACCGCGGCTATGACTCCTGCGGCGTGGCCGTCATCCAGGACGGCGCGCTGCGCCGCAGCCGCTCCACCGCCCGCGTGGCCGAGCTGCGCGAGCACATCGACCAGGACGGCGTGCAGGGCCTGATCGGCATCGCCCACACCCGCTGGGCCACCCACGGTGCCCCGGCCGTGGCCAATGCCCACCCGCACTTCTCGGGCGACAAGATCGCGCTGGTGCACAACGGCATCATCGAGAACTACGAAGAGCTGCGCGCCGAGCTGCAGGCCAAGGGCTATGTCTTCGAGAGCCAGACCGACACCGAGGTCATCGCCCACCTGGTGCACCACCTGTATGACGGTGACATCTTCGAAGCTGTGCAGCAGACCGTCAAGCGCCTGAAGGGCGCTTACGCGATTGCCGTCTTCTGCCGTGACGAGCCGCAGCGGGTGGTGGGCGCGCGCGAAGGCTCGCCGCTGATCCTGGGCGTGGGCGGCGCGGCCGCCGGTGGCGCCAACTACCTGGCCTCGGACGCGATGGCGCTGGCTGGCGTCACCGACCAGATCGTCTACCTGGAAGACGGCGACGTGGTGGACATGCAGCTGGGCAAGCACTGGATCGTCGCGCGTGACGCCGAAGGCCAGTTCCGCCCGGTGGAGCGCCCGGTGCGCACCGTGCACGCCCACAGTGGCGCGGCCGAGCTGGGCCCGTACCGCCACTACATGCAAAAGGAAATCTTCGAGCAGCCGCGCGCCATCGCCGACACGCTCGAAGGCGTGGAAAGCATCACCCCCGAGCTGTTCGGGGACGGGGCCTACCGCATCTTCAAGGCGGTGGACCGCGTGCTCATCCTGGCCTGCGGCACCAGCTACTACGCCGGCCTGACCGCCAAGTACTGGCTGGAAAGCATCGCCAAGATCCCGACCGATGTGGAGATCGCGAGCGAATACCGCTACCGCGACAGCGTGCCCGACCCCAAGACCCTGGTCGTCACCATCAGCCAGAGCGGCGAGACGGCCGACACGCTGGCGGCCCTCAAGCACGCCCGCAGCCTGGGCATGGTCCACACGCTGACCATCTGCAACGTGGGCACCAGCGCCATGGTGCGTGAGTGCGCGCTGTCCTACATCACCCGCGCCGGCGTGGAAGTGGGCGTGGCCAGCACCAAGGCCTTCACCACCCAGCTGGCCGCGCTGTTCCTGCTGACGCTGGCGCTGGCCCAGGTGCGCGGCCAGACCACCGACGCGCAGGAAGCCTGGCACCTCAAGGCCATGCGCCACCTGCCGGCCGCGCTGCAAGGCGTGCTGGCGCTGGAGCCCCAGGTCGTCGCCTGGGCCGAAGCCTTCGCCCGCAAGGAAAACGCGCTCTTCCTGGGCCGCGGCCTGCATTACCCCATCGCGCTGGAAGGCGCGCTCAAGCTCAAGGAAATCAGCTACATCCACGCCGAGGCCTACCCGGCCGGTGAACTCAAGCACGGCCCGCTGGCCCTGGTGACCGCCGAAATGCCGGTGGTGACGGTGGCCCCGCACGACGCCCTGCTGGAAAAGCTCAAGAGCAACATGCAGGAAGTGCGCGCCCGCGGCGGCCAGCTCTATGTGTTTGCCGACGCCGACAGCCGCATCGAAAGCAGCGAAGGCGTGCACGTCATCCGCATGCCCGAACACTATGGACCGCTCAGCCCCATCCTGCACGTGGTGCCGCTGCAGCTGCTGGCGTACCACACCGCCTGCGCGCGCGGGACGGATGTGGACAAGCCGCGGAATTTGGCGAAGAGCGTGACGGTGGAGTGAGGGCTTGCGGCCTGGTAGAAGAAGTGAAAGGGGCCATAGGCCCCTTTTCCATTTCTGGGCTGGGAATGATGGCTCGCTGTTTGGGGCGAGTTGAGTCGGGGCTCGGATTTGGCCAGGAGCGGGGGTTCGCGAATGGCACCGTTCGGCTACTGCCGTCCATCAGAGGCCCTGACGCCGGTTCACAGCATGGCACGCTGCCAGACCCGCGGAGCGGTGTTCTTACCCCCAAATGGGGGGATCTTGACGCATTTGACGCCGCTGCATGGAATGTTATCCTGCATCGAGCAGGAAAATATCAGATATGACAAGGACTTGGCAATCCATGCATTGAAAGGTTATCCGTTACGCCGGGATGTTATGCGTCACTTCTGACGTATATAACTAGTTAGGCTCTTCGTGCAAAACAAAGGCTCGCTAATGGCGTTCTACATCCGAGACCAGCACGTACAGAATCTGTCATTCGACGTGGAGGGGCTTGCACAAATTAACAGCGTCTTCGCGGAGCGTTTTACACAGCTTCAAGCAGAATTGTCCCCTGCAGGCAAAAACGCATTTTTCACGTACGTCATTCGATTCGATAACAAAGGCTATCGAGTCTTCGACCTCAACGAACTCCTCAGGTACTTCAACCAAGCAAATAAAGTAGAGCGAGTCATCTTCACTATCGAGTCAGCTGACGCTATAGCTAGCAATAGAAACACTGGCGCGTACCTTGAGCTGTGCATGGACGCACAAGATCCTGCCAGATGCGTCTTAGTGTCGTCGTCCGACACGAAAGACTGGGCCGAGGCATCCTTTGCTGCCGTCCATGAGGTAATCGTAAAACACAAGACTAGAAACGGCTTGGCACGAAGCCCTTGGACGAACCTATTGGTTCAGCTCGTTGGAGTCGCTTTAGGCTTCTTGGTCAGCCTTTGGCTCGCCTTCAAAGTCACCCCGAACGTCAAGGTCGAAAATGGTTTCACCATTTCCTTCTTATTCATTCTTCTCGTTTTCTCTAACATATGGGGCCACCTGAACCAGTTGCTATTATCCCAGTTCAGCAAACTCTTCCCCAACATTGAATTCATTCGGCCCCAAAAAGCAGCACTGCACTGGATTCTTCAAGCAATTGTGGGCTCTGCCGCTTTCGCTATCGTTGTCTACCTCATGGGCTTGGGCTTTTCGTTCCTCTCCGAGGTCTTGGCAGAATTTCTAAAGAAAAATTGATCCGACATCAGATGTTGGTGCCTACGCGCCCCAGCCTAACTTTAGGTTCAACGCGGACAAAAATGCTCCGCATTTTTGCCGGTTAACCAGGGCGTTGGGCCTATCAACCATGATCCGATTGTTCAAGCGACTACTGTTCGGTACTCCTTCCGTGTCACTTGAGCATCCGGTCTTCGGTCGGCTTACGCTACAAAGCGGCAAGCGTGGCCCATATTGGATGCATGACGCATATTCGGATGATGAGCTGTCGATTTCTATCGAAACCATAGGAGTTGAGCCGCCTTCAGAGGCGCAGGTTGCTTTTTTCCAGACGGTGACTGGTAACTGGGACTCAATGTTTTCCCGTGTATCGCAAGATGTCATAGACAAGTATCAAAGTTATGTCCGCAAGCCGTTCCCGGAGCATTGGGGAACTGCCCTGCAGCCCGGCGGCATAGGTGTGCCACTTGCTGGCGACGAGAGCAAGCCTTGGGATATTACATTCGTCTGCATAACTGACAACCTTGGGTATCTTTTCAATTGTTGGTTTGAGGAAGGTGAGTTCAAGGGGGTTTCCGTTGACACTTAAGGCCCAACCAATAATTCCAGCGGACCGTCAAAAATCTGCGCTTTTTACCGTCCGCTGAATTCGAACGTTAGAACTGCTATGACTACTCCCACGCTTTCCAGGCAGTTTGTAGTTATTCTGTTCTCTGCTGCCTTGCTCGTCGCGTGCCAGCGAAGCGATCCGCACCTTGGGACTCCCGCTCCTGGTGGTTCATCGGTCCATATTGCCTCGGTATCGCCCAGCGTTGCGGAAGTTCTGCAAGCCGGTGAAGAAGTGAAGATGAAGGTTGAGATCGAATACACGCTGGGTGCTGACTCTGGAACGCTGGCCCTCGTGGTCCAGGCTGCGGACAATTCGGCGGTAGCGCAAAATTTCGAGGTGGTAACGAAGGGGAGCGGCAGAGCAATTTTGGAGGCCGAATTCCTAGTTCCGAATACAAAGGCCATTCAAATATTTACGCCGTTGTCGGCTCAGGGGCAAAGCTCAACCTCCACCGTAGAAAGTCGGGCGTTTAAGGTGGTCACCAAGTGATTCGCAGTTCTAACCCTGCGGTCAACACGGTCCTCGCGCATAAAGCCGCGCAAGGCCGGTTACCTCCACTACAAGGGCTTCCCCGTCTGTCAAGCCAAACGAATCCCTAGACCCGCGCAGCGGGTCTGTCTTTTTGTGGGCTTCACGTACCAACCGGGTTTCGATCGGGCGATGGGAGCAACAAGGTGCGGACTGGGGGGAGCAGGTCAGCAGGGCCGAGACCAGCGCCAGCAGCTGGTCGAGCGGCACCGCCGGTCGTACCAGTTCAGGACATCCGGCTTCGTTGATGCCGTGCACGGCAAACACGTTCTTGGCGAGGTCGACTCCAACGCATACGATGGCCATGGGCTTCCCCTTCGGAGTGAATGGATGAGATTCGCAACCCCATCGTGGCACTCGTTGCCGTTTGCCGCTTCGCGGCTCGCTCGGGACGGGGAAGTCCCTTTCATTCGTTAGGCCTCAGAACCCCACTCGTGTCGAGTGCTGCAGTTAAGCAATACACCCATGACTCTCGCAATCGCTGTCGCTTCCGATCATGCCGGCTTCGAGCTCAAGCAGACGCTGAAGCAAGAACTGGAGAAGCGCGGTATCACCGCTCGGGACTTCGGCACAACGGGTATGGAATCCTGTGACTACCCAGACTTCGCTCACGCCGTGGGCCGTGCTGTAGCGGACGGAGCCGTCCAACTCGCGGTCCTCGTTTGTGGCACCGGAGTTGGCATGTCTATCGCTGCAAATCGAAACGCTTTCGTGCGCGCCGTAGTCTGCAGCGAGCCGCTGAGCGCTCGAATGGCACGGCAGCACAATGATGCAAACGTCTTGTGCCTTGGCGCGCGTGTCGTTGGCGTGGGCACCGCCATCGACATCGTGGACGCGTTCTTGACGGCACGCTTCGAAGGCGGCAGACACGCTGCTCGCGTAGCAAAGATCAATGCGAACTGAATCGCCTACTGAACCGTTGTCGGCAGTAAGGCCTAACCCAACGCTGCAGCCGACTCGCTACGGCGTGCCGCCACTCGCGGCCGAGCATGCCCTGGGGGCACTCTGGCCCGGCCGCTACTGGCGTCACACCTACGCGGGCGGCTGAGCTTCACGTTGGGCCTAACTACTATGCTGCGCATCCTCTATACCTCACTAATGCTTGCTCTTGCCTTTCTCGCTCCGACTTTCTCGAATGCGGATGAGGGCTTGCCCGCGAAGGATCGTTTGAAGTCCTGTGACGAACGCACAGCGCTAGCTGCTGCGAGGGAATTGCTGAATGACCCAAGATTGCTCAAAGAGCCACTTGAAATGTTCGCTCCCGCCTTCGTGTTATTTCAAAACGGTGAGAGGGACGATGGCGTCTTCTGGTTCTACGCGGCACAATTACGCGTTCAATATCAAATGGCCTTTGAACGCGGAGACAGAAGCCAACTGCTATCGGTAATGCGCATGACGATTGGCGCACCAATCAACAATTACGCATTCCAAAACGTTGCAAATCTCGACAGAATCCTGGATCGCGTGATGGTGTGGGATAAGGTAACTCCAAATCCATACCGAGAAAAACCCAAGACGGATGCCATCGAAAGGCGGGTGGAGTCAGTCTATTCAGGATTAAACGAACTTAGAGCAAAGTTTGCTTCTGAAAAGGTTGATATTGAAGCCAAGGCACGAGAGCAAGCGCCAATGATCGAGCAGATGTACTCTGTAAAAGGAAATCCTCATTGTCGCGCCGGACAGGTCGATCCAGCTAACGTACCGAAAGAAGTCGCCAAGGAAAAGGCATTGGTTAGTCAATACATAAAAAACAACCTGGACATCATTCGCGATGCCGGTGAAGTTAAGAATACGTGGGTGGAGCGTGGCTCAACTAGAATCTCAGAGACAATGCCGTATCGATACGAGGTTGGCGTGATATCAACTACTGGGAAGGAATCTCATGCGATTGTTGACGTCCTGCGAACGGATGGGGATGTGAAATTCTCGCTATTTTGCATTGCGCGCATGCGATGGGTGTCCCGTGACCTTCTTAAAGACCCATGTACCCAATAGTCATGAGGTGTCAATATTTTTGCGTTAGGCCATGCCATAATTTCACCGGATCGCGTGAAAATCGCGCAGATCCGGTGACTTAAAACGTTGGTAATCAGGTAGAAAATAAGTTTTGATCACGAAGTTTTTTCCTCGCGAGCGCTTATCGAATGCAGAGGCTGGCCCGTTGTATCTGGCTCTTTGTGACGGTGAAACTGACTTGTGTCCCTTTGACATTGTGTTCGCTCGCTCGCCAGGTCACCTCATCATGTGCCGCGTGTGGTCCAAAGCTGACTACGTCGGCGCTCTACTCAAGTCCCTGGTCGCGATGCACGACTTGTCTCCTTACGATCCACAGCCGGAATCCATTCACTACCCAAGCAGCTCCATGGAAGGAAGTCGGCCGTGGTGGAAGCTGTGGTGAGCCTTATGCCCAACCTTTCGCCGCACGCTGAGCTTGGACGTTGGGCCACATGAACGAGAGTCTTCTCGTCCTTGTCGAGAGTCCAGCCTCTGGCACCACGGCCGAGGAAATCCACAGGGTGTGGCTGCAGGCTTATGCAGAGGAGGCCGTTCTACTCGGGGCGGTCGACTTTCCACCGCTAAGAGTAACCGTCGCGGACCTGCGTGCTTCCACCGAGGCCTTCTTCGTTGCCCGCCTGGGGCGGCAGCTGGTCGGTGGCATCAGCGTCGAGCGCGCCGACGAAGGTCCGAACATCTCGGCTCTGGTGGTTGCACCTGCCTTCCAGCGTCGTGGAATCGCTGGTCGTCTTCTGGCAGAGGTCTTGCGCACCCATGGAGCGTCGCCACTGACCGTTCAAACTGGGGCGAAGAACACCCCGGCATTGGCGCTCTACGCCCGAATGGGGTTCCAGCCGGTTCGGCGCTGGGAGGTTGGCAAAGAGAAGCTGCAGCTGGTCAAACTTCTCCGCGTGCCTCTGAGCTAAGTGCGTTGCGGCACAGCGAATGCAGCCCAGCTCACCGCCCCCGCTTCGCCGCTGTCGCCGCCAACACCATCCCCCCGAAGATCAGCCCCAGCCCGATCGCGAACAGGCCGGACAGCCGGTTGCCCAGGATGGCCACCGAGGACAGGATGCCGATCAGCGGCACGCCCAGCGTCAGGTTGGACATGGCGAAGGTGCTGATGCGCCGGCCGTGCTCGGCCGAGATGACGAAGCAGGCGGAGGTGGCCACCGGGCCGATGTAGATCAGCAGCTCCAGCAGGTGACGGTCCACGCTCACGTGGGTGGGCGCGCCTTCCAGCGCGGCGGCAAAGCCGGCCAGCGGCAGCGTGGCCAGCAGCATTTGCCAGGGCGCCAGGGCCAGCGGGGAGGCGGCCCAGCGGTGGCGCTTGATGTGCAGGATCACCACCGCCCAGCAGACCGCGCCGATCAGCAGAAAGGCCGCGCCCATCAGCGCGCCGGGGGCCTGCCAGTCCATCTCCCAGGGGGAGCAGATCAGCCCGATGCCGGTCAGGCCCACCAGCAGGGCCAGCAGCTGCAGGCGGGTGGGCGCCTGGCCCAGCAGCAGCGCGCTGGCCAGCACGCCCCACAGCGGCGTGGTGTAGGCCAGCAGCACGGCGCGGCTGGTGTCCACATGGGTCATCGCGATCATGCCCAGGCCGGTGAAGGTCATCATCTGCAGCAGGCCCATGCTGGCGACGATGGGCCAGTCCGCCCGGGTGGGCCAGCGCAGCAGGCCTTTGGCCGCGGTGAAGGCGAACAGGCACAGGCCGGCGCTGCCAAAGCGCAGGGTGGCCAGCCACAGCGGCGGCACCACGTTCAGGGCCAGTTGGGTGGCCGGCCAGCTCAGGCCCCACAGCAGCACCATCAGGCCCAGCCAGGCCAGGGTGTCCAGTCCGGCCGTGGCGGGGCGGCGGGTGGCCGCAAGGGCCAGGGGGTTCTTGTGCGTGAGGTCCATGTCGTGACGCGGGCTGGCGGGGTAAAACGGCCAGGAAATGCTAGTCACGACGGGGTGGAAAGTGTCTTCTTGTTGGCCGGGGTTTGGGCTGAAATCGGAGAAGTTATCCTTCGTGGCTTACAAAGGAGAAAACTTTGACCTTCAAGCCGGTGACGCTGGACGAGGCCAGCCTGCGCATCCTGGATGCGCTGCAGCAGGACGCCACGCTGAGCAACGCGGAACTGGCCGAGCGGGTGGGGCTGTCGGCCTCGCCCTGCTGGCGGCGGGTGGCCGAGCTGAAACAAAGCGGGGTGCTGCGCGGGGCGGTGTCGCTGGTGGACCCGCTCAAGCTGGGGCTGGCGGTCAACGTGTTCGTGCACGTCACGCTCAAGCAGCAGGACAAGGCCTCGCTGGAGGTCTTCACCCAGGCCATCAGCCAGCGGCCGGAGGTGATGGAGTGCTACCTGATGAGCGGCGAGGCCGACTTCATGTTGCGCGTGGTGGTCGAGGACCTGATCCAGTACCAGACGCTGCTGGTGGACTGCCTGACGCAGATCCCGGGCGTGGCCAGCATCCGCTCCAGCTTCGCGCTCAGCCAGGTGAAGTACACCACCGCCTTGCCCACCGGGCATTTGCGGGGTTGAAGGCCGCGCTCAGGGCGCGTCGGCCTTGAAGGACGGGTAGCCCACGCCCTCGGTGGCGCGCATCAGCGCGGGCACATCCGCCTGGGCGTCGTCGTAGGTGACCTGGGCGGTGCGCCGGTTGTAGCTCACCACGGCCTTGCTGACGCCGGGCACCTTCATCAGCGCCACCTTGATGGTGACGGGGCAGGTGGCGCAGTCCATGGTGGGCACGTTGAGCGTGACCTGGCGCTGCGCGGCGGTGGCGGGCAGCGCGCTGCCCAGCAGCAGGGCGGCGCACAGGCCGGTCCACAGGGATGAGGGGGTCTTCATCGCAGGAGGTCTCAGTAGAACCAGGGCGCCAGCAGGGGCGCCAGCAGCGGCACCAGCGTCAGCAGCGCCACCAGCCAGAACCAGCGCCGCATCCAGCGGTTGGTGGTGCGGCAGGCGTCGTTGTCGATGCCGCACTGGGCGCTGCCGGCGCGGGCCGGGCGGTAGATCTGCCAGGCGGCCAGGCCCAGGGCGCCCAGCGCCCCGGCCAGCAGCCAGGGCGACCAGGGCTCCAGCACCCGCAGCTGGCCGATCCAGGCGCCGGAAACGCCCAGCAGGGCCAGGGCCAGCGGCATGACGCAGCAGCTCGACGCCAGCAGCGCCGCCAACCCGGCCGCCAGCAGCGCGCTCAGGCCGCGGGTGCCGGGGGTGGGGTCAGCGGTGCGGGCCAGCATCGGGCATCACCGCGCTCAGGCGGTCACTTCCTTGGCCGTGATCTGGTAGACGAAGGTGTCCGGCGCGTAGGGGTCGCGGGCGCCGTCGGCCGTCTCGGCCTGCGGGTACATGAAGAACGGCAGCTTGCCTTTCTTGGCGCCCGGCAGGGTGATGTCGGCGGCGCTGCTGTAGCCCATCCAGTTGCCTTCCCAGCTGCCGAACAGGGCGCGGCGCACCGGGGTGACGATGGGGTGGGCCGGGTCCTTGATCCACTCGGGGGTTTCCTGGCGCATCACCTTGGTGACGTCGGCCGGGTCCATGGCCACCCAGCCGTGGCCCTTCAGGTAGATCTCGGAGCGGCAGTGCTGCGCGCCCTTCAGGCTGGCGGGGTTGCCGCCCAGCTCGCGGTAGCCGAAGGCGCTGGGCACCAGGCGGATGCCGTACAGGTCCCGCGCGGGGATGCCCACGGCGCGGCACAGGCCGACGAACAGCGCGTTGATGTCGGCGCACTTGCCCGACAGGTTGCCGCTTTCCAGCATGGCGCGGATGTCGCCCACGCCGCAGCCGCGCACCTTGGGGTCGCGGTAGGAGCTGACGATCACCCAGTCGTAGATGCGCTGGGCCTTCTCACGGTCGGTGCGGGTGCCGGCCACGATCTGTTGCGCCACCTTGCGCACCACGCCGTCGACGGGGATCAGCTCGCTGGGCTGCACCCAGCGGCGCAGCTCTGCCGGGTCCACGGCTTCGGTGGCCTTGGCCTTCCAGTCCACGGCGCGGTTTTGCGTCTGCACCCGGGTGACCAGGGTGATGCTGGGCAGCGCCACCGAGGCGTCGTAGGTCGCGGTCAGGATCTTGGCGCCGGTGTCGCCGTCGGTGCTCATCTGCACCTTGCCGGCGTTGTCCGTCCAGTGCACGTCCAGCGTGCGCTGCCAGCCGTTGTCCAGCGAAGGCACGGGCAACCAGATGCTGGACGGGCCCTTGGCATCCTTCAGCGTCACGGTGGTCGTCACGTCGAAGGTGCGCCAGCCGGTGGGCTTGGGATCGAAATGGCGCTGGGCCTCCTCGGCGCGCAGGGCGGGCACGCCCGCCAGCAGCAGAGAAGCCGAGGCCGATTTCACGAGGCTACGCCTCGACAGCAAGGTGGTCATTGGGTTGGAATCCTGTGGAAGGACCAAAATTTTAACGATGACCGGTTTTTCTCTCCGTGAAGCCTGCCCCGATGCGGGCGGGGATGTTCCCGACCGGCGCCGGCGTCAGGCCCTGGCCGCCGTCTCGGCGTCGGCCGTGTTGATGGTGCTGGGGGCTGGTACGCCCCGCCGGGCGCAGGCCGCGCCCACGGTGCTGCGCAAGGCGTGGCCGAGAGGGCGCGCCACGCCGGCGGTGGACCTGCCGCGGCTGGACGGTGGCCGCTGGACCCTGGCCAGCGCGCGGGGCGAGGCCGTGCTGCTGCACTTCTGGGCCACCTGGTGCGAGCCCTGCCGCGAGGAGCTGCCCCGGCTGGCCGCGATGGCCGAGCGCGAACGCGCGCACGGCCTGCAGCTGATGGCGGTGGACTACCGCGAGCCGGCCAGCACCGTGCGGGGCTTTCTGAAGCCGCTGGGGCTGACCTTGCCGGTGGCGCTGGATGACGACGGCGCCGCCGCCAAGGCCTTCGAGGCCCGGGTCTTTCCGTGCACGGTAGGCATCGACCGCCAGGGCCGGGCCCGCTTCCAGCTGATGGGCGCTGTGGACTGGACCGGCGCCGAGGGCCGGGCGGTGGTGGACGAACTGCTGCGCGCCTGAGCCAGACTGCGCCGCTGGGCCAATGCGGTGGCCGGGCGGGCGCGGTGGCACGATGGGGCATGACCTTCGTGCGCACCAGCCACACCCACCCGCTGCAGATCGCCGAGCTGCGGGCCGGCGATGGCTGGGGCCGCATCGGCATCACCTTCTGCCCGGGCAAGCACGACCACGCGGCCGCCACCGGGGCCTGGGCGCGTGACCTGGGGTTGGACCTGGACGCGATCGTCGCCTGGGGCGCCACGCTGGTGCTGACGCTGGTGGAGCCGGCCGAGCTGCAGGCGCTGCGCGTGCCGCAGCTGGGGCAGGCGGTGCAGCGGCGCGGCCTGCACTGGGCGCATCTGCCCATCCCCGATTTCGGCGTGCCGGGCGAGCCCTTCGAGCGGGCCTGGCTCACCGAGGGGGCCGAGATCCGTCGCCGGCTGCGCGCGGGCGCCGACGTGCTGGTGCACTGCAAGGGCGGCCTGGGGCGCGCCGGCATGATCGCAGCGCGCCTGCTGGTGGAGCTGGGCTGGCCGGCCGAGCAGGCCATCCGCGCGGTGCGGCAGGTGCGGCGGGGCGCCATCGAGACCCCGGGCCAGCTGGCGCTGGTGCGCCGCACCCAGCCCTTGCCCTGAGGTGGGGCCGCCCATGCGGGAGGACGACAGCCCGATCGACACCACCACGCTGCAGCGGGTGGGCGGCGCGCTGGGCAGCCACCCGGCCGGGATCTATGAAGACGCGCGGGGCCGGCGCTGGTACGTCAAGACGGTGGAGTCCCCGGCCCATGCGCGCAACGAATGGCTGGCCGCGCAGCTCTACCGCCTGGCCGGCGCGCCCACGCTGCCCTACCGCCGCAGCCGCGTGCCCGACCAGGTCGTCACCGCCTGGGTGCCGCTGCGTTGCCACCGGGTGTCCCAGCTCAGCGAAGCCGAGCGGTGCCAGGCCCGCCACTGGCTGGGTGTGCATGCCTGGCTGGCCAACTGGGACGCGGCCGGCTTCGACGGCGACAACCAGGGCGTGGGCCCCGATGGCACGGTGCTGACGCTGGACGTGGGCGGGGCGCTGCTCTACCGGGCCCAGGGCGACCCCAAGGGCGCGGCCTTCGGCACCCGGGTGGACGAGTGGGACCGTCTGCGCTGCGACCCCGACAACCCGCACGCACGGCGCCTGTTCGCCGACATGGACGCGGCGGAACTGCGGGCGGCCGCGCAGGGGGTCACCGCGCTGCCAGCGGCGATGGTGCAGGCCTGCGTGCTGCGCCACGGCGGCACACCCGCGCTGGCGCAACAACTGCTGGCGCGCCAGGCCGATCTGCGACTCAGAGCTGGGCCAGGTAGTCCCGGCACAGCAGCACCAGGTCCGACTTGACCACGTAGCCGATCAGCCGGTCCTGCGTGTCCAGCACCGGCAGGCGCTCGCCCGGGTGGCGGCTGAACACCTCCAGCACCTCCCAGGCCGGGGCCTCCAGCCGCACGCGCGGGTAGTCGGCGCGCAGCAGCTGGGGCGGCCAAGACTGCTCGGCGGCCGTGCCGTCGGGCATCAGCTGCAGCCGGAAATCCTGCAGCGGGATGGCGCCCAGGAAGCGGCCCGCCGCGTCGGTCACATAGACATGCTGCCAGCGGCTCTGGCGGAAGCGCTCTTCCACCACCTGCATGGGCTGGCCCAGCGTGACGGTGGGCGGCTCGGTGTGCAGCAGGTCGGCAGCGATGGTCAGCGCCGCCGCGGGCTTGATCTGTTCCTGGGTGACGGCGTAGATGGAGCGCACCCGCAGCGCATGCGAGACGAGGTAACCCAGCACGCAGGTGGCCATCAGCGGCACCATCAGGTTGTAGTTCTGGGTCATCTCGAACAGCATCAGGATGGACATCAGCGGCGCGTGGGTGCAGGCCGCCAAGAAGGCCCCCATGCCGATGACCACCGCCACGGGCACCGGCACTAGGCCGGGCCACAGCTGCTGCAGCAGGTCGCCGAACAGCGCGCCCAGCACCGCGCCCACGAACAGCGTGGGCGTGAAGATGCCGCCCACCGCGCCCGAGCCGGTCGTGGCCGAGACGGCCAGCACCTTCCAGAACAGCACCGCCAGCAGCGCGGCCATGGACCAATGGTCCTGCAGGATGGCGTTGACCACGCTGTAGCCATTGCCCCAGACCTCGGGGCTGACCAGCGAGATCAGGCCCACCAGCAGGCCGCCGGTGCCCAGCTTGAGCCACAGCGGCGCGTGCCAGCGGCGGAACTGCACATGGGCCTGGTCCAGCACCGCCAGGTACAGCGGCGCGACCGCGCCCGCCAGCAGGCCCAGCGGCAGCAGCGCCATGATCTCCACATCGTGGTTGAGCGCGCTGAAGGGCATGTGGTAGGTCGGCGCATAGCCGGCCAGCTGGCGCACCACCAGGTTGGCGGTGAAGGCCGAGACGATCAGTGGCGCCAGGCTGGCCAGGGACAGTGAGTTCAGCACGATCTCGGCGATGAACAGCGCACCGGCGATGGGCGCGTTGTAGGCGGTGGCAACGCCGGCCGCCGCGCCGCAGGCCACGTAGAGCCGCCGCCGCGGCACCGGCAGCTGCCACCAGCGGCCGAACAGCGAGCCGGCCAGCGCGGCCAGCTGCACCATCGGGCCCTCGCGGCCGATGGCGCCGCCGCTGGCCACCGTCGCCAGTGAGGACAGCGCCTTGAGCAGCGAGCGGCGCACGTCCAGCTCGCCATTGCCCAGCGCGATGGCCTCCATGTAGTCGCCGCCGTGCTCCTCGCGCACCCAGCGCTGGGTCCAGCGCAGCAGCAGCCCGGCCACCACGCCGCCGATGACCGGTGGCAGCACCCGCTGCCAGCCCTGCAGGCCGCGGGCGATGCTCACCAGGCTGTCGCTGCGGCCGTAGGCCAGGGTCTCGACCCCGTGGATGGCTTCGCGAAAGCCGATGGTCAGCAGTGCGCCCAGGACGCCGATCAGCGCGGCGAAGACGACCGGGTGCTGCCAGATCAGCTGGCGCGTGCCCTGCAGGGGGTGGTCGGTGGATGGCACGGAGGACCGGGAGAGGGGCGGCGAAGGCCCGCAGTGTATGCGCCGTGCGGCCCCGGCTGGCGGCCCGATGCCGTGGCCGGCGTGGCCTTGTGCCGGCGGGGCACTCGGGCTTCCCGGCCGGTCCGGCGGCCGGGCCGATCGCTGCCTACCATCGACCCCATGCTGACCTTCTTCATGACGCCGGGCTCCTGCTCCACCGGCATCCACATCCTGCTGGAAGCGCTGGAGCTGCCCTTTCAGGTCACGGTGTTGAACCTGCCGGCGGGCGACCACCGCCAGCCCGCCTACCTGGCGCTCAACCCCAAGGGCAGCATCCCCGCGCTGCAGCTTGACGATGGCCGTGTGCTGACCGAGTTCGGCGCCATCGCCTACTGGCTGGCCCGGCGTTGCCCCAAGGCCCAGCTGTTGCCGGAGGACCCTGCGGCCGCGGCCGAGCTGCTGGCGCGGCTGGACTATGCCGTGGGCACGGTGCACGGCCAAGGCTGGACCCGCGTCTTCACCCCGGACAGCTACCTGCCGCCCGGGCTGGACGCGGCGGACACGGTGCGCTGGACCGAGGCCATCCAGGCCCGGGGCCGTGAGATCGTGCAGGCGGGTTTCGCGGTGCTGGAGGCGGCGCTGGCGACCGAGCGCCTGGAGCGCCGGCTGAACCTGGCCGACGCGGCGCTGTTCTATGTGTTCTTCTGGGCCGAGCACACCGGCCTGCCGCTGCCGCCGCACTGCGCGGCCCACCTGGCCTGGATGCGCCGCATGCCGGCCGTGCGGCAGGTGCTGGCCGAGGAGGGCTACCGGGCGTGAGCCCCCGCGGGGCGGTGGTCGCAGGGGGCGGAGACGCCCTTCAGCTCAGGCGCGGTGGCCGGCGCCGCCAACGATCAGGTTGAACACCTCGCGCACCAGGGCCAGCTCCAGCGGGGGATAGCCGCGCAGGGCCGAGATGGGCTTGAACACGCCGCCGACGGCCTCCAGCGCCGGGGTGGGGGCGTCGAAGGTGGTGAAGCGCAGCAGGTGCACGCGGATCTCGCCCTCCGGCGTCTGGACGCCCTGGTCGTACTCGGGCATCCACACCAGCTCGCCTTCGGGTACGCCCAGCAACTGCAGCACCGCCTGGTGCGCGGCCGTGCCGTCATTGGGCAGGCTGACCGGGCCCGGCGTGGCCCCTTCGGGCAGCGGCGCGGGCCAGAGCAGGCAGCGCTCGGGCCAGCAGGCAAAGTTCAGCGCGGCGCTGTAGCTGTCGAAGTGGCAGAGGATGGCCCGGTAGGGCGCGGGCGCGGTGGCGTCGGTGGGCATGGCCCCTCCTGTGGTGACGCCGGCATCCTAGGCGGGGTGCGTCGGCGCTGCGGGGGCGGGGGCGCTTGCCCGAGCGAATCGCACAGGTTCAGTGGGTCATCAGATGAGCCTGCACGCTTCTTGCGGTGGACAGGCGGAACACCGCAGGGGTGTCGCATTGCCGACATTCCGGCCGCGCCTTTGTCTTTGTCTCAGGCAGCGCATTTCGCGCAGGAGCCCGCCCCATGCAGCAGATCGGAACCCCCCGTCTGGTGGCCAAGAAAACCCAGGCCCGGCTGGGCGACGGACCGGATGCCGAGGCCTACCTGTGCCTGTTCGACCGCTGGGACGCGGCGGCCGGGCAGCCCCGCTGGCGGGATTTCGGCGATGTCTACCAGGCGGCCGAGGATGAGCGCTACCGGCTGCTGTTCGAGCAGGTCTGCCACCTGCTGGTCCAGCCCTCGGCCTTCAACCAGGCCATGCCGCCGGAGTTTCGCGCCACGGCGCGCCAGTGGCTGGCGGGCGATGCCGCCACGCTGGCGCACATGGGCGAGGTGCAGAACCGGCACTTCATGCTCAGCGACCTGCACGACTACGTGCACCTGAGCAAGGCCACTGGCGCCGGCTGGCGCTGAACGCCGCCGCCGCGCGCGGGTCAGCCTGGCCGGTGGCGGGCCACGAAGCGGGTCAGCCGGTCCACGCCGGTGCGCAGCGTCTGCAGGTCGCTCACCGCATGGCACCAGCGCAGCCAGCCATCGCCCTCGGGGCCGAAGGCCGCCCCCGGGGCCAGGCCCAGGCCCACCTCGCCGACCAGCCGCTTGGCCAGGTCCAGCGAATCGTCGCAGCCGGCCAGGCGGAAGAACACGTACATCGCGCCACCGGCCTCGGGCACCTCCACGCCCGGCAAGGCCTGCAGCGCCCCAGCCAGCAGCTGGCGCGAGGCCCGCAGTTCGGCCCGCAGCCGGGCCACGTCGGCCTCGCCCTGTTCCAGCGCCGCCACCCCGGCGCGCTGGATGGGCTCGAACACACAGGAGAAGTTGAACTCGATCAGCTTGGCCAGGTCGTCGGCCAAGGCTTCGGGCACCACCATCCAGCCGGCGCGCCAGCCGGTCATGCGCCAGGCCTTGGAGAAGCTGTTGACCGAGATGAAGCGGTCATCCGGCGCGGCGTGGCGCAGGAAGGAGGGCGCCGAGGCCTGGGCCGGGTCGTAGACCAGGCGCTCGTACACGTCGTCGCTCAGCACCCAGATGCCGTGCCGGCGGCAGTGCGCCAGGATGAGCGGGATGGCGGCCTCGTCGATCGTCCAGCCGGTGGGGTTGTTGGGCGAGTTGATGATCAGCAGCCGGGTCTGGGGCGTCAGGGCGGCCAGCAGCCGGTCCAGGTCCAGCGTCCAGCGGCCCTGGGCCACGCTCAGCGGCACCCGGGTCACCTCGGCGCCCAGCACGCGCGGCATCTCGCAGATGTTGGGCCACAGCGGGGTGATGGCGACCACCCGGTCGCCGGGCGAGAGCAGCAGCTGCATCGCCACCATCAGGCCTTCATCGCCCGAGGCGGTGACGCCGACCCGGGCCGGGTCCAGGGGCTGGCCGTGCAGTCGGCTCAGGTAGGCGGCGATGGCCTCGCGCAGGTAGGGCCGGCCTAGGTTCTGGCTGTAGAAGGTCTCCCCCGCCGCCAGCGAACGGGTGGCCGCGGCGCGGATGTAGTCGGCCGTGGGCTGGTCCGATTCACCGAACCAGAAAGGCAGCACGTCGGCGCGGCCCATCGCGCTGTTGGCCACCTCGCGGATCAGGGAGCCGGACAGTTGGTGGACGGCGGGCCGGGCTTGGACCGGGAAGCGGGAGGCGAGGGACATGGCGCGGGATGGGGAATGGGAACGGCCCATTCTTGCAGCAGTCGGCAGTCGCGCGCGGCGGGTGTCCAATGCGGGCCAGAACTTCGTTGGGAGAGAGATCGTGAGAGTGGTGGTGATCGGGGCCGGTCTGGCCGGCCTGTGCGCGGCCCATGAACTGCAGCAGCGGGGCGCCGAGGTAGAGGTGCTGGAGCGCCACGCCGGGCCGGGCCTGGAGACCTCGTTCGCCAACGGTTCGTTGTTGCACCCCAGCCTGGTCGAACCTTGGAACCGCCCCGGCGTGCTGCGCGAGCTCTGGCACGGCCTGGGCCAGCCGGATTCGCCGATGCGCCTGCACCTGCGGCAGCTGCCCCACCTGCTGGGCTGGGGCTGGCGCTTTCTGCGCGAATCGAACGAGGCGCGCTTTCGCGCCAACACGCTGGCCAACACCCGGCTGGCGCTGCGCAGCCTGACGCTGACCCAGGCCCTGGCCCAGGTGCCCGAGATGCGCTTTGACCACTACGAGCGCGGCTCGCTGGCCATCTGCCGCGATGCGGCCGGCCTGGCCGCGCTGAAGGCCTGGCGGGCCTGGCTGGCGCCGCATGGCGTGGACTACACCGCCCTGAGCCGCGACGAGGTGCTGGAGATCGAGCCGGCGCTGCGGCCGATCGGCGATCAGATCGTCGGTGGGGTCTTCCATCCGCGCGACATGGGCGGCGACCCGCAGGGCTTCTGCCGCGCGCTGCAGGCCTGGCTGCAGGCGCGGGGGGTGGTGTTCCGCTTTGGCGCGGAGGTGCATCAGCTGGTGCAGGCCGGCGGCGTGGTGCGTGGGGTGGCCACCTCGCAGGGCATGGTCGAGGGCGATGCGGTGCTGCTGTGCGCCGCGTCCTGGAGCCCGCGGCTGGCTGCCAGCGTGGGTCTGTCGCTGCCGATCAAGCCGGTCAAGGGCTATTCGCTCACGCTGCCCCGGGTGGACGGGCTGGCGCCGCGGGTGCCGGTGATCGACACCGACCTGCACATGGCCGTGGTGCCGGTGGGCGAGCAGGCGGTGCGGGTGGCCGGCACGGCCGAGTTCGCCGGCTTCGACCGCAGCCTGTCGCCCGAGCGGGTGGCCAACCTGTGGCGGCTGCTGCGCCGGCTCTACCCGGCCTATGCCGAGGCCCTGACGCCGCGCGAAGAGCAGGGCTGGTGCGGCCTGCGGCCGGTCTCGCCCGATGGTGTGCCGCTGATCGGCGCCACCGCGGTGCCGGGCCTGTTCCTGAACACCGGCCACGGCCACACCGGCTGGACGGTGGCCGCCGGCGCGGCCGAGCTGGCCGCGCAGTGCGTGATGGGCCAGGCCCCTACACTGGACGCCGGCCCCTACACCCCCGGGCGATTTGCCTGAAGGAGTTCCCGCGATGTCCACCCTCCAGCGCCTGCCCGCCCGCAAGACCCTCCTGGGCGTGGACACGCCCATCCTGCGGGCCCTGCCGCACCGCGAGCGCCGCATGGTGGGCGCCTGGTGCTTCCTCGATCACCTGGGACCGACGCAGTTCGCGCCGGGCGACGGCATGCACGTCGGGGCGCACCCGCACATCGGCCTGCAGACCTTCACCTGGATGATCGAGGGCGAGGTGATGCACCGTGATTCGCTGGGCCACGAGCAGGTGATCCGGCCAGGGCAGGTCAACCTGATGACGGCCGGCCACGGCATCGCCCACACCGAGGACTCGGCCGCCGATGGCGCCCGCATGCACGCGGCCCAGCTCTGGATCGCGCTGCCCGACGCCGAGCGCGACCGGCCGCCGGCCTTCCAGAACCACCCGGTGCTGCCGGTGCGCTCGCTGGAGGGTTGGCAGGTGACGGTGCTGGCCGGCAGCGCGCTGGGCGCGACCTCGCCGGTGCAGGTGTTCACCCCGCTGGTGGGGCTGGAGCTGAAGACCGAGGCCGCCGGGACGGTGACGCTGCCGCTGGACCCGGCCTTTGAACATGCCGCGATGGTGCTGGAAGGCGAGGCCTGGGTGGCCGGCGAGCGCCTGGACGCGGACGAGCTGCTGTACCTGCCGCCGGGCGCCGACAGCGTGGCCTTGCGCAGCGAGGGGCCGCTGCGGCTGCTGTGGCTGGGCGGCCAGCCCTGGGCCGATGCACCCATCCTGCTGTGGTGGAACTTCGTGGGCCGCAGCCAGGACGCGCTGCAGACGGCCTTGCAGGCCTGGGAGCAGGGCAGCGCACGCTTCGGCACGGTGCGGCCGGGCAGCCCGGCGCCGCGCCTGCAGGCGCCCTCGCTGCAGGGCGTGCACCTGAAGCCCTGAGCGGCCGGAAGGGTCCGGGCCGCGCTCAGCCGCCCAGCAGCGACTGGCCGCAGACGCGCAGCACCTGGCCTGTCAGCCCCAGGGCCTCGGGGCGGGCCAGGAAGGCCACTGCCTCGGCCACGTCGCGCGGCTGGCCGCCCTGGGCCAGCGCGTTCATGCGCCGCCCGGCTTCGCGGATCAGCCAGGGGATGCGGCGGGTCATCTCCGTCTCGATGAAGCCGGGCGCCACCGCATTGACCGTGATGCCCCGCCCGGCCAGCGCCGTCGCGCGGCGGGCCACATAGCCGATCAGCGCCGCCTTGCTGGCCGCGTAATTGGTCTGCCCGGCATTGCCGGCGATGCCGCTGATGGAGGACAGGCAGACCTCGCGCCCGCCCGCGCGCAGCAGGCCGGCGCTGTCCAGGGCCGCATCCAGCCGCAGCACGGCCTGCAGGTTGACTGCCATCACGGCGTCCCATTCGGCGGCGCTCATGCGGGCCAGCGTGCGGTCTCGCGTGATGCCGGCGTTGTGCACCAGCAGGTCCACGCCGCCCCAGGGGCGCAGGGCCGCCGTCAGTTGCTGTGGCGCATCCGGCGCAGTGATGTCCAGCGCCAGGGCGGTGCCGCCCAGGCGTTGGGCCAGCGCCGCCAGCGCCGTTTGCGCGGCCGGCACGTCCACGCACAGCAGCTGGGTGCCGTCTTCGGCCAGGCGTTCGGCGGTGGCCGCGCCCAGGCCGCGCGCGGCCCCGGTCACCACGGCGACGCGGGGGGCGGTGGGGGTGGCCGGCGGGGCGGCGACCGTGGCCGTCAGCCGCAGGGCCCGGCCCGACACGTAGGCGCTGCGGTGGCTGCAGAAAAAGCCCACCGGCCCGTCCAGCCGGTCGGGGCTGCCGGGCGTGAGCCACAGCAGGTTGGCGGTGGCGCCGCGCCGACCCACTTCCTTGGCCAGGCTGCGCACAAAGCCCTCGCAGGCCTGCGCGGCGGCGGCGGCCTCGGCGCTGTCCAGTGTGTCCGGGGCGGTGGCCAGCACCAGCAGGTGGGCGCAGGGCGCCAGCCGGGGCAGGCGCGGGCCGAAGAAGTCCCTGAGCGCCTGCAGGGCCGCCACTGTGTGGCAGCCGGTGGCGTCGAAGACGGCGATGTCCAGCGGCCCGTCGCCCGTGTCCAATGCGGCGCCGTGCGCCAGCAGGCTGCGCTGGACCACCGCCAGCGCCGCGCCTTGCGCCGTGCCAGCCAGGCTGGCGCGGCGGCCCTGCAGTTCGTCGGTCCGCCGGGGGCCCGCCTCGCGGCAGAGCCGGCGCGGTGCGGGCAGGCCCAGGCGGCGGATCAGCGGGCCGGTCCAGCGGCCTGCGGCCAGTTCAACCAGTTGGTCGGTGGGGACGGTCATGAGGGGGGCAGAGGAAGGGCAATGGCGACCGCCCATTGTGGGCCCGGCGTCAGCGGCAGGGGGCGGCGCGCGGGGCGGGCGCGCTGGCCCCGGGCAGGGCATGCAGCGTCAGCGCCATGGCCACCAGCGCGGTGCCCAGCAGCTCGCTGGCCCCGGGCGGCTGGCCCAGCAGGGCCCGCATCGCCATCACCGAGACCGGCACCACGTTCAGGAACAAGGTGCCCACCGCCGGTCCCAGCCGGCGCACGCCAAGGTTGAAGGCCAGCGCTGCCAGCACCGTCGGCACCAGGGCGACGTAGACCAGCGAGGGCGCCCAGGCTTGCAGCGTGATCGGGGCCGGGGCGCGGCACAGGCCCAGCGCGGTCAGCAGCAGGGCCGCGCCGAGCAGCCAGGGCAGTGAGGCCGTGGCCGTCAGTGCGGTGTATTCCAGCGCGTTCAGGTGGCTCAGCCGGGCGCCGCCGCGGGTGTAGACCACCCAGCCCAGGGTGGCGGCGAAGATGAGGGCGTCGCCCCACAGGGCATCGGGCCCGGCGGCCCGGGCGGCGGGGCCCAGCAGGCCGGCCACCGTGGCCACCCCGGCCAGGGCCAGCGCGGCGCCCCACAGGGCCCGGGCGCTGGGGCGCTGCCCATCCAGCCACCAGCGCAGGCCCAGGGTGGAGAAGGGCATGGTGGCCATCAGGACAGAGGCGTGCGAGGGCAGCGTCAGCCGCAGGCCGTAGAAGCACAGCGTGCTGAAGGCGCCATAGCCGAGCAGCCCCAACCAGGTCAGGGACCGGTGGTGGCGGCGCAGCTGGGTCCAGGGCGCGCGGCCCCAGACCTGCACCAGGGCCAACAGGGGCAGGGTGGCCAGCGCATAGCGCACGGTGGTGAACCAGACCGGGTCCAGCTGGGCAACCATCGGCTTGGCGACCAGGAACATGCTGCCCCAGGCGGTGGTGGCGGCCAGCAGGGCCAGCACGGCCCAGACGACGGGAACGGCTTGCATGGCGACTCCTTGAACGGAAAAGGGTCGCCAGTCTGGGCGGCGGGCCGGGGCCCGGTCCATTCGTTTCGGCCGAGCGGGGTCTTCGGAAAAACGAGACGCAGGCCGGGCAGGGGCCGCCGAGAATCGCGGCCATGGAGATCTACCAGCTCAAGACCTTTGTGGCCGTGGCCACCGAGGGCAACCTGACCCGGGCGGCCGAGCGGGTCTTCACCAGCGCGCCGGCGGTCAGTGCCCAGCTCAAGGCGCTGGAGGAGGAGCTGGGGGTGCGTCTGTTCGACCGCACCTCACGGGGCATGGCCCTCACGCCGGCCGGGCAGCGCCTGCTGGCCGAGGCCCAGCGCACGTTGGCGGCGGCCCAGGCCCTGCAGGCGACGGCGGCGCAGATCCGCGGCCAGGTGCGCGGCGTGGTGCGCATGGGCACCATCACCGATCCGGCGGCGCTGCGGCTGGGGGAGGTCTTCGTGCAACTGGCCGAGCAGCATCCGCAGGTGGCCCTGCAGCTGCGCCAGGGGGTGTCGATGCACGCGACCCAGGCCGTGCGGCGCGGCGAGCTGGACTGCGCCTGGGTGCTGTGCGAGCACCAGACGCTGGACGGGCTGGAGATCCTGCGTCTGCAAGCCTGCGAAGTCGTGGCGGCCGTGCCACGCCGGCTGTCGGCCGACGGTCTGCCGGACAGCCTGGGGGAGCTTGCGCGCCTGCCCTGGGTGGCCACACCGCCCGAGTGCGGGCTGCGCGGCCAGCTGGACCGTCTCTTCGCCCAGGTGGGCGTGCCGGTGCCGGCCACGGTGATGGCCGACACCGAAAGCGCGGTGCGCAGCATGGTGGCCAGCGGCCTGGGGGTGGGGCTGATGCGCCGCGACCAGGCCGAGGCCGCTGCGCGCGACGGGCAGGCGGACATCTTCCCGGGCTGGTCCGGGCAGACCTGGCTGTGTTGGATCAGCACCCCCGAGGCCCTGGCGATTCCCGCGGTGGCGGCGGTGCGAGAGACCGTGCAGGCCCTCTGGCCCTGACAAAGCATTTGTGCCAATCCATGCTTAGCGCATGCCGGCAAAACTTGGCAACCTATTCCGACTTGACAACCCAGTCAATGGAGTGAACCCGGTCAGCCAATACAATGGGTGCCAAATACCCGCATTGCGACAGATCAATCGCCACACCGTGGTGGCGTGCGCCAGATCAATCGATCTGGGGTCTGTGGCCAGGCCAGCCAGATGAATCGGATTCAGCCCATGCGCCGGAGTGCCCGGCGCCCCGTCGACGCTTGCGCGCCCTGCGCAGGCGGGCGCCTGGGCGCGCCGGTCGCCGGCCATCCGGTGGGCCTGTTGCCGGCCGCTGAGCCGCCTCCGCTGGCGGTCGCATCCGCTCCGCCGAGCTGATGCGAGCCCCCGGTGCCTGGGCACCGGTGACACGCCGGCGCCACGGCCGGTTCCGCTTCCCGCGCGCCGCAGGGCGCTCCCCATCCTCCTTAACCACGTAGTCGTATGACGAGAAAATCCAGACCCACTCGTTGGCTGGGGGCCGGTGCGGCCCTGCTGGCCACGCTGCTCTCGGGCTGCAAGGGCGGCATCCTCGACCCGAAGGGGCCGATCGGCGCCGACGAGAAGTCGTTGATCATCACGGCCACCCTGCTGATGCTGCTGGTGGTGATCCCGGTGATCGCGATGACGCTGGTGTTCGCCTGGAAGTACCGGGCCAGCAACACGGCCGCCGCCTACACGCCCAAGTGGGCGCACTCCGGCAAGATCGAGGCGGTGGTCTGGACCATCCCCGTGGTGATCGTGATCGGGCTGGCCATCCTGGCCTGGGAGACCACCCACAAGCTGGACCCGTACCGCCCGCTGGAATCGGACAAGGCGCCGATCAAGGTGGACGTGGTGGCCCTGAACTGGAAGTGGCTGTTCATCTACCCGGACCTGGGCATCGCCACCGTCAACCAGCTGGCCTTCCCGAAGGACACGCCGGTGAACTTCCGCGTGACCTCCGATGTGGCGATGAACTCCTTCTTCATTCCGCAGCTGGGTGGCCAGATCTACGCGATGGCCGGCATGCAGACCAAGCTGCACCTGCTGGCCTCCGAGGCCGGCAGCTATGACGGCATGTCGTCCAACTACAGCGGCGGTGGCTTCACCGGCATGAAGTTCAAGGCGATCGCCACCGAGACGCCCGAGGACTTCCAGGCCTGGGTGGCCAAGGTCAAGGCCCAGGCCACCCCGCTGGATGCCCAGGCCTACCTGGCCCTGGCCAAGCCGAGCGAGAACAACGCGCCGGCCTTCTACACCGCTGCCGAGCCGCGTCTGTTCGACGCCGTGATGCACAAGTACATGGCGGGCCGCCAATCGCTGGCCGCCACCGACGACGACCTGAAGCTGGCCGCGCTGAGCAAGGCGCTGTGCGAGCCCGTGGCCGCCACCAAGGAGTAATTCGCGATGTCGACGCTATTGGGCAAACTGAGCCTGGACGCGATCCCCTTCCATGAGCCCATCGTGATGGTGACGCTCAGCGGGGTGGCCGTCCTGGCCGTGCTGATCCTGTCCCTGATCACCAAGTACGGCAAGTGGGGCTACCTCTGGAACGAGTGGCTCACCTCGGTCGATCACAAGAAGATCGGCACGATGTACATCATCCTTGCGATGGTGATGCTGCTGCGCGGCTTTGCCGACGCGGTGATGATGCGCGGCCAGCTGGCCGTCGCCACCGGCGGCAACATGGGCTTCCTGCCGCCGGACCACTACGACCAGGTGTTCACCGCGCACGGCGTGATCATGATCATCTTCATGGCCATGCCGTTCATGACGGGCCTGATGAACATCATCGTGCCGCTGCAGATCGGTGCGCGTGATGTGGCCTTCCCGTTCCTGAACTCGCTGAGCTTCTGGCTGCTGGTGGCGTCCGCCGGGCTGGTGAACCTGTCGCTGGGCGTGGGCAACTTCGCCCGCACCGGCTGGGCCGCCTACCCGCCGCTGTCCGAGCTGGGCTTCAGCCCGGACGTCGGGGTGGACTACTACATCTGGGCCCTGCAGCTCTCGGGCATCGGGACCACACTGACGGCCATCAACTTCCTGGTGACCGTCTGGAAGATGCGCGCCCCCGGCATGAAGCTGATGGACATGCCGATCTTCACCTGGACCTGCACCTGGGCCAACGTGCTGATCGCCACCTCCTTCCCCATCCTGACCGGTGCGCTGGCCATGCTGACGCTGGACCGCTACCTGGGCTTCCACTTCTTCACCGCGGATGCCGGCGGCAACGCGATGATGTACCTGAACCTGTTCTGGGCCTGGGGTCACCCTGAGGTGTACATCGTGGTCCTGCCGGCGTTCGGCATCTACTCGGAGGTGATCTCCACCTTCACCGGCAAGCGCCTGTTCGGTCACCGCTCGATGATCTACGCCTCCGGCGCGATCGCGGTGCTGGGCTTCATGGTCTGGCTGCACCACTTCTTCACGATGGGCTCCGGCGCCGACGTGAACGCCTTCTTCGGCATCGCCACGATGGTGATCGCGGTGCCGACCGGTGTGAAGCTGTTCAACTGGGTGTTCACGATCTACCGTGGCCGCCTGCGCTTTGACCCGCCGGTGCTGTGGGCCCTGGGCGCCATGGTCACCTTCGCCATCGGCGGCATGACCGGCGTGCTGATGGCCGTGCCGGGCGCGGACTTCGTGCTGCACAACAGCCTGTTCCTGATCGCCCATTTCCACAACACCCTGATCGGTGGCGCGGTGTTCGGCTACCTGGCCGGCTTCGCCTACTGGTTCCCCAAGGTGTTCGGCTTCAAGCTGAACGCCAAGCTGGGCAAGGCCGCGTTCTGGTTCTGGCAGATCGGCTTCTTCGTGGCCTTCATGCCGCTGTACGTGCTGGGCTTCCTGGGCATGACCCGTCGCCTGAACCACACCGACAACCCGCTGTGGACCCCCTGGCTGCACCTGGCCGCGGTGGGCGCCGTGCTGATCGCGATCGGCATCGCCTTCCAGCTGCTGCAGCTGGCCGTCAGCATCTGGCAGCGCAAGAAGGCCGAAGACCTGAGCGGTGACCCGTGGAACGCCCACACCCTGGAATGGTCCACCTCGTCGCCGGCCCCGGCCTACAACTTCGCCGTCATCCCGACCGTGCACGACATCGACGCCTGGACGGACATGAAGGAAAAGGGCCTGGCCTACCAGCAACCTGCGCAGTACGCGCCGATCCACATGCCGCGCAACACCTCGATGGGCGTGTTCATGGGCGCCTTCTCGCTGGCCATGGGCTTCGCGCTGATCTGGCACATCTGGTGGCTGGCCATCGTCGGCCTGCTGGGCAACGTGGTCTGCATGCTGATCCGCGCCTACGACCCGGACAAGGACTTCTACATCCAGCCCGATGAGGTGCTGGCCACCGAAAACGCCCACCTGGCCAAGGTGCGCGCCGCCAAGGCGGCTGGCGCTCTGCCGGATGCGGTCGCTGGTCAACCCGTGGCCGGTGCCACCGGCGTGGCCGCCGCTTGAGAGGGAGTGAACCGAGATGAGTACCCACGTTGTTGACGGCGCGCACGGCGCGCACGACGAGCACGAGCACCATGACAGCGGTTCGCAGACCGTGCTGGGCTTCTGGCTCTACCTGATGACCGACTGCATCTTGTTCGCGACCGCGTTCGCGACCTATGCGGTGCTGTACCGGAACGTCGCCACCGGCCCGATGGGCCGTGAGATCTTCGACCTGCCCTATGTGATGGTGGAAACGGCGGCCCTGCTGCTGAGCTCGATCACCTACGGCTTCGCGATGATCGCTGGTCACAAGCAGAACAAGTCGGGCGTGCTCGGCTGGCTGGCCCTGACCTTCCTGTTCGGCGCGGTCTTCATCGGGATGGAAATCAACGAGTTCCATCACATGATCGAAGAGGGCCACGGCCCGCAGGTCAGCGGCTTCCTGTCGGCCTTCTTCGGCCTGGTGGGCCTGCACGGCCTGCACGTGACCGGCGGCCTGATCTGGATGGCGGTGCTGATGTTCGAGACGGTCAAGACCGGCCTGAGCAGCCGCCTGATGACCCGCCTGAACTGCCTGAGCCTGTTCTGGCACTTTCTGGACATCGTCTGGATCTGCGTCTTCACCATCGTCTACCTGAAGGGAGTGCTGTGATGAGCGCCGCTTCGCATGAACACGCCGAGGACCATGGCAGCGTCAAGAGCTACCTGGTCGGCTTCGCGCTGTCGGTGATCCTGACGGCCATCCCGTTCTGGATCGTGATGAGCGGCCACTTCACCGCCTCGGCGGCGACGGCCGGCATCCTGGTCTTCGCGGTGGTCCAGATCCTGGTGCACCTGAAGTACTTCCTGCACCTCGGCTTCAAGACCGAGAGCGGCAAGGTCAACAGCCTGTCCTTCCTGTTCACCGCGATGGTGATCGGCCTGCTGGTGGTGCTGTCGATCTGGATCATCACGAGCGCCGACGCGCTGATGCTGCGCTGAGCGAGGCGGACTTGAAGTTCAGCCGTTACTTCCAGGTCACCAAGCCCGGCATCACCGGCGGCAACCTGATCGCCACCTTCGGCGGCTTTCTGCTCGCCAGCCAGGGCCACCCCCTGGACTGGGGGCTGATGCTGGCCACGGCGATCGGTCTGTCGCTGGTGGTGGCCTCGGGCTGCGCGATCAACAACTGCATCGACCGCGACATCGACAGCCGCATGGCCCGCACCCAGAAACGGGTGCTGGTCACCGGCGCGATGAGCGTGCGGGCGGCCTTCGCGCATGGCCTGGTGCTGGGCGTGGCGGGTTTCGCCACCCTGGCGCTGTGGACCAATGCGCTGGCCACCGCCTGCGCGGCCTTCGGCTACTTCATCTACGTGGGCGTCTACAGCCTGTGGATGAAGCGCCGTTCGGTCTACGGCACGGTGGTGGGCAGCCTGTCGGGGGCGGTGCCGCCGGTGGCAGGCTACTGCGCCGCCAGCGGTCGCTTCGACACCGGCGCGCTGATCCTGCTGCTGATGTTCTGCCTGTGGCAGATGCCGCACTCCTACGCCATTGCGATCTTCCGCTTCAAGGACTATGAAGCCGCGAAGATCCCGGTGCTGCCGGTGGTGCGGGGCATCTCCGCGGCCAAGCGCCAGATCGTGCTCTACATCCTGGCCTTCACCGTGGCGACCGTGCTGCTGGTGGTGGGCGGCTATGCCGGCTACGGCTACCTGGCGGTGGCGGTGGCCACCAGCCTGTGGTGGCTGAAGATGGCGCTGGCCGGCTACCAGCCGGCGGTGGACGACCGCCGCTGGGCGCGCCAGGTGTTCCTGTTCTCGACCGTCACCATCTCCGCGCTGAGCGTGATGATGGCGGTGGACGGCCAGGTGCCGGCGACGATCGGCTGGGTGCTGTGATCCGAGCACCCCGGCGGTGACACGAAAGGGCGGCCTCAGCGGATCGCCACGCCCCAGGGCAGCTTGCCCACCGGAATGTCCTTGATCTTCTCGTTCTTCGCCAGGTCGATCACCGACACGGCGCCAGAGCGACCGCAGGCCACGTAGAGCTTCTGGCCGTCGGGCGTGAGCGCCATGTTCCAGGGGCGCTGGCCCACCGGGATGGTGGCCTGCACCGCCAGCGTCTGGGCATTGATCACCATGACGTTGTGGTCGCCGCCGTTGGAGACGAAGACCCGTTGGCCATCCGGGTGCACCACGATGCCGTTGCTGCGCAGGCCGGCCTTCACCTGGCCGACGATCTTCCAACGCGCGGTGTCGATCTTGTAGACCTCGCTGGCCGTCTCGGCCGCCACCCAGGCGAACTTCCCATCGGGCGAGAAGCCCATGCCCCGGGGCCGTGCGCCCACCGGGATCTGCGTCACCTCACTGCGGCTGGCCACGTCGATCACGTCCACCGCCTCGCCTTCCTCGGCGCTGACGATCACCGTCTTGCCGTCGGGCGAGAACACCGCATGCTCCGGGTTGCGGCCCTTGACCTTCACCTCGAACACCTTCTGCCGGGTGGCGGTGTCGATGAACATCACCTCGTTGCCTTCCTCCACCGCGGCGGCCACCCAGCGGCCATCGGGCGAGATGCCGGCGCCTTCGGGCGAGGTGCCCAGCGGGATGCTGCCCACCAGCTTGCCGGCCACCAAGTCGACCACGTTCAGCGCCCCCGCGGGCTGGTCGGTCACGAAGGCGGTGCGCGCATCGGGTGTGACCACCGTGCCGCGGGGCTTCTTGCCGGCCGGGATCTCGGCCACCACCGTGTCGGTCTGGGTGTCGATCACGCTCAAGGTGCCCGAACCTTCGTTGGGCACATAGGCGTGGGGGGCGGCCTGCACCGTCAGGGCGCAGGCGCTCAGCAGGGCGGCGAACAGAAAGGGCGGGGTCGGCATCCAGGTTCCTTGCAGGACAGACAACGCAGCCAGTGTAGAAACCGGTCCCCCGCCCGGCCAGCGTGCAGACCCGAAGGCCCGCCCGCCCCAAGGGCACTGCGGTCGCTCCAGAATGGAGCACTGTCCTTCCACCGCTGCCAAGGAGACCTCGCATGACCGCTGCCGCCGCCTATGTGCTGCACTACTGGCCCACGCCCAACGGCCACAAGATCACGCTGATGCTGGAGGAGCTGGGGGTGCCCTACACCCTGCAGCCGGTCAACATCAGCGCGGGCGACCAGTTCCAGCCGGCCTTTCTGGCGATTTCGCCGAACAACCGCATGCCGGCCCTGGTGGACCCTGCGCCGGCCGATGGCGGCGAGCCGATCAGCGTGTTCGAGTCCGGTGCGATCCTCGTCTACCTGGCCGAGAAGCACGGCGCCTTCCTGCCGAGCGACCTGCGCGGGCGCAAGACGGTGCTGGAATGGCTGTTCTGGCAGGTCGGCGGCCTGGGGCCGATGGCGGGGCAGAACCACCACTTCGGCCTCTACGCGCCAGAGAAGATCCCCTACGCCATCGAGCGCTATGTGAAGGAGACCAACCGCCTCTACGGCGTGCTGGACCGCCGGCTGGCGCAGCACCCCTGGGTGGGCGGGGCGGAGTACAGCATCGCCGACATGGCCATCTACCCCTGGATCGTGCCCTGGGAGCGCCAGCAGCAGCGGCTGGCCGACTTTGCGCACCTGTCGCGCTGGTTCGCCGCGGTGGCGGCCCGTCCGGCCACCGCGCGGGCCTATGCCCAGGCCCAGGGCCCGGCCTTCACGGCCCAGCCGACGGTGACGGAGGCGGGCAAGAAGCTGCTGTTCGGCCAGACCGCGGCCTCGGTGGCGCCGCGCTGAGCCCGGCGGCGTGCCGCAGGCCGTCTGGGTGTCACCGCGGCGTCACCCGCGCTGCGCAGACTGGGCCACACCATGCCTGAACCTTCCGACCTGATGACGCTGGCCGAGGCTGGCTGGGATGCCCCGACCACCGAGGCGCTGATCCACGACCTGTGGGCCCTGCGCCAGGCCATGCTGGACCACGCGGTGGCCCTGGCGCCGCAGATCGAGGCGGCCGATGCGGCCCACCGGCCCAGCGCCATCAACCTGGCCCACTACCTGGCGCTGCGGCAGGTGGACCTGCGCGACCTGCAGTCCCGTCTGGCCTGGATCGGGGTGTCCTCGCTGGGCCGTTCGGAAAGCCATGTGCTGGCCAACCTGGACAAGGTGCTGGGCCTGTTGCACCGGCTGCTGGGGCGGTCGTGGTCCCCGCTGAGTGACGATGAGCCGGTGGGCTTCCGGCGGGGCGCCGCCCTGCAGGCCCAGCATGCCGAGGCGCTGTTCGGCCCACCGCCCGCGGGTCGGGCCACCCGCATCATGGTCACGCTGCCCAGCGAGGCGGCGCACGACGAGGGCCTGGTCGAATCCCTGGTGGCCGCCGGCATGGACGTGGCGCGCATCAACTGCGCGCACGATGGCCCGGTGGCCTGGGAGGCCATGGCCGTGTCGGTGCGCCGGGCGGCCGCGGCGGCGGGGCGCCCGGTGCGGGTGTTGATGGACGTGGCCGGCCCCAAGCTGCGCACCGGCCCGGTGGCCGAGGGCCCGGCGGTGCTGCACCTCAAGCCCCGGCGGGATGCCTGGGGCCGCGTGACCACGCCGCTGCAACTGGGCCTGTGCCCGCGGACGGCGCTGGTGCCGCTGCCGGGCGCGCAGGCCAGCGTCGGTGTGGACCCGGCTTGGCTGAACGGGGCCCGGCCGGGCGACACCCTGGCGCTGACCGACACCCGGGGGGCGCACCGCGTGCTCACCGTCGAGGCGGTGCGGCCGGACGGCCTGCGGGTCAGCGGCGCGCACAGCCTGTACCTGGATGCCGAGGTGCGGCTGCACTGGCAGAAAGGCGCCGCCCGCGCCGGCGAGGCGACGATGCTGTCGGGCATTCCGGCCCAGCCGGGGGCCTTGCACCTGGCCCGCGGCGACCGCCTGCGCCTGCTGGCCGAGGGGCTGGGGCGGCCGGCGGAGCCCGGGGCGCCCGGCCGGCCGGCCGAGATCGCCTGCACCCTGCCGGAGGTGCTGGCCCAGGTGCAGGCCGGGCAGCGCATCTGGTTTGACGATGGCCACATCGGTGGCGTGGTGCGGGTGGCCAGCGCGCGGGCGCTGGAGGTCGAGATCACCGACGTGCCCGACAGCGGCGCCAAGCTGGCCGCCGACAAGGGCATCAACCTGCCCGACACCCTGCTGGACCTGCCAGCCCTGACCGCCCAGGATCTGGAGGACCTGGCCACGGTGGCCCGCTGTGCCGACCTGGTGGGCCTGTCGTTCGCCCAATCCGCGGCCGATGTGCGGACCCTGCGGGCACGGTTGGCCGCCCTGGGGGCGCCCGCGCTGGGCCTGGTGCTGAAGGTGGAGACCCGGCGTGGCTTTGCACAGTTGCCGGAGATGCTGTTGGCCGCCATGGCCGGGCCGGCCGCCGGGGTCATGATCGCGCGCGGTGACCTGGCGGTGGAATGCGGCTACGAACGCCTGGCCGAGGTGCAGGAGGAGATCCTCTGGGCCTGCGAGGCGGCGCACCTGCCGGTGGTCTGGGCCACCCAGGTGCTGGAGAACCTGGCCAAGACCGGCGCGCCCTCGCGGGCGGAGATCACCGATGCGGCGATGGGCGAGCGCGCCGAGTGCGTGATGCTCAACAAAGGACCGCACATCGTCGAGGCCATTCAGCTGCTCGACGACATCCTGCATCGCATGCAGGCCCACCAGGCCAAGAAGCGCCCTTTGCTGCGGGCGCTGCGGGCCTGGGGGGCGGCCGACGCCTGATCAGCGGCCCACGGTGCCCAGCACCGCGGTCAGCACCTTCTCCATCTCGTTGCCGATGGTCTGGAGCGTGCCCTTGACCTGGGTGGCGTCCTGCGTCTTGGGTTGCTGGCGCAGAGCCTCCAGGGCCTGGGCGGCCGCGTCGCGCAGGCTGCGCAGTTCCTCCAGCCGGCTTTGCAGGTCGCTGGCCAGACCGGAAGTCGCACCCACTTGCTGGGTGCGGTTCATCAGCTCGTCGATGTGGCGCAGGTGGGCTTCCGATTCCAGGATGTGCTGTTCGCTCAGGCGGTCGATTTCGCTCATGGGGGCCTCCAAAGAGTTGTGGTGCGCACGCCGCGTCGCTGCCGGGCGGGCCGGGCAGGCAGCGACAATGTCGCATGTCTGTCCTGTTTCCGTCCCCCTGGACCCCGGCAGGGGCGTTGGCGGTCATTGTGCTCTCCCTGTCTGTCCTGGCCACCCCGGCCCATGCGGGGAGCGACGGCGCCCCGTCCGGTACGGTGGCGCTGGAGGCCCTGTCCTCACCCGAACTGAAGGCCCGCCTGCAGGCCGGCACCGACACCGTGCTGGTGCCCATCGGCGGCACCGAGCAGAACGGCCCGCACATGGTGCTGGGCAAGCACAACGTGCGGGTGCAGGCGCTGGCCGCGCAGATTGCCCGCCAGTACGCCCATGCCGTGGTGGCGCCGGTGCTGGCCTATGTGCCCGAGGGCGGCGTCACCCCGCCGCAAGGGCACATGCGCTTTGTGGGCACCATCTCCATCCCGACCGCCGCCTTCGAGGGCCTGCTGGAGGGCACCGCCCGCAGCTTCCACCAGCATGGATTCCGCCATGTGGTGTTCCTGGGCGACCACGGGGGCTACCAGCGCAACCTGGAGGCCGTGGCCGCACGCCTGAACCGCGAATGGAGGACCGGCCCGGGCACCGCTGGCGGGCCGGCCGTGCTGGCGCTGACGGCCTACTACCGGGCGGCCGAGGACTTTGACGGTCAGCTCAAGGCCCAGGGCTACAGCGCCGCCGAGATCGGCACCCATGCGGGGCTGTCGGACACCGCGCTGGCGCTGGCGGTCGATCCGTCCCTGGTGCGTGTCGACCGAATGAAGTCGGCCGGCGTTGACCAGGGCAGCGATGGTGTGCGGGGCCAGCCGGCCCGGGCCACCGCAGCCTTGGGCCAAGCCGGCATCCGCCACATCGTGGACGCCTCGGTGACCGCCTTGCGCGCGCAGTTCGACCGCCACTGATCCACTTTTCTCTTGCCGCGAGTTCCTGTGACGTTTTCGACGATTTCGCCGCGCCGCCCGCTGGGCTGGCTGGGAGGCCTGGGGGCCGTGGCGGCCGCTGCGGTGGCCGTGTTCGGGCCCACCGCCGTGCCGGCGGCCACGCCGCCGCGGCCCGTGATCCACACGGTGCCGGGCATGCCGCCCGTGCCCAACCCCGCCAACCTCTACAGCGAGACGGCGGCTGGCCATCTCAGCCCGGCCCTGCGGGGTGACCTGGCGCGCGTCTATGTGCCCAACCTGCGCTCGCACGATGTCTCGGTGATCGACCCGGCGACGCTGAAGGTGGTGGACCGCTTCCAGGTGGGGCGCGGCCCGCAGCACATCGTGCCCGCGTGGGATCTGCGCACGCTGTGGGTGGCCAACAATGCCGAACGCCGCACCGACGGCAGCCTGACGCCGATCGACCCGCGCACCGGCAAGCCGGGCCCGTCGGTCGAGGTCGACGATCCGTACAACCTGTACTTCACGCCCGATGGCACATCAGCCATCGTGGTGGCCGAGGCCCGGCACCGGCTGGACTTCCGCGACCCGAAGACGATGGCGATGCAGTACAGCATCGACGTGCCGCAGTGCGGCGGCATCAACCACGCCGAGTTCTCGATCGACGGGCGCGAAGCCCTGTTCACCTGCGAGTTCCAGGGCAGCGTGGCCCGCGTGGACCTGGTGCACCGCCAGGTGCTGGGCTACCTGAAGCTGCGCCTGCCGGCCACCCGCTTCAAGGCGGCCGGGCCGGTGGACGGCGGGCCGCCGGGCAGCGAGGTCTGCTCGGCCAAGAAGGGCATGCCGCAGGACATCCGCCTCTCGCCCAATGGCAAGCGCTACTTCGTGGCCGACATGGAGGCCGATGGGGTGCACGTGATCGACGCCGCCACCTTCACCGAGGTGGGCTTCATCGCCACCGGCGTGGCGGCGCATGGCCTGTACCCCAGCCGCGACGGCAGCAAGCTCTACGTGGCCAACCGGGGCTCGCACAAGATCCACGGCAAGCCCAAGGGGGCGGGCAGCGTCTCGGTGATCGACTTTGCCAGTGAGAAGGTCGTCACCCAGTGGCCCATCCCGGGCGGGGGCAGCCCGGACATGGGCAATGTCAGCGCCGATGGCCAGTGGCTGTGGCTGGCGGGCCGCTTCGATGACGTGGTCTACCGCATCAACACCACCAGCGGCGCGGTGAACAAGATCAAGGTGGGCCAGGAGCCGCACGGCCTGACCGTCTGGCCGCTGCCGGGCCGCTATTCGCTGGGCCACACCGGCAACCTGCGCTGAGGAGCGACTCCCCGGTCTGACACGACCAAGCAAAAGGCCCGCAGCCTTTCAGCCGCGGGCCTTTGTCGTGGGCGGGACGCGTCAGGCGTGTTCCGCGTCGATCGCCGAGGTCTTCTTGGTGTCGCGCATCAGCAGGTTGACCAGCAGCGTGCAGCCGATGATCGCGGTGGCGTACCAGTAGAAGCCCGATTCGTGGCCACTCTGCTTGAACCACAGTGCGATGTACTCGGCCGTGCCGCCGAACACCGAGACCGCGAAGGCATAGGGCACGCCCACGCCGGTGGCGCGGATGGCGGCCGGGAACAGCTCGGCCTTCACCACCGCGTTGATCGAGGTGTAGCCCGAGACGATCAGCCAGGCGCAGGCGATCAGGCCGAAGGCCTCCCAGGGGCCCTGGGCATGCTGGATGGCGGTCAACAGCGGCACGGTCAGCAGCGTGCCCAGCAGGGCGAAGCCCACCAGCAGCGGCCGGCGGCCAATCTTGTCCGACAGGGCGCCATAGATCGGCTGCAGCAGCAGCGCGAACACCAGGCTGGCGGCCGACACCGCGGTGGTCTGGGTGTCGGTCAGGCCCACCGACAGCTTCAGGAACTTCTGCATGTAGGTGGTGTAGACGTAGAAGGCCAGCGTGCCGCCCATGGTCAGGCCGACCACGATGGCGCATTCGCGCGGGTACTGCATCAGCTGGCGCAGGCCGCCCATCCTCTGGCCGCCGGAGCGGGCCTTGGCCTTCTCGAAGGACGCCGTTTCCGGCAGGTCGCGCCGCATCCACAGCGCGGTCAGGGCCAGGCCGGCGCCGACGAAGAAGGGGATGCGCCAGCCCCAGGCCTTGAGTTCCTCGGGCGTGAGCAGCTGGTGCTGCAGCACCAGCAGCAGCACCAGGGCGGTCAGTTGGCCGCCGATCAGCGTGACGTACTGGAAGCTGGCGTAGAAGCCGCGGTGGTTCGAGCTGGCCATCTCCGACAGGTAGGTGGCGCTGGAGCCGTACTCGCCGCCCAGGCTCAGGCCCTGCAGCAGGCGCGCCAGCAGCAGCAGCGCCGGGGCCAGCGCGCCGACGGTGGCGTAGGTGGGCGCGCAGGCGATCAGCAGCGAGCCGCCGCACATCAGCAGCACCGAGGCCATCAGCGCGGTGCGTCGGCCCAGGTGGTCACCGATGTAGCCGAACAGCAGGCCGCCGATCGGGCGGATGAAGAAGCCCAGCGCGAAGATGCCCGCGGTGGACAGCATCTGGGCGGTCGGGTCCTCCTTGGGGAAGAAGGCCGAGGCGAAGTACAGCGCGAAGGCCGAATAGGCGTAGAAGTCGTACCACTCGACCAGGTTGCCGATGGAGCCGACGATGATGGCCTTCAGACGCTGGAGCGAAATGGCCTCGGGGGCGGTGGACACGGGGGCGGGCGTGGCAGCGCTGGCGCTGCCCGCGCCCAGCGTGGTGGCGGGGGGCATGGGTTTGTCTCCTCGGTGGGGGATTGGCGCTGCGACGGACTCAGCAGCGTCCTGGCGCCAGTGTGGCGAGCGCCGCGGCGAGGGGCATCCGCAAGGGCCGCGGGACGGCTCTGCGTAGATTTACGGAGATCGGTGCGGCCACGGGCGCTTCTGCCAAGATGCGCGCCGTGTCCACGCCCCGCTCGCTCGCTGCTCTGCTCGCCCGGTTGCGCCGGGATCCCCGCCGCTGGGGCGCCTGGCTGGCGCTGGCCGCGCTGGTGCTGGGCACCGGCTGGGTGGCCGGCGGGTGGGCGCAGCGGCATGAGACCGAGCAGCGCCTGGCGGCCCTGCGTTCCGCCCAGGAACTGCACGCGCTGGGCCTGCGCGGGGTGATCGGCAAGTACGGCTACCTGCCGGCCGTCGTTGCCCGCCAGCCGGCTGTGCGGGCCTTGCTGGCCCAGCCGGGCAACCCGGTGCTGCGCGACCGGGTCGACGAGGACCTGGCGGAAATCAGCCGCCGCGCCGATGCGCTGGCCGTCTATGTGATGGACCCGGCCGGCAATGCGCTGGCGGCCAGCAACGCCGGCACGCCGGAGAGCTTCGTCGGTCGCAACTACGCGCGCCGGCCGTATTTCACCCGGGCCCTGCAGGGCGGCACCGGCCTGTTCTACGGCGTCGGGCTGACGACGGGCCACCCCGGCCTGTTCGTGGCCGAGGCCATCCGCGACCAGGGACAGGTGCGGGGGGTGGTGATCGTCAAGCTGTCACTGGACAAGGTGGCGGCCACCTGGGCCCGCGCCACCGACCCCGTGCTGCTGCGTGACGAGCACGGGGTGGCCTTCCTGGCCACCTACCCGGACTGGCGCTACCACACCACCCGGCCGCTGACGCCGGGGGATGCCACCGCGCTGCGCGACTCCGAGGCCTACGGCCACGGCGCGGTGCTGGCGCCCATGCCCTGGGACGTGCGGCCGGCCACCCCGGCCGGCGCCTTCGTGCTGCACACCCGCATCGGCGGCCGTGCGCACAGCTTCCTGGCGCTGGACCAGACGCTGCCCGACTACGGCTGGACGCTGACGGTGATGACCGACCGCGACGAGATCCTGCAGGTGCGTGACCAGGCCTGGGCCATGGCCGCGCTGCTGATGGCGCTGCTGGTGATGGCCGGCCTGTACTGGCGGCTGCGCGAGCGCCGCTACGCCGAACAGCGCAGCGCCCGGCGCGAGTTGGAGCAGCGGGTGGCCGACCGCACCCGCGAGTTGCAGGACGCCCAGGCCTTCCGCCACGCGATGGAGGAGTCGCTGCTGGTGGGCATGCGGGCGCGCGACATGGACGGCCGCATCATCTACGTCAACCGCGCGCTCTGCCAGATGACCGGCTACGAGCCCGAGGAACTGCTGGGCAAACGCCCGCCCTACCCGTACTGGCACCCGGACGACATGGAGAAGCACTGGAGCGACAGCAATGCCTCGCTGGCCGGGCGGGCCGAGCGCAGCGGCTTCGAGTCGCGGGTGCGGCACAAGGCCGGGCACGACGTGATCACGCGGGTCTACACCGCGCCGCTGATCGACGCCGACGGCGTGCAACAGGGCTGGATGAGCTCGGTGGTGGACATCACCGAGCAGACCTGCGCCGAGGAGCGCCAGCGGGCCCAGGAGGCCCAGCTGCAGCGCGCCGCCCGCCTGGCCAGCCTGGGCGAGATGGCCTCCACGTTGGCGCACGAGCTCAACCAGCCGCTGATGGCGCTGTCCAACTTCGCCGCGGCGGCCCAGGCCCTGGCCGAGGGCGGGCCGCCCGGGCTGCTGGTGCAGAGCCTGCAGGACATCCGCGCCCAGGCCCAGCGGGCCTCCGAGATCGTGCGGCGCATCCGCGGCATGGTGCGCCAGGGCAGCGGCCTTGCCGAGCGCTTCGAGGTGGCCGAGTGGGTGGAAACCGTGCTGGCCTGGCTCAAGCCCGAGATCCAGGCCCGCCGGGTGCGCATCGTGCTGCAGCTGCCGCCGGGCCTGCCGGCCCTGCTGGCCGACCGGGTGCTGGCCGAGCAGCTGCTGCTCAACCTGGTGCTGAACGCCCTGCAGGCGCTGGATGGCCAGCCACCGGCGCGCCGGCGCATCGAGCTGTCGGCCCGGGTGGCCGGCGGGCGCCTGGTTTTCTCGGTGGCCGACCACGGCCCGGGCATCGCCCCGGAGCATGCACAGCGCCTGTTCGACCCCTTCTTCACCACCAAGGCTGACGGCCTGGGCCTGGGCCTGAAGATCTGCCGCTCCATCGCCGAGGCCCACGGCGGGGCGCTGAGCTGGCACCCGCGGCCCGGCGGTGGCGCCGTGTTCGAATTCAGCCTGCCGCTTGCCCCCTGAACCTGCCATGACCGCGCCGTCCAAAGTCCAGCTGCCCGTCTATGTCGTCGACGACGACGAGGCGGTGCGCCGCTCGCTGGTGATGTTGCTGTTCCCGCAGGGGCTGGCGGTGCAGGGCTTCGAGCGCGGGGAGGACTTCCTGGCCGCGGTCGATCTGCAGCAGCCCGGCTGCGTGATCCTGGACCTGCGGCTGGGCGGCCTGAGCGGGCTGCAGGTGTTCGAGGCCCTGCGGGCCGCACGCAGCCCGCAGGTGGTGCTGTTCCTTTCGGGGCATGGCGACATCCCGACCGCGCTGGCCGCCGTCAAGCAGGGCGCCTTCGACTGGGTCGTCAAGCCCGACACCGGCGAGCTGCTGGCCAAGCTGCCGCCGGCCCTGGCCGAAGCGGCCGAACGGGCCCAGGCCCGCACCCGCTGGGCCGGGCTGACCCCGCGCGAGCGCGAGGTGGCCCGCTGGGTGGCGCTGGGCTGGTCCAACAAGGCCATTGCCCGGGCCCTGGTGCCCGAGTGCAGCCCGCGCTCGGTCGAGACCCATCGCGCCAACCTGTTCGCCAAGCTGGACATGGCCAACGACAACGCGCTGGGGCGCTGGCTGGGGCGCTTCGAGGCCATCCTGCCCTGAGCGGCTGTCGCCAACGGGCCGACGGCGCTAAGCTTGCCGCTTGAAGTGGCGGCCGTCTGTCGCCATCTGGGGCGAGAGAGGATCGACCACTGTGGAATTCAAGGACTACTACCAGGTGTTGGGCGTGGCGCGTGATGCCACGCCCGAGGCCATCAAGAAGGCCTACCGGCAGTTGGCGCGCAAGTACCACCCGGACGTCAGCAAGGAGCCGGACGCGGCCAACCGCATGAGCGAGGTCAACGAGGCCTATGCCGTGCTGTCCGACCCGGAGCGCAAGGCTGCCTACGACGCCGTGGGCCAGGGCCACCAGGGCGGGGAACACTTCACGCCGCCGCCGGGCTGGGACAGCGGCTACGAGTTCTCCGGCCAGGGCTTCGACCCCATGGACGCGGGCGACTTCAGCGAGTTCTTCTCGCAGCTGTTCGGCCATGCCGGGGCGCAACGCCGGCAGACCCGGCGCGGCGCGGCCGCGGGCCGGGGCGAGGACCGCCATGCCCGCATTGAGCTGGCGCTGCAGGACGCCTTCACCGGCGGCGCGCGTCAGCTGACGCTGCAGCATCCGGTGCTGGACGCCCAGGGCCAGGTGCAGATGCAGCGCCGGGTGCTGGAGGTGAACATCCCGCGCGGCGTCAAGCCGGGCCAGTACATCCGCCTGGCCGGGCAGGGCGGGGCGGGCCAGCCGCCGGGTGACCTGCTGCTGGAAGTGCAGTTCCGCCCGGATCCGCGCTTCCACCTGGAAGGCAGCACGCTGGTAGGCACGCTGCCGGTGGCGCCCTGGGAGGCCGCGCTGGGCGCGGTGGTGCCGGTGACCCTGCCCGACGGCCACACCCTCAAGGTGCGGGTGCCGGAAGGGGCCCAGGCTGGGCGGCGGCTGACCGTGCGCGGGCGCGGCCTGCCATCGGCCACGCCGGGCGATCTGGAGCTGGTGGTGCAGGTCATCCTGCCCAGCGGCATGGACCCGCGGGCCAAGGCGCTCTACGAGCAGATGGCCCGTGAACTGACGGATTTCGACGCGCGCAAGGTGGCTGCGGCCGAAGCGGAGCGCGCAGAGGGGGCAGCATGAGCCGGCACATCACAACCCTGGACGCCTGGCTGAGCCTGGACGAACTGTGCAACCTGGGCGCCTTGCCGCCCGACTGGGTGCGGGCCCGGCTGCGCGCCGGGCTGCTGCAGAGCGTGGCGGGTGAAGCGGATGAGTGCTTCGACGCCGCCATGCTGCAGCGCGCCTGTCGCATGGCCTCGCTGGAGCGCGACTTCGACGCCGTGCCCGAGCTGGCGGCCCTGGTGGCCGACCTGGAGGACGAGATTTCCCGGTTGCGCGCTCGACTGCAGCGCCTCGGTTGGGAAGACGCCTCCGAGACCGACGCACAATGAGCCCCATCGGCGGGTCCTGTTGACCCGCCCCGCCTTGCCAAGGAGATGCCCATGAACCGCCTGGCCGACGCCAAGGACACGCCCAACCCCGCCGAGGAAAACACCCGGCCGGACGACCAGTTCACCAGCAAGTCGCGCACCGTGATGGTGTTCGGCGAGATCAACGACAAGCTGGCCCAGCTGACCTGCCGCCGCCTGCTGTCGCTGGCCGGCGAATCGGACAAGCCCATCACCGTGCTGGTGTGCTCGCCGGGCGGCCATGTGGAGTCTGGCGATGCCATCCACGACATGATCCGCTTCGTCAGCGCACCGGTGTATGTGCTGGGCACCGGCTGGGTGGGCAGCGCCGCGGCGCACATCTACCTGGCCGCACCCAAGGAGCGGCGCCTGTGCCTGCCCAACACCCGCTTCCTGATCCACCAGCCGGCGGGCGGCGCCGGCGGCCAGGCCACCGACATCGCGATCCAGGCCGAGCAGATCATCCGCACCCGCGCCCGCATCGCCAAGGTGATCGCCGAGCAGACCGGCCAGCCGCTGGACAAGGTGGCCCAGGACATCGAGCGCGATTTCTGGATGAACGCCGACGAAGCCGTGGCCTACGGCATCGTCTCGCGCGTCATCCAGACCCAGGCCGAGCTGACCCAGCTGCAAGGCTGAGTCGGCTGCCCAGTGACCCGCCGGCTCAAGCCGCGCGGGTCATGTAGCCCATCCAGGGCCAGTAGGTGAGCGCGAACACCACCAGCAGCGCCACCGCGGCCAGGGTCAGCACCAGGCCCGTGCGCACGAAGTCGCGCGCGCTGAAGGTGTCGGTGCTGAAGGCGATCATCGCCTGGGGTGAGTTGACCGGCAGGATGAAGCCGAAGCTCACCACGAACTGCAGCAGCATGGTCATGCCGACCACCTGGATGCCGGGCGTCTGCACCGCGCTCAGCACGCTGATGACGATGGGGATCATCGTCGAGGCCAGCGCGGTGGCGCTGGCAAAGCCCAGGTGGATCACGATCAGGAACAGCGACAGCAGCATCAGGATCGTGAAGGCACTGGCCTGGGCCAGCCCCAGGTGGGTGACGATCAACTGGGCCAGCCAGGCGGCGGCCTGGGTCTTCAGCAGGGCCGAGCCCACGCTGATGCCCACCGCGAACAGCACCACCGTGCCCCAGGGAAAGCCGCGCTGCGACTCCTTCCAGCTCATCACGCCGATGCGTGGCATCAGCATCAGCGCGATCGCGGCGATGGTGCTCGACGAGGTGTCCACATGGTGCAGCACGCCCTCGGTGGACCAGAAGCCCAGCAGCACCAGCACCATGGCCAGCAGCTTCCATTCCTTGGCGCTCATCGGACCCAGTTCGGCCAGCTGGGCGCGGATGGCGGTCTGACCGCCGGGGATTTCGGTCATCTCCGGCTTCATCATGCGGGTCAGGATGAAGTAGAGCGCCACCGTCAGCAGGGCCGAGAAGGGCGCGCCGGCGATGAACCAGTCGGTCCAGGTGATGCCGGTGCCGAATTGCTTTTCAATGAAGCCGACGGCCACCATGTTCTGGGCCGCCGAGGTCTTGATGCCGACGTTCCAGACGCTGGTGGTCTGGGCGGCGGTGATCATCAGCAGGCCGGCGAAGCGGCTGCGCTTGTCCACCCCGAAGGACTGCACGAAGCCCATCATGATGGGCATCAGGCAGGCCATGCGCGCGGTGGCGCTGGGCACGATGAAGGACAGCAGAAAGCCCACCACCATCGCCCCGATCACGATGTGGTTGACCTGCGCATCGACCTTGGAGAGCACCTTCAGCGCGATGCGCCGATCCAGCCCGGTGGCGGTCATCGCCGCGGCGATGAAACAGGCGGCTGCCACCAGCGCCACCGCGCTGTTGCCAAAGCCCGTCAGCGCCAGACCCAGCGCCTTGCTGGTGCCCATGGCCGCGGTGGCCGCGGCGGCGTCGGGCTTGGCCAGCTCCGGCGTCATGGCCAGCAGGAAGGTCATCAGCGCGCCGATCACGACCGCGCTGACGGCGTAGTCCAGCGCCTCGGTGATCCAGACAATGACCGCAAAGGCCAGGATGCCCAGCATCATCTGCCCGGACGGCGGCAGGCCCGGGGCGGCTGGCATCCAGGCCACCGCGGCCAGTGCGGCAAAGGCGGCCAGCAGACCCAGCCGGGCGCCCCAGCCCGGCGCAGGGGCCGGGGGGCGGGAAGGTGACACTGGCGCGGCCGTGGCAGCGCGATCGGGAACAGGCATGACAGAACTCCAGACGTCGTCGGGCTGACGGATTGGAGGGCAGTCTAGGAAGCCCGGCCCCGGGGGTGTCTTGATCCCGCTCAAGACACCCTGGGATGCCTTGTTCCTCCCTTTTGGCATTCTGTATGCCATCCGAGGGCGCCAGACCCTAGAATCCAACGCTTCAGCCCGCCGGCACCCCTGTGCGGCGGATCTCTTTTCTGTCCTTTCCAAGCCCCCCATGAATGCGCCGACCAAGGAACTCACGTTGGGCGCGAGCCATTCGCCACTCACTGCCCTGGTGGTGGAGGCGCTGCGCGAACAGATCCTCTCCGGAGCCATCCCGCCCGGGGAGCGTCTGGTTGAAGGGCGGCTGTCCGAGGAATTCGGTGTCTCGCGCATGCCCGTGCGGGAGGCCTTGCGCCATCTGGCTTCGGAAGGTCTGGTGACGATCGAGCCACGACGTGGCGCGTCGGTGACCAGTTTCAGCGCCGAACAGATGCGCGAACTGGTGGATGTGCGGGCGACCCTGGAGGGGCTCAACGCCAAGCTGGCGGCCAAGCGCCACGATGAACAGCAGATTGCCGAACTCTCACGCATTCTCGAAGAGGGTACGCGGCTGGCCGAGAGCGATGACGTGGCCACCACCACGCGTCTGAACCAGCGCTTTCACGATGCGCTGGGCAGCATTGCCGCCAATTCGGTGCTGCAGGACATCATGCGCTCGCTGCGCGACCGCACGGCCTTGTTGTTTGCGCCGATGAACCGCAGCCGCGGGCAGCAGAACTGGGACGAGCACGCCGCCATCCTGCGGGCGGTCATCAAGGGGGACGCCGAACTGGCGGCGTTGTTGGCCACCCGCCACGTCTACAACGCGGCCCAGATGGAGCCTTGAGGGGCGTGGGGCGGTGGCCTCAGCAGTCGGCCGAAGCCGCGCTCAGGCGTCGATAGGCCAGGCCGGCCAACGCAATGTCCTCCAGACCCACACCGACCGACTTGTAGATCGTGATCTCGTCGTCGTGTTGGCGACCGGGTGCCTGGCCGCTCACCAGCGCGCCCAGTTCCACCAGTTTCCCATCGGTCACCAGACCGGGGGCAGCCAGGATCAGGTCGCCGGCTTCGTGCAGGCTCTGGGGCTTCCATTCCACGGCGATGCGGCTGGCCCGCGCCAGGGCCCGGTCGTCCAGTTCGCGCGTGTGGGGCAGGCTGGAGCCGATGGCCGCGACAAAGCAGCCTGGTGGCAGCTTGTCGCCGTCGAACAGGGGTTCTGTCGCGCGTGATGCGGTCACCACCAGATCGGCGCCGTCCAGTGCCTCGTCGGCACAGTCGCACAGGCGCACCTGGGTGTGGCAGCGCAGGGCCAGGCGCTGAGCCGCTTCGGCGGTCGGATGGTGATCGCAGATGCGGATCTCGCGCAGGCCGTAGGCCGCGGCCATCTGTTCGGCATGGGCAGTTCCCTGCGTGCCGGCCCCGAACAGCGCCAGGGTCTGGCAGTCCGGCCGTGCCAGGTGCCGGGCAGCGATCACGCTGCAGGCGGCCGTGCGCAGCCGGGTGATGGCCAGGGCGTCCATCGAGGCCAGAGGGCGACCATCCGTGGTCGAGAAGATCAAGATGACGAAGGTGAACCGGCCTTGCAAGGTGGTGTAGACCTTGGCTCCGGCCACGCCTTGGCCCGGGATCACGGCGCCCAGGGTGGAGAGCTTGATGCCCCCGGCTTCGGTGCGCTCGCGGGCCTGCATGGCCGCCTGGCCCCGGCCGAACTGTTCGAACGCCTCGCGCAGGACCAGCTGGGCATCTTCGGGCCGCAGCACGGCATCGATCATGGAGTCGGTGATGTGTCGCATGGGAAAAGGGAAGGAGAGGGGAAGGGCTCAGGCCGTCAGCCACAGGCGCAGCAGCACACCCATGGCGCCCAGTGCGGCAAAGCCCAGCAGGAAGGGCCGGATGGAATGGCCGCCCAGGCGCCGGTTGAGCGGGCCTGAGAGGCCGAAGCCGGCCAACATCCAGGGCGCCAGCATGATGCTCAGGCCCAGTTGCGCCAACGACATGTGCCCCATGACTGCCAACGTCAGCAGGGACACGGCCGAGCCGACGAAGAACACCCAGCCCAGCGTGGCCCGCAGTACCGGGGGGGGCAGGTTCTGCATGGCGATCGCGAAGGGCGGCGCGCCGGCCGAGGTGAGCGTGCCCATCAGTCCGGACGCCAAGCCGGCCAGTGTGATGTTGGCCCGGCTGGGCGCGACGCGCCAACCGATCAGGCTCAAACCCACGCCGGAGAGGATCAGCAGCGCGAACAACAGCGACAGCGCGCGCACCGGCAGCCAGGCCACACAGGCCGCGGCCAGTGCCGTGCCCACCACCCGGCCGGTCAGGGCCATGCCGGCGGCAGGCCAATGGGTGGCGCGACGCTCGCGCAGGGCGGCCATCAAGGCCAGCGGGCAGCCCAGGGCCAGCAGCGGGCCGGGGACGAGCTGAGGAAACAGCAGCGCCGCCACCGGGGCGCTGAACATGGCAAACCCGATACCACCGATGCCTTGCAGGCAGGCGCCCACCAGCACCATCAGGCCCATGCCCAGATAGGTGAGGATGCCGGTGGCGGCCAGCGGGTTGTGGATCAGGCCTGCGTCCATGTCCGGGCCTACCAGGAGACGGCGATGTCGCCGTTGACGAAGGTCTGGCAGGCCATTCGGTAGCCCTCGGCCAGCTGCGCATCGCTCAGGTGGCGGCGCTCTTTGGGCTTGACCGCATCGGTGTGGGCCATCCCTTGTTCGATGCGGCACTTGCAGGTGCCGCACAGGCCTCCACCGCACTTGAAAGGGATGCCACCCTTTTCCTTGAGCGAGACCCGCAGCAGGTTGCTGTTGGGCGGTGCTTCCACCACCTTGCCGTCGCTGTTCAGAAAGGTGATGCGAATCATGCCGTCGCTCCCGGGGTGATGGCCTGCAGCGGGACAGGGCGCAGTGCCAGCTCCATCTGGCCGAAATGGCACAGGTCGGTCAGCTCGCCCCGAGCCTGATCCAGACTGGCATAGCGCGCGAGGAACTTCGAAGGCACCAGATTGACGGTCTCTCGGCCGGCCGTGTCGACCACACGCACCCGCGGGTCGCCTTCGATCTCGGCGATCACGAAGCGCGCGCGGGGATGGCCGCACAGCAGATAGTCATAGGCCTCGATGGGGGTCAGGCCCGGCCCGCTTTCGGTGCGGAACTGACCCGCTTTGCTGGTGAGGATCACGTACATGGGATGGGCTCCAGGGAGATGGGAAGACGAAGGGTCGATGCGGCCTCAGGCACCAGCCCCCGGTGTCACGGCAGAGGCCAGGGGTTCGGCGTCCTGCAGCAACTCGATGTCATGCTCAAGCCAGAGTTGGCAGGCCAGGCGGTAGCCGCCTGCCAGGTGTGCCCCCAGCTGCTTCTTTTCCTTCCAGTTGGCCGGCGGCAGTTGCTCGCCGCCTTGCAACACCTTGCAGGCGCACTTGGCGCACTTGCCCATGCCGCATCCGTAGCTCAGGTGCGGGAAGGGAAACTGCTTGATGCCGGCCTTGACCACGAGGTTGGTCCGCAGCGGCACATCAGCGCTGTAGGTCTGGCCGTTCTTGTGAAAGATGACGTGAGGCATGGCGGGCAACAAAGAGAGGAAGTGAGAACAAGCAACAAAGCTTCAGTATACAGTATACATACATTGATTCAAGTCATCCCTCACCGGACCGCGCACCCCGGCCAGATCTCCAGAGGCGAAACAGCGCGATCCGACATGGGACCGCTTGTCGTGCGGCTTTTATTTGGTATACAGTATCCATAACGCCTGAACATTGTCTTTCCGCAAGAGATGGATCGGGTGTTCTTCTGCAACTTTCCCTCTGTCTTCCTCATTCATGGCCTTGATGGCCGGGAGTCCTGCTGTGTCTCAACTGATGAACCGAGATGAATTTCGCACCGCGCTGGAAAACGCGATCAAGGGCAAGAGCGCCAACAAGGCGCCCTTCAGCATTGCCTGGGCCACGGGCCAGCTGAGCCGCGCCCATCTGGCGCGCTGGGCCGAGAACCATTACCACTATGTGGGGCCTTTCGCCGACTACCTGGGCTACATCTACGCCCGCACGCCTGATCACATGACCGAGGCCAAGGACTTCCTGCTGTCCAACATGTACGAGGAAGAGATCGGTGGCGATCGCCACACCGACCTGCTGATCCGCTTCGCCGAAGCCTGTGGCACCACCCGTGCCCGGGTGGTGGACCCGGAGAACATGTCGGCCACCACCCGGGGCCTGCAGAGCTGGTGCTATGCCGTGGCCATGCGTGAAGACCCGGTCGTGGCCGTGGCCGGCTTGGTCGTGGGGCTGGAATCGCAGGTGCCTTCCATCTACCGCAAACAGACCCCGACCCTGCGCGAGAAGTATGGCTTCACCGATGAGGAGGTCGAGTTCTTCGACCTGCACATCGTCTCCGACGAGATCCACGGCGAGCGCGGCTACCAGATCGTGCTGGAACATGCCAACACGGTTGAGCTGCAACAGCGTTGCCTGAAGATCTGCGAGATCGGTGCCCAGATGCGCCTGCTCTACACCACGGCGCTTTACCACGACTACGTGGCCCAGGACCTGCCCAACCTGGCGCTGGCCGCCTGACCCGAGAGCACCCGCCATGTCATCCCGTACCGAAGAGTTCCTCAATCACATCAATGGCGAATGGGTCCGCAGTCTTGGCGGCCGGACCTTCGACAACATCAACCCTGCCGATACGCGTGACATCGTGGGTCGTTTTCAGGCTTCAGGCGCTGCCGATGCCGAGGCCGCTGTGGCCGCGGCGGCCTCGGCCTTCGATGGCTGGCGCCACACGCCGCTGAGCAAGCGCTGCCAGGTGCTGCTGAAGGCCGCCACCTACCTGGAAGAGCATGCGGAGGCCTTTGGCCACGAGCTGACACGCGAAGAAGGCAAATCCGCAGCGCTGGGTCGCGACGAATTCCTGCGTGCGGCGCAGACCTTCCGCTTCTACGCCGTCGAAGCCCAGACCCTGGGCGGCGAGACCTATCCGCAAGATGACGCCGGACTGGAGGTCTACAGCCGGCGTGAACCGCTGGGCGTGGTGTCGGTCATCTCGCCCTGGAACTTTCCGGCCTCCATCCCGGCACGCAAGCTCGCACCCGCCCTGGTGACGGGCAACACCGTGGTGTTCAAGCCCTCATCGGACGCGCCGCTCAGCGGCTTGCGTCTGACCGAGGCGTTGGTCCAGGCGGGACTGCCCAAGGGGGTGCTGAACTTCGTCACCGGCGCAGCTGGCGACGTGGGGCCGATCATCACCACCTCGGAAGCCATCCGGGCCATCACCTTCACCGGTTCCACCCAGGCGGGTGAACACATCCACCGCAGCGTGCACCTCACCACCCGGCTGCAGATGGAGCTGGGTGGCAAGAACCCGTTGATCGTGATGGAGGATGCCGATCTGGACCAAGCGGTGGAGCTGACCATCAAGGGCGGCTTCTCGCTGACGGGCCAGGCTTGCACCGGCACCAGCCGCGTGCTGGTGATGAGCGCCGTGCGCCAGGCCTATACCGAGAAGTTGCTGGCCCGGGTGGCGGGGCTCAAGATCGGACCGGGCGACCAACCCGGCATGGACCTGGGCCCGCTCGCCACGGCCAAGCAGCTGCGCACGGTGATGGAGTACATCGCCATCGGCCGTGGCGAGGCCACCTGCCTGTGCGGTGGCGAGCGCCTGACCGACGGCATCTATGAACACGGCTACTACATCTCGCCGGCCATCTTCACCGATGTCAAGCCCACGGCGCGGATCGCCCGCGAGGAGATCTTCGGCCCGGTGATCGCGCTGATGGAGGTGGAGAGCTTCGCGCAGGCCATGGCCATCGCCAACGATTCGCGCTATGGCCTCTCGGCCGCGATTGCCACGCGCAACCCGCGCTACATGCATGACTTCACGCAGGAGATCCAGTCCGGCACCGTGAAGATCAACCGCACCACCACCGGCAACTTGATCAACGCGCCGTTCGGCGGCGTCAAGCATTCCAGCACGTCGACCTTCCGCGAATCGGGCAGGGCCGGGCTGGAGTTCTTCACCCAGACCAAGATGGTCTACCGCGGTCTCTGAGCGGCCATGCTCTAACGAATCCAAGGAACCTCGATGAAATCCTTTTCGAAACTTGAAGTCGGCGAAGCCCGCACGATGATTGCCGCCGCCGTGCAGCAGGCCCAGGCCCTGGGCGTGCTGGAAACAGTGTGCGTGGTGGATGAAGGCGGTTTTCCGCTGCTGCTCGAACGCATGGACGGTGCCCGTGTGACCGGCCCGCAGATCGCCTGGAACAAGGCCTTCACCGCGGCCGGTCACAAGCGTTCGACCCACCTGTTCAACCAGACCCCCAACGGCCCGGCCTTGCCCGGCAACGAAGCCTTCGGCATCCAGTGGAGCTTCGAGGGCCGCTTTGCCGTCTTCGTCGGCGGCTTCCCCATCGTCGTCGACGGTGAGGTGGTGGGTGGCGTGGGCCTGAGCGGCGGCAACGGTGAGCAGGACACGAAGTGCGGCCTGGCCGCACTGGCGGCCCTGCAGGCCTTGCTGCAGACACAGGGCCGCGAGGTGGTGGTGCAGGCGGACATCAAGCGATGAACGCCACGGTCCACTGGCTGGAGGCGGACCGGCGCTTCGAGGTGCAGCCCGGTGAGACCGTGCTGGCCGCCGCGTTGCGCCAGGAGGTGCCGCTGCCGCATGAGTGTCAGTTCGGTGGCTGTGGCAGCTGCCGGGTTCAGTTGCTGCAGGGGGAGGTGCGCTACGGGGAGTGGCCCTTCGCGCTCAGCGAGGAGGAGGCGGCGCAAGGCCAGGCGATTGCCTGCCAAGCGCTGCCACAAACGGCCGAGTTGGTGCTCAGCGTCCGCCCGCCGGTGGTCTATGCCGAACCGGCGGAGCGCAAGGTGAACGTGGTCGCGGTCGACTGGCTTCATCCTGACATTGCCCGCGTCCGCCTGGCGCTGCAGGACGGCCAGGCACTGAACTTCCGGCCCGGCCAGTATGTCGACCTGAAGCTGGCCGAAGGCCGCCACCGCAGCTTTTCGCTGGCCTCGCGCAGTGGTGAGGCCATGCTGGAGCTCCATGTCCGACGCATCCCTGGTGGCTTGTTCACCGATGGCCTGCTGGGCCATCTGCAGCCGGGCGATGAGTTGACGCTGAAGGTGCCGCTGGGCAGCTTTCAGTACCGGGCCGAGGATGACCGCCCCTTGGTGCTGGTGGCCACTGGCACGGGCATGGCGCCCTTGCGCAGCATTGTGCTGTCGCTGCTGGACGATCCGAACCGCCCGCCGGTGAGCCTCTACTGGGGCATGCGGCAGGCCAACGAGCTGTACCTGGACGAGGAAATCCGCCGCTGGGTCGAAGTGTTGGACGACTTCCGCTATGTGCCCGTGCTCTCGCGCGCCGACACCGCCTGGACGGGCATGCGGGGCCATGTGCAGGATGCCGTGCTGGCCGATCATCCCGATCTGTCTGAGCAGGCCATCTACCTGTGCGGCTCACCCGCGATGATCGCCGAGGCCCGCAGCCGTTTCGCCGCGGCCGGTGCCAGCCTGGCGCACCTCTACACCGACAGCTTCGTCTTTCAGGAGCACTGAGGGATGGAGTTGGGATTGCAGGGCCGGCGTGCGCTGGTCTTTGGCGGCAGCAAGGGCCTGGGTCTGGCCTGCGGACGCCGGCTGGCCGAGGCCGGTGTGGAGGTGTGGCTGGCCGCACGGACCGACAGCACGCTGCAGGCTGCCGCGAACGCGTTGCGTGTGCAGACCGCTGGCAAGGTGCATGCCGTGGTGGCCGACATCAGGCTGGAGACGGGACGGGCCGCTGCGCTGGCGGCCTGTCCTGCGCCGGACATCCTGGTGACCAATGCAGATGGTGCGTCTCCGGGCGACTTTCGAGAATGGGATCGCCAGGACTGGCTGAACGCGCTGGACGCCATGATGCTGGGCCCCATCGAGCTGATCCGCCAGTGTCTGGACCCGATGGCTGCGCGTGGCTTTGGCCGCATCATCAACATCGTTTCGCGCAGCGTGAAGGCACCGCAAGCCGAACTGGGCCTGTCCAACGGCGCTCGCGCCGGCCTGGTGGGCTTTGTCGCCGGGCTGTCACGCCAGGCCATTCGCCACAACATCACCATCAACAACATCCTGCCTGGAATGTTCGCCACCGACGCCCAGCGCCGCCATGTGCAGGCCTTGGCAGAGCGGGAGGGGCTGGACGCGCCGGCACTGTGGGCGCAGCGGGCGGCAGAGGTTCCGGCCGGCCGCTTTGGCGACCCCGACGAGGTGGGCGCTCTGTGTGCCTTTCTGGCTTCACTGCAGGCCAGCTACCTGACGGGCCAGAGCATCCTGATGGACGGGGGAGCCTACCCGGGAACCTACTGACACCGGTGTGGCCTGCGGGCCGCCGGCATCCAGAAGGGGCGCCTTGCGGGCGCCCCTTCTTGTCTTGGGCAAACCGCAGGGGTCAGAAGCGATGCACGATGCCCAGGTCGAAGGCATTGGTGGCCGACTGGCCCGTGACACGGGTGTTGCTGCCGGTCAGGTACAGGTTGGTGCGCTTGCTCAGGTCGTACAGATAGCCCAGGCCGACGTTGCGCGTTGTGGCGGTTTCGCGCTTGTCGTGGTTGAACTTGACCCGGAACGAACCCTGGCCGATCGGTACGATGGCGCCGATGTCCAGCGTGGTGCGGATGCCGTCGCTCAGGCCGGCATAGCCCTTGCCGTCGTTGCGGCCGGCCACGAACAGCAGCGTGGCCACGCTGGTGTCGTAGCTGGCCCCACCGCCCCAGGCGGTGTCGCCGTTGAAGCGCTTGGCCACGGCGGCCGAGAGCATCAGCGGGCCTTGCTGGTATTTGAGCGCTGCCGCCTTGGCATGGTCCAGCACCTGACCGTTGGAGGCCACGACCCGGTCGGCTGTGCCCCCCAGGTAGAGTTGCACGCCGTTCCACGCGGGACTGATGTAGAGCGCGCCGTTGTTGAATTTGTCGTCGGCGCCGGCCTTGCGCTCCCCGCGGCCGCCCACGTAGTCGCCGTAGAAGGCGTCCGGTGAGAGACCGTAGTAGATGGGGCCATCCTGACGGCCCAGTTGCAGCGTGCCATAACGGCCTTGCAGGCCGACGACCGCGATCTCGCTCCAGAAGGAGGAGCTGTCGACCACGGCACCAGTGTCGGCATTGAACCGATGCTCAATGCGGAAGAAGGCGCTGTTGCCGCTTCCCAGATCCTCGGTGCCCATCAGGCCCAGGCCGTTGTTGGTGGCGGTGGCCACTTGTGTGCCGATCTTGCTGCCGCTTGCATCGCGGGCCGTGTCGTGCCGCAGACCCAGGTCGACCCGGCCGTAGACCTGGACGCCGGGCGTGACCTGGGCCATGGCGGACAGTGAGGCCAGCGACACGGTGGCGAGAAGGGAGAGGTGATGATGGAGTCTCATTGAACTGCTTTGACAGAGTGGGGGTTGGAAGGCGGGTGGCTGCGACAGCCAGGAGAGGAGAGGACCGGCCGGCCCGGCGCGTGGTCCGCCAGGTCGGCCGGTGGGTCAGAACAGGAAGGTGACGGCCAGCAGGGTCGACGTGGCCAGCCCGGTGAGGACTGGGATGGTCAACACGCGCACGGCCTCCAGCACGGGGACCCGGGCGAAGCCCGCCACCGCGATCAGCGAGGACCAGGCGATCAGGGTGCCGCCGCCGGTCCAGACGGCCCCCATCTGGCCGATGGCGGCCAATGTGGCGGCATCCACCCCCGAGGCGGGTGCCAGGGCGCCGGAGAGCGCACCCGTCAACGGCAGACCGGAGAAGCCGGAGCCATCGATGCCCGTGACCATGCCGACGATCAGCACGCCCAGGCCCACCAGCACGCGGCTGTGGGGAATCCAGTCCTGCCCGGCGCGCACCAGGTCGAACAGAAAACTGGGGGTGTGGTCGGCTGGCGTGCCCATGATGGCGGCTGCGGTTTCGCTGGCGCCCAGGAAGAAGAAGCCGGCGATTGGCAGCACCGAGCCCATGGCCTTGAATGCGAACACGAAGCCTTCGGTGATGTGGTCCGCGGCCGACTCCAGCATCTTGCGGGGGCCGTGGTAGGCCTGGGTGGCCAGGATCATCAGGAGGGCTGCGGTGCCTCCCACCAGGGAGGCGGCGGCTCCGCCCTTCAGGTCGGGCAGCTGCAGGCCCATGCGCGAACCAGCCATCAGCCCGATGATGGTCAGGAAAGCCAGCGGGGCCAGCCAGGCGAAGGCGCGGGCCCAGGGCAGCGTGGCCGCGGGCACCGTGTGAAGCTCCTTCGAGAAGTCTGAATCGCTGACCAGCGGGGCATCGCGCCGCGTGGCTTCGGCAATCTCGGCCTTGTGAGCGCTGCCCTCATGGAGCTCGGGCGTGGACTCGACCGGGGTGTCGCTGCTGGAAAGCCAGCGGGTGAGCAGGGCCGCCTGAGGCTGCTGGATGTCGTGCCGATGGCGCAGATAGACCAGCGTGAGCGCGATCAGGCCGGTGACCACGGACAGCACCAGCGCGCGATCGGCCACCAGATGCGTGGCCACGCCGGCGGCCTTGGCGCTGATGCCGGGGGCCACACTGATCACATAGTCCGACGAAAGCGCCATGCCCTGCCCGGCAATCGCAATGGCCGCTGCGCCCATCAAGGGCGGCAGACCGGCGGCAATGGCGGCTGGCAGCAGCACCGCGCAGACCAGCGGCACGGCCGGCGTGGGCCAGAAGAACAAGGAGATCAGATAGGTGACAAGGGCAAGCACCAGATACGCCAGGTGTCCGTTCTTCATCACCGCCCGGAAGGGCTCGACCATCAGGATGTCTGAGCGCAGGTCCTTCAGCGCATTGAGCAAGGCGGTCATCAGGGCGATGACCAGGAAGATGTTGAACAACTCTTTGGCGGCCACGAAGCTGGCGCCGAAGATGCTGCCCAGGGCATCCAGCGGGCTGCCGGTCCAGGCGCCCACCACCAGCACGGTGGCGATGATGGAGGGGACGAGCACATTGGCCCGGAAGATCATCGTCACGATGATCACCAGCACGCCCAACAGGTACATCCAGTGGGCGAGCGAAATGGAGACGGGAAGATCCATGATGGCTCCTCGTTGGCGGCTGTCAGAGGGAGGGATCCGTGCGGCGGGGCCAGGTGGCCGAACCAGAAACGGGGAGTGGATTGGATCTGTTGGATACTGTATACATTTCTGAAAGTGCTTTCACCACCGTGGAATGGGTGCTTGCGGCGTATGCGGCCCGTTGAGTGGGTGTCCTCGGGCGCAACCGAAAGCGGCGTCGGGTTGAGCAACAGCAAGATGGCGCTGTTGTGAATACAGTATGCAAACGATATGCCAAAGCGGGAAGATGTCACCGCTCAGCGTTTGTATTTACGTATACAGTATTCTTTTTGACGTACATGCCGGTGTGCTGATCGAGGTGAACACCCGGAGGGCTCACCTCGGCCTTGGCATCGGACGCATCAACTTGACGTACCTCAGAGACATGAGTCCCTTGATCAGGCATGCACCTGAACCATGCGCTGAACCCAAATCAAGTGCAGGCGGGAGGCGACAGGTGCCCCATCCCGGGGTGTGGATGAGGCACGTGAATTGCGTGGCAGGCGGATACCGTATACGACGATTCGGCGCATCACCGCATGTCAGAGCTGCCTCCACTTCATGCCGCCCATTGGGCCTACCTGACGGGCGTGCTGATCATCCTGCTGGCGATGGCTTGGCGTGCCAACGTGGTGGGGCCAGCCATGCTGGCCACTTTTGCCGTGGCCTGGGCGTGGACCGGGCAACCCCTGCGTGCGGTGTCCGCGGTGTTCGGGGCCAGTTGGGCGGCCGCCCAGTCCTTGTTCAACATCTTTTTGATCATCGCCCTGATGACGGCCTTGCTCAGCGCCATGCGTGCCGTCGGAGCCGACGTGAGCATGGTGACGCCGCTGCGGCGGGTGATGCGCAGCGGGCGCGTGGCCTTTGTGTTGCTGGCAGGGGTCACCTATGTGATTTCGTTGTTCTTCTGGCCGACGCCAGCCATTTCCCTGGTGGGGGCGGTGTTGCTGCCCGCGGCCATCGAGGCAGGCTTGCCACCGCTGGCGGCTGCCATGGTGCTGGCCGTGGCAGGGCAGGGCATGGCCCTGTCGGCCGATGTGGTCATTGGTGTGGCGCCCGGTCTGAGCGCCAGGGCCGCCGGCGTGGACCCGCAGGCCGTGGCCCTGCGCGCCTGGGGGCTGTCGAGCCTCACCGGGGGTGTGGCACTGGCCTGGATCTACCTGCGCACGCGGCGGCATCTGCGCCGGCCCAGCGCACAATGGTTGCACCTCTGGCAAGGGCGGGTGGACGAGATCGTCGAGGGGCAGATCGAGGAAGAGATCGACGAGAGCCCCCACCCGGCCGGCAACAGGGCACCCTGGCTGGTGGCCTGCAGTGTGTGGGTGGTTTTTGCAGCACTGATCGTGCTGATGGCGCTGCCCCATCTGTTGGGGCAGCAACCGGTGCTGCAGGGGGCGGGCGCAGGACGACTGCTGGGCGGCAGCGCCGGGCTGTTGTTGATGCTGGTCACGGCCGCCGATGGCAGGCGGCAGGGCATGAGGCCCTACCTCGACCGCATCGGCGACCACCTCACCGAGGGTTTCGTGTTCGCCTTCCGCACCATGGGGTGCGTGCTGCCGGTGGCAGGCTTTTTCTTCATTGGTTCGGCCGACACCGCGGGCAGCATCCTCGATGTGCCACCGGCTGCGCCGACGCCGGGCTTGCTCTTCGACCTGGTGCGGCATGCGCAGCAGTACCTTCCCGACAGCCCCTGGGCAGTGGCGCTGGGCATGCTGGGCGTAGGCATCCTGACAGGCATCGATGGCTCCGGCTTCTCGGGTCTGCCCCTGACCGGCGCCCTGGCCGGAGCGGTCGCCCCCGGGACGGGACTGGACCCGGCAGCCTTGGCCGCCCTGGCGCAGATGGGCGCCGTCTGGACCGGCGGAGGCACTTTGATCGCCTGGTCCTCGCTGATGGTGGTCGCCGGCGTCGCACGAGTGCCGGTGCTGGCCATCGTGCGCGGCCTGGTGGGCCCAGTGCTGTTGGGCCTGCTGCTCGCTACCGTCGTCACCGTGGGGTGGCGCTGACGGGCACGGCGCGGCTCCTCCCGGCCTCTTCTCTTGAATTCCAACGGAAGGCGCCCGTCCCGGGCGTTTGAACACCCATGTCCATGCCCCAAGCTTCTTCAGACTCCCCGCAGGGAGAAATCAGCACCCGCGCCATGGTGGCCACGGGTCATCCGCTGGCTGCCCGGGCGGCCGCAAGCTGTCTGCGTGCAGGCGGCTCGGCGGTGGATGCCGCCATTGCCGCCGATGCCGTGATGGGCGTGGTGGAACCCATGGCCACCGGTCTGGGCGGCGATCTGCTGGCCATGGTGGTGCCACCTGACGGCCCCCCCTTGAGCTACAACGGCACAGGCAAATCGCCTGCAGCGCTCATGGTCGATCGGGTGGCTGCACTGCCAGGCGGGCGCATTCCGGAGCGGCATCCGCTGTCGGTGACGACACCTGGCCTGGTGCAGGGCTGGTGGGATCTGCACCAGCGTTGGGGGCGTCTGCCCTGGGCCGGCCTGTTCGACGTGGCTCGCCAGTGCGCGCAGGACGGCTTTGCGGTGGCGCCGGTGGCGGCGCGGGAATGGGCCTTGTTTCGTCCCGTGCTGCAGGTGGATCCGAACTGTGCCGCGCTGTACGGTGCCGACGCCGTCCCCCGGGCGGGCGAGACCTTCCGCAACCCGGCACTGGCGGCGGTGTTGGCTGCCGTTGCGGCCGAAGGGCCGCCCGCCTTCTACCAGGGCCTGCCCGCACAGGCGGCCGAACAGGCGGTGCAGGCCTTGGGCGGCGTCCTGTCGGCGGAGGACTTTCGCATGCATCACGGCCTGTTCCGCGAACCTGCGTGTGCCGAGTTCCGTGGTCTGACGGTGCTGGAGTGTCCGCCCAACACCCATGGCGTGGCGGTGCTTCAGGCCTTGGAGGAGCTGGAACCCCAGGCGCTGGATCCACAGGACCCGGCCACCGTGGTGGCCATGGTGGGGGCCGTGCAGCGGGCCATGCGCCAGGCCAAACGCACGGTGGCCGATCCGGCTGGCAACACGGTCTGCACCGTGGTGGTGGACGAGCAAGGTCTGGCCATCACGCTGATGAGCAGCATCTTCAAGCGTTTCGGCTCGGGCATCGCCGTGCCAGGGTGCGGTTTCGTGCTTCAGAACCGCGGCTTCGGTTTCAGCCAGCCTGGCCACATCAATGGTCCGGGGCCGTCCAAACGGCCGTACCACACCGTGGTGCCCGGTGCGACGCTGCGTGAGGGGCGTTTCCACGCCGGTTTCGGCGTGGTGGGCGGAGCCATGCAGCCCCAGGGGCATGTGCAGTTGCTGGTGCGTCTGGCGGCCTGGGGGCAACCGCTGCAGGCGGCCATCGACGCACCCCGCTGGCGGCTGGAAAACGATCAGGTGCTGGCGCTGGAAGCCGGCACCCCTGAGCCCTGGATCCAGGCCTTGCGTCAGGCTGGCTACACCGAGCCGACAGGCCAGGGCGAGCTGGGGGGACGCAGTGACTTCGGCGGCGCCCAGGTGGTGCTGAGGGCGGCCGATGGCCGCCTGATCGGCGGCTCCGACCGCCGCAAGGACGGCTGCGCGCTGGGCCTCTGACACCGCACGCTCTTCACGTCTTCTTCCATTCTTTTGAACCAACATGAGTCTCAAGATCTATGGCATTGCCGCCTCACGCGCCATCCGTCCCCTCTGGGCCGCTGAAGAGCTGGGGCTGCCTTACGAGCAGATCCCCATCCACTACGCTTCGCCTGAGGTGAAGCAGCCCGGGTACCTGCGCCTCAACCCGAACGGCACGGTGCCGGTGATCGAGGACAACGGGCTGGTGGTGTTTGAGTCGCTGGCCATCACCACCTACCTGGCCCGCCGCTATGGCGCAGGGACCCTGGGCCCGGACGGTTGGGCCGAGGAGGCTGCGGTGCTGCAATGGACCCTGTGGGCCGCGACCGAAGCGGAGCCGCTGGCGCGCCAGTGGTTTCACCACACCCGTTTTCTGCCCGAAGATCGGCGCGAGCCGGGGCTGGCCCGGGCGGCGTTGCAGGCACTGGCGCCCCGCCTGGCCGTGCTGGCGAACGCGGTCTCCGCCACGGGCTATCTGGTGGCGGGGCGATTCACCGTGGCCGACTTGAACATGGCGGCCGTCCTGCAGCGTCTGGCCGAGCTGGGCGGCCACGACCATGCCGGGCTGATGGACTGGCACCGGCGCTGCCTGGAGCGGCCAGCGGCCCGCCGCGCATTTGCCTTGCGGCAGCCCGGTTGAATCGGTCGCTCTGCTCAGAGCTGCCGTTGCAGCAACGCCAGCAGTCGCCGGGCGCTGGGCAGGGGCTCCGGGCCACGCCAGCGGGCCACCAGGGCGATGGCCGGCAGGGCGGGCAGGCCTGGTGACACGGGGACCAGGCCCGGCCGAGCCAGGCTGGTGGGCAGGGGCGTGACGGCCAACCCAGAGGCTACCGCGTGCCGGATGCCGGTCACACTGTGGCCGGTGAAGCACAGCCGCGCTGCAATGCCGGCTTGGGCCAGGGCGGCCAGGCCGGCCATGCGGAAGACGCAGCCTTCCTGGAACACAGCCAGCGGCAGGGGGCGCTGCTGGTCGGCCTCGCTGCCCTCGCCGCGGTACCAGGCCAGGGCCTCCTGACGCAGCAGCAGTTCGCCCTGGCCTGGGGGCGGCGTCACATCGCCTCCCATGCGCTTGACCACGGCCAGGTCCAGCTCGCCGGCTTCGAGGGCCTGGTTCAGTCGCATGGAGAGCTCGCTGCGCAAGCTCAGGGCCACGTGGGGGCAGGCCTGCGCGAAGCTGGGCAGCACCGCGGGAAACAGGTCTTCCATCAGTTCCTCGGGCAGGCCGACCCGCAGCTGGCCGGAGGGCGTGGGGGCGGCGAACACGCTGCAGGCCTCGTCGTGCAGCCGCAGCAGGCGCCGGGCATAGTCCAGCAGCACCCGCCCTTCTTCCGTGGGGCCGCTGAGCCGGCCCTGGGCTCGGTCCAGCAGCGCGTGGCCCACCTGGTCCTCCAGCCGTTTGACCTGCAGACTGACGGCCGATTGGGTGCGACCGAGCCGTTCGGCGGCGGCCGAGAAACTGCCGCTGTCGACGATGTTCACCAGGGTGCGCAGCAGGTCCAGGTCGAGTTGGCGGGGGGGCATCATTGGAATGATCAATGATGAAGCGATAAATATCAAATTTGAAAATGAGCGGCGGCCCGGTATGGTGCGCCCCATGCCCACCCTCCTGTCCTCCTCCGCACCGAGCGCCGCCGCACCCGCCTCACCCTGGGCGTTGGCCGGGGCCGGCGCGTTGTTCAGCTTTCTGTGGGCCTCGGCCTTCATCGCTGGCAAGATCGGCTTGGCGGTCTGTGGGCCACTGACGCTGCTGTCGCTGCGCTTTCTGGCCGTGGGCGGTGGGCTGGCGCTGGGCCTGTGGTGCACGGGGCGGGGTGGCCGAGTGTCCGGACAGGCGGTGCTGGCCGGGCTGCTCTGCAACGCGGTCTACCTGGGGCTGGCCTACACCGGCATGACCCAGGTGCCGGCGGCGCTGACGGCCATCATCGTCTGCACCACGCCCCTGCTGGTGGTGGCGCTCGGTGTGCTGCAGGGCCGCGAGCGGCTGGGGCGCCGGGCCGGGTTCGGCCTGGCGCTGGCCTTCGGCGCGGTGCTGATGATCATGGGCCAGCGCCTGCATCTGCAGAGCTTGGCGCCCTGGGCGCTGGGGCTGATCGTCGCGGGGACGCTGGCGCTGGCCGTGGGCACACGGCTGAACCAGGGTGTGGCCGCTCGGGAGGACCCCTGGCAGGTGGCTTGTGCCCAGTTGCTGGCCAGTGGCCTGGTGCTGCTGCCGTTGGCGTGGGCCACCGAGGGGCTGCAGGTGCACTGGGGCGGGGCCTTCTGGGGCAGTCTGCTCTACCAGGCCGGGCCGGTGTCGTTGGGCACCACGCTGATCCTGCTCTGGCTGGTGCGCCAGGGCGGGGCCAGCCGTGCCAGCAGCTTCCATCTGCTCAGCCCGTTCTTCAGCATCGCGCTGGCGGTGGGGCTGCTGGGGGAACGTCTGTACCCCTTGGACCTGCTGGGACTGCTGCCCCTGGTGCTGGGCATGGCGCTGGTGCTGCGCCGGCCCGCTCAGGCGGTGCGCTGAAGCAGGCGCACGTGCATGGGCCGCAGGAAATCGGCCCCGTCCGGCCCCTGGTGCGGCAGGAAGGCGGCGCGCACCGCCGCGATCCGTTCGTCGTCCAGGTAGTGGTGGGCGAAGGTCGGCCGCATCATGCGGGTCTCGAAGGCCTCGAAGCTCTCGAAATGAACGGGTATGTCGAAGCGGCGCTCCGCGACCTGGACCCAGGTGCCGGTGGTCAGGGCCTCGTCCACGGCGTGCTGTGCGGCGGTCCGCACCGGCCCCTCGTCGTTGTAGAGCCGCACGATGCGGTTGAGCGGCCCCGCATAGACCGGCTCGGAGACATAGAGGTGGCCGCCGGGTTTGAGCACCCGGGCGATCTCGGCCAGCGCCGTGCCCATCTCGGGCACCGGCACGTGGTGCAGGGACTTCAACATCAGCGCCAGATCGAAGCATTCGTCCGGCAAGGGGATGGCCTGGGCGCCGGCGGCCAGGAACTGCAGGCCCGGCAGCGGTGCGGCGGCCAGGTTCTTCTCATGCTGGATGGCATCGACCTCCAGCCCGGTGACATGGCTGCTGGGATGGCGGGCCAGCAGGTCGCGGGCGAGGCGAGCGGCCCCGCAGCCCAGCTCGATGATGTGCTGGCTGGCCAGCGGCAGCAGGCTCGCCAGCAGTTCCAGCTCATTGGGGATGAGCCGGTCGGAGCGTTCCTGGGCAGCGAAGGAGGTGGGTGTGGGCATGGGGGCTCAGCCGCGTGTGCGGTCTTCCTGGGCAAGGGTGTGAAGGCGGTCGAGCAGCTTGCGCTGCAGTTGGGTCAGCTGGGCCAGTTCCCGGGGGCTGAAGCCGTCGGTCATGGCCCGCAGATCGGCGCTGACGAGTGGCAGAGCCTGGGCCAGCAGGGCGTCCCCCGCAGGGGTCAGGGCCAGATCCATCTTGCGGCGGTCGCTGGTGCACACCCGGCGCTGCAGCCAGCCACGCGCGACCAGCTGATCGGCCAGCCGGGTCAGGTTGGCGGCCTTCTCGCCCACGGCTGTTTTCAATTCGGTCGGGCTGAGATGACCATCGGGTGCCCCGGAGAGCGCCAGCAGGATCTGGTACTCCGGGTGGTTCAGGCCCAGAGCGGCCAGCTGGCCATTGCTGTGGTCCTGGAGGGTCTTGGCGAGCAGCCGCGCGCCGCGCACCGCGTCGGCCGCTTCACTGGGGTAGCCGGGGTGGCGGCTGCGCACCCGGTCCAGCGAGGGGTCGGCGTGGGGCATTCGGTCGGTGGGGCCTGGGGGCATGGCGGATGGCGGGGACGACAGGGACACCGAGGGCAATCAGCCGCGATGGTACGTGGTTCCGCGCAGGCCCCCACCAGCGCGGTGCGGTTTTGCCGGTGTCCCGCCGTGGCGCGTGCCTTCAGGGATTTTGAATGCCCGCTTCAACACAGGCCAGCCTTGTGGCGGCTGGGGCCTTCTAGACTAGGCAAATACCCTCATCGTTTCATCTGCGGCGGTGCACCCTGGATGCCGCGGCTTTCCTCTGACTGGAGCTTCTCATGAGCAAGATCGTCATCGTCTATCACAGCGGCTACGGCCACACCAAGAAGGTGGCGGAAGCCATCGCCGCCGGCAGCGCCGCCGAACTGCTGGCCATTGATGCCGAGGGCAATCTGCCCGAAGGCGGCTGGGACACGCTGGCCGCGGCCGATGCCATCGTCTTCGGCGCACCAACCTACATGGGCAGCCCGAGCTGGCAGTTCAAGAAGTTTGCCGATGCCACCTCCAAGGCCTGGTTCACCCAAGCCTGGAAGGACAAGGTCTTCGGTGGCTTCACCAACAGCGCCAGTTTCAACGGCGACAAGCAGGTGTCGCTGATCGCGCTGCAGACCCTGGCCTCGCAGCATGGTGGCATCTGGGTCAGCCTGGGTCTGCTGCCGGCCAACTCCAAGGCGGCCACCCGTGCCGACGTGAACAACCTGGGCGGCTCGGTGGGCCTGCTGGTGCAGTCGCCGTCCGATGCCAGCGTCGATGAGATCCCGTCGGGCGACCTGGCCACGGCCAAGCTCTATGGCGAGCGCATCGCCGCCGTCACCGCCAAGCTGCGCGGCTGATCTCTCCAGCCCAACTCCGGCGGTGGTCCTCAGTGGGCCGGGCTGGAGGACAGCGACCCGCTGGCCGGGAGGCCGGCGGGTGTCGCCACCGTTGCACCTGGTGTCGTGCCACCTGTGGTGTCCACGCTGAAGCCGACCACGAAGTAACGGGTGTCGCCAAAGCAGGAACCGGGCAAGCCCACCTTCTCCTCGTACTGCAGGTCGATGCGCTGGCCCATGGCCTTGCGCAACCCCTCGGCCACCTGCGCGTCGTGCACCGTGAAGTAGAACTTCTCGGACATCGTGCCGGGCATGGACACCATGGCCAGTTCGCCTTCCCAGGTCTTGCAGACCCAGCCTTTGCGGGAGAACTTCTGCAGCCAGCCGGACCGGTCGCCGGTCGAATAGCTCCAGTGCCAGAAGAACGTGAGGGACAGGGTGGCCAGGGCCATCAGGGCCAGCACCGCGATTGCGAGGGTTTTCTTCATGGAGGGCCCCAGCCGAAAGGCAAGAGGAAAAGAGTCGGCCGGATTGTCGATGGTTTGGCGTGCAGTTCCTTGACGGCCCGGTGACAGGCCCTGAAGAAAAACGCCCCAGGCGTTCCGTGCGTTGCACGAAGGCCCGGGGGCGGCTCTGGGTCTCATCCCCGGCCCCACGGCCGGGGGGGGGGCAACTCAGTTGGCGCGCAGCGTGAAGGCCCGTTCCAGGATGAGCTCCTGGGCCAGGGGGCGGGTCTTGGTGACCGGGTCCAGGTAGGTCCGGGCGGTGATCTTCATGTTGGTGCCGAACGGCACGCCCACCGGGTTGTCGGCCGTGGGCTGTGGAATCGTCAGGCAGACGGGCTCGCCCGTGCAGTCGTAGCTGATGGTCATGGCATAGAGCTGGCTGTAGAGGGCGTAGCGCGGGTCGCTCGGATCCGTGATGCCGGCCATCTTCAGGGCGGAGCCTGACAGCGTGGTGTTGTTGATCGCGACGACGCCGGTGTTGTTGGCCAGGTTCACCACCGAGTCACTGGTGTAGGTGGCCTTGCCGCTCTTCACATGGTCCACCCCGACGACCAGGATCTTGTCCTTCAGTTTGGCAGGGGTGTACTGGTAGGCGTCTTGCAGGTAGATGGCGTCGGGGTTGTCGCCATTGCAGACCACGCCCTGGTCCGCGCAGTAGAAGTTGTTGGTCTGCTGCAGCGTGCCTGGCACGTTGTTCTCAGTGATCGTGTATGCGGCGGCGTACTTGGCCTTGAGCTCGTTGACCAGCTGGTTGCGGGCCTGCTTCAGGTAGTCGGGCTCGGCCACGCCTTCACCCGGCACCTTGTAGGCGGGGGTGGGCAGGGGGGTCGACTTGCGCGACGCCAGCGGGGAGAGCTTCAGCGTGTTGATCGGGGTCGAGGCCAGGTAGTTCGAGAAGGCCGTCTTGTCCTTGGGGTAGGCGGCCCGCATGAACAGCGAATAGGTGTCGGCGCCCGAACCGGTGCCCATGTTCAGCGGCACGGCGGTGATCGGCAGGGCCAGCAGGTTGATGCCGGTGGTCGGGTAGCCCAGCGCGGTCAACTGGTTCACCACGTCCGAATAGGTGCGGCTGTCGGCCGTCATCACGAACACGGCCAACTGGCTGAACGGTGCACCGCCAGGCGTGGACGAGCCCGCCGTCATGATGTCCAGTTGGTTGACGGAGTCGTTCAGCGACTCGAACAGCACCACGGTGCCGGACTTGGTCGGATCCGAGGGCAAGGGAGAGTAGTAGCGGGTGTTCAGGTAGCTGGTGATGCCGAAGTACCCCAGTTCCGGCGGGGTCTGCATGATGAGCACCAGGGCATCGGTCTTCTTGAGCTTCGTGGAATTGATGTTGCCCTTGAAGACGGCCGTTCCATAAGGGGAATCGGGGTTGGCGCCATAGCAGTTCGTCATGCCGGCCGCGAAGCAGGATTCCGGGGTGACAAAGGTCCAGGGGAACTGCTTGACGCTGAACTTCGCCGAGATGCCGGCCGTGAACTGGCTGGTCAGGGTCTGGTAGTCACTGGCGGACCACAGGCGGGCGGTTGTGGCAGCCTGCGCGGTCATGACGGCAGGCGAGGCGTGGGCAGATGCCATGCCGAGGATGCAAGACAGGGTGGCAAGTGCGAGCTGGGGCTTCATGGAGGCTCCTGGACAGGGGCGATCAGGGGGTAAACCGGCACCAATCTCAAGGCGTCAAGGCTGGTGGCGCACGAACAAAAGCACCCAGGAAGGGCGCAGGTGCAGGCCCCTAGTGGGCAGTAGAATCCCTGGGCTTACCATCCCGCAACCTAGGGAACATTTAGGAACATCTGGGTTGGAACGCCCCCGCAAGCTGGCGCATCGGCCACGTTCCAGGAACACACCGTCATGAACATGAAATACCTGCACACGATGGTGCGCGTCACCGAGGTCGAGCCCTCTCTGCATTTCTGGCGCGATGCGCTGGGGCTGGAAGTGGTCCGGCACGACGACTATCCACAAGGGCGGTTTTCGCTGATCTACCTGGCCGCGCCGGGGGATCATGCGGCCCAGATCGAGCTGACGCACAACTGGGATCCCGAGGTGCTGAGCGGGGGCCGCAATTTCGGCCATGTGGCCTACGAGGTCGCCGACATCTACGCCGCCTGCCAGCGCCTGCAGGCGCATGGGGTGACGATCCTGCGCCCGCCCCGCGATGGGCGGATGGCCTTCGTGCGTTCGCCGGACCAGATTTCGGTTGAGTTGCTGCAGGCCGGCAGCCCCCTGCCGCCCGCTGAACCCTGGGCCTCGATGCCCAACACCGGCAGCTGGTGACCCGCTTCAGGGATTGAGCGGCTGGGGTGTCGCAGCACGCCAGCTCGGCGGCAACTGGCGCACCGCCGCGCTGGCATCCACCTGCCGCAGCGGCACGCGGGGGTCTGCCGGAATGGCCTGGTGGGCCAGCAGGGCTTCGTAGCGCAGCGCGCTGACCCGCAGGAACGAGGCAAAGTTGCCAGCCTCGCCGCGGGCCTGCATCAGCTCGTCGTAGAGCTTCTCGATCAGCTGCACCACGCCCAGGCCGTCGCGCCGGGCAATTTCCTCCAGCACCGACCAGAACAGGTTTTCCAGCCGGATGCTGGTGATCACCCCATGCAGCCGGACCGAGCGGGTGCGGCTGTCATAGCTGTGCGGGTCGGCACCGATGAAGATCTCGCACATGGCAGGCCTCGCGAAGGGGACGGTCCGTGCACTCTAGGGCAGCCCGCGAGGCTTGACCATCGGGCGGCACCTCAGGCGTCGATGCGCGTGCCCAGCACGGCCAGGAATTGGGCGATCCAGGCGGGATGGGCCGGCCAGGCTGGCGCCGTCACCAGCTGGCCGTCGGTGATGGCCGCATCGACCGCAATGCCGCAGTACTCCGCCCCGGCCAGTTCCACCTCGACCTGGCAGGCTGGGTAGGCCGAGACGCGGCGGCCTTTCAGCAGGCCGGTGGCGGCCAGCAGCTGGGCGCCGTGGCAGACGGCGGCGACCGGCTTGTCGGCGGCCAGGAAATGGCGGGTGATCTCGACCACGCGGGCGTTCATCCGCAGGTATTCCGGTGCCCGGCCGCCGGGAATCACCAGTGCATCGTAGGTTTCCGGCTTGACGTCGGCGAAGCTGGCGTTCAGCGTGAAGTGGTGGCCCGGCTTCTCGCTGTAGGTCTGGGCACCGTCGAAATCGTGCACCGCGGTATGCACCCAGTCGCCGGCCTTCTTGTCCGGAGCCACCGCGTGAACCGTGTGGCCCACGGCCTGCAGGGCCTGGAAGGGCACCATGGTTTCGTAATCCTCGGCGTAGTCGCCGCACAGCATGAGGATCTTCTTGGGCATGCCTGTCTCCTGTGATGTAAGGGCGGGCGCCACGTGCACCCGTGGGCGCATTCTTGGCATGGCCCGGCAAAGCGGGTAACAGCCGGCTGTGCGGGGCCACGTCCGCTGCACTGTCCACGGTCCCCAGTCGCCCGGAGCGGGGCGGCTCCTGCGACAATTGCCCCATGCTCGCCAAACGCATCATTCCCTGTCTGGACGTCACCGGCGGCCGGGTCGTCAAGGGCGTCAACTTCGTCGAACTGCGCGATGCCGGGGATCCGGTCGAGATCGCGGCCCGCTACAACGAGCAGGGGGCCGACGAACTGACCTTTCTGGACATCACCGCCACCAGCGATGGCCGGGATCTGATCCTGCACATCATCGAGGCGGTGGCTTCGCAGGTGTTCATCCCCCTGACCGTGGGCGGTGGGGTGCGCACGGTCGAGGATGTGCGCCGTCTGCTCAATGCCGGGGCCGACAAGGTCAGCTTCAACTCGGCGGCCGTGGCCAATCCGCAGGTCATCCGCGACGCTTCGGACAAGTACGGCGCCCAGGCCATCGTGGTGGCCATTGACGCCAAGCAGCGCCACGGCGAGGACCTGGCTGCGCGCGGGCCGGGCTGGGACGTCTACACCCACGGCGGGCGCAAGAACGTCGGTCTGGACGCGGTGGCCTGGGCGCGCCAGATGGCCGAGTACGGCGCGGGCGAGATCCTGCTGACCAGCATGGACCGGGACGGCACCAAGATCGGCTTCGACCTGGAACTGACCCGGGCCGTGAGCGATGCCGTGCCGGTGCCGGTGATCGCCTCCGGCGGGGTGGGGGCGCTGGAGCACCTGGTCGAAGGCATCCAGGTGGGGGGCGCTGACGCCGTGCTGGCGGCCAGCATCTTCCACTACGGCACCTTCACGGTGGCCCAGGCCAAGGCCAGGTTGGCGGCGGCTGGCGTGCCGGTGCGCCTGTGACGCCGGCACGCCAGCCGCATCGCCCGGCCGCGGGGGCGCGCCATGCCGTGCGCATCATTGGCGGCCAATGGCGGCGCAGCCTGCTGCCGGTGGCGGACCGTCCGGGGCTGCGGCCCACGCCGGACCGGGTGCGCGAGACCTTGTTCAACTGGCTGGGGCAGGACTTGACCGGCTGGCGGGTGGTCGACGCCTTTGCCGGTTCGGGGGCGCTGGGCTTCGAGGCTGCTTCGCGCGGTGCGGCCGAGGTGCTGCTGCTGGAGCAAGACCCGGCCCTGGTGAGCTCGCTGAAGGCTTCGCGCGAGCGCTTGAAGGCGCAGACGCTGCAGGTGCAGCGGGCCGACGCCCTGGCCTGGCTGCGCGCAGCCCCGGCGGCCTCGCGGGAGCTGGTGCTGTTGGACCCGCCGTTCGCGGCCGGCCTGGCGGCGCCGGCGCTGGCCGCCGCCGCCCGGGTGGTGGTGCCGGGCGGTTTTGTCTATCTGGAAGCGGGGGAGCCCTTGCCCCAGCCCTGGCCGGCCGGGCTGACGCTGTACCGTCAAGGCCAGGCCGGCGCGGTGCATTTCGCCCTGCTGCAGGCGGCTGCCGCCGATGCCCTCCACGAACCCAAGGAAGCGCCATGAGCGAACGCACCACCGTGACCGCCGTCTACCCTGGCACCTTCGACCCGATGACGCTGGGCCACCAGGATCTGGTGCGGCGCGCCGCCCACCTGTTCGATCATCTGATCGTCGCGGTGGCGGCGGGGCACCACAAGCGCACCATGTTCACGCTGGACGAGCGCCTGGCCATTGCCCGCGAGCTGTGCCAGTCCTACGCCAACGTGGAGGTGGTGGACTTCCGTGGCCTGCTGCGCGACTTCGTGCTGCAGCGGGGTGGCAAGGTGGTGGTGCGCGGCCTGCGGGCGGTGAGCGACTTCGAGTACGAGTTCCAGATGGCCGGTATGAACCGCCAGCTGATGCCCGATGTCGAGACCCTGTTCCTGACCCCCAGCGACCAGTACCAGTTCGTCAGCGGCACCTTCGTGCGCGAGATTGCCAGTTTGGGCGGTGATGTCTCTAAGTTCGTGGCACCTTCGGTGCTGCAGCGCTTGAAGGACCGCGTGACCCAGCCGAAGGACGTTTGAGATGGCCCTGATGATCACGGACGAGTGCATCAACTGCGACGTCTGCGAACCCGAATGCCCCAACCAGGCCATCTCGATGGGCGAGACGGTCTATGTGATCGACCCGATGCGCTGCACCGAATGCGTCGGCCACTTTGACGAGCCACAGTGCGTGCAGGTCTGCCCGGTGGAGTGCATCCCGGTCAACCCGGCGTTCGTCGAGACCCGTGCGCAACTGCAGCGCAAGTACGAGGCGCTGCAGGCGCAGACCCAGGCGGCGGGGCAGCCGTCGGCAGTGCCGCCCACGGCGGGCTGAGTCCGTTCAGGGCGTTGTCCCTGCCGGGGCGCTGGCCGGCCGCGGCTGCTGGGCCGGATCGGGTTTCTTCTTGACGGGGGCGCTGGCGGCCAGCGCGGCGTAGGTGGGCAGCAAGGTGCCACAGCGGGCCGCGGCCCGGCGCTGACGGCGGGCTTCGGCCACGGTCACGGTGCCAGCCGTCCGCACGGATACGGCCGGGCAGCTCACGGTGGGCTGAGAGGCGGCGGTCGCGGCCGAAGGCTGTGTGGTGGTCGCGCCCTTGCGCGCGTGCCGTGCCTGGCGCACGGTGCTGGCTTGTCCGGCCTGCCGCTCTGAGGCCATGCCATCCACCCACTGTTGCTCAGCTGCGGCGCGTTGCTGGGCGGCCTGCACTTCGGCCGCGGAAGGGCCGGGCGGCAGGTCCACCACCTGCCCCCCGGGGCAGGGCGTCTGCTGGTAGGTCTGGCCGCAGCGGTACACCGCCGCGGGGCTGGGGCTGGCCCACAGCCCACACAGCGCACCAAGCAGCAGCGCAGCGCGAGAACAAGAGCGTGGGGTGGACGGGCGGAAGCTCACGAAGCGGTGCTGGAGGGGTCGTCGGTCCCGCTCCGAGGCAGCACCAACCCGGCAGGGCGGGGCGGCTTGGGACGCGGGGGCTTGGCGTGGATCTTCATCATCGCCTTGTCCATCGCGCCGTCAAGCATCCAGTCCAGACACTGCAGCGATTCATCCACCGTGTGGTCGATGGACAGCCGTTCGGCGGCCGGCGGTTTGCGCAGAACATAGCCCGCCACCTCGGTCTTCACCCCGGGATGGCCAATGCCCAGACGCAGGCGCCAGAAGTTGGGCGAACCCAGCTGGGCCTGGATGTCCTTCAGCCCGTTGTGGCCGCCGTTGCCGCCGCCCTGCTTGAGCTTCATCTGACCGGGGGGCAGGTCCAGTTCGTCATGCACGACCAGGATCTCCTCCGGCGCGATCTTGAAGAAGCGCGCCAGCGGGGCGACTGCCTTGCCCGAGAGGTTCATGTAGGTCATCGGCTGCAGCAGCCAGATCGGCCCCGTCGGCCGGTTCACCCGCGCCACCAGGCCGTGGTAGGCCTTGTCGGGCTGCAGGCTGCCGCCCAGCTGGTGTGCCGCCCGGTCCACCCACCAGAACCCGGCGTTGTGCCGGGTGTCCTCGTATTCCGGCCCGGGATTGCCCAGGCCCACGATCAATCGAATCATGGGGCCGAATTATCCGCGGCCTGTCCCTCCGTCACTGGGCGCAGGGCCTGGCGGGCGCCGGCCAGCAGCGCGTCGCCGATCTGGTCCATCAGGCCGTGCCGGGAGGCATCACCCTCGTCGCCGCTCAGCTTCCACTGGTGCCAGTACAGCGTCACATCCAGGTAGACCTCGGGCAGCACCCACTTCAGTGCGCCTTTGGCCAGCAGAGGGCGTACCAGCAGTTCCGGCAGCACCGACAGGCCCCAGCCCATCGTGGCAGCCCGCGCGCAGGCCTCGCTGCTGGGCACGAAACGCTCCTTCAGCTGGGGCTCCCGCACGCCGAAGGCCTTGGCGGCCCACTGGGTCTGCATGTCGTCCTTGCGGTTGAAGGTGATGAAGGGCAGCTGGCTGAAGTTGTGGCGGTTCAGGCCTTCGGGCAGGTGGCGAGCGATGAACGAGGGGCTGGCCGCGGCGACGTAGCGCATCGCGCCCAGGGCCTGGCAGGCGCAGCCGCGCAGGGCCTGCGAGACGGTGCTGACGCAGCCCAGCACCTCGCCCTGGCGCAGCCAGTCGTGGGTGAAGTCCTGGTCGTCGACGATCAGCTCCACCCCATAACCCTGTTCCAGGCCGCGCTGCACCAGAGAGTCCAGCGCCGGCAGCACCCAGGTGGCCAGGCTGTTCGGATTGACGGCGATGGGCAGCCGCTCGTCGCGGTTGAGCGTGGCCCCCAGTTCGCGGGCGGCGTCGGCGCGCAAGGCCTGCATCTGGCGGGCGTAGCGCAGCAGCACCTTGCCGGGCTCGGTCAGCCGCAACGGACGGGCCCGCACCACCAGCACGTGGCCGACGTTGCTCTCCAGCGAGCGCAGGCGCTGCGAGACGGCCGACTGGGTGATGTGCAGCAGCTGTGCGGCGCCGTCGAAGCTGCCGGCCTCAGCCAGGGCGGCCAGACATTCCAGGCCGGCAGGGTCCAGGGCATTCATGCGGATTCTGGAAGGTGATGAAACATCATCAAGCCTAATACAGAGTCGAAGCCTTGGGGCGGGGGTTCAGCCGAAAAAAAACCCCGCCGGAGCGGGGTTTCTGGGCAAGCGCCAGGAGAGCAGAAATTACTTCTTGCCCTTGGCCTTCTTCTTGTCGTCGGCCGGCGCGGCTTCCACCGGGGCGGCGACGATTTCTTCTTCCTTCATCTCGGCGACGGTCACGATCACCGGATCCTTCGAGCCGTGCTTGACGATCTTCACGCCGGCCGGCAGGGTGATGTCGGACAGGTGCAGGCTCTTGCCCTTCACCAGACCGGACAGATCCACGGCGATGAATTCGGGCAGCTGGATGGCCAGGCACTCGATCTCGACTTCGGTGGTCACATGGTCGACCAGGCACTTGTCGGTCTTGACGGCTTCGGAGTCGTCCTGGCCGGAGAAGTGCAGCGGCACCTTCTTGTGCAGGCGGGTGGTGTCATCCACGCGCTGGAAGTCGATGTGCAGGATCTGTTGCTTCCAGGGGTGGACCTGGAAGTCACGCAGCAGCACCTTCTCGGTCTTGCCGTTGAGTTCCATCTCCAGGATGGACGAGTGGAAGGCTTCCTTCTTCAGCGCGAAGAAGAGGGCGTTGTGATCCAGCTCGATCATGGCGGGCTCGCCCGCGCCAAACACGATGCCGGGCACCTTGCCGGTGTTGCGCAGGCGGCGGCTCGCTCCGGTCCCCTGCAGCTTGCGCTCGAAAGCGACGAATTGCATGACATTACTCCAGTGAGTCGGGGCGCTCCGCGACCAGAGTCGCCCCATTTGAAAAGGCCGCCCGGCGGGTGCCGCGGCGGCCAGCGAAACGGATCAGAAGTTGTTGTTCTGTTCCGAGAAGAGGGAGGTGACCGATTCGCCGTCCGAGATGCGGCGGATGGTCTCGGCAAACAGGAAGGCCACCGACAGCTGGCGGATCTTCGAGCAGGCCTTTCCGGCTTCGCTCAGCGGGATGGTGTTGGTGATCACCACCTCGTCCAGGTGCGAGGCCTTGATGCGCTCGATGGCCGGGCCGGAGAACACGGCGTGGGTGCAGTAGGCGTAGACGTGCTTGGCGCCGCGCTCCTTCAGCACCTCGGCCGCCTTCACCAGCGTGCCGGCAGTGTCGATCATGTCGTCCATGATGACGCAGTTGCGGCCGTCGATCTCGCCGATCACGTGCATCACTTCGGACACATTGGCGCGCGGGCGGCGCTTGTCGATGATGGCCAGGTCACAGCCCAGCTGCTTGGCCAGCGCGCGGGCGCGCACCACGCCACCGACGTCGGGAGAGACCACGACCAGGTCCTTGTAGGCCTTGGCCTTCAGGTCGGTCAGCAGCACCGGGCTGGCGTAGATGTTGTCGACGGGGATGTCGAAGAAGCCCTGGATCTGGTCGGCGTGCAGGTCCATGGTCAGCACGCGGCTGACGCCCACGGTTTCCAGCAGGTTGGCCACCACCTTGGCCGAGATGGGCACCCGGGTGGAGCGCGGGCGGCGGTCCTGGCGGGCGTAGCCGAAATAGGGGATCACGGCAGTGATGCGGCGGGCGCTGGCGCGCTTGAGGGCATCGACCATGATCAGCAGTTCCATCAGGTTCTCGTTCGTGGGCGCGCAGGTGGACTGCACGACGAACACGTCACGGGCGCGGACGTTCTGCTGGATTTCGACGGTCACTTCGCCATCGGAGAAGCGGCCCACGGAGGCCTTGCCCAGATCGGTGCCCAGGTGGGTGACGATCTCCTGGGCGAGGGCGGGATTGGCGTTGCCGGTGAAGAGGGCGGTGTTGAACAGCACGGTGGGAGCTCCGGGGGTGGGCAGGCTGTACGGGTCGAAGACGAGCGGGTCTTGCGGTGCGCGGCCGCAGCACACGCCACAGCCCACAAAGAACGACTGCGCCCGTGGGCGCAGTCTGATTCTGATGGGTCACGCCACCGGGCGCGACAACAACGATGAAATTTGGCAGGGGAGGAAGGACTCGAACCCTCGCATGTCGGAATCAAAATCCGATGCCTTGACCAACTTGGCGACTCCCCTACACAGGACATGGCCGAAGCCACACCCGAAAACTTTTTCAGTTTACCCAGCCCACCAAGGGGTGTTCTGGCAAACTCCGGCACATTCGACCTACCCAGCCGTCCGGCCAAGGGCCTTCCAGCATGGTCGCCACAGGTGGGTTGCCTGCGCCGGTGTCACCCGCTGCGATGAGCCCTGCATCGGCAAACACCGCACTGCCAGAACCGGTCATTCGGCTGTTGCCAAACCGCTCTGCCAGCTGTCGTGCTGCCTGCTGCACCTCCGGGCACAAGGCCTCGGCGGCAGCTTGCAAGTCGTTGCGGCCCCAAAACGTCGGCAGCTTCGGCTCGGCAAGGCTTGTGGCCTTCGGCGTCTGCTGCTGTGTGTCGCGTTGCCGATGCAACTCAGCGAGTAAGCCCGCTACTGTAGCAGCGTTTGTATCGCGTGTCACGAGTTCGCTCGAAAAAATTTTCGGCGTGGGGATGGAGGCGGCGGGTTTGAGCACCGCCCACCAGTGCAGCGGCAGCTCGATCGGGGTCAGGATCTCGCCAATGCCCTCGACGAAGGCGGTGTGGCCGCCAATGAAAAACGGCACGTCCGCCCCCAGTGTCGCCCCCAGGGCGAGCAGGCGCTCGCGCGGCCAGCGCAGGTCCCACAGCCGGTTCAGGCCCAGCAGCACGGTGGCGGCATCCGAGCTGCCCCCGCCCAGGCCAGCGCCCCAGGGCACCTGCTTGTCGATCGAGATGTCCACGCCCTGGGAGCTGCCGCTGGCCTGCTGCAGCGCGCGGGCGGCGCGCAGACACAGGTCGTCGGCTGGCAGGGCCGGGCCCAGGTCATGGCGGTGGATCAGGCCATCGTCGCGTCGCTCCAGCTGCAGCGTGTCCTGCCAGTCGATCAGGCTGAAGATCGATTGCAGCAGGTGGTAGCCGTCTGCCCGGCGGCCGATCACATGCAGGAACAGGTTGAGCTTGGCCGGGGCGGGCAGGTCGTAGAGCGCGTGCAGAGGCATGGCGGGCGAGATTCGGGCGGTTCAGCGGTCCAGGCGGGCCCGCAGGGTGACGGTCGGCGGCGCGTCGCGGCGGGCCAGCAACTGGCCTTCCTCGCCCAGGGCATGGGTGTCCACCGTCCAGCCGAGCTGTCGGAAGCCGCCGTCCACCGGTTCGTGGGCGGCGCCGGCCCAGGGCTGGCCCTGCAGCCAGGCCAGCAGGGCGGCCAGCGGAATCGCCTCGCCCAGGGTGTCCCGGGCCAGGGCTTCGAGGCTGGGGTACTGGCGGGGGCCGTCGCCGGTTTCCAGCGTCACCTGGTCGGCCGACCAGCGGGCATCGGCCACCACCGTGCCCAGGGGCGAGAGCAGGCGCAGATGGCCCTGCCGGGCGTCGCCGCCGAGCTCGAAGGCGGCGCTGTGCGACTGGGCCGGCCGCTCGCCGTGGGCGGCCACCTGCACGGCCAGGCGGCCGCTGTAGTCCACCGGACCACTGGGCGCGACGGCACAGCCGCCCAGGGCCAGCAGCAGGGCGCTGACGCCAGCGGACCAGTGCCGCCAGCGAGGCTGTTCAAAGGGGGGCACGGCCGGCTTCAGAGCTTCACGTTCAGGCGCTTGAGCGTTTCGCGCAAGGCCTCGCTGTCGGGCTCGCGCTGCTGGGCCTCGCGCCAGTACTTCAGGGCCTCGTCATGGCGGCCCAGCGTCCAGAGCACCTCGCCGAGGTGGGTCGCCACCTCGGCGTGCGGCCGGGTGGCATAGGACTGGCGCAGCAGCTTGAGGGCATCCTCGGGCTCGCCCTGGCGGAAGGCCACCCAGCCCAGGCTGTCGAGGATGAAGGGATCGTCCGGGGCCAGGCCCACGGCCTTCTGGATCAGCTGCCGGGCTTCGTCCAGCCGCTGGCCGCGTTCGGCCAGCGAGTAGCCCAGGGCGTTGTAGGCCTGGGCATCGTCGGGTTTCAGGCGGATCACCTCGCGCAGCAGCGTCTCCATCTCGGGGTAGCGCTTGAGCTGCTCGGCCAGCATCGCCTGTTCGTAGATCAGGCCGGCATCGTCGGGCGCGGCCTGGACGGCGTCCTTCAGCAGCTCATAGGCGGCCGGGCGGCGGCCCGCGTCGCGCAGCACCTGGGCCTGGCCTAGCAGACGGGCCCGTGCATCGGGGTTGCCCTTGGCCGGCCCGGTCTTCACCAGGGCGAGGGCGGCGTCGACCTGACCCTGGCGGGCCATCAGCGCGGCACGGCGCACCAGCAGCGCCAGGTCGGTGCGCTCGGCCGGCACCTTGTCCAGCCAGCGGGCGGCCTCGCCCAGCTGCCCCAGTTGTTCGTGGGCGTCGGCCTGCACGATGCAGGCGTAGTCGTAGGCGCGCTGCTGGCGTTCCTCCGGCTCATCCGGGGCGCCGCCGTCCGTGGCGGCGGGCGCCTTCTGCAGCGCGAAATAGCGGTCCAGGGCCCGAATGCCCTCGCGCGGCTCCTGCAGCTCGGTCAGCAGCGCGCCCAGCGTCAGCCAGGCCTGGGCCATGTCCGGCTGCTGGGCCACCACCAGGCGCAGCTGGGCCACGGCTTCGGTGAGCCGTTGACGTTGCTCCAGGGCCTGCACATAGGCCAGCCGCAGCGGCGCCAGCGCCTCGGGCCGGGCCAGGTAGTCGCGCACCACGTCCTCGGCCGCCGGCTTGCTGGCCATCAGGTCCATCGCCAGCAGCACCGGCCCGGCTGCCAGCGGCTCGTCCTGGTGGGCCTGCTGCAGATAGGCCAGGGCCTTGTCGTTCTGGTCGGCGGCGGCCGCCAGCCGGCCCAGCGCGGTGCGGGTGGCGGTGCGGGTGGCGGCCTCGTTCAGGTAAGGGGTCAGCGCGGTCGTGCCGGCCGTCAGGGCCTGGTCCTTGTCGTGCACCCCGGCCAGGAAGCGGGGCAGGCCGGCGATCACCGCGCTGCGTTCCGCCTCAGGCTGGCGCTCGATCAGCTCGCCCAGCGGGCCGGGCAGCTCGTCCAGCTTCTCGGTGGCGACCAGCAGCTGCACCTGGGTGCGCAGCGCATCCATCGACTGCGGCAGGCTCTTGCGCCAGGCCTTGGCGGCGGCCAGGGCCCGATCGCCGGAGCGGCCCTGGACCGCAATTTCGATGGCCCGCTGGAACACCGTGCCATCGCGGGAGCGGCGGGCGGCATCCAGCATCACATCGAAGCCGTCCGCAGGGTGGCCGGTGGAGAGCGCCATTTCGCCCAGCAGCAACTCATAGAACATCGGGGCGTCCAGCCAGGAGTTGACCACCGGTGCGGCTTCGGTGGCGCTGCCGCCGGCACTGGCGGCCTCGGCGGGCGCGGGGGCCGAGGCCGGCACGGCCGGGCCGGCGGGCTGGGCCGGCGCGGACACCGCCAGCGCCCCCAGCGTGGCCGACAGCAGCCAGCCACAGCTCAGGCCGACACGGGCCAGCCAGCGGCCCTTTCTGTCCTCCGGCGCGGAACCGGGCACGGAGGCAGGGGACAGGCGGTGGGGCACCGCACGGGCAAGGCTTCGCTTCATCGTCACTCCAAAGGCCGGATGATTCTAGTGGTGGCTGTCCGGCCCCGCCGGCTGCCGATAATGGCCCCCATGCCGGAATTGCCCGAAGTCGAGGTCACCCGCCGCAGCATCCGCGGCCTGGCAGGCGCCCAGGTGCGCGCCCTGGAGCTGGGCAAGCCCTTGCGCTGGCCGCTGGGCACCGACCCCGATCGGGTCGCAGGCTGCATCGCCGGCGAGTTCCAGCGGCGCGGCAAATACCTCTGGCTGCCGCTGAGCCATCCGGACGGCCGTCCGGATGGCGGTCTGCTGTGGCACCTGGGCATGTCCGGGTCGCTGGCCTGGCTGCCACAGGCGGGGCCGCCGGGCCGGCACGACCATGTGGACCTGCTCACCGACCGCGGTGTGCTGCGCCTGACCGACCCGCGCCGCTTCGGCGCGGTGGTCTGGTCACCGGCGCTGGACCAGCCGCCGGCCGCGCAACTGCTGGCCGGCCTCGGGGCCGAGCCCTTCGACGAGCGTTTCACGGCGGCTGATTTCCACCATGCCCTGCAGGGACGCCGGGTCGCCATCAAGCAGGCCCTGCTGGCCGGTGACATCGTGGTCGGCGCGGGCAACATCTACGCCAGCGATGCCTTGTTCGAGGCCGGCATCGACCCACGCACGCCGTGTCAGCGCATCGGCCCGCAGCGCGCGGCGCGGTTGCTGGCGGCCGTGCGCCGGGTGCTGGGTGAGGCCATCGCGGCCGGGGGCTCGACGCTGCGCGACTTCCGCGATGCCCACGGCAGCGTCGGCCAGTACCAGGGCCAGGCGCGGGTCTACGGCCGGGCCGGGGAGACCTGTCCGCGCTGTGGCGGGACGATCCAGCGCATCGTCCAGGGGCAGCGGGCCACCTATTTCTGCCCCGGCTGCCAGCACCGCTGAAGCCGGGAACTGGCGGCCGAATCCGCTTTCATTCGCTTGCGTTTCGGGCAGGGTTTCGCGCTAGCATCACTGGCGTGAGTACCTTCGAATCCTCCTGTGCGGACCCGCTGGCCTTGCAGCCAGCGTTGGAACCCCAGCTCGACGCGCTGGCCGATTGGCGGCTGGCGCTGGAACGCGACCTGGCGCAGCTGGAGGATTTCCTCTCCCAGAGCGACCTGCTCTCGCCGTCGGCCGCGGCCGCCAGCGAGGCCGTGCGCCACCGCCTGACCACCGACAAACTGGTGGTCGCCTTCGTGGCGGAGTTCTCGCGCGGCAAGAGCGAGCTGATCAACGCGATCTTCTTCGCCGATGCCGGCCGCCGCATCCTGCCGGCCACACCGGGGCGCACCACCATGTGCCCGGTCGAGCTGTCCTGGGACCCGGCCGAACTGCCCACGCTGGATCTGCTGCCGATCGACACCCGCCTGCAGGCCCGCACGCTGGCCGAGTGGACCGTGCAACGCGACCGCTGGTACCGCCTGCCGCTGGATCCGGCCGATCCGGAAGGGCTGGCCCAGTCGCTGCAGCAGGTCACGCAGACCCGCGTCGTCAGCCGTGAGGACGCCCAGGCCCTGGGGCTGTGGTCGGACGCCCATCCGGCCGACAACCCGCCCACGCTGGACGATGGCCGGGTCGAGATCCCGGCCTGGCGCCATGCCATCATCAACTACCCCCACCCCTTGCTGCAACGCGGGCTGGTGGTGGTGGACACGCCGGGGCTCAACGCCATCGGCACCGAACCCGAGCTGACGCTGGGCCTGCTGCCCAGCGCGCATGCCGCGCTGTTCGTGTTGGGCGCTGACACCGGCGTCACCCGCTCCGACCTGGACATCTGGAACGACCACCTGGGCGGCCAGGGGCTGTCCTGCTTCGTCGTGCTGAACAAGGTCGACACGCTGGCCGACCCGCTGGCCTCGTTGGAGGAGCAGCAGGCCGCGGTCGAGCGCCAGTGCGTGGTCACGGCCCAGACCCTGGGCATCCCGCGCGAGCGGGTGTTCCCGCTGTCGGCCCGCCAGGCGCTGGCGGCCCGGCTGCAGGGCGACCTCACCGCGCTGCAGGCCAGCGGCCTGCCCGAACTGGAAACGGCGCTGAACCAGCAGTTGCTGCCGCAGCGGCAGCGTGTGCTGGCCAAGGCGGTGATCGGCGGCGTGCAGTCCATGCTGGAACACGCCATCCGCCGGCTGCGCGACCAGCGCCGCCAGAACGCCGAGCAGATGCTGGAACTGCGCGGCCTGCGTGGCAAGAGCGCTGGCCGCGTGGCCCAGATGCTGGAGCGGGTCCATGCCGACACCGCCGAATTCGAGCGCTGCACCGCGCGGCTGACGGCCCTGCGGGCGGTGCATGCCCGGCTGCAGCACAAGATCCTGAAGGCGTTGGAAGCCGACCGCATCCGCGAAGGCATGGTCGAGCTCGATGCCGCGATCGGCAGCGGCTGGCCGGCGCTGCGCGGGCGGGGCGCCTTTGCCAAGCTGTGCGCCGGTCTGCAGGCCCAGCTGGACACGGCGGCCTCCCTCAACACCGAGGCCGGCCAGATGCTGCAGGCCTTGTTCGGCCAGCTCAATGCCGAGTTCGGCTTCTCGCTGAACTTCGTGCCGGTGCCGGACCTGACGCCGTTCAAGAACGAGCTGGCGCTGATCGAGCGCAGCTACGGCCGCTACTTCGGACTGTCGAGCGCGCTGCGCATGAACTCCACCGTCTCCAGCGACCAGTTCCGGCGCATGCTGGTGTCCAAGCTGCGGGTGGTCTTCGAGAGCGCCAGTGCCGAGATCGAGGGCTGGAACCAGGCCGCCTCCGGCCAGATCGACAGCCAGTTCCGGGACCGTCGGCGTGGCTTCCGCCGGCGCCGCGAATCGCTGGAGCGCATCCAGCACGCCACCGGCGAACTGGAAGCCCGGCTGTCCGAGGTCGAGACCCAGGACGCCAAGCTGCTGGAGCTGTCGGACCAGGCCCAGGCCATGGCCGCCAAGCTGCGGCGGCGGGCCGAGGTGGGGCCCGATTACCAGGATGCCTCGCTGAGCGAACTGGGCGCCCTGGACATCGACCTCAGCGAGGGTGAATTCGTCCACAGCGGGCAGGCCAGCTGGCAGCCCGGTGCGGCGGCGTGAGCCGCGACAGCGAAGCCGGTCTTGCAGCACTCCTGATCGACTGGCAGCGGCAACACGGCCGCCACAGCCTGCCCTGGCAGCAGACCCGGGACCCCTACCGCGTCTGGCTGTCGGAGATCATGTTGCAGCAGACCCAGGTCAGCACCGTGCTGGGCTACTACGCGCGTTTTCTGGCGCGCTTTCCCGACGTGGCGGCCTTGGCGGCGGCACCGCTGGACGAGGTGCTGGCGCTGTGGGCCGGGCTGGGCTACTACAGCCGGGCGCGCAACCTGCACCGCTGCGCCCAGGCCGTGGTGCGTGATTTCGGCGGTCAGTTCCCGCCCAGCGCGGCGCAACTGGCCACCTTGCCCGGCATCGGCCGGTCGACGGCCGCGGCTGTGGCCGCCTTCTGTTTTGGTGAGCGGGTGGCGATCCTGGACGGCAACGTCAAGCGGGTGCTGACCCGGGTGCTGGGCTTTGGCGAGGACCTGGCGCAGACGGCGGTCGAGCGCCGGCTCTGGGCCGTGGCCGAGGCCCAGCTGCCGCCGGCCGGTGCGGGCGTGGAGGCCTACACCCAAGGCCTGATGGACCTGGGTGCCACGGTGTGCACACCGCGCCAGCCCAGCTGCCTGCTGTGCCCCTGGCAGGCGCGTTGCGTGGCCCGCCAGCAGGGCCAGCCGGAGGCCTATCCCGTCAAGACACGCAAGCTCAAGCGCGGCCAGCGTGCCCATGCGCTGCTGTGGCTGAGCTGCGGTGACGCGGTGTTCCTGGTGCAGCGGCCGGCCACCGGCGTCTGGGCCGGGCTCTGGACCCTGCCCGAGTTCGACGACGTGGCCGGCCTGCAGGCCTGGCTGGCGACCGGGCCGGGGGAGGGCGAGGTGCTGCCCCGCTTCACCCATGTGCTGACCCACCTGGACCTGCTGCTGACCCCCGTGCGGGTGCGCCTGCCGGCCGGCTCCGCGCTGGCTCAGGGGCCGCTGCTGCGCTGGCCCGAGGGGCGCTGGGTGTCACGGGCCGAACTGGCCAACCACGGCCTGCCTGCGCCAGTGCGCAAGTTGCTCGACGCCGCGGCCGACTGAGGTCGGGGTGGCTCAGAGCAGCCGCTTGTCCCGCAGGAAGCGGTCCACCAGCGCCATGCGCGCGCCGGGGTCGCTCAGCTCCATCAGCTTCTGCCGCGCGGCCAGGGGAATCGGCAGCAGCTCGCACCAGCGGTTGGCGACCCAGGCGGTGTCACCCGGATGGTGGGGCCCCACCTCGCCCTGGTGCTGCAGGGCCAGACCCGCCAGAGCACGCTCCAGGGCCAGGGCCGCCGGGCGGTAGGCCGGGGCCAGCGGCAGCGCGGGGTCATCGGGCAGTTGCTCGGCGGAACCGGCCACCCACAGGCCGTTGGCCTGCTCGGTCAGGCGGTGCCAACGAAAACGCGCCCCGCCCAGGCACACGGCCTTGAGCACGCCGGGCTGGTCGGAATCGGCGCTCAGCAGGCGGGCCAGCACTCCCACCGGTTCAAAGCGCACCGTCTGGCCGGCCTGGCGCACCTCGCTGCCCTGGTTCAGACAGACCACGCCAAAGGGCTGGTTCTGCACCAGGCAGCGGCTCATCAGGTCCAGGTAGCGCGCCTCGAAGATGCGCAGCGACAGCCGGCCGCCGGGAAACAGCACGGATTGGAGGGGGAACAGGGGCAGGTCGGTCAGGGTCATGGGCAGGCCCTGGCGCCGGCGCAGACCGGGCGGGGCGGGGCAGGGCGCAGCAGGGTCAGACGCGGGCGTCCAGCTCCCGGTGGCGCTTGAGGGTGGGCAGCTGGCTGGCGAAGCGCTCAGCCAGCGTCTCGACGAAATACACCGAACGGTGCTGGCCGCCGGTGCAGCCGATGGCCACCGTCAGGTAGCTGCGCTGGTCGTGCTCGAACGCGGGCAGCCAGCGGCGCAGGAAGGCTTCGATCTGGTCCAGCATCTCGCCCACCTCGGGCTGGGCGCGCAGGTAGTCGGCCACTGGCGCATCGCGGCCGGTCAGCGGGCGCAGCTCGCGCAGGTAGAAGGGGTTGGGCAGCACGCGCACGTCATAGACCATGTCCGCATCCAGCGGCACGCCGTGCTTGAAGGCGAAGGACTGGAACACCAGGGTCAGCTGGCTGCGCTCGGCACCGACCAGTTCGCGCACCCACTGGCGCAGCTGGGCCGGGCGCAGGTCGCTGGTGTCCAGCACGGTGGAGCGTTCGCGCAGCGCGGCCAGCAGGCTGCGTTCCTGTTCGATGGCGTCGATCAGGCGCTGGCGGTCGCTGCTGGCGCCGACGTTGGACAGCGGGTGCGGGCGGCGTGTCTCCGAGAAGCGCTTGACCAGCGCGGTGGTGGTGGCGTTCAGGAAGATGCTGCGCACCTGCACGCCTTCGCCGCTCAGCTCGTCCAGCAGGGGCAGCAGGGCCGGCAGCGAGCCGGCGCTGCGCACATCCACGGCCACGGCCAGGCGCTGCACGCCCTGTCGGGTCTCGACATGGACCAGTTCGCGCAGCAGCTCGGGCGGCAGGTTGTCCACGCAGAAGAAGCCGGCGTCCTCCAGCGCATGCAGCGCCACCGATTTGCCGGAGCCGGAGATGCCGGTGACCAGCACCACCTCGTGGCGCAGGGTGGGGACGGCGGTGGTGGGCGCGGGGGTCATCGGGCGGCTTTCGCGGCCGGGGGCTGGGGCCGGGCGGCCTGGTGGATCAGTTCCTGTGCGTGGGCCAGGCTGGTGCCGCTGGCGCCGCCCAGCATGCGGGCCACCTCGGCCACGCGGGTTTCACCTTCGACCGCGGTGACCTGGCTGTGGGTGTGGCCCTGGCGGGTGGCCTTGGCGACCACGAAATGGTGGTCGGCGCAGGCAGCGACCTGGGGCAGGTGGGTGACGGCCAGCACCTGCACGCTGCGGCCCAGCTGTTTCATCAGACCGCCCACCGCGTCGGCCACGGTGCCGCCCACGCCGGAGTCGATCTCGTCGAAGATCAGCGTGCCGGGATGCACGGCCTTGGCCGGGCCACGGCCGCGCTGCTGGGCGGTGGTGACGGCGATGGCCAGGGCCAGGCGCGAGAGCTCGCCGCCCGAGGCCACCTTGGCCAGCGGCCGGGGGGCACTGCCGGCGTGGCCGGCCACCAGGAACTCCACCCCTTCCAGGCCGAAGGCCTGCGGGCCGTCCTGCGGCAGCAGCGAGACCTCGAAGCGGCCGCCGGCCATGCCCAGCTGCTGCATCGCGGCGGTGACCCGCTGGGCCAGCGGCGCGGCCGCGCGGCGGCGGGCGGCGCTGGCGGCTTCGGCCAGGCGGCGCCAGTGCTGTTCGGCCTGGGTGAGGGCCTGGCTCAGCCCCTCCACGTCGCTGGCGGCTTCCAGGGCCTGCAGCGCAGCTTGCCACTCGCCGCGCAACGCGGGCAGTTCCTCGGGCGGGCGGCGGAAGCGCCGGGCCAGTCCCATCCAGGCCGACAGGCGCTCGTCGAGCTCGGCCAGCCGGGCCGGGTCCAGCTCCGCGCGGGCCAGGTAGGTGTTCAGGCTGCGGGCGGCGTCCTCCAGCTGGGCCTGGGCGCCGCGCAGGGCCTCCAGCACCGGTTGCAGGCGCGGGTCGTGGTCGGCCACCGCATCCAGCGTGGCCAGGGCGCGCGCCAGCTGGCGCCCCGCGCTGGCCTCGTCCTCGTCCAGGGCCTGGGCGGCCTGCGCGGCCGCGTCCATCAGGGCCTGGCCGTGCGAGAGGCGCTGGTGTTCGGCGTTGAGCCCAGGCCATTCGTCCGCGCCGGGGGCCAGGCGGTCGATCTCGCCGATCTGCCACTGCAGGCGCTCGCGCTCGCTGGCCAGCTCGCCCTCGCGGGTGCGGGCGGCGGCCAGGGCCTCGGCAGCGGCCTTCCAGTCGGCATGCGCCTGGGCCAGCGGGCGCGGGTCCACGCCGGCCTGTTCGTCCAGCAGCGCGCGCACCGAGGCCGGCCGGGTCAGGCCCTGCCAGGCGTGCTGGCCGTGGATGTCCACCAGGTGGTCGGCCACTTCACGCAACTGGGTGGCGGTGGCGGCACTGCCGTTGATGAAACCACGGCTTTTGCCCTGGCTGTCCACGATGCGGCGCAGCAGCAGCGTGTCCTCCACGGCAAAGCCGGCCTCGTCCAGCCAGCCGGCCAGCGAGGCGGGCGAGTCGAACTCGGCCGTCACCTCGGTGCGGGCCGCACCCTCGCGCACCAGGTGGCTTTCGGCGCGGGCGCCCAGCACCAGCTGCAGCGCGTCGATCAGGATGGACTTGCCGGCGCCGGTCTCGCCGGTCAGCACGGAGAAGCCTTCGTGGAACGTCAGCTCCAGGGCGCTGACGATGACAAAGTCTTTCAGGGTCAGGTGCTTGAGCATGCGGCCCTCGTTCGCGGCGTCAGACCACCCCTTCGTACCAGCGCAGCTTGCGCCGGAGGGTGGCGTAGTAGCTCCAACCGCGCGGGTGCAGAAAGCGCATGGACACCGCAGAGCGGCGCATGCGCAACTGGTCGCCCGGCAGCAGGCTGGTCAGGCTGTGCATGTCGAAGCTGGCGCTGGTGTCCCGCGCGGCGACGATGGTGATGGCAATCTCGGCCGAATCCGGCAGCACGATGGGCCGGTTGGACAGCGCGTGCGGCGCGATCGGCAGCAGCACCCAACCAGCGATGGACGGATGCAGGATGGGGCCGCCGGCCGCCAGCGCATAGGCGGTGGAGCCGGTGGGCGAGGCGATGATCAGGCCATCGGCCCGCATGTTGGCGACGAACTCGCCGCCCACGTCGACCTTGAGCTCGACCATGCTGGCGGTGGCGCCACGGCCCACCACCACATCGTTCACCGCCAGGCCATGGAAGATGCTGCGGCCATCGCGCCAGACATCGCCTTCGATCATCGCCCGGCGCTCTTCCTCGTAGTCGCCCAGGACGATGGGGCCCAGCGCCTCGGCCCAGTCGGTCGAGCGCACGTCGGTGATGAACCCCAGCCGGCCCTGGTTGATGCCGACCAGCGGCACGCTGCGGGGCGCCAGCTCACGGGCGATGCCGAGCATCGTGCCGTCACCGCCGACGACGACCGCGATGTCGCAGTGGGCGCCGATCTCGGCCGGGTCCAGCGCGCCGTAGTCGCGCCAGTCGAGGTTGTTGGCCGTGTCGCGGTCCACCGAGACCTCCAGCCCCTGGCGCACCAGGAAAGCGGCAATGCTCTCCAACATCGGGCGGATGCCCTGGGCCTGGTATTTGCCAATGAGGGCAACGTGACGGAACGGGGACGGCATGGTGGCAAGAATTACACCACAGCGCCCCGCCGTGCTCCTGTGACAAACCGTCCGACTCTTTACAATCAAACGATGCTGGATGACCGTGCCCGATCGCTGTTGAAGACCCTGGTTGAGCGCTACATCGCCGATGGCCAGCCGGTGGGGTCTCGCACGCTGTCGCGGGCGTCCGGGCTGGAGCTCTCGCCCGCCACCATCCGCAACGTGATGGCCGACCTGGAGGACATGGGGCTGATCGTCAGTCCCCACACCTCGGCTGGCCGCATTCCCACGCCCAAGGGCTACCGGCTGTTCGTCGACGCCATGCTGACGGCCCAGCCGCAGGCCCTGGGCGGCGTGGCGCTGGAGGAGTTGTCGGCCGTGCGCGACCAGCTGCAGCCCGACCAGCCGCAGCGGGTGATCGCGCAGGCCGCGCAGATGCTGTCCAGCCTGTCGAGCTTTGTCGGCGTGGTGACGGCGCCGCGCAAGACCAGCGTCTTCCGTCACCTGGAGTTCCTGCGCCTGGGCGCGCAGCGGGTGCTGGTCATCATGGTCGCGCCCGATGGCGATGTGCAGAACCGGGTGATCTTCACCGCCCGCGACTACAGCGAGCGCGAGCTGGTCGAGGCGACCAACGTGCTCAACGCCCACTACGCCAACCTGACGCTGGAAGAGGTGCGCGAGCGCCTGAAGGCCGAGGTGGACCAGCTGCGCGGCGAGATCGCGGTGCTGATGCAGGCCGCGGTGCAGGTGGGCACCGAGGCCCTGGCCGAGACGCAGGAGCAGGTGGTGGTCAGCGGCGAGCGCAACCTGCTGGGCGTGCAGGACTTCGGCCACGACATGAGCTCGCTGCGCAAGCTGTTCGACCTGTTCGAGCAGAAGACCGAGCTGATGCGCCTGCTGGACACCTCCAGCCGGGCCGAAGGGGTGCGCATCTTCATCGGCGGCGAGAGCCGGGTCGTGCCCTACGAGGAACTGTCGGTCGTCTCCGCCCCCTACGAGGTGGATGGCCGGGTGGTGGGCACGCTGGGCGTCATCGGCCCGACCCGCATGGCCTACGACCGCATGATTCAGATCGTGGACATCACCTCCCGTCTGGTGGGCAGCGCACTGTCGCAGCGCTGAGGCCGCCGCCTACAATCGCCCGCTTCGGGCCGTTAGCTCAGTCGGTTAGAGCAGAGGACTCATAATCCTTTGGTCCGGGGTTCGAGCCCCCGACGGCCTACCATTTTCGACCTGTTGCCCTGGGCTGTCGTCACCGGCAGACACGGCGCCCGCCGTGTTGTGAAGTCCCGCCTGCTTTCCTCCCCGCTGTTGCCTTTGCTGGCCGTGCTCGGCTCGGTGATCTTTCTGGGGGTAGGCACCTCCTGGGCCAAGCACGCTTTGTTTCCCCAGATCGGTGCTGCGGGCACCTCGGCGGTCCGGGTCGGTTTCTCCGCCTTGCTGCTGCTTGTGCTTTGGCGCCCCTGGCGTGGGTGGCCCGGCCGGGCAGACCTGCGCGCGATTGCCGCCTACGGCGCCGCGCTGGGGGCCATGAACCTGGCCTTCTACCTGTCGCTGCGCACCATTCCTTTTGGCCTGGCGGTGGCCATCGAGTTTGCGGGGCCGCTGGGGCTGGCCTTGTGGGGCTCGCGCCGGCCCATCGACTTTCTGTGGCTGGCGTTGGCGCTGACCGGCTTGGCCCTGCTGTTGCCGCTGGGGCATGGCGTGGGGCCGCTGGACGGCGCCGGGGTGCTCTGGGCCCTCACGGCTGCGGTGTTCTGGGCGCTCTACATCGGGTTCGGTCAGCGGCTGGGGCATCTGCCGGCCGGGCGCTCGGTGGCCCTGGGCCTGAGCGTGGCCGCCCTGGTGGTGGTGCCGGTGGGCGTGGCCCAGGCCGGCGTCGCCCTGTTGTCGCCGGGGGTGCTGTGGGTCGGGCTGGGCGTGGCGGCGCTGTCGAGCGCCATCCCGATCTCGCTGGAGATGCTGGCCCTGCAGCGCCTGCCGCCCCAGGCCTTTGGCATTCTGACCAGCATGGAGCCGGCCGCGGCGGCCCTGCTGGCCTGGGGGCTGCTGGACGAACGCTTGACGCCAGGCCAGTGGCTGGCGATCGGGCTGATCATGTCGGCGTCGATCGGCAGCGCCTGGAGCGCGCGTGCGCGCTCCGCGCCGGTGGAAGCCGCCCTGCCAGGCTAGGGCCTGGCGGCGTAAGCTTGCGCCATGCCCATCGACAGCACGCCCTTTCTCGTGCCGCCTGGCAAGGCGGTGGCGCTCAGCCGTTGGCCCACCCGGGTCAAGCCTTTCTATGCCGACAAGGCCGATTACCAGAAGACGCTGGCCAGGCATGTGGGCCGCATGGCGGAGCGGCAGAACCTGCTCTACGCCCACGACCGCTACGCGCTGCTGCTGATCTTCCAGGCCATGGACGCGGCGGGCAAGGACGGCATCATCAAGCACGTGATGTCCGGCGTGAACCCGCAGGGCTGCCAGGTCACCAGCTTCAAGCACCCCAGCGCGCAGGAGCTGGACCACGACTTCCTCTGGCGCACCACGCAGTGGCTGCCGGAGCGGGGGCGCATCGGCATCTTCAACCGCTCCTACTACGAGGAGGTGCTGATCGTGAAGGTGCACCCGGAGGTGCTAGCCGGCGAGAACCTGCCGGACAAGACGCGCGAGAACTCGCACCTCTGGCCGCACCGCTACGAGTCGATCAACGACCTGGAGCGACACCTGCACCGCAACGGCACCCGCATCCTGAAGTTCTTCCTGCACCTGTCCAAGGAAGAGCAGCGGCAGCGCTTCCTGGCGCGGCTGGACGACCCGCAGAAGAACTGGAAGTTCTCGAAGGCCGACATCGAGGAGCGGGGCCGCTGGGACGATTACCAGCGCGCCTACGAGGACTGCCTCTCGGCCACCAGCACCGCGGCGGCGCCCTGGTACGTGGTGCCGGCGGACGACAAGGAAAACGCGCGTCTCATCGTCTCGCAGGTGATCGTCGAGACGCTGGATGCGCTGGACATGCACTACCCGCCCTCGACGCTGAGCGCCGAGGACATTCAGGCGGTGCGCCGGCAGCTGGCAGGTTGAGCCGAGGGGGGCGTGCGCTGCTCAGGGCAGCCCGGCGTCGGTGGACAGGGCGTCCTGGGTGTGCTGCGGGGTGGCACCGAGCCGCGCACCGGCCGGCACACTGCGCACGCTGACCTGCGGCGCCTGCGACTGCACCGGGCCGAACAGGGTGGCAAAGGCCACGTCGGCCGCATCCCGGCCGGTGCCGATGCGCACCAGGCCCATCGGGATGGCCGTGCCCGAGGGGTCGAACAGGTACCAGCGGTGCGACAGATACACCTCCACGTAGGCGTGGAAGTCGGGTGGGCCCAGGGCGGGGTCGGCGCCGTAGTCCAGCCCGGTGGCAAAGCGGGCGGGCAGGTTCAGCGCGCGGCACAGCGCGATCATCAGGTGGGCAAAGTCGCGGCACACGCCCGCGCCGCTGGCCAGCGTGTCGCAGGCCGTGGTCGTGCCCACCGAGGAGTTGGCGGTGAAGCGCACCCGCTGGCGCACCCAGTCCTGGATGGCCAGCACGCGGCCGTAGCCCTGCCACAGGCTGCCGAACTGCTGCACCGCCAGCGTGTGCAGACGGTCGGACTCGCAGTAGCGGCTGGGATAGAGGTAGGGCAGCACATGCCCGGGCAGCTCGGCGATGGGCAGCTCGCGCAGCGAGCCCGGCGCCACCTGGTGGTGCTGGATCTCCACCGTCGCCTCGTAGTGCAGGGTCAGCACCCCCGGGGGCGCCTGCAGCCGCAGCAGGCGGTTGCGTGAGACCGGGTCCAGCCAGGTCTGGGGCAGCAGGGGCGGCCCCAGGCTGAGCTGTTCGCTGACCACCAGCTGCTGGGGCGCATAGGCCGCCTGGACATTGAAGATGAAATCCGCGCCAGGGGCCGCGACCTGGTAGGTCAGCGCCACCGCGTAGTTCAGGCGGATCATCGGGCGGCCGCGACGGGCGCGGGAAGAACGTGGAGAAGAAGGGTCACGGGGCACTCGCCGCCGCAGGGCACGGCACGGGAACAGTCCCTTGCGGGGCGGGCAGGAGGCGCCAGACGTGGCCGTCGGCGGTCCTGGCAGGAAACCCACTCTACCACCCGGTCTCTGCCGGCGCGGGGGCGATCAGATTTCGCTGATCACCGCGGCGGCCGGCAGGCGCGACTTGGGCAGCTTGGCGTTGAAGTCCTCCTCGGCGTGGTAGCCGAGGGCCACCAGCACCACTGCGCTCAGACCGCGGCTGTTCAGGCCCAGGGCGGCGTTGACGGCGGCCGGGTCGAAGCCCTCCATCGGGCAGGCGTCCAGGCCCAGCGCGGCGGCACCCAGCAGCAACTCGCCCAGCGCCAGATAGACCTGCTTCTGGGCCCACACGGCGGTGTCGCCAATCTCGCGGTGCAGCTTCACATAGCCGCCGCGGCTGTTGGCCTGACCCGCCTTGGCCTCGGGGGTGGCAAAGCGGCCATCGGCATCCTCCTGGTTCAGCACGGCGGTCAGGTGCTCGTCGCCCAGCTCGGTGCGGGCGCACAGCACCACCACGTGGGAGGCCCGCATCACCTTGGGGGCGTTGTAGGCGAAGTTGCCTTGCGTGCCCTGGGCCACCAGGGCCTTGCCGGGTTCGCTGCTGGCGATCACGAAATGCCAGGGCTGCGAATTGACCGAGGACGGCGCGAAGCGCAGCAGCGTGCGCAGCTGCTCCATCGTCTCGGCCGGGATGGTGCGGCTCGGGTCGAAGGCCTTGGTGGTGTAGCGGCGACGGGCGATCTCGGCCAGGTTCACGGCAGTGCTCATGCAGAACTCCTCTTGGAAATGGCCGCCATCTTGACTCTCTTCCGCGTGAAGATAAACATGCTGATTCCAGAATATTTTTCGGAAATCCTTTGAAGATCACCCGTCTGGAAGACCTGCAGGTGTTCGTGGCGGCGGCCGAGGCCGGCAGCTTCACCGAGGCCGCGCGCCGCCTGCACCTGACGCCCGCCGCGGTCAGCGCGGTGGTCAAGCGGCTGGAACAGGGGCTGGGCAGCCGGCTGTTCGAGCGCTCGACCCGGCATGTGCGCCTGTCCGACGCGGGCGAACGCCTGCTGGGGCCGGCCCGCGAGGCCCTGCAGGCCCTGGCCCTGTGTGAGGGGGTGCTGCAGGAGGAGGGCGATCCGATCGGCCATTTCAATGGCCCCCTGCGCATGGCCCTGCCCAGCGACCTGGGGCGGCACCACCTGCTGGGCTGGCTGCGCGAATGCCTGGCCGACGACCCCGGCGTCTCGCTGGAGCTGCGGGTCAGCGACCGGCTCTCGCACCTGCTGGAGCAGCCGGTGGACGTGGCGGTGCGCTATGGCGAGCCGGACGACTCCGGCTTCATCGCGCTGCCGCTGGCGCCGCGCAATGCGCGGGTCCTGGTGGCCTCGCCGGCCTACGCGGCCGAGCACGGCCTGCCCCAGAGCCCGGCCGAGCTGCGGCGCCACAACTGCCTGCGCTTCGTGCTGGGGGATTCGCTCTACAGCCGCTGGCGGCTGGAAAGCGCCGCTGGGGCGCAGACGGTGGAGGTGCGCGGCCGGCACCAGGCCGACGACGGGGCGGTGGTGCGGCAATGGGCGGTGGACGGGCTGGGCATCGCCTACAAGAGCGCGCTGGACGTGGCCCAGGATCTGGCCGCCGGCCGGCTGCTGCGGGTGCTGCCCGGCCACAGCGAGCCGGCACCGCTGAACCTGGTGGTGGTGAGCCGGCAGCACCTCACCTCCGGGCTGCGCCGCCTGGCCGGCCGGCTGGCCGCGCGCTGCCAGGCCTTGCTGGCGCCGCTGCCGGAGTGCCAGGGCCCCGCGCCGGACCAGCCGCCGGGCTGAGGGCTGCGTCAGGGCGTGGCCGGCGGGGCCAGGCTGGGCAGCTCCACCGTGAATTCGGCGCCGCCCCCGGCAGCCGGCGCCAGGCTCAGGTGGCCGCCGTGCTGGTCGATCAGGCCGTAGCTGATCGACAGGCCCAGCCCCGTGCCCTTGCCCACCGGCTTGGTGGTGAAGAAGGGGTCGAACACGCGGGCCAGATGCTCGGGCGCGATGCCCGGGCCGTTGTCGGCAAAGCGCAGCCGCAGCCGCCCGCCGGCCTGGGCCGGGGGCTCCAGCGTGATCTGCAGCCGGCCCTCGGGCTGTCCCGCGCAGGCGTCGGCCGCGTTCTGGATCAGGTTGAGCATCACCTGCAACAGCTGGCCGGCGCTGCCCAGCACCCGCACCGGCTCGGCCGGCGGCGTCCAGTCGATGCGGAAGTCCGGTGCCGCGCCCTTGCGCACCCAGTGGATGGCCTGCTCCACCACCTGGCCCAGGTCCACCGGGCTGCGCTCGGCCCGGTCGATCACCGAAAAGCGCTTCAGGGCGTTGACGATGTCGGCGGTGCGGTGCGCGCCTTCGGTCATGCCGTCGATCACCGAGGGCAGGTCAGCCAGCGCGGCGTCGATGCGCAGGCGCTGGCGCAGCGCGGCCAGCTCGGGCGGCAGGGGGCCGGCATGCACGGCGGCCAGGTACTGCTCCAGCCGGTCGGCGTACTTGCGCAGCGCGCTCACATTGCCCAGCAGGAAGCTGATCGGGTTGTTCAGCTCGTGCGCCACGCCGGCCACCAGCCGGCCCAGCGAGGCCATCTTCTCGCTGTGCAGCAGCTGGGCCTGGGTGCGCTTGAGGGCCTCGTGGGCCTCCTGCAGGGCGCGGTAGGCGCGCTTCAATTCGCCCAGTGGCCGGCCCACGCAGACATGGCCGATCACCCGGCCCTGGTGGTCCAGCCGCGGCGTGCAGTTGAAGTCCACCGGCACGGCCTGGCCCATCGCGTCGGCCAGCGCCACCTCCACCACCGCGCCGTCGCGCCGGGTCTGGCTCTGGGCCAGGGCCTCGCGCATGCGGCGGGCGTCCTCGCCCTGGGCGCCGCCCATCATCAGCGCAGCCGCCGGGGTGCCGCGCAGCGCTGCGTCGGGCCGGCCCACCAGCGCGCACAGGGCGGCGTTGGTCTCCTCGATCAGGCCTTGCTGGTCGCAGGCCAGCAGCACGTCGCTCATGGCCGTCAGCAGGCTCAGGATGAACTGCTGCGTGCGCTCCAGCTCGGCGTTCTTTTCCTCGCGTGCGGCCTCGTCGGCCAGCAGCTGGGCATAGACCTCGTCCATCTTGTGGATCACGTCCACCCAGGTGGATTCGTCCACGCCGTCCAGCGGCATCGGGGGCAGCAGCGGCAGGTCCGGGCGCGTCTCGCTCATGGTCGGTTCCTCAGTGCACCGTGCAGACCATGCAGGGGTCGAAGCTGCGCACGATGTGCTGCACCGCCACCGGCGTGGTTTCGCCCGGGCGCACCGGGGCGTCCACCAGCGCGGCCTCCAGCGGGCCGGGCTGGCCGGCCGCGTCGCGCGGGGAGAAGTTCCAGCTGGTGGGCGCGATGATCTGGTACTGGGCGATGCGCCCGCGCTCCACCCGCAGCCAGTGGCCCAGCGCGCCGCGCGCGGCCTCCACCAGGCCCATGCCCTCGGCCTGCTCGGGCAGGGGGCAGGGCGCGCACCAGGGCTCGCGCGGCTGCAGGGCCTGCAGCCAGCCTTCCATCCACACCACCAGCCGGGTCAGCTCCAGCACGCGGGCCAGCACCCGGGTGTGCACGGTGCTGCCCCAGCGGGCCACCGCGTCGCGCACCAGGGGCTGGCCGGTGGCCAGCTGGCGGGCGATGGCGCCGCATTCGGCCACCTCACCGGCCAGGCGGGGCGCCTTGTTCCAGCTGTAGGCGCCGGGCTTGTCGGCCGCGGGCTGGGTCAGGCCCTGGGCGGGCGGGCGCGGGGCGGAGTCGCCCTCGTTGAGCCAGGCGTGGGTGGCGTCCTCGGTGATGGCGGCCACGTCCAGCGGGCCCAGCGCACCCTGGCGGAACACGCCCTGCGGCACGACGCATGAGCCATCGGGCTGGACGAAGCTGCCGTGGCTGAGCCAGCGTCCCGGCCCCGGGCCCAGCGTCGGCAGCCCCAGGTCGGCGCCGATCTGTAGGAAGAAGGGCAGATCGGCGTGCAGGCGCGGTGCGGCCCAAGCCTGCAGCGCAGCCTCGTCCGGCAGGGCCTGGAAGGCCTCCAGCGAGTCGCCCAGCAGGGTCTGCTCCAGAAAGGCCCGCAGCTCGCGCACCCGCGAGAGCAGGCGCAGCCGCTCGGCCGGCTCGACGGCCCGGCTGCTGCCGCCGGGCTGGATGCTGTGGGTGTGGGGCCACTTGCCGCCCAGCGTGCCCATCAGCGTGAACCAGCGCTGGCGGGTGGCCAGGGCCGCGCGGCCGCGCTCGCCTGCCTGGGCGGCAAAGCGGCGCAGGGCCTCGGCGTGCCAGGGCCGGTCGGCATAGACCGGCCGGGTGAAGTCCGGCAGGAAGAAGAGGTAGAAATGGCTCAGGTGGTCGGCCGCGTTCTCGCAGGCCAGCATCAGGTTCAGCGCATGGCGGCCATTGGGCGTGGGCGCGATGCCTGCGGCGTCGGCCAGCGCGGTGGCGGCGGCCACCGATTGCGAGACCGAGCAGATGCCGCAGATGCGCGGCACGATGACCAGCGCATCCAGCGGGTCGCGGCCCAGCAGCAGGTTCTCGAAGCCGCGGTACATGGGCGAGACCACGCGGGCCTCGCGCACGCGGCCGGCCTCCAGTTCCAGCTGGACCTCCAGGTCCCCCTCCACCCGGTTGAACGGGCCCACGATCAGACGGCTCATCGGTGTTCCTGTGGGCGCTTCAGCGGTGGGTCTTGCGGGCGACCGGCGGTACGACGACGTGGTCGGCGGTGGCGTTGCGCTTGACGCGGGCTGGCGTGGCGCTCTTGGACAGCGAGGCCAGCGCCACGAACCAGGCCTTGGGCATGTCGGTGGGCAGGCCCACCGGGATGCCGGCGATCTTGGGCGTGGCGTGGAAGGGGTGGCCGGGGCTCTGGAAGCCCGGTTCGGTGCAGCTGATGCAGGCGTAGCCGCCGCGGGTGCAGCTGCCCTCGCCGTTCCACAGCCGGGTGTTGCAGTCGGCATGGGCCTGGGTGCCCTTGCAGCCCAGGTGTTCCATCATGCAGCCCAGGTCGCTGGGCTTCTCGGCGCTGGCCTTGTACTCGTAGTACTCGTTGCGCGTGCAGCCGTGGTGCACCAGCTGGTCGGCGTACAGGCGGGGGCGGTGCAGGCTGTCCAGGTCTTCCGGGCGCAGCTCCTGGGCGGCCAGGGCCGCCAGCGTGTCGATGACCCAGCCCGGGTGGGTGGGGCAGCCGGCGATGTTGACCACCGGCAGCCCGCCAGCGGCCCGGAAGCCCGGGCCCATCAGGCCGCCGGGGTGCTCGTCTTCGTACTGCAGGCCGCAGGCCTCGCTGGGGTTGCGCCCGCTGGCCACGCCGATGGCGGTGGGCCCGCCCCAGGCGGCGCAGGCGCCCACGGCCACCACGTGGCGGGCCACCTGGGCCAGGTCCTGCACCCAGTGCATCATCGGCCGGCCGGTGCCGGCCAGCAGGTGGAAGCGCCCGCTGCCCTGCGGGCCGCGCAGGATGGCGCCTTCCACGCACAGCACGTCCAGCCGGGTGCGGCCGGTCAGGCAGTCGTCCAGCAGAGCCAGCAGCTCGCTGCCGCTTTCCAGCGAGAGGCTGGGGTGCCACAGCAGGTTCAGGCCGGCGTCGCGCAGCAGGGCGGCAAAGTCGGGCGTGTCGGCGCACAGCAGCGACATGCTGCAGCCGCCGCAGCCGCCGGACTGCAGCCACAGCACGTTCAGGGGTTCGGGCCCGCTCATTTCGTTTCCAGGCCGAAGCGCTGCAGCTTGGCGCGCAGGCCCACGCGCGACAGGCCCAGCTCCTTGGCGGCGTGGGTCTTGTTCCAGCGCAGGCGCAGCATCACTTCGCGCAGCACCATGGCCTCGATGGCGTCCAGCCGCTCCTGCAGCGTGCCGCTGCCGGGCAGGGCCAGGCCGGTGCCGCCGGTGAGCTGCGAGGTGCGCTGGGCATGGGCCGCGCCGGTCTGGCCACCCAGCAGCTTGCGCGAGAAGTCGGTGGCGCGCAGCAGCGGGCCATCGCCCAGGGCCAGGGCCCGCGAAATCTCGTTGCGCAGTTCGCGGATGTTGCCGGGCCAGGGGTAGCCCACCATCACGGCGCGGGCGTCGTCGTCGAACTCGGCCGGCTCGCGGCCCAGCTCGCGGGCCACCGCGTCCAGCAGCGATTCGGCCACCGGCAGGATGTCGCCCGGCCGCTCGCGCAGCGGCGGCACCTGCAGGGTGGCGCCGGCCAGGCGGTAGTACAGGTCCTCGCGGAAGCGGCCGGCGCGCACCTCGTCTTCCAGCTGGCGGTGGGTGGCGGCGATGACGCGCACATCCACCGGCACCGCGCGGGCCGAGCCCACCGGGCGGATCTCGCCTTCCTGCAGCACGCGCAGCAGCTTGACCTGGAAGGCCGGCGAGGTCTCGCCGATTTCGTCGAGGAAGACGGTGCCGCCATCGGCCCGCTGGAACAGGCCGGTGTGGTCTTCCACCGCGCCGGTGAAGGCGCCGCGGCGGTGGCCGAAGAGCTCGCTCTCCAGCAGGGTGTCGGGGATGGCGCCGCAGTTCTCGACCACGAAGGGGCCGTTCTGCCGCGGCGAGGCGTAATGCATGGCGCGGGCCAGCAGTTCCTTGCCGGTGCCGGACTCGCCCAGGATCAGCACCGAGAGGTCGTAGCGCGCCAGGCGCTGGGCGGTGGCGCAGACGCCGTCCAGCGGGCTGCCCTCGGCCCGCACGATGCGGTCGAAGTCGAACACGGCCTTGGCCTCGCGCAGCCGGGTCTGGCGGCGCGCGCGCAGGGCCTGCGGGCCGGCGCGCAGGTCCAGCTCCAGGCGCTGCAGGCCGCGGTGCAGCTGGCTGGCCTCCACCGCGCCCTGCACGGTCTGCAGCAGGTGCTCGGGCACCCAGGGCTTGAGCACGTACTGGTAGATGCCGGCCTCGTTGACGCCGGCGATGATGTCCTCGCTGTCGGCGTAGCCGGAGATGACGATGCGCACGACCTCGGGCCAGCGCTCGCGCACTTCCTTGAGGAACTCGATGCCGGTTTGGCCGGGCATGCGCTGGTCGCACAGCACCACGGCCACCTCGTGGCGCGAGATCAACTGGCGGGCGATGTCGGTGTCGCCGGCGGTGAGCACGCGGAAGTCCTCGTCCAGCGTGCGGCGCATGGCCTCCTGCGAGCGCAGCTCGTCGTCCACCACCAGCACCAGCGGCAGGTCATCACGCGGGTCCATCGCGGCGGCTTGGGGGTCGGGGGCGTTCATGGCTTTGGGGGATGGTAATGCGGGGGCTTCAAAAACAAGCTGGGCCCGGTGTGAGCGCGTGGAAGGGGTGGGGTGATCGGCGCCGCTCATGTCCCCCGACCCGGCAGGGCCGGGTCTCCTCCTTGACTTCGCTCTGCCGATCACCCCACCCCTTCCTGGCACCGTCGGTGGCAGGCCACGGGTTGGCAGGCCGCGACGGTGCCCGGTGAGGGATCCCCAGTCGTCCTGCGCAAGTAAAAGGAGGAGCCCCGGCGCCGCCGGGGCGGGGGACATGGAGCAGAACAGGCCGGTAGCTCCCTCCCGCCGCCACGTCACGCCACACTATCGCCAACAAACAACCACCTCAACAAATCCGAGGCAAAGGCTCCCCCGACAACCAGTCCACCACCCGCTGCCCGCCAAAGCGCGTGCGCATCTGCACGAAGTGGTGGGGGTCTTCCTGCACCGTGCCGATGCGGGCGGCCTTCGCCCCCAGCGGATGGGCGCGCAGCGTGGCCAGCGCCGTGTCGGCCACCTCGGGCGCGACGATGGCGATCAGCTTGCCCTCGTTGGCCAGATACAGCACGTCCAGGCCCAGCAACTCGCAGGCCGCGTCCACCTGGGGCTGGATGGGCAGCAGGGCCTCGTCCAGCATCATGCCCACGCCGGACTGGCGGGCGATCTCGTTGAGCGTGGTGGCCAGGCCGCCGCGGGTGGGGTCGCGCAGCGTGCGCACCGCGCCCTCGGGCACGGCCGCCAGCAGCGCCGCCACCAGCGTGTGCAGCGCCGCGGTGTCGCTCACCACTTCGCTGTCGAAGGCCAGCGATTCGCGCTGCGACAGCACCGCCACGCCGTGGTCGCCCAGCGTGCCGCTGACCAGCACCACATCGCCCGGCCGCGCATTCGCGCCGCCGATGTGCCGGCCCGCCGGCAGCAGCCCCAGGCCGGTGGTGCTGATGAACACGCCGTCGCCATGGCCCTGTTCCACCACCTTGGTGTCGCCGGTCACGATGGGCACGCCGGCCTCGCGCGCCGCGGCGGCCATCGATTCGACGATGCGTTTCAGGTCCGCCAGCGGAAAACCCTCTTCCAGGATGAAGCTGGCCGACAGGGCGGTGGGCGTGGCGCCCATCATGGCCACGTCGTTGACCGTGCCGTGCACCGACAGGCAGCCGATGTCCCCGCCGGGGAAGAACAGCGGCGAGATCACATGGCCGTCGGTGGCCATCACCAGGCGGTGGCCGGGCGGCACGTCCAGCACCGCGCCGTCGTTGCCCGCGCACAGGGCCGGGTTGTCAAAGGCGCGGGCGAACAGCTCCTCGATCAGCTGCAGGCTGGCGCGGCCACCGGCGCCGTGGTTCATGTCCACGCGGCCCTGCTTGAAGTCCAGCGGGCGGATGTAGTCGGTTCTTTGGTTCATGGCAGGGGGTCAGGCGGCGACGATGGCGATGTCTCGGAACCGGCCGTAGGCGTAGTGGGCGGCGCAGGCGCCTTCGGAGGACACCATGCAGGAGCCCATCGGGTTGTCGGGCGTGCAGACGGTGCCGAACAGCTTGCAGTCGGTGGGGCGCTTGACCCCGCGCAGGATGGCGCCGCACTCGCACTGCTTGTGGTCGGCCACCGGGCGGTAGACCAGACCGAAGCGCTTCTCGGCGTCGAAGGCGGCGTAGGCCGGCTTCAGGCGCAGTGCGCTGTAGGCCACCTCGCCCAGGCCGCGCCATTCGAAGCTCTCGCGCAGCTCCAGCACCTCGGCCACCACCGCCTGCGCGGCGTGGTTGCCTTCGCGGCTGACGGCGCGGGTGAACTCGTTTTCCACCTCGGCGCGCCCTTCGTTGACCTGGCGCACCAGCATCAGGATGGCCTGCATCACGTCCAGCGGCTCGAAGCCGGCGATGACCACCGGCTTGCGGTAGTCGCGGGCAAAGGCCTCGTAGGGGGCCGAGCCGATCACGATGCTCACATGGGCCGGACCGACGAAGCCGTCCAGCGCCACCGCGTCGCCCCATTGCTTGGCCTCGGGCGCGTCCAGGATGTGGGCGATGGCGCCGGGCGTCAGCACATGGCAGCACAGCACGCTGAAGTTCTTCAGCCCTTCCTGCGCGGCCTGCTTGACGACCAGCGCGGTGGGCGGCGTGGTGGTCTCGAAGCCGATGGCGAAGAACACCACCTCGCGCTCGGGCTGCTGGCGGGCGATCTTCAGCGCGTCGGCGGCCGAATAGACCATGCGGATGTCCGCCCCGCGGGCCTTGGCCTTCATCATCGACAGGCCCCCGCTGGCAGGCACGCGCATGGTGTCGCCATAGGTGCAGACGATGGCGCCACGTTCCAGCGCCAGGCCGATGGCCTGGTCGATGCGGCCGATGGGCAGCACGCAGACCGGGCAGCCGGGGCCGTGGATCATGCGCAGATTCGGCGGCAGCAGCTCGGCCACGCCGTAGCGGGCGATGGCGTGGGTGTGGCCGCCGCAGAACTCCATGAAGCGGTAGTCGCGTCCGGGTTGCGCCTCGGCGCGGATGCGCGCGCCGATCTGCTGGGCCAGCGCGCCGTCGCGGAATTCGTCCACGTACTTCATGCCGCACACACGGGAGCCTTCGGCTTCGCCTGCGGTGCGAGCGCCCTTCGGGGCGGCCGGGCGGGCGCTCATGCCGCTGCTCCGGTGGGTTGCGAGGCTGGCGCTTGCGAAGCTTCCAGCTCGGCGAACAGGGCCAGCGTGCGCTCGGCCTCTTCGGGGTCCAGCAGGCCGATGGCGTGGCCGACGTGGACGATCACATAGTCCCCGACCTGGGCCTCGGGGGTCAGGGCGATGGAGACGGTCTTGCGCACGCCGCCCAGGTCCACCAGGGCCAGGTCATCGGGCAGGCGCTCCACCACGCGGGAGGGCAGGGCTAGGCACATGGTCGGGGGTCCTTCTCAGCGAAATCAGCGGGAACGGTTCAAGGTGGCCAGCGCCACGGCGGCCTGGCCCAGGCTCAGGCCCCCATCGCCACAGGGGGCCTGGGTGGCCTCGTGCACGGTGAGGCCCAGCGCCTGCAGGGCCGGCACCACGGCCTGGCGCAGCGGGCGGTTGATCCAGCAGCCGCCGCCCAGGGCGACGGTGTCAAGCTGCTGGGCGCGGGCATGGTGGCCCGCCCAGGCCACCAGCGCGGCGGCCAGGCTGGCGTGGAAGCGGGCGGAGGCCTCGGCCTGGGCGGCGGGGGGCTCGACCGCGTGGTCGGCCAGCGCGGTCCACAGGCCGCGCAGGTCCAGCACGCCGTCGGCGTCCAGGGCGAAGGCATCGGCCCAGGGCGTGGCCGGGCCGGGGTGGCGCAGGGCCAGAGCTTCGAGCCGCATCGCGGCCTCGGCCTCGTGGCCGTTGTGGTGCACGCCGGCCAGCAGGGCGGCGGCGGCGTCGAACAGGCGGCCGGCGCTGGCGGTGGCCGGGCAGTTGAGCCGGCGGTCCAGCACCGTGCCCAGCGAGCCGGCCAGCGGCTCGGCCGCGAAGCGCTGGGCGATCTCGCCGCCGCGGCCCAGGATGTGCAGCAGGCCCGCGCCCAGGCGCCAGGGCTCGCGGGCGGCGCGGTCGCCGCCGGGCAGGGGCAATGCAGGCAGGTGGGCCAGGCGGGTGAAGCCGATGCCGGTCCCTTCACGGCGCAGCAGCTCGCCCCCCCAGGGCTGACCGTCGGTGCCCAGGCCCACGCCGTCCAGCACCAGGGCCAGGGCGGGGCCGGCCGGGCCGTGTTCGGCCAGCACCGCGGCCGCATGGGCGTGGTGGTGTTGCACCGGCACGGTGGGCACCTGCCAGGCCTCGGCCAGGGCCTGGGCGTGGGCGGTGCTGAAGAAGTCGGGGTGCAGGTCGTGTGCCACGGCCTGCGGACGCACGCCCAGGAAGTCCTGCAGCCGGGTCACGGCCTCCACCAGGCCCTGCCGGCTGGTCGCGCTGCCCAGGTCGCCCAGGTGGGGCGAGACGAAGGCCTCGTTGCCGCGGGTGAGGCAGACGGTGGCCTTGAGGTAGCCGCCGGTGGCCAGCACCGGGGGCGCATCGGCCGGCACGCCGGGCAGGGCGATGGGCTCGGGCACGTGGCCCCGGGCGCGGCGGATGAAGGGGAAGAACGGCCGGCCCTGGGCGTCGCGGCCCAGCGGGCGGCGCACGCTGTCGTCGGCCCGGGCCAGGATGGCGCGGTCGTGCACCAGCAGCGCGTCGGCCAGGCCCCCCAGCTTGGCCACGGCCTCGGCCTCGTCCACCACCAGCGGCTCGCCGCCGGGGTTGGCGCTGGTCATCAGCAGCAGCATGGGTTGTTCGGTGTGGCGCCAGGCCGGGTCCGCGGGGCGGCCGGCCAGTTCGTGCAGCAGCAGCCAGTGCAGCGGGTTGGACGGCAGCATCAGCCCCCATTCGTCCAGACCGGGGGCGATGGCCGGGTGGGCCGCGGCCACGCCGGGCTGGCAGGGCAGCAGCACGATGGGGCGGGCGGGGCTGGCCAGCAGGGCGGCGCTGTCCTCGTTCAGCTGAACCCAGCGGCGGGCGCTGGCCGCGTTGGTCACCAGCAGGGCGAAGGGCTTGCTGGCGCGCTGCTTGGCCGCGCGCAGGCGCTGCAGCGGCGCGGCCTGGGTGGCATCGGCCACCAGGTGGTAGCCGCCCACGCCCTTGACGGCCAGCACGTGGCCGGCGCGCAGGCGCTGCGCGGCTTCGGCCAGCACGGCGTCGGTGCCCGCTTCGGGTGGGAGCAGCACAGCCCCATCGGGCGCCCACAGCGCGATGCGCGGGCCGCAACGCGGGCAGGCCACCGGCTGGGCGTGGTGGCGCCGGTCCTGCGGGTCGGTGTACTCGGCCGCGCAGTCCGGGCACATCGGGAAGTTGGCCAGCGCGGTGTTCGGCCGGTCGTAGGGCAGGCGCGCCGTGAGCGTGAAGCGCGGGCCGCACTGGGTGCAGTTGATGAAGGGGTGGCGCCAGCGGCGGTCGCCGGGGTTGAACAGCTCGTCCAGGCAGGCGTCGCAGGGGGCGGTGTCGGGCGGCAGCGTGGTGGCCAGTGCCTGGGGGGCCGCGGCGCGGCTGGGCTGGATCACGAAGCCGGCTTCGTCCGGCTGCACCGCCAGCGCTGAGCGCTGCACGCGCTGCACCCGGGCCAGGGGTGGCGGGCTCCGCCGCAGTGCCTCATCGAAGGCGGCCAAGGCCCCGGCGGGGCCCTGCAGCTCGGCCTCCAGGCCCTGGCCGTCGTTGCGCACCCAGCCGCTCAGGGCCAGGCGGCGGGCCTGCTGCGCCACCCAGGGCCGAAAGCCCACGCCCTGCACGGCGCCTTCCACCCGCAAGCGCAGGCGCTGCAGGGTGAGATCGGGGGCGAGCACGGCGTTCATGGGCTTCGGGCGCGGGCAGCTTGCGGCGGGGTGTCAGGCCTTGGCGGCCTGAACTCGCAACTGCGCCTGCAGTTGTGCTTCCAGCTCGGCCACGCGGGCCTTGAGCCGGGCCACTTCGTCGGTGGCGGGCGCGGCGGCGTCGGCCGGGGCCTCCAGCGGCTGCAGCAGCCAGTCCAGCCAGGCGTCCAGGCCTTCGCCGCTGCGGGCCGAGACCAGCAGCACCTCGATGCCCGGGTTCACGCGGCGGGCGTACTCGATGCACTTGGGCACGTCGAAGTCCAGGTGCGGCAGCAGGTCGGTCTTGGTCAGCACCATCAGACGCGCGGCGGCGAACATGTCCGGGTACTTGATGGGCTTGTCCTCGCCCTCGGTGACCGAGAGGATGGCCACCTTGGCACGCTCGCCCAGGTCCCACATGGCGGGGCAGACGAGGTTGCCGACGTTTTCGATGAACAAGACCGCGTCGTGGGGATGGTCATGGTCGCCGTGATCGTGGTCATGTCCATGTGCGTGAGCATGGGCATGGTCATGCAGGGGCAGCTGCGCGAAGGCATCGGCCACCATCTGGGCGTCCAGATGGCAGCCCTTGCCGGTGTTGACCTGGATGGCCGGGGCGCCGGTGGCGCGGATGCGGTCGGCGTCGTTCGAGGTCTGCTGGTCGCCTTCGATCACCGCCACCGGCAGGCCGGCGGCGCGGGTCTTCAGCGCCTCCAGCGTGGCGCACAGCAGGGTGGTCTTGCCCGAGCCGGGGCTGGACACCAGGTTGTAGGCCACCACGCCATGGCCCTCGAAATGGGCCCGGTTCTGCGCAGCCAGGCGGTCGTTCTCGCCCAGCACGGTGGTCTCGATCTGGATGGCGCGGGCCTGGCTCATGCCGGGCACCGAGACCCGGGCGCTGCCGGCGCCGTAGTGCAGGTCGCCGGTGGACGCGGTCACGTGGACATGGTCCTGCGCGTGGGCGTGCTCATGACCCTGGGGATGATCATGCCTGTGTTCGTGCGCATGCCCGTGGTCATGCGGATGGTCATGCTTGTGGGAGGTGTCGGCACAGCCGCAGACGACGCACATGGTGTGTTCTCCTTGCTCTCAGTCCTGCACCAGCAGGTCCACCACCCGCAGCTCGGTGCCGCCAGTGGGTTGTAGTTGAAATCCGCCGCAGTGCGGACAGGGATCGGCCCGGGTCTGGATGGCCACGGTGGTGCCGCAGCGCAGGCACCAGGCCTGGCCGGGCGGCTCCTGGATCACGATCTCGGCACCTTCCAGCGCGCTGCCGGGGGCCAGGGCCTCCAGCGCGAAGCGCAGGGCGCGCACCTCCACGCCGGCCAGCGCGCCGGCCTCCAGCGTGAGCTGCTGCACGCGGGCAAAGCCCTCGCGTTCAGCGGCCTGTTCGACCACGCGCAGGATGCCTCCGGCCAGGCTCATCTCATGCATGGGCCGCTCCTTCGGGCATCTCGATGCTGAACGCGACGCAGGGGTCGAAGGCCACCGCCAGGCGGCGGGCATCATCTTCGTGGGTCACGCCGGCCAGGGCATGGGCCAGCACGCCGTGCGGGTGGAAGTTCCAGTCGGTGGGGGCCAGCACCCGGCAGGCGGCCACCCGGGGGCCGGCCGGGCCGTCGGCCAGCTTCACCCAGTGGATCAGCAGGCCGCGGGCCATCTCCACCCAGGCGATGCCCTGGCCGGGGGCGGGCTGCAGCCGGCCCAGGGTCAGCCAGTCCTCGCCGCCGGGGACGGCCAGGTGCAACAGATCGGTCAGGCGGCTGAGCAGGCGCATCCAGGCATTGTGCGCAGGCAGGGGCGTGCTGTCCCGCTGTCGGGTCCAGGGCCCGGTGTCCGGCACGGCACCTTGCCACTGGGGCAGCGCATGGGATGGCAGTTGCTCCAGCTGCTGGGCCAGCTCCTGGAAGCCGCCCGCCTCCAGCGCCGGCAGAGACAAGGGGCGCGACGGCGTGGCCAGGCGGGCGGCCGGGCCGTGCTGGGCGCGCAGCAGGCGGGCCAGGGCGGTGGTGCCGCCACGGGCCCAGTGCATGGCCCATTCCACCGGGGCCTGCTCCTGCCGGGCCAGCCATTCGCCCACGGGCAGGCCCAGCCAGTGCTTCTCCAGCCAGGCCGGCAGGGCGGCCAGGGCCGCCTGCTGAGCCACCGGGTTGCGCAGGGCGGGGCCCAGCGGGCAATGGACCAGGCTCTGCGTCAGGGCGTCGTCCGCAGCGCTTGGCAGCAGGCGCGGCCAGTCGTGGGCGATGCGCACCAGCTGGTCCCGGGCCGTGGCCACGCGCAGTGCCGCCGCGGCAGCGGGGGCGGGCGACGGGCTGGCCCGGCCCAGGGCCGCTTCCACCGCCATCTGCGCGGCCAGTTGGTGGGCATGGCCGCACAGCGTGAACAGGCTGCCCAGCAGCAGCGGCAGCTCCTCGGGCCGGCGGCCCTGGGTGAGCCGGCCCACCAGCGCCGGGCGGGTGCTGGTGAGGGTGGGGTGGCCCGGGCCGGGGCGCAGCTGCACCTGGCCCACCAGATCAAAGTCGGAGCTCATGGCGTGCCGGGGGGCTGGCCCCGTCCGAACAGGAAGCCGCGACGCGAGGGCGGTGGGGCGCCCACCGGGGCGGCAGACGACACCGGCTGCGCCACGGCCGGGCGCAGCAGCTGCAGCACCTCGTGGGCGGCGGCCAGGGCGCTGGCCTGGTCGGCGAAGTGGTGCATGGGCGAATGCAGCGAGCACAGGGCGTAGCGGGCCAGCGGGCCTTCGCCCAGCAGGGGCTCCTCGGCGCCCAGGCAGCCCACGGCGTGGCCGCCCACCGTCCAGTCGGCCGCCACGCCGGGCGCGGGCAGGCGCTGCGCGTTCTCGGCCATCAGCGGCAGGCGCAGCAGGTTCATGAACCAGGGGGTGATCAGCACGCCCCAGGCCAGACCGGCATCGTCGGGCTCGGGCTCGAAGCCCACGGCCTGCACCGCCAGGCCCGGCTGCAGCAGTGGCAGCCCGGCCATGCGGGTGGCGGCAATGCGCCGGAAGGCCGCCTCCAGCGCCAGGACCCGCGCTGCGAGCAAGCTCATGCCGCGTCCCCGCTCACCACCATGAACTGCTCGGCGTCGCCGTCGCACTGCGGGCAGCGCCAGTGGGCGGGCAGGTCGGTGAAGGCGGTGCCGGGCGGGATCTGCCAGACCGGGTCGCCCTGGTCCGGGTCGTAGACCCACCAGCAGATCTTGCATTCCAGCTTGGCGTGAGCCGGCAGACGGTCCCGATCCCCCAGGTAGCTTCCTTCAAACATGACGTGTGCTCCTCAGCCCTGGGCCACCCAGGCCAGCACCTCGGTCAGCCGCTCCAGGGAGTCGGCCAGGTCCTCGGCGGCGGCGCAGGCCACCTCGGGCAGCTCGGTCACTTCGACGGAGTTGAGGATCACCGTGTCCTGCGAGTTGTAGTACACGACCCGCCAGGTGTGCGGCACCTGGCAGTTGGTGATGCGGCAGTTGCCGTAGCCGCGCGAGAGGATGAGCACCCGGCCGGTGCCCAGCACATGGTCCAGAAAGCCGATGTCCTCGGGGCTGAGCGGCAGCAGGCTGAGGTTGACCACATGGGCCGGCAGTTGGGCGCGCTCGGCCTCGGCATGCAGGCCGAAGCGCTGGCGCTGGTCTTCCAGTTCGGCCAGGATGGGCTGGGCGTTCATCACGCCGGCCGGGGCCGAGAGCAGGTCGGGCCGGCTGCCCAGGGCGTCGGCACGGGCGGCGGCGCGCAGCAGGGCCGGGGCGTCGCCGACCTCGATGGTGTCCTGCACCGTGCCGTCCGCCTCGGTCTGCACCACGCGCCAGACGCCGGCGAACACCGACTCCTGGATGCGGGCTTCGCCCAGGCCCGGCGCGGGCAGCACGCGGGCGGCCACCTCGCCCTCGCCCAGCACCTGGTTGACCAGGGCCAGCTCGGCCTCGCTCAGGCCGGCCAGCGAGACCGGGGCGGCGGCCTGGCCGGCGACGGCGGCCTGCAGCGCGGCTTCGGTGTCGCGCAGCACGCGCAGCGCGCCGTCACGGCCGCGCATCTCCTCCGGCTCGGGGAGGATCGGGCTCTGGTAGGTGGCCATGCCCTGGGGCATGCTGATGTAGTCGAGGGTCTCCTCCTCGATCTGGCTGCCGGGGCCGGCGGCCACGACGGGGATGGGAAAGGGCGCGCGGGTGGAGCTGGGGTTCATGGCGGTTCCAGGAAGGGAATCAGTGGCAGTCGGAGGCGCTGTTGGCGCTGACCTGCGCGCCAACGACGGGGATGCCGATGCCGGGCACGCGGCGGGTCGGGGTGTCCAGCAGCTTCTGCACCGCGGCCAGGTAGTCGGTCCAGTCCAGCATGCCGGCCACCACGCCGACGTACTGGCCGTCGCGCAGGAACAGCAGCGAGGGCCAGCGCGCCACGGCGAAGCGGGCGGCCAGCGTGTCCTCATCGGCGCGGGTGGCCACGCCGATGCCGAAGCGCTGGCCGAAGGCCTTGCGCAGCTCGGGCAGCACCACGGCCACGTCCAGCACCTCGGGGAAGCGCACCGGGTCGCCATGGAAGAACAGTACCTGGTCGCCGGGGCGGGCCAGGAAGTCGGCCAGGGTGGCCTGGCCGACCCAGGTGGCGCCGTGGGCCTCCACTAGGCGGGCCACCAAGGGGGCGGAGCGCTCGGCCGGATCGGCGGCTGGGGTGTCGAGGGTGTCGGTGCTCATGGGGTCTCTCGCGGTGGGTCTGGTTGGGGGTGGCTTCAGCGGCATTCAGCGCGCCTGGCCGGTCAGCGCGGCCAGCTGCTCGGCGCTCCAGGCCGAGGGCAGCTCGAAGCCGGGGTCGTCGGCGGGTGTGGCGGGCAGCAGGGCGGTGTCGCCCATGGCCTGGGCGATCAGGTCCAGCGTGGCGTCGACCTCGGCGGCGCGTTCGGCGCTGATGACCTCGCGCGCGCCGTCGATGAAGACCAGCACCCAGTCGCCGGGGCTGCGCTCGCCTACGAGGGCGGTGTTGACCTCGCGGGTCTCACCGCGGCCAGTGACGGTGGCAAAGCCCGGCCGGGTGGCCAGGACCTGCATGGGCAGTCCGATGCACATGGTGTCGCGCCTCAGGCGGCCGTGCCGCGGGGCGGCATGAAGCGCTCGTCGCCCATGCGGCAGGCGGCTTCGGCGGCGGGACGGCCGGCCTCGTAGGCCTCGATGGACAGGGTGGGCACGGTGACGGCTTCCTCGGCCGAGGGAGCCTGCGCGCGGGGGCGGGGCTGGGCGCCCCAGGCGCGCAGCCGGTCCACGGCCAGCGCGACGGCATCGTCCACCGCCTGGCGCACGCAGGGGCGCAGGCTGCCGCCGTAGTCTTCCAGCTCCTCGGGCTGGCAGCCGATCAGCAGCACCTGCTCGGGGTAGCGCTCGGTCAGCTGGGCCAGCATCAGCACCTCCTGGAAGCCGGTCTGGTGCAGGCTCATCTTCTTGGCGCCCAGGAAGCGCGGCACCTCCTCGTTTTCCACCTGGTGCAGCGTGCCCGGCGCCAGGCCGTAGTCCACCGCGTCCAGGATGAGCAGCTTGCGGGCCGACTGCACATGCTGGATCAGGTACAGGCCCTGGGTGCCGCCGTCCACCAGTTCGACATGGGGCGCGAAGTCCCAGTGCTGCTGCAGGGCCTCGACGCAGCGCACGCCAAAGCCCTCGTCGGCCCACAGCACGTTGCCGATGCCCAGCACGACGATGGGGGCGTCGTCGGCCGGGCTGTCACCGGTGGGGTGACAGGCGGTGTCGGGCAGGTCGGGAGCGGAAGAGGTGTTCATCGCTGGACTCGGAAGGGGGAGGAAGAGGTCAGGCCGCCAGCGCGGGGGCTGGGGCGCGGCTGGGCAGGGCGGCGTGGCGCAGCTGCTTCCAGGCGTGGTAGCTGTCCCAGTCGGCCTGCAGGGCCAGCCAGGTGGCTGCGGGCAGGCCGAAGGCCAGCGCGCAGCGGATCGCGGTGTCGGGCGTCATCGCCCGCTGGCCCTGCACCAGCTCGTGGACCCGGCGGCGGCTGATGCCCAGCCGCCGCGCGGTCTCGCTCTGGCTCAGGCCCAGCGGCACCAGGTAATGGCGCTCCAGGAAGCGCCCCGGGTGCTGTGGTGCGCGCAGCGGCACGCCCGCCGGTGGCGCGGGGGGCGGGCTGCTGGGACGCACGGGCCGGGTCATGTCAGGTTCAGCGCTTGAAGGTCCGGTAGCCCGAGACCATCGTGCTGATGATGCTCTGGCGACCCATGATGTCCTCGCGGATCGCGGCGTACACATGCAGCGTCACGAAGATCACCATGCCCCACATGCCCAGGTGGTGCCAGGTGTGCACGTCCTGGCTCTGGCCCATCAGCGGGATCACCCAGCCGAACAGGTGGCTGGCCCAGGAGTCCATGCCCAGGCCTTCACCGTACATGGCGAAGCCGGTGGCGATCATGAACAGCGTGAACAGGAAGTAGCCGCAGAACATCGCCATCCGGGCCATGGGGTTGTGCCCCACGTACTGGCTGGGCTGGGGAATCAGGAAGGCGTACCACTTGAGCATGGTGATCACCTCCTTCCAGTAGGCCAGGCTGAGCACCGGCAGCGTGAACAGCTCGCGGGCATGGTGGTTGCCGACGATGGCCCAGTAGATCCGGCCCAGCAAGCCGACGGCCAGCACGTAGCCGGCGGTGAAGTGGGCGAAGCGGATGTAGCCCATCAGGAAATGGGCGCTGGCCTCGCCGGGCATCGTCGGCAGCGGGCTGCCGATGAAGTAGCCGGTGATGCACAGCACGGTGATCGCCGTGGCGTTGATCCAGTGCCACAGGCGCACCGGGGCCTCGTAGACGTAGACCGACTTGATCGAGGCGCCGCGGGCGACGGCGCTCGGGTCGGTGCCCGTGGCGTCGCCGGCCGCAGCCGAGGTGGAGCGTGCGTTCATGGTGTCTCCTTGACCCGACGCGGGGCGGTCAGATGCGGACCAGCATCAGCAGGCCGGCCAGGCCCAGGCCGCCGCCCAGCAACTGCCAGACCACGGTCTTGGCCTGGCGCAGGGCCTGACCCAGACCCAGGCCGGCCAGGTGCAGGGCGCTGGTGGTGGCCAGGAAGCCCGCAGCGTAGGCCGCGAAGCTGTGGCCGGCAGGCAGCTCGGCGCCGTGGGCCAGGCCGTGCAGCAGGGCGGCGCAGGCGATCAGGCCCAGGCCGGCGCCGGCGTTCAGCCGGGTGCCCATCACCAGCATGGCGCCGAACATCACCACACTCAGCGCGATGCCGGCTTCCACGCCCGGCAGCACCACCCCGGTCACGCCCAGCAAGGCGCCGACGCTCATGGCGGCCAGGAAGGTCAGCGGGCCCAGCCAGCGGCGGGCGCCGGGCAGGGCCGCGGCGGACCACAGGCCCACGGCGACCATGGCCAGCAGGTGGTCCGGGCCGAAGGGGTGGGCCAGGCCGTCGGCCAGGGTCTCGGCGCCATGGCCCGGGTGGGCCAGGGCCAGCGTGGTGGTGCCCAGCAGGGCGGCAGCGGACAGGATGCGTTTCATGGGGAAATTCCTTGTCTGATCAGCGGACCTTGACGGTGCACATCTCGGAGCCGTCCTCGCTCATCACGTGCGTGGAGCAGGCCAGGCAGGGGTCGAAGCTGTGCAGGGTGCGCAGGATCTCGACCGGCTGCTCGGGGTTGACCATCGGCGTGTTCATCAGCGAGGCCTCGAAGGCACCGATCTGGCCCTTGGCATCGCGTGGCGAGCCGTTCCAGGTGGTGGGCACCACGCACTGGTAGTTCTCGATCTTGCCGTCCTTGATCTTGATCCAGTGGCCCAGCATGCCGCGCGGCGCGGCCACGGTGCCCACGCCCTTGGCCTCCTTGGGCCAGGTGGCCGGGTCCCACTTCTCGACGTTGGCGGTGGCGGTGTCGCCGGCCTTGATGTTGGCCACCAGCTGCTTGAAGTCGTCGTACATCATCTCGCCGGCGTACTGGCCTTCCAGGCAGCGGGCCAGGGTGCGGCCGATGGTGGTGGGCAGCAGCTGCTTGAGGGTGTACTGCGTCTCCGGCAGGCCCAGGGCCTTGGGGATGGCGCTGTTGATCATCTGGGCCGAGAACTCCAGCTGCTCCTTGGGGCGCTGGCAGTACTTGTTGCCCTTGCTGGCGTGGGCATAGGCCAGGATGTAGCGCGACAGCGGGCCCACTTCCACGGCGTGGCCGCGCCAGCGCGGCGACTTGATCCAGGAGTACTTGGCCGATTCGTCGATGTTCTCGATCGCGGTCTTGGTGCCCTTGGTGTTGGCGCCCAGCTTGAAGCTGGGCTCGGTCACGCCGTCCCAGGGGTGCAGGCCCTGGGTTTCGTCGGCGTACTGGTACCAGCTGTGGGTCACGAACTCCTGCACCTGCTCGGGGTCGCGCGGGTCGATCGGCAGGATCTCGTCCCAGTTGCCGTTCAGGATGACGCCGCCGGGCAGCTGCTGGGTGCTGTGGTCGTAGGGCACCTTCTCGTAGGTGCCGTAGTCGGCCACGTTGGTGGCCGACAGGCCGCCGCCGTAGAGCCAGCCCGCCTGCTTGTAGAGCGTGCCGATGGCCAGCACGTCGGGCAGGTAGACGTTCTTGTTGAACTCGATCATCTCCTGGATGCGGGCCTCGACGAAGTTCAGCCGCTCCATGTTGATCGGGGCGCCGGCCGCGCCGGTGCCGTCCAGGTTGATGGCGCAGGGCACGCCGCCGACCAGGTAGTTCGGGTGCGGGTTCTTGCCACCGAAGATGGTGTGCACCTTCACCCATTCCTTCTGCAGGTCCAGCGCCTCCAGGTAGTGGGTGACGGCCATCAGGTTGGCCTCGGCCGGCAGCACATAGGCCTTGGAGCCCCAGTAGCCGTTCATGAAGGGGCCCAACTGGCCGGCTTCGACGAACTTCTTCAGGCGGTTCTGCACGTCGCGGAAGTAGCCCGGCGAGGACAGCGGGTGCGAAGGCGAGACCAGCTGCTGCAGCTCGCTGGTCTTCTTCGGGTCGGCGTTCAGGGCCGAGACCACGTCCACCCAGTCCAGGGCATGCAGGTGGTAGAAGTGCACCGCGTGGTCATGCACCTGCAGCGTCTTGGCCATCATCTCGCGGATGAGGTGCGCGTTCAGCGGGATCTTGATGCCCAGCGCGTCCTCCACGGCGCGCACGCTGGTCAGCGCGTGGCAGCCGGTGCAGACGCCGCAGATGCGTTCGACGAAGGCCCATGCATCGCGCGGGTCGCGGCCCTTGAGGATGACCTCCAGGCCACGCCACATCGTCCCGGTGGAGACGGCGTTGCGGATGATGTTGTCCTTGTCGACGTTCACCTCGCAGCGCATGTGGCCTTCGATGCGGGTGACCGGATCCACCACGATGCGGCGGCCGGTGTTGTCGAGCTTGAAGCCCTGGGTTTCGATGACGCCCATGGAAATTCCTCGGTGATTCTTCGGTGTGGGGTGGCGGCGCTCAGGCGTCGGTGGTCTGGTCGTGCGGGGTGCTCTGGTCGTGCTTGGTGCCCAGGCGCTTGACGGCCGAGGCGGCGGCATGCGCGGCCACCGCGGCCCCCACCACGCCGGCGGCGGTGCCGCCGATCTTGTCGGCCGTGCCCTCGATGCCGAACTGGTGGATGGTGGTCAGGCGGTCGTAGAACGAGCCCTTGTCCCAGAAGCCATCCTCCGAGCAGCCGATGCAGCCGTGGCCAGCCTTGATCGGGAAGCTTGTGCCCTCGTTCCACATCACCGTGGAGCAGGCGTTGTAGGTGGTCGGGCCCTTGCAGCCGACCTTGTAGAGGCAGTAGCCCTTGCGCGCGCTCTCGTCGTCGAAGGCCTCGACGAACTGGCCGGCGTCGAAGTGCGGCCGGCGGTAGCACTTGTCGTGGATGCGCTGGCTGTAGAACATCTTCGGGCGGCCCTGGCGGTCCAGCTCGGGCACCTTGTCGAAGGTGAGCATGTAGGTGATCACGCCGGTCATCACCTCGGCGATCGGCGGGCAGCCGGGCACCTTGATGATGGGCTTGTCAGTGATGACCTTGTGGATGGGCGTGGCCTGCGTGGGGTTGGGCTTGGCGGCCTGCACGCAGCCCCAGCTGGCGCAGGAACCCCAGGCGATCACGGCCTTGCAGTCCTTGGCCACGCGCTGCAGCTTCTCGATGAAGGGCTTGCCCGACTGGATGCAGAACATCCCGTCCTCGTTCAGGGGCGGGTTGCCCTCGACGGCCAGGATGTAGTTGCCCTTGTACTTGGTGATGATCTCGTCGAGGATGGCCTCGGCCTGGTGGCCGGCGGCGGCCATCAGCGTGTCGTCGTAGTCCAGCGAGATCATCGACAGCACCACATCCTTGGCCAGCGGGTGGGCCGAGCGGATGAAGCTCTCGGAGCAACAGGTGCATTCCAGACCGTGCAGCCACAGCACCGGGGTGCGCGGCTTGGTCTCCATGGCGTGGGCGATCTGCGGCACGAAGGCCGGGCCCAGCCCCAGGGAGGTGGCGGTCAGTGAGCAGTACTTGAGGAAGCTGCGGCGTGAAATGCCCTGCCGCCGCATGACCTCGTAAAACGTTTCCATCAGGTTGGCTCCTCGTTGTCGCCCCGCCACCAGGGGGGCTTTGGAACCGGATGGAACTCAAGTCGCGTGCCTGAAACCGGAACCCTGCGGGAAACTCCGGAGGGCTCGGTGGCCCTTACCACTTGAGACAGGTCATTTCCGAAGGGGATTTCCGGCCGTTGGGCCCGGGGCTTCCGCGTGGGGCATGGTCAGTGGCCGTCCGTTCCTGTCCTGAAACTGGAAAGTCACTGGTCGGCGGGGGCCTCGGCCTGCAGCCAGTGCCGGACCTGTTCGATCAGCCAGTCCGGCGCGTCCAGCGGCAGGTCGTGGCCGGCCTCGGGGTGGATGCGCAGCGGGCAGCCCCATGCGCGGGCCAGGGCCGCGCTGCAGGCGGGGTTCACCAGACGGTCACCGCCGCCCGACAGCAGCAGCAGTGGCACCGAGGGCGGTGTGGCGGGCGGGCGGTAGCGCAGGGCCGCCGCCAGCTGGCGCAGCGCATTGGCCCGGCTCACCGGCTGGCGCTGGCGCAGCCGCACCCAGTCGGCTTGTGTGGCGGCGGCCCCGGGGCTGCGGGTGTGCAGCGGCGCGGTGATGGCCAGCAGATGCTGCTCCCAGTCCTCGGCCGAGCTGGGTTGGATGCTGCGTCGCAGCAGGCCGGCATAGCGGGCGGGCCGCAGACGCTGCCAGAAGGGGCTGTGGCCCCGCAGGCTGGTGTTGACCAGCACGGCCGCCGCCAGCTCCCGTGGATGGCGCTGGGCCCAGTCGCAGCTGACCATGGCTCCCAGCGACAGGGCCAGCACGCCCACCGGCTCGCTGCCCAGGGCCACGCCCTGGGCCCGCAGGTCCCGCCGCAGCGCTTCGGTCAGCCCGCCCACCGTGGCGGGGCTGCGCTCGGCCCAGCGCGCGCCGTTGCCCGGCCAGTCGGGCACCAGCACCCGGCGACCCGGCCAGGCCGCCTGCCAGCGGGCGGGGAAGTCCCCCCAGTGGCCGGCGCCGCGGGTCAGGCCGCGCAGCAGCACCCAGGTGGTGGGAAGAAGGGGCGGCGGCGGCACGGGGCTCATGGGATGGGCAGGCGGTACCAGCGGTCCAGGGCCTGGGCGGCGTGGGCGTCCCGCGCCGGGCCGTCGGGCAGCCAGTGGGGGGCGCCCAGCGCGGCGCGGGCCAGGAAGTCCAGCAGCAGGTGGTGGCGGCGCAGCACCCGCTGCTGGCGGTGGGCGATCAGCGGGTTGAACATGCCCTGGCGGCTGAAGAACTGGCGCGGGTTCTTCTTGACCCACAGCCAGGAGCCCATTTCCAGTGTCAGCGCCAGGAAGATCTGCTCGGGGTGCTCGCGGCGCACCTGCAGCGTCAGGTGGTCCCACAGGTCGCCGTGGGTGCGGTACTGGCGGCTTTGCGGCTCCACCACGTAGGGGTGGTGGCGCAGGCTCTGGTCGAACAGCTGCACCAGCGCATGCAGTTCGGGCAGGTGGTCGATGGGCAAGGCGGTGTGGGCATAGGGAAACCACAGCCGGTCGCGCAGGCCGAAGCCGGAATGGCAGTCCACCGCGATGGCCAGCGGCCGGCCGAACAGCTCGCGGGCGATGAAGTCGCACAGGGCCTGGCTCTCGGCCTCCATCGGGGCGCCGGCCGGGCCACGGTACCAGGGCAGCACCGGGCTCAGCCGGTGGCCGGCCAGCAGGACGGGGGCCGGGGCTTTCGCCTCGACCGGGGCGTTGCGCATCAGGTCCACCCCGCGCGGGTTGGCGCGGGTGCCGCGCAGCAGGCCGCCCGGGTTGACCACCGGCACGAACACCAGCCTCAGGCGGCTCAGCTGGTGCTGCAGCGACACATCCCAGGGCAGACGGGCCACCAGGTTGCGCAGGTAGGACAACACGACCTCGGTGCCGATGCGCTCCAGCCCGTGCACACCGCCCACATAGGCCACCGCCGGGCAGGCCGGATCGGCATTGCCCAGCGTCAGCCCCCACAGCGGCAGGGTGTGCCCCTGGGCCTGAACCTGGCCCAGCGAATGCAATTCGACGGCCGCCCCAGCCTGCTGGGCCAGGGTCTGCAGTTCGCGCAAAGAGGACAGGGGCAGGGAAGCGGCCATGGGCGAGATCCTTCTGTGGAAGGATCCGGGCGGTGCGGAAGGCGCCAGCCTAGGCAGGCCGTGTGTCACGGCCGTGTCATGCGGCCCCCCTACGGTGGCGCCTGTCGCTGTCATCGAAAGGCCACGCCATGAACCCACCCCTGTTGCGTCGCACCGTGTGCTGGCTGTTCATCGGGGTGGCCTGGCTGGCCGGTGCACGGGAGTGCCTGGCCCTTTGGCGGGCCCGCCGTGTCGAGCGGCAGCTGGGCTGCTCCTGATGGGCTGACCGCGTTTCACCGGCCCGTCACCCCGGGCCCCGAGCATGGCTGGACTTCAATCCAACCAGGGAGTTCACCATGCATCCACTTCACAAGCGCCTGTGGCCACTGGCCGCCGCCCTGCTGGTCACCGCTGGCGCGGCCCAGGCCAGCGAGCTGGTCGGTTTTGCCAGCCTGCCGGCCGACACCTTCTCGCCCGGCCCGACCTCCGGCCAGTTCGTCAGTTCGGCCAATGGCCGCACGCTGCCGCTGGTGAACCAGCAGCCGGTGCAGGGCTTCTCGGCCGTGCTGCCGGGGCCGCGTCCAGGCACCTTCCGCGTCATGCCGGACAACGGCTTTGGCACCCAGGCCAATTCGCCGGACGCGGTGCTGCGGGTCTATGCCGTGGAGCCGGATTTCCGCCGCTGGAACGGCCGCAGCGTGGCCGGCACCGGTGCCGTGCGCCCGGTGGATGTGGACAGCGGGCGTCGTCTGACCCATTTCAGCGCGCGCAGCCACATCACGCTGTCCGACCCGTTCAGTCGCCTGGGCTTCACCGAGATCAACCAGCTGCAGGCCTATCCCTATGCCGGCAGCGGGGCCGGCCAGGCCGGCATCCCGGTGGATGCGCGCATCCGGGCCGGGCACTGGCTGACCGGCGCCGATCTGGACATCGAGTCCATGCGGGTGGACCACCACGGCCACTACTGGTTCGGTGAGGAATTCGGCCCCTTCCTGGTCAAGACCGATGCCCGGGGCCGCGTGCTGCGCCGCGAGGTGCCGATGGCCGGCGTGATGTCGCCCGACAGCCCCTACCTGGGCAGCGCCACGCCCACGCTGGGTGGCTCCCGGGGCTTCGAGGGCATGGCCATCAACCGGGCGGGCACGACGCTGTTCACGCTCCTGGAAGGCACCGTGACCGGGGACCCGGCGCGCACGCTGCGCATCAATGCCTTTGACGTGGACCAGGAGGCCTACACCGGCCAACAGTGGTGCTACGCGCTGGAACCGCAGGGCACCAACATCGGCGACATGACGGCGGTGAACGACCACCAGTTCCTGGTGATCGAGCGCAACGGCACCGAGGAGCTGCGCTTCAAGAAGATCTTCCTGATCGACCTGAACCAGCGCGATGGGCAGGGCTGCGTGGCCAAGCGGGAGGTGGTGGACCTGATGTCCATCCAGGATCCGCACGACCTGAACCAGGACGGGCAGACCCTGTTCACCTTCCCCTTCGTCACCATCGAGGATGTGCTGGTGATGGACGCCCGCACGCTGCTGGTGATGAACGACAACAACTACCCCGGCAGCAGCAAGACGGCCGGCGTGCCCGACCCGAACGAGTTCCTGCTGGTGCAGCTGGACGCGCCGCTGCCGGTGGAGGACACGGCCCCGCTGCGCTGAGCAGCCAGGGCCGCGCCGGGCGGTTCAGCGCCTCAACGCTGGATCGCCGGCGCCCGGGTGACGCGGGCCTTGCCACCGGTGGTGACGATGGTCACCGCGTCACCCGGGTTCAGGACTTCGGAGCCCTTGGCCTGGACGATGGCGCGGCGGTCGCCGTTGCGCAGCTGCACGACGATCTCGTAGGCATCTTCCTTGGTCACACCGCGTTCAATGGCGTTGCCGACCACGGCGCCCGCCACGGCGCCGATCACGCCGCCGATGGCCGAGGAGCGCGGGCCGCCGATGTTGGAGCCCGCCACGCCGCCCACCACAGCACCTGAGACGCCGCCGACGCCGCTCTGGGTGCCATCTACCGTCACCGGGCGGATGCTGAGGATGGTGCCGTCCTGCACGTTGGACATGCGCTGGGCATCTCCGCGCTGGATGACATCCGGGCTGGTGGTGGTACAGGCGGCCAGGGTGGCGGCCGTCATCAGGGCGAGGGCAAGACGTTTCATGTTGTGGCGTGATGGAGAGGATTCGGAACAGCCAACGGGGAAACCGCGGCACCCGTTGACAGGGTCACATGGTGCACGGACCCTCCGTCAGCCCGTGTGGGGGCACAGGTAAAGACTTGTTGCCCGCCGGGAAGTTCAATCCGGCGTTAATCGTGCAGCCGGCTGTTGCGGGGTACGCTGGCCAGCAGGAATTCCATCTGGTCGGCCAGGATGCGCCGCCCGCGCAGGATCATGTCCTCGTGCAGGCTGGGGACGTAGGGCAGGTAGAGCAGGCTCATGTGCACCTCCTCCGGCAGCCGGTTGCCCTTGTGGCCGTTGCAACCCCGGCAGGCGGTGATGCAGTTCATCCAGCTGTCGGCGCCGCCCCGCGAGACGGGGATGATGTGCTCGCGCGTCAGGTCGTCCGGGGCGAAATACGCGCCACAGTAGGCGCAGACATAGCGGTCGCGGGCGAACAGCTTGGGATTGGTCAGCGCCGGTGTCACCCGCCAGGCGCGCGACGGCACCGCTCCGCGCACCGCGATGATCGGGTGCACCTCAATGCGGGATGGCAAGCCCGTGGCGCGCTGCACACCGCCGCGCATCACATGGCAGGCCTCGCCCAAGGTCCAGGCAATGGCGTCACTGGCGTAAAGAGTGGCGGCTTCCTTGACCGTCACCCACGCCTGGGGGCGCCCCGACACGTCCAGCTGCAACACATCCATGATGTGGCCGACTCCTTCAACCGCTGAGCATAGCGCGGCGAGCATGACAGGCTCAAGCGCAGACGTGGTGCATTTGTCAAATCGGTGCCAACCCATCCCGTCATTCAGGGCGGTGGGGACCCCGGGTAATCCCGATGCGCTTTTACGAAAAATCTGCAAAATAGCACGACCGTTCGTTTCATAATCAGCGCCGTGACGACCGACACCGCCTCCCGCCGCCACACCGGCAACCGCACCCTCCACAAGGGCCAGCAGACCCGCGCCACCATCCTGGAAGCGGCGCTGGGCCTGGCCTCACACATGGGGCTGGAGGGCCTGTCCATCGGGGCGCTGGCCGAAGTGACCGGCATGAGCAAGTCGGGCGTGTTCGCCCACTTCGGCTCCCGCGAAGAGCTGCAGATCTCCGTCATCCGCGAATATCACACGAAGTTCGAGGAAGAGGTGTTTTTTCCGGCGTTGCGCGAGCCGCGTGGCCTGCCGCGCCTGCGCGCCCTGTTCGAGAACTGGGTGCGCCGCGTCTCCAAGGAGCTGGACTCCGGCTGCATCTACATCAGTGGCGCGGTCGAGTTCGACGACCGGCCCGGCCCGGTGCGCGATGCGCTGGCGGCCATGGTGCTGGCCTGGCACAACGCGCTGGCCCGCGCCATCCGCCTGGCGGTCGACGAAGGCCAGCTGCGCGCCGATGTCGATGTCTCGCAGATCCTGTTCGAGGTGCATGGCCTGATCCTGGCGCTGCACCACGACGCCCGTTTCCTGCGTCTTCCCAATGCGGTCGAGCGTGCCCGCAGGGGGTTTGACCGCATCCTGGCCGATTACGCCCTGCCGTCCACGTCCGCACCGCGGGCCGGGGCGCAGGCGTCGCCGGCCCCCGCTGCTGCTCCGGCTGCCCGCAAGCGCCGCTGAGCCGCATCCCCTTTCTTTCTGTTCTCTGTCCGCCCGGTCCTTCAGGAGAGTTCCATGCCCCAGTACAACCCGCCCCTGCGTGACATGCAGTTCGTGCTGCACGAGCTGTTCGATGTCGTCAGCGAGTTCAAGGAGATCCCCGAGTTCGCCGAGGTGGATGCCGACACCATCAACGCCGTGCTGGAAGAAGGCGGCAAGTTCGCCTCCCAGGTGGTGTTTCCGCTGAACATCACCGGCGATGCCGAAGGCTGCGCGCTGGACAAGACCACCCACGAGGTGACCCCGCCCAAGGGCTTCAAGGAAGCCTACGCCCAGTACGTCGAAGGCGGCTGGCCGGCGCTGTCCTGCGACCCCGAGTACGGTGGCCAGGGCCTGCCGCACACCATCAACCAGGGCTTCTACGAGATGCTCAACAGCGCCAACCAGGCCTGGACGATGTACCCCGGCCTGAGCCACGGCGCCTACGAGGCCCTGCACGCGCACGGCACCGACGAGCAGAAGAAGACCTACCTGCCCAAGCTGGTCAGCGGCGAGTGGACCGGCACCATGTGTCTGACCGAGCCGCACTGCGGCACGGACCTGGGCCTGCTGCGCACCAAGGCCGAGCCGCTGGCCGACGGCAGCTACAAGATCACCGGCCAGAAGATCTTCATCTCGGCTGGCGAGCACAACATGGTCGAGAACATCGTCCACCTGGTGCTGGCCCGCCTGCCGGACGCGCCGGCCGGCTCCAAGGGCATCTCGCTGTTCGTGGTGCCCAAGTTCAAGGTCAACGCCGATGGCTCGCTGGGCGAGCGCAACCCGATCTACTGCGGCGGCCTGGAGCACAAGATGGGCATCCACGCCAACGCCACCTGCCAGATGATCCTGGACGGCGCCGTGGGCACCCTGGTCGGCCAGCCCCACAAGGGCCTGCAGGCCATGTTCGTGATGATGAACGCCGCCCGCCTGGGCGTGGGCATGCAGTCGCTGGGCCTGACCGAAGTGGCCTACCAGAACGCCGTGGTCTACGCCAAGGACCGCCTGCAGATGCGCGCCCTGTCGGGCCCCAAGGCCCCGGAGAAGGCGGCCGACCCGATCATCGTGCACCCCGACGTGCGCAAGATGCTGCTGACCGCCCGCGCCTATGCCGAGGGCGCCCGCGCCCTGGCCACCTACACCGTCATCCAGCTGGACAAGGAACTCAAGCACCCGGACGCCGAGGTGCGCGCCGAGGCCGCCGATGAAGTCGCCCTGCTGACCCCGATCATCAAGGCCTTCATCACCGACAACGGCTGGATCGCCACCTCGCACTGCATGCAGGTCTATGGCGGCCACGGCTTCATCCACGAGTGGGGCATGGAGCAGTACGTCCGCGACGCCCGCATCAACATGATCTACGAAGGCACGAACACCGTGCAGTCGCTGGACCTGCTGGGCCGCAAGGTGCTGGCCGACAACGGCAAGAAGCTCAAGAAGCTGGGCAAGAAGATCGCCGAGTTCGTCGAGGACCAGGGCGTCTACGAAGAGATGCAGGAATTCGTCAACCCGCTGGCCGACCTGGGCGACAAGGTCACCAAGCTGACGATGGAAGTGGGCATGAAGGCCATGGGCAACGCCGACGAGGTGGGTGCCGCGGCCGTGGACTATCTGCGCGTGGTCGGTCACCTGACCTTCGCCTACATGTTCGCCCGCATGGCCAAGATCGCGCTGGCCAAGAAGGACAGCGGCGACCCGTTCTACACCGCCAAGCTGGCCACCGCCCGCTTCTACTTCGCCAAGCTGCTGCCCGAGACGGCCAGCCTGATCCGCACCTGCCGCGCGGGCCTGGCGCCGCTGACGGCGATGGACGAAGCGCTGTTCTGAGCGCGGCCGGTTCCCGCATCCCCAAGGAGACAAGCACGATGAACAAGATCCAAGCAATCGTGGCCGGCCTGGTGCTGGCCGCCACCGGCGCCGCCTGGGCCCAGGCCACGCCGGCCGGCCTGTGGCGCACCATCGACGACGAGAGCGGCAAGGAGAAGTCGCTGGTCCGCATCGTCGAGAAGGACGGCATCTTCACCGCCAAGGTGGAGAAGATCGCCGACCCGGCCAAGGCGGCCGAGGTGTGTGACAAGTGCAGCGACGAGCGCAAGGGTCAGCCCATCGTCGGCATGACCATCCTGCGCAACGTGAAGGCGGATGCGCAGGACAAGGAGCTGTGGGATGGCGGGGACATCCTCGACCCGAAGAACGGCAAGGTCTACAAGGTCCGTCTCAAGCCCATCGAGGCGGGCAAGAAGCTGGAAGTGCGTGGCTACATCGGTGCGCCGCTGTTTGGTCGCACCCAAACCTGGATCCGCGTCGAGTAAGACGCCCAAGGAGAAGCAATGAGTCGATTCCAAGTCCGCAAGGTCGCCGTGCTCGGCGCCGGCGTGATGGGCGCGCAGATCGCCGCCCATCTGGTCAACGTCAAGGTGCCGGTCGTGCTGTTCGACCTGCCCGCCAAGGAAGGCCCCAAGAGCGCCATCGCGCTCAAGGCCATCGACAACCTCAAGAAGCTCAAGCCGGCGCCCCTGGGCGTGGCCGAGGACGCCGCGCGCATCACGCCGGCCAACTACGAAGAGCACCTGGACCTGCTCAAGGACTGCGACCTGGTGATCGAGGCGATCGCCGAGCGCATGGACTGGAAGCTGGACCTGTACCACAAGATCGCCCCCTTTGTGGCGCCGCACGCCATCCTGGCGTCCAACACCTCGGGCCTGTCGATCACCAAGCTGGCCGAGGCGCTGCCCGAGTCGATCAAGCCGCGCTTCTGCGGCATCCACTTCTTCAACCCGCCGCGGTACATGTACCTGGTGGAGCTGATCCCGACCCCGACCACCGAGGCCAAGTACCTGGACCAGCTGGAGACCTTCGTCACCACCACCGTCGGCAAGGGCGTGGTGCGGGCCAAGGACACCCCGAACTTCGTGGCCAACCGCGTGGGCATCGCCAACATGCTGGCGACCATCCACGAGGCCGAGGCCTTCGGCCTGACGTATGACGTGGTGGACGACCTGACCGGCAAGAAGCTGGGGCGCGCCAGCTCCGGCACCTTCCGCACCGCCGACGTGGTGGGCCTGGACACCATGGCCCACGTCATCAAGACCCTGCAGGACAACCTGAAGGACGACCCCTTCTACGGCAGCTACGCCACCCCCAAGGTGCTGGCCGCGCTGATCGAGAAGGGCGCCCTGGGCCAGAAGACCAAGGCCGGCTTCTTCAAGAAGGACGGCAAGGCCATCCTGCGCCTGGACCCGGCCACCGGCAGCTACGTCGAAAGCGGTGCCAAGGCCGACCCGATCGTCGACCGCATCCTGAAGAAGCCCGCGGCCGAGCGCCTGAAGCTGCTGCGTGAATCCAGCAACCCGCAGGCCCAGTTCCTGTGGGCCATCCTGCGCGACTCCTTCCACTACGTGGCCGTGCACCTGGCCGAGATCGCCGAGAGCGCCCGCGAGGTGGACTTCGCGATGCGCTGGGGCTTCGGCATGAAGCAGGGCCCGTTCGAGCTGTGGCAGGAAGCCGGCTGGAAGCAGGTGGCCGAGTGGGTCAAGGCCGACATCGACGCCGGCAAGGCCCTGTGCAGCGCCCCGCTGCCGGCCTGGGTGTTCGACGGACGCGATGGCGTGCACACGCCCGAAGGCTCCTGGTCTGCTTCCCAGGGCAGCTACATCCCGCGTTCGAACCTGCCGGTCTACCAGCGCCAGTACTTCCCCGAGGCCGTGCTGGGCAGCGGCGCGGTCGATCCGCTCAAGAGCGGCACCGAGCTGTTCAAGAACGACGAGGTGCGCGTCTGGACGCTGGACGGCGAAGTCGTCATCGCCAGCATCACCGCCAAGCTGCACCTGATCAGCCCGACCGTGACCGAGGGCCTGCTCAAGGCGCTGGAGATCGCCGAGGAAGGCTACCAGGGCCTGGTGGTCTGGTCGCCGGACGACGTGTTCTCCGCCGGTGCCAACCTGGAAGCCCTGATGCCCGTCTTCATGGCCAAGGGTGCCAAGGGCATCGCGCCGGAAGAGAAGAAGCTGCAGGACATGATGCTGCGCTTCCGCTACGCCCAGGTGCCCACCATCGCGGCCGTGCGCGGCATCGCGCTGGGCGGTGGCTGCGAGCTGGCGGTGCACTGCAGCCAGCGCGTGGCGGCCATGGAAAGCTACATGGGCCTGGTGGAAGTGGGCGTGGGTCTGCTGCCGGGCGGTGGCGGCCTGACCTACATCGCCCGCCGTGCCGCCGAAGGCGCGGCCAGCGCGCCGGACAGCTATGTGCTGAACTTCCTGAAGGAAGGCTTCCAGGCCGCGGCCATGGCCAAGGTGGGCACCAGCGCGCTGGAATCGCGCAAGCTGGGCTACCTGCTGGACAGCGACGTGATCGTGCCGAACAAGGACGAGCTGCTGTTCGTCGCCATCAGCCAGGCCAAGGCCCTGGCGGCCGCGGGCTACCGCCCGCCGGTGGCCAAGCCCTTCGCCGCGGCCGGCCGCACCGTGCTGGCCACCATCAAGGCCACCCTGGTGGGCATGCGCGATGGCAACTTCATCAGCCAGCACGACTTCCACATCGCCAGCCTGATCGCCGACGTGCTGTGCGGCGGTGACGTGGACCCCGGCACCCCGGTGACCGAGGAGTACCTGATGGCGCTGGAGCGCAAGCACTTCTGCGGCCTGCTGGAGCACCCCAAGACCCAGGAACGGATCATGGGCATGCTGCAAACCGGCAAGCCGGTTCGCAACTGATGGCCGTCCCACGCTGACAAGGAATCGACATGAGCAAGCAAGTGCAAGACGCCTACATCGTGGCGGCCACCCGCACCCCGATCGGCAAGTCCGGCCGGGGCTACTTCAAGAACACCCGCTCGGACGACCTGCTGGTGCGCGCCATCCAGGCCGCGCTGGCCCAGGTGCCCACGCTGGACCCCAAGGCGATCGAGGATGCCGTGATCGGCTGCTCCTTCCCCGAAGGTGAGCAGGGCATGAACTTCGCCCGCATCGCGGTGGCCCTGGCGGGCCTGCCGCACAGCGTCGGCGGCGTCACCGTCAACCGCTTCTGCGCTTCGGGCGTCACCGCCATCCAGATGGCCGCCGATCGCATCCGCGTGGGCGAGGCCGATGTGATGATCGCCGGCGGCGCCGAGTCCATGAGCATGGTGCCCATGGGCGGCAACAAGCCGGCCTTCAACCCCGAGATCTTCACCCGGGACGAAAACGTGGGCATCGCCTACGGCATGGGCCTGACCGCCGAGAAGGTGGCCGAGCGCTGGAAGGTCAGCCGTGAAGACCAGGACGCCTTCGCCCTGGCCTCGCACCAGCGCGCCATCAAGGCCCAGCAGGCCGGTGAGTTCGCCGACGAGATCTGCCCGGTGGACATCATCCAGCGCGTGCCCGATCTGGCCACCGGCGAGATCCGCTACACCACCCGCACCGTCAACCTGGACGAGGGCCCGCGCCCCGACACCAGCCTGGAAGGCCTGGCCAAGCTGCGCCCGGTGTTCGCCGCCAAGGGCAGCGTCACCGCCGGCAACAGCTCGCAGACCAGCGACGGCGCCGGCGCGCTGATCCTGGCCTCCGAGAAGGCCGTCAAGCAGTTCGACCTGAAGCCGCTGGCCCGCTTCGTGAGCTTCGCCTCGCGCGGCGTGCCGCCGGAAATCATGGGCATCGGCCCGATCGAGGCCATCCCGGCCGCGCTGAAGGCCGGTGGCCTGACGCTCGCCGACATGGGCTGGATCGAGCTGAACGAAGCCTTCGCGGCCCAGTCCCTCGCGGTCATTCGTGACCTGGGTCTGAACCCGGATGTGGTGAACCCCATGGGCGGCGCGATCGCCCTGGGCCACCCGCTGGGCGCCACCGGCGCGATCCGCGCCGCCACCACCATCCATGCCCTGCGTCGCCACAAGCTGAAGTACGGCATGGTGACCATGTGCATCGGTACCGGCCAAGGCGCGGCCGGCATCTTCGAAGCCGTCTGATCGACGGTCACGCACGCGGGCGGCTACGATGCCGCCCGTTTTCATTTCAAGTCACAAGCAGGAGACCCGCATGACCATCCGAACCGGCGTCGTGGATGGCGTGGCGACCATCGAGATCGCCCGCCCCGAGAAGAAGAACGCGCTGACCATGGCGATGTACGACGCCATGACCGCGGCCATCGAAGCCGCCGGCAGCGACCCGGCCGTGCGGGCCCTGCTGATCACCGGCCAGCCCGGCGTCTTCACCTCCGGCAACGACCTGGAGGACTTCATGCAGCGCCCGCCCGCCGGGCCGGATTCGTCCGTCTTCCGCTTCATGCGCGCGCTGGAAGCCTGCGAGAAGCCAGTGGTGGCCGCCGTCACCGGCGCCGCCGTGGGCATCGGCACCACCATGCTGCTGCACTGCGACTTCGTCTTCGTCAGCGACGAGGCCCGCCTGGCCATGCCCTTCGTCGGCCTGGGCCTGGTGCCCGAGTACGGCTCCAGCCTGCTGATCCCGCGCCTGATGGGCCATGTCCGGGCGGCCGAGAAGCTGCTGCTGGGGGACCCTTTCACCGGCACCGATGCGGTCGACTGCGGCATCGCCAACGCCGTGCTGCCCGCGGGCGAGGTGCTGCCCCACGCCCGCCGCGTGGCCGAGCGCTTCAACCACCTGGCCCCGTCGGCCGTGCGTGAATCCAAGCGCCTGATGAAGGCGCCGCAGCGCGAGCTGCTGCAGCAGGTCATCGCCACCGAGGCCGAGCTCTTCGGCCAGCGCCTGCGCAGCCCTGAGGCCCGCGAGGCCTTCCAGGCCTTCTTCGAGAAGCGCAAGCCCGACTTCACGAAGTTCCAGTGAAGGTCGGCGCCCGATGCCCGGACCGCTGAAGCTGCTGCTGGGCCCGGTGCTGCTGCGCCAGGGCCGAGCGGTGCGTCGCCATGCGTTGCGCCTGCCCGAACCCGAAGGGCCGCGCGCCGGTGTGGCCGGGGAGGGCCTCCTGCGCCTGCGTCTGCTGGTGGTGGGCGATTCCGCTGCGGCCGGTGTGGGCGTGGACGAGCAGTCGCTGGCCCTGGCCGCGCCGCTGGCCGAGCGTCTGGCCCGGGTGCTGCAGGGGCGGGTGAGCTGGCAGCTGGTGGCCACCACCGGCCACCGGGCGGCTGACACGCTGAAGGCGCTGGAGCAGGCGCCGCTGTTGCCCGCCGATGCCATGGTGACCTCGCTGGGGGTCAACGATGCGGTGGGGCAGACCCCCGTGCGCCACTGGCTGGCCACGTTGGCGGCGCTGCACACCGTGGCGCAGCGCCGCGCGGGCGTGCGCCACACCTGGCACTCGGCGGTGCCGCCGATGGAGCGCTTTCCGGTGCTGCCGCAGCCGCTGCGCTGGGTGCTGGGGCGGGATGCCCAGCGGCTGGACCAGGCGCTGCAGCGTGATCTGGCCGGGCGGTCGGACCGGCACCATGTGGCCCTGCCCGCGATGCCGGCCGAAGCGACGGGCTGGATGGCGCAGGACGGGTTTCACCCCGGTCTGCGGGGCTACCAGGCCTGGACCGAGGCCCTGACCCGGCAGATGCTGCTCGACGGCGTCGGCGCGCTTCAGCCCGCCGGCGATGACGGCGCGGCTGGCACGGGGTCGGCCGACGCGCCGCAGCTGGGGCAGTAGCGAAAGAACACGTTCTTGCGCGTGCCGCAGCCCTCGCAGCGGTCGAACAGCTTGAGCCCGCAGTGCACGCAGAAGTCGGGTTTCACGTCGCCGGTGGTCAGGATGGCGCGCTCACAGCCCGGGCAGACATTGGCCGCCATCTTCTTGAGGGCCTCGTCGTTCGTCAGGGCCTGGCGGCGCTGGGCCTCGCTTTGCTGCTCCACCGCCGCGCGCCGGGCCAGATAGCGGCGCATCGCGCGGATGGCGTAATGCCCACCCAGCCCGGTCAGCAGAATGCCCACGCCATAGCGCACATAGCCGCCATAGCTGGGCAGGTAGGGCACCAGTTCGAAGAAGAAGGCGTAGGCCGCGAACAGCACGAAGCCGCGCAAGAGGGGCCAGTGGTCGCTCTTGCGCTGGCGCGCCACCATCCAGCCGGCCACCAGCAGCAAGGGCAGGGTCAGCGCCAGGCGCAGGCCGAAGACGCGCAACTCCTGCAGGAACTGGGCACGCTCGTAGGCGCCCTGGGCCTGGCTCAGCAGGGCGTCCAGGCGGCGCTGGTGGCTGGTCTGGGCCTGGCTCACGTCCAGGCGGTCCTGGTCCAGCTTTTCCTGGGCCCGCTGGGCGTCGCGTTCGGCCTGCTTGAGCTGGTCCAGCTCGCGGGTGCGGCGCGCCAGTTCGGCGTTGCTGCTGGCGTCGCCGGTGGCCTGGCGGCTGGCCAGCCAGTTGGCCTGGGCGCTGCGGGCGGCCTGGTAGGCCTGGCTGGCGGCGGTCTGCTTGAGCCGGGCCTGCTCGGTCTGGTCTTCCAGCGTGCCGGCCTGCTCACCCAGGTCGCGCAGCTGCGCGCGCTCGGACTGCAGGGCGTTCGCATCGGCGAACTGCTCCAGCGTCAGCGTGTCCTCCACCTTGGGCAGATCGCCGATCAGCTGTCCGCCCAGCCCGGTCAGGAAGCTGGCGAACAGCAGGGAGACGATCCACATCAGCAGGCCGAAGGCCTTTTCGGGAACGCGCAGGCTTTTGAACATCGACGGCAGCGGACGGGGCCGGCCGTCCGGTCAATCAGAATTTGGCGTAGGCCGGCGGCAGCGGCCGCGGGATGGCACGGGAATGGCCTTCGCGGTCGATGGCGACGTAGGTCAGGGTGGCTTCCGTCACCTTCACGACCTGCAGGTCTTCCGGCGCGCGTTCAGCGTACACCTCCACCGTCACCGTCATCGAGGAGCGGCCCACGTGGGTGATCGTCGCATAAAAGCTCAGCAGGTCGCCGATCGACACCGGCTGCTTGAAGATGAATTCCTTCACCGCCACCGTGGCCACGCGGCCCTTGGCCAGGCGGGCCGTCAGCACGGAACCGGCCAAGTCGACCTGCGCCATGATCCAGCCACCGAAAATATCGCCGTTGTTGTTCGAATCGGCCGGCATCGGCATCACGCGCATCACCAGCTCGCGGTCGGTGGGCAGTTCGGTGCGCAGTTCGTCGGGCACACTGGCCGGGGATGCTGGAATGTTCATTTCAGGGTTCCTGTGTATTGTTCTAAATCAGAAACTGTGATTGTTCCACGATGCGTCGAAGCTTGCCTGTGACCGAAGCCGCGGTCACACCCCGTCAGCATGGGGATTGGGCCATCCTGCGGCAGCTGGCGCCGTATTTCTGGCAGTACCGCACCCGGGTGGTGCTGGCGCTGGCCTGCCTGGTGGCGGCCAAGGTGGCCAACCTGGGCGTGCCGCTGCTGCTCAAGCACCTGGTGGACGCAATGAACCTGCCCGCCAGCGACCCACGCGCCCTGCTGGTGGTGCCAGCTGGCCTGCTGCTGGGCTATGCGGCGCTGCGGCTGTTGGCCTCGCTGTTCACCGAGCTGCGCGAGCTGGTGTTCGCCAAGGCCACGCACGGCGCCTCGCGCGAGATCGCGCTGCAGGTCTTCCGTCACATGCACGCGCTGTCGCTGCGCTTCCACCTGGAGCGCCAGACCGGCGGCATGACGCGCGACATCGAGCGCGGTACCCGCGCCCTGCAGTCGCTCATCTCGTACTCGCTCTACACCATCCTGCCGACGCTGGTGGAGCTGGGCCTGGCGCTGGTGCTGCTGGGCAGCCAGTTCGACCTGGGCTTTGTCTGGATCACGCTGGCGGCGCTGGTGGCCTACGGCGTCTTCACCATCAGCCTGACCGAGTGGCGCACCCAGTTCCGCCGCAAGATGAACGAGCTGGATTCCAAGGCCCACCAGCGCGCCATCGACGCGCTGCTGAACTACGAGACGGTCAAGTACTTCAACAACGAGGACTTCGAGGCCCGGCGCTACGACGAGGGGCTGGACGCCTACCGCCGCGCCCAGATCACCTCGCAGACCACGCTCTCGCTGCTCAACGTCGGCCAGCAGGCCATCATCGCTGTCTCGCTGCTGGCCATGCTGTGGCGGGCCACCGCCGGCGTGGTGAGCGGTCATCTGACGCTGGGTGACCTGGTGCTGATCAACACCCTGCTGATCCAGCTCTACATCCCGCTGAACTTCCTGGGCGTGCTCTACCGCGAGGTCAAGCAGAGCCTGACTGACCTGGACAAGATGTTCACGCTGATGGCCCGCGAGCGCGAGGTGGCCGACGCCCCCGACGCCCGGCCGCTGCAGCTGCGGGGCGCCGCCGTGCGCTTCGAGGCGGTGGACTTCGCCTACGACCCGGCGCGGCCCATCCTCAAGGGCCTGTCCTTCGACATCCCGGCCGGCCAGACGGTGGCGGTGGTGGGCGCCAGCGGCGCGGGCAAGAGCACGCTGGCCCGTCTGCTCTACCGCTTCTACGACGTGCAGGGCGGGCGCATCACCATCGACGGGCAGGACATCCGGGCGGTGACGCAGGACAGCCTGCGCAAGGCGATCGGCATCGTGCCGCAGGACACGGTGCTGTTCAACGACACCATCGCCTACAACATCGCCTACGGCCGGCCCGGCGCCACGCCGGCCGAGGTGGAGGCGGTGGCCCGCGCCGCCCGCATCCACGACTTCATCGTCGCCCAGCCCAAGGGCTACGACACCATGGTGGGCGAGCGCGGCCTGAAGCTCTCCGGCGGCGAAAAGCAGCGCGTGGCCATCGCCCGCACGCTGCTGAAGAACCCGCCCATCCTGGTCTTTGACGAAGCCACCTCGGCCCTCGATTCGGCCAACGAGCGCGCCATCCAGACCGAGCTGGCCAGCGCCGCCCGCGGGCGCACCACGCTGGTCATCGCCCACCGCCTGTCCACCGTGGTGGATGCGCACGAAATCCTGGTGATGGAGGCCGGCCAGGTCGTTGAGCGCGGCACCCACGCCGCGCTGCTGGCGCGCGCTGGTGCCTATGCCCGCATGTGGGCCCTGCAGCACAGCAGCCCCCGCCCCTCCGCCACCGAGAAGAACACCCATGGACACCAAGTGGCTTGAAGACTTCATCAGCCTGGCCGAGACGCGCAGCTTCTCGCGCTCGGCCCAGCTGCGGCATGTGACCCAGCCGGCCTTCTCGCGCCGCATCCAGGCGCTGGAGGCCTGGGCCGGCATCGACCTGGTGGACCGCTCCAGCTATCCCACGCGGCTCACCCCCGCGGGCGAGACCTTCCACGCCCAGGCGCTGGAGATGCTGGGCGCGCTGCAGGCCACCCGCAACATGATGCGCAGCCACCAGGTGGCCGGGCAGGACATGATCGAGTTCGCCGCGCCGCACACGCTGGCCTTCACCTTCTTCCCGCACTGGCTGATGGAGTTGAAGCAGCACTTCCGCGGCCTCAAGAGCCGGCTGATCGCGCTGAACGTGCACGACGCCGCGCTGCGCCTGGCCGAAGGCAGCTGCGACCTGCTGATCGCCTACCACCACGCCACCCAGCCGCTGCAGCTCAGCGCCGACCGCTACGACATGCTCTGCCTGGGCTACGAAACCCTGGCCCCGTTCGCCAAGGCCGGGCCGGACGGCGAGCCGCTGTTCCGCCTGCCCGGCACGCCGCGCCAGCCGGTGCCTTTCCTGAGCTACGCCTCCGGCGCCTACCTGGCCCGCTTGGTGGAGCAGGTGCTCAAGCGCGCCTCGCAGCCGGCCCACCTGGACCCCATCTACGAGACCGACATGGCCGAAGGCCTGAAGGCGATGGCGCTGGAAGGCCACGGCCTGGCCTTTCTGCCGGTCAGCTCGGTGCGCAAGGAACTGCGCGCCCGCCGCCTGGTGCCGGCCGGCACCCCCGACGACGAGCTGACCATGGAAGTGCGCATCTACCGCGAACGGCCCGGCGGCAGCCGCCACGCCAAGCCGGTGGCGCAGGAGGTCTGGGACTTCCTGCAGGCCCGGGCGAACGATGCTGGCTGAGGAACGGGGCGAGGCGGCGGTCCGCGTCCCCGTCGCCCAGCGCTGGCGTCAGCGCCGCTCCCTCGTGGCGGGGCTGGCCGCGCTGGTGATCATGCTGATGTCCGGCTGGGCCGGCTTCACCGTCAGCGTGCAGCGGGGCACCGAGCAGCTGCGGGCCGAATCCAACCACCAGCTGGACCTGTTTGCCGCCGCGGTGCAGGGCATGGTGCTGCGGCTGGAGCCGCTGCCGGCCACCATCCAGCTCAGCACCGAGGTGCAGGCCCTGCTGCGTCAGCCGGGCAGTGCCGCGCGCGCGCAGGCCGCCAGCACCTACCTGCGGCGGTTGAACGCCCACCTGGGGGGGGCGCTGCTGTTCGTGCAGGATCAGCGCGGCACCGTGCTGGCGGCCAGCGATCCGGCCCTGGTGGGGGACGACCTCTCCTTCCGCCCCTATTTCCTCGAAGCCCTGTCGGGCCGGGTGGGCCGGCACTTCGCCATCGGCGTGCGCGACGGCCTGCCGGGCTACTACGTCTCCCACCCCATCCACGACGGGCCCAAGGTGGTGGGTGTGGCCGTGCTCAAGATCGGGCTGGACCCGGTGGGCGAGGCCTGGGGCATGCTGGGCTCGCCCGCACTGCTGGCCGATTCCAACCAGGTGGTCATCCTGTCCTCCCGCCCGGAATGGACCTACACCGCCCTGGCCGAGCTGCCGTTGGAGCGGCGGGTCGACCTGCAACTGTCCCGCCTGTACGGCGACCATCGCATCACCCGCTTTCCGCTGCAGGTGGACCTGCGGGTGGACGAGGACAGCCAGATCGTCGAAGGCGTGCTGCCGGCCGGCCTGGGCGCCAGCGGGCCGGGTGGGCGCATGGCCGCCAACCGCGGCATGCTGGTGCTGGGCCGCACGCTGGACGGCACCGACTGGCGTCTGCTGATGTTCGCCAACCTGCAGCCGGTGCGCGCGCAGGCCGCGCAAGACAGCCTGCTGGCCGGCGTCAGCGCCGGCTTCGTGCTGCTGCTGATGCTGCTGGTCAACCAGCGCCGGCGCATCGTGCAACAGAAGCTGCAGCTCAACGCCCAGCTGGAAGACCAGGTGGCGCGCCGCACCCAGGCGCTCAGCGACACCAACGTGCGCTTGCGCAAGGAAGTGCGCGAACGCCAGCAGGCCGAGCACACCCTGCGCGAGGCCCAGGACGAACTGGTGCACGCCGGCAAGATGGCCGCGCTGGGCCAGCTGGCCACCGGCATCACCCACGAGCTGACGCAACCGCTGGGCGCCATCCGCACCCTGTCGGGCAACGCGGTCGCCTTCATGGAGCGCGGCCAGCTGGATGCGGTGAGCGGCAACCTGCGCATCATGGCCCGCCTGGCCGAGCAGATGGGCGCCATCATCGAGCCGCTCAAGGGCTTTGCCCGCAAGTCCAAGGCCCAGCCGCAGGCGGCGGTGCTGGCCACCGCGGTGCGCAACGCGCTGTTCCTCTACGACCAACGGCTGCGCAGCGAAGGCGTGGCCGTGCACGACGCCACGGCCGGCCTGCCGCTGGCCGCCTGGTGCGACCCGAACCGGCTGGAGCAGGTGCTGATCAACCTGATCGGCAACGCGTTGGACGCCATGCGCGACCAGCCGCAGCGCGCGCTGTGGATCGACGCCTTTGCGCAGGACGGCCGCGTGGCCCTGCGCGTGCGCGACCAGGGCCCCGGCCTGGACCCCGCCGTGCGCGACCGCGTCTTCGAGCCCTTCTTCAGCACCAAGGCGGCCGGCGGTGGCCTGGGCCTGGGCCTGGCCATCTCACGCGACATCGCCCGCGAGGCCGGCGGCGAGCTGGAGGCGGACAATCACCCCGACGGCGGCGCCTGCTTCACCCTGTGGCTGCCGCCCGTGCCCACCCCCACCGCCCCATGAGCCAAGAACTCTCCGTGCTGCTGGTCGAGGACGACCTGCCCATGCAACTGGGCTGCCTGCAGGCCCTGCAGCTGGCCGGGCTGACCGTGGACGCCGTCGAATCGGCCGAGGCCGCGCGGCCCCGGCTGACGGCCGGCTTCCCCGGCGTGGTGGTGACCGACATGCGCCTGCCCGGCGCCGACGGCCTGAGCTTGGTGCGCCACTGCCACGAGCTGGAACCCGAGCTGCCGGTCATCATGATCACCGGCCATGGCGATGTGAGCCTGGCGGTGGAAGCCATGCGCAGCGGCGCCTACGACTTCATCCCCAAGCCCTTCTCGCCCGAGGTGCTGGTGGAGGTGGTGCGCCGCGCGCTGGACAAGCGCGCCCTCACGCTCGAAGTGGTGGCCCTGCGCGAAGCCCTGGCCCGCAAGGAAGGCGGCAGCGCGCGCCTCATCGGCCGCTCACCGCAGATGGTGGCGGTGCGCCAGCTGGTGGCCCGCGTGGCCTCGGCCCGAGCGGACGTGCTCATTCGCGGCGAAACCGGCACCGGCAAGGAGCTGGTGGCCCAGGCCCTGCACGATCTTTCCGGCCGCAAGGGCCCGCTGGTGGCCCTGAACTGCGGCGGCCTGCCCGACAACCTGCTGGACAGCGAACTCTTCGGCCACGAGGCCGGCGCCTTCACCGGCGCCGCCAAGCGCCGCATCGGCAAGATCGAACACGCCCACCACGGCACCCTGTTCCTGGACGAGCTGGAAAGCATGCCCATGGGCGTGCAGATCAAGCTGCTGCGCGTGCTGCAGGACCGCGTGGTGGAGCGCCTGGGCTCCAACGCCCAGGTGGCGGTGGACTGCCGTGTGGTGGCCGCCACCAAGGACGACCTGCTGCACAAGGCGCAGGACGGCAGCTTCCGCAGCGACCTGTACTACCGCCTCAACGTCGTCACCATCGACCTGCCGCCCCTGCGCGAACGGCGCGAGGACATCCCCCTGCTGCTGGAGCACTTTCTGCTGCTGGCCGCCAGCCGCTACGGCCTGCCCCAGCCGGTGGTGAGCGCCGCCCAGCTGCGCGCCCTGATGGCCCACCACTGGCCCGGCAACGTGCGCGAGCTGCGCAACGTGGCCGACTGCCTGGTGCTGGGCGTGCCCAGCGAAGTGCTGGGCGACGGCGAAGTGCCCGCCGCCGCCACCATGCTCTCACTGGCCGAAACGGTGGAAGACTTCGAACGCAGCCTCATCCGCGAAGCCCTGGGCCGCCACGGCGGCAGCATCACCCGCGCCGCGCAGGCACTGCGCGTGCCCAAGACGACGCTGGCGGACAAGGTGAGGAAGTATGGGTTGCAGTCGTCCTGATGGCTCAGGACTCAAGGGCTGAAGTTGGGAAGCCGCGCCGCTGCAAAGCAGCAAAGTAGGCCGCAGACACGGCGGGCGGACCAACCAACAGCAGCCAAGTCAGCAGGCTATCGAACCATACGTGGGCTCCATGGGGGACAGTTACGACAAGGCCGTGGCCTGACACTTAGCCAACTGGCCTCCGTGAAATCCGGGGCGGTTCAGCTACTTCAATCGAGCGAGCACGAGTAGCTCTTGCACTGTGTCTCGTATCTCTCTGAGTAGCTTGTCTATGTCCTCCCGGTGCGCGTTGTATCGGCGGCTGTGAGCAGATTTATCGCCGACCTCCTTGAGCTTTGGAAGAGCCGATCGCACGCTTCTTCCTAGTGTCCAAGAGTGCTCACTCAACGCCAGATCGACCAAGTCTTTCAGGAAGTAGTAGTTCCCGCTGGAGTCCTTGATCTTGGCCTCAATTTTGTGGGCCTCAAAGCACTCAATGATGAGTGTCTCGATCAGCCGGCGGAGCATAACGGCGCTTGCGTCGTACCAGCCGTTGGCGTAGGCACCATTTACTTGGTGCGCAACTCGCTCAATGTAGCCCCTTGTCCCTCGTACTAAGGCCATATAGACAATGGGCTCGCTGCGAGATGGCGCGATCTCCGACGATGGTCGCACAACATCAGCCGCTGCCTTTTGGAGAGAAGCCGCAAGCGATAGAACGTCTGTAACCGGGTGGTCGGGCATTAATCTACTTGATGTAGGTGCCAAGATGCTTGGCCATGCTCTCAAAGATTCGGTCAATCTGTTCGGGTGGTGTCTCTGGGGAGATGTGAACCTGAACGTCGATGTGGATCGCCGGCAGACGACGAGTTCCGTGGCTTTGTGGCGGATCCACAGGCGCAGGCGGGTGTGCAGGAAGAGCAGGTGGCTGGTCCGACTTCTCGACCTTCTGAGCGCTGCGCCGCTTCTGAGGAGTCTTCGTCGCTGAGGCCTTGGCCTGGCCGCCGTTCGATGCCTTCTCCGCAAGCTTCCCAGCGTCGGCTTCCGTCAACAGCATGTACGTGTCTGTGTACAGCCGCGCTGCTGACTCGCCAACGTGGCCAACCTTCATGAACCACGTCTCAATCTGCTTCTTTTGGCCTGAATCGGCGTCTGGGAAAGCTTCCAGCAGCTCGCTGGGATATGTCTTGCTGCGTATCTCGTCGCACACGGACTTGTACTCGTCGTCGTGCCTCCACCGACTTGCCAGTTCAGTCGGCTTGTTCGCGTCGTCCAGTAGGCCAAGTTGCCGAAGCGGACTGATGACATTCGCTTTTGCCGACGCGTCTGTCATGGTCGCCAACGAGCCGATGAATGTTGGTGTCACGGTTGAAGGCAACGATTTCTTGAATCGATCTCGGACCAGCGCCCAGATCTTTCGGCCGATCTTCGGATATGTTGCACTTGTGGCCAAGATGGTCTCCCTTGAGGTGTTGATGCTGGTGGACGGTTGTTCTGTGTGGCCTAACAACTTTCGTATGGGTCGCCCGCTTGGGGGACGTCCCCTTGACGGGGGTGTTAGCTGCCTTTCTGAACCGCTGTTGCTTGCAGCGCAAGTGCATTCTCAATCTCCGCGAGCGCAGACAACGTAACGTTCGGATCTTTCTCCGCCATTGCAAGGAATAGCGCGCCCTCGCGAAGGAACAGGCGAGCAAAGAACCCTTTGCGGAGCGACCTGTTCGTGTGTCGCAGGTCTTTGCGGATTGCAAGCAGGAATGCTTCCGTGAGGAAGATCGACTTCGCGTCTGGGTTTCCCTTGGCGAGGTGATCCTTCCAGGCGACGAAAGCTTCGATTACTTCTGGGCCGCTCCATAGGACAAGCTTGCGCGTGAAATCTCGAAAGAAAGGAACCAGATCCTTCTCTGCCTTCGCGCTGTCCTCGCCAGAATTGAAAGAGAGCGCAAAGAACTCCTTGAGGAACTCATCATAGATCTCGGTCTTCTTGTCCCGGTACAGGGAGTCGAGTTCCTTCTTCCTCTCGTAGTACCGACCCACCATTACCGTTGCCGTGGCAACAAACACGGTAGCCGAAGCGGCTATCAGCGGCGCGGCAAGCTCTTTCGGAATGGTGTTGAGGTACTGAAAGAAGGCGTACACAGCCCATGCCATCAGGCCTGCACATCCCGCCAAGAATGCCAAACCTATGAAAACGAGAGCGAGAGACTTGAGGTTACGCATGATGGAGGATGACTAACGAGGTTGTAGAAAAGTCCGATCATCAAGAACCACCCAAAATTCAGGGGTCTTTCACCCCTTGCCCAGCCGTCGATCGGCGATCCTGGATCGATCCGAGCGGTCGATTTTTCAGCCCAAGCATCAAATCGGCGCTTCAGCGGATTTTTCTACAGCCTCAACGTTCGACATGAGCGGCATGACCCGGCTTGTATGGGAATGTCCACTCGATGGAGGAATTAGCCCTCAGTTTCGTCATGCTCAAGTTCGCCCGGCATGGCTTTCGGCCGGTTGCCGAGGTACTTCTCTGCCGTTGTTCCTCGAGCCTTGAGAAGCGCGAGCATGTTTTGTCTCAATGCCCTGTAGTCGGCGGATTGCTTGGTGAAGCGATACCTCGATATTTCGCCGTTCGGAGAGATGGAGCTGCCCTCTCTCTCAAGTATCTTGAGATTGAGTCCGAGTGACTTGGCGCAGGCTCGATAGGAAGAATTGACGAAGACGTGGACTGGGGTCGGCCTTACCTTGCAATACGCCAAGTCGCGGATGGCCTCCGACGTGAGCATCTCTTCATACAGCTCGGCATCAATCTTGGCATCCTCGGTTCCGACAGACACCAAGATCTGCTTTGAGAGTATCTCGATACGACTGTTCATCTCGGCGAGCGTCGCGAGAGTGTCAGAAACTCGCCGACCCTCGTTTCGCTGACTGAGAAAGTCAAACATCATTGCTGCCCACTGCTGTCGCAAGTAGCTCTCAATGTCTCCGAAGTCTCGGAACGGAACCAAGGCATTGTTGATTGTCGAACCTCTGACTTCGTCAATGAAGTCAAAAACCTTGGTGGAATCGACGGCCGGGAACACCAGTTTAGTGAGGTCGACGTCCGTGTTCTTTGCGTTCTTGAGATAGAGGTGATGTTCGTTGTAGACGGCGCTGTCCACTAGAGCGAACACTGGGATCTTGAGTCTAACAGCTTCCCGGTACTCAGCATTAGTTATCGACGAGTCCAACTCTTTAAACTTTCCACCATAACGACCGCCGATGATGAGCACAAACATCTGAGTGTTTGGGATCTCGGTCAGGCACGCATCATGAGTGTGGAGCGCGGGGCTGTAGAAGACGCTGCCGTCTTCGCTGAGGATCGGCTCGTACCCGAGGGTCTTGACGAAGTACCGCAGGTTCTCCCGGATGTACTTGAGGTCGTAGCAGGTGGAGCTGATGAAAACGCGAGGGGTAGCCATGACTGCATCTCTGAGGGCTAACGAGGTTGTAGAAAAAGTCCGATCATGAAGAACCACTCGGAATCCAGGGGTCCTTCACCCCTTGCCCATCCCTCGATCGGCGATCCTCGGTCGATCTGAGCGTTCGATCTTTCAGCACAAGCATCTAATCAGCGCTTCAAAGGGTTTTGCTACAGCCTCAACGCCCAGGTTAACCGGCGCCGGAAGCCGAAGGCTGGAGGGAACCAACATAGGCCGTGAAAATGCCGAAGGCATGGCCTATGTTGGCGTCCGCGTTGAACCGACAGTTAGGCTGGGGCGCGAGGTGGAAGGCTTTCATGATGCCCTGACCGACAGTTTTGGGTGTTGCACTTTACGTGTCAGTCCGCACATTAAGTTGGATGCCATATTTATCAGGGCCGTATTCAACCAGCTGAAAATTGGAAGCCGAAGATTTAACAAGTGCAAAGCCTTCTGCGCTAGCAGTCTCCACAAGGATTTCGCTAATTCCACTGTTGAACAGGCGATTCAGTGTCTCGCCAAACAACGCCTTACCAAAACCGCTCCTTCTATGATTTGGCAAAACATAGATTTTGTAGATTTCTGCTACATCCTCGCCCATGCTAATGGAAGCGACGCCAACTATGTCGCCATCATGTTCGATGGCAAGGTAGTACGGTTTGACACACACCCAAATGTCAACGATGCCTGGAGCACGCTCGCGCTCAAGCATCTCTTGCAGGGGCATAAGTCTTTTGACCGGAGGGTTCTCGATAATGTGCATAAGGATTTCTTGATGCCTAACTAGTTATCGACCCCACTTTGCGCCACCAACAACTGGGGTGCTCCCGAACATCCCCGATTGAATCTTCGCCATGTAGCTGTCGCGGTTGAATTTCCGATCAATTCCTCACACGGTATCACTGCGTAACAGAACGACAAATGGCTCATCGAGACAAAGCGGGCTTGAGTCCGTCAATTTGAGGATGACGGCGTTCCCTGGTGATACCTCAGCCGCCACCCACCGCCGTCCTGCACCCACACCGACGAGCGATGGGTGTGCAGATGCAAAGTCCCATCGGCTCGCCGATGGGCGCTGCGGTAGGTCAGCAGGGCGACTTGGGGCGCCAGCAGCGCCACCTCAAACCCCTCCGACTCCACCGGCGGGTGCTCGCTCAGGGAGGCGAGGAAGCCCAGCACCGTTTCGCGGTCGTAGGCGCGGCCGGATCGGCCGATCTCGTGGAATTGGGGATGGAGCAGCGCGTCCAGGCGCGCGGGGCTGCAGCGTGTGCCGGGGTGGTGCAGTTCCACCTCCAGGCCCTGCAGCAGAAGAAGCAGGTTTTGCATGGGCCAACCCTAGCGCAAAGCGGCGCCTTTGGGGGGGGCCGGGCGGGGAGGGCAGGGGAGAGGCGGGGATGAACGGATTTCCGTCCGCCTGGATCGACGGGCGAACGGAAATCCGTCCGTGGTGGGGCCGCCGGGTGGGCGGCCGTCAGACCAGCGCCCATGATGCGACAGGCACTTGGGTGCGTGTTGCGCCGCATCAATGGGCCTGGCACGTTGCCTGCAAGAGTGGCCCCCATGTTTTCGGCGCGCCGCTCCCTCTTGTCCTGCTGCCTGGCCCTGGGCCTGGCCGCCGTGGGCATGGGCGCTGGCGTGGCTGCCTGGGGCGCGCCGCAGGCGCCAACCAGCCCGGCCCAGCCGGAATCGCCCACCCTGGCCCGCATTGCCGAGACGGGCACCATCAACCTGGGCCACCGCGAGTCTTCGGTGCCGTTCTCGTACTACGACAACAAGCGCCAGGTGGTGGGCTATTCGCAGGACCTGATGCTCAAGGTGGTCGATGCGATCAAGGCCGAGCTGAAGCTGCCGGCGCTGACGCTGCGTCTGGTGCCGGTCACCTCGCAAAACCGCATTCCGCTGGTGCAGAACGGCACGGTCGATCTGGAATGCGGCTCCACCTCGCACACGGTGGAGCGCGGCCGGCAGGTGGCGTTCTCAACCTCTTTCTTCGTGGTCAGCACCCGGCTGCTGGTCAAGCGCGACAGTGGGCTGCGCGATTTTTCCGAGCTGGCGGGCCGGCGTGTGGTGGTCACGGCTGGCACCACCTCCGAGCGTCTGCTGCGCAGCTACAACGAGGCCCACGGCGGGCGCATCCAGTTGTTGGCCGCGCGCGACCACGGTGACGCCTTCCAGGCGCTGGAAAACGGCCAGGTGGATGCCTTCATGCTGGATGACGCGCTGCTCTATGGTGAGCGGGCCAAGGCGCGCAACCCGGACGACTGGATCGTCACCGGCACGCCGATGTCGGCCGAGGTCTATGGGTGCATGATGCGCAAGGACGACCCGGGCTTCAAAGCCGTGGTGGACCGGGCGCTGACCCGGGTGATGACCTCGGGCGAAGCCATGAAAATCTACACCCGCTGGTTTCAGCGGCCCATTCCGCCCCGCGGGCTCAACCTGAATTGGCCTGCGTCGGAAGCTCTGCTCAAATTGTTCCGCCAGCCGGACGATCGCCCCTCGCCGTGAGGGTGTGACGGTTCCCGGTTTTCTTTGACCTTGATGGAGTTGTGATGACACCAACCCGTATCTCTTCCCCGACCCGCCGTACCGCGCTTGCGTTGGCGGTCTTTTCCGCCGTGCTGGGCGGCGCCGCGCACGCGGAGACGACGGACACCCTGAAGAAGATCAAGGACACCGGCACCATCACGCTGGGGGTGCGCGAGTCCTCCGGCGCGCTGGGTTACACGGTCGGCGCCGGCAAGTACGTGGGCTTCCACACCGAGATGGCCGAGCGCGTGGCGCAGGACATCCGCAAGAAGCTGGGCATGAGCTCGATCACTGTGAAGTACCAGCCGGTCACCTCGCAGAACCGCATCCCGCTGGTGCAAAACGGCACCGTGGACCTGGAATGCGGCTCCACCACCAACAACCGCGCCCGCCAGAAGGACGTCGCCTTTGCCGTGACGACCTACGTGGAGGAAGTGCGCATCGCCGTCAAGGCCAACTCGAACATCAAGTCCATCAAGGACCTGGCTGGCAAGACCGTGGCCACCACCACCGGCACGACCTCGGTGCAGACCCTGCGCAAGAACGAGCGCGCCACCGGCATCGACTTCAAGGAGCTCTATGGCAAGGACCACGCCGACAGCTTCCTGCTGCTGGAATCGGGCCGCGCCGATGCCTTCGTGATGGACGGCCAGATCCTGGCGGGCAACATCAGCAAGTCCAAGAACCCCAAGGACTTCAAGATCGTCGGCGAAGTGCTGTCGGTTGAGCCGATCGCCTGCATGCTGCGCAAGGACGACCCCGCCTTCAAGACCGCGGTGGACGACAGCATCAAGGGCATGATGAAGAACGGCGACCTGGCCAAGCTCTATGACAAGTGGTTCATGAAGCCGATCCCCCCCGCCAATGTGCCGGTGGGTCTGGCTCTGTCGGCCGCCACGAAGGACGCCTGGGCGCACCCGAACGACAAGCCGATGGAAGACTACGCGGCCAAGAAGTAAGCCCGCTCCCGGGCCGGTGCTGACGCGCCGGCCCGCTGCGCGTTTTCTTTGATCGACACTCGGGAGTTCCTCCGTTGGGCAATTGGGATTGGCAGGTCTTCTGCCGCAACACCATCGATGGCGAGGTGATGCCGCGCTGCTTCGGCAGCGGGGGAGACATCACCTATCTGGACTGGCTGATGTCGGCCTGGGGTTGGACACTGAGCGTGTCGCTGCTGGCCCTGGTCGTGGCGCTGGTGGTGGGGGCCCTGATGGGCATCCTGCGCACGGTGCCGAACAAGGGCCTGGTGGCCCTGGGCAATGCCTGGACGGAGCTCTTCCGCAACATTCCGCTGCTGGTCCAGATCTTCCTCTGGTACCACGTGGTGCCCTCGCTGGTGCCGCCGCTGAGGGACGTGCCGCCCTTCATGCTGGTGGTGCTGGGCCTGGGCTTCTTCACCTCGGCCCGGGTGGCCGAGCAGGTGAAGGCCGGCATCCAAAGCCTGCCCAAGGGCCAGCGCTACGCCGGCCTGGCCATGGGGCTGACGCTGCCGCAGACCTACCGCTATGTGCTGCTGCCGATGGCCATGCGCATCGTCATTCCGCCGCTCACCAGCGAGTCGATGAACATCATCAAGAACTCCTCGGTGGCCTTTGCCGTCAGCATTGCCGAGCTGACCCAGTTCGCGATGCAGGCGCAGGAAGAGACCTCGCGCGGCGTCGAGATCTACCTGGCGGTGACGGCGCTGTACTTCGTGTCGGCGTTTGCCATCAACCGTGTCGCGCTCGTCATTGAGAAGAAGCTGCGCGTGCCGGGCATGGTGGGGGCGCACTGAGATGCTGAACCTCGACTTCTCCTTCGTCTCCTGGCAGGTCCTGTCGGACTTCGTCGCCAAGGGCTTCTTCTTTTCGATCCAGCTGACCCTGGTGGCCATGCTGGGCGGCATCGCCATCGGCACGCTGCTGGCGCTGATGCGCCTGTCGGGCAAGCCCTGGCTGGTCGGGCCCGCCTCGTTCTACGTCAACACGCTGCGCTCGGTGCCGCTGGTGATGGTGATCCTGTGGGTGTTCCTGCTGATCCCGCTGCTGACCGGCGAAGCCATGGGGGCCGAGCTCTCCGCGGTGCTGACCTTCACCGTGTTTGAGGCCGCCTACTATTCCGAGATCATGCGGGCCGGCATCCAGAGCGTGGCCAAGGGGCAGGGGTATGCCGGCTATGCGCTGGGCATGACCTACCGGCAGACCATGCAGCTGGTGATCCTGCCGCAGGCCTTCCGCAACATGCTGCCGGTGCTGCTGACGCAGACCATCGTGCTGTTCCAGGACACCTCGCTGGTCTACGCCATCGGCGCCTACGACCTGCTCAAGGGCTTCGAGGTGGCCGGCAAGAACTTCAACCGGCCGGTCGAGACCTATCTGCTCGCCGCCGTCGTTTATTTCGCCATCTGCTTCAGTCTGTCCATGCTGGTCCGGCAATTGCAGAAGAAGATTGCGATCGTTCGCTAAGCATCACCCACCCGCGTCAATGCCATGATTGATATCAAGAACGTTTCCAAGTGGTACGGCAGCTTCCAGGTGCTGACCGACTGCACGACCAGCATCCAAAAGGGCGAGGTGGTGGTGGTCTGCGGCCCCTCGGGTTCCGGCAAGTCCACCCTGATCAAGACCGTCAATGCGCTGGAGCCCTTCCAGAAGGGCGACATCGTGGTCGATGGCATCAGCCTGTCCGACCCCAAGACCAACCTGCCCAAGCTGCGCAGCCGCGTGGGCATGGTGTTCCAGCACTTCGAGCTGTTCCCGCACCTGTCGGTGACCGAGAACCTGACGCTGGCCCAGATCAAGGTGCTGGGCCGCAGCAAGGACGATGCGAAGAAGCGCGGCCTGAAGATGCTCGACCGCGTGGGCCTGATGGCGCACAAGGACAAGTTCCCCGGCCAGCTCTCCGGCGGTCAGCAGCAGCGCGTGGCCATTGCCCGCGCCCTGTCGATGGACCCGATCGTGATGCTGTTCGACGAACCCACCTCGGCGCTGGACCCGGAAATGGTCGGCGAAGTGCTGGACGTGATGGTGCAGCTGGCCCACGAGGGCATGACCATGATGTGCGTGACGCACGAAATGGGCTTTGCCAAGAAGGTCTCCAACCGCGTGATCTTCATGGACGCCGGCAAGATCATTGAGGACTGCAACAAGGACGACTTCTTCGGCCATCCGGAAGCCCGCAGCCCGCGCGCCAAGGACTTCCTGTCCAAGATCCTGCAGCACTGATCGGCGCGTCATGCGCCGACTGCTGCCGGTGCCGTTGACGGCCGCAGGTTTCGCGCCGTTCGGCACGGTGATCGAGCGGCCCGCCGGCCAGGGCGGGCGCGCCATCAACGGCGGCACCTCCCGCCGCCATGACCTGCTGGCCGACGTGGACCTGCAGGCCGAGGGCGGCTGCCCGATGCTGGCGCTGTTCCACGCGCAAGCCCGGGCTTTTCCACTGCGGCTGGGTGAACTGGAGCGCCATCGCCTGGGCTCTCAGACCTTTGTGCCCTTGGCCGGCGCGCGCTGCGTGATCGTGGTGGCGCCCGCGGGGCAGCCCCTGTCTGCCGACGCCTTGCGGGCCTTTGCGGTGCGGGGCGACCAGGGCTTTGTGCTGGCCCCGGGCACCTGGCACCACGCACTGCTGGCCATCGACGAAGGGGACTTCGTCGTGATCGAGCGCCGCGCGGCCGCGGTGGACTGCGAGGAACAGGCCCTGGACGGGCCTGTCGAGCTCCGGCTGGCTTAGGCCGCCGCGGCGATGCGCTCGGCCAGGGCGATCAGGCTGCGGTCGCTGCCGGCCGGGCCCAGCAAGGACACCCCCAGCGGCGCCCCCTCACGCCGGCCCAGCGGCATTGACAGCTGCGGGAAGCCGGCCAGGCCTGCCATGCACAGCATCTGCGTGGCGCGGTTGCGGTAGGTTTCCAGATCGGCCTCGGACGTGCTGCGCAGCGGCGCGATGTCCGGCATGGTCGGCAGCACCAGCACGCCGTCCGTGCCCAGCAGCGCGGCCAGATGGGCGCGGAAGCGGGCGCGGAAGGCGCGGGCTTCGGTGACCTGCGCATCGGTGACCTGCTTGGACCAGGCGAAGCGCTCGGCCACGCCCGGGCCCAGCGGCGGTGCATAGCGCTCGATCAGCGGGCCGTCCACCAGCCAGGCCTCGCGGCCCTGCACGTAGCGGAAGGCCCAGTACATCGTGTTCAGCGAGTCCAGCACGGCCGTGGTGGGCTGGGCCGCGCCCAGGGTGGCTTCGACCCGCGCCACGGCGGGGGCCAGGGCGTCGACCACGGCCGGCTCCACCAGGGCCCAGATGTCGGTCGGGCGCAGCAGGCGCACGCTGGCAGGCAGCGGCGCGGGGTCGGCGTCCAGCAGCACATCGGCCACGCGGGCGAAGGTCTGCACCTCGCGGGCGAACCAGCCGCAGGTGTCCAGGCTGGGGGCCAGGTCGAGGGCGTTTTGCAGGCTGACCCGGCCGTGCGTGGGCCGCAGGCCATAGAGCGCGCAGTGGCTGGACGGCGCGCGCACCGAGCCGCCGGTGTCGGTGCCCAGGGCGAAGTCGCACAGGCCCCAGGACACGGCGGCGGCCGAGCCGGAGGACGAGCCGCCGCTGATGCGCTCCGGCGCCGCGCCGTTGACGGGCGCGCCGAAGTGGGCGTTGTTGCCGTTCATCGAGAAGGCCAGCTCGTCGGTCACCGTCTTGCCCGCCATGCGGGCACCGGCGTCCAGCAGCTTCTGCACGGTGGGGGCCGTGCGGGTCTTGATGCCCGAAGCGGCCAGCACGAAGGGGTTGCCGCCGCCGGTGGGGTAGCCGGCCACATCGAACAGGTCCTTCACGCCAAAGGACAGGCCGATCAACGGGCCGGTGCCGGCGTGGGGGACGGGGGCCTCGGGATAGGGCAGAAAGCCGTGGGAAGGATCGTGCAGGGGCATGGTGGGGTGCGGTTCGGTCAGGCCACCGGGGTGGCGGTTTCGGCCAGGCGCAGGCAGCGCACGACATGGCCGGGGGAGAGCTCGACCGCCTCGGGCACGCTGGCGCGGCAGCCGGCATCGGCCAGCGGGCAGCGGGCGGCAAAGGCGCAGCCGGGCGGCAGGGCGGTCAGGTCCGGCGGCGAGCCGGCCAGGGTCTGCAGCGGCGCGCCGCGTTCCATCGCGCCGTGGGCCCGGCTCATCAGCAGGGCGCGGGTGTAGGGGTGGCGCGGGGCGTGGATCAGCTCGCGGGCCGTGCCTTCCTCGACGATGCGGCCGGCATACATCACCGCGATGCGGTCGGCCACCTCGATGGCGGCGCCGATGTCGTGGGTGACGAAGAGGATGGTCAGGCCCAGGTCGCGTTGCAGTTCGCGCAGCAGCAGCAGGATCTGGATCTGCACCGTGGCGTCCAGCGCGGTGGTGGGCTCGTCGGCCAGCAGCACCTGCGGGTTGCAGGCCAGGGCCAGCGCGATCATGGCCCGCTGGCGCATGCCACCGGACATCTCGTGCGGGTAGGCCTTGAGCCGCTGCGCCGGGCTGGGGATGCGCACCCGCTCGAACAGCGCCAACGCGCGGGCCTCGGCGGCGGCGGCGCTCAGGCCTTCGTGGCGGCGCAGGGATTCGGTGATCTGCGCGCCCACCGGGTACACCGGGTCCAGGGCCAGCAGTGGCTCCTGGAAGATCATCGAGGTGACTTTGCCGCGGTAGGCGCAGAGTTCCTTTTCCTTCATGGCCAGGATGTCCCGGCCGCCGACGTGGACCTGGCCTTCCATGCGGGTGCGGCGCTCGGGGTGCAGGCGCAGCAGCGTGCGCAGCGTGACGCTCTTGCCGGAGCCGGATTCGCCGATCAGCGCGACCGACTGGCCACGCGGGATCTGCAGCGTGACGCCGTTGACGACCTGGGCGGGCCGGCGGCCGCCGGTGAAGGTGACGCGCAGGTCGCGCACGTCCACCAGGGGTTCGGCCGAGGAAGGGGCGGGGGTGCTCATCGGGGTCTCCTCAGGCGGCGTGGGGCAGGGTGGCCGGGGCCTTGGGATGGCCGCTGCCGGCTTCGTGCATCAGGCAGGCCGCGGCGTGGTGGCCGCCCAGTTCGGTGCGCACCGGCACACGCTGGCTGCAGGCCGGCGCCGCCATCGGGCAGCGCGGGTGGAAGCGGCAGCCGCTGGGCGGGTTGATCGGGTTGGGCGGGTCGCCGGCCAGCGGAGCTTTCTCCGTGCGGTGATCCGGGTCCATCGAGGGCATGGAGGACAGCAGGGCGCCGGTGTAGGGGTGGCCGGGCGCGCGGAACAGCGTGTCGGACGGGCCGATCTCGGCCACCTGGCCGAGGTACATCACCATCACCCGGTCGCTGATGTAGTGCACCACGTTGAGGTCGTGGCTGATGAAGACGTAGGTCAGGCCGAACTCGCGCTTGAGGTCCTGCAGCAGGTTCAGCACCTGAGCCTCGACCGATTTGTCCAGCGCCGAGACGGCCTCGTCCAGGATGACCAGGCGCGGTTGCAGGGCCAGGGCGCGGGCGATGTTGACGCGCTGGCGCTGGCCGCCGGAGAGCTCGTGCGGATAGCGCTCGGCGAAGCGCTCGGGCGCCAGGCCGACGCGTGAGAGCAGATCGCGTGCGCGGGCCACGGCCTCGCGGCGTGACACGCCGTGCACCTGCGGGCCGAAGGCCACCGAGTCCTCGATGGTCAGGCGTGGGTTGAGCGAGGCGTAGCTGTCCTGGAAGACCATCTGCACCTGGCGGCGGAAGTCCTTGAGCGGCAGGTCGCGGGTGCCGACCACCCGGCCGTCGAAGACCACCTCGCCGGCGGTCGGGGCGATCAGCTGCATCAGCAGCCGGGCGGTGGTGGACTTGCCGCAGCCGGATTCGCCGACCACGCCCAGGGTCTCGCCCTTGAGCACCTCGAAGTCCACGCCGTCGACGGCGCGCACCACGCCGCCCTTCTTGAGGGGAAAGTGCTTGGTCAGGCCACGGATGGTGAGCAGGGGCTGGGCCGGGCCGCCCACGTCCTCGGGTGGCAGGAAGGGAGTGCTCATGGTGTCAGCCCTTGTGGTCCATGGCCGAACGCAGGCCGTCCGACAGCAGGTTGAAGGAGATCGAAGTGATGAAGATCATCGCGCCCGGCAGCGCCGCCACCAGCGGCTGGGTGTAGATGGCCGTGCGCAGGGTGTTGAGCATCAGGCCCCACTCGGGCTCGGGCGGCTTCACGCCCAGGCCCAGGAAGGACAGGCCCGAGGCCAGGATCATCGACACCGCGATCAGGCTGGTGGCGAAGACGAAGATGGGGCCCAGCACATTGCCCAGCACATGCACCCGCACGATGGTGAAGGCGCTGGCGCCGGTGGCGCGGGCGGCCTCCACATAGTCCCGGTTGCGGGCCTGGGCGGTGACGCTTTCGGCCACGCGGGCGATCTGCGGCACGAAGACGATGGTCAGCGAGACCAGCGAGTTGAAGATGCCCGCACCCAGCGCGCCCGACAGCGCGATGGCCAGCAGCACCGAGGGGAAGGCGTAGAACACGTCGATCGTGCGCATGATGACCGTGTTGGTCACGCCGCCGGCATAGCCGGCCAGCACGCCGATGCCCGTGCCGATGACGAAGGCCAGCAGCACCGGCGTGATGCCGATGAACAGCGACAGCCGGGCGCCGACGATCAGGCGCGAGAGCAGGTCACGGCCCAGCTCGTCGCTGCCCAGCGGGTAGTCCGGCGAGCCGATGGGCTGCAGGCGCTTGAACATCGAGCTGGCATAGGGGTCGGCCGGCGCCAGGTGCGGGCCGAAGAGGGCCATCATCAGCAGGAGCAGCAGCACCACGCCGGCGCCCATGGCCACCGGGTCGCGCACGAAGCGGCCGAACACGGCGGCCCAGTAACCGCGGCTGCGCGGCGGGGCGGGCTCCACGGCCACGGAAGGAGAGGCAAGGGTGTTCATGTCGGTGTCCTCACGGGCGTGTTCACTGGCGGGCGATGCGCGGATCGAGCAGGGTCTGCACCATGTCGACCAGCAGGTTCAGCAGCACGAAGAACAGGGCCAGCACCAGGATGCTGCCCTGCAGCAGCGGCAGGTCGCGCTGGAAGATGGCCTGGTTCAGCAGGAAGCCGGTGCCCGGCCAGGAGAAGACGGTTTCGATCAGGATCGAGCCGCCCAGCAGATAGCCCAGCTGCAGGCCCATCACGGCCAGCGCGGTGGGGGCGGCGTTCTTCAGCACGTGGCGGAACACGCCCACATGCGACAGGCCTTTGGCGCGCAGGCCGGTGATGAACTCCTGGTCCAGGAGCTCGGCCACCAGGGCGCGCACGGTGCGGGCGATGATGCCCATCGGGATCACCGACATCGTGATGGCCGGCAGGATCATGAACTGCACATGCTCCCAGTTCCAGGCCCAGTCCTCGGAGCCGCCGGGGCCGGCGCCGGTGGCGGGTAGCCACATCAGCAGCGACGAGAAGATGATCACCATCACCATGCCCAGCCAGTAGTGCGGCACCGACACGCCCAGCACCGAGATGCCCGAGGCGATCCGGTCCAGCCAGGAGTTGCGGAAGTAGCCGGCCACGAAGCCGAACAGGCTGCCCAGCACGAAGCCGATCACGGTGGCGACCAGAGCCAGGCGCAGGGTGTTGACGACGGCCGTCATCACTTCGGAGGTGGCCGGGCGGCTGGTGGCGATGGACATGCCCAGGTCGCCGTGCAGCGCGCGCCAGATCCAGCGGCCGAACTGCTCGGGCAGCGGTCGGTCGAAACCGTAGAGCGTGCGCAGCTGCGCCTGCAGCTCGGCCGAGGCGTCGGCCGGCAGCACGGAGACCAGCGGATCGCCGGGGGCGATGTGCACCAGGGCGAAGCACACCAGGGCCACGCCCAGCAGGATGGGCAAGGTGTAGAGGATGCGGCGGAGCAGGTAGGCAAGCATGGGCGGCGGCGTGGGCAAGGAAGGAAATGCGGACGCCCGCGCGAGGCGGGCGCCCGCGACCATCACTTCACGGTCATCGTGGCGATGTCGATGAACCAGCTCTGCGGCTGCACCACGTTGCCGACCTTGGCCGACATGGCACGCGGGCCGACGTCGTGGGCCACGAACAGGAACGGGGCCTGGTCCACGATCTGGGTGTGCAGCTCGGCCAGGGCGGCGTCGCGCTTTTTGTCATCAAAGCTGGTGCGGGCCTTGGCGACGATGGCATCCACCTTCGGGTCGCTGAAGTAGCCCCAGTTGTTCGACACCGGCGGGAAGGCCTTGGTGCTGACAAAGCGGACCATCGCGAAGAACGGGTCCATCGTCGCAGCCGTCACGTTGGTGGCGTTGGCACCGTGGGCCCCCGGGTCCTTGGCACCCAGACGCCAGCCGGAGAACAGCGTGTTCCACTCGACCACGTCGAAGTCCACGTCGATGTAGCAGCTCTTGAGGTTCTGCTGGATCACCTCGTTCATCGGCAGCGGCAGCATCTGGCCCGAACCCGAGGCCGAGGTCTGCACCTTGACCTTCAGGTGCTTGTTGGGGCCGTAGCCGGCCTGCTTCATCAGCGCCTGGGCGGCCGGCACGTCGTACTTGATCTGGAACTTCGGCGAGCCGCGCCAGGGGTGGCCCGGCTCCACGATGCCGGTGGCCTCGGCCATCATGCCGCCCAGCAGCTGTTTCATCGCGGTGCGGTTCACGCACAGATTGGCGGCGTGGCGCACGCGCACGTCATTCCAGGGCGAGCCCGGCAGGAAGGAGAACTGCCACGGCCAGATGTGCGGTTGCAGGTTGGCGTAGACCTTGAAGCCGCGCTGCTTGAGCGTGGCCAGCGCGTCGGGGGCCGGGGCCTCGATCCAGTCCACCTGGCCGGACATCAGCGCGGCGGTGCGCGAGTTGGCCTCGGGCAGCGGCAGCAGCACCACGCGGTCGATCTTCGGGCGGCGCTTGGCATCCCAGTACTCGGGGTTCTTGACCATCTCCAGGCGTTCGCGCGGCACGAACTTGGACGCCTTGAACGGGCCGGTGCCCGAGGGGCTGGCGGCAAAGGCGGTCCAGGCTTGCTTGCCGCGCTCGGCGTGGTCGGTCACGCTGGCGGGCACGGCGTCGTACTTCTTCTGCCAGGCGGCCGGCGAGGCCATGAACAGGTTGGTCAGGTTGATCGGCAAGAAGGAATCGGGCTCGCTGGTGGTCAGCTCGACGGTCAGGTCGTCGATCTTGCGGGCGCTGCGCAGCGTGGGCATGCGCGAGGCGGTCACGCCCACCTGGGCCGGGTCGTACTGCGGCGCGCTCTTGTCGAGCACCTTGTGCACGTTCCACACCACGGCGTCGGCATTGAAGGCCGAGCCGTCGTGGAATTTCACGCCCGGACGCAGCTTGAACACCCACTTGGTGTGGTCCTTCGGGTCCACCGCCCAGGACAGCGCCAGATCGGGGATCACCACGCTGGGCTTGCTCGCCGAGCTCAGGTCCCACTGGGTCAGGCCGTCGTACATCGGGATGCCGGTGAAGCGGTTGCCCTCGAAGCCTTGGTCCGGCTGGCCGGAGGTGCGGGGAATGTCACCGGCGGTCATGGCGATGCGCAGCACCTTTTCCTGTGCCAGGGCGCTGGTGCTGCCCAGGGCGCCAAAGGCGGCGACCAGGGCCAGGCTCAACACGGCCTGGCGGGAAGACGGGAAACGCGGGGTCAAGGACATCACTGGGTACCTCGTCGAGGGGTGGAAGGATGGAATGGCTTGAAGCAAACCGTATGCCAGTGAACCACATGAATATCGATAAACGATTCATAAGATGTGATTGCCGCGTTGTCTATAGAGGATAGAGATATGTTGGTCCGGGAATTGCAGCATCACCGTGATCTTGTTACCTGACCGGATGAATCGCCATGACGACCCTTGAAATGCCCCGAATCAATGCAGCCCGCCTGTGGCAATCGCTGATGGATCTGGCCCAGGTTGGTGCAACGCCCAAAGGTGGTGTGCGCCGGCTGGCCCTGACGGACGAAGACCGCCAGGGGCGGGACCGGGTGGTCGGCTGGTTCCGCGAGGCTGGCCTGGAGGTGCGCATCGACGAGGTGGGCAATGTCTTCGGCCGCCGCGCCGGGACGGATGCCGCAGCCCGCGCCGTGGCCACCGGCAGCCACATCGACACCCAGCCCTCGGGGGGCAAGTTCGACGGCAACTTCGGCGTGATGGCCGGCCTGGAGGTGGTGCGCACTCTGAACGACCGCGGCATCCGCACCCGGGCGCCGATCGAGGTCGCGTTCTGGATGAACGAGGAAGGCTCCCGCTTCACGCCGGTGATGATGGGCTCCGGCGCCTTCACGGGTGTCTTCACGCCCGACTTTGTGCGGGCCCAGCGCGACATCGACGGCCTGAGCGTGGGCGACGAGCTGGCGCGCATCGGCTACCGCGGCCAGGTGCCGGCCGGCCAGGTGCCGGGCGGCATGTTCGGGGCCTATTTCGAGGCCCACATCGAGCAGGGCCCGATCCTGGAAGCCAAGGGCCTGCCCATCGGCGTGGTGGCCGGCGCGCTGGGCCAGCAGTGGTACGACGTGGTGGTGACCGGGCAGGACGCCCACGCCGGCCCGACCCCGATGGAGCTGCGCCATGACGCGCTGCTGGCCGCGGCCCGCATGATCGACCTGGTCAACCGCATCGCCAAGGACGAGGCGCCGCACGGCCGGGGCACGGTGGGCTTCGCGCAGGTGATCCCCAACTCACGCAACGTCATCCCGGGCGAGGTGCGCTTCTCGGTCGACTTCCGCCACCTGGCGCAGGACGGGCTGGACCGGATGGATGCGGCGATGCATGAGGGCTTTGCGGCGCTGGCCCGGGATGGCCAGTGCCGCGTGGCGATCGAGCAGGTCTGCAAGTTCGAGCCGGCGCAGTTCCACCCCGACTGCGTGGCCAGCGTGCGCCACGCGGCCGAGCAGTTGGGCCTGCCGCACATGGACGTGGTCAGTGGTGCGGGCCACGACGCGGTCTACCTGAGCGCGTTGGCGCCCACCGGCATGATCTTCGTGCCCTGCAAGGATGGCATCAGCCACAACGAGATCGAAGACGCCCAGCCGGAGCACCTGGCCGCCGGCGCCAATGTGCTGCTGCTGGCCATGCTGGAGCGCGCCGGCCGCGCCGACTGACGCGTCTTGTTCAGTGCGTCATCGCCTGCGACACGGCGCGGGCGCACTCGATCACCATCGGACCCAGCTTGCGCTGGGCGTCTTCCAGCGTCCAGCGGCTGGTGGGCGGGGCGAGGTGCACCGTGGCCACCGGCCGGCCGCGGCTGTCCACCACCGGGGCGCCAATGCCCATGTCGCCCAGGAACAGCTCTTCGCAGTTGGTGGCGTAGCCCACCCGCCGGCATTCCGCCACCTTGGCCATGATGTCGTCCACCGAGGTCAGCGTGGCCGCGGTGCGGGCCGGGCGGGGGGTGGCTTCCAGCAGCGCGCGCGCCTCGGCATCGCTCAGGCAGCTCAGCCAGGCCCGGCCGGTGCTGGTGCAGTACATCGGCACGCGCATGCCCACGGGGGTCAGCACGGGGATGAACTTGGGCGTGAGCAGCTGCGCCACATAGACCATGTCGGTGCCCACCGCCTCGGTGAGGCTGGCGGTCTCGCCGCTGGCATTGGCGAGCTGGGACAGGTAGGGGTGGGCGGCGCGGATCAGCGGGTGCGCCGCCAGGTAGTTGAAGCCCAGCTCAATGACCTTGGGCAGCAGCTGAAAGCGCCGCGTCTGCGGGTGCTTGCCGACGTAGCCCAGCACCTGCAGCGTGTGCACCGTGCGCTGGGCCGAGGCCTTGCTCATTTGGGTCAGTTCGGCCAGCTCCGACAGGGTCAGGGTGCGGTGGGCGGCGTCAAAGGCGCGCAGCACCTCCAACCCCTTTTCCAGCGACTGGTTGAACAGCGGGTCGGCGCGACGCACTGGCGCGTCGGCGGTCTGGGGGGCGGCGGCCGCGGGTGGAGGGGAGGACTTGGGCGGCATGCAGGTTTTGCCTATATGTTGGAATCGATTGTCGATGCAATGCAAATGAAATGCATGCAGTTTTCGGGCCCGATACCGGCGGGCGCATCCCCGCTCGATGGGACAATTCAGCCCATGAGCGCCCCCACCACCCTGACGATCACCCGCCCCGACGACTGGCACCTGCATGTGCGCGACGGCGCGGCCCTGGCGGCTGTCGTGCCGCACACGGCGCGCCAGTTCGGCCGCGCCATCATCATGCCCAACCTGAAGCCGCCAGTGACCACGGCGGCCCAGGCCATCGCCTACCGCGAGCGCATCCTGGCCGCGGTGCCGGCCGGTGTGGATTTCCAGCCGCTGATGACGCTCTACCTGACCGACAACACGCCGGTCAGCGAGATCGCCGCGGCGAAGGCGGCCGGCGTGGTGGCGCTCAAGCTCTACCCGGCCGGCGCCACCACCAACAGCGATGCCGGCGTGACCGACATCCGCAAGACCTACGCGACGCTGGAGGCCATGCAGCGCGCCGGCCTGCTGCTGCTGGTGCACGGCGAGGTGACCGACCCGGCGGTGGACATCTTCGACCGCGAGGCGGTGTTCATCGACCGCGTGATGCAGCCGCTGCGCCGCGATTTCCCCGAGCTGAAGGTGGTGTTCGAGCACATCACCACGAAGGAAGCGGCCGACTATGTGGCCAGCGCCGGAGCTTTCACCGCGGCCACCATCACCGCCCACCACCTGCTCTACAACCGCAACGCCATCTTCCAGGGCGGGCTGCGGCCGCACTACTACTGCCTGCCGGTCTTGAAGCGCGAGGTGCACCGCCAGGCCCTGGTGGCCGCGGCCACCAGCGGCTCGGACCGCTTCTTCCTGGGCACCGACAGCGCACCGCACCCGGCCCACCTGAAGGAGCACGCCAGCGCCTGCGCCGGCTGCTACACCGCCCTGTCGGCGCTGGAGCTGTACGCCGAGGCCTTCGAGGCTGCCGGGGCGCTGGACAAGCTCCAGGGTTTCGCCAGCGAACACGGCCCGGCCTTCTACGGCCTGCCGCGCAACGCCGGCACCGTGACCTTGGTGCGCGAACCCTGGACCCTGCCGGAGGCCGTGGCCTTCGGCGACGCCAGCCTGAAGCCGCTGCGCGGCGGCGAAACCCTGCACTGGAAGCTGCAGGGCTGAGGCCGGCGCCCCGGGCGCTCAGCCCGGGATCACGCCGCAGGCCACGCGGGCCCCGCCACCGCCCAATGGCGCCGGGTGGTCCGCATGGTTGTCGCCGCCGGCATGCACCATCAGGGCGTGGCCCTGCACATCGGCCAGCTTCAGACGCGGGGCCAGCACGGGTTGGCTGGCCGAACCATCGGCGGCCACGTACAGCGGCGGCAGATCGCCCAGGTGGCCATCGCCCCAGGGCTCGGCATGCTTCTTGGTGCCGGCCGGGTCCAGGTGGCCGCCGGCGGCCAGGGCCGGCACGGGCTTGCCGTTTTGTTCGCCCGGGGCGCAGGAGCCCTTCTCATGCACGTGAAAGCCGTGCAGGCCGGGCGCCAGACCCTGCAGCATGGGGTAGAGCGCCAGCCCGTAGGGCGTCTCCACCAGCTTCACCGTGCCCAGCGCGGCGCCGGGCCCTTCCGGGGTGGCGGCTTGCAGCGTGACGGTGGCTTCGGCCGCCAGCGCGGCCGTGGAGGCGGCGGCGCCCAAGGTGGCCGCCAGCAGGAGGTTCAGTCGCATGGCATGTCCCGGTAGTGTGTTGGGAATGCCCTTGTACTGCAGCCCCCGGCGGCTGTCATCGTTCACCGGTGACAGCCGCAGGGGTGTTGGCCAGGATCAGGCCGTGGCGTTGATCGCCTCGCCCAGCGCGTTGATCAGGGCGTCGATCTGGGCCGGGGTGGTGACGAACGGCGGCGCCAGCTGGATGGTGTCGCCGCCGAAGCGCACGTAGAAACCCTTTTCCCAGCACTTCAGGCCGATCTCGTACGGGCGGATGGCGGCGTCCCCGTTGCGACCCGCGATGGTCAGGCCGGCGGCCAGACCGTAGTTGCGGATGTCGGTGATGTGCTTGGCGCCCTTCAGGCTGTGCACCGCGTTCTCGAAGTACGGGGCCAGCTCCTTGGCCTGCTGGATGGCGTTTTCCTTCTCCAGGATGTCGAAGGTGGCCAGGCCGGCCGCGCAGGCCACCGGGTGGCCCGAGTAGGTGTAGCCGTGCGGGAACTCGACCGCGTGTTCCGGGCCGCCGGCGGCCATGAAGGTGTCGTAGATCTCGCTCTTGACGACCACGCCACCCATCGGGATGGTGCCGTTGGTCACCTGCTTGGCGAAGTTGATCATGTCGGGCGTGACGCCGAAGGCTTCCGAGCCGGTCCAGGCGCCGGTGCGGCCAAAGCCGGTGATGACCTCGTCGAAGATCAGCAGGATGTTGTTCTGCGTGCAGATCTCGCGCAGGCGTTGCAGGTAGCCCTTGGGCGGCACCACCACGCCGGCCGAACCGGAGAAGGGCTCGACGATCACGGCGGCGATGTTGGAGGCGTCGTGCAGGCCGATCACATCCAGCAGCTCATTGGCCAGTTCGGCGCCGTTCTCGGGCATGCCGCGGCTGAAGGCGTTGCTGGCCAGCTGGGTGTGGGGGATGTGGTCGCACTGCAGGGCTTCGCCGAACATCTTGCGGTTGCCACCCAGGCCACCGACGCTGATGCCGCCGAAGTTCACGCCGTGGTAGCCCTTCAGGCGGCCGATCAGACGGGTCTTGCTGGCCTGGCCCTTTTGGCGCCAGTAGGCGCGGGCGATCTTCAGCGAGGTGTCGGCCGCTTCCGAGCCGGAGCAGGCGTAGAACACGTGTTCCAGGCCGGCGGGCATGTGCGAGACGATGCGCTCGGCCAGTTGGAACGAGCCCTTGACGCCGAACTGGAAACCCGGCGCGTAGTCCAGCGTGGCGACCTGGCGGCTCACCGCGTCGACGATTTCCTGGCGACCGTGGCCCAGGCCGCAGGTCCACAGGCCCGACAGACCGTCGAAGATCTGACGGCCGCGGTCGTCCTTGAAGTAGACCCCCTTGCCCTCCACCAGGATGCGCGGGTCCTTCTTGAAGGCGCGGTTGGAGGTGAAGGGCATCCAGTGCGCCTTCAGTTGGGCTTCGGTCAGCGGTTGTTCGGGCAGGTCGCTCATGTCCATGGGGCAGCTCCAGGGGTGAAAGGAGAGGCTCAGCAAAAAGGGGGTGAAGCCTTGATTCTGGGCATGGGCTTGGTTTGCATAAACTGCAATCTTTGCTTATTCACGCGCAGAGGATTGCAACCAAGATGGTCAAGAAGGCCTTGCTGGGGCAGGTGGGGGACACCGAGATCCGCCTGTTGCGCATCTTCAAGTCGGTGGTGGAGTGCGGCGGACTGGCGGCGGCCGAGCTGGAGCTCAACATCGGCCGCTCCACCGTCAGCCGCCATGTGAAGGACCTCGAGCAGCGCCTGGGGCTGCTGTTGTGCCGGCGCGGCCGCAGCGGCTTCGCGCTGACGCCCGACGGCCAGCGGGTGTACGACGCCGCGCTGCGGCTGCTGACGGCGCTCGACGGCTTCCGCGCCGATGTGCGCGACCTGCACGCGGGCCTGCAGGGGCCGCTGTCGCTGGGCCTGTTCGACAAGATCGCCACCAACCCGGCGGCCCGGCTGCACCAGGCGCTGGGGGCCTTCCGCGACGAGGCGCCGCAGGTCACGCTGGACATCACGGTGGGCTCGCTCAACGCGCTGGAGACGGCGGTCATCGACGGTCGCCTGCACCTGGCCGTGGTGCCCGACCACCGCCGCTCCGACAGTCTGAACTACCTGCCGCTGTTCCCGGAAACCATGTGGCTGTACTGCGGCCAGGGGCATCCGCTGTATGACCGTCCGATGGGGGCGGTGGGCTGGGACGAGCTGCGTGGGCAGGACTACGCCGGCCTGGCCTTCCATTCCCCGAACATGGAGGTCACGCACCGTTTCGGCTTGCGGCGCACCGCAACGGTGACCGATCAGGAGGCGCTGGCGCTGCTGATCCTGTCGGGCCGCTACCTCGGCTTCCTGCCGGACCACTACGCCGACATCTTCTTGCGCGACGGCCGGCTGCGCCGCGTCGGCCCGGACGACGCCAGCTACCCGGTGCAGTTCGTCGCCATCACCCGGGCGTCCCCCCCGGCGCCCCGGGCGGCGCGGGCCTTTCTGGAGGCGCTGCGCCGGGCCCATCCGCAGCCGCCGGCCCCGGTGGACTGAGCTCCTTTCGGCGTTCCGTGGCCCGCGTTGGCACGGAACTGGCAAGGGTGCGTTTTGAAAGTTGACCAAACGGTCAAGTTCTGAGCCCACCCTCCCACCGAGACGAGGAGTTCGCGTGTCCCTGAACCCCCATCCTGTCCTGCATGCCGGCAGCCCCGCCGAAGCCATTGCCGCGGCGGCAGAAGCCCCGCTGACCCGCGGCCAGGCTGCGCTCGAAGCCGAGCGTTGCCTGTACTGCCACGAGGCGCCCTGCGAGCAGGCTTGTCCCACCCACATTCCGGTGCCGCAGTTCATCCGTCGCATCGGCGACGGCGACCTGCGCGGCGCGGCCCAGGCCATCCTGGCGGCCAACCCGCTGGGCGGCATGTGCGCCCGGGTCTGCCCGACCGAGGAGCTGTGTGAGGCCGTCTGCGTGCGCAACACGCAGCAAGGCCAGCCGATCGCCATCGGCCGCCTGCAGCGCCTGGCGGTGGACGCGGCGATGACGCTGCCGGCCACCATCTTCTTCCACCGCGCGCCGGCGACCGGCCGCACCGTGGCGGTGGTGGGCGCCGGCCCGGCCGGCTTGGCCTGCGCCCACGGCTTGGCGCTGAAGGGCCACAGCGTGGTGCTGTTCGACGCCCACGCCAAGGCGGGGGGCCTGAACGAATACGGCCTGGCCAGCTACAAGACGGCCGACGACTTCGCACAGCGCGAGATTGCCTGGCTGCTGCAGACCGGCGGCATCACCGTGCGCACCGGCTGGCGGCTGGAGAGCGCGGCCCAGCTGGCCGAGCTGCGCGAGAGCTTCGACGCGGTCTTCCTGGGCATCGGCCTGGGCAGCACCCAGGCGCTGGGCGTGCCCGGCGACACGCTGGACGGCGTGGAGGACGCGGTGGACTTCATCGCCCGCCTGCGCCAGGCTGCCGACCTGTCCACGCTGAAGGTGGGCCGCCAGGTGGTGGTGATCGGCGGCGGCATGACCGCCATCGATGCCGCGGTGCAGGCCAAGCTGCTGGGCGCCGAGCAGGTCACGCTGGCCTACCGCCGCGGCCCGGAGGCGATGTCGGCCTCCGAGGTGGAGCAGCGCTGGGCCCTGACCCATGGCGTGGTGATCCGCCACTGGCTGGCGCCGCAGGCGATGGTGGGCGAAGGCGGCCGGGTGACCGGCATCACGCTGGCCGGCCAGCAACTGGTGGACGGCCGTCTGGTGCCCACCGGCGCGCTGGAAACCCTGCCGGCCGACCAGGTGCTCAAGGCCATCGGCCAGAAGCTGTCGGCCGGCTGGGCCGCCGACGCCGGGCTGGCGCTGACCGGGGGCCGCATCGTCGTCGATGCCACCGGCCACACCAGCCTGCCGGGCGTCTGGGCCGGCGGCGACTGCGTGGCCGGCGGCCGCGACCTGACCGTGGAGGCGGTGGAGCACGGCAAGCAGGCCGCGCTGTCCATCGACGCCTGCATCACCCAAGCCGCCTGCGCGGCCTGAACCGCACAACGAACGACCGAGGAAGGCATTCACCATGGCCGACTTGACCACCCACTTCGTGGGCATCCAGAGCCCCAACCCGTTCTGGCTGGCGTCCGCGCCGCCGACCGACAAGGCCACCAACGTCATCCGCGCCTTCGAGGCCGGCTGGGGCGGGGTGGTCTGGAAGACGCTGGGCGAGGATCCCCCGGTGGTCAACGTGCACGGGCCGCGCTACTCGGCGCTGCTCTCGCCCGACCGCCGCGTGCTGGGCTTCAACAACATCGAGCTGATCTCGGACCGTCCGCTGGGCCTCAATCTCAAGGAGATCGCCCAGGTCAAGCGCGATTGGCCGGACCGCGCGATGGTGGTCTCGCTGATGGTGCCCTGCAACGAGGAGAGCTGGAAGCGCATCCTGCCGATGGTCGAGGACACCGGCGCCGATGGCATTGAGCTGAACTTCGGCTGCCCGCACGGCATGAGCGAGCGTGGCATGGGCGCGGCCGTCGGCCAGGTGCCCGAGTACATCGAGATGGTCACGGCCTGGTGCAAGCAGTACAGCCAGATGCCGGTGATCGTGAAGCTCACGCCCAACATCACCGACATCCGCTACCCGGCCCGGGCCGCCAAGCGCGGCGGGGCCGATGCGGTCAGCCTGATCAACACGATCAACTCCATCATGGGCGTGGACCCGAACACGCTGACGATGGTGCCCAGCACCGGTGGCAAGGGTTCGCACGGCGGCTACTGCGGCCCGGCGGTCAAGCCCATCGCGCTGAACATGGTGGCCGAGATCGCCCGGGACCCGGAAACCGCCGGCCTCCCGATCTCCGGCATCGGCGGCGTGAGCAACTGGCGCGACGCGCTGGACTACATCGCGCTGGGCGCCGGCACGGTGCAGGTCTGCACCGCGGCGATGGTCTACGGCTTCCGCATCGTGCAGGAGATGGCCTCCGGTCTGTCCAACTACCTGGACGAGAAGGGTCTGCCCAACCTGGCGGCGGTGCAGGGCAAGGCCGTGCCCACCGTGTCGGACTGGCGCTACCTGAACCTCAACCACGTCTCGAAGGCGGTCATCAACCAGGACGCCTGCATCCAGTGCGGCCGCTGCCATGTGGTCTGCGAGGACACCTCGCACCAGGCCATCTCCTTCATGCAGGACGCGGCCGCCGGCACGCGCCGCTTCGAGGTGAAGGAAGACGAGTGCGTGGGCTGCAACCTCTGTGTCTCGATCTGCCCGGTGCCCGAGTGCATCACGATGCGCGACCTGGCGCCCGGCGAGATCGACCAGCGCACCGGTGCGCCGGTGCCGGCGGGGCACCGTGACTGGCGCACCCATCCCAACAACCCCATGCGGGAAACCACGGTCTGAGGAGCGAAACGATGAAGAGCCTGCTGATCCGAGGCGGCACGGTGGTCAATGCCGACCGCGAACAACGTGCCGATGTGCTGTGTGTGGAGGGCGTGATCGCCGAGGTGGGCGAGAACATCACGGCTCCGCCGGGCGCGACGATCATCGAGGCGGGTGGGCAGTACGTGATGCCGGGCGGCATCGACCCGCACACCCACATGAACTTCCCGTTCATGGGCACCCGCACCGTCGATGACTTCTACAGCGGCACCGCCGCGGGGCTGGCCGGTGGCACGACCACCATCATCGACTTCGTCATTCCCGACCCGAAGCAGCCGCTGATGGAGGCCTACCGCAACTGGCGCCAGTGGGCCGAGATCGCGGCGTCCGACTACAGCTTCCACGTCGCCATCACCTGGTGGGACGAGAGCGTGCACGCCGACATGGGCACGCTGGTGCGCGAGGAGGGCGTGAACAGCTTCAAGCACTTCATGGCCTACAAGAACGCCATCATGTGCGACGACGAGACGCTGGTGAACAGCTTCCGCCGCGCGCTGGAGCTGGGCGCCATGCCCACCGTGCACGCCGAGAACGGCGAGCTGGTCTTCCTGCTGCAGCAAGAGATGAAGACCAAGGGCATGTTCGGGCCCGAGGCGCACCCGCTCTCGCGTCCGCCCGCGGTCGAGACCGAGGCCGCCCAGCGCGCCATCGCGATCGCCGATGTGCTCAACGTGCCGATCTACGTGGTGCATGTGTCCTGCGCCGAAACGGCCGAGGCCATCGCCCGCGCCCGCGCCCGCGGTCAGCGGGTCTACGGCGAGGTGCTGGCCGGCCACCTGGTGGTCGACGACAGCGTCTACCGCGATCCCAGCTTCGAGGTGGCCGCGGCCCATGTGATGAGCCCGCCCTTCCGCGCCAAGACCCACCAGGAGGCACTGTGGCGCCATCTGCAGGCCGGCGCGCTGCAGACCACCGCCACCGACCACTGCACCTTCTGCGCCGCGCAGAAGGCCATGGGCAAGCTGGATTTCAGCAAGATCCCGAACGGCACCGGCGGCGTCGAGGAACGTCTGGCGGTGATCTGGGACGCCGGCGTCAACACCGGGCGCCTGACGCCCAGCGAGTTCGTCGCCGCCACCTCGGCCAACGCGGCCAAGCTGTTCAACCTCTATCCGCGCAAGGGCTGCGTGGCCAAGGGCGCCGACGCCGACCTGGTGGTCTGGGACCCGGCCGCGACCAAGACCTTCTCGGTCAAGACCCAGCATTCCAAGGGCGACTACAACATCTTCGAAGGCCGCACCGTCACCGGCGTGCCCAGCCACACCGTCAGCCAGGGCAACGTCGTCTACGCGCAGGGCGAACTGCGCGCCGTGCAGGGCGCGGGCCGCTATCTGAAGCGCCCGGCCTTCGGCCCGCAGTTCACCGCGCTGGGCAAGAAGGCGGCCCTGGCCACCCCGGTTCCCGTGGCCCGCTGAGGCGAGCCCATTCCCGTGGGGCAACCCACGGTCCAAGGAGTTCTTCATGAGCACTGCAAGCACCACCCCCGTCGCCGATCTGCGCGTCAATGGCGAGCGTCTGTGGCAATCCCTGATGGATCTGGCCCGCATCGGCGCCACCCCCAAGGGCGGCGTCTGCCGTCTGGCCTTGTCCGAGCTGGATGGACAGGGGCGTGACCTGGTCGTCGGCTGGGCCAAGGCCGCCGGCCTGGCCGTCACCATCGACCAGATCGGCAACGTCTTCATGCGCCGCGCCGGCCGCAACAACAGCCTGCCGCCCATCGTCACCGGCAGCCACATCGACACCCAGCCCACCGGCGGCAAGTTCGACGGCAACTACGGCGTGCTGGCCGGCCTGGAGGTGATGCGCACCTTGAACGACCAGGGCATCGAGACCGAGGCCCCGCTGGAGCTGGCCTTCTGGACCAACGAGGAAGGCTCGCGCTTCGTGCCGGTGATGATGGGCTCGGGCGTGTTCCGTGGCGCCTTCACGCTGGAACATGCCTATGCCGCCAAGGACGTGGACGGCAAGACCGTCAAGGACGAGCTGCAGAAGATCGGCTACCTGGGCACCGAGGTGCCGGGCCAGCATCCGATCGGCGCCTATTTCGAGACCCACATCGAGCAGGGCCCGGTCCTGGAGGACAACGGCAAGACCATCGGCATCGTCACTGGCGTGCTGGGCATCCGCTGGTACGACTGCACCGTGACCGGCATGGAAGCCCACGCGGGCCCGACGCCGATGCACCTGCGCAAGGACGCGCTGCAGGTGGCCACCCGGCTGATGCAGGAAGTGGTGGCCTGCGCCGGCCGCCATGGCAGCGAAGGCCGCGGCACCGTGGGCATGGTGCAGGTCTTCCCGAACAGCCGCAACGTGATTCCCGGCCAGGTGAAGTTCAGCATCGACATGCGCAACGCCACCGATGCGGACTGCGATGCGATGGACGCCGACATCCGCGCCGTGGCCGACCGCCTGGTGCGCGAGACCGGCCTGACGATCCAGCTGGATCTGGTGTCCTCCTACCCGGCGCAGCCCTTCCACGCGGACTGCGTGAACGCGGTGGCGCTGGGCGCCGAGGCGCTGGGCTACAGCGCCATGCGCTGCGTCTCCGGGGCCGGCCACGACGCGGTCTATATGTCGCAGCTGGCGCCCACCGGGATGATCTTCATTCCCTGCAAGGACGGCATCAGCCACAACGAGATCGAGGATGCCGACCCGGTCCACATCACCGCCGGCTGCAACGTGCTGCTGCGCGCGATGCTCGAGCGTGCCGGCGTGGCGGGCTGACACCCGCGCGGTCGAACGGGACACCGGGGGCATTCCTTCTTCGGGACGACGGCGTCACGCGGCTCCGGTACGCTTGATGGTTTGGGGTGCTACCGCGCCCGCTCTGTTCTGAAGAAGGGAACCCCCCTTGTCCTGGTTTGACCGTTTCGAAGCCCTCGTCGACCCCTTTCCCGCTGCCGAGCCGGCGCTGCCTCCAGCCCGGTTCTGGCCCTTCCTGTGGCGCGCCACCGATGGCCTGCGCGGCTACATCGCCGGCATGACGCTGTTCACCGCGTTGATCGGTGTGTTCGAGGCCTGGCTGTTCTCGCTGCTGGGCAAACTGGTGGACTGGCTGGCCGGCATCCCGCCGGCCGAGCTGTGGGCCCGTGAAGGGAAGACCTTGCTGGTGCTGGGCGCGGTGCTGCTGGGCAGCACGCTGGCGGTGGCGCTGCAGACCACCTTCAAGCACCAGACGCTGGCGGGCAACTTCCCGATGCGGCTGCGCTGGAACTTCCATCGCCTGATGCTGGGCCAGAGCATGGCCTTCTTTCAGGACGAGTTCGCCGGCCGCATCGCCACCAAGGTGATGCAGACCGCGCTGGCGGTGCGCGACGTGTGGTTCACCGTCTGCGACATCCTGGTTTTCATCATCATCTACTTCGTGACGCTGATGGCGGTGGTCGGCGGCTTCGACCCGTGGATGCTGGCGCCGCTGGCGGGCTGGCTGGTGCTGTACCTGCTCGCGATGCGGGTCTTCGTGCCGCGCCTGGCCCATGTGTCCAAGAACCAGGCCGATGCGCGCTCGCTGATGACCGGCCGCATCACCGACGCCTACACCAACATCGCCACCGTCAAGCTGTTCGCACATGACCGGCGCGAGGCCGCCCATGCGCGTGGCGCGATGCAGGAATTCTTGGGCACCGTGCACCGGCAGATGCGGCTGGTGAGCTGGTTCGAGGTGGTCATCCACCTGCTCAGCGTGCTGCTGATCCTTGGCATTGCTGGCGTGGCGCTGTGGCGTTGGACGGCCGGCGCCGTCGGTGTGGGGGCCGTGGCGGCGGCCACCGCGATGGCCATGCGCCTGAACGGCATCTCGCACTGGATCATGTGGGAGATGGCCTCGCTGTTCGAGAACATCGGCACGGTGCAGGACGGCATCGGCACGCTGGCCCGGCCGCGCCGGGTGGTGGACGCGGCCGATGCGCGGCCGTTGCAGGTGCGCGCAGGCGAGATCCGTTTCCAGGACGTCAGCTTCGGCTATGGCGGGGGCGGTCGGGCCGTGGTGGACCACCTGAACCTGACCATCCGCCCGGGCGAGAAGATCGGCCTGGTGGGGCGCAGCGGTGCCGGCAAGAGCACGGTGCTGAGCCTGCTGCTGCGCTTTCATGACGTGCAGGCCGGCCAGGTGCAGATCGACGGCCAGGACATTGCCCACGTCACCCAGGACAGCCTGCGCGCGCAGGTGGGCATGGTGACGCAGGACACCTCGCTGTTGCACCGCTCGGTGCGCGAGAACATCCTCTACGGCCGACCCGATGCGGGCGAGGCCGCGATGCGGGCGGCGGCCGAGCGGGCCGAGGCGGCGGGCTTCATCGATGCCCTGAGCGACCCCAAGGGCCGGCGCGGCTACGACGCGCAGGTGGGGGAGCGGGGCGTCAAGCTCTCCGGTGGCCAGCGCCAACGCATCGCGATCGCCAGGGTGATGCTCAAGGACGCGCCCATCCTGCTGCTGGACGAGGCCACCAGCGCCCTGGACAGCGAGGTGGAGGTCGCCATCCAGGAGAGCCTCTACAAGCTGATGGAGGGCAAGACGGTGGTGGCCATCGCGCACCGCCTGTCCACCATCGCGGCGATGGACCGGCTGATCGTGATGGATGCCGGCCGGGTGGTGGAGGAAGGCAGCCACGCCGAGCTGCTGGCGCGCGGCGGGCTGTATGCCCGGCTGTGGGCCCACCAGAGCGGGGGCTTTCTGGGCGAAGAGGCGACGGAAGGCCAGACCTGCCCCGCCTGAGCCCGGGCGGCGGGCCGGGGTTCAGCGGCTGACGATCAGCCGCAGCCCCAGCGTGACGAAAACGGTGCCGGCCACGCGGTCCAGCCAGAGGCCGGCGCGGGGGCGGCGGTTGAGCCACTGGCCAATGGCCCCGGCGAAGTAGCCCAGCAGGCCGAACAGCAGTGCCGCCTGGGCGGTGAAGGTCAGACCCAGCAGGGCGATCTGCAGCCCCACCTGGCCGCGCTCGGCCTGCACGAACTGGGGCAGGAACGAGAGGAAGAACAGCACCACCTTGGGGTTGATCGCATTGGCGAACACGCCTCTGAAGAACAGCCGCCCCAGCGAGGGTTCGCCGGGCGTCACGGCCCGCACCTGCGTGCCGCCGCGGCTGCGCAGCGCCTGCACGCCCAGCCAGACCAGGTAGAGCCCGCCGCAGACCTTCAGCGCGGTGAAGGCCAGCGGCGAGGCGGCGATCAGCGCGCTGACCCCGGCCACGGCCAGCAGCGTGTGGCTCAGGCAGCCGATCGCGCAGCCCAGGCCGAAGGCCATGCCCGGGCGCCGGCCCCGGGACATGCCCATGCCCAGCACCATCAGGTTGTCCGGCCCGGGCGAGGCGGTGATCAGCAGCGCGGCGGCGAGGAAGGCGAAGAACTGTTCGGGGCTCAGCATGGCGTGCAATGACGGATGTCGGGGCAGGCGGGGTCAGGTGCGTGTGGGCTCGGCCCAGGCCACGGCGGCTTCCAGCGAGTCCGCGGTGGCATCGAAATGCCAGGGCGGGCCGGGCGGCGGCGGGGGATCGGCGTGATCCCAGCGCGGGCGCAGCAGCACCAGCCGGGCCAGGCCGCGCTGGCGGATCACGCCCAGGGCCTGCAGCACGCGATGGCCCTGCGGGCTCTCGGCCTCGGGCAGCTCGACCAGGAACACCAGGCCCAGCGCGTCGAGGGCTTCGTCGTCCTTGGGCGTCACGCATTCGTCCAGCGTGAAGTGGCGGGCATCCAGGCCCTGGTGGCGCAGCACCCGCACCAGCAGCTCGGCCACCAGCTCGGATTCGGTGCTGCCGGTGCTCAGGCACAGCGTCACCGACCCCGGCGGGGCGTGGACCGGCCCGAGGCTGACCCCGCTGGCCTGCAGCCGGGCCTGGCGCAGCCCCAGGCCCAGATGGGCGCTGTCCAGTGCGGTGGGGCGCCGCCGATCCCGTCCGCGGCGGTGGGTGGCCGGGTCCCGGGCGATGGTGTCGAACAGCTCGTTCAGGGCGCAGCGGGCCTTGGCCTGCTGGGCTTCGCTGATCAGGCCCTGGGCATAGTCCGCCCGGGCCAGCTCGAAGGCGGGCAGGGCCACGCGGTCGAAGTAGCGGGCCAGGCTGTGTTTCTTCAGATAGGCCTGGGCGTCTGAGACGATCTCCACCAGGTTGCCGGTCAGGCTGCGCTGATAGAAGCGCTGCGCCAGCGTCAGGGCCGGTGAGTCGCCCAGCAGCAGGTCCAGGAAGGACAGGGTGGGCACATGGCGGCCTGCCACCACCAGGCACAGCGTCAGCGGGGTGGACATCAGCAGGCCCACTGGCCCCCAGACGGCACCCCAGAAGATGGCCGACACCACCACCGAGAACGGCGACAGTCCGGTGCTGTGGCCATACAGATGGGGCTCGACGCCATTGGCTGCGATCAGCTCGATCACGGCGAAGATGAGCAGGGTGCTGCCGACCAGTCCCCAGCCGGGCTCGGCCGCAGCGGCCATGGCGGCGGCACTGAGGGCGGCCGCGGGATAGCCCACATAGGGCACGAAGCGCAGCAGCGCGGCCAGTGCGGCCCAGACCACCGGCTGCGGCACGCCGATGGCCGCCAGCAGCCCCCAGGTGACCACGCCCACCCCGGCGTTGACGGCGACCTGGGAGGCGAAGTAGCGCGACAGCCGCTGGCCCGCGTCGTCGAAGGCCACGGTGGCGCCGCGCAGGTCCTGCCCACCGGCCAGCCGCAGCAGCCGGTCGCGCAAGGCGTCCTGTTCCAGCAGCAGGAACACCAGCACCAGGGCGACCACGCCGACCGTGCCGAGCGGCCCCCACAGCGTGCCCAGCACGCGCGCCAGCAGGGCCGTCGAGGAGCCGGCGCCGCCTTCGGGGGTGGCCGGCCCCCCTGCCGAGGGCATCTGGGGCAGGGAAGCCGCGCCGTCCTGTGGCGTGCCCTCGTGGCTCGGGCCCAGACTGGCCAGGGAGGACAAGGGTCCGAGGCTGAGCGAGCGCACCGCCTCGGCCTTGGCGCGCAGATGGGCGGTGTAGCTGGGGAGGTTGCTCGACAGGCTGGCCAGCTGCAGCGCCAGGGCGGCCGCAATGCCGGCCATCAGCAGGCCGACCAGGCCCAGGGCCCACAGCGAGGCCCCGGTCTGGCCCAGGCCGAAGCGGCGGACTTGCCGCACCAGCGGGCTCAGCACAAAGGCGAACATCGCCGCCAGCGCGATGGGCATCAGCACGTCACGGCCGAGGACGATCAGGGCCAGGATGGCCGCACTGGCCAGGATGCGCAGGGCGATCGTGTCGCCACGTGCACCGGAAGAAGAACTCATGGGAGGCAGCGGAGCCGCGTGGCCCCGGGGACTGGAACAGGGCCGATGATGACACTGCGCGGGCGGGCCGTGCCGGCCGCGGTCCGGGTTCAGGCCAGACCGCAGCCGCGCAGCACCATGCCCAGCACATGGGCTTCGGCCCGGGCCTGGTCGGCCGCGGTGAAGCTGCGGTGGCCCAGCACGGCCCGCACCTGCACGTCGAAATCGGCGTAGGTCTGGGTCGCGGCCCAGATCGTGAAGAAGAGATGGGTGCTGTCCACCGGGGCCATCCGACCGGCGGCGATCCAGCCATCGACCACGGCCGCCTTGTCCAGCACCAGGCGGCGCAGCTCACCGCGCAGCGATTCGCCCACCACCGGTGCGCCGTGCAGCAGCTCGTTGGCGAAGACCTTGGAGGCATCGGGCCGCTCGAAGCTCAGCGCGAGCTTGGCCTTCACGTACTGGGTCAGGGCGTCGCGCGGATCGGCCTCGGCGCGGATCACCTCGGTCGGGGCCAGCCAGTCGTGCAGCACGGTGTCCAGCACGGCCTCGTAGAGGTCCTTTTTGCTGCCGAAGTAGTAGTGCAGATTGGCCTTGGGCAGACCGGCCTTGTCGGCGATCTCGGCCATCGTCGCGCCCTCGAAACCGGCGTGGGCGAAGACCTGCTCGGCCGCGCGCAGGATGGCGGCCTCGTTGGCCTGACGGATCAGGCCCTTGCGGCCGTCGGCCGCGTGGGAACGGGGAAGGGAGGAGGCAGTCGTGGACATGGGGCGCCCATGATAGGACCCCGCCCGTGGGCGGGGCCCCGCGTGGCGCAAGCCCTTACTTCTGAGCGGCGTCCCAGACGGCGTGGGTCATTGCCGCCGCGCCCGGGTCTTTCTTGATGACCGGCGAGCTGCCGCCGCTCATCAGCACCTTGACCGTGCGCTGGTAGGCGGCCGGGTCCAGGTAGCCGATCTTGGGCGTGTTGGCGTTGCTGATCAGCTTGGCGATGTTCTCCATCTGACGCTTCTGCACCGCCACCGTGGCGCTGCCCGAGGCGTCCTGGGCCACCACGATCTTGGCGGCTTCCTCGGGGTTCTTCACCGCCTCGTTCCAGCCCTTGAAGCTGGCCTTCAGGAACTTGGCCATCTTGGCGACGAAGGCCTTGTTCTTGAGGTTGCCTTCCAGCACGTACAGGCCATCTTCCAGCGAGGCCACGCCTTCCTTTTCATAGAAGAAGGTGGTCAGGTCGCTTTCCTTGATGCCGGCATCGATCACCTGCCAGTACTCGTTGTAGATCATCGTCGAGATGCAGGCCGCCTGGTTCTGCAGCAGCGGGTCGACGTTGAAGCCCTGCTTGAGGATCTTGATGTCGGTGCCCGGCTTGTAGCCCAGCTTGTTCATCCAGTTCAGGAAGGGGTACTCGTTGCCGCCGTACCAGACGCCCAGCGTCTTGCCTTTGAGGTCCTTGGGGCTGTGCACGCCGGCCGACTTCCTGCAGGTCAGCATCAGGCCGGACTTGTCGAACACCTGGGCGATGTTGACCAGCGGCACACCGGCCTCACGGGCGGCCAGCGCGTCGGGCATCCAGTTGACCACCACGTCGGCCGACTTGCCGGCGATGACCTGCACCGGCGAGATGTCCGGGCCGCCGGCCTTGATCGTCACGTCCAGGCCCTCGGCCTTGTAGTAGCCCTTGGCCGCGGCCACGTAATAGCCGGCGAACTGGGCTTGCGGCACCCACTTCAGCTGCAACGTGACCTTCTCGGCCGCCTGGGCCCCCAGGCAGAACGCACCGGCGGCCAGGGCCAGCACCGAGCGGCGGATCATCGGGATCGAAAGCATCATCGAAAAAGCTCCTCGTGTGGAGTGGGTTGGTGATGAGGGACGGGAAACGGAGCGGCCTCAGCGGCTGCGGAAGGCCGGGTGCCAGAAGTTCACCCGGCGCTCCAGCACCGACAGCAGCGCGTACAGCACCGAGCCGGTGATGGAGGCCAGCACGATGGCGCCCCAGACCAGCGGCATGTTCATGCGGGCCGCCTCGGTCGAGATGCGAAAGCCCAGCCCGGCCGTGGGCGAGCCGAAGAACTCGGCGACGATGGCGCCGATCAGGGCCAGCGTGGCGTTGACCTTGAGCGCGCCGAAGATGTGCGGCAGCGCGGTGGGCAGGCGCAGCCACAGCAGGGTGCGGCGGTAGCCGGCCGCGTAGCTGTGCATCAGCTCGCGTTCCAGCTTGCCGGCGGCCTCCAGCCCGGCCAGGGTGTTGATCAGCGCGGGGAAGAAGGTCATCAGCACGATCACCGCGGCCTTGGAGGGCCAGTCAAAGCCGAACCACATCACCGCAATGGGCGCCACGCCCACCAGCGGCACGGTGCTGGTCAGCGCGGCCAGTGGCTGCAGGCCGCGCTGCAGGAAGGGCGCGCGGTCGATCGCGATGCCGGTCAGTACGCCCAGGCCATTGCCCAGCACATAGCCGATCAGCACCGACTTCAGCACCGTCTGCACGAAGTCGCCGCCCAGCGTGCCCAGGTTGTCCCACAGCGCGACCGCCACTTGCGACGGTGCGGGCAGCAGCACCCGGGGCACGTCGAACACGGTGACGCCCACTTCCCAGAAGTAGAGCAGCCAGAGGCCAAACAGGCTGGCGGTGGCGGTGCCGATCCAGCGCGCGTCCGGCAGCGCCGCCAGGGTCTGGAGGCTGCACTGGGCCAGGGCCAGCAGCGCCAGCAGGCGCAGCCCATCGCCGCCCTGCAGCGGGGTGGGCAGTGTCTGGGACAGCACGGCAGCGGCGGCCAGCACCAGCAGCAGTTGCAGCCCGGCCCATCCCAGCCGGGCCTGCGGGCGCAGTGAGGCCAGCGCGGCCAGCCCCAGCAGCAGGTCGCCGGTGGGGCGCAGCGTGCCCTGGGTGGGGGCCAGCAGGGCCAGGGCCAGGGCCAGCACGGCGGTCAGGGAGCCCGCGCCGCCGTGCGACCGGTGGGCTGTGGCGGCGGGGGCGGTGAGGGTGGTCGAGCTCATGCGGCCCTCCGGGTCGGTGCCGGGCGCATGCGGCGCAGCACGGCTTTCTCAATCAGGGTGATGGCGCCGGTCAGCACCAGGCCCAGCAGCGAGGCCATGACCAGGGCCGACCAGATGGCCACGGTGTTGCCGTAGTAGGAACTGGTCAGCAACCGCGCGCCCAGGCCGGCCTGGGCACCGGTCGGCAGCTCGGCCACGATGGCGCCGACCAAGCCGGCGGCCATCGACACGCGCAGGGCGGGGAACAGGAAGGGCAGCGAAGAGGGCAGGCGCAGCGTCCAGAAGGTCTGCACCCGGCTGGCGGCGTAGGTGTGCATCAGCTCCAGCTCCAGCCGCTGCGGCGCGCGCAGGCCTTGCACCATGGCCACCGTGACCGGGAAGAAGCAGAGGTAGGTGGCGATGACCGCCTTGGGCATCAGGCCTTCGAAGCCCAGGCTGCCCAGGATCACCATCACGATCGGTGCGACGGCCAGCACCGGGATGGTCTGCGAGGCCACCACCCAGGGCAGCAGGGCCCGCTCCAGCGTGCGGGCGTGGACGATGGCCACCGCCAGCACGATGCCCAGCAGGGCCCCGGCGACGAAGCCCAGCAGCGTGGCCTCCCCGGTCACCCAGGTGTGCAGCACCAGGCTGCGCGGCGAGTCGATGGGCCAGTCCACCAGACCAGACCAGAGGTCCACGGCGATCTGGTGCGGGGCCGGCAGCACCGGGCGCTGCATGGCCAGCGTGGCCCGCACCAGGTCCTGCCAGGTCCAGGGGCCTTGCGGGTCCAGCACCCGCTCAATGGCGCCGGGGGCGTTCAGGCCGATGGCGGCGCCATACCAGACCAGCAGGGTCAGCGCACCGACCACCAGCACTGGCAGCACCTGGCGGCGCAGGAGGTCAGTGATCATGGTGTCCGTCGGCCAGGGCTTCGCGCACCTCGTGGGCCAGCGCGGTGAATTCCGGGGTGTCGCGCATCGCCAGCGTGCGCTCGGCGGGCAGCGGCGAGTCGATGATCTTCACGATGCGGCCCGGGCGGGGCGACATCACGACGATCCGGCTGGACAGGTAGACCGCCTCGGCGATCGAGTGGGTGACGAAGACCACCGTGCGCTGCTCGCGCCGCCACAGGTCCTGCAGCTGCACGTTCAGGCTGTCGCGGGTGATCTCGTCGAGCGCGCCGAAGGGCTCGTCCATCATCAGCAGGCGCGGCTCGAAGCCCAGCGCGCGGGCGATCGAGACCCGCTGCTGCATGCCGCCCGAGAGTTGCCAGGGGTACTTCTTCTCGAAGCCGGCCAGCCCGACCCGGGCCAGCTGCTCGCGGGCGATCTCCTCGCACTGGGCCGGCAGCCGGCCCTGGATCTGCAGCGGCAGCATCACATTGGCCAGCACGGTGCGCCAGGGGAACAGCGCCGGTGCTTGGAAGACATAGCCGTAGGAGCGGGCCATGCGCGCCTCCTGCGGCGTCATGTCGTTGACCCACATCTCGCCGGAACTCAGGGGTTCCAGGTCGGCGATCACCCGCAGCAGGGTGGTCTTGCCGCAGCCCGAGGGGCCGATCAGCGAGACGAATTCACCCTGTCGGATGGTGAGGTCCACCTCCTTGAGGGCATGCACCGGCGCATCGGCGCCCGGATAGACGACGCTGGCGCGTTGGACTCGGATGGCGTCGCGGGCCGGAGCCTGCGGTGCGGCGGGGGCTGCGATGGATTCGGCGGCGGGAAGGGACTCGGCGATCATGCGGCGGCGCAGGTGACGTGGAGGAAGCTGACCAACCGGTCAGGTTTGGAATCCTCGTAGCCAGTTCCGTGCCACGCCGCGGTGGTCGGGGCCTGCCGTCACGGCCGGTGCGGTGCACTGCCCTGAGGCAAGTGCCGCACCGGGCTGCGCCGGCTTGGTGCGGATCGGGCCGTCCCGGCCGGATCCGTGGCGCCGTCCGCTCAGGCGCCCGAGGGCAGGAAGCCTTCGACCGACAGGTAGCGCTCGCCGGTGTCGTAGTTGAAGCCCAGCACCCGGGTGCCGGCCGGCAGTTCGGCCAGCTTCTGGGCGATGGCGGCCAGCGTGGCACCGCTGGAGATGCCCACCAGCAGCCCTTCCTGGCTGGCGCTGCGGCGGGCGTAGTCCTTGGCGGCTTCGCCTTCCACCAGGATCACGCCGTCCAGCAGCTCGGTCTTCAGGTTCTTGGGCACGAAGCCGGCGCCGATGCCCTGGATGGGGTGGGGGGCGGGCTGACCGCCGCTGATCACCGGCGAGGCCGAGGGCTCGACCGCGAACACCTTGAGCTGCGGCCACTTGGCCTTCAGCACGCTGGCCACGCCCGAGAGGTGGCCGCCGGTGCCCACGCCGGTGATCAGCACATCCAGGCCTTCGGGGAAGTCGGCCAGGATCTCCTGTGCGGTGGTGCGCTGATGCACCTCCAGGTTGGCCGGGTTCTCGAACTGTTGCGGGATCCAGGCGCCGGACGTGCTGGCGGCCAGCTCCTCGGCGCGGGCGATGGCGCCCTTCATGCCCTTTTCCTTGGGTGTCAGGTCGAAGCTGGCGCCATAGGCCAGCATCAGACGGCGCCGCTCCAGGCTCATGCTCTCGGGCATCACCAGGATCAGCTTGTAGCCCTTGACGGCGGCCACCATGGCCAGGCCGACGCCGGTGTTGCCGGAGGTGGGTTCGATGATGGTGCCGCCCGGCTTCAGCGCCCCGCTGGCCTCGGCCGCCTCGACCATCGCCAGGGCGATGCGGTCCTTGATGGAGCCACCGGGGTTGGTGCGCTCGGACTTGATCCAGACCTGGGCCTCGGGGCCGAACAGGCGGTTGATGCGGATGTGCGGCGTGTTGCCGATCGTGGCGAGAACGTTGTTGGCTTTCATGGGGGTCTCCTGGGCCGGTGCCCGATGAGGTGCGAACGATGATGCCCCAAGGCCCGCCCCCTGTCTCCCATGAGCTTCTGACTGCAAGTTATGTGGAGGGCTGCTGTCTGGCCAGCGTACTTTCCCAAGGCATGGGACAATGGCGCCTGTGAAGCAGACCAGACCGCCGCTGGTGCAATCCGCAAGGCGGCGCGCAAGCGCCGGGCCGAAAGGCCGCACTGGAGGAAGGTCCGGACTGCACAGAGCAGCGTAGCGGGTAACGCCCGTCCACCGCGAGGTGCGGATCAGAGCCACAGAGACGAGTCGGCGACGGAAGGCGCAAGCCTTCTTGGGAGACGGCATGCCGCGCTCCGACGTCGCCGGGTGAAACGCGGCAATCTCTACGCGCAGCAACACCAAATAGGCCAGCTTTGACGCGGCTCGCTGAGCTGGCGGGTAGGTGGCATCGAGCCGGGGTGGCAACACACCGGCCCAGAGGAATGGCGGTCACACCGTGACGGCGCAAGCCGGCGCGGTGCACAGAATCCGGCCTATCGGTCTGCTTCACTCTTTTATCGATCACGATCCCGAGCACGCGCCGGCCCGCCGAATGAATCCGAACGCCTCCCACCTCTGGCCCGGCCGTCGCTGGACCCTGGCCCTGCTGCTGGCCACGCTCAGCATGATCGGGCCCTTCTCGATCGACACCTACATCCCGGCCTTCTCGGGCATTGCCCAGTCGCTGGGCGCCACGCCGGTGGAGATGCAGCAGACCCTGTCGGCCTACCTGCTGGCCTTCGCGCTGATGAACCTGTTCCACGGTGCGCTGGCCGACAGTTTCGGCCGCCGGCCGGTGGTGCTGGTGGGCATGACGGTGTTCGCACTGGCCTCTCTGGGCTGCGCGCTGTCGCAGTCGATCGGCCAACTGGTGTTCTTCCGGGCCCTGCAGGGCATGTCGGCTGGCGCGGGCATGGTGGTGTCGCGGGCGGTGATCCGCGACATGTTCCCGCCGCACGAGGCGCAGCGGGTGATGTCGCAGGTCACGCTGTTCTTCGGTCTGGCGCCGGCCATCGCGCCGATCGTCGGTGGCCAGCTGTTCGTCTGGCTGGGCTGGCCCAGCATCTTCGGCCTGCTGGCGCTGATCGGCCTGGGGCTGGCGGTGCTGATGGGCCTGCGCCTGCCCGAGACGCTGGAGGCTGCGCAGCGCCAGCCCTTCAGCGCGGGCCACCTGATGCGCGGCTATGTGCAGCTGGGCGGCAGCGCCCGCTTCATGACCCTGTGCCTGGCCTCGGGCGTGCCCTTCAACGGCATGTTCCTGTACGTGCTCTCGGCCCCGGTGTTCCTGGGCGAGCACCTGCACCTGGCGCCGACGCAGTTCTTCTACCTGTTCCTGATGACCATCGGCGGCATCATGTCCGGCGCCTGGCTGTCGGGCCGCCTGGCCGGCAAGGTGGCGCCGCAGCAGCAGGTGCGCTATGGCTTCTGGATCATGGGCAGTGTCGGCGTGCTCAATGTGCTGCTGAACTGGCTGGCCCCGCTCAGCCCCTGGTGGGCGCTGCCCATCCTGGGCGTGTATTCGCTGGGCTGGGCGATGATGGTGCCGGTGGTGACGCTGCTGGTGCTGGACCAGGCGCCGGACCGCCGGGGCATGGCGTCCTCGCTGCAGGCCTGCATCGCCAGCGTGGCCAACGCGGTGGTGGCGGGCGTGCTTGCGCCGCTGGTCATGCATTCGCTGCTGGGCCTGGCCTGGGCTTCGCTGGCGATGATGGCCGTGGGCCTGCTGGCCTGGTTGTGGGTGCGGCACCGCCTGCCCCGGCCGGTCAGCGCCCAGGTGGAGGCCCAGCCCGCCTGCTGAGGCACCCGCTCTGCGGGTTCCTGCCCATGGGGCGGGGCTCAAGCCGGCCGCGGGGCCGGCCGATATCGCGGACATGCGTCCGTCCCTCTCTGTCTCCTCCCTGTTCCAGCCCCGCGTGTGGGGTGCGGCTCTGGCCGTGTTGTCGGCCGACCCGGGCCTGGCGGCCGGCCAGCCCGAAGCCGCCCTGCCGGCGTCCGCCAGCGCCTCGGCGCCGCGCCGTCCCATGTCGATGGATGACCTGCGCGAGAAGCTGGCCGAGAAGCTGGGCGCCACCCGGGCCCCGGGCAGTCCGACGCCCTATGTGGTGCGGGTGGAGAACAAGACCGAGGGCGAGGCCAAGGCACCGTCCGCGCGCAAATCCGCCGCCAAGCCGGCGCACAAGAGCGCGCCGGCCCATGCCCCGGCCAACGAACCGCCAGCCCCGGCCGTGCACGGCGACCACCCGCCGCACTGGAGTTACGACGGCCTCGAGGGGCCGCAGGCCTGGGCTCGGCTGGCGCCCGAATACGCGCAATGCGCCAGTGGCCACCGCCAGAGCCCGGTCGACATCCGTGACGGCATCCCGGTGCAGCTGCCGCCCATCCAGTTCGACTACCGCCCCAGCGGCTTCAGCGTGCTGGACAACGGCCACACCATTCAGGTGACCCCCGAGGCTGGCAACAGCATCGTCGTCAACGGCCGCCGCTACGAGCTGGTGCAGTTCCATTTCCACAAGCCGTCCGAGGAGCGCTTGAACGGCCGGGTCTTCGACATGGTGGTGCACTTGGTGCACCGGGATGCCGAAGGCCACCTGGCGGTGGTGGCGGTGCTGCTGCAGCGGGGGGATGCACCGCAGCCCCAGGTCCAGGCCGTCTGGAATGCCCTGCCGCTGGAGCGCGGCGACAGCCTGGCCTCGCCCGTGCCCATCGACCTGCCGGCGCTGCTGCCCCAGGACGCCCGCTATCTGACCTACATGGGCTCGCTGACCACGCCGCCCTGCACCGAGGGCGTGTTGTGGCTGGTGATGAAGCAGCCTGTCACCGTCTCGTCAGCTCAGATCGACATCTTTGCGCGTTTGTATCCCATGAATGCACGGCCGGTGCAGCCCCTGTCGGGGCGCTTGATCAAGGACGGCCAATGAGGCCTTCTGGCGGCGGAACCCGGTCTGTTCGCCGAGGTTTCATCGCACGGTGATCTGGCGTGCCAAGCGGGCCATGCGGGCATGACCCTGCTGTTCACAGGCACGACACGGACCCGTCATCCGGGGTGTGGAAGCTGCGGAGCCTTTCCGCTCACCACACTCCAACCCATGAAATTCCATCCTCTCGCAGCGGCCGTGGCGGCCCTGCTGGCCTGCACGGCCCCGCTGGCGCTGGCCTCGACCAGCGGCATCGTCATCAGCCAGGTCTATGGCGGTGGCGGCAACAGCGGTGCCACGCTCAAGAACGACTTCATCGAGCTCTACAACGCCGGCACCAGCGCGGTCTCCCTGGCCGGTTGGTCGGTGCAGTACAACTCCAGCACCGGCACCGGCAGCTGGCAGGTCACCCCGCTGAGTGACGTGACCCTGCAGCCCGGCCAGTACCACCTGGTGCAGGAAGCCCAGGGCAGCGCCGGCACCGACGCCCTGCCCACGCCCGATGCCATCGGCACCATCGCGCTGAGCGCCAGCAGCGGCAAGGTGGCCCTGCTGAGCAGCACCACCGCGCTGAGCGGTGCCACCCCCAGCAGCAGTGCGCTGGTGGACCTGGTGGGCTTTGGCTCGGCCAACTGGTTCGAAGGGTCGGTGGCTCCGGCCCCCTCCAACACCACGGCGCTGTTGCGCGCGGCCTCGGGGTGCACCGACACCGACAGCAACGGCAGCGACTTCAGTGCCGCGGCCCCGTCGCCGCGCAACAGCGCCAGCCCGCTGGGCACCTGCGGCGCGGCCCCGGGCCCGGTGGCGGCCACCATCCCGCAGATCCAGGGCCGCGGTGCCACCAGCCCGCTGGCCGGGAAAACCGTGCAGACCAGCGGCGTGGTCACGCTGCTGCTCGAAAACGGTTTCTTCCTGCAGGACCCGTCCGGCGACGGCGATGCCAGCACCTCCGACGGCGTGTTCGTCTACACCCGAACCGCGCCCACCGTGGCCGTGGGCGACTGGGTGCAGCTGAGCGCCAGCGTGGTCGAGTACAACGTCGGCGCCAGCAGCAATGCCGACACTGCCGCCCACACCGTGACCGAGCTGAGCAGCCCCTCGGGTCTGACCGTGCTCAGCCAGGGCAATACCATCACGCCGGTGGTGGTGGCGCTGCCCGAGGCGGTGGACGGCGACCTGGAGCGCTACGAGGGCATGCTGGTCACGCTGCAAGGCCCGCTGACGGTCTCGCAGAACTACTTCCAGGGCCGCTATGGTGAGGTGACCGTGTCGGTCGGTGGCCGCATGGAAACCCCGACCAACCGCTACCGTCCTGGCAGCACCGAGGCCGTGGCGCTGGCCGACGAGAATGCCCGCCGCCGCATCATCCTGGACGATGGCAGCTCGCTGCAGAACCCGAATCCGACCCCGTTCATCGGCGTGGACAACACGCTGCGCGCCGGGGACACCACCGCGTCGGTGACCGGCGTGGTCGACTACGGCCTGGCCACGGCCAGCAACACCGGGGCCGGTGACTACAAGATCCAGCCCACCGCGCCGGTCGTCTTCAGCCGCGACAATCCGCGCAGCGAGGTGCCCGCCCTGGTGGCCGGCAACCTGAAGCTCGCCAGCTTCAACGTGCTGAACTACTTCACCACCTTCACCGATGGCACCACCGCCGACGGTCAGAGCGGGCAGGGGTGCAGCCAGGGGGGCAGCACCTCGGCCAGCAACTGCCGCGGCGCCGACAACCTGGCCGAGTTCAACCGCCAGCGCGACAAGATCGTGGCCGCCATCGCCGCCCTCAATGCCGATGCCCTCGGCCTGATGGAGATGCAGAACAACGGCTCGGCCGCGGTGCAGAACCTGGTGGACGGGCTGAACGCCCGCCTGGGCGCCGGTACCTATGCCGTGGTGCCGGACCCGGCTGCGGGCACCGGCAGCGATGCCATCAAGGTGGCGATGATCTACAAGCCGGCCCGCCTGAGCCGCATGGGGGAAGCCCAGTCCGACACCGACCCGGTCAACAGCCGCCCGCCGCTGGCCCAGACCTTCGCCGCCCTCAACGGCCAGCGCTTCACGCTGGTGGTCAACCACCTGAAGTCCAAGGGCAGCTGCCCGTCGACCAGCGACAGCGACTACGCCGGCAACTTCGACAGCGGCGACGGCCAAGGCTGCTGGAACGGCAAGCGCATCCAGCAGGCCGAACGCCTGGCGACCTGGGTGGGCACGCTGGCTGACGGCGCCGGCACCTCGGACGCCGTGCTGCTGGGCGACTTCAATGCCTACGCGCAGGAAGACCCGATCGTCTCGCTGACCAGCGCGGGCTTTGTCGACCAGATCAACCGCTTCAACGCCTTCGGCTATTCCTATGTGTTCGACGGCGCCTCGGGCCGGCTGGACCACGGCCTGGCCAGTGCCTCGCTGTCGTCCAAGGTGGCGGATGCGGTGGATTGGCACATCAATGCGGACGAGCCTTCGGTGATCGACTACAACACCGAGTACAAGCAGCCGGCCTGCGCCACCTGCGGCCCGGACTACTACAGCGCCACCGCTTACCGCTCCTCGGACCACGACCCCATGGTCATGGCGCTGAACCTGCTCAACGTGATCAGCGGCACCCAGAAGCGTGACACCCTGGTGGGCACGCCGGGGGACGATCTGTTCATCGCCGGTGGCAAGGCCGACACCTTGACCGGCGGCGCCGGCCACGACCAGTTCCGCCTGACCGCGCTGGGCGACGCCCGCGACACCATCGCTGACTTCACCCCGGGCGAGGATGTGGTGGATCTGCGCGGCCTGCTGGCCAGCCTCGGCTACACCGGCAGCGACCCGATCGGCGACCGCGTGGTGCAGCTGCGCAACCATGTCGACGGCGTGCATGTGCAGGTCTACAACCCGGCCACCGGCAAGTACAAGGTGGTGGCCGCGCTCAACGGCCTGAACCTGAGCCAGATCGACCCGGCCCGCGACCTGTGGCTGACGGGCAGCGTCAGCGCCGTGGCGTCCAAGCGCAGCCGCGCCAGCGTGCACTGACGCGCCGGGCGCTCCGCGCGCCTCTGCCGGGACCGGCCCCGTATGATGGGGCCGGTCCCTTTTTCGTTGCCGGCCGTCGCCCATGCCCACCGCCTCCGTCACCCCCGCTGCCACGCCCGACCAGCCCTGGCTGGTGGCCGACATCGGCGGCACGAATGCCCGCTTCGGGCTGGTGGCGCACCCGGGTGCACCGGTGGACCGGGTGCGCCGGCTGGCCGTGACCGACCATGCGGGCCCGGGCGAGGCGATCCAGGCCTATCTGGCCGGCCTGATCGCGGAGGGGGGGCCCGCGGTGCGGCCGGTGGCGGCGGCGCTGGCCGTGGCCACCCCGGTCACCGGGGATGCCGTGGCCTTCACCAACAGCCCCTGGCGCTTTTCGGCCCGCGCCCTGGCCGCGCAACAAGGCTGGCGGGCCTTGCAGGTGCTCAACGACTTCGAGGCCCTGGCCCTGTCGCTGCCGCGGCTGGGGCCGGGCCAGCGCTGGACCCCGGCCGGTTGGCCCGCACCGGCCGGCCCGCCTGAGCGGGCGCTGGCGGTGGTCGGTCCCGGCACCGGCCTGGGGGTGGGGGCGGTGCTGCCCACCGCGGCCGGCTGGGTGGCCGTGCCGGGCGAGGGCGGCCATGTGACCCTGGCCGCCGCGGACGACGAGGAAGCGGCCCTGCTGGCCTGGGTGCGACAGCGCCATGCCCATGTCTCGGCCGAGCGGCTGCTGTCGGGCCTGGGCCTGCCGCTGCTGCACCAAGCGGTGGCCGCCCTGGTCGGCCAGTCCGTGGCGGAACGCACGGCGGCCGAGATCCTGCAGGCCGGTCTGGCCGCGCCGGACGCCGGAGGGGACGTGCTGTGTGCCCGCACGCTGGACCACTTCTGCGCCCTGCTGGGCGGGGTGGCCGGCAATGCGGTGCTCACGCTGGGGGCCCGGGGCGGGCTCTACATCGGCGGCGGCATCGTGCCGCGCCTGGGCGAGGCCTTCGCCCGCTCGCGCTTTCGCGAGCGCCTGATCGGCAAAGGCCGCTACCGAGCCTATCTGGAGAGCGTGCCGGTGGCGCTCATCACCGACACCCTGGCCGCGCTGGCGGGCGCGTCGCTGGCCCTCGAGCAGGCCCAGGGCTGAGCCCGCGGCCGGTGCGCTGACGCTGGCCTCGGGAGAGGCCGCGCCACCGCCAGGGCCCGCACCAATCTCATGCATCACTTTGAGAGCAATCTGCAAGTCCTTGCTTTTGAAGAGAAAAAAACTGAAACCTGCACTTTGGATTGCCATCTAAGTGACTGATTTCATTGATTTTTTGGGCCTGAATGCGTTGACCGGGGGGTGGTGGTGCATTAAAGTGGGGGAAAGTGCACTTTAGTGGGGTCACGTGGCGGAATTTGTGCTTCAGGGAGAGTCCGAGCTGACGCTGGACGGCAAGGGGCGGATGACCGTCCCGGCCCGTCATCGCGACGGCCTGGCCGCCCTGTGCGCCGGCCAGATGACCGTGACCAAGAGCCCCTCGCGCTGCCTGCTGCTGTTCCCCCGCCCTGCCTGGGAGCAGTTCCGCGCCAAGCTGATGGGGTTGCCGATGGACGCCGAGTCCTGGCGCCGCATCTTCATCGGCAGTGCGCTGGACGTGGAGATCGACAGCGGCTCGCGCATCCAGCTCTCGCCCGAGCTGCGCCGCTGGGCCGGCCTGGACCGCGAGCTGATGCTGGTCGGCATGGGCACCCGGATGGAAATCTGGGACCGTGGCCGCCACCAGGCCCTGGAAGATGCAACGCTGGCGCAGCCCATGCCCGACAGCGTCAGCAAGCTGGTGATGTGAGGCCCGCCCGATGAGCTTCGTCCACACCACCGTGCTGCTCAACGAGACGGTCGACGCCGTCCTGACCGACCCCAACGGCCTCTATGTCGATGGCACCTTCGGCCGCGGCGGCCATTCGCACCTGCTGCTGTCCCGCCTGGGCCCGCAGGGTCGTCTGGTGGCCTTCGACAAGGACCCGGAGGCCGTGGCCGCCGCCACCGAGGGCGAGCGGGCGATCCACGACCCGCGCTTTGCCATCCATCACTGCAGCTTCGCCCGCATGGGCGAGGTGCTGCCTGCCGGCGGCGTGACCGGCGTTCTGCTGGACCTGGGCGTCAGTTCGCCCCAGATCGACAACCCAGCTCGCGGCTTCAGCTTCCGTTTCGACGGGCCGCTGGACATGCGCATGGACACCACGCGGGGCGAAAGCGCCGCGGATTTCCTGGCGCGCGCCGATGAGCGTCACATCGCACAGGTGATCCGTGATTACGGCGAAGAACGGTTTGCTGCATCCATTGCAAAGGCGGTTGTGGCTCGCCGCGAGAGCGGACAGCCGCTTCGCACCACCGGCGAGCTGGCCGAACTCGTGGCTCGTTCGGTCCGCACCCGCGAGCCGGGGCAGGATCCCGCGACCCGGACGTTTCAAGCCCTTCGGATTCTGGTCAACGCCGAACTGGAAGAGCTCGAGCAAGGTCTGAGCGCCGCGCTGGGCCTGCTGGCGCCGGGCGGCCATCTGGCCGTCATCAGCTTCCATTCGCTGGAAGACCGCATCGTCAAGACCTTCATCGCGCACGAGAGCCGCGAGGAGATCGACCGGCGCGCCCCCTTCGCACCGCCGACCCGCGCCCTGCGCCTGAAGCCGCTGGGCCGCATCAAGCCCTCGGCCGACGAGATCAAGGGCAATCCCCGTTCGCGCTCGGCGGTGCTGCGCGTGGCCGAGCGCCTGCCGCAGGCCGGGGAGGGCGCATGAACCGGCTGAGCCTGGTCCTGCTGATCGCGCTGGTGGGCAGCGCGATGTACCTGGTCAAGACCAGCTACGAGGCCCGCCGCGCCTTCGCCGACCTGGAGAAGGCCAAGGCCGAGGAGCGCCAGTTGGCCACCGACGCCGTGCGGCTGGAGGCCGAGCGCCGCAGCGAAGGCACGCACCTGCGCGTCGAGCGCGACGCCCGCGAGAAGCTGGCGATGCGTCTGGCCACACCGGACGTGACGCTCTACGTCAATGACAGCCGCGGCCCGGCCGCGTCGTCCGTCGCCCCCGGGGGGACGCCATGAGCTCGGGCACCCGTCGGGCCGGTGGCGCCAGCTCGGTGCGCGGCGTCAACTACTCCACCAGCCCACTGCTGGCCTCGAAGACGCCGCCCTGGCGCAGCCGCTTCCTGGTGCTGCTGGTGGGGCTGGGCTTCAGTGTGCTGATCGCGCGGGCGCTCTACGTGCAGGTGCTCAACGCCGACTTCTTCCAGAAGAAGGGCGAGGAACGCTACGCCGCCACGCTGAACATGCCGGCCAACCGTGGCCGCATCCTGGACCGCAACGGCCAGATCCTGGCCATCAGCGTCTACGCGCCCACGGTGTCGATCAACCCGCAGCAGTTCAAGGCCAACGACGCGCAAAAGCGCGCTCTGTCGGCGCTGCTGGGCTTCAAGGGCGGTGAGCTGCAGGCCAAGCTGGACGACGGCGGCGCCTATGCGGTGCTCAAGCGCCAGGTCGATGGCGGCATCGCCCAGCAGATCCGCGCCCTGGGCGTGAAGGGCCTGACGCTGGAGCCGGGCTACCTGCGCCGCTACCCCGAGAACGAGGCGGCGGCCCAGGTGGTGGGCTTCACCGACATCGAGGACAAGGGCCAGGAAGGCATCGAGCTGGCCTACCAGACGCAGCTGCAGGGCCACAGCGGCTCGCGCGGCGTGGTCAAGGACCGGCTGGGCCGCATCGTCGAAGACCTGGGCGAGCCGGTGGACCCGCGCGACGGCAGCGATGTGCAGCTGACGATCGACTCCAAGCTGCAGGCCATCGCCTACCAGCGCATCCGCGATGCCGTGGGTCAGTTCCACGCCAAGGCCGGCAGTGTGGTGGTGCTGGATGCGCAGACCGGCGAGATCCTGGCCATGGCCAACTACCCGAGCTACACGCCGGAGGAGCGCCACAACCTGACCGGTGGCCAGTTGCGCAACCGGGCCGTGACCGATGTGTTCGAGCCCGGCTCGACGGTGAAGCCCTTCGTGGTCAGCAAGGTGATCGAGGACGGCTACGCCACGCCCGACACGGTGCTGGACACCAATCCGTTCATGGTCGGCCCGCTGCGTGTCAACGACGGCGCGCACTCGCACCCCTCGCTGAGCGTGGCGCAGATCATCCAGAAGTCCAGCAACGTCGGCACGGTCAAGCTGTCGCAGCATCTGGACCCGCGCGAAATGGGTGAGCTCTATGCGGCCGTGGGCTTCGGCACCAAGCCGCAGATCGGCTTCCCGGGCGTGGCCACCGGCAAGCTGCGCCCCTGGCGCACCTGGAAGCCGGTCGAGAAGGCGACCATGGCCTATGGCTACGGCCTGTCGGCCTCGCTGCTGCAGATCGCCCACGCCTACACCGCCATCGCGCGGGACGGCGAACTGGCCCCGCTGACCCTGGTCAAGGGCCATCCGACGGGCGCGCCGGTGCGCATCTTCAAGCCGCAGACGGCCCGCACCATGCGCCAGATGCTGCGCGGCACCGTGAGCAAGGAAGGCACGGCGCCGCTGGCGGCGCTGACCGGCTATTCCGCCGGTGGCAAGACCGGCACGGCGGCCAAACAGGAAGGGCGTGGCTACGCTGCGGGAAAATACCGCGCCTGGTTCACCGGCATCGCCCCGATCGACACCCCGCGCGTGATCATCTCCGTGATGGTCGACGAGCCCACGCCCATTCACTACGGCGGTCTGGTCTCGGCGCCGGTGTTCAAGGCGGTGGCGGAGCAGACGCTGCGCACCCTGGGTGTGCCACCGGACATGGACATGAAGCCGCCGCAAGTGATGACGGCGGCTGCCGCGGCTGCGGCAGAGAACGAAGAAGTGGAGCAGCACTGATGATGCGCGTCCCATCGCATCAGATCGCCTTGACCGGAGGGACCCGGGCATGAGCATCACCCATCTGAAGAGTCCCGAGGCGGCGGCCCGCTGGCTGCAATCCTGGGTCACTGGCACGCTGCGCACCGACAGCCGCCTGGTGCAACCGGGGGATGGCTTCATCGCCTGGCCCGGCCAGGTGGCCGATGGCCGCCAATATGTGCAGGCCGCGCTGGCGGCCGGTGCGGCCACCTGCATCGTCGAGCTGGATGGCGTGGAGGCCTTCGGCTTCGAAGACACCCGCATTGCCTGCCTCGCCAACCTGAAGGAGGCCACCGGCCGCATCGCCGACGCCTATTTCGGCCAGCCCAGTCGCAAGCTGCAGGTGCTGGCCGTGACCGGCACCAACGGCAAGACCTCCAGTGCCTGGTGGACGGCCCAAGCGCTGAACCTGCTGGGCCGGCGCTGCGGCGTGGTCGGCACACTGGGCGTGGGTGAACCGCCGGTGCCCGGCCGTGGCGAAGGCCACATCCGCTTCACCGGCCTGACCACGCCGGACCCGGTGCTGCTGCAGGCGGCGTTTGCGGACATGGCGGCCCAGGGCTTCGCGGCCTGCGCGATCGAGGCCTCGTCGATCGGCATCGCCGAGGAACGCCTGGCCGGCACGCGCATCGAGGTGGCGCTGTTCACCAACTTCACGCGCGACCACCTGGACTACCACGGCGACATGGCCGCCTACTGGGCCGAGAAGCGCCGGCTGTTCCGCTGGCCGGGCCTGAAGTCGGCGGTGGTCAACGTGGACGACCCGCAAGGCGCCGCGCTGGTGGCCGAGCTGGCCGGCCGCGGGTTGGATCTGTGGCCCGTGTCCGCCCAGGGCGCTGCCCGCATCGAGGCCCGCGACATCGGCTACACCGCCCAGGGTCTGCGCTTCACGCTGGCCGAGGCCGGTGGTGAGCAGGAGCTGCCGGTGCAGACCGGCCTGATCGGCCAGTACAACATCAGCAACCTGCTGGGTGTGATCGGCGGCCTGCGTGCGCTGGGCGTGCCGCTCACCGATGCGGCGCTGATCGCCCACCATGTCACCCCGGTGCCGGGCCGCATGCAGCGCGTGCCCAGCGGCGAGGGCCAGCCCGAGGTGGTGGTGGACTATGCCCACACGCCCGACGCGCTGGACAAGGCGATCACCGCACTGCAGCCGCTGGCCCAGGCCCGCGGTGGCCGGCTGTGGTGCGTGTTCGGCTGCGGCGGCGACCGCGACGCCACCAAGCGCCCGCTGATGGGCGCCATCGCCCAGCGTCTGGCCGACCGTGTGGTCGTGACCAGCGACAACCCGCGCCACGAGGCGCCGCAGGCCATCGTCGACCAGATCGTGGCCGGCATGACCGATGTGAGCGGCTCCGCCACGGTGCAGGCCGAGGTGGACCGGCGTCAGGCCATCCTGCGGACCCTGGCCGCGGCCGGCGCCCAGGACGTGGTGCTGCTGGCCGGCAAGGGCCACGAGGACTACCAGGACGTGGCCGGTGTGAAGCACCCGTTCTCGGACATCGAGGTGGCCCAGGCCGGGCTGCAGGCCAGGAGCGCGGCATGACCGAACTCACCCTGTCCCTGGCGGCCCAGCTGATCCCCGGCGCCCAGCGCGTGGGAGCCGGCGATCCGGTGCTGCGCCGCGTGCACACCGACACCCGTACGCTGGCCGCCGGCGACTGCTTCGTCGCGCTGCGCGGCGAGCGCTTTGATGCGCACGACTTCCTGCCGCAGGCCGCGGCCGCGGGTGCGGTGGCGGTGATCGGCAGCCGTGGCGTGGCCGAGAGCGGCCTGCCCGGCCTGCAGGTGCCCGACACGCTGCAGGCACTGCAGCAGCTGGCCGCCGGCTGGCGCGCGCGCCACACCCTGCCGCTGATCGCCGTGACCGGCAGCAACGGCAAGACCACCACCACCCAGATGATCGCCAGCATCCTGCGCGCCGCCCACGGCGACGCTGCGCTGGCCACGGCGGGCAACCTCAACAACCACATCGGCGTGCCGCTGACCGTGCTGGGCCTGCGGGCGCACCACCGGGCCGCGGTGGTCGAGCTGGGCATGAACCACCCCGGCGAGATCGCCGAGCTGGCGGCCATCGCCCAGCCCACGGTGGCGCTGGTCAACAACGCCCAGCGCGAACACCTGGAATTCATGCAGTCGGTCGAGGCCGTGGCGCGCGAGAACGGCGGCGTGCTGAGCCGCCTGCCGGCCGACGGCGTGGCGGTGTTCCCGGCCGATGACGCCTACACCCCGCTGTGGCGCGATCTGGCCGGCGCGCGCCGCGTGCTGAGCTTTGCCCCGGCCAACGCCGATGTCACGGGCGAGGCCACCTGGCAGCTGGACCACTGGGCCCTGCAGCTGCACACCCCGGCGGGTGACGCCGCGGTGAAGCTGGCCATCGCCGGGCGCCACAACATCCGCAACGCGCTGGCCTCCACCGCCTGCGCCCTGGCGGCCGGTGTGCCGCTGGCCGCGGTGGTGCAGGGCCTGCAGGCCTTCACACCGGTCAAGGGCCGTTCGCTGGTGCGGCCGCTGGTGCTGGCCGGCCAGCCGCGCACGCTGATCGACGACACCTACAACGCCAACCCCGATTCGGTGCAGGCCGCGATCGCCGTGCTGGCCGAGCTGCCCGGCCCGCGCTGGCTGGTGCTGGGCGACATGGGCGAGGTGGGTGACCAGGGCCCGGCCTTCCACGCCGAGGTGGGGCAGGCGGCCCAGGCCGCCGGCATCGACCAGCTCTGGTGCGCCGGTGAGGCCACGACCGATGCCGCGCGGGCCTTTGGCCCCGGCGCCCGGCATTTCGCGACCACGGCCGCGCTGGTGGCGGCGCTGGGGGAACGCCCGGCCTTCGCCTCGGTGCTGGTCAAGGGCTCGCGCTTCATGAAGATGGAACAGGTGGTGGCTGCCCTGCAGACCATTGCCGCGGGGGAGGACACCCATGCTGCTTAGTCTGGCCCAGTGGCTGCAGGCGCTCTACCCGGAGCAGTTCGGCTTTCTGCGCGTCTTCCAGTACCTGACCTTCCGGGCGGTGATGGCGGCCATGACCGCGCTGGTCATCGGCCTGGCCTTCGGCCCCTGGCTGATCCGCCGCCTGACCGAGCTGAAGATCGGCCAGCCCATCCGCGAGTACGGGGTGCAGACCCACCTGGCCAAGGCCGGAACGCCCACCATGGGCGGCGCGCTGATCCTGATCGGCATTGGCGTGGCCACGCTGCTGTGGAGCGACTGGAGCAACCGCTTCGTCTGGGTCGTGATGCTGGTGACCTTCGGTTTCGGCGCCATCGGCTGGACCGACGACTGGCGCAAGGTCGTTGACAAGAACCCCGAGGGCATGCGCTCGCGCGAGAAGTTCTTCTGGCAGACGCTGATCGGCATCGTGGCCGCGCTCTACCTGGCCTTCAGCGTGTCGGAGACGACCAACGTGCGGGTGTTCGAGTTGTTCATCCGCTGGGTGCAGAGCGGCTTCTCCAACGAGCTGCCGCCCAAGGCCGACCTGATGCTGCCCTTCTTCAAGAGCGTCAGCTACCCGCTAGGGGTGTTCGGCTTCATGGCCCTGACCTGGTTCGTCATCGTCGGCGCCAGCAACGCGGTGAACCTCACCGACGGCCTGGACGGGCTGGCCATCATGCCGGTGGTGCTGGTCTCGGGGGCGCTGGCCATCTTCGCCTACGTGGTGGGCAACGCGGTCTATTCCAAGTACCTGCTGTTCCCCTACATCCCCGGGGCGGGCGAGCTGATGATCTTCTGCGCCGCCATCGTCGGCGCCGGGCTGGCCTTCCTGTGGTTCAACGCCCATCCGGCCCAGGTCTTCATGGGCGACGTTGGTGCGCTGTCGCTGGGCGGCGCGCTGGGCACCATCGCGGTCATCACGCGGCAGGAGATCCTGCTGGGCGTGATGGGCGGCGTGTTCGTCGCCGAGGCCCTGTCGGTGATGCTGCAGGTCAGCTACTTCAAGTACACGAAGAAGAAGTACGGCGAGGGCCGGCGCCTGCTGAAGATGGCGCCGTTGCACCACCACTTCGAGAAGTCCGGCTGGAACGAGACCCAGGTGGTGATCCGCTTCTGGATCATCACGATGCTGCTGTGCCTGGTCGGTCTGGCCAGCCTGAAGCTGCGTTGAAGGCAAGACGATGAAGCATCTGCAAGACCTGTCCGTGCTGATCCTGGGCCTGGGAGATTCCGGCCTGGCGATGGCGCGCTGGTGCGCCCGCCACGGGGCAACGCGCATCCGGGTCTGGGATTCACGCGCCAACCCGCCGCAGGCGGTGGCGCTGGCCGCCGACGTGCCGGCCGCTGCTTTCTTCAGTGGCCCGCTGACGGCCGAGACGCTGGGCGATGCCCGGCTGCTGCTCAAGAGCCCGGGCCTGTCGCCCCTGAAGCCCGAGCTGCAGCCGCTGCTGCGAGCCGCCCAGGCGGTGGGCGTGCCGCTCAACGGCGAACTGGACCTGTTCGCCCACGCGCTGGCCGACCTGCAGGCCGACTGGGGCTATGCGCCCAAGGTGCTGGCCATCACTGGCACCAACGGCAAGACCACCACCACCTCGCTGACCGCGCAGTTGGTCGAGCGCTGCGGCCGCCGCGTGGCGGTGGCTGGCAACATCGGGCCGACCCTGCTGGACACGCTGACCGCCGTCTGGCTGGCCGAGACCGAGGCCCGTGCGCTGGCGGCCGAGCAGGCCGAGGCGGAGGCGGCCCAGGCCGACGTGGCGGCGCAAGCCCCGGTGGCCGAGGCCCCCGACGCCCAGCTGCCGGCCGAGACCGAGAGTGACACCGAGGGCGACGCCGCGGATGGGCCTGATGCCGCAGACGAAGAGGGCGCCGACGCCGCGCCAGTGGACGACGAAGCCCCCACCGTGGTGCTGGCCCCGCCGCCGGCGGCCGAACCGGTGTTCGAGCACCTGCCCCAGGCCTGGGTGCTGGAGCTCTCCAGCTTCCAGCTCGACGGCGTGCAAGGCTTCGAGCCCAGCGCCGCCACTGTGCTGAACGTGACCCAGGACCACCTGGACTGGCACGGCTCGATGGAAGCCTATGCCGCGGCCAAGGCGCGCATCTTCGGCCAGCAGGCGGTGATGGTGATCAACCGCGATGACCCGCTGGTGGAGGCCATGGAGCCGGCGCCGGTGATGGTCAGCCCCGGCCGCGGCCGGCCCAAGAAGGCGGTCAGCCGCCGGGTCTGCCGCTTCGGCCTGAACCCGCCGCAACACCCGGGTGACTTCGGCCTGGTGGTGGAGGGCGGCATGGCCTGGCTGGTGCGGGCGATGCCGGCCGACGAGACGATCAAGCGCCGCAAGGACGAGCCCGAAGAGATCATCCTGCAGCGCCTGATGCCGGCCGATGCGCTGCGCATCCGCGGCCGCCACAACGCGGCCAACGCGCTGGCCGCGCTGGCGCTGGCCACCGCAATCGACTGCCCGCTGGCACCGATGCTGCATGGCCTGCGCGAGTACCGCGGTGAGCCGCATCGGGTCGAATCAGTCGGCATCGTCGGCGGCATCGAGGCCTTTGACGACAGCAAGGGCACCAATGTCGGGGCCACCGTGGCCGCACTGGACGGCCTGGGCGCCGACCGCCACGGCAAGCTGGTGGTGATCCTGGGCGGGCTGGGCAAGGGGCAGGATTTCGCCCCGCTGGCCGAGCCGGTGGCGCGCCATGTGCGCGCCGTGGCCACCCTCGGCCGCGACGCCGAGGCCATCGAGGCGATGCTGGCAGGCACTGGCGTGCCCTTCCAGCGCCATGCCACGCTGGAGGCCGCCGTGCCCTGGTGCTTCGCGCAGGCCCGCAGCGGGGATGCCGTGCTGCTCAGCCCGGCCTGCGCCAGCATGGACATGTTCCGTGACTACGCCCACCGCTCGCAGGTGTTCATCGCCGCCGTCCAGCAATGGGCGGCCGACCACGGCGAGGTGCTCGCATGAAGCTGGCCGCCGCCCTGCCGAACTGGTCCGAGGCGCGTGAGCGCCTGGCCGGGCTGTGGGCGCGCGGTCGTGACGGCAGCGAGCATCTGCCCATCCGCGACTGGGTGGGCGGCAGCACGACGCGGCCGGCCGCGGTGTCCGGCTTCGACGCCGCGCTGATCTGGGTGGTGGTCTGCCTGCTGGCCTTCAGCCTGGTGATGGTCTATTCGGCCTCGGTGGCCATGCCCGACAGCCCGAAGTTCTCGCGCTACGACACCAGCTACTTTCTGGTCCGGCAGTCCATCTTCGTCGGGGTGGCTTTCGTGGCCTCGGTGATCACGCTGCAGATCCCGATCGCCACCTGGGAGAAGTGGGCGCCCTGGCTGTTCGCCACCACGCTGGCCCTGTTGATCGTCACGCTGATCCCCTTCATCGGCAAGGGTGTCAACGGTGCGCGCCGCTGGATCCCGCTGGGCATCATGAACTTCCAGCCCAGCGAGCTGTGCAAGCTGGCCATGGCCATGTACGCGGCCAGCTACATGGTGCGCAAGATGGAAGTCAAGGAGAACTTCATCAAGGCGGTCTGGCCGATGGCGGTGTCGCTGGGCGTGGTGGGCGTGCTGCTGCTGGCCGAGCCGGACATGGGCGCCTTCATGGTGATCGCCGCGATCGCGCTGGGCATCCTCTTCCTGGGCGGTGTGAACGGCCGCATGTTCCTGCTCAGCGTGGCGGTGCTGGTGGGCGCCTTCGTGCTGATGATCGTGTTCAGCGAATTCCGCCGCCAGCGCATCTTCGCCTACCTGGACCCGTGGAACCCCAACTACGCGCAGGGCAAGGCCTACCAGCTCACCCACTCGCTGATCGCCTTCGGCCGCGGTGAGTTCTTCGGCCAGGGTCTGGGCAACTCGATCGAGAAGCTGCATTACCTGCCCGAGGCCCACACCGACTTCCTGATGGCGGTGATCGGCGAGGAACTGGGCTTTGTCACCGTGGTGGTCGTGATCCTGGCCTTCTTCTGGATCACCCGCCGCGTCTTCGTGATCGGCCGTCAGGCCATCGCGCTGGACCGCGTCTTTGCCGGGCTGATGGCCCAGGGCATTGGCATCTGGTTCGGTGCGCAGAGCTTCATCAACATGGGCGTGAACCTGGGCGTGCTGCCCACCAAGGGCCTGACCCTGCCGCTGCTGTCCTACGGCGGCTCGGGCGTGCTGCTCAACCTGGTGGCACTGTCCATCGTGCTGCGAGTGGACCAAGAAAACAGGCAGCTCATGCGAGGAGGCCGGGCATGAGCGCGATGGCCACCACCCGTCATCTGGTCATCATGGCCGCGGGCACCGGCGGGCATGTGATTCCTGGCCTGGCCGTGGCCCGGGAGATGGGCACGCGCGGCTGGACCGTGAGCTGGCTGGGTACCGAGGGCGGGATGGAGAACCGCCTGGTGCCGCCCACAGGCATTCCGATGGACCGGCTGGCCTTCAGCGGCCTGCGCGGCAAGGGCCTGGCCCACAGCGTGGGCGGCGTGTTCCGTCTGCTGAAGGCCTTCTGGGACAGTCTCTGGATCTTCCGTCGCCGCCGCGCCGACGCGGTGCTGGGCATGGGTGGCTATGTCTGCTTCCCTGGCGGCTGGGTGGCCAAGCTCACCGGCCGGCCGCTGGTGCTGGTCAATGCCGACGCCGCCCTGCTGATGAGCAACCGGGCCCTGCTGCCGGTGGCCGACAAGGTGGCCTTTGGCTTCGATGGTCCCGCCGTCGAGAAGGTCAAGCAGGCGGTGGTGACCGGCAACCCGGTGCGCGCCGAGATCGAGGCCATGCCGGCCCCGGCCCAGCGCTTTGCCGGCCGCCAGGGCCCGCTGCGGGTGCTGGTGGTGGGCGGCAGCCTGGGCGCCCGGGTGCTCAACGAACAGGTGCCGGCCGCCCTGGCGCATCTGCCGGCCGAGCAGCGGCCGCAGGTGACCCACCAGACCGGCATGGCCCATCTGGAAGACGTGCGGGGCCGCTACGCCACGCTGGGCGTGCAGGCCGAGGTGCTGCCCTTCATCGACGACATGGACCGCCGCCTGGCCGACTGCGATGTGATCGTCTGCCGGGCCGGCGCGATCACGGTCAGCGAGCTGTGCGCGGCCGGCGTGGCCAGCGTGCTGGTGCCGCTGGTGGTCAGCACCACGTCGCACCAGCGCGACAACGCGGCCTGGATGGCGGCGCGCGGCGCGGCCATCCACCTGCCGCAGAACGAACTCAACCCGCAGTCGCTGGCGGAGCTGCTGTCGCAGCTCACGCGCGAGCGGCTGCTGGCCATGGCCCAGCAGGCCCGTCTGCTGGCCCGGCCGCAGGCCGCCGCCAAGGTGGCCGATGAAATCGAAAGGCTGGTGAAGCCGACATGAAACACGCCGTCAAACGCATCCACTTCGTGGGCATCGGGGGGGCCGGGATGAGCGGCATCGCCGAGATCCTGCACAACCTGGGCTACCTGGTCACCGGTTCCGACCAGGCCGAATCCGCCACCACCCGCCGCCTGGCCGGCCTGGGCATCGGCGTGACGATCGGCCACGACGCTGCCCACCTGGGCGCGGCCCAGGCGGTGGTCATCTCCTCGGCCGTGAAGGGCGACAACCCCGAGGTCATCGCGGCCCGGGCCCACCACATCCCGGTGGTGCCGCGCGCGGTGATGCTGGCCGAGCTGATGCGCCTGAGGAAGGGCATCGCGATTGCCGGCACGCATGGCAAGACGACCACGACCTCGCTGGTCACCAGCGTGCTGGCCGAGGCGGGCGTGGACCCCACCTTCGTGATCGGCGGCAAGCTCAACTCGGCCGGCGCCAACTCGCGCCTGGGCTCGGGCGAATTCATCGTGGTCGAGGCCGACGAGTCGGACGCCTCCTTCCTCAACCTGATGCCCATCCTGTCGGTGGTGACCAACATCGACGAGGACCACATGGACACCTACGGCCACGATTACGCCCGCCTGAAGCAGGCCTTCGTGGACTTCCTGCACCGCATGCCGTTCTACGGCGCGGCGGTGCTGTGTGGCGACGACCCCGGCGTGCAGAGCATCATCCCGATGATCTCCCGGCCGGTGATCCGCTACGGCCTGGCCGAGGATGCGGCGGTGCGGGCCGTGGACGTGCAGGCCCTGGCCGGCGGCCGCATGCAGTTCACCTGCCGGCGCCACTACGGCCACGCCATGCCGGACCTGCCGATCACGCTGAACCTGCCGGGGGTGCACAACGTGCGCAACGCGCTGGCGGCGATCGCGGTGGCCACCGAGCTGGAGCTGCCCGACGAACCCATCGTCGCCGCGCTGGCCAAGTTCAGCGGCGTGGGCCGGCGCTTCCAGCGCTACGGCGAGCTGCGCTGCCAGGGCGGCGGGCAGTTCACGCTGATCGACGACTACGGCCACCACCCGGTCGAAATGGCAGCGGTGGTGGCGGCGGCGCGCGGGGCCTTCCCGGGCCGGCGGCTGGTGCTGGCCTTCCAGCCGCACCGCTACACCCGCACCCGCGACTGTTTCGAGGACTTCGTCAAGGTGCTGGGGCAGGCCGACGCGGTGCTGCTGACCGAGGTCTACGCGGCCGGCGAGCCGCCGATCGTCGCGGCCGACGGCCGCTCGCTGGCGCGCGCCTTGCGAGTGGCCGGCAAGGTCGATCCGCTGTTCGTCGACGACGTCCAGCAGATGCCGGCCGAGATCGCGGCCTTCGCCCGCGACGGGGATGTGGTGATCGTGATGGGGGCGGGCTCGATCGGGGCCGTTCCGGCACAGGTGGTGGAACAAGCGGGGCAAGCATGAGCACGGTGGACGTGAAGGCACTTGGCAAGGTGGCCGTTCTGATGGGGGGCGATTCGGCGGAACGGCCGGTGTCGCTGATGTCGGGCGAGGGCGTGCTCAAGGCGCTGCGCGCGCAGGGCGTGGACGCCCATCCCTTCGATCCGTCCGAGCGCGAGCTCGGCGAGCTCAAGCGCGAGGGCTTTGCGCGCTGCTTCATCGCGCTGCACGGCCGCCACGGTGAGGACGGCACGGTGCAGGGTGCCCTGGAACTGTTGGGCATTCCCTACACCGGTTCGGGCGTGATGGCCTCGTCGGTGGCGATGGACAAGGTCATGACCAAGCGGGTCTGGCTGGCCGAAGGCCTGCCCACGCCGCGCTGGCGCCGTCTGTCCACCGAGGAGCGCACCCGCGAAGCGGTGCGCGAGGTGCCCGATGCGCTGGGCCTGCCGCTGATCGTCAAGCCGGCCCGCGAAGGTTCTTCCTTCGGTGTCACGAAGGTGCAGGGGTATTCCGGCATGGAGGAAGCGGTCACTCTCGCGGCACAATACGACCCCGACGTGCTTTGCGAAGAATTCATTGACGGTGACGAGGTGACCTGCCCCGTGCTGGGTGAGGGCGAAGCCTCCGCCGCGTTGCCGGTGATCCGCATCCAGGCGCCCGACGGCAACTACGATTTCGAGCACAAGTACTACTCCGACGACACCCGCTACCTCTGCCCCTGCGGCCTGCCCGAGGCAGAGGAACGCGAGATCCAGCGCCTGGCGGTGGCCGCCTACCGTGCCCTCGGCTGCCGGGGCTGGGGCCGCGCCGATCTGATGATCCGCGCCAGCGACCGCAAGCCCTTCCTGCTTGAGATGAACACCGCGCCGGGCATGACCGGCCACTCGCTGGTGCCGCAGTCGGCGCGTGCCGTCGGCATCAGTTACGAAGAGCTCTGCCTGCGCCTGCTGGCCGCCGCCAGCCTGGACAGCACGCCCGCCACCCGGACATGAAAACCGCTGCCCTGCCCACCTCTTTGCCGCCAGACGTCCGGGTGACCCAGTTCACGACGGCGCTGGTGGCCGCTGCCGCGGCCGGCCTGTTGCTGGCCGCGGCGGCGGGGTGGGTGGCGCGCCAGCCGCTGTTCGCCTTCCGGGCCATCCGGCTGGATGGCGATGTGAGCCGCAACAGCGCGGCCACGATCCGGGCCAACATCGCCTCCCGCCTGACGGGCAACTTCTTCACCCTCGATCTGTCGTCGGCCCGCAAGGTGTTCGAGGACCTGCCCTGGGTGCGGCACGCGGTTGTTCAGCGCATCTGGCCGAACCGGCTGGAGGTGACGCTGGAAGAACACAGGCCCGCCGCCGTCTGGAAGGGCGATGAAGGCAATGACCGCCTGGTCAACACCTACGGCGAGGTCTTCGAGGCCAACGTGGGCGACGTGGACGAGGAAGACCTGCCCGAGTTCTCCGGCGACGAGGCCAGCGCCCCCGAGATGCTGGCGATGTTCCGCCGCCTGAACCCGGTCTTCGCCCCGCTGGGGCTGGAGATCGCCCGGCTCGCGCTGTCGGGTCGCGGTTCCTGGGAGGCCGAGCTGGACAACGGCGCTGTGGTCGAGATCGGCCGCGGCAGCGATGCGGAGGTGCAGGCGCGCTGTGAGCGCTTTGTGCGCACCGTGACCCAGGCGTCGGCCCGCTTGCCACGAGGCTGGAGCCAGGCCGATCTGCGGCACGCCGATGGCTACGCGCTGCGCCTGAAGGGCGCCGCGGGCAGCCCCCCCCCAACCAGTACCCCGCATTGAGGCAGCATGGCCAAGGAATACAAGGATCTCGTCGTCGGGCTGGACATCGGCACCGCCAAGGTGATGGCGGTGGTGGCCGAGGTCGTGGCCGGCGGTGAGCTGCGCGTGGCCGGGCTGGGCGTGGCGTCCTCGCACGGTCTCAAGCGCGGCGTGGTCGTCAACATCGACGCCACCGTGCAGAGCATCCAGCAGGCGCTCAAAGAGGCCGAGATGATGGCCGCCTGCAAGATCGAGCGCGTCTACACCGGCATCACCGGCAGCCACATCCGGGGCCAGAACAGCACCGGCATGGTGATCGTGCGCGACAACCGCGAGGTCACGCCCACCGACGTGGCCCGGGTGATCGAGACCGCCAAGGCGATCAACATCCCGAACGACCAGCGCCTGCTGCTGGTCGAGTCGCAGGAGTTCGTGATCGACGGCCACGAGGTCAAGGAGCCGATCGGCATGAGCGGCAGCCGGCTCGAGGTCAAGGTGCACATCGCCACCGGCGCCCAGAGCGCGGCCGAGAACATCATCAAGTGCGTGCGGCGCTGCGGCCTGGAGGTCGAGCAGCTGTGCCTGACGCCGACCGCCTCGGCCGCCGCGGTGCTGACCGACGACGAGAAGGACCTGGGCGTGGCGGTGGTGGACATCGGTGCCGGCACCACCGATGTGGCCATCTACACCGGCGGCTCGATCCGCCACACCGCGGTGATCCCGATCGCCGGCGACCTGATCACCAGTGACATCGCGATGGCGCTGCGGACCCCGACCAAGGACGCCGAGGAGATCAAGGTCGAGTACGGCGTGGCCAAGCAGCTGCTGGCAGACCCGGCCGAGCAGCTGGAAGTGCCCGGTCTGGGCGACCGGGTGCCGCGCATGCTCAGCCGCCAGGCCCTGGCCGGCGTGATCGAGCCGCGGGTGGAAGAGATTTTTTCGCTGGTGCACCAGGTGATCCGCGATTCGGGCTACGAGGAGCTGCTGTCCTCGGGCATCGTGATCACCGGCGGCACGGCGGTCATGCCGGGCATGGTCGAGCTGGGGGAGGACATCTTCCTCAAGCCGGTCCGCAAGGGCCTGCCGACCTATTCCAGCGCCTTGTTCGACATGGTGGCCAATCCGCGCTCGGCCACCGTGATGGGTCTGCTCGAAGAAGCACGGCTCGCCCACACCCGTGGCCACAAGGCCGCGCAGCAGGCGGGTTCGGTCAAGACCATGTTCGGGAAAGCGCGGGACTGGTTCCTGGGTAATTTTTGAGTTTCTGAAGTAAGCGGTTCCAAGGGGCAGACACAGGCCCCGGTCGAGCCAGAGTTCAACGCAAACGGCAACTGCAACGAGACGGAGAAGGAGGTCACCATGGCCATCGAGATGATCGAGGAATTCGACCAAGGCACGCAGATCAAGGTGATCGGTGTGGGCGGCGGCGGCGGCAACGCGGTCGAGCACATGATCGCCCAGGGCGTTCAGGGCGTGGAGTTCATCTGCGCCAACACGGACGCCCAGGCGCTCAACCGCAGCGCGGCGCGTCACCTGGTGCAGCTGGGCAACACCGGTCTGGGCGCTGGCTCCAAGCCGGACGTGGGCCGCCAGTCGGCCGAAGAGGCCGAGGCCCGCATCCGCGAGGCCATCTCCGGCGCCCACATGCTGTTCATCACGGCCGGCATGGGGGGCGGCACCGGCACCGGCGCCGCGCCGGTGATTGCCCGCGTGGCCAAGGACATGGGCATCCTGACCGTCGGCGTGGTGACCAAGCCCTTCGAATTCGAAGGCGGCCGCCGCAGCAAGCAGGCCGATGCCGGCGTCTCCGAGCTGGAAGCCAATGTCGACTCGCTGATCGTGGTGCTCAACGAGAAGCTGCTGGAAGTGCTGGGTGATGACGTCACCCAGGACCAGGCCTTCGGCCATGCCAACGACGTGCTGAAGAACGCCGTGGGCGGCATCAGCGACATCATCCACATGGACGCCTTCGTGAACGTCGACTTCGAAGACGTGAAGACGGTGATGAGCGAGCCGGGCAAGGCCATGATGGGCACCGCGATGGCCACCGGTCCGGACCGTGCCATCAAGGCGGCCGAGGCGGCTGTCGCCTGCCCGCTGCTGGAGGGCATCGACCTGTCCGGCGCGCGTGGCGTGCTGGTGCTGATCGCCGCCGCTCGCTCGACCTTCAAGCTGTCGGAGAGCAAGAACGCGATGAACACCATCCGCCGCTATGCCGCGGACGATGCGCACGTGATCTTCGGCGCCGCCTACGACGACAGCCTGGGCGACCAACTGCGGGTGACCGTGATCGCCACCGGTCTGTCCACCGCCAAGCGCGCCGCTGCGCCGCTGACGGTGGTGCAGTCGCAGCCGATGCTGCGCACCGGTACCGACAACCTGCCGATGCTCAACACCCCGATGGGCGCGGTCGCCCAACCGACGGCGGCCCAACCGGTGGCGGCTGCCCCGGTCCAGCAACAGGACTACGGCGCGCTGGCCACGCCCAGCGTGTGGCGCACCGGCCGCACCCAGGCGGCGGCCAAGGTGGAGGCCCTGAGCTCCAACGGCATGGACGAGATCGAGATCCCGGCCTTCCTGCGCAAGCAGGCCGACTGAGCTCGGGCCCTCACTCGTTGCTGTGTTGGAGGGGCGCTTCGGCGCCCCTTTTTCATTTCACTATGACTCCAGCACCGAACTTTGCTGGACTACGCCGAAGCTCGATACAGCAGGTTTATCAATAACTTAGGCGAGTTCAACATATGCCGGTGCTTTCCGAAACCTGACCTGACCTCCCTGCTGGTGGCCCCTATGAGGCTCTTGGGAATCGGGTCTTTCCGAGGAGTCATCGTGGCAAAAATCAAGCTCACCAAGTCCGCAGTCGATGCGGCGCAACCCCAGGCGCAGGCCGTCGAACTCCGGGACACGCTGGTGCCCGGCTTCCTGTGCAAGATTACACCAGCGGGCCGCAAGGTGTTCATGCTCCAGTACCGGACAAACGCTGGCGAGCGGCGCAAGCCCGCCTTGGGCCAATACGGGGAATTGACCGTCGAGCAGGCCCGCTCACTGGCGCAGGAATGGCTGGCCCAGGTACGCCGGGGCGGCGATCCGGCCGCAGACAAGGCGGCTGCTCGCCAAGCTCCCACGGTCAAGGAGCTATGCACGAAGTTCATGGAGGACTACTCCAAGCTGCGCAACAAACCCAGCACGCAACACGGCTACCAGAGCACCATCGACCGCAACATCGTTCCGATGATCGGCCGCATGAAGGTGCAGGATGTGAAGCGCCCGGACGTGGCTGGGATGATGAAGAAGATGGCCCACAAGCCCGCCGATGCGAACCGCACGTTCAGCGTGATGCGCCGGATGTTCAATCTGGCCGAGGTGTGGGGCTACCGTCTGGATGGCACCAATCCTTGCCGGCATGTTCCGATGTTCCCCAACGGCAAAGCCACCCACCTCATCAGCGACGAGGACATGGGCAAGCTGTTCCGTCATCTTGACCATCTGGAGGCTGAGGGGCTGGAGAACTACGTCATCCCGCTGGCGATCCGGCTGCAATTCGAGTTTGCCGGCCGTCGTGGCGAAATCGTCACGCTCCAATGGGATTGGGTGGACTTCGAGAACCGGCGTGTCGTCTGGCCCGACAGCAAGACCGGCGGCATGTCCAAGCCCATGAGCGAAGAAGCCTATCGGCTGCTTTCGGCGGCGCCGCGCCGGGACGATTGCCCTCATGTGCTGCCGTCCCCGACCCATCCCGGCCAGCATCTGACCACGGGCGAGTATTACAACGGCTGGAGCCGTGCGCTCAAAGCAGCCGGTGCAGCGCATGTCGGTACGCACGGCATCCGGCATCGCTCGGCGACCGACATTGCCAACTCGGGTATCCCGGTCAAGGTCGGCATGGCGCTGACGGCGCACAAGACCGTGGCGATGTTCATGCGCTACGTTCACACCGAGGATGACCCGGTGCGCAAGGCCGCCGAGCTGGTGGCGAACCGGCGCAAGACCATCACCGGGGCGCGGCAGCAACAGCCACAGGAGGCGACGGCATGAGCACTCGGACACCCAAAGCCACCACCCTACCTGCAGGCTACGCCGGCATCCACGGCGGCATCGTGGAACTGCTCGATACCGCTCGCCAGGCGGCGGCGCGCAGCGTCAATGCGCTGATGACGGCCAGCTATTGGGAGGTTGGCCGCCGCATCGTGGAGGCCGAGCAGCAGGGCAAGCGGCGCGCGGGCTACGGCGAGCAGTTGATCGAGCGGCTGTCCGCTGATCTGACCGCGCAGTTCGGGCGCGGGTTCGGCGTCAACAACCTGGAGAACATGCGGCGGTTCTTCCTAGCGTATCCCCGCTCCGAGATTTCCCAGACACTGTCTGGGAAATTGGGCGGCGGCCCGGTCTCGGAGAATTCCCAGACGGTGTCTGGGAATTTGAGCCTCGTCGAACTGGCGCAGGTGTTCACGCTGCCGTGGTCGGCCTATGTGCGGCTGCTGTCGGTCAAGGACGATCACGCTCGCCAGTTCTACGAGGTCGAGGCGCTGCGCGGCGGCTGGAGCGTGCGCCAGCTTGACCGGCAGATCGGCAGCCAGTTCTACGAGCGCACGGCCTTGTCCAAGGACAAGGCGGCGATGCTGGTCAAGGGCGCAGCGCCGAGGCCGGAGGATGCCGTCAGGCCCGACGACGCGATCAAAGACCCCTACGTGCTGGAGTTCCTGAACCTCAAGGACGAGTATTCCGAGTCCGATCTGGAAGCCGCGCTGATCCAGCGGCTGGAGGATTTTCTGCTGGAGTTGGGCGAAGGGTTCACCTTCGTCGGGCGGCAGCGGCGCTTGCGGATCGACCAGACGTGGTATCGGGTGGATCTTCTGTTTTTCCATCGCAAGTTGCGCTGCCTGGTCATCATCGACCTGAAGCTGGGCAGCCTGTCCCATGCTGACGTGGGCCAGATGCTCATGTATTGCAACTACGCCAAGGAGCATTGGGCCTATCCCGATGAAAACCCGCCCGTGGGGTTGATCCTGTGCGCCGACAAGGGCCATGCACTGGCGCGGTATGCACTGGAAGGCTTGCCGTCGAAGGTGATGGCAGCGAACTACCGTACCGTGCTGCCGGATGCCGAGCTGTTGCAGAAGGAACTGGACGCCACGCGGCGCTTGTTGGAATCGCGCACGTCGAAGCAGCCCAAGAAACTCCCGCAGTAGCTGGGCGTCCCGGCGTGCCGCCGTCGGGTTCGCGGGCTGCGCCCCACGCCTCTTTCCGAGTCGCGGCCATTCGGCTTTGACCCCTGACGCCTTCGGCCCTCGCGGGCCTGCGCGCTCCGCTTGCCCCAAAAGCCGAGGGTGTGCAGTGGGCGGTGTGTAGGCGGTCTTGCTGTTCCCTTCACCGTATCACGGCGTTCTCGCCGTCAAGGGCGGCGCGCGCTGTGCGCGCTTGCGTCCTGGCGGCCGTCTTGCGACCCCTGACTGCTTGCGCTGCGCCGTGCTGGACACGGTTCCGGGCAATTCCGCCCGAGCAACCGGAGCACGATCATGTCGCAACTGTCCTTTTCCTCGTTCGATGCCGTGCTGATGGTGCGCGATGCACAGGGCCGCTATGTGTTGGCGACGGCCGACCAAATTCTGGAAGCTGCGCGCCAGGCCATCGAGCACAAGATGCAGCGCGGGGCGTCCTTCACCTCACCATCGGCGGTCAAGGAATACCTGCGCGCCAAGCTGGCCGGCTACGAGCACGAAGTGTTCGCGGTGCTGTTCCTCGATACGCGGCATTGCCTGATCGAGTATGTCGAGATGTTCCACGGCACCATCGACGGCGCATCGGTGTATCCGCGCGAAGTGGTCAAGGAGGCGCTGCGGCACAACGCGGCAGCGGTCATCGTTTCGCACAATCACCCGAGCGGAAACCCCGAGCCGAGCGGCGCGGACAAGGCGCTGACCCAGCGGCTCAAGGAGGCGTTGGCGCTGGTGGATGTGCGCGTGCTCGATCACGTCATCGTCGGTGGCAGCAACGCCACGTCCTTCGCCGAACATGGCCTGTTGTGACTTCCGGGGGCTTCGGCCCCCTTTTTGCTGCGCCCGGTGGTGCAACTCCGGCCCTCGCGGGCCTGCGCGTGCTGTGCCGTCACAGGCTCTCTAGTGCATGATGCAATGGCAATAGACGAACTGCTGGATCGCACCGCCTGGCGTGTGGTGGGCTTCCGCCTTGTGTTCCACCAGCTCGAAGGCCGCACCGAATTCGCCATGCAGCGCATCGGCCGAGTAGCGCATCACCGGCAAGCCACTGCATTGAAGCGGGCCATCGGGGCCGAAGGCGGCGACGATGACGTGCCCGCCCGGTCGCACCGCACGGCGCACCTGCGCGACATAGGCCGCCCGTTGCGCGGGTTCGGTGAGGAAGTGGAACACGGCGCGGTCGTGCCAGATGTCATAGGTGTTGGCCGGCAAGGCCACGCTGGTCACATCGCCGGCCAGCCAATGCACCCGCCGGGCCTGTGCGGCATCGAGCCGTTGGCGGGCGACATCCAGGGCCGCAGCGGACAGATCCAGCACCGTGACCTCGAACGGCCCGCGCGTCAGCAAATCGTCCACCAGAGTCGATGCGCCGCCGCCCACGTCGATGAGGCGGCTTGGCCGCCCGGCGGAGACACGCTCGATCAGGGCCAGAGATTGCTCCGCGTGCGGCTGATACCAGCTCACCTCCTGAGCGGAACGGGTCGCGTAAACGCGATCCCAATGTGCGCGACTGTCCATGAATAAATACCGTGATGTTTAATGAGGTCGAACCTCTTGTTTCGATCTACGGCGATATTCCGTCGAATGAACAGATCGCCGATCCCAAGAACTTGTGTCTGTGTCCATTGTCAATTTACGCGAAATTCTCGAAACCCGTCAGATCGCCATTTATTTTGCGGCGGTGGTGCTGGCTGCGGTCTTCGCCTGGCTGCACCCCGGCACGGCCACGCTGGCGCCTGCGATTGACCCTTTGCTGGGCTTCATGCTGTTCGTCACCTTCTTGCAGGTGCCGTTAATGGCATTGCGCCAGGCGTTGTCCAACATGCGTTTCCTGGGCGCCGTCCTGACCGCGAACTTCGTGGCGGTGCCCTTGCTGGTGGCCGCGCTGCGGTTGTGGCTGCCAGATGATCCACTGTTGCGTACCGGCGCATTGCTGGTGCTGCTGGCGCCGTGCATCGATTACGTCGTGACGTTCGCGCACGTGGGACGTGCTGACGCGCGGCAACTGCTGGCTTCGACCCCGGTGTTGCTTGCCGCGCAGATGCTCTTGCTGCCAGTGTTCCTCGGGCTGTTCCTAGGCGATGCCGCGGGCGGCCTGGTGCAGCGGGAACCCTTCGTGCATGCCTTCGTTTGGCTGATCGCCGTCCCGTTGGTGCTGGCGGGTGTCTGCCAAGCTTGGGCGGCCCGTGCCAATGCGGGCCGCTCTGCCGTCGCTGTGCTGGGCCTGCTGCCGGTGCCGGCAACGGCAGCGGTACTGTTTGTCGTGGTGGCCGCCGTGACGCCGCAGCTCGGCCAGGCGTTGGGTGCCGTGCGGGCCGTCGTACCTGTTTATGTGGTTTTCGCTGTCATTGCGCCATTGCTGGGCTGGTGCGTGGCGCGCGGTTGGCGATTGCCGGCCGATCAGGGCCGGGCCATCGCGTTCAGCAGTGCGACGCGCAACTCGCTGGTGGTGTTGCCGCTCGGAATGGCCATCCCTGGGGCCGTACCCCTGATCCCTGCGGTGATCGTGGCACAGACGCTGGTGGAACTCGTCAGTGAACTGGTTTATGTGAAATTGCTGCCGTGCTTGGGCAGGCGCCTGGCGTTGGCTGAGAGGTAGACGATGAGCAACACACTTTCTTTGTGGCATCGCCCCGCATGGCGCGGCGGTCTGCTGGCCCTGCTCGCGGCGGCGCTGTTCGGCCTGAGTACGCCGTTCATTCAGCGGTTGGGCAGCGGCCTGGGGCCGTTGACCGTCGCCGCGTTGCTCTACGCCGGTGCCGCGGCGACCGGCCTGCTGTCACGTCAGCCGGCCCACCGAGAAGCCCGGCTGCGTTGGGCCGATGGGCCGCGCTTGAGCGCCATGGCCGTGTTCGGTGCGGCACTCGGCCCTGTCGCCCTGGCCTGGGGGCTGCGACATACCAGCGGCACCAGCGCCTCGCTGATGCTCACGCTCGAAGCCCTGTTCACGGCGGTGTTGGCGTGGGTGCTCTATGGCGAGTCGATGGATCGGCGGGTCGCTGCGGCCATGGTGCTGCTGCTGGCCGGTGCCGTCGCCCTGGTGCTGGATCAGGGGCAATCGGGCGCCCCGCAGTTGTGGGGGCTGCTGGCCGTGCTGCTCGCCACGGCGGCCTGGGGTGCCGACAACGCCTTGTCGCGGCCGGTGGCCGAGCGCGATCCCGGCCAGGTCGTGATGGTCAAGGCGCTGCTGGGCAGCGCCTTGACGGGGGCGTTGGCATGGCTGCGCGGCGAGCCGCTGCCCACGCTGGCCGCCGCGCTGGCGCTGTTGGCAGTCGGGGCCAGCGGCTACGGCTTGAGTCTGCGCTTGTACCTGCTGGCCCAGCGCGCTTTCGGCGCTGCGCGCACCGGCTCGGTGTTCGCCTTCGCGCCATTCCTTGGCGCGGCGGCGGCTTATGGACTCGGCGAGCGTGGCGCCTCCTGGCTGCTCCTGCTGGGTGGCGTGTTGATGGTGCTGGGCGTTCTGCTGCATCTGGCCGAAGCCCACGACCATGCCCACACCCATGAGGCGATCGAGCACGAACATGCCCACCGCCACGACGATGGGCACCACGACCATGGGCATGACGTGATGCCGACGGGCGCGCACAGCCACCGGCATCGCCATGCCGCCGTGACCCACGCCCATCCGCATGTGCCCGATGCCCACCACACCCACGGGCATGGGGCGGTGGGCGCCTGACCCCCTGGGGAATCAGGCAGACAAGAGCTGTCCGGCGACGGCGGCCAGCACGACCACCAGCACCGGCGGCGTGCGGCCGTAGACCAGCAATCCGAAAGCAGCCAGGGCCAGGGCACAGTCGGTGCGCCCGTGAATGGCGCTTGTCCAGACCGGATCGTAGAGCGCGGACAGCAGGATGCCGACGACGCCGGCATTGATGCCCGCCATCGCGGCCTGAATGCCCTGGCGGTGGCGCAGGCGCTCCCAGAGCGGCAACGCGCCGACCAGCACCAGAAAGGCCGGCACGAAGATCACCGCCAGCAGCGCCAGTCCGCCACGCCAGCCATGCAAGGGCCAATCGGCCACCGTGCCGAGATAGGCGGCGAAGGTGAACAGCGGCCCCGGCACGGCCTGCGCCGCGCCGTAGCCGGCCAGGAAGTCGGCATTGGCGACCGCACCGGTCGATCCGGTGGCCGCTTGCAGCAGCGGCAGCACGACGTGGCCGCCCCCGAACACCAGTGCGCCGGCCCGGAAGAAGCCATCGATCAGCGCGGCCGTCGTTGAACCGCTGGCCGCTGCCCACACAGGCAGGCCGAGCAGCAGAACGGCCAGCAGGCCCCATGCCATCGTGACGACGCGCCGCGAGACCGCATACGAGGCCAGATGCGTGGCCGGCAGCGGCGGCAGTTGGAGCCACACGCGGCCCGCCAGGCCCGTCACGGCGATGGCGGCGATCTGCATCCAGGCCGATGGCAGCAGCAGCGTGAGCAGCGCCGCCAGGATCGCCAGCGCGGCGCGGGGCCGGTCGGGGCATAGCGTCTTGGCCATGCCCCAGACGGCCTGTGCCACCACGGCGACGGCGACCACTTTCAAGCCATGCACCCAGCCCGCATCCGCCAATGCGCGGTATTCCGAGATGCCGTAGGCGAACAGGATCAGCGCCAGCGCCGAAGGCAGCGTGAAGCCGACCCAAGCCGCCAGTGCGCCCCACCAGCCGGCGCGGCCCAGGCCGAGCGCCATGCCCACCTGGCTGCTGGCCGGCCCAGGCAGGAACTGGCACAGCGCGACCAGGTCGGCGTAGCTGCGGTCATCCAGCCAGCGGCGGCGCTCGACGAATTCGGCGCGGAAGTAGCCCAGGTGCGCGATCGGGCCGCCGAACGAGGTCAGGCCCAGGCGCAGGAATACGAGGAAGACCCGCCAAGCGCCATCGCGCAGTTGCGTATCGATTGGCATCAAATCGCCTCTTGTTTCATTCTCTTCGACAGCGCCTCGGCGCTTTCCTTGCGCTCGCTGTAGCGATCCACCAGATACGGCGCCGCGTCGCGCGTGAGCAGCGTGAACTTCATCAGCTCCTCCATCACGTCCACGATGCGGTCGTAGTAGGCCGAGGGCTTCATGCGCCCGGCCTCGTCGAACTCCTGGTATGCCTTGGCGACCGAGGATTGGTTGGGGATGGTCAGCATGCGCATCCAGCGGCCCAGCACGCGCATCTGGTTGACGGCGTTGAAGGACTGCGAGCCGCCCGAGACCTGCATCACCGCCAGGGTTTTGCCCTGGGTCGGGCGCACGGCCCCGACCGACAGCGGAATCCAGTCGATCTGGGTTTTCATCAGGCCGGTCATGGCGCCGTGGCGCTCGGGCGAGCACCACACCATGCCCTCGGCCCATTGCGTGAGTGCGTGCAGTTCCTGGACTTTTGGGTGATCGCCCGGAGCATCGTCCACCAGCGGCAGGCCAGAGGGATTGAACATCCGCGTCTCGCCGCCCAATGCGCGCAGGATGCGCGCGGCTTCCTCGGCGGCGAGCCTGCTGTACGAGCGTTCCCGCAGCGAGCCATAGAGCAGCAGAAAGCGCGGCGCATGGCCGGCACGCTCGGGCGCAAGCAATCGCGCCGTGTCCGGTGGCTGGAACAGCGTCGTGTCGATGTTGAGCAGATCAAGGCGCGATTCAGACACGGCGGCCTTCCGCGTCGATCACCGGCTCGCCGTCTTCTTTGTTGAACGCGCCGCGCTGCGGCTTCGGCAGGATGTCCAGCACCGCTTCCGACGGCCGGCACAGGCGCGTGCCCAGCGGCGTGACCACAATGGGCCGGTTCATGAGGATGGGGTGTTGCTCGATGAAATCGAGCAACTGGTCATCTGTCCGCTTCGGATCGCCCAGACCGAGTTCCGCGTAGGGCGTGCCTTTCTCGCGCAGCACGTCGCGCACGCTCAGGCCGGCATCGGCCAGCAGCTTGACCAGCGTGGCGCGGTCGGGCGGCGTTTTCAGATATTCGATGACCGTGGGCTCTTCGCCGCTGTTGCGGATCAGGGCCAGCGTGTTGCGCGAGGTGCCGCAGGCGGGGTTGTGATAGATCGTGATGGTGCTCATGGAAGGTTCTGTTATCGCGTGGATGAATTCGGGCCGCATTCGTACCAGCCGCGCGAACGGTTGACCATGCGCACGACCAGCAGCATCACCGGCACCTCGATCAGCACGCCGACCACGGTGGCCAGCGCTGCGCCGGACTGAAAGCCGAACAGGCTGATGGCCGCCGCCACGGCCAGCTCGAAGAAGTTGCTCGCGCCGATCAGCGCCGAGGGGCAGGCGATGCTGTGTTTCTCGCCCATCTTGCGGTTGAGCCAGTAGGCCAGGCCGGAGTTGAAGAACACCTGGATCAGGATCGGCACGGCCAGCATGGCGATCACCAACGGCTGCTGCAGGATGGCCTGGCCCTGGAAGGCGAACAGCAGCACCAGCGTGAGTAGCAGCGCTGCGATGGACAGTGGGCCGATGCGTGCGAGCGCGGCATTGAAGGCGGCCTGGCTTCGCCGCAGCAAGGCACGGCGCCAGAGCTGCGCGAGGATGACCGGAATGACGATGTAGAGCGCCACCGAAGTCAGCAGCGTGTCCCACGGCACCGTAATGGCCGACAGTCCGAGCAGCAGGCCAACGATGGGTGCGAAGGCGAACACCATGATGGTGTCGTTCAAGGCCACCTGCGACAGCGTGAACACCGGATCGCCCCCGGTCAGCCGGCTCCAGACGAACACCATCGCCGTGCAAGGCGCGGCAGCGAGCAGGATCAGGCCGGCGACGTAGCTGTCGAGTTGATCGGCGGGCAGCCATTGTGCGAAGACCTGGCGGATGAATATCCACGCCAGCAGCGCCATGGAGAACGGCTTGACGGCCCAGTTGATGAACAGCGTCACGCCGATGCCGCGCCAGTGCTGCTTGACCTGGCCCAGCGCGCCGAAGTCCACCTTGAGCAGCATCGGGATCACCATGATCCAGATCAGCAGGCCCACAGGCAGGTTGACCTGGGCCACTTCCATGCGACCGATGGCTTGGAACACGCCGGGTGCGAACTGTCCCAAGGCAATACCGGCGGCAATGCACAGCAGCACCCACACCGTCAGGTAACGCTCGAACACGCTCATGATGGGGCCGGTGTGTGCTGGAGCGCCGATAGATGAGGGAGGGATCGTGTCGTTCATGGCGGTTCAGCAGGCGCAGCGGGACGAGGGTTCGGTGATTTCGCACACGCCATCCTGGCAGCAGTGTTCGGTCAGGTAGCCGAGCAGCCCGTTCATCTGGGAAAAGTCGGCGCGATAGATCAGGTTGCGTCCTTGCTGTTCGATGCTGACGAGGCCGGCATGCGCCAGTTCTTTCAGATGAAAGGACAGCGCGTTGCGGGCCACGTCGAGTTGTTCGGCCAGCACGCTGGGCGTGCGCCCTTCGGGGCCGGCGATGACCAGGGCGCGGAACACCCGCAGGCGCTGGGCATGGGCCAGCGCGCTCAGGGCGGAAACAGCTTCGGCTTCGTTCATTATTCAATGATACAACAATCATTGAATTTGTGACGATAACCCCAGTGTGTGAGATGTGGGGGCGGCTTGCTGTTCCCTTCATCCTGCCACGGCGTTCTCGCCGTCAAGGGCTGCGCGCCGATGGCGCTGGCGTCCTGGCGGCCGTCTGCGACCCCTGACTGCTTGCGCTGCGCCGTGCCCCGGAAGGGCTGGGCAATTCCGCCCGGCAACCTTTCAGGAGTTCACCATGAACAACGTACTCATCACTGCCGAGCAGCGCATCGTGCTGCTGGCCAACGGCCGCGCATCGCTGGAGAACCCGGACTTCGATCCGGCCCCGGTGGTCAAGCTGTTCACGCCGGACGGCGGCGCGACCTGGCTGCTGACCGAGATTGATCCCGACGATCACGACCACGCTTTCGGTCTTTGCGACCTGGGCCTGGGCGAGCCAGAAATCGGCTGGGTCAGCTTGAACGAGCTGGCGAGCGTGCGCGGCGGGCTGGGCCTGCCGATCGAGCGCGATCTGTCTTTCCGTGGCGAGAAGCGGTTGAGCGCCTATGCGCGCGATGCGCGGTTGGCCGGGCGGATCGTCGTCTGACTTCGCCCTTGGAGCGCCGCAAGGCGCTCCTTGTGCTTTCTCGACCATCACAGGAGATCCATGCCATGAGCAGCCATCACGACTACATCATCGAAATCACCGCGCAGCACGATGCGCTCAAGCCATTCGCGCCGGAGAACGGCCAGCCGCTGCGCTTCCAGATCGGCGATGCGGTGATCTACACCAACGAATACGGCGTGCAGTTCCGTCGTCGCGTCACCGGGTTCTACCGGCCCAGCGGGCTTTCGGGCTCCTATGCGCGTGGAGCGCGCTATCTGCTGAACTCGACTTCGCCGTGGGTGCCGGTTGCGCAATCCAGCCTGCGTCCTGACGACTCGGCTTGATGCCTTCGCGCCCCTTCCGGGGCGCTGCGCGCTTTGCTTGCCTCCAGGGGAAAGCCCTGCGGGCTATCCCCGCCGCGCAGGCTTGGCGCCCCTGAACGGCGCCGACTCGGCTGCGCCGGATCGGCCAGACAGCATACGCAGCAGATCCACGATGCCTTGCGTGCGCTCGTCCTTACCCTGTTGTCCATTCGGTTTTGAAGTCTGGGCGTCCCCAGCCACCTGGGAGATGGCCGGTCGCGCTGTCGTGCTGCGCATCGAACCCCTACGGGGTTTCGCCCCTGTCGGGCTTCCATCGTTCCCTCGCTCCGCTCGGCTGACGCCTCCGGCCCGGCTTCCAGCTTCGGGCCTGCGCGCTTCGCTTGCCGTGCGGTCGGCGTGTGGGAGGGCCGTTGCCATGTCCAGCCGTCTTCCCTGACTTCATCACCTTGTCCGCGACTGTAGCCCGCTCCCGTGTGCCATCAAGGCGCGCAGGGCCGTGTCCTCGGCTGCGCCTGCGGGCCGCACCAACCCTGCGCTTGTTTCCTTGACGGCCCCCGTCCGCGCGCTCCTGACCGTCGCGGGCGATGAACTCAGGAAAGACGGTGGCAACAGGGCCAACCGGGTTCCTCGTGCCGACCGCACCGAACAGCCGAAAGGCTGGGCTCCGAATCTAGGAATCCGGTGTGCGGTTTTCTTCAACAGCCAAGTCAGGAGAACGACATGCTTGCAACCCGTTTCGCTTCCCATTCCCCCGCGCTGCGCAGCGACTACCCGCTGTCCGATGACCAGATTCACCGTGTAGCGCCATCCATCTTTGCGGATGCCCCACATGAGAGCCGTTCGCAGCGATACGCCTATATCCCCACGGCGGCGGTTCTGACCGAGCTTCGCAAGGAGGGGTTTCAGCCTTTCATGGTGACGCAAACCCGCGTGCGCGATGCAGGCAAGCGCGAGCACACGAAACACATGCTGCGCCTGCGCCATGCCAGCCAGATCAACGGCGCGGAAGCCAACGAAATCATCCTGCTGAACTCGCACGATGGCACGAGCAGCTATCAGATGCTGGCGGGCCAGTTTCGATTCGTTTGCAGCAATGGCCTTGTGTGCGGCGACACCGTGGCGGACGTGCGCGTACCCCATAAGGGCGACGTGGCGGGCCAAGTCATCGAAGGCGCGTTCGAGGTGCTGCGCGGCTTTGACCGTGTGTGCGATTCACGCGATGCCATGCGTGCCATCACGCTCGACGAAGGCGAGGCCGAAGTCTTCGCCCGTGCTGCGCTGACCCTCAAGTACGACGACCCGAACAAGCCCGCGCCCATCACGGAATCGCAAATCCTGATGCCGCGCCGCTTCGAGGACCGCCGCCCGGATTTGTGGTCGGTCATGAACCGCACCCAAGAGAACCTGACCAAGGGCGGATTGCATGGCCGCGCCGCCAATGGGCGCAGGCAGCAGACCCGCCCCGTGCAGGGCATTGATTCGGACATTCGCCTCAACCGTGCGCTGTGGCTGTTGGCCGATGGTATGCGCGCGCTCAAAGCCTGAACCGTTCCCCCGCCGGAGGGGCGGTTCCCCTCCATTCCTTGTTTCACTCGATTGGAGAACCACCATGAACGCCATCACCACCACCGAAGCCCGCGCCGTCAATGCCGCTGCCGCTGTCCCGCTGGAGGCCGCCGACCCGACCAAGAACCTGATTCTTGTACCGCTGTCGCGGCTGGTGCCGCGCCCCACGGGCCGCAACGTGCGCAAGACCCCGCGCATGTCCATCCCTGAACTGGCCGCGAGCATTCAGCGCGTGGGCCTGCTGCAAAACCTGATCGTGATTGCCTCCGCCGATGGCGAGCATTACGAAGTCGTGGCCGGTGGCCGCAGGCTGGCCGCGTTGAAGCTGCTGGCGAAAAAGCACCGCATCGCCAAGGATTGGGAGGTGCCTTGCTTGCAGGTAGCCGATGGCACGGCCCGAACCGCCAGCCTCACCGAGAACGTGCAGCGCGAAGCCATGCACCCGGCAGACCAGTTTGAAGCGTTCGCCGCGCTGGTGGCCGAAGGTCGACCCATCGAGGACATTGCGGCGGATTTCAGCGTCACGCCGCTGGTGGTGCAGCGCCGCTTGAAGCTGGCGAACGTCTCGCCGCGCCTGATGGCCGACTACCGCGCCGATGCCGTCACGCTCGATCAGTTGATGGCCCTTGCCATCACTGACGACCACGCCGCGCAGGAAGCCGCCTTCTACGATGCGCCGACGTGGCAACGTCAGCCGTCCGCGCTGCGCGACCGCCTCACCGAAAGGGAAATCGACGCCTACCGGCATCCGCTGGTGCGCTTCGTCGGGCTGGACACCTACGAAGCCGCAGGCGGTGGCGTGCGCCGTGACCTGTTCGCGGAAGGTGACGCGGGCGTGTATCTGACCGATGCCGCGCTGCTGGACAGGCTGGCGCAAGACCGGCTGGCAGGCATCGCCGCCGAGGTGAAGGCCGAAGGCTGGGTATGGGTGGATGCCACGCCGGGCGTGACCCATGCTGACCTGCACGCTTTCCAGCGTGCGCCGAGGGAGCGGCGCGAACCGACCAAGCGCGAAGCGCAGCGCATCGAGAAGCTGCAAGCCAAGGTGCAGGCCATTGGCGAAGCCCTCGATGATGCGCTGGACGCCGAGGACGAGGACAAGGCCGACGCGCTGCAAGAGGAAGGCGAAACCGTGGGCGAGCAGTTGCAGGCGCTGGAAGATGGCTTGCAGGACTACAGCCCGACCGCGAAGGCCGCAGCCGGTGCCATCGTCACCATCGACCGCAACGGGCAGGCCGTGATTCATCGCGGGCTGCTGCGCGAAGCCGAAGCCAAGGCATTGCGCACGCTGGAACGCTTGCGCCAAGGTTTCAGCGGCGAGGATGCCGAGAACGACGACGACGGCGACGCGGCGGACGAAGCGCAGGCCCCGGCAATGTCCGACAGGCTGGCGCAACGGTTGAGCGCGCACCGCACGGTGGCGCTGCAACTTGGGGTGGCTTGCCGCCCACAGGTGGCACTGGCTGCGCTGGTGCATGGCATGGTGCAGACCGTACTGCATGACCGCCGTTACGGGCATGAACTGCCGCTGGGTGTTCGCCTCACGGTGCAAGACCGGCTGGAAGGCATGGCCCCGGATTTGCCGGAATCCCCCGCTGCCGTGGCGCTGATCGAAATGAGACAGGCGTGGTGCGAGAGGCTGCCCAAGGACGATGCCGAGCTTTTCCCTGCCTTGCTGACAATGCGACAAACGGAACTGGTGGCGCTGCTGGCCGTATGCGTGGCCTCGACCGTGGACGTGGTGACGCCCCGCGCCACGCAGCACCAGCCCGCCAGCGAACTGGCGCAGGCCGCAGACCTCAACATGGCCGCATGGTGGCAGCCGACCGCAGAAGGCTACTTCAAGCACATTTCCAAGGCTGCGATCCTGCAAGCCGTGAACGAGTACGCACCGGAGCAGGTTTCCCGGCTGGCGAAATTGAAGAAGGCCGACATTGCCAGCGAGGCCGAGCGGCTGGCCGATGGCACCGGCTGGATGCCTGCCATCTTCAAGGCCGAAGGCCCGGAAGCTGCGCCGGAGGAAGCGCAGGCGCAGGACGTCCCGGAGGAAGCCGAGGCAGTGGCGGATGAACCCGCCGTGGCGCTGGCCGCTTGACCCGTGCCGACAGCAAGCGCCCCGGCCTTGGACCGGGGCGCTTCGCTGGAAGGAGAACACCCCATGACCACCACCAACCGCCCACGCATGGCGGCGATCTACGCCCCCGGTACGGTACGCGCCCGCCGCTGGCACGGTGAGGGCGACGTGCGCGGCTACCGCCAGCCCTCTGGCTGGTCAGCCCGCGCCGACCTCACCGACATTCATCCCATCACGGGCCGCGCCTTGCCGCGTGCCGAGTGGTGGCTCATCGAGACGAAGGAAAAACCCGATTAGCACCGCGCCCAGGCCGTTCCGCCCTGGGCGCGGTGGAACACAAGTCCGGGCGCGGCAGTAGCCGCGCCCGGTGTCCTAGGTCGACAACCAATTCAGAGTTCGGGCCTCTGCTTGAACGACCGATCAGCGCCAAGCTTAGCTTGCACTTGGGGTCAGCGCCTTCCAGGCCGCATGGGAATCCATGTAGTCCCTCCAGTGCGTGATCTTTCGGTTCTCGATTTTGATGATGGAGCAGAACCGGTTGTTGTATTTCGTGCTCGTTGCGAGGATGGTTCCATGTACCTCGTATTCGATGACGCAGCCATCGTCTGTCTTGTGGGTAATCAAGTTGCCGGCCGATTGCAGCGCGATGTTCTCCACATAGCCCCGGAATGCCGCCATCAGGTTGGTTCGTCCCTGGATGACGCGAGGCCAGCCGAGGTCGTAGAGCACCTCGTAAACGGTGTCGTCGGTGACGATATCGAAAAAGTGTTCACCATCGACAAGGTTACCCAGCGCGCCTCGAACCAGATCGAAGTAAGGCTTAGCGGGTTGGAAGACTGCATATTTCTGACTTGGCATTTTTGTGCTCCTTGGCTCAATTCGTGGGGCAGGCTTCATTGGTGCCATGCGGCGGCAGTCTCCGCAGCGAAGTCCGCGAAGCTGCTTGGCGCCTTGCCGGTCGCCGTCAGAACGTCATTGTTCGGACGGGAACCTCGTCCGCTGGCGATCGTCTCTGTCAGGGTGCGAAGCACCTCGCCATATTCGGCAGGCACGCCGGCTTGGATCATGGCGTTGACCCAGGCGTTGCGATCCACGTCCCGGTACGAAATCCTGCGACCGGCGACGTTCGAGAGGTGCGCGGCGGCTTCCTCGAAGGTCAGCGCCTCGGGGCCGGTGGGGGAATAGGCGCGGCCAGCGTGCCGCGCCGGATCGCTCAGCGTCGCCGCTGCGACGGACGCGATGTCCTCCGCGTTGACAAAGGCTTCAGCCCCCATTCCGCAGGGCACCACGATTTCATCGTTCACGGGCTTGACGAAGGTCTCGCTGAAGTTCTGCATGAACCAGGCGGGACGTACGATGGAATGAGAGAGCGAGGTACGCGAAGCCAGATCCAACTCCACAGCGCGCAGCGCGACTTCCGCCGGCGCGTGCTCCATGCCGTAGGCGCTGAGGTAGGTGACATGGCCCACACCGGCGCGCTCTGCTTCATCGAGAAACCGGGCCACGATGCTGGCAAAGTCGACGCGCATCACAGGCGACACGAGATAGACGCCCGAGACCTTGCGCAGAGCGCCGGCGAAGGTCGATGGGTCGTTCCAGTCAAACCGGACGTCCGCGCCGCTGCGCGCTGCGGTGCGGACAGTAATGCCCTGGGCGTTGAGCTTCTGGGCGACTCGGGAGCCGGTCTTGCCGGTTGCGCCGAGAACAAGGGTGTGGTGGTTGTCAAGGTTGTCCATGCTGGGGTTCCTGGTGGATGGGTCGATGAAGTGACTTTATGCGCACTAATTGAGAGCATAAATAATTTATGCGCTCAATAATTTTCGTGATACGCTCACGACATGGACATACTGCAAGAGCATCTAGTGCGCGCCAGAGCCTCTGGTGGCGTGTTCGCGCGTTCCATCGCTGTCGCGCCTTGGGGGCTTCGGTTGCCCGGAACGATTCAGCTTGCCGTGCACGCCATGATTCAGGGGCAAGCGTGGTTGTGGCTTGACGGTGAGGACGATCCCCTCGAACTCAGGCCGGGGGACTTGGCCCTCGTTCGAGGGGGGCCTGACCATTTCATCGCCCACGAGCGAGGGGCGCACTGTGTCTTGCCGGAGGATTTCCGGACCGAGCACGCCTCTGATGAGGCCGAGCGCGATCCGCGTGCGGCGGCGTTCCTCTGCGGGGCTTATCGCTTTGCCGGGGATATCGGCGTGGGATTGGTCAATGCGCTGCCGCCCGTGTTCCTGATTCCCTCGCGCATGGACAATCCCATCCACGGTGTGGTTGCGCTGCTGTCGAGAGAGCTGTCCCGGGCCGAGCCGGGGCGTCAGACGGTGCTTGACCGGCTGCTGGATGTGCTCGTCGTATTGGGGCTTCGGACTGGACTAGCATCGAGCCCGAACGCACCCGCATGGGTTCGGGGCGCGTCGGACGCGCGCCTGTCGAAAGCGTTGCAGGCCATGCACGGGGACACCAGCAAGCCGTGGACGGTGGATGAACTGGCCAGGATGAGCTGTATGTCCCGTGCCACATTCGCGCGCGTGTTCCAGGAAGTGCTGGGCGACACGCCGATGCGCTATCTCACTGACTGGCGGATGACCGTAGCGCGCGATCTCTTGCGGACGCAGGACGTTCCGCTGATGGAGGTGGCGGAGCGGGTCGGGTACTCGTCTATGTACGCATTTGCGACGGCGTTCCGCCGACATCATGGGCAGCCCCCAGGACGGTGGCGTCAGAGTGAGCAAGACTTGCCCGAAGGCACGCTGGCCCATTAATCGGGCGTGTCGGCGCGATGCGCCGCCGGGCTTTCGGGCTGTGCCCCGTGCCGACTTCGCCGTCACGGCCATTCGGCTTCAATCCACTCACGCCTTCGCACCTGCGGCGCTGCGCGCTGCGCTTGCCTCCAGGGGAAAGCCCTGCGGGCTATCCCCGCCGCGCGATGCTTGGCGCCCCTTGAGGCCACCGAACCGGCTACGCCGGATCGGCCCGGCCAGCGCCCCGCCGCGATGGACGGGGTGCTGGCGAACACGCTGGCGCTTGCTGTGGCTGGTTGTGCAAATGCGTGCCGTCCTCAACGCTGGCGGTTCTCGCCCATCACGTCACGAATGACGGTTCACGGACATCCCACCCGGCATCGCTATGGAGCTTCCACGCCCCGCCGCAAGACTGGCGCCGCAAGGTACAGCTGGGGCGTTCTCGCTTGTCGTCGGGTGGTTGACCTGGCCCGCGTCAGCGGGCGAGCCGGAGCAGCCTGCATGCGGGGATGCCGAGCCGGCCCTATCTCCTTGCGGTGCGGTTCGGCCCAAGGCGTCCTTGTGTTGTTGTGAATCCTGGCGGTGGCGCGGCTGCGCCTCGGGCTTCATGGCCGCAACCGTCCGGCGAAAACAATTTCCCCTCTGCTGCGCAGATTCCTCGCGGGACAAATTCTTTTCGCCTCCCGGCTCTCCACTGCGTTGCGACCGCAAGCGGTGCAGCCAGCCCGTCCCCCGCCGGCCGGATCACAACAAGGACGCGATGGGCGCGAACCTTGTTCCACCGAAAGGAGAAATCATCATGGCCAACATCGGCACCTTCACCGCAGACAAAGACGGCTTCACCGGCACCCTTCGCACCCTGACGCTCAACGTCAAGGTCAAGCTGGTGCCCAACGACAAGGGCGACAACGAGAAGACCCCCGACTTCCGCCTGCAGGCGGCCGGCCACGACATCGGCGCGGCATGGAAGAAGACCAGCGAGGCCGGGCGGGAGTACGTCTCCGTGACCCTCGATGATCCTTCGTTCCCGGCCACGGTCTACGCCCGCCTGATCGAAGGCGAGGACGGCACGCACGACCTGATCTGGTCGCGCAGCAAGCCCCAGGCGGCTTGACCGCCGCCCGCAGCGCCCCGTCCATCGCGGCGGGGCGCTGCGCTGTTCGTTCGTCCCGAACATGGCAGCGGCAGGCAGTGGCCCATAGCTGGCAGCATTCTCCTGTCTGAGATCGGCGTCTGTGGCTGCTGTCAGGGCATGGCGTGTCGGCACGATGCGCCGCCGGGCTTTACGGGCTGCGCCCCGTGCCGTCTTTGCCGTCACGGCCATCCGGCTCCAATCCCTCACGCCTTCGCGCCTGCGGCGCTGCGCGCTTCGCTTACTTCCAGGGGAAAGCCCTGCGGGCTATCCCCGCCGCGTACAGCTTGGCGCCCCTCGATACCGCCGAACCGGCTACGCCGGATCGGCGCGGCCAGCGCCTACGGCTGGGCCGCTGCCGCGAGCTGGCTTTCAGCCTCGCTCATCAGCACGGCCGTGCTGCATTCGAGCGCACCGGCGATCTTGAAGATGATCGCCAGCGTGGGCATGTGCTCGCCACGCTCGACCTTGCCCATGTGCGAGCGCTCGATGCCAGCCAGGTGCGCCAGCGATTCCTGCGCAATGCCGCGTTCCGTCCGCAATGCGCGCACTGCCGCGCCGAAGGCTTGCGCCAACTCGGCATCGTAGGTGGTGGCGCCGGCCGGTCGGCCGCGCTGAATGGAGCGCTTCTGCATGGACAGAAGCGTCAAGTCGCAGCACAATTAAAACCACGTTATCTTTAACTCTTTCATCGACATCTCACTGTTTTGCGTTTTTACGGAAATCCGCCTCTACGGATTTACGCATCAGCGCAAAGCCACGGAATCACAATCGTGCTTTTTCCCAAATCCGCCGATCCGGTTTCACGCATGGGCGGATTCGTGCAAATAAGAGGATCGCCATGAACCCTTTCATCACCGAGGACGAACGCCAGCAACTGCTGGCGCACGGTGAGGCTCGCGCAGCGGGCCTGGCTATCGACCCGCTGCCCGTCGTGCGGCTGTTCACACCGGACGCGCACGCCACCTGGCTACTGGCCGCGCTCGATCCCGCTGATGGTGATACGGCCTTCGGCGTGTGCGACGTGGGCATCGGCATGCCCGAACTGGGCACCATCAAACTGTCCGACCTAGTCTCCATCGTCGGCTCGCGCAAACATCCGGTGATGCGCGACCGCTATTTCCAGGCGGTGCGGCCGTTGTCGGAATACCTGCGGCTGATGCAGGAGAACGGTGGCATCGTTGATTGAGCCGTTCGCATCCCGGCGCAGCAGGACGTATTGAGACTATTTCCGTCGAAATTCAGAGTTGTCCGGTCTCAATTCGCACTGTTGCGGTGAAGCCGGGCATTTGAGACGGAAACGGTCACGATCTTTGGCGCGGGTTGCGGCACCTTGATTTGTGCCGCGTGACGTTTTTGGACTGCGCGGCCGTCGTATTCGGATGAGTGATGTAATACCCCGGAGCCAATCGGTCTTGACACTTGATGTTACAGCTTAAACAGGTTCTGATGATGTTTTGATTTGGGCGCGGTGGCTCCATTCTTGACTGTCCGTGGCGGCGTTCCTGCTGTTCGACGGGAGCTTGCGTCATGGTCAATCCTCACCATATCGCGCACTGGTATCCGACCGCCGCGTATCTCTACATCCTCTGCCTGGACGCGCTCGCGCTGGCGTGGGAGTACCTGCGCCGCCACCCCGACTACCGGCTCGACTGGCTACACCATCAGCGCCGGCCGCATGCCGCTCAACAGGCGGCGCATCGCTGGGGCTTGCGTCTGCTGGAAGACCCGGCCCTGGATGCGCGCGACGCGCATCCGGCCTGGCTGCCCGGACACGATGCCGTGGTGCAACTCCATCCCGATGCCGATCCGCCGCCCGATGCGGCGGCCTTCGCGTTCTGGAACATCCCCGGTCACAAACAACTGCTGCATGACGGCAAAGGGCTGGCGCTGATCGCGCGCAGCCCCGGCCATTGCGCGCGCTTCGCGCTGGCGCCCGGCCTGGAAGACGGCATGGCGGTCGCCTATGCCCATCGCGGAAGTGGCGGCGGCGCTGCCACGCCTGCGCGCGACCACGATTCCGGCGACAGCTTCGCCGACACCAGGCCCAGGCCGACTCACGCTGCAATGCTCGAACTGAACACCCTGCAGGCGCTCGACGCGACCCTGGCGGGCGCGTCCTTGCGCGATGTCGCTGAAGGACTGTTCGGTGCCGACGCCGTGGCGGCCGATTGGCACGCCGACGGCGACTTGCGCGCCCGCGTGCGCCGCCTCGTGCGGCGCGGCGATGCGTTGATGCGCGGCGGCTATCGCCGCCTAGCACAACTGCCGCCGCTTGAGAAGGGACGTTTTGATGGGGATGCAAAACGTCCCTGAGCAGCGGAGCTTCGTTTTCTGAGACTGCCTCCATCCGGTTGCGCTGTGCGGCCGGAGCTTTGAAAGCTATGGAGGTGTTCACCATGCGTCCCGCTCCCTTGCGGCCTGCCGCCGCTCCTGTTCCCGCTGCCGCGCAGCCGCAGCGCTATCTCACCAACGACGAAGCCGCCGACTACCTGCGGCTGTCGCCGCGCACGCTGGAGAAGCAGCGCGTGATCGGCGGTGGCCCGCGCTTTCGCAAGTTCGGCCGGCGCGTCATGTACGCCGTCGCCGACCTCGACGCCTGGGCCGCCGACCGCAGCTTCGAGACGACTTCCGATCCTGAGTACGCCGAACAGCACTCGGCGGACAGCCGTGCGCGCTGATCGCTGGCACGCGCCAGGCCATCGCCATGTCCAGTTCCTCGCTGCCGTCCCGGCAGCGGCCTTCGCAAGAACGCGAACAGCTCGACCTGTTCCGCGCTTTGCCGGGCGACATGGCGCCGCGCGACAGCCAGGACTTGATGGCCTTTCCGTTCTTCTCGCTGGCGAAGTCGCGGCGCATCGCGCCGATCGACTTTCACAGCGGCAACGTCACGATCCGCGTGGAGGGCACGGCCGAGCATGGCATCGCCACGATTTGGGATGCCGACATTCTGATCTGGGCGGCCTCGCAGATTGTGGAAGCCCGCGACGCGGGCCTGCGGCCGTCGCGGCTGATGCAGGCCACGCCCTACGAGATCCTGCGCTTCATCGGGCGCGGTACGTCGCTACGCGACTACCAGCGCCTCAAAGCGGCCCTGGATCGCCTGCAATCGACCACGGTGGCCACGTCCATCCGCGAAACCACGGGAAGGCGCCTGCATCGGTTTTCGTGGATCAACGAATGGAAGGAGCTGGCCGATGCCAAGGGCACGCCCTTGGGGTTGGAGCTGATCTTGCCGGACTGGTTCTATGCGGGCGTGATGGATGCCGCCCTGGTGCTGACCATCGACCCGGCGTATTTCCGGCTCACGGGCGGCATCGAGCGGTGGCTGTACCGGCTGGTGCGCAAGCACGGCGGGCGGCAGCAACACGGCTGGCAGTTCGATTTCCGGCACCTGTATCGGAAATCTGGCAGCACCACGCGCTTTTCGGACTTCGCCTACGACCTGCGCGCATTGGTTGCGCGGCAGTCGCTGCCCGGCTACGTCCTGGGCATCGAGCGGATGCCGGGCGATGGGGTCGAGCTGCTGACCTTCCGGCCCGTGCCGTTCACGGCACGGGGATAACTGCGGGAAAAGCGGTGAATGGGCTCGTGCTATCAGGAGTACAGGGTATCGTGCTATCGGGAGTACGACTATCGTGCTATCAGGAGTACGGATCGCCCGCAAACCCAATAGCGGCGCGGGTTTCGGCCTCCCTTAACTTCCCTAACTTAAATTCTCTAACGGTTAGTAGAAGCGCCGCGCCACGGTGGACAACCGCCGTGCAGCCACCAGCGCAGCGGCAACAGCCGGGCTTTCCAACACGGAGGGCCAGGCCATGATCGTCGCGCTGCTCAACCAGAAAGGCGGCGTGGGCAAGACCACGCTCGCCACCCACATCGCCGGCGAGCTGGCGATGCGCGGTCAGCACGTCGTGCTGCTGGACGCCGACCCGCAGGGTTCATCGCTGGACTGGACGCAACGACGCAGCCAGCAAGGCTTGCCACGGCTGTTCAGCGCCGTGGGCCTTGCCCGCGAAACGCTGCACCAGGAAGCGCCAGAGCTTGCCAGGCGGGCAGATCACATCGTCATCGACGGCCCGCCGCGTATCGCCGCCTTGGCGCGCTCCGCGCTGCTGGCGGCCGAGCGCGTGCTGATCCCGGTGCAGCCCAGCCCCTACGACTTGTGGGCCAGCGCCGAGATGGTGGCGCTGATCCGTGAGGCACAAGTCTTTCGGCCTGCGCTGCGCGCGGCCTTCGTCATCAATCGGCGCGTCAGCACCACGGTGATCGGGCGCGAAGCGCGCCAGGCGCTCGCCGACCAGCCGCTTCCTGCGCTGCGCGCGGAAGTGCATCAGCGCATCGTGTTCGCCGACAGCGTGGCCGCTGGCCGGCTTGCACGCGAGACGGCACCAGACAGCGCCGCCGCGCGGGAAATCACCGCGCTGGTGGACGAACTACTGCGGTGGACGACATGACTGCGAAGCCGCCACCGAACAGCAAACGCGCGGCAAAGCGCGTCGGCATCGGCGCGCGTCCGCCTGCGAATCCACACGCTGAAGCGTGGATTCGGCAAGGCGACGCCGATGCGCTCGGCAAGGGCGACCTCTACACGGCCCGCCTCACCCTCGACATCACGCCCGCCATGCGCTCGCGCATCAAGGTATCGGCCTTCACGCAAGGCGTGACCGTGGCCGACCTGCTGCGCGGCCTGCTGGAGCGGGAGTTTCCCGAACAACGCAGGGAGAACACACCTTGACCGCATCCACTGCACCAGCCGCCGCGCCTGCCGCTGTCGCGGCCACGGCTGCACCTGTCGCGCCTTCCGGCCAGCCCGCCAGCGCGCCGCTGACGCGCGTGGCGCTGGCCTACATCGAGGCCCGTTTCAAGCTCTACCTGCGCTTCGGCGAACCCGCGCGCACGCACCAGCTCGACCGCTGGCGGCGCTGCGCCGTGTTCCTGCCGAACGCGGTCTTGTGCCGCATCCGCTGGCAGGCCAACGACTACGGCACGATCCGCTGGCAGCTCATGGTGATGCAAGCCTGCACCTCGCTGGACGCGGCGCAGCGCATCCCAGGCGTGCAGCCGGGCGCGTGCCTGCTGCTGCACGCCGAGGGCGACGGGCAAGTGCGCGCCGTGCTGGAACGCATCGACGCCATCGAGGCGCGCGGCATCGCACCGGCCGATGCCTCGCCCGCGTACTGGCGCACGCTCGCCAACCGGCTCGCCGCGCGCCTGCCGCTGCCCGAATACACCGCCGAGCGGCACGCCGCCTGGCTGACCGAAAGGGCGCTGCCATGACCGCCGTTTCCACCGGCGGCCCTGCGCCGCGTCCTCGCTCGCACACTCGCTCGCGCTCGCGCTTGCGCGCTCGCATCGTACTCGCGGGCCTCGCCGCCTGCGGCCTCGCTGCGCTGGCCTGGGCGTCCTTCGTGCATCCATTCCCGCGCCTGATCTACAACCCGTCCGACAGTGTTCCCGTGGGCTGGTATCGCGTCGATCCGCTGCGCCATCGGCCCGGCTCGCCGCCACTCCCGTTGTCCGTGGGCAGCATCGTCCTGGCCTCGCTGCCGCCAGATGCCGCCGCGCTGGCCGCGCGACGCGGCTACCTGCCGGCAGACGTGCCGCTGCTCAAGCGCGTGGGGGCCGTCGCGCCGCAGGAGGTGTGCATCGCTGGCGGCATCGTCCGCATCGACGGCGTGCCTTCGGCCGCCGTGCTGCGCGCCGACCGCTGGGGCCGGCCGCTGCCATCTTGGCAGCAGTGCCGCCGCCTCGAACCGGGCGAGCTGTTCCTGTTGAGCGTGACCAACGCGGCATCGTTCGATGGCCGGTACTTCGGGCCGGTGCGGGCGTCCGCCGTGATCGGCGTCGCGCACCCGGTCTGGCTGGAGAAGCACCCATGATCGCCGCCGATTCGCTGCGCATCATCGTGCTATCAGGCGTGTCGATCCGGTGGCGTTCCGCGTGTCGTCGCGCGTGCAGTGCGAGCGCATCCGCGCCGCACTTCGCGCTGCCTTCGGCGCAGCCATCCAACGTGCAGGCGTCTTGCCTCGAACGCGCCCGGCCTATGGCCGTCGCTGCGTTCGCCGGCGTGCTGGCTGCTCGCGCAGCAGCGCCGCCGGGCCGCCGCTGCCCGGAGCGCCAGCGAGGGGCAAAGGCGGAAGGCAAGACAAAAGGACGCAGCACCGGGCCGCGTCGAAAGCCAGTCTGCACGTGGGGTTGGCGCGGCACGCAGCGGCTTCGCCGCCGTGCCGCGTATGGGGCGAGGCCCGCGCCGATACGAGCATGTCCGCGTGCTTCGCACGACAGGACACGCCAGAGCTTGCAGGGAGAACTACCATGACTGACCGCCGCGACGACGATTTCCGCGTGCGCCCGAATCCTCCAAAGGCCCCGACGAACCGAAGCAAGGGCCAGGGGCAGAGCTTCGTTTCCAAGGTACTCAAGCAGGCGGGCAAGGCCAGCAGCGGCAAGTCCACGGTGCGCCGTCCTGGCTCGGCGGGAGGCACCGGCCAACGGCCCGGCTCGCGCCTCGGGCGCGGCCATACGGCGGCGCGCTTTGCGGGCGCGAAGCTGACGCCCATGTCCCGGCGCGTGACCATCAAGACGCTGCTGGTGAATCACCAGCGGGCCAGCCCGCAGTCGCTCGCCAAGCACCTGCGCTACATCGAGCGCGACGGTGTGGGACGCGACGGCGAGCCGGGTCAAGCCTACGGAGCGCAGACAGACGTGGTCGACCTCGACGCCTTCAAGGAACGCTGCGCCGACGACCGGCACCATTTCCGCTTTATCCTCTCGCCCGAGGATGGCGCGGAGCTGGAAGACCTGCGCACCTACACGCGGCATCTCATGGGCCGCATGGAGGCCGACCTGGGCACGGGCCTCGATTGGGTGGCCGTGAGCCACTGGAACACCGACAACCCGCACACGCACATCGTCGTGCGCGGGCGCGACGACACCGGCAAAGACCTCATCATCGCGGGCGACTACATCGCCGATGGCTTCCGCCACCGGGCCGCCGAGCTGGCGACCGAATGGCTGGGGCCACGCACCGAGCTGGAGATCCAGCAGACCTTGCAGCGCGAGGTGGAGCAAGAGCGGTGGACGAGCCTGGATCGCACTCTCAAGCGCGAAATGGGCGAGGCCGGCGGCGATGGCCTGTTGCATGTCGAACGGCTCAACGAACCCCGGTTGCAGCGCCAACGCCTGCTGCTGATCGGCCGCCTGCAACGCTTGCAGCGCCTGGGCCTGGCCGACGAGACGCAGCCCGGCACCTGGGCCGTCCATGTCGATGCGGAAAAGACCCTGCGCGCCCTGGGCGAGCGCGTCGACATCATCCGCACCATGCAGCGGGCCATGCGCGGCGAGCCGCGCGAGCTGGCGGTGTTCGAGCCGGGCCAAGATGCCGATGGAGGTGGCCGAACCATCCTCGGGCGCGTGGCCGCGAAGGGGCTGGCCGACGAACTGCGCGACCGGAGCTATCTGGTCATCGACGGCGTGGACGGCAAGGCGCACTACGTCGTGCTCAACGCCCGCGACGAGCTGGCGAACTATCCGACTGGGGCCGTGGTGGAGGTGAAGGTGTCGACCGACGTGCGCGCGGCCGACAGGATCATCGCCGCGCTGGCGAGCGATGGCCTGTACCGCACCGACCATCACCTGGCGGTGGCACAGGGCCAAGCCGTTCCCGGACGCGACCCGCAAGAGGTTGTGGCGGCCCACGTGCGCAGGCTGGAAGCCCTGCGCCGGGCGGGCATCGTGGAGCGTGTGGCCGATGGACTATGGAAGGTGCCGGGCGACCTGCCAGAGCAGGGCCGGCGCTACGACGCGCAGCGCCTGGGCGACGTGGCGGTTGAGCTGAAATCGAACCTGCCCATAGAGCGACAGGCCCGCGTGATCGGTGCTACTTGGCTCGACCAGCAGTTGATCGGCGGTGGCTCGGGGCTGGGTGACCTGGGCTTTGGCGCAGAGGCCAAGCAGGCGATGCAGCAGCGCGCCGACTTCCTGGCCGAACAGGGGCTGGCCGAGCGACACGGGCAGCGCGTGATCCTTGCGCGCAATCTGCTGGGTACGCTGCGCAACCGGGAACTGACCCAAGCCGCGATGGACATTGCAGCTGACACTGGCCTGGAACATCACCCGGTGGCTAACGGGCAGCGTGTGATCGGCATCTATCGGCGCTCCATCATGCTCACCAGCGGGCGCTTCGCCATGCTGGACGACGGCTTAGGTTTCACGCTCGTTCCTTGGAAACCCGTCATCGAACAGTGGCTGGGGCAGCAACTCGCGGCCACTGTGCACGGTGGCGGGGTGTCTTGGGAGATTGGGCGTACACGCGGACCAGCAATCAGTTGAGGCGGTGAAGTCGAAGCCCATTAGGTTCCAGTCCTTGGGGAAACGGGTCGAGGTCAGGCCTCTCTCAGCAACCCATTGGCTCGAATCACATTGGCGGAGCGCCGAATGTGCTGCGAAAGTACCAAAACCGCCTGATTTGCATCGCGGGCTATCGCCGCCTCGAAGATTGTCTTGTGCTCCTCGTGCACCTCAACGGGAATTGGGCCTTGCGTGCCGGACAACCTGCGGTAGCGCTCGGAGTTGTGAAACAGGATTTCTCTGAAGTTCGCGAGCCATTTGGACGGAGAGGCGGCCATGAGTGCGTTGTGGAATTCCTGATTCCTCGCTTCCCATGCATCGAAGGCCTCTCCAGGATTGGCTTCAACTCGCTCCTGCGCTCTCGCCAGTCGACGGAAGCTGATGACGAGTTGGTCTTCCCAGTCGCCCCCACCGAGGTTGATGCTCTCGACGATGGCGGTGGTTTCCAAGGTGATGCGCGCGCTCGTCAGATCATCGAGATCGCAAAGCGACATCGGGGCCACCTTGAACCCTTTCTGCCCTTCGGCGACGACCAGACGGTCTCCAATCAGGCGCGTCAATGCTTCCCGCAGAGTGCTGCCGCTGACACCCAGTGATGACTTGAGTGTTTCGAGGTGGAGCCTTGAGCCTTGGGGGTGGCTTCCCCTCAAGATGCGGTCACGGAGCGTTGCGTAAGTGGACTCGATGGCAGTTGCGGTCTTCTTCTCTTTCGGCCCGACATCGGGTTCTGCCAGTGGCCCTTCGGCCAACCTTGCTGACGCAACCAATCGCGTCAGAAATGCTTGATCTTGCTGTGTCATTGTCTTCGGATTCATTGTTTGGTTGTTGCCGCCATTGTGCAATCAAGCACTGACGCGGCAAGCCCGGTCTGCGTGACGCCGCAGACCGCAGGCCCGCTCCACGTGCACCCACCATAGGCCAGTCCGAGATGATCGACCACCACGACAACGGGCGCATTGCGCCGCCTTAGACGCAAAGGCGGCGTGAAGTGCTGCAGCCCCTACTGCAGGGCCAACGCAGGCTCAGCGTCTGGTCCCGATCAGTGCGCGGCGCGGAGTGAAAGGCTATAGCAAGGGAAAACTCTAATGCTTGAAAGTGCGGCACGTTTGTAGAATCCACCTTAGAAAAAATATCGTTTTTTTTCACAAAAGACGATATTATATAAAAAAGTTTTTGGGCGGGGCAATTTTGCACCTTAGGTGCTCATTCATGCAGCCACATGACAGTGATCTGCGACGGGGCAGCACGCACGGAAGCCGCAGAAATCATGAATCCAGGAGAAATGTCGAATGAGAAAACCAGATCCGGTGTCGGCCAGCGCAGCAAGTGAAGCCGCCGACCTTTTGTACGAGGCCGCCCGGACCGGGGTGGCCGTGGCGCCGGTACGCAACCTGATCGGAGAAAAGGATCTCGAGGTGGCCTACGCGGTGCAGGAGATCAATACCCAACGGGCGCTGGCAGCGGGGCGACGCCTGTTGGGGCGCAAGATCGGACTGACCTCCGTAGCCGTCCAGAAGCAGCTCGGGGTTGGACAACCGGACTACGGCATGCTGTTCGCCGACATGGCACGTACCGAGGGTGAGGAGATCTCCCTCAAGGACGTGCTTCAGCCCAAGGTCGAGGCCGAGATCGCCTTTGTATTCGGCCGTGACCTTGAAGGCGATCAACTGACGGTGGCAGATCTCTTTCGCGCCATCGAGTTCGCGGTTCCGGCGATCGAGATCGTGGGTTCGCGGATAGCCAGCTGGGACATCCGCATCACCGACACCATTGCCGATAACGCCTCGTCGGGCCTGTACGTACTGGGTTCCACGCCAAAGCGGCTGTGCGATTTCGATGCGCGTCAGGCAGGCATGGTGATGGAGCGGCAAGGCGTGCCGGTGTCTTCCGGCGTGGGTTCGGCCTGCCTGGGTTCGCCGCTCAACGCGACGCTCTGGCTGGCCAAGGTCATGGCTCGGGCCGGTCGTCCGCTGCGTGCTGGTGACACCGTGCTTTCTGGTGCGCTGGGGCCGATGGTGCCCGTGGCGGGAGGCGACGTATTCGATGTGCGCATCGCCGGACTGGGTTCGGTAACAGCTGTCTTCGCGAAGGAATGACCATGGCCCGCAAACTCAAGGCTGCCATCCTCGGCAGCGGCAACATCGGCACCGACCTGATGATCAAGATCCTCAGGCACGGCCAGCATGTCGAAATGGGCGCGATGGTCGGCATCGACGCCGCCTCGGACGGCCTGGCCCGTGCCGCCCGCATGGGCGTGGCCACGACGCACGAGGGCGTGGAGGGCCTGACCCGCCTGCCGGTGTTCGCTGACATCGACTTCGTGTTCGATGCCACCTCGGCCGGCGCCCACATCAAGAACGATGCCTTCCTGCGCAGCCTCAAGCCCGGCATCCGCGTGATCGACCTGACGCCCGCGGCGATTGGCCCGTACTGCATCCCTGTGGTCAACGGCGAAGCGCACCTGGACGCACTCAACGTCAACATGGTCACCTGCGGCGGCCAGGCCACCATCCCGATGGTGGCAGCGGTCAACCGCGTGGCCAAGGTGCACTACGGCGAGATCATCGCCAGCATCTCCAGCAAGAGCGCCGGCCCCGGCACCCGCGCCAACATCGACGAGTTCACCGAGACCACGTCCAAGGCCATCGAGGTGGTGGGCGGCGCGAGCAAGGGCAAGGCCATCATCGTGCTCAACCCCGCCGAGCCGCCGCTGATCATGCGCGACACGGTCTACACCCTGAGCGACTTGGCTTCGGAGGATGCAATCGCCGAGTCGGTCGCCCACATGGCCGAGGCCGTGCACAGCTACGTGCCGGGCTACCGCCTCAAGCAGCAGGTGCAGTTCGACCGCATCGACACGCCGATCAACATCCCCGGCGTGGGCCAGGCCATGACGGGCCTGAAGACCTCGATCTTCCTGGAAGTCGAAGGCGCGGCCCACTACCTGCCGGCCTATGCGGGCAACCTGGACATCATGACCAGTGCCGGTCTGCGCACCGCCGAGCACATGGCCCTGCGCATGCTGGCCGCTTAAGGAGAGACCCCATGGCAATCACCAAGAAACTCTACATCTCCGACGTGACCCTGCGCGATGGCAGCCACGCTATCCGCCACCAGTACAGTGTCGCGCAGGCCAAGCAGATCGCCCAGGCGCTGGACGAGGCCAAGGTGGACTCGATCGAGGTCGCGCACGGCGACGGCCTGCAAGGCTCGAGCTTCAACTACGGCTTTGGCGCCCACTCCGACCTGGAGTGGATCGAGGCGGTGGCCAGCGTGGTCAAGCACGCCAAGATCGCCACCTTGCTGCTGCCGGGCATCGGGACCGTACACGACCTCAAGGCGGCCTATGACGCCGGCGCCCGCATCGTGCGCGTGGCCACCCATTGCACCGAAGCGGACGTCTCACGTCAGCACATCGAGTACGCCCGCCACCTGGGCATGGAAGCCGTGGGCTTTTTGATGATGGGGCACATGCAGACGCCACAGGGCCTGGCCGATCAGGCCAAGCTGATGGAAAGCTATGGCGCCACCTGCTGCTACGTGGTGGACTCGGGCGGTGCCATGAACATGAACGATGTGCGCGACCGCTTCAAGGCCTTCAAGGACACGCTCAAGCCCGAAACGCAGACCGGCATCCACGCGCACCACAACCTGAGCCTGGGCGTAGCCAACAGCATCGTCGCCGTCGAAGAAGGCTGCGACCGCATCGACGCCAGCCTCTCGGGCATGGGCGCCGGCGCCGGCAACGCGCCGCTGGAGGTCTTCATCGCCGCGGCTGCGCGCCTGGGCTGGCACCATGGTACCGACCTGTACAAGCTTATGGATGCGGCCGACGACATCGTACGCCCGTTGCAGGATCGACCCGTGCGCGTGGACCGCGAGACGCTGGCGCTGGGCTACGCCGGCGTGTACAGCAGCTTCCTGCGCCATTCGGAGGCTGCGGCACAAAAGTACGGCCTGAAGACCGTGGACATCTTGGTCGAACTGGGGAGACGCCGCATGGTCGGCGGCCAGGAAGACATGATCGTCGATGTCGCTCTGGACCTGCTCAAGCCGCTGGAACATGCGCGCATCCATGCCCAGCCGGTTTCCAGCGAAGCGGGATGACCTCCTCAAGGAGCACGCGTGAAACAAGGACGCATTTTTCTGTGGGCGCTGGGCCTTTTTTATCTGGCCAACCTGCTGGGCACGCTGCAGTTCGCCTCGGCCTCACTGTTCGCCCAGATGTACCCGGGCGTTGCGCCCGACGCAGCCACGCCAGCGTTCCGGCTGCTCAGTGACGCCTGGGCCGTCGTGGGCCTGCAGCTCGGCGCGATCGGCATCGTGGCCTTGTGGGGGGCGCGCGACCCGCAGCGCTACCTGGCCGTGTTCGACATCGTCATCGCCACCGAGGTGGTCGATGGCTTGTGGGATTTTTACAGCATCACCTGGAGCCACCTGGCGACGGCATTCGGGTTGACGACTCTGGTGATCCATCCCGCGTGGATCATTTGGGCCCTGTGCGCCAAACGTGCAGTGTTGAAGGCGGCCCGGTGATGGCACGCGCATACCGGACCTTTTTAATGTGGGCAGATTGGATACTGTAGGAGACATGCATCATGGGAATACATTCGGAACGCGAAGTGCAAGCCGTGCCGCTGACGTTCAAGCGTCGCTGGACGGACGAAGCCATCCGCGCACTGGTCGATCAAGACAAGGGCTTGCTCGACCCGCGCATCTACGCAGACCAAGATCTCTACGAGATTGAGCTCGAGCGCGTCTTTGCGCGCTCTTGGCTGCTGCTCGGGCATGAAGCCCACATCCCCAAGACCGGGGACTACCTGACCACCTACATGGGCGAAGACCCTGTGATCATGGTGCGGCAAAAGGACGGAAGCATCAAAGTCTTCCTGAACCAGTGCCGCCACCGTGGCATGCGCATTTGCCGCTCCGACGCGGGCAATGCCAAGGCCTTCACCTGCACCTACCACGGCTGGGCGTATGACATCGCCGGCAACCTGGTCAACGTGCCCTACGAAAAAGAGGCTTTCTGCGATCAAAAAGAAGGCGACTGCGGCTTCGACAAAGCCGACTGGGGCCCGCTGCAAGCGCGCGTGGAAACCTACAAGGGCCTGATCTTCGCGAACTGGGACGCCGAGGCCCCTGACCTCAAGACCTACCTGAGCGACGCCATGCCCTACATGGACGTGATGCTCGACCGCACCGAAGCCGGCACCACCGTCGTCGGCGGCATGCAAAAGTGGGTCATCCCCTGCAACTGGAAGTTTGCCGCCGAGCAATTCTGCAGCGACATGTACCACGCCGGCACGATGTCGCACGTGTCGGGAGTCTTGGCCAGCCTGCCGCCCAATATGGAATTGACGGATGTTCAAATGCCGAAGAACGGGGCGCAATTCCGCGCGGCTTGGGGTGGGCATGGCACCGGCTGGTACATCAACGATCCCGGCATTCTGATGGCCATCATGGGCCCCAAGATCACCCAATTTTGGACCGAAGGTCCGGCTGCAGAAAAAGCCGCCAAGCGCCTGAACCAGATGCCGACGCAAACCATGTTCGGCCAGCACATGACAGTGTTCCCGACCTGTTCATTCCTGCCAGGCATCAACACCATCCGCACGTGGCACCCGCGTGGCCCCAATGAAGTGGAAGTGTGGGCCTTCGTGGTCGTCGATGCAGACGCGCCCGAGGACATCAAGGAAGAGTTTCGCCGCCAGAACATCCGCACTTTCAGTGCTGGCGGTACCTTTGAGCAGGACGATGGTGAGAACTGGGTCGAAATCCAGCGTGGGCTCCGTGGCCACAAGGCCAAGAGCGCTCCCCTTTGTGCGCATATGGGCATCAACGTGCCCAACAAGAGCAACCCGGATTTCCCAGGCAAGACAGCTTACGTCTACGCCGAAGAAGCAGCTCGAGGCATGTACCACCACTGGGCGCGCATGATGTCCGAGCCAAGCTGGGACACGCTCAAGCCCTGAGTCCACGAAAAATCCTTCAAGGAGATACCACATGACAGCTGTCGCCATGGCCCAGAGTACGGCCGAACTGATCAAGGAATTTGCGTGGCCCGCCCAGCCCGTAAGTCCACAACTGCAACATGAGGTTGAACAGTTTTATTACCGCGAAGCCCAGTTGCTGGACCACCACAACTTCGCAGCCTGGTTCGAGTTGCTCGAACAGGACATTCATTACTGGATGCCCATCCGCACCACGCTTCATAAGCGCGACAGCCACAAGGAATACGTTCCTGCCGGCTCACATGCACACTTCGACGAAGACTACGACATGATGCGCGGTCGCATTCGCCAGCGCACCTCCGACCTGAACTGGGCCGAAGAGCCGCTGTCGCGTACCCGGCATATCGTCTCGAACGTGATCGTGCGCGAAACCGACACGCCCGGCACGCTCGAAGTGGCCTCCGCCTTTTTGCTCTACCGCAACCGCAATGAGCGGCAAATGGACATTTTTGCGGGCGAACGCCGCGACGTGCTGCGCCGCGCCAACAACGGCCTGGGCTTCAAGATTGCGCGCCGCACCATCCTGATCGACCAGAGCACGATTCTGGCGAACAACCTCAGCGTGTTTTTCTGAGCGGAGGAACCAGCACGATGGCGTTTACCAAAGCCTGCAGCGTGGACGATGTTCCGCCCGGAGAAGCCTTGCAAGTCAGTCATGACGCGCAAAAGGTGGCGATTTTCAATGTCGAGGGTGAGTTTTTTGCCACGCAGGATCAGTGCACCCACGGAGAGTGGTCGCTGGCCGAAGGTGGTTACCTCGACGGCGATGTCGTGGAGTGCTCCCTGCACATGGGAAAGTTTTGTGTGCGTACAGGCAAGGTCAAATCGCCCCCGCCCTGCGAGCCTTTGAAGGTCTATCCGATCCGCATCGAAGGGCAGGACGTGCTGGTCGATTTTTCCGCAGCCGCGCTGCATACCTGAACCAAAAGCGAGAACAACATGCAACTCACCAATGAAGTAGCCCTGGTCACCGGCGGCGGCTCGGGCCTGGGCCGCGCCATCGTGGACCGCTTCGTCGCCGAAGGCGCGCGCGTGGCCGTGCTCGACAAGTCGGCCGCCAGGCTCCAGGAGTTGAAGGCCGCGCACGGCGCCAAGGTGCTTGGCATCGAAGGCGATGTGCGCGTGCTGGCCGACCACCAGAAGGCCGCGCGCGAATGCGTTGCTGCCTTCGGCAAGATCGACTGCCTGATCCCCAACGCGGGCATCTGGGACTATTCGATGCCACTGGTCGACATCCCCGACGACAAGATCGATGCCGCCTTCGACGAGGTGTTCCACATCAACGTCAAAGGCTATCTGCTGGCCGTCAAGGCCTGCCTGCCCGCGCTGGTGCAAAGCCGCGGCAGCGTGGTCTTCACGATCTCGAACGCCGGCTTCTACCCCAATGGCGGCGGCCCGCTCTACACCGCCACCAAACATGCCGTCGTGGGCATGGTGCGCGAACTCGCTTTCGAACTGGCCCCGCACGTGCGCGTCAACGGTGTGGCGCCCGGCGGCATGAGCACCGACCTGCGTGGCCCGGCCTCGCTGGGCATGGCCAACCAGGCCATCTCCAGCGTGCCGCTGGGCGACATGCTGGCCTCGGTGCTGCCGGTGGGCCGCATGCCCGTGGCCGCGGAATACACCGGGGCCTATGTGTTCTTTGCCACGCGCGGCGACACCTTCCCCACCACGGGCGCTCTGCTGAACCATGACGGTGGCATGGGCGTGCGCGGCTTTTTCGATGCTGCTGGCGGCAAAGCCCTGCCGCAGAAACTGCAGCTTTCATAACCAAGGAGAAGACATGGGCATCGAACGTTTGGGCTACCTCGGCTTCGCCGTCCAGGATGTACCCGCCTGGGACCAATTTCTGACCAAGAGCGTGGGTTTGATGGCTTCGGGTTCGGCTGGCGACGCTTCGCTGTACCGGGCCGATCAGCGTGCTTGGCGCATCGCCGTGCAGCCGGGCGAACTCGACGACCTGGCCTACGCAGGCTTGGAAGTGGATGGCGCCGCCGCGCTCGAGCGCATGGCCGACAAGCTGCGCCAGGCAGGGGTGGCCTTCACCCGCGGTGACGAAGCGCTCATGCAGCATCGCAAAGTCATGGGCCTGTTGTGCCTGCAAGACCCGTACGGTCTGTCGCTTGAGATTTACTACGGCCCGGCAGAAACCTTCGACCAGCCCTTCCTGCCCAGCGCTCCCGTGTCGGGCTTCGTCACGGGCGACCAGGGCATCGGGCATTTCGTGCGCTGCGTCCCCGACACCGCCAAGGCGATGGCGTTCTACACCGAAGTGCTGGGCTTTGTGCTGTCCGACATCATCGACATCCAGATGGGGCCGGAAATGAGCGTGCCCGCGCACTTCCTGCACTGCAATGGGCGCCACCACACGATCGCCCTGGCTGCCTTCCCAATCCCCAAGCGCATCCACCATTTCATGCTGCAAGCCAACACCATCGATGACGTGGGCTATGCCTTCGATCGGCTGGACGCGGCCGGGCGCATCACTTCCCTGCTCGGGCGTCACACCAACGACCATACGATCTCCTTCTATGCCGACACGCCGTCGCCCATGATCGAAGTCGAGTTCGGCTGGGGACCGCGCACGGTGGATTCCTCCTGGACGGTGGTGCGCCACAACCGCACCGCCATGTGGGGTCACAAGTCGGTACGCGGCCAGCGCTGAGCCGCGTCATTCATCTAGTTTTTTCAGGAAATTCCCATGTCAGAACTCAACGAAAGCACGACGAGCAAATTCGTCACCATCAACGAAAAAGGCCTCTCCAACTTCCGCATTCACCTCAACGATGCAGGCGAGGGCGAAGCGGTAATCATGCTGCACGGAGGCGGACCGGGAGCGGGGGGGTGGAGCAACTACTACCGCAACATCGGCCCCTTCGTCAAGGCCGGTTACCGCGTGATCCTTCAGGACGCGCCGGGCTTCAACAAGTCCGACACCGTCGTGATGGACGAGCAGCGCGGCTTAGTCAACGCGCGCTCGGTCAAAGGGATGATGGATGTACTGGGCATCGAAAAAGCGCACCTCGTGGGAAATTCCATGGGTGGCGCAGGCGCGCTGAACTTTGCTCTTGAATACCCGGAGCGCACCGGCAAGCTCATCCTCATGGGGCCGGGCGGATTGGGCAACAGCCTGTTCACTGCGATGCCCATGGAAGGAATCAAGCTGCTGTTTAAGCTCTACGCCGAGCCTTCGCTCGACACGCTCAAGCAGATGCTCAACGTCTTCCTGTTCGACCAGAGCCTGATCACCGACGAACTGGTGCAAGGACGCTGGGCCAACATCCAGCGCAACCCCGAGCACCTGAAGAACTTCCTCTTGAGCTCGCAAAAGTTGCCACTTTCGTCCTGGGACGTGTCGCCGCGCATGGGCGAGATTAAGGCCAAGACGCTCGTCACCTGGGGGCGTGACGACCGCTTCGTGCCGCTGGACCACGGCCTCAAGCTGGTCGCGAACATGCCGGATGCGCAGTTGCACGTCTTCCCGCGCTGTGGTCACTGGGCGCAATGGGAGCATGCGGACGCCTTCAATCGGCTGACGCTGGACTTCCTAGCCAACGGCTGAGCCCCCATTTCTATTTTCCGCACGGAGCAAATCTGTTGGCCGCTTTCCCGCAAGGGAAATGGGCCGCTGCTTTGCTCTAGAAAAGTCAGATAGTCCATTTGACAGAACATAAGGAGACAACCCGTGAAACGCTTTTTCCGCACCCTGCTTCCGTTGGTCTGCGCCGCAGTGGTCAGCAACGCCCACGCACAAACAGCACCGAGCGCACCAACTTCGCCCTGGTCACTGGCGCTGGGCGCTGTGAACTTTAACTTCAACACCAAGGCCGACCTGTATGCCGGCGGGCCCGTCCCGGGGGCTGGCGTAAACGCCAGCGACGACACCGTACTAGGCCTGGAAATCGCTTATTCCCTTAACCCCAACTGGACGGCCAGGCTGGACATCGGCACGCCCGTCAAGACAGACCTGTCCGGCACTGGCAACCTCGGGACTTTGGGGCGTCTCGGTGGCGTAAAAGGTGGGCCGGCAATTCTGACACTCAGCTACTCGCCGGGCATGTGGGGCCCTATCCGCCCATTCTTCGGCGGCGGCATGAGCTACCTCAAGGTATTCAGCACCAGCGAGGGCGCACTGCAAAACCTCAAGGTGGACAACAACTTTGGCGGCGCCTTCATCGTCGGTGCCGACTGGCCTTTGGCTGACGGCTACAGCCTCTCCTTCACGCTGCAGAAGGTCTACCTCAAGACCACGGCCAGTGGCACCATGGGCGGCGTACCGGTCACGGCCAATGTGCGTCTGGACCCGCTGGTGAGCTTCCTGGCTGTGCGCAAGCAATTCTGATTCTGGCCCGGACAGCGATTTTTGCTGAACTGCAATGCAAGCGGCTCGATAATGTACGGTAATCGTTCGGCGTACAGTGACACGCATGCAAAGTGATGCGGCCGGGCAATTTGCTGCTGAATTGGGCCGCCCCTTTTTCCTATGATTAGTCGAGCCACTGCACGATGCCCCAAGAAGCAATGAAAGCCCCTGTCGTCGTCCTCGGTGCCGGTTTGGCAGCCGTCTCTTTTGCTAGTGAACTGCGCCAGGCCGGCTACCAGGGGCCGCTCACCGTGGTCGGCGACGAGGCCGAGCCGCCCTACGATCGTCCGCCCTTGTCCAAAGACTTCATGGGCCATGGCGACGCCGAGAAAATCCGCCTCGACTGCATGCGCGCGCCCGAGGTCGAATGGCTGTTGGGCGTGGCGGCGCAGTCGTTCGACCCGCAGGCACACACGGTGACGCTGTCGGACGGGCGCACGCTGCCCTACGGCACGCTGGTGCTCGCCACGGGCGCAACCCCGCGCACGCTGCCGGCCTTGCAGAGCGCGCCCATGCCCGTGCACACGCTGCGCACACTCGAAGACGCGCGGCGCATCCAGGCCGGTTTGCGCCCGCAGGCGCGGCTTTTGATCGTGGGCGGCGGCGTGATCGGGCTCGAACTTGCGGCCACGGCGCGCGCAGCGGGTGTCAACGTGACTCTGGTCGAAACCCAGCCGCGCCTCATGGGCCGCGCTGCCTCCCCCACGCTCTCGGACTTCGTGGCGCGCTACCACGCAGCGCAGGGGGTGGACTTGCGCTTCGGCCGCAGCGTCACGGGCTTTGCCGAGGGCGCCGTGCTGCTCGACGACGGCACGCGCATCGCAGCCGACATGGTGGTCGTGGGCATAGGCGTGGTGACCAACGATGCGCTCGCGCGCGCGGCCGGGCTGGCCTGTGACGACGGCATCTTCGTCGATGCCTATGGGCGCACCACCTGCCCCGATGTCTATGCCATAGGCGACGTGACGCGCCAGCGCAACCCTTTGAGCGGGCGCTTCGAGCGCATCGAAACCTGGTCGAACGCGCAAAACCAGGCCATCGCGGTGGCGCGCCACCTGGCCGATCCGGCCGCGCCCGCGTATGCGGAGTTGCCGTGGTACTGGTCCGACCAGGGCGCGCTGCGCATCCAGGTGGCGGGGCTGGCAAGCGGCGGCGAGGAAATCGTGCGCGGCGAGCTTTCCACTGAATCGCCCAAGTTCACGCTGATCGAGCTGCAAAAGGGCCGCATCGTGGGCGCCACCTGCGTGAACAACGCGCGCGACTTCGCGCCGTTGCGCCGGCTGCTTGCGGCCGGCGCGCAGCCCGACCGCGCCGCGCTCGCCGACCCGGCCACCGATTTGCGCAAGCTCGCTGCCGCCGTCGGCACGTGAATGCCTGCGTATGACGTGCTCATAGCTCGGCGTATCAAGAGTGCACATGCCCCGCAGTCGCAATCTCGTGTGTCCATGCGCGCTTCGATCGTTGGCAATTTGAGTGCAAAGCAGAAGAAATCGAAAGCTGGGGCCAGATGGAGGACGGACGGAGTGGCTGGTGGCAGTGCTCCGATAAGAGTTCGTGACAGGGTGCATGAACAGGTGGTGTACCTCTGCTGCCGCATTCCTTGTACCCTCCAAATGGGAGCTTTATGCATGGAACTGCGACACCTGCGATACTTTTTGGCTGTTGCTGAAGAACTTCATTTTGCACGCGCGGCCGAGCGGCTTCATATGGAGCAGTCGCCGTTGTCGCGAGCCATCAAAGAGCTTGAAGAAGAACTGGGCGTGGTGCTATTTGCGCGTACCACGCGTAGCACACAACTGACCCGTGCCGGCAAGCTGTTTTTGGAGCACGTGCGCCGAGTTTTTGCGGCCCTAGAACAAGCGCGTGAGAGCGTGAACGCTGCGGCCAATGGATTTCATGGTCAACTGCGCGTGGCTTTATCCGACGGCATTACGCCGTCGCGCCTTCCCGCTTTACTAGCCCTCTGCCGACAGGAAGAACCCGAGGTCCAGATCCGCTTCTTCGAGGTGCCGCTGTCGCAGCAGATTAAAGGTTTGCATGACGATCTGTACGACGTGGGATTTGCGCAGTTCGAAGACGTAGGTGATGGCATCGTCACCATACCCGCCTGGAGCGATGCGCTCATGGTTGCGGTTCCAGCACGGCATCCGCTGCTGGCTCACAAGCGCATTCCTCTGGACGAGCTACTGCGCTACCCGCTGGTCTTGTGCGATCCGCAAGTTTGCGAAGGTCATGCCAGGCATGTCGAGCGAGTGTTGCGTCGTTCCGACGTGGAGCCGTTGGTCGCGGAGCGGGTTGCGTCCTGTGACCTGATGATGGCGCTGGTGTCGGCGGGTTTCGCGCTCGGACTCACTGGTGCAGCACACATTGCAGCCAGCAACGAAGCCGGCGTTGTGTCCCGGCCGCTGGCATCACGTGTACCGCCGCTGACGACCTACCTGCTGCACCTTGGGGGCGATCTATCTGATGTGATGATGCGCTTTATTGAACGTGTTCAGGCCATTGAATCGCCCGATTCACCCAGGCCCATGCGGGGCCACAACCCAGGCCCCCCGGAGGAACTGATGCCATGAAAACTCATCCTGCCCGTGCTGGTGGCCGCATTGACCGCATGTGACCAATCTGAGGCAGCTCAGAAAAAAGTCGCTGACCCGGAGGCAAAAATTCCGATGGTGGTAGAGCTGGCAGCCAACCCGGAACGACTCAATAAGCTGCGACATCAATGCAAGACTGAACGCTCCAAGCTGGGTGAGGTGTTATGCAACCGGGCCGCCGAAGCCACACGCAAGCGGTTCTATGGCGATGTACAAACGCAATACACCATACCGAAAGAGTCACCCAACCTCTGATTATTTGCGAATCGCCTCACCGCTTTAATTCCTCTGCCCAACACGCCGCAACGCACCCGCGCTTGCGGCGTTCTTCTTTGTCTCGCCACCGCGCTCATTCATTCTTTTTTGCTCGACCTTTAAGCCCTAAACGGTCTTTGACCGGCACTGACGCAGCGCCGATCCTGATGCCTGCGGCACGTCCTTGTGCCGCTTTTTCCATGAGGAATGAGCGCAGGAGAAATCGGAGGCTAGGTCATGCGAGGGACGAACGTGTTGTTCGGTCAGATCGCCGTCGTATTCGGCATCGTGATCGCCGGCGTGTGGGCAGCCACACAATGGACGGCAGCGGCCCTTTGTTATCAAGTACGCCTTGGCTCGCCGTGGTTTGATTTCCTGGGTACGCCGGTCTACCACCCGTGGCGGTTGTTCGAGTGGTGGTTCTTCTTTGACGCCTACGCGCCCCGTGTTTTCGACATCGGCGGTGCGATTGCTGGCGGCAGCGGCCTTGTCGCCGTGCTGGTCGCCATCGGCATGTCGATCTGGCGTTCGCGCCAATCACGCCTCGTCACCACCTACGGCTCGGCACGCTGGGCCAACGCGGAGGACATTCGCAAAGCGGGCCTCACGCAGCCGGCCGGCGTGTTCCTCGGCCAGCACGACCGCCAGTACCTGCGCCACGAAGGCCCGGAACACGTTTTGACCTTCGCGCCCACGCGCTCGGGCAAGGGCGTTGGCCTCGTAGTACCGACGCTTCTTTCATGGCCTGCGTCAGCGGTCATCCATGACATCAAGGGCGAGAACTGGCAAATCACCGCAGGCTGGCGCTCGCGCTTCTCGCATTGCCTGCTGTTCAACCCGACGGATGCGAAGTCGGCGGCCTACAACCCGCTGCTGGAGGTGCGGCGCGGAGCGCATGAAGTGCGCGACGTACAGAACATCGCGGACATCCTGGTCGATCCCGAAGGCGCGCTGGAGCGACGCAACCACTGGGAGAAGACTTCGCACGCGCTGCTGGTCGGCGCCATCCTGCATGTGCTCTATGCGGGCGAGGACAAGACGCTGCGCGGCGTCGCCAACTTCCTCTCCGACCCTGCCTGCCCGTTCGAGCTGACCCTGCACCGGATGATGACCACGCCGCACCTCGTGAACGTGGAAGGTAGTGGCCCGCATCCGGTAGTCGCCTCGGCGGCGCGCGAAGTGCTCAACAAGTCGGACAACGAGCGTTCCGGCGTGTTGAGCACCGCCATGAGCTTCCTCGGCCTGTACCGCGATCCCACGGTGGCCGAAGTCACCTCGCGCTGCGACTGGCGCATAGCAGACCTCATTTCCGCCGAGCACCCCGTATCGCTGTACCTGGTGGTGCCGCCTTCGGACATTTCGCGCACCAAACCGCTCATCCGCCTGATCCTGAACCAGATCGGACGGCGGCTCACCGAATCGCTGGATGGAAGCGATGGCATCGAACGCCGCCACAAGCTGCTGCTGATGCTCGACGAGTTCCCGGCCCTAGGCCGGCTCGACTTCTTCGAGACGGCGCTGGCCTTCATGGCGGGCTACGGCATCCGCAGCTTCCTCATCGCGCAGTCGCTCAACCAGATCGACAAAGCCTACGGCCAGAACCATTCGATCCTCGACAACTGCCATGTGCGCGTGACGTTCGCCACGAACGACGAGCGCACGGCCAAGCGCATTTCCGAGACGCTGGGCACCGCCACCGAGCTGCGCGCGCAGCGTAACTATGCGGGCCACCGGCTCGCGCCGTGGCTGGGCCACCTCATGGTGTCGCGCCAGGAAACCGCGCGCCCGCTGCTGACGCCGGGCGAAGTCATGCAGCTTCCACCGGACGAGGCCGTGGTGATGGTGTCCAGCGTGGCACCGATCAAGGCCACGAAGCTGCGCTACTACGCCGACGCCAATTTCAAGCGGCGGGTGTTGCCGCCGCCTGTGCTGGCGGACGGCCAGTACGCCGACACACCGCCGCTGCGCCCCGACGATTGGAGCGGGCTGGCGATTCCTTCCGCGCCCGCCGCACCGGCCACGGCATCCACCGATGGCCTGGAACACCTGGGCACAACCGACGACGGCGGCCCACGCCGTCAGCCCGAACTCTCCGAAACCGTCGCCTACGACCCCGAACTGGCCGCGAGCACGGCCGACCTCGGCCTGCTCGATGACGACGACCTGCCGCTTCCCCTTCCTCGCCAGCTTGATCCGGCCATGCAGCGCACGGCTCGACTGGCTTCCCTCGACCCCAACGACGGAATCGAGCTATGAGCCACTACCGCCTGAACCTCTTTATCCAGCCCGAGCACGCCCAGCGGCTTGATGAACTGGCCGCCAAGAAAGGCGTGTCCAAGTCCTCCATCGTCGCGGCGGCGCTCGCATCGTGGCTGTCGCCCGATGCCGCTGACCAACGCGAGGCGGCCATCGCCAAGCGCCTTGATCGCCTGTCGCGCCAGGCCGAACGAATGGAACGCGACCAAAACATCCAGATCGAGACGCTGGCGCTGTTCATTCGCTACTACCTGACCGTCAGCACGCCGATTCCCGAGGCGCACCAAGAGGCGGCGCGCGCCCAGGGCAAGGCACGCTTCGAGCAGTTCACCGAGCAGCTTGGCCGCCACCTGCTGCGCGGGCGCAGCCTCGTGCGCGACGTGGTGGAGGAACTGCATCCCGACCCGATGCGGATGGAGGAAGCGGCGGCGGCAGCCCAGGCGCGGGAGCGTGCGTCATGAGCGCCATTCCCCAATCCATGAGCGCCACGTCGCTCGACCGGCGCATCCAGATGCTGCGCACGGCAATGGGGCCGCTGATCGCCACCGCGCTCGAAGACCCCGACGTGGTGGAAATCATGCTCAACCCGGATCGCACCCTTTGGGTGGATAGGTTGTCATCGGGCCGCGCGCCGATGGGCGTAGAGATGCCCGAAGCGGATGGCGAGCGAATCATCCGCTTGGTCGCGGCCCACGTTGGCGCGGAGGTGCATCGCGGCCAGCCGATGCTATCGGCCGAGCTGCCCGAAACCGGCGAACGCTTCGAGGGCATCTTGCCGCCCGCCGCGCCGGGGCCGGCCTTCGCGCTGCGCAAGCGCGCCATCGGCGTGATCCCGCTGGAGCGGTATGTCGTGGACGGAATGATGACCGCCGCCCAGGCGGGCTTTCTGGTGCGCGCTGTACGTGAGCGCCAGAACGTCCTGATCGCCGGGGCCACCAGCAGCGGCAAGACCACGCTCGCCAATGCCTTGCTCGCCGAAATCGCCGCCACCGGCGACCGCGTGCTGGTGCTCGAAGACACGGTGGAGCTGCAATGCGCGGCCCGCGACCACGTACCGCTGCGCACGCGCTCCGGCGTGGTGTCCATGACCGAGCTGGTGCGTTCGTCCATGCGCCTGCGGCCGGATCGCGTCGTCGTCGGCGAGGTGCGCGGGGCCGAGGCGCTGGATCTCATCAAGGTGTGGGGCACTGGCCACCCCGGCGGCATCGCCACGATCCACGCGGGTTCCGCGCTGGGCGCGCTGCTGCGCATGGAGCAACTGATTCTCGAAGTGGCGGTGAACCCGCCGCGTGCGCTGATCGCCGAGGCGGTCAACGTGGTGATCCACATCGCCGGACGCGGGCGCAAGCGCCGCATCGAGAGCATCGCCCGCGTCGTCGGCTTCGACGGCGTGGGCTACCGATTGGCGGATGCACTGGACGCGCCGTTTCCCGAGCTGCCATCGCAGTCCGCCCTTTCTTCCCCGTCCCTCAACCACCCTGGAGAACTGCCATGACGCAGATGATCGTTCCTGCTTTCCGTTTTTCTGCAAATCCGGCTTTGCGCCTTCCTGCGCGGTCACGGCTGCACAGCCTGGCCCGTCCTGCGGGGCAAGGACTGATGCTGGCCGCGCTGCTGCTGTTCCTGGCCGGAACCGCGCAGGCCGCCGGTTCCTCGATGCCCTGGGAAGGCCCCTTGCAGTCGATCTTGGAGTCGATCCAAGGGCCGGTGGCGCGCATCGTGGCCGTCATCATCATCATCGCCACGGGCCTCGCGCTGGCCTTCGGCGACACGTCGGGCGGCTTCCGAAAGCTGATTCAGATCGTGTTCGGCCTGTCCATCGCCTTCGCCGCATCCTCGTTCTTCCTGTCGTTCTTCAGCTTCTCCGGCGGGGCTGTCGTATGAGCGGCCCGGATAGCTTCGCGGCCGGGTTCGAGGTGCCTTTGCATCGCTCGCTCACCGAGCCGATCTTGCTGGGCGGCGCACCGCGCACCGTGGCGATTGCCAACGGCACGCTGGCTGCCGCCGTCGGGCTGGGCCTGCAACTGTGGATTCCGGGCGTCGTGCTTTGGATCGTCGGCCATTCGCTGGCGGTCTGGGGTGCGCGCGTCGATCCGCAGTTCATGGCCGTGTTCGCCCGGCACATCAAGCACCGCCCGCTGCTGGACGTGTGAGGGGATGCCGCCATGCTGAACCTCGCCGAATACCGTCAGCGCCCGGCCTTGCTCGCCGACTGGCTGCCCTGGGCCGGGCTGGTCGCGCCGGGTGTCGTCTTGAACAAGGACGGCAGTTTCCAGCGCACGGCCCGGTTTCGCGGGCCTGACCTCGACAGCGCCACGCAAGGCGAGCTGATCGCCACCAGCGCACGGCTGAACAACGCGCTGCGCCGAATGGGCTCGGGCTGGGCGCTGTTTATCGAGGCCGAGCGCCGCGCTGCCGCCGACTATCCGCACTCGGAGTTTCCCGAACCGCTGTCGTGGCTGGTGGACGAGGAACGGCGCGCGGCCTTCGAGGAATCGGGTAACCACTTTGAGAGCGGTTATCACCTGACGCTGGTGTACCTACCTCCCGAGGAATCCCGCGCCCGCGCGGCGGGCATGTTGTACGAGAACCGCCCTACCGAAGGCGTGGACTGGCGCGAGCGCCTGACTGCCTTCATCGCGGAATCGGATCGCGTCTTTGACTTGCTTGATGGCGTGATGCCGGAGATTGCCTGGCTGGACGACAGCCAGACGCTGACCTACCTGCACGCGGCCATCTCGACGCGACGCTATCGCGTGGGCGTGCCCGAGGTGCCATTCCACATCGACGCGCTGCTGACCGACTCCGCGCTGATCGGCGGCCTGGCGCCCATGCTGGGCGACCAGCACCTCCGGGTGGCGACGGTGCGGGGCTTCCCGACCTCGACCTGGCCGGGGATTCTGGACGACCTCAACCGCCTCGGATTTGCGTATCGCTGGAGTACGCGCTTTCTGTGCCTCGACAAATCCGAGGCGGAACGGGAGTTGGGGCGCTTGCGCCGCCAGTGGTTCGCCAAGCGCAAGAACGTCATCGCACTGCTACGCGAAACGATCTTTCAGCAGGAGTCGCCGCTGGTGGACACGGATGCCGCGAACAAGGCCACGGATGCCGATGCCGCCTTGCAGGAGCTGGGCTGCGATCAAGTCGCCTTCGGCTACCTCACCGCCACGGTGACGGTGCTCGATGCCGACCCGGCCGCGGCCGACGAGAAGCTGCGCATGGTGGAGCGCGCCATCCAGAGCCGGGGCTTCGTCACCATTCCCGAAACGCTCAACGCCGTGGATGCGTGGCTGTCCTCGCTCCCCGGCAACGCCTACGCCAATGTGCGCCAGCCCATCGTTTCGACGCTGAACCTGGCGCACCTGATGCCGGTGTCGGCGGTATGGGCCGGGCCAGAGAAGAACGACCACCTGGGCGGCCCGCCGCTGATCGTCACGCGGACGGACGGCGCCACGCCGTTCCGGCTGGTGACGCACATCGGGGACGTGGGCCACACGCTGGTGGCCGGGCCGACAGGCATGGGCAAGTCGGTGTTGCTTGCCGCTTTGGCGATGCAGTTCCGTCGCTATCGCGGCTCGCGCATCTTTGCCTTCGACATGGGCCGTTCGATGCGCGCCACCATCCTCGGGCTGGGCGGCGAGCACTACGACCTGGGCACGGATGGAGAAATCGCCTTCCAGCCCTTGGCCCGCATCGACCACGAAGGCTACCGCACCTGGGCGGCCGAATGGATCGAAGGTCGCTTGCGGCACGAGGGCGTGGCGGTCGGCCCGGACGAGAAGGCCGCCATCTGGTCGGCACTCGGCAGCCTCGCCGGTGTGCCCGTCGAGCAGCGCACGATGACCGGCCTGTCGGTGCTGCTGCAATCGAACGCGCTGCGCCAGGCGCTCGCGCCCTATGTGCTGGGCGGCGCCCACGGCAAGCTGTTGGACGCCGATCACGACCGGCTGGGCATGGCCGACGTGCAGTGCTTCGAGATGGAGGAGCTGATGCACAGCAAGGCCGCCGTCATGGCCGTGCTGCATTACCTCTTTGCGCGTTTCGATGAACGCTTTGACGGTGCGTCCACGCTGCTGATCCTCGATGAAGCGTGGCTGTTCTTGGATGACCCGGTGTTTGCCGCGCGCATACGGCAGTGGCTCAAGACGCTGCGCAAGAAGAACGTCAGCGTCATCTTCGCCACGCAGTCGCTGGCCGACATCAAGGATTCGAGCATCGCGCCGGCCATCATTGAAAGCTGCGCAAGCCGCATCTTCCTGCCGAACCCGCAGGCGACCGAGCCGCAGATTCGCACGATCTACGAAGGCTTCGGCCTGAACTCGCGGCAGATCGAGATCGTTGCCACCGCGCAGCCCAAGCGCGACTACTACTACCAATCCCGTCTCGGCAATCGCCTGTTTGACCTTGACCTGGGGCCGGCGGTGCTCGCCTTCGCGGGCGCTTCCACGCCGCAAGACCAGCGCGACATCGACGCGGTGCTCACCGCGGCTTCCACCGCTTCTTCCCCGTTCGCAGCCGCATGGCTGCGCCACCGCAGCCTCGATTGGGCGGCCGAGCTGCTGCGTGACTTCCCCGGCACGCCGCTCGTCCCCACCCATCCGCAGGAGAACCAACCATGAAACTGCATACCCCCAAGCTCGCCGCGTTAACCGCCACCTTCGTGCTCGCTTTCGGCATCGCGCAGCCCGCGCACGCGCTGTTCGGCGTCGGCGACATCGTGCTCGACCCGACCAATCTGGTGCAGAACACGCTCACCGCCGTTCGCACGCTGGAGCAGATCAACAACCAGATCCGCCAGCTCCAGAACGAAGCGCAGATGCTCATCAACCAGGCCCGCAACCTGGCCAGCCTGCCGTCCAGCGTGGTGGGCCAGTTGCGCGCGAACCTGGCGACCACCCAGCGCCTCATCGCGCAGGCCAAGGGCCTGGCCTACGACGTGACGAACATCGACCGCGAGTTCGCGCGCCTGTACCCCGAGCAGTACGCCGCCACCGTCAGCGGCAATCAGATGTACCGCGACACGCAGGAGCGTTGGAAGAACACGCTCAACGGCTTGCAGACCACCATGCAGATGCAGGCCCAGGCGTCGCAGAACCTGAGCGACGACGAAGGCGTGCTGGCCGACCTCGTGGGCAAGAGCCAGTCGGCAGAAGGCGCGTTGCAGGCGATGCAGGCCATGAACCAGTTGCTGGCCCTGCAGGCCAAGCAGTCGATCCAGACGCAGCGGCTGCAGATCACCCAGGATCGCGCGGCCTCGCTGGAGCTGGCGCGGCAGGCTGCCGCCGTAGAGCGCGGGCGCGAGGTGAACCGGCGGTTCCTGGGCTCGGGCACGCCGTACACGCCGCAGCCCGTTGACTTCTACAACCGCTGACAGGTGATGCCATGAACCGCGCGCCTGTCCTGTTCGCCTGTTTGCTGGTCGGTTGCGGCCAGCAGCAGGCGCCTTCGGTCGATGCACTTTCGGCCAATCCAGTGCGGCTGCACGCGCTGAAAGAGCGGTGCCGCGCGGGCGGGCGCGACGGCGCGTTTTGCGCGCAGGTGGCCCAGGCCGACCTGCGCCGCTTTCTCTCTGGCAAGGCCGGCCCCGGCGAGTACCAGACGTTCGCCGACCTGCCGCCGATTCCGCCCAGCTTCGATGAGCCCGCCGATGACAACGGGCCTGGGCAGGAGAACTCGCCATGAATGACGTAACCATCATCGACCGCTTCCTCGATACGTTCTCGCGCTACATCGACTCGGGCTTTGGCCTGCTGCATGGCGAGGTGGCATTTCTCACGGCCACGCTGATCGTCATCGACATGACGATCGCCGGGCTGTTCTGGGCGATGGGCCATGCCACCGGCCAGGGCGAGGACGTGATCGCCAAGCTGATCCGCAAGGTGCTCTATGTCGGCGCCTTCGCCTACATCATCGGCAACTTCAACTGGCTGGCCGGCATCGTGTTCCGTTCGTTCGCGGGCCTGGGCCTGACGGCAAGCGGCTCGACCTTGAGCATGGAGAACTTCCTGCAACCGGGCAGGCTGGCCAAGGTCGGCATCGACGCCGGGGCGCCGATCCTCAAACAGATCGGCGACATGGCGGGATTCCCCGAGGTGTTCGTGAACATCACGCCCATCGTCGTGATGTTCCTCGCCTGGCTGATCGTCCTGCTGTGCTTCTTCGTGCTGGCGATCCAGCTTTTCATCACGCTGATCGAGTTCAAGCTGACGACGCTTGCAGGCTTCGTGCTGGTGCCGTTCGCGTTGTGGAACAAGACCGCGTTCCTCGCTGAAAAGGTCTTGGGCAACGTGGTGTCGTCGGGCATCAAGGTGCTGGTGCTGGCCGTCATCGTGGGCATTGGCTCGGGCCTGTTCGCCGAGTTCCAGGTGCAGCCGGCCGAACCGTCCATCGACCATTCGGTCGTCGTCATGCTGGCCTCGCTGACCCTGCTGGCGCTGGGCATCTTCGGGCCGGGCATTGCGACCGGGCTGGTGTCTGGCGGCCCGCAACTCGGCGCGGGCGCGATGGCTGGTGCCACGCTGGGCGCGGCCGGCGCTGCGGTTGCTGTGGGCGCAGCAGCCACGGGCGTTGGTGGCGCAGTTGCAGCCGGTGCGCGCATGGCGCCCGGCGCTGCACGTATGGCGGCCAGTGGTGCACGTTCGATGGCATCGACCGCCAGCAGCGCGAAGTCGGCGTTCCAGGCCGGCTCCGCTTCTGCTGGCGGCGGCCTCAAGGGCGCTGCCGCCGGCGTGGGCAATGTCGCCAAGACCGGCGCGCAGGCGGCTGGACAGAAGGTGGCGCAAGGCGCGCGCTCTATCCGCGAACGCGCTGCCGCAGCGTTCAGTGCCGACGCGCCCGCATCTACACCTGCAACCAATGGCGATGCACCGCCGTCCGCACCGCAGGAGCAACCGGCCTGGGCCAAGCGCCTGCATCGCAGGCAGCAAATCACCCATGCCGCGACAACCGCCGCCCACACGCTGCGCGGTGGCGATGGCGGTAGCTCCAGCCAAGGGCCGAGCTTGCGCGATTCCGATTCCTGATCCTCAAGGAGAACACCCATGCGATTCAAACGCCCGCAGGTGCGCTATGCCGACACGCCGCAGCCTGCTACCCCTTACCAATCCGCCGCACAGGTGTGGGACGAGCGCATCGGCTCGTCCCGCGTGCAGGCGAAGAACTGGCGCTGGATGGCCTTCGGCTGCCTCGCGCTCGCGCTGCTGATGGCCGGGGGCCTGGTCTGGCGCTCGGCGCAGTCCATCGTCACGCCCTACGTGGTGGAGGTGGACAACACGGGCCAGGTGCGCGCGGTCGGCGAAGCCGCCACGCCGTACCGGCCCAACGATGCCCAGGTGGCCTACCACCTGGGTCGTTTCATTGGGCTGGTGCGCTCGCTGTCCATCGACCCCATCGTGGTGCGGCAGAACTGGCTCGATGCCTACAACTACACCACCGACAAGGGCGCCGTGGTGCTCAACGACTACGCCCGCGTGAACGATCCGTTCGCGCGCATCGGCAAGGAGTCGGTGACGGTGCAGATCACCAGCGTGACCCGCGCCAGCGACACGTCTTTCAACGTGCGCTGGACGGAGACCCGCTACGTCAACGGTGCACTGGATCGCACCGAACGCTGGAACGCGGTGATTTCCATCGTGCAGCAGACCCCGCGCACCGAGCAGCGCCTGCGCAAGAACCCCTTGGGCATCTACGTCAACGGGCTGTCGTGGAGCCGCGAACTCGATTCATCCGAAGGAGCCAAGCCATGAATCCGTATTTCCGTAAATCCGTCTTGCCACTGATCCTGCTTGGGCTTGCGGGCTGCGCCACGCAGGGCAAGCCGCCGCCGGCCATCTCGCTTGACGAGCCCGTGCAGGCCCAGCCGCTGCCCGAGGCGCCGAAGCCGGTGGAGGTTGTGACCGTGCCCGAGGTGTTGCCGATGCCGGCGCAGATGAAGCCTGTACCAGATGGCAAGCCTCTGGCGGAGCCCGCTGACGAAACCGTGCGCGTGGCCCGCGCCAATGCCGAGGCGCGCATCGCGCCCACGCGCGAGGGCTACGTCAACGCGATCCAGGTCTGGCCTTTCACCGATGGCGCGCTGTACCAGGTTTATGCGGCGGTGGGCCGCGTGACCGTGATCGCGCTCCAACCGGGCGAGGAACTGGTGACGGTCGCCGCCGGCGACACGGTGCGTTGGATCGTGGGCGACACATCGAGCGGCGGCGGCGAGGCGCTGCGCGTCAACGTGATGGTGAAGCCCATCCGCTCAGGCCTGAAGACTAATTTGGTCATCACCACAAGCCGGCGCACGTACCTGCTGGAGCTGACCTCGACTGAGAAGACGTGGATGGCCTCGGTGTCCTGGGAGTACCCCAAGGACAAGATGCTGGCCTTGCAGCGCCAAGCGCAGGCGGCCAGCGCTGCCGCGCCGGTCGATGCGGGCCTGTCGCTGGAGAAGATCCGTTTCCGCTACGCGGTCAGCGGCAGCAATCCGCCGTGGAAGCCGCTGCGCGCCTTCGATGACGGCGAGAAGGTCTACATCCAGTTTCCGCCGGGCATTGCCCAGGGCGAGCTGCCGCCGCTGTTCGTCATCGGCGCGCAGGGTGACGGCCAGCTCGTCAACTACCGATTCCGCTCGCCGTACTACATCGTGGATCGGCTGTTCGGCGCGGCCGAACTGCGCCTCGGTAGTGACAAGGGCGACGTGGTGCGGATCGAGCGCACAGATGGCGTTTCCGGTGGCACGCGGAGGAACTGACCATGAGCCAGGATGAGATTTCCGACCATGCCGCGCCGCAGGCCGGCAAGGTGGCGCCCGAGGCGGTGGCGCTGCGCGCGCAGCCGCGCCCGGTCACGCGCCTGAACCGGCGCACGCTGGCCATCCTCACCGGCGGCCTGTCGGTCGCCGTACTCGGGGCCACGATCTGGTCGTTGCAGCCGCACCGGCGCAGCGCAGGCGAGCAGACCGAGCTTTACAACGTGGATCGCGTCTCGAAGTCCGAAGGGCTGGATGGCCTGCCTTCGGACTACTCCAAGCTGCCGGCGAAGGTGCCGGAGCTGGGGCCTCCGCTGCCGGGTGATCTTGGGCCAGCCATCGTGCAGTCGCAGCAGCCGGTGACGCCGACCTATGCGCCACCGGGCCACGACCCGGAGGATGCACGGCGCAAGGAAGCCGACGCAGCGGCGGCCTCGACGGTGTTCTTCCGCTCGGGCAATCCAGGCAAGGCCGGTGCGCCGACCGCAACACAAGTCGCCGCAGCAGGCCCGGCATCGGCCTTGGCGGGCTTCGATCCGCTCGCCGCCGGGCCAGCCTCGACGGCGGCCCAGCCTGCCGATCCCACCGCCGTGCAGAACCGGCAAGACCAGAAAGAGGCTTTCCTGAAAGGCGGTTCTACGGAAACACGCAATTCCGGCAATCTCCAAATGCCCGCCTCGCCGTACCAGGTCATGGCCGGAACGGTGATCGCTGGCGCGCTGGTGACGGGCATCAAGTCCGACCTGCCAGGCGACGTGATCGGCACGGTGACGGAGCCGGTCTATGACACGGCCACGGGCAAGTTCCTGCTGATCCCGCAAGGCTCGCGCATCCTGGGCAAGTACAACAGCCAGGTGAGCTACGGGCAGAGCCGCGTGCAGGTGGTGTGGAACCGAATCATCCTGCCGGACACGTCTTCACTGACGCTCGACAACCTGGCGGGCACCGACCCGGCCGGCTATTCCGGCCTCGAAGACGGCGTGGACTACCACTGGAGCCGCATCGTGGCCGGTGCGGCGTTGACGACATTGCTGGGTGTGGGTGCCGAGCTGGCCGCGCCGCAGAACCGGCAGAACGGCAACCGCATCGTGATCGCCGGGCAAGGCAGCCTGCAGGACAGCGTGAACCAGGTCGGTCAGGAGATGACCCGGCGCAACATGAACATCCAGCCGACGTTGACCGAACGGCCCGGCCTGCCGGTACGGATCATCGTCAACCGTGATTTGGTGCTGCGGCCATACCAGCCGCTGTTCTTCAACAGGGGGGCGATGCGATGAACACGACCAAGAAACTGCGGCTGGGGCCACTGCCCAAGACCGAGAGCGTCAAGCTGACCTTTGCTTGTCCGGCCAGCTTGAAGGCCGACCTCGACCGCTACGCCGCGCTGCACGCGCAGGCGTACGGCGAGGTTGTCGATGCCGAGAAGTTGATCCCGCACATGCTGGAGGCGTTCATGGCCGGCGATCGGGGATTCAGGAAGGGCGCAAACACTAAGACCATGCCGCTGAAGCAGTCCTGACCATATTGGCATCTTCACCATCGACCAGGAATGAAAGCGCAGCCCAAGGGCTGCGCTTTCGCATTTGGAGGTGGAGTGCGATGGCCTGGAGGCTAGGATGGCGATGCGACTCAGCCCGCCACGATGCCCCTGCGTTTCCCACCGCAAAGCGCCTATGTGGCACCTGGCTCAAAAAACGGCCGGGACACGCAACGACGAGAATTGGGCCTAACCTATTGCCCCGTAAGCCCTTTCGCACTGCTACTCGTCCGCATCAAAGACTTGACAGCGGACATTTTTCATGGGCCGTGCGCGGGCCAGGGTGTCGCTCAGGCAGGGGACACGGGCGGATGTGGGCGCTCTACACTCGCCGCATGAGGCCGATCTCCGTGCTCATCGTCGAGGACGACGAACGTGTGCGCAACGCGTTCACCGCCATCCTGCAGGGCGCGGCGGACATGTGTCTGCTGGGCTGGGCCGGGGATGTGGCCGATGGCCTGGCCCTGCTGGATGCCCGCCGGCCGGATGTGCTGCTGGTGGACCTGGGTCTGCCCAGCGGCAGCGGCATCCAGCTGATCCGCCATGCCCAGGCCCACCTGCCCGACACCGACGTGATGGTGGTCACCGTGTTCGGCGACGAGCCCCATGTGATGGCCTCGCTGGAGGCGGGGGCGACCGGCTACCTGCTCAAGGATGCGAATGCCGGTGACCTGATCGAGCAGATCCGGGCGTTGCGGGCCGGCGGCAGTCCCATCAGCCCGGTGATCGCCCGCCAGTTGTTGCTGCGCCTGGCGCCGCCCGGCCTGCCGAGCGCGGCCGACGAGGCCCTGCTGTCGCCGCAGGAACGCCAGGTGCTGACCTTCAGCGCCAAGGGCTTCAGTTTCGACGAGATCGCCGGCATGATGGGCCTGTCCCGCCACACGGTGATGACCTACGTGAAGCGCAGCTACCGCAAGTTGCAGGTGCACTCCAAGACCGAGGCCATCTATGAGGCCCGCAAGCTGGGCCTGGTGCGCGACTGAGGTCGGGCACGCCCCGCGGCGCGGCTGGCGAGGGTGGGCCGGGCGGGCCAGGGGGTTGGGGCTGGTGGGGTGTCTGGGCCTCGCGCTGGCCCAGTCGGCCCTGGCCGTGCAGATGGTGGCGCAGGCCGAACTGCATGTGCAGACGCTGGCGCCGGGGGGGCCCGAGGCCGATCTCCCGGCCTTGCTGGCCCGCCTGCCGGCCCCGGCCGATACCGCCGCGTGGTCCCCCGTCGCACTGCCGCAGACCCGACAGCCTGCGCCCCTGTCCGGAATCGGCTCGGACGGGGCGGCGATGCAGATCTGGTGGTACCGGGTGTGGGCCACGCCGAGCGTGGCGGCCGGCCCGGTCCGGCGCTGCGCGCTGTACCTGCCCCGGGTCTCGGGCGGCGTGGTGGTCGTGGCGGCCTGGAACGGTGGCGGGTGGAGGCTGTTGTCGGATGGCAGCGACCTCTGGCGCGAACAGTGGAACCGACCGGTCTGGGTCGAGCGCGCGGCCTGCGCGGGGCCACAGCCCACCGAGTGGGCGGTCGGGGTGATCCGGCGGGCGGACGGTCAGCACCGGATCAGCCAGGCCCAGATCGGGCCGGTGCCGGCGCTGCGGCCGGCCTACGACCTGCGGCTGCAGCTGCAGCTGGCGGGCCCGCAGGTGGGCAGCCTGGCCTTTCTCGCCCTCGGCGTGCTGGCGCTGGTGTACTGGGTCGGCCATCCACGGCAGACCGCCTTCTTGCTGTTCGCCCTGACCGCGGCGGCCTGGACGCTGCGCAACCTGCACTACTACGCCACCCTGCCGCGGGGGCCCGAGGCGCTGGCCTGGTTCTGGTGGATGACCAACGCCTCGCTGGCCTGGGTGATGGCCCTGATGTACCTGTTCGGCCTGCAGTTCGACGCGCGCCCCTCGCCGCGCTTCACCTGGGCCTTGGCGGCGTTCGTGCTGGGTGTGTCGCTGCTGTCCGTGCCGGTGGCGGGGGCGCCGTTGCATTCGCTGCTGGCGATCCATCTGGTGAACGCCGGGGTGGCCACGCTGGTGGGGGTGCTGCTGACCCTGCGGGCCTGGCGTTCGGGGGGCGAGGCGTTGAAGTTCATCACGCTGGCGTTCTGGCTCACCGAGGCCTTCGGCCTGCATGACCTGCTGCTGGTCACGGGGGGGATCGGGCCGGCGTCGATCTATTTGCTGCCCTATGCCAGCCTGGTCGTGCTGCTGGCCTTCCTCGGGGCGGCGCAGCGCCGCTACGTCCAGGCCACCGAGCAGGCCGTCCAGGCGAACAGCCAGCTGGAGGCCCAACTGGCCCGACGGGAGGAGGAACTGCGCCAGAACCACGAACGGCTGCGCCGGGTGGAGCGCGAGCAGGCCCTGCTGCTGGAGCGCCAGCGCCTGGTGCGCGAGATGCACGATGGGTTGGGCTCCAACCTGATGTCGGCGCTGGTGCTGGCCGAGCAGGGCCGCCTGTCACGGGATTCGGTGGCCGGCCTGCTGCGCGAGTGTCTGGACGACCTGCGGCTGGTGATTGATTCGCTGGAGCCCATCGGCAACGACCTGGTCACACTGCTGGCCATGTTGCGCCACCGCCTGGCCCGCCGGCTGGAGGCGGCCGGCCTCACGCTGGTGTGGGAGGTGGACGACCTGCCACCGCTGGACTGGCTGACCCCGCCCGAGGCGCTGCAGGTGCTGCGCATCGTGCAGGAGGTGCTCAACAACGTGCTGCGTCACGCGCATGCGCGCCGGGTGCGGATCGCGATCACCCAGCAGGCCCCGGTGGTGCGGGTGCTGATCGAGGATGATGGCGTGGGCTTTGACCTCAGCCAGGTGCCGGCCGGCCGCGGCCTGCGCCACCTGCGCGAGCGGGCGGCCCGCCTGGGCGGCACCCTGCGTGTGGACAGCCAGCCCGGGCAGGGCACCCGGGTCCAGCTCGATCTGGCCCTGCAGCGCGCAGCGTTGGCATGAAGGACAATCGCCGCTGTCGCGAAGACCGTCCCGAACCACCATGCTCCAGCAACGCACCCTCAAGTCCCTGACCCGTGCCGTCGGCGTGGGCCTGCACAGCGGCCAGAAGGTGGAGCTGACGCTGCGGCCGGCGGCGCCCGACACCGGCATCGTGTTCCGCCGGATCGACCTGCCGCAACCGGTGGACATCCCGGTGCGCTTCGATGCCGTCTGCGACACCCGCATGGCCTCCACCATCTCGCCGGGGGGCGATCCGGGTGCACCCAAGGTGCAGACCATCGAACACCTGATGTCGGCCTGCGCCGGCCTGGGCATCGACAACCTCTACGTGGACATCACCGCCGACGAGGTGCCCATCCTCGACGGCTCCTCGGCTTCGTTCGTGTTCCTGCTGCAGAGCGCGGGCATCACGCTGCAGAACGCGCCCAAGCGCTTCCTGCGGGTGAAGAAAGCGGTGGAGATCCGCGAGGGCGAGGGTCGGCGCCTGATCTGGGCCCGCCTGGAACCTTTCCACGGCTACAAGCTGACCTTCCAGATCGACTTCAACCACCCGGCCGTGGACGCCACGCCGCAGGAGGTGAGCTTCGACATGGGCTCGGGCCAGTACAAGCAGGAGATCGCCCGTGCCCGCACCTTCGGCTTCACGAAGGATGTCGAGGCCATGCGCTCGCGCGGGCTGACGCTGGGCGGCAGCATGGACAACGCGATCGTCATCGACGACTACCGGGTGCTCAACAGCGATGGCCTGCGCTACGACGACGAAATCGTCAAGCACAAGATCCTCGACGCGATCGGGGACCTCTACATCAGCGGCCACCCGCTGCTGGCGGCCTACACCTCGTACAAGGGCGGCCATGCGCTCAACAACAAGCTGCTGCGCAAGCTGCTGGCCGACGAGACGGCCTACGAGATCGTGACCTTCGAGGACGAGAAGAAGGCCCCGGCCGGCTTTGCCGAGCTGGCCCCGGCCTGGTGATGCGGCGGCCCGCCCGATGATGATCTTCCGTCTGGTCTTCGGTCTGCTGCTGGTGGCCGGGCTGCTGTGCTTCGCGGCCTACATCGGCACTGGCAATCCGCTCTGGCGCCGGCGCGGCGTGGTGCTGGTCAAGTGGACGGTGCTGGCCGGCCTGGGGGCCGTGGCGGTGCTGCTGCTGGAACGGCTACCGGCCTTTCTCTGACGCGCCGCCTCAGGCGGCCGGCCGGGGCAGGCCGCGCAAAAAGGTGTCCACCCCGGTCCGGGCCACGGCCATCAGGTCGAAGGCGCTGGGCATGCGGGTCCAGTTGTGCATCAGGCCATCCACCAGCGCGAACAGCGCGGTGGCCTGGGTGTGGTCGTCCATTTGGGGGCTGAGCAGACCTTGGCGCATCGCCTGCCGCAGCAGCCGAGCCATTTCGTCGACATAGCCGGCAATGCCCTCCTGGCAGCGGTGCTGCACTGCCGACATCTCGTCGGTGTACTCGGTGAAGTGCATCGCGATGGTGAACACGCGGCGCAGGCGGGCATCTCCGCTCAACTGCTCCAGCGGCGCCAGGGCCAGGGCCGCCACGGCGGACAAGGGGTCGGGGTGCTCGTCCTCGATGTGGTCGGCATCATCCACGGCCCATTCGCAGGGCAGCAGCACCCGGTCCATCATCGCGGAGAACAGCTCAGCCTTGTCCTTGAAATGCCAGTAGATGGCGCCCCGGGTCACCCCGGCAGTGGCCGCCACCTGCTGCAGCGAGGTCCGGGCCACGCCCTGGGCCTCGAACACCTGCTCAGCGGCATCCAGGATGCGGTGGCGTGTCACCTGGGCATCCTCTTTGGTGCGTCGCGCCATGGTTTCTCCGTGTGGCCCTGTCATCGAACATACATTCAAGATTGTATGTAAACTCTTCGCCTCAACCCCAACATGCCCACCTCCGGCCCGGTCGATCCTGTGACCGGAGGTCTGATGCGAGTCAGCAAAGGATGACCATGGCTTTCAAGCCCCCGATCGCGCTGGATCCGGCGCCCTTGTCCTCTTCGTCCACCTCCCGTGCGGTGGTGGCCTCTTCCGTGCGCCGGGCGTGGCCGCTGGCCGGTGTGGCGGCCGCCATGCTGGTGCTGGCGGGCTGCGGTCAGGGGGCGGGTGGGGCCGGCGGCGGACAGATGCCGCCTGCGCCGGTGGGGGTGATCACGGCCAAGACCGCTGCCGTGGACGTCACGACCGAGCTGCCCGGCCGCCTGGAGGCCATCCGCACGGCCCAGGTGCGCGCCCGTGTGACCGGTGTGGTCAAGCGCCGGCTGTTCACCGAAGGCAGCCTGGTCAAGGCCGGGCAGAGCCTGTTCGAGATCGACCCGGTGCCCTACCGCGCAGCGCTGGACAGCGCCCAGGCCAGCCAGGCCAAGGCCGAGGCCGTGCTGATGCAGGCCCAGGCCACGCTGGAGCGCAACCGCCCGCTGGCCCAGGCCAAGGCCATCAGTGACCAGGACTGGGTGAGCACCCAGGCCAGCTACAAGCAGGCCCAGGCCGATGTGGCCGCGGCCAAGGCGGCCGTGGTGCAGGCCAAGCTCAACGTGGACTATACCGCCGTGCTGTCGCCGATCAGCGGCCGCATCGGCCGGGCCGAGGTGACCGAGGGCGCGCTGGTCAGCGCGGGCGAGGCCACGCTGCTGGCCACGGTGCAGCAGATCGACAGCCTCTACGTCAACTTCACCCAGTCGGCCGCCGACGCGATGAAGCTCAAGCGGGCCGTCGAGGCCGGCAAGTTCCAGAAGGCCGGCTCGGCCGAGGTGCATGTGGTGCTGGACGACGGCACGGTGTACCCGCTGGCGGGCAAGCTGCTGTTCTCCGACATCACGGTGGACAGCACCTCCGGCCAGGTGACACTGCGCGCCGAACTGCCCAACCCCAAGGGCGAACTGCTGCCGGGCCTGTATGTGAAGGTGCGCATTGCCACGGCCAAGGCCACGGACGCCATCCTGGTGCCGCAGCAGGCCGTCTCCCGCGGCACCACCGGCGACACGGTGATGGTCGTCACGCCGGACAAGCAGGTCAGCGTGCGCCCGGTGCAGCTGGGCGGCACCCAGGGCAGCCAGTGGGTGGTGCTGGGTGGTCTGCAGCCGGGCGACCAGGTGGTGGTCGATGGCTTCCAGAAGATCCGTCCCAAGACCCCGGTGAACCCGGTGCCGTGGACGCCGGATGGCGTGGCCTCGGGCCCGGCGGCTGCGTCAGCCCCGGCCTCGGCGGCCAGCCACTGAGTCAGGAGCGCATCGCATGCGATCCCGTTTCTTCATCGACCGACCCATCTTCGCGTGGGTCATCGCGCTGTTCATCGTCGTACTCGGGGCGGCCGCCATCACACGGTTGCCGGTGGCCCAGTACCCGACGGTGGCACCGCCGTCCATCGTCATCACCACGGCCTACCCGGGCGCCTCTGCCCAGGTGCTGGAGGACAGCGTGCTGTCCGTCATCGAGCAGGAGCTCAATGGCGCACCGGGCCTGATTTACATGGAGTCCAGCGCCGACGCCAACGGCTCGGGCAACATCACCGTCACCTTCGAGCCGGGCACCGATGTCTCCATCGCCCAGATCGAGGTGCAGAACCGGTTGAGCCGCGCGACCCCGCGTCTGCCCAGCGCGGTGACGCAGCAGGGCGTGCGCATCGACAAGGCGCGCTCGAACTTCCTGCTGTTCGTGATGATGACGTCCAAGAACCCGGCCTACGACCCCGTGGCGCTGGGCGACTATGCGGCGCGCAACATCCAGCCGGAACTGCTGCGCATCCCGGGCGTGGGCCAGGCCCAGCTGTTCGGCACCGAGCGCTCGATGCGCATTTGGGTCGACCCGGCCAAGCTGGTGGGCTACGGCCTGTCCACGGCCGACGTCAACGCTGCCATCGCCGCGCAGAACCTGCAGGTCTCGGCCGGCAGCATCGGTGCGCTGCCCGCGGACAAGGGCCAGACGATCTACGCCACGATCAACGTCAACGGCCAGCTGCACACCGTCGAGGACTTCGGCAAGATCATCGTGCGGGCCAACACCGACGGCTCCACCGTGCGCCTGAAGGATGTGGCGCGCATTGAAGTCGGCGGCCAGGCCTACACCAGTTCTTCTCGTCTGAATGGCGTGACGGCTTCGGGCATCGGCATCCAGCAGTCGCCGGGTGGCAATGCGCTGGCGACAGCCGAGGCCATCAAGCAGCGCATGGCCGAGCTGCAGAAGTACATGCCCGAAGGCGTGAGCTACGACATCCCCTACGACAGCTCGAATTTCGTCAAGATCTCGATCGAGGAAGTCGTCAAGACGTTGGCCGAAGCCATTGCGCTGGTCTTCATCGTGATGCTGGTGTTCCTGCAGAACATCCGCTACACGCTGATCCCGACCATCGTGGTGCCGGTGGCGCTGACGGGCACCTTCGCGGTGATGCTGGCGCTGGGCTTCTCGATCAACGTGTTGACGTTGTTCGGCATGGTGCTGGCCATCGGCATCCTGGTGGACGATGCCATCGTGGTGGTGGAGAACGTCGAGCGCATCATGGCCGAGGAGGGCCTGTCGCCGCACGACGCGACCATCAAGGCGATGGGCCAGATCACCGGCGCCATCATCGGCATCACCGTGGTGCTGGTCTCGGTGTTCCTGCCCATGGCCTTCTTCAGCGGCTCGGTGGGCAACATCTACCGCCAGTTCTCGCTGTCGATGGCGGTGTCCATCCTGTTCTCGGCCTTCCTGGCCCTGACGCTGACCCCCGCGCTGTGTGCCACGCTGCTCAAGCCGGTGGCCGAGGATCACCATGAGAAGGGCGGCTTCTTCGGCTGGTTCAACCGCCGCTTCAAGCGTACCGCCAAGGGTTACGAAGGCCTGGTCGCCCGGGTGCTGCCGCGCGCCGGACGCTACCTGGTGATCTACGCCGCCATCGTCGGCGCGGTGGGTTTCCTCTACACCAAGCTGCCGACCTCCTTCTTGCCCAACGAGGACCAGGGCTACCTGATCGTCAACATCCAGCTGCCGCCAGGCGCCTCGCAGGCCCGCACCTCGGCCGTGGTGGGGCAGGTGGAGCAGTTCTTCCTGCACCAGCCTGAAGTGGACAAGGTGGTGGGCGTGCTGGGCTTCTCCTTCGCCGGCTCCGGTCAGAACGCGGCCCTGGCCTTCGTGCCACTCAAGCCCTGGGAAGAGCGCAAGGGGGCGCAGCATTCGGCGCAGGCCCTGGCGGGGCGGGCTTTCGGGGCGCTGATGGGCATCCGTGATGCCTTCATCTTCCCGCTCAGCCCGCCGCCCATCCCCGAGCTGGGCACGGCCACGGGCTTCAGCTTTCGCCTGCAGGACCGCTCCGGCCAGGGCCACACCGCCCTGCTGGCCGCGCGCAACCAGCTGCTGGGCATGGCCATGCAGAGCAAGGTGCTGACGGGCATCCGCCCCGACGGCCTGGAAGACGCGCCGCAGTTGCAGCTCGACATCGACCGTGAGCGGGCCGCCGCGCAAGGCGTGTCGTTCAGCACCATCGGTTCGGTGCTGTCCACCGCGCTGGGCTCCACCTATGTGAACGACTTCCCCAATGCGGGCCGTCTGCAGCGGGTGGTGGTGCAGGCCGAGGCCGCGGCCCGCATGACGCCGGAGGACATCCTCAAGCTCTATGTGCCCAACAGCAAGGGCCAGCAGGTGCCGCTGTCGGCCTTCGCCTCGACCCGCTGGGTCAACGGCCCGATCCAGACCATCCGCTACAACGGCTATCCGGCGATGAAGATCGCCGGTGACGCCGCGCCGGGCTACTCGACCGGTGACGCGATGGCCGAGATGGAGAAGCTGGCCAGCCAGCTGCCGCCGGGCTTCGGCTTTGAGTGGACGGGCCAGTCGCGTGAGGAGAAGCTCTCCGGCTCGCAGGCGATCTACCTGATGGCCTTCTCGATGCTGGCGGTGTTCCTGTGCCTGGCCGCGCTCTACGAGAGCTGGAGCATCCCGGTGGCGGTGCTGCTGGTGGTGCCGCTGGGGGTACTGGGCTCGCTGTGCGGCGTCTGGCTGCGCGGCATGCCCAATGACGTGTACTTCAAGGTGGGCCTGATCACCATCATCGGCCTGTCCGCGAAGAACGCCATCCTGATCATCGAGTTCGCCAAGGACCTGCAGGCCGAAGGCAAGAGCCTGCTCAAGGCCACGCTGGAGGCCTGCCACCTGCGTTTCCGCCCGATCATCATGACCTCGTTTGCCTTCATCCTGGGCGTGCTGCCGCTGGCGATTTCGTCAGGCGCCGGCTCGGCCAGCCAGCGGGCGATCGGCACGGGCGTGATGGGCGGCATGATCACCGCGACGGTGTTGGCCGTGTTCCTGGTGCCGGTGTTCTATGTCGTGATCCGCCGCCTGTTCAAGGGTGGCCACGTCAGTGGGCACAACACGATGATCTCCTCGGAGAAGACTGAAAGCGCCGTGGGCGGCATGCTCAACGGTGGGGAGGAGCACTGATGTTCCGGCGTCTCACGATGACCCTGACGCCGCTGGCCCTGAGCCTGGGCCTGGCGGGCTGTCTCAACCTGGCCCCCGACTATCAGCGTCCGGCGCTGCCGGTGCCGGCCCAGTTGCCGGCCACCGAGGTGGCCGGTCCGGCCGCCCTGCCGGGCTGGCATGAGCTGGTGCGCGACGAACGCCTGCGCCAGGTGATCCAGCGCGCACTGCGCCAGAACCGCGACCTGCGGGTGGCGGTGCTGGGGGTGGAGCGCAGCCGAGCCCAGCTGCGCATCACCGATGCCGACCGCTGGCCCTCGCTGGGCCTGGGCCTGGCCGGCGAGCGGGCGCCCAACAGCAGCGGCAAGGAGGTCAACACCTTCACCGCCGGGCTGCAGCTGTCGTCCTATGAGGTGGACCTGTTCGGCCGCCTGCGCAATGCCAGCGATGCGGCCGGCGCCACGCTGCTGGGCAATGTGGCGGCGGCCCGTTCGGCCCGGCTGTCGCTGGTCACCGGCACGGCCGCGGCCTGGCTGACGCTGGCCGCCGACGAGGAGCAGCTGGCGCTGGCGCAGCGCACCCTGGCCACGCGCGACGAGACGTTGCGCCTGACCCGGCTGCGGGCCGATGTCGGGGCGGCCTCCGAGCTGGATCTGCGCGGCGTGCAGACCCTGTCGGCCCAGGCCCGGGCGACCGTGGCCCAGCTGCAGCGCCAGCGCGATGCCGACCTGAACGCGCTCAACCTGCTGGTGGGTGAAAGCCTGCCGGCCGAGTTGCTGCCGGGCGCGATGGCCGCCGCCGACGCCCACTGGCTGGCGGATGTGCCCGCCCAGGCCCAGTCCGAGTTGCTGCTGGGGCGGCCCGACGTGATGCAGGCGGAACAAAGCCTGCTGGCCGCCAACGCCAACATTGGCGCGGCCCGTGCCGCGTTGTTCCCGGCCATCACGCTCAGCGGCAGCTACGGTGTGGCCAGTGACAGCCTCGCGGCCCTGATCCATGACGGCGTCAGTGCCTCGACCATCACCGGCTCGGTACTGCTCAGCATCTTCGACGCCGGTCGCCGGCAGGCCAACGTCGAGGTGGCCAAGGTCAACCGCGACATCGCCGTGGCCCAGTACGAGAAGGCGGTGCAGACGGCCTTCAGCGAGACGGCCACCGCCTTGCAGGGACAGGACCAGTGGCGTCAGCAGGTGCAGGCTCAGAGGGGGCTGCTGGAGGCCGAGCGCGAGCGCTACCGCCTGACCAAGCTGAAGTACGACGTCGGGGCGGCCAGCCAGCTGGACTACCTGGACGTGGAACGCTCGCTGGCCAGCGCGCAGCAGGGCCTGGTGCAGGTGCGCCTGGGTGAACTGCTCAACCGCCTGAGCCTGTACAAGGCGCTGGGCGGGGAAGAGCGGGGGGCTGCTCTCTCGGCCCAGACCCCGGCCAGCGCATCTGAGCCGTCCTGACCCGCGCTGCGCTCAGGACCGCCCGCCCGGCCACGGTATTCCGTCGCCGGGCTTTTTCGTGCCTGAGGGGCAGGGCTCGGCATAAATCGAAGATTTGCGAAACTACGAAAATGGACAAAGTCTTCAAAGCCCTGAGCGACCCGACACGGCGGCGCATCCTGCAGTTGCTGCGCGAGCGGGACATGACGGCCGGCGAGCTGGCCGACCATTTCACCCTCGGCAAGTCCACGCTGTCGGCCCACTTCCAGGCGCTGCGTGAGGCGGAGCTGGTCACTTCCACCAAGTCTGGCACCAGCATCACTTACCGGCTCAACCTGTCGGTGCTGGAGGAAGCCCTGCTGGGCTTTGCCGGCCTGTTCGGTCTGGGGGATCGGCGCGGCGTGACCGCGCAGCCGGGGGGCGCCGACGGGGCTGCTTCCCATGACTGAGCCGTTGGCCCGTCACGCCCAGCAGGGCCTGTTGCTGGCCAACCTGTGGCCGCTGGCCGGTCTGATCCCCGTGCTGCAGTCCTGGCGGCTGTGGCGGGCCCTGGGGCGCTCTCAGTAGCTTAGTAGGTCCGCCCGCCCTTGAACTGGGCGTGGGTGCGGCGGTGCAACGTGGTGACCTGGGCCATCGCGGCGAAGGAGCCGCCCGCGTGCACATGGGTGATGGCCAGGCCCAGCGCATCAGCCGCGTCCTTGCTGGGCAGGCCGGGCAGGTTCAGCAGGCGCTTGACCATCTCCTGGATCTGGTCCTTGCGCGCATGGCCATGGCCCACCACCGACTTCTTCATCTGCAGCGCCGTGTACTCCGCCACCGGCAGGCCGGAGGTGGCCAGGGCCGTGACGGCCGCGCCCCGGGCCTGACCCAGCAGCAGCGTGCTCTGCGGGTTCACGTTGACGAAGACGATTTCGCAGGAGGCCTGGTCGGGCTCGTAGCGCCGCACCACCTCCTGCACGCCTTCGAAGATCATCTTGAGGCGCCCCGGCAGGTCGCCCAGTTCGATGCCGCTGGTGGTGCGGATGGTGCCGCTGGCCACGTAGTGCAGCTGGCTGCCTTCCTTCTGGACGACGCCGAAGCCGGTGCACTGCAGGCCAGGGTCGATGCCGATCACACGGGTCATGGCGGGCATGTTAATCGGAGCCGGCAAGGACCGGGGGCATGAAAAAGCCCGGCACGGAGGCCGGGCTGCAGGCCGGGGCCTGGCCCCAGGGATCAGTGGCGGAAGTGGCGGGTGCCGGTCAGCACCATCGCGATGCCGCGCTCGTCGGCGGCGGCGATCACTTCTTCGTCGCGCACCGAGCCACCCGGGTGGATGACGCAGGTGGCGCCGGCGTCCACGACCACGTCCAGGCCGTCACGGAACGGGAAGAATGCGTCGCTGGCCACCGCGGTGCCCGACAGGCTCAGGCCGGCGGCCTGGGCCTTGATGCTGGCGATGCGGGCCGAATCCAGGCGGCTCATCTGGCCGGCACCAACGCCGAAGGTCATGCCGTCCTTGCAGAAGACGATGGCGTTGGACTTCACGAAGCGCGCCACGGTCCAGGCGAACTTCAGGTCGGCCAGCTGCTGGGCGGTGGGCTGCAGCTTGGAGACCACCTTCAGCTCACCGACCACGTCGATGTGGTCCGACGACTGCAGCAGCATGCCGCCGCCCACGCGCTTCATGTCCAGCGCGTTGACGGCCTTGCTGATCGGCACTTCCAGCAGGCGCACGTTGGTCTTGGCGGCGTAGGCGCTGCGGGCGGCCGGGGTGATCTGCGGCGCGATGGCCACTTCGACGAAGTGCTTGTTGGCGTGGATCTTCTCGACCACGTCGGCGTCCAGCGGGCGGTTGAAGGCGATGATGCCGCCGAAGGCCGAGGTCGGGTCGGTCTTCAGGGCCTTCTCGTAGGCTTCCAGCAGCGTGGCGCCCACGGCCACGCCGCAGGGGTTGGCATGCTTGACGATCACGCAGGCCGGCACGTCGAAGGCCTTGACGCATTCCCAGGCGGCGTCGGCGTCGGCGATGTTGTTGAAGGACAGCTCCTTGCCCTGGATCTGGGTCCAGCCCGACAGCAGGCCGGCGGCCGGGGCAGCCTCCTTGTAGAAAGCGGCGCTCTGGTGCGGGTTCTCGCCGTAGCGCATGCCCTGCACCTTGTGCAGCTGCAGGTTGAAGACGGCGGGGTATTCCTCGCGCTTGGGCACCTCGGCGGTCTTCTCTTCCGAGCCGGCTTCCAGCGAGGTCAGGTAGTTGCTGATCATGCCGTCGTAGGCGGCGGTGTGCGAGAACACCTTCTTGGCCAGCATGAACTTGGTCTTGCGGGTCAGGGCCGTGCCCTTGGAGTCGGCCAGCTCGGCCAGCACCTGCGGGTAGTCGGTCGGGTCGATCACCACGCCCACGTCCTGCCAGTTCTTGGCCGCGGCCCGCAGCATGGCCGGGCCGCCGATGTCGATGTTCTCGATCGCGTCCTCGAAGGTGCAATCGGCCTTGGCCGTGGCCTGGGCGAAGGGGTACAGGTTGATGATCAGCAGGTCGATCGTGTCGATGCCGTGTTCCTTCAGCGCGGCCATGTGCGCGGGCACATCGCGGCGGGCCAGCAGGCCACCGTGCACGCGCGGGTGCAGGGTCTTGACGCGGCCGTCGAGCATTTCCGGGAAGCCGGTGATCTCGCTGACCTCGGTCACCGGCAGACCGGCGCCGGCCAGCAGCTTGGCGGTGCCGCCAGTGGACAGCAGGCGGATGCCGTGGCCGTGCAGGGCCTGGGCCAATTCGACGATGCCGGTCTTGTCAGAGACCGAGAGCAGGGCGGTGAGTGCCATGGTGGTGTGCGGGTTGAGAGTGGAGATGGGGGAGGGCCGGGCGTTCACTTGATCAGCTTGTGCTCGACCAGCTTGCGGCGCAGCGTGTTGCGGTTGATGCCCAGCCATTCGGCGGCCTTGCTCTGGTTGCCGTCGGCCTGCTGCATCACGACCTCCAGCAACGGCTTCTCGACCGTGCGGAGGACCATGTCGTGCAGCGAATGCGGCTCGGCACCGTGCAGATCCTGGAAATACTGGTCCAGCGTCTCGCGGACGCAGGTTTCGAGACTGTTGTCGTTCTTGTGGCTCATGGGGTGGGGCAGAGGGCGGCCAGCCAGAGGGGCGGCGCGGGCGGGGCCGCGCGCGGCGTCAGGCCTGTCGTGCAAGCGTGTCCTGGTTGGCGGCCGGGGGAAGCGAGGGCAGCAGCCGGTGGGTGTCGGCCAGGGCCTCGAAGAAAGTGGTGACGGCGCGCAGCTGGGCTTCGCAGTCGTCCAGGGTGTTCATGGCGGCGCGGAAGGCTTCGCCGCCAGGCAGCGAACGCACGGCCCAGCCGATGTGCTTGCGCGCACTGCGCACGCCGGCCTCTTCGCCGTAGAGGGCGTAGTGGTCGCGCAGGTGCTCGGTCAGCCAACCCTGCACGTCGCGGGTGGCCGGTGGTGCCAGGTGGGTGCCGGTGGCCAGGAAATGGGCGATCTCGCGGAAGATCCAGGGCCGGCCCTGGGCCGCGCGGCCGATCATCAGCGCATCGGCGCCGGTGGCCTGCAGCACGGCCCGCGCCTTCTCGGGCGAGTCGATGTCGCCATTGGCCACCACCGGGATGCGCAGCGCGGCCTTGACGGCGGCGATCGTGTCGTACTCGGCGCTGCCCTTGTAGCCCTGCTCGCGGGTGCGGCCATGCACCGTCACCATCGCCACGCCGGCCGCCTCGGCGCCGCGCGCCAGGGCCAGCGCATTGCGCTCGGTGTCGCACCAGCCGGTGCGCATCTTCAGGGTCACCGGCACGCCCTGGGGCGCGCAGGCGGCCACCACGGCCTCGACGATGGCCAGCGCCAGGGGCTCCTCGCGCATCAGCGCGGAACCGGCCCACTTGTTGCAGACCTTCTTGGCCGGGCAGCCCATGTTGATGTCGATGATCTGGGCGCCGCGGTCGATGTTGTAGCGCGCGGCCTCGGCCATCATGGCCGGCTCGGTGCCCGCGATCTGCACGGCGATCGGCGCCGTCTCCCCGGTGTGGTCGGCCCGGCGCGAGGTCTTCAGCGAGTTCCACAGGTCCTTGCGCGAGGTGACCATCTCGCTGACCGCATAGCCCGCCCCCAGGCGCTTGCACAAGGTGCGAAACGGCCGGTCCGTCACCCCGGCCATCGGGGCGACGAACAAGGCGTTCGGCAGCACATGAGGGCCGATCTGCATGGCGGGCGGTGGGTGGAATTGCTTAAAAAGGAGGCAGGATTATAGGCCCGCGCCGCTGCCGTGTCGGCTTGCCGTCACGCCACAATGCGGCCATGGACTCCTGGATGCATGCCCTGATGGGCTGGATGGCGCTGCCCGAATACGGGCTGACCACCTTGTTCCTGGTGGCGGTGGTGTCGGCCACCTTGTTGCCGGTCGGTTCCGAGGCCGCGCTGTTCGGCCTGGTCAAGCTGCGACCGGATCTGCTGTGGCCGGCGATCCTGGTGGCGACGCTGGGCAACACCCTGGGCGGGGCGATCAGCTGGTGGACCGGCTACGGGGCCGAACGCGCCTATGAGCACCTGCGCCACCGGCCGCCCCAGGAGGCGCGGCTGTTGCGCTGGCTGGAACGTTTCGGTCCCAAGGCCTGCCTGGGTAGCTGGCTGCCGGTGGTGGGCGACCCCTTGTGCGCACTGGCCGGCTGGCTGCGTCTGCCGTTCTGGCCCTGCGTGGCCTACATGGGGGTGGGCAAGCTGTTGCGCTATGTCGTGATGACGCTGGTCCTGCTGGGCTGGTTCCCGGGGGCCTGGGTGGTCTGAACCCTGTGTCCCCCACCTGGGGGGGCTTTCGCTGGGTCGGGCCGGTTGCCCTTGGGGAAGGGCGGACGCCACAATCGTGACATGCCACAAGCCACCCCCAGTTATGACGCGCTGGCCGAACGCCATGCCCGTCTGCACCGTCTGTCCCACCTGCAGGCCCTGGCCCATTGGGATCAGGCGGCCTTCATGCCCCCCGCCGGCAACGAGGCCCGCACTGCGGCCTTGACCGAACTGGCCGGTCTGATGCACCGCCAGCGCACCGACCCGGCGATGGCCGACGAACTGGCCCGGGCGGCCCAGGAGCCGCTGGACGACTGGCAGCGCGCCAACCTGCGCGAGATGCAGCGCGACTGGCGCCAGGCCACCGCGCTGCCCGAGGCTCTGGTCGCGCAGCGGTCGCGGGTCACCTCCCGCTGCGGCCAGGCCTGGCGCACCCAGCGGCCGGCCAACGACTGGGCCGGCTTCCTGGAGAACTTTCGCCCGGTGCTGGCCACGGTACGCGAGGAGGCCCGGCTGCTGGCCGAGCGCAGCGGCCTGCTGCCCTATGACGCCCTGCTGGACCAGTATGAACCCGGCATGACCAGCGCCCAGGTGAAGACCGTGTTCGACCAGGTGCGCACCTGGTTGCCCGGCCTGATCCAGACCGTGGCGGCACGCCAGGCGGCCGAGCCGCCGGTGCAGGGAGCCCAGGGGCCGTTCCCGGTCGAGGCCCAGCGGCAGCTGAGCGAACAGGTCATGCGGCTGCTGGGGTTTGATTTCCAGGCCGGTCGGCTGGATGTGAGCGCCCACCCGTTCACCGGCGGCGTGCCCGAGGACGTGCGCCTGACCACCCGTTTCAGCGAGGACGACTTCCTGCTGGCGCTGATGGGCACGGTGCATGAGACGGGCCACGGCCGCTACGAGCAGAACCTGCCGCGTGCCTGGCTGGGCCAGCCGGTGGGGTTGGCCCGTTCCATGGCGCTGCATGAGAGCCAGAGCCTCTTTTTCGAGATGCAGCTGGGTTCGCACCCCGGCTTTGCCCGACAGCTGGCGCCCCTGCTGGCGCAGGCCTTCGGCGCGCAACCTGCGTTCGCGCCGGACAATCTGCAGCGCCTGTTGACCCGGGTGAAGCCCGGCCTGATCCGGGTCGAGTCGGACGAGGTGACCTATCCCGCCCACATCCTGCTGCGCTTCGACATCGAGCAGGCCTTGATCGACGGGCGGGCCGAGGCCGAGGACATTCCCGCGCTGTGGGACGCGGGCATGCGGGATCTGCTGGGGCTGGACACGCGCGGCAACTTCCGGGATGGCCCGATGCAGGACGTGCACTGGCCGGAGGGCCTGTTCGGCTACTTCCCCTGCTATTCGCTGGGGGCCATGTACGCCGCCCAGTGGTTCGCGGCGCTGCGCCGCGACCTGCCCGACGTGGATGCCGGCATCGCCCGGGGCGAACTGGCCCCGGTGTTCGACTGGCTGCGCGAGCGCATTTGGCAGCAGGGCAGCCGCTGGACGACGCCGGAACTGACGCAGTGGGTCAGCGGTGAGCCGCTCAACCCGGCCTACTTCAAGGCGCACCTGGAGGCGCGCTACCTGGGTTGAAGCCGGCAGGGCTCAGAGCGGGGGGCGCTCCGGGCCGTCGGCGGCCTCGGCCGCGGGGGTGACCGACTTGGCCTTGGCGCGGGCCCGTTTGCGGGCCACGCGCTTGCGGGCCGGCGGGGCCGGCGGCTGCAGTGCCCGCACCTGTTCGGCCAGCGCGGCCACCTGGGCCCGCAGATCGGCCACTTCCTGGGCCGTGGGCAGCCCCATGCGTTGCATCACCTGGCTGGAACGGGCCTCGAAGACCGATTCCAGCTTGTCCCAGGGGGCACCGGCCTTGCCGGCCAATTCGTCGGCCTTGCTGGCCAGCGCCTCGAAGGGCATCTGGGCCTTGTCCTTGAGCTGGCTGCCTTCCTTGACCAGGGCTTCGAACACCTTGCCCCCCTCCTGCTGGGTCTTGGCGAAGGCGCCCAGCCCGGCCAGCCAGATCTGGTGGGCGGAGGCCCGGATGGTGTGGGCCAGGGACTCCGCCGCGGCGCTGTCCGCCGGGCTGTCGGGGTGTTCTTCCGGGGTCGGATCGGTCATGTCTGCTTCTCCTGTGTGACGCAACCGGATGGTGAACCCAATCCGGTCACGGGATCAAGGGAGCTTGCGGATGGACGTCACCACATATTGACCATTCACCTGGGCGGCCTCGAAGGACACCTTGTCCCCCTCGGCCAGCCCTTGCAGCAGGCTGGGCGGGGTGGCCTTGAAGACCATGGTCATCGGGGGCATGTCCAGGTTCGGGATCGGCCCGGCCTTGATCGTCACCTTGGCCTGGGCGCTGTTGATCTTGCGGATCTCGCCCTCAGCGGCGTGGGCGCTCACGGCCAAACCGGCCAGCACGGCGGCAAGCCAGAGGGCGGGGCGGGTCGTCAGGGACATGGCGGTTTCCTTTCTCTTCCTTTAACGCGCGGCCGGGGGCGGAGGCTGACGCGGCCATGCCCCAGCGTAACAGCAACGGCGGCGGCGGCCTGTGCCTACAATGCCGCAGCCCGGTCTGGCATCCGGCCCCGTGGGCTGTCTGAACGGCCGGTTTTTTCACCCGTTCCACGCCGCCACCATGAGCACCGACGCGCCCGTGCCTTCCTCCCTGGACGCCATCCAGCCCCGCGACAAGGCCGAGATCCTGGCCCAGGCCCTGCCCTACATCCGCAAGTTCCACGGCAAGACGCTGGTGATCAAGTACGGCGGCAACGCCATGACCGACCCGGCCCTGCAACAGGACTTCGCCGAGGACATCGTGCTGCTCAAGCTGGTCGGCATGAACCCCATCGTGGTGCATGGCGGGGGGCCGCAGATCGACGCCGCGCTGGCCAAGATCGGCAAGAAGGGCACCTTCGTGCAGGGCATGCGCGTGACCGACCCGGAGACCATGGACGTGGTCGAGTGGGTGCTGGCCGGCGAGGTGCAGCAGGACATCGTCGGCCTGATCAATGCCGTGGGCGGCAAGGCCGTGGGCCTGACCGGCCGCGATGGCGCGATGATCCGCGCTCGCCAGATGCGCCTGGCCGACAAGGACGACCCGAGCAAGACCCACGACGTGGGCCAGGTCGGCGAGATCGTCTCGATCGACCCGAGCGTGGTGAAGGCGCTGCAGGACGACGCTTTCATTCCCGTCATCAGCCCGATCGGCTTTGGCGAGAAGAACGAGAGCTACAACATCAACGCCGATCTGGTGGCCTCCAAGCTGGCCGAGGTGCTCAAGGCCGAGAAGCTGCTGCTGCTGACCAACATCCGCGGGGTGCTGGACAAGCAGGGCCAGCTGCTGACCGACCTGACCGCGCGCCAGATCGACGAGCTGGTGGCCGACGGCACGATCAGCGGTGGCATGCTGCCCAAGATCGCCGGCGCGCTGGATGCCGCCAAGAGTGGGGTCAACACGGTGCACATCGTCGATGGCCGCGTGCCGCATGCCATGCTGCTGGAGATCCTGACCGACCAGGCCTACGGCACGATGATCCGCTCGCACTGAGATGGCGCGCCGCGCGCAGCCGGACCCGGTCTGGCTGTTCGACCTGGACAACACCCTGCACAACGCGGGCGTGTCAGCCTTCCATCACTTCGATGCAGCAATGAACCGCTACATCGAGGACACGCTGCAGGTCAGCCACGAAGAGGCCGACCATCTTCGGGCCCACTACTGGGCCCACTATGGCAACACGCTGGTGGGCCTGGTGCGCCACCACGGCGTGCGGGTCGAGCACTTCGTGCGTGCCACCCACCGGCTGCCGGACCTGGAGCGTGCGCTGATGGGCCACCCGCACGATGTCGCGGCCCTGCGGCGTCTGCCGGGGCGCAAGATCGTGCTGACCAACGCCGGGCGGGATTACGCCGTGCAGGTGCTGCGCCACCTGGGCCTGCTGGCCTGCTTCGACGAGGTGGTGGGCGTGGAGCAGATGCACTGCTTTGGCGATCTGCGGCCCAAACCCGATGCGCGCATGCTGCGGCTGCTGGCCGCCCGACTGAAGGTGTCGCCCAGCCGGTGCGTGCTGGTGGAAGACAGCCTGATGAACCAGAAGTCGGCCCACCGGGTGGGCATGCGCGCGGTGTGGATGCAGCGCTGGTCGCGGCGCCACGCGCATGGGCCGGAGCAGGGCGCGCGGCTGGCCCGTCGGCCTGCGTATGTGTATGCCAGAATCGGCTCGCTTCAACAGCTGCACCGCCTGCCGTGATGTCTGACCAGCCCGAAACCCTGGAACCGGTCGAAACCGAGACATCCGCTGCGTCTGCGCTGGAGGTGCCCCCGGCGCCGGCCGCCCGCAAGCGGCCCAAGCCGGGCGAGCGTCGGGTGCAGATCCTGCAGGCCCTGGCGGCGATGCTGGAGCAGCCCGGGGCCGAGCGCATCACCACCGCGGCCCTGGCGGCGCGGCTGGCGGTCAGCGAGGCGGCCCTCTACCGCCATTTCGCCAGCAAGGCCCAGATGTTCGAAGGCCTGCTGGAGTTCATCGAGTCCAGTGTCTTCACGCTGCTCAACCAGGTGGCCGAACGCGAAACCCAGGGCCTGGACCAGGCCCGTCGCATGGTTCAGGTGCTGCTGCAGTTCGGTGAGCGCAACCCGGGCATGAGCCGCGTGATGGTCGGTGATGCGCTGGTCTTCGAGCATGAGCGCCTGGGCGTGCGGATGAACCAGTTCTTCGACCGCATCGAGTCCATGCTGCGCCAGAGCCTGCGCCTGGCCGCCGAATCGGCCGGTTCGGCCACCCCCACGGTGGATGCCAATGGGCAGGCCTCGGCGCTGACCTGCTTTGCCATCGGCCGCCTGCAGCGCTTTGCCCGCTCGGGCTTTCGCCGGCTGCCCACCGAGCAGTTGGACATCGCCCTGCGCATGCTGGCCTGAGCGACCTGGCGCGGCCCCCCCAGACTGTGGGGGGTGGGCGATCACGTCAAGCGGGTGTCATCGCCTCCCCGCTCCAATCCGGGCTCCAACCATGTTTTCAGGGAGCCCGTATGTTCATCCAGACCCGCCTGATGTGGGCACTGACGGCCATGATGGCTGTGGGTGCGGCCCACGCTGCCGCCGGCGCCAAGACCACCCTCGTCCGCACGGCCGCCGCCAAGGACACCGGCAACCCGGTGATCAAGGTGCTGGCCCTCAACGACTTCCACGGCGCGCTGGAGTCGCCGGGCACCTACAAGGCCAGTGGCGATGCGGCGGCGGTGCCCGCCGGTGGGGTGGACGAGATCGCCGGCTACATTGCCGCGGCCCGGGCGGCCAACCCGAACACCGTGGTCGTCTCGGCCGGTGACCTCATCGGTGCCAGCCCGTTGGTGTCGGCCCTGTTCCATGATGAGCCGACCATCGAGACGATGAACCGCGCCGGGCTGGACTTCAATGCCGTGGGCAACCACGAGTTCGACGACGGCAAGGCCGAGCTCAAGCGCATGGCCCAGGGCGGCTGTCACCCCAGCGACGCGGTCAACAGCTGCCGCGGCGCCCAGGTGGGCACGCCGGTGCCGTTTGAGGGCGCGCAGTTCAAGTTCCTGGCGGCCAACGTGGTCAACGCCAAGAGCGGCGACACGATGTTCAAGCCCTATGGCATCAAGGCCTTTCAGGTGGGCGGCAAGAAGGTCAAGGTGGCCTTCATCGGCCTGACCCTCAAGGAAACGCCGCAGATCGTCACCCCCTCGGGCGTGAAGGGCCTGAAGTTCAACGACGAGGCCGCCACCGTCAACCAGCTGGTGCCTGCGCTGCGCGCCCAGGGTGTGGAGGCCATCGTGGTGCTGATCCACCAGGGCGGGGTGCAGACCGGCTCCACGGTGGACATCAACGCCTGCGCCGGCAACCTGGACGGCTCGCCGATCAAGACCATCGTCAGCCAGCTCGACGATGCGGTGGACCTGGTGATCAGCGGCCACACCCACGCGGCCTACAACTGCCAGCTGCCGGTAACCTCGGGTCGCCTGATCCCGGTCACCAGCGCCAACACCCAGGGCAGGGTGCTGACCGAGATCGACATGACCCTGGACCGCACGACCGGCCATGTGGCTGCGATCACCGCGCTGAACAAGGTGGTGGACCGCGGCAACGCCGCCATCGTGCCGAACGCGCAGATCGCCGGCATCGTCTCGGCCTACAAGGCGCTGGCCGCGCCGGTGGCCAACCAGGTGATCGGTTCGATCACCACCGACCTGCCCAACACCAAGGACGCCGCCTGCAACATGCCGGCGGGCGACTTGATCGCCGATTCGCAGTGGGCCGCCACCAGTGCGTCCAACGTGGGTGGTGCGCAGTTCGCGCTGATGAACCCGGGCGGGGTGCGCAGCCCTGGCTTCGTCTATGTCGGCAGCACCGCTGGCGAGGGCGACGGCAACGTCACCTACGGCGAGGCCTTCACCGTCCAGCCCTTCGGCAACAGCCTGGTCACGCTCACGCTGACCACCCAGCAGGTGCGCGACACGCTGGAGCAGCAGTTCCCCGGCTGTGTCGGCCAGACCAGCACCTATGCCAAGGTGCTGCTGCCCTCCAAGGGCATCCGCTACGAGTGGGACAACACCCAGGCCTGCGGGGCCAAGGTGCGCAACCTGACGCTGACCACGGGCGCCGGGGTGCAAACCCTGGTGGACGGCGGCGGGCAGCTGGTGGATGCCGGCAAGACCTGGCGCGTCACGGTGAACAACTTCCTGGCCGATGGCGGGGACGGCTTCAGCGTGCTGAAGGGGGGCACCAACCGCCTGGGCGGCGCGCAGGACATCGATGCGCTGTCGGCGTATCTGGCGGCCTACAAGGCGCCGGCACCGGCCTATGACCCTGCGGCCGCCCACCTGGGCAAGCCGCGCATCGTCCGGCTGGATGCCGGCACCGCCTGCCCCTGAGGGCGCCGGTGGCGACGGGCGGCCACTGGCCGCCCGTCGGAGCGTCCCTCGTACACTGGGCGCATGAACCTGGAAGATCTGGAGCCCCTGCTGCTGCGTGCCGAGCGGGTGCTGGAACGGCTGGAGGCTTGGCTGCCCCGGCCGCTGGGCGCGCCCGATTGGGAACTGTCGACGGCCTACCGCTACCGCCGCCGCAACGGCATGGGGCAGCTGGAGCCGGTGCGGCATGTGTCGACCATTGCGCTGGCCGACCTGCACGAGATCGATGCTCAGAAGGAGCGCCTGTGGCGCAACACGGCGCAGTTCGTGGCCGGCCAGCCGGCCAACAATGTGCTGTTGACTGGCGCCCGCGGCACCGGCAAGAGCTCACTGATCAAGGCCTGCCTGAACACCTTTGCCGACCAGGGCCTGCGCCTGATCGAGATCGACAAGGCCGATCTGGTGGACCTGCCGGACGTGGTGGAGCTGGTCTCGCGCCGGCCTGAGCACTTCATCGTCTTCTGCGACGACCTGAGCTTCGAGGAAGGCGAATCCGGCTACAAGGCGCTCAAGTCCATCCTGGATGGTTCGGTGGCCGCGTCCAGCGACAACGTGCTGATCTACGCCACCAGCAACCGGCGCCACCTCTTGCCCGAGACGATGAAGGACAACCTCAGCTACCAGCACACCGACGATGGCGAGCTCCATCCCGGCGAGGTGGTCGAGGAGAAGATCTCGCTGTCCGAACGCTTCGGCCTGTGGATCAGCTTCTACCCCTTCAGCCAGGCCGAGTACCTGGCCATCGTCGCGCAGTGGCTCTCGCACTTCGGGCTGGACGTTGCCGCCATCGAGGCGGCCCGGCCCGAGGCCCTGGTGTTCGCGCTGGAGCGCGGCTCGCGCTCCGGCCGGGTGGCCTACCAGTTCGCGCGCGACCTGGCGGGCCGTCGGGCGCTGGGTGCGCAAGGCGGTGTGGCATGAGCGCGTCGGGCACGGAGCGCACGCCGGTCCAGGTGGCCGTGGGCGTGCTGGTGGAACGCGATGCCCAGGGGCGCGAAGGCCGGTTCCTGCTCACCTCGCGCCCCGAAGGCAAGGTCTACGCCGGCTACTGGGAGTTCCCCGGCGGCAAGCTGGAAGCCGGTGAGACGGTGCACGAGGCCCTGGCGCGCGAGCTGTGGGAGGAGCTGGGCATCCGCATCGGCGCGAGTCACCCCTGGCGGGAGCTGGTGATGGACTATCCCCACGCCCGGGTGCACCTGCATTTCCACAAGGTCTACGACTGGACCGGTGCGTTTGAGATGCGCGAACAGCAGGCCATGGCCTGGGAAAACCTGCCGGTGGCCAGTCACCCGGTGCTGCCGGGCACCATCCCGGTGCTGCAGTGGTTTGCCGCCGAACGTGGCTTCGCCGGCGCCACCCATCGCGACTGAGCGGCTTCGCTACACTGCCCACCATGGATTGGTTGGATCACATCAAGTGGGACCGTGACGGCCTGGTGCCGGTCATCGCCCAGGAAGCCGCGACCGGCGACGTGCTGATGTTCGCCTGGATGAACCGCGAGGCCCTGGCCCGCACCGCCGCGCTGAAGCAGGCCGTCTATTTCAGCCGCTCGCGCCAGAAGCTCTGGCACAAGGGCGAGGAGTCGGGCCATTTCCAGCAGGTGCATGAGATCCGGGTCGACTGCGACCAGGACGTGGTGCTGCTGAAGATCACCCAGCTGGGCCATGAGCCCGGCATCGCCTGCCACACCGGCCGCCACAGCTGCTTCTTCGAGCGGCTGGAAGGCGACCAATGGCAGGCCGTGGACCCGGTCCTGAAGGACCCGGCCACCATCTACAAGGCATGAGCATTCCCATGAGTTCGAACGACACGCTGCAACGCCTGCATGAGGTGATCGAGAGCCGGCGCGGTGGCGACCCCGACAAGAGCTACGTCGCCCGCCTGTTCCACAAGGGCACCGACACCATCCTGAAGAAGGTGGGGGAGGAGGCCGTCGAGACGGTGATGGCCGGCAAGGACGGCGACCGCGCCAAGATCATCTACGAGACGGCGGACCTGTGGTTCCACTCGATGGTCGCGCTGGCGCACTTCGGGCTGTCGCCGGCCGACGTGCTCAAGGAACTGGAGCGGCGCGAGGGGCTGTCTGGCCTGGAGGAGTTCGCCGCCCGCAAGGCGCAACAACGCGAACACCAGGAGGGTTCATGAACGATGTGATCGACACGGCACCGTCGGCAGAACGGCTGGCCAGCCTCAAGCAGCTCACGCTGATCACCTACATCCTGTATGCGCTCAGCGCGGTGATCGGGTTCACCGCCATCGTGGCGGTGATCATCAATTACGTGAAGCGCGAGGACACGGCCGGCACGATCTACGAGAGCCACTTCACCTGGCAGATCCGGACCTTCTGGTTCAGCCTGTTGTGGGCCGTGTTGGGCTTCGTCACGATCATCGTCGGCGTCGGCTTCATTGTGCTGTTCGCCGACTCGATCTGGGTCATCTACCGGATCGTCAAGGGCATCCTGAACTGGAACGACAACAAGCCCATGCCGGTCAAGGCCTGAGGCAGCGACACCATGCACACCGATCCCGACTGCATTTTCTGCAAGATCGTCGCCGGGCAGATCCCGGCCAAGAAGGTCTACGAAGACGACGACGTGCTGGCCTTCCACGACATCCACCCGTGGGCGCCGGTGCATTTCCTGATCATTCCCAAGACCCACATCGCCACGATGGCCGACATCACGCCGGCCGAGCAGGCGCTGCTGGGCAAGATGATGGTGCTGGCACCGCAGCTGATGGCCCAGTTGGGCGTCACCGGCGGCTTCCGCCAGATCATCAACACCGGCCGGGATGGCGGGCAGGAGGTCTACCACCTGCACATGCACGTCATCGGTGGCCCGCGCCCCTGGACCAAGGGCTGACCCTGGGGCCGGCAGGGCCTAGGGTCAGCTGACGGGCCCGTGACACGGGTTTGACGCAAAGTGTCACGAACCGCCCCGTAGAATCGTGGACATTGTTTTCTGGAGAATTCACATGGGATCGTTCAGCATCTGGCATTGGCTGATCGTGCTGGTGGTGGTTGTGCTGATCTTCGGCACCAAGAAGCTGAAGAACGTGGGCTCCGACCTGGGCTCCGCGGTCAAGGGCTTCAAGGACGGCATGAAGAACGGCGCCGAAAGCGAAGCTCCGGCCGAGCCCGCACCGCAGGTCACCGCGCAGAAGTCGGCCAACGACAGCAACACGGTTGACGTGGACGCCCGTCCGAAGTCCTGAGCGTGTCGCTGTCTGACACCTTCATGACCCAACCGGCGGCCGCATGATCGATTTCGGCTTCGACAAGCTGGCCCTCATTGGCGCCGTGGCGCTGATCGTGATCGGCCCTGAAAAGCTGCCGCGCGTGGCCCGCACGGTGGGCCATTTCCTCGGCAAGGCCCAGCGCTACGTGGCCGACGTCAAGGCGGAGGTCAACCGCTCGATCGAACTGGAAGAGCTTCAGAAAATGAAGACACAGTTCGAGACGGCGGCGCGCGACGTCAGCCAGAGTGTCCAGCAGGAGGTGCAGCAGGCGGCCAGCTCCGTCGAACAGGCCTGGAGCTCAGGCACCGAAGGGGACACGCCTGCACTGGCCTCGACCGAACCGGCATGGAACCCCGTGCCGGATTACCACCCGCCGCGCAAGCGCTGGCGCATGAAGCGCGGCGCCGTGCCCCGCTGGTACAAGCAGCGGCAGGGCGTGCGTCTGCACGTGCAATCCGGCGCGGCCCGCGTGGCCCGTTTCCGTCCGCCCCGTTCAGGGGCCTGATATGAGCCAAGAACCTCGCGACGAACTGGAGGGCACCGAGGCCCCGTTCGTCTCCCACCTGATCGAATTGCGCGATCGCCTGGTGCGTTCGCTGCTGGCCGTCGGCGTGGCCTTTGGCGTGCTGGCCATCTGGCCCGGTCCGGCGGGGCTGTACGACCTGCTGGCGGCCCCGCTGGTGACCACGCTGCCGCATGGCGCGACGATGATCGCCACCAACGTCATCTCGCCCTTCCTGGTGCCGCTCAAGATCACCCTGATGGCCGCCTTCATGCTGGCGTTGCCCGTGGTGCTCTACCAGATCTGGGCTTTCGTGGCGCCGGGTCTCTACAACCACGAAAAGAAGCTGGTGCTGCCGCTGGTCATCTCCAGCACCGTGCTGTTCCTCACGGGCGTGGCCTTCTGCTACTTCTTTGTCTTCGGCAAGGTCTTCAAGTTCATCCAGAGCTTTGCCCCGCACAGCATCACCGCGGCGCCGGACATTGAGGCCTACCTGAGCTTTGTGCTGACCATGTTCGTGGCCTTCGGGGCGGCCTTCGAGGTGCCGGTGGCCGTGGTCGTGCTGGTGCGCATCGGCATCGTCACGGTGGAAAAGCTGCGCGAATTCCGCGGCTACTTCATCGTGCTGGCCTTCATCATCGCGGCCATCCTGACCCCGCCAGACATCGTTTCGCAGCTCTCGCTGGCAATTCCGATGTGCGTTCTCTACGAGCTGGGCATCCTGGCCGCTGGCGTGTTCGTCAAGCACACCCAGTTCCCGGACGCAGACGCCGACAAGAGCGCCTGAGGTTCAGGCGCTCCGGCGGGCGGGCTCACTGCTGGGTCTGCTGCTTGGGCCGCTGCGCGATGTGGACCTTCAGGTCCAGTGCCTGCTGCCCCCGCTGCACCCCGATCACCGCATCGGTCTGCGGCTTCAGGGCGGCCACGACATTCAGCAGCTGCGAGGTGTTGTGGATGGGCTGGCCGGCGATGCGCACCACCACATCCCCGGGCTTCATGCCCGCCTGGCTGGCCGGGCCGTCCTGCAGCACGCCGGTGATCAGCACCCCCTCCGAGACCGGGATCTTGAAGTTCTGTGCGAACTCGGGGTCCAGATCGCGTGGTTGCACACCGATCCAGCCGCGGGTGACCTGACCGTCACGGACCAGCCCGTTCATCACCTGGCGGGCCAGGTCGATCGGGATCGCGAAGCCGATGCCCATGCTGCCGCCCGAGCGGGAGTAGATCGCGGTGTTGATGCCGATCAGGTTGCCATTCACGTCGATCAGCGCGCCGCCGGAGTTGCCGGGGTTGATCGCCGCGTCGGTCTGGATGAAGTTCTCGAAGGTGGACAGGCCCAGGCCGCTGCGGTCCAGGGCGCTGACGATGCCCGAGGTGACGGTCTGCCCGACGTTGAACGGGTTGCCGATGGCCAGCACCGCATCGCCGACCGCCACGTTCTCGATGCGGCCCAGGCTCACCACCGGCAGGTGTTCGAGGTCGATCTTGAGCACGGCGATGTCGCTTTCCGGGTCGGTGCCGACCAGCCGGGCCTTGGCCGTGCGGCCGTCGGACAGCTGCACCTGGATCGCGTCGGCGCCGTCGACGACGTGGTTGTTGGTCAGCAGGTAGCCATCGGTCGAGACGATCACGCCCGAACCCAGGCCGACCTGTGGCTGGGTGTCGGCCGTGTCACCCTCTTCGCCGCGCTGGCCGAAAAAATAGCGGTACCAGGGGTCCTCGGCATGCGGGTTGTCGACCCGGTTGGTCTTGCTGGCCGTCACACTGACCACGGCGGGCGCCGCCTTGCGGGCCGCCACGCTCAGCGGCTGTGTCGGCAGGGGGTCGTCGGCGATCTGCACCGGCACACCGGAGGCGGCCACCGTGGGCTCCTGTTGCGGCCAGGCCATGCGTGGCGCCTGTTGCAGCCAGCCGGGTTTGAAGGTCCCCAGCACGAAGACCACGGCCACGGCGACCGTGACCGATTGGGCGAAAATAAGCCAGATTCTGCGCATGACACGTCGAGGAAGGAGCCCATGGCGGCGAGGACGGAGATCGAGGGATGCCTCAACCAATGGTTGCAGCCTGAGCGGTTCAAGGATTATGGGCCGAACGGTCTGCAGGTCGAGGGGCGCCCGGAAATTCGGCGCCTGGTGTCCGGGGTGACTGCCAGCCTGGCGCTGATCGACGCTGCAGTGGACGAGGGGGCCGATGCCATCCTGGTCCATCATGGCCTGTTCTGGCGCGGGCACGATGGGCGGCTGACCGGTTGGCTCAAGACCCGGGTCGAACGTCTGCTGGCCCATGGCATCAACCTGCTGGCCTACCACCTGCCGCTGGATGCGCATGCCGAGCTGGGCAACAACGCCCAGTGGGCCGCGCGCATGGGCTGGCGAACGGACGGGCGCTTTGGCGAGCAGGAGCTTGGCTTCGTCGGCGCTCCTCCGGAGCCGCTGTCGGCCGAATCGTTGGCGGCCACGGTGGCCGACCGCCTGGGCCGCCTGCCGACGCTGCTGCCCGGGGATGGACGCCCCCTGCGCCGCCTGGCCTGGTGCAGTGGTGGCGCACAGGGCTACTTCGAGGCGGCGATCGCCGCCGGTGCCGACGCCTTCCTGACCGGCGAGATTTCTGAGCCGCAGGCCCACCTGGCCCGGGAGACCGGGGTGGCCTTCCTGGCCTGCGGCCACCATGCGACCGAGCGTTATGGCGCGCCGGCCGTGGCGGAGCGCTTGGCGGCCCAGTTCGGCCTGAGCCACCGCTTCATCGACCTGCCCAATCCCGCATGACGACCTCCACCGCACCGCGACTGGCGGTCACGATGGGCGATCCCGTGGGGATCGGCCCGGAAATCATCGCCAAGGCCTTTGCCGCGGGTGCGCTCGATGATGCTCTGGTGGTCGGCGACGTCCAGGTGCTGCGGCGGGGGGCACGGGCGGCCGGCCTGCGGCTGCCTGTGGCCTGGCTGGAGCGCCCCGAGGACGTTCTGCGCTGCCCTCCGGGCGCGCTGCCGGTCTGGCAGCCGCCAGGGTTGCCGGCCGGGTTGGCCCAACTGCCCTGGGGCCAGATCGATGCGCGCGCGGGGGCGGCGGCGGCCGCCTGCATCACCGCGGCGGCCGGCTTGGCCCGGGCAGGGCAGGTGGCCGCCTTGGTGACCGCCCCTTTGCACAAGGAGGCGCTGGGGGCGGCCGGTGTGCCGTTTCCGGGTCACACCGAGATGCTCCAGGCGCTCTGCGCCGAGGGGGGTACGCTGCCGCCGGTGCGGATGATGCTGGCCAATGAGCAGCTGCGGGTGGTGCTGGTCACCATCCACATGGCGCTGCGGGCGGCGATCGAGGCCCTGGACACGCCGGGCATCCTGCAAACCCTGCGCATCACCCATCGGGCGGGGCAGCGGTTTGGCATGCCGGCGCCGCGCATCGCGGTGGCGGGGCTGAACCCGCATGCCGGGGAGGGCGGGCGTTTTGGGGATGAGGAGATCCGCCTGATCACGCCGGCCATTGAGGCCGCCCGGGCCGAAGGCATTGACGCGCGTGGGCCGTTCGCGCCGGACACGGTCTTCATGCGGGCGCGTCACGCGCCGGATCATCCGGGCGAGTTCGACTTTGTCGTGGCCATGACGCACGACCATGGCCTGATCCCGGTGAAGTACCTGGGCGTGGAGGAGGGGGTCAACGTGACCCTGGGCCTGCCCCTGGTGCGGACCAGCCCTGACCACGGCACCGCGTTCGACGTGGCCGGGCAGGGCGTGGCCCGTGCCGACAGCCTGGTGGCGGCGGCCCGCATGGCCCGCCGCCTGATCGGCCTGCGCTGAGCCTCAGCGCTTGAGCGAATCCCGGATCTCGCGCAGCAGCAGCACGTCTTCCGGCGTGACGGGCTCCGACGCCGGTGCCGGGGCGGGTTCACTCGCTTTGCGCAGCCGGTTGATCTGGCGGACCATCACGAAGATGATGAAGGCCAGGATGACAAAGTTGAGCAGCACGGTCAGGAAGTTGCCGTAGGCGAAGACGGCCCCAGCCTTCTTGGCTTCGGCCAGGGTGGCGGCCGGGGTTCCCGACAACTGGACGAAGTGGTTCGAGAAATCGAGCCCACCGAGCGCCAGGCCAACCAAGGGCATGATCAGGTCGGTGACCACCGAATCGACGATTTTGCCGAACGCCCCACCGATGATGACACCGACGGCCAGATCGACGACATTGCCCTTGACGGCAAACTCCTTGAACTCGGTCATGAACCCCATGGAAACTCCTTGCTGTGTTGTGGGTGAGGGCGGCCGCTCGGGGTGAGGTGCCCGCCGGATGAGGTCTTATCAAACCTGATCTTCGGTCCGCAGTATTGCCGGGATGCAATCAGTGTCAATTCCAGGCCTTGAGCAAGTTGCGACAGATTGCGCTAGGTCGAATTGGATGTGTTGCGCCCTTCGCTAAAATGCCAGATTGCCCGTGAGCAGACAGTGAGAAGTCTGCCCGTCTTTCCCAAGCTCCTAGAAGGACCCCCATGAGTGATAACGCGGTGGACCAAGGCAAGCGCACCTGGCTGATCGCCACGAGTTGCGCTGGCGCCGTCGGTGGCGTGGCGACGGCCGTGCCCTTCGTCAGCACGTTTGCGCCCTCGGAGCGCGCCAAGGCGGCGGGTGCCGCGGTCGAGGTCGACATCAGTGCGCTCAAGCCGGGCGAGAAGATGACCGTCGAATGGCGTGGCAAACCGGTCTGGATCGTCCGTCGCACGCCGGACCAGGTCGAGGCCCTGAGCAAGCACGACGGCGAACTGGCCGACCCGAATTCCGAACGCAAGGCCTACCCGATCCCCGAGTACGCGAAGAACGAGTGGCGCTCGATCAAGAAGGAATACCTGGTCGTGATCGGCGTGTGCACCCACCTGGGCTGTTCGCCGTCCGACAAGTTCGCCGCGGGGGCGCAACCGTCGCTGCCGGACGACTGGCCGGGTGGCTTCCTGTGCCCGTGCCACGGCTCCACCTTCGACATGGCTGCCCGCGTCTTCAAGAACAAGCCCGCTCCGGACAACCTGGAAGTGCCTCCCCACATGTACCTGGCCGACACCAAGCTGTTGATCGGCGAGGACAAGAAGGCCTGATCTGGCGCCCCAACGACAAGACGAAAGGCAACCATGGCTGAATTCAAAGTCGCGCCGGCGGACGCGCCGCTGGGCGTGAAGCTGATGACCTGGGTGGACAACCGCTTCCCGGCCACCAAGATGTACAAGGAGCACCTGTCCGAGTACTACGCCCCCAAGAACTTCAACTTCTGGTATTTCTTCGGCTCGCTGGCCCTGCTGGTGCTGGTGATCCAGATCGTCACCGGCATCTTCCTGGTGATGCACTACAAGCCCGACGCCTCGCTGAATGCGGCGGGCGTGCCGGTGGCCTTCGCCTCGGTCGAGTACATCATGCGCGATGTGCCCTGGGGCTGGTTGATCCGCTACATGCACTCGACCGGCGCCTCCTCGTTCTTCGTGGTGGTGTACCTGCACATGTTCCGGGGCCTGCTGTACGGGTCCTACCGCAAGCCGCGCGAACTGGTCTGGATCTTCGGCTGCGCGATCTTCCTGGCCCTGATGGCCGAGGCCTTCATGGGCTATCTGCTGCCCTGGGGGCAGATGTCCTTCTGGGGCGCCCAGGTGATCGTGAACCTGTTCTCGGCCATCCCCTTCGTCGGCCCGGACCTGTCGCTGCTGATCCGTGGCGACTACGTGGTGGGCGATGCGACCCTGAACCGCTTCTTCAGCTTCCACGTCATCGCGGTGCCGCTGGTGCTGCTCGGCTTGGTGGTCGCGCACATCATCGCGCTGCACGAAGTGGGTTCGAACAACCCGGACGGCATCGAGATCAAGGCCAAGAAGGACGCGCAAGGCCGCCCGCTGGACGGCATCCCCTTCCACCCGTATTACACGGTGCATGACATCCTGGGCGTGTCGGGCTTCCTGATGGTCTTCTGCGCCATCATCTTCTTCGGCCCGGAACTGGGTGGCTATTTCCTGGAGTACAACAACTTCATCCCGGCCGACCCGCTGAAGACCCCGCTGCACATCGCACCGGTCTGGTATTTCACGCCGTTCTACTCGATGCTGCGCGCCACGACCGACGTGATGGTCAATGTGCTGTGTGGCGTGATCGGGCTGGCGGCGGTGGCGGCCCTGCTGAAGGGGCGTTTCTCCGGCGTGGCCAAGGTGGGTGTGATCGTGGCGGCCCTGGTGGCGATCTTCCTGCTCAAGACCTTCGACGCCAAGTTCTGGGGCGTGGTGGTGATGGGCGGTGCCGTGATCATCCTGTTCTTCCTGCCCTGGCTGGACCACAGCCTGGTCAAGTCGATCCGCTACCGTCCGAGCTGGCACAAGGCGCTGTACGGCGTGTTCGTGGTGTTCTTCGTGGTGCTGGGCTACCTGGGCATCCAGCCGCCCTCCGACACCGGCACCCTGATCGCCCAGGTCGGCACCCTGTTCTATTTCGGCTTCTTCCTGCTGATGCCGTGGTGGAGCCAGATCGGCCCCTTCAAGCCGGTGCCCGATCGCGTGAACTTTCACCCGCACTGAACCGACGGCAGGAGCAACAACATGATGAAGAAACTCATTGCCAGCTGCTTTGCGGCGCTTTGTCTGGTCGGTGGCGCTTCGGCCAACACGGGCGGGCCGGCCTGGGACAAGTTCCCGGCCGAGAAGGTGAAGGACGTCGCGGCGCTGCAGCACGGTGCCAAGCTGTTCGTCAACTACTGCCTGAACTGCCACGGTGCCTCGTTCATGCGCTACAACCGGCTGCACGACATCGGGCTGACGGATGCGCAGATCAAGGGCAATCTGATGTTCGCCAGCGAGAAGGTGGGCGACCTGATGAAGGTGGCCATCGACCCGAAGGACGCCAAGGCCTGGTTCGGCGCCAACCCGCCGGACCTGAGCGTGATCGCCCGTTCGCGGGCCGGTGCCCAGGGCAGCGGTGCGGATTACCTCTACACCTATCTGCGCAGCTTCTACCGCGATGACACCCGCCCGACCGGCTGGAACAACGTGGTGTTCCCCAGCGTGGGCATGCCCCATGTGCTGTGGGAACTGCAGGGCGAGCAGACGGCCCACATCGCACAGGGTGAGAACGGCGTTCAGCATGTGACGCTGGTGGCGCCGGCCACGCCTGGCACGATGAGCGCCCAGGAATATGACGACGCTGTCGCCGATCTGGTGGCCTATCTGCAGTGGATGGGCGAGCCCGCTCAGCTCCAGCGCAAGCAGCTGGGCATCTGGGTTCTGGGCTTCCTGGCCGTGCTGATGTTCCTGGCTTGGCGCCTGAACTCGGCCTACTGGAAGGACGTCAAGTAAAATCCAGATCAGCCGCGAGGCTTGGTCTCGCACGCAGCGTGTCGTCAGGCACGCTGCGTTTTTCCGTTTTCGGCGTCTGTCGATTCTGTTTTGCTGTTGAGGGAGCCCACCACCATGATGGTGCTGTATTCCGGAACCACCTGCCCCTACTCGCACCGCTGCCGCTTTGTGCTGTTCGAGAAGGGCATGGATTTCGAGATTCGCGATGTCGATCTGTTTGCCAAGCCTGAAGACATCGCGCTGATGAATCCTTACAACGAGGTGCCCATCCTCGTGGAGCGCGACCTCATCCTGTACGAGTCGCACATCATCAACGAGTACATTGACGAGCGTTTCCCGCATCCGCAGCTGATGCCCGGGGATCCGGTCGCCCGTGCCCGTGTGCGCCTGTTCCTGTTCAACTTCGAGAAGGAACTCTTCGCGAACGTGAACATCCTGGAAGGCCGCGGCATCAAGGCCACGGACAAGCAGATGGAGAAGGCCCGCGCCCAGATCCGCGACCGCCTGACCCAACTGGCCCCGATCTTCCTGAAGAACAAGTACATGCTGGGCGATGACTTCTCGATGCTGGACGTCGCCATCGCGCCGCTGCTGTGGCGCCTGGACTACTACGGCATCGACCTGTCGAAGAATGCGGCGCCGCTGCTGAAGTACGCCGAGCGCATCTTCTCGCGCCCGGCCTACATCGAGGCGCTGACCCCGTCCGAAAAGGTCATGCGCAAGTAAGTCGCCACGGGCCCACTGATGAGCAACGTTCCCCCTTCGCCGCCTGCCGATTCCCAAGGCAGTTCGACCCGTCCGTACCTGGTCCGGGCGCTGCATGACTGGTGCACCGACAACGGCTTCACGCCGTATCTGGCGGTGTACGTCGATCGCAGCGTCCAGGTGCCGATGGAGTACGTGAAGAACAACGAGATCGTGCTCAACGTGGGCTTCGAGGCGACCAGCGGGCTCAAGCTCGGCAATGACTTTGTCGAGTTCAAGGCCCGGTTCGGTGGCGTGGCCCGGGAGATCGTCGTCCCCGTCGACCATGTGGTGGCCATTTATGCCCGTGAAAACGGGCAGGGCATGGCCTTCCCGATGCCGGTGGCGCCTGCGGATGGCGAGTCCGAGGCCGCTGCCGAGCCGGTGACGGACCGGGCCGCCGAGCGGCCGACCGGCCTGCGCCTGGCGGCCGTCGAGCCTGAGCCGTCCGCCGGTGCCGAGGTGCCGGCGCCCAACGGGGATGACGAGCCGCCGCCCAGCGCGCCGTCGCCCCGGCCGGCGCTCAAGCGCGTCAAATAAAGGCCGCTGGCGCCGCGGGACCTGTCCCGGCGTGCCACTAGAATGCCGACCGCACCCGCCGGCTTAGCTCAGTTGGTAGAGCAACGGTCTTGTAAACCGTAGGTCGTCCGTTCGATTCGGACAGCCGGCACCAAAGCCTTCTCAGGCCTGCACGGGCTGCACCTTGACCCGCAGCGTCACGCGGGGCCAGCCTGCTTCGACCAGCACCTGGTCGATCAGCGGCAGGCATTGGCGCAACTTCGCGGCCACTGCGTTGTTGGGCACCAGCAGGTTCCAACCCTCTTCATCCAGCACCCCGCTGCGCACATGCGCCCGCATCGCCGGTGGCAGCACCTGCCGCACGGCCTGCAGGCGCTGTTCCGACTCGTGCAGACGCTCCATCAGCCGCCCCAGTGTGGCGTTGGTGCCCAGGGTTTCGGCGAGGGGGCGTGTATAGGGCTGCTGCGCCCGCGGAGCGTTCATGGCCCCAGTGTAGCGGCACCCCATTCATGGTCCCGGGCCCGTCAACCCCCGGTGCTAAACTCAGTCGTTTGTTCAGTCCTTTGGACGCCGCATGTTGCCCAAGCTACTTACCCAGATTTTCGGCAGTCGCAATGACCGTCTGCTCAAGCAGTACCGGCGCGTTGTCGAGCGCATCAACGCCCTGGAGCCGACGTTTGCGGCCCTGGACGAGGCAGCGCTGAAGGGCAAGACAGCCGAATTCCGTGAACGGCTGGCCAAGGGCGAGACCCTGGACGATCTGCTGCCCGAGGCGTTTGCCACGGTGCGCGAGGCCGGCAAGCGCGTTTTCAAGATGCGCCACTTCGATGTGCAGCTGATCGGCGGGATGACCCTGCACGGCGGCAAGGTCGCCGAGATGCGCACCGGCGAAGGCAAGACCTTGATGGCCACGCTGCCGGTGTACCTGAACGCCCTGTCGGGCCAGGGCGTGCATGTGGTGACCGTCAACGATTACCTGGCCACGCGCGATGCCGAGTGGATGGGGCGGCTCTACGGCTACCTGGGCCTGCGCACTGGCATCAACGTGCCGGGCATGGACCGCGAGGCCAAGCAGGCCGCCTATGCGGCGGACATCACCTACGGCACCAACAACGAGTTCGGCTTCGACTATCTGCGCGACAACATGGTCTACGACCCGGCCGACCGGGTGCAGCGTGGCCTGAACTTCGCGATCGTCGACGAGGTGGACTCGATCCTGATCGACGAGGCTCGCACGCCGCTGATCATTTCCGGCCAGGCCGATGACCAGACCGAGCTCTATGTGCGCATCAACGCGATCGCGCCGATGCTCAAGCAGCAGGTCGGCGAGGCCGACCCGCGCACCGGTGAAGGCGTGATCGAGCCGGGCGACTACACCCTGGACGAGAAGGGCCGCCAGGTCTACCTGACCGAGCAGGGTCATGAGAACGCCGAGCGGCTGCTGACCGAAGCTGGCCTGCTGGTGGAAGGTGCCAGTCTGTATGACCCGGCCAACATCACGCTGATGCACCATGTGTACGCGGCGCTGCGGGCCCACTACCTGTACCACCGTGACCAGCACTACGTGGTGCAGAACGGCGAGGTGATCATCGTCGACGAGTTCACCGGTCGCCTGATGAGCGGGCGCCGCTGGTCCGATGGCCTGCACCAGGCCGTCGAGGCCAAGGAAGGTGTGCAGATCCAGAGCGAGAACCAGACGCTGGCCTCGATCACCTTCCAGAACTACTTCCGCATGTACGGCAAGCTCGGCGGCATGACCGGCACGGCCGACACCGAGGCCTATGAGTTCCAGGAGATCTATGGCCTGGAGACGGTGGTCATTCCGCCGAACAAGCCGGTGATTCGCCAGGATGAGAACGATCTCGTCTACAAGACGGCCAAGGAGAAGTACGACGCCGTGATCGCCGACATCCGCGTCTGCCACGAGAAGGGGCAGCCGGTGCTGGTGGGCACGACCTCGATCGAGAATTCCGAACTGCTGGCCCAGCTGCTGACCCAGGCCAAGCTGCCGCACCAGGTGCTCAACGCCAAGCAGCACGCCAAGGAAGCCGAGATCATCGCCCAGGCCGGTCGGCCGGGGGTGATCACCATCGCCACCAACATGGCCGGGCGCGGCACCGACATCGTGCTGGGTGGCAATGTCGAGAAACAGGTCCAGTTCCTGGAGGCCGACGAGACCGTCCCCGAGGAGGAGAAGGCCCGTCGTATCCAGCAGCTCAAGGACGAATGGGCGGGCCTGAATGCCCAGGTGAAGGCCGCAGGCGGCCTGCGCATCATCGCCACCGAGCGCCATGAGTCCCGCCGCATCGACAACCAGCTGCGCGGCCGCGCCGGCCGTCAGGGCGATCCGGGCGCTTCGCGCTTCTACCTGTCGCTGGACGATCCGCTGATGCGCATCTTCGCGGGTGACCGCGTGCGCGCCATCATGGACCGCCTGAAGATGCCCGAGGGCGAGGCCATCGAGGCCGGCATCGTCAACCGCTCGATCGAATCCGCCCAGCGCAAGGTCGAGGCCCGCAACTTCGACATCCGCAAGCAGCTGCTGGAGTACGACGACGTCAGCAACGATCAGCGCAAGGTCATCTACCAGCAGCGCAACGAGATCCTGGTCGCTGACAGCCTGCGCGAGCAGATCACCAACCTGCGTCACGCCACGATGACCGAGGTGGTGCGCACCTACGTGCCGGCCGACAGCCTGGAAGAGCAGTGGGACCTGCCGGGGCTGGAGAAGACGCTGCGCGAGGAATGGCAACTGGAGGTGCCGCTGGTGACCCTGGTCGAGGCCAGCGACAGCATCACCGACGAGGAGGTGCTGGAGAAGGTGCTGGCCGCGGCCGATGCCGCCTTCCAGGCCAAGCTCGACCTGGTGGGCGAAGAGCAGTTCAAGCCCTTCGTGCGCATGGTGCTGCTGCAGTCGATCGACACCCACTGGCGCGAGCACCTGGCCGCACTGGACTACCTGCGCCAGGGCATCCACCTGCGCGGTTACGCCCAGAAGAACCCGAAGCAGGAATACAAGCGCGAGGCCTTCGAGCTGTTCGCCCAGCTGCTGGACGTGGTCAAGATGGAAGTCACCCGCGTGCTGATGACCGTGCGCGTGCAGACCCAGGAACAGGTCAGCGAGGCGGCCGAGGCCCTGGAAGACCAGGTCGAACGGCTCAGCAACGTCAGCTACACCCATCCGACCGAGGATGGCGGTGTCAGCGCCGACCCCGAGACCCCCGAGCTCCCGCCGGCCGGCGATGTGCCGCGCGTGGGCCGCAACGACCCCTGCCCCTGCGGCAGCGGCAAGAAGTACAAGTCCTGCCACGGCCGTCTGGCCTGACCGGCTGGCCCCCGGGCCGTTTCCGTTCCACCGGCCCCGCCGCGCCCCAGGCCCGGCGGGGTTCTTCTTTCAGGGATAGAGCGACGTGTTCAAGAACCTCATCGTCTACCGCATCGGCCCCGAGTGGGTGCCGGATCTGGTCGCGGCCGAGCAGGCCCTGGCCAAGGAGCCCTTCGTGCCCTGCGCACCTTCGCAGCCGCTGTCGCTGGGCTGGGTGCCGCCCCGCGGCATCGAGCATGCGCCCTTCATCGAATCGGTCGGCGGCCAGTGGCTGGTCAAGCTGAAGATCGAGCAGAAGATGCTGCCGTCCTCGGTGATCAAGCGCCGCACCGACGAGATCGCGGCCCAGATCGAGCAGACCACCGGCCGCAAGCCGGGCAAGAAGCAGAGCAAGGAGCTGAAGGAACAGGCCATGCACGAGCTGCTGCCGATGGCCTTCACCAAGCAGGGCCATCTGCAGGCCTGGATCGACCCGCAACGCCGTCTGATGATGGTGGATGCCGGCAGCACCAAGCGGGCCGAGGCCGTGGTCACGCCGCTGGTCAAGGCCTGGGAGCATTTCGCCCTGCGGCCCCTGCAGACCCGGCTCTCGCCCGCGGTGGCGATGGCCGCCTGGCTGACCCAGGGCGAAGCGCCGGCGGGTTTCAGCATCGACCGCGAGTGCGAGCTGAAGTCGCAGGACGAGATGAAGTCGGTGGTGCGCTATGCCCGCCATGCGCTGGACATCGACGAGGTGCGCGAGCACATCGCCCAGGGCAAGGCGCCGACCCGGTTGGCGCTGACCTGGGCCGGCCGGGTCGGCTTCACACTGACCGAACAGGGTGTGATCCGCAAACTGGCCTTCGAGGATGTGGTGTTCGAGGGGCGCCAAGGCTCGGCTGACCGGCCTGAAGAGGCCTTCGACACCGATGTGGCGATCGCCACCGGCGAGCTGTGCCAGCTGATCCCGGATCTGGTGGAGGCCCTGGACGGCGAACTGCAGCCGGGCGAGCTGCCGGCCGATCTGGCGCCGGCAACGCCCGCCCCGGCGGCCGCCCCTGCACCGGCCCCTGCCACCGCCCCGGCCGACGACACCCCGCCCTGGGCCTGAGCGGGCACGCTTCTTGTGAGGGGCGTGGGATGATCCGGCCCTGAGATGAACGCCCCGCTGCCCCCCGCCGCCACGCCGTCCTCGCCCCCTGCGTCCCAGCAGGTGGTCAAGATCCGGCGCGACTACAACCTGTGGGTGGTCAGCGAGACCATGGAGGACTACGCGCTGCGTTTCACGCCGCGTTCCTTCCGCAAATGGTCCGACTGGCGGGTGGCCAACACGGCGTTCGGCGCGGCGTCCTTCCTGGTGCTGGAGGCGGTGGGCGCCACGCTGCTGGTGCGCTACGGCTTCGTCAACGCCTTCTGGGCCATCCTGGCCACCGGGCTGATCATCTTCCTGGCCGGCTGGCCGATCAGCGTCTATGCGGCCCGCCATGGCGTGGACATGGACCTGCTGACCCGCGGCGCGGGCTTCGGCTACCTGGGCTCGACGATCACCTCGCTGATCTACGCCAGCTTCACCTTCATCTTCTTCGCCCTGGAGGCGGCGGTGATGGCCTATGCGCTGGAGCTGGCCTTCGACATCCCGCCGGCCTGGGGTTACCTGGTCTGCGCCTTGGTGGTGATTCCTCTGGTCACCTATGGCGTCACCAACATCAGCCGTCTGCAGGTCTGGACCCAGCCACTGTGGTTGGCCATGCTGGTGCTGCCTTATCTGTACGTGTTCCATGAGAACCCGGGGCTGATCGACGGCCTGGCGCATTACCCGGGCGAGGGCGGTCAGTTCGGTCAGTTCAACCTGCAGGCCTTCGGCGCCGCGATGACGGTCGGCGTGGCCCTGATCACCCAGATGGGCGAACAGGTGGATTACCTGCGCTTCATGCCCGAATGCCGGCCCGGCCACCGCCTGCGCTGGTGGACCGCGGTGCTGGTGGGCGGGCCGGGCTGGGTGCTGCCGGGGGTGCTGAAGATGCTGGGCGGCGCGTTGCTGGCCTACCTGGCCATTGGCCACATGGTGCCGGTGGAGCGGGCGGTGGACCCGAGCCAGATGTACCTGGCCGCCTACGAGTTCGTCTTTCCCCACTACGGGGTGGCGGTGGCGGCCACGGCGCTGTTCGTGGTCGTCTCGCAGCTCAAGATCAACGTCACCAATGCCTATGCCGGCTCGCTGGCCTGGTCGAACTTCTTTTCCCGCGTCACCCACAGCCACCCGGGCCGGGTGGTGTGGATGGTCTTCAACACCCTGATCGCGCTGATGCTGATGGAGCTGGACGTGTTCCAGGCCCTGGGCGGCGTGCTGGGGTTGTTCTCCAACATCGCGATCAGCTGGATCATGGCGGTGGTGGCTGACCTGGTCATCAACAAGCCCCTGGGCTGGAGCCCGCCGGGCATCGAGTTCCGCCGCGCTTATCTGCATGATGTGAACCCGGTCGGCGTTGGTGCCATGGCGCTTGCTTCCACCCTGTCGATCGCCGCCCACCTGGGGGCGTTCGGGCCGACGGCGCAGGCGTTCTCGGCCCTGATCGCCCTGGTGACGGCGCTGGTGGCCTCACCGTTGATCGCCTGGGCCACGCAGGGGCGCTACTACCTGGCCCGCCAGCCCGAGCCGGTGCCCGCGGCTGCGCCGGGCCTGGCCGATGGAGGCGGCAGTTACCGCCGCCTGCAGCGCTGCGTGGTCTGCGAGCGCGACTACGAAACCGAGGACATGGCGCGCTGCCCCGCCTATGGGGGCTTCATCTGCTCGCTGTGCTGCACGCTGGAGGCCCGCTGTGCCGACCAGTGCAAGCCCCAGCCCCGGTTGGTGGACCGCATCTGGGCCGGCTGGAAGCAGCTCCTGCAGCGCCTGCTGCCGCCGCGGCTGGCGCCCCAGGTGGACACCGGCCTGGGCCAGTACCTGCTGCTGATGGGCTGCATCGTGCCGGCGCTGGCGGCTTTGTTCGGTCTGCTCTACCACCAGGAGGTGAAGGTGCTGACCGAGCGCGGGGCCCAGTTCGTGCCGATGCTGGAGCCCTCGCTGCGGGCTGGCTTCATCAAGGCCTACGCCGCCTTGCTGCTGGTGGCCGGCGTGGTGGCCTGGTGGGTGGTGCTGGCGCACAAGAGCCGGCAGGTGGCCCAGGAGGAGACCCAGCGCCAGACCGAGGCGCTGATGCGCGAGATCGACTCCCACCGCCAGACCGACCTGGCGCTGCAGGCCGCCAAGCGCGCGGCCGAGGCGGCCAACCAGGCCAAGACGCGCTACATCACCTCCATCAGCCACGAACTGCGCACGCCGCTCAACAGCATCCTGGGCTACGCCCAGCTGCTTGAAGAGGACGCGGCGATGCCGGCCCATCGGCGCCATGCGGTGTCGGTGATCCGCCGTGGCGGCGACCACCTGCTGGGCCTGATCGAGGGCACGCTGGACCTGGCGCGCATCGAGGGCGGCAAGCTGACGCTGGACCGCAAGCCGATGCGCTTTCGCGACTGCATGACCGAGATTGCCGGCCTGTTCGAGCTGCAGGCGGCGGCCAAGGGCATCGGCTTTCGGGCCGAGCTGGCGGTGGACCTGCCCGAGGTGGTGCGGGCGGACGAGCGCCGTCTGCGCCAGATCCTGATCAATCTGCTGGGCAATGCGGTGAAGTTCACCAGCCACGGCGAGGTGGTCTTTTGCGTCCACTACGCGCGCGAGATGGCCCGCATCGAGATCATCGACTCCGGCCCCGGCATGCAGCCGGCCGAGCTGGAGCGCGTCTTCGAGCCCTTCGCGCGGGGCTCCTCGGCCAGCACGGCCGCGGCCGGGGGCACTGGTCTGGGCCTGACCATCAGCAAGATGTTGACCGACCTGATGGGCGGCGAGATGACCGTGCGCAGCACGCCCGGGCAGGGCAGCACCTTTGGGCTGCGTCTGTTCCTGCCCGCGCTGCCGGCGGACACGCCCAGCGCCAGCGGGGCGCCCGTCTCCGCGCGCAGCGGCTACGCCGGGCCGCGCCGCACCATCCTGGTGGTGGACAACGAGGAGGCCGACCGCACGCTGCTGGTGGACCTGCTGCAACCGCTGGGCTTCGTCATCGAGCAGGCGGCCTCCGGCGAGGAATGTCTGCAACGCCTGGCCACGCTGCGGCCCGACGCGATCTTCCTTGACCTGGCCATGCCGGGCATTGACGGCTGGGAGACCTTGCGCCGAATCCGCGCCCAGGGGCTCAGCCAGGCCGAGGTGGCCATCATCTCGGCCAATGCCTTCGACAAGGGGCTGGACAACGACCTGGGGCTGCCAGCCAGCGACTTCCTGGTCAAGCCGGTGCGCCTGGTGGAGTTGCTGGACTGGCTGGGCAGCCACCTGGGCCTGAGCTGGCTGCCGGCCGACGGCGTGGCGTCGCAGTCCCGGCCGCCGGCCGCGGCGGGGGGGCGGGCCATCGGCCCGCTGCCATCGGTTGGACAATTGGAGGCCCTGCGCGAGGTGGTGGCCCTGGGCTACCCGCGTGGCATCACGCGGCAGCTGGAGGCGATGGCCGCGGCCCATCCGGAGGCGGCCGCGTTCACCGACCGGGCCCGGACGCTGACCCGCCAGTTCCAGCTGGACGCGCTGCTGGACTGGCTGAACCGAGTGCTGGATGAACCCCGACCTGATTGATGCCGCCCGCGACAGCGACCTGGTGCTGATCGTCGATGACGTGCCGGACAACCTGGCCGTGCTGCACGATGCGCTGGACGAATCGGGCTACACCGTGCTGGTGGCCACCCATGGCGAGGCCGCGTTGCAGCGGGCCGCCCAGGCCCAGCCCGACATCATCCTGCTGGACGCGGTCATGCCAGGCATGGACGGCTTCGAGGTGGCGCGCCGGCTCAAGGCCGACCCGGTCACCGCCGGCATCCCGATCATCTTCATGACCGGCCTGACCGAGACCGAGGCAGTGGTCGAAGCCTTTGCCGCCGGTGGCGCCGATTACGTGACCAAGCCCCTGCGCCCGCGCGAGGTCCTGGCCCGGCTGGCGGCGCACCTGCGCAGCGCCCGCGACCAACGCCAGGCCCGCAATGCGCTGGATGCCTTCGGCCATGCCACGCTGGTGGTGCGCGAGCGGGATGGGCGCCGTCTCTGGCAGACGGTGCTGGCCCGGCGGCTGATGGGCGAGATCTTCCCCGCGGTGCCCGAGCAGGCCCTGCCGGCCGAGGTGGCGGCCTGGCTGGCCCGGGAAGGGCTGCGCCGTCGCGCCGGGGCCGAGGCCGCGCCGCTGAACATTTCGCAGGGCAGCCGCCGCGTCAGCTTCGACCTGCACCCGATGCCGGGTGACCAGGGCAGCGAGGGCGAGTGGCTGCTGGTGCTGCGCGAGACCTCCGAGGCCGCGCTGACCCAGGCCCTGATGCAGGCGCTGCCGCTGACCGCGCGCGAGGCCGAGGTGCTGCACTGGGTCATCCAGGGCAAGACCAACCGCGACATCGGCGAGATCCTGGGCACCAGCCCCCGCACGGTGCACAAGCACCTCGAACACGTGTTCGAAAAGCTCGGCGTGGAGACCCGCACCGCGGCCGCGGCACTGGCCCTGGGCCGGCTGCGCCGCAACGGCGAGGCCGGCTGACACCGGCCGCCCGCTGCGCCGGGTACGCCAACCTGCGTATTGGTGCGCCCCCGCTGCGCTCCTAACCTAGCGTCAGCCCGTCAGGCACGGGACAACGCCTCGGCAAGAGGCTCGACAACCCCTCGGTTTGGAGCACCCACCCCATGAAGATTTCCCGCCGTTCCGTCACCGCCCTGGCCGCCGCGGCCTGTGCGCTCGGCTTCTCCTCCCTGGCCCAGGCGGCCGACACCATCAAGGTCGGCGTTCTGCACTCGTTGTCGGGCACGATGGCGATCTCCGAGACCGTGCTGAAGGACGTGGCCCTGATGACGATCGACGAGATCAACGCCAAGGGCGGCGTGCTGGGCAAGAAGCTGGAACCGGTGGTCGTGGACCCGGCCTCCAACTGGCCGCTGTTCGCCGAAAAGGCCAAGCAGCTGATCGACAAGGACAAGGTGGCCGTCACCTTCGGCTGCTGGACCTCGGTGAGCCGCAAGTCGGTGCTGCCGGTGTTCGAAGAGAAGAACTCGCTGCTGTTCTACCCGGTGCAGTACGAGGGTGAAGAGCTGAGCAAGAACGTGTTCTACACCGGCGCCGCGCCCAACCAGCAGGCCATTCCTGCGGTGGAATACCTGATGAGCAAGGACGGCGGTTCGGCCAAGCGCTTCGTGCTGTTGGGCACCGACTATGTCTACCCCCGCACCACCAACAAGATCCTGCGCGCCTTCCTGCACAGCAAGGGGGTGAAGGACGCCGACATCCTGGAGGAGTACACCCCCTTCGGCCACTCCGACTACCAGTCCATCATCGCCAAGATCAAGAAGTTCGCGGCCGAAGGCAAGAAGACGGCTGTGGTCTCGACCATCAACGGCGACTCCAACGTGCCCTTCTACAAGGAGCTGGGCAACCAGGGCCTGAAGGCGACCGACGTGCCGGTGGTGGCCTTCTCGGTGGGTGAGGAAGAGCTGCGCGGTGTGGACACCAAACCGCTGGTGGGCCACCTGGCCGCCTGGAACTACTTCATGTCCATCAAGAACCCGACCAACGCCGCGTTCATCAAGGAATGGACGGCCTACGCCAAGGCCAAGAAGATCCCGGGCCAGATGGACAAGCCGCTGACCAATGACCCGATGGAAGCCACCTACATCGGCATCCACATGTGGGCCCAGGCCGTCGAGAAGGCCAAGTCCACCGACACCGACAAGGTGATCGCGGCGATGGCCGGCCAGACCTTCAAGGCCCCGGACGGCTTCACCGTCGAGATGGACAAGAAGAACCACCACCTGCACAAGCCGGTGTTCATCGGTGAGGTGAAGGCCGACGGCCAGTTCAACGTGGTGTGGAAGACCCCGGGCCCGATCAAGGCCCAGCCGTGGAGCCCCTACATCCCCGAGAACAAGGGCAAGAAGGACGAACCCGAGAAGAAGTAAGCAGCCGGCCGGCCTGTTCCTCTCCGAGGGAACGGGCCCCCGCTGACACGGGCCGGCCGGTGACGGACCGGCCCGTTTTCTTGCCCCCAGCCTTCGAAAAGAGTCTTCCATGCGCTTGTGCAGAACGCTGCTGCTGGCGGGCCTGACCGCCCTGGCCGCCACCGCCCATGCCCTCACGCCCGAACAGGCCCGGGCCATCGCCAGCGGCGAGACCGATGACCGCATCACGGCCCTGGACGCCGCGGTGGCGCGTGCCGATGCGGGCCTGCCCCCGCTGGTCAACGCCCTGCTGGACGATGCCGTCAAGCTCACGCCCCGGCAGGTGCTGATCGTGCAGGGCGAGTCGGTGGTCGACGCCGCCACCGGAGCCGCCGCGACGCTGCCCGACGATGCGGAGGACGTGGTCAACAACAACCGCATGCGGGGCGCCTTGGAGGCCGCGCAAGCCGGCCTGCAGCTGTTGTCGCCCGAGCTGTCCACCCGCCGTGATGCGGTGGCCGCGCTGGGCAAGCAGTCGCTGGAGATGGCCCAGCTGCCGTTGATCGAGAAGGCCCTGGCCGCCGAAAAGGACGGCGCGCTCCAGGAGACGCTGGGCCGCATGCGGGCCTCCATCCTGGTCACCGCGCCGGACCCGGCGCAGCGGCTGGATGCTGCGCGCCTGTTGGGTGAAAGCGGCCGGATGCAGGTCAAGAGCCTGCTGCAGGAGCGTCTGGCCGCCGGCGGTGAGACCGACCCCGCGGTGCGGGGCGCGCTGCTGGCCTCGCTGGACAAGGTGTCTGCGCGCCTGGCCTGGGGCGACCGCCTGGGCGTGCTGTTCACCGGCCTCAGCCTGGGCAGCATTCTGCTGCTGGTGGCGCTGGGCCTGGCCATCACCTACGGCCTGATGGGCGTGATCAACATGGCCCACGGCGAGCTGATGATGATCGGCGCCTATGCCACCTATGTGGTGCAGAACCTGTTCAAGGCCTATGCGCCCGGCGCGTGGGACTACTACCTCTGGCTGGCGGTGCCGATGGCCTTCCTGGCCTCGGCGCTGGTGGGCGCGGTGCTGGAGCGGCTGGTGATCCGCTGGCTCTATGGCCGTCCGCTGGAGACCCTGCTGGCCACCTGGGGCATCTCGCTGGTGCTGATGCAGGGCGTGCGAACCCTTTTTGGCGCGCAGAACGTGCCGGTCGAGAACCCGGCCTGGCTGTCGGGCGGCATCGACGTGATGAGCAACCTGACGCTGCCCTACAACCGCATCGCGATCATCGCCTTCGCCTTCCTGGTGCTGGGGGGCGTCTCGCTGCTGATCGCCAAGACCCGGCTGGGCCTGTTCGTGCGCGGCGTGACCCAGAACCGCCGCATGGCCGCCTGCATGGGCGTCAACACCGCCCGCATCGACACCTATGCCTTCAGCCTGGGCGCCGGGATCGCCGGTCTGGCCGGCTGCGCGCTGAGCCAGGTGGGCAACGTCGGCCCCGACCTGGGGCAGAACTACATCGTCGACTCCTTCATGGTCGTGGTGCTGGGGGGCGTCGGCCAGTTGGCCGGCACCGTCTACGCCGCGCTGGGCCTGGGGGTGCTGAACAAGTTCCTGGAAGGCTGGGCCGGCGCCGTGCTGGCCAAGATCATGGTGCTGGTCGTCATCGTCGTCTTCATCCAGAAGCGGCCGCAAGGGCTGTTCGCGATGAAGGGCCGCAGTGCCGAGGCTTGAGAGAAACGCATGAGCTCCCTACCCACTTCCTCTCTTCCCACGCCGCGCCGCAGCCTGCTGCTGGGCGTGACCGGCTGGACCACGGTGGCGGTGGTTACTGCCGTGGTGGCCGTGCTGGTGCCGGTGCTGAACCTGCTGGTGCCTGCCGGCAGCCCGTTGCACCTGAGCGACTATGCCGTCGCCCTGATCGGCAAGATCATGTGCTACGCCATCTGCGCGCTGGCCATGGACCTGATCTGGGGCTACACCGGCATCTTGTCGTTGGGCCACGGCGTGTTCTTCGCGCTCGGCGGCTATGCCATGGGCATGTACCTGATGCGCCAGATCGGCCGCGACGGCAACTACCAGAGCGACCTGCCGGACTTCATGGTCTTCCTGGACTGGAAAACCTTGCCCTGGCACTGGGCCGTGTCCGACAGCTTCGTGGCCCAGTGGCTGCTGGTGCTGCTGGTGCCGGGCGTGCTGGCCTTCGTGTTCGGCTTCTTCGCCTTCCGCTCGCGCATCAAGGGGGTGTACTTCTCCATCATCACCCAGGCCATGACCTTCGCGGCCATGCTGCTGTTCTTCCGCAATGAGACGGGCTTTGGCGGCAACAACGGCTTCACCGACTTCAAGCGCATTCTGGGCATCCCGCTCGCGCAGCCGTCCACCCGCATGGCGCTGTTCGTGCTGACCGGCCTGACGCTGATCGGCTTCTACCTGATGGCCCGCTACATCGTGAACAGCAAGTTCGGCCGCGTGCTGCAGGCCATCCGTGACGCCGAGAGCCGGGTGATGTTCACCGGCTACAACCCGCTGGCCTACAAGCTGGCCATCTGGACGCTGTCGGCGGTGATGTGTGGCGTGGCCGGAGCGCTCTACGTGCCGCAGGTCGGCATCATCAACCCCAGCGAGATGAGCCCCGCGGCCTCGATCGAGATCGCGATCTGGACCGCGGTGGGTGGCCGGGCCAGCCTGATCGGCCCGATCGTCGGCGCCTTCTTCGTCAATGGCGCCAAGAGCTGGTTCACCCAGGTCTTCCCCGAGTTCTGGCTGTACTTCCTGGGGGCTTTGTTCATCGCGGTCACGCTGTTCCTGCCGCAAGGCCTGGCCGGGCTGGCGGGCCAACTGCTGCGCAAGAAAAAGGAGGAGCGCGCATGACGCCCGAACTGATGGAGGCCGGCGCCCAGCGCCTGGCCGCGCACGAGGCCCACGCCAAGACCACCTCCTCGGGCGACCGCGAGGCCAGCTTCGGTCGGGTTCTGCACGGGGCGCAGCCGGACTTTGCCCATGGCGTGGCGCTCTACCTGGACGGCATCACGGTCAGTTTCGACGGCTTCAAGGCGCTGAACAACCTCAGCCTGGCGATCAATGTCGGCGAGCTGCGCTGCATCATCGGCCCCAACGGCGCGGGCAAGACGACGATGATGGATGTCATCACCGGCAAGACGCGGCCCGACCTGGGCACGGCGTCCTTCGGCTCCAACATCGACCTGCTGCGCCTGCGTGAGAACGAGATCGCCCAGATCGGCATTGGCCGCAAGTTCCAGAAACCGACGGTGTTCGAGGAGCTGTCGGTGTTTGAGAACCTGGAGCTGGCGCTCAAGGCCGACCGCCGCGCCCGTGCGGGGCTGTTCGCCCGGCTGAGTGGCGCGCAGCTGGACCGCATCGGCGAGACGCTGCAGCTGATCCACCTGCTGCCGCAGGCCCAGCGCACCGCGGGCCTGCTGAGCCACGGCCAGAAGCAGTGGCTGGAAATCGGCATGCTGCTGATGCAGGAGCCCAAGCTGCTGCTGCTGGACGAGCCGGTGGCCGGCATGACCGACGAGGAGACCGAGCGCACGGCCGAGCTGTTCCTCCGCCTGGAGGGCAAGCACTCGCTGGTGGTGGTTGAACACGACATGAAGTTCGTCGATCAGCTCACCGAAGGCCGCAAGACCGTGACCGTGCTGCATGAAGGCCATGTGCTGGCCGAGGGCCTGCTGTCCGAGGTGCAGGCCAATGACAAGGTCGTCGAGGTCTACCTGGGCCGCTGAGCGCTTCACAAGGAATCCAAAGATGCTGAAGGTCGAGGGACTCAACCAGTACTACGGCGGCTCGCACATCCTGCGCAACCTCGGCTTCGAGGCGAAGCTGGGCGAGGTGACAGTGGTGCTGGGCCGCAACGGCGTGGGCAAGACCACGCTGCTCAAGAGCCTGATGGGTGTGGTGCCGATCAAGACAGGGTCCATCACCCTGGACGGGCAGGACATCAGCCACGACGCGCCCTATGAGCGGGTGCGCAAGGGCGTGGGCTACGTGCCTCAGGGGCGGGAGATCTTCGGCCGCCTGACGGTGGAAGAGAACCTGCGCATGGGGCTGGCCTACAAGCCTGGCAGCACGCCGATCCCAGCCGAGCTGTTCGAACTGTTCCCGGTGCTCCAGCAGATGATCCACCGCCGGGGCGGGGACCTGTCGGGCGGGCAGCAGCAGCAGCTGGCCATCGCCCGGGCGCTGGCCGCCGGGCCCAAGCTGTTGATCCTGGACGAGCCGACCGAAGGCATCCAGCCCAGCATCATCAAGGACATCGGCCGGGTGATCCGCATGCTGGCGGACCGCAAGACGATGGCCATCGTGCTGGTTGAGCAGTTCTACGACTTCGCCGCCGAACTGGCCGACCAGTACCTGGTGATGGAGCGCGGCGAGATCATCCAGCGGGGCCGGGGCGCTGACATGGAAGCCGAGGGCGTCCGTCAGCGGATGTCCATCTGAGTCGCCCGCGGCGGCCTGCCCGGCGATCGGGGACGCAAGGCCCCGACCTCAGCGGGCGGGCGCTGACGAGGCCGCCTTGCCCGGCGCGGCCGGTGCCGTACGGCGGTCCATGCTGGCCATGATGGCGGCCACGACATCGGCATCCGGATCGGCCGCCGGGCGTGTGCGCGCCTTGCCGCTCTTGGCCGTCTTGCGGGGCGGGGCCGCGGGCTCGGGGCGCGCGGGCTTGGCATGTCCCGCCGTCTTCTTCTGGCCCTGGCTGCTGCTGCGGGCCGTCGGCTTGGTCGCCGCAGGCGTGTTCCGCGGGGCCTGAACACGGCTGACCGGTTCCCGATCGGCCAGGGATTCCGCAGCCAGGGACTGTGCGCTGAGCGCGGCCGAAGGTGCGGGGGCCATGGCCACGGTCATGGGCACGATCTGGGCGGCCTGGGATGGCGCTGTTGGCGCCGGAAGGGTGGCTGCGACCTGTCGGGCCGGCGGGGGCGTTGTCGTCGGGGTTGGTGCGGTCTGGGCCACCGGCGTCGCTTCGGGCGTGGCGCGCGTGGCCACCACCCAACCCGCGCCCACCGCGACCGTCATCACCGCCCCCAACACCAGGACACGGACCGGTCCCCGTTGACGGGGTGGGGCCGACTGGGTTGAGCCGCGGGCGTCCGGATGGATGGCGTCGAGCAGCGGGATGCCCGCCGTTTGGCGCGACGATGGGGTGGGGGGCAGCAGGCTGGGGCGGCCCCCCCTTTGGCTCACGCCGTGATCTTGTGGTGTCGAATCCATGGACTCGGATGGCTCCCTTCGGCCCGGCCGGGCCCAAGTTCGACCCAGGGATGGGCCAACGGCGAATTCTAGGGAGGCTCCGTCCTTTGGGGGAATCCACTTTGTAGGGAAGTGAAAGCAGAATGGGTGCGGGCGATGTCCTGTCGACATCGAACGGATCTGTGACCCCATGCTGTTGATCATGACGTTCCTGATGGTGGTGGCTGTGGGCTTGGCCGCACTGGCCTTCTTCCCTGTGCTGAGGGAGCAATGGGTGGCCCGCGCCCAGGCGGTGATGGCTCAGGCCCTGAACCTCGGTCGCGCTTCCAGCCAGTCCTGGGGGCGTGCCAGCGGCGAAGTGGGGCGGGCCACCGGTGTCGGCTTGCGCCGTTGGGGGGGGCAGGTCTGGCACCAGCGGCGAGTTTTGCTGGCATCGCTGTGCCTGTTGATCACCCTGCCGCTGGTGGCCATCTCCATCCGACTGTCGCATCGAATCTACAGCTTCGATCACACCATCGCTCAAGATGTGGATGAGCATGTAGCAATGTTGTTACAAGGGGAACAGCTTGTTCCGCCCCCGCCGCTGCCGCCGGCCTTGTTTTCAACGCCGGAAGTCACCGAGTGGCATCCACTGGCTCAGCAGGCGAGCCGGCAATGGGAACTGCTGGATGAGGCCTTTCGACAGAGGTTGCTCCAGGTGTTTCGCGTGATGGAGGAGCGTTACGGCTACCGCATGGTTCTGGTTGAGGGCTACCGGAGTCCGGAGCGGCAGGCGCAGCTCGCGGCCCTGGGTCCGGCGGTGACCTTGGCCGGGGCAGGGGCCAGCTACCATCAGTACGGTTTGGCGGCCGACTGCGCGTTCCTGCGCAACGGCAAGGTGGCCATCTCGGAGCGGGACCCTTGGGTCGCAGAAGGCTACACCCGCTACGGTGAGGTGGCGGCCTCTCTCGGATTGACCTGGGGAGGCGGTTGGCGCAGCCTGCGCGACCTGGGGCATGTGGAGTTGCGGCGCCCCGGGGTGTTGAGGACCCGCGGACAGGCGTCCGCGACGCAGCCTCGGCCGTCATGACTGTTTGTTGAATGAATCGATATGAGCGCCAGGACAAGGCGCCATCAGGAGAGGATCGATGTCCAGACCCTTCATCGTCGTGGGGGACAAGACCAGCCACGGCGGAACGGTGATCGAAGGGGCGCCTTCGACCACGACGGGCGGAAAGCCCATTGCCCGCGTGGGTGACAAGGTGAGTTGTCCCAAGCGCGGTCATGGGGGAACCACCGTGATTGCCACCGGGGATCCCAGCTGTCTGATTGACGGCCGGCCCGCGGCACGCCATGGCGACACCACAGCTTGTGGTGCCACGCTGATTTCCAGCCAGGCCGTCAGTACCGACTGAAGGCATGCTGCGCCCTGTGGGGCCGCAGTGTTGGGTGCGGTGACATGAAGTCCTGGATCAAGGGCCTCGCCCTGGGCGTGGCCGTGACCTGTGTGGTGTGGATCGGCGTGCTGTGGCACTGGCGTTCCCACCCGCAGGATGTGGGGGTGAGAGACCTCTGGCTCTACCTCGGCCTGTTGCCGTTGGTGGTCTGGGGCCTGTTGTTGGCGGGGCGCTGGGCCTTGACCCGTGCCTGGCAGAAGCAGGCCGGGGCCGCGCCGGCGGTTGAACCGGCGGCTGTTGCCGCCAGCGAGTCCGCGCCCGTGGCGGCACGCTGGTGGCTGCTGGGGCAGTGGCTGCAGCTGCCGGCCGCGCAGGATGCCGCCGGCCTGCTGGAGACGGTCGAGGCCGGCTCGCCGCGGCCCTCGCCCGATGCAGAGCTGCGTGACGACGACGGTTTGCCGGTGCTGGCGGCCCGCACGGCCACGCTGGACACCGAGGCGATCGCCGCCGAGTTGCCTCAAGCTGCCCACCTGGGACAGGCCGGCCTGCGTGCGCTGGCCAGCCTGCAACCCGTGGTGGAGAGCGCGCTCGGGACGCTCCAGCAGTGGAGCGATCGTTGGGCGGTACCGGACACCGCGCCGGGCGGGGCTTTGCCAGCCCATCGGGTGCGGGTGCTGGTCCACTGGCCAGCGCACTGGAGCGAGGCAGCCCAGACCCAGGCGCTGCAATGGCTGCGGGCGCAGCTGGACCGTCTGGGGGCGGCCGGGCTGCCGACCAAGCACTGGCCGGTTCAAGCGGTGCCGGGCGATGGGGTGAGTCTGCTGATGCAGGCCGACAAGTTGCTGGAGACGCTGACACGCCAGGCCTGCAATGACCTGGTGCTCACGCTGGCTTGTCACAGCGACCTGGACAGCGCCGCCATCGACCGCCTGCTGCGTGAGCGCGCCCTGTTCCAGAGCCAGCGGCAACCGCGTGGCGTGATGCCGGGCGAAGGCGCCGTTGGCCTGCTCTGGGCCACCCAGCCCTGGCCTCTGGCGGACGATGAGGCGATGACCCTGTGCTCGCGCCCGCAGGCCACCCATCGCGAGCAGCCGGTCGATGCGGCGGGACGCACCCGGGCTCGGGAGCTGACCCGGGCCGTGGACGAACTGCTGACCCGCCAACAGCAGACCGCGGAGCAGATCTGTGCCCTGGTGAGCGATTCCGACCAGCACACCGCACGCGCCACCGAGCTGTTCGCGGTGTCTCTGGGGCGCCTGCCCCAGCTGGATCCAGCCGAGGACATGCGCCTGCTCGGCCCCATCGTCGGCCACCTGGGCGGCGTCGCACCGCTGCTCACACTGGCGGTGGGGGCCGACTGGGTGACCCAGGGCCATGCACCTTTGTTGGCCGTGTCCGTGGGGGATCGCCAGGCCCGCCTCGTCGCCTGCCTGGACCGCCCCGAACCTGCCACTTCACCGGATGCCTCGGCCTGACCACCGCCAGGCTGACCGAGCCCCTCTTTCGTCATCGCATTCACCATGAACCGATTCCTACAACTTCTTCTGGACCCTCGTGTCCTGGGCGTGCTGGGGCTGGCGGCCCTGGCCGCCTTCCTGTTCCTGGGAGCCGATGCGCTGCAATGGGGGCTGACCGCGGCGGTTGCCTTGTTGGGGCTGGCTCTGCTGGGGCGGGCCCTGGTCTGGGGCGTGCGGCGCTGGCGGGCCCGGCGGGCGGCACGGCGCATGGAAGCGGAGCTGGAGAGCACGCTGGGTGAGGCCGACCGAGGCGGGCGCACCGGCAAGGAAGCCACTGAAACGGCGGTGATCCGGCAGCGGCTGGTCGAGGCCCTCAAGACCATCAAGACCTCCAAGCTGGGTGAGCGCACGGGCCAGGCCGCCCTGTACGAATTGCCCTGGTACATGGTGATCGGCAACCCCGCGGCCGGCAAGAGCACGGCCATCGTGCAATCGGGGCTGCACTTCCCGTTCAGCCGGGGCACCGACAACATCCTGCGCGGCATCGGCGGGACCCGCAACTGCGACTGGTTCTTCTCCAGCGAAGGCATCCTGATCGACACCGCCGGGCGCTACGCGGTGCACGAGGAGGACCGAGGCGAATGGTTGGGCTTCCTGGGCATGCTCAAGCGCAACCGGCCCAAGGCCCCGATCAACGGCATCCTGATCGCGGCCAGCCTGGCCGAGCTGGTCGACGCCAAGCCCGATGCCGTGATCCAGCTGGCCAAGAACCTGCGCCAGCGGGTGCAGGAACTGACCGAGTCGCTGGAGGTCTTCGCACCCGTCTACGTGCTGTTCACCAAGGCCGACCTGATTCCCGGCTTCGTCGACTTCTTCGAGGACATGGACGCCAAGGAGCGCGAACATGTCTGGGGGGCCACGCTGGCTTACCAGCCCGACACGCCGGTCGATGCGGTGGAGCAGTTTGACCATCACTTCGACGAGCTGCAGGATGGCCTGCGCGAACTGGCGATGGCCAGGATGTCGCTGCACCGCGGGCGCCCGCTGTCCCCGGCGGTGCTGGCCTTCCCGCTTGAGTTCGCCTCGATGCAGAACGTGCTGCGCAGCTTTGTGGCCACTTTGTTCGAGGAGAACCCCTACCAGTACCGGCCGGTCTTCCGGGGCTTCTACTTCACCAGCGCGGTGCAGCAGGGCGAGGTGGGCGACCGCTCGCGCAATGGCGTCGCGCAGCGCTTCGGCCTGGCCGCCTCGGCGGGGCCGGCGCCTGGGCCCGTGCAGACCGAAAACGGCTTCTTCCTGAAGGACCTGTTCTCCAAGGTCCTGTTTGCCGACCGCCAGCTGGTGCGCCAGCATGCCAGCCGCGGCAAGATCCGCCTGCGCATGGTCAGCTTCGGCGCCGGGGTGCTGGTACTGGCCCTGGCCCTGGCCGGCTGGAGCTGGTCCTACGTGGGCAACCGCCAGCTGGTGCAGGGCGTGCAGGCCGATCTGGACAAGGCGGTGAAGCTGCAAGAGGGGCAGACCGATCTGGGCTCGCGCCTGCAGGCCATGGAGCTGCTGCAGAACCGTGTGGAACAGCTGGATGCCTGGCGTGAGGACCACCCCTGGGCCGTCGGGCTGGGGCTCTACCAGGGCGAGACGCTCGAGCGCAAGCTGCGGACCGAGTACTTCCATGGCGTGCGCGAGCTGATGCTCAAGCCGGTGGCGCAGGCCATCGAGGGCTACCTGGGCGAGGTCAACCGGCACGCCGGGGACCTCAAGCCGGTGCAGGTGGTGGCCGGGGCCGTGGCGCCGGCCACCGCGGCCTCGGCCCCCGTGGCGGCGGCCAGTGCCGCTGAAGCGGCCAGCGCTGCTGGCACCGGGGCCACCGGGTCCCGCTATGTGCAGGCCTCGACCACCGATGTCGAGGATGCCTACAAGGCCCTCAAGACCTACCTGATGCTGTCGGAGCGCCAGCGCATGGACGCCGGGCACCTGACCGACCAGGTCACGCGGTTCTGGCGCACCTGGCTGGAGGACAACCGTGGCAACCTGCCGCGTGAGCAACTGATGCGCAGCGCCGAGCGCATGGTCAGCTTCTCGATGGCCCATCTGTCCGACCCGGCCTTCCCGGTGCTGGACAACAACTTTGCGCTGGTGGACCAGACCCGCGAGAACCTGCGGCGCGTGGTACAGGGCGCGCCCGCCATCGAGCGCGTCTATGCCGAGATCAAGGCCCGCGCCTCCACGCGCTTCCCGCCGGTGACGGTGGCGCGCATCGTGGGTGAGCAGGGCAAGGACACCCTGCAGGGCAGTCAGGTGGTGTCGGGTACCTTCACCCGCGAAGCCTGGCAGGGCTTTGTCAACGAGGCCTTCCAGCAGGCGGCCGAGCACGAACTGCAAAGTGTGGACTGGGTGCTCAAGACCGACACCCGGGATGATCTGTCGCTGCAGGGCAGCCCGGAGGACATCCGTCGCAAGCTGACCGACCGCTACAAGAACGAGTACGTGGCCGAGTGGCAGCACTTTCTGCAGGGCGTGACGGTGGCCGATTTCGGCAGTTTCGAGGCGGCCGTCGCGCACATGAACCGCCTGGGCGACAGCGCCGACTCGCCGCTGCGCAAGCTGCTGACGGTGGTCTACGACCAGACCTCTTGGGACAACCCTTCGGTGCTCAACGAGCGGCTGGCCAAGACACGGCAGGGCTTCGTCGAGTGGTTCAAGCAGACGGTGCTGCGCATGTCGCCGTCGGCCGTCGAGCTGAAGGTGAACGTGGCCGGGGGCGAGCAAGGCATCCCGATGGGCCCTGTCGGGCGCGAGTTCGCCGTGCTGGCGCGCTGGATGTCGCCGCGTGACGGCGCGCCGGCGCAGATCGATGGCTATCTGCAGGCGCTGGGCAAGCTGCGCACCCGCTTCAACCAGATGAAGAGCCAGGGCGACCCGGGGCCGGCTTCGCGCGACCTGATGGCCGCGACGCTGGCGGGCAGTGGCTCCGAACTGGCTGATGCGTTGAAGTTCGTCGAAGACCAGATGTTCACCGGGGCCACAGATGCTGCCAAGGCGACGCTCAAGCCAATGCTGGTACGGCCGCTGATGCAGTCGTTTGCCGTGTTGGTGCCGCCGACCGAGACCGAGCTGAACCGGCTCTGGACCGCCCAGGTGCTGCAGCCCTTCCAGCAGACGCTGGCCGGCAAGTACCCGTTCGACACCGCGTCGCGTATCGAGGCCAGTGGTCCGGAGGTGGCCCGCGTCTTTGGCCCGTCCGGGGCGGTCGCGAAGTTCGCCAACGAGGCCCTGGGACCGCTGGTCACCCGGCGCGGGGATGCGATCACGCCGCGTCAGTGGGCGGAGCAGGGGGTGCGGCTGCGGGCCGACTTCCTGAACGGCTTCCCGGCCTGGGTGGCGGCCTTGGACGGCGCCGAAGGCAGCGCAGGTGCTGCGCCCGCCGCAGGAGCCGCGGGGCCGGCCCAGTCGGCCTTCCAGCTGTTGCCGATGGGGGCGCCGGGGTATCTGGAATACACCATCGAGATCGATGGCCAGACGCTGCGCTACCGCAATGGCGCCGCGCAGTGGACCAACTTCGTCTGGCCCAACCCCAGCGGCACTCCGGGGGTGCGGCTGACGGGGGTCACCCTGGACAACCGCACCGTCGAGGTCTTCAGTGCGCCGGGGGCTTACGGGTTCGAACGGCTGATCTCGGCCGCGCAGGTCAGCAAGCTGGCGGACGGTGTGCGCGAGCTGCGTTGGGGCGACGGGCGGGCCGCGATCGCGCTGCACTACCGTGCGGTCACCATGCCGGGGGCGGCCGCGACGCCCACGGCCGGCACGGCGAACCGGGGCGGCGGCAAGGGCTTGCGAGGTCTGGTGCTGCCGACCCTGGTGGCGGGGGCCCCGGAGGCTGCACCGTGAGCGGCCACCCGGTGACCGTCACCGTGGCCTGGTTCGGCAAGCTGCCTGCGCGGGGCGATTTCCTGCGCAGCACGCAGCAAGGTCTGCTGACCCAGCGCTTGGACCAGTGGCTTTCCCAGGGGCTGGACCTGATGGCCGTCGACCCACGCTGGAAGGAGGTCTACGACCAGGCCGGGCCGGCGCCCTTTGTGCTGTTCAATGTGCGGGGGCGGGCCATGCTGGTGGGGTATCTGCAGCCCAGCGCCGATGTCTCCGGCCGGCGCTATCCCTTTGTGCTGACCGGCTCGCTCGAACTGGAAGGGCGGCCCGGCCTCTGGGTGCTGGCGCCGCTGTTCCTGGAGTCGCTCTGGCGGGACCTGGCGCAGGCCGGCCGGCAGGCCCTTCAGGCGGAGGAGCCCGCGCGACAGCTGGAGGAGCTGGCGGTGCGTGCCTGGAGCCTGGAGATCGACGGCTCCGGCCAGCAGGTCGCCTTGCAGGACTTTCTCGAGGACCAGAATCTCGGCACCTTGCAGACCCTGCTGCGCCAGGGGGGGCATCCCACGATGGACCTGCACAAGGCGATGGTGGCCCTGGGGCTGCTGCTGCAGCCGGTGCCGGCCAGCGGCGTGTCCAGCCTGGATCGTGGACTGAGCCTGCCCCTGCCGGACGACCCCTTGTACAGCGGCCTGGTGTCGAGCTTCTGGTTGACGCTGGTGGCGCCCTTCGTGGCGCGGGCCGACTTCGAGCTCTCCCTGCACCTCGACCGGACCGAGGGGGCGGGGCAGTGTCTGTCGGTGGGTTTTGCCGGAGCATCACCGTCGGCCCTGCAGGCCATGCTCGACCGCCGCCAGGCGGAGACCCTGCGTGTGAGCCTGGTGGCGCCGGACTGGGTGGAAGCTCACCTGGAGGACAGTTTCGCGATGAAGAAGCTTTCGAGCTACCTGCGCCAGCCTCAGCTGTCGCTGGCCCAGGCGGTGGCCACCTTCAAGGAATGCTTTCTAGGGGAATGAGGATGAGGATGCAGACAGGGGCGCGTGTGGTGGCAGGCTTGGTGGCCAGTGGCGCCTTGATGGGGGGGGCCTGGATGGGGCCGCTGTGGGCGGCCGAGCCGGCGGCAACGCCGGTGGTGCTGTCGGGGGTGGTGCCGGATGAGGCCACGAAGGCGGCGCTGTTGGCCAAGGCCCGTGAACTCTACGGTGCCGACCGCGTGGTGGACCAGTTGGGCGTGGACCGCCTGGTGGCGCCGCCGCAATGGCTGGCGCATGTGCAGCGCGTGCTGACCCCGGAGCTCAAGAAGATCCGCCACGGCCAGCTCAAGGTGAGCGGCAACACCGTGGAACTGACCGGCGAGGTGGACAGCGAGGCCACGCATCAGCAGTTGGTCAGCCTGCTGGCCACCCAGCTGAACAACCCGACCTATGCGGTGCGGGACGGCCTGACGGTGGGGCAACCCGGTCAGGCCGCGCTCGACGAGGTCCTGGCGCGGCGCACCATCGAGTTCGAGGCGGGCAATGCCAAGATCACGCCGGCGGGCGTGGCCGTGCTGGAGGAGCTGCTGCCCTTGTTGCAGAAGATGCGGGGCCGGCGCTTCGAGATCGTTGGTCACACCGACGACATGGGTGCGCACGATGCCAACCTGGCCTTGTCCGAGGCCCGGGCCCAGGCGGTCAGAGACTACCTGGTGGGCAAAGGCGTGGCGGCGGGGGACATCGTCACCTCCGGGGCCGGGCCGGACCGCCCCGTGGCGGACAACAAGACCCCCGAGGGGCGGGCGCGCAACCGCCGCATTGAGTTCCGCGTCCTGGCTTGACCAGGACGCCTGGGCGTCAGTTCAGGCCATCCTCGGGTCGCTCGATGCCCAGCAGCTCCTCCACATGGGACAGGGCACCGGGTTCCTTGACCACGGAGCGCAGCCAGTCGTGCAGCGGCATGGTGCCCCAGCGGGCGGCCTTGTCGGCCAGATAGGCCACCGGGCTGTGAGGTTCGGCCTGCCGGAAGTACTCGGCCACCTGGCGCAATTGCTCCAGGGCCTGGGCCCGGGACTGGATCGGGCCGCTCAGCAGACGCACTCCCGGGGCGGGGGCCTCGTGGGAGGCCGCGTCGTCGGGGCGGGTGGGTGGTTCGGCCGCCTGGCCGGCGCCCAGATGGGCTTCCTGCCCCAAGCGGGCCAGTTCGTCCCGGGCTGATTCCAGGGCGCGGCGTGCCCCGGTGAAGACCGGCGCATCGTTGCCCAGTTCGCGCTCGGCCACGGCCGTCAGGCGGCTCCAGGCCGCCAGGGCCGCTTGTACGCGGCTGCCCTGTGTTTCGTAGGCGTTCAGACCGGCCTGGGCGAGCATCCGTGCCAGGCTCTCCACTGTGGGCAGGTTGCCGGCACCACCGCCTTGTGCCTCACCGGCCAGCCGGCGGGTGCGGGCGGCTTCGGCGTCCAGCAGGCTGTAGCCCTTGGTGGGCGCGTCGGAGCGAGGAACGAGGACGATCTGCCGGGCGAGTTCTTCCACCTTGGTGGACAGCCAGCGAAGATGGCCGATGCGGCCATCGTATTCACCATCCTCTGGCTGGGGATGCACTGTGGGCCAGTGCTGTTCCAGCAGGCCTGCGCACAGGTCCAGACCGTGAGCCAGTCCTTCGAATCCACGCAGATGCGCCTGGGCTTCGGTGAACCATCCCGCCAGCCGCAGATCCTTGCTGCGCTGGTGGAGCATCTCGGTGCAGGCCCGGCTCACCCCGGGCCAGTCGGCCACCTTCAGGCTGGCCACCCATTCGCCCTGGTCCAGCGTGGGGTCGTCTTCGCGGCGCATCTCCTGGATGGCGTCGAAATCGGACGAAAGGGACAGGTCCGTCCCGCATGGTTCGGCCGCCGAAATCGGGGCCAGCAGATCTTCCAGATCCATGAGGTGTTGTACTCCCTGGGACAGCCCCGGAATTCTGCCAGCGGCCCAGTTCGGCCGGGCAGGGTCGATACGCTCCGAAACACACGCGGGGCGCACGGCACCGCGGGGTCGGGATCACTTCCAGAGGCGGAATTCGGTCAGGGCCGACCGGCTCAGCCAGTCCCGCCAGGCTCGGGGCAAGGGGGCGCTGCTGTGGGCGCCGCAAGGTTCCCGGTGCCAGTGGCCGCCAGCCAAGGTGCGGTACGCGCGCCAGCCACAGGGCAGGTCGGCCAGCACCGACAGGCTGGGGTCGGCATGCACGGCCCGACCGAGACGGATGGTCCGGCACTGGTCGTTGGCCGCCACGACGCCATGCAGGAACTGCCAGTCGCCGTCTTCCTCGTGCACGACCAGCAGCACCGGATGGTCATGGCTGAGCACTTGCGAAGAGGTATAGGCCAGCGTGTGCGGCGGATCGCCAAACGCCCAGGCCTCCGGGTTGGAAGTGGGCGGCGGAAGCAGGCGGGTGGCTGAGGCAGAGAAGGGCATGGCATTCATCGGTTGAACCGAGAAGGTGCATGCCTTGAAGCGTGGCAGTAGCAAGGCGTGAACGGTGCCGCTGCGCTCTGCCGTTCTCCCAGGCTGGGATCTTGGCCGATGCAGGACACCTCGCTGGTGGACATGCGGTCAGCAGGGTAGCACCCACCCCGGCCGCCACACAGCCCCCGTTCGGGGGGGAGGATCCCCAGTTTGCAGGGTGTCTCGCAGGGGCCGCGCGGCCCGTCCGGGTTCAAGACCGGAGAGGGGGCGCCGCTGGCAGGCACAGGCGCAGTCGAGCGCCGCCCAGCGGCGAGACCAGCGTCTGCACGCTGCCACCGTAGGACTGCACGAGCGCACGCACGATGTCCAGACCCAGGCCAGAACCGGGACGCTGTTCGTCCAATTGCACGCCGCGCTCGAACACGCGCCCGCGCAGCGCTTCGGGGATGCCGGGACCGTCGTCATCCACAGTGAAGCAAAGCCGGTTGCCTTCGCGCTGCACATCCACCACCACTCGGGAGCGCGCCCATTTGCCCGCGTTGTCGATCAGGTTGCCCAGCAGCTCGTACAGGTCCTGCTCTTCACCGCGGAAGGCCTCGTCCTGGGCCTGCGGCGCGAGCTCGAACACCAGGGGCCGGTCGGCATGCAGGCGCTGCATGGTGCGCAGCAGGGCCCGCGTCGGGGCCAGCACCGGCGTGCGCAGCCCCGTGGCCCGCACGGCCGCGGCGGCACGGGCGCGCGCCAGATGGTAGTCCACCTGGCGGCGCGCGCTGGCCACCTGCTCGGTGACCAGTCGGGCCAGCGGGGTGTCCTCTTGTTCAGCCGCGTTGGCGAGGATGGACAAGGGGGTGTGCACCGCATGCGCCAGGTTGCCGGCCTGGACCCGCGCGCGCTGCACCATGTCGGCATTCTCGGTCAGCACATGGTTGAACTCGTCGACCAGGGGTTGCAGCTCCAGCGGGAAGGGTCCGTCCAATCGGGCGGCCTGGCCGCTGTGCACGCTGGCGAGCTGCCTGCGCAGCAGTTGCAGCGGGCGCATGGCCAGCTGCAGCTGTGCCGCCACGGCCACGGCCAGACCCAGTGCCAACAGACTCAGCGCGATCAGCAGCAGGTGGGTGAAGCGCTGCAGCGGTTCGGCCAGCAACGCCGTGTCGCCGGCCACCAGCAGACGCAGGGGCGGGGCGTCGTCCTCGGGCAGTTGCAGCGTCCGGACCACGGTCAGCAGCGCGTGGCCCTGGGCATCGCGCAGCAGCAGGACACGGTCATCGCGCCCCGAGGGGGTGGCAGGGGCCGCAGGCGGCAGCGTCAGGATCTGATCCCACAGCGAACGCGAGCGTGCCACGGCGGCCCGGGGGGCGGGTCCCAGCCGGTCCACCTGCCAGTACAGGCCTGACAAGGGTTGGTCCAGACGCGGGTCCGCGGCCATGGGGGGCACGGTGGCGCCTCCCTGGGATGTCCATTCCACGGCGGCGCTGAGCTGGTCGAGCTGCACCACCAGCTGGGTCTGCAGCTGCTGTCGGATGTGGTCCTGGAACAGCGTGCGCAGCGCCCAGCCTGCCAGGGCGATGCTGAGCAGCATCCAGGCCAGCGTGCCTGCCAGCAGGCGCAGGCGCAACGATCCTCCCGACGGGGCCTGCGGGGCGCCGTTCATGCGGCAGCGTGGGTCTCGGCCAGTCGATAGCCCAGGCCGCGCACGGTCTCGATGCTGCCCGGCGGCAGCTTCTTGCGCAGACGGCCCACGAAGACCTCGATGGTGTTGGAGTCGCGGTCGCTGTCGTGCGGGTAGAGGTGCTCGGACAGTTCGGTGCGCGACAGCACCTGCCCTTTGCGCTGCATCAGCAGGGACAGAAGCTTGAATTCATGGCTGGTCAGCGTGAGCGGATGCCCATCCACGAGCACGCGGGCCTGGCGCGTGTCCAGCCAGATAGGGCCGCATTGCCACTGTGCGCTGGCGTGTTCGCCCAGGCGGCGCAGCAGGGCCCGCAGGCGCGCCAGCAGCTCTTCCATGTGGAATGGCTTGGCCAGATAGTCGTCTGCCCCGGCATCCATGCCGGCCACTTTCTCATGCCAGGCACCGCGCGCGGTGAGGATCAGCACCGGCATCTTGCGCCCGGCCGCGCGCCAGTGGCGCAGCACCGACAGGCCGTCGAACACCGGCAGGCCCAGGTCCAGCACCACCGCGTCAAAGTCCTCCACCTCCCCCAGATACTGCGCCTGGGCCCCATCGCTGGCGGACTCCACGGTGTGGCCCGCCGCTGCAATCGCCTGCACCAGCTGGGCGCAGAGGGTGGGTTCGTCTTCGACCACCAGGATGTGCATCAGTGCTCCTTGCGTTTGACCTGCAGCACCCGGCCATCGACGGCGTCGACCTTCAGCTTGACCATGCGGTCGTCCCGCTGCAGCAGGCGGATCTCGTAGATGAAGTGTCCGTCATCGTGCTCGAACTCGACCTTCAGCACCTGGCCCTGGTACTCGCGTTCGACCCGTTCCAGCACGGTGCGCAGGGGCAGCACCTGGCCTCGCTCCAAGGCCTGGCGCGCCAGCTCATGGTCGTCGTGGCCGGGCTCCCGGGCGTGCAGCATGGCGCCGGGGATGGCAACAGCGCTCGCCACCGACAGCAGTGCGAGAAGGCGACGGGATGGGCTCATGGGCGCTTTATACGGGGGCCGGGATGAATGGCGGATGAACGCGGTCTTCAGCCTGAGTTCAGGGTGGTGTCCTCAGAATGACGCTCAAACCCTGAAAGGAGCTTGCCATGAAGCCCATCCCCCTGCCACTGGCCCTGTGCCTGGCCCTCACGACCGCCCCTGCGTTGGCAGACGACGATTGCGAGGTCCCCGTGTCGCACTGGCAGTCGCGTGAGGCCGTGATGCGCTATGCCGCCCAACAGGGCTGGCAGGTGCAGAGCCTCAAGATCGACGACGGCTGCTACGAAGTTCGTGGCCGCGATGCCCAGGGCCGCGCCTTCAAGGCCAAGCTGGCGCCGCAGACGCTGCGTGTGGTGAAGATGAAGCTGCGCGAGCATGGCCATGACGCCGACGCGGGGCGTCACCACGACCGTGGCGTGCCAGGCCGCGATGCGGCGCCCGCCCAGGAGGCCGCATCCGCCAGCGTGAAGCCGCCCGCCGACCACCCCGTGCTGAAGCCCGGGACCGCCCCGCGTGGGCAGATCGAATGACCCCCTTGAACTGGAGAAACCGCATGTCCACCCCCCGTCCCCTGTTGTCCGCCGTGGCCGCCGCTTGCACGCTGCTCCTGCCCGCGCTGGCGCACAGCCGCGAGGTCGTGCTCTCGACGACGCTCAAGAACTACGGCGGCGATGGCGCCTATCTCGCCGTCTACCTCACCGATGCCAAAGGGGCTTACGCCGGCACGCTGTGGGTGGCGGGCGGCAAGGCCAAGTACTACAAGCACCTGGCGGACTGGAACCGCCTGTCTGCCAAGGATGGCAAGCGCCTGCAGGGCGTGACCGGCGCCAGCGTGGGCATGGGCCGCACGCTCAAGGTGACCGCCGACCTGGCGGACGCCCTGCTGGACGCCGGCTACGAGATCCGCATCGATGCGGCGGCGGAGGACATGTCCGACAGTCCTTCGGAAATCCGTGTGCCGCTGTCCACCGCGCAGGCGGGCAAACCCCGCGCCGGCAAGCAGTACATCCAGTCGTTCACCTACCAACTGAAGTAAGCGAAGGGAGCCCTCATGGCATGGCGGCAGATCCACCGCTGGTTGGGCCTGGTGGCCGGTGCGCTCGCGCTGGTGCTGGGGGTCACCGGGGCCTTGCTGGCGCTCGACCCGGTGCGCAACGCTTGGCAGGCGGCGCCGGCGGCGCCCGACGTGTCCGTGGCCACCTTGGCGCAGCGTGTGCAGGCCCAGGTGCCCGGGGCCGAGGAAATCCGTCGCCTGCCCTCGGGCGTCATCGTGGTCCATGCGTTTCAAGACGGTCAGGCCCGGGCTGTGCGCGTGGACCCTGCGGACGGCCAGGTGCTGGGCGACTACCAGCCCTCCCTGCTGCCGCGGTGGGTGAAGAACCTGCACCGTGCCTTGCTGCTGGGCGACACGGGACGGCTGGTCGCCGCCCTGGGGGCCTTGTCGCTGTGCGTGTTGTCGGTGTCAGGCCTGGTGCTGCTGAAGCGCCGCATGGGCGGCTGGCGCCACCTGATGGGCCCGGTGCGCGGCACGCCGGTGCAGCGCCTGCATGTGCAGGCGGGGCGGGTGGTCTTGCTGGTGCTGGGGGTCTCGACCGCCGCGGCGCTGTTCATGAGCGCGGTCACCTGGGGGCTGGTGTCGGTCGAGGCCGGTGCGGAACCCGAGGTGGTGTCCACGCCGGGCGGCCAGGCCGAACGGCCGGTGGTGCAGCTGCCCCTGTTGCGCGACCTGCGCGTCCAGGACCTGCGCAAGCTCAACCTGCCTGCCGCCGAGGATCCGCAGGACACCTGGCGCGTGACCACGGTCCGGGGTCAGGGTTGGGTGGACCGCTACAGCGGCCAGACCCTGGCGTGGCAAGACGCGACGGCCGCGCAGCGCGTGCACGACTGGGCGCTGCTGCTGCACACCGGCGAAGGCGCCTGGTTGTGGGCGCTGGTGCTGGGCGCCATGGGGGCCAGCCTGCCCTTGTTCTGCGTCACGGGCTGGCTGCTGTGGTGGCAGGCGCGCCGCAACGCGCCGCGCATCGCTGACAACAGCCCCTGGGCGCAGGCCGACAGCCTGATCTTTGTCGCCAGCGAGGGCGGCAGCACCTGGGGCTTTGCCCAGGCCCTGCATGCTGCCTTGGTCGCGGCGGGGCACCGGGTGCACACCACGGCCTTGGAACACTGGCGGGTGCCGCCGGCGGCGCGCCAGGTGTATGTGCTGGCCGCCACCTACGGCGATGGCCAGCCGCCGGCCCATGCCGCACGCGCGCTGGAGACCCTGGCCCGGGTCCCCGCAACCCAGGCCCAGGTCGCCGTGCTGGGGTTTGGGGACCGGCAGTTCCCGGCCTTCTGCGCCTTTGCCCAGGCGCTGGAGACGGCGCTGCGCCGCCAGGGCTGGCCGGCCCTGCTGCCGCTGGAGTGCATCCATCAGCAGTCTGCCCAGGCCTTCGTGCGCTGGGGGCATGCACTGGCCCAGGCGCTGGGCCAGCCGCTGTCGCTCGCCTACCAGCCGCGGCTGCCGCGCACTTGCGCCCTCACGCTGACGGCCCGGCAGGACTTCGAGGGCGGCGCCGGGGATCCGACGGCCATCTTGCGTTTCAGCGGGGCGGGCCAGGGGCTGCCTCGCTTCGCGGCGGGCGATCTGCTGGGCATTGTGGTGCCGGGCCAGGCCGTCCCCCGTTACTACTCCCTGGCCTCTGGCGCGCAGGACGGGTTTGTGGAAATCTGCCTGCGCCGCATGCCCGGCGGCGTCTGCTCCAGCCACCTGTACGCCTTGCAGATCGGTGACAGCGTGCAGGCCTTCATCCGTCCCAATCCGGGCTTCGTGCTGTCCCCCGGCCGGCAGCCGGTGCTGCTGATCGGTGCGGGCACGGGCGTGGCGCCGTTGGCGGGCTTCATCCGCGACAACGTGCACCACCGGCCCATGCACCTGTACTACGGCGCGCGCCACCGGGAGCGGGATTTCTACTTCGGCACGGAACTCGAGACCTGGCGGGCCGAGGGGCGTCTGGCCGGTCTGCAGACCACGTTCTCGCGCCAGCCCGGCGGCGGCCATGTGCAGGAGCTCTTGCGCCGCGACGCTGCGCCGCTGCGCGCGCTGTTGGCGCGAGGGGCCATCGTGCGAGTGTGCGGCAGCCGCCCCATGGCCCAGGGCGTGGGCGAGGTGCTGGAATCACTGCTCGCCCCGCTGGGGCAGAGCCTGGCCCAACTCAAGACCCAAGGACGCTATGCCGAAGACCTCTTCTGAGCTGCGGCGCCTGACGCTGCATGGCCCGACCATGGCCACGCGCTGGTCCGTGAGCTGTGAGGCCGCGCCCGACATCGACAGACCGGCCCTGCAAGCCGGGCTGGCGCACGCCACGCAGCAGGTCGATGCCCAGATGTCGCCCTGGCTGCCCGGCAGCGACCTCAACCGGCTCAATCAGGCCCCCTTGGGGACCTGGGTGCCGCTGCCCCCTGAGATCCTGGAGGTGTTGGTCTGTGCGCTGGACATCTGCCGGCTGAGCCAGGGGGCTTTCGATCCCGCCGTGGAGGCACTGGTGAACGCCTGGGGCTTCGGCGCGATGCGCGATGCGCCCGATGCCGCGGCAATCCGGGCCGCCGTCGGCGAGACGAGCGCCGCGCGCTCACCCACGCACGAGCTGCTGGAACTGGATCGCGCCGCCGGGCGCGCCCGCAAGCACGCGCCGCTAGCGTTGGACCTGTGCGGCATCGCCAAGGGCTATGCCGTCGACCGCATGGTCGCGGTGCAGCAGCAGCAGGGCGTGACGCAGGCCCTGGTGGCCCTGGATGGCGAGTTGCGGGCCACGGGCAGCCAGGCCAGCGGCCAGCCCTGGGCGGTGGCCGTGGAGCGCCCCGAGGAGGGGCGCCGGTCCGTGCACAGCGTGCTGGAACTGCAGGACCTGGCGGTGGCGACCTCGGGCGACTACCGGCACTTTCTGCAGCTGGGCGAGACGCGTCTGGCCCACACCATGGATGCGCGGCGTGCCGCCCCGGTGCGCAACGACGTGGCCTCGGTCACGGTGCTGGCCCGCCAGTGCATGCACGCCGATGCCTGGGCCACCGCGCTGCTGGTGGCGGGTCCGGGCGATGGGCTGGCGCTGGCACAGCGCATGGGGCTGGAGGCCCTGTGGCTGCTGCGCCGCGCCGGTGGGCTGGTGGCGGTGGGATCGGGGCGTTTCAGCCAGGCCGCCGGCTGAGGTCCGGGCTCAGACGTTGAACAGGAAGTTCATCACGTCGCCATCCTTGACGACGTATTCCTTGCCTTCGGCGCGCATCTTGCCGGCGTCCTTGGCCCCTTGCTCGCCCTTGAAACTGATGAAGTCCTCGTAGGCGATGGTCTGGGCGCGGATGAAACCCCGCTCGAAATCGGTGTGGATCACGCCGGCCGCCTGCGGGGCGGTGTCACCGACGTGGATGGTCCAGGCCCGCACCTCCTTCACGCCGGCGGTGAAGTAGGTCTGCAGACCCAGCAGCTTGAAGGCAGCGCGGATCAGGCGGTTCAGCCCGGGCTCGTCCTGGCCCATCTCGGCCAGGAACAGGGCGCGGTCCTCGTCGCTCATCTCGGCCAGCTCGGCCTCGGTCTTGGCGCAGATGGCCACCACCGGGGCGTTCTGCTTGGCGGCGAATTCCTTCAGGTGGTCCAGGAAGGGGTTGTTCTCGAAGCCGTCTTCCGAGACGTTGCCGACGAACATCGCCGGCTTGGCGGTGATCAGGCACATCGGCTTGATCAGGGCACGCTCATCCTTGCTGAAGTCGATCGCCCGCACCGGCTGGCCCTGGTCCAGCGCGGCCTGGCACTTCTCCAGTACCTTGACCAGCGCTGCGGCCTCCTTGTCGTTGCCCGACTTGGCGGCCTTGATGTAGCGTTGCAGGCTCTTCTCGACGGTGCCCAGGTCGGCCAGGCACAGCTCGGTCTGGATGACCTCGATGTCGGCGATCGGGTCGACCTTGCCGGCCACGTGGATCACGTTCGGGTCCTCGAAGCAGCGCACCACGTTGACGATGGCGTCGGTCTCGCGGATGTGGCTGAGGAACTGGTTGCCCAGGCCTTCACCCTTGGACGCCCCGGCCACCAGGCCGGCAATGTCGACGAACTCGACGATGGCCGGCAGGATGCGCTCGGGCTTGACGATCTCGGCCAGGGCGGCCAGGCGCGGGTCCGGCACTTCCACCACCCCGACGTTGGGCTCGATGGTGCAGAAGGGGTAGTTCTCGGCGGCGATGCCGGCCTTGGTCAAGGCATTGAACAGGGTGGACTTGCCGACGTTGGGCAGGCCGACGATGCCGCACTTGAGGCTCATGGGAGGGCTTTCGGACAGAAGGTGGAAGAACAGCGCAGCCCAGGCGGCAGGTGTGGCGCAGGTGACCGCCGGTGCCCGCCTGGGGGCGGAACCCCCGATTTTAGGTCCGTCCCTACAATGCCGGCCATGACCACCTTTGACGTGCGCATCCTGGGCACCGGCATCGTCAGCCGGGTGGCCGCGCTGAGCCTGGCCCGCATCGGGCTGAATGTGGCGCTGCAGGCGCGGCCGGTGGATGCGGCGCCCAGTGCGGATGTGCGCACCTATGCGCTCAATCCGACCTCGGTGCAGTGGCTCGAAGGACTCAAGGTCTGGTCGGCTCTGCCCGAGGCGGCGCGCACGGCGGTGCTGGACATGCGGGTGCAGGGTGACGCCCATGCCTCGCAGATCGAATTCTCGGCCTGGCAGCAGGCGGTGCCGGCCCTGGCCTGGATCGTGGACGCCGGGGCGCTGGAGAACGTCCTGGACGCCGCGGCGGGCTTCACGCCGCAGGTGGCCCTGCAGGCCGAGCCCGCGCCCGCCCCGCTGACCCTGGTGGCCGAGGGCAGGGCCTCGGCCACCCGGGCGCTGTTTGGCGCCCGCTTCGTGCGGCATGCCTATGGCCACACCGCGGTGGCGGCGCGCCTGGTGTCGGACCGGCCCCATGCCGGCTGCGCCCGGCAGTGGTTCCGCGCGCCGGACATCCTGGGCCTGCTGCCCTTCGACAGCCCGGAGGCCGGTCGCAGCTATGGCCTGGTCTGGTCCCTGCCGCAGGCCCAGGCCCAGCACTGGTTGAGCGCCTCGGCCGAGGCCTTCGAGGCCGGTCTGATGGACGCCACCGGGGGCGCGGTGGGCACGCTGCGACTGTCGGGTGAGCGGGCCGCCTGGCCGCTGGCGCTGGGCCATGCCGAGCCGGTGACCGGCACGGGCTGGGCCCTGCTGGGCGATGCCGCCCACCAGGTGCATCCGCTGGCCGGGCAGGGCCTGAACCTGGGGCTGGCCGATGTGGTGGCCCTGGCCGACACGCTGGCCGAGCGCGAGGTCTGGCGCGGCCTGGGGGACCCGGTGCTGCTGCGGCGCTACGCCCGTCGCCGCCTGGTGCCCAACTGGGCCATGGCGCAGCTCACCGACGGCCTGTGGCATCTGTTCGCCCGCGAAAACCCGGGCTGGCGGGAACTCCGCAACCGGGGAATGAGTCTGGTGAATCACCTGCCGCCGCTCAAGCGCTGGCTGGCCACCCAGGCCCTGGATGTCTGACTCTTGTCCCAAGGATCCCCGATGAATGTGTTCGCTTTCGCTCCCGTGTCGGTCGCCCGTGGTGCTGCGGCGCTGACCTTGACCGGGTTGGCGCTGTCGGCCGCGCTGGCCGACGAAGCCGCCATCCGCAAGAACCTGGCCGAACGCATGCCGGGCCTGCCGAAGATCGACGAGATCAGCAAGGGCCCGATCCCGGGGCTGTACGAGGTCCGTCTGGGCACCGACATCCTCTACACCGACGAGCAGGGCAACCACGTCATCGAAGGCTCGATCTACGACACCCGCACCCACACCGACCTGACCAAGGCCCGGGTGGACAAGCTGACCGCCATCGATTTCGCCCAGCTGCCGCTGAAGGACGCGCTGGTGATGAAGCAGGGCAATGGCAGCCGCAAGCTCGCCGTGTTCGCCGACCCCAACTGCGGCTACTGCAAGCGCCTCGAGAAGGATCTGGTTGCGCTGAAGGACGTCACGATCTACACCTTCGTGATCCCCATCCTGGGGCCGGATTCCAGTGTCAAGGCGCGCGACATCTGGTGCGCCAAAGACAGCGCCCAGGTCTGGCGCAACTGGATGGTGTCCGGGCGCACGCCGCCAAAGGCGATGGGTGGCAAGTGTGACACCGCGGCCATTGAGCGCAACCTGGCCCTGAGCCGCAAGTACAAGGTGACCGGCACGCCGGCCCTGGTCTTCGAGGACGGCACCCGGGTGCCCGGGGCCATCAGCGCGGGCCAGATCGAGAAGCAGCTGGCCAGCGCGCGCAAGTCCTGACGGCGCCCGCCCGGGCCGTCTGCGGATGGCGAAATGCCACAGGCAGGGTGGCGGCGATGTCACAGTGCCGCCAAAGTCTTGCGCTAGCCGCCACAATGACGGCCCATGAACGCCTCCAACCCCTTCGGCGTGGTGCACCACGCCGCTCCCCCCATGCCGGCCGAGCCCCCGTTGCGGGCGCGGCAGTGGGGCCACGCGGGTCTTGTTCCCTTCATCGTCGGCACGTTGCTGCTGTGGCTGGTCTACCCTGACCTGCAACCCTGGGTCGCCCAGGGGCTCGCCGGCTACGGCGCCCTGATCGTCGCCTTCCTGGGCGGCATCCACTGGGGCCTGGCCATGAACGCTGGCGCACCCGGTCAACGCGCCTTCGGCTGGGCCCTGGTGCCGCCGGGCGTGGCCTGGCTGGCCCTGGTGATGCCGCCGCACGCCGGTCTGGTGGTGCTGGGCGTCATGCTGGTGGTCTGCTACCTGGTGGACCGACGGCTGTACCTGGAAAAGAACATGGGCGCCTGGCTGACCTTGCGGTTCCGCCTGAGCGTGATCTCTGCGCTGTGCTGCTTCCTCGGCGCGGCGGGCATCTGAGTCTGTCCGGGGCCAGCACATGATCCAGTTCCGCATTGACGTGGCCGACGTGGCCACCCATCGCTTCAGTGTGACGCTGACCGTGCCCGCGCCAGCGGCCGAGACCACCGTCAGCCTGCCGGTCTGGATTCCGGGCAGCTACCTGGTGCGCGAGTTCGGCCGCCACCTGAGCCTGTTGCAGGCGCGGCAGGGCCGCCAGTCGCGCCCCTTGACGCAACAGGACAAGAGCACCTGGACGGTGTCCTGCCAGGGCCACGCCGCGCTGGTGATCCAGTACGAGGTCTATGCCTTCGATGCCTCGGTGCGCACGGCCTTCTTGGACGACCGCCGGGGCTTCTTCAACACCACCAGCCTGTGCCTGCGGGTGCACGGCCGGGAAGAGGTGCCGCAGCAGGTCCAGATCGGCCAGTTGCCCAAGGGCTGGGAGGTGGCCACGGCCATGCCGGCCGACGCGGGTGAGCACACCTATGTCAGCGCCGACTACGACGAGCTGGCCGACCACCCGTTCGAGCTGGGCCGCTTCTGGCGGGGCCAGTTCGAGGCCGGCGGCGTGCCGCACGAGTTCGTGGTGGCCGGTGCCTGGCCGGGCTTTGACGGCGAGCGTCTGCTGGCCGACGCGAAGCGCATCTGTGCCACCCAGATTGCCTTCTGGCACGGCCGGCGCAAGCCGCCTTTTGCGCGCTATGTGTTCCTGCTGAACGCGGTGGAAGACGGCTACGGCGGCCTGGAGCACCGGGCCAGCACCGCGCTGATCGCCAAGCGGGCCGATCTGCCGCGCGCGGGCATGGCCAGCCCGGTGCCCGAGGGTTACATGACCCTGCTGGGCCTGATCAGCCACGAGTACTTCCACACCTGGAACGTCAAGCGCCTGAAACCGGTCGAGTTCCTGCGCTACGACTACACCCGCGAGAACTACACCGAGCTGCTCTGGTTCTTCGAGGGCTTCACCTCCTACTACGACGACCTGCTGCTGGTGCGGGCGGGTCTGCTGGACGTGCCGCGCTACCTCAAGCTGCTGGCCCGCACGGTCAACGGCGTGCTGGCCACGCCGGGGCGTCAGGTGCAGAGCGTGGCCGAGGCCAGCTTCGACGCCTGGGTGAAGTACTACCGCAGCGACGAGAACACGCCCAACAGCACGGTGAGCTACTACACCAAGGGCTCGCTGGTGGCCCTGCTGCTGGACCTGCGGCTGCGTCAGGCGGGGTCGTCGCTGGATGTGCTGATGCGGGCGCTGTGGGCCCGCTGCCTGCGCACCGGCCTGACCGAGGCCGACGTGCTGGCCGAGGTCGAGCGTCTGGCTGGCGCCGCGCTGGCCGGCGAACTCCAGACCTGGGTGCACGGCCGCGACGAACTGCCGTTGGCCGAGGCACTGACGGCGCTGGGCGTGCAGGTCGGGCACGAATCCCCGGCCTGGGTGGCCGCGCTGGGCTTGCGCCTGAGCGAAGGGCCAATCACCGGCGTGCAGGTCAAGTCGGTGCTGAGGGGCAGTGCAGCGGCCCGGGCCGGTGTCTCCGCCGGCGACGAGCTCTTGGCCGTTGATGGCTGGCGCATCCGCCGGCTCGACGACGCCCGCCAGTGGCTGCCGCCCGAACCGGTGCCCTTCGAGCTGACGCTGGTGCGCCAGCAGCGGCTGCGCACCCTCACGCTGCGTCCGGAACCCCATCCCGCCGAATCCTGGACGCTGACCCTGGCCGAGAGCCCGGCGGCGCAGGCGCAGGCGCTGGCCCTGCGCAAGGCTTGGCTGGGCCGCTGACGCCGTGGCACCCCGGTCTGTGGCAGCGTGGCCGATGGGGTGCGTCCCGGGCGGGTGCTGACAGGCCATGACACCGACGTGGCGTTGGCCGGGCCGGCGGGTGCTGGCGCTGGCGGTGCTGGTGGCCGGCGTGCTCGCACTCCATCTGTGGGTGGTCGACACCGCCTGGCGCAACCGCCTGGGTGACCGACCGACGGATCGGCCGCCGCCACCGATCGAGGTGGCTTTCGTCAAGGCCCTGGCGCCCGCCACCCCGCCGGTGGCTGCCGCGGCCGCCCCGGTGGCGCCACGGCGTCGGCCGCGCCGGGTGGCCGTGGCCGCCTCGGCCTCGCCCGCTTCTGCGCCCGCTGAGGAGGTGGCTTCTGCTGGGGTGGCAGCCGCGTCCGCACCCCAGGAGGCCGCGTCGGCCCCGCCCGCGGACACGGCGGATTCCGCGCCCGCCGCAGCCGATGCCGGGGTGGCGGCGGCCAGTGCGCCCGCCTCCAGCGCCGAGGTGGCCACCGCCGCGTCGGCCGCCGCCAGTGACGCGCAGGCCTTCGACTGGCCGCCCTCGACCCGGCTCAGCTACACGGTGCAGGGCAACTACCGGGGGCCGCTCAGCGGGGCCGCGCAGGTGGAATGGCGCCGCCAGGACAGCCATTACCAGGTCCGGGTCACGGTGCAGCTGGCCGCGGCCTTCGAGCGGCGCATGCTCAGCGACGGCGAACTGACCGCCGACGGGCTCAAGCCGCGGCGCTATGACCAGGTCACCCGGATCGTGCTGCGCGACCCCCGGCAGGAGACCGTCCATTTCAACGACGACACCATCGCGCTGGCCACCGGCAAGACCGTGCCGACGATGCCGGGGGTGCAGGACGCGGCCAGCCAGTTCGTGCAGCTGACCTGGCTGTTCCTGACCCATCCCGAGCGGCTGCGGCCCGGGCAGGAGGTGGAGTTTCCGTTGGCCCTGCCGCGGCGCGCCGGTCGCTGGCGCTACCGCGTGCTGCCGGCCGAGCCGCTGGCGCTGCCCTTCGGGGCCTTGTACGCCTACCCGTTGAAGCCGGTGGCGGGCACGCTGAGACCCAACGAGGTGGCGGTGGAGATGTGGATCGCGCCGACGCTGCAGTACCTGCCGGTGCGCATCGGCATGAACTGGAAGGACGAGGCCACGCTGGACATGGTGCTCGACAGTGCGCCCTTGCAGGCAGCCCCCTGAAAGCGGGCGGGTGACGGCATATAGTGTGGCCATCCCCCTGGAGACATCAAGGAACCACCGATGAGCTATGAATGCATCCTGACCGACGTGCGTGGTGAAGGCGCCCGCAAGACCGGCCTGATCACGCTGAACCGTCCCAAGCAGCTCAACGCCCTGAACGGCCAGTTGATGGACGAGCTGGGGGCGGCGCTGCTGGCCTTCGACGCCGACGACGGCATCGGCTGCATCATCATCACCGGCAGCGAGAAGGCCTTCGCGGCCGGTGCCGACATCGCCGCGATGGCCACGCTGGGTTACATGGACGCCTACAAGGGCGGCTTCATCACCCGCAACTGGGAGACCATCCGCCAGGTGCGCAAGCCGGTGATCGGCGCGGTGGCGGGCTTTGCGCTGGGCGGCGGCAACGAGCTGGCGATGATGTGCGACATCCTGCTGGCGGCCGACAACGCCAAGTTCGGTCAGCCCGAGATCAAGCTGGGCATCATCCCGGGCGCGGGCGGCACCCAGCGCCTGCCGCGTGCGGTGGGCAAGGCCAAGGCCATGGAACTGCTGCTGACCGGCCGCATGATGGGCGCCGAAGAGGCCGAACGGGCCGGCTTGGTGTCGCGCGTGGTGCCGGCCGCCAGCCTGCTGGACGAGGCGCTGGCGGTGGCCGCGCAGATCAACGAGCTGTCGGCGCCCAGCCTGATGATGGTCAAGGACTGTGTCAACGAGGCCTACGAGAGTGGCCTGTCCACCGGCGTGCGCGCTGAGCGCCACATGTTCCAGTCCCTGTTCGGCACGGAAGACCAGCGCGAGGGCATGTCCGCCTTCCTGGCCAAGCGCAAAGCGGAATTCCATCACCGTTGAGCCGGCGAGGCCCGGCGGGCGGCACATTCGCCCTCAACTTGGCCGGCTGCCGGTCGATATCTGACCTCAACCAGTGACCGAGATCCGGAAACCGACCATGCCGGCCGAGCAACACCCCACCGCCCCCTCCTGCATTTCTCCGGCCAGCGTGCCCGAGGGGGGGCAGCGCCCCCGGGTGGCGGCCGAGCTGCGCCAGGTCAGCCTGGAGATGCCGGATGCCTGTGAGCGGCTGGAGTACATCGGCAAGATGACCGAGCGCGCCGCCAACCGGGTGCTGGAAGTCATCGACGAGGCCAAGCCGCTGTGCGAGCGGCTGGTCAGCCGGGGCGATGAGCTGGTGGACGTGATGCGCCGCCAGGCCGAATCCCCCGAGATGGATGTGGCCCGGGCCCGGGCGCTGATGCGTCTGTGCGCCGACTACGTGGCCAGCACCACCGACTTCGCCCGCCAGCAGAACGACCACCTGACCGACATCCTGATGGCCCAGGACTTCCAGGACCTCTCGGGCCAAGTGATCAAGAAGGTGACCGACATCCTGCTGCGGGCCGAGGCCGAACTGCGCCATGTGGTCGAGGACGAGCTGCCCCAGGTGGGGGTGGACGGCGCGTCGGCCAACGACGACGGGCACCAGCTCGAAGGCGTGCAGGTGCCCGACCGCGCGATGCAGCAGGAGGACGTGGACGACCTCCTGGCCTCGCTGGGGTTCTGAACCCCGGGGCCGCAGGCCCCGTCGGGATCAGAGCTCGCGGCGCAGCGCGGGGAACAGGATCACGTCGCGGATGCTGGGCGAGTCGGTCAGCAGCATCATCAGGCGGTCGATGCCGATGCCGCAGCCGCCGGTCGGGGGCATGCCGTATTCCAGCGCGCGGATGAAGTCGGCGTCGTAGTACATCGCCTCGTCGTCACCGGCTTCCTTGTTGGCCACCTGGGCCTGGAAGCGGGCGGCCTGGTCCTCGGCGTCGTTCAGCTCGGAGAAGCCGTTGCCGAACTCGCGACCGGTGATGAACAGCTCGAAGCGCTCGGTCAGCGCCGGGTTGCTGTCGGAGGCGCGGGCCAGCGGGCTCACCTCGACCGGGTAGTCGATGATGAAGGTCGGCTGCCAGAGCTTTTCCTCCACCGCGGCCTCGAACAGGCCGAACTGCAGCTGGGCCAGACCCCAGTGCTTGGGTGGCTCCTCGCCCAGGGCGCGCAGCTTGGCGTGCACCGCTTCGGCCGAATCGGCCTCGGCCTCGGTCAGGCCGGCGTACTGCACCAGCGAGTCCCGCACCGAGACACGGGCGAAGGGCTCGTCCAGCCGCACTTCCTGGCCGGCGTAGCTCAGGCGGGCCGTGCCGGTGGCCGCGCGGGCCGCGTGGCGCAGCAGCGCCTCGGTGAAGTCCATCAGGTCGCGGTGGTTCCAGTAGGCCGCGTAGAACTCCATCATCGTGAATTCCGGGTTGTGCCGGACGCTGATGCCTTCGTTGCGGAAGTTGCGGTTGATCTCGAACACCCGCTCGAAGCCACCCACCACCAGGCGCTTGAGGTAGAGCTCCGGTGCGATGCGCAGGTACATGTCCTGGTCCAGCGCGTTGTGGTGGGTGATGAAGGGCTTGGCATTGGCGCCGCCGGGAATGGGGTGGAGCATCGGCGTCTCCACCTCCAGGAAGCTGTGCTCGACCATGAAGCTGCGGATCGAGGCGACGGCCTTGCTGCGGGCGACGAAGCGCTGCTTGGCCTCGTCATCGGTGATCAGGTCGACATAGCGCTGGCGGTACTTCTGTTCCTGGTCGGCCATGCCGTGGAACTTGTCGGGCAGCGGGCGCAGGCTCTTGGTCAAGAGGCGCACCGTGTGGGCCTTGACCGACAGCTCGCCGGTCTTGGTCTTGAACAGCGTGCCCTCGCAGGCCAGGATGTCGCCCAGGTCCCAGCGCTTGAAGGCGGCCAGGGTTTCCGGGCCGACCATGTCCTGGGTGATGTAGAGCTGGATGCGGCCGGTGGCGTCTTGCAGTGTGGCGAAGCAGGCCTTGCCCATCACGCGCTTCAACATCATGCGGCCGGCCACGCTGACGGGCACGGCCTGGGCTTCCAGGGCCTCGGCTTCGGCGCCGTCGTGCTGGTGGTGCAGCGGGCCGGCGCGGTGCTGGGGCTTGAAGTCGTTGGGGAACACCGCCTGACCGGCTGCCTTGGCCGCTGCGCGCAGTTCGGCCAGTTTCTCGCGGCGCTCCGCGATCAGCTGGTTGTCTTCGGGCGAGGGCAGTTGGATGTCGGTGCTCATGGTCGCAAGCGGTTGCGGTGAAGAAAGGGGCCGTTTTCAGACGGCGAGCCTGCCATTTTAGGGCGCGGCCGCGTGCCGGCGGCCTAAAATTGCCGGTTTTGATCGCTGCCGCGGCCGGCCGCAAGGTCCGCGCGCCGGGGCGCACACCCATGCATCGTCACATTGCCGTTGTCGGTCTTGGCTACGTCGGGCTGCCCATGGCGGTCGCCTTTGGCCGTCACCACCGCATCATCGGGTTCGACATCAACGCGGCCCGCATCGCCGAGCTCCAGGCCGGCCATGACCGCACCGGCGAGGTCGCCAGCGCCGATCTGGCCGCGGCCAACATCCTCTACACCGCCCAGATCGCCGAGCTGAAGCAGGCCGATTTCTACATCGTCGCCGTGCCCACGCCGGTCGACCAGGCCAACAAGCCGGACCTGACCCCGCTGATCTCCGCCTCGCGCAGCGTCGGCCAGGCGCTCAAGAAGGGCGACATCGTCGTCTACGAATCCACCGTCTACCCCGGCGCCACCGAGGAAGACTGCGTGCCGGTGCTGGAGCAGGTCTCCGGCCTGAAGCACGGCGTGGACTTCTTCTGCGGCTACAGCCCTGAGCGCATCAACCCGGGCGACCGCGAGCACACCTTCACCACCATTCGCAAGATCGTCTCGGGCTGCGACGCCGCCACGCTGGAGACGGTGGCCGAGGTCTATGCCTCGGTGGTGACCGCCGGCGTGCACCGCGCCAGCAGCATCAAGGTGGCCGAAGCCGCCAAGGTGATCGAGAACACCCAGCGCGACCTCAACATCGCGCTGATGAACGAGCTCTCGGTGCTGTTCGCCCGCATGGGCATCGACACCGCCGAGGTGCTGTCCGCGGCCGGCAGCAAGTGGAACTTCCTGCCCTTCCGACCCGGCCTGGTGGGCGGCCACTGCATCGGCGTGGACCCGTACTACCTGACCTTCAAGGCCGAGCAGCTGGGCTACATCCCGCAGGTCATCCTGGCGGGCCGGCGCATCAACGACAACATGGGTCGCTATGTGGCGCGCAACACCGTCAAGCTGATGCTGAAGAACGGGCTGGACGTGCCGCGCTGCCGCATCGGCGTGCTGGGCCTGACCTTCAAGGAAAACTGCCCGGACATCCGCAACTCCAAGGTGGTGGACCTGGTGCGCGAGCTGCAGGACCACGGCACCACCGTGGTGGTGATGGACCCCTGGGCCGACGCCGCCGAGGTGCAGCACGAATGCGGCATCACGCTGGCCCGGCTGGAGGACGAGGCGCCGTTCGACGCGCTGGTGGTGGCCGTGGCCCACCGCGAGTACCGCGCACTGACGCCCGAACAGCTGCGTGCGTTGGTGAAGGGCGACCGGCCCGTGATCGCCGACGTCAAGTCGCTCTATGACCGCGAGGCGCTGGTCGCCAGCGGCCTCACCGTCTTCCGCCTCTGAGCTTTCCATGACCGCCAAGAATTTCGCCCTGATCGGCGCCGCCGGCTACATTGCCCCGCGCCACATGCGGGCCATCAAGGACCTGGGCCACACCCTGGCCGTGGCCTACGACATCAACGACTCGGTGGGCATCATCGACAGCCTGCACCCGCAGGCCGAGTTCTTCACCCAGTTCGAACGTTTCTATGAGCACGCCCAGGTGCTGCGCCGCGACCCGGCACGCGCGCTGGACATTGTCTCGGTCTGCACGCCCAACCATCTGCACCACCCGCACATCGCCGCCGGCCTGCGCCTGGGCGCCGACGTGATCTGCGAGAAGCCGCTGGTGCCCACGCCCGCGCTGCTGGACGAGCTGGCCCGGGTGGAGCAGGAGACCGGCCACCGGGTCTACAACATCCTGCAGCTGCGCCACCACGACGCCATCCTGAAGCTGCGCGAGAAGGTGGCCGCGGCCCCGGCCGACCACAAGTTCGATGTCACGCTGACCTACATCACCTCGCGCGGCAAGTGGTATGCCGAGAGCTGGAAGGGCGACCCGCGCAAGAGCTTTGGCGTGGCCACCAACATCGGCGTGCACTTCTTCGACATGCTGCACTTCATCTTCGGGAAGCTGCAGGCCAATGTGGTGCACCACAACGGCGAGGCCAAGGCCGCGGGCTACCTGGAGTACGAACGGGCTCGGGTGCGCTGGTTCCTGTCCATCGACGCCAACGACCTGCCGGCCGAGGTGAAGGGCCAGAAGCCCACCTTCCGCAGCATCGACATCTCGGGCGAGCAGCTGGAGTTCTCCGAAGGCTTCACCGACCTGCACACGGTGAGCTACCGCGAGATCCTGGCTGGCCGCGGCTACGGCCTGGCCGATGCGCGCCACTGCGTCGAGACGGTCAACGTGATCCGCTCGGCCGCGGCCCAACCGGCCGGCGCACTGGGCCACCCCTTCCTGCAGCACCTGGCCTGAGGTCGCCCATGAGTGTCACCATCCACCCCAGCGCCATCGTTGACGAGGGCGCCCAGCTGGGCGAGGGCACGGCCGTCTGGCACTTCAGCCATGTCTGCGCCGGGGCCCGCATCGGGCCGCGCTGCTCGCTCGGGCAGAACGTGTTCGTCGCCAACGACGTGGTGATCGGCGCGGGCGTGCGCATCCAGAACAACGTCTCGGTCTACGACGCGGTGACGCTGGAGGACGATGTCTTCGTCGGCCCCAGCGCGGTGTTCACCAATGTCTTCAACCCGCGCTCGGCCGTGCCGCGCAAGCACGCGTACCGCCGCACGCTGGTGAAGCGTGGCGCCACGTTGGGCGCCAACTGCACCCTCGTCTGCGGCGCCACGGTGGGCGAATACGCCTTCATCGGTGCCGGTGCGGTGGTCACCAAGGACGTGAAGCCTTATGCGCTGATGACCGGCGTGCCGGCCCGCCAGACCGGCTGGATGAGCCGCCACGGCGAGAAGCTGGCGCTGCCGGTGGACGAAGCCGCCGACATGGAGGCCAGCTGCCCGGCCACCGGCGAGCGCTACCGCCTGCAGGGCGGCCGCCTGGAACAACTCTGACCATGCAATTCATCGACCTGAAGGCGCAGTACGCCGCGCGCAAGACGGACATCGACGCCGCGATCCAGCGGGTGCTGGACCACGGCCAGTACATCATGGGGCCCGAGGTGGCCCAGCTGGAGGCGGCGCTGGCCGCCCGTGTGGGCGTGGGCCATTGCGTCACCGTCTCCAGCGGCACCGAGGCGCTGCTGATCGCACTGATGGCGCTGGACCTGCAGCCCGGCGACGAGGTCATCACCAGCCCCTTCACCTTCGCCGCCACCGCCGAGGTGATCGCCCTGCTGGGCGGGGTGCCGGTGTTCGTCGATGTGGAGCCCGACACCGGCCTGATCGACGCCGCGCGGATCGAGGCGGCCATCACGCCCCGGACCCGGGCGCTGATGCCGGTCAGCCTGTACGGCCAGGTGCCGGACATGGATGCGATCAACGCTGTGGCGGCGCGTCATGGCCTGCCGGTGATCGAGGACGCGGCCCAGAGCTTCGGGGCCATGTACCAAGAGCGGGCCAGCGGCGGTGTCTCCACCATTGGCTGCACCAGCTTCTTTCCCAGCAAGCCGCTGGGCTGCTATGGCGATGGCGGCGCGCTCTTCACCGATGACGACCGCCTGGCCCAGGCGGCGCGCGAAGTGCGCGTGCATGGCCAGAGCGCGCGCTACACCCACACCCGCGTGGGCGTGGGTGGGCGCATGGACACGATCCAGTGCGCGGTGCTGCTGGCCAAGCTGCCCCGGCTGGACTGGGAGCTGCAGCGCCGCCGCGACCTGGGCGCGCGCTACCACGCGCTGCTGGCCGGGGTGAACGTGGGTCTGCTGACGGTGCGCCCAGGGCGCGAGAGCGTCTGGGGCCAGTACACCGTGACGGTGCAGGACCGGCCGGCCGTGCAGGCTGCGCTGAAGGCCGCAGGCATCCCGACGGCCGTGCATTACCCGCGCCCGCTGCACCAGCAGGTGGCCTATGAACGCTTCGCGCCTGCAGGCGGCTGCCCGGTGGCCGAGCGGCTGGCCCAGCAGGTGATGAGCCTGCCGATGAGCCCCGACCTGGGCGAGGCCGACCAGGACCGTGTGGTGGCAGCGCTGGCCGCGGCCGTGGGTCGGCGCGGCTGAGGCGCCGTCCGCTCCTTCATGGTGCCTGCCCCCGACGACACCCGTTCACCGTTGCAGGGGCTGGTGCGTGCCAGCCTGACGCTGGTGGCCGGGGGCGCGCTGGCCCAGGCCCTGCCGCTGCTGCTGGGGCCCTTGCTGACGCGGCTGTTTTCGCCGGCCGACTTCGGTCACTACCACCTGTTCGCGGCCGTGGCCGCGAATCTGGCGGTGGTGGCCTGCGCGCGCTACGAATTCGCCTTGCCGCTGGCGGCCGACGAGGACGAGGCCCAGGCCCTGCGGGTGCTGGCGCTGCGCATCGCGGTGCTGGTGACGGTGGCCAGCGCGGTGGGCGCGGTCGGCTGGTGGGCCTGGAGCCGTGCGCACTGGGTGGCCTGGCTGCCGCTGGCGGTGGCCAGTGCCGGGCTGGTCTCGCTGGCCACGCTGTGGGCCACGCGCGAGCAGCGCTTCAGTGCCCTGGCCGCGTCCCGGGTGCTGCAGTACGGCGGCGCCGCGCTGGCCCAGGCGGCCGCCGGGGCGCTGGGCTGGGGCGTGACCGGCCTGGTGGTGGCGCCCATCGCGGCCACCTTGCTGGCCACGCTGGCGCTGCGGCTGCCACTTGGCGGGGCGGGGCTGCGCTGGGACGCGCTGGCCGCGGTGGCGCGCCGGCACCGGCAGTTCCCCTTGCTCAACACCCCACACGCCTTCCTGGGCGCGCTGCAGGACACGGCCAGCGTGGCCCTGATCGCCGCCAGCCTGGGGCCGGCCGCGGCCGGCTTCTGGGGCCTGTCGCTGCGCTACCTGAAGGCACCGGCCACGCTGGTGGGCAGCGCGGTCTCGCAGGCGCTCTATCCCAAGCTGGCGGCCGCGGGTGCCCAGCCCACGCCGGCGGCGCGCCAGGCCCTGCGCCGGGTGATGGCCGCGCTGGCCGCGCTGGCGCTGGCGCTGGTGGCCGGGCTGTGGGTGCTGGCGCCCTGGGCCTTCGCCGCGCTGTTCGGCGAGCCCTGGCGGGCCGCGGGCGAACTGGCCCGGGCCCTGGCGCTCTACATCGGCCTGCACTTCGTGGCGGCACCGCTGGCGGTGGTGACCATGGCCTGGCAGGCCCAGGCCTGGGCGCTGCGCCTGGCGGTGGTGGGGCAGGTGGCCTTTGTCGCCGCCCTGGCACTGGGGCTGCACTGGGGCGGGCTGCAGGGAGCGGGCTGGGCCGTCTCGGCGGCGATGGCCGGCTATTTCGGGTATTACTTCTGGGCCCTGGCCACCTGGCCAGTGTCGACCGCGGCCGATCCGGACGGCGCAGGGGACAATCGCACACCGTGAACTGGCTGAGATCCACCTTCAACCGATGGCGCCGCCGCTGGGTGCGTGCGCTGCTCTACCGCGTCGTGTTCGGCGAGCGTTCGCAGGGGCAGGACCTGCCGCACACCCGCATCTCGCCGGCCGCCTGCATCGAGCAGGAAGACAAGCTGACGCTGGCCGACCATGTCTACATCGGCCCCTTCAACTACCTGGAGTGCAGCGGCGGCATCACGCTGGGCGAGGGCGTGCAGATCACCAGCCACTGCAGCCTCGTCACCCACAGTTCGCACCGCGCGGCGCGGCTGCTGGGCGAGGGCTTTGTGCGCTGGCCGGCGACCGGCTTTGCCGAACGGCCGGGCTGGATCGCCGGGCCGGTGGAGATCGGCCCCTACAGCTTCATCGGCCCGCACTCGCTGATCGAGGCCAACACCAAGTTGGGCAAGGGCACGCTGGTGTGTGCCGGCAGCTTCGTGCGGGGGGACTACCCGGACTTCGTGATCCTGGAAGGGCGGCCCGCCCGCGTGGTGGGCGACAGCCGCCGCGCCGACCGCAAGCTGCTGCAGCGCTACCCCGAGTTGCTGCCACTGTACGAGGCCTGGGCCGGCCCGCTGGACGAGGACTGAGCGTGCGGTTGGTGCTGATCGGGGATGGCGAAAGCCCGCATCTGCTGAAGTGGGCGCGCGCCTTGGCGCCCCGGGTGGAGTTGTGGGCCTTGTCCAGCCGGGGTTTTGACGCCGGCTTCGACGCCCTGGTGCCACCCGAGCGTCGGCTGGCCCTGGGCACCACGCCGCGCTTCGAAGGCGGCAACGCCGGCCTGCTGCGGGCCCTGCCCACGGTGGTGCGCTGGCTCAAGGCCGTGCAGCCGGACTGGCTGGCGCCGCATTACCTGACCTCGCACGGCACGCTGGCCTGGCTGGCGGTACGCTTCGGCGGCGTGAAGGCGCGCATCGCCGGTTCGGCCTGGGGCTCGGACATCCTGCTGACGCCGCAGAAGAACGCTGGGATGCGCTGGCTGACCCGCCGCGTGCTGCGGGCCTGTGCGCTGACCACCAGCGATTCGCGCCACATGGCCGAGCGCATGCGGGCCCTGGGCGCGCGCGAGGTGATGACCTTTCCCTTCGGCCTGGAGACCCTGCCGCCCTGGCCGGAGCACAAGGACGATGCCCTGTTCTTCGCCAACCGTGCGCTGGAATCGCTCTACCGCCCCGGCCGGGTGCTGGACGCTTTTGCCGCCATTGCCCGCGACTGGCCGGAAGCCCGGTTGGTGGTGGCCCACGACGGCACGCTGCGCCCGGCGCTGGAGGCCCGCGCCGCCCAGCCCGACCTGGCGGGCAAGGTGCGCTTCGTCGGCCGGCTGGATGCGGCGACGCAAGCCGGCTGGTATGCCCAGGCTCGCTGGTACCTGAGCCTGCCCGCCAGCGATTCGGTCTCCGTCTCGGTGCTGGAGGCCATGGGCCACGGCTGCATTCCCATCCTGTCGGACCTGCCGGCCAACCGCGAGCTGGTGGACGATGGCCACAACGGCCTGATCCTGGCCGAAGGCGAGCTGCCTAGCCGCAGCCGGCTGGCCCCGCTGGCGGCCCACGCCGATGCGGTGGGGGCGGGCCTGCAGGAGTGGGTGGGGCTGCATGCCCTGTTCCCGGCCAGCGTGCAGGCCTATGTGCAGCGGCTCGAACAACTTGGCGGCGCCGGACGCGCATGAACATCCTCTACCTGAACCACTACGCCGGCACGCCCGCGCTGGGCATGGAGTACCGGCCCTACTACCTGGCACGCGAATGGGTGCGCGCCGGCCACCGCGTGACGATGGTGGCGGCCGATTTCTCGCATGTGCGGGCCCGCCAGCCCCAGGCCGGCACCGAGGGGGTGGACGGCATCACCTACCACTGGCTGCCCACGCCGCCTTACCAGGGCAATGGCCTGGGCCGGGTGAAGAACATCGGGGCCTTCCTGAAGCAGGTCTGGCAGCGCACGCCGGCGCTGATCGCCGAGGCCAAGCCGGACGTGGTGATCGCCTCCAGCACCTACCCGATGGACATCTGGGTGGCGCGGCGCATCGCCCGCCGGGCCGGCGCGGTGCTGGTGTTTGAGGTGCACGACCTCTGGCCGCTGTCGCCCATCGAGCTGTCCGGCATGTCGCCCCACCATCCCTTTGCGCTGCTGTGCGGCTGGGCCGAGAAGACGGCCTACCGCGATGCGGACGTGGTGGTGTCGATGTTGCCCAAGGTGCACGTCTACATGGCCTCGCGTGGGCTGGACCTGAAGAAGCTCAGCATCGTGCCCAATGGCATCTCGCCCGACGATTGGGCCGGTACACCCACGCCGCTGAAGCCCGAGGTGGCCCGGGTGATCGACGCGGCCCACGCCGCCGGCCGCACGGTGTTGGGCTATGCCGGCTCCATGGGCCTGCCCAATGCGCTGGACACGCTGCTGGACGCCGCGGCGCAGCTGCGCGAAGACGCGGTGGAGATCGTGCTGGTGGGCGACGGCCACGAGCGCGAGCGCCTGGTGCGCCGCCTGGCCGATGAGGGCCTGGACCGGGTGCACTGGTGCGGCCCCATCCCCAAGGCGCAGATCCCGTCCTTCCTGGCCGCCATCGACATCGCCTACATCGGCTGGCAGCGGGTGCCCATCTACCGCTTCGGCATCGCCCCCAACAAGCTGATGGACTACCTGATGGCCGGCTGCCCGGTGCTGCACGCGGTGGAGGCCGGCAACGACCCGGTGGCCGAGGCCGGCTGCGGCGTGACCGTGCCGCCCGAATCGCCCGCCGCGGTGGTGCAGGGCCTGCGCCAGCTGCTGGCCGTGCCGGCCGAGGAGCGCCGCGCCATGGGCCAGCGCGGCCGTGCCTTCGTGCAGGCCGAACACACCTACCCCGTGCTGGCGGCGCGCTTCCTGGCCGCCTGCCAGCGCGCCAGAGGACAATCCTGATTGCCATGACTGCTGACAACACACCGAATCTGCCGTTCTTGCCCTTTGCCCTGCCGGAGATCGGCGAGGAAGAGATTGCCGAGGTGGTGGACACCCTGCGCTCGGGCTGGATCACCACCGGCCCCAAGGCCAAGCGCTTCGAGGCGGCGTTCACCGAATTCCTGGGCGACCCGTCGTTGGAATCCATCGCCGTCAATTCCGCCACCGCTGGCCTGCACCTGGCACTGGAGGCGGTGGGCGTGGGTCCGGGCGACGAGGTCATCACCACCACCCACACCTTCACCGCCAGCGCCGAGGTGGCCCGCTACCTGGGCGCGGACGTGAAGCTGGTGGACATCGACCCGGCGACTTACTGCATCAGCCCCGCAGCGCTGGAGGTGGCCATCACCCCGCGCACCAAGTGTGTGGTGCCCGTGCACTACGGCGGCCTGGCGGCCGACATGACGGCCATCCTCGCCATCGCGAAGCGCCATGGCCTGAAGGTGGTGGAGGACGCGGCCCATGCGCTGCCCACCACCCACCGCGGCCAGCGCATCGGCACGCTGGACAGCGACGCCACCGTGTTCAGCTTCTACGCCAACAAGACCATGACCACGGGCGAGGGCGGCATGCTGGTGACGCGCCACCCCGAGGTGGCCGCGCGCGCCAAGGTGATGCGCCTGCATGGCATCAACCGCGACGCCTTCGACCGCTTCACCGCCAAGGTGCCCAGCTGGTACTACGAGATCGTCGCGCCCGGCTTCAAGTACAACCTGACCGACATCGCCGCCGCGCTGGGCCTGCACCAGTTGAAGCGCTTGCAGGCCTTCCAGGCCCGCCGTGCCGAGCTGGCCGCGGCCTATGCCCAGGCCCTGGCCGGCCTGCCGTTGCGCCTGCCGCCCCAGCCGCTGGCGGGGGACTTGCATGCCTGGCACCTGTACGTGGTCGAGTTGACCGACGCCGCGCCCATCACGCGCGAAGCCTTCATCGAGTCGCTTTACGCTGACGGCATTGGCTGCAGCGTGCACTACATCCCGCTGCACCAGCACCCGTACTGGAAGGAACACTACGGCCTGAAGGCCGAGGACTTCCCGCACAGCCAGCGGGCCTTCGAGCGCATCGTCAGCCTGCCGCTCTACACCCGCATGACCGACGCGGATGTGCAGCGCGTGGCGGCCGCCGCGCGCAAGGCGCTGCGCGCCTGAGCCCCCGGAGCCTGCCCGATCCCATGGCCAAGCGCCTGTTTGACCTGATTGCCGCCGGCCTGGGGCTGGCGCTGCTGGCGCTGCCGGGCCTGCTGGTGGCGTTGGCCATCAAGCTCGACTCACCGGGCCCGGTCTTCTTCCGCCAGGAGCGGGTGGGGCGGGGCGGCCGGCCGTTTCGCATCCACAAGTTCCGCACCATGCGGGTGGACGCCGAGCGGCACGGCCAGCTGACCGTGGGTGCCGATGCGCGCATCACCCGGGTGGGCGCCTTTCTGCGCGCGCACCGGCTGGACGAACTGCCCCAACTGCTCGACGTGGTGCAGGGCACGATGAGCCTGGTCGGCCCGCGGCCCGAGGTGCCGCGCTACGTGGCGCATTACCCGGTGGCGCTGAAGGATGTGGTGCTGTCGGTGCGGCCGGGCATCACCGACCCGGCCTCGCTGCGCTTTCGCAACGAATCGGCGCAACTGGCGGCCGCGGCCGACCCGGAGCGCGAATACATCGACGTCATCCTGCCGGCCAAGCTGGCCTGTGCGGCCGACTATGCGGCCCATGCCTCGCTGTGGACCGACCTGGGCGTGGTGCTGCGCAGCCTGCGTGTGCTGCTGACCCGCTGAGCCGGCGTCGGTTCTGAATCGTTTTCCAACATGAACACTCCGTCCTCCTCCGTCTGGCACCGACTGGACCGGTTCCTGGCCCGGCTGCGTCCGCACCGCGTGCCCTTGTCCCTGGCCATCGATGCCGGGATGGTGGTGGTGGCTTGGCACGCCACCTACCTGTTCCGCATGGGGTTTGAGCGCTGGCTGCACGAGCGCCCGCCTTATGACCTGTGGGTGCTGGTCGGCGTGGTGGTGGTGTATCTGTCGGCCTTTGTCGCGTTGCGGGTGCCGCAAGGCATGTGGCGCTTCTCCGGCTTTGGCGAGATCAAGCGCCTGACGCTGGCCTGCCTGGTGGCTGGGGTGGTCAGCGCAGCCGGCACGATGGGCCTGCAGCTCTACGGTGTGCCGCGGGCCGTGCTGGCTCTGCACCCCTTCGTGGTGCTGATGGCCGTCAGCGGCGTGCGCCTGCTCTACCGCGCGCTCTACGAGCATGCGCGGGCGCGCATCAGTGGCGAGGCCGGGCCGGAGAAGCGGGCGCTGGTGCTGGGCGCCGGCGAGGCCGCCAAGCGGCTGCTGGCTGGCATCCAGCACCAGGGCTGGGTGGTGCTGGGCCTGCTGGATGACGACCCTGCCAAGCAGGGCGCGCGCATTGCCGGTGTGCCGGTGCTGGGGCCGCTGACGGCGGTGAAGGACCCCGGCGTGCGGGGGGACGTGACGCACCTGATCATCGCCTTGCCGGCCGCCACCTCGGCGCAACGGCGGCGGGCCGTGGAGCTGGCCGGCGCCACCGGCCTGCCGGTGCTGACCGTGCCGTCGGCTGAGGAGCTACAGCGCGGCGATCAGGTCAACCGCGTGCGCGACATCGAGCCCGAGGACCTGCTGGGCCGCGAGCCGGTGCAGCTGGACGAGAACGGCATCGGCGAGGTGCTGCGTGGCAAGACGGTGCTGGTCACCGGCGGCGGCGGCAGCATTGGTAGCGAACTGTGCCGCCAGGTGGCCCGCTACCAGCCGGCCCGGCTGGTGGTGGTGGAGTTGTCCGAGTTCAACCTCTACACCATCGAGCAGGACTTGGCGCTGCGTTTCCCTCAGCTGGAGGTGCTCAAGCTGATCGGCGATGTGAAGGACCTGGAGGGACTGCGCGCCATCTTCCAGCGCACCAAGCCGCAGGTCGTCTTCCACGCCGCGGCCTACAAGCACGTGCCGCTGATGGAGGTGGACAACGCCTGGGCTGCGCTGCGCAACAACACCCTGGGCACCTACCACGCGGCCCTGGCCGCGGCCGAGGCGGGCGTCGAGCGCTTCGTGCTGATCAGCACCGACAAGGCGGTGAACCCCACCAACGTGATGGGCGCCACCAAGCGCGCCGCCGAACTGGTCATCTCCGCCATGGCCACCAAGCACCAAGGCACCCGTTTCATGGCGGTGCGCTTTGGCAATGTGCTGGGCAGCAGCGGCAGCGTGATTCCGAAGTTCAAGGAACAGATTGCGCGCGGCGGGCCAATCACCGTGACCCACCCGGAGATCATTCGCTACTTCATGACGATTCCGGAGGCTGCCCGGTTGGTTGTGCAGGCTGCAGCCATTGGAGAAAGCGGCCAGGTGCTGGTGCTGGACATGGGCGAGCCGGTGAAGATCGTGGATCTGGCCCGGGACATGATCCGGTTGGCAGGGCGGACGGAGCAGGATATACGTGTGGAGTACACGGGGCTTCGGCCAGGAGAGAAGCTGTATGAAGAGTTGCTTGCGTCAAGTGACACCACACTGCCCACGCGCATTGAGCGTCTGTTTGTCGCCAAACTCGACGATGGCGTGACCAGCATACGTGTCGGTCCATGGCTCATGAAGGCGGACTCACTGGGCAGGCATCCTTCCGACGATACGATCCGCCAATTATTAAGCGAACTGATTGTCGAATATCGGCAACCGAGCAGCGGGACCCGCCAATGAGACTGCAAAGCGGCAGAAGCAGGCACATCCGTTTTGCCTTTGCTGTGGCGGTCCTGTTTGTCATCGCCCTCGCTCTTCCCCCTGTCCGCACGAAGATCAAGGCATTGGCGCATGAGGCTGACGTCGCCTGGTTCGGCGAGCATCTGCAGGATGTCTGGGGACACTTCGCCCTTGGCGAGGATTGGGCGCGCGTCCACCCCTTGCGTCAGCCGCAGGACTATGCGTGGCTGGATGACGCTGGCCCGTCACCCGTACGCATTGCACATGCTTTGGGCGATTCAGGTGGCCCGGAGGCGAACAGCGTTGCCGCAATGCGGCGTGCGGTGGCAGCGGGCATGCGCCTGCTCGAGGTGGACCTTTCGTTGGAGGCCGGCGGCGAGTTGCGTTGCGCTCACGATCCTGGTACGCCAAGGGCAGCGCAGGCATGCACCTTTGAGTCATTGATGGCCGCGTTGCCGGCCGGGGCCTGGGTGGTTCTCGACATCAAGAGCGACTTCGCCGCGACAGGTGAGCGGGTGGTGCAGGCACTGCGTGCCGATGGGCGGGCCAGGCAGGTCGTGTTCCAGTTGTACCGGCCAGAGGACGTGGCCTTGTTCAAGCGTTGGCAAGCTCAGTTGGACCTGCCGGGGCCTATCGTCACCGCCTATCTGTCGCATCGCTCGGTCGACACGGTTGCCCGGGAGGGTGCCCGTTTAGGTGTGCGTGCCTTCACCCTGCCTATGTGGCGTCTGGCTGCTTTTTCCCATCGGCCAGACGGCTTGTCGATGTTTGTCCATCCTGTGCACGACTGCGAAGCTTGGCATGAGGCACAGGCGGCGCGTGTGCGCGGTATCTACACACGCACTGACGTGCGCTGCGGTCATGGCTGACGGCAACTTCCCATATGTCTTCGCATCTTCGCGTGCGACCGGCGTGCATCCGGTTCTGGGCTTCGCATGCCTGGCTGGCGCTGTTGTGCTCGTTCAAGCCCCGTTCTGGATCGCTGCGAGCCAGTATGCGATCGACCGGCCGCTGTTCAATGTCGACTTTCTGCTGGCATTGCTGATGGCGGTGGCGCTGCCTCGCGTCGGGCCAGCGGCGCTCGCAGCGGCCTGGGGGGTTGAGATCGCGCGCGATGTCGCGCGCTGCTATCACTTCGTTGACACAGGTGAGTTCATTGCATCTGCGCGTTATCTCGACACGATAGAAATCGGGCGTATCGTTTCATGGAAGGTACTGCCGGCGGTCGTGGCGTTGGTATTGTGCGGCCTGCTGGTGCTGCGCATGCTTGCACGGGCTCGGCCGACGCTGCCTATGTTCCTGGCACTGGTTGCCTTGACGGTGGGGATGCTTGGCGTGGACACGGCCAACGGTTCGAACCGTATCCTAGGAATGGGGGCGGACCGTTTTCATCTTCCTGTCAATATCGCTGGCAGTCCTGGGTGGAACATTTATGCAGAGCAGCGCGCCGCGTGGCGAGGTTCTACTGTCCCGATGAAGCGCTGGGCCAAGGCACCGGTCTACGAGCAGATGCGGGCCTGGAAGGCTGCGCATCCGAATGGCAGCGAGTTGCTGGTGCTCGTCGAGTCCATGGGCCTGCCGCGCGGTCCGGCCGTCCGTGACTGGCTGTACGCCCGTCTCGATACGCCCAAGGTTCAAGCACGTTGGAATGTGCAGCGTGCAAGCGATCCGTTCTACGGTTCAACCACTTACGGCGAGTTGCGCGTGCTGTGCGGACTGCGCGGGCACTACACGCGGCTCAAGCCAGCGGACGAGGGTAGTTGTCTGCCGCGCATCTTCGCGGCACAAGGGCAGCCGGCGGCAGGCTTGCATGGGTTCAATCTCTCAATGTTCGAGCGAGCGCGCTGGTGGCCCGAACTGGGCCTGCAGCCCCAACGTTTCGAGACGGGGCAGATCCCTTTGCGGATGGCATGCAATGACGCATTTCCGGGTGTGTGTGACGGGCAGGTGCTGGCACGTGCGGCGACGTTGACTGAGCGCCCTGGCAGCTTCACCTACGTGGTGACGCTGGATACGCACTTGCCGCTGCCGCAGCATGACGAACCTGTTGATGTCGAACTTGCACGTCGTTGTGCCTCCGAAGCCATGCCCAGCGTCGCATGCCAGATGGTGCAGCGGTTGGGCGACGTCCTTGATCAGATCGCAGAAACGCTGCCGAAACTGCAGGCCACGCCGATGGTGGCAGTTGTAGGTGACCATGCGCCACCGTTTGTCCAGCCGCTTGACCGTGACGCGTTCGATAGCGGGAATGTACCGGCGCTGATACTGACGCCGCACTGAGACTTCAGGGTGCCGCTGGGCGGCGGTACCCGGTAGCTTGGTCGATGCGCATGACCAATGGTGCGAGCTTTGCCTCCCATGAGTGATGGGATTCGACATAGGCTCGGGCTGCGATAGCCATGGCCTGAGCTGCCGTGCGGTTGGCAAGCAGGTCCAACACCGCTTGGGCGAGGCCAGCAGCATCATCAGCGACTTGCAGTTCCTGCCCGTCGCGTGCCTCGAACCCTTCGAGGCCGAGTGTGGTCGATACAGTGGGCAGGCCCAAGGCCATGTATTCCAGGACCTTGTTCTGTACACCTGCCCCCAGCCGTAGTGGACAGACGCCGATACCGCCACCACGTGCCGCTGCGGCCACGTTCGGCACTTCACCGGTGACGTCTACGCCATCCATGGCGGCGAATCTGCTGGCCTGATCGGGATGAATGCGTCCGATCAGTCGAAGCCTCGTTACTGGGTTGTGTGCGCGCACAAGCGGGAGAACCTCAGTGGCCATGAAGGTGGCAGCATCCAGGTTTTGCAGGCTGTGCATGTTGCCAATGAAGACGACATCTCGTCCGGAAGGATCAAACGCATAGGGGAGCGCGCGCAGGTCCACTCCATTGGAGCAAACGCTGACACGTGCCAAGCGCTCTGGATGGGTCTCGAAGAGGAATCGACGATCAATGTCTGAAACGAGGAAGCTGTGATCAAAATGTTCGACGATCGCTTCTTCATAGCGGCGCAGACGTCGTGATTCCAGTGCAAAGATGCGTGAGCGAAGGTCGTTACGTGCGTGGCGGGTTTCTCGGATGCGTTCGTAGTTCAGAGATATGGCATCCGTCATCTCGAGAAATTTAGGGCCGGGGAAGTCCTTGATGGCATCCCCCACGCGAATCAGGTGGGCGAGCGCGCCGTCATGCGATGCCATCAGAGCGGCGGCGCGTTCGCGGAATGCCCGGTGTCGATAGTAGGCCACTTGTAGTGGCAGTTCGCTTGGCAACGCCGAGAGGCAGTTCAGCCAAGAACGCCAGCGCGGAAGGTACACGCGCTCTATCGAGGTGAACACCTTGTCATCCGGTAGTGGCATGGCCATCTCTGCGGGGCTATCGCACAAGCTCAGCAGCGTCAGGCGATGGTGCGCGGACAGCGACTTGCAGAGCTGATAGATGCGCAGCCGGTCGCCGCCGACGACCGGGTACGGGTAACGTGGGGTGAGGATAAGCAGTGACTTCACGACGGGCGATGGCCGCGTGACGATGCGGCTTCGGAGATGAGCGACCACAGTTTGCTCGATGACAAACCGGGGTCGTTGACGATGTCGCTGCGCAGACGGCAGGCAAGGGCAAGCGTGCCTGCGGTCAGGGCATCCAGCACGTCTTCGATGCCCGCGACATTGGTGAGCGTCGTGACGCCCAGGCCGCCCGCGGCCTCACGCATCGATGCGTGTGGCCCGTGGATAACTGGTGCACCACACAGTTGTCCTTCCAAGAGCGGCATGCCGAAGCCTTCGTACAGCGATGGCATCAGGAAGGCGTCGCAACCAGCGTAAAGGGCCGGCAGGTCTGCGAGGTCGACGTAGCCAAGGCGTCGCACGAAGCCGAGGGCTTCGCCGCGCTCAAGGCGTGCAGCAATATCGCTGTCCAGCCAGCCCTTGCCTCCTGCGATGACGAGCAGCGGCAGTGCGGCGCCGGCCTCACGGCGGTTCAGGTAGGCGTCGACGAGCGCCACGATGTTCTTGCGGGGCTCTAGGGTGCCAAGCGTGAGCAGGTAGTGCTCCGGGAGCCCGAGGCGCTGACACATGGCCGTGACGGCCGAGGCCGCAGGCCGTTTGAAACTGTTGTCAGCCAGGGGGGGGATGATGGCATCAGCCGCTCGACCATACGCGGCGCGTGCATCGTCGGCGGTAGCCTGTGAGACGTAGACAAGCTTGTCTGCTGCTGCAACCGCCATGCGTTGGCCGATGCGGCGTCCCCAGAGGCTTACGAACGGGAGCGTCTCGGGCGCAAATTTGTAGACAAGGTCGTGCACAGTTACAACGCTGGCCATACATTGCGGTCGCCATACAGGTAGCAAGCCATTGGCCGCCCAGAAAACATTAGGGCGTTCCTCGGCCAGCATTGCGCGCAGATGGGTGTTTTGCCAGTACGGGCCACGTCGTTTCGGACTTGACGACCGGAATCGTACATTGGGCAGTGCCGGGAAACTAACCGCATCGTTGCTGAAAAGTACGAACTCGGCCTCGGGATGTGCCAGAACCATAGGTTCAAGCAGCCGGGCGATATAGTTACCGACCCCAGTCGGTCTCGCGACGAGGGCGGTGGCATCTACGCCGACACGCAAGCGAGGTGCACCGCTCATTCTAGTGCTCCTGCGGGCGTTGCCGACACGACTCGACGGGGGGCGTGACGTTCGGGAAAGGCCGCGTTGAGGGTTCGGTAGAAGCCGAAGAGGATCAGAATCCGTAGCAGTGACACAAACATGGTCGAGATGTCTCCCGCCCAAACGTACATGCCAATCAGAAAGAAGAGGTAAAAGGAAATAAACTCGTCACGGGTGCGACGGGCATAGGCGTAGAGACCGCCGATAACGAGCGTGTTTTCTACGCAAAACGCTATGAAGTGCAGCGGGCCCGCCTGCCAGTAGAACCAGAGCTTGGTCGGCAGACCCCAAATGAATTGAGTGAGATCAGGATTGCCGCCGACAAATTCCACGATTGCCTTTTCAAGCGTGATATTACCGGTCATCCCGAAGATGGACTTCGGTATGATCGCGAGTAATGGCTCAATGATGTAGTAGAGGTCCGAAAAATAGCTCTGATAGCTCGCAAGGAAATCGTTGGTCGCCCCCTGCAGGTAGACTAGTGCGGGATAGCCTGTCAGGCGTGACGCCAGATGTACGACTGTCAGTGGGTTGTAACCGAAGTCGTCGCCCTGACGAACGCCTAGCTTGATTGAGAAAATAGCTGGATAAGCCGCGATCCCGGCGAGCACGATACTGACCACAAGAAGCTTACGGCGCTGCAGCCAGTGCCGGAAGAGGTAGAGCGACATCACGAACAGAGTGAAGAACTGTCCGGTCCAGCCCAAAGACAGCGCGAAGGCCGTGAAGACCGCCATCAATGTAAAAACCCGTTTTGGCTGGTCGACATTGATGAACAGCAGCAGCACGAGGCTTACGTCTTTGGGCATCAGCGTGGAAAAGATCGATAGCGAGGTCGATGTCTCGGCGCCCGCACGGCCGAAGCCGAATGCGGCGTAGAAAAAAATGTCGACTGCGAAGCAGGCCAACCAGATCGTCGCGACGAGCTCTGCGCGGGGCATCAGACTGCTGGATTTCCATGGTGTCGCTAGCATTCGGCTGCCCATCCGGTAAAGGGCGGCATAGCACGCAGCGAAGATGGCGAGACCGAGATAGCGGTCAAGCGCATCACTCTGAATCGCGGCACCCAGGAAGTCGCCGATGTTGACATCGACGGTGTCGATGATGAGACAGCAGGCGATGGCAGGGACAAGGAAGAGCGCGCAGTAGGTTGCGAGAAAGAAAGACCGGGCGCGTCTCTCCGTCCGAGGGGTGGCCGTGGCAGTCGGACGGAAAGGCATGGGACGTGCTGCCACGATTAGTTGTCGATGAGGAAAGTCTGCTGCCGTAGCCCAGCAACAATTGTGAGGTAGCGCATTAGGCGTTCGTAGCGTGCAGTTCCCAGCAGGCGCAGGATGGTTCGGAAGCTGAAGCCAACGATGCGTTGCAAGCGGGACCGCTCTTTGCCAGAGGCCTGTGCCGATGCAGGTTTGGCAGCGCCGTTTGTTGCCCTGAGAATGCCAGCACGTGCAAGGACGGAATAGACCTCTCCGCTAGCCTCGAACGGGTCGGCTGCGTTCACAAATGCCGGGTGGTCGATGAGAACGCGTCGCGCGAGGCTGCTAATTGGCGTGCCGTCGGAAAACCGGGCGAAACCGTACGGCAGCTTCAGATATTGCTCGTGACCGTTTGCGGCCAGCGTGTCGCGGTAATGAACGAACATTGGTGCGACGTCTGGTCGGCCGCTCAACGTGAAGCGCGTCTGGTACTTGGAGATTCGATCGTCGCCGATGGGCGGCAGGCCACTGAAATGGAAGAAAACGAGCGGCGTCCCGTCAACAAAGGGTTTTCCGGCTTGAATCTGTACCTGCCGCTCATGGAGGTTCCAATAGGCGACGTTGAACGTCTTCTCACGCAGCACAAGCACGTTCGGGCAAAGCGATGGTGCGAAGTCCATCCATTTCTGGTCGACAAAGAGCCCGCTAGGTTGATCGTTGTAGGCCAGTTGCAGGCAGCGTCGTTCCCACCAGTCCAGTAGATTTTTGGCGTCAGAGGAATTGTTAAATGCGGCAAAGCCCAGGTTGTAGATTCCTGAGTTCAGAAACTCCAACTCGCCTGGCAATTTGTCATCTTCAATGGGGGTCGTCGTGTGCGGTGTTAGGACCACGGGATGGCGGTCGAGACGGTCAAAAATCGGTTGCAGGCTGTCATAGACAAAGATGTCTGGGTCGAGATAAATGACCTTGTCATGGTGTTGCAGCAGCCGCTTGGCAAATGTTGGTTTAACGTTCGTGTTGAGTTCGAGGATGTCGTACTTGAATGCAACATGCTCAAAGTCTGGGATGCTGAGATCTTCGACCCAGGTGATTCGCCAATTGGCGTTCTGGTTTTCGAAATCGATATCCTTGCGATCAACGATAAGAATGTTGAATTCGACGGTGGGATTCGATGCCATCAGGCTGTCACCGAGCGTTCGTGCATACGCGAAGTAGTTGCGTGAGACGATCGTAAAAACAGCGTGTGACATGGCAGAAGCGGGGGAAAGATGCAGAGGCACATTCATTCGAATGTACGGATGACTCGCGCGGGGGCGCCGACAGCGACACTCCGGGGAGGGATGTCGCGGGTGACGACGGAGTTGGCGCCAATGATAGAGGAGCGACCGATGCGCACACCGGGGAGGACACAGACACCCTCTCCTAGCCAGACCTCCGCCTCAATCACCACGGGGCCTTTCGAGACAATGGGGCGGTCGTTGGGAGGCAAGGCAAGGGCGGCACCCGTTGCATGACCGTGGGCATGGTCTGACACGTAGACGCGACTGGCCATGAGCACGTTGTCATGGATCTCTACACGATTGGCTGCAGCGACATGACAGTCATTTTCCATGGTGACGTTGTTGCCCAACACGAGCGTTGGATTGAAGCGTGCGTCGCCGTGAGATTCGATGGCAGCGATCAGGTTGCGTTCCATTGCGACGAACCGGCCGCGTATGTGGATGTGGTGATGACCCGTAACGCGCGTACCGCGGCCCAGGTAGACGTGCGAGCCTGCCTCCGCACAGCGGGCGGCGGTGAGCGCGCTCACCAAGCGGCGCCAGCGGTAGGAGAGAAGAGCGAGCAGCGACTCAAGGATGGCGGCGAGCGGGGCTAGCAGGCGCAGGATCGGGGGCAGCATGGGGGCTTTCGCGGTGTGCGGTGCTTCAGAGCGACGTTGTGCCGCCGTCCAGGCGCTCGGCGAGGCGGTCGTGCGCGCGCAGCGCGCGATGAACCTGGCGAGCCAACCACAGGGCGCGCCGGACACTTGCCGGGGAGGAGCCGTGGCCAATGGGTTCGAGTAGCCAGCGGAATGCAAGCGTGCTGCCGAACTGTGGCCGCAGTACCTCGGTTGCGTCCTCGCGCTCGAACCGGCCGAGGCGCGCCTCGCGCAGACCACACAGCAGATTTGGTAGGTAGGTTGCGGCCATGCGGCGCAGCATCGCGTGCGCCACGCGCGTTGGCAGCATCTCGCGCATGATGGCTGGGACGTGCTGACCAAACACCTTGAGCACCTTGTAGCCACCGGTGTTGCCCTCCGTCGCGAGGATGCAGGGCGTGGTGACGTGGATGAAGCGGCTGCCGTCGCTGAGGGCTTCCAGCACCCAGGCGAGCTGGGAGACCTGCGTACCGGCATAGCGGCGCAGACGCGTCGGCTCCCGGAGCAGCGGACTGGCGCGAACGACCATGCCTGAGAGATAGGTCGTCCACACGTGCACGCGGCGCGCGAATGCGAGTTGCCCGAGTCGCACGCCTTGGAGCATGGTCACTGGGTGCGTAGGGTCGCTGTCGGCGATCTCCGGCAACCAGCGGCTGTCCATGTAGACGAGGTCCGGCGATTCGCGTTCCAGCAATCCCAGGAGGGCGCACACGAGGCCGGTGCGCGGCAGGTCGTCGTCGCTCAGCAGCCAGAAGTGCGTTCCGTCCACGTGCTCTGCGCACGCGAGGAAGTTGCCGTCCATTCCGAGGTTCTCGGTGTTGCGCAGTGCGCGTACGCTCGGGAACCGCGCGGCGAACGCGGCGACGACCTCCTGGGTGCGGTCTGTTGAGGCGTTGTCGCTCACGACAACCGAGACGCGCGTCTCCAGCCCACGTAATTCGACGAGGAGCGTCTTCAGCAGGCGCTCCAGGCAGTCAGCCCGGTTGTAGGTCGGGATCGCGATGGTCAGTAGCGGGGAAGTCATCCGGAGGGCGTGTCGCGACTCATTGGGTCCGGCGCCAATAGCGCTGGAAGAGGAGGATCGTCCAGGGCAGCATGACGAACGCGGTGAGCGCGGCGTACATGGCGCTCATGGGCAGCATGCCAACCCGCGAGCCGAAGTATGCGACGAGCGTGGTGGCCACGGCGCCGGTCACGGATACCCCGTGCATTGGTTCCTCGCGGTGTGCGCGCATGTACGCGGCGAGCGAGAACACGACACAGTTGCACGAGCAGACGAGGGCCAGGCATGCCAGCACCCCCGGTGACGCAATGCGCGTCATTTGTGGGACGCCGGCCCAGTCCAGCAGGGACGCGCAGACGACGACGCCCGCTGCTGCGCTGACCGTGAAGATCAGCGAACGCTTGAATATGCCGAAGAATGTCTGGTTCAGTTCCTTGCGTTCGCCGCGCGCGATGTGCATGGCCATCGCCGGCGTCTTCGCGTAGACCCAGCTCGTTCCTACGGCTGAAAGGGCGTTGAAGATGGTCATCGCGATGCCGAAGCGGCCAGCCTCCACAGCTCCTCGGTTGGCGAAGATCAGTGGTGTGAATGCGTAGAAGAGGAAGTAGCCGCTCATGGCGCTGATCGCAATACGCGCCTGGAAGGGCAGGACGTCGCGCCGCCAAGCGATGCGGTTGGCCGGGTCCACGACGCGTCGCAGCAGCCAGTCGTAGAGGTGTGCGCGCCGCAGCCAGAGGCCGGTCGACACTGCACTCGCAAGCGGCACCATCACGGCTGACCACAGGCCGGCGCCGAGGATCAACCCGAGCCAGAGACCACAGTAGCCGATGATGGACTGCATCATGCGCAGCCGCGCGACCTGTCCGATACGGCCGCAGCCTTCGAGCATTGCGAGTGCCGGGACGTACATCAGGTTGACTGCGGTGCTGGCGACCATGATGATCCAGATGCCCAGCCACTGTGCGGGCGGCAGGTCGCCGCGCCGCGCGAGGAACACACAGCCCGCCACGCCCGCCGCGAGGCCGAACAGCAGTGCCGCGACCATGTACCAGCGCCGCAGCAGTTGCATCAGCGAGCTGAGCCGGTCGAGGCGGGTGGGATCGCCCGCGAACTTTGCTTCGTCTGCCCCTTCAAGGTGGGCAACCTCGTGGCCGACGAGCTGGATGATCACCTGCCCGAGGCCCAGCTCGAACAGGATCTGCAGTCCCAACAGGCTGGTGATGGTGTAGTAGTAGCCCTGCTGCGTGGAGTCGAGCCGTAGCGGCAGGACGATCACTGTCGTCGCGCCGGCGATCACGTTCCAGCTGCGCGACAGCAGTGTCACGAGCACGTGGAAGTCGAGGCCGGTCGCGCGCCGTAGGCGCGCGAGACGCGAGGCGCCGGTGGGGATCTGTTCGTGCATCAGGATCGTTCTGCCGCTTTTCGCTGCCCGCCGAGCCGTCTGCCGAGGTGACGGAAAAGGCGACGAGCGCTATCGATCAGTACAGCGAATTCGGTGGGATGGTCTGCGCCCTGCCGGGCTGCCTTCAACTGGCGCACGAAGCCGCGGTAATAGCCGATCGCGATCGGCAGCAGCTCAAGCAGGCCCACCTGACGCGTGGCGATGTGGTAATGGTCGCAGATGGCCTCGTTGGCCATGATCATCCGGTAGTCGATCGTGGCGAACGACAGCCCCTGCGCGAAGCGATCAAGCACCAGCTTCCGTTTGAGATCCGCTGCCAACGGCAAGCCAAGGATGTGCGACGAGAAACGGACGGCCGTGTTCAGTCGTCCCTTCGGCAGGAAGAAGGCGTCTTCTTTCATCCCGTTGATCGTGAAGGACTTGATCGCTCGGGCCGCCTCAAGCGCCTCGGGGATGAAGACAGGTTCCTGAAAGATCGCGGCGGGGCCACGCAAAGCCAATTCCGCTTGCATGAACTCGAACGGGAAGTTTCCGACGACCTCATGAGTGCTGAAGCGCTCGACGACGCGGATCTCCCGCAGATCCGCCTTGCGGAAGAAGTAGCCGCTAGGGTGATGACAGCTGTAGGCCATGCCACGCAGCGCTTCGCCCCCTTGCGGGAAGATGCGTGCGGGGGAGCCTGCCGGCAGGTGGTATTCGCAATACCCGGTAGCGGGCGACTCGCGGCGCAGGAAATCCAGGAACAAGGGAATGAACGCGGGGTCCACCGAGTCCTTGTCCAGCAGCAGGGCGCTGTAGATGCCTTGGCCCTGGACCAACACGTTGACCTGGTTGAACAGCGCACCACGATTAACCTTCTGCTGGATGACAAGCAGGCGCGGGTCGTCGATCGTGGCTAACTGGGCCAGCGTGTCGTCCGTTGAGCCGTTGTCGGAGACGATGACCTCAATCTCGTCACTGTGCGATTCCAGCACCCGACGCACTAACGGCAGCGTCGACCCAGCTCGGTTGTAGGTGGGGATGCAGAAGCTCAGCAGCGGCTGTGGAGTACGAATTTCTTCTTTCATCGATGCAGGATCAATTCGCCAGATCCCCCTCCCGATCTTCGGGGCAGGTAGTGTCCTGGAACTCAGTTCTCGCGGGCTCCCATCCGGCCGGCCGGCGATAGTTCCGATAGGCCTGCATCACTTCGCGTGGACGATAGGAACGCTCACCGATGTTGGCGCGCAGTGCCTTGCCGGCTCGCTCGCTGACTCGCGAGATTAGTTCCTTGACACGGATGGGCTTTCCGGAGCCCAGTCCCCGTACCATGACCCCTTGGGAGGGGTCCCAGCCTTGGACCTCACGGATCGCGGAAACAATGCCTGCGCAGGCGTCGTCTACGTGCACCAGGTCGATCTCCTGTTCTCCCGGCGTCGTGCCGATTTCCTCGCCACGCGCGCAGGCGTCCTGCAGAATCTTCAGCAACTTGCGTCGGCTGTCGTCCTCGCCGTAGGTGTCGAACATGATCAGCTGGAGGATCTTCAGGCCGCGCAGCGCGTAGTGGGTAAGCAGGTCCTGGCCGGCCTGCTTCGAGGCAGCGTAGAGGTTGAAGGGGCGGAAGACGTTGGAGTCCGCAAATTGCCAGGACGTGCCAAAGACAACCAGCGTCGAGTTGGGGGAGTGCTCCAGCATCTGCTCCGCAACCAGGCAGGGCAGGACGCAATTTGAGGCTATCAGTGCCTGGATGGCCGTGGCATCGTCGCCCATCGCTTGCGAGGCCCCCGGGATCAGGACGACGTCTGGCGAGAACTGTCGCATGTCTTCGAGTACGGTTGCCTGCCAGTTCGCGGGGTTGGCATCGTCATAGGCCGGCGCCTTCCGCACGACGCCGTCCTTCTCGAGCCACGCCGACACGTGGCGGCCCAGGAACCCATTTCCACCAATCACATAACTCTTCATGGTTTATCGGAGTTGGTTGATGACGTCCTGCAGGGACGGCCAGCTCTGGTCTTTCTCCGTGACGACGGGCTGTGAGAGGCCGAAGTCAACGCCGAGCGTGTCCCAACGCACACCGCGTTCGTCGCCCGGTGAATAGGGCTGCGGGCTCATGCTGATGAACGTCGTCTGGTCTTCTAGGACGATGACACCATGTGCGAACGAACCGGGGATCAGAAGCGCGGCCCTACCTCCACCGACCATTTCCTCCACGTGCACCTTGCCAAGATCGCCGTCCGGCCGCAGGTCGATGCTGATATCTAGCATCCGGCCGGTGATGCAATACACCAGCTTGTCTTGGGCCTTTCCACCCAATTGATAGTGCATGCCGCGGATGACGCCCTTGTCACTGCGGCTCAAGTAGATCTCTTCGATGTTCGGGAGAAGATCCTGGAAGGTTTCACGGCGGTAGATTTTGAGCAGATCTCCTCGGAAATCGACGAACGGCGTGAAGCCAATTTTCTTGATCCCCCCAAGATCGCTCACTGAGCTTTTCACTTTGTCATCCAATTCTTGTCAGAGATCTGTATGAAGCAGCGACGAAAGCCTTTTGCTTGGGTCGCACAGTGAATATCAGAAGCCAATGCCGAAGAATTCCTCAAGCTTCTCCGCGATGTAATCCAGCTGTTCCCGGCCCAGAGCTGGGAACGTACCCAGCCAGAAGGTCTGGTTCATTACGACGTCGGTGTTGGCCAGGTCGCCGCTGATCCGGAAGTTCCGACCGGCCATGTAGGGCTGCTTGGTCAGGTTCCCTGCGAACAGCAGGCGCGTGCCGATCTTGTTTTCTTCCAGAAAATTGATCAGGTCAGCCCGTTTCACGCCGGCGCTGTCCTTCACGATCAGCGGGAAACCGAACCACGACGGTTCGCTCTTCGGCGTGGCTTCCGGCAGGTGCAGGAATTGCTCGACGCTGGCGAGACGGCTCTTCAGATAGGCGAAATTGGCGCGGCGCTTGGCGATGAACTCCTCAAGGCGGTCCATCTGCGCCAGCGCGCAGGCGGCCTGCATGTCGGATATCTTCAGGTTGTAGCCCAGGTGGCTGTAGGTGTACTTGTGGTCGTAGCCATCGGGCAGGTCACCACCCAACTCTTTTTTGCTCCAGCAGAAGCGCTTGTTGCAGGTGTTGTCCTTGCCGGGGGGGCAGTAGCAGTCTCGGCCCCAGTCGCGGAAGGATTCCGCGATCAGCTTCAGCTCGGCGTTGTTGGTGAACACCGCGCCGCCTTCACCCATCGTGATGTGGTGGGCGGGGTAGAAGCTCAGCGTGGCGATGTCACCGAACGTGCCAACGAGCTGGCCGTTGTAGGTGGCTCCCAGGGCATCGCAGCAGTCTTCCACCAGCCACAGCTTGTGCTTCTTGCACAGGGCGGTCACCACGTCCAAGTTGAACGGGTTGCCCAGGCTGTGGGCCAGCATGATGGCTTTGGTCTTGGGGGTGATGGCCGCCTCGATCTTGCTGGCGTCGATGTTGTGCGTGGCCAGGTCGACGTCGACAAACACTGGTACCGCGCCAAACTGCACGATGGGGTTTACGGTTGTCGGGAAACCGGCGGCCACGCCGATCACCTCGTCGCCCGGCTTGATGGCTCGCTCACCCAGTTTCGGACTGGTCAGCGTGGAGAACGCCACCAAGTTTGCCGACGAACCGGAGTTCACCGTGATCAGGTACTTCACGCCGAGAAACTGTGCCAGACGCTGCTCGAACATGGCGTTGAAGCGACCGGTGGTCAGCCAGCCGTCCAGCGAGGCGTCGACCATCATCTTCAATTCGTTCGCACCAATGACCTTGCCGGACACCGGCACGGCGGTCTGGCCGGGCACGAAGGGCTTGGGCGCGTATGCAATGTCGGCATACTGCTGCACCAGCTCGCTGATCTGGCTGCGCAGTTGGTCCAGCTGCGGTTGGAAGTTCACGGGGGTGGCGCTCATACGGTCGCTTGGTATTGGGAGATTTGGTTCAGGCAGAGGGCCCGCATGTCCTGGCCAGCCAGCCAAGCCTGATGCCATTCGGTGATGCGGGTTAGCGCGGTCTCCAGCGACCAACGCGGGGCCCACTGCAGACGCTGGCGCGCCTTGGAGATGTCCAACTTCAGGAAGTTGGCCTCATGGGGATGCTCGCCTGGCTGCAAGGTCCAGGAAGCACCGTTTCCCCAGCTGGCGCACAGGTGCTCGACGATCCATTGGACGGGACGGGCATCCTCATCCCGGGGGCCGAAGTTCCAGCCCTCCGCAGCGGTCTGGCCTTGGGTGTACAGCTGCTCGGCCAACAGCAGATAGCCTGAGAGCGGTTCCAACACGTGTTGCCACGGGCGGATCGCATGAGGATTGCGGATCAGCACGGGCTCTTGCGCCTGCAGGGCGCGCAGGATGTCGGGAACCAGGCGGTCAAGCGCCCAGTCGCCGCCACCGATGACGTTGCCGGCACGGGCCGTGGCCATGGCGATACCCGCATCCTTCAGAAAGGACTTGCGATAGGCTGAGCTGACCAGTTCCGCGCAACCCTTGCTGTTGGAATAGGGATCGTGGCCGCCCATCGGCTCGTCTTCACGATAGCCCCAGACCCACTCGCGATTTTCGTAGCACTTGTCGGTGGTGATGTTGACGATGGCCTTGACGGAGCCTGCGTGGCGCGCGGCTTCCAAGACATGCACCGTGCCCATCACATTGGTGGCATATGTCTCGACAGGCTGTTGATAGGACAGACGCACCAGAGGCTGCGCCGCCATGTGGATGACGATTTCCGGCTGGAATTCGCTGACCAGGGCTTGCACGGCGGCAAGGTCACGGATGTCTGCGATGCAGTGATCCATCCCCGCTGCGACGTGTGCGACCTCAAACAGCGAAGGCTCTGTCGGCGGGGGCAGGGCCACACCTCGCAGGGATGCGCCCATGGATTGAAGCCACAGGCTAAGCCAACTGCCCTTGAAGCCCGTGTGGCCTGTGAGCAGGACGCGTTTGCCTTGCCAGAAGTCAGAGCTGATCTTGGCGGTGCTCATTTCCAGCTCTTCCAGGGGGCTTTGTCGGAAGCCCAGAGCTCTTCCAGATAGATCTTGTCGCGCAATGTGTCCATTGGCTGCCAGAAGCCCTGATGCTCATACGCCATCAACTCGCCGTCCGCGGCCAGGCGCTGCAGCGGCTGCTGTTCCCAGATGGTGGCGTCACCATCCAGATAGCCCAACACCTTGGGCGAGAGCACGAAAAAACCGCCGTTGATCATGGCACCATCGCCTTTGGGCTTTTCCTGGAAGCTCAACACCCGTCCTTGCTGAAGCTCAAGCGCACCAAACCGACCTGGGGGGAACGTGGCGGTTACTGTGGCTGCTTTGCCGTGCCGCTTGTGGAAGGCAATGGTGGCGCCGATGTCGACGTCGCTGACGCCATCGCCATAGGTGAAGCAGAACGCTTCTTCATCCCGGATGTAGTCGGCCACACGGCGCAGTCGGCCACCGGTCATCGAGTTTTCGCCAGTGTCCACCAAGGTGACCGTCCACGGCTCGGCACGCTTTTGATGGACTTCCATTTGGTTGTTTCGCATGTCAAACGTGATGTCCGACATGTGAAGAAAATAGTTGGCAAAATATTCCTTGATGACATAGCCCTTGTAGCCACAGCAGATGACAAAGTCATTGACGCCGTGCTGAGAATACATCTTCAGGATATGCCACAAGATTGGCTTTCCGCCGATTTCGACCATTGGCTTGGGGCGTACAGAAGTTTCCTCGCTAAGTCTGGTGCCCAGGCCACCGGCCAGAATCACTGCTTTCACTGAAATCTCCTAAATAAATTCAAAAATCAAGCTGCGGCCGAAGTCGATGCGACAAACGCATCTGAGTGGAATTGGCCGGGGGCCAATCCGGCCGTAAGCAACTGGGAGCGGGCGGAGGCAATCATGGCTTCGGACCCGCAGGCATAAACATGAAAATTCTCCAAGATTGGACGTTCATTCAATAGTATGTCCTGCACGTGGCCACGTGCACCCGCCCAAGTCGATTCACCTCGTGACAAGACGGGGATAAATCGGACATTTTGAAATTGGTTCGGTGTCCAATACAAATCTCTTTCGTGCCGACCGCCCCAATAGACGCTGACGCTGCGAGGTTGAGCTTCAGTCTGTAGTGTTGACAACCCCTCCAGAATAGCCTTTATGGGCGCGATTCCTGTTCCGGTGGCCAAGAAAACCAAGTCTTTGTCGGCTTGCCCACGCACAAAGAACGTGCCCAGCGGGCCACGAAGCCGTAACAGATCATTGACCTTGGCCGTGTGGAACCAATACTGGCTCATCGCGCCGCCGTTCACTTCCCGGATGTGCAATTCGATCGATCGATCAGCGCGAGGCGCATTGGCAATCGAATAGCTGCGGCGCAGACCTTCCGGTCCAATGATATCGATGTACTGTCCAGGCAGAAAATCAACCGTGGCTGTGGGCGGTAGACGAAGCGTCACCCGCATGACGTCTTGGGCCAACGGGCTCAATGACAGGATTCGGCACGGCAATGTCCTTGCCTCTGGCAGGGAAATATCGCCCAGGTCTGCAATATCCAATTGCACGGGCCCAAGCGCCTGACGAATACAGGTCAGAACGTACCCCTGCTGGTGTTCCGCCTCGGTCAGTCCAGTTTCAGTTTGCTGCGCAACAGTCTCTCCCGTGATGACTCTTCCCTTGCAGGAACTGCAGCGACCTGTGCGGCAACTGTAATTGAAGACGATGCCTTGTCGCTGGGCCGCGTCCAGCAAGGTTTCATCTCCTTGGGCCCAAAAGGTACGCCCATCAGGCAGGGTGACAGGATAAGCTTCAATGTTCACGGGCTTGGCTTGAGATATGTCTTCGGACGGCTGCGATTGGAGCTGAGAGCATCAACCTTTTCTCGGACTGATCCAGGCGGGCGTCTGGAACCGGACAATGCGCCAGTACAGCCACAAATAAACCAGGAAGAAGGCGAACAGAGAAATAACCAACGCTGTCGTATGGTCCCACCACAGGGCTACGGGAAGAACTGCCAGCGAGTTGAGGGCCCACAGGTAGGGCGAGGTCATGGAATTTCTGTGGATTTGGGTGGCCGTGTTTCTTCCCCGCTGGGCCCAGCGCATTTGGCGGCGATAGATCAGGGTGTGCAAATGCACCCCGTCTGGCTGGCTGACGGGACGGCCTTGCAGTACTTTGCGGCGGTACATCGTGAAGACCGTTTCGAACACCGGGTACGCCACCAGGACCAGCGGCGCAAAGGGAGAAACTGATGGATTGCGGGCCACCAGCAGCAAGCCAAATTCCGCCAACAGGAAGCCCAACAGGTAGGCACCACCATCGCCCAGGAAGATCAGGCCCTGCGGGTAGTTCCAGATGAAAAAGCCCAGCGTAGCACCCAAGGTGGCCAGCGCCATGGAGGCAAGCAACACGTCGTTGACTTGCAGGGCTACGTAGCACAGCGCAGCCAGCATCAGGGCCACAGACATTGAGGCCAGGCCGTTCAAGCCGTCGATCAGGTTCACGGCGTTGACGAGGCCAGCCACGTAGAACACCGTGAGGAACACCGCCAACGGAAACCACGCTGTGATGGCCCAGTCCAGAAAGCCCATGCTGGTGCGAACCAGAACAGCGTTCAGCAGCCAGATGGCCAGCAGGCCGGATACCACGGCGCCGAACAGACGCCGACGTGGGGAAACAGCCTTGGTGAAGTCCTCCACCAGTCCCAAGCCAAAGGCGGGTAGCGCACACAGCAGGAGCAGAAGTGCTTGCTGCAGCACGGACGTTTCGGTGCGCAGCAAGGGGAGAACGCCCGCCAACAGTCCGCAGGCAATGCTCAGGCCACCGATGCGCGGCACGATCTTGGCGTGCATCTTTTGGGGGCCGCTGAGGTCAGCATCGGCCGACCACCGCTTGTGCCACCCTGCCGACACCACAATGGCGAATGAAGCCAACGCAGCTGCGGCGAATGACAGCGCAAGTATCCAGATCATGTCTATGTTTGCTCCGTGCTCAGAGGGGCGTTGGGATGTTCCACTGCCCTTGGCCGTCAAGTCGGAGTTTTAGTCTCGGAGCGGCTAAGAAGAAGCAATCGTGATGCCGCGATGATCAGGGCGATCAGTGCCGCCCCCATGATGAACAGCCTGCGGGAAGGTTTTGATTTCTGTTCAGCTGGCTTGGCCACGTCCACGACTTGAATCAGTGCACCTTCGCGGCTTTCGTCCACACGGGCCATTTCGTATTGTTTGGCCATCAGGTCAAACAGAGTCTCTTGATACTTGAATTCACGGTACTTGGAAACGTAATCCGCACCTTTGCTCTCCGGGGCTTCATTGCGCTCAAGCTCGGAGAGCTTGGACCGTAGGGCGCCGACCACGGCGTTTTGCTGTCGCACCTCGGGAGCTCCATCTGCAAGGGAATTGCGCAGAGCCTGGGACTTGACTTCAGCTGCGGACAGTTCTGCGCGCAGGCGGGCGTAATCGTCTGCGGCCGCCCTGGGCTCGGTCTTGAGGGCGCCCATGCTGAACCCGCTGTCCTGCAAGGCTAATTGCGCGGCCACCAGGCGGGACTTGGTGTCCTGCATCTGCTTTTCAAAGAACACACGGCGCTGCTGGGCTTCCGACACCGCGAGATGACCGGTCATGTAGCGCAGTTCTTCGACGTATCGGTTGGCCATGTCGGCGGCACGCTTGGGGTCGTGATCCTCCACCGCAACGCTGATCAGGCCGTCTTTCTTCCCCGCGGTGATCTTCGAACTGGCCGCCAGCTTCTTGCGCGCATCCTGGCGGTATTTCGCCTCGTAGAGTTCCATCAGCTTGAACCGATCGATCATCCGATCCGCCACCGTGACGCTTTGCATCAGGGCGATGTATTGTTCGGCTGGACTCTTCACGGCAGAGCCACCGGCCAGACCGGCCAATGCTCCCAGCGAGGCCAAAGCACTGGCTGCGCTGCTTTGCTGCTGCTGCGGGGGCAGGAAGGTGGTAGTAGACGTGAAGGAAGGCTTCACCAAGTAGCTGCCAGCGTAGCCGATGCCGCCGGCCACCAGTGCCACGGCCAGCAGTTGCTTCCAATGCTGAAAGAGCGGTTGAACCAGCGCCCGCAGGTCCAGCCCGTCGTCTTCATCTTCGGAATAGGGGGGGGCGGAGGTCGTGTTCGTATTCATGCTCACAGCCCCAGCGCAGCGATACCGGCCAGACCCAAGCCCAGCTGATAGATGATCTGAGTCCAGTCCTTCGCGTCCTGCACGCCCGTGGTCTTGTTCAGCTCCTCGGGTACGAACAGGGTGTCGCCCGGCAACGCCGCCAAGCTGCGGAAGTCGGAGGCGCCGTTGCTGAAAGTGCCCGAGAGCTGATGGGCGCTGACCACCGTGCCATTGGCTCGCACCACGAACATGCTGCCCGGGTCGGCCCCCTTGGTGGGGCCGCCAGCTTGCTTCAGGTAGTCGTTGAGGGTGCGGTTGTCATTGAAGATGAAGCTGCCAGTGTTGAAGACGCTGCCGAACACCCCGACCGAGGTGCCGCGGGCCGGGATGGTGATGCGGTCGCTGTCTTCCAGCACCATGTCGGGCAAGGTGTTCGTGTCGGGCGTGAGCGGCAGAACGACGCGGCCGGTGGGACGAACCTGGCGCAGCCGTTCCAGCAGTCGGTTGTTGGCGTTTTCGGACGCTGACAGCGAACTGGCCTCTTCTGCGGAGGAGACACGCCGGCTGGCGGTCGACTTGGCGGTCTCGGTTTCGAGATCGCGCAAGGCGCGGTCGAAGTTCTGCTGCTGAACCTGCCGCACGCTTTCACGGGTGAATTCAGTGCCGAACAGGAAGGCCTTGGGGGTGAGTCCACCGGCGGCATTGAGCGCGTCGGCCAGCGTGGCACCGGGGGCCAGAACGTAGTCGCCGGGGCGAGCCACTTCACCATCGATGTGCACGCGCTTGGCCTGCCGGTCCTTGGGCAACACAGAGGCCAGGGTGCTGGCCACCTGAATCACATCGCCAGCGGCCAAAGGGGTCTTGGTGCCCTGGGCCTGTGCGATGTTCACCTGCTGCACGCGCACGCCGGACTTGTCGGTCAGATGCTCAATCGACACACTGCTGCGGTCGGCCACGGCGTTGAAGCCGCCGCCCATGGCCAGCAGGTCGCCCAGGTTCTCACCGGTCTTGAGTTCGTAGACGGCGGGCTGGTTTACCGCGCCGATCAGGCCCACCTGGGTGCCGACAGGGGCGATGTGGATCACGTCGTCCGGCTGGACGATCTCATCGGCAGCCCGATCGCCGTGCAACAGCAGGTCATACAGATCGAAATGGCTGACCACCTGCTTGCCCCGGCGCAGGGTGATGTCGCGGAAGCTGCCGGCAGCAGAGGGGCCACCGGCCTTCATCAGGACGTGCAGAACGGACGACAGGGCGCTCACGTTCACGCTGCCCGGCCGCAACGCGAAACCGGTCACGAACACGCGGATCGAGCGCAGCCGCCCCACCGAAGCCGACACCTGGAAGTTGCGGAAGGTCTGTCCCACCTGTCGGGTGATGACACTGTTGAGCTCGCTTTGTCGAACGCCGCCCACCTGCACGGCGCCCACGCGGGGGATGGCAATGCGGCCGTTGCGGTCCACGGTGAGATGCAGGTCCGCATCGGCGGAGCCCCAGATGGTCACCGCCACCTCGTCGCCGGGCTTCACGATGTAGTCAGACGGGGCCTGGGGCAAGGGGTCCAGGCCCATGCTGGCTCCCCAGGCGGGATCCGTGATCAGGTCAGCGCCGAAGCGCCGCACAGGCTTGACGGCGACGAGGGGCATTTCTCCCGATTTGGTGACGCTGAGGCGTGCTCCCAGGTCCTGGACATAGCGCTCGAATTCATTGGGAACGTAAGAGGGAGTCTGTTGGTTCTGGAACGCGGAATCCTGCCGGTTCGAGCCCGACGTGTTGGCCTGGTTCTGGTACCCCGCATTGCTCCGCAGCCGCGTACTGCTTTCGGAGGTGTTGGCGTCTGGGATATTCGTGCTGTTGACGCCAGCGCCGGTGTTCAGCGCGTTATCGACGGCCACCGGGGTGGCTGCGGACTGTGCCCAGCCAGTCTGCTGCGCCAACATGCACACGACTGCGCCGATCAGGTGAAGACGAAGGGAAGACCACTGCTTTCGACGAGCGCTGTTGGGCATTGGTGAGGCGTTATGCGAGATAACCAGGTGCGGAAAGATCCCAAGATTCTAGCTGCGGCCTCTGGGGCAATCCGGGGCGCCGAAAGGGGCGGCGCACGTCAATGATGCGGAACGGTGATAATCAGAGGCAATGCAAGAAGAACTCGCCCCTGTCCGTTTCGACACACTCCCCCTCGACCCCAAGCTCCTGCGAGCCGTGGCCGACCAAGGCTACGCCTCCATGACGCCCATCCAGGCCAAGGCCATTCCGGTGGTGCTGAGCGGTCAGGATGTGATGGGGGCGGCGCAGACGGGCACCGGCAAGACGGCTGCCTTTTCGATTCCACTGCTGCAGAAGATGTTGCGGCACGAAAACCCCAGCATGTCCCCGGCACGGCACCCGGTGCGCGCGGTGGTGTTGGCACCCACCCGTGAGCTGGCGGATCAGGTCGCCCAGAACGTCAAGGCCTATGCCAAACACACCAAGCTGCGTGTGGCGGTGGTGTTCGGCGGGGTGGACATGAAGCCCCAGACGGCCGAGTTGAAGGCCGGTGTGGAGGTGCTGATCGCCACCCCGGGCCGCCTGCTGGACCACATCGAGGCCAAGAATTGCGTGCTCAATCAGGTGGAGTACGTGGTGCTGGATGAGGCGGACCGGATGCTGGACATCGGCTTCCTGCCGGATCTGCAGCGCATCCTCAGCCATCTGCCCCAGACCAATCGGCAGACCTTGCTGTTCTCCGCCACCTTCTCGCCCGAGATCAAGCGGCTGGCCGGCAGCTACCTGCACGATCCGGTGCTGGTGGAGGTGGCCCGCCCCAATGCCACCGCTTCGACGGTGGAGCAGCGCTTCTTCAGCGTGTCCGATGACGACAAGCGGCGCACCATCCTCAAGCTGCTGCGCGACCGCGACATCAAGCAGTCGATCGTGTTCGTCAACTCGAAGCTGGGAGCTGCGCGTCTGGCCCGCTCCTTCGAGCGCGATGGTCTGCGCACGGCGGCACTGCACGGCGACAAGTCGCAAGACGAGCGTCTGAAGTCGCTGGCAGCCTTCAAGGCCGGTGAGGTCGACTTGCTGGTGGCAACCGACGTGGCCGCCCGTGGCTTGGACATCGCCGACCTGCCGGCGGTGTTCAATTTCGACGTGCCATTCAATGCGGAGGACTATGTGCACCGCATTGGTCGCACCGGCCGGGCGGGGGCCTCGGGAATCGCGATGACCCTGGTCACACGCGAGGACAGCCGCCTGATCGCCGACATCGAGAAGCTGATCAAGAAGAAGATCGACCTGGAGGCGGTCGAGCTGGACGATGAGCGTCCGCGGCGAGCCCCCCAGCCGCGCGAGGAGTGGGCGGGTGGCGAGCGGGCAGAGGTGGCGCCAGCGCCACGGCGCAGCGAACCGCGGGCGCCCAAGGATCCCTTCTTTGACCGTCCCTACGAAGCCAGTGAGCGTGCCGAGCCGGCGGCCTGGGAGCGGGCGGTGCCCGTCAAGCCGGCGCCCTCGGCCGCTCGCGCGTTGCCCAACATCCGCTCGAAGCGCAAGGTGGCGGCCCTGCTGGGTGGCGGTCCCAAGGCCTGAACAGGCCGGTGTCCGTGCTGGCGGCGGGGCCGGTGCTCGGCGTTCAGCTGGCGAGCCAGAGAAACACGGCGGGCAGGCGGTCCGGCATCGTGGGCAGTGGGTGGCGCCGCCAATCGGCAATGCGTCGGGTCAGGCAGAAGCCGCCTGGGGATGTCAGTCCGCAGGCCACGCTGAGCCGGGTGTCGGGTTGCAGCAGATGAACCAGGGCTTCAAGCAAGGCCTGGTTGCGATAGGCTGTCTCGATCACCAGCTGGGTCTGCCCCTCGCGGCGTGAGCGTTGCTCCAGTTCCCGCACGCGTTGCGCGCGTTCGCTGGCGCTCTGAGGCAGGTAGCCCTCGAAGGCAAAGCGTTGGCCATTCAGACCACTGGCGGCCAGGGCCAGTGTCAGTGAGCTGGCGCCCGCCAGGGGCTCCACGGTGACGCCGGCTTCATGTGCGGCCTGTACCAGGGCAGCCCCCGGGTCGGCCACCGCGGGCAGGCCGGCATCCGACAGCAGGCCCAGATCCTGTCCCGCCAAGGCGGGGGCCAGCAACTCGCGCCACGCCGAGGCGGGGATCTGGCTGCCGGCCTCGCCCTTGCGGGGGCGGGGCAATTCTGTGATCTGAAGTGATTGCAGTGGCTGGGCCAGCGGCACCAGGGCATCGACGCGCTTGAGAAGCGCACGGGCGGTCTTGGCATTCTCGACCACCCAGTGGTTCAGGCGGGCAGCCCGTGCTATGGCGGCGTGGCTCAACACATCGGTCAGCGGGGACGGTTCGGTGCCCAGGTCCAGCGCGTTGGGGACCAGCACCAGCCGTCCGGTCGTTGGGGCATCGCTCATCGGGCCCCCAGCAGTGGATCCAGGCCGGCGGCCCTCAGCAACTCGCAGGTGCGGATCAGGGGCAGGCCGATCAAGGCGGTGGGATCGTCGGACTCAATGGCCGACAGCAGGGCGATGCCCAGGGTCTCGCACTTGGCGCTGCCGGCGCAGTCGTAGGGCTGCTCCAGTTGCAGGTAGTGCTCGATCTCGGCATCCGTCAGTGCCCGGAAGCGCACCTGCACGGGCGCCAGTCGAACTTCGGCGAACCGGGTGGCCGGGCGGACCACGGCCACCGCGGTTTGGAAAACGATGTCGCGGCCGCTCATGCGTCGCAACTGGGCCACGGCGCGCGCATGGTTGCCGGGCTTGCCCACGGGTTCGCCGCCGACATCGGCCACCTGGTCCGAGCCGATCACCACGGCACCGGGGTGCAAGGCGGCCACGGCCTGGGCCTTGGCCAGGGCCAGCCGCTGGGCCAGTGCGGCCGGCGTCTCGCCCGCCAGAGGGGTTTCATCCACCTGGGGGGAAACGCAGCGGAAGGGCAGTCGCAGCCGCTCCAGCAGTTCGCGCCGGTAACGCGACGTGGAGCCCAGGATGAGGTGGGGCGTGTTCTCGGTCAGCATCGCGCCATTGTCCCATCGGCATGGCGGCGCCCCGTTACACTGCCGCCATGACGACGACACAGGATCCGCGCAAGCTCGACATGGCGCGCCTGGCCAGCCAGGGCCAGGTTCTGGAGGGACGGTGGCCGCTGGCGGTCCTGCCTCGGCTGGCAGAGATGCACCTGCCCAGCCAGCCAGCGGCCGAGGTGCACTGGCGGGCCCAGGGCGAACTGCGTCCTGTGCTGGGTGGGGAGGCCGAGATCTGGCTGCACCTGCAGGCCGAGGGGGCGGTTGCGATGAGTTGCCAGCGCTGCCTGGCCCCCGTGACGGTGCCGCTGGAGGTGGACCGTTGGATCCGTTTCGTGCGTGGGGAGCATCAGGCGGCCGAGCTGGATGCCGACAGCGAGGACGATGTGTTGGCCTTGCCCCGCTGGCTGGATCTGGCGGAACTGGTCGAGGATGAGCTGCTGTTGGTGCTGCCCATCGTGCCGCGTCACGAGGTCTGTCCGACGTCCCTGCCGCAGGCGGTGGGGGAGGAAGTGATGGAAGAGGGGCGGGCCAATCCATTCGCAGTGCTGGCGGGCATGAAGCGACCGTCGTCGCGGTGACGGCTCTGTTGGAGCCTCGCTTGGCATCTGCTATACTTTCTGGCTTTCCGCATTCCAGCTGCCACATTGGCGCGTTGCGGGGTGGGTGCTGACTCCTGGTGGAGGGCGCTCTTACCCCGTCGGACAAACGTTCCGGATGCGGGCCAGTTACACCGGGGCCTTTGTGGTCCCATTCGCCGGGACCCCGGCGTCCCAGGAGAATTCCATGGCCGTTCAGCAAAACAAGAAGTCGCCTTCCAAGCGTGGCATGCACCGTTCGCACAATGCCCTGACCCAGCCGGGCACGGCGGTCGAGGCGACCACGGGTGAAGTGCATCTGCGTCACCACATCAGCCCGACCGGTTTCTACCGTGGTCGCAAGGTGCTGAAGACCAAGGCGGAAGCCTGATCTCGCGAAGTGAATGGGCCGGCTTGCGCCGGCCTGCAGCTTCAGTGCGGACGTCACGCTGTGAATCGGGCCGCCTGGCCTGAATACCTTGTCCGAAACCGCATCTTTCCTGACGCCTCTCAGTCGCGTGCGCATCGCCGTGGACTGCATGGGGGGCGATCACGGCCCTTCTGTCATCCTGCCGGCCTGCCAGGCCTTCTTGGCTTCCCACCCGGAGGCCGAGTTGCTGTTGGTCGGCACCGCGGAGGCGTTGGCTGCCACCACGGGCTGGTCGCGCTGTCAGCGCATCACCGCCAGCGAAGTGGTGGCCATGGACGATCCTGTCGACGTGGCGCTGCGCCGCAAGAAGGACTCCTCCATGCGGGTGGCCATTTCGCAGTTGAAGCCTGACGAAGCGGGTGGGGTGCAAGCTGACGCCTGCGTGTCGGCCGGCAACACCGGGGCCTTGATGGCCGTGGCGCGCTACGTGCTCAAGACCCTGGAAGGCATCGACCGCCCGGCCATCGCTTCGGTGCTGCCCAACGAGCGGGGTGAATTCACCACCATGCTCGACCTGGGGGCCAATGTCGACTGCTCGCCGGAGCACCTGCTGCAGTTCGCCATCATGGGCTCGGCCCTGGTGGCGGCGGTGGAAGGACGGGCCAACCCCAGCGTGGGCCTGCTCAACATCGGCTCCGAGGTGATCAAGGGCAGCGATGTGATCAAGCGCGCCGGCGACCTGCTGCGCTCCGCAGCGGCCGACGGCCACCTGAACTACCACGGCAACGTCGAAGGCAACGACATCTTCGAGGGTACGACCCATGTCGTGGTCTGCGATGGGTTCGTGGGCAATGTGGCGCTGAAGACCACCGAAGGCCTGGCGCACGCGCTGTCCCAGTTCATCCGTGAGGAATTCACTCGGACCTGGTGGACCAAGCTGGCGGCCCTGGTGGCCCTGCCGGTTCTCAAGCGCTTCCGGGCCCGGGTCGATCCGCGGGGCTACAACGGCGCCGCGTTGCTTGGTCTGCGCGGTTTGGTCTTCAAGAGCCACGGCGCGGCCGATGCCTATGCCTTTGAGCGTGCGCTCTCGCGCGCCCATGATGCGGCCCGCAACCGGTTGCTCGACCAGGTGCGGGGCCGTATTGTTCACACCCTGCGGTCCATGCCCGCGCAGCCGACGGTGCCCGATGGGGTGCCTTCCGCGGGCTGAACTTCTTCTGCATCCATGACACTGCCGCGTTACACCCGCATCACTGGCACGGGCAGCAAACTGCCCGAGCGTCGCGTCAGCAATGACGAGCTGGCAGCCGAACTGGCCGCCCGTGGCCTGGAGACCTCGGACGCCTGGATCGCCGATCGAACGGGCATTCGCGCGCGCCATTTTGCGGCACCCGAGGTGAGCTCCAGCGATCTGGGAGCCGAGGCGGCCCGTCAGGCCATCGCGGCGGCGGGCGTTCAGCCGGCCGACATCGATCTGATCATCGTGGCCACGTCCACGCCCGACATGGTGTTCCCATCCACGGCCTGCATCGTGCAGCGCAAGCTGGGGATCACCCAGGGCGCGGCCTTCGATCTGCAGGCGGTGTGCGCAGGGTTCATCTACGGCCTGAGTGTGGCCGATGCGATGATCCGCAGCGGTGCCGCCCACCGGGCCCTGGTGATCGGCGCCGAGGTGTTCTCCCGCATCTTGAATTTCAACGACCGGACCACCTGCGTGTTGTTCGGCGATGGCGCCGGTGCCGTGGTGCTGGAGGCCTCGGACGAGCCGGGCATCCTCGCCACGCGCCTGCATGCCGATGGGCGTCACGTCGAGGTGCTGTGCACGCCGGGGACGGTCTCTGGCGGGCAGGTGATTGGTTCGCCCTTGCTGCACATGGATGGCCAGGCGGTGTTCAAGCTGGCCGTGCACGCGCTCGATCATGTGGCGCGTGAGGTGCTGGAGGCCGCCGGCCGACAGGCCGAAGACGTGGACTGGCTGATTCCTCACCAGGCCAACCTGCGCATCATGCAGGGCACCGCGCGCAAACTGAAGCTGCCGATGGACCGCATGATCGTGACCGTGGACGAACACGGCAACACGTCGGCCGCATCGATTCCCCTGGCGTTGGACGTGGCCGTGCGCAGCGGCAAGGTCCAGCGGGGCGACACCCTCATGTTAGAAGGGGTGGGGGGCGGGTTCACCTGGGGGGCGGCGCTGATCGACTACTGAGTCGCATCGGCCCGGCTTCACAACAGAGCTGTAACAAGCCATGACCAAATTCGCAGTCGTTTTTCCGGGACAGGGCTCCCAGTCGGTGGGCATGTTGGATGCCTGGGGTGATCACCCCGAGGTGGCGCGTACCCTGGATGAGTCCAGCAACGTGCTGGACCGGGACCTGCGCTCCCTGATCCACGAAGGGCCGAAGGAGCAGCTGGACCTGACCACGAACACCCAGGTGGTGATGCTGGTGGCGGGACTGGCCTGCTACCGCGTCTGGTTGGCCGAGACCGGCCTCACGCCGGTCGCGATGGCCGGCCATTCGCTGGGCGAATACACCGCGCTGGTGGCGGCTGGTGGCCTGACCCTGGCCGACGCGCTGCCGCTGGTGCAGTTGCGCGCCCAGGCCATGCAGGATGCCGTGCCCGTCGGTGCCGGTGCCATGGCGGCCATCCTGGGGCTGGAGTCCCAGGTGGTGCGTGCAGGCTGCGCGGAGGCCGCCCAGTCCACGGGTGAGGTGGTCGAGGCCGTGAACTTCAACGATCCCAAGCAGACCGTGATCGCGGGGACCAAGGCGGGCGTCGAGGCAGCCTGCGCCACGCTCAAGGGCATGGGGGCCAAGCGTGCGCTGCCCCTGCCGGTGTCGGCGCCGTTCCACTGCAGCCTGATGAAGCCGGCGGCCGAGGCGCTGAAGACACGTCTGGCCACGACGGCTTTCGCCGAACCGGCGATCCCGGTGATCAACAACATCGATGTCCAGGTCGACAAGACCGCTGACTACATCCGCGACACGCTGTACCGTCAGGCCTTCGGTCCGGTGCGCTGGGTGGAAGTGGTTCGCGCCCTGCGCGCCCGGGGTGTCACCCATGTGCTGGAATGCGGCCCGGGCAAGGCCCTGTCGGGCATGGTGACCCGCATCGATTCGGAGCTGGTGACCGGCAATGTGTCGGATCCGGCCTCCTTGGCCAAAACGAAGGAACTGCTGGCATGAGCGAGACGACCGCCCAGATCGCCCTGGTGACCGGGGCCACCCGCGGCATCGGCCGTGCGATCGCCCTGGCCCTGGCCCAGCGCGGCTACCGTGTGATTGGCACGGCCACCTCCGAGGCGGGGGCGCAAGGCATTCGGGAGGCACTGTCGGCCTTTGCGGGCTGCGATGGCCTGTGCCTGAACGTCAACGACGCCGCCGGTGTGGAGTCGGCCGTGGAGCAGATCGTCAAGACCCATGGCGGGCTGCATGTGCTGGTCAACAACGCCGGCATCACCCGCGACCAGCTGGCCATGCGCATGAAGGACGAGGACTGGGATGCGGTGCTGGACACCAACCTCAAGGCCGTGTTCCGCGTCAGCCGTGCCGCCATCCGGCCGATGATGAAGCAGCGTTTCGGCCGCATCATCAGCATCACGTCGGTGGTCGGCGCTTCGGGCAACCCGGGGCAGGCCAACTATGCGGCCGCCAAGGCCGGGGTGGCGGGCATGTCCCGTGCACTGGCGCGTGAACTGGGTAGCCGCAACATCACGGTCAACTGCGTCGCGCCGGGCTTCATCGCCACCGACATGACCGAGGTGCTGCCGGAAGCGCAGAAGGCGGCGCTGATGCAGCAAATCCCCCTGCAACGTCTTGGAAAACCCGAGGAAATCGCCCATGCTGTGGCCTTCCTCGCGTCCGCCGAGGCGGGTTACATCACTGGAACAGAGCTGCACGTCAACGGCGGCATGTTCATGAACTGAATCCCCACACCGGAGCGCTGGGTCTGCCAGCGTAGAATCCGGCCGTTTTACGCAATCCCTCCTGGAGGAGTCATGAGCGATATCGAAGCACGCGTCAAGAAGATCATTGCCGAGCAACTGGGCGTTCCCGAAGCCGACGTCACCAACGAGAAGGCCTTTGTGGCCGACCTGGGTGCCGACTCCCTGGACACGGTGGAGCTGGTGATGGCCCTCGAAGACGAGTTCGGCATCGAGATCCCTGACGAGGAAGCCGAGAAGATCACGACCGTGCAGCTGGCGATCGACTACGCCAAGGCCCACGCCAAGGCCTGATCGGCCTTGGGTTGTTTCCTGATCCGATCTCACGCATGACCCGTCGACGCGTTGTCATCACCGGCCTGGGGCTCATCAGCCCGGTCGGCAATACGGTGTCCGAGGGCTGGGCCAACCTCATCGCAGGGAAGTCCGGCATCGCACCGATCACGAAGTTTGATGCCTCTGGCATCGCCTGCCAGTTCGCCGGTGAAGTCAAGGGCTTCCATGTCGAGGATTACATCCCCGGCAAGGAAGCCAAGCACATGGACACCTTCATCCACTTTGGGGTGGCGGCGGCCATTCAGGCGGTGAAGGATGCCGGGCTGCCGATGGGCTCCACGCTCAGCGAGGAGCAGGCCGAGCGCATCGGCTGCATGATCGGCTCAGGCATCGGGGGCTTGCCGGAAATCGAGGCCACCGCCCGCACGGTGGTCGAGCGGGGTCCGCGCCGGATCTCGCCGTTCTTCGTGCCCGCCTCGATCATCAACATGATCTCGGGTCACGTGTCGATCCATTTCGGCTACACGGGACCCAACCTCGCTGTGGTGACGGCCTGCACGACCGGTCTGCATTGCATCGGCCAGTCGGCCCGCATCATCGAGTACGGCGATGCCGACGTGATGATCGCCGGTGGTTCCGAATCGACGGTCGACATGCTGGGGGTTGGTGGTTTCGCGTCGGCCCGTGCACTGTCCACCCGCAACGATGATCCAGCCACGGCCTCCCGTCCCTGGGACAGGGACCGCGACGGCTTCGTGCTGGGCGAGGGCGCAGGTGTGATGGTGCTTGAAGAGTACGAACACGCCAAGAAGCGCGGTGCCAAGATCTATGCTGAAGTGATCGGCTTTGGCATGGGCAGCGATGCCTACCACATGACGGCGCCGAACGTGGACGGCCCCAAGCGGTCCATGAAGGCGGCGTTGCGCAACGCCCAGATCAACCCTGAGGATGTTCAGTACCTGAACGCCCACGGCACCTCAACGCCGATCGGGGATCTCAACGAGACCAATGCCATCAAGCTGGCCTTTGGCGACCATGCCAAGAAGCTGGTGGTGAACTCGACCAAGTCCATGACCGGCCACTTGCTGGGCGGTGCGGGCGGCATCGAGTCGGTGTTCTCGGTGCTGGCGCTGCATCATCAGATCTCGCCGCCGACCATCAACATCTTCAACCAGGATCCGGCATGCGACCTGGACTACTGTGCCAATGTCGCGCGGGAGATGAAGATCGACGTGGCGGTGAAGAACAACTTCGGATTTGGTGGCACCAACGGCACGTTGGTGTTCCGGCGCCTCTGAGCGCGCTCCGAAGCTGAGGCGGGCCCGATGCACACGGCGCCGCCTGCCACCTGTCCGCTCGCTCGCCGTGGGTTCTGGCCCGCGGCCTGTTCGCTTGTCTGTGCCGCGGGCATGAGCGGTCTGGCTCTCTCGCTGGGTGCGGAGTCTGCCTGGGCGGTTGGCGTGGCCACTGTGTTGGGGGGGCTGCTGGCCTCTGCCGCGTGGCGTCGGCGGGTTCCCGGGGAACTGGCGTGGACCGGTGCCTGTTGGACTCTGGCCGGGCGGTCGCTGACCGGCATGACGGTCGTGTGGGATGGCGGCCGTTGGCTGCTGGTCCATGCGGTTGACGCGCAAGGACAGGGCCGCCGCACCCGTTGGTTGCCGCTGGACGCGGCGGATGCCCGCTCGCCTGCGCAGTGGCATGCGGTGCGTGTTGCGTTGCAGCAGGGCCGGCAGGGGGCGCAGGCATGACGACGCCGCAAGCCGACGCCGACGCCGCGCTGGTCGAGCGTGTCAAACAGGGGGATGTGCGGGCCTTCGAGATGCTGGTGGTCAAATACCAGCGCCGGATCGAACGCCTGATCGGACGCATGGTGCGCGACAGCGACCTGGTGTTCGACATTGCCCAGGAAACCTTCATTCGGGCCTATCGCGCCCTGCCGCAGTTTCGCGGCGACTCGGCCTTCTACACCTGGCTCTACCGCATTGCGGTGAACACCGCGAAGAAGGCGCTCGCGGACCTCAAGCGCGATCCGGTGATCACCGAGGCGGCGTTTGCGGTGTCCAGCGACGAGGATGAAACTTCCTCTCCCCAAACGGAACAAACCGACATGGCCACACCCGATGCGGTATTGGCCAGCAAGGAGATTGCCGCGACGGTGAACGCCGCGATCGATGCCTTGTCGGAGGATCTGCGGCAGGCGATCACCCTGCGGGAGATCGAAGGCTTGAGCTATGAAGAGATTGCGGAAGTGATGAATTGCCCGATCGGCACGGTCCGATCGCGCATTTTTCGCGCCCGCGAGGCGATTGCCCAGCGACTTCGGCCTTTGCTGGACACACGCGATGGAGAACGTTGGTGAGGCCAGTATGGCTGCTGGAGTGTCAGAGATGATGTCGGAGCCCCTGAGCGAGCGTGAGCTGGTCCGTGCCTGCCTGTCGGCCATGGCCGATGGTGAAGCCTCGGATGCCGAGATGCGCGACGCCCTGCGCGCGTGGCGCGAGGATGAGGACTGTCGTGCGGAATGGCATGGTTATGCGCTGATCGGCGACGTGATGCGGTCTGACGACCTCGGCAGCGTGGCGGCGCATGACGCCCGCTTCCTCGGCAGTCTGCGCGAACGTCTGGCCCAGGAGCCGGTGGTGCTGGCACCCTTGCCGGCGGCGGCATCGGTTGACAGCGCCGCCGCATCGAATGTGGTGTCGCTGGACACGCGCCGCCGATGGCATCAGATGATCGTCTCGCACCGCACCTGGACCACAACGGCGGCTGTCACGGCTGGTTGCATGATGGCGGTGGGGGCGGCCATGGTCTGGCGCTCACCGGCCTCCGGTGTCCTTCCCGTGGGTGTTGAACTGGCGCAGGCGCAGGCCTCTGCCGCACCTGCGTCCATGGTCGAGCTGACGTCGCTGCCGATGCAGCGCAATCCGCAGCTCGACCGCTATCTGATGGCTCATCGGCAGTTTGCCCAAGGGGCCGCTCTGGCTGCACCGGGGGGCGTGCGCGAGGTGGCACTGAGCCCGGACAGCCAGTGAAGTCCTGAGGCGGAACGTCCACATGCAGTGTTTTGATGGGCGAGGCCAGCGACGAGGGTGGCTGGCCGCCACGTTGGGAAGCTGGTTGCTTTGCGTTGGACCGGCATGGGCCGCCGGTGGGTTGCCTGTACCCGCCGCTGACGCCGCGAGTGCGTCCGGGCTGTCTGCCCGGGCCTGGTTGATGCGCAGTCAGTCCGCCGCATCGACGCGCAACTACCAGGGCACCCTGGTGGTGAGCGGGGGCGGGGCTGTCAGCAGCACCCGGGTGGCGCATTACTGCGAGGGCAACCAGCAATACGAGCGCATCGAGGCGCTGGACGGCGAGCCGCGCAGCATGTGGCGCCACAACGATCTGGTGCAGACGGTCTGGCCGCGGGCCCATGTGGCGGTCATCGAGCAGCGCGATCCGCGTGCGATGTTCCCGGCGCTGCTCTCGGGCACTGGCGGCAAGCGGGTGCTGGAATGGTATGAGCTGCGCTCCTTGGGGCGTGACCGTGTGGCGGGCTACGACGCCGATGTGGTCTTGCTGAAGGCGCGCGACATGGTGCGCTTCAGCCAGCGCCTCTGGGCCGAGCGGCAGACGGGCCTGCTGCTGCGCTCCGAGGTGCTGGGGCTCAATGGTCAGCCCTTGGAGTCGGCCGCCTTCTCGGAGTTGTCCATCGGCGTGAAGCCGCAACCTGAACTGGTGCAGGCCGCCATGCGCAAGCTGGACGGCTACCGCGTCTTGCGGCCCGTCGTCCAGCCTGCCACGCTGGAAGGGGAAGGCTGGACACTGACGTCCTTGCCTCCGGGATTTCGCGAGGTGCATTGCGCCAAGCGCAGCCTGGACCCGATGGGGGCGTCGGCGGCCCCCACCGTGCTGCAGGCCATCTATTCGGATGGGCTGACGCACGTGTCCCTGTTCATTGAACCTTTCCAGCCGGGGCGCCACCAAGGCGAGGTCAGCGTCACCATCGGGGCCACTCACACACTGATGGGACGGCGGGATGACTTCTGGGTCACCATCATGGGCGATGTGCCCTTGGACACCCTGAGACGTTTCGCCACCGCGCTGGAACGCAAGCGCTGAGCCCACCGGGCACAGCCCATCACCATATCCGGGGCCGGTCGGCCCCATCGTGCATAGAGGAGAGTGCATGTCGAGCCTTGGATTCCAGGCCCAGGGGTTGGGCTGGCGGCGGACCGTGGTCGCAGGCTGGCTGGGGGTGAGCATTGCCCTGTCGGCCGGCGCTGCTCACGCGGCGGACCCGGCCACACGGGGGCTGCCGGACTTCACCGAGCTCGTCGAGCAGGTCGGCCCGGCCGTGGTGAACATCCGCACCGAAGAGAAGGTGCATGCCGATCCCCGCAGCGCCCAGGTCGATCCGGGGTTGGCGGAGCTCTTCCGTCGCTTCGGTATTCCGCTGCCGCCCGCCACGCCGCCGGCCGATGGCGGTGAGGACAACGGCGAGTCCGACGACGAGCCCCTGCGGCGGGGGGTGGGTTCAGGGTTCATCCTGAGTGCCGACGGCCTGATCATGACCAACGCGCATGTGGTGTCGGGAGCGGACGACCTGACCGTCACCCTGCCGGACAAGCGCGAGTTCAAGGCCAAGTTGGTGGGGGCCGACAAGCGCTCCGACGTGGCGCTGGTGAAGATCGAGGCCAAGAACCTGCCGACCGTGAAGATCGGCGACGTGGGCAAGCTCAAGGTGGGCGAGTGGGTGATCGCCATCGGCTCACCGTTCAATTTCCAGAACACCGTGACCGCGGGCATCGTCAGCGCCAAGCAGCGCGACACCGGGGAACTGCTGCCCTTCATCCAGACGGATGTGGCGATCAACCCGGGCAATTCGGGGGGGCCGCTGATCAACATGCGCGGTGAGGTCGTGGGCATCAACTCCCAGATCTACAGCCCCTCGGGTGGTTATGCGGGCATCTCGTTCTCGATTCCCATCGACGAGGCGATGCGTGTGGCGGACCAGTTGCGCACCAGCGGACGGGTGGTGCGCGGGCGCATTGGCGTGATGATTGCCGAGGTTACCCGTGAGGTGGCCGAGTCGATCGGTCTGGGCAAACCCCAGGGCGCGATGGTGCGGGGGGTGGAGCCTGGCTCGCCGGCAGAGAAGGCCGGGCTGGAGGCGGGCGACATCATCGTCAAGCTCGATGGCAAGCCGCTGGACAAGGCGTCCGACCTGCAGCGTGGCGTCAGTGCCCTCAAGCCGGGCAGCAAGGCCATGCTGCAGGTGTACCGCCGGGGCGGCTACAAGGACGTGGCCATCACGGTGGGTGAGTTCGAGCCGGACAAGCCGGCCGCCAAGGAAGGCGACAGCGCCGCGCCTGCTGCGCGCAATGTGCTGGGGCTGACGGTGGCCGATCTGAGCGAGGCTCAGAAGCGGGATTTGCGGCTCAAGAGTGGCGTGCAGGTCACCAAGGCCGAGGGGCCGGCCGCCAAGTCCGGCTTGCGCGAAGGCGATGTGGTGCTGACGCTGGAGAACACCGAGATCCGCGACGCCAAGCAGTTCGCCAGCCTGGTGGCCAAGCTGGACAAGAAGGCGCGCGTGACCTTGCTGGTGCGCCGCGGTGAATGGGTGAACTACGTGATCATCCAGCCAACCGCCGGCCGGTGAGTTCACCGAGCCCCCTCTTGGTTGACTGCAGTTCAAGGTCTTTCTGCCTGGCGAAATGCCCCCCGGGGGCGGTGGCGATGCTGCCCCCCGGTTTTCCTTGGTGATGTGGATAAGTTGTTGACAACTTTTGTCGATCCCGCCTTGGAACGGTTCATTCCCACCACAGCAGGGCATTGCGTCAGGGGGCTTTTCGCTACAATGAAGGCCCAACAAGCAGTTGCCATACGTTTTGTTGGAAGGCGCGTCTCCTCTTGGACGTGCCTTTTTTTTAGCCGCGGCGTTCGCGGTGCGTTTTCCCGGTTCTGAGCCGGGCCAGCACCCCCCCTCGTTCGCGGGCCTCCGCCTTCCACAGTCGTCCCGGTCACCCGAACCCAGGCAGATCCGACGGCCCATCGCCGACTTTTGAACCGCATGGACCACATCCGCAATTTCTCCATCATCGCCCACATCGACCATGGCAAGAGCACGCTGGCAGACCGTCTGATCCAGCGCTGCGGCGGCCTGAGCGACCGGGAGATGGAGGCCCAGGTGCTCGACTCGATGGACATCGAGCGCGAGCGCGGCATCACGATCAAGGCCCAGACCGCTTCGCTGCAGTACAAGGCCCAGGACGGCCAGATCTACAACCTGAACCTGATCGACACCCCGGGACACGTGGACTTCTCCTATGAGGTCAGTCGCTCCCTGTCAGCCTGCGAAGGGGCTTTGCTGGTGGTGGACGCCAGCCAGGGCGTCGAGGCCCAGACGGTCGCCAATTGCTACACCGCGCTGGACCTGGGCGTGGAGGTCATCCCCGTCCTGAACAAGATGGACCTGCCCCAGGCCGATCCGGACCGGGCCAAGGAAGAGATCGAGGACGTCATCGGCATCGACGCCTCCGAGGCCATCCCCTGCTCGGCCAAGACGGGGCTGGGCATCGACGACATCCTGGAGGCGGTGGTCGCCCGCATGCCGCCGCCCAAGGGCGACCCGGAAGGCCCGCCGCGGGCGATGGTGATCGACGCCTGGTTCGACAACTACGTCGGCGTGGTGATGCTGGTGCGCATGGTCGATGGCCATCTCTGCAAGGGGGAGCGCATCCGCATGATGGCCACCAGCGCGGTCTACCCGATCGAACACCTGGGCGTGTTCACGCCCAAGAGCGAGAGCCGCGATGCCCTGCGGGCGGGTGAGGTGGGGTTCATCATCTGCGGCATCAAGGAACTGGCGGCCGCCAAGGTGGGCGACACCGTCACGCTGGAAAAGAAACTGCCCAACAACGCCGGCCCGGCCACCGAGGCCCTGCCGGGCTTCAAGGAGATCCAGCCGCAGGTGTTTGCCGGGCTGTACCCGACCGAGGCCAGCGAATACGACCAACTGCGCGATGCGCTGGAGAAGCTCAAGCTCAACGACAGTTCGCTGCGCTTCGAGCCGGAAGTCTCGCAGGCGCTGGGCTTTGGCTTCCGCTGTGGCTTCCTGGGCCTGCTGCACATGGAAATCGTGCAGGAACGGCTGGAGCGCGAGTTCGACCAGGATCTGGTGACCACCGCCCCCAGCGTGGTCTACCAGGTGGAACTGGGCGATGGCACGGTGATCGACGTGGAGAACCCCTCCAAGATGCCGGACCAGGGCCGCATCAAGGAGATCCGCGAGCCCATCGTCACGGTGCACCTGTACATGCCGCAGGACTACGTGGGCGTGGTGATGACACTGTGCAACCAGAAGCGCGGTGTGCAGCTCAACATGGCTTACCACGGCAAGCAGGTGATGCTCACCTACGAGTTGCCACTGGCCGAGATCGTGCTGGACTTCTTCGACAAGCTGAAGTCCGTCTCGCGTGGCTATGCCTCGATGGACTACGAGTTCAAGGAGTACCGCGCCGCCGATGTGGTGAAGGTGGACATCCTGATCAACGGCGACCGTGTCGACCCGTTGGCGATGATCGTGCACCGCAGCCAGAGTGCCTACCGCGGCCGGGCGGTGGCCGCCAAGATGCGCGAGCAGATCCCGCGCCAGATGTACGACGTGGCGATCCAGGCGGCCATCGGGGCCAACATCATCGCGCGCGAAAACATCAAGGCGCTGCGCAAGAACGTGCTGGCAAAATGCTACGGCGGTGACATCACCCGCAAGCGCAAGCTGCTCGAAAAACAAAAGGCCGGGAAGAAGCGCATGAAGCAGATCGGGACCGTCGAGGTGCCGCAGGAAGCCTTCCTGGCCATTCTCCAAGTGGATGAGTAACTCCCCCATGAGTGCATTGACCGCCGTCCTGTACGGCGCCCTGATCGTCTATCTGGGCGGTTGGTATCTGGATCTCTGGTTCGGCAACTTTGCGCTGCTGCTGTTGATCCTTTCCGTGGTGACCGGCATCTACTGGGTGGCCGAGAAGTGGCGCTTCCAGCCTCGGCGCGAGGCTGCGGCCCGCACGCTGGAGGCCCAGGATGCCGCCCGCCGGGCCGAGCTGTCCAAGCTGGGCATCGACAAGGTGGATGGCGACATCGCCGCCGCGCGTGAACAGTTGCTGCGCCAGCCCTGGTGGCTGGACTGGACCGCGGGTCTGTTCCCGGTGATCATCGTTGTCTTCGTGATGCGCTCATTCCTGTTCGAGCCGTTCAAGATCCCGTCGGGGTCGATGATCCCGACGCTGCAGATCGGCGACCTGATCCTCGTGAACAAGTTTCACTACGGCATCCGCCTGCCGGTGATCGACAAGAAGATCATCCCCAACCAGGACCTGGCCCGTGGCGACGTGGTGGTGTTCCGCTATCCGGTCGATCCGCGGCTGGACTACATCAAGCGGGTGGTTGGCCTGCCCGGCGACGAGGTGTCCTACCTGAACGCCCAGCTCAAGATCAACGGTCAGCCGGTGCCGACGCAGGCGTTGGGCGATGCCTACGACGACGAGAGCATGCGCTACATGGCCCAGTTCAGCGAGAAGCTCGGCCCGGTGGAGCATGCCATCCAGCGCCGCCCGCAGGTGCTGCCGTTCAATGTGGACGCGCCGCGCCAGTTCCCGTTCCGGGAGAACTGCCGCTACAGCATCGAGGGTTTTGTCTGCAAGGTGCCGGCCGGTCATTACTTCATGATGGGCGACAACCGCGACAATTCGGAAGATTCGCGATACTGGGGCTTCGTGCCGGATGAGAACATCGTGGGCAAGGCGGTGTTCGTCTGGATGAATTTCCGCAACCCCAGCCGCATTGGCAGTTTCCACTGAGGCCCACCATCATGGCGATGTCCGTCCGATCCCCGCACCGTTCCAGCTATCTGCGTCAGCGTGGCCTGTCGCTGCTCGGCCTGCTGTTCTGGGCGGTGCTGGTCGGGATGCTGGCCGTGCTCGCGATGAAGGTGCTGCCGACGATGAACGAGTACTTCACGATCCAGCGGGCGGTGCAGAAGATCGCGGATTCCGGCACCAACACGGCGCCCGAGATCCGCAAGGCCTTCCAGGCCCAGCAGGATGTCGAGTACTCGATCAGCACGATCGGCGCCGATGACCTGCAGATCGACACCAGCGGCGACCACGTCAAGATCAGCTTTGCCTACGACAAGCAGATCGAGCTGTTCGATCCGGTCTACCTGCTGATCAAGTACCACGGCGGCAACCGCTGAAAGACCCTCTGTCCATGCCTGCACGTCACGAACTCCTGCAACAGCGTCTGGGCCACCGCTTCCAGCGGCCCGAGCTGCTGCAGCGGGCCTTGACCCACCGCAGCTACGGCGCCGAGCACAACGAGCGCCTCGAATTCCTCGGCGATGCGGTCTTGAGCCTGGCGGTCTCGCGTCTGCTGTTCGACCGCTTCGGCGATTCGGACGAAGGCGATCTGACCCGTGTGCGGGCCCATCTGGTGCGCGAGGACAGCCTGCACAAGGTGGCCTTGCAACTGCACCTGTCCGACGAATTGCGCATGTCCGAGGGCGAGGCCCGTGGCGGTGGTGCCCAGCGCGCCTCCATCCTGGCCGATGCCATGGAGGCCGTGATCGGGGCCGTCTACCTGGACGGCGGGCTGGAGGCGGCGCAGGCTCTGGTCAAGCAGCTGTTCGGCGAGGTGATCGACTCCACCACCGCGGACAGCTGGCGCAAGGACCCCAAGACCGAGCTGCAGGAGTTGCTGCAGGGGCGCCGCCTGCCGGTGCCCAGCTACCGCATCGTCGCCACACGTGGCCAGGCTCACGCCCAGACCTTCGAGGTGGAGTGCGCGGTGCCCAGTCTGCAGCTGACGCAGTTGGGCGAGGGGCGTTCCCGCCGTGCCGCCGAGCAGGAGGCCGCGCAGAGGATGCTGGCACTGCTGCAGAGCGATGCCGGTGCCGGCCCGCACGACTGAGTCCCGTTTTTCCCCAGCCGAAGGTCCCTCGTGGCATCTGAACCGTCGTCCGTCCCTCTGCCGCCGTCCGAGGTGAATGGCGTGCCCACCCGCTGCGGCCTGATCGCCATTGTCGGTCGCCCCAACGTGGGCAAGTCCACGCTGATGAACGCCCTGGTGGGGCAGAAGATCAGCATCACCTCCAAGAAGGCGCAGACGACGCGGCACCGCATCACCGGGGTGCGCACGGTGGACGAGGCCCAATTCGTCTTCGTGGACACCCCGGGCTTCCAGGTCAAGCACGCCAACCCGCTCAACCGCACCCTCAACCGCACGGTGCAGTCCACCCTGTCGGATGTGGACATCGTGCTGTTCCTGGTCGAGGCCGGCCGCTTTGGCCTGGATGACGCCAAGGTGCTGGCGCTGATCCCCGAGGGCAAGCCCTGCGTGCTGATCGCCAACAAGCTCGACGCGGTACAGCGCCGAGCTGATCTGCTGCCTTGGCTCAAGAGCATGCAGGAACGCCATCCCTTCGCCGAGTTCGTGCCCATGTCGGCCCAGAAGCAGGCCGATGTGGACCGCTTGTTCGCCATCCTCAAGCCCTACCTGCCCGAGCAGGAGTGGTTCTATGACGAGGACGCGCTGACCGATCGCAGCGAGAAGTTCCTGGCCAGCGAGATCATCCGCGAGAAGCTGTTCCGCCTGACTGGCGACGAGCTGCCCTACACCTCCACCGTCGTGATCGACAAGTGGGAAGAGGAGGGCGCGCTGCGCCGCATCGCCGCCACCATCGTGGTCGAGCGTGACGCCCACAAGGGCATGATCATTGGCGAGAAGGGCGAGCGCCTGAAGCGCATCGGCACCGAAGCGCGCCAGGAGCTGGAGCGCCTGATGGAGGCCAAGGTGTTCCTGGAGCTTTACGTCAAGGTGCGCTCCGGCTGGGCGGCCACCGAGGAACATCTGCGCAGCTACGGCTACGAGTGAGCCGGGCGGCTCCTGCCATGTCCTCCCGCCGTGCCACGGCGCCCGCGCCGGCCTATGTGCTGCACCGCTACGACTGGAGCGAGACCAGCCTGATCCTGGACCTGTTCACCCGGGACCATGGCCGCGTGACCGTGGCTGCCAAGGGCGCCAAGCGCCCGTATTCCCAGCTGCGCCCGGTGCTGTTGCCCTTCCAGCGCCTGCTGGTGGCAGCCAGCCGGCCCGCCAAGGACGACAGCGCCGACATCCTGACCCTGCGCAGCGCCGAGTGGGCCGGGGGGCAGCCCATGCTGGCCGGCGCGGCCCTGTTCAGCGGCTTCTACCTCAACGAGCTGCTGATGAAGCTGCTGGCACGGCACGATCCGCATGTGCTGCTGTTCGATGCCTATGCCGCCACGCTGCCGGCGCTGGGGGCGGCCGACGACACCCTGACCCAGGCGGCGCTGCGGGCCTTTGAGATCGTGCTGCTGCGTGAGATCGGGCTGCTGCCGCCCTTGGACCAGGTCTCCGCGTCCGGTGCAGCGCTGGCGGCGGGCCTGCCCTACCAGCTGCGACCCGAGCTGGGGCTGGTGGCCGGGCAGGCGGACGAAGCGGCCCTGTCGGGCCGGCAGTGGGCCGCCTTTCAGCAGGCACTGGACCATGGCGCGCTGTCGGAGTTGCAGACGCTCTGCGCGCAGGCCTTGCCCGTGCTCAAGAGCACACTGCGGGGCCTGCTTCACTATCATCTGGGCTCGCCCCGGCTGCGCACGCGCGATGTGATGATCGATGCCCAGCAGCTGATGGACGTGCCGGTGCCTCCATCGTCCCCGTCATCCCCCACACCATGAATCCGCTCGTCGCTCCTGAAGCCGGTGCCCACGCTGGCGCCGGCACCGCCCTGTCCGTCAACCTGAACAAGGTCGCTTTGCTGCGCAACACCCGTCACCTGGGCATTCCCAGCGTGACCCGGGCGGCCGACATCGTGCTGACGGCGGGGGCCCGGGGCATCACCGTGCACCCGCGGCCCGACGAGCGCCACATCCGCGGCAGCGACGTGCACGAACTGGCCGAACTGCTCCAGGCCTGGCCGGCGGTCGAGTTCAACATCGAAGGCAACCCGCTGCACAACCTGATGGACTTCGTCCGGACCGTGCGCCCGCACCAGGCCACCTTCGTGCCCGACACGGTGGGGCAGTTCACCTCCGACCATGGCTGGAATCTGCCGGCCGATGCACCTGTCCTGAAGCCCCTGATCGACGAATGCCATGCACTGGGGGTGCGGGTGAGCCTGTTCATGGACCCGTTGCCCGAGGCCATGGCCCATGCGGCGGCGCTGGGCGCCGATCGGGTCGAGCTTTACACCGAAAGCTGGGCCGCGGCCTGGGGCACACCGCAGGCCGAGGCCGTCGGCGCGCAGTTCGCTGCGGCGGGGCGGGCGGCGCTGGCGGTCGGCCTGGGCTTGAATGCCGGCCACGACCTCAACCGCGACAATCTGGCCGACTTTCTGCGGCTCGTGCCCGGCGTGCAGGAGGTGTCGATCGGCCATGCGCTGATCGCCGATGCGCTGGAGCTGGGCTACGACGCCACGGTGCGGGCCTATCTGGCCTGCATCCGTCAGGTGCAGCCCCGGGCCTGACGCCATGGTCGTGGGCATCGGCACCGACATCTGCGACCTGCGTCGCATCGGCGAGGTGCTGGCCCGCAAGGGCGATCGTTTCGCCGAGAGGGTGCTGGGGCCGACCGAGTGGCAGGTCTTCCAGGCCCGGCGGGCCCGGGCGGCCAGCCGCGGCCTGGCTTACCTGGCCACCCGCTTCTCGGCCAAGGAATCCTTCTCGAAAGCGATCGGCCTGGGCATGCACATGCCGATGACCTGGCGCGCCTGCGAAATCCTCAACCACCCCAGCGGCCAGCCCTTTGTGCACCTGTCGGGCGCTCTGGCCGACTGGTTCGCGGCGCGCGGTTGGCGCGCCCATGTCACCCTCAGCGACGAGACCGACTACGTGGTCAGCTTCGTCGTCGTCGAAACCGCTGCCGACGCTGCCGCGTCCTTGTCCGCATGAACCACCACCACAGCCCCGTCATCCTCGACATCGCCGGCACCACGCTGAGCGACGACGACCGTCGCCGTCTGGCCCATCCGCTGACCGGCGGTCTGATCCTGTTCACCCGCAACTGGCAGCACCGGGCCCAGCTGACCGCGCTGATCGCCGAGGTCAAGGCGCTCCGCGAGGACCTGCTGGTCTGCATCGACCACGAGGGCGGAAGGGTGCAGCGCCTGCGCACCGATGGCTTCACCCACCTGCCGCCGATGCGCCACTACGGCGAGCTGTGGATGCAGGATGCAATGCGCGCCACCGAGGCGGCCACCGCGGCCGGCTTCGTGCTGGCCAGCGAGCTGCGGGCCTGCGGCGTGGACCTGAGCTTCACCCCGGTGTTGGACCTGGACCACGGAGAGAGCAGCGTGATCGGCGACCGTGCCTTCCACCGCGATGCCCGGGTGGTGACGCTGCTGGCCAAGAGCGTGATGCATGGCCTGTTGCTGGCCGGCATGGCCAACTGCGGCAAGCACTTCCCCGGGCACGGCTTCGTGAAGGCCGACAGCCATGTGGCAGTGCCGGTGGACAAGCGCTCGCGCAAGGCCATCCTGGCCGAGGATGCCCAGCCCTATGGCTGGCTGGGTGGGGCCCTGGCCAGCGTGATGCCGGCCCATGTGATCTACCCCAAGGTCGATGCGCGGCCGGCCGGCTTCTCGCCGGTCTGGCTGCAGGACATCCTGCGCCGCCAGATGGGCTTCGAGGGGGCGGTGTTCAGCGACGACCTGAGCATGGAAGGCGCCCGCTTCATCGAGGGCCGTGCGGTCAGCGCGACCGAGGCGGGCATGGCCGCGCTGCAGGCGGGGTGCGACCTGGTGCTGCTGTGCAACCAGTCGCTGGTGGCCGGGGGCCAACCGGTGGATGAACTGCTCGACGGGCTGATGGCGGCCCAAAGCCGGGGAGAATGGGTGCCCGAGGGCATCTCGGAACAGCGCCGGCTGGCCTTGCTGCCGCAGACCGAGCCGCTGCCCTGGGATGAGCTGATGATGGCACCGGCCTACCAGCGCGCGCTGGAACGGCTGATGGGCTGAGAGGCCCCCACGGCCGAACGACGACAAGGACATGAACACGATGACGCAAGAATCTTCCTGGCGCCGCCGGGGCACCTGGCTGGCGGTCGCCGCGCTGGCGGCGCTGGCCAGCGGCTGTGCGATCGAATGGCAGAACCGCGAACCGGCCCGGCAGCTGGCCAAGGCGGCCCAGCCGCAGGGCTCGGTCTATGGCGGTTGGCGGGTGTTCGAGGCCCGCTGCGCCGCCTGCCACGGTGCCGATGCGGCCGGTGTGGTGGGGGGCGGGCCGAACCTGCTCAACCGCGTGTCCGAACTGGGCGAGCGTCGTTTCGTCGGCTTGGTGCTCAACCGCTATGACTGGGGGCTGCCGCCCCAGCAGGCCGACCGCAATGCGCTGGTGGACGAGGTGATTGCCGGCCGGCAAGGGGTGGTGACGATGCCGGCCTGGTCGGGCGAGCCGGTGGTGACCGCGCACATCGCCGACCTCTATGCCTACCTGTCGGCCCGTGCGGCTGGCACGGTCGGTCCGGGGCGTCCCAGCCAGCCCTGAGCCGGCCCGCCGGCAGCGCTTTGCGCCAAAAAGAAAACGGCCCCCGCGGGGGCCGTTTTTCATGGGGCGTGACGCCCGATCAGGTGCGCGGAGCGTCGAAGGGCAGGGTGATCTGGCTGAGGTCCTTGCGGGTCTCCACCAGCACCAGCGGACCTTCGTCCGCCACCACCACCGGCGGCCGTTCACGCGGCACATGGACCGGCTTGGGCTCGGCCGCGATGGCTTCCTGCACCACGCGCACCTTCTCGGCGTCCGAGTTCACCCAGGTCAGGCCCGCCGCATCGGCAATGCCTTGCAGCTCGGTGATGGCCAGCGTGTAGGTCGGCACGACGACGGGCGCAGGCGTCGGTGCGGACACCGGCGCCTGGGGCGCCACGACCGGCTCGGACGGGGTCTCGACCACGACCGTCGCCACGGGTTCGGCCGTCTCGGTCGGCTCGGCGTTGTCCGTCACCGGGGCGACCGGGGCTTCACCCTCACCCTCGACGCGCTCGCGGCGCGGACGGCGGTTGCGACGGCCACGGCCCTCGCGTTCACCGTCCGGCGCTTCCGCGGTTTCGGTCGTCACCGGAGCAGCTTCTGCTCCGGCGGCAGGCGTCTCCTCGGCTGTGGTGGAGGCGGTCACCGGTGTCGTTTCGACGGCTTCACCGCCCTCGACCAGGGTCTCGCCGTTCAGGCCTTCGCCTTCACGACCGCGGCCACCGCGACGACGGCGACGGCGGCCACCGCTGCGTTCACCATCGGCCAGGACCTGCTCCGGCGTGCCGCCTTCCGGCAGGTCCACCAAGGCATTGGCTGGCACTTCCTGCTCGGCGCGCGGCTTGCGTTCGCTGGTGGTGGTGTCCAGGGCTTCGGTCCGCTCGCTGGCACCGCGGCGGTTCTCGTTGCGGTTGCCGCGGTTGTCCTCGCGGCGCGGCTTGTTGCCCTCGCCACGGCCGCCTTCGGCGCGCGCACCGCCGTTGCGGCTGCCATTGCCCTCGCCACGGCCGCCGCGTTCACCGCGTTCGCCCCGGTCACGCCGGTTGCCGCCATTGCGGTTGCGCTCACGCTCGCCTTCTGGCTTGGTGGCCGGCGTCGCTGCCGGCTCCGCCTTGGCGGCCGGTGCCGGGGCGACTTCGGTGCCAAAGAGCTTCTTGATCCAGCCGAAGAAGCCACCGGTGGCCGGTGCCGGGGCGGGCGCGGCGGCCGCCGGGGCAGCGGCCGCAGGCGCGGGCGCCTGCACCGGCGCGGGCGGTGGCACCTGCGGGGCGGGTTGGTCGGGCAGCACGCCCTTGATCACCGGTTCCTGCTTGGGCTTGGCCTTCTCGCGGCGCGAGATCGACACCTCGTCGTCGGGCTCCTGGACCATCGTGTAGCTGGCCTGCAGGTTCTCCAGGCGCGGGTCGTCGTGGCGCAGGCGCTCCAGCTTGTAGTTGGGCGTCTCCAGGTGCTTGTTGGGCACCAGCAGCACGGTGATGCGCTGCTGCATCTCGATCTTGGTGATCTCGGTGCGCTTCTCGTTGAGCAGGAAGCTGGTGACCTCGACCGGCACCTGCACATGCACGGCGGCGGTGTTTTCCTTCAGCGCCTCTTCCTGGATGATGCGCAGGATCTGCAGCGCGGAGGATTCGGTGTCGCGGATGTGGCCGGTGCCGTTGCAGCGCGGGCAGGTGATGTGGCTGCCCTCGGACAGGGCCGGGCGCAGGCGCTGGCGGCTCAGTTCCAGCAGGCCGAACTTCGAGATCGAGCTGAACTGCACGCGGGCGCGGTCGAAGCGCAGGGCGTCCTTCAGCCGCTGCTCGACATCGCGGCGGTTCTTGCTCTCCTCCATGTCGATGAAGTCGACCACGATCAGGCCACCCAGGTCGCGCAGGCGGCACTGGCGGGCGATTTCATCGGCCGCTTCCAGGTTGGTGCGGGTGGCGGTTTCCTCGATGTCGCCGCCACGGGTGGCGCGCGCCGAGTTCACGTCCACCGCGACCAGGGCCTCGGTGTGGTCGATCACGATGGCGCCACCGGAAGGCAGGTTCACCGTGCGGCTGAAGGCCGTCTCGATCTGGTGCTCGATCTGGAAGCGCGAGAACAGCGGAGCGTCATCGCGGTAGCGCTTCACGCGATGCGCCGACTCGGGCATCACGTGGTTCATGAACTGCTGGGCCTGATCGTAGATGTCGTCGGTGTCGATCAGGATCTCGCCGATGTCGGCGGTGAAGTAGTCGCGGATCGCGCGGATCACCAGCGACGATTCCTGGTAGATCAGGAAGGCACCCTTGCCCACCTTGGACGCGCTGTCGATGGCGTCCCAGAGCTTGAGCATGTAGTTCAGGTCCCACTGCAGCTCGGCCGCGGTGCGGCCGATGCCGGCGGTGCGGGCGATCAGGCTCATGCCCTTGGGGTACTCGAGCTGGTCGAGGTTCTCCTTGAGTTCCTCGCGCTGCTCGCCCTCGATGCGACGGCTGACGCCACCGCCGCGCGGGTTGTTGGGCATCAGCACCAGGTAGCGGCCGGCCAGCGAGACGAAGGTGGTGAGCGCCGCACCCTTGTTGCCTCGTTCTTCCTTCTCGACCTGGACCAGCAGCTCCTGGCCGTTGGAGATGACGTCCTGGATCTTGGCGTCCTTGACCGAGGCGCCTTCCTTGAAATACTGCTTGGAGATTTCCTTGAAGGGCAGGAAGCCGTGGCGGTCCTCGCCGTAGTCGACGAAGCAGGCCTCCAGCGACGGCTCGACGCGGGTCACGACGGCCTTGTAGATGTTGCCCTTGCGCTGTTCGCGACCTTCGATCTCGGTCTCGAAGTCGATCAGTTTCTGGCCGTCGACGATCGCGAGGCGCCGCTCTTCGGGCTGCGTCGCGTTGATCAGCATGCGTTTCATGTGCACTCCTGTCCACGTGCGGCCGGCAAGCCGGACGCACGAACCGGAGGCGACGGCGGGCTGTCATGGGAAGGGACAGTCCGGCCGGCACCTCGAACGATGCACGAGAAACACCGATGAAGCCGGAAGAAGGAATCGCCCTGGACTGTCCGAAGCGCCGCTCGTGGCGGGCTCAGGAGGACAGCGTTGGCGCGTGCGCCCGATTGGCGGAACCCCGGGGGCCGGCAGGTGCATCACCTGGGCGCACGGCCAGGGCCGTGGGCACGCGCGTCCGCACAAGCCACTCCGGTGCAACACCGGGGCCTGTCAACGGAACGCCATCAGGAAACGACAACATGCGGAACAACGGATTCGTTCGATCGGAACGCCGGGCTCGATCCCTGGACCGGAAGTCGGTCTGGGCGTCGGGCCCGCTGGAAACCTTTTTGACGGACCCCTGCACGAGGCAGGGCGGCACATTCGATATCTCTCTGCCACCTCGGTCCGGAGGGCCGCCGATCACGTCGGGATCGGCCATTCCCAGGGGACCCAGGTGTTGCATCACCTTGTGGCGCGCCTGAATTCTGCGCGCCTGACCACGATACTACCCGGAGTGCTCGAGGTAAACTCTGAAAAATCAAGCACTTAGGGCTCAATCGTGGCTCAGACCATTATAAAGGCGAAAAAACGGCCCGCCACGGCCCGTCGTTCATCATCCGCGCACAGCGGTGTGGAATCGCGTCCGGCCACCCGTGCACCGGCCCAAAAGTCAGTGATCACTCCAGCAGAAGACCCGACGCCAACAGCGCTGTCGGTGCGTCTGGTCACCATTGATGAGCGCTCCGCCGGGCAGCGGCTGGACAACTTCCTGCTGCGCGAACTCAAGGGCGTGCCCAAGACCCACGTCTACCGCATCATCCGCTCCGGCGAGGTGCGGGTGGACAAGGCCCGCGCCGGCGCCGACACCCGGCTGGAGGAGGGCAACGTGGTGCGGGTGCCGCCGGTGCGCGTGGCCGAACCCTCGGTGGCCGCCGCCGCGCCGGTGCCGGCGCGCGAGTTTCCGGTGCTCTACGAGGACGATCAGCTGTTGGTCATCGACAAGCCCGCCGGGGTGGCGGTGCATGGCGGCAGCGGCGTGAGCTTTGGCGTCATCGAACAGCTGCGGCAGGCCAGGCCGCTGGCCAAGTTCCTGGAACTGGTGCACCGGCTGGACAAGGAAACCTCGGGCCTGCTGATGCTGGCCAAGAAGCGCAGCGCGCTGACCACCCTGCAGGACCAGTTCCGCCAGCGCGAGACCGGCAAGACCTACGCGGCGCTGGTGAGCGGCAGCTGGCCGGCGCGCACCAAGGTGATCGACGTGGCGCTGCACAAGTACCTGACCGCCGACGGCGAGCGCCGGGTCAAGGCGGTCGCGGCCGATGACGCGGACGGCCGGCGCTCGATTTCGCTGGTGCGGGTGGCGGGCCGCTACGCGGGCTTCAGCCTGCTGGATGTGACCATCAAGACCGGCCGCACGCACCAGATCCGGGTCCATCTGGCCCATGAGGGACACCCCATCGTCGGCGACGAGAAATACGGTGACTTCGCCCTCAACAAGGCGCTGGCGGCTGGTCGCGCGGTGGCCGGCCTGCGCTTCGAGCGGATGTTCCTGCATGCCCGGCGGCTGGCCTTCAACCATCCCGTCACCGGGGAGCGCATCGAGCTCGAAGCCCCCTTGCCGCCGGAATGCGAGACACTGCTGGCCCATCTGCCGCCCGCCACCACGCCTGCTGCGCCGGCCTGAGGCCCCATCACCATGACCCGTTCCCGCCGCTTTGACCTCATTGCCTTCGATTGGGATGGCACGCTGTTCGATTCCACCGCGCTGATCGTGCGGTGCATCCAGCGCGCTTGCCGTGACCTGAACCTGCCCGTGCCCAGCGACGAGCAGGCGGCCTACGTGATCGGGCTGGGCCTGCACGATGCGCTGCAGAAGGCTGTGCCGGGCCTGTCGCCCGAGCGCTACCCCGAGCTGGGCCAACGCTATCGGCAGCACTATTTTGCGGCCCAGCACGAGATCAGCCTGTTCCAGGGCACGCTGGAGATGCTGCAGGCCCTGAAGGACCGGCACCATTGGCTGGCGGTGGCCACTGGCAAGAGCCGGCGTGGCCTGGACGAAGCCCTGTCCAGCACCGAGCTGAAGGGCGTGTTCGACGCCAGCCGCACCGCCGACGAGACGGTTTCCAAGCCGCATCCGCGCATGCTGGAGGAGCTGATGGCCGAGTTCGGCATCGCGCCCGAACGCACGCTGATGATCGGCGACACCACCCACGACCTGGAAATGGCCCGCAATGCGCGCACGGCCGCCGTGGGGGTCAGCTTCGGCGCCCATGACGCCGCGGCCTTCGCACCGTTGCACCCCCTGTTCGTGGCCCACAGCACGCCGGAGCTGCACGCCTGGCTGCTGGACAATGCCTGACACCATGACCGAGTCCGTCGCGTCCCCGTCCCGCATCGCGCTGTGTGACAGCGCCGCGCTGGCCGAACGTGGCGACGCCTGGGTGTTCGATGTGCTGCTCTGGGGGCGGCCGGCCCGGGCCTTCGCGCTGCGCTTCGATGGCCGCGTGGTCGGCTACCTGAACCGCTGCGTGCACGTCACGGCCGAGATGGACTGGCAGCCCGGCCGGTTCCTGGACACCCAGCGGCGCTGGATCATCTGCGCCCTGCACGGCGCCACCTACGAGCCTTCCGACGGATACTGCGTGGCCGGCCCCGGTCGGGGGCAACGGCTGCATGCGCTGGACCTGATCGAAGAGGCTGGCCAGGTCTGGTGGCAGCCCGATCGGGATGTCCAGCCTGCTGAAGCCACCCACTGAATCTGTCCCGGATGCGATGGCCATCCGGTTTTCCCGCCTGACTTTCACACCACCATGTCGTCGAACGATCCGTCCACGCCGGACCCGCTGGGTCCCTATGATTCTCCGCTGACGCCTTCGCCGGCCGAGCCGCAGCCGTCGGCACCGAAGCCGGCCGCCGAGGCCGCGTCGCCGGCCGAAGGGGAACGCCTGCAGGGCCTTGAAACCCTGCTGCAGCAGTTCGGCTCCGAGATGCTGCGCCAGCGCCGCAGCGAACGGCGCTGGAGCCTGGGGCTGCGCTTGGCCTGGTTCGGGCTGGTGCTGGCCGTGGCCTGGGCCGTGTTCACCCAGCACGGCGTTCACTCGCCCACGCCCTCGGGCCCGCACACCGCGCTGATCGAGGTGCGCGGCGAGATCGGCGACCAGACCGAGGCCAGTGCCGAGAACCTCGTGGCCTCGCTGAAGTCCGCCTACGAGGACGACGGCGCCAAGGGCATCGTGATGCGCTTCAATTCGCCCGGCGGCAGCCCGGTGCAGGCCGGCATCGTCAGTGACGAGATCCAGCGCCTGCGCAAGCTGCATCCCAACAAGAAGCTCTACGCCGTGTGCGAGGAGATGTGCGCCTCGGCCGCCTACTACATGGCTGCCAATGCCGACGAGATCTACGTCGACAAGGCCAGCATCGTCGGCTCGATCGGCGTGCTGATGGATGGCTTCGGCTTCACCGGCCTGATGGACAAGGTGGGCGTGGAGCGCCGTCTGCTGACGGCCGGCGCCAACAAGGGCATGCTGGACCCGTTCTCACCGGTCAACGAAAAGCAGAAGGCCTATGCCGAAGCCATGCTGGAACAGATCCACCAGCAGTTCATCACCGTGGTCAAGCGCGGCCGCGGTGACCGGCTCAAGGTGGATGACGACACCTTCTCCGGGCTGTTCTGGAACGGCGAGCAGGCCTTGAAAAGCGGCCTGGCCGATCACTACGGCAACCTCGACTATGTGGCCCGCGAGGTGATCAAGGCCGAGGACGTGATCGACTACACGCCGCAGGAGAACGTGGCCGAACGCCTGGCCAAGCGCTTTGGCGCCGCCGTCGGCGCCGGGGCGGTGCAGGCCCTGCACGCCGTCGGCCCGCTGCACTGACACCGGCGCCGGACAGGGGATGCGGCCGAGCGTGCACCCAGCCGGGTGCACAATGCCGGTCCCTGTCTTCCTGGCCCAAGGAGTGAGGCTGCAATGAGCGTCCATCCGGTTGAATCCCCTGCGGCGGCACCGCGTCCTGCGATGAACCTGCCGCGTCTGCGCGACATGGCGGCGCGTGGCGAGAGGCTCGCCATGGTGACCTGCTACGACGCCACCTTCGCCCATCTGCTCGATCAGGCCGAGGTCGACATCCAGCTGGTGGGGGATTCGCTGGGCAACGTGGTGCAGGGGCAGACCAGCACCCTGCCGGTGACGCTGGAGCACATGGCCTACCACACGGCCTGTGTGGCCCGGGCCAAGCGCCAGGGCTGGCTGGTCACCGACATGCCGTTCGGCACCTACGAAGCCAGCCCGCAGCAGGCCTTCGAGTCGGCCGCGGCCCTGATGCGGGCTGGCGCGCAGATGGTGAAGATCGAGGGCGGTGGCGACATCGCCCACACCATCCGTTTTCTGGTGGACCGGGGCATCCCGGTCTGTGGCCACCTGGGCCTGACGCCGCAGCGCGTGCATGCGCTGGGGGGCTTTCGCATCCAGGGCCGCGACGAGGCCGCGGCTGCGCAGCTCAAGGCCGATGCCGCCGCCCTGGCCCAGGCCGGTGCGGCGATGCTGGTGCTGGAGCTGGTGCCCTCCGCCCTGGCGCGTGAGATCACCCGGGCCCATCCGGAGATGATGACCATCGGCATCGGCGCTGGGGCCGGCACCACCGGCCAGGTGCTGGTGCTGCACGATCTGCTGGGCCTCACCTCGGGCAAACGGCCGCGCTTCGTGCGCGACTTCACCCGCGAGCCCGGCAGTGCGCCGGACGCCCCGGGGCTGTCGGTGGCGCAGGCGCTGCGCCGCTACGTGGCTGACGTGAAGGCCGGCCGCTTCCCCGACGAGGCGGTGCACGGCTATTGAACCGGGGCCGCGCCCGCTGCGTTGGCGCAGTCGGGGGGCGGCTCCTCGCAAGAGAAGGATTTCCGCGCATGCGCGTCATTCACACCCTCGCCGAGCTGCGCGAAGCGCTGGCCGGCCAGACCCGGACGGTGTTCGTCCCGACCATGGGCAACCTGCACGAAGGCCATCTGAGCCTGGTGCGCGAGGCCGCCCGGCGTGGTGGCCCGGTGGTGGTCAGCATCTTCGTCAACCGGCTGCAGTTCCTGCCGCACGAGGACTTCGACCAGTACCCGCGCACCCTGGCGCGGGATGCCGAGCTGCTGGCCCCGGCCGGCTGCGACATCGTCTTTGCCCCCTCCGAGGCCGAGCTCTATCCCGAGCCCCAGGGCTACACCGTGCAGCCACCGGCGGCGCTGGCGGACATCCTGGAAGGTGAGTTCCGCCCCGGCTTCTTCACCGGCGTCTGCACCGTGGTGATGAAGCTGTTCCAGATCGTGCGGCCGGCGGTCGCCGTGTTTGGCCAGAAGGACTACCAGCAACTGGCGGTCCTCCGCGGCATGGTGCGCCAGTTCGCCCTGCCGATCGAGATCGTCGGCCACCGCACGGTGCGGGCCGACGACGGGCTGGCGCTGTCCTCGCGCAATGGCTACCTCCAGCCGGCCGAAAGGGTCGAAGCCATCGCTTTGTCGCAATCCCTGCGACAATTGGCCACTGGCGCCCGTGATGGTGCCGTGTCGCTGGCCTCGCTCGAGGCCGCGGCTGCGGACAGCCTGCGGGCCCGCGGCTGGGTGCCGGACTACCTCACCCTGCGCCGCCGGTCCGACCTGCTGCCACCGACCGACGCCGAGCGTTTGGCCGGCGAGCCGCTGGTGGCGCTGGGCGCGGCCCGTCTGGGCCAGACCCGCCTGATTGACAACCTCGAGCTCTGAGCGCCTGGCGCTCCTGAGGCCCGAGACTTTTCCAGCGAGAAGGAACGCGATGTCCACTGCCACCTCCTGCACCAGCGAAGCCAGCACCCCGGCGCAGCCGATCCAGATCCACCGCCCCCGCGCGGCGGAACCGGCCGGCCCCCAGCGCTGGGCGGTGGCCGACATCGAGGCCCTGTTCAACCTGCCGCTGACCGAGCTGATCTTCCGTGCCCAGACGGTGCACCGCGAGCATTTCGACCCGGCCGAGATCGAGCTGGCCACGCTGCTGTCGATCAAGACCGGTGGCTGCCCGGAAGACTGCGGCTACTGCCCGCAGTCGGTGCACTACGACACCGGCGTTGACGCCACCAAGCTGATGGAAGTCGATGCGGTGCGCGAGGCCGCCCTGGCCGCCAAGAGCGCCGGCGCCACCCGCTTCTGCATGGGCGCCGCCTGGCGTGCCCCCAAGGACCGGGATGTGGAGAAGGTGGCCGAGCTGGTGCGCGAGGTGAAGTCACTGGGCCTGGAAGCCTGCTGCACCCTGGGCATGCTGACCGAAGGCCAGGCCCAGGAGCTGAAGAAGGCCGGCCTGGACTACTACAACCACAACCTGGACACCGCGCCCGAGACCTACGGCAAGATCATCTCCACCCGTGACTACCAGGACCGCCTGGAGACGCTGGAGCATGTGCGCAACGCGGGCGTGTCCGTCTGCTGCGGCGGCATCGTCGGCATGGGCGAAAGCCGCACCGAGCGCGCCGGCCTGATCGCCCAGCTGGCCAACATGGACCCGTACCCGGATTCGGTGCCCATCAACGAACTGGTTCAGGTCGAAGGCACGCCGCTGCACGGCACCGAGAAGCTGGACCCCTTCGAGTTCGTGCGCACCATCGCGGTGGCCCGCATCACCATGCCGACCGCGCGCGTGCGTCTGTCGGCCGGCCGTCGTGGCCTGGGCGAGGGCGTGCAGGCGATGTGCTTCCTGGCCGGCGCCAACTCCATCTTCTATGGCGACAAGCTGCTGACCACCGGCAACCCCGAGGCCGATGACGACCGGGCGCTGATCTCGCGCCTGGGCCTGAAGGTCAAGCATGTGATGGGCTGAACGCCTTTCACCGCTGATCTGGCCGCCTGCGGGCGGCCTTTTACATGGCAGGTACCCACCCCATGAGCCGCAACACCGAATGGCATGACCGCAGCCTGGCCGCGGTCTGGCACCCCTGCACCCAGATGAAGGCCCACGCGGCCGAGGGCGCACCGCTGCCGCTGATCCCGATCGCCCGGGCCGAGGGCCTCTGGCTCTACGACCATGACGGCGGCCGCCTGCTCGACGGCATCAGCTCCTGGTGGGTCAACCTGTTCGGCCACGGCCACCCGGCCATCCGCGAAGCGCTGATCGACCAGTTGCACCGGCTGGACCATGTGATGTTGGCCGGCTTCACCCATGCGCCGGTGGTGGAGCTCTCCGAGCGCCTGTCGGCCCTGACCGGCCTGGGCCACGCCTTCTATGGCAGCGACGGGGCTTCGGCCACCGAGATCGCGCTGAAGATGAGCGCGCACTTCTGGCGCAACCAGGGCCGCCCGGGCAAGAACCGCTTCATCGGCCTGGCCGGCGGCTATCACGGCGAGACCGTGGGCGCGCTGGCGGTGACCGACATCGCGCTGTTCCGCGAATCCTATGCGCCGCTGGTGCGCCTGGCCGCCACCGTGCCCAGCCCCGACGCGCGCCTGGCCCAGCCCGGCGAGACGGCCGAAGACGTGGCCAACCGCGCCGCCGATGCGCTGGCCGACTGGCTGGCCGAACATGCCGACGAGACGGCCGCGCTGATCCTGGAGCCGCTGGTGCAGTGCGCCACCGGCATGGCCATGCACCACCCGCGCTACCTGCAGCGGGTGCGCGCGCTGTGCGACCAGCACGAGGTGCACCTGGTGGCCGACGAGATCGCGGTGGGCTTCGGCCGCACCGGCAGCTGGTTCGCCCACCAGCAGGCCGGCATCCGGCCCGATTTCATCTGCCTGTCCAAGGGCCTGACCGGTGGCACGCTGCCGCTGTCGGCGGTGCTGACCACCGGCGCCGTTTATGCCGCCTTCTACGACGACCAGGTGGCCCGCGGCTTCCTGCATTCGCACAGCTACACCGGCAACCCGCTGGCCTGCCGCGCCGCGCTGGCCGCCACCGAGCTGCTGGCCCAGCTGGACCCGGTGAAGATCAGCGAGGTCAGCGGGGCGCGTCTGTGGCAGCAGTTCGCCGGCCTGAGCCAGCACCCGCGGGTGCGCTTCGCCCGCCGGCAGGGGATGATCTTCGCCTGGGACGTCGAGACCAGCCTGCCGGACTTTGCCCGCCGCTTTGCCCGCCATGCGCTGGCCCAGGGCGTGCTGCTGCGCCCGATCGGCAACACCGTCTATGCGATGCCGCCGCTGGTCATCAGCGAATCGGAAGGCGAGTTTCTGGCGCGCGCCGCCCTGGCCGCGCTCAACACCACGCTGGCCGAGGAAACTGGGGGGGCCACCAGCACCCACGGCGTGGTCGATGGAGTCTGAAGGAACCATGTTCAAAGGCTGTTTCATCACCGGTATTGACACCGGCATCGGCAAGACCCTGGGCAGCTGTGTGCTACTGACGGCGCTGGCGCGTCACCATGCCAAGGTGGTCGGCATGAAGCCCATCGCTTCTGGCCTGATCCCGCATGAGGGCGGTTGGGCCAGCGAGGATGCGCTGGCGCTGCGCGCGGCCTCCACGCTGAAGGTGCCACCCGAGCTGGACAATCCGATCTCGCTGCCCGACCCGCTCTCGCCCCACCTGGCGGCGGCCCGGGCGGGGCGCCGCATCGAGCTGCCCCTGCTGGTCGAGCGCTACCACATGCTGGCGGCCCAGGCCGACGTGGTGGTCGTGGAGGGAGCGGGCGGCTGGTACGTGCCGCTCAACGAGCGCGACATGATGTCCGACCTGGCGGCGGCGCTGGGCCTGCCGGTGGTGCTGGTGGTGGGCCTGCGTCTGGGCTGCCTGAACCACGCGATGCTGACCGCCGAGGCCATCCGCGCCAAGGGCCTGACCCTGGCCGGCTGGGTGGCCAATCATGTGGACCCCGAGATGGCCTGCGTGGACGAGAATCTGGACTGGCTCAAGGCCCATCTGGGGGCGCCGCTGCTGGCCGACATCCCGTGGCAGGCGCAACCCGATCCTGCCTGCGCCAACGTGCATCTGCCGGCCGATTGGGTGTGATCCACCCGTCCCGCCGACGCTTGGAGTGAAACGATGAGTTGGCTGGACGAGTTTTCTCCCCGTTTGAATGAACTGGAGCTGCAGCACCTGCTGCGCCACCGCCGTGTGGTCGAGCCGCTGGGCGGGGCCCGGATGCGGGTCGATGGTGAGCCGATGCTGGCCTTCTGCAGCAACGACTACCTGGGCCTGGCCGGGGACCCTGCCCTGGTGCAGGCGGTGCAGGATGGAGCGAAGCGCTACGGCGTGGGCTCCGGCGCCTCGCCGATGGTCAGCGGCCATTCCAGTGCCAATGCCGCCCTGGAAGATGAGCTGGCGGCCTTCGTGCAGTTGCCACGGGCGCTGTACTTCTACGCAGGCTTCGCCACCAATGTCGGGGTCATCCCGGCCCTGGTGGGGCTGGGCGATGAGATCTTCGCCGACCGGCTCAACCATGCCAGCCTGATCGATGGCTCGCTGCTGTCACGGGCCCACATGCAGCGCTACCGGCATGCCGACCTGGAACACCTCGCGCAGATGCTGGCCGCCAGCGAGGCCAAGCGCAAGCTGATCGTGAGCGACGCGGTGTTCAGCATGGACGGCGATGTGGCCGACATCCCCGGCCTGCTGGCGCTGGCCGAGGCGCACGATGCCCTGGTGCTGCTGGACGACGCCCACGGCCTGGGGGTGATGGGGCCGCAGGGCCGCGGTGCGCTGGCAGCCGCCGGCCTGACCGGCGCCAACGCCTCGCGCCGCATCCTTTACATGAGCACGCTGAGCAAGGCCGTGGGCGTGGCCGGCGGCTTCGTGGCCGGGGACGCCACGGTGGTTGAGTGGGTGTTGCAGAAGGCCCGCAGCTACACCTTCGCCACCGCGGCGCCGGCCCTGCTGGCCGAGGCGATCCGGGCCGCGCTACGGCGCATTGCGGAGGGCGAGGCCCTGCGCGAACAGCTGCATGCCCGCATTTTGCAGCTGCGCCGGGGCCTGGACCCGGAATCCCACCTGGGCCTGGGCACGATGGGCTGGCATCTCCTGCCGTCCGACACGGCGATCCAGCCGCTGGTGGTGGGCGAGAACGCGATTGCGCTCAGCCTGATGGAGGCGCTGCGCCAGCGCGGCCTGTGGGTGCCAGCCATCCGGCCGCCCACGGTGCCGGCCGGCACGGCCCGGCTGCGCATCGCGCTGTCGGCCGCCCACACCGAGGCCGAGGTGGCCAGCCTGGTGGGCGCGCTGCGCGAACTGGCCGACCAGCAGGTGCGGGCGGTGCTGCAGGCCGACTGACGCCCGGATCAGGCGGGGCTGTGGGCCGGCTTGGCCAGCACGCAGCGGTTGCGGCCGCCGTGCTTGGCCTGGTAGAGCGCCCGGTCGGCGCGCTCCAGCAGGAACTGGTAGTCCGGGTGGCCGTCGTAAGTGGCCACACCGATGCTGACCGTGATCGGCAGGTGTTGTCCGTCGGCCAGCCGCAGCGGCTCCGCGGTCACGGCCTGGCGCACCTTCTCGGCCACCTGCAGGGCCTGCTGGTCGTTGAGCTCGACCATCACGATCAGGAATTCCTCGCCGCCGTAGCGGAACACCGAATCGCCGCTGCGCACATTGGCCATCAGCACATGGGCCAGGTGCTGCAGCACCAAGTCTCCCGCGGCATGCCCGTGGCCGTCGTTGATGGCCTTGAAGTGGTCCACATCCAGCAGCAGCAGCGCATAGCCGTGGCCGCTGTGCCGGCACAACTCGGTTTCGCGGCTGAGCACGGCCGGCAGGAAGCGGCGGTTGAGCAACTGGGTCAGGGCATCGCGCCCGGTCTCAAGGTCGATGATGCGGTCGAACAGCGCGTCGATCAACGCGCGCAGATGGGCCGTCTCGGCGATCAGGGCACGCAGGTGGCGCTGCAAGCTGCTGTCCTCGGTCTCCAGGGCCTGCTGGCACGGGGGCAGCAGCAGTTCGTCCACCCGTTCGATGGTGTCCAGCAATTCCTTCAGGCCTTCGCTCTGGCGGAAGATGGCCGAGGCCTTGTGCCGGACCCACAGACCGAAGGTCGAGGTGGACAGCTGTGACAGCAGTTGCTCGGGCTGGCCGGACATGACGCGATGCAGGAGGTTGTTCTCCCAGTCCAGCAGGGCGGTGCGCTGGCGCTCGCGCTCCAGCGACATGTTCATCGTGGAGGCAAAGGTGCGGTAGGCCTCATCGGTGCGGGCCGCCATCTCATGCGCGTTCACGTACTGGGCGGACATGACCTCGATGGCGATGTCGACCAGCGCATGGGCGGACAGGGCCGCCGCCACGCGCACCGACATCGGCACCTCGCCTTCGTCGCTCAACATGGCCTCGCTGCTGCGCAGCTTCAGCAGCCGGGCGCCGCGCATCACCAGATCGGCCCGGATGTCGATGCGGGCATGGACGCTGCCGATGGCGCGCTGGGCGGCCACCTGGCGGGGCACCTGGGCTGGCTCCCAGTTGCCGAACAGATCGAGGATCCAGCGTTGCATGGAGGCATGCAGGCGCTGGTCCACTTCCTCGTGGCTGAGAAAGTTCCGGGCTTCGGGATCCTTCAACATGCCGGTGTAGAAGGCATTGGCGAGGTCGGCTGCATGGCGTTGCGCCACTTCGGTCATCCAGGCCCTTGCAGGCGCCGACACCGCGGCGATGCAGTCCCGCCACTGTGCCTCGTGCACCGTGCCGACCGTGTCGACTTCCGCGGACATCCCCATCACCCCTTGGCTTCCAGCTGAACTTCACACGATAGCACGCAGGGTGGGCCGGGCCGGGGCCGGATGTCAGTCGACCGGCCGCAGGCGGAAGAGGGCGCGGCGCAGGCTGGCTGCGCTGGGGTTGTCCACGAACACGCAGGGCTTGCCGGTGCGCTTGCAGTGGTCCTTCACCCGCCAGTAGGCGTCGTGGCTGATGCAGCCGGTCTGGCAGATCACCAGATCGGCGGCGGCGAGCGTGCGGTCCAGCCGGGTGATCTGGTCCTCTTCGCCGCCGTCGTGGTGCAGGAAGCGCCCGCCCACATGCTCCACCAGCTCCCGGTAGACCGGCACGCTGGCCTGCCGGCCCCCCACGCACAGCACGGCGCGGGCCTTCAGCGCAGGCCCTGCGGCCACGGGGGGCGCCTCATCACCCTCGACCTGGCCCTCGTTGGCGGGTGCGTCATGCGGCGTCCTACCGGGCAGGCGTTCCAGTGCGAGTTGCTGCTGGGCACGCAGCAGGGCGCGTTCCAGATGCTGGAGACGTTCGGTCTGCCGGGTGAGTTGTTCGCTCAATTCGGCGCGGCTGCGCAGCCCCGGAACCGTGGCCTCCAGGGTGCTCAGGTCCTCCTTCAGGGCGGCCACCAGGGTGTCGCGGCTGATCAGGGCGGCCCGGGCCAGCACCAGTTCCGCCTGCAGGCGTTCGAGCCGCGCGGCCTGTTCACGGGCTTGCCGGGTGCAACGCTGCTGCACCCGGGCCAGTTCGCCCGCCAGCACGCGGTTCTCCTCCATCACGGCTTCCTGTCGTGCCAGGTCGGCCCGGTTGGCGGCCCCGGCTTGGTGTTGCAGCAGGTGGATGTCCTGCAGCACCAGCTCTTCCAGGGCCGCGTCGCAACGGGGGTGGGTGAGCGTGGCCCACAGGGCGCCGGCCACCTGGTCACCCTGCCGCTGCACCTGCCACCACTGGGCCAGGGCTTCGGTGGACTTGAGGGCCTGGCTGTGGCGCACGGCCAGCAGGTAGCGGCGCTCCAGTTCCTTCTGGACGGCTTCGGCCATCGGGCTGCGTTGGCGGCAGTCGCTGTTGACGCCGCAGTGCAACGCATAGTCGGAGGCCTGGACCTGGCCGCCCAGCACCTTGTTGGCCAGGCGGCGCACCACAGGCAGAGGCAGGCAGACCCCGATCACCGGGCAGTGGGCATGGGGGCCCAGCTCCCACAGGCGACGGCGGCGCGATCCCGGCCGCTCTGGAATGGACGGCGTGGGGGCACCATGGGAAGACACGGCGGCTTCAGACGGCATGGCGGCTCCTCTGGGGACAAGAAGCGCACGGGCTGGCAGTGGGCTGGCGGTGTGCAAACGGGAGGAGGGCCCGGTGGGGCCGCATCCACCCGGACGGCAGACAACAGGACACCGGGACAGGCGCCCGGTCAGAGACTCACTTGGTCAGGATCAGCTTGCCCAGCGCGGTCAGCCGCAGCCGGTAGACCTGGTCGCCGTGCCGGATCTCGGCCTGGGCGGCCTGACCCAGCAGGGTCCGGCTGTCCCAGCGCGGGCAATCGCCGGCAGCAAGCGGCGCGGGGAGCGCCGGGGCCGCCGTCAGATCGGAGACATCGGGCGAGGCATTCAGCGAGAGCGGCAGATCGGAGGGCATGGGGCCATCGTAATGCGAATGATTCGCATTGAATGAATGACCCTGTCGAGAAAGGGGATGAGGGTGGCGCCGGGGGCTGGGGTGATGCCCTGCCACCCCTGCGGCGCCGCTCGCCAGCGGCGCTCGACTTGCGCAGAATGCGGGGTCTTATTCAGCCGGAGAGATGCCATGAAAGGCGACGTCAAGGTCATGGAGTTCCTGAACGCTCAACTGAAGAACGAGCTCACGGCAATCAACCAGTACTTCCTGCATGCCCGCATGCTGAAGAACTGGGGCCTGATGCGGCTGGCCAAGCACGAGTACGAAGAGTCGATCGAGGAGATGAAGCACGCTGACAAGCTCATCGAGCGCATCCTGATGATCGAAGGTCTGCCCAACCTGCAGGACCTGGGCAAGCTCTTCATCGGCGAGAGCGCGGTCGAGGTGCTGCACTGCGACCTGAGGATCGAGATGCAGTCCCACCCGGTGCTCAAGGACGGCATCGCCCACTGCGAGAGCGTGCGCGACTATGTCTCGCGCGACATCCTGCTGGAGATCCTCGACGACACCGAGGACCACATCGACCACCTGGAGACCGAGATCGACCTGGTGGCCCAGGTGGGTGAGTCCAACTGGCTGCAGACCCAGATTGGTGGGGCGGAAGGCTCCTGAGCGGCTGTGCCCGGCCCCGTGCTCAGACGGGGCGCATGTCCTGGCGTGGCGTGTGGCTATTGAGAAGCATTCGCATTTGCGATAGGCTGTGCGCATCGAATGACTTCTTCCGTGGTGCCCCATGATCGTCTGCGTCTGCAACCGTGTCAGCGACCGTGACATCCGCCAGGCCGTGCAGGTGGAGGGTGTGCGCGATTTTGAACAGCTCAAGGACTGGACCGGTGCGGCCTCCTGCTGCGGGTGCTGCCACGACTGTGCCCGGGAGGTGTTCGACCGGGCCTGCAGCGGGGCGGGGGCGCCGGTGGCCGAATCGGCGTCGGCGCCGGTCGTTCTGATGGCCCGCGCCTGAGGGCGCGGGCCTCCAGCGCTCTGGTCAGGCCGGCTGCACCAGCAGGCCTTTTTCTTCGATGAACTTGACCACCTGATCCAGCCCTTCCCGGGTCTTCAGGTTGGTCATCACGAAGGGGCGGTTGGGGCGCATGCGCCGCGTGTCCGCCTCCATCACCGACAGGTCGGCGCCCACATGCGGCGCCAGGTCGGTCTTGTTGATCACGAACAGGTCGCTCTTGGTGATGCCGGGACCGCCCTTGCGCGGGATCTTCTCGCCCGCCGCCACGTCGATCACATAGATCGTCAGGTCCGACAGTTCGGGGCTGAAGGTGGCGGCCAGGTTGTCGCCGCCGGACTCGATGAACACGATGTCCGCATCCGGGTACCTGTCCAGCATGCGGTCCACCGCCTCCAGGTTGATCGAGGCGTCCTCACGGATGGCCGTGTGTGGGCAGCCGCCGGTTTCCACGCCCATGATGCGTTCGGGCTCCAGCGCGCCGGCCACCGTCAGCAGACGCTGGTCTTCCTTGGTGTAGATGTCGTTGGTCACGACCACCAGGTCCCAGCGTTCACGCATCGTCTTGCACAGCATCTCCACCAGGGTGGTCTTGCCCGACCCCACCGGGCCGCCCACGCCAACGCGCAGCGGGGGCAGGGGTTTGGTACGGCGGGCATTGGAATCAGTCATGGTCATGGCATTCGGTGAACGAAACAACGCGACATGATGGCATGCACGCGCCGTGCCACAGCTGCTGCTGCCAATGCGCTTCCTTTGCTCGAATTGTGTCGAGTGAATTTACGAATCTTCGCATATCGATGGCTTGTGTGTTCAATTTATTAAGAAACATATATTGAAGAAGCCTGTTTTGACATGCTGATCGGCTTTTTGATTTATTTCATGAATTTTGCTGAGTGTGTTTGAAAGGTGATTCACGAGGCAGGATAAGTGGGCGGGGTGGGGGGCTTTTTGTGAGAAACCAAAACCGGTCCCGTTCCTACGATGACGTCACCTTCAATTGAACCCACGGAGCCTCTCATGGACAGCATCAGCTCGACGTCTTACTGGAACCGCCCCGGCACCTATGAATTGAATGCCAAGGAATTTGGGCCGGTCGTGGCCACGGCCATTGGGGCGGCGCAGTCCCTGGGGGCTGCCGCGAGTTCCACGGTTTCCTTCAGTGAAAAAGCGCTCAGCAGCCTGGGCAGCGAGATTTCCTCCGCGGTGGACGGCGTGGAAAGCTTTGTCGACGACATTGGCGGTTATGTGGAGGGGGCCGGCCAAAGCGTTGTGAATGTGGCGGAACAGGCCGCGAACGCGGTCGAGAGCACCTACAGCGGTATCAAGAATACCGTCACGGGCGCGGCCGACACGCTGGTGAATGCGGTGGACGACGTGACCACCGAGGTGGGCGACGCCTTGGGCTCGGTGAGTGACGGCATCGCCTCGGCCGTGAATTCGGTGGGCAGCTATGTGGGCCTGGGGGTGGCGGCCACCACCAACGCGCTCAAGTCCGTGGCCTGACGGCGCGCCGAGGCCTTGCAGGAGACCGCAATGCACATTCCCCGTTGGTGTGCCCTGGGGTGGTTGCTGCCCCTGAGCCTGCTGCAATCCGGCTGCGCCGTGTTCAGCGCCGAGCCCATCTGGGAGTTGGCCAAGGCCGGTGGCGCGCTGGTGCAGGGCTCGCTGACCGAGGTGGGCCCCAGCCAGGCCAGCAACACCGTGGTGTACCCGCATGCGTCGTTCAGTCAGCTGTGCGTTGAATACAACCGCACCAGCCAGGCAGCCGACCTGCTGCCCGCGCTGATCGCCGAACTGCAGGCCCAGCACGTTGAGGGCCGCGTCTACGAGGCCGGCACCCGCAATGACCAGTGTCCCGTCTGGCTGCGCTACACCGCGACCATCCAGTGGGCCGTGCCGCCCACGGGAAGCGACTACCGGCCCTACCTGGATCGCGCCACCCTGGTGCTGAACGCGGCCGATGGCAGCGTGCTGGCCACCAGCAGCTTCGTGCTGGACGACGGACTGCTGTCCATGGGCCGCTGGGCCAGCACCCGCGACAAGCTCGCCCCCGCTGTCAAGGCGCTGCTGGGCCCGCGGGCTGGCTGAGCGGCCCCTTTCCCCTCCACAGGACAACCTGCCATGAACCCGACCCTCTTTCCCCACGGTGCGCGCAGCGTGCCGGGCCTGTGCCTGCTGGCGCTGGCCGCGCTGACCGGTTGTGCCAGCAAGCCCGTGGTGCAGGCACCGCTGTACGTGCCGCCCAACCCGCAGCCCATGCTGGTGGAGCGCACCAACAACGGCGCGATTTACCAGGCGTCGTTCAGCTCGGGGTCCCTGTTCTCCAGCGCACGCCGGCCGGCCAACATCGGCGACGTCATCAAGGTGAACATCACCGAGAACGTCAAGGCCAGCCGCAAGCTGAGCACCGACACCAGCCGTGAGAACGCCGTGGCCAGCAAGGGGCCGGGCAACTCCAAGTCCGGCAGCAAGCTGGTGGACTTCTTCGGCAACATCGACGCCTCGGCCTCCGGCAGCGACTCCTACAAGGGCTCCGGGACGACCGACGACAGCAGCAGCTTCAGCGGCCAGATCGCGGCCACCGTCATCAACGTGCTGCCCAACGGCCATTTGCTGGTGGCGGGCGAGCGCCGCATGGCGCTCAACGGCGGCCTGAGCGCGCTGCGTTTCTCCGGCCTGGTGGATCCACAGGACATCAAGTCCGGCAACACGATTGCGTCGTCGGACGTGGTGAATGCCCGCTTTGAACTGGCGGGCGAGGGCGATGTCTCCGACGCCGCCAGCCGCAACTGGCTGCAACGCCTGCTGACCAACCAGATGAGCGTCTGGTGAACCGGCCGCAGCCGTGCAGCCTGCTTCACGAAAGGAGTGCGTCATGTCGTCACGACGGTGTCTCGTCCGCCTGGGTTCTGTGCTGGGCCTGTGCGGTTCCTTGATGGCCATCCCCTCGGTGCGTGCCGCCACGCTGGACGGGGTGGCGGTGGACGATGCCGTCCAGGTGGCCGGCCGTCGGCTGCAATTGCATGGCGCCGGCATCAGCCGTTCCTGGCTGGTGCGGGTCTATGCCATTGCACTCTACCTGCCAGACCGAAGTGCCTCGTTGACCGAGGCCTTGCACACCCCGGGGCCACGCCGCATCGCGATTGCGTTGTTGCGTGATGTGAGCGCCCAGGACTTCCGCTCGGCCATCACCGACCGGCTCAGCCGTGACGATGGCGTGCCCGACCACACGGCCCTGGAAGGACCGGCTCAGCGGCTGGTGCAGGCCGTGGGGCAGCAGCCGCGCGGACTGCGCAAGGGCGATGTGCTGACGCTGGACTGGGTGCCGGGTACTGGCACGGTGGTCGAGCTCAACCAACGCCCCTTGATCGAGCCGGTGCGCGGCCATGCCTTCTATGGCGCGTTGCTGGCCGTCTGGCTGGGTGAACAGGCGGCCGATGCGACGCTGCGGGCCCAGTTGCTGGGGGTGCCGTCGGCCTCCCAGCGCGTGGTGGCCCGCAACTGAGGCTCCTGCTCTTTTCTTCTTTCTATCCAAGGCCTGCATCCCATGTCCCTGCGACCTTTTCGTTTCCGACGCGCCGTTCTCTCCTTCTCCTGTGGCGCCGCGCTGTCGGCTTCGCTGATGCTGACCGCCTGCGGCGGTGGTGGGGACAGCAGCGTAGGCAGCAATCTGCTGGGCGGTACCCTCAGCGGGCTGACGGCAAACGGCCTGGTGCTCGCCAATGGCAACGACACGCTCAGCGTGGCCGCCGGGGCCACCAGCTTCACCTTCGACGAGGGCATTGGCAGCAGCTACGCCGTCACAGTGCAGACCCAGCCCGATGGGCAGACCTGCCAGGTGAGCCATGGCAGCGGCTCGGCCAGCAGCGGCGATGTCACCAGCGTCTCGGTCAGTTGCCGCGGCTACCGGGTCTATGTGGCCAACACCTTGAGCAACTCGCTGGCGCAGTTCGCGGTGGGCAGTGATGGCAGTCTGTCGGCCCTGAGCCCCGCCACGGTCAGCGTGCCCTATCTGCCATCGGCCCTGGTGGTCAACAGCGATGGCAGCCGGGCCTGGCTGGACTACCGTGATGACGAGACGGTGTCGGTGCTCGACATCGACAGCGGCGGCGCGCTGAGCGTGTCCAGCCTCAGCAGCCAGGCGGCCACCTTCGGCTATGCACTGGCGCTCTCACCGGATGCCTCGCACCTCTACGCGGTCAACTATGGCGGGGCCAGCGTGTCCCAGTTCAGCCTGGCCAGCAGCGGCCAGCCCACCGCGCTGTCACCCAGCAGTGTCAGCACCGGCCTGGCCCCGTATGCGATGGCCATCACCGCCGATGGGGCCTATGCCTATGTGGCCAACGCCAGCGACGACACGGTGTCGCTCTATGCCGTGGGCAGCACCGGCAAGCTGTCCGCCTTGTCCAAGGCGACGGTCAGCGTGGCCAGCTACGGCAGCAAGCCGCAGGGGCTGGCGGTGGCCCCTGGCGGCGGCTGGCTGTATGTCACGCTGGCCGGCAGCGCCAAGGTGCTGAGCTACCGCATCGACAGCAGCACCGGCCTGCTGACCTACAGCAGCAGCCAGACCACCGGCACCACGCCGCGGGCCATCGCGCTCTCCAGCGATGGCACCCGTGCCTACGTCGCCAACGCGGGTTCGGCCACCGTGTCGCAGTTCCTGGTGTCGGGTGGCACGCTGACCCCCATGGCCACGCGCACCGTGGCCACGGGCACCACGCCCTCGGGGGTGGCGCTCAGCCCGGACGGGCGCTATGCCTACGTCAGCAATGCGGGCGACGGCACGGTGTCGCAGTTTGCGGTCGGCTCGGGCGGCATGCTCAGCGCCTTGTCCACCGCCACGGTCAGCTCCGGCGGTCAGTCGCCCACCAGCCTGGTGGTGCGATGAGAACCACCCAGGGTCGGGCGGGGTGCGCAGGCGGACGGCGGAGGCCCCAGGCCAGGGAGGGGGCGCCTGGGGTCGCCACCGCTGTCTGCGCAGGACGGGATGCTGACGGCCGAAGGTTGCTGGCGCGTTGCCGCTGCGTTCACGCGGGTTGCCGTCCCGCTCAGGAGCGGAACAGGCGCGAATACTGAGCTTCGTGCTGGGCCGACAGAATGGCCAGGCCCGGGGTGAACGCCTGCCATTGGCTCTCCGCGCGGCCCAGGGCCTCGTCCACCACGGCCGGCAGCCGCTCGCTCAGTCGGGCCAGGATGCGTTGGCCGGCACTCTGGCCCAGCGGCACGGCCTTGATGGCCGCCTGGGCCATGTTCTCGGCCCAGCCGAAGCCATGGGCCAGCAGCGCCTCGCGCAAGGGGGCGCCGATCACCGTGACCGCCAGTGCAAAGGCCACCGGCCAGCAGGGCGCAGGCTGCAAGGCTCTCAGCGCGGCGACCCGCCCGTCCTGCCCGGCGCGCTGGCGCAGCCAGTCGTGCAGGGAGCGGCCCATCTGTTCGGTCTGCAGGCGCAGCTCGCTGCTTTCGCGGGTCATGCGCACCCAGTCGTTCAGCTCGGCCACTCGGGGCAGGTCATGCCGTTGCCAGGCCTGTGCAGCCCGGGCCACCACGGGCAGATCGGCCCGGCCCAGGGCCAGGGTCAACTGGTCGTCCAGCCAGTCGGCGGCCTGGGTCTCGTTGCTCACCCGGCCCGCCTCCACCGCCGCCTCCAGCCCTTCCGAATAGCTGAACCCCCCCACCGGCAGGGCCGGTGAGGCCAGCCACATCAGCTGCAGCAGCGTGGCCGCCGGCAGCGGGGCCACGGGGGGGCGCACACGCGGCATGGCTCAGTGCTTGTGGCCGGCGTGGTCGTGATGCGGGTGGTCATGGTCATGACCACAGCCGGGCCCATGCACATGCGCGGCTGGCGCGGCCGAGACCGCGACGGGGACCGGCTTGCCCCGGGTTGCGGCCGGTGCGGGGGCATGGTCGTGCTGGCAGTCCGGGCCATGCACATGGCCGTGCGCGTGGTCAGGGGCCGCATGCGCCTCGTGGGCGTGGGAGTGCCCATGGCCATGGCTGTGGCCCTGGCCATAGGCGCCGCCTTCCGGTTCGAAGCCGGCCTGGGTCTCGGTGACGATCAGGTGCATCTGGCGCAGCATGTCGGCCAGCACATGGTCGGGCTCCAGCTTCAGGTGGTCGGGCTGCAGTTCCAGCGGCACATGGCGGTTGCCCAGGTGGTAGGCCGCGCGCAGCAGATCAAAGGGGCTGCCGTGCTGGCTGCAGGCGCGCACTTCCAGCACCGGCTGCGGGGCGGCCTGCACCCGGATCAACGAGCCATCCTCGGCCACCAACACGTCACCGCCGCGCACCGTGGTGCCGCGGGGCAGGAACACGCCCAGCACACGGCCGGTCGAATCGGTGGCGTCGAAGCGGCTTTTCTGCCGCACGTCCCAATCCAGCGCCACGGTGGCGGCCCGCTTGAGCAGCACGGCGGCCAGGCCCTGGCCACGGGGAATGAGTTTGCGGATGGTCAGCATGGGCAGCGTGCCTTCACCAGGGTGCCGCGAGCGGCGGGACTGCGAAAACGACGATGGTAACGCCCGGCCTCACAGCCAGCGCCGCACCTGCTCGGTGTAGGCCAGGTACTCGGCACCGAAGCGAGCGTGCAGACAGCGCTCTTCCGGCAGGATCTGGAAGCGGGTGGTGTACGCCACGAACAGCGCCGGCCCGGCAAAGGGCCACAGTGCGCCCAGGTGCACCGCCCAGGCGGTGAGCAGCAGCGCCAGGCCCAGGTACATCGGGTTGCGGGTCAGGCGGTAGATGCCATCCGTGACCAGGGCCGAGGTCTTCTGCGGTGTCAACGGGTTGACGGTGGTGCGGGCCCGCAGGAAGCGCTGCAGTCCGCTCAGGTCACAGGCCAAGCCCGCCAGCGTCAGGCCTCCCGCCAGCGGCCCGGCGAAGGGCGGCAACCAGGGCAGGGCGGGGGGCCAGCCCGCCGCCCAGTACATGGCACTCCCCAGCAGCAAGGCCACCACCGGCGGGGGCACCTTGTGTTCCAGCCAGCGCATGGAGGATCAGGCTTGGGGTTGCAGGGCCTGGCCCAGGGCCTGGTCGATCGCACGGGCCGCCTTGTAGGCCGGCCGGCTCTTCAGGCGCGCGGCGTAGGCTTCGAATTCGGGCCGCTTGGGGATGGTGTCGAACTGCATGCCCCAGATCAGGTGCGAACCCACATAGACATCCGCCGCAGAGAAGTCGGGCCCGGCCACATAAGGGCCGGCCGACACCGCGCCAGCGACCACGTCCAGCGCACGCTCGTAGCTGCCGTAGCCGACCATGACCTCTTCCTTGGGGGTGATCTCCACCCGCATGGCGCGGTCGATCACGGCCGCCTCCAGCGGGCCGGCGGCGAAGAACAACCAGCGGTAGTAGGCCGCCCGCTCTGCCGGCGCCGGTGCCAGGCCGGCCGCCGGAAAGGCGTCAGCCAGATAGGCGCAGATGGCCGCGCATTCCGTCACCACCCGCCCGCGGTGCACCAGCGTTGGCACTTTGCCCATCGGGTTCAGGGCCAGGTAATCCGGGGCCTTCATCGTGGTGCCGAATTCCAGCAGCACCTGCCGATAAGGCACACCCACCTCTTCGAGCATCCAGCGGGCGATCTGTCCGCGGGACCAGGGGTGGGTGTAGAGAACCAGTTCACAGTCGGCAGCTTCGGTCAGGGGCATGGGATCTCCTTGGCGGCATCAGTCAGCACCGGACCATTGTCACGTAGAGAACCCCGACCCGGCGTGACAGATGTTTCCGGGGGGCGGCGGTCGCACCCGCCAGCGCGATGTGAAAAATCACCACAGCGGCCAAGTGAAATGTTCGGACATAAACTGGGCGCTGTGCACCAAGTGGGTGCACTTGTTTTTGGAATGAACTGACAATGAAGAAATTTGCTGTGATGGCCGCCGCCGTGCTGGCCATGGGAGCCGCTCACGCTGAAACCGTCTCGCCCCTGTATGGCGAACTGGGCTACACCTTCGTGAAGGTGCACGGTGACGGCGCCACCTTCCACCCGGGCGTGCTGCGCGGTCTGGTGGGCTATGACTTCCACCCCTACTTCGCCGTGGAAGGCATGTTCGGTGCCGGTGTCAACGACGACAGCATCGACGTGAGCGGCGTGTCGGTGAAGGGTGAGGTCGAGCACACCTATGGCTTCTACCTGAAGCCCAAGTACCAGGTGTCGGGCGCCATGACCGTGTTTGCCCGCCTGGGCTTTGCCGACAGCAAGATCAAGGTGAAGGTGCCCGGCGCGTCCGCTTCGGACAGCGACAGCGACTTCTCTTACGGCGCCGGCCTGAGCTACGCCATCTCGCCCAAGGCCTATCTGTCGGCCGACTACATGTCCTACTACAACAAGGACGGCATCAAGGGCGACGGCTTCACGCTGGGCGTGGGCTACAAGTTCTGATCCTCGCCAGCCTTGAGTGGCCGCAAGGCCCGCTGCCGGCAAGGGCCGGGGCGGGCCTTTTTCATGGGGGCGGCTCCATGCGTCAGAAACATGTGTTCGCGTCAGTCGCGGTCGAGGAAGCGCAGGTAGGCCACCTCCTGCACCGGCTGGCTGCCCAGCTCAAAGGTCTGCACGCTGCCGGGCACCTCGGCAAAGCCGGCGGCTTCATAGAAGCGGATGCCGCGTTGGTTGCCCTGCAGCGCCCACAGCGACACGCTGCGGCAGCCTTGGGCCTGCAGGGCCTCCAGGGCGCAGTCCATCAGCGCCCGGCCCACGCCGCGGCCCCAGACCGTGGGGTGCACATACAGCGCCCAGATCTCACCCCGGTCGGGTGGCGCGTCCTTGTCCCGGCAGGGGCCGTGGCTCAGGAAGGCCTGGACCTGGCCGGCGTCATCCCGCATCACCCAGGTGGTGCTTTCCTGTGCGGCCAGGATGAGCCGCCAGATCGCGGCCCGTTCGTCCACCGACAGCTGACGCAGGAAGTCCTCGTCCAGCAGACCCGCGTAGCCGGTCTGCCAGGCCTGCACATGCACGCGGGCCAGGTCGGGAATGTCGTCCTCGGTGGGGGTGTCGATGCGCATGGGTATCTCCTCAGCGGGCGGGAATCAGAGTTTGGCGGCAATTTTCCTGGCGGTGGCGACATTGCGGGTGGTGACCCGGTCGCCCAATCGGCGGTCCAGGGCCTGCAGCAGCGGGCTGGCCAGCACGCCGTTCGGGCACCAGACATAGGCAGTTTGCGCGCCCAGCACGAGGGCGTCCGCCTGGGGCGTGGTGGCGGGCGTGGCCAGGTCGGTCAGCGTGTGCAGGGTGGCAGCGTCCTGGCTGAAGGCCAGCAGCAGCCGCGCATCGTCCTGGGCCACTGTCTGCAGCGGGTTGTCCGCCAAGGCCGCCTGAACAGCGGCGCCAGGCAGCACCAGCACGGGGGCGGCCACCCCCAGTTGCTGCGCGAGGGCCGTCTGGATGCCCCGAGCCAAGGCCATCGGGTCGGCGCTGGCCGCCGCAGTGAACACCACATTGCCGCTGTTCAGCAGCGTGACCACCTCACCGTACCCCAGCCCTTCGAGCACCATCTTCAGATCCGCCATGGCGACACGGCGCGCCTTGCCGACGTTGATGCCGCGCAGCAGGGCAACGAAACGGGCGTTCATGGGGCGGTGGAAGGAATGGGACGGTTGACCGGTTTCGCGCCGGCGGACGATTCTCGCCCGGGGTCGGGCAGCTGCTGGGCCGGCGTCCGCGCCCTCAGGCAATAGCCCTCGGTCAGCACCGAAACCGCTCCGACGGTCTGCTTCACGGACAACTCGGCCACCGGTCGCGTGCGACCCACGGGCCTGGGATGAAAGAAGGTGCCAAACATGCCGGGTTCCTCAAGGTTGGTCCTGCCGGGACAGGCGGATTTCGGTCAGCTTCCAGTCGGCGAAGCCGCTGCGCTCGAACACCAGGGCCAGGCGGTCGTCGGGGGCATCCTCCCGGCGGTGGCCATACACCACCAGCTTGTTCAGTCCGACGCGGTCGGTGGTCCAGTCCACGGTGGGTTCCTCCGCCGGCACTGACGCCGGGTGGGAGGGGCTGGGCAGCTGTGGACGGACCTGGGCTTGCGTCAAGGCGCGCATGACCATCTCGGGCTGCACCAGGGCGTCGATCAGCCTGTCGCCCAGGGCCATGCCCAGCGCGGCGCCCAAGGCCGCGCCGGCCTGTCCCACGGCATCCTGGCTGCCAGGCTCACCGCCCAGGTTGCGCGCCAGCATGGCCGAGAACTGCCCCTTCAGGCTGTCGCGCACGCGGGGGTAGTCCACATGGGCATTCAGCCGGTCGGCATCCCGGGCCTGCGCGGCGGATCGCATGGCCCGCAGGGTCAGGTAGGGCGAGGCGTACCAATAACCCACCAGCACCAGGGCCAGGACGGCAAGAACAGAGGCCAGAAGTCGGTTGCGCATGGGGGGATTCTGTCTTGGGGGCGAGGTCCTTCAAGGGGCTCGGTCTCGCTGGGCATCCGGCAGCCCGTCATGGGGGCCTTGTGCATGGTGTGGCACATCGTGCCACCACAGCGCATCGGGCAGGTCCTGACGGCGGCTGGGATGCAGTGGGTAATAGATCCGGTTGCTCGCTCGGGTGGTTTCCCCACCCACCAGCAAGAGCGCGTCGCGATCACTGTTGTTGAGAAAGCAGTGTGAGATGCCCGTGCCCGCCGGGAAGGCGGCCAAGTCGCCGGCCTTCATCGGGTGCAGGTGCCCGTCGATCCAGGCCTGCACCTCCCCTTCGATCACATAGACGAACTCCTCCTCATCCGACTCGGCGTGCGGCCAGGAGGAGCGGGTGCCCGGCAACAGACGCTGCAGGTTGACGCCGATGCGCTGCAGGCCGGCGGCCGCGCCCAGGCTGCGCAGGGGCCCCAGGGCCTCGGTGCTCTGGGGGTAGACGTGGGTGTCTTCGGGGAGGCTGTCGGCAGAGACGATGAACGGGGGGCGGTGTTCGGTCATGTGGGCTCCTCAGCCAAGCGCGGCTTGAACAGCGTGGCGACAGGGGTCATGCATGAGGCGTTGACGCGGGAGTGGTTGGAACGGCGGGCGCATCTTGCGCCGAGGCGCTCAGGAGCCCCCTCGGGGAACTCGTGAGGTGGCCACCCCACGACCAGGGGAGCGGCAGTCTGCATCGCGAGCGATGCGCTGAATGGTGCTCAGACCAGCGCATTCGCCCAGTCCATGGGCGAATGCAACTGTTTGGCACGCAGGGCGCCATGCCTGGGCTGGTCGGTGAGGAGAGCGGCAAACAGCATGGGGGACTCCTGGCCGTGGGGTCACGTCGCAGCTTGGATGGTGCAGGCGCGCACAAAGGCATTCACCAGTGGCGCGGTCCGGCCTTGGAGGGCCGCGCGTTCCGGTTGAAACAGCGTGGCGACGAAGAAGGGGTGATTGTCCAGTTCGATGGCCCGGACTTCGCCGGTGCTGTCGTGGGCCGTGGCGCGCAGCGGCCCGGCCAGCAGCTGCGCCTGGAATTCCGGGTTCAGCCCATAACGGCAGCGGTAGCCCTCGGTGGCGGTGTCGCCGCCATAGGCGACTGCCAAGCGGCTGTTGGGCGCCAGTTGCACCGGGTGGGTGATTTCGACCAGAGCGCAGGTGAGTGGCGCAATCACCCAGCGGGCCGCTTCCGAGGCGGTCTCGCCGTGATCGGCATCGGCCCAGCCCAGCACGTGCCGGGCGTACTCGACGACCGCATGTTGAAAGCCGCCACAGGTGCCCAGGAAGGGCGTTGCACTTTCGCGGGCATGGCGAATGCCCCGCAGAGCGCCCGCCATGCTGCGGTAGGGGCTGGCCGGCACGCACCACAGGCCATCAAAGCCAAGCAGACGCTCGGGCGAGGTGATCTCTTCGGTCGGAACCCACTCGAATTCAACGGAGACCTGGTTCGTCTGGGCCGCGTGTTGCAGTGCCATCGGGATGGCGCGGTGGGCCACCACCGAGGGGGTGTGATCGCCGATCAGGCCGATCTGAACTGATGTGGCTGTCATGCTGGGGTCGCGCTTCATGGACGATTTCTCAAAGGGCTGGTGAGCGGTCTGCTCACCAGGGGATCGTTCGCTGAACGGTAGCAGTTGCCGCGGGGGGAACGCAGGGCCCGCCAGTTCGTGCGGCGAACGTATCCATTCCTTTGGGGGTGGCACTGGCGTCAAGGGGGGCGTGTGCGCCCAAAGCAAAACGGCCTCCCGCAGGGGAGGCCGTTGCTGGTTCAAGCCGGTGGGGCCTGAAGGGGGGCGTCAGAACAGGAAATACCGCTGCGCCATCGGCAGCACGGTGGCCGGTTCGCAGGTCAGCAGCTGGCCGTCGGCGCGCACCGCATAGGTCTGCGCGTCGATCTCCATCACCGGGGCGTAGTGGTTGTGCACCATCGCGGCCTTGTTCACGGTGCGGCAGCCCTTCACGGCGGCCAGGTGCTTGTGCAGGCCGTAGCCCTCGGCGGCCCCATTCTTCAGCGCAGCCTGGCTGACAAAGGTCAGCGAGGTCTGGGCGAGGGCGCCGCCGAAGGCGCCGAACTGCGGGCGGTAATGCACCGGCTGCGGGGTGGGGATGCTGGCGTTGGGGTCACCCATGGCGGCCATGGCGATGAAGCCGCCCTTGAGCACCAGGCTGGGCTTGACGCCGAAGAAGGCCGGGCGCCAGAACACCAGGTCGGCCCACTTGCCCACCTCCACGCTGCCCACCTCGTGGCTGATGCCGTGGGCCAGCGCGGGGTTGATGGTCAGCTTGGCGATGTAGCGCTTGATGCGGGCGTTGTCGTTGCGGGCGCCGTCGTCGGGCAGCTTGCCGCGCTGCACCTTCATCTTGTGGGCCGTCTGCCAGCAGCGGATGATCACCTCGCCCACCCGGCCCATGGCCTGGCTGTCGGAGCTGAACATGCTGATCGCGCCCAGGTCATGCAGGATGTCCTCGGCGGCGATGGTCTCGCGTCGGATGCGGCTTTCGGCGAAGGCCAGGTCCTCGGCGATCGACGCATCGAGGTGGTGGCACACCATCAGCATGTCCAGGTGCTCGTCCAGCGTGTTGACGGTGAACGGGCGCGTGGGGTTGGTGGAGCTGGGCAGCACATTGGCCTCGCCCACCACCTTCATGATGTCCGGCGCATGGCCGCCGCCCGCGCCTTCGGTGTGGAAGCTGTGGATGGTGCGGCCCTTGAAGGCGGCGATGGTGTTCTCCACGAAGCCGCTCTCGTTGAGCGTGTCGGTGTGGATGGCCACCTGCACGTCCGTCTCTTCGGCCACGGAGAGGCAGCAGTCGATGGCCGCCGGGGTGGTGCCCCAGTCCTCGTGCAGCTTCAGGCCGATGGCGCCGGCCTCGACCTGCTGATGCAGGGCCTCGGGCCGGCTGGCGTTGCCCTTGCCCAGAAAGCCCAGGTTCATCGGGAAGGCATCGGCCGCTTCCAGCATGCGGCGCAGGTTCTCCGGCCCCGGGGTGCAGGTGGTGGCAAAGGTGCCGGTGGCCGGACCGGTGCCGCCGCCGATCATCGTGGTGACGCCGCTGGCCAGGGCCTCCTCGATCTGCTGTGGGCAGATGAAGTGGATGTGGGTGTCGATGCCGCCGGCGGTGACGATCATGCCTTCGCCGGCGATGATCTCGGTGCCCGGGCCGATGACGATGTCCACGCCCGGCTGCACGTCGGGGTTGCCGGCCTTGCCGATGGCGACGATGCGTTGGCCCTTGATGCCGATGTCGGCCTTGACGATGCCCCAGTGGTCCAGGATGACGGCGTTGGTGACGACGCAGTCGCAGGCTTCGTGTGGATGGGGGCCGTTGACGACCTGGCTCTGGCCCATGCCGTCGCGGATGGTCTTGCCGCCACCAAACTTCACTTCCTCGCCGTAGCCGCCGGCCTTCAGGGTGTAGTCCTGCTCGACTTCGAGGATGAGCTCGGTGTCGGCCAGGCGCAGGCGGTCGCCCACAGTGGGGCCGAACATCTCGGCGTAGGCGCGTTTTCCAATCGTGGTCATGTCAGTTCAGAGCTTTCCTTGCACCAGGCCGCGGAAGCCATAGACCGTGCGGCTGCCGGCGTAGTCCACCAGCTCCACGGTGCGTTGCTGGCCGGGCTCGAAGCGCACGGCGGTGCCGCTGGCGATGTGCAGCCGCATGCCGCGGGCGGCCTCGCGGTCAAAGCGCAGGCCGGCGTTGGTCTCGGCGAAGTGGTAGTGCGATCCGACCTGGATCGGGCGGTCGCTGGCGTTTTCCACCACCAGGGTGAGGGTGCGGCGGCCGGGGTTCAGGTCCAGCTCGCCGTCGTCGGTGATGAGTTCTCCGGGAATCATCGTCACGCTCCCGCTCAGCCCAGCAGCAGCGAGGCGCCGAAGGCCGCCATGCCGGCGCCACCGGCGAGGGCCGTCACCCGCGGCAGCAGGCCGCCACGGGCCTTCAGCCAGCGGCCCAGGCCCAGGCCGGCCAGGTGCAGTGCGGCGGTGGCCAGCACCATGCCGGCCAGGGCCGGGCCGGCGCTCAGCTCGCTGCCGTGGGCGGCGCCGTGGAAGAGGGCGAAGCCGCCCACCAGCACGGCCGCCACCGGGGCCGGCAGCTGGCGCTGGCTGGCCAGCAGCAGGCCGATCACCAGCAGCGAGGCGGCGATCATCGGCTCCACCGCCGGGAAGGCCAGGCCGGCCGTGGCCAGCAGCGCGCCCACCAGCAGCAGGCTGGCAAAGCTCAGCGGCGCCACCCAGGCGCGGCGGGCGTTCAGGCCGCTCCACAGGCCCACGGCCAGCATGGCGCTCAGGTGGTCCAGGCCGGTGAAGGGGTGGACCAGGCCGTCGACAAAGCTGTGGTGGCCGCCGGCATCGGCGCCCATGTGGGCCGAGGCCATCAGCGGCAGGGCGGTGAGGGCGGCGGCCAGGGCGGGGCGCAGGAAGCCGCCGCGTGGCAGCAAAGTTTGGTCAGCGTGGGCGTTCATCGGGCGTTCTCCAGGTTCGGTTCGCAATCAGGGCTGAATGCACTTCGGGTGTGCGTCAGGCAATGGGCTGGTGCACGGTGACCAGCTTGGTGCCATCGGGGAAGGTGGCCTCCACCTGGATCTCGGGGATCAGTTCGGCCACGCCGTCCATCACCTGGTCGCGCTTGAGCACGGTCTTGCCTTCGCTCATCAGCGCGGCCACGCTCTTGCCGTCGCGGGCACCTTCCATGATGGCGGCCGTGATCAGGGCCACGGCCTCGGGGTAATTGAGCTTCAGGCCTCGGGCCAGGCGGCGCTCGGCCAGCAGAGCGGCGGTGAAGATCAGCAGCTTGTCTTTTTCGCGGGGGGTCAGTTCCATCCGGTTCTCCAGCGGCCAGGCGCATCGGGCGCCGAGGCCATCGGGCCAGTATCCTGCAATCGCGGTGCCACCGGCCAGCCAGCCCCATTGCGGTGCAACTTGGCCACGAATGGGCTTGGTGCTGTCACGGGCCTGAGGCAAGATCGGTCTGTCCGGGCCATCTGGACGATTCCTGAGGAAAGGACCGCGCATGTCTGCCCCATTTGCCGCCACTTCCCCGGCCTGTGACAGCGACCGGGCCGGGCAGGACTGGTGGCGCGGTGCGGTCATCTACCAGATCTACCCCCGCAGCTTTGCCGACAGCAACAACGACGGGGTGGGGGACTTGCGCGGCATCACCGAGCACCTGGACTATGTCGCCCACCTGGGGGTGGACGCGATCTGGGTGTCGCCCTTCTTCAAGTCGCCGATGGCCGACTTCGGCTACGACGTGGCCGATTACCGGCAGGTGGATCCGCTGTTCGGCACGCTGGACGATTTCGACGCACTGATCACCCGTGCCCACGCCCTGGGCCTGAAGGTGATGATCGACCAGGTGCTCTCGCACACCTCGGTCGAGCACGCCTGGTTCCGCGCCAGCCGCGAGAGCCGCGACAACCCCCGGGCCGACTGGTATGTCTGGGCCGACCCGCAGCCCGATGGCACACCGCCCAACAACTGGTTGAGCGTGTTCGGCGGCTCGGCCTGGCAGTGGGACAGCCAGCGCCGCCAGTACTACCAGCACAGCTTCCTGAGCAGCCAGGCCGACCTGAACTTTCACCATCCGGACGTGCAGGACGCGCTGTTGGGCGAGGTGCGCTTCTGGTGCGAGCGCGGGGTGGATGGCTTTCGCTTCGATGCCTGCAACCACCAGTTCCATGATGCGCAGCTGCGCAGCAACCCGCCGGCCACAGCCGACGAGCAGGCGGGCGTCAGCACCGTGCGGCCGGACAACCCGTACGCGATGCAGCGCCACCTCTACGACAAGACCCAGCCGGAGAACCTGGCCTTCCTGGAGCGGCTGCGCGCGGTGCTGGATGAATTCGGCGCCGCCAGCATCGGTGAGGTGGGCGACGAGCACCCGCTGCCGGTGATGGCCGACTACACCGAGGCGGGCAAGCGCCTGCACATGGCCTACAGCTTTGCGCTGCTGACCCCCGAGGCCTCCGGCCCGCACATCCGCGAGCAGGTCGAGGGGCTGGAGGCCGAGCTGGCCCGCACCGGCGGCTGGGGCTGCTGGGCCTTGTCCAACCACGACGTGCCGCGGGTGGCCACGCGCTGGGCGCCGCACGGCCAGCCCCACGATCACCTGTCCATCACACTGCTGGCGCTGCTGCTCAGCCTGAAGGGCAGCGTCTGCCTCTACCAGGGCGAGGAACTGGGCCTGCCCGAGGCTGACATCCCCTTCGAGCGGCTGCAGGACCCCTACGGCAAGGCCTTCTGGCCACGCTTCAAGGGGCGCGACGGTTGCCGCACGCCCATGCCTTGGTGGAAGGACGCGCCGCAGGCTGGCTTCAACGCCGGGGCGGAGCCCTGGCTGCCGCTGGGGCTGGACCACGCCGACCGGGCGGTGGACGTGCAGGAGCTGGAGCCGGCCAGCGTGCTGTCGCAGACCCGGGGGCTGCTGGCCTGGCGCCGTGGCCAGCCGGCGCTGCGCTGGGGGAAGATCGTCTTCCACCACGCCCAGGGGCCGCACACGCTGCTGTTCGAGCGCCGCTGGCCGGGCCAGCCCGCGCTGGTGCTGGGTTTCAACCTGGGGAGTCGGGCCGTGAACCTCTTGTTACCTGATACCCTGGGGGGATTGGCGCCAGCCCAGGGTGCGCCGCTGGCGTCCGCCGTCTTGTCGGCCGATGGCCGGGAGTGGCACCTGCCGCCTTACAGCGCGGCCCTCGCAACACGCTGAAAGCTCGCATGTCCCCAGCCGTACCCGGGCCGATGGCCGACCGTCCCGCCGCGCTGCCGCCCGGCGCTCCCGATGCGGCCACCATCGCCGCCCTGCAGACCGCCCAGCATGGCGATCCGTTCTCGGTGCTGGGGCCGCACACCGACCGCGAGGGCACGACCCTGCGGGCCCTGCTGCCCGGGGCCCACCAGGTGGCCGTGACCGATGCCGAGGGCCAGTGGCTGGCGGACCTGGCGCAGGTGCCCCACACCGACCTGTGGTGCGTGCAGCGGCCCCAGCTGCCGGGCACCTACAAGCTGCGCATCGACTGGGGCCAGGGCCCCGTGCTGCTGGAAGACGCCTACCGCTTCGGCAGCCAGTTGCGCGAGGCGGAACTGTGGTGGCTGGCCGAGGGCACCCACCTGCGCCCCTACGAGGCGCTGGGCGGCCACCCGCTGGTGGTGGAAGGGGTGGCCGGCGTGCGCTTTGCCGTCTGGGCGCCCGCGGCCCAGCGGGTCTCGGTGGTGGGCAGCTTCAACCAGTGGGATGGCCGCCGCCATGCCATGCGCCGGCACCCCGGCGCCGGCGTGTGGGAGATCTTCGTGCCCCATGCGGCCGAGGGCGATTACTACCGTTTCGAGGTGCTGGGCCGCGACGGCGTGCTGCGCCAGAAGGCCGACCCCTATGCCAATCGGGCCGAGCTGCGGCCGGGCACCGCCTGCATCGTGCAGCGCCTGCCCGCTGGCGTGGCGCGCGACGCCGCCCGTGGCCGGGCCAATGCGCTGGACGCGCCCATCAGCATCTACGAGGTGCACCTGGGCTCCTGGCGGCGCGGCCACGATGGCCGCTGGCTCAGCTACACCGAGCTGGCCGAACAGCTGATCCCCTACGTGGCCGAGATGGGTTTCACCCACCTGGAGCTGATGCCGGTGCAGGAGCACCCCTTCGACGGTTCCTGGGGCTACCAGCCGGTGGGCCTGTTCGCGCCCACCGCGCGTTTTGGCCAGCCGGAGGAATTCAAGGCCTTCGTCGAGGCGGCCCATGCCGCCGGCCTGGGGGTGATCCTGGACTGGGTGCCGGCCCATTTTCCGACCGATGAACATGGCCTGGCCTGGTTCGACGGCACCTGCTTGTATGAGCACCAGGACAAGCGCGAGGGCTACCACCCCGACTGGAACACGCTGATCTACAACTACGGCCGGGTGGAGGTGCGCAACTTCCTGATCGGCAACGCGCTGTACTGGATTGAGCGCTTCGGCATCGACGGGCTGCGGGTGGACGCGGTGGCCTCGATGCTCTACCGCGACTACAGCCGCCGCGAGGGCGAGTGGATCCCCAACCGCTGGGGCGGGCGCGAGAACCTGGAGGCGATCGAGTTCCTGCGCCGGCTCAACCGCACCATCGGCATCGAGCGGCCCGAGGCCATCATGATCGCCGAGGAGTCCACCGCCTTCCCCGGCGTGACCCGGCCGCCCTCGGACGATGCGCAGTCCGGCGGCCTGGGCTTCCACTACAAGTGGAACATGGGCTGGATGAACGACACGCTGCGCTACCTGGCGCGCGAACCCATCCACCGCCGCTGGCACCAGGACGAGATGCGCTTCTCGCTGATGTACGCCTTCAGCGAGAACTTCGTGCTGCCCATCTCGCACGACGAGGTGGTGCACGGCAAGGGCTCGATGGTGGCCAAGATGCCCGGCGACACCTGGCAGCGCTTTGCCACGCTGCGCGCCGCCTATGGCTGGATGTGGGGTCACCCGGGCAAGAAGCTGCTCTTCATGGGCAACGAGATCGGCCCCTGGGAAGAATGGAACGCCGACACCAGCCTGCCCTGGCATCTGCTGGCCCATGCGCCGCACGCCGGGCTGCAGCGCCTGGTGCGCGATCTGAACCGCGTGCTGCGCCACCACCCGGCGCTCCACCGGCTGGACCACGACTCGGCCGGCTTCCAGTGGCTGCGCCACGACGACGCGGCGCAGTCGGTGCTGGCCTGCGAGCGCCGTGCGGCACCGGGTGCGGCCGATGGGCAGCGGGTGGTCGTCATCGCCCACTTCACACCCGAGGTGCGCCACGGCTACCGGCTGGGCCTGCCGCAGGGCGGCGCCTGGCGCCTGCTGCTCAACACCGACGATGTGGTCTACGGTGGCAGCGGCGTGTCGCCCGGGCCGCTGGTCGTCGAGGAGGTGCCCTGTGATGGCTGGCCGCAGTCGGTGCGCCTGACGCTGCCGCCGCTGGCCACGGTGATGTTGGTGCCGCAGGGGCAGGTGGGGTGATTCCAATGGGGAGCGAAGCGATGCAGCCGCTGGCGCCGGGGGATCCGCACCACCTGGGCGCGCATCTGGTGGCCGGCGGGGCGCAGTTCGCCGTCTGGGCGCCCGAGGCCGAGGCCGTCTGGCTCTGCCTGTTCGACGACAGCGGTCGGCATGAGCGGCAGCGCCTGCCGGTGCCGCACAGCCACCTGGGCATCTGGCACGCCACCGTGCCGGGGGTCGAGGCGGGGCAGGTCTATGGCTGGCGCGCGGCGGGCCGCTGGGCGCCGGCCCAGGGCCTGCGGTTCAACCCGCAGCGGCTGCTGCTGGACCCCTACGCCCACGAGGTGGTGGGGCGCTATGCCGGCGATCTGGACCGCTACCTGGATTTCGATCCCGCTGATCCGAACCGCCCGCACCCGCTCGACAACGGCGATGTCGCCCTGAAGGCCCGGGTGCTGGCGCCCGCGCGGGCGCCGGTGGTCAACGTGCCCTCGGTGCCACTGGGGCACCGCGTGGTGGCCGAGGTGCATGTGCGCAGCGCCAGCGCGCTGCACCCGGACGTGCCCGAGGCCTTGCGCGGCACCTATGCCGGCCTGGCCCATCCGGCCCTGATCGCCCACTGGAAGCACCTGGGGGTGACCACGCTGGAGCTGATGCCGGTGCAGGCGCGGGCTGACGAGGCCCGGCTGCAGCGTCTGGGCCTGTCCAACCACTGGGGCTACACGCCGATTGGTTTCATGGCGCCCGAGCCCCGCTATGCCAGTGGGCAGGACGGCCTGAGCCCGGCCGAGGAACTGCGCCAGGCCATCGCCACGCTGCGCCGGGCCGGTTTCGAGGTGGTGCTGGACATGGTCTTCAACCACAGCGCCGAGACCGACCTGCAAGGCCCCTGCCTCAGCCTGAAGGGCCTGGCCAACCGCCACTGGTACCGCCACGAGGGGGCCCAACCTGGCCGCTACCAGGACTGGAGCGGCTGCGGCAACACCCTGAACCTGGCCGAGCCGATGGTGCTGCGCATGGTCATCGATGCGCTGCGGCACTGGGTGCAGTCCTACGGGGTGGACGGCTTCCGGTTCGACCTGGCGCCCACGCTGGGCCGCGACGATCTGGGCCGTTACAGCGCCGGGGCCGCCTTCTTCGGCGCCTGGCAGGCCGACCCGCTGCTGCGCCGCTGCCTGGTGATCGCCGAGCCCTGGGACCTGGGGCCGGACGGCTACCAGCTGGGCCACTTCCCGGTGGGCTGGTTCGAGTGGAACGATCAGGCCCGTGATGCCTGGCGGGCCTACTGGCTGCACCCGGAGGACCGGCGGGCCGACCGGGCTGAGTTGGCCAACCGGCTGGCCGGCTCCAGCGACCGCTTCCAGCACGACCCCAAGCGGCCGCGCCGCCCGGCCGCCAGCCTGAACTTCGTCACCGCGCACGACGGCTTCACGCTGCGCGACCTGGTGAGCTTCAACGAACGGCACAACCTGGCCAACGGCGAGGGCAACCGCGATGGCCACGGCGACAACCTGAGCTGGAACGGTGGCATCGAGGGCCCGACGCACGACCCGGCCGTGCTGGCCCGGCGCGGCCGGCTGCAGCGCGCCTTGTTGAGCACGCTGCTGCTGGCGCGCGGCACGCCCATGCTGCTGATGGGCGATGAGCTGGGTCACTCCCAGCAGGGCAACAACAACGCCTATTGCCAGGATGGCGCGCTGACCTGGCTGGACTGGACGGCACCGGAAAGCCGCAGCCTGGGGGCCTGCATCGCCCGTCTGACGATGCTGCGCCGCTGCGACCCTGCGCTGCGGGGCGACCGCTGGCTGCAGGGCCGCCCGGGCCCGGACGGCCTGCCCGACGTGCGCTGGCTGCGGCCCGACGGCGCGGTGCTCGCGGCGGGCGACTGGCACGACCACCGGGATCGGGCGCTGATGGTGCAGCTGGCCCCGCCGGACGCCGGCCACGAGACGCTGCTGCTGTTCAACCCTGCCGCGGAGGACCGCGTGTTCACGCTGCCGCCGCTCAGCCGCGGGCCGGTCTGGATCGGCCGCTTTGACAGCAGCCACGCGCTGGGCCAGCCGCCCAACGGTGCCCATTCCCCCGGCCCGCTGACCGTGCCCGCGCGCAGCGTGCAGGTGCTGTGCAGCCACGAACTGGTCGACCCCGCCCTGGTGCACGGCCTGGCATGATTTCCCTGGAGACTGAAGAGATGGACCTCAACCGCAGCGCCGAGACACGCTGGCTGGCCCGGCGGACCATGGCGCTGGTGCTGGCCGGCGGGCGCGGTTCCCGCCTGATGAACCTGACCGACAACCGGGCCAAGCCGGCGGTGCACTTCGGCGGCAAGTTCCGCATCATTGATTTCGCGCTGTCCAACTGCGTGAACTCGGGTCTGCGCCGCATCGGCGTGGTCACGCAGTACAAATCGCATTCGCTGCTGCGCCACATCCAGCGCGGCTGGAGCTTCATGCGCAGCGAGATGGGGGACTTCATCGATCTGCTGCCGGCCCAGCAGCGCGTCAACGAGGTGGACTGGTACCGCGGTACCGCCGATGCCGTCTGGCAGAACCTGGACATCGTGCGCGACATGTCGCCGCAGTACGTGGTGGTGCTGGCCGGCGACCATGTCTACAAGATGGACTACTCCATCATGCTGGCCGACCACGTCGGCAGCGGCCGGGGCGTGACGGTGGGCTGCATCGAGGTGCCCCGCCTGGAGGCCACCGGCTTTGGCGTGATGGCGGTCGACGACACCCGCAGCATCACCAGCTTCGTCGAGAAACCGGCCGACCCGCCCCCCATGCCGGGCAACCCGGCCGTGTCGCTGGCCAGCATGGGCATCTACATCTTCACGGCCGATTACCTCTATCGGCTGCTGGACGAGGATGCGCGCGACGCCACATCCGACCACGACTTCGGCCGCAACCTGATTCCCAAGGCGGTGTCCGAGGGGCAGGCGCTGGCGCATCCGTTCTCGATGTCGGCTGTCGCCAACCCGCCATACTCGCGGGCCTACTGGCGCGACGTGGGCACGGTGGACGCCTACTGGGCGGCCAACCTGGACCTGGCCTCGACCACGCCCGAGCTGAACATGTACGACAAGGAATGGCCGATCTGGACCTACCAGGAACAGCTGCCGCCGGCCAAGTTCGTGCACAACCAGGAAGGCCGGCGCGGCGAGGCGATCGACTCGCTGGTCTCGGGGGGCTGCATCGTCTCGGGCGCCACGGTGCAGAACTCGGTGCTGTTCTCGAACGTGCTGGTGCGTTCCTACAGCCGGCTGGACGGGACCGTGGTGTTGCCGGACGTGCAGGTCAACCGCCACTGCCGCATCCGCAACGCGGTGATCGACCGCCGCTGCAAGCTGCCCGAGGGGCTGGTGATCGGCGAGGATGCCGAGCTGGATGCCAAGCGCTTCTACCGCAGCCCGGGCGGCGTGGTGCTGGTCACCCGTGCCATGCTGGAGAAGCTCTGAGGAGGAGGGCGCATGCGCGTCTTGCAGGTCTGTGCCGAAATTTTTCCGCTGTTGAAGACAGGCGGGCTGGCCGATGTGGCCGGTGCGCTGCCTGCCGCCTTGCAGGCCGCCGGGGCCGAGGTGCGGGTGCTGCTGCCCGGCTTCGAGGCGGTGCTGGCCGGGTTGAAGAACCCGGTCACCGTCAACCCGCTGGCGCCGCATGCCGCGGTGCCCGGCGCCCGCTTGCTGTATGGCGAGCTGCCTGCCGTGGGCACCTGGGCCTATGTGGTCGACGCCCCCTCGCTGTACCAGCGGCCGGGCGGGCCGTACGCCGATGAGCGCCACCATCCCTATGCCGACAACCACCTGCGCTTTGCCCGCCTGGGCTGGGCTGCGGCCGAGCTGGCCGGTGGGGCCGACAGCTACTGGCGGCCCGAACTGGTGCACGCCCACGACTGGCATGCCGCGCTGGCGCCGGCCTGCATGAAGGCCATGGGGGTGCCGGTGGCCTCGGTCTTCACCATCCACAACCTGGCCTACCAGGGCAGCTTTGACGGCCGGCACTTCGGCGAGCTGGGTCTGCCGCTGCACTTCTTCAACCCCGAGGGGCTGGAGTTCCACGGCGCGCTGAACTTCATGAAGGCCGGGCTGTACTACGCCGACCGCATCAGCACGGTGAGCCCGACCTATGCGCATGAGATCCAGTCGCCCGAGCAGGGCATGGGGCTGGATGGCCTGCTGCGCCGCCGCGCCGGGGTGCTGCACGGCATTCTGAACGGCGTGGACGAGGCGGTCTGGAACCCGGCGAAGGACCCGCTGATCACCGCGGCCTACGATGGCCTGAAGCTGACCGGCAAGGGCCGCAACAAGGCGGCGCTGCAGAAGCTGCTGGGCCTGGCGCCGGTGCCGGATGTGCCGCTGTTCGTGGTGGTGAGCCGGCTGACCGAACAGAAAGGCCTGCACCTGGTGCTGGAGGCGCTGCCCAAGCTGGCGGCCCGGGGCGGGCAGTTCGCGTTGCTGGGCAACGGCGATGCCGGCATGGAAGCTGCATTCCGGGATCTGGCCAGCCGCTGGCCCGATTCGGTGGGGGTGCACATCGGCTACGACGAATCCCTGGCCCATCAGATGGTGGCCGGGGGCGACGTGATCATGGTGCCTTCCCGCTTCGAGCCCTGCGGGCTGACCCAGCTCTATGGCCTGCGCTATGGTGCGCTGCCCCTGGTGCGCCGCGTGGGCGGGCTGGCCGACACCGTGACCGACTGTTCCCTGGAGGCCCTGGATGAGGGACGCGCCACCGGCTTCGTGTTCGACGACTTCAGCGAGGAAGGGCTGGACGCCGCGGTGCGTCGGGCCTTCGCGCTGTACCGCCGTCGGCGCGACTGGGTCTCGGTTCAGCGCACCGCGATGGCGCAGCACCACGATTGGGCGGTGGCCGCCCAGGGCTATCTGGCCATGTACCGGGCGGCCCTGGGCCGCTGACCTGCCTTCTTCCCGTACCTGAGGACCGACCGCGATGGACGTCACCCAGTTCGAGCATGAATACGACCACGTCGGGCGCACCAGCGTCCAGGCACTCAAGCGCCACATCGCCAACAAGCTGATCTACCAGGTCGGCAAGGACCCGGTCTCGGCCCGGCCCGAGGACTGGATGCATGCGGCGGCCTACGCCATCCGAGACCACTTGGTCGAGCGCTGGATGCAGACCACCCGTGCCCAGTACGCGCAGGATGTGAAGCGGGTCTATTACCTCTCGATGGAGTTCCTGATCGGCCGCACCTTCAGCAACGCGGTGCTGGCGCTGGACCTGATGCCGGCGCTGAAGCAGGCCCTCAAGGAACTGGAGGTGGACCTGGACGAGCTGTTCGACCTGGAGCCCGATGCGGCGCTGGGCAACGGCGGCCTGGGCCGGCTGGCGGCCTGTTTCCTCGATTCGATGGCCACGCTGGGCGTGCCGGGTCTGGGCTACGGCATCCGCTACGACTACGGCATGTTCCGTCAGCTGATCCAGGACGGCCGCCAGGTGGAGACGCCCGACTACTGGCTCACCCACGGCAACCCCTGGGAGTTCCCGCGGCCGGAAGTGGTGTACCGCGTGCGTTTCGGTGGCCGGCTGGAGGATGGGCACGGCGGCGTGCGCTGGGTCGACACCGACGACGTGCTGGCCATGGCCTATGACACCATCATCCCCGGCTACGGGACGATGGCCACCAACACCCTGCGCCTGTGGAGCGCCCGCGCCACCGAGGAGATGGACCTCAAGGCCTTCAACCAGGGCAACTACTTCGGTGCCGTGGAGACCAAGAACCACAGCGAGAACGTCTCGCGCGTGCTCTACCCGGACGACTCCACGCCGTCCGGCCGCGAGCTGCGCCTGCGTCAGGAGTACTTCTTCGTCTCGGCCAGCGTGCAGGACCTGATCCGCCGCTACCTGCGCGGCCACACCAGCTTCGACCTGCTGTCCGAGAAGGTCAGCATCCACCTGAACGACACCCACCCGGTGCTGGCCATCCCCGAGCTGATGCGGGTGCTGGTCGATGAGCACCGCCTGCCCTGGGACGTGGCCTGGGGCCATTGCCAGAAGATCTTCAGCTACACCAACCACACGCTGATGCACGAGGCGCTGGAGACCTGGCCGGTGGAGGTGCTGGGCCGGGTGCTGCCGCGCCACCTGCGCATCATCTTCGACATCAACGCCCGCTTCCTGGGCCAGCTGACCAGCCAGTACGGCGGCGGCACCGAGATGCAGCGCAAGCTGTCGCTGGTCGACGAGACCGGCGAGCGCCGGGTGCGCATGGCCTACCTGGCGGTGCTGGCCAGCCACTCCGTCAACGGCGTCTCGGCGCTGCACTCCGAGCTGATGAAGCAGTCCATCTTCGCGGACTTCGCCAAGCTCTGGCCCGAGCGCTTCAACAACAAGACCAACGGCATCACGCCGCGTCGCTGGCTGGCCCAGGCCAACCCGGGCCTGGCGCAGCTGCTGGACCAGCGCATCGGCCGCGGCTGGCGCCGCCAGCTCGACCAGCTCGATGGGCTGAAGGCCGCGATCGAGCTGCCCGGTTTCCTGGGCGCCTTCCGCCGGGTCAAGCGGCAGAACAAGGAACGCCTGGCCGCGCTGGTGCAGAAGCGCCTGGGCGTGGACCTGAACGTCGACGCGCTGTTCGATGTGCAGGTCAAGCGCATCCACGAGTACAAGCGGCAGTTGCTCAACGTGCTGCACGTCATCACCCGCTACCGCCGCATCCTGGACCAGCCCGACGCCCAGTGGGTGCCGCGGGTGGTGGTGTTCGCCGGCAAGGCGGCCTCGGCCTACTACATGGCCAAGCTGGTGATCCGGCTCATCAACGACGTGGCCCAGGTCATCAACAACGACCCGCGCGTGGGCGACCGCCTCAAGGTGGTGTTCATCCCCAACTACAGCGTCAGCCTGGCCGAGATCATCATCCCGGCGGCCGACCTGTCCGAGCAGATCTCCACCGCCGGCACCGAGGCCTCGGGCACCGGCAACATGAAGTTCGGCCTGAACGGCGCGCTGACCATCGGCACGCTGGATGGCGCGAACGTGGAGATGCGCGAGCACGTGGGGGCTGACAACATCTTCATCTTCGGCCACACCGCCGAGGAGGTGGCCGGCCTGCGCGCCCGGGGCTACCAGCCGCGCGAATGGCTGGAAGAGGACGACGAGCTGGCCGGCGTGCTGGACATGCTCGCCAGCGGCCGGTTCAGCCCGGCCGAGCCGGCCCGCTACCAGCCCATCGTCGACACGCTGGTGAACTGGGGCGACCACTACCTGCTGCTGGCCGACTACCGCAGTTATGTGGACACCCAGGATCAGGTGGACGCGCTCTACCGGGCCGAGGAGGAATGGACGCGCAAGGCCGTGCTCAACGTGGCCGGCATGGGCTTCTTCTCGTCCGACCGCACCATCGCCGAGTACGCGCACGACATCTGGCACAGCAGCCCGGTGCAGCTGCCGACCACCGTGACGGAATGAAGCAAAGACCCGAACAAGCCCGTTTCCAGACGTTTCACGCGGTTTAAGGCGCACGCCCTCGCGTCGATATCGAGTTCGCCATGCGATGGGCATGGCGGATTCGGAGATCAAGCGATGCGTGTGTCAGGCGGGCTGTTTCTGGGGGCCGTGGCTGGCCTGGTGGCAGGGTGTGGCGGTGGCAGCGGGGACAGCGCAAGCAGCAGCACGCCGACCGCCCAGGCCCAGGCCGTCACGGTCACCACCACAACCACCACGTCACCTACGGTGACCGAACGTCAGACGGCTGCCGCCAAGGTGGCCAGCAGCGATCCCAGCTGCACCAGCCTGACCCCGTTCTACTGGGAGATCGGCGACAAGACGGGCAAGCAGGGCAGTGGCACCGGAGGGGCTGGCAAGACCAAGACCAGTGCCTCCACGCTGATGCCGGTGGCCTCCGCCTCCAAATGGGTCTACGCCAGCAGCGTGATCGAAGCCCAGAAGGGCGTGCTGAGCGCCGACGATGTGGCCGCACTCACCATGCGGGCGGGCTACACCAACTTCAGCGACTGCAGTTCGAATGCCGGCACCACGGTGTCGTCCTGTCTGGCAGCGGCAGGGCGGCAGGGGGGGACCAATGGCGATTACGTGAGCAGCGCGGCGGGCCAGTTCTATTACGGCGGGGGTCACATGCAGGTGCATGCGCTCAACCGCGGCTGGGGCAGCGACACGACCGATGTGTTGACCACGGCCTTGCATACCGTCACGGGCATGCCGGCGCGGTCCTTCAGCTACACCAACGTGCAGCTGGCCGGGGGGCTGGGCACCAACGCCACCACCTATGCGCTGTTCCTGCGCCATGTGCTGGATGGCACGCTGGCCCAGACAGCCGCGGCGCTGGGTCAGCATGCGGCGTGCGCCCACGCCAACGGCAGCGACTGCAGCGGCGTGCTGTTCAGCCCGATCAACCAGTCGCGCCCGGGGGGGCCGAACGACATCAGCGATGACCGCTGGCATTACGCACTGGGTCACTGGGTCGAGGACGATCCGACCACCGGCGACGGCGCCTTCAGCAGCCCCGGCAAGTTCGGCTTCTACCCCTGGATCGACCAGAGCAAGACCTGGTATGGCGTGCTGGCCCGCTACGACCTGGCCAATTCGATGAGCCTGGACGCGACCAAGATGCCCTACAACACCTCGCGCCTGTGTGGGCGAAAAATCCGTCAGGCTTGGCTGCACCCCTAAAAAATAGATCGTCATTAAGTGACTTAATGCCATACTCCGGCGGAATTATTCACAGACCGACCGGATCGCCACATTCATTTCGTGGTAACCAATCCGGCGGCCAGAACTTCGTTGGGGAAGCACATGGCACCGTATCAGTGGGGGGCGCTGGCCGCCGCCGGCGTGATGTCTTGCGTGGTGGGGAACGCTGGCGCGGTCACGGTCGCTGACCGCATCGCCGCCGCCACTGCGGTGGCCACCGCCGATGCCAGTTGCACGGGGCTCACCCCGTTCTACTGGGAGATCGGGGATGTCAGCGGACCCTTGGGCAGCGGGCAGGGCGGCACGCCCATTCCGGGGGCGTCCAAGACCTTCACCTCGTCCAGCGCCTTGCCGATTGCCTCGGGCTCCAAATGGGTCGCGGCCACGCTGATGGTCGAACAGGCCCAGGGGCAGGTGACGGACGACATGCAGATGCTGATGACGATGAGTGGGGGCTACGTCAACTTCGACCATTGTTCTTCGACCACCACGGTGGGGGGCTGCCTGGCCGAGCCGGGGCGCAATGGCGGCAGCAACGGTGACCGCACCGACACCTACATCGGCGCGTTCTACTACGACAGCGGGCACATGCAGGTGCTGGGCGACCGGCTGGGCTATGGCGGCTATGACGCCAGCGCGTTGAGCGATGCCGTCAGGCAACTGCCCAACACCAAACGCTTGATCTACTCCACCCCGGAGTTGGCCGGTGGCATGGGGGTGGTGGTCAACGGCTACACCCAGTTCCTGCGCAATCTCATCAGTGGCACCTACAGCCACATGAAGCCGCTGCTGGGGAGCTATGCGGTCTGCACCACGCCCAACCTGCCCACCTGCCCGAGTGCGGTGTTCAGCCCCATCAACAACACCCGGGCCGGCGGGCCCAACACCGTCAGCGACGAGCGCTGGCACTACTCGCTCGGGCACTGGGTCGAGGACGATCCGACGGTGGGGGACGGCGCCTTCAGCAGCCCCGGCAAGTTCGGCTTCTATCCCTGGGTGGATGCCAGCAAGACCTGGTACGGCGTGATCGCGCGCAACGACCTGGTGAACATCTACAACACCGATCCCAAGCAGCAGCCCTATGTCACCTCCGTGGCTTGTGGGCGCAAGATCCGGGCGGCCTGGATGAACCCGCAGGCCTTGCGGCGCTGAGGTCTGCGCTGGGCGCGCATGGGGCCGAAGGCGCCTACAATGCGCCCCCTTTCCAGAACCTTGCGAGCCTGCCTTGGACCTGCAACTGCCCATCAAGATCGTTGACGAACTGAGCGAGACCGTCGTCGAGTCCACCGGCATCCTGGATCTCGCCAGCGGCGAGATCCACGCCGTGGTGCTGAGCGAGGAGAACGACCCGCCGTACAAGGGCTTCCCGGCGGAAGACCCCGAGTACGAATTCACCTGCGGCATGCTGTCCAACGGCAGCAAGGAAGTGGAGTTCCGCATCGAGGTGGATGTGGTCGGCCGCAAGTACTCGATCACGCCGTCCGAACTGCTGGAGCTGAAAGGGCGTGCCGCCCGGCTGTTCGCCGCTGCGCCGGAAGCGCCCGCGGCCGCACCCGTCAAGAAGGGCCGCAAGCCGCGCGCTTGAGGCGGGCGGCGACACGCCGCTGACGTCTACCGGCTTCTACAATGCCGGTACCCCATTCCAGGGCGCCCGCGGCGTGAAGCACGGGCGCCCTGGTCGCATTCCGACCCCTGTCCGACCGTCCTCCGACCGAACGCCATGTCCGTCAATCTGCAAGCCCCTGTTCCCGAGCAACTCCATCCCGTCGCCGGCGTGCGACTGGGCATTGCCGAGGCCGGCGTGCGAAAGGCGAACCGCAAGGACCTGGTGGTGCTCGAGCTCGCCGAGGGCTCGGCGGTGGCCGGTGTGTTCACCCAGAACCGCTACTGCGCCGCGCCGGTGCAGGTCTGCCGCGAACAGCTGGCCGCCGGCAGCGCCATCCGCGCGCTGGTGATCAACACCGGCAATGCCAACGCCGGCACCGGCGCCGACGGCCTGGCCCGCGCCCGCCGCACCGCCGCCGCGCTGGCCGGCCTGCTGGGCGTGCAGCCGCAGCAGGTGCTGCCGTTCTCCACCGGCGTCATCATGGAAACGCTGCCGGTCGAACGCATCGAAGCCGGTCTGCCGGCTGCGCTGGCCGACCTGGCGCCGGCCCACTGGGCCGAGGCTGCCGCCGGCATCATGACCACCGACACCCTGCCCAAGGCCGCTTCGCGCCAGGTGCAGATTGGCGGCAAGACCGTCACCGTCACCGGCATCTCCAAGGGCGCCGGCATGATCCGCCCCAACATGGCGACGATGCTGGGCTTCATTGCCACCGACGCGGTGATCGCGCCGGCCCTGCTGCAGCCGCTGGTCAAGGCCGCGGCCGATGCCTCGTTCAACCGCATCACCATCGACGGCGACACCTCCACCAACGACAGCTTTGTGCTGATCGCCACCCGCCAGGCCGGCCACGCCGAGATCACCGCGCTGGACAGCGCCGAGGGCCAGGCCCTGCAGGCGGCCCTCTTCGCGGTGGCGCAGCAGCTGGCCCAGGCCATCGTGCGCGACGGCGAAGGCGCCAGCAAGTTCATCACCGTGCAGATCGAGGGCGGCCGCGACGAGGCCGAGTGCAAGCTGGCGGCCTATGCCATCGCCCACTCGCCGTTGGTCAAGACGGCCTTCTTCGCCAGCGATCCCAACCTGGGCCGCATTCTCTGCGCCGTGGGCTATGCCGGCATCGCCGACCTGGACCAGACCCGCATCGAGATGTTCCTTGATGACGTGCATGTGGTCACCGAGGGTGGCCGCAACCCGGCCTACCGCGAGGAGGACGGCCAGCGCGTGATGAAGCAGGCCGAGATCACCGTGCGGGTGAACCTGGGCCGCGGCGCCGCCAGCGCCACCGTCTGGACCTGCGACCTCTCGCACGATTACGTCAGCATCAACGCCGACTACCGTTCCTGAGGGGGCGAACATGGCGCGATGCGGATCGACCGCCGGGGTGGTTCGCATCGTGCCCAGCCGCCTGCCGCAGGTGGAAGCCGTGGAGGCCGACACGGCCCGCGCCTTCGGCCGGCATGTGCACGAGCAGTTCGGCGTGGGTTGCATCCTGCGCGGCAGCCAGCGCTCGGCCAGCGGTCGCGGCCAAGTGCAGGCCCAGGCGGGGGACCTCATCACCGTCAACCCCGGGGAGGTGCACGATGGCCAGCCGGTGGGCGATGCCGGCCGGTCCTGGCGCATGCTGTATCTGGACCCCGCCTGGCTGAACACGCAGGCCGAGGACCTGAGCGAAGGCCGGCATGGTCACTGGGAGTTCAGCCTGCCGGTGCTGCGGGAGCCGGGCCTGGCCGTCTGGTTCGCCCGTCTGTACCGGGCCTTCACCGACCCCGGGGCTGGCACTGGCGCCCTGGCGGGGGAGGAGGCTCTGTGCACCCTGCTGGCCCGGTTGGGTCACCACCGGCTGGCGCCTCAACGCCTGGCGCGGCCGGCTGGGCTGCAGCGGGCCCGGCAGCTGCTGGATGACGCCTCCGCCGAGTCGCTGAGCCTGGCGACGCTGGCCCGGGAAGCCGGGCTCAGCCGCTTCCATTTCCTGAGGGCCTTCGCCCAGGCCACCGGCCTGACACCGCATGCCTACCAGATGCAGCGCCGCCTGGGGCGGGCGCGCCGGATGATCGCTGCCGGCCACCGTCTGGCCGACACGGCGGCGGCCTGCGGTTTCGTGGACCAGAGCCACCTGAACCGTCTGTTCATGCGCTGCTACGGCCTGACGCCCGGCCGCTATCGGCAGGCCGTCCTGTCGGTCGGGCTCACGGGCTGAGCACCGTCCCCACCGCAATTGCGTCCAAGCCATCGCCGCGAGGCGGGATCAGCATCCACCGGGTGTTTCCTGCCTCTGAACGGAGTGGCTTCATGGTTCCGGTATCTCCCATCTTCGCCGCGCTGGCGTCCCCATCCTTTCTGCTCACCTCGCTGTTGATCGTGGCCTCGCCCGGCACCGGCGCCGTGCTGACCATTGCCGCCGGCCTGCAACAGGGCCGGCGGGCGGCGCTGGTCACCGCCTGGGGGTGCACCCTGGGCATCGTGCCGCATCTGGCGCTGAGCCTGACCGGCGTGGCCGGTGTGCTGCAGATGCATCCCTGGGCCTTCGAGTTGCTGCGCGGACTGGGTGTGCTCTACCTGCTGTTCCTGGCCTGGCAGAGTCTGGCTGCCCGCGGCGCGCTGGCGCTGGAGGCGGGCCGTGCGCCGCCCCGGACCGGCCTGGTGCGGCAGGCCGTGCTGGCCAATCTGCTCAACCCCAAGCTGTCGCTGTTCTTCCTGGCCTTTCTGCCGCAGTTCGTCCAACCGGCCCCGGGCCAGGCGGTGCAGCAGATGCTGGGCATGTCCCTGGTCTTCATGGCCATGACCTGGGGGGTGTTCGCGCTCTACGGGGTGTTTGCCGCCGCGGTGCGGGCCCACCTGCTGGCCAGCGCGCGGGCGTTGGCGTGGCTGCGTCGTGGCTTTGCCGCGGCATTTGCCCTGCTGGCCGTCCGGCTCATGCTGTCGGGCCGCTGAGCGCTGGCTTGCGGGCCAGCAGCACCGGCTGGTAGAGCACGTCGTCACGGCGGGTCACGGCCTCGAAACCGGCCTTGGCCATCAGCTGGGCCAGCCGTTCCAGCGTGACCGCGTGGTAGCGGCTGCACAGCACGTCGGTGTCGCAGCGGCCGTCCGGGTGCTCCACCGTGCGGTAGAGGCGCAGGTCGTAGCAGTCGCCATCCCACTCCCAGACCTGGACGGCCAGGAAGCGCCGGCCCTGGGCATCGCGCCGGGCCCCGTAGGGGCGCACATCGGGGCTGACACGCGGGAGGGCGGCATAGTCCCGCACCGAGATCAACAGCAGGCCACCGGGTTGCAGGCAGCGCCAAGCGCTGCGAAAGGCCTGCCCGATCTCCTCGTCGCTCAGCAGGTGCGGGATGCTGTTGTCGCAGGCCAGCACCGCGGCCTGGCTGCCGGTGGCGGTGCCCGCCAGGGTGCGCAGGTCATCGACCCGGACCTGGGCTTGCAGGCCGCGGGTGCGAAGTTCGTTCTGCAGCCGTGCCACCGCGCCGGGCGACGGGTCGGAGGCGGCGAGCGCAAAGCCTTGCGAGATCAGGCCCAGGGTCTGCGTGCCGATGCCGCAGGCGGCGTCCAGCACGGCATCGCCGGGTTGCAGACCCTGGCTGCGCAGCAGGTCGCCCAGGGCGGCACCCTGGCGCCCGATGCTGCCCTCCCAATCGGCAAACAACAGGTGGTAGTCCGGGGCCAGCCGATCGTAGAAGGCCGTGTCGCCCATGGCCGGTCTGGCGCTCAGGACGGGGTGGTGGTGTCCAGCTCGCCGCGGTACTCGACCTTGCCCTTGAGCCGGGCGCGCGGGTGCACGTCCAGCTGGGCGTCGTAGAAGGCGTCGCCGATCAGCGTGCCGCTGCCGGTGATCTCCAGCGTCTGCCGCGCGATCACCGTGCCCTGCACCCGGCCTTCGATCAGCACATGGTCGGCCTCGATCACCGTGTCCTCGACCCGGCCGCCGGGGCCGACATGCACGGTGCCACCCTGCAGCACCTTGACGCCCCCCTTGAGCACGCCATCGATGCGCAGGCCCAGGTCCTGCTGGGCGCTGAACGAGCCTTCGAACACGGCGCCTTCGGCCACCAGGCTGGAGATGGCGTTCAAGGCCTCGACCGGGACCAGGCGGGGGGCGAAGTTCGAAGCGGCTTGTGACATGGTGTGACCGTGCGGAAGACCCAGGGGAATCGATTGTGCCGCAGCCCTGTCCGGGCTCAGCCGGCGCCGTGGCGCTGCAGCCAGGCCCAGGCGGCCAGGGCCAGCAGGGCCGGGCCGCTGCCCCAGCGCAGCAGGCGGCCGATCGCCCAGCGCCACTGGCGCCAGCGCAGACGGCGTTGGGCCATGGGCCGGCCGCGGGCCGCCGCGCGGGCCAGGGCCTGGCGGCGCAAGCTGTCCCGGTCCAGCAGCGCCGGGCGGGCGCCGTCAGGGGCTGTCATGCGGGCGCACGCACTCGACCTGGGCGTTCAGCTCCGCGCCGTTGACCTGCAGCTGGCCATAGCGCAGCCGGCCGCTGACCACGGCGCTGGCATGCAGCGCGGCGCGCCCGCCCGAGACGTCCAGATCGCCTTCGGCGCGGCCCAACACCGAGAGGCTGCGCACCTGCAGCGCGCCTTGCACCCGGCCGGTTTCGGTGATCGTCAGATGACCTTCGCGGCCCGGCGCGCTGACGTGTCCCTGCAGTTCACCGGCCACCGTCAGCGTGCCGTCGATGCGGGCCTCGCCCTCGAAGCGCCAGCCGGCCCCCAGCTGGGAGTGGCGGGGCGCTGGCGTCACGGCGGCCGGTGGGTCGGTCAGGTCCAGCGTGGGCAGGTGGCTCAGGTCGGGCAGGGCGGCGCCCAGCGGGATGCGCGGGGCGTCGTTCAAAGGGGTGTCGTCGGTGTCCATCGGGCGGATCTCAGGCCATGGTGTCGAGCACGGGCAGCTGGCGCTCGTGCCGGAGGGTGCGGAACGGGCCTTGCAGCACGCCGCCGTCGTACAGGCGCAGCCGGGCCGCGCTGAGGCTGCCGGTGCACACGCCGGTGCTGGCCACCTGCACCGTGCCCTGGCATTCGACGACGGTGCCGGGGTCGGTGTCGTCGGTGACACCGCCCAGGTGGCCCAGCACGATCAGGTCGCCCAGGATGCGAAAGCGCCCCTGCAGCTGGCCGGTGTGCCAGATCACCAGGCGGCCGGCGATCTCGCCCTCGCCGCGCAGCGTGCCCTGCAGCAGCAGGCCGCCCTTGAAGTTCAGCGTGCCCTCCAGCACCGTGCCTTCGGCGATGCGGTTGACGATGTTCAGCGCCACCGGGTCCAGCAGCAGGGTGTCCTGTGCCGGCGGGGTGGGGGTGGCGGGGGCGTTCATCCCAGGCTCCAGCGGGTCAGGGCCCAGACGGCGGCCCCCAGCAGTCCGCTCCAGCCCAGCCACAGGGCCAGCCACAGGCGCCGGCGCAGGCGGGGCAGGGCGGCCAGCGACAGGGGCTGGCCGGCCAGCGGGGCGGCGGCGTCACGGCCCACCAGGCCCTGGGCCAGGCCGCGCAACAGGCGGCCGCGGTCGTCCAGCCAGTCCAGGCGCAGCGCCCGATCGGACGCTTCGCGCACGCCCTGGCTGGGGCCCAACACCAGGAGGGTGGCCGGGCCCACCACCTGTTCGGTCAGGTAGCGGTCGATCGGGTCGGTTGCGGGCATCTCGTGATTATTGCGGAGCTTGGCCTCGCTGCTGCGCCAGTCGGTGAGGGGCGACTGCTAGCATCGTCGACCGCCTGCGCCCTACCCGGGTCTGCGGGCTCTGACCTGCACAGAAAGTGAATGTGACCCATGAGGTCCTGGTGGATGGCTTTGCGCGTGCGCCTGTCGCCCGCGCCCGACGACCTGCTGCGTGATCCGACCTACCGGCGGCTCTGGTCCTCGATCCTGATCAGTTCCCTGGGTACCCAGGTGACCCTGCTGGCGGTGCCGCTGACGGCGGCCGTGCTGCTGCACGCCACCCCCACCCAGATGGGCTGGCTGACCACCATGGAGCTGCTGCCCTTCCTGCTGTTCTCGCTGCCCACCGGGGTGTGGCTGGACCGGGTGCGCAAGCTGCCGGTCTACATTGCCGGCGAGCTGTGCCTGGCCGCGGTGGTGGCCACCGTGCCGCTGGCCTGGTGGCTGGGCTGGCTGCAGATGGGCTGGCTGTATGCCGTGGCCTTCGTGATCGGCCTGGTCAACACCACGGCCGGCTCGGCCTCGCAGATCGTGCTGACCCAGGTGGTGGCGCGCGACCGCCTGGTGGAGGCCCATGCCAAGAATGCGCTGGCCAACTCCGGCGCGGAAGTGGCCGGACCGGCCGTGGCCGGGGCGTTGATCCGCGCCCTGGGGGCTCCGCTGGCGTTGCTGGTCAACGCCGTGCTGTTGATCGGCTCGGCCGGCATCCTGCGGCTGATCCGGGTGCAGGAGACCCTGCGGGCGGCTGAGGCCGGCAGCTTCTGGCGCGACCTGCGGGCCGGCCTGTCCTTCGTGCGCCAGCAGCGCCTGCTGGTGACGCTGGCCGCCTGCGTGGGCGCCTGGCAGCTGTGCCACCAGTGCGCCAATGTGGTCCAGATCCTCTTTGCCACCCGGCGCCTGGGCCTGAGCGAGCAGGCGGTGGGCTTGAGCTATGTGGCGCTGGGCGCGGGCACCGTGACGGCCAGCCTGCTGGGCGACCGCCTCAGCCGCCGTCTGGGGCCCGGGCCCGCCCTGGTGACGGGCTTTGCCTGCACCGCCCTGGGCTGGCTGCTGCTGGCGGTGGCGCCGGTGGGGCCGCTGGGCGTGGCCGCCTTCGTCGCCTGCCTGAGCCTGTTCGGCGCCGGGGCCATCTTCATCTTCATCAACTTCATCGCGTTGCGCCAGGCGGTCACCCCCGAGCCGCTGCTGGGCCGCATGACCAGCGTGATGCGCTGGCTGATCCTGTTGCCCTCGGTGCCCGGGGCGATGCTGGGCGGCTGGCTGGGCGAGCATGTCAGCCTGCGGGCGGCGCTGGGCTTTGCCGGGGCGAGCTGTGCGCTGCTGGCGCTGGTGGCCTGGCGCCTGCCGCGCATCCAGGCGGTGCGCGAGTTGCCTTCGGTGGACAGCCCCGCGCGGCGGCTGGAGGCGGTGGACGCGGGCGTGGCTTGAGTGCCGGAGTCGGGTCAGGGCTGCACGCGGAACACGGTGCCGGGCAGGCCATCGGGGCCATGCCAGGTGGTTCCGTAGAGGCTGCCGTCCGGCGCGGGGGTCAGCCGGTCGGTGGGGTAGTACCCGGCCGCGCTGGTGGTGTCAAAACTGTGCAGCAGCGTGTACTGACCCGCCAGGGTCAGGCGATAGACGGTCCCTACCAGACCGCTGCCAGCGCTGCCGCCACTGGCTGTCACGCCATAGAGGGCGCCATCGGCGCCCTGGACGAGTCCCCCCGAGGGGTTGGCCCCTTCGCCGGGGCCCCCGGCAAACTCATGGACCAGGGCAAAACTGCCGTCGCTGGGGTTCCAGCGAAACACGGTGCCCTGGCCATGCTGGCCTCCTTGGTAAGTCACCCCATAGAGCCAGCCGTCAGAGGCCAGCAGCAACTCGCCCATCGGACCATAGCCTTGGCTCGGTGTCTGGAAGGACACCATGCGCTGGAAGCCGGTGCCATCCGGCCGAATGCGGTAGAGCGAGCCCGCGCTGCCCGTGGTGCGGGTGCTGTAGCCACTGCTGCCCAAGCCGTACAGAAAGCCATCGGGTCCCCAGGTCAGACCGCCTGCCGGCCAGGTGACATCCAGGGCCGCGCGCACGCCCAGCAGTCGGGTGAAGTCGCCTGACGGGCTGACGGAGAACACGGTGCCCTTGATGCGCCGACCGCCGCCCTGGTTGGTGGTGCCGTACACCTTCCCCTGCGCATCCTGGATCAATGCGCTGGGAAAGGTGCCGTCCTCCGCAGAGAAGACCTTCACCAGGGTGAAGCCGCTGCCATCGGTGCCGATTCGGTAGACGGTGCCGTGGTTGTCGGAGCCGCCCCCTCCCTGGGAACTGCCCCAGAGCAGGCCATCCTGCCCCTGCAGGAGGCCGCCAATGGGTTCGGAGGCATCGGTGCTGTCGTTGTAGCTGAACTGATGCAGAACGCTGAACTGTCCTGTGGTGTCGAGCCGGAACAGGATGCCGCCCCGTCCCGTGCCGCTGCCCAGGCAGGTGCCGTAAAGGCTGCCGTCGGCGGTGAGCAGCATGGACGCCATCGGCAGGGAGCAGGTGCTGCTGTCGAAGGCCTTCACCACGGTCAGCGTGGCGGCAGAGGCCAGGGAGGCTGCAGACAGGGTGGCGCAGGCGAGCGCGCGGAGCAGAGAGCGCATGTCGGTCCTCGAGCAAGGGTGTCGGGCACGCCGGAGCGATCCTGGAGCAGGGATGGCCACCCGGCGGAAGGGGCCGCACGCACAGCGGCTCAAGCGCCATCCTGCACGTCGGCCCCTGGGGGCGCAATGCTCAATCCGATGGAGGCGATGGAGGTCGCACCTCTGCCCGGGGGACTCAGGGCCCCAGGGTGTCGGTGATGATGCGGTCCACGCCCAGGGCCCACAGGGCCTCGGCCCGGGCCGCCTCGTTGACCGTGTAGACCCAGCAGGCCAGGCCCTGTGCCTGCAGGCCGTGCAGGACCTCGGTGTCCACCAGCCGGTGGTCCAGCACCACGCCCTGGCAGCCCAGCGCCTGCGCCTGCGCCAGCCAGCCGGGCGCCAGCCTGTCCAGCAGCAGGGCGCGTGGCAGCTCCGGCGCGGCGGCGGCCGCCGCCGCCAGGGCGGGGGGCTGGAAGGAGGACAGCCAGGCCGCCGGGGTGCCGGGGTGCCAGAGCCGCCGTACCGCGCCTGCGACCGTCCGTCCGGTCGGTTCAGCTTGCCCGGGCAGGGGCTTGAGTTCGAGATTGACGTGCAAGCCTTCGGCGTTCGCGAAGGCAGCCAGCGCGGCCAGCCGGGTGGGGGGCTCGCCGGCCCAGCCGGAGCCGCACCAGGCGCCGGCATCCAGGCGGGACAGGGCCGCCCAGTCCAGCGCCGCAGCCGGGCCCTGGCCTGAGGTGGTGCGCTCCAGCGTGTCGTCGTGCAGCAGGTAGGGCTCGCCATCGGCGGAGAGCTTCACGTCGCACTCGAAGGCACGGTAGCCCAGCTGCCAGCCATGACGGAAGGCGGCCAGGGTGTTCTCCGGCGCCCGACGGCCCGCGCCGCGGTGGGCGATCCAGCGGGGCCAGCCGGACAAACGGGGCAGGGGGGGCAGGGGGGGCAGGGGGCTGGGCTCGGGCTGAGGCATCGGATGTGTCGGGGTGCGGCGGGACCGGGCACAGCATGCCATGCCCCACAGGCGGGCTTTCCCCGGACGGTATCATTCATGCCCACGTGCCCCTGACAGGTGCGTGCGGCCGGATTGTCTGGTCGTCCGCTCTCCGCCTGCCCGCCATGAACGCGCCGCTGCCGATTCCCACCGTCCCCCCCGTGAACGGGGACCACCCCGTTGATGACGCCGCCGCACCCCGGCTGCGCGAGATTCCCTATAACTACACCTCGCTGTCCGATCGCGAGATCGTGCTGCGCCTGCTGGGCGAACGCGCCTGGGATTTGCTCAACCTGCTGCGCGATGAGCGCCGCACCGGCCGTTCGGCCCGCATGCTCTACGAGGTGCTGGGCGACATCTGGGTCGTCAAGCGCAACCCGTATCTGGTCGATGACCTGCTGGACAACCCGCGCCGGCGTGCCCAGTTGATCGAGGCCTTGCGCCACCGCCTGACCGAGGTGGAGAAGCGTCGCACCCCCGAGGTGGACGCCCAGCGCGATGCCCATGTGGGCGAGCTGCTGGTGCTGGCCCGTGCCGCGGTGGACCGTTTCGCGACCCGCTTCGTGCAGCTGGAAGAGCTGCGCCACCGCGCCCGCAAGCGGTTCGCCCACCACACCCGCAAGGACAACATCAAGTTCGACGGCCTGTCGCGCGTCTCGCACGTGACCGATGCGACCGACTGGCGGGTGGAGTACCCCTTCGTCGTGCTGACGCCGGACACCGAGGCCGAGATGGCCGGGCTGGTGGCCAGCTGCGTCGAGCTGGGGCTGACCGTGATCCCGCGCGGGGGTGGCACTGGCTACACCGGCGGCGCCGTGCCGCTGACCTGGAAGAGCGCGGTCATCAACACCGAGAAGCTCGAGCAGATGACCGAGGTCGAGATGACCACGCTGCCGGGCATCGACCATCCGGTGCCGACGATCTGGACCGGCGCCGGCGTGGTCACCCAGCGGGTGGCCGATGCGGCCGAGCGCGCGGGCTTCGTGTTCGCGGTCGACCCGACCTCGGCCGAGGCCTCCTGCATCGGCGGCAACATCGCGATGAACGCGGGCGGCAAGAAGGCCGTGCTGTGGGGCACCGCGCTGGACAACCTGGCCTCCTGGCGCATGGTCACCCCCAACGCCGAATGGCTGGAGGTGGTGCGCGTGGGTCACAACCTGGGCAAGATCCACGACGCCGAGATGGCCAGCTTCGAGCTGCGCTACTTCGCCGCCGACGGCAAGACGCCGCTGCGCACCGAACGCCTGGACATCCCGGGGCACACCTTCCGCAAGGTGGGCCTGGGCAAGGACGTGACCGACAAGTTCCTGGCCGGCCTGCCGGGCGTGCAGAAGGAAGGCTGCGACGGCCTGATCACCAGCGCGCGCTGGGTGGTGCACCGCATGCCCAAGCACACCCGCACCGTCTGCCTGGAGTTTTTCGGCAATCCCCGGGACTGCGTGCCCTCGATCGTCGAGATCAAGGACTTCATGTTCCAGGAGATGAAGCAGCCGGGCGGGGCCATCCTGGCCGGCCTGGAGCACCTGGACGACCGCTACCTGAAGGCGGTGGGCTACGCCACCAAGAGCAAGCGCGGCGGCATGCCCAAGATGGCGCTGTTCGGTGACATCGTGGGTGACGACGAGGACCGGGTGGCCAAGGCCGCCAGCGAGGTCATCCGCCTGGCCAATGGCCGTTCGGGCGAGGGCTTCATCGCCGTCAGCCCGGAGGCCCGCAAGAAGTTCTGGGCCGACCGCAAGCGCACCGCGGCCATCAGCCGCCACACCAACGCCTTCAAGGTCAACGAGGACGTGGTGATCCCGCTGGAGCGCATGGGCGAATACACCCTGGGCATCGAGCGGATCAACATCGAGCTGTCGCTGCGCAACAAGCTGGCGCTGACCGAGCGGCTGGAGGCCTTCTTCACCGAGGGCGAGCTGCCGCTGGCCAAGACCGACGAGGCCGGCGAGCACACCCGCGACGAACTGCTGGACGAGCGCGTGCCCGAGGCGCTGGCGCTGATCCGCAGCGTGCGCAGCCTGTGGCAGCACTGGTACAACCACCTCGACGAGGTGCTGCCCAACGAGCGCCGCAGCTTCTTCGACCAGCTGCAGGACCACTCGCTGCGCGCCTCGTGGAAGAAGGACCTGCTCAAGCCGCTGCAGTTGCTGTTCGCCGGCTCCACCTTCGCGCCCATCATCGAAGGCGTCAAGAAGCTGCACAAGGACGTGCTGCGCGGCCGCGTGTGGGTGGCGTTGCACATGCACGCCGGTGACGGCAATGTGCACACCAACATCCCGGTCAACAGCGACAACTACGAGATGCTGCAGACCGCGCACGAGGCGGTGGCACGCATCATGGTGCTGGCGCGCAGCCTCAACGGCGTGATTTCTGGCGAGCACGGCATCGGCATCACCAAGCTGGAATTCCTCACGGACGAGGAACTGGCCAACTTCACCGCCTACAAGGCCAGGATCGACCCGGAAGGCCGCTTCAACCGCGGCAAGCTGCTGCGCGGTGAGGCCCTGAGCCGCCTGGGCGACGATGTGCACGCGGCCGACCTGAGCCATGCCTACACGCCCAGCTTCGGCCTGATGACGCACGAGTCGCTGATCATGCAGCAGAGCGACATTGGTGACATCGCGGCTTCGGTCAAGGACTGCCTGCGCTGCGGCAAGTGCAAGCCGGTGTGCTCCACCCACGTGCCGCGCGCCAACCTGCTCTACAGCCCGCGCAACAAGATCCTGGCCACCTCGCTGCTGGTCGAGGCCTTCCTCTACGAGGAGCAGACCCGGCGCGGCGTGTCGATCAAGCACTGGGAGGAGTTTGAGGACGTGGGCGACCACTGCACGGTCTGCCACAAGTGCCTGAGCCCCTGCCCGGTGAAGATCGACTTCGGCGACGTGACCATGGCCATGCGCAACCTGCTGCGCAAGATGGGCCGCAAGAGCTTCCGTCCCGGCCAGGCCGCGGCGATGTTCATGCTCAATGCGACCAATCCGGAGACGATCAAGCTCGCGCGCTCGGCCATCGTCGGCGTGGGCATGAAGGCCCAGCGTCTGGCGCACGACGTGCTGGCGATTGCCGCCAAGCATCAGACCAGCGCACCGCCGGCCACGGTGGGCACGGCTCCGCTCAAGGAGCAGGTGATCCACTTCGTCAACAAGAAGATGCCGGGCAACCTGCCCAAGAAGACGGCGCGGGCCCTGCTGGACATCGAGGACCGGGACTACGTGCCCATCATCCGCAACCCGGCCGTCACCACGGCCGAGACGGAGGCGGTGTTCTACTTCCCGGGCTGTGGTTCCGAGCGCCTGTTCAGCCAGGTGGGTCTGGCCACCCAGGCCATGCTGTGGCATGCCGGCGTGCAGACGGTGCTGCCGCCGGGCTACCTGTGCTGTGGCTACCCGCAGCGCGGCGCCGGCCAGGCCGACAAGGCCGAGAAGATCATCACCGACAACCGGGTGCTGTTCCACCGCGTGGCCAACACACTGAACTACCTGGACATCAAGACGGTGGTGGTGAGCTGCGGCACCTGCTACGACCAGCTGCAGGGCTACCACTTCGACAAGATCTTCCCGGGCTGCCGCATCATCGACATCCACGAATATCTGCTGGAGAAGGGCATCAAGCTCGATGGCAGCGGCGGCTACCTGTTCCACGACCCCTGCCACACGCCGATGAAGTTGCAGGACCCGATGAAGACGGTCAAGGCGCTGGTGGGCGAGGCGGTGATCAAGAGCGAACGCTGCTGCGGCGAATCCGGCACGCTGGCCGTGACCCGGCCGGACATCTCGACCCAGGTGCGCTTCCGCAAAGAGGAAGAGATCCGCAACGCCGAGGCCGCACTGCGCGCCACCGGTGCGGTGGACGGTCAGCAGGACCTGAAGATCCTGACCTCCTGCCCCAGCTGCCTGCAGGGCCTGTCGCGCTACGGCGGCGACCTGCAGAACGGCCTGCTGGAGGCCGACTACATCGTCGTCGAGATGGCGCGCAAGATCCTGGGTGCCAGCTGGATGGAAGACTACGTCGCCCGCGCCAATGCGGGGGGCATCGAACGGGTGCTGGTGTGATGAAGCAAGCCGGCTGCGAACTGTGTGAGCACCAGGCCACCGCGGCCTGGTCGCTGGTGCATGCGGGCGAGCGCCTGCGCGTGGTGCGGGTGCTGGACACGCCCGATTTCCCGGCCTTCTACCGGGTGATCTGGAACGAGCACGTGGCCGAGATGAGCGATCTCTCGCATGTGGACCGCGCCCACCTGATGGACGCGGTGCTGGCGGTGGAGCATGTGCTGCGCACCAGCCTCAAGCCCACCAAGATCAACCTGGCCACGCTGGGCAATGTGGTGCCGCATCTGCACTGGCATGTGATCGCCCGCTTCGACTGGGACAGCCACTTCCCGCAGCCCATCTGGGGCAACCGCCAACGCACGCCCGAGCCGCCGGCCGCGCAGCGCCTGGCCGTGCCGCTGACCGAACTGGACGACCGGGTGCGCCGCGCCCTGAACGCCTGAGAGCCATTTTCCGTTTCCGCATGAGCCAAGCCGCCCCCCAGCCGACCGCGCTGACCCTGCACCAGACCTCCCGCGTGCTGGAAATCGGCTTCGACGACGGTCAGACCTTCCGCATCCCCTTCGAGTTGCTGCGCGTCTACTCGCCCTCGGCCGAGGTGCAGGGCCATGGCCCCGGGCAGGAGGTGCTGCAGACCGGCAAGCGCGAGGTGCTGATCACCGAGGTGGCCATGGTCGGCCACTACGCGCTGCAGCCGCGCTTTGACGACGGGCACGAGTCCGGCCTCTACACTTGGGCCTATCTCTACGATCTGGGCGCCCGCCAAGCCGAGCACTGGGCGGCCTACGAGGCCCGGCTGAAGCTGGCTGGCGTCGATCGGGATGCCCCGATGCCGCCCAAGGACGGCCCGTCCTGCCACTCGCATTGACCCGGGAAGCCGATCGCTTCTCCTCCCATTCCAAGAAAGAGTTCCATGTCGCAGACCCACTTCGGTTTTGAAACCGTGGACGAGGCCGAGAAGGCCGGCAAGGTCAAGGGCGTGTTCGATTCGGTCGCCTCCAAGTACGACCTGATGAACGACTTCATGTCCATGGGCCTGCACCGGGTCTGGAAGGCCTACACCGTGGCGGTGGCCAACCTCAAGGAAGGCGACGCGGTGCTGGACATCGCCGGCGGCACGGGTGACCTCTCGCGCGCCTTTGCCCGCAAGGTCGGCCCGACCGGCACCGTGGTGCACACCGACATCAACGAGGCCATGCTGCGCACTGGCCGCGACCGTCTGCTCGACGAAGGCCTGTCGCTGCCGACCACGATCTGCGACGCCGAGAAGCTGCCGTTCAAGCCGGGCACCTTCGACCTGGTCAGCGTGGCCTTCGGCCTGCGCAACATGACCCACAAGGAGCAGGCCCTGGCCGAGATGTGCCGGGTGCTCAAGCCGGGCGGCCGCCTGCTGGTGCTGGAATTCTCCAAGGTGGCCAAGCCGCTGCAGAAGCCCTACGACTGGTACTCCTTCAACATCCTGCCCAAGCTGGGCCAGTGGGTGGCGGGCGATGCCGACAGCTACCGCTACCTGGCCGAGTCGATCCGCATGCACCCGGACCAGGCCACCCTCAAGGCGATGATGAAGACGGTCGGCTTCGGCCATGTCGACGTGCACAACCTGACCGGCGGCGTGGTGGCCCTGCACGTGGGCATCAAGTGCTGAGCTGAATCCCCAGGGCAGGGGGCTGCTGCGCCCGGGAATGCCCTGAGGCCGCGGCATACTGAAGGTCTGTCTTGAACGGACCCGAGATGCCCCAGATCCTGCTGACCGGCGCCGCCGGCTACATCGCCTCCCACACCTGGCTCGCCCTGCAGGCGGCGGGCTTCGACGTGGTGGGGGTGGACGACTTCTCCAATTCCTCGCCCGAGGTGCTGCGCCGCATCGAGGCCCTGGGCGGTCGCCCGGTGGTGTTCGAGCGGGCCAATGTCTGCGACGCCGCGGCCATGGACGCCATCTTCCAGAAGCACCGCATCGACGCGGTGGTGCACTTCGCGGCTTTCAAGGCGGTGGGCGAGTCGGCCGAGCAGCCGCTGGCCTACTACGCCAACAACCTCGGCGGCCTGGTCAACACCCTGCAGGTGATGCAGCGCCACGGCGTGAAGACCTTCGTCTTCAGCTCCAGCGCCACCGTGTACGGCACGCCGGTCTTCCTGCCCTACACCGAGGCCCATCCGCTGGCCGCGATGAACGTCTACGGCCGCACCAAGCTGATGGGCGAGCAGATCCTGCGCGACCTGGAGACGGCCGATCCGTCCTGGGCCATCGCCTGGCTGCGCTACTTCAACCCGGTGGGCGCCCACGAGAGCGGCCAGATGGGCGAGGACCCGCGCGGCGTGCCCAACAACCTGATGCCCTATGTGCAGCAGGTGGCGGTGGGCCGGCGCGAGTTCCTGTCCATCTTCGGTGGCGATTACGACACCCCGGACGGCACCGGCGTGCGCGACTACCTGCACGTGATGGACCTGGCCGAGGGTCATGTGGCGGCCCTGCGCTACCTGCTGGACGCCCAGCAGGGTTGCACCGTCAACCTGGGCACCGGTGTGGGCTACAGCGTGCTGGACCTGGTGAAGGCCTTTGAGCGGGCCGCCGGCAAGCCCATCCCCTACCAGATCGTGGAGCGCCGTGCGGGCGACCTGCCCAGTTACTACGCCGATGCCACGCTGGCCCGCACCCTGCTGGGCTGGCAGGCACAGCGCAGCCTGGACCAGATGTGCGCCGACAGCTGGCGCTGGCAGCGCCAGAACCCGCAGGGCTACGGGCCCGGCACCTGAGTCCGCTGGAGGGACCGGCCGCAGGGGCGGGCGGAGGGCCACTCCTACAATCAGCGCATGCCCGATCCGATTGCTGCCCTGACCGACCTGGTCCTGCCCGCGCTGACGGCGCGTTTCGTCCTGCTGGCCAACCATGTGCTGGCCTCGGCGCCGGTGGCGCCGGCACGGCTCAAGCCCCATGCGGGTCGCCTGCTGCAGGTCGAGGTGTCGGGTTGGCGCGGCCCGCTGCCGCCGCCCCCGCCGTTGGCGCTGCGCATCACGCCTGCCGGGCTGCTGGAGGCCGCCGATGAGGCCGGCGAGGCCGCCGCGGCGGATCTGCGCCTGTGCGTCGATGCCGGCCACCCGCTGGATGCCGCCCGCCGGCTGGCCGGGGGCGAGCTGCCGCCGGTGCAGATCGAGGGTGATGCCGTCTTTGCCTCCGATGTGAACTGGGTGGTCTCCAACGTGCGCTGGGACATCGCGGCGGACCTGGAACGGGTGATGGGCCCTGGCCTGGCCGAAGGCCTCAGCCAGGCGGGCAGCCAGGCCCTGGGGGTGCTGCGGCAGCTGGTGCAGAGCGTCACTGGCGCGACCCAGCGTCCCTGAGGGAAGCGATTTCCGATGCGGTACTTCACCCGTCTGGTCTTCATCGTCCTCACCCTGCTGCGGCACGGGGTGGATGAGCTGGTGCTCTCCCGGTTCGACCAGCACCGCTGGCTGCGCGCGCTGTCCTGGGTGCTGACCCGCGGCCGGCGCCTGGGCGCGCCGCGCGGCGAGCGCCTGCGCCTGGCGCTGGAAGCCCTGGGCCCGATCTTCATCAAGTTCGGCCAGGTGCTGTCCACCCGGCGCGACTTGGTGCCGCCGGACATTGCCGACGAACTGGCCCGCCTGCAGGACCGGGTGCCGCCGATCCCGGCCGCGCAGGCCCGCCGCCTGATCGAGCAGGGCCTGGGCCAGCCCGTCGAGGCGGTGTTCACCCACTTCGAGAGCGAGGCCGTGGCCAGCGCCTCGATCGCCCAGGTGCACTTCGCGGTGCTGAAGGACGGCCGCGAGGTGGCCGTCAAGGTGCTGCGCCCGGGCATGCTGGACGTCATCGAGGACGACCTGGCCCTGCTGCACACCCTGGCCCGCTGGGTCGAGCGCCTGTCGGCCGATGGCAAGCGCCTGCGCCCGCGCGAGGTGGTGGCCGAGTTCGACGGCTACCTGCACGACGAGCTGGACCTGGTGCGCGAGGCGGCCAACGCCGCCCAGCTGCGGCGCAACATGGCCGACCTGCCGCTGATCCTGGTGCCCGAGATGCACTGGCAGTGGTGCAGCGCCACGGTCATCGTGATGGAGCGGATGAAGGGCATCCCCATCAGCCAGATGGAGCGCCTGCGCGAGGCCGGTGTGGACATCCCGAAGCTGGCGCGCGATGGGGTGACCATCTTCTTTACCCAGGTCTTCCGTGACGGCTTTTTCCACGCCGACATGCACCCGGGCAACATCCAGGTCAGCGTCGATCCGGCCACTTTCGGCCGCTACATCGCGCTGGATTTCGGCATCGTCGGCACCCTGACCCAGGTCGACAAGGAATACCTGGCGCAGAACTTCCTGGCCTTCTTCCGGCGCGACTACCAGCGCGTGGCCGAACTGCATGTGGAAAGCGGCTGGGTGCCGCCCAACACCCGGGTGGATGCGCTGGAGGCGGCGATCCGCGCCGTCTGTGAGCCGCACTTCGACCGGCCGTTGAAGGACATCTCGCTGGGGCAGGTGCTGATGCGCCTGTTCCAGACCTCGCGCCGCTTCAATGTCGAGATCCAGCCGCAGCTGGTGCTGCTGCAGAAGACGCTGCTGAACGTCGAAGGGTTGGGCCGCGAACTGGACCCGGATCTGGACCTCTGGTCCACCGCCAAGCCCTTCCTGGAACGCTGGATGAACGAGCAGATCGGCTGGCGGGCGCTGGTGCGCCAGCTCAAGGCCGAAGCGCCGCGTTACGCCCAGCTGCTGCCGGAGCTGCCGCGCCTGGTGCACCAGAAGCTGCAGGAGAAGCCGGCCGACCTGACGCCGGCGCTGCGGGCCCTGCTGCGTGAGCAGCGCCGCACCAACCGTCTGCTGTCGGCCCTGCTGTGGAGCGGGGTGGGCTTCCTGATGGGCGTGATGGTGGCCCGGCTGGTGATCCAGCTGCACGGTGGTGGCTGAGCCACCGGCCCGGGCCGCGTCTCAGCCGCGCGCCAGCGAGCTCAGCAGCCGGGTCAGCCGGGCCCGGTTGTCCACACCCGTCTTGGCGTAGACGGCCTTCAGCTGCGATTTGACGGTGTTCTCGCTCACCCCCAGCGCGGCGGCCATGTCCTGCACGCTGCCGCCCTGCAGGGCCAGCAGGGCGGCCCGCACCTCGGCCGGCGTGAGCTGGTAGAGCTCGCGCAGCAGGTCGGCATGGGGGGCCGGGGCGTGGTCCTCCTCGTTCAGGAAGATGACGATGCGGGGCGCGGCGCGGTGGGTGGTGAACTCGTTGCCGGCCGGCAGCGTGGCCAGCATCAGCGTGTAGTGGCCGGCTCCGTTGTGGCGGGCGATGCGCAGAGCACTCATGAAGTGTCGGCTGCGCAGCAGGTCGGGCTCGCGGGCCTCGCGGATGGCGGCTTCGAGCTGCGCCTGCGCGGTGGGGGAGTGCGTCGCCTGCAGCGTGGCGCGGCCGACCGGGCTGGCCGCGGTCTGCAGCCGCAGACCATCCTCGCGGGCCAGCAGCCCCTGGGCGGCGGGGTTGACGTGGCTGACCCCGCCCTCGCGGTCCAGCAGCAGCAGGGCCTGGGGCAGCCGGTCCAGTGCGGCCAGGCTGGTGGCGACCCGGAACTCGGCATCCCGCAGCCGCAGCATCATGCCCAGCGCCCGGGACAGGTGGGGCAGCAGCAGGCCCAGCTTCTCGGCGTCGTGGGCGTCGAAGGGGCGGTGCAGGGGCCGGTTCAGGCTGCAGTTGATGGGCAGTTGCAGGGGCTGGCCCTGGGGGCCGTGCCACAGGGGCGGGCTGTCGAGGCCGAACACCAGGCCGGTCAGCAGGCGGCCGATGTCCAGCGGCGCGAGGAATTCGCGGTAGATCCGCGAGGCGACGAACTCTTCCTCGCTGACCAGCGCCTGGTCGCGCACGATGTCCCCGGTGCGCAGGTAGCCGCGCTCCACCGCCCGGGTGCCCCACAGGTCCAGCGGCAGGTAGCGCGACAGCCACAGGGCCGCCGACTGCGGGCTGAGGTTGTGAGACAGCAGAAACCCGCCCTGCTCGGGCCGGTGCATCGGGGTGAACAGGTAGCACTGCGGTGCGTCGATCCAGGCGCCGATGTGTTCGGGCAGGGCCGCCCAGGCCTGCAGGTCCAGGGCGCCGTCGTAGATCGTGCCGATCAGCGTGCTCAGCTCGGCAAGTTCCTGCATCGAAACCGAAGACATCGGATGGGCCCTCGCGACCGGCGTGTTACATCGTGTTTCTAACCTGTCCGTGGGAGGAAAGGCAACGGGCTTCTCCCCCCCCCAAAAAAAGAAACGCCGCACGGGGCGGCGTTGTCCAGCTCAGCCGGTGGGGCTCACTTCAAGGCCTTGAAGTGGGTGAAGATGCGGGTTTGCACCCGCTTGATGTCCTGCGGCACGCTGTCCGGAGCGGTCATCTTGGCCATGTCGGTGGCGCTCAGGAAAATGCTCGGGTTGCTGGCCACGTCCTTCTTCACGAACTTCAGCGAGGCCTTGTTCGGGTTGGCGTAGAACACCTTGTTCGTCAGGCTGGCGTGCACCTCGGGGCGCAGGATGTAGTTGATGAACTTCAGCGCGTTCTTCGGGTGCGGCGCATCGGCCGGGATGGCCATCGAGTCGAAGAACAGGGTGGCGCCTTTGGTCGGGATCAGGGCCTCCAGCTTGACGCCGTTCTTGGCCTCGATCGCGCGGGCCCGGGCGATGTTGATGTCACCCGAGTAGCCCATCACCGCGCACAGCGAGCCCTGGGCCATCTCGTCGATATAGCCCGAGGACGAGAAGCGCGTCACAGAGGGGCGGACCTGCTTGAGCATGTCCTCGGCCGCCTTGTAGTCGGCCGCGTTGCGGCTGTAGGCCGGCTTGCCCACATAGCCCATGGCCACCGGCAGCACCTCGGAGGGCGAATCCAGGAAGCTCACGCCGCAGCTCTTGAGCTTGGCGGCGTACTTCGGGTCGAAGATCAGCGACCAGGCGTTGTCCGGCATCGGCAGGCCGCCCAGCGCCTTCTTGACCTTGTCCACGTTGATGCCGACGGTCACATAGCCCCACAGCCAGTCCACCAGGTACTGGTTGCCCGGGTCCACGTTCTCCATCTGCTTGAGCAGGGCCGGGTCCAGGTTGCTCCAGTGGCTCAGCTGGCTGCGGTCGAGCTTCTGGAACAGGCCGGCCGTGATCTGCTGCTTGGCGAAGTGGGCGCCCGGCACGACGATGTCGTAGCCCGTCTTGCCGGCCACCAGCTTGGCATGCAGGATCTCGTTGTTGTCGTAGTTGTCGTAGCGGACCTTGATGCCGGTTTCCTTCTCGAAGTTGGCCAGCGTGTCCGGGGCGATGTAGTCGGACCAGTTGTAGATGTTGAGCACCTTGGGCTCGTCGGCCGCCAGGGCGGTGCCGGCGGCCACGCCGCCAAACAGCACGGCCAGGGTGGTGGGCAGCCAGCGGCGCCATGCAGAGGTTTTCACATCCATCTCCTTTCAGCGGTTGGGGAGCCCGGCCGGGGCGGCAGTGGGCGCGCGCATTCTAGGGCCGTGCTCCGGCATGGTCGGCTGACCAGCAGCCGTCATGGGGCCTCCGTATAATTCCCTGTTCATCTGTTTGTTCCTTTTCATCTAGCCATGCCGATCTACGTCTATCGTTGCGCCGCATGCGGCCATACGCGGGATGTGCTGCAGAAGATGTCCGATCCGCCCCTGCACACCTGCCCTGCCTGCGGCGCCGAACAATTCCAGAAACAAGTGACCGCCGCCGGTTTCCAGCTCAAGGGCTCGGGCTGGTACGCGACCGACTTCCGCGGTGGCTCGGGCGGCACGTCCGTGCCTGCGCCGCACGGGTCCGAGAGCAGCTCTGACAGCAGCGCCGGTGGCACCAGCGCGGGCGGTGACGCCAGTGCCGGTCCTTCCACGCCCTGCGGCGGCTCCTGCGCCTGCCACTGAACGGCAAACCTCACGTGAAAAAATACCTCCTCGCCGGCCTGCTCACCTGGCTGCCCCTGGCCATCACGGTCTGGGTGCTGTTGTGGGTCCAGGGTCTGCTCGATGGCGTCTTCCATGCGCTGCTGAGGGTGGCCGGCGCCGTGCTGCCGGCGGGGGCGGCCGAAAGCCTCAGCCAGTTCGGCAGCTGGCCCGGCATGGGCGTGCTGGTGATGGTGGTGCTGCTGCTGCTGACCGGCGTGTTCGTCACGAACATCTTCGGCCAGTGGTGGCTGCGCCAATGGGATGCGCTGATGAATCGCATCCCGATCGTCAAGTCCATCTACAGCTCGGTCAAGCAGGTTTCGGACACGCTGTTCTCCAGCAACGGCAACGCTTTTCGTGAAGCTGTGCTGGTGCCATACCCGCACGCTGCATCCTGGACCATCGCCTTCGTCACCGGCAAGCCCAGCGGCGAGGTGGCCGAGCAGCTGCACGAGGAGTTCGTCAGCCTGTACGTGCCGACGACCCCGAACCCGACCTCCGGTTTCTTCCTGATGATGCCGCGCAGCGCCGTCCGGCCGCTGCACATGAGTGTCGATGAGGCCTTGAAGTACATCATCTCGATGGGCGTGGTCACGCCCCCGGCCAGCCATGCGCATGGGCCGGAGGAGGCCGACCCCAATCCGGCGGGCTGAACGCGCCGGGCCTCCCAGCGTTCAGTCCTGAGGGTCCTCAGACCCCACCCCGGGCCGATCCCCCGTTTGCCGGGGCGTTGCCTGTGGCAACGCTCCTCCCGATTCCGAAGCACGGAGTGCATTCCATGAGAACCACGTATTGCGGCCTGGTCAGCGAAACGCTGATGGGCGAAACCGTCACCCTGATGGGCTGGGCCCACCGTCGCCGCGACCACGGCGGCGTCATCTTCATCGACCTGCGCGACCGCGAAGGCCTGGTGCAGATCGTCTGCGACCCGGACCGTCCGGAGATGTTCAAGACCGCCGAGGGCGTGCGCAACGAGTTCTGCCTGAAGGTGGTCGGCAAGGTGCGTCCCCGCCCGGCGGGCACCGAGAACGCCAACCTCGTGTCCGGCAAGATCGAGGTGCTGTGCCATGAGCTGGAGGTGCTGAACCCCTCCGTCACGCCGCCGTTCCAGCTCGATGACGAGAACCTGTCCGAGACGGTGCGCCTGACCCACCGCGTGCTGGACCTGCGCCGCCCGCAGATGCAGCAAAACCTGAAGCTGCGCTACCGCGTGGCGATGGAGGTGCGCAAGTTCCTGGACGCCAACGGCTTCATCGACATCGAAACGCCGATGCTGACCAAGTCCACGCCGGAAGGCGCGCGCGACTACCTGGTGCCCAGCCGCGTGCACGATGGCTACTTCTTCGCGCTGCCGCAGTCGCCCCAGCTGTTCAAGCAGCTGCTGATGGTCGCGGGTTTCGACCGCTACTACCAGATCACCAAGTGCTTCCGCGACGAGGACCTGCGCGCCGACCGTCAGCCTGAGTTCACCCAGATCGATATCGAGACCTCCTTCCTGAGCGAGGAAGAGATCCGCGCGATGTTCGAGGGCATGATCCGCTCGGTGTTCAAGAACGCCATCGGCGTCGAGCTGCCGGTCTACCCGGTGATGACCTATGCCGACGCGATGTACAAGTACGGCTCGGACAAGCCGGACCTGCGCGTCAAGCTGGAGTTCACCGACGTCACCGATGTGATGAAGGACGTGGACTTCAAGGTCTTCTCGACCCCGGCCACGACCAAGGGCGGCCGCGTGGTGGCCCTGCGCGTGCCGGGCGGCGCGGAGATGTCGCGTGGCGAGATTGACGGCTACACCGAGTTCGTGAAGATCTACGGCGCCAAGGGCCTGGCCTGGGTCAAGGTCAATGACGTGGCCAAGGGCCGTGACGGTCTGCAGTCGCCGATCGTCAAGAACCTGCACGACGCCGCCATCGCCCAGACGCTGGCCCGCACCGGTGCCTGCAACGGCGACCTGATCTTCTTCGGCGCCGACAAGGCCAAGGTGGTCAACGACGCGATCGGTGCGCTGCGCGTCAAGGTCGGCCACAGCGAGTTCGGTCGCAGCCATGGCCTGTTCGAGGACAAGTGGGCGCCGCTGTGGGTGGTCGACTTCCCGATGTTCGAGTACGACGAGGAAGAGGACCGCTGGAACGCCTGCCACCACCCGTTCACCAGCCCCAAGGACGGCCACGAGGAGCTGATGTCGACCGACCCGGCCGCCTGCGTGGCCAAGGCCTACGACATGGTGCTCAATGGCTGGGAGCTGGGCGGCGGCTCGATCCGGATCCACCGCGCCGAGGTGCAGGCCAAGGTCTTCGAGGCCCTGAAGATCAGCCCGGAAGAGCAGCGCATCAAGTTCGGCTTCCTGCTGGACGCGCTGCAGTACGGCGCGCCGCCGCACGGTGGCCTGGCCTTCGGTCTGGACCGCCTGATCACGCTGATGACCAAGGCCGAGTCGATCCGCGACGTGATCGCCTTCCCGAAGACCCAGCGTGCCCAGTGCCTGCTGACCGGCGCCCCGTCGATGGTCGACGAGAAGCAGCTGCGCGAACTGCACATCCGCCTGCGCAACGTGCAGCCGGCGGCCTGAGCGCGCTCGTTCACCGCCAAGCCAGGGGCCCTGCGGGGCCCCTTTTTCTTGGGCGCGCCCGTTGCCGCTGGTCTGTCCCGGGCTGGCTTGACCGATCTCAAGCCAGCCCGGCCGCATGGCCGCGATGCTGAGCGGCATGCAGGAAGACGGTGGAACCCGGGTGTCGCTGAGAGTCTGGCTGGTGGCCTGCCGGCCGGGCTTCATGACGGTCACGCTGGTGGCGGCAGCGCTGGGCATCGCCCAGGCCCAGGCCTGCGGCTGTGGCTGGGATGCCCCGGCGGCCGCGGCCACGCTGGTGCTGGCCGCGCTGGCCCATGCCGCGGCCAACCTCTACAACGACTATGGCGATGCGGTGGGGGGCTCGGATGCCGTCAACACCGGTCGCCTGTTCCCGTTCAGCGGGGGCTCGCAGGTGATCCAGGACGGTCGGGTGAGCGCGCTGCAGATGCGCGAGGCGGCCCGCATGCTGGGCATCGTGGTGGTGGGCGGTGGCATCGCGCTGGCGGCCCGCACGGGGCCGGGGCTGCTGCTGGTCGGCTTGGCCGGGCTGGCGCTGGGCTGGGCCTACTCCAGCCCGCGGGTGGCCCTGATGTCGCGCGGGCTGGGCGAACTGGCGGTCGGCCTGGCCTGGTGGCTGGTGGTGGTCGGCGCAGACCATGTGCAGCGCCACGGCTTCAGTGCGATCGCGGCCATCTCCGGTGTCAGCCTGGCCGGGCTGGTGATGGCCATTCTCTGGGCGGCCGAGTTCCCGGACGCCGCGGCCGACGCCCAGGTGGGCAAGCGCACTCTGGTCGTGCGCTGGGGGCCGCGCGCGGCGGCGCTGGGCTACGCGGGGCTAGTGCTGGCCAGCCATGTCTGGGTGGCAGCCTGGTGGGCGGCCCAGTGGCTGCCCTCCACCGCGTGGTGGGGGCTGGCCTCGGCACCGCTGTCGGCCGCCGCCGCGATCACGCTGTGGCGCCACGCGGACGAGCCGGCCCGGCTGCGGCCGGTGATGGCTGGCTCCATCGCCGCGGCCCTGCTGCATGGTGTGATGTTGACCACGGCCTTCGTGGCGATTGCGCGTCTGCGCTGAATGGGTGGCCCGCGCCGCGCTACGATCCCATCCATGAGCGAGTCCGTGTCCAAGCCGCCGAAGATCCCCGAATCGGTGTTGGTCGTCATCCACACGCCCGAGGGGCAGGTGCTGCTGATGGAGCGGGCCGACGCCCCGGGCTACTGGCAGAGCGTCACCGGTTCCAAGGACCGTGCGGACGAGCCGCTGCGCCTTACCTGCTGTCGGGAGGTGGCCGAGGAGACCGGCATCCAGATCGGTGCCGGCGCGGTGCCCGAGGCGGCGCTGCGCGACTGGGCGCTCTCCAATGTCTACGAGATCTACCCCCGCTGGCGGCACCGCTACGCCCCCGGCGTGACCCACAACACCGAGCATGTGTTCGGGCTGCAGGTGCCCGCGGGCACGCCGGTCACCCTGGCGCCGCGCGAACACCTGCGCTACCGCTGGCTGCCTTGGCAGGCCGCGGCCGATGCCTGCTTCTCGCCCTCGAATGCCGAGGCGATTCTTCTGCTGCCGCGTTTCGCGGCCCTTGCGTGATGCCTTCTGTCGCTGCTGTCCATCCTGGCCAACTGAATGCCCTGGCGCCTGTCGAGCGCACCGAGGTGCCCCGCCTGCGGGTGGCCACCTACAACATCCACAAAGGGGTGCGTGGCCTCGGGCCGACCAAGCGGCTGGAGATCCACAACCTCGGCATGGGGGTGCAGGCGCTGAATGCCGATCTGGTCTTCCTGCAGGAGGTGCGCTTGTTCAACGAACGCGAGGCGCGCCACTTCGAGCAGACCTGGTTCGGCTGGCCCGACGAAGGGCAGGCCGACTTCCTGGCGCCGGAGGGCTATGAGTCGGCCTACCGCACCAACGCGGTGACGCGCGACGGCGAGCACGGCAATGCGCTGCTGTCGCGCTGGCCGATGGGCGATGTCGAGCACCAGGATGTGTCCGACCACCGGTTCGAGCAGCGTGGCCTGTTGCACGTGCCGGTCACCTGGCAGGGCGAGGTGGTGCACACAGTGGTGGCCCACCTGGGCCTGATCCATGCCAGCCGGGTGCGGCAGGTGCGCCGCCTGGCGGCCTTCATCCAGGCCCATGTGCCGGCTGGCGCACCGCTGCTGGTGGCGGGCGATTTCAACGACTGGGGCGAGCGGCTGGACACGCCGATGGCCCAGCTGGGTCTGTTGCGCGCGCGCGCGCCGGACGGCCGCCTGGCCAGCCGGCTCACCTTCCCGTCGCGGGTGCCCATCTTCGCGCTGGACCGGGTCTACACCCGGGGCTTTCGCTGCGTGCGCAGCAGCGTGCCGCGCGGGCAGGCCTGGGCCCGCATGTCCGACCACCTGCCGCTGCTGGTGGAACTTGAGCGCACCTGACGATGCCGCCCACCGACGCGTCAGGCCCTGACACGCCGGTCCATCCCGGCGCCTGGTACATCTTCTCCCGGCCGGTCTTTTTCGGCCACAACGAGGTGGGCCTGCTGCGGGGCGGCGATGAACTGTTTCCGCGCCTGATCGACGCCATCGGCCACGCGCTGCACGAGGTCTGGCTGGCCACCTACATCTTCTATCACGACGACGCGGGCCAGGCCGTGGCCCAGGCCCTGGCCGCGGCGGCCCGCCGGGGCGTGCGGGTGCGGGTGGTGGTGGATGGCTTCGGCTCGCACCACAGCCTGCGCCAACTGCGGCAGTGGCTGGAGCCGGCGGGGGTGCATCTGGTGGTGTTTCGTCCGCTGGAACGTTGGTGGAACTGGTTCCAGCCCGGCCAGATGCGGCGTCTGCACCAGAAGCTGTGCGTGATCGACGGCGTGCGGGGGTTTGTGGGCGGCATCAACATCATCGACGACCGCTTCGACATCCACCACGGCCGCAGCGAGCATCCCCGGCTGGACTATGCCGCCGAGCTGCACGGGCCGGTGGTGGCCCCGGTGGAGCAGACGCTGCGGGCCATCTGGACCCGTGCCTCCTTCGGCGAGGACTGGCGCCAGGAGCTGCTGAACCTGGTGCGCAGCGCGCGGCCGGTGCGCTCGGCCCACCGCTACCTGCGGCAGCTGCGCATCCTGCCGCCGCGCCACGGGCCGGGCGAGGTCGATCCCGCACCGGTACAGGCCGCTTTCGTCGTGCGGGACAACATGCGGCAGCGGCGCACGATCGAGCGGGCCTTGATCGACGCGATCCGGCAGGCCGAGCGGCGGGTGGACCTGGTCACGCCGTACTTCTACCCGGGCCATTCCTTCCGCCGGGCGCTGGTCAAGGCCGCCCGGCGGGGGGTGCAGGTGCGCCTGCTGCTGCAGGGCAAGGTCGATTACCGCATCGCCGGGCTGGCGGCGCGGGTGCTCTACGACGAACTGCTGTCCGAGGGCGTGCTGATCTATGAATACATGCCGGCCTATCTGCACGCCAAGATGGCCCTGGCCGATGATGAGTGGGTCACCGTGGGCAGCTCCAACATCGACCCGTTGTCGCTGGTGTTGAACCTGGAGGCCAATGTGGTGGTGCGCGACGAAACCCTGAGCAACGCCGCCTCACGGGAGTTCGAGCGAGCCTTGACGGTGTCGCACCACATCACGGTGGCGCCGCTGCGCCGCGGCTGGCATGCGGTGCTGGGACGCGGCCTGGTGGCCTGGCTGGCGCACTGGTATCTGCGCCTGGCGGGCTGGAACGAGCGCTACTGAACGCGCGCCCCGGGGCCGCCGCTCACACGCGGGGCGCCGGGCCGTAATCGTTCGGCCCCGGCGTGCCGCGCAGCGCGCCGTTCTCGATCAGCACCCACAGCCAGCCGATCAGCGGGATCAGGTTGACCAGCACCCACCAGCCCGAGCGGTTGCGGTCATGCCAACGCTTGATCGACACCGCCAGCGCGGGCCACAGCAGCAGCACGTTGGCCACGCCATCGGCCTCCTCGGCCGTCATGCCGGCGATGGTGAGCAGCGCGTTGAGCAGCAGCGTCATCAGCAGCAGCCAGAGCACGCCATGTCGCCAGAAGGTGCGGCGGGAGATGCGTCCCCGGAAACTCAGGTACAGCCAGAGCGGCGGCACCGGATCCGCGAACGGATGGGCCAGCGGCTCGGATGGCGGGGGCGTCAGGGGCGCGAGCGGGGACATGCCGGCAGTATTCCATGCGGTGCGGGCCGGACCTCAATGCCACAGCGTCGACATCAGCCGGGTGTAGGCCGAAGCGGTGTCAGCGGCCCCGGGGCAGTGGCCCTGGCGCAACAGTCCGTCCTGCACTGCCCAGTGTCCCGCCACCATCACCCCGGCCCAGGGCGTGCCCGGGCCGGTCATCACCAGGGCGTCCAGCCAGCGGTCCATGGGCAGGCCGGCGCATTCGGGCGCGGCCGGGTCGGCCACCAGCAGGTCGGCGCGGGCGCCGGGCTGCAGGCCCCAGGCCGACTGGCCGGCCGCGGCCTGCCCGCCGCGCAGCGCGCTGCGCCACAGCCGGGTGCTGCCGGAGGGCTCGCCGCCGGCCGGATCGGCCGCCACATTGCGCTGCCGGCGCTGCAGGCGCTGGCCGTACTCCAGCCAGCGCAGTTCCTCGCGCCAGTCGCGGGTGACCTGGCTGTCCGAGCCGATGGCCAGCGGTACGCCCGCGGCCAGCCAGCCGGGCAGGTCGGCCAGGCCGTCGCCCAGGTTGGCCTCGGTGCCGGGGCAGATCACCACGCCCGCGCCGCTGGCCGCCACCGCGGCAATCTCCTCGGGCGTGCTGTGGGTGGCGTGCACCAGCTGCCAGCGGGCATCCAGCAGGCCTTGCGCGGCCAGCCATTGCATCGGCCGCTGGCCGGTGGCGGCCAGGCAGTCGCGCACCTCGGCGGGCTGCTCGGCCACGTGGATGTGCAGTGGCACGGCCTGGCCGGCGGCCAGCGTGGCCAGGCGCTGCAGGCTCTCGGGCCGGGCCGCGCGCAGCGAATGCACCGCCACGCCGGCGTTCAGCCGCGCATGGCCCTGCGTGTTGACCGCCTGGCAGATCGCCCAGGCGCCGTCGGCATCCAGCCGGAAGCGGGCCTGGTCAGGCCGCAGCTCGGGCTGGCTGAAGCCGGCGCGCTCGTAGATCACCGGCAGCAGGGTCAGGCCGATGCCGGCGTCGGCTGCCGCGTCAATCAATGCCCGCGACAGGGCCAGCGGGTCGTCGTAGGGCGTGCCGTCGGGTTGGTGCTGCAGGTAGTGGAATTCGCAGACCTGGGTGTAGCCGCCGCGCAGCAGCTCGCCGTAGAGCTGGCGGGCGATGGTGCGCAGCTCGGCCGGGCCCACCCGGCCGGCCACCCGGTACATGCGGTCGCGCCAGCTCCAGAAGTCGTCCTCGGCGCGGGTGCGTTGCTCGGCCAGGCCGGCAAAGGCGCGCTGGAAGGCGTGGCTGTGCGCGTCCACCAGGCCGGGCAGCACCGGGGCGGCCAGCCGCTGGGCACCGGGCGGGCAGGGCTGGCCGGCCTGCACGGTGGCCCAGCGGCCCAGGTCATCCACCGCCAGCTGCACATCGGCCTGCCAGCCCTCGGGCAGCCAGGCCCAGGGGGCCCACAGCGTCTGCGTCTGGGGCGTGGCGAGGTTCATGCCGTGGCCCCCGGCCGCCAGGCCAGCATCGTGTCCACCAGCCGGCCCAGCAGCGGCTGCACCTGCGCGGCGTGGGCGGCGTCCCAGGTCCAGGGTGGGGTCTCGGTCATGTAGCAGGACCAGCACATCTCCAGTTGGATGGCATGCCGGCCGTGGGCGGGTTGACCGTAATGGCGGGTGATGTGGCCGCCCTTGAAGCGGCCGTCCACCACCTGGGTGTAGGCGTCCTGGCCGGCCAGCACGGCGGCCAGGCGCTGGCGCAGCAGCGGGTCGCAGCTGGCGCCGCCGACCGTGCCCAGGTTCAGGTCGGGCAGCTTGCCCTCGAACAGCCAGGGCAGTTCGGAGCGGATGCTGTGGCCGTCGAACAGCACCGCGTGGCCGTGGGCGGCCTGCAGGCGGGCCAGCTCCGCGCCCAGGGCGTCGTGGTAGGGCTGCCAGTAGCGGGCGCGGCGGCGCTGCACCTCGGTCGCATCCGGGGCCTGGCCCTCGCGGTACAGCGGCTCGCTGCTGAAGAAGCGGGTGGGGCAGAGCTCGGTGTTGTTGGCGCCGGGGTACATCGGCGCGTTGTCGGGCGGCCGGTTCAGATCGATGACGTAGCGTGCGAAACGGGGCACGATCAGGCTGGCGCCGCGCGCGCGCACGAAGGCGTAGAGCTTCTCCAGGTGCCAGTCGGCGTCCTCGGTGGCCAGGGCGCGCGGCACGAAGGCCGGGCGCAGGTCTTCGGGGATGGCGGTGCCGGCGTGCGGCACGCTCACCAGCAGCGGGCCGGTGCCGCGCCAGAGGGAGAAGGTGTCCGTCTCAAAATCGGGGGCGCGGGCGAGGTCGGTGGCGTTCATGCAGGAACCTCCTGGACAGGCTGGCCGGCCCGCACGACGCGGCAGACCGGGCGGTGGCCGAAACGGTAGGCCAGTTCGTTCGGGTGGTCCACCGCCCAGTGGGCCCAGTCGGCCTGGCGGCCGGGGGTGAGCTGGCCCAGACGCTCGTGCAGGCCCAGGGCCCGCGCCGCATGGCGGGTGAAGCCGGCCAGGGCTTCTTCCGGCGTCAGGCGGAACAGGGTGCAGGCCATGTTCATCATCAAGAGCGGCGACAGGGTGGGCGAGGTGCCGGGGTTGTGGTCGGTGGCCAGGGCGATGGGCACGCCCGCGGCGCGCAGCGCGGCCACCGGCGGCAGGTGCGTGTCGCGCAGAAAGTAGTAGGCGCCCGGCAGCAGCACCGCCACCGTGCCTGCCGCGGCCAGGGCCTGCACGCCGGCGTCGTCCAGGTGCTCCAGATGGTCGCAGCTCAGGGCCTGGTGGCGGCAGGCCAGGGCGGTGCCGCCGCTGTTGCTCAGCTGCTCGGCATGTAGCTTGACCGGCAGACCCAGGGCGCGGGCGCGGCTGAACAGGCGGTCGATCTGCGCGGGGCTGAAGGCGATGTGCTCGCAGAAGCCGTCCACCGCATCGACCAGGCCCTCGGCCTGCCAACCGGGCAGCCAGTCGCACAGGGCCTCGATGTAATCGTCGGCCCGGCCGGCGAACTCGGGCGGCAGGGCGTGGGCGCCCAGCGCGGTGGTGCGCACCGTCATCGGCAGGTGCTCGCCCACGGCGCGTGCCACGCGCAGGCAGCGGGCCTCGTCGGCCTGGCTCAGGCCGTAGCCGGACTTGATCTCCACCGTGGTCACGCCTTCGCGCAGCAGCACCCGGGCACGGGCCAGCGTGGCCGCCAGCAGGGCTGTGTCGCTGGCGTCGCGGGTGGCCTGCACCGTGGAGCGGATGCCGCCGCCGGCGCGGGCAATCTCCTCGTAGCTGGCGCCCTGCAGGCGCAGCTCGAACTCGCGCGCCCGGTTCCCGCCATAGACCAGGTGGGTGTGGCAGTCGATCAGCCCCGGGGTGACGACGCCGCCGCCCCAGTCCTGCTCGGCATCCACCGCCAGGCCGGCCGGCAGCGCGGCGGCCGGGCCGACCCAGGCGATGCGTTCGCCTTCGGTGACGAGGGCGCCGTCGGGGATCCAGCCCCAGGGGGCCCCAGGCGCCAGGGTGGCCAGGTGGGCACCGCGCCACAGCGTGCGTGGGGTAGGGGTCATGCGGCGTTCTCCTGCGACAGCCACCAGGCCCGCACCGGCGGGTCGATCTGCCAGTGGCCAGGGGTGTCGTCACTCCAGGCCAGGGTGTGGGGCGCCAGGGTCTGGGTGTGGGCCCCGGCCCGCAGCGTGGTGGCCTGGGTGGTGTAGAGGCCGCGCCAGCCCGGGCTGGCGTGCCAGGGGCTGCGGGCGCGCCACATGCCGCCGGGGCCGGCGCGGACCATCAGGTTCAGGTCCCGTGTCGGGCCATGCACCAGCGTGCAGTGGGGGGCCAGCATGCCCTCGAAGGCGTGGGGCTCGCTGTCCGGGGTCAGGGGCAGGGCATCGCCTTCCAGCACCACGCCGGCACCGCTGAGCACCTGGAACCAGCGCCGCACCCCCGGAAAGGGCGAGAACTGACCTTCGCAGGCGATGTCGGCCACACTGACGCGGACCTGCCAGTCCTCGGGCGTGGGCCAGACCAGCAGCTCGCGGGTGCGGCCGCCGCCATTGCGCCAGGGTTGTTCGGGCGCCTGGGCCCAGCTTTGCACATGCAGGCTCATGGCGTGAACTCCCCTTCAAGCTGGTAGCGCCGGCCCGGGTAGACCAGCCGGCCCAGGGTGATGGCATGTTCGCGGCTGAAGGTGCGGCGCACCACCACCAGACAGGGCTCGTCCTCGGCGATGCCCAGCAGCCGGGCCTCCTGCGCGGTGGGGCGGGCGGCCTCGATGGCGTACTGGGCGCGCCACAGCGCGGTGGCCTCAAACAGGTACTGGGTGGGCGTGCGGCGCGTGAAGTCCTGCGCCAGATAGTCCGGCGCTGCGGCGGGGTTCACGTAGCGGTCCTCGCACTGCAGGGCCACGCCGTTGTCGCGGTGCACGATCAGGGTGTGGAAGACCGCAGTCCTTTCGGCCACACCCAGCTGGGCGGCCAGCGCGGCGCCAGCGGGCTCGGCCTGTTGCAGCACCACCTCGCTGTCGTGGTGGTGGCCGCGGGCGGCGATCTCGTCGTGCACGTCGTGCAGGGTCAGCGTGGCCGAGACCTTGTTGAGCGCCGCGGCGAAGGTGCCCACGCCCTGCACCCGGTCGACGAAACCCTCGGCCTGCAGCTCCTTGAGGGCGCGGTTGACCGTCATGCGGCTGACGCCGAACTGGGCCACCAGCTCGGCCTCGGAGGGCATCTGCGCGCCCGGGGCCCAGTCGCCGGCGGCCAGCCGGTCCTTGAGGTGCTGCTTGACCCGGGCATAGGGCGCCAGGGCGGCGGAGGTGTGCGTGACCATGGTGGGGCCGATGCTACTTGCATGAGCTTGTCTAGACAAGTAGCATCCGCCCCATTCGATGTCTGGCCACCCTGTCTGGAGACCGCCATGTCCACTGCCCACACCCCTGCCGGGCCGCGCCCGGTGAAGGCCCCCACCGGCGCCACGCTGCACTGCAAGAACTGGCTGATCGAGGCCGCCTACCGGATGATCCAGAACAACCTGGACCCGGCCGTGGCCGAAAACCCTGACGCGTTGGTGGTCTATGGCGGCATCGGCAAGGCCGCGCGCAACTGGGACTGCTTCGAGCAGATCCTGGCCAGCCTGCGCACCCTGGGCGAGGACGAGACCCTGCTGGTGCAGAGCGGCAAGCCGGTGGGCGTGTTCCGCACCCATGCCGACGCGCCGCGGGTGCTGATCGCCAACTCCAACCTGGTGCCGCACTGGGCCACCTGGGAGCACTTCAACGAACTCGACCGCCAGGGCCTGATGATGTACGGCCAGATGACGGCCGGCAGCTGGATCTACATCGGCACCCAGGGCATCGTGCAGGGCACCTACGAGACCTTTGCCGAAGCGGGGCGACAACACTACGGCGGCTCGCTGGAAGGACGCTGGGTGCTGACCGCCGGTCTGGGCGGCATGGGCGGTGCGCAGCCGCTGGCCGCCACCTTCGCCGGCGCCTGCTCGCTCAACATCGAGTGCCAGCAGTCGCGCATCGACTTCCGCCTGAAGACCCGCTATGTGGATGAGCAGGCCACCGACCTGGACGATGCGCTGGCCCGCATCGCCCGCTACACCGCCGAGAAGAAAGCCATCTCGATTGCCCTGCTGGGCAACGCCGCCGAGATCCTGCCGGAGCTGGTGCGCCGGGTGAAGGAAGGCCGTGCGCCGCGGCCGGACATCGTGACCGACCAGACCTCGGCCCACGACCTGATCAACGGCTACCTGCCCGCCGGCTGGACGGTGGACCAGTGGAAGGCCGCCGCGGCCGACCCGGCCCAGCACGCCGACCTGAAGGCCGCCGCGGCCCGCGGCTGCGCGGTGCATGTGCAGGCCATGCTGGACTTCCAGGCCCTGGGCATCCCGACCGTGGACTACGGCAACAACATCCGCCAGGTGGCCTTCGACCAGGGCGTGAAGAACGCCTTCGACTTCCCCGGCTTCGTGCCCGCCTATGTGCGGCCGCAGTTCTGCGAAGGCCGCGGCCCCTTCCGCTGGGTGGCCCTGTCGGGCGACCCGGAGGACATCCGCAAGACCGATGCCAAGATCAAGGAACTCTTCCCCGAAGAGACCCGGGTGCACCGCTGGCTGGACATGGCCGGCGAGCGCATCGCCTTCCAGGGCCTGCCCGCACGCATCTGCTGGCTGGGCCTGGGCCAGCGCCACCTCGCCGGCCTGGCCTTCAACGAGATGGTGAAGAACGGCGAACTGAAGGGCCCGATCGTGATCGGCCGCGACCACCTGGACTGCGGCTCGGTGGCCAGCCCCAACCGCGAGACGGAGGCCATGCAGGACGGCTCGGACGCCGTGTCCGACTGGCCGCTGCTCAACGCGCTGCTCAACACCGCGGGCGGCGCCACCTGGGTCAGCCTGCACCACGGCGGCGGCGTGGGCATGGGCTTCTCCCAGCACAGCGGCGTGGTCATCGTGGCCGATGGCACGGACGCGGCGGCCCAGCGCCTGGCGCGCGTGCTGTGGAACGACCCGGCCACCGGCGTGATGCGCCATGCCGACGCGGGCTACGACATCGCCCAACGCTGTGCCCGCGAGCAGGGCCTGAACCTGCCGATGCTGAACAAGGACTGACCCGATGAGCCCCGTGATGACCGACCTGACCCTGACCCCCGGCGCGCTGACGCTGGACCAACTGTTGGCGGTGCACGCCGGCGGCACCCGCCTGGTGCTGGACGAAGCAGCCCGCCCGGCCATCCGCGCCAGTGCCGCGGTGGTGCAGGCCGCTGCGGCCGGCGATGCGCCCGTCTACGGCGTGAACACCGGCTTCGGCAAGCTGGCCAACCAGCGCATCAGCGCGGCCGATCTGGCCACGCTGCAGCTCAACCTGATCCGCTCGCACTCGGTGGGCGTGGGCGAGCCGCTGGCCCCGGCCGTGGTGCGCCTGATGCTGGCCACCAAGGCCGCCAGCCTGGCGCGCGCCCATTCCGGCGTGCGCGAGGTGGTCATCGACACCCTGCTGGCCGTGTTCAATGCCGGTCTGGTGCCGCTGGTGCCCAGCCAGGGCTCGGTGGGCGCCTCGGGTGACCTGGCGCCGCTGTCGCACATGACGCTGGCCCTGCTGGGCGAGGGCGAGTTCCTGGTGGACGGGCAGCGCCGCCCGGCGGCGGCCGTGCTGGCCGAGGCCGGCATCGCCCCGCTGGTGCTGCAGGCCAAGGAAGGCCTGGCCCTGATCAACGGCACCCAGACCTCCACCGCGCTGGCCCTGCACGGCTTCTTCAGCTTCGAGCCGGTGCTGGAATCGGCCCTGGTGATCGGCGCGCTGACGGTGGACGCCGCCCGCGGCAGCGACGGCCCCTTCGACCCGCGCATCCACGCGCTGCGTGGCCAGCCCGGCCAGATCGACGTGGCCCAGTACTACCGCAGCCTGCTGGCCGGCAGCGCGATCCGCCAGTCCCACACCGAGGGCGACGACCGGGTGCAGGATCCGTACTGCCTGCGCTGCCAGCCCCAGGTGGTGGGCGCCTGCCTGGATCAACTGCGCCACGCCGCGCTGGTGCTGGTGCGCGAAGCCAATGCCGTCACCGACAACCCGCTGGTGTTCTTCGAGGACGGCACCATGATCTCCGGCGGCAACTTCCACGCCGAGCCGGTGGCCCTGGCCGCCGACGCGATGGCGGTGGCCATCGCCGAGGTGGGGGCGATCGCCGAGCGCCGCATCGCCATGCTGATCGACGCCAGCGTCTCGCGCCTGCCGCCCTTCCTGACCAGCAACGCCGGCCTGAACAGCGGCTTCATGATTGCCCACGTCACGGCCGCCGCCCTGGCCAGCGAGAACAAGTCCCTGGCCCACCCGGCCAGCGTGGACAGCCTGCCCACCAGCGCCAACCAGGAGGACCATGTCTCGATGGCCACCTTCGCGGCGCGCCGCCTGCAGCCCATGATCGCCAACGTGGCCCACATCCTGGGCGTGGAGTGGCTGGCTGCGGCCCAGGGCATCGAGTTCCTGCGCCCGTTGGCCAGCTCGGCCGCGCTGGAGGAGGCGCATGCGCTGCTGCGCCGCCACTGCGCGCCGATGCCGACCGACCACTACCTGGCGCCGGACATCGAGCGCGCCAGCGCGCTGGTGCGCGAAGGCGCGCTGTCGGGCATCTTCCGGGCGTTGCCGGACCTGCCGCCGCTCTGGACCCCGGCCTGAGCCCGGGGGCCGGCTCAGCCGACGAACTGGCCCACGGTGCCGACCAGCCGAGTCGACTGCTGGCGCAGCGACTCGGCCGCGGCGGCGGCCTGTTCGACCACCGCGGCATTCTGCTGGGTGTTCTGGTCCAGCTCGCCGATGGCGCCGGTCACCTCCGCGATGCGGCCCGACTGGTCGCGCGAGGCCACGCTGATCTCGGCGATGCGGGCATCCACGTCCTGCACCGAGCGGCCCAGTTCGGCCAGCGTCTGCTCGGCCTGGACGATCAGCGCGGAGCCGGCGGCCACACGCTGTTCGGAATCGACGGTCAGGGCCCGGATCTCCTTGGCCGCCTCGGCGCTGCGCTGGGCCAGCGTGCGCACCTCACCGGCCACCACCGCGAAGCCGCGGCCCTGCTCGCCGGCGCGGGCGGCTTCCACCGCCGCGTTCAGCGCCAGGATGTTGGTCTGGAAGGCGATCGAGTCGATCAGGCTGGTGATCTCGGCGATGCGGCGGCTGGCGTCGTTGATCTGGTCCATCGCACCGCGGGTCTGCTGCATCACCTGCTGACCGCGCTGGGCCTGGTCCACCGCACCGCGGGCCAGCGTGGCGGCCTCGCTGGCCGATTCGGCGCTGCGGGTGGCCGAGCTGGCCAGGTCACGCAGCGTGGCGGCGCTCTGTTGCAGATGGGCGGCCTGTTCCTCGGTGCGCACCGACAGGTCGTGGTTGCCGCTGGCGATCTCGTCGGAGGCCAGGGCCACGCTCTGGGACACCTCGCCCACCTCGCCAAAGGCGCCGCGCAGCTTGGCGGCGAAGCGGTTGAAGCCGTCGCTGATCTCGCTGATCTCGTCCTGGCCGGTGACCGGCAGTTCCACATGCAGGTTGGCGTTGCCGCTGGCCAGGCCGTGCACGGTGTGGCCCAGGGTGCGCAGCGGGCGGGTCAGCGTGCGCACCAGCCAGATCATGGCGCCGGCCGCCAGCACGCAGGCCAGCAGCGCGGTGGCGCCCACCAGCCACAGCAGGTGGCGGGCGGATGCGGCGGCCACCTCCTTCGGGTAGGACACACGCACGCTCCACGGCGCCACGCCGTCCAGCACCGTCACCGGGGTCAGCACATGCTCCCAGCCCTGGGCGTCGGTGTAGTGCGCCGGCTGGCCCTTGTCCACCGCGGCCAAGGCGTCGGCCGGCAGGTCGGCGGCCTTCTGGCCCAGCTGGTCGGCGGCAGGGCTGGCCACGTACAGGCCGCCGTGGCTCAGCAACGCCACCTTGGCACCGGGCAGCGGTTCCAGCGCGCTCAGCCGGCGTGACAGATCCGCCAGTGGCAGGTCGGAGCCGGCCGCGCCGACGAACTTGCCGTCCACCAGGATGGGCGCCACCATCGTGGTCATCAGCACGTTCTTGCCGGCCACCTGGTAGAGGTAGGGCTCGATCAGCGCCGCCTGCAGCGTGCGGCGGGGGATGTCGTACCAGTCGTTGGCGCCGGGCTTTTCGTAGTCCAGCAGCGGCTCCACCGCGATCTGGCCGCTGCCGCGGTTCCAGTAGGCGACGTAGCGGCCGGTGGCGTCATAGGGCGAGCCGCTGTTGGCGAACTCCGCATCGCGGCCGTCCAGGGCATTGGGTTCCCAGATCGAGTAGCTGCCGATGAACTCCTTGTGCTCGGCCAGGGTCTGGCGGGCCATCGCGTCCAGCTGCGGGCGGGTGGGGGCCAGGTTGGCGGCTTTGAGCCCGGCCAGGCTGTCGCGCAGGTTCTTCACCGCCGCGAAGCTGCGACCCAGTTCGCCGCCCACCTGGGCGGCCGTTTCCTGGGCCGCCAGTTCGGCCTGACGGGCGGTTTCCTGCCGGGCGGTGATGGCGGCGCGGCTGCCCACCACGGCGCTGGTGGCGCCCACGCACAGCACGCACAGCGCGGTGGCGGCCAGGGACAGCTTGGTGGTCAGGCTCAGTCCGTTCAGGGCCGGGAAGCCGCCCGCGGAGCGGCGCAGCGGCAGGGACACGGAGGACAAAGAGGCAGACGACATGGCGGGTGTGCAACTGAATCAGGGTGTTCCCTGACTATCGGATGAGGCGCCGCAGCCTGAAGACCGAAAAAGCCGGGTCTTTGTGTCAGCGGCCTTGTCAAAGACGGGGCGTTGTGTTGCTGGAAGGAAAATGGGCTTCAGCGATGCCAAAAAGAGACGAATAGCGGAGCGGGGCGGCGTGCTTTGGTGGCAGGCTCTCCCCCGAGGACGACACTCTCGCCCCGGTGGTTCCCGTACCCCGCAGTACCCGACATGACTCTCCCGACGCCCAAGGATGCACTGAACCTGCGCGGAGGCCCGACCCTGATCCGCCGGCTGGCCTGGCTGCTGTTGGCGTCCTCCTTGTTGCTGGAGGCCTTGCAGATCGGTTTCCTGCACCGGATCCGGCCGGCGGCCTTCGTGGCCACGCTGGCCGGCGTGGCCATGCTGGTGCTGCTGCGCCTGGGGCGGGTGCGCTGGGCGGCCTGGGTCTTTCCCTGCACGCTGGTGGTGGCCACGCCGGTGGCGGCCTCCCAGGTGGCGGGGGTGCACAGCGCCGTCTGGGCCCTGCTGCCGCTGGCCACCGTGCTGGCCGGCTGGATGCTGGGGCGCCGCCAAGCCTATGGCTTTGCCCTGGCGGGGCTGACCGGCCTGGGGCTGGTGTGGGTTTTCCGCATCCACGGGGTGGAAGCCGAGCCCGCGGTGCCCGGCGTCTACGCGGTGCTCTACGGCGCCATCTGCGTGATGGGCACCGTGATGGGCACCGCCACCTCGCACAGTTTCGACCAGCAGCTGGACCGGGTGACCGAGCTGAGCCAGGCGCTGCAACGCGCCAACGAAAGCCTGGAGGCCCGGGTGGCCGAACGCACGCAGGCGCTGCAGGCCGCCAATGAGGCCCTGGGGGCCGCCAAGCTGGAAGCCGAGGCCGCCGCACGGGCCAAGGCGGCCTTCCTGGCCAACATGAGCCACGAGATCCGCACGCCGCTCAACGCCATCCACGGGCTGGGCCATCTGCTGCAGCAGACACCGCTGGAGGCCGTGCAGCGCGCCCACGTGGGCCAGTTGCAGCAGGCCGCCGGCCATCTGCTGGGCATCGTCAACGACATCCTGGACCTGAGCAAGGCCGATGCGGGCCGCATGACGCTGGCCATGGAGCCCTTCCGGCTGGAGACGGTGCTGGCCCGGGTGCGCGGCCTGATCGGCGATGCCGCCGCCCGCAAGGGCTTGGCGCTGACCTGCCGGTGCGAGGCCGATGTGCCGGCCCTGCTGATCGGCGATGCGCTGCGCCTGGGTCAGGTGCTGGTCAACCTGGGCCACAACGCGGTCAAGTTCACCGACCGCGGCCACGTGGATCTGCACATCCGGGTGCTGGCCCGCGAGACCCAGACCGTGCGGCTGCACTTTGCCGTGCGGGACACCGGCATCGGCATTCCGCGGGAAGACCAGGGCCGCCTGTTCCAGGAATTCGAGCAGGTCGACAGCTCGCCCACCCGCCGCCACGGCGGCACCGGGCTGGGGCTGGCCATCTCGCGCCAGCTGGTGGGCTTGATGGGCGGCGAGATCGGCGTCGACAGCGTGCCAGGGCAGGGGGCCTGCTTCTGGTTCACGGCCAAGCTGGGGCTGGTGCAGGCCGAGGCGATGATGGGCCCGCATGACACCGCGCCGGCCCGCCCCGTGGGCGACGGGGCCAGGCGTCTGCAGGGGCGGCGCCTGCTGCTGGCCGAGGACAACCCGGTCAACCAGCTGGTGGCGGCCGAGCTGTTGCGCCGGGCCGGCGCCCAGGTGGACGTGGCCGAGAACGGGCGGGAGGCGGTGGCCATGGCCCGCGCCGGCAGCCACGACCTGGTGCTGATGGACATGCAGATGCCCGAGCTGGATGGCGTGCAGGCCACGCAGGCCCTGCGCCAGCATCTGGACGCCTGCCGCCTGCCCATCATCGCGATGAGCGCCAGCGTGCTGGCCGAGGACCGGCAGCGTTGCCTGGAGGCCGGCATGAACGACTTCGTGGCCAAGCCCTTCGACCCCGAGGCGCTGTTCGCGGTGGTGGAACGCTGGTGCAGCCCACGCGCCGTCCGCGCGTCGGCCTCAGACCTCGAAGGCCCGCGGGCCCAGTTGGCGGACCACATGGTCCACGAAGCTGGTGATGCGTGAGGACAGGGCGGTGTTGCGGTAGTAGACGGCGTGGATGGCCTGGCGGATGTCCAGGCTCTGCCGCACGAACAGCGGCACCAACCGGCCACTGCGGCGGTCCTCGCGGGTCATGAAGTCCGACAGGCAGGCGATGCCGGCACCGGCCAGGGCCAGCTGGCGCAGCGTCTCGCCGCTGGAAGACGACAGGGTGGGCTGGATGCGCAGTGCGCTGCCCTCGGCCGTGCGCAGCGGCCAGTCGTTCAGCGCCTCGGGCTGGGTGAAGCCCAGCAGCGTGTGCCGGGCCAGCTCGGCCACCCGGCGGGGCGTGCCGCAACGGGCCAGGTAATCGGGGCTGGCCAGCACCCGCAGCCGGCTGCTGCCGATGGGGCGGGCGTGCAGGGTGGAGTCGCGCAGCGGGCCGATGCGCAAGGCCACATCGGTGCGGTGCTCGATCAGGTCGGTGATGCCCTCGTTGCTGTGCAGTTCCAGCGTGACCTGCGGGTGCGCGGCGCGGTAGCCGTCCACCAGCGGCACGATCACATGCAGCATGAAGGGCGTGGCGGCGTCCACCCGCAGTCGGCCGGCGGGTTGCTCGCGCCGCGCAGCCATTTGCTCCTCGGCCGCGTCCACCGCGGTCAGGATCTGCCGCGCCTGGGCCAGGAAGGTGGCGCCTTCCTCGGTCAGTTCCAGGCGGCGCGTGGTCCGCCGCAGCAGCGTGGTGGCCAGCTTCTGCTCCAGCCGGCCCAGCGTGCGGCTGACGCCGGAGACGGTCTGCCCCAGCCGCTCGGCCGCGGCGGTGATGGAGCCGGTGTCCACCACCGCGGCAAAGGCTTGCAGTTCATCGAGGGTGGTCTTCATTCTTGATTCCGCCGCAAGAGAGTTTCGTCGCCACACGGGTTTTTCTGCAAGTATCCCGCCGGCAGACTGCGCGCATTCCATTTCCCTCCACAGGATGCCGCCATGCCCATTGCCCTGCTGGCGCTGACCCTCAGCGCCTTCGCCATCGGAACCACCGAGTTCGTCATCGTGGGGCTGATCCCCACCATCGCCGCCGACCTGCAGGTCAGCCTGCCCTCGGCCGGGCTGCTGGTCAGCCTCTACGCCCTGGGCGTGGCCGTGGGCGCCCCGGTGCTGACGGCGCTGACCGGCCGCGTGCCCCGCAAGGCCCTGCTGCTGGGACTGATGGCGCTGTTCACTTTGGGCAACCTGGTGGCCTGGCAGGCGCCGGGCTACGGCACGCTGGTGCTGGCGCGGGTGCTCACCGGCCTGGCCCATGGGGTGTTCTTCTCCATCGGCTCCATCATCGCCACCAGCGTGGTGCCCAAGGAGAAGGCCGCCAGCGCGATCGCCATCATGTTCACCGGCCTGACCGTGGCGCTGGTGACGGGCGTGCCGCTGGGCACCTTCATCGGCCAGCACTTCGGTTGGCGCGAGACCTTCCTGGCGGTGTCGGCGCTGGGCGTGCTGGCCTTCGTCGGCAGCCTGTTGTTCGTGCCGCGCGATGTGCACCACAGCGCCCCGGCCACGCTGCGCCAGCAGCTGGCGGTGCTGGGCCAGCCGCGCCTGCTGCTGGTCTACGCGATGACGGCCGTCGGCTACGGCGGCTCCTTTGTCGCCTTCACCTTTCTCGCGCCCATCCTGCAGCAGGTCAGCGGCTACTCGGCCAACGCGGTCAGCGCGGTGATGCTGGTCTATGGCGTCTCGGTGGCGGTGGGCAATCTGTGGGGCGGCCGGCTGGCCGACCGGCGCGGGCCGGTGGCGGCGCTGGTCCTGATCTTCGGCCTGCTGGCGCTGGTGCTGCTCGTGCTGCAGTTCACCGCGTCGCACCCGGTGGCGGTGCTGCTGACCGTGCTGGCCTGGGGGGCCGTGGCCTTCGGCAACGTGCCGGGCCTGCAGGTTTATGTGGTGCAGCAGGCGCAGCGCTGTGCGCCGCAGGCGGTGGACGTGGCCTCGGGCCTGAACATCGCCGCCTTCAACCTGGGCATTGCCGGCGGGGCTTGGCTGGGCGGTCACATCGTGGCCGGCTGGGGGCTGATGCACACGCCGTGGATCGGCGCGGCGGTGGTGCTGGGGGCGGTGGGCCTGACGCTCTGGAGCGGCCGCCTGGACCGTCAGGCCGGCCGGCTGGCTGCCTCGGCGCAGGCCGCCGTGCGCACCGCCCCCTGAGGCACGGGCCTCAGCGTCGCCAGCCGGCCGCGATGCACACCGCCGCGCCGGAGGCGGCCAGCGCGGCACCGCAGGCCCGCTCCAGCCCCGGCAGGGCGCGGGCAAAGCGGCGGCGCACCGTGGCGTGGCCCAGGGCGCTGCCCACCAGCGTGTCCCAGCCCAGCACGGCCAGCACCATCCACAGGCCGGTCAGCCACTTCCAGCCCACGCTGACCTCGGGCCCCAGCAGCGCCGCCAGACTGGCGTAGAACAAGGCGTTCTTCGGGTTCAGCAGGCCGGACCAGAGCCCGGGCCAGAAGCAGGTCCGGGCCTGCCGCGGGGCCGGGCGGGCGTCGGTCGGTGTGGCCGGGGTCTCCAGTGTGGACGCCCCTGCATGCCGCCAGCTCATCCAGCCCAGATACAGCAGGTAGAGCCCACCGGCCGCCTGCAACAGCCGGAACAGCGGGCTGTCCGGCTGCAGCAGCGACAGGCCGCCCAGCGCCAGGGCGATGAACACGCCATTGGCCGCCGCAATGCCCAGGCTGGTCCAGAAGGCCGGACGCCAGCCCCCGGCCAGGCCGGTGCGCACCACCAGAAAAAAGTCAGGCCCCGGCGAGAGCAAGGCCAGGAAGTGGGCCGTGGCCACCCACAGGAACATCTGCAGCACGATCGACACCTTGCCCCGCGGGCTGTTCAGGAAACAGCGGGCAGTCTGCGGGCGTGGGCCGGCGCTGTCTTGAAGGAAATTGCAGTGTGCGACCGCGCCGCACGGTGCCATGCTCAGGCCGAGCGCTGGCGGTAGCCGTGGGGTGTGACCCCCGCATGGGCCTTGAAGACGCGCTGGAAGTGGCTCTGGTCGGCAAAGCCCAGCTGGTCGGCCAGCTCGGCCAGAGGCGCGCCGGCCCGCAGGTGCGCCCGTGCGCGGGTGATCCGCTGGTTGAGCAGCCAGGCGTGCGGGGTCAGGCCTGTGTGGCACCGAAAGTGGCGCACCAGCTGGAAGCGGCTCACCCCCAGCCGGGCCGCCAGCGCGGGCAGGCTGGGCAAGGGGCCTTCACCCTCGGCCAGGGCCTGCAGCAAGTCCGTCAAGCCCGGGACCGCGGCTGGCCAGGGCAGCGCGGCGGGCGCTGGCAAGCGCCAGAGCTGCGTGGCCAGGAAGTCGACCAGGGCAGCTTCCTTGTCGGCCACCGGGGTGGCCGGGGCCACCAACTGGGCGGTCAGCCGACAGAAGGCGCGGTACAGCGCGGGCTGGTGTCGGTGCACGCTGGCCTCGTCCGGTCCTGGGGCCTGGCCGCACTCGGCGCGCAGGGCCGCCCACCAGCCGGCCTCCAGGTGCAGCATCTGGTAGCTCCAGGCCTGGTCCGGCGCGGGGTTGCAGGCGTGCACCACCTGGGCGGGCACCAGCACCACGGCGCCCGGCAGCAGCCCCTGCGGCGCCTGCCGGTGCCCGGTGAACTGGCTGTGCCCCTGATCCACCGCCCCGATGGACACGGTGGGGTGGCTGTGGGGCCGGTAGCAGGCCCGGCTGTCCTGGGCGCGGCGCAGCTCCACCACGGCCGGCCAGGTGGGGTCGTGCCAGAACAGGGCGGTGGGGGGCGTGGACATGGGCTACGTCTTGCCAGCGGGGACTTGCGCGCGCTTCCATTCTCGCGGTGACACGCCGGCTTGCGCCTTGAACGCGCGCGACAACGCCCCCTCGCTGCTGTAGCCAACCTCGTCGGCGATCAGCTTCAAGGGCTGGCCGCGATGCAGGGCCAGTCGAACGAGGCTGATGCGCCAGTTCTGCAGGTATTGGCCGGGCGTGACGCCGACCACCTGGTGGAAGGTGTTGGCGAAGAGGGTGCGCGACATGCCGGCGGCGCCGGCCAGCCCCTCCAGCGTCCATTCCCGTTCCGGTTGTTCGTGCATTGCCACCAGCGCGTGGCGCAAACGCGGATGCGACAGACCGGCCAGCAGCCCCGCCTTGACGTGGCCGTGCTCCATCAGGTGGCGCAGGATCTGAATCAGCACCACCTCGAACAGACGATCCAGCAGGGCCTGCCGCCCGCAGCGCTGGGCGAAGGCTTCGTCGAACAGCAGCGTCAGCACGTCCTGCGCGCCCTCGATCTGGCGCAATGGCAAACACACGAACGCCGGGAGGGCTGCGGCGATCGGATGGGACACCCCGCCTTCGAACCGCAGGTTGGCGCAGGCGAAATCCGCGCCGCGCTTCTCTTCGGTGATGAAGCGGTGAGACAGCGGGCGCGGGTACAGCAGCAGACTGGGCTCCTGCACCTGCGCGGCGACCTTGCCGCCATGGACGACCTGCACGTCGCCCCAGCGCACCAGATGCAGCTGGCCGCTGTCCTCGGCGGTGAGGTCCGTGATGCCGCACAGCGCGCCGGTGTTGAACACCTGTGCGGTGACGCTGAAATGCTTGAACAGGGCTTCCAGGCGGTCGAGCACCTTGTACTTTCAGTTAAGTTATCTGTACTTTCTATCTCATATCGTACAGGCAACCCGGGCAAAGTCACTCCTGTCCATCAACCTCCTTTTACGACCCAGGAGTCACGCCATGTCCATCAACCAAGTCCTCTACACCGCCCACGCCACCGCCACCGGCGGCCGCGAAGGTCAGGCCCGATCCTCTGACGGCGTGCTTGACCTGAAGCTGACCACGCCGAAGGCGCTGGGTGGCAACGGTGCCGTTGGCACCAACCCGGAGCAGCTGTTTGCCGCGGGCTACTCGGCCTGCTTCCTCGGTGCATTGAAGTTCGTCGCCGGCCAGGCGAAGGTCGCACTGCCGGCGGACACCCGCATCGACGGCCACGTGGGCATTGGCCAGATCCCGACCGGCTTTGGCATCGAGGTCGAGCTGGAGATTCACCTGCCGGGCCTGCCCCGTGACCGTGCCGAAGACCTGGTGCAGAAGGCGCACATCGTCTGCCCGTACTCGAACGCGACGCGCGGCAATATCGACGTGACGCTGACCGTGCAGGTCTGACCTCGCGCCGCCAGGGACCGCCGTCCGCACGCGCGGCGACGGTTCTTCCTTTCCCTTCATCCCCCGAGGCGCCGCATGGGCGGCGTCAACGGGCCAGCCATGGCCCGGAGCCATCACCATGAACCGTTTGAACACACTCATCACGACCGCCGCATTGGCGGCCTCCACCACCGCCGCGCTGGCCGCGAACGCCGGCGGCCCCTTGGTCGAAAGCCATGTGCAGGGCTTTCTCGAGGCGCTGGCCCAAGCGGGTGGGCCGCCGATCGAAACACTCGCACCGACCGCTGCACGCCAGGTGCTGACCGGCGCACAGCAGGGTGCCAAGCTGCCGCCGGCCCAGGTGACCGAGAAGACCATCGACTGGAACGGCCAGCCGTTGAAGCTGACCATCGTGCGTCCGGAGGGCGCCAAGGGCGCACTGCCGGGCTTCATGTTCTTCCACGGCGGCGGCTGGATTCTGGGCGACTTCCCGACGCATGAACGTTTTGTCCGTGACCTCGTGGTCGACTCGGGTCAGGAGGCGGTCTTTGTCCACTATGCGCCCTCGCCCGAAGCGCATTACCCGACCGCGATCCACCAGAACTACGCCGCGACGCAGTACGTGGATGCACACCGCCAGGAACTGGGGCTGGACGACAGCCCGCTGGCCGTGGTCGGCAACAGCGTGGGGGGCAATGCCGCCGCGGTGGTCGCTCTGAAGGCCAAGCTGGAACACGGCCCGAAGCTGCGCTCGCAAATCCTGTTCTGGCCCGTCACGAACGCGAGCTTCGAGAACGCGTCCTATGACCAGTACGCCAGCGGCTTCTTCCTCAGCAAGCGCATGATGAAGTGGTTCTGGGACGCCTATACCACCGATGCCAGGCAGCGCGCAGACATCCAGGCCTCGCCGCTGCTGGCCTCACCCGAACAGTTGAAGGGCCTGCCGCGGGCGCTGGTGCAGACCGCCGAGAACGACGTGCTGCGTGACGAGGGCGAAGCCTACGCACGCAAGCTCGACGCGGCGGGTGTCCCTGTGGTGTCCGTGCGCTACAACGGCATGATCCACGACTATGGCCTGCTCAATGCGCTGGCCGACGTGCCGGCCGTGCGCTCGGCCCTGCACCAGGCCAGCGAGGAACTCAAGCAAAGCTTGAATCGCTGAAGCAAACCGAGCTCTGCCAACGAACAAGCGGCCCGTTGGTCGCTTGTTTTTTGTCTTGGGCTGGGTGCCGCCGGCGGCGTTGCCAAGGCAATCGCCATCGACCACGCGCCGGTCCGGCGGCGACTGTCTGGCTGAAGCCGGCTGGTGTCCGCGAAAGCCGGGGCGGTTCAGCCGTTCGCAGCGCGGCTGCGTCGCAGGCTCTTTCATAATCGGGCATGTCCGAGCCGCCCCTCGCCGAATCCCCGCCTGCCGCCGTCCCTGTCTGGATCGTTGGCATCGGCGCTTCCGCAGGGGGGCTGGCGGCGCTGGAGCAGTTCCTGGCCCAGGTGCCACCCGCCAGCGGCCTGGCCTATGTGGTGGTGCAGCACCTGGACCCCACGCACAAGGGCATGCTCAGTGAGTTGCTGCAGCGCAGCACGGTCATGCCGGTGCGGGAAGTGCTGGTCGCGCAAAACATCGAGCCGGATGTCGTCTATGTGATCTCGCCCAACGCCGAGCTGAGGGTCAGCGGCAACCGCCTGTGTCCGACCCTGCCGTCTCAGCCGCGTGGCCGGCGCCTGCCTGTCGATGTGCTGTTCAGCTCCATGGCGCGCGAACGCGGCGCCCGGGCCGTCGGCGTCGTGCTCTCCGGCATGGGAGAAGACGGTACCCTGGGCCTGCAGGCCATCAAGACCCAGGGCGGCCTGACGCTGGCGCAGCAGCCTGAATCGGCGCAGTTCGACGCCATGCCCCGCAGCGCGATTGCCGCCGGCTGTGTCGACATCGTGGCCGCCCCCGGCGACATGCCTGCGCGCATCGTGGCCCTCGTTCGCGCGCAACCTCGTGCCGAACCCGCTGGCGCAGAAGCCGACGAAGAGGGCGTGGCGGCTGCCGACGCGGTGCCGCTGGCCGCCATCCTGGCCCTGGTGCACGAGCACACCCGCCACGACCTCACGTTCTACAAGTCGAACACGCTGCTGCGGCGCATCGCGCGCCGCATGGCGATCCACGGCCTGGCCAGCATGCCGGCCTACGAGGGCTTTCTGCGGCAGAACCCGCAGGAGATCGACCTGCTGTTCAACGAGGTGCTGATCGGCGTCACCGCCTTCTTCCGCGACCCACAGGTGTGGCAGGAACTCAAAGAGGCCGTGCTGCCCCCGCTGCTGGCCCAAAGAGGCGCCGACGACCGGCAGCTGCGCGCCTGGGTGGCCGGCTGTTCCACCGGGGAGGAGGCCTACTCGCTGGCGATGGTCTTCGCCGAAGTGATCGAGTCGCGGCCCGAGTTCAGCGACCTCAAGCTGCAGATCTTCGCCACCGACCTGAGTGCCGATGCGATCGCCTTTGCCCGGGCCGGGCACTACCCGGCCGCCATCGCACACGATGTCCCGCCGCAACGGCTGGCCCGCTTCTTCACCCAGCACGCCGGGGGCTACCTGATCGACCCGCGCATCCGCGAGACCGTGCTGTTCGCCCAGCACGACGTGATCCTGGATCCGCCCTTCACCCGGCTGGACCTGCTGTCCTGCCGCAACCTGATGATCTACTTCAGCGCGCCGCTCCAGCGCCGGCTGGTGGCGCTGTTCCACTACAGCCTGCGCCCCGGTGGCGTGCTGCTGCTGGGCGAGGCCGAGACCGTGGGCCGCTCCCAGGCGCTGTTCAAACCCTTGCTTCCAAAGTCGCGGATCTACGCGCGCAACCCGCGTGGGAGCGCGATCGGGGCGGCCCTGTTCCCCACCCACCGCCGACCCGTGGTCAAGACGGTCAACCAGGAGACGAGTCTGATCCACCCCTACACCCTTCCCGTCAACCTGCAGTCCCTGGCGGACCAGGTCGTGCTGCAGCTCTTCTCGCCCGCGGCCGTGCTGGTCAACGAGTCCGGCGACATCGTCTACATCAACGGCCGCACCGGCCGCTACCTTGAGCCGGCGGCCGGCAAGGCGAACTGGAACATCCATGTGATGGCCCGGCCCGGCATCCGGGCCCAGCTGTCGGTGGCCCTGCGCAGTGCCTTGCAGTCCCGCAGTCCGGTGGAGTTGCGGGGGCTCAAGATCGACGACGAAGACACCGTCATGGTCGACATCACCGTGCGGCCCCTGGCCCACCCCAAGGCGCTCGAAGGCATGGTGATGATCGCCTTCCGCGACGCCATGCCGGCGCCGACGGCACGCAGCCGCCGCGCCCGGGTCGCGCAAGGGGTGGATGCCGCGGTCAATGAAGAGCTGATCCGCTCGCGCGAGGAGATCCGCGCCCTGCGCCAGGAGATGCATGCCTCGCAGGAGGAATTGCAGGCGGCCAACGAGGAACTGCAGTCGACCAACGAAGAGCTGCAGTCGGCCAATGAGGAGCTGACCACCGCCAAGGAGGAGGCGCAGTCCATGAACGAGGAGCTGCAGACCATCAACGGCGAGCTGCAGGCCAAGCTCGACGACCTGGCGCTGGCGCAGAGCGACATGCAGAACCTGCTCAACAGCACGGACATCGCCACGCTGTTCCTGGACAACGGCTTGAACGTGCGCCGCTTCACCGAACAGATCACCCGCGTGATCCACCTGCGCGAGGGCGACATCGGGCGTCCGCTCAGTGAACTGGCCAGCACCCTGATCTACCCCGAGCTGTACGCCGACGTGAAGGAGACGCTGCGCACCCTGGCCTTCACGGAAAAGCAGATCGCGACCACCGATGGTCAGTGGTTTTCGGTGCGCATCATGCCGTACCGCACCCTGTCCAACGTGATCCAGGGCGCGGTGATCACCTTCGTCGACATCACCGCCGCCAAAGCGCTGGAGTCCCGTCTGCGCAAGGAGTAGAGTGGCTTGGAGCCGCCACGCGGCCGGAGCCGTTCCATGACAAAAATCGGATCCGCAACCCTGCCTGCGGCGGACCTTCGCCTGCGCGCCACGCTCCGCCGTGACCACACCGCCAGCCCCAAGGATTCGGCCAACATCGGGCGGGATGCCTTGGCCGTGCTCCACGAACTGGCCTCCACGCCGGAGAAGGCCTCTGACGCACTGGCCCTGCTGCACGAACTGCAGGTGCACCAGATTGAGCTGGACCTGCAGGCCGAGGCCTTGCGTGAGTCGCGTCAGGCCCTGGAACTGGCGCTCGAGCAGCAGGTCCAGCGCTACGACCACCAGCCGGTGGCCTGTTTCACCCTCGACCAGGATCTGCTCGTGCATGAGCTCAACCGGATGGCCGCCCGCGCGCTGGGCTTGGCCCAGGACGATGCCTGTGGCCAGGCGCTGGATGGCTTTCTGTCCCCGCAGGGGGGGCAGACGATGCATGCGCTGATCGCCGCCTGCCGTGATCGCGATCCGCCCGTGGCGGCGGCCACGCTGACGCTGCAACCCCGCAGCGGCGAGGCACGGGCCTTCAGGGTGTCCCTCAGCCCGCTGCCCGACGAGGCCTTGTTCCTGGCGACCTTCTGCGAAGAGCCCTTCGCCGATGTCGCCCGCCAGACGGGGGGGTGATTCCAGGGCCGGGCGTCTCAGCCGCCCGATGCGGCGAAGAACGCATGGCGGCATCGTTCCCGCTTGGCCCGGTACATGGCAGCGTCGGCGCGCTGCAGCAACTCGGCCACGCGGTGGCCGTCCTGCGGGCACAGGGCGATGCCGATGCTCGGGCGCACCGACAGGTTCAGTGCGCCGATCTGCATCGGGGCCGCCACCGCGGCGAACAGCTTGTCGGCCAGGTGGCCGATCTGCTCTCGGCTGGACAGACCATCGCACAGGCAGGCGAATTCATCTCCGCCCAGGCGGCTGACCATGTCGCCGGACCGGAGCAGGCGGCCCAGCCGGGCGCCGACGATCTGCAGCAACTCGTCACCCACATGGTGGCCATGGGCGTCGTTGATGGGCTTGAAGGCATCCAGATCCAGGAACAGCACGGCCAGCGTACCCGGATGGGTGTCACGCTGGGCCAGCACCTGTTCGAGCCGCTCGACGAAGAAGCGCCGGTTGGGCAGCTGGGTCAGGCTGTCATGCAGGGCCAGGTGACGGGCGTGCCGCTCCTCGTCGCGCGTGCCGGTCAGTTCCGCATGGATCCGGTCCAGAGTGGCCTGGGTTTCCAGGACATGCCGCTCCAGCTCCTGCGAGCGTGCCAGCTCCTGCATCAGCATCTGATACAGCTGGCCCATGGTCTGCACGCACGCCACCAACTCGGTGCGATGGCGTGAAGGGCTGGGGGCGATCGCCGTGCCGGTCCTGCGGGGGACCACCAGCCCCTCCAGCCGTGCGGTGACGGTGCCGAACAGGGCATCCAGGTGCTCTGGCGCCGACGGCCCCTTCACGCGGTTGGGGGCGCCCCGGCGAGAACCTCGCAGACCGTTGCGCCCCTGGACCGGATGGCTTTGCCACATGGTGTGCCCCATCGGCCGTCTCCCTCGTCAAAGTCAGCCTTGTGCGACCCTGGCCACAGAGGGCCTCATGACTTCTGTCGCGGAGGCGCCGCAGCCGCCCCTGTCGGGGGGGCAGGTGGTGGCGCCTTCTTGGGCTTCTTGGCTTCCTTGTTGCCGTGCTGCTGTGACTTGCTCATGGGGTCTCTCCGGCTGAACGGCAGGGCGGCTCCGAGAACCTCTGAGATCCGCCGCGCCGACCGATGCAGTATGGGCAGCCGGGGCGAGCGCGTTCTGTGCGCTAGCGAACGCAGGGGGGCAACAGCCGGTCGTATTCGCGCTTGACCACGGCATAGCACTCGCAGCTGCGTGCCTCCAGGCCGGGCCGGTCCAGCACGGTGATGTGTCCCCGCGCGTAGCGGATCAGGCCGGCCGCCTGCAGCTTCAAGGCAGCCTCGGTCACACCTTCGCGCCGCACGCCCAGCATGTTGGCGATCAGCTCCTGCGTCATCACCAGCTCGTTCCCTGGCAGACGGTCCAGGCTCAGCAGCAGCCAGCGGCAGAGCTGCTGGTCCAGCGAGTGGTGGCGGTTGCAGACGGCCGTCTGCGACATCTGCGTGATCAAGGCCTGGGTGTAGCGCAGCATCAGGTGCATCACCGGCCCCGCCCGCTCGAACTCCTCCTTGAGCAGCTGCGCGCCCAGGCGAAGGCCCTGACCCGCGCTCTGCACCACACCACGGCTCGGGGTGGTGTCGCCCCCCATGAACAGCGAGATGCCCACCAGACCTTCGTTGCCGACCATGGCGATCTCGGCCGAGGCCCCGGTCTCTGTCACATAAAGAATGGAGACGATGGCCGTGGTCGGGAAGTACACGTGGCTCAGGCTGCGCCCGGGCTCGTAGAGCACCAGCCCCAGGGGCAGCTCAACCAGCTCCAGGTGCGGCAACCAGCGCGCCCTTTCTTCCGGGGCCAGGCGCGAGAGCAGGTGGTTTTGCTCGCAGGCGAGGACGAGAGCCATGGGCGTTCTCCGGGATACCTACCGTTGTGACGCACCGACGGAGCACTCCGCCCATGAAAGGGGCATGCGCACTCCTGCGGCTCACTATACGCGCCATCTGCGTGCGGCAGCGCACAGATGGCACGGCAGGCAGCGCCTATCGTGACCCGCAGTGGGTGCCGGCCGGGCAGGGCCTTGCGGCTCCCGTTCTCTTTCCTATTTCCGTGTGGCGGCAGCGCCAGGCGGGCGGAGTTGATCATGAACCACCAGGCCACCTCCGGAATGCACTGGCTCACCTCTTCCTTTGGCGACAGCGCCGAGGCATCACCGCGCGAGATCAGCGAGCTCGGCGAGCATCTGGCAGGCTGCCGGCACACAGGCAGGCGCCTGTTCACGCTGCGCCACGGCGCCGGGGTGCTGGGTGGCTTCATGCTGGCGCGCATCGTCACCAGCGCGCTGGTGCTGGTGCTGCTGCTGGCGGCCCTGCTGTCCGTCCTCTGACGCATGCCTGCTGCCGATCTGGTACGCCTGCTCCCCGATGTCCCGCCGATGCTGGCCCAGCTGCTGGACGCCAGCGCCGGGCCCCTGCAACCCCCGATCCGTTCGGAGGTCTTCGGACCGGAGCGCTTTGCACAGCATGGCCGCAGCCTGGGGCTGACGCACCGGGCCGCCCGCGCCAGCTGGCGTCAGGCTGGCTTCTACCCGCGTCTGCGCAGCAACATCGAGATGCTGCGAACAGCCCAGCGCTACCTCGGAGCGCAGGCCGCCAGTGGGCACGATGTCAGCCCGGCCGCCGAGTGGTTGCTCGACAACTTCCACCTGATCGAGGCCCAGCTCCGAGAAGTCCGTGACGGCCTGACCCGGCGCTACTTCCACAGCCTGCCGGTGCTGCTCGACGAGCCGCTGGCCGGACTGCCTCGCATCTATGGGGTGGCTTGGGCTTTTGTGGCCCACACCGATGGCGCCTTCGACGAGGCTCTGCTGGCGCAGTTCCTGGTGGCCTACCAGGAAACCCGCGAGCTCGGGCTCAGCGAGATCTGGGCCCTGCCGACCACCTTGCGCGTGGTGCTGGTGGAGAACCTGCGCCGGCTGGCCGAGCGTGTGGCCACCCAGAAAGCCGCCTGTGAGCTGGCCGACCTGTGCTGCGACCGCCCGGAGCCCTGCACGGTCCCGACGCTGGGCGCGTTGCTGGCCCTGCTGACAGCGCGCGGCGTCGGACACATCTTCCTGGCCCAACTGGGCCTGCGCCTGCGCGACCGCCGTGAGCGCCACCTGGCCACGCTGGCCTGGCTTCAGGCCGTCACGTCCGACCTGCCCGCGGCCCTGGCCCAGTACAGCGCCGACCAGACGGCGGACAACCTCAGTGTCAGCAACGCTGTCACCTCGCTGCGTCTCATCGGCGAGGCCGACTGGCCCAACATCGTGGCGGCCAGCAGTGCTTTGATGGGCCTGATGCTGACCTCGCCGTTGTTCCGGGCCGAGCACACCACCACCCGCGACCAGACCTTGCACGCCATCGAGCGCCTGGCCCGGCGCAGCGGCCTGAGTGAGCTGACCGTGGGACATCGGCTGCGGGGGCTGATGCAGCGCGCGAGCGATCCCGGCAGTGCCGAGGCCGCTGCCAGCCACTGGTTGCAGGGCGCCGGCCATCCGGTCCTGCTGCGCAGTCTGGGTCTGGATGTGCGGCCCTTTCTGGTGTGGCGTGCTGCCCGCCGCCATCTGGCCTTGCCGCTGTACCTGGGGGCTCTGCTGTTGGGGAGCCTGGGGTTGATGGGCGGTCTGCTCTGGCATGCCGGGCTGGGGTTGGCCCACGCCCCCCTGTGGCTGACCCTGGGCGGGTCGGCCCTGCTGCTGCTGCCGGCTTCCGAGGCGGTGGTGGCTCTGGTCAACCGCATGATCAGCGAGTCGGTGCGGCCGCAGCATTTGCCGCGGCTGGCCCTGGTCGAAGGCATTCCCCCCGAGCACCGGGTGATGGTGGTGATCCCGGCCATGCTCAGCGATCCCCCGGCCATTGCCGCCCTGGCGCGGCGCCTGCTGCTGCATCATCTGGCCAATCCGGAGCGCCAGGCCCAGTTTGCCCTGGCCACCGACTGGACCGATGCTGACGGCCCGCAAGCCCCCGGCGACGAGGCCCTGCTGACCCAGGCCCGCGAGGCCGTGCGCGCCTTGAACGCCGAGCATGGCGGCACGCCCGATGGGGTGGCCCCCCGCTTCATCCTGCTGCAGCGCGAGCGGCGCTACTGCCACACCGAGCGGCGTTGGATCGGCTGGGAACGCAAGCGCGGCAAGCTTGAGCAGCTGATCGCCGCCCTGGCCACCGGCCACAGCGGTGCGTTTCTGGACCTGGGTCCGGATTCGCGCCTGGCCACCGGCATCCGCCACCTGCTCACGCTGGATGCCGACACGGCACTGCCCCCGGGCCGGCTGCGGGAACTGGTGGGCGTGGCCGCCCATCCGCACAACCAGCCGCAGCTGGACGCCCACGGCCGTGGCGTGCGGCGTGGCTACGCCATCCTGCAACCCCGGGTCGTCACACCGCTGCCGACCGCGCAGGAGCTGACGCACTTTCACCGCATCTTCTCGGGGCAGTGCGGCATCGACCCCTACAGCGCCGCCAGCTCCGAGGTCTACCAGGATCTGTTTGGCGAAGGCAGTTTCACCGGCAAGGGCCTGCTGAATGTGCAGGCCCTGCATCAGGTCCTGGGGGGGCGCTTGCCCACGGATCTGGTGCTCAGCCACGACCTGCTGGAAGGCGCCCTGACACGCTGCGCGGCGGTGACGGACCTGATGCTGGTCGAGGCCGCTCCCTTCCATGCCGACGTGGCCGCCGCCCGCATCCACCGCTGGACCCGCGGCGACTGGCAGCTGCTGCCCCTGCTGCTGCAGCCCCGGCGCTTCCCGCTGCGCGCCATCAACCGCTGGAAGCTGTTCGACAACCTGCGGCGCTCTCTGGTGGCACCGGCCTCGCTGCTGCTGCTGGGCCTGGCGCTCGGTGGGTGGCTGATCTCGCCCTGGGCGGCGCTGGGCCTGGTGTTTGTGGCCTTCACGGCCGGTCCGCTGGTGGGGGCGCTGGCAGGCTTCCTGCCCGGCCGCGGCGAGCTGGCACTGCGCCGCTTCTACCGCCTGGCCGGGGCCGACCTGGCGCGCGCCGGGCTGGGCGGTCTGTGGCATCTGGCCCAACTGGCCGAACAGGCCGCGATGGGCTGCGATGCCATCGGGCGTGCCCTCTACCGGATGTGCGTCAGCCACCGCCACCTGCTGCAGTGGACCACCGCGGCCAGTGCCCAGGCCGGGGCCCGCACCGACCTGGGCGCGCTGTGGCGCCAACACTGGCGAACACCTCTGCTGGCCCTGACGCTGGGCGCGCTGGCCTGGGCTGGCGCGGCACCCCACCTGGGCCTGGCCCTGGGGCTGTGCCTGCTCTGGGCCGCATCGCCGCTGTGGACCTGGTGGGGCAGCGTGCCCACGGTCGCTCGGCAGGCCGCGGCACTGCCGGCGCCCGCACAGGCTTACCTGCATGGGATGGCGCGCGACACCTGGCGCTTCTTCGAGCGCTGCGTTGGGCCCGAGGACCGGCACCTGCCGCCCGACAACCTGCAGGTGATGCCGGTGGAGCAACTGGCGCACCGCAGCTCGCCGACCAACATCGGCCTGTACCTGCTGAGCACGGCCTGTGCCCGTGAGTTCGGCTGGATCGGCACGCGGGAGTTGATCGACCGGCTGCAAGCCACGCTGGCCACTTTGCAGACCCTGGAGCGCCACCGCGGCCATTTCCTGAACTGGTACGACACCCAGAGCGGCCAGCCGCTGATGCCGCGCTACGTGTCCAGCGTCGACAGCGGCAACCTGTGCGGCCACCTGCTGGCCGTGGCCGAGGCCTGCCGCGCCCTGGCCGAGCACCCGCTGGACCCGCAGGCCCTGCAGGACGCGCTGGCGCGTGGACGGCAGCGGCTGCGCCCCCTGCTGGCACACCGCCATGGGCTGGATGCAGCACAGCGTGCCGCTCTGCAGCTGGGCCTGGCGGACCTGCGCGCCACGCGGCGCGCCATTGCACGGGACGCCGCCGAAGATGCCGCGGCCGCCCGCCTGGCCCTGCTCGCGCTGGCCCGGGACCTGGAGCAACTGGCGCTGCAGGCCGATTTCGGCTTTCTCTACCACCGCAAGCGCCATCTGCTGCATCTGGGGTTCCGGGTGGCCGAGCAGCAACTGGACGCGGGCCTCTATGACCTGCTGGCCTCGGAGGCTCGGCTGAGCAGCCTGCTGGCCATCGCGGGAGGTGGCGCACCTGTGCGTCATTGGACGGCGCTGGGGCGGCCGTTCTTCGTCCTGGGCTCGCAGGCAGGGCTGCGCTCATGGTCGGGATCGATGTTCGAGTACCTGCTGCCCAGCCTGACGCTCGTCGAGCCGCCGGGCAGCGCGCTGTACGAGGCCTGCCGGGTCGCGCTGACCGTGCAGCAGCGTTACACCCAACCCTTGGGCGTGCCGTGGGGTATCTCGGAGTCGGCCCACGCGGGCCGCGACCTCAGCCTGACCTACCAATACGCGCCGCAGGGCGTACCCCGGCTGGCGCTGCGCCGCACGCCGCCCGGCGAGTTGGTGATCGCTCCCTACGCCACGGCCCTGGCCGCCCAGATCGCGCCGGTGGCGGCCTGGCAGAACCTCGTGGCCCTGGAGGACCTGGGGGCGCGCGGCGCGTACGGCTTCTTCGATGCCCTGGACTTCACGCGGGCCCGGCAGAGTCTGGGTGAGGACTCCACGCCGGTGGCCACCTTCATGGCCCATCACCAGGGCATGAGCATCGTCGCCCTGGCGAACGTGCTGCTGGGCGGCGTGGCCCAGCGCTGGGGCATGGCCAATGTGCATGTCGAGGCCGTCAGCTCCCTGCTGCACGAGCGTGCCCCGCGCGAGATCTCGAACCTGCAGATCTCGCCCCCGCCGGCGTCGGCGCTGCTGCTCAGCCATCTCCCCAGCCTGATGCACGAGGTGTCGCCCGGGCTGGCGGCGGTGGAGCCCAGCCATCTGCTGTCCAACGGGCGGTACCGGGTGGCGCTGCGCGCCAATGGCGCTGGCTGGAGCCGCTGGGGCGATCAGGACTTGACCCGCTGGCGCGACGATGTGCTGCGCGATGCCCACGGCAGCTTCTTCTATCTGCGGCGGGGGCGCGACAAGGCGGTGGTCTCGCTGACCCAGCATCCGGCACCAGATGCCGCGGCCGAGTACCACAGCGTCTGGCACGCCGACCGGCTCTGCCTGAGCGCCCGCTGGCCGGATCTGCACAGCGAGATCACGGTCTGGGTCAGCCCCGAGGACGACATCGAGTTTCGCCTGGTCGAGTTGCAGAATCTCAGTGCGCATGCGCTGGAGCTGACGCTGATATCGGCCTTCGAGCCCACCCTCACGTCCGCACGCGCCGACGAGGCCCATCCGGCCTTCAGCCAGATGTTTCTGCGGGCCGAGGGGCTGCCTGCGCAGCAGGCGCTGCTGTTCGAGCGCAGGCCCCGGCTGGCGACCGAGACGGGGCTGCTGGCCGCGCACTTCCTGGCCCACAGCGAGCCCGTGGTGGGCGACCTCCAGGTGCAGACGGATCGGCAGCGATGGCTGGGGCGCAACCGGGCGCCGCATCTGCCGCAAGCCGAGCTGGAACCCCTGCAGGCCGGAGAGCTGGCCACCGGATTGGACCCTGTCTGCGTGCTGGCGGCGCGCTTGCGCATCGAGCCGCACGGCAAGGTCTCGCTGACCTTCGCGACGGCCGCCGCCGACCAAGCCTCGACCTTGCGTGCGGTGATCGACAAGTACCGTCAGCCCAGCCACACGGAGCGTGCCGCGCTGATGTCGGCCACGCTGGCGGGCATCCGTCTGACGGCCCTGGGCATCAGCCCGGACGCTTTCAGCGCTGCGCAGAAGCTCACCACGGCCTTGCTGCTGAGCCTGTCCCGACCCCAGATGGGCGATGTGGCGCGCCGTGCCGACGGTGCGGATGGCTTGTCTGCCACCGCCCTGACCGAGGCGGCCGTCTCAGGCTGGGACCGGCGCCTGCTGTGGCGCTTCGGCCTGTCAGGTGAGCGGCCCATCGTGCTGGTGAACATCGGGACGCCTTCAGGCCTGAACCTGGTGCGCGCGCTGGACCAGGCCTTGCGGTTGTGGGCCTGGGGTGGCGTGGGCTGCGACCTGGTGGTCATCAACGACCAGCCGGTCTCTTACCTGATGGACCTGCACCAAACGCTCTCGGCCCTGCGTGATCTTCATGCGGCCGACCTCGGAGTGTCCAGCAGTCCCGCCTGCACGGGTTTCCACGTGCTGCGTGCTGACACCCTGTTGGCCGCCGAGCTCAGCGCCTTGCAGCACCTCGCGCGTGTCCACTTCCACGCCGATGGCCGGCCCTTGTTGCAGCACGTTCAGGCCTGGACGGCGCGGCATGAGAGGGCCCTCGGGCAGCGACAGGTCATGGCCAGTACCGTGCTGCCCGCGCGTGTCGCGGCGGCCCAGGGTGTGTCCGCGGGGCATTTTGGCGCAGATGGCGTGGAGTTCAGTTTCGAGGTGAGCGCGGGTTGCCGTCCGCCGCGGCCCTGGATCAACGTGTTGGCCAATCCGGGCTTTGGCACGCTGGTCTCCGAGGCGGGGGGCGGCGGCAGCTGGGCGCTCAACAGCCAGTTGAACCAGCTCACGGCCTGGTCGAACGACCCGGTGGCGGACCCGCCCAGCGAGTGGTGGCTGCTGCAGGATCTGCACAGCCGCGACGTCTGGAGCGTGGCGCCCTCGGCCTGGGGCGCACCGGAAGCCGTCTACGCGATCCGCCATGGGCAGGGCTGCACGCACATCGCCCATCACCACGGAGACCTGGATATCACGGCTGATTGGTGCGTGGACGCCACGGTGGCCGTCAAGCAGGTGGTCATCCATGTGCACAACAAGGGCTCGCGCACGCGCCTGCTGCGTCTGGTCGGCATGGTCGAGTGGCTGATGGGGGCCAGCCGCCAGGACCGGGCCAGCGTGGACAGCGCGCTGCACAGCCAGCGCCTGCCGCAGAACGCCCGACTGACGGCGCTGCTGGCCACCCAATGCGAGGAGGCCCCGGGCCTGGGGCGAGGCACCGCCTTCCTCGCGCTCGCTGGCGGGACCCTCGGCGAGCAGCCCGATTGGAGTGCTGACCGCCGCGAGTTCTTCGATGCGCGCGGGCGCCTCGTGTTGCCCGACCACTTTGGCCAGGTGCAAGGCCCCGGCCTGGACCCCTGCGCCGCGCTGGCGGATACGTTGAGCTTGGCGCCCGGCGCGTCCGCGCAGCGTGTCTTTCTGCTTGGCTATGCCGCCAGCCCCGAGGCAGCGCGGCAACTGGCGCTGCGCGCTGCGGTGGTGGATGCCGACACACGCCGGACGCAGGTGCATGCTCACTGGGACACGCTGCTGGGCGCCACCCTGGTGAGCACGCCCGACCCGCTGTTCGACGCGCTGGTGAACCGCTGGCTGCTCTACCAGAGCGTCTCCAGCCGGCTGTGGGCCAAGGCGGGCTTCTACCAGGCCGGCGGCGCCACCGGCTTTCGGGACCAGCTGCAGGACACCCTGGCCCTGGCCTGGGCCGCACCGGCCCTGCTGCGTGAGCAGATCCTGCGCTGCGCGGCGCGCCAGTTCCCCGAGGGCGATGTGCAGCACTGGTGGCACGAGCCGGGCGGCGCCGGCGTGCGCACCCACTTCTCCGACGACCTGCTGTGGTTGCCGTACGCCTGCAGCCACTATCTGAACCGCTGCGGGGATGCCAGCCTGCTCGACGAGCCCGTGACCTTCATCGACGGCCCGCCGATTGCCGAGGGGGCCGATGACGTCTATGGCGTGCCAAGCGTCAGCAGCCTGTCGGCCAGTGTCTACGAACATGCGGCGCGGGCCATCGACCACAGCCTGCGCGTGGGGGGCCACGGCCTGCCGCTGATGGGCGGTGGCGACTGGAACGACGGCATGAACCGGGTCGGTCACCAAGGCCGCGGCGAATCGGTCTGGTTGGGTTGGTTTCTCTGCTGCGTGGTGGCCGACTTCGTACCGCTGGCGCGCTCACGCGGCGAGCTGGAGCGGGTGGAGCGCTGGACGCTGGCAGCGCAGGGCTGGAAGACCGCGCTGCTGGGCCCCGCCTGGGACGGGCAGTGGTTCAGACGGGCCTTTTTCGATGATGGGCAGGCACTGGGCTCAGCCCACAACGGCGAGGCCCGCATCGACCTGATCGCGCAGGCCTGGGCCGTGCTCTCCGGGGTGCCGCCGCTGGCGCAGCAGAAGCAGGCCATGGCTGCGGTGGAGGCGGCGCTGGTGGACCACGAAGCCGGTCTGATCCGCTTGCTGACCCCGCCTCTGGCACAGGCCGAGCCGAGCGCCGGCTACATCCAGGCCTATCCCCCCGGGGTGCGCGAGAACGGTGGCCAGTACACCCATGCCGGGGTCTGGGCCCTGATGGCGCAGGCCCGGCTGGCGCGCCAGACACCGGGGTCTGCCGAGGTCGCTGCACGGGTCTACCGAGACTTCTGCCTGCTGAGCCCGGCCCACCGCAGCCAGCACCCGCAGCAGGGCCAGGTCTACGGGCTGGAGCCCTACGCGGTGGCCGGCGATGTGTGCAGTGCGTCGCCCTACGTGGGCCGGGGGGGCTGGAGCTGGTACACCGGTGCCGCCGCCTGGCTGCACCGTGCCGCCATCGAGTCGATCTTCGGTCTTCAGCTGCAGGCTCAGGTGCTGCGCTTCTCGCCTTGCCTGCCCGCGCACTGGCTCCGTGCCGAGCTGGTGCTGCAACGCGAGGACCGCCGCATGCGCTTCATCTTCCTGCGTGGCACGCCGCAGCAGCTGCAAGCGGCGCGGGACAAGGAAGGGGCGCAGTGGCTGCGCCCCGACCAGTCCCTGGAATGGACCCGGCTGGGTCCAGAGAGCTGCTTCGTGATTCCCTTGCCGGATCAGCGCGGCGGGATCGCCGACGCATCCCTGGAGACCACGATCTCGACGCGACGGTTGAGTTGACGGCCCTGCATGCTGTCGTCCCTGGCCACCGGGTGGCTTTCACCGTAGCCTTGGGCCGTCACATGGTCGGCGCTGATGCCCTGGGCCAGCAGTGCGTTGCGGACAGCATCGGCTCGCAGACGTGAGAGCCGCAGGTTGGCGACCTCGCTGCCGACGTTGTCGGTGAAGCCCTCGACGAGCACCAGGCGCTCTGGATGGCGCTTCATGAAGTCCGCCAGCTTCTCGACGTCTCGCAGGCCCTCGGGCTTGATGATGGCCTGGTTGGTGTCGAACAGCAGGTCGCCGATGGTGATCACCAGCCCGCGCTCGGTCTGCCTGGCGTTCATGTCCCGAAGCTGGGCTTCCAGTTCGGCACTGCGGGCCTGACTGTCGCTGGCCTGCATGCGTGCCGCCTGGGCATCTGCCCGGGAGGCGTCGGCCTCCCGGGTGCGGGCCCCCAGCCGCTGCTGGTCACGCTGGGCGTTGGCCGTGATGACCGCCTGTTCGGCCGCCCGCTGCCGGGCCACCGCCTGGGCCAGGGCCGTCTGTTGCTTGGCCAGATAGGCCAGGTGGGTGACCTGGCCCGGTTCATCCCGGCGGGCGAAGGCCTCGTTGGCCAGGGACAGGGCCGTGTTGGCCTGGCTGAGCTCGGTGGTGGCGTACTGGCGTGTCTGTGGTGAATCCTGCGCGACGCGGTAGTCGCTGCGCGCCTGCTCGAGCAGCGGATTGCCCGGCGGTACGCTGCTGCATGCGGACAGGGTGGCGATGGTGGCCGAGGCAATCAGCCCCAGGGCGGTGAGACGGAAGCGAGGGAAGTGGGTCATGGCAATCCTTGGGAGTTACGGGGTCTTGCGGTTCATCTCGTCGCGCAGTGCGCGGCTGCCCTCGCCCAGCACGGAAACGGCCTTCTCGGCCTTGTCGGCCTCGGTCTTGGCTTCGGCCAGACGTGCGTCGGCCCGGGCTTCCTGCGCCAGTTGGAGGGCCGGTTCGTGATGGCCGCTGCGCATCGCCGCGCGGGCCTGGGCCATCTTGTCGCTCGCCATGGTCATTTCCGTGGGGGCGCCCACCATGGCGCCAGCGCCCATGGCGTGGTTCAGTGCGGCTTCCGACACTGCCATGTCTGCAGTGGGCGCCGGGATTTGGGCACAGGAGGCCATCAGCAGTGAGCTGATGACCATCAGGCCTGCTGCACGTGGCAGCGGGAGCGGAGTGCGTGTCTTCATCGTGGATCTCCTGGTTGGTTCCAGCGCACAGCCTGTGCTGATCGTTTCGGCGGGTCGGTGCGTTGGCGCACCGACGCTGTGCGGCGCTGGGGTCAGCATCCATCCATCAGAAACTCTCAGCACAGGGATCGACATGAACATGACGCTGATGCATGGCCGAGGGAGCGAGGTTGGCGACGACACGAGAGCGTCGCTGGCCCAGCGGATCTGCAACGATTCCTGCTTCGTGCCAGACCGGAGAGCGCGGCTTCGCGCCCGGCCCGTCGCTGCGCTCCTATCAGGATCATTCAACGAGCCTGTGGCAGAGACATCGGAGATCGCGGTCGAGGACTGGGATCTCTTGTTCCGCGCCGCGCTGACGCTGCTGGCGCGCGTGGCAATGGAGAAACCCAAGAGGCCTGTGCCATCCCGCACGGGCCAGCCACTGCAGGCGCCGGGCGCCGTGCTTCGAGAGTGCCTGGCGGCCCTGGACCAGTTGCGCCGCGAGCATCCCTCTGCCCCGCCGCGGCCGAGGCCTGCCGGCGTCCCGCCGGCGTATTGGGATGCCGGCGCCGAGGCATGAGCAGCTGTGACGACGCCGTGGCATCGCTGGCTGCGAATCCCTGGGTCAGGCAGACAGTGCGTTGGCGCACCGACGCCTGAACGGATCGGGAGCAGCATTGAAGGTCTTCATACGGGAGTCGACATGAATTGGCATCAGATTCAGGGGCCATGCAGGCATGTCATCGGTGAGGCCAAGCGATGGTGGCGCCGCGCGCAACACCCTGGCACGCTCCAGGCACAACCAGGTCTCTTCCCGGAAGCGGCCGAGATTCTCTGGCTGCGGAACGAGGCGGCGCAGCCAGAGGGCCGCGGCCTGGATTCCGGCGGATCGCATGCATCCGCCGAACGCCCGCCGACGCCAGTGAGCGCCGACGCCCTGGAGGCCGCCCCATCTCATGTTGGCCTCTGCCCGTCGGTGGAGGGGGCCCCCGTGACGAAGCCAGAGGCCTTCCTCCATCTGCCATCGGGCGCCGTGCGTTTCTGGATTCCGGTCGGGCAGGGGTTCTTGGGCGCCAGCATCCACAGCACGGATCTGCACTATCGCTACTGCAGCCACGAGACGACCGATCAGCCGCTGGCCACCTTTCTGGCCCATGCGAGTGAGATCGAGGCGGCCGTGCGCCGCCGGCTGGATGCGGGGGCGCTTGAGCCGGTGATCCTGAGGGGGCCGGACTTGCAGCCCTTGCCCTCGCCCTGAGCGGCACGGGGCGTGCTCAGACGCCCCAGACCATGGCCTCGCTGGCGGCGTGGACCCGCCGCATCGTCTCCACCAGAGGCCAGATGCGCTGTCGCCGCGAAACGGCTTCACCCCCATCTCCGGCCTGCTGTGCATCGGCGACCGTGCGGTCCGCCGGCTGCAGCCACTCTTCCCGCGCCAGCGCAGCTTGAAAGGCCAGGATGGCGCAGTGCCCATGACCCGCGGGCGTGGCCGCCCGGTCGGGGAACTCCAGCCCGTTGCGGACTTGACCTTGAGCCGCGGCCGGCGGTGAGGCTCAGGAACGGTGTTGGGCGAGGTAGCGTCGCATCAAAGGTCGTGCCGTCAGGCCGTGCACCACGATGGATGTCGCGACCGTCCACAGCGTCAAGGACACGAGCGTGTCCGCCACTCGCCCGTCAAGGCCGTGATGCAGCGCAAAGGCCAGGTAGTAGACGGAACCGATCCCGCGGATGCCAAACCACGAGATCATCGAACGCTGCGAGCGCGTCAGTTGCTCGCCCAAGGTGGCGGGCAGCGCGGACATCGGCCTGAGCACGATCAGCACCAAGGGGACGAACCACCACGCGGCCTTCAGTGATTGTGCATAGGGCAGCATGGCCCCCACCAGCAGCACCAACGTCAACTCGACCAACTTCTCCAGCTGCCCGTTGAACAGCTGCACCGAGTCGCGCATGGTCTCGCTGGCGTGGTGGGAGTGCGTTGCGCGGATTTCGTAGGAATGGCCTGCCGCTGCCGTCGAGCGGCCCAGCGGCTTGCTGCCCACCGCGGGATGCTCGCGCACCCGTTGAAGCGCCAAGCCGCTGGCGAAGACGGCAAGAAATCCGGAGGCGTGGAGGAACTGCGCCAGTCCGTAGGACAGCGCGATCAGCCCGAGTCCGAGGAAGACATCCAGCCCCAGAGCCTCGCCGTGGCGGGCGCGCAGATAGACCACCAGCTGCCCCGTCAACGCGCCGACCGCCAGGCCGATGGCGACGCCGCCGGCCGTCGCCCATCCCAGGGTCAGAAGCCACCAATGTGACGGGCTGAACCCCGGGCCGTCGTGAAGGCCGAGCAGACCCAGGCCCAGCATCGCGAATGGAAACGCTGCGCCATCGTTGAGGCCACCTTCGCCCGCCAGGCTGAAGCCGACCCGATCCGGATGGCTTCCGGGCTCGGCCTGCACGCCAGAGGCCAGCACAGGGTCCGTGGGGGCGAGGATGGCGCCCAGCAGCACGGCGGCGCCCAGCGGCAGCCCAAGGCCCCAGACCCCGATCAGGGTGACCAGGCCCACCATGACCGCCATCGAGATGAAGGCGAGCCGCAGTGGCAGACGCCAGAGCCGGTCCCGAAAGGGAACGCCCAGTTGCAGCCCGACGGCGAACAAGGACACCAGCAGGGCGACCTCGCTGACGGTTTCCAGCAAGGCCGCGTGCCGGGCCGGATCTGGCGTCAGCACACTGAGCCCCCCGGGGCCCAAGACCCACCCGAGCGCGAGATACACCATGGCGCTGCTGAGGGGCAGCCGCCCCAGCCAGGTGCCCAGCAGCACCAGCGAAAGCAGGAGCACCCCGGCAAACAGAGACCAGCCCGCGAACGACATGAGTTCCTTCCGTCAGGGCCATGCCGGGTTCCACAGCTGAATGCGTGGCCAACCGCAAGACGTGTGCTGTTCTTGGACGAGATGAAGCATACGCCTGGGAGGGATCCAGGTGTCGTGGCACGCCGATGACGGCCGGGCAGATCAGCGCCACGACCATGGCGCTCAAGAAGGCGCTGCGCGGCCCGAGGAAACCGCCAACCAGCGCAACGGCAAGTCTGCAAAGACGGTGTTGACCGAGGATGGCCCGCTGCGCATCGAGGCGCAGCGCGACCGTGCCGGCTCGTTCGAGCCCATCCTGATCCCCAAGCACGAGTGTCGCTTCACCGGCTTCGACGACACGATCTTGACCATGCACGCGCGTGGCATGACGGTGCGCGCGACATCCTGGGGCTGTGGATCCAGCACACCGAGGGGGCGAAGTTCTGGATGAAGGTCTTCACCGACCTCAAGACACGTGGGCAATTCCCCAGCGACGAGGCCGCGAGCAAGCTCATCTGGCTGGCGCTGCGCAACATCACGGCCGATTGGGGCCGCCCGGCCAAGGAGTGGAAAGAGGCGATGAGCCAATTCGCCATCGCCTACGGTGAGCGCTTCACCCGACCTGCCGCGTAATATGAGGCGTGGGCCTGTCGGCGCCGGGCTTGCGGTCTTGCAGGGCCTGCTCCAGCGTATCCAGGGCGAACTCCGTGTGCATCGAGCTGCTCTGGCGCCAGCCGACGAGGCGCCGGCTGAACACCTCGACCACGAACGCCACGCAGACCCAGCCCTGCCAGGTCGAGACGCAGGTGAAGTCCGTCACCCACAGCTGGCTCGGCCGCTCGGCGCAGAACTGACGATTGACCCGGTCCGGAGGGCACGCCGACTTCGGGTCGGCGATGGTGGCGCGCTGTGCCTTGCCTCGTCGAACACCCTGCAACCCCTGCTGCCGCATCAGACGCTCGACCGTGCAGCGAGCCACCGGGATGCCGGCATCCACCTCATGCTGCTTGACCCATGTGTGCAGCGTCTGCGAGACACAGCCGATCATGCCGGCGATGGGCTCGATGGTCGCCCACTGCGACGGGGGCTATCCGCGATGCGCCAGCACCATGCGCACGGTACGCGCACGCCCCTCGGGGGAAGACTTCGGGGACTTCTTCATGGCTCCATTCTCCAGAGTTGGAGCTTCCGTCAAACCCCGGGGCGGTTCAGGTGGTCAATCACCCGGGACCTGACACATACGCACAGCCGCATATCCAATTGATCGTCCTTCTACTTGGCAGGCTAAGTTGCGATAGCTGGTGAAGTGAGCGAAGTGCAATCGGATTGCTAGACAATCGGCCATAGAAATAACGGGAGTACAAGCACGATGAGTGAAATACAGGCGGCGCAGCGGATTCAGGCCTACTTAACGCGCGAGCTCGGATACCCGGCGGAATTTATACAACGCGAGTACCAAACCAGTCACAGCGCCCGACTGGATCTGGTCGTGGTGCTGGACGGGCAAGTCAAAGTCGTGTGCGAAGCCAAGCGCCTCGACAAGTTGCCTAGTGACGTCAAGCTGCTTCCCTTCGACGCGCTGATCCGCCAGGTCCAGTTCGCTGCACTCGAAGTTGGAGCCAGGTACTTCCTCATTTCCGATGGCAACCAGATGCTGTGGTTCGAGACCGACGGGTCTGGCCGACCCGTGCCGCTGGCAACGCCGAAAGCCTTTCACGATTTGGCCAATGGCAGGGCAGAAAGTCAGTCGCTGTCGGGCCGAGTAGAGGGGGTCCGGCGCACGTTGCGCAACATCCTCGAGCGCTCTCGCCAGCAGAGGTGGTCTCCCGAAGCTCTTGCACTCGTTATCTATGCGCATTTGCAGCGGCAACGCGGCCGCGAGGTGTTCTGCGATCTGCTGGTCGGTGGTTCCGTGTCTCAGGCAGCCCTCGCTACGCTTCAGTCGAAGCGACCCGAGGAATTGAACACAGGATTCGTTGAGACGCTCGCCTTCGTCGCTAGGCAGGATCTCACCGCGCCGCATGCCTACGCAGAAGCGCTAGACCTTCTCGATGCTTCGGCACTGGACAAACTTGAGCCCGCCGACGTGCTGTCGTTGCTCGACGAAGTCTTGGGCCGCTATCCCACGACCTCTGGCGCCACCCGAATACCTCGATGGACGTCAGATCTACTCGTACATCTCGCAGGCATCGAACGCGGCGACCGAGTGCTCGATCTTCATTGTGGCTTGGGCAATATATCGGCCGCCGTTCGTCTTGCGGGGATCACGCCGCCTTCGCACATGGCCTTGTTCGCACGCCATGCAACCGATGCCATGTGGGCATGCGTTCAGCAGCTCGTATTCGGTGCGGAACTCCCCTCAGTCGAAATCGGTGACCCTCTTGAGTCTCTGCGACTCTCGCATCAGCAGGAGGACTTGGCCGACCGAATCCTTGTCGCAGCGCCTTTTGGGCTGACAGTTCGGCATGCGCGATTCGCCGAAAGGCGAGGCAGCGCGATTTCTAGCGAGGAGGCCTATGTCGAGCTAGCGCTGGAGCATCTGTCGCCCCGCGGCCGCATGGTCGCACTGCTTCCCAACGGATCCCTAGGAAAGCCGGATAGATTGCAACTGCGGGAATTGCTGTTGCGCAATGGACTGCAGGCCGTTCTGGACATCGGCGCATTTCAACCCGGTTCGGGCGTGGCGGCAAGCATTGTAGTTCTCGACAAATCGATGCCTGCAAGGGATACCTTGCTCTTCGCAAAGGCACTGAATCGCCAACCCCAGGATACCTTTGACTGCACATCATTGCCTGGACTCCCACATGTCTTGCAGCGATTCGGATTCTGGATGCAGGGCCACGAAAGTGGGAGTGACGAACTCGGTCTAACCGCGACGTCGGCACCCGTACAAGGGGTTCTGAGCGTAGGACCATACCTGGCGTTGCAAGCGCAGACGCAGCTCTCTCTGGCTTCGTTTGAACATCAGCCGCTGGGAAGCCTCGCACTCGTGACGAAGGGGGGGGCAATCCGTCGATCAAAGGCAACCGGCGATGTCGTCTTCATCGGTCCTGGCGCCGTTCGACCGCTGGAAATTCAACTGGATTTGCTAGATCGGGCAGACGACTCGGAGGTACAGCGTTTCCCGCAGGCTATTGCCAGCGAGGGGGACATTGTGTTGAACGGACTCAGCACGTATGTAGGCGCCGCTGCGTTCATCGAGAGTGGTCGCTTTCCAATCAATCGGCACATCTTCCGAATCCGCGTCCACAACGTAAACGTGCTGCCAGAGTACCTCGCAATTGCGATTAACAGTCGCCACGTGCACGAGCCCTTGGTCGCGTCCGCAGGGGGGAGCGTCATGCCAATGCTAAGGGTAGATACCCTTAGAAAGGTTTTGATCCCTGTGCCCCCGCGGGATGTTCAAGCTGAGATTGTCCGTCGCGTCGCGGTCGCAAAGGCGGAGCGTGACAAAGTAGGAAGGCTGCTTCAGGAAAAGGAGCAAGCACTGTCTGCCATGGTCCGTAATCTCGATTTCGGAGATCTGGCATGATGGAATCCATTCGTGTCAGCGGCAGGGCGCTTGAGCAGAAGCTCGATGAAGTTCTCGAGCTACTGGGTGGTTCTCAGCATTTGCTGTTCAACGCTATGGCGCATATGACTGCCGGAACACCTTCGCAGTTGGTCGCTCCGACCAGTTCCGCTGAGTTCGGTCGGAAGAGAAATGAAATCGCCAGGATTTTTCAGTCGCCTGTGGCGCTGCGAGGCCTGGAAGTTGCGCTGAGGCTCTTCGAGGAGGTTTACCTTGCTGTTGACGCGCAAGGTGGAGTTCCCGGTTCTCGGCCGCAGGAGCTGCTAGACCTGCTGCGCATCAACACTGAAAAGCCTGACGAAACAATCGCGCTTTCCAAGGACATGCATTGGATCGTTGAATGGCCTGTTTGCTTGCCAGCGGCCGGGCCAGAGACGCTGATGAGTTGCGAATGGTTCGCTCGTCCTTGGGGCGCGGTCGTCCCTCCTTACGTCGTCAACTATCTGGCGAGTGCAGCTACAGCGCGGCGCCAAAAGCGCAATGATGCCGCTGTAGCGCTGCTTGCGATTGCCGCTGAGGCCACGCTTCGGGATGTTTTATCGAGCCGGGGCTATTCCTTTGCGCACGGCGCGTCGTCGAAAGACGTTTTCGCATACTGCAGTGCGAGGGTTACTGCGGACGAAGCATCAGGCACCTACATCGTGAAGTTCGACGACGCGATGCCGTTGGCTGTTGGTGATTTCGGCACTTCGTTTGCCGGAGCGCCAGTCGAGATTAAGGTGAAACGGGTGCCTAAGAATGCGAATGGAACACGAATAGACCTAAATATCGTCGCGCCGAGTCCGCTGCACGATCACTGGACAAGTCCGACTGTGGAAACGCCGGGTGTCCCGACGGTTGGTGGACTTGGGGCGGCGCTGGATATCGCCAGAAATCGATTGGCCTGCGTGACAGCCGAAGACTTAGCGCTGGATTTTGACGAGGTCTTGCAGGCAGTCCGGAACAATCTCGTACATCTGTCGGGCGCGGCACTCGACACACCACTGCCACACTTTGATTTCCTTAAGAGGGACTTTGCCTTAAGAGACTTTTTGCTCAATGACCTTCTAGTGCAAGATTTCGTTGCAGCCATCGCTAGGTTCATCACCGTTCAGTATGTCGAACTTCGCCGCTCTGGGACGCTCTACACGTAGGGCGGCCTCACGTCGGCGTCTCGCAGTTGCGAGCGTCGAGGATTGGTGCGGGGCCCAAGCGATCGCGTTGATCCACTGGAGTCCCGCATCCTGTCCGGCCCAGTGGCGTGCTGTGGCCGGATCACGCTACTCAGATCCGAGAGTGACGCGAAGGGCGCCATTGCTTGGTGTGTCTGGCGGAAGCGGTGTCCGCCTCCGTCGAACTTCAAGAAGTGACAATCGACAACAAGACGGGTAAGTCACGCAGGTAAAGGCGGAAGCTGTTGCCACAGATGGCAACATGCAATAGCATCCAATTGCACCCACGTTGGTGGGTACGATGATGGAGAGCGTTGGCGATGCCCAAACTGGCGAAGGAGATGAAGGCGCTGGAAGTGCAGCGGCTCAAAGAGCCAGGGCTGCACTTCGTGGGCACCGTGCCCGGCCTGGCGCTGCAAATCGTCTCCTCCGGCGCTCGCTCCTGGGTGCTGCGGGTCATGGTCGGCGGCAAGCGCCGGGAAATGGGCCTGGGCGGGTTCCCTGCGGTCACTCTCGCCATGGCCCACGAGAAAGCCCGGGAGGCGCGCGACCTGATCCGCCAAGGCCGTGATCCCATCCTGCTGGCCCGGGAGGCGCAGAGCGCGCTGAAGGCCGAGCAGGCGAGGGCGTTGACCTTTGCGCAGTGCGCCGAAGCCTACATTGACGCCCACGAGGTCGGCTGGCGCAACGAGAAGCACACCCAGCAGTGGCGCAGCACCATGAAGACCTATGTCTACCCGGTGATGGGCGACATGCTGGTGCGCGACGTGGCGCTGGCCCACGTGCTGAAGGTGCTGGAGCCGATCTGGCGCACTAAGACTGAGACGGCTAGCCGGGTGCGCGGCCGCATGGAGTCGGTGCTGGACTGGGCGAAGGGTCGGGGATACCGCGCTGGCGACAACCCGGCGGCCTGGAAGGGCAACCTCGACGCCCAGCTCCCGAAACGAGAGAAGGTGGCCAAGGTCGAACACCACCAGGCCCTGGCGGTTGGCGAGGTCGGCGCGTTCATGCGCGATCTGCGCGGCCAGGAAGGCCTCGGCGCCAAGGCGCTGCAGTTCGCCATCCTGACGGCCGCTCGCTCTGGCGAGGTCCGCGGCATGGCCTGGTCCGAGGTGGACCTCGAGGCGGCTGTCTGGACTGTGCCAGCGGATCGCATGAAGGCTGGCCGCGAGCACCGCGTGCCGCTGTCTGCTGCAGTCGTCGAGCTGCTGAAGGCCTTGCCGCAGACGCCTGGCTCACCGCTCGTGTTCACCGCGCCGCGCGGCGGCTCCCTGTCCGACATGACCCTGACAGCTGTGCTTCGCCGCATGCAGGTCGACGCTGTGCCCCATGGCTTCCGCTCCACCTTCCGGGACTGGGCGGCCGAGCGCACGAGCTACCCCAACGAGGTCTGCGAGATGGCGCTGGCCCACGTGGTCAGCGACAAGGTGGAAGCGGCCTACCGGCGCGGGGATCTGTTCGAGAAGCGCCGCCGGCTGATGGAGGACTGGGCCAGTTTCCTGGCCAGGGTCGAGACAAAGGGCGAGGTGGTGCCGTTGAACAGCAGGGCACGGCAGGCCTGAGACATCGCCGCCGGTCGATCTACCGGGCACCGGCGCCGCGCGGTTCAGCGGCAAGGCGGCGAGCTGGGAGCTTGGACCCTCCTAGCCCGCCTGACCACAACGTGCAACCCAAGGAGAAGCACATCATGGCTACCCAAGATTCTGCCGCGGCTCAGTTCGCCGACTTTGGCCTGACCACTGCCGGCCTCGCCGTCGACCCCAAGGCCTCCGTCAGCGACATGCTGTCCGACATCCAGGTGCTGTTCAGCATGGCGCTCGAATCGTTCCACGGCATGACCGAGGCCGTTGTGACCAGCGACGACGCCGGCATGTTCCAGGCCAAGTCGAGCTGGTGGCCGGCGATCTACGCGATGCGACAAGCGGGGCTGTTGATCGACAAGGCCAACGAGGCAGTTGTCGAGAAGAAGGCCACCTGAGGTGTCCAGGATGCGAAGTCGCATCAAGGCGCCGGCAGGGGCGACACTGCTGCCGGTTCTTCCCGACGGGTTTCTGAAGTCACTCCGGGCCCGATGGGGGAATTCGGCGGTTGAGGAATTGCTGGTGCTGCGTTCCCGGAATGAGGCAGCGCTGCAGCAGGCGTTGAAGGCTGGGCACCTTCAGGTGGCCACGCCGGAGAACATCGCCGCCGGGCTGCGACAGCTTGCGGACGATGTCAGGCAGGACTCATTTGCTGCCCTTGGTGATGGCGGGGCGCAACCTGCTGTCGGGATGTATGCCCAGCTGCTCCAGCGGCGAAGAAAGCGGCTGCACGTGCGTGGGTTGAAGCTGCGAGCCAAGCACGAAGCATTTGCTCGACAGCTCGGATCGGTAGCGAATGCCCTCATGGGGACACGCGCCATCCGGCACGCTGGCACCCAGGCCACCAAAGAGCGATCGGCCTTGTTCGAGCTGGAGTTGGCCGTGGTTGCCAAGCGCGAGGGCTACCCGCGCCGTGGGGCCGCCAAGCGCATCGTCTTGCACTTTGCTGACCACCCGAACGCTGCCTTGAGGCGGAAGAAGTCCACCGTGATGAAAGCGCTCAAGGGACTGAAATAGTCCAAAGGCAGAGACGCAAGTTTCTCCATTTGGAGAGCGAGGCAGACGATGCCCCCATGACGAAAAGCATGGGGCCGCAAACAGCGGGACAGGCCACCCCGCAACCTTCTCGCGCGTTGCCTGCCAGCTTGGCGGAAGTCGCGCTGGTCGACTCAAAGACGTGTGCTGCTGCCGGCGGGATGTCGCTGACTTGGTGGCACGCCGAAGTTGCTGCAGGCCGAGCGCCGCAGCCCGTGATCCGCAAACCTCGCTGTACCCGCTGGCGCCTGAGCGAGGTGCGTGCCTTCTGGGCCAAGCTTGCTGAAGACGGCCGCAACGACAAGCAGGGGGTCGAGAAGCTGCTGGCCGCCACACAGAAGGCGTCCCAGGCTGCCCGCGCCAAGCGCGCTGGTCTCTACCTGCCGGCGGGGGCGTGATGGCCAATGTCACCACGCAAGAAGGGGGCGCCTCCCTCAGTCCGGTGCACCTGCGTGCGCTGCAGGTGTTCGACACCCTCCCTGATTCTGCGGAGGTTCCTGTCCAAGTGGTCGCCGCCCGGCACAGCGTGTCCGAGATGACCGTCTGGCGCTGGGCCAAGTCTGGCGTGCTGCCGGCGCCGATTAAGCGCGGCGGTGCTACCCGCTGGGTGGTCGGTGATCTGCGCCGCGCCCGACCGGAGGGTGCCCGATGAGTGGCACCCGCCTGGATCGCAAGGTGATCGACACCCCGCAGCCGCTGCACCTTCGTCCGTGCACCTGCATGACCTCGCATACCAGGCTCTGCCCCACTTGCACTGCATGGGCGCGGATCCTGGCCGAGGTGACGCTGCGCCGTGTCACCAACCGAGCCCGGGATGTTCGCCCGCGGTGGTGGAGGAGGTCAGGGGCATGAGCGTCCGAACCATGGCCCGGGTGTGGGAAGGCAGCAGGCACAGCGGCTCCGAGCTGCTGATGCTCCTGGCCATCGCCGACTTCGCAGATGACGATGGCCGCGCCTACCCCTCCATCACCACCCTGGCAGCGAAGTGCCGGACGAAGCCGCGGTACGCCATGGTCCTCCTGGAGGCCCTCAACCAGAGCGGGGAGCTGGAGATCCGCAAGCAAGCCGGCCCGATGGGGCGCGGCGGCCGGACCAACCTGTACCGCGTGGTGTTCGACAAGCTCACCGGAACTGCCGAAATGGTGAACCAGGGTGCACTAGTGAACCATAGTGCAGTAGTGCACCAGGGTTCCGGAAGTAGTGCACCAGGGTTCCGCGAAGTAGTGAACCAGGGTGCACCCAAACCATCAGGAACCGTCAGAACCACCAAAGAAGCGCGCAAGCGCGCAGTCTCGGGCTTCGACGCCTCGCTGATCGAACTGCCCGAATGGCTCCCTCGCGTGTCCTGGCTGGCCTGGGTCGCTGATCGCAAGGAACGCCGTAAGCCGATCACCCGGCGCGCAGCCGAGGCCCAAATCAAGGCCCTGGACGGCTACCGCGCTGAAGGCCACTCACCGGCCGCAGTGATCGCCAACAGCATCGCCGCGGGCTACCAGGGCCTCTTCCCTCCCAAACAGACCGGTGGTGTTCATCCCCAGGGCCAGCGGAGCGGTGGTGACCTGCTGGACTGCGATCACGTTTTCGGAGGTGCCCATGGGCGCGCGTGAGCAGCTCAACCGGCCGTGGAGCCAGGAATCCGAGCAGGCCGTGCTGGGCGCGCTGATGCTCGACCCGGACGCCTGGTGGCGCGTGGCGGACTGCCACCTTGAGGCCGCCCACTTCTTCGACAGTCGGCATCGCACCATCTGGCGGGCCGTGGCGGACCTCAACGCCCACGGCCAGCCCGTGGACCAGGTGACGGTGTTGGAGCGCCTGCAGGTGGCCGGCCAAGCCGAGGAGTGCGGCGGCCTGCCGTACCTGACCGAGCTGGCCCAGTCCGTGCCCAGCGCGTCGGGCGTGAAGCGCTACGCCCAGGCCGTGATCGACAAGGCCGCCCGCCGTGCACTGGCCCAGGCGGCCGAGCAGATGCTGGCGCTGGTGGGCGAGTCCGAAGACGCCGATCAGCTGCTGGACCGTGCGGCGGGGCTGCTGGGCAGCATCCAGCGCACCAAGGCGGCAGCAGAGCCTCGATCCATCTCCGACCTGGCAGCGGCCCGCATTGACCATTGGCAGGCCCTGGGAGCCGGCGAAACGACCCCGGGAGTACCGACGGGGCTAGAACGCATCGACAGCGCCCTGGGGGGCGGATTCAAGCCCGGCAAGGTGGTGGTGCTGGCGGCCAGGCCCTCGGTGGGCAAGTCCTCCCTGGCCGGGCAGATGGCCCTGAGCGTGGCCGCCCAGGGGCAATCGGTGCTGATGCTGAGCCAGGAGATGCCGGCCGGCGAGCTGGTGGACCGCTGCGCGGCCAACCTGGGCCGGGTGTCCATGGATGCGCTCACCACCGGGCGCTTCCTAGAGGAGGACTGGTCGCGGATGGCTGAGGCGGCCGAGGCCATGGGCCGGCTGCCGCTCTTCATCGATGACCAGCCGGCGCTGACCCTGCTGGACATCCGAACAAAGGCCCGCCAGGTCAAGCGCCGGCATGGGCTGGCGCTGGTGGTGGTGGACTACCTGCAGCTCTGCAGCAGCACCAGCACCACCGACAAGCGGCACCACCAGATCGAGCAGATCAGCCGGGGCCTAAAGCAACTGGCCAAGGAGCTGGACATGTGCGTGCTGGCGCTGAGCCAGCTCAACCGATCCACCGAAGGCGGCGAGCCCCAGCTGCACCACCTCAAGGAGTCCGGCGCGGTGGAGGAGGACGCCGACACGGTGATTCTGCTGCACCCCTGGGCCCGCGAGGCCGACAGGGCGCTGACCGTCTTGGCGAAGGTGGCCAAGAACCGTCAGGGCCAGCGGGGACGCATCGCGCTGAAGCTCTACGGCGAGCACCAGCTGTGGGCCGAGTCCGCCTCGGACGTCTCACCACGAAAGGAACGGGCATGAGCGAGCAATCGGCGGGGCAGCGCTCTTTCGCAGCGATGGCGCGCCATCTGGAGGCCCTCGGCACCGAGGTCGAGGCTCGGACGGCGGCAGCCGGCCCGCAGCCCGAGAACCTGTCAAAACCTGTCATCCAGGAATCAACCACCCGGCGCCGGTACGGCGCCACTCACCCCCACAAGGAACGCACATGACAACCGAACTTCAGGGCGCCCTCGATGCCCTGCGAGAGGCCGACCAGCGGCTGGCCGCGATCAACGAGGAGATGGCCCGACTCAATGCCGAGGCGGCGAACGCGGGCGCTGTGACCGGGCGGGCATCCGCCATCAAGGCCGAGCGCCGTGGCCTGATCGCGCGCTTGATCCGTGCTGGGCAGCGTGTGACCGGAGCCGAGCCCGAGGTGCTGGCGCTGTCCGAGCAGCTGACGGACTTGGCGCCTCGCGAGAGCGGTGCCGCCGTCGTCTCGGAAGCGGTTCAGGAGATGCTGGTCGAGCTGCAGGCTGAAGCCGCAGCCATCCATGCCCAGCGGCCGGGCTTGATCGGTCAGGTCCGGCTTGCACGGTTCGCCGAGGCGGGCGAAGAGATCGAGGCGCTGAAGCCTCAGGTCGAGACCTTGCTGGAGCAGCTCGGCGAGGCCTATGCGCGGCTCTGCGGTGCCGGCATGGCTCACCAGCAGCTGGCGCGGCAGCTCCGGGAGCAGCACGGCGCGTCGGTGCAGCCCTTGGGTGCCGAGTTCCAGACTCGGCAAATCAGTCTGCCGGTGGCGGGGTTCAGCTACACCACGGCCAGTGCCTACAACCTTCTCCTGAGCGACGTCGGTGCGGCCATGGACGCTGCCAAGGCCGAGTTCCTGTTCAAGTGGAGCCAGGCATGAGCGCGAAGGTTGTCGGTGTGGAACGGGTGACCAAGTTCTTTGAAGAACTGCCCCAGAAGGCCAAGGAGGAGGCTGCAAAGGGCATGGGGCGCATGGTTTTGAAGCTGCAGGCGCGCGTGATGCGCGACAAGCTCAGCGGCCAGGTGCTCAACGTGCGCACTGGCACGCTGCGCCGCTCCATCGACCAGGCGGTCTATCAGGAGGGCGCGCAGATCCGCGGCGTGGTCGGCACCAATGTCGAGTACGCCCGGGTGCACGAGTACGGGTTCTCCGGGGCGGTGACGGTGAAGGAACACTTGCGGATGATTCGTGAGCAGGGGCGTTTCTCTCTGAAGGCAGTCAAGGGTCGCGACATGGGTATGTGGGTGAAGAAGCGCGGCAAGGAGACCGGAAGCGAGGTTCTGGTGAAGGCGCACAGCCGCATGGTGAAGTTGCCCCCCCCGCTCGTTTTTGCGCAGCGCGCTGAAGGAGCTGGAACCCGAGTTCCTCGAAGAGATGGACAAGGCGGCCGGGGAACTGGCCAAGGATTGAACAACGGTTGAAAGGAAAGACGATGACGCAACTTCAATGCCCCAGCATCAACCTGGACCTGATCAGGTTCCCGGACAAGGTCATTTCTGGCCAGGCGAGCGGCACCGTGCTGCCTGGTGACACCGTGACCATCGTGTGGCCCGGCGGTGCCACCTACCAGACCAAGATGAAGGAAGGGGGGCGGTTCGCCTTCAACTCGGCCGCGGCCTGGGCGGCCCGTCCTTTGGTCCGTGGTGACTTCCTCGGCATCAAGGTCACCGACGCCGCTGGGAACATTGCTTCCGCCGCCATGCCCTTTGGAGTGGAGGGCGGGACCAACGAGCCTGCCGGGTACTGTGGCTCGTCTGTCAATGCCTCCCACAGCTCCAGCATCGGCCCGGCCAGCGCCTGAATTCCAAGGGTGGCACCCAAGCCCTGCCGAGGAGGATCCCGAATCGGCTTGCCCGCCTCGTGCGGGCTTTTTTTCATGGCGTGCCGAGAACCTTCAGGCACCGAGCTCGCAGCTTGTCCCCCTCGCCCATGCGCACGTGGCGCAGGCAGGCCTGGGCGACACGTGCGGCGTCCTCGGCCCGGCCGGTGCGGCAGTAGATGATCAGGAGACGCTCGTAAGGGTGGCTGCCCATGAACTCGTCGGCCACGTTGGCCTCATAGAGGCGGACAGCGTCCTCCTCGCGCCTCTCGCGTTCGGCCTGCTTGCCGTCGAGGTTCCTGTCCACCAGCACGCCGGCAAGTTCATCGGCTTGCGCGGCAGCGGCCTCAATGTCGTCTGGGTCTGCGTCGTCCCAATACGCAAGCTGCCGCGTGTATTCCTCCCAGGCGTCGACCTGGCGCTGCAGCGGGCCGCTATCGGCCGGCCGCTGGAGTACTGGCGGCGCGGGTTCATTGCGAGGCGCTCGCGCGGCGGCTCCCCAGGCCTGTTGGGCCGGCTTCTCCGCTGTGGGCTTGGTTCTGAGAATCCGTCTGATCCAGTCCATGGCGCCTCGCTCGTGATCTGGCCCTGACTGTAGGATTCCGGGCCTATGCGGAGGCACGCGGTCTGTCTCTCAGGTCCCCAGGCGTGATGAGCTGGGCCACGAAAGCGACGCCGGCACTTGTTGAGAAAAGTTGAGGTCCCGCCGGCCGGGATGCGGTCAGCTTGTTGGCAAATGTTGGCATCCAGGAGGCCGGCGGGGCGGTCTAAAGTAGACCCGAGTGGATCTCCGTCCGACCACAAGCAAGCACCTTGCCGATTGGTGGGTTCTTTGGTGGGTAGGAATAAAAAAAGGGCCGAGAAGGCCCGTATTTCCTGGATTCTTGGCGGAAGCGGTGAGATTCGAACTCACGGAGGGGATGAACCCTCGCCGGTTTTCAAGACCGGTGCCTTAAACCGCTCGGCCACGCTTCCTGGAGAAGGCGCCGATTATGACGCAGGAAGACCGGTCTGCCCTTCCCAGGGCAGACCGGTGTGTCGTGTGGTCAGGCCTTGACCAGGGTGAGGTCCACCAGCCGCGTTTCGCGGGTGGCCAGCAGGGCACCCAGCGTCAGCAGGCCGTTGGCGGCCAGGTACAGGCCCACGCCCCACAGGCCGAAGTTCTTGTTCAGGTCCAGGGCCACCAGGGTGGGGATGGACGCGCCGACGATGGAGGCGAAGTTGTAGGCCAGCGAGGCGCCGGAATAGCGCACCTCGGTCGGGAACATCTCGGGCAGCAGAGCAGCCATCGGGCCGAAGGTGCAGCCCATCAGCGCCAGGCCGATGATGATGAACACCAGCACGGTCATCGGGGTGCCGTTGGTCAGCAGGGCCGACATGCCCAGGCCGAAGGCCATGATGGCCAGCGTCACCAGGATCAGCCACAGGCGCCGGCCCATGGCGTCGGCCAGCACGCCCGACAGGCTGGTGAAGATGCCGAACACGATGGCGCCGATCAGCAGCATGCCGGTGAAGGTGTTGGCCGGGATGCCCAGGCCGGTCGGGTGGCCGGCCGGCGAGATGGCCACCGGGCTCTTCGAGTACACCTGCACGAAGGCCGTCATCAGGTAGAACAGCACGTAGGTGGTGGTCATGATCAGCGTGCCCAACAGGATGGCGCGGCCATGCTGGCGCATCACCGTGGCCACCGGGGCGTGCAGCTTGCGGCCCGCCTTTTCGGCGTGCTCGAAGACGTGGCTCTCATGCAGGTTCAGGCGCACGTACAGGCCCACCAGCACCATCACGAAGGACAGCAGGAAGGGAATGCGCCAGCCCCAGGCCACCATCGCGTCCGGGCCCAGGTAGTAGCTAACCAGGAAGAAGCCGCCATTGGCCAGCAGCAGGCCGATGGGGGCGCCCAGTTGAGGGAAGGTGCCGAACCAGCCGCGGCGGCCTTCGGGCGCGTTCTCGGTGGCCACCAGCGCGGCACCACCCCATTCACCGCCCAGGCCAATGCCCTGGCCGATGCGGAACACGCACAGCAGGATGGGGGCCCAGACGCCGATGGTGTCGTAGTTGGGCAGCAGGCCGATGGCCACGGTGGACAGGCCCATGGTCAGCAGCGAGGCCACCAGCGTGCGCTTGCGACCGATGCGGTCACCGAAGTGGCCGAACAGGGCCGAGCCGATGGGGCGGGCAATGAAGGCCAGTGCCAGGGTGGACAGCGACAGCAGTGTGGCGATGGAGGCATCGCCCTTGGGGAAGAACTGCGTGTTGAACACCAGCACCGCGGCGGCGGCGTAGATGTAGTAGTCGTAGAACTCGATGGCGGTGCCCACCAGCGAGGCGATGGCCACCTGGCTGGCGGAATTTCGCGGGCCGGAGGCCGCGGTCGGGGACGGAGACATGGAGACCTTTCAAGCAAAAGCGCTGCCTCGCGCAGGCCGTTTGGGGAACGGGCTTGCGTCGGGCAGCGTCAGGAGCGCGGCCGCCTCGGGGTGTCGAGGCTTCTTCCCCCGAATCAGCAGGACGGCTTGCGGTTCAAGACGTCTTGCACGGGCGGAACCAGGAGACCGGTCGTGACCGATCCTTCAGGCCTGGGAAATACGGTGTGGCAGCAAGGGATATCGCTACCGATACGGTGATTTTACGGATTGTGTCCACCGGTTGCAGCGGCAGGGCCATTGAACCTGGCCGATCCCGCCACTTTTCAACCCTTGCCCGGCACCTGGGCCTGCGCGCAGCGCACCTGCACCACGTCGCGTCGGCCGCCGTCCACCCGCACGGCGGTCAGGGCGCCACCCCAGACGCAGCCGGTGTCGATGGCCAGCAGGTCCGGGCGGTTGATCAGACCCAGCGTGGACCAATGGCCGAAGGCGATCGGCTGGCCGGCGGTGGCCCGGTGCGGCTGGTCGAACCAGGGCCGCATGCCGGGGGGCGCGGCCTGCGCGCTGTCCTTGGATTCGAAATCCAGCGTGCCGTCGGCCGCGCAAAAGCGGATGCGCGTCAGCACGTTGACGATGCCACGCCAGCGTTCGATGCCTTGCAGCTCGTCCTGCCAGCGGGCGGGGTGGTTGCCGTACATCTGCTGCAGGAAGCGGGGCAGCTCGGGGCTTTGCAGCATGGCTTCCACCTCGGCGGCCAGCGCCAGGGTCTGCGGGGTGCTCCACTGCGGCAGCACGCCGGCATGCACCATCAGCCAGCCCTGGTCCAGGTCGGCCAGCTTGCGCTGGCGCAGCCAGGCCAGCCAGCCTTCGCGGTCCTCGTCGGCCAGGATGGCGTCCAGCGTGTCCTTGCGGTTGGCGCGCTTGACGCCGGCGGCCACGGCCAGCAGGTGCAGGTCGTGGTTGCCCAGCAGGCAGGTGGCGCTGCCTTCCAGGGCGCGCAGGCGGCGCAGCACGCCCAGCGAATCGGGGCCGCGGTTGACCAGGTCGCCCAGCAGGTGCAGGTGGTCGCGGGAAGGGGAGAAATCCAGTTCGGCCAGCAGCCGTTCGAAGGCGTCGCAGCAGCCTTGCAGGTCGCCGATGAGATAGTGCATGGCGCGATTCTGCTACGCTCCCTCCCCATTGCCTTCAGCCTCGCGGCGTGGAATTTGCTCCGCCGCCTCCCATGGACTTTGCGTTACTTGCCTTCCTGATCGTTCTCAACGGCGTCTTCGCCATGTCGGAAATGGCCCTGGCCGCCAGCCGCAAGGCCCGGTTGCAGGTCATGGTGGAGGCCGGGGAACGCGGCGCCGCCACCGCCCTGGAGTTGCAGGACCACCCCACCCATTTCCTTTCGACGGTGCAGATCGGCATCACGTCGATCGGCGTGCTCAACGGCATCGTCGGTGAGTCGGCCTTCTCGGACGGTCTGTCGCAGTGGCTGCAGTCCGTCACGCCGCTGGTGGGCCGCACGGCCGACATCACCGCCACCGCCCTGGTGGTGATCATCATCACCATCCTCAGCATCATCTTTGGCGAGCTGGTGCCCAAGCGCCTGGGTCAGATGTACCCCGAGACCGTGGCCCGGTTGGTGGCCCGGCCGATGAAGTGGCTGTCGATGGCGGCCAGCCCGCTGGTGACCCTGCTGGCGGCCTGCACGGAGGCGGTGCTGCACCTGCTGGGCATCCGCAACGACCAGATCCGCAGCGTGACCGAAGAGGAGATCGCCGCCAGCCTGGAAGAGGGCCTGGACGCCGGCGTGATCGAGGCGCAGGAACACCAGATGGTGCGCAACGTGTTCCGCCTGGACGACCGGCAGGTCGGCTCGATGATGGTGCCCCGTGCGGAAATCCGCTGGCTGGACCTGAACGCCTCGATCGACGAGGTGCTGGCCACCGTGGCCGAGGAGCAGCATTCGCGCTACCCGGTGTGCCGCGGCAGCCTGGACGAGGTGGTGGGCGTGGTCGCGGCGCATGACCTGCTCTCGCCGATGTCCAAGGGGCACATCGAGTCGCTGGAGGCCTTCATCACCCCGCCCGTCTTCGTGCCGGAGACGCTCTCAGGCATGGAGTTGGCCGAGCATTTCCGCAGCACCGGCGCCGAGCTGGTGTTTGTGGTGGACGAGTACGGGGTGGTGCAGGGCGTGATCACGGTGCGCGATGTGCTGGAGGCCATCACCGGCGAGTTTGGTGCCCCCACCGACGAAGATGCCTGGATGATCCAGCGCGAGGACGGCAGCTGGCTGGTGGACGGCATGATCCCGGTCCACGAGCTGAAGGACCGTCTGGAACTGAAAGAGCTGCCCGAGGAAGACCGCGGGCGCTACAACACCCTGGCCGGCATGATCATGCTGCTGCTGGGCCGGCTGCCGCACACCGCCGACGCGGTGGAATGGGGGGGCTGGCGCTTCGAGGTGGTGGACCTTGATGGCAAGCGCGTCGACAAGGTGCTTGCCAGCCCTTTGCCGAACACGGAGAACCCGAGTGATCAACCCTGAACTGCACAAAAAACCGGTCGGACTGGACCGCGAGAAGCACCGCGAACTCAAGCTGCGCGCTGACGTCAGCAACCTGGGCGTGGCGCAAGGCCTCAACTCGCTCTTCCTGACCGTGGCCGAATTCGGCGACGCCTGCAAGGAATACCCGATCCTGTTTCTGAATGCCGGCCAGGACGAGCAGGGCAAGCCGCAGGTGGCCCCGGTGGCCGTGTTCGGCGTGACCCCGGGCGAGAACCTGTTCCTGCAGCCCGATGGCCGCTGGGACGGCTACTACGTGCCGGCCATGTTGCGCGCCTACCCGTTCACGATGGCCCGGGTCGAGGCCGACCGCTATGTGGTCTGCTTCGATGAATCGTTCGCGGGCTTCTCCAGCACCGAAGGCCGCCCGCTGTTCGACGACCAAGGCGAACCCACCGAGCTGCTGACCAACCTGCGCCAGTTCATCGAGAACGTGGAAGTGGAAGTGGAACGCACCCGTCGCGTCGGCCAGCGCCTGATGGAGCTGCAGCTGCTGCAACCCAAGCGCTTCGACGCCACGCTGCCGGATGGCAAGCCGATGACCGTGGACGGCTTCCTGGGCGTGGACGAGGAACGCCTGGCCAAGCTGAGCGACGCCGAGATGCTGGAGCTGGCCCGCAGCGGCCTGCTGGGGCTGCTCAGCGCGCACCAGATCTCGCTGACCAACATGCGCCGTCTGCTGGACCGCCATCTGGCGCTGCAGGCCGCGGCCGGTCAGGTCCTCAACTGAGACCGGGGACGGTCTCCTTCGCCGCCCGGCCGGTCATCCAGGCCGCCTGGGCGGCCACAAAGTCGTCAAAGGCCTGCAGCAGCGGGTCGTAGCGTTCCGGGCGGGCGTCGAGCTCGCCCAGGGCCTGGCAGCAGGCCTCCAGCGTGGAGCGCTGGTCCTCGCGCCGGGCCTGCCGGATGCGGTAGCGCGAGGGCGGCACGGCCTGCAGGGCCAGCCGCGGCAGGGCCTGCAGCTGCGGCTCGGCCAGCAGCATCTTCAGGCTCTTGCGCCAGGTGGCGTCAATGAGCACCAGCCGTTCGACACGGGCTGGCGCCGCCGGTGGCGTGGGGCCCAGCTGCGTGGCCGGGTAGAGCAGGGCGGTGCCGCCGTCCGTGCCGATCCAGGCGGCCAGCCGATCCGGGTCGAAGGTCTCGCCCACCCAGCATTCGCAGCGGGTCAGGCTCAGCGTCAGCAGCCGTGCGCTGCCCTTGGGGTGCTGCACTTCCAGCGGGTGCTGCAGCACCAGCACCGGCACCGGGTTGTCGATGGGCCGCGTCCAGCCGCACAGGCAGGTGCGGGCCGGTCGTTCGCAACGGGGGCAGCGGGGGCGGCGCGCGGCAGAGGACTCCATGGCGGCATCTTGGCATGGCCGGCGGCACAATGCGGGCGCCGCCTTTCCGGCCCTTTGCCCCCGCTGCCATGCCTGCCACGCCCGAGTCTTCCTCCTTTGCCGCTGTTTCGCTGAGCGTGTCCGATGCGCGGGAGCGGATGTTGGCGGCGGTGCGGGGCCATGCCCCGGCTGAGACCCAGTGGCAGCCGCTGATGGCCTGCCTGGGCCGCGTGTTGGCCGAGGACGTGCTGGCGCCGCAGGACGTGCCGCCGCACGACAACGCCGCGATGGATGGCTACGCCCTGGCGGGCTTCGCGCTGCGAGCCGGCCAGCCGACCCGGCTGCGGGTGGTCGGCCGGGCCCTGGCCGGGCACCCTTACGACGGCCCGCTGGCGGCGGGCGACTGCGTGCGCATCATGACCGGCGCGGTGATGCCGGCCGGCACCGACACCGTGGTGCCGCAGGAGCTCTGCACGCGCGAGGGCGAGGCCATCGTGATCGCGCCGGACACGCTGCGGGCCGGCGACCACCGCCGCCACCGTGGCGAGGACCTGGCCCAGGGCCAGCCGGCGCTGCGGGCCGGGCGGCGCCTGGCGCCGGCGGACCTGGGGCTGGCGGCCTCGCTGGGCTTGACCGAGCTGCGGGTGTTCCGCCGCCTGGTGGTGGCGCTGTTCTCCAGCGGCGACGAGTTGCGCTCGCCCGGCGAAGCGCTGCCGGCGGGCTGCCTCTACGACAGCAACCGCTTCAGCCTGGGCGCGGCGCTCAGCCAGCTGGGCCTTGAGGTGCTGGACCTTGGGCGCGTGCCGGACGACCCGGCGGCGCTGGAAGCGACGCTGGACCGGGCCCTGGCACAGGCCGATGCGGTGGTGACCAGCGGCGGGGTCAGTGTGGGGGACGCGGACCACACGCGGGCGCTGCTGGCCCGTCGCGGAGCGGTCGATTTCTGGTCGGTGGCGATGCGGCCGGGCCGGCCGTTCGCCTTTGGCGCCTTGCAGCCGGCGCCGGGCCGCACCCGGCCCTGCTGGCTGTTCGCGCTGCCGGGCAACCCGGTGGCAGCCCTGGTCAGCCTGGAGGTGCTGGCCCGCGATGCCTTGCTGGCCCTGGCGGGCGTGGCGGTGACGCCGCTGCCGCGGCTGCAGCTGCGCAGCGCCGGCCCCGTGCGCAAGCGGCCCGGTCGCACCGAGTTCCCGCGCGTGCTGCTGCAGCCGGGGGAGGATGGGGCTTGGCAGGCCCGGCTGGCCGCCGCCCAGGGCTCGGGCGTGCTCAGCGGCCTGGCGCAGGCCCAGGGGCTGGCCGTGCTGTCGGCGGAGCAGGGCGATGTGGCCGCCGGCGACTGGATCGAGATCCTGCCCTTCAACGGCCTGTTCTGAGCGGCCGAGGCTGGTGCGTCAGCCGGTCTGCCCGCCGCGCAGGGCGCGGTAGACGGTGTTGCGGCTCACGCCCAGTTGGCGGGCGGCCAGGCTGACATTGCCGCCGGCCTGTTCCAGCGCCTGCCGGATGGCCTGTTGCGCCAGGGTTTGCAGCGGCACGGCCGCGCGGGCCTCGGTTGGGGCGGTGCCCGCGGTGGTGTCTGCGGGCTCGGCCCAGAGGGCGGGACGGCGGATCGCCTCGCGCAGGCTGCGCCCGGCCTCTTCCAGAAAGTCGTCGGGCAGGTGTTCCGGCAGCACTTCCAGCGCCGGGCTGGTCATCACGCAGGCGGTGCGCAGCACGTTGTGCAGCTGGCGCACGTTGCCTGGCCAGGGGTAATGCTGGAACAGGCGCCGGACCTCGCTGGACAGGCGCAGCTCCCGCTCGGGGGAGAGCTCGGCCAGCAGCCGCTGCACCAGCGCGGGCAGGTCGCTGCGCTCGCGCAGCGGCGGCAGCTTCAGGGCCAGGCCATTGAGCCGGTAGTAGAGGTCCTCGCGGAAGCTCTTGGCCTCGATCATCTCGCGCAGGTGGCGGTGGGTGGCGCACAGCACGGTCACGTCCACCGGGATCGGCCGGCTGCCGCCCAGCGGCGTGACCTGCCGTTCCTGCAGCACCCGCAGCAGGTGGGCCTGCAGTGACAGCGGCATGTCGCCAATCTCGTCGAGAAACAGCACGCCGCCATGGGCCTGCACGATCTTGCCGACCGCGCCGCGCCGCCGCGCGCCGGTGAAGGCGCCTTCCTCGTAGCCGAACAGCTCGGCCTCGATCAGGGTTTCCGGGATGGAGGCGCAGTTGACCGCCACGAAGGGTTTGGCGGCGCGCTGCGAGGCGCGGTGGATGGCGCGGGCGAACACCTCCTTGCCGGTGCCGGTCTCGCCCAGCAGCAGGATCGGGATGTCCCGGTCCAGCACGCGCTGGATCTTGTCCACCACCGCGGCCACCTGTGGGTCGCCGCTGCGCAGCGCGTCCAGCGCCCCGGGCTGGCGGGCGCTGGGGGCCGTGGCCGGGCGCCGGCGGTCTTCCGCCGGCAGGGCGGTGGCCTCCTCGATCGCCAGGGTCGCCTCGCCTTGGGGCGGCAGGTGTGCCGCGCTGGCGGTCCAGAGCGGGCCGTTGAAGCGGGCCTGCATGTACAGGCGCCGGCCATCGGCCAGCGTGACCGGCAGCGGCTGGCCCAGCGGGTGGCGGAAGCGGTCCACCAGCACGCCCATCGGCAGGTCGAACAGCGAGGCCACGGTGTGCGCCCGCAGCGCCGCCCCGCCCAGGCCCAGCAGCTCCTGGGCGCCCCGGTTGGCGCCAATGATGCGGCCGTCTGGCTCCACGGCCAGGATGCCTTCCATCAGCGTGCCGATCACGTCGGGCCGGCGGTGGAAGTGCAGCCGCATGGCCAGCCGGTGGTCGTCGGTCAGCCAGTGGTTCTCGATCATGCGGGCCGACATCTTCACCAGCGCCATCGTGTGCGGGTGGTAGCCCTGACGGTCGCCCGAGACATCCAGCACGCCCAGGATGTTGCCGCGCGGGTCCAGGATGGGCGCGGCCGAGCAGGTCAGGAAATGGTTGGCCCGGATGAAATGCTCGTCCGCATGGACCCGGGTGGGCACCTCGTCGACCAGCGCGGTGCCGACCGCGTTGGTGCCCTGGGCCGCCTCGGACCAGTTGGCGCCCGGCTGCAGGGCCACGCGCGCGGCACGGGAGAGGAAGTCGTTGTCGCCGATAGCGTGCAGCACGGTGCCGGCCGCATCGGTCAGCAGCACCATGTTCTTGCTGCTGACGATCTGCTCCAGCAGCATCTCCATCACCGGGGCGGCGTGCAGGCACAGCCGCTCGTTGCGCTGCAGGGCCAGGTTGAGTTCGCCACCGCTCACCAGCGCGTCGCTGGCGCGGGTGGCACGGCCCAGGCCCAGGGCCTCACAGCGCTGGTGCGAGTTGGCGATGACGCTGGCCTGGGCGCCGGGCGAGGCCGCGGGCACGGTGGCGAAAGTGGGCTGGCCGGGCATGGCGCGGTCCTCCGGAAGTCCGCCGCAGCGGGTGGCAAGGCCGCCAGTGTGCCTCAGCCGGCCGGGTTCAGCGCGTGTTGCTGGTGGCGCGCACTTCTTCCAGTGAGGTGATGCCCGCCAGCACCTTTTCGATGCCGTCCTGGCGCAGCGTGCGCATGCCCTGGCTCAGCGCCAGTTGTTCGATGTCTTCGGCATGGCCGGCGCTGTGGATCAGCTGGCGCATCTCGCGCGAGGTGCTGAGCAGCTCGTGGATCGCGGCCCGGCCGTGCAGGCCGGTCTTGTCACACTTTTCGCAGCCGGGGCTGTGGTAGTGCATCAGCACCCCCTTGGCGCCGTGGCGGCGGATCCAGTCCTGCTTCAGCGCCGCGCGGTCGGGGGCGCCGGTGTGGCCTTCCCAGGCGTGCAGGTAGTCGTCCAGCAGCTCTTCCACCCACTCGTCCGGGGCGGGCTCGGCGCGCCGGCAGTTGCTGCACAGGCGCCGCACCAGCCGCTGGGCCAGCACCGCCAGCAGCGAGTCGGCGAAGTTGAACGGGTCCATGCCCATGTCGAGCAGACGGGTCACGGTCTCGGCGGCGCTGTTGGTGTGCAGCGTCGAGAGCACCAGGTGGCCGGTCAGCGAGGATTCGATCGCGATGCTGGCGGTCTCCTCGTCGCGGATTTCGCCCACCATGATCACGTCCGGGTCGGCGCGCAGGAAGGCGCGCAGCGCCTTGGCGAAGGTCCAGTCGATCTTCGGGTTCACCTGCACCTGGCGCAGGCCGGCCTGGGTGATTTCGACCGGGTCTTCGGCGGTCCAGATCTTGCGCTCGGGCGTGTTGATGTAGCTGAGCGCCGAATGCAGCGTGGTGGTCTTGCCGGAACCGGTGGGGCCTACGCACAGCACCAGGCCGTAGGGACGACCGATCGCGTCCTTCAGGGCCAGCAGGTTCTGCGGTGACAGGCCCAGCTTGTCGATGGGCAGGGCCTTGGCCGAGGCCAGCAGGCGCAGCACCACGTCTTCCAGCCCGTTGTTGGTCGGGATGGTGGCCACGCGCAGCTCAATCGGGCAGGAGGGCACGAAGCGCGCGAAGTTGATCTTGCCGTCCTGCGGCCGCCGGCGCTCGGAGATATCCAGGTCGCACATGATCTTGATGCGGGCGACCAGGGCATTGCGGTAGGTGTGCGGCAGCTCCAGGTAGGGGTGCAGGATGCCGTCGCGGCGAAAGCGGATGCGCAGCTTCTCGCGGCCGGGCTGGGGTTCGATGTGGATGTCGGAGGCACCCTGAGCCTGGGCCTCGACGATCATGGTGTTGATCAGCCGCACCAGCGTGTTGTCCGACTGCTCGATCGGCGGCTCGTCGGGGGTCTCCTGCTCCGACGTGCGGGTCTGCTCCAGGTCGGCCAGCAGGCGCTCGGTGCCGGCCTCGTCGAACGAGAGCCCGGACGGGTCGAAGGCGCTCAGCGAGATCGCCTCCTCGTAGCCGTGCTTCTGGTAGGCGCCGGAGATGAGTTGCTGCAGGTTGTCGCTGGCCGGCAGCACGGGCACCACCTTGCCCTGGGCGAGGAAGGACAGCTCGTCGAGCACGTCGGTGCGCGACGGGTCCTCCAGCGCCACCACCAGACGGCCGGGCAGGGACTGCAGCGGCAGCACGTTGAGGCGGCGTGCCACGCTCAGCGGCACCTGCTTGAGGGCGATCGGGTCGATCGGATAGTCTTCCAGCTGGACCACCGGGTAGCCCATCTTGCGGGCCAGGGCGGAGCGCAGCGCGCTGCGCTGGATGTGGCCGGCCCGCACCAGCAGCTCGCCCAGGGGCACGGCGCGGTTCTCGCGCTGTTCGGACAGCGCAGCATCCAGCTGGCCCTGGGTGATGTAGCCCAGCGCGATCAGCGCCTCGCCGATGCGCACCATCGGCATGCGGGACTGGGTCTCGAGCGCGGATTCCAGCTGCTCGCGGGTGACCACGTTCTGGCCCAGCAGCACATCGCCCAGGCGGCGCTCGCGCAGCTGGTTCTGCTCGGCCAGCACTTCGGCGATCTGGGCCGGGCTGGCGGTGTCCTCGGCCACCAGCATGCTGCCCAGGGCGGCCCCCAGCTGGTAGCGGGCATAGACGCCGCGCGGGCAGAACAGGCGCTGCACGGTGCCGCCATCGTCCAGCGGCGGGAACAGAAACAGGCCTTCCGTAGTTTCCATGTGGCCCACGGTGCGGCCGCTCAGGGTGCTGCCGTCGGCCAGGTCCACCCGGTAGTCGACCGAGGGGTGAAAGTCCATCAGCTCGGCGGGCACCGCGCCGCGGTCCATGAAGGACGGCCGCAGCGGAGTGAGCAGCGTGATGCGGCGGAACTGGCTGGGGCGCAGCGGCATGGCCGTGCGGGCCGGCGGCACCAGCACCTGGATCACGTTCTGGCCTGGCCAGAAGCCCAGCATCGTGGCCTGCATGACCTTGCCGTTCAGCCCTTCGATCTCGCAGGGCTCGGGCTCCTGCTGCGGCAGGCTGGTGGCGTAGATGGCGTAGGGCGGGGTGGGCCAGGCGAACGATTCCTGCGCACCGGTCGACGGCAGCAGGGCCGGGTCGTCGGTGCCCGACGTCACGGAAGGCGGCAGATGCGAAAGGTTGCTCATGGCCTGCATAAAGGGGCAGGCCCGATGAGGCCTGTATGTCGTGTCATCCTAGAAGGGACAGCCGCACGGGCATGGCGCGATAAGGCGTCAGAATGCCTGCCAGCTTGCCCATTCGACGTTCGCAAGTCCTTGTCAAACCGTTATTTTTCTTCAGAAACCGGGCCGTCGTCCGGTGCTGCATCGCGGTAGTGCTTCCAGCGGTCCACGGCGCGGTGCATCACCGTCACCTGGCGCAGGAAACGCGGGCAGGGGTCGCACAAGGTCAGGTGCAGGCGCAGGCGCAGGCGTTCGCCGCGGGTGAGCGTGCGGTCTTCGGCCTGGAGGATCAGGGCGGTGGCCTGACGGCAGGAGATCTGGAACAGCATGGCAGGTCCGTGGCGGGGAGGGGTCAGGCCTGCGCGGCCGGTGGGAACCAGCGCGTCTGCAGACAGTCACGCAGGCGCAGCCGCGCCCGGTGCAGCAGCACCCAGAGGTTGGCAGCGGTGATGGCGAGCTCCTGACAGATCTCCTCGGTGTCCAGCTCCAGCCAGACCCGCATCAGGAAGACCCGGCCCTGCACCGGGGGCAGGTGCTCCATGCAGGCGTCCAGCACCTGCAGGAACTGCTGCTGGCCCAGCAGGGCCTCGGGATGGCCCTGCCAGTCGGCCGGCGTTTCCCGCCAGTGGCCGGTCTCGTCGAACAGCAGCGCGTCCAGATCCTCGGCGTCATCGGCCTGCAGCACGGTGGCTTCGCGCGCATGGCGACGCAGCTGGTCCACCAGCTTGTGTTTGAGGATGCCCACCAGCCAGGTCTTGAGCTGCGACTGGCCGGCAAAGGCCTGGGGCCGCTCGAGCGCCGCCAGCAGGGTGTCCGACACCGCGTCCTCGGCCCAGGCCTCGTTGCGCAGCTGCGAGTGGGCGTAGCGCATCAGCTGCGGGCGCAAGGCCTGCACCGCCTTCTGGAATTCGTCTGGCATGCGCGGGGATCGGGAATGGCAACACCTTCAGTGTAAGGAATGCGCGCCGCCCGCGACCACAGACCTGACAGCTGCGCACAGGGCGTGGCTGCAAACCCCCTTCCTTCCAGGAGCTCCCATGCATTCGCACCACCTGCTCGTCTCCACCGCCCTGACCGCCGTGATGGCCCTTGGCCTGGGCGCGACGGCCCAGGCCGAATCCGGCCCCAAGGAAAAGTGCTTCGGCATCGCCAAGGCCGGCGCCAACGATTGCGCCAATCTGTCGGGCTCGCATTCCTGCGCGGGCCTGGCCAAGACCGACCACGGGGCCGACGAATGGAACTACGTGGCCAAGGGCAGCTGCCATGCGCTGCATGGCCGCACGCTGGACGAGGCCAAGATGGATCTGAAGAAGTGAGCCCGTCCGCTGCCTCGGCTCTGCCGCGGCGCCAGCCGGTGGGCATCGGCTGGCGCACGCCGCACGGGCGTGCCCTGCTGCAGCGCCGCCCGGCGCTGGATTTCATCGAGGTGCACTCGGAGAACTTCTTTGCCGCCGGTGGTGCGGCACGTGCGGCACTGCGGGCCGCGGCGGCGTGCTATCCCCTCAGCCTGCATGGTGTGGGGCTGGGGCTGGGGTCGGCCGCCGGGCTGGATGCCTGGCATCTGGACCGGCTGGCCGACCTGGTGCGGGACGTGGCGCCGCGCCATGTCTCGGACCACGCAGCCTTCACGCAGGTGCGTCGTGGCGGCAAGGCGGTGCATGCGGGTGACCTGCTGCCCATCGGTTTCAACCAAGCCTCGCTGGCGCTGATGGCGCAGCAGGTGGACCAGGTGCAGACCCGACTCGGGCGGGTGCTGGCGGTCGAGAACATCAGCACCTGTCTGTGGCGCGCAGACGACGAGATGGCGGAGCCGGACTTCTTCAACGCCTTGACGCGCTGCACCGGCTGCCATGTGCTGTTGGACCTGAACAACCTGGTGGTGAATGCCCTCAACCGGCGCGAACCCGACCCGGTGCGAGCCGCCTGTGATGGGGTGGATGCGCTGGACCCGGCCAGTGTGGAGGAAATCCACCTGGCCGGTCACGATGCCAGCGGCCCGCTGGTCATCGACGACCACGGCAGCGCGGTGGGCGAGGCGGTCTGGACGGTGTACCGGCATGCGCTGGCCCGGCTGGGGCCAGTGCCCACACTGATCGAGTGGGACACCCGCTTGCCGTCGCTGGACACCTTGCTGCAGGAGGCGGCGCGGGCCGCCGCCTGCCGGCCGGAACACCATGGGGAGGCCCCATGGGCACGGCGGCAGGCCGCCTGACCGCGGCGGCGCGGGCGGAACACCGCCATCAGACAGCGTTGCTGGCGGCGCTGCAGGGCGGGGCACAGGCCTGGCCGACGGGCTGGTGCGGCCCGGCGGCGGCCCTGTCGTCCCACCGGCAGCATGCCCGGGCCACCGCGGCCCGCACGCTGACCGTGGCGTATCCGGTGCTGGCCGGCCAGCTGGCGCCGGCCGATGTGGCTGCCGCGGCCTGGGATCTGTGGCAACGGCATCCGCCGCGCCAAGGGGATCTGGGCACCTGGGGCGGCCACTGGGCCGGTTGGCTGCGCAGCCCGGCAGGGCGGGCGCGGTGCCCGACGGTGGCTGGTTGGGCCGCGGACCTGGCCCGCTTGGAATGGGGGGTGCACCAGGCCAACCGGGCCGAGGACGCGCCAGAGGGCTGGCCGGCGGGGCTGGCCCTCTTGCACACCACGGATCCGGTCCGGCTGGTCCTGCAACCCCGGCCGGGGCTGGCGGTGCTGAGCCTGTCCACCGCGGCGCTGGCCCTGTGGCAGACCCAGACCCAGGGGGATGTCCCAGCGGCCGAGGTTCAGCCGCCACCCCCGGCCGGCCGCGGACGCACGGCGGTGGTGGTCTGCCGCCGCGGCCTGGCGGTGGGCGTGCGGCCGCTGCCCGCGGACCAGGCGCGCTTCACCCGCCACCTGCTGCGTGGCGAGAGCCTGGGGCAGGCCCTGGCCCAGGCCGCCCCACACGATTTCCAGGCCTGGCTGCAGACGGCCCTGACCGACGGCTGGTGGACGGCCGTGGACTGCCTGTCGGCCGTGGACCTTTCGACCCATGAGGAACCTTGACCATGTCACTTCACACCTTTCTGCCCGGCGGCGCCTGGGCCCAGCGCGCCGAGCGGCTGCTGCAGGCCTTGCAGGCCCCGGCCCAGCTGGCGGCGCGTGTCTATGTGGGGGCGGTGTTCTTCCGCTCCGGCCTGACCAAGCTGCGCGACTGGGACATCACGCTGGCGCTGTTCCAGGACGAATACCACGTGCCCCTGCTGCCGCCCGACGTGGCGGCCGTGGCCGGCACCGCGGGGGAGCTGGCCTTGCCGGTGCTGCTGGTGCTGGGGCTGGCCGGGCGTTTCGGCGCAGCCGGGCTGAGCGTGGTGAACGCGGTGGCCGCCATCAGCCTGGCCGAGCTGGCGGACGCGGCGCTGACCCAGCACCAGTTCTGGGGCAGCCTGCTGCTGGCCTTGCTGTTGTGGGGGCCGGGCGCCTGGTCGGTGGATGCCTGGTGGCGCCGGCGCCGCCTCACTCGCGGGGTTTGAAGTGGATTTCCATCGTCGGCGGCACCCGGCCGTCGACGTCACGCGGCAGCTTGCCGGTGCGGTCGATCGCGCGCAGCACGGTGTCGTCCCAGTCCTTGTTGCCGCTGGCATGGGTCAGGCGCCGGCCGATGATGGTGCCGTCCGGCGCGCAGCGCACTTCCACCACCGCTTCCGGGTTGCCGTCGATGCTGTCGATCTGGACGATGTTGGGCTTGATGTAGGCCTTGATGCGGCCGGCGTAGTTGGCCGAGGGGCCGGAACTGCGCTGTGCGGTGCCGGTGCTGCCGGACGGGCCGTTGGCGCCGGCCACGCCGGTCGGGCTGCCCAGCTGGGCGGCCATGCGGCGCAGTTGGTCCTGGCGGGCGGCGGCCGCGGCCTTGGCCTGGCGGGCCTGCTCCTGCGCGGCCTTTTCCTTGGCCGTTTTCTCTGCCTTGTCCTTGGCGGCCTGTTCGGCCTTGTCCTGCGCCGCCTTCTCCTTGGCAGCTTCTTTGGCCGCCTTCTCCTTGGCCGCCTTGTCGGCTTTGTCTTTGGCGTCCTGGGCTTCCTTGGCAGCCTTTTCCTTGGCGGCTTTCTCTTCGGCGGCCTTTTCGGCCTTGTCCGCCTTCTCTTTCGCGGCTTTCTCCTTGGCCGCTTTGTCCTTGGCACGCTGATCCCGCTCGCGGGCCAGCTCGGCATCGCGTTCTTCCTGGGCCTTCTCGGCAGCGGCCTTCTGGGCCGCCTTCTGGGCGGCGGCCTTTTCAGCGGCCTTTTCGGTGGCCTTTTCCGCCGCTTTCTCGGCCGCCTTCTCAGCGGCTTGGGCCGCCGCCTGGGTGGCAGCGCGCTGCTGGGCTGCTTCCACCTGGGCTGCCGGCGGGGTCGGTGGGGTGGGCTCGGCTTGATCGGACGAGGGCGGGGCCGCATCCGGCTGGCCATCGCGTTGGCCCAGCGGTTCGGCGGCGATCTGCGGCACGGCCGACCACAGTTCGGCCGAGACCCCCGCGGGGTCGGAGGTGTGCCACTGCACGCCCAGGGTCAGGGCTAGCACCAGCAGGGCATGGGCCAGCACCGAGATGAGCCAGCCCACGCGCGGGTTGTCCGCACTGGGCGGATGCAGCGCGTCACGGGGCGTGGACCAGGGCTGCAGCGGACTGCTCACGGACTCAGCCTCCCTGTTTGACCGAGAGCCCCACGCGCTGCACGCCATGGCGCTGCAGCGTGTCCATCACCTTCATCACGCTGTCGTAGCGCACCTGCTTGTCGGCCGAGATGATCACCGGCACGTTGTCGCTGCCGTTCTGGGCGCTCAGCACCTGGTCGGCCAGGGCACCCAGCGTGATCGGTTGGGACGGGCCCTGGTCGATCTTCAGTTCGAGCTTGTCATCGCTCTGGACGACCACCTCGACCACGCTCTGCGGCCGGGTCTTGGCCTTACCCACGCTGGGCAGGTCCACCAGGCCGGTGGTGATCATCGGCGCGCTGACCATGAAGATGATCAGCAGCACCATCATCACGTCGATGAACGGGACCATGTTGATCTCGTTCATCGCGCGGCGTCGACGGCCGCCGCTGCGGGAGGCAACTGCAGGCATCTCGCGTCCCCCGCCTCAGTGCAACGAGCCGCCCGCGGTGCCGGCGTTGCGTTGCAGGATGTTCAGGAACTCGTCGACGAAGCTCTCGAGCTGGATCGCGATGCGGTCGATCGTGCGGGCGAAGTGGTTGTAGGCCAGCACCGCGGGGATGGCCGCGAACAGGCCGATGGCGGTGGCCACCAGGGCCTCGGCAATGCCGGGGGCCACGGTGGAGAGCGTGACCTGCTGCAGGTTGGACAGGCCGACGAAGGCGTGCATGATCCCCCACACGGTGCCGAACAGGCCGACGTACGGGCTGATGGAGCCGACCGAGGCCAGCAGGCCAATGCTGCCTTCCAGCGCATCGAGCTCCCGCTGCAGCGTGGCCTTCATGGCGCGGCGCGCACCGTCGAGCTGGCTGCCGGCATCCAGGTGGCGTTCACGCAGCTTCATGAACTCGCGCATGCCGCTGGCGAACAGGCGTTCCATCGGGCCGCTGTCGGGCGTGTTGCTGGCCGAGCGGTAGAGGTCGTTCAGATTGCGGCCGGACCAGAACTCCTGCTCGAAGGCCGCGTCGCGTTCGCGGGTGCGGGAGAGTCCGACCATCTTCGAGAAGATCACGCTCCAGCTGGCCAGCGAGATCAGCAACAGGATGCTGACGACCACCTGGACGATCAGGCTGGCATGCACCAGCAGCGAAACAATGGAGAGGTCCTGGTTCATGGGAGGAGTCGTTCGAGGACTTCGGAAGGAATGCGGCGGGGCCGGAAATCGGCCTGGTCCACGCAGGCGATCTCGATCTCGCCCTCGCAGAGCAGGGTCTCGCCCCGCCAGGCCTGCTGGAACACGGTCATGCGGGCCCGGCCGGTGTCGGCCCGGTCCACGCTGATCTGCAACGCGTCATCGAGCCGGGCGGGGGACAGGTAGCGCAGCCGGGTGGCGGCGACCACGAAGAGGGCGCCGGTGCGCTCGCGCAAGTCCTGCTGGCCGGTGCCGGCGGCGCGCAGCCACTCGGTGCGGGCGCGCTCGAAGAACTTGAGGTAGTTGGCGTAGAACACCACCCCGCCGGCGTCGGTGTCTTCCCAGTACACGCGCACCGGGAGCAGAAAGAGGGGAGCGGTCGAGGCAGCGGACATGAAACCGCCAATGATACGCCGACCCCTGCCCGCCCGCCGGCGGGCGGGGAGACCCGCTCAGCCGCGGTCCCCGCGCAACCAGGCCAACAGGCTGCGCTGGTTGGCGGCTGGCGGGGGCGGTTCGGCCTCGCCAGCGTGCTTCCATTCGCGCAGGGCATTGGCCAGATGGCGGGCCGAGGCAAAGCGCGCGTCGCGATGGCGGGCCATGGCCCGGGCCGCGATGGCAGACAAGCCCTCGGGCGCCTGGGGAGCCCACTGGCAGGCCACCGGCTGGGGGGCCTTCAACACGGCCTGGCTGATCTCGTCCATCGAATGCCCGGTGTAGGGCACCCGCCCGGTCAGCAGTTCGAACAGCACCACGCCCAGGGCATAGACATCGCAGCGGCGGTCGATGAGGCCCTGGGTCAGCTGCTCCGGGGCGAGGTAGTGGGGCGAGCCGACCGAGGCCGCCAGAACCGCGCTGCCATCGCCACGGGCCAGCCGGGCGATGCCGAAATCCAGCACCTTGGGCATGCGCCGGTCCACCATGAAGATGTTGGCGGGCTTCACATCGCAATGGATGACACCCTTGCCGTGGGCGTAGGCCAGGGCCTCGGCCACGCGCCGCACCAGGCTGGCCGCTTCCTGCGGGCTGGGGCGCCAGCCCTGGCGCAGCATCTGCCGCAGGTCCAGGCCGTGCAGCGGCTCCATGGCGATGTAGATGCCCTGCGGGGAGCTGCCCGCGTCAAAGACCGTCACGATGTGCGGGTGTGACAGCCGGGCCGCGGCGCGGGCCTCGTGCAGCGTCAGCTCCTCAGGCGACGGCATGCCCGCCTCCGCGGTCTGTGGCAGGGCCTGGCTTTTCAGCATCTTGACCGCCACCCGGCGCGACAGCAGCGGGTCCCAGGCGCCATAGACGGTGCCCAACCCCCCTTCGCCCAGCACGGTGCGCAGTTCGTAGCGGCCGACGGTGCCCAGCGGCGCGCAGCCCTCTTCCTCCTGGAGAAGGGCATGCAGCGCGTCGAACTGACTACGGGCCCGGTCTTCGATGACCGTGCGCTGAAACGTCGACGAGGCGCCGTCGGTACTGCCTTGACGCGTCTTGAAGGGGTTCCAGGACATGAGGGCGGAGCATAAGCAATTCCGCTCGCGCTGGGCAGCGTGTCAACGCAAATGCCCTGGCCGGTGCTCGCTCAGCTTGCAACGAAATGTGAGAGCCGTCGGGCGGCTTCCTGCAGCTGTTCCAGGCTGCTGGCAAAGGACAGGCGCAGGTAGCGTTCGGCCGCGGCCGGGCCGAAGTCCTTGCCCGGCGTCAGTGCCACATGGGCTTCGCGCATGGCGCGCAGGCAGAAGTCCCAGCTGCTGTCGGTGAAGCGGCTGCAGTCGGCCCAGGCGTAGAAGGCACCATCGGGGGCCACCGGCACCGTCAGACCCATCGCGTTGAGGGCCGGCACGATGAAGTCGCGCCGGGCCCGGAAGGCCTGGCGGCGGCGTTCGAACTCGGCCAGCGTGTCGGGCTCGAAGCAGGCCAGCGCGGCATGCTGGGCCACGGTGGAGGCGCAGATGTAGAGGTTCTGCTGCAGCTTCTCCAGCGCCGGCACCAGGGCCGGCGGCACCACCAGCCAGCCCAGGCGCCATCCGGTCATGCCGAAGTACTTCGAGAAGCTGTTGACCGAGATGATGTCCTCGCCCAGCGCCAGGGCGCTCTGGCCATAGCGCTCGTCGTAGGACAGGCCCAGGTAGATCTCGTCGACCACGGTGACGCCGCCGCGCTGGCGCACCTCGCGGGCGATCGCCGCCAGCTCTTCCGGCATGATCGAGGTGCCGGTCGGGTTGGACGGCGAGGCCAGCAGCACGCCGCGCGTGGCCGGGGTCCAGTGGGCCGCGACGGTGGCGGCATCCAGCTGGAAGCGCTGGGCCGCACTGGCGGGCAGCGAGACGGCGGTGGCACCGGCCGCGGCGACGAAGTGGCGGTTGCAGGGGTAGGCCGGGTCCGGCATCAGCACCTCGTCGCCCGGCTCGAACAGGGCCAGGCTGGCCAGCTGCAGCGCGCCGGAGGCGCCGGCGGTGATCACGAAGCGTTCAGGTGCGATGTCCAGACCGAAGCGCTGCCGGTACCAGCCCGACAGGGCCTCGCGCAATGCCGGCAGGCCGTTGGCGTCGGTGTACTGGGTGCGGCCGGCACGGATCGCGGCCTCGGCCGCAGCCTGCACCGAGGCGGGCGCGGTGAAGTCCGGCTCACCGATGTTCAGGTAGATCATCGGCGTGCCGCCTCGCGCCGGGTCGCATTCGGGCAGGCGGGCGATCTCGTTGGCCGCCTTGGCGCACTCCATGACATAGAACGGGGCGATGTGGTCGAGGCGGCTGGCGAGTTTCATGGCGGAGGAAAGAAACGCGGGGCGCCTGGCGCCCCGCGGTGCTGGGATGGAGAAGGTTCAGCGGCGCGCGGCGCTGGTTTCGGCCGGCCGCAGCACGGCCGCCGATTTGTCGAGCACGCCGTTGACGTACTTGTGGCCGTCGGTGCCGCCAAAGCTCTTGGCCAGTTCCACGGCTTCGTTGATGGCGACCTTGTAGGGCACGTCCAGGCAGTGCTTGAGCTCGTAGGCGCCGATCAACAGCACGCCGTGTTCCACCGGCGAGAGCTCGGTCGTCGGGCGGTCCACATGGGCGGCCAGCACACTGTCCAGGTCGGCGGCTTCGGCGATGCAGCCATGCAGCAGCGCATCGAAATGGGCCTGGTCGCAGCGCTCGAAGTCGCCTTGCTCGCGCATGTGGGCGTCGATGGTGCCAGCCTCGGCACCCGAGATCAGCCATTCGTAGAGGCCCTGCAGGGCCAGCTCGCGCGAGCGGCGGCGCGCGGACTTGGGCGCCGTTCGCTTGTGGGCGGGACGGGCCGGGGAAGAAGAGGTGTCGCTCACGGCAGTTCGTTCAACAGGTTGGCCATCTCGACGGCGACGCGGGCGGCATCACGGCCTTTTTCTTCCGCGCGGGCCCAGGCCTGGGCCTCGTTCTCGACGGTCAGGATGGCATTGGCAATGGGGATCTGGTGGTCCAGGCTGACGCGGGTCACGCCCGCGCCGCTTTCGTTGGACACCAGTTCGAAGTGGTAGGTCTCCCCGCGGATGATGCAACCCAGGGCGATCAGCGCGTCGTAGTCGTCGCTGTCGGCCAGGGCCTGCAGGGCCAGCGGCACCTCCAGCGCGCCGGGGACGGTCACCACCTGGATGTCCTCCTCGCGCACGCCACAGGCCGCCAGCTCGGCCAGACAGGACGCGGCCAACTGGGCGGTGATCGCGTCATTGAAGCGGGCGCGCACGATCCCGATGGCCAGCGTCTGGCCGTCCAGCGAGCCGCTCTGGCCCTTGTCTGCACCTTGCATGGGGTTCCTTCCGGGGGTCAGGGTTGTTCGTTGGGGCGCACGAAGCCGGTCACTTCCAGCCCGTAGCCGGTCATGCTGGGCATGCGGCGCGGGTTGGCCAGCAGCTTCATGCGGGTCACACCCACGCTGCGCAGGATCTGGGCGCCCACGCCGTAGGTCCGCAGGTCGAAGGCGTGCGGCGTGTGGTCGCCTTCACCGGGCAGCAGGCGGTCCAGCAGCAGCTCGCTGCTGTCCTTGGCGCAGTTGAGCAGCACGGCCACGCCCTTGCCGGCCTGTTGCAACGTGGTCAGCGCCTGCGGCAGGGGCCAGGAGTGGGCGCAAGGGCCGGCGTCCAGCAGGTCCAGCACCGACAGGGGCTCGTGCACCCGCACCAGCACCTCTTCGCCCGGCGCCCACTGGCCGCAGGTCAGGGCCAGGTGCACGCCACCGGTGCGGTCGCGGAACACATGGGTGTCGAATTCGCCTTGCGGCGTCTGCAGCACGCGGCGGCCCGCGGGGGCCACCAGCGTCTCGTTGCGGCTGCGGTACTGGATCAGGTCGGCAATGGTGCCGATCTTCAGCCCGTGTTCTTCGGCAAAGCGCTGCAGCTCGGGCAGCCGCGCCATCGTGCCGTCGTCGTTCATCACCTCGCAGATCACGGCGGCTGGGGTCAGGCCCGCCATGCCAGCCAGGTCACAGCCGGCTTCGGTGTGACCGGCGCGCATCAGCACGCCGCCGTCCTGCGCTTGCAGCGGGAAGATGTGCCCGGGTTGCACCAGATCGCTGGGCTTGGCGTCGCGGGCCACGGCGGCCCGCACGGTGCGGGCGCGGTCGGCGGCCGAGATGCCGGTGGTCACGCCTTCGGCCGCCTCGATCGACACGGTGAACGCGGTGCCGTGCGGGGCGCCGTTGTGGGCGGTCATCGGCCGCAGCTGCAGGCGCTCGCAGCGCTCGCGGGTCAGCGTCAGGCAGATCAGCCCACGGCCGTACTTGGCCATGAAGTTGATCGCATCCGGGGTGACATGGTCGGCGGCCAGGATCAGGTCGCCTTCGTTCTCCCGGTCTTCTTCGTCAACCAGGATCACCATGCGACCGGCGGCCAGCTCGGCCACCAGCTCGGGAACAGGGGAGATGGGCATCCCCCGATTGTAGGCGGCCGTCAGTCTGGCGTGCGGGTCCGCCGGCGCAGCCGCAGGCGCAGGTCGGCCCCGATCGGGGTCTGGTCGTGGAAGGCGTAGCACCAGGCGCCGTCGAGGGTCGTCAGCGCGGGCAGGGCGGCCATGCCGCGCCCGGCCCCCAGCAGCATCGGGGCCAGGTAGACCAGACACTCATCGACCAGATCGGCGCTGATCAGGCTGCCGTTCAGGCGGGGGCCCGCTTCCACATGCAGCTCGTTGATCGGCCGGCGCGCCAGGTCGGCGAGCACGGCGGCCAGGTCCACCCGGCCGGCGGTGGCGGGCAGCAAGATGACCTCGGCACCTTGGGCTGTGAGGGCCGCGACCCGCTCCGGGGCGGGCGCGGCGGCATAGAAGACCAGCGGGCCTTCAGCCTCGAACAGGCGGGCGGACGGCGGCGTGTCCAGCCGGGCGTCCACGATGGCGCGCAGCGGCTGACGCGGCGTGGGCACCAGCCGCACATCCAGCCGGGGGTCATCCGCCAGCACCGTGCCCACGCCGGTGAGCAGGGCACCGGCGCGGCGGCGCCAGGCATGGCCGTCGCGCCGGGCGTCCAGGCCGGTGATCCACTGGCTGACGCCGTTGTCCAGCGCCGTGCGGCCGTCCAGCGAGGCGGCGACCTTCAGCCGCACCCAGGGGCGACCGGTGCGCATGCGGTGGAAGAAGCCAATGTTCAATGCCTCGCAGGCTTCGACATGGGGCGCGCTCGCCTGGACCACGGTGGTGCCGGCGGCGCGCAGCCGCGCCAGCCCCTGGCCGTTCACCAGCGGGTTCGGGTCCCCCGCGGCAACCACCACCCGTCCGACGCCGGCGGCGATCAGGGCGTCGCAGCAGGGGGGCGTGCGGCCATGGTGGGCACAGGGCTCCAGCGTCACATAGGCTGTGGCGCCGCGCACGTCCCGACCGGCGGCGGCCGCGGCGCGCAAGGCCATCACTTCCGCGTGGGCCTGGCCAGCCGCCTGGGTGTGGCCCTCGCCCAGCACCGTGCCATCCGCTGCCGTGATGACACAGCCGACCCGTGGGTTGGGCTCCGTCAGGCCCACCGCCTGCTCGGCCAGGGCCTGGGCGCGCGCCATCCAGGCTGCGTCGGCAGGGGAGAACTCGGGGGGCAGGGCGGGGTTCATGGCGGCAGGGATCCGGCGTCGGGCGGCGCATTCTCCCCCCGAAAGTGGGACTACCGCGGAGGGATGACCGAAGCGATCCCTGTTCACACAATGTGTCTCGGAAACCGACAAGGGGGCGCTGTACGGCCCATCAGACACACCGCAAGGGGGGAATTGATGGCTGGCAAGTGGGGGAACAAGGGCGGGCGTCGCGTGGCCCGTGGGGTGACGCTGGTCGAGACGATGGTCACGGCCAGCCTGGCCGCGGTGATCATGGGGATCGCGGTGCCCTCAATGGTGGCGATGCAGCACCGGCAGGCCGTGGCGGCCGAGACGGCATCCTTCCGCCAAGGGGTGCACCGGGCGCGATCAGAGGCGCTGCGGCGCGGGGAGACCGTCACCCTGTGCGCCTTGGCACCTGAATCGGTGCCGACCGGCGAGCCGCAGTGTCTGGAGAGCGGGCGCGACTGGAGCACCGGTTGGCTGGTGTTCATCGACCGGGGCAACACCGGCATCCGAGAGGTCGATGACCCGGTGCTGATGGTGCACCTGCAGCGGGCCGCGGCGGGCAGCGTGGCGGCCACGGTGAAGGCCTTGACCTTCCATGCGCAGGGGTTCTCCAGCAACGCGGCCTCGCATTTCCGCTTTGTGCCGCCAGGGGCTGCGCCGGACAGCCGGGGGGTGCCTGGCAGCCTGCTGGTGTGCGTCAACAAGCCCGGGCGAGTCCGCCAGACCGAGGCCGACGACTGCGCCTGAGTGGCGGTGACCGTTTGTCCGCTGGCGTGTGCCGTTCATCGCCAGCCCGCTGCGCGCGCGGGAACATTTGGGGCACCATGTGAAGATGGTTTGCTTGTCTGTGCCCCATTCGTTCACTCCGGCACGTGTCCGCGTCCGGGGGGTGACCTTGATCGAATTGATGGTCACGGTGGCGGTGGCCGTCATTTTGATGAGCGTGGCCGCACCGGCGATGCAGTCATTCGTGGCCGCACGGGCCGCCTCAGGGGCGGCCGACGATTTGTGGCAGGCCCTGCGGCTGGCCCGTTCAGAGTCGCTCAAGCGTCTGGCACCGGTCACCATCTGTGCGACGAACGATCCCAATGCGGCCAGCCCGAACTGTCATGGATCGGACTGGAAGAGCGGCTGGCTGATCTTTGTCGACAACGACCGGGATGTGGACGTGGGCGCCCATGAGGTGGTGTTGCGGGTGGGCAGCCCCACTTCCAAGGTGGGCGGGCTGGCTGAGGACAGCGCTACCGCGGCGGTGACCTTCGAGGCCAATGGCTTGGCCGGTGGCGTGATGAAGTTCACCGTGACGCCCCGTGTGGCGGACACCAGCAGCAGCACCTACACCTCCAATGTGCGGCACGTCTGCGTGACGGTGGCCGGGCAGATCCAGGTCAAGAAGGGGAGTGGCAACATATGCTGAGGCAGGTGTCCCGCCGGCGGGTTGCCGGTGCGTCCTTGATCGAGGTTCTGGTGGCCATCCTGGTGGTGTCTCTGGGCATCCTCGCGATGGCGGGGCTGCTGGGGGTGGCCACGCGCTTCGGCAAGACCACCGAGTTCCGGTCCGTGGCCACCTTGCTGGCGGCGGATATGGCCGACCGCATGCGGGCCAACTACACCGGGCGGGCCGATTACTTTCTCAACAATGCGACGCTGGCGCTGGGGGCGCCTGCCGAGGCGGCCTGTGCCAATCCGGATGCCTGCACCAAGGATGAGATGGCGGCCGTGGATCTGGCCGCCTGGCAAGCCACGCTCTACAAGTCTCTTCCCAGCGGAACGGGCTACATCAGTCCCTCCGACGCCGACAGCACCTTGTTCGATCTGTGGGTGATCTGGCGGGACCCCGACGCGGAAGGTACCAACGTGGTGGGCAATGCGAGCAATGTGGCCGGTGCATCGGCCTGCCCCCCGAAATTCTCCACCGCAGCGGCGCCGCGCTGCATGCATTTCCGGATCGGCCTGTAGAGGACGCATGATGTCTGGGCATTCCCTGCCGCGCATGCGCGGCTTCACATTGGTCGAGCTGATGGTGTCACTGGCCATCGGTCTGGTGGTGCTGGCGGCGATGTACGCCAGCTACCAGGGCGCCAGCCAGACGACCCAGGTGGGGCGGGCCCTGGCCCAGATCACCGAGGACGCCAGCGCCGCCATGGGCATCTTGCGCACGCAGGTGAGCAATGCGGCCTACAGCGCGCCGACAGGGGGGCCGGTGGGCGCCGGCACCGGGTTCACCCGCAACGCCGTGACCGACAACTGGGTTCGGGGTTGTGATACTGATTTTGCAGACCTGTCCAAAGACATTGACCAGCTCACCTGCGCAGCCACGGGCCGGAATGCGCTGGCCGTGGCCTTCGAGGCCAACGAGTTCAACAGCATCACCAAGACGGTGGCTGGGGTGAAGGTGCCACTGGATTGCCTGGGCAATACGCTGGCGCTGACAAGCGGCTATTACCTGCAATACAGCCGTTTCTACATTTCCAATGGGGCGCTGTTCTGTCGGGGGCCAGGCAATGCCAGTGGGCAGGCCTTGGTGGAGAACATCAGTGACATGCAGGCCACCTACGGGGTGGCGGCCCCTGGTGCCAACGTGGCCAGCACCTACAAGACGGCGACGGAGGTCACAGCAGCCGGCACCTGGCCCCAGGTGGTGTCGGTGCGGGTGTGCCTGATCGTGCGCAGTGCCGACCCGGTGCTGACTGCACCGACGGCTTACCAGGGCTGCGATCCTTTCGCAGCCGCCACCACGCCAGCCGCGGGCGATCGGTACATGTACCGGGCGTTCACCTCCACCTTCCTGATCCAGAACCGCCGGGGGACCGCGCTGTGAACTCGAGGCGATCTGCCACTGCGGTGGCTTCTCAGCGGGGTGCAACCCTGATCGTCGCGCTGGTGATGCTGGTGATCATCGCGCTGATGTCGGTGGCGGTGATGCGTGGGGCGCTGACCTCCGATCTGATCGCGAACAACGCCCGCGCACAAACCCAGGCGCAGCAGTACGCCGAGCTGGCTTTGCGGTACTGCGAACGGTGTTCGGGCCATGTGGTCAATCCAGCCACCTATCCCAATTGCGGTACTGCTGGCTTTGCCATCCTGCCGCCACTGCCGGACGATAACGGTAACCCGGCCGATGGGCTGCCGACGCGTTGGGGCACGTTCTCCAACTGGTTTGGGGTCGGCGCCGTGGCCACCACGGTGCCCAATTCGGTGCTGGTGTCGTCGGACAGCTCGATCAAGCCACCCCCCCCGCAGTGCCTGGCGGAATACACCGTGCTGAACGATGGCACAACCCAGGCCCTGCTGGTGACGGCCCGCGGATTCAGCCCGGATTTCCAACAGGACGCCCAGGGGCGAACGACGGCCGGTTCCGTCGTCTGGCTCCAGTCCATCTCACGCATCAACTGAAGCCGGAATGGCCACCGCGCCGTTCCTGGGGAGACGTCTCATGAGCACGACCCTTCGCCATTTCCTTCTTCAGCGGCCGACGTGGGCAGGCCCCTTGGCCCTGAGCCTGGCGGCCCTTGCCGCGACCGTGGCAGGCGCCACAGAGCCTTCGCAGAGTCCATTGACCAGCAGTGCAGGGGCTGTGCCTCCGCCGAACGTGATGATCACGATCGACGATTCGGGATCGATGCTGTTTGACGCCATGCCGGAAGGGGCCTTCACGCTCAACGGCTATTCGGTGACCGTGTTTGATCAATGGGCTGGGGCCTTTCCGGGTGATCCGCGCAAACGGGTTAGCACTCCCCAGGGTACCTATAACTACGAACCTTGTGTTGCGCCGGCCGAGCCCACTGCGAGATACGTGTATCAGATGCAGTTTCGGTCGCCGGACGTCAACACCATCTACTACAACCCAGACATTCACTACCTGCCTTGGGTGAATCCCACTCCCAACGGCAGTGGGGTCTTCGTCCGCCGGGGCAATATCATCGATGCCACTCGAGCTCCTTGGGATCCTGCGGGGCTGGTTTCTGGGACCTACAACCTGGTCACCACCAAAACGATTACCGGCGGGACGTGGTGCACGGATGCCAGAACCATCGTGAACGATGGGCAGAAGTCAAGGCAATTTGCGCCTGGTCTGGTATATCGGCTGAAGGCCGGTGCGGACCCAACCAAAACTAGCAGCTACACCGCTTATAACGTCAATGCGACAAACGGAAGCCATGCCCCAGCGGTGTCGGCGGCTGGGCGGGATGATTGCCGGGATGCCAGTGGGCAGCAGGTCAAGTGCACGCAGAAGCAGGAGCTGCAGAACTTTGCCAACTGGTTTTCCTACTACCGGATGCGAGAGTTCATGGCCAAGGCGGCCATTTCGGAGTCCTTCACCAATTTCAAGGATCAACTGAGGGCGGGATGGGGGCGAATCAACAAGACTTCTGCCTCTACCGTCGAGGGCGGCGGTTCCGCGTCCTTTAAGGTGATTGAGCTGGGTGTGGCCCAGTTGGATGCCAACTGGTTGGGAAAGGTGCTCACGGGTGTTCAGAGCATCGAATCCACCGGGGGGACGCCGCTGCGCACGGCAGTGGATGCCGTGGGCGGGTATTTCTACAACCGGAAATCCGATGCCTACAGCCCATGGGCCACGGTGCCTGGGGCGACAACGGCGCCTGGGAATGAACGTTTGGCTTGCCGGCGGTCTGTCAATGTGCTGACCACGGATGGTTATTACAACGACGATTACACTGCGGCAGGGGATCTGGACACTTCGACCAATACCTACAGTTATCCCTATAGTTCCACCAATCCTGGACAAAACCCCAACAGCTATACGCCTTATCAGTACGTTCCGGGGCGTCCTTACAGTGACGCGCCAAAAAAATATTCCAATACGCTGGCGGATGCAGCCATGCGATGGTATATCCGGGACTTGGATACCAGTATTGCAAACAACATCACGCCCGTGGATGGTGATATTGCGTTCTGGCAGCATTTGAGCCAATTCACGGTGGGGATCGGCGTCAAGGGGACTTTGGATGCCTCCACGGATGCCGCAAAGGCATCGACGCTGGCGCAGCTGGCCAATGGCACCATTGGTTGGCCAGATCCTCTTCCAGGCCAGAACACTTCAAATCCAGAAAAAATTGACGATCTCTGGCATGCGGCGGTTAATACCGGGGGCGATTTTGCGTCTGCCAAAAATGTGACCGAACTGACAAACGCCTTGTCCAATGCCTTTGGCAAGGCCGTGGGCAATGACGGACGGGAAGCCGGTGTAGCAACCGTGGCCTCCACCCTGGTGCAGGACAACATCAAGTTCGTCCCGACCTATCGCTCCGGGGCGTGGACGGGTGATGTCCTGGCCTATCGCTTGGATACCAATGGCAGCGTGCTGGGCGGGGCCAATGCCGCGCCCGTGTGGCAGGCTTCGAAGGTGCTGCCGGATCTGGCCAGCCGCAATCTTTTCACCTGGAGTGGTTCGTCTCCCGAGGCCTTTTCGGTCAACGGCCTGAGCACGTCTGACAAGAGCCTGATCGTGGGCTCTTCGGGTTTTGACGGTGACGCGTTGGTCAATTACATCCGGGGCGACACCAGCAATGAGGGGGCAGCCAAGACCTTCCGCTCACGTGGCGGCCAGTTGCTCGGCGATTTCATCAATTCACCGCCGGTCTATGTCAAGAACTTGGTGAATCTGGGTTATGACAAGCTGAGCGATACCACTTGGAACGCCGGGTATGCCGGCTATTTGGCCCAAAAGGCGGCCCGGTCCGAGGGGGTGGTTGCGGTGGGGGCCAATGCGGGCATCTTCCATTTGTTCCGCGGCAGCGACGGCAAGGAACTGTTCGGCTATGTGCCGCGGGTCGGCTTCCCGAACCTGTCCTTGGTGGCGTCGAAGACCTATGGCACCACGACGAACTACCATCATTTCTTCGTCGACGGCCCGACGGTGGAGTCCGATGCCTACATCACCCCGCAGGGCGAGAACAGCCCACGCTGGACCAATGTCTTGGTGGGCAGCATGGGGGCGGGCGGACGAGGGGTGTTTGCCTTGAACCTGGCCACCACCGACCCCACCGGTGCTCTGGGCAGCAACACGGTGCAGTGGGAGCTGACCGACAACGACCTGGGCTATGTGCAGGGTGACATGCGGGTCGGTCCCATTCAGGGGGGCAAGTTGGCGGGGCAGTCCGGTTGGTATGCCTTCATTGGCAATGGCCCGTACAGCGCGAATGGCCGTGCGGCGCTGCTGGTTGTCGATGTGCAGACCGGCAGCGTGGTCAAGTCGATCCAGGTGCCGACCGGCACGGGCAATGGGCTGGGTGGGGTGTACCTGCTGCGCAATTCGCACCAGGAGGTGTACGCCGCTTATGCGGGGGATCTGCTGGGGAATCTGTGGCGCTTCGACTTCACTGACGGGACGGACACGTCAACCTGGAAGGTGTCGTTTGGTGGGGCGCCGTTGTTCACGGCCCAGGATGGCGCGAACAATGTGCAGCCCATCACGGCAGCGCCGATTGTGATGGCGCACCCGACCCAGGGCTATGTGGTGCTGTTCGGCACCGGCAAGCTGTTTGATGCGGCCGATGCCACCAGCACCGGCATGCAGTCTTTCTATGGGGTGTGGGATTCCACAGCCCGGGGGGCTGCTGGGGGAACCGTCAGCCCGTTCAACGGGGTGACCGCCCCTCAGCGCAACGTGCTGGTTCAACAGACCATTGACACGGAACATCCCGTGACGGTGGACCAGACAGCGAACGGCAAGACCGTGACCAACACCTACTACAAGTTGTCGTCGAACGCGGTGGACTGGACCGTCAGGAAGGGCTGGTACCTGGACCTGAACATCATGGCCGGTCAGCGGGTGGTTTACGCCCCGCAGAGCATCCTGAGCGTGGTTTATTTCAGCTCCATCGTGCCGGCGGCACCGGCGGCCATGTGCGAAAGCAACGTGGGGACTGGCTACAACTTCATTGTGGACGCCGTGAGCGGTGCGGCGCTGACCTCGCCGGTGTTCGACACCAATGGGGATGGCGTGGTCAACGGTTCCGACACGGTGGTGGCCGGCATGAAGAGTACGGCGGACGGCATCGACAAGCTGCTGTCCAATCAGGAGGGGGTGGTGGGCGATCAGCCAAATGTCACCCAGTGCCTGCCTGATCCGGGCCATAAGTGCGGCGAGGGCTTCTGCTTGACCGTGATCGTCAACACCAGCAATGAGGCCGAGGAGCTCTGCGTGCCCGGGCCGCCGCGGCCCGCCGGGAATGTCATCACCGACCGCGTCTGGCGTCAAATCCTCAACCCGCCCACGCCATGAGCCAGCGAGCCAGGAACCCTATGTCGAACTCTGTCGTTGACCGGCCCTCGGCCCACCGCGGTTTCACCCTGATCGAACTGATGATTGTGGTGGCCGTGGTGGCGATCCTAGCGGCCGTGGCCTACCCGAGCTATGTGAGTCAGGTGCGCAAGGGCCGGCGTGCCGATGCGGAGACGGTGCTGCTGCAAGCCGAGCAGTTCATGCAGCGCTACTACAGCACCAGCCTCCAGGGCTACACCGGCGCGGTGCTGCCGGGCAACCTCACGACTTCGCCGGCGGGGGCCTCGGACAGCGCCAAGTACTACACGATCTCGGTGGAGATCTCGGGCACCGGCCAGGGTTACACGCTGAGCGCCGAGCCGACCCAGTCGGGTGACCCCTGCGGCACCCTGACCCTGACGAGCACCGGCGCCAAGGGGCAGGACACTGACGCCACGACGGCGCAGTGCTGGCAGTGAGCCTGCGCGTCGGGCCGTGACGGCGCGGGTTCAGATTTCCTTGATCAGGCGGCTGAACTCGTCTACGTCCTCGAAGCTGCGGTACACCGAGGCAAAGCGGACGTAGGCCACCTTGTCCAGGCGCTTGAGCTCGCGCATCACCAGTTCGCCGACCCGGGTGGACGGGATCTCGCGCAGGCCGCTGGCCAGCAGCTTGTCCTGGATGCGTTCGATGGCGGCATCCACCTGTTCGATGCTCACCTGCCGCTTGCGCAGCGCCAGGGTCATCGAGGCGCGCAGCTTCGCCGGGTCGAACTCCACCCGGGCACCGCTTCGCTTGACGACCGCGGGCAGCGAGATTTCCGCCCGTTCGTAGGTGGTGAAGCGCTTGTCGCACTTGGTGCAGCGCCGGCGCCGGCGCACCACATCGCCTTCATCCGATTCGCGGGTTTCGACGACCTGGGTTTCGTCGTGGGCACAGTAGGGGCAGCGCATGGGAGGCTCCGACTCAAATGAGGATGACTGGCGCCGGATAGGCGACGGGCCCGCCAACGTCTGGCGTTGGCGGGCCCGCGTTCATGCTGGGGAGGGCAGCGCCTGCCGCTCCCTGGCACAACTCAGCGATAGACCGGGAAGTCGCGCGTGAGGGCCGCCACCTGCTCGCGCACGCGGGCGATGTTGGCTTCGTCATGCGGGTTGTCCAGCACATCGGCGATCAGGTTGGCGGTGGCGCGCACCTGCTCTTCCTTGAAGCCGCGGGTGGTCATGGCTGGCGTGCCCAGACGGATGCCGCTGGTCACCATCGGCTTTTGCGGGTCGTTGGGGATGCCGTTCTTGTTGCAGGTCATGTGGGCGGCGCCCAGGATGGCTTCGGCTTCCTTGCCAGTCAGACCCTTGGGACGCAGGTCCACCAGCATCACATGGCTTTCCGTGCGGCCGGACACGATGCGCAGGCCGCGCGAGATCAGGGTCTCGGCCAGCACCTTGGCGTTCTTGACCACCTGTTCCTGGTAGGCCTTGAACTCGGGGCTCAGCGCTTCCTTGAAGGCCACGGCCTTGCCAGCGATGACGTGCATCAGCGGGCCACCCTGGATGCCTGGGAAGATCGCCGAGTTGATCTTCTTGGCGATGTCCTCGTGGTTCATCAGGATGATGCCGCCACGCGGGCCGCGCAGGCTCTTGTGGGTGGTGGAGGTCACCACGTCGGCATGCGGCACCGGGTTCGGGTAGACGCCCGCAGCCACCAGGCCGGCGTAGTGGGCCATGTCCACCATGAAGTAGGCGCCGATTTCCTTGGCCACCTTGGCAAAGCGCGCGAAATCAATGCGCAGCGCGAAGGCCGAGGCGCCGGCGATGATCAGCTTGGGCTTGTGCTCACGCGCCAGGGCTTCCATGGCGGCGTAGTCGATGTCCTCGTTGGCGTCCAGGCCGTAGCTCACGACCTTGAACCACTTGCCCGACATGTTCAGCGGCATGCCGTGGGTCAGGTGGCCGCCTTCGGCCAGGCTCATGCCCATGATGGTGTCGCCGGGCTGCAGCAGGCCGAAGAACACGGCCTGGTTCGCTTGCGAACCGGAGTTGGGCTGCACGTTGGCGAAGTTGGCGCCGAACAGCTGCTTGACGCGGTCGATGGCCAGTTGCTCAACCACGTCCACGTTCTCGCAGCCACCGTAATAGCGCTTGCCGGGGTAGCCTTCAGCGTACTTGTTGGTCAGCTGGCTGCCCTGGGCCTGCATCACGGCGGGCGAGGTGTAGTTTTCCGAGGCGATGAGCTCGATGTGCTCTTCCTGGCGTTGGTTCTCGGCCTGGATCGCGGCCCACAGCTCGGGGTCGACGTTGGCGATCGTCGATTGGGTACGGTCGAACATGGAAGCTTCCTTCAAGTCGGGGCGAGTTCACCCGGCGGCCTGCGTGTCAACGAAAAGCAGGTGCGGGTTGCCCAGGCGAACGGCAGATCGATCACCCCGTGGGCCGCATCCGCGGCGCCCGGGGGCTTCACGCTTCCCGGTGGTGATCCACCTCGCAGGCGGGGCGGTGAGCATCGGTGCCCGCCGACCACCTTCTATCGCCAGTTGCGTGAAGGCTGCTAGTGTAACTTCAGCCCGTCACCAGCGCGACATGGTCGTTCTTGTCCTGCAGGTGGCCCACCGGCGGCTCGCTCTTGGCCGGCGCGGGGGCGGCGTTCAGGTCGGCGTGGGACGCTGGTGCGGGCGGTGCGGTTGCGGCCGCCACGGCATTCTGGGCGTTCACCGAGATCTTCTGTCCAGCCGCCACCCGGCGCAGCTTGTCCTGCTCGGCCAGCACGCGCCCGGCGTAGCCACCATCGTTGTCGGCGTTGGCCGCTCCCACGTAGTAGCGCAAACCGGCCTCGACGCCGCCGGCACGGGAGATGCACTCGCGCAGCACCTGGACACCCACCCGCAGGTTGGTCACCGGGTCGAAGGCCGTCAAGGCACCGCCAAAGGCCTGGTACTTCTGGTTGTGCACGCGGGTCATCACCTGCATCAGCCCCTGGGCGCCCACAGCACTCTGGGCGAAGGGGTTGAAGCTGGACTCGACGGCCACCACGGCCAGGATCAGGGTCGGGTCCATGCCCGTGCGCTGACCGACGTGCCAGGCTTCCTGCACCAGGCGCGCCACGGGCTCTGGCGCCACCTTGTAGCGGCGGGCCAGCCAGTTGGTCACCACCACCTGTTGCCGGCTGAGAGTCTTGGGGTCGATGGCCATGGCGTTGGCCAGGCTGGTCGTGCCGGGGTCTTCCGGCATCTGGACGTCTTCGGTGTCGTCGCCGGCATCGGCCCCATCTTGCGGCGCCAAGCGCGCCTGCAGCCAGCCATAGGCCTGCTGCTCAATGGACGCGCGCAGGTCAGCCCGGCCGGCCAGGAAGATGGCGGCCGAAACGACCACCAATCCCACCAGCGCCAGCATGTTGTGGCTGACATCCAGCAGTCCGCGGCCCACATCGCGCAGGAACACTCCTGTGCTGCGGGACACTGCGTCGGTCATGCGCTGCCACCATTGCGGTTCAGTCATGTCCTTCCTTTCTTCTCGGGTCGTCACCCATTCGCGGGTCTGTGCGGCATCGCGCCGTCGGTCAGACCAGGGTGGCGATAATCGGATGCTCTGCGGTGCCGGGGCTTGTGCTCGCCGGCCTTCACGTCAGAACGGAAGGTTTCCCTGTCACGGCACCCCAGGGCGGGGCGCGGGCAAACCTGGAACTTGAGTTGACAGCCGGGATTGTAGGAAGAGCAAAAATAACCGGTCAAGTATATGAGCTTTATCTTTCATAACTTAAATGTATGAAATATCGTGATCTGAGAGGCTTCATCCAGGGCCTCGACCAGCTAGGGGAACTGCGTCGCGTGTCCCAATCCGTGTCGCCCCGGTTGGAGATGACGGCCCTGGCGGACCGGGTCTTGCGTGCCGAGGGACCGGCCCTGCTGTTTGAGCAGCCGACCGGGCACACCGTGCCTGTGCTGGCCAATCTGTTTGGCACGCCGCGGCGGGTCGCCTTGGGGATGGGGGCCGAGACGCTGACCGACCTGCGCGAGGTGGGGCGGCTGCTGGCTGCCTTGAAGGAGCCGGAGCCACCGCGCAGCCTGCGCGAGGCCGGCAAGCTCTGGGACATGGCCAAGGCGGTCTGGGACATGAAGCCCGCGAAGGTGGGATCGCCAGCCTGCCAGGAGGTGGTGATCGAAGGGGCCGCGGTGGACCTGAGCCGCTGGCCGATCCAGCACTGCTGGCCAGGGGACGCGGCCCCGCTGATCACCTGGGGCCTGGTCGTGACGCGGGGGCCACAAACGGTGCTGCAGCCACGCCTGCGCCAGAACCTGGGCATCTACCGTCAGCAGGTGATCGGCCGCAACGAGGTCATCATGCGCTGGCTGGCGCATCGGGGCGGGGCGCTGGACTTCCGCGAGTTCGGTCGGGTCAACGCGGGGCAGCCGTTTCCGATCGCGGTGGCGCTGGGGGCCGACCCGGCGACCACGCTGGGCGCGGTCACGCCGGTGCCGGACACACTGTCCGAGTACCAGTTTGCCGGCCTGCTGCGCGGTGGTCGTACCGAACTGGCCGACACCCAGGTGGGGGAAGGCCCGCTGAAGCTCCAGGTGCCGGCCACGGCCGAGATGGTGCTGGAGGGGCACATCCCCACCGCCCCGGCGGGGTTCACCGGGCACAGCGAGCATGGTGTGCCCACCAAGGAGATCGGGGGCTACCTGCATGCGCTGGAGGGGCCCTATGGTGACCACACCGGCTATTACAACGAGCAGGACTGGTTCCCGGTGCTGCGCATCGACCGGATCACCCACCGGCGTGACCCGATCTACCACTCCACCTACACCGGCAAGCCGCCTGACGAGCCGGCCGTGCTGGGCGTCGCCTTGAACGAGGTCTTCGTACCCCTGCTGCAAAAGCAGTTTCCGGAGATCGTCGACTTCTACCTGCCGCCCGAGGGTTGCAGCTACCGCATGGCCGTCATCTCCATCCGCAAGGCCTACCCCGGCCATGCCAAGCGGGTGATGTTCGGGCTGTGGAGCTTTCTGCGGCAGTTCATGTACACCAAGTTCATCGTCGTGACCGACGAGGACGTGAACATCCGCGACTGGAAGGAAGTGGTCTGGGCGATCACCACCCGGATGGATCCGGTGCGCGACACCACATTGGTGGCGCAGACACCGATCGACTACCTGGACTTCGCCTCGCCAGTCAGCGGCCTGGGCGGCAAGATGGGGTTGGATGCCACCAACAAGTGGGCCGGCGAGACCTCGCGCGAGTGGGGCCGGCCGATCGAAATGGACGCCTCGGTGCGCCAGCGGATGGATGTCCTGTTCGACCGCCTGATGGCGGGAGGCTGATCCACCGCGCAGACCAGGGTCTGTGCGGAGGTGTCGCGTGTTGCCAAGCGGGGGCCACCGCAGTACGCTGTGCAGGCCTCTTCGGAGGCGATCCTCGAAGGCGCCATCGGCGTGCCTTGGGGCCCAGGCCCGATTCTCGTCTGTGCCCCGATGGGTGAGCATCTCACCCCGGGCCCCTCTGAACCTTTGGGTGCAGAGGGGCCTTGTCTTTGCTGGCTCCGAACAGGCCCGACAGGGATGGGCCAAGCGGGTGCGGGAGGGGCCTATAGTGACGGTCATCTCCGGGTTGTGCCTGTTTCTCATGTCTGTTGCCTCCGCTGTTTCGTCCACCTGTCTTCGCCCTGGCTGGCGGCGTCGCCTGACCGTCACGCTGGTCACCCTGCTCGCCCTGGCCATCTTGGCGGCCCTGGCTGTGCCCTGGGGTTTGCGGTGGGCGGTGCAGACCTATGCGCCCCAGGCGCTGGGGCGTCCGGTCCAGGTCCAAGCCGTGCGGTTCAACCCCTTCACCCTGCGCTTGCGGGTGACGGGGCTGCAGGTGGGCGCCGCCCAGGCTGGCCAAGCGCCTCAGCTCACGGTGGACGAACTGTCGTTGGCGCTCAGCGCCGCCTCGCTGTGGCAGCGGGCTCCGGTGGTGCGGACCCTGGTGCTGCAATCGCCCCACCTGCAGCTGGCCCGGACGGCGAACGGGCATTACGACGTGGACGATCTGCTCAAGCGCTGGCAGTCCCCAGCGTCCCAGCCGGCCTCCTCGGAGCCGGCCCGCTTTGCGCTCTACAACCTGCAGGTTCTGGATGGTCGCGTCGATTTCGATGACCGTCCGCTGGCCCAGAAGCACCAGCTCAGCGGTCTCCAGTTGGACCTGCCCTTCATCTCGACGCTGAGCCAGTCGGACGAGACGGCCGAGGTGCAGCCGCGCCTGAGGTTCGACCTGGATGGCAGCCGCTTCGACACCGGCGCCCGCCTGACACCCTTTGACCCCAAGCGGCCGGAGCAGGTGCATCTGCATTTGGATCAACTGGACCTGGCCCGCTGGACCCCCTACCTGCCTGCGAGCTTGCCGTTGCGTCCGACCGAAGGGCGCTTGACGCTGGAGCTGTCGCTGGGCATCGAACAGGGTCCCCAGGGGCTGGGCTGGCGGGTGGCAGGGCAACTGGGCTTGCAGGGGCTGAGCGTGCAGGCACCGGCGCAGGCGCGGGCGCTGACCCTGCAAGATCTGCAGGTTTCGCTCAATGCCTTGGCCTGGCCCCAGCGCCGGCTGGACGTGAAGACCATGAGCCTGAAGGGCCTGCGGGTGGCCACCCAGCGCGATGCGCAAGGCCGCTGGAACTGGCAGTCCTGGGCTGCGGCACCAGTGCAGGTTCAGCCGCCCAAGCCCTCGGCTTCGGCCGCCCAAGCGGCCCCCACCGCGCCCGCCTGGCAGCTGGCGCTGGGTCAGCTGACACTGGAGGACGCCCAACTGGCGGTCCAGGATGGGGCGGTGCGCCCGGCCGGTCAGTGGACATTGGCCGTGCCGAACCTGACGCTGCACGATGGCCGTTGGCCGCTGGCCGAGGCGGCCCATCCGAGCCGGCTGGACGTGCGCTGGCAGCTCCTGTCTGGCAGCGCAGCCCAGCCCGTGGGCGAGGCCCAGGCCCAGGCCGAGATCAGCCGAGCCGCGGGCCAGGTCACGGTGAAGGCCGATGGCTGGGCCGTCAACGCCTGGCAGCCTTACCTGGCCCATTGGATCGTCCCGCAGCTGGAGGGGACGCTGAGCGCTCAGGCCAAGCTCCATTGGCAGGGCGAGCCGGGAGCACAGCCGCTGCAGGTGGAATTGCCGGCCGTGACGCTGGACCACTGGAAGGTGAACGAAGGCGAGGGCCGTGCCCGCCGGACGGCGCTGGCCTGGGACCAACTGGCGGTGCAGGACGTGGCCCTGGACACCGGCGCACGGACGGTTTCGGTGGGGGAGCTCCGCTGGGCCCAGCCGGTCGTGCAGGCGGCCCGCGATGCGAAGGGGCAGATCAACCTGGCCCAGTGGCTGAAGCGGGGCCCGGCCGCGCCCGCTGCCCGGCCTGGGCCGGCCACCCGGTCGGCTGCGGACGATGGCGCGGCCTGGCACCTGACCCTGGCCAAGACACATCTGGAAGGGGGGCGGCTGCAGTGGCGTGACGAGACCACCGGGACCGAACCGGTTCTCATCAAGCTCGATGGCATCGGCTTGCGGGCCGGCAGCCTGCAATGGCCGGCCGGGAAGGGGGCGGCCCTGCCGCTGCAGGGTGAGTTGCGCTGGCTGGCGGCGGGCCGTGCCCAGAAGCTTGGCACGCTGCGCTGGGATGGACAGGTGGGCCTGGCACCCTGGGGTTGGAAGGGCCGTGTTCGCGCCGACCAACTGCCCTTGTCCACGGCCGCGGCCTATCTGGATGGCGGCTGGCCGGTGTCGGTGGACCACGCGGTGGCCAGTGCCCGGCTGCAGACCCGTGCGCAATGGAAGCCCACCGGGCTGGCGCTGGGCATCCAGGGCGAGGCCCGGATGAACGATTTCCGGCTCAACAGCCGCCTGGGGGGGGGCAATGCCACAGCTTCCGAGGCCGATGAACTGTTGAGCTGGCAGGCGCTGGGCCTGCAGGGGCTGGACCTGCGCCTGACCCCAGGGCAGGCACCCCATGTGGAAGTGGGGCAGGTCCGCCTGTCGGACTTCTTCGCCCGGCTGGTGGTCACCGAGCAGGGCCATCTGAACCTCAATGACCTGGCGGCGCGGCGCGCGGCGGGGCTGGCACCGCCGGAGGGCGCGACCGCCGCGCCGGTCGTGGTCGCGGCGGCCCCAGCCTCGGCGGTCGCCGTGCGCCCGGGGGCCTCGGCCGCGGCAGGGGGATCAGCCTCGGTTGACACCGGTTCCTCGGCCCAGATCATCGTCGGCGGGGTGGAGCTCACCCGGGGCCGGGTGGATTTCGAGGACCACTTCATCCGCCCCAACTACCGGGCGGACCTGACCGAGCTCAACGGCCACATTGGTGCCTTCCGTTCGGATGCGACGCAGATGGCCACGGTCCAGCTCAGCGGGCGGGCGGCCGGCACCGCGCAGTTGGAGATCCAGGGCGAGGTCAATCCGCTGGCCCGTCCCCTGGCATTGAATCTGAACGCCCGGGCCAGCGACCTGGAGCTGGCACCGCTGTCGCCCTATGCCGGCAAGTACGCCGGCTACGCCATCGAGCGCGGCAAGCTGACCATGGACGTGGGCTACCGCATCGACCCGGATGGCAAGCTCGATGCGCGCAACCGGATCGTGCTGAACCAGCTCACCTTCGGGGAGCACATCGACAGCCCGGACGCCACCAAGCTGCCGGTGCTGCTGGCGGTGGCGCTGCTGAAGGACCGCAACGGGGTGATCGACCTCGACCTGCCGATCAGCGGCTCGATCAACGACCCGCAGTTCAGCGTGGGCGGGCTGATCGTGAAGGTGATCGTCAATCTGCTGGTGAAGGCGGTGACAGCGCCCTTCGCCTTGCTGACCGGCGGCGGCGGGCCCGACCTGAGCCAGGTGGCCTTCGTCCCCGGCACGGCCACGCTGGTCACGGGGTCGGATGCGGCCCTGGACAAGGTGGCCAAGGCCCTGCAAGACCGTCCCGGTCTGCGCATGACCGTGACCGGCACGGCGGACCTGGCGGCCGAGCACGATGCCGTGCAGGCGGCCTGGGTGCAGGAGCGCGTGCTGGCCGAACAGCGGCGTCGGGCCCTGCGCGAGGGCGAGGCGCCCGACGCGGTCCTGCCGGCCCTGACCCCCGCGCAGCGGGAGGCCCTGGTGCGTCAGCTCTATGCCGACACCAAGTTGCCTGGCAAGCCGCGCAACCTGATCGGTCTGGCCAAGGACATTCCCGTGGCCCAGATGGAGGCGCTGTTGCGCAAGGCCGCACCGGTCAATGACGACGTGGTCCGGCAGCTGGCGCTGGCCCGCGGCATCGCGGTGCGTGACGCGCTGTTGGCCCGCGGGCTGCCCAGCGAGCGCCTGTTCCTGGCCGCGCCGCGGGCCCATGCCCCGGCGGCCCCGGCTTCCGGGGGGGACAGTGCTTCGGCCTGGAAGCCCAGCGCCGAACTCAGCCTGGCCACCCGTTGATTCCCAACCCCGAGGGCTTGCAGACCATGAACACCGATGCGCACGACACCATCACCCTGGCCGGCGGCTGTTTCTGGTGCCTGGAAGCGGTCTACGAACAGGTGCGGGGCGTGCAGTCGGTGACCTCGGGTTATGCCAACGGTCGGCTGCCGTCCCCCAGCTACGAACAGGTCTGCAGCGGCACCACCGGCCATGCGGAGGTGGTCCGGCTGGTGTTCGACCCGCGCCAGGTGAGCCTGCGTGAGCTGCTGGAAGTGTTCTTCCTGATCCACGACCCGACCACGCTCAACCGCCAGGGGCATGACGTGGGCACGCAGTACCGCTCCGGCATCTACCTGGAGCGGGACGACCAGCGTGCCGTGGCCGAAGCCGTGCTGGCCGAGGTGCAGCAGGCCGTGCCGGACCCGGTGGTGACGGAGCTACAGCCCTTGCAGCAGTTCTGGCCGGCCGAGGCCTACCACCAGCACTACTTCGCCCAGCACCCGGGGCAGGGCTACTGCGCCTATGTTGTCGCCCCGAAGGTCGAGAAGTTCCGCCACACGCTGGCCCATCTGCTGCGCGAGCCGGGTTGAATCGTCCGCGGGCGTTGCTTTCAGGGCGCGAGCCGCTCCCGCTGCCAGACGCCGTCCACCAGCCGGTAGCGCAGCCGGTCATGCAGACGGGACTTGCGGCCCTGCCAGAACTCCCAGGTGTCCGGCACCAGCCGGAAGCCGCCCCAGTGCGGCGGGCGGGCCGGGTTCAGGCCGTGCTGGGCGGCGGCCTTGGCTGCGTTGGCCACCAGCACTGCCCGGGAGCTGATCACCTCGCTCTGCGGTGAGGCCCAGGCACCCAGCCGTGAATCCAGCGGGCGGGAGGCGTAGTAGGCGTCCGACTCGGCATCGCTGACCTTCTCGACCTTGCCTTCGATGCGCACCACGCGCTCCATCTCCACCCAGTGGAACTGCAGCGCGGCATAGGGGTTGCCGGCCAACTCGCGGCCCTTGCGGCTGTGGTAGTTCGTGTACCAGACAATGCCCCGCTCATCGAAGGCCTTGACCAGCACCACCCGGGTGGAGGGGCGGCCTTCGGGGGACACGGTGGCCACCGTCATGGCATTGGGTTCGGGGACGACGCCTGAGGCCAGGGCCTCCTTCATCCACTGTTCGAACTGCAGCAAGGGGGCCGACGCCGCCTGCGCCTCCTCCAGCACGTCGCGTTCGTAGCTCTTTCGCAGATGTCCGAGGTCACTCATACCGACAGTGTAGGCCCTGGGGTGGGGCCTTAAGTGATGCTCCCATTGCCGGCAACCGGGCCGGGCCCGAAGCTGAAGGCCTGTTCTGCCTTCCGGGTCTTCATCCTGCCATGCCGCCAACACCCACCGTCCTTGTGCTGGGCGTGCAAGCTGGTTCGCACCGCCACGGCCTCCATGCCCGCCCGTCCGAGGCCCAGGGGCTGCACAGCGTGCTGGTCCACACGCTGCACAACGCGATGGCCAGTGGTCTGCCCGTGCTGGCCGTGACCCGGCCCGAGCTGGCCGAGGAGGCCGGGCGCTGGGTGGCCCGGCGCGACGTGCTGGTGGTGGATCCTCCCACCGAAGACGCGGATGGCACGACCACTTTCCTCGCCGCCGGGGTGGCGGCGCGGGCCACCGCCGATGGTTGGCTGATGCTGCCGGCTGACATGCCGATGGTCGGCCCGGCCCTGTTGCTGGCCGTGGCCGGGGCGCTGCAGCACCATGCGGTGGCCTGTGCCTCGCACCGGGGGCACCGGGGCCATCCAGTGGGCTTCGGCACCGAGTTGTTCTCGGAGCTGGTGCAGCTGCGGGGCCCCGGGGCGGCGCGTCGCCTGCTGATCCGCTACCCCTCGGCCAGCATCAGCGTGGACGACCCGGCGGTGCTGGGCCGGCACTGAAGGCCTCCGGTTTGACCCTGAGGGGCGGCACCTCAATAATGGCCCGACCGGTTGCGCTTTGTGGCCGGCGCCAGTGACGGATGCCTGCCATGAGTACCTTGCACCCCGTTCTTGCCGCGGTGACCGACCGCATCCGCGAGCGCAGTGCCGATCTCCGCAGCGCCTACCTGCGGCAGGTCGACACCCTGCGGCAGCGGCCGCCCGGCGTGCAGCGCATGGGGTGTGCGAACCTGGCCCATGCCTTTGCGGCCATGCCGGGGGACGATCGCCTGCGGGTGGTGGCCGAGCGCGCACCCAACCTGGGCATCGTCACCGCCTACAACGACATGCTCTCGGCCCACCGGCCGTACGAGTGTTTTCCGGACTTGATCCGCCAGGCGGCGCACGCTGCGGGGGCGACGGCCCAGGTGGCCGGCGGTGTGCCGGCGATGTGCGATGGCGTGACCCAGGGGCAGCCCGGCATGGAGCTGTCGCTCTTCTCGCGCGACACCATCGCGATGGGCACGGCCATTGCCCTGTCGCACGATGTGTTCGACGGCGTGCTGCTGCTGGGCATCTGCGACAAGATCGTGCCGGGGCTGCTGATCGGTGCGCTGCACTTCGGCCATCTGCCCTGTGTGTTCGTGCCGGCCGGGCCGATGACGTCCGGCCTGTCCAACGAGGCCAAAGCCAAGGTGCGTGAGCAGGCGGCCCAGGGCCTGGTGGGGCGGGCCGAGCTGCTGGCGGCTGAGCAGGCGGCCTACCACGGCGAGGGCACCTGCACCTTCTATGGCACCGCCAATTCCAACCAGATGCTGCTGGAGGCGATGGGGCTGCATGTGCCGGGGGCGGCCTTCGTGCACCCGCACACGCCGCTGCGCGAGGCGCTCACCCGCGAGGCCGTGGCCACGCTGCTGGCGCAGCGGGCGCGTGGCGGCTGCATCGGCCACCAGGTGGATGAGCGCTGCATCGTCAACGCCATGGTGGCCTTGCTGGCCACTGGTGGCTCCACCAACCATCTGATCCACTGGGTGGCGGTGGCCCGCTCGGCCGGCATCCTGATCAACTGGACCGACTTCGCCGACCTCTCGGCCGTGGTGCCGCTGCTGGCGCGGGTCTATCCGAACGGCGCGGCCGACGTGAACCAGTTCCAGGCCGCAGGCGGCACGGCCTTCGTGATCCGCGAACTGCTGGCGGCCGGGCTGATGCACGGCGAGGTGGCCACCGTGACCGACCGCGGGTTGGAAGCCTTTGCCACGGTGCCCGCACTGGATGCGGCCGGTCGGGTGCAGCACCGCCCCGTTGCCGCGCAGAGCGGCGATGAGCAGGTGCTGCGTCCGGTGGCGGCACCGTTCTCACCCGTGGGGGGGCTCAAGCTGCTCACCGGCAACCTGGGCCGTTCGGTCATCAAGGTGTCGGCTGTGCCGCCAGACCGCCATGTGATCGAGGCACCGGCCCGGGTGTTCGACGGCCAGGAGGCCTTGCAGGCGGCCTTCCAGGCGGGCGAACTGACGGGGGATTTCGTCGCGGTGGTCCGCTTCCAGGGGCCCCATGCCAACGGCATGCCCGAACTGCACAAGCTGACGCCGCCGCTGGCGGTGCTGCAGGGGCGGGGGCAGCGGGTGGCCCTGGTGACCGATGGCCGAATGAGTGGCGCGTCGGGCAAGGTACCGGCAGCGATCCATGTCAGCCCGGAGGCCTTGGCCGGCGGGCCACTGGCCCGGGTGCGGGATGGCGACCGCATCCGGCTGGATGCCGAGGGCGGCACGCTGGAGGCCCTGGTCCCGGCCGAGGAATGGGCTGCGCGCACGCCGGCCCCCCGGCCTGCCGCGCTGGCTGCCGAATCCGGGCACGGTTGGGGGCGGGAGCTGTTCGCCGGATTCCGGCAGCGGGTGGGCACGGCCGAGGAAGGTGCCTGCACCTGGTTGCCCGCCGCAGCGGCCCAGCCCTGAGCTGGCCCCTTCTTCTTTTTTTCGACCGCAGGAGCCTTGACCATGCTGGACACCCTGGAACTGGCCGTCTCCGGCCCCGTGATTCCCGTGCTGGTGATGGAACGGTTGGAAGACGCGGTGCCGCTGGCACAGGCACTGGTCGCCGGCGGCGTGCGGGTGCTGGAGGTGACTCTGCGCACCCCGGCCGGGCTGCCGTCGATCGCAGCCATCGCGCGGGCGGTGCCGCAGGCCATCGTGGGGGCGGGCACCCTGCGCACCGCGCAGGATGCGGTGGCCGTCCGAGCGGCCGGGGCGCAGTTCGCGGTCAGCCCGGGTTTTTCCCCGGTGCTGGCCGAGGCCTGCCAGGCCCAGGGCCTGCCGCTGTTGCCGGGGGTGGCCACACCCTCCGAGGTGATGGCGGCGCTGGAGGCGGGCTTTCGCTTCCTGAAGTTCTTTCCGGCCGAGGCCGCTGGCGGGGTGTCGATGCTCAAGAGCCTGGCCGGGCCCTTCCCGGATGTGGCTTTCTGTCCCACTGGTGGGATCCAGATCGGCAATGCGGCCAGCTACCTGGCGCAGCCGAATGTGCGGGTCTGCGGCGGCTCGTGGCTGACCCCGTCGGAGGCGGTGCGGGCTGGCGACTGGGCCCGCATCACGGCCCTGGCCCGGCAGGCCAGTGCGCTGCGCCCCCCGGGCTGAGGGGCGGTTCAGGCGGGCAGGCGGTCCAGCCAGACGCCCATGCCCTGGGCGTTGAGTTCGATGTCCATGTCGAGCAGGCGGTCGATCTCGGCCCCGGGCAGCGTGCTGCCGGTGGCCAGCAGGCTGGCGCGGTAGATCTGCGCCAGGCCCTGCTTGAGGGCCTCGTGTCGCTGGGGGGCGTGGCGCAGGCGCAGACCCAGGGTCTCGACCTTGTCCAGCAGACCCAGCAGTTGGCGGGCCATCGGCTCCACCGGGGCACAGCGGCCATAGTGGGTGAGGTACATGCACTCGGGCTGGCTGGCCATCAGCCGGGCGATGGTCTGGCGCAGGGCGGCCGGGTCGAACTGCACCGGCGTGGTGGTGGGCAGGACCCAGGGCTGGCCGTCGACATCCAGTTCACGGTAGCTCAGGCCGAAGGTGTCGCCGGTGAACCAGCCGCGCGACACCGGATCCCAGATCGCGTGGTGATGCTTGGCATGCCCCGGGCTGTCGATCAGCGTGAGCACCCGCTGGCCCAGCGGCAGCTGCTGGCCGTCCTCGCTTTCAACGACCCGCTCGGCAGGCACCGGCACCAGGGTGCCATAGGAGCGGTCCATCTCCTCCTGGCCATAGACGGCCAGGGCGCCCTGGTAGAGCGCGCTGGGGTCGATCAGGTGCCGGGCCCCCCGGGGGTGGACCAGCGCGCGCGCCGCGGGCAGCTGCTGCATCAGCGGGCCAACGCCGCCTGCGTGGTCCAGGTGCACATGGGTGGGGATCACCCAGTCCACCTGCTCGCGGCGCAACCCCAGGGCTTCCAGGGCCGCCAGCAGGCGGGGCACGGCCAGGCCGGTGCCGGTGTCGATGAAGGCCGCGTGGCCGTCATCGACCACCAGGTAGGCCGCATCGAAATGGGCCCGGTGGAACAGAGTGTCCACCTGGTAGACGCCATGCCCCAGTGGCACGACCCCATCCGATTCGGCCGACAGGGGAGACATGGACGTCATGGCAGACCTCAGGACTGGCTGGCGAGGATGGCGTACAGACGGGCGATGTCGGCCACGCCGTCGGCGCCCTGCACGCTGCGCAGCACCTGCAGGGCGCGCGCCTTGTTCTTCTTCAGCAGAGCCTGGCCCAGGCGCAGCTTGGCGTCGGCGGGCTTGCGCAGCTGGTCCTTGGCAATCCCCTGCTCGATCAGCGCGATGCCCTGATCCAGCTGGCCGTAGGACACCAGCCGGGTCCCGGCCTGGACCATGGCGTTGCCGTCGCGGGCCTGGGCCACTTCGTTGGCGATGGCGGCTTTGCCGTCCTTCTCCTGCTGGACCGCCAGGTCCAGCAGCCGCTTGTGGCGGGTCGCCTCGGCGCCGGTGCCCAGGATGCCGGCGGCCAGACCCTTGTCGACCACGGCCTTGCCTTCGCTGGGCAGGCCGGCCTGCATCGCCAGTTGGGCCAGCTCCATGTAGTCGTTGGCGCTGCTGAGGTTGCCGGTGGCCAGCTTCAGGCGCAGCACGTCAATGCCGAAGCGATCCGAGAAGCCCGGCTTGCGTTGCAGGCGGCCCAGCAGCGCGGCCCAGTAGTCCTTTTTCGGATAGTTGGCGACCAGCTTTTCCAGCGCGGCCGACTGGCCGGCCGCGTTGTTGGTGTGCTGGTAGGCATCGGCCAGGCGCAGCAGGTCGGCCTCTTCAGGTCGCTTGCCGGCCTGTTCGGCGGCGGCGACAGCCGCCGCAGCGCTCTTGGCGATCGCGTTGTAGTCGCCGCTGGAAGATTGCAGATAGGCCGCCAGTTGCTTGAGCTGGGCGCTGTTGTTGCCCAGGGCCTGGGCCTTCTGCACCCATTGGCTGGCCTTGGCGTTGTCCTTGAGCTGGGAGTAGGCGAAGGCCAGCGATTCGGCGATCTGTCCCTGTTCGGTGGTGTTCAGCTTGCCGGAGGCGAACACCGCCTCGAAGGCCTTGGCAGCCGTGGCGTTGTCGCCCGCGCGCTGGGCGGCGGCCCCGCGCATGCGCTCGATCATCAGCGTTTCCTGGGCGGATTTGTTGCCGGCACGGTCGGCTTCGTTGACCTTGGCCAGGGCTTCCCGGGCCTTGCCAGCGCGCAGCAGGTCGCTGGCCTGTTGCAGCGGCTTGCCGACTTCAGGGCGCAGGCTCTGGGCCTGCACGGCAGTGAGGCTGCCCGCCAGCAGCAGCGCGGTGGCGAGGTGTCGCAGCGTGATCATCAGAGGGGTCTTCCTTGTGAAGGGAGTCCAGGAAACAAATCGGGGTTCGATCCTGACGGAACGAACCCCGATTCTCCGGCAAGCGGTGTGCGGGCGGGCCCGGTGGTGTTCCCGTGGCCAGACCTGCCCGCGCAGGGTCAGTTCATGAACTGCTCGTTGCCGATGATGCCGATCTTGGTCACGCCCAGGCGTTGCGCCTCGGCCAGCACCATGGCGACATACTTGTAGGTCACCAGCTTGTTGGGGCGCACATGCACCTCGGGCTGATCCGGCAGCAGTGACAGGCGGTAGAGCCGCGCTTCGAGATCGCCACGACTGGGGACTGTCTCGCCGTTCCAGCCGATGGTGCCGTCGAAGTCGATGTCGATGCGCACGATCTCGGGCGGCTTCGGGGGCGGCGAGTTGTGGGAGTTCACCGGCATGTTCATCTTCACCGCGTGCGTCTGCACGGGGATGGTGATGATGAACATGATCAGCAGGACGAGCATCACGTCGATCAGCGGCGTGGTGTTCATCTCGACCATCATGTCGTCTTCGGACGACCCGACACTCATGGCCATGGGGCTTCCTTTCAGTTCTTGGCCGGCGGCTCGGTGATGAAGCCGACCTTGGCGATGCCAGCGCGCTGGCAGGCCACGATCAAGCGGCCCACCGACTCATAGCGGGCATTCTCATCACCGCGGATGTGCACTTCGGGTTGCGGCACCTTGACCGCTTCCTTCTTGAGCATCTCGACCAGGGTGTCGGTGTCGGGGATGTACTTGGTGGACCAGTACACGTCGCCATCCTTGGTGACCGCGAGCAGGATGTTTTCCGGCTTGGTCTGCGTCGGGACGTTGATTTCCTTCGGCAGGGTCAGGTTGACGGACTGGGTGACCACCGGGATGGTGATCAGGAAGATGATGAGCAGCACCAGCATCACGTCCACGAGGGGCGTGGTGTTGATGCTCGAGTTCATCTGCTCTTCATCGCCATCGGCGGAGCCAACGCTCATTGCCATCTTGCGTTCCTTTGTGCGAGCGGACGGTTCGTCCGGCGCCACCGGGGATCAGCCCGGGGCCACCGGGGTCGCGGCCCGTGGACGGTGCCGTGGCACCGCCCCGGAAAATCACTGCTTGCCGGCCAGCAGCACGTTGTGCACGTCGCCCGAGAAGGCACGGACCTTCTCCATCACCGACTTGTTGCGGCGGATCAGCCAGTTGTAGCCCATCACCGCCGGCACGGCCACGGCCAGACCGAAGGCGGTCATGATCAGGGCTTCACCGACGGGGCCGGCCACCTTGTCGATCGAGGCCTGGCCCGAGATGCCGATGGCGGTCAGGGCGTGATAGATGCCCCACACGGTACCGAACAGGCCCACGAACGGGGCAGTGGAGCCGACCGTGGCCAGGAAGGCCAGACCGTCCTGCAGACGGCTGTTGATGTTGCCGACGGCGCGCTCGACGCTCATGCCGATCCAGGTGTGCAGGTCGATGTTGTCGACCAGCGTGCCCTCGTGGTGTTCGGCGGCCTTGATGCCTTCATCGGCCATGTAACGGAAGGCCGAGCCTTCTTCCAGCGTGGCGGCACCCTTCTTGACCGAGCCCGACTTCCAGAAGTCGTCGGTCACGGCCTTGGCGCTCTTGAACATCTTGTGCTGTTCCCAGAGCTTCGTGAAGATGATGTACCAGCTGCCCATCGACATCAGGATCATGATGATCAGCGTGCCGCGGGCGACGAAGTCCCCCTGGCTCCACAGCGCATCCAGGCCGTAGGGGTTGTCGATCGTTTCCTTCTTGGTTTCCGGGGTCGGGATCGATTCGGGGGCCGGGGCGGTCACATCGGTCGAGGCACCAGCGGCCGGGGCGGAAGCGGTCTCCTGCGCCAGGGCGGACAACGGCAGGGTGCCGGTGAAAGCGATGGTGGCTGCCAGCAGGGGCGCACGCAGAAGTTTCAGAAAGGACATGTTCACTCCAAGGGGTATCCAGGGGGAGGGGATGAGCCCATCGCGCCGACGGGTCGTCGTGCGGACGGGCGGTTCAAAAAAGGTTTACTGCAGCGTCCAGACGTAGTCGACTTCGAACGTGCCACCGGCGGGGTGGCCGTTCTCGTCCACACCGGGGCGGAACGTGCATTCACTCAGCTTCTCGACTGCGATGCGGTCGAGCATGCGGTGCTCGCGGGACGGGCCGGCGGACCGCACGACCTCGGCCTTGGCCAGCTTGCCGCCGGCGTCCACAGTGAAGCGCACGCGGGTGGTCCCGGTGGCCTGGGCGCGGGCTGCGGCGGCAGGGTAGTCGGAACCCTTGGGCGCGCAGGCTGAGACGTCTGCAATCGCCGGGCGGGCGGCTGCCCGTGGCGGTGCGGGCGGCGCCGGGGGGGCCTGCACGGCGGGGGCCGCTTGGGAGATTTTCACCTCTTGCGGCGGCGGTTGCACATTGGTCGTGGTGATGGTGGGGGCCTGCGGTTGCTGGGCCACCTGGACCTCCGGCGGCGGCACGAAGGCCGGCGGCGGCGGCGCAGTCTTGGGCGGCGGCGGCAGGTTTTCCGGGGGCGGGGGTGGCGGCGGCTTCACCTCCTCGATGATTTTGGTCTCGATCGGGGCCTTCACGACCTCCACCACCTTGCGTGCCAAGCCACTGAGCAGGGCCCAGCCCAGCAGCAGGTGCAGCACGATCACGATGATCAACCCGACAGGATGCTTGCCAGGGTTGCGCTGCGATTCAGCGAAATCCACTCGTATCCTCCAGTCGCCTTTCAGCGCTGTCTCTTGTCGACGGCAACCTTGTGAGTTGCCAAAGGGCGCCACTATAGCGTCCAACTTCGTTCACTTCACAAGGGCTTGACCCTGAGAAGGTTTGGGAAAACACGTACAAAACAGGCAATGTGACGTGTCAGGACCACCGGTTGCCGATTTCTGCAGTACAGAACCGGCTTCCGGCCGTAACCACCGAACCAGCGAGTTCCGTGCCAGGGTCATGCACCAGTATGGACAGTTTCACCGTCGGCGCCCACCCCCAAGGCAGGGCGTGGACAGGGTGGACGGCTTGGGGGCAGCGGCCGCGGGGGAGGGGCGCGCGACGGTGCGCGGCGCGCCCCATCAGTGGGAGGCCTGCGGTGCCACCGTGGTGCGCTGAGGCCTCATCCAGGCCTTGACCTGCTGCTCGACGCCCACGTGCAGCGCCCAGCCCGCCAGCAGGGCCAGCGTCCAGGTGATGAGCAGGCCCAGCACACTGAAGAAGGTCGTTTCGGGCCAGAAGGTGCTGACCACGGCGCCGGTGAGCACGCAGACGGGGTAGTGGGCCAGGAACACCGCGTACGAGGTGCGCGCCAGCCAGGGCAGCGGGCCCCAGGCCGCCAACCGGCTCCAGAGGGGGCCGTTGATCCATGGGCTGGCCAGACACAGCGCCGTGAGGCCTGCGACCAGCAGCCGGTCACGCCAGGCCAGGCCCAGGGCGGCCACCACCACGGTAGCGAGGAAAGCCTGCCCCAACCACGCATGGTGGCGGTGGCGTGCATGGCGGATCCAGGCGGCCAGCATGCCCAGCCCGTAGCTGCCGAAGAAGTAGAGCCCCCAGGCATCGAGTTCATGGCGCAGGTTGAAGCCGAACAGCGAGGCCAGCGTCAGCCCGAGCACCAGCCCGATGGTCAGGCCGTTGCGCCAGGCCGCGTGGTGGCGCAGGGCCACGATCAGCAACAGCAGGCCAAAGAGCTGCAGGTCGATGGCCACGTACCAGAGGCCGGCGTTGAGCGCATCCTGGCCCAGGATGTCCTGCAACAGCAACAGGTTGACCAGCCACTGGTCCCAGGTCGGGGCGGGGGGCAGGTTGGGGTCGTCGCTGATCATCCGGGCCAGCTCGGCGCTGAGCACCGCAGCCCCCAGGGCCACCATGCAGGCTGGCACCAGGCGCAGATAGCGCTGCCACAGCGCGCGGGGCAGCGCGGCCGGGGGCAGGCGGTCGCCCGCGTCGGGGTGGGGCAGCCACTGCATGGCGGCCAGGTAGCCGCCCATGACCAGGAAGATCTGCACCGCCATGCGGGCCGGATCGGCCAGCCAGTCCCACAGCGAGGGGGCCAGCGGGTCCAGCTGGGCCTGCAAGGGGCTGTAGAGGGTCAGGTGGTGCCAGACGATGAGTTGCGACGCCAGCACGCGGCCGAGGTCGATCAGCGGCACCGAGGCCGCACGGACAGAAGGGCGAGACATGGGAGGGCCAATGCGAAAGGCGCCCGAGGGCGCCTGCGCAGCGGAGAGCGGGGGCGAAGGCGGGGCTTACTTGCCCCAGCTGTCCCGCAGGCCGGTGATGCGGTTGATCACCGGGCGCTCGGCGCGGTGATCCAGGCGGTCCGTCACGAAGTAGCCGTGACGCTCAAACTGGAAGCGCACCTCCGGCGGCGCATTGGCCAGCGAAGGCTCCAGGTAGCCCTGGACCACCTGCTTGCTGTTCGGGTTCAGCACCGAGAGGAAATCGCGGCCGCCGGCATCGGGCTGGGCCTCGGTGAACAGGCGGTCGAACAGGCGGATCTCGGCGGCCACGCCGTCGTGCACGCCCACCCAGGTGAGCACGCCCTTGACCTTGATGGCATCGGCGCCCGGGGTGCCGCTCTTGGTGTCGGGCACCACGGTGGCCGTCACGGCGGTGACGGTGCCCTCGGCGTCCTTCTCACAGCCGGTGCACTCGACGACGTAGCCGTACTTCAGGCGCACCTTGTTGCCCGGGAAGAGCCGGAAGAACCCCTTGGCCGGCACCTCGGCGAAGTCCTCGCGCTCGATCCACAGTTCCGGGCCCAGGCTGAAGCTGCGCTGGCCCAGCTCGGGGTGGTGCGGGTGGGCCGGAGCGCTGCAGGGCTCACGGTGCTCGGCGCTGCCGAAGATCTCGGCGTAGTTGGTCAGCTTCAGCTTGACCGGGTGGATCACCGCCATCGCGCGGGCGGCCTGCTCCTCCAGATCGGCCCGCAGCGCGATGTCCAGCGCCGAGTAGTCGATCCAGATGTTGGTCTTGGAGGCGCCGGTGTCGTCGGCCATTTTGCGGATCGACGCGGGCGTGTAGCCGCGCCGGCGCATGCCGGCCAGCGTGGGCATGCGCGGGTCGTCCCACCCGCTGACGTGCTTTTCATCGACCAGCTGCTTGAGCTTGCGCTTGCTGGTGATGACGTAGCTGAGGTTCAGCCGGCCGAACTCGTACTGCTTGGGCAGCGGGCGGGCCAGCAGGCCGGCATCGGCCAGGTTCTCCAGCAGCCAGTCGTAGAACGGGCGTTGGTCCTCGAACTCCAGCGTGCAGATGCTGTGGGTGATGCGCTCCAGCGCGTCCTCGATCGGGTGCGCGAAGGTGTACATCGGGTAGATGCACCACTTGTCGCCGGTGTTGTGGTGGGTGGCGCGGCGGATGCGGTAGATGGCCGGGTCGCGCAGGTTGATGTTGGGCGAGGCCATGTCGATCTTGGCCCGCAGCACCATGCTGCCGTCGGCATGCTGGCCGTCGCGCATCTCGCGGAAACGCGCCAGGTTCTCCGCCGGCGTGCGGCCCCGGAAGGGGCTGTCGGTGCCGGGCGTGGTGAAGTCGCCGCGGTTGGCGCGCATCTCTTCGGGCGTCTGCTCGTCCACGTAGGCCAGGCCGCGTTCGATCAACGTCTCGGCCGCCCGGTACATGAAGTCGAAGTAGTTGCTGGCGTAGTACTTGTGGACGGTGCCGAAGGCGGTCCAGTCCCAGCCCAGCCACTTCACCATCTCCTCGATGGCGTCGACGTATTCCTGCTCTTCCTTCTCCGGGTTGGTGTCGTCGAAGCGCAGGTGGCAAACGCCGCCGTAGTCTCGCGCCAGGCCGAAGTTCAGGCAGATGCTCTTGGCATGGCCCACGTGCAGGTAGCCGTTGGGCTCGGGCGGGAAGCGCAGCCGCACCTTGGCCGGGTCGGGCTGGCCGGCCGCGTGGTGGGCGGCGTCACCCGGGGTACCGCCGTAGGGGCGGTGGGCATAGGTACCGGCTTCGAGGTCGCGCTCAATGATGGCGCGCAGGAAGTTGGCAGGCTTGACGGCCTCGGGGGCTGGGGCGTTCTTGTGGTCGCTCATGAAGCGCGGAGGTTCCTGGATGCAGGGGCCGGCAATGGCCCGATGATCTGTTCGATTGTAGCGACGGGCCTTGGCCTGTGCTGCGGGGCACCAGGACCCTTCCCATGGTGTGGAAGCAGACCGTGGCGAACGGTCCGGCGGGCGAACCAGATCACCGGCAGGCTCGCTCAGGAACCCGGCGTCCGCCGCCAGGCCGCCAGCAGCGCATGGGCGTCTTCGGGCCAAAGGCAGGGCGCCTGCGTGCGGCGGTCCACACACACCTGACGCACACGGGCGACCAAGCGCTCCTGGCCCTCGTCCGGTCCGCTCAGCAGCAGATTGAGCCGGATGGATGAACGCTGCAAGGCCTCCAGCCAGAGCGTGGCCACGAGTTCATCGCCCATGCGGGACGGCCGCAGGAACTGGGTCTCCAGGTGGGACAGCGGCGTGAACAGCCCGCGCCGGGGAAGCTCCTCGTGCCAGGACAGGCCGATGTGGGTCCACCAGTCCTCGATGACCGAATTGAGCAGATCGAGGTAGCGCGGGTAATAGACGATGCCGGCCGGGTCGCAGTCCCCAAAGCGCACGCGGCGCGGCACCTGGAACAGGGGGCGGTCCTTGGGGGGCGTCAGGGTCAGGGGCATCGGTGCGCCTGGATTGGTGCGGACGTGTCGGACATGGGGCGGCGATTCAGCGGTGCAGCAGACGACGTCCGACCAGGGCGGGCAGGCGCAGCGCGAAGCCAAGCATGAGCCGCAGATGCATCCAGGTGAGCAGCCGGTTGTCACGCCAGTAGTTGAAGTGGGAGACGCCACCTTCCGAGGCGGTCAGGTACTTCACCGGGGCGGGCAGGTTGAGGGGGCGCACACCGCGCCAGGCCAGGCGCACCACGGCTTCGGGGTCGAAATCGAAACGGCGCATCCAGCGCTGGCCGTGCATCACCTGGCGCAGCGGCTCGATCGGGTAGACGCGAAAGCCGTACAGCGAGTCGCCGATGCCGGCCCAGAGCGTCTCCAGATTGGCCCACCAGTTGGAGATCTTGCGGCCCTGCACCCGCAGGGCCGGGGCGCTGGCGTCGAACACCGGCACGCCCAGCACCATGGCGGCCGGATTGGCCTGGGAGGTCTCCATGAACTGCGGGATCAGCATGGCCGGGTGTTGTCCGTCCGAATCCATGCACAGGGCGTGGGTGAAGCCCAGGCGCTGGGCTTCGTCCAGGCCGTGCAGCACGGCCGCACCCTTGCCGCAGTTGCGCGGCAGCACCAGCACGCGCAGCCCCGGGTCGGTGGCGGCCATGCGCTGCAGTGTCTGGGTGGTGCCGTCGGTGCTGCCGTCCACCACCACCCAGACCGGCGTCCACTGGGCACGGGCGGCCTGCACGGTCTCATAGACCTTGGGGCCGGGGTTGTAGCTGGGGATGAGGACCAGGTGGGTGTGGGATGTCATGGTGTCATGGCTCGGGCGTTCAGACCGTGAATTCCGGGTCGATCGCCGAGGTGGGCAACTGCTGTCGGAAGGCATTTTGCAGTTGCGTCAAGGTGTCGCTCGCGTTGCGGGGGGCCGGCAGGCAGGGGCCCAGGCGGGCCTGGTACACCACGGGGAAACGCGGCGCACGCCAGATCGGCCAGCCCTTGCACAGATAGCGCGAGTTGGTGCGCAGGATGACGACCTGCAGGGGGGCCTGCGCCAGCTTGGCGATCAGGCCTGCCCCGGGCTTGAGCGGATTGATCGGGTCCTCGACGGTGCGGGTGCCTTCCGGGAAGACCAGCAGGCGCTGGCCTCGGCGCACCGCCCGTGTCGCCGTGCGGATCAGGTGTTCGGGACGGCTGTTGTTGACATAGCCGGCCAGCCGGGCGCCCACCGCCAGGAAGGCGTTGGTCACCAGGTCGGCCTTCATCAGGCAGAGGGCCTCGCGCACACGCGACAGGACCAGGAACACGTCGATCATGCTCGGGTGGTTGGCCAGGATCAGCATGCCGCCGGGGCGCTGGTTGAGCTCGTCGAGGGCCGTCAGGTCCAGCCGCATCAGGCCGCAGCGGGTGCAGCCGGCCAGGAAGAGCCGGAACAGGGCACTGATCAGTCGCTGCATGAGGGGCTGCCGAACGCGTGCGGGCACGAGCGCCAGCGGCAGGCAGAACAAGTTGCCGGCCAGCAGCATGCCGCCCAGCCACAGCAGCAGCAGGTAGAACAGCAGCACCTGCCCGGCCCGGCGCAGGCCCCGCGTCTCAGCCGGCATGGGTCACCCAGCCCTCCGCCTCGATTTCCACCAGCAGTTCACGGCGGCACACCTCGGCCTGCAGCACGCTGAAGCCCGTCATGCCGCGCGCGACCAGACGGTCCAGCACCCGGGGCACATCGGCCGGGTGGCGGACATAGACCCGGCCGCTGAGTTCAGACAAGGACAACGCCGGGCGCCCCGCGCAGGCCTGCGCCAGCAGGGCCTCGATGTTGCGCAAGGCCTCCTCGGTCTGGGCCTGTACATCGCCTTCGTGCAGGCTCTGGTGGCCCACGATGCTGGCGGTGCCGCTGATCAGCAGCAGGTCGCGGCCGAAGGGCAAGGGCAGCAGCGCGGCGCGCGAGAACACGGGCGGGGTCCGCCCATACTGCGCGGGGTAGTGGTAGGCGCTGACCTGGCGCGGGTTCTCGATCGCACGGGGCGCCTGGGCCCCGCTGAGCACCGCCACGCGCAGTCGCCCTTCTCGGTTGCCCAGCGCACAGGCGGCGGGAGCCCCTTCGGTGATGGCGCAGCCCAGGGCCTGCATGGCCTCGCGGCGGCCCTGGTTGAAGCGCCGGTAGCGCTCTTCACCGTCCTCGGTGCCGTGGATGTCGGCCAGATAGTTCCAGAAGCGGATGGGGTGGGGGTGGCCACTGCCACGCAGCGCGCCGAGCACGGCGGTGTAGAGGTGGCGGGCCTGGGTGGCCAGCGGTCCGTCCACGCGGGATTCGGCCAGCAGGAACTGGGCATCGCGGGCGACGCGGGCGTGCAGGTGCACCCCGGTGTCGGTGCTGTGCTGCCAGGCCGAGACCGGTCCCGGCAGGCACCAGAGCTGGCTGGCGAGTTCGCTGCTGCCCAGCAAGGGCATGTTCAGCGGCAGCCAGGGCGCGCTCCCCGCATCGGCGGGCACGGATGGGCTGAGCCCACCCAAGGGCGTCAGGCCCACGACCTGGGCCCGGCGTTCTGCTTCGGCGGGCGTCGGGGCGAGGAGGAAGGCCAGGCCAGAGGTCAGGGCGGTCGGCGTCGCGATCGCGCTCATGGGATCAGACCATGCCCCCGTTGACGGAGATCACCTGTCCCGTGATGTAACGGGCCTGTTCGCTGGCGAGGAAGCCCACCAGATGGGCCACATCGTCCGGGCTGCCCGCGCGTTTCATCGGCACCAGGCGGGCGATGGTCTCCGGGTCGAACACGCCGGCCGACATCTCGGATTCGATGATGCCGGGGGCCACCACGTTGACGGTGATGTGGCGGCTGGCGAGTTCCTGGGCCAGGGATTTGCTGGCGGCATGCAGGCCGGCCTTGGCGGCCGCATAGTTGGTCTGGCCCCGGTTGCCGGTCAGCGCGGCGACCGAAGACACCGAGATGATGCGGCCCCAGCGGCTGCGGACCATGGGCATGGACAGTGGCTGCGTGACGTTGAAGAAGCCATGCAGGGACACGTCGATCACGCGGTGCCATTGCAGGGCGGACATGCCCGGAAAGGCCGCGTCGTCGTGGATGCCGGCGTTGTTCACCAGCACCTGCACCGGGCCGTCGGCCAGCACCGCCTCCAGGGCCCGCTGGCAGGCCTCGCCATCGGTGACATCGAACTGCACCCAGTCGGCCGTGGCGCCGCTGTCGCGCAACTGCTCACACAGGGCCTGGGCGGCAGCCGCCTGCCGGTTGGCGTGCACCAGCACATGCAGGCCGTCCGCGGCCAGGCGGCGGCAGATGGCCGCGCCGATGGCGCCGCTGCCACCGGTCACCAGGGCCTTGCGCCGGGGTTTCTCGGGAGTGTTCATCGGGAAAGTCAGAGCTTCTCGGCGTCCAGCACCACGGTGGCGCGGCCGCTGAGCAGATTGTGCCCATCGGCGGCCAGCCAGAAGCGGTACAGCACCGTCATGCCGTTGGCCGAGAGGCGTTCGGCGTGGACTTGCAGCGGCGAGTCCACGGTGTCGAGCCGGGGCTGTTGCCACTGCACGTCGCGCACGCTGGTCAGATAGCCCTGCCGGGCGGCGGCGGCCTCGGGGGTGGTGAGGGCGCCGTGCACCGCCATGGCCTGGGCCGCGTATTCGATGCCGGCCGTGATCTCCAGGCCGCGCGTGGTCCGCAAAGGGTGGTCGGGGGCCCGATGGCTGCTGGCGGTGCAGACGATGTGCTCGTCGTCCCATTCAGAGACGGCGTCGAGCAGGCACATGCGTCCCTGGTGCGGGATGTGGGCCGCGATCCAGGCGTGGTCGTGGCTCATGCCTGCACGCTCACCCGCAGCTGCAGGTCTTCAAGATAGTCCAGCACCCAGTGGCCGGCGGTCTGCCGGGCCAGGCCCTGCAGCAAGGGCAGTGCGCGTGCGGCGGGCACCGCGGTGCGCAGCGTCTCCAGCGCCGGATCGGCCAGGGTGTCCGGCGGGGCCTGGGTGAGTTCCAGCTGCAGGCGCGGGCCGGTGGTCGGCTCGGGGCTCAACAGCAGCGCGACCCCGAAGGCGTAGGGGATGGGGCGGACCTGGCGCAGCGGCTCGGGATAGGCCGTGTCAAAGGCCACGAGCAGACACGGCTGCGCGCTGGTCTGCACCTGCGTGAAGGCCTCCAGCAGGCCGGCGGCAAAGGTGGCGTCGTAGGCGCACAGGCTGGTGGAGGGAGCCAGGCAGTGGCTGGCGATGCCCCAATAGCCGGCGGGCATGTTGTGCACCGAGTTGTGGAAGCGGGTGGGCGACACGGCGCGGTCGGCGGAGGCCAGCGTGTCCAGCAGGTGGTGGCAGTTGTCGCAGTCGCCCCCGGTGGAGGAGAAGACCGTGGCCAGCGTGTGGGCGTCGGCACCGGCGGCCTGCACGGCATCCAGGCCGGTGGCCATGGCCAGCTTCAGCGCCACGCCGACGCGCCGTCGCTCTGCCGGCGGCAGCGAGGTGGGGGCGGGCAGCTCGGTCGGGGTCAGCGTCAGCGGCTGTTCGCCGCGCAGCACCGGCAGGGCCTCGGCCCAGCCGCTCATGCCGGGGCCGTACAGACCGATGCTTTGCAGATGGACCGTGGCGAGTGGCTCGCTCATGCGACCTCCCTGGACAGCAGGACGCTGCAGTTGCTGCCGCCGAAGCCGAAGGAGTTGCCCAGCACATGCCGCAAGGGGAGGCGCAGGTTGTCCAGCAGGTAGCGCGAGGACAGGGTCGGGTCAAGCTGTTGGGTGCCGACGCCGGCGGGGGCCAGGCCGTGCGTCAGGGCCAGAGCCCCCACCACGGCATTGACGATGCCGGCGGCGCCCAGCGTGTGGCCGGTGTGTCCCTTGAGGGAGCTGCAGGGCACGGTGCCGGCCCCGAACAGGCCGACCACCGCCTTGTCCTCCGCGGCGTCATTGGCCGAGGTGGAGGTGCCGTGCAGCGCGATGTAGTCCACATCCTCGGGGCGCAGACCCGCGGCGTCGAGGGCGCCCTGCATGGCCAGCCGGGCCCCCAGGCCCTCGGGATGCGGGGCGGACATGTGGTGTCCGTCGCTGGATTCGCCCACGCCGGACAGCAGGATGGCCCCGGGCGTCGGGGTCTCTGACCATTCCAGCAGGGCGAAGCCGGCCGCCTCGCCGATCGAGAGGCCGTTGCGTGCGGCATCCCAGGGCCGGCAGGGGGCCTGGGCCACCAGTTGCAGCGAGGTGAAGCCGTACAGCGTGGTCAGGCACAAGGAATCGACCCCGCCGACCACAGCGGCGTCGATGAGACCAGCGCGCATCATCCGCTGTGCATTGGCAAACACCTTGGCACTGGAGGAGCAGGCGGTGGAGACCACGACGGCGGGGCCCTTCAGACCGAAGTGGTGCCGCACGAAATCGGCCACGGAGTAGGTGTTGTGGGTGTGGCGGTAGTCCAGCCAGGCTGGCAGATGGCCTTCGGCGTCGCGCTCGCGATAGGCCAGCTCCGAACTCAGGATGCCGGAGGTGCTGGTGCCCAGGAACACCCCCACCCGGTGGGCGCCATGGCGTGCGATGGCTGCGTGCACGGCCGCTTCGAAGCCATCCTGTCGCAGGGCCAGCAAGGCCAGGCGGTTGTTGCGGCAGTCGAAGGCCTGCCATGGGGCGGGCACCGGCAGGTCGTCCAGGCCCTCCACCTCACCGATGCAGGTGTCCAGGTCCACGGTTTCCCAGGCGCGTCGGGCCAGGCCGCTGCGCTTGGATTGCAGGGCGGCCCAGGTGGCATCCAGGCCAGCGCCCAGGGCACTGGTCAAGGTGTAGGAGGTGAGTTCAATGGCCGGCACGGAGAACCTGCAAGCGTGAGTCGAGAACGGGGAAGAGAGCCGGTCGGTGGGGTTGCGCAACCCGCCGCATCACATTCTGCTGAGACGGTGTCCTTGGGCACAGGACAGGCCCCGGTCCACCCACTGGCTGACCCGCCAACGCAGCCTCGCCGAGGCATGGCGCATCCGGGTGAGGCGAATGCCTCCGAGGGGCTTGGCCGCACGCAGGCGAGTGAACGTCAAGGGGGCGTGCATGCCTGCGAGAGTGTAACGGGCCTCAAACCCTGCGAGGCCAGCCGCGCCAGCAGGCGGGGCAGCACGGCCAATACCACCGGCTCGCCCTGGGGCGTGCGGGCGCCATGGCCATCGTGCAGCAGGAGGATGTCGCCGGCCGCGAGCCGGTGCGTCAGGCGCCGCAGGACCACGTCAGGGTCGCCGCAGCGGGTGTCGTAGGCGCGCCGGGTCCAGGCCGCCAGTTGCAGGCCCAGCCGGTGCAGGACGGGGGCCAGAAAGGGGTTGCGCAGTCCCGCCACGGCTCGGTAGAAACGCGGGGTTTGCGCGGTCAGGCGGTGAAGGGTCGCCTGCCCTTGCGAGATTTCGTCGCGCCAGCCGCCAGGCCCCATGAAGGACGCGTGCCACGGGTGCCGGTGCCCATGGTTGCCGACTTCGTGGCCGGCATCGACCAATGCTTGGCAGAGTTCAGGGTGAGCTGCGGCCCGCTGCCCGATGCAGAAGAACGTGGCGTGAACGCCGTGTGCAGCCAGCAGGGCCAGGACCTGGGGCGTGACCTCCGGGTCCGGGCCATCGTCGAAGGTCAGGGCCACTTCGCCGCGCTGCCGCGCGGCCTCCGGCAGGCGCACCAGGGTCGGCCCCAGCCAGCGGCAGCGCGGCAGCAGGCCGCACAGGCTGATCAGCAGGTGATTGAGCAGCAGCAGGCCGAGACCCCACGGCCAGAGCACGGGGCGCAGGCAGACCGTCCCCAGCAGGGCCAGGTGCAGCAGGCCGCTGGCCACGAGCAGGGGCGCAGGGCGCCAGGCGGGCTGACTGTTGCCGTTGGCGTCACCGGGCATGGCGTGCCCCCCGCGGGCTGCAGAGGATGGCGGAGAACAGCAGGGCCAGCAGGGCACCCGGGGCCACCGTGCTGCCCATGGCCGCCAACAGGGGCACCTTGGACAGTCCCAGGGTGGCGAAGCTGCAGACGGTGGTGAGGTTGGCCACCGCGAGCGACACCAAGGTGCGGCCTTGCTCCTGCGGGCTGCCCTGGCCCAGGCCGCTGTCGAAGAACAGGGCGTAGTTCGACCCCACGGCCACCACCAGCAGCAGGCCCACCAGGTGCAGGATGGTGAGCGGGTGGCCGCTCCACACCAGACCGCAGGCCACGGTCAGGACGGCGCAGGCCAGCGGCAGGGCCACACGCAGCACACGGGGACCGTTCCGCAGATGCAGGACCAGCAGCACCAGCACCGCCAGCATGCCCAGGCCCGACATGCGCAGGGCCTCGTGCAGGTAGTGGTCGAAAACGCTGGTGGTCTCGGCCAGCAGGTCGATCACGGTGATGTTGGACACCTGGGCTGCCTGCAGGGCCTGCGCGATGCGCGCCACGTCCAGCTCGCCATCGGCCTGGCCGGGCGCTGCGTGCAGGGGCAGGAGGGCGAGCACGTCATGCCCGCGGTGCACCAGCAGCGAGTCCACCAGCATGCCGGCCGAACTGTCCTGCAGGTCGGCCCGGTGAATCAGGGGCGCCTGGCGGGACCGCGCCACGTCCTCCACGAAGCCCTGGAGCCGCTCGGCCTTGAGCGGTGAGCCCTGCAGCGCCTCGGTCAGCCGGCTGCGCAGGGTGTCGGCCGGTGGCAGGGCGGCCCGGCGCGCCTGTTGGGTGGCCTGGCTGGGCAGGGCCAGCGTGGGTGAGCTGACGCCGCCCAGCCACTGCGCGTCCTGCAGGTGGCGCAGCACCTGCGCGGCCTGTTCGGCCCGTTGCAGAGCGGTTTCCTCGTCGGGCGCGGAGATGCTGGCGATGTAGCGCAGGTCGGGAGCGCCCAGATCGGCGCGCAGGCTGGCGTCCAGGGCCTGATCGGCCTGCGACACCGGGCTGAGCGCGGAGAGTTGCCGGTTCCAGATGTGATCATGGCGCCAGGCCAGCAGGCCGCTGGCCAGCACCAGCAGCACGACGACCCCGGGCCGCAGCCGGGGCAGCTTCCGCAGCGCGCCCAGCAGAACCTGTCCCATCGGGGCCAGGTCACGCAGGGGCAGCACCGCCGGCATCAGCCGGGGCAGCACGAACCGGGTCACCAGCACCGCGGCCAGCAGGCCGGCAATGGAATACAGACCCAGCTGGGCCAGACCGGGGAAGCCGGACAGGAGCATGGCCGCGAAGCCGACGATGGAGGTGAGGACCCCCAGGCGGATGGTGCGCCAGAAGTGGGCCGGGGCCTGCCGGTCGGCCCGCTGCACGAAGAGGTAGATGGAGTAGTCCACCGCCTCGCCGATCAGGGTGGTGCCGAAGCCCAGGGTCAGGCCATGCACCTGACCGAAGCCCAGGCTGACCGCCGCCACCCCGGCCACGGCGCCGCTGAGCACCGGCAGCAGGCCCAGCAACAGCAGCCGCGGCGAGCGGTACACCGTCAGCAGCAGGCCCACGACCAGCACCAGGCTCACTGTGGCCAGCCGGCTCACCTCCGACTGGATGGTGGCGCGGGAGGCCACGGAGAACACGCCGGTGCCGCTCATCACCAGCCGGGCGTCCGCCGGCCGGTCCGGCAATTGGGCGAACAGGGTGCGGATGCGCTGCTGGGCGGCCGCCTGCGCGTCGATGTCGGATCCGGCGGCGCGCGTCTGCAGCAGCAGGATGGCCCGTTGCCCGTCCCGCGACGCCCAGGCCCCTTCCAGGCTGGCCGGCTGCGACTCGCCGTTGAACTGGGCCAGCAGGGCCAGGGTCTCGCCGGAGGGATCCCGGGGCAGCAGGCTTTTCAACAGCAGGCCACCGTTGCCCGCCAGGCCCTGCAGGGATTCGTCGATGGCCTGGCGCAAACCCTCCACGGTGAAACGCTCGGGGGTCACCGCGGGGCTCAGCAGGTAGCGGTGCTCGAAGAAGAAGCTGCGGTCGCGGTCCTGCAGTTCGGCGTCGCCGTTCTGCACACCTTGGAAGGCGGGGTCCTGCCGCAGCTGCTGCCCCAGCGTGCGGGAGAGGCGGGCGCGGCTGCTGGCGTCGCCGCCCTCGATGCCGACCATGATGAGCCGGGCCACGATGCCATCCTGCAGCTGGTCGAGCAAGAGCTGCTGCCGCTCGGTGGGCAGCCGCGGCATGAAGGCCGAGAGGTCGGCCACGAAGCGGGTCTGCGCGATGACGCCTGCGCCCAGGGCCAGCAACAGGACCCAGAGCCCGACCGGCCAGGACAGCCAGCGGCGCATCATGGGTTGGGCACCGGCGTGATCTGCATTTCCGAGCGGTCGCCGTCGGCCTGTTCGAACACGATCAGACGCACCGAGGTCCCGCTGCCCTCCATGCGGATGCGGCTGACCAGCTTGGCCATGCGCGCCTGCTGTGGCACCAGCAGCAGCTTCCAGCGTGCCTCGCTGCCGTTGAGTTCGAGGCTGTAGTACTTCTGCAGTGCCGCCAGGTCGCCTGCCAAGGTGCCGCGAATGCTTTCCACGAAGGCCGCGGCCTCGGGGCTGCTGTTCAGGCTCAGGGTCATGCGGCGCTTGTTGGCGTCGTCCACCGTGAGCGTGTCGCCCTGTAGCACCAGGGATTCCGGGCGGGGCGAGAGCGTGCGCTTCTCCAGCCGGTCGGGGGCGGTGAACGACAGCTCACCGCGCGATTCCACGGGCTGGTCCAGCACGGCGAGGTACTTGCGTTCGACGAAAGTGGCCTTGGCCGACTTGTGGGTGGCCAGGGCCTGCATCAGTGTCGACGGGGTCCAGGGCTGGGCCCAGGCGGGGGCGAGGCAGCCCAGGCCCAGGGCCAGGATGCCGGCGTGACGACGGACCCAGGCCTTGAGCTCAGGCTTGGGGAGAAGCGGGCGATTGCCAGAAATCATAGAAGTTGAACCAGTTGTAGGGCGCCTCACGGCAATACCGCTCCAGCCGGGCGACGTACTGCGCCATCAGGGCATGGATCTGGGCCTCGCGGTCCCGGCCCAGGGCGGGGTCAAGGTGCAGAGGCTCGAAGTGCAGGTCGTAGCGGCGACCCCCTCGGTACAGGCCGGTCATGAAGAAGATCGGCTGCTGCAGCATGACGGCGAGACGGAACGGGCCGCAGGGGAAAGGGGCCAGCCCACCCAGAAAAGACATCTCAAGGTATTGGTCCGAGCCGGAGGCCCGGTCCGCCAGGACGCCGACCATGCGGCCCTCCTGGAGCCGCTGATGCAGGGTGAGGATGGCTTCAAGCTGGCCCAGGGCAATGATGTCGGGGGCTGCTGCCGGGTTGATCGCCGCCAGTGTGTCGTGGATCTGGCGTGCGTTCTCCAGGTACATGGCCACGCTCAGCTGAAACTGGCTGTGGTGACGCGCCAGCGCTCGCAGGGCCTCGAAACTGCCCAGATGCGCCCCCAACAGCAGCAGGCCCTGGCCTTCGCCGTTGAGCTGACCCAGCGCCGCATGCCCCGTGGGGCGGATGTCGAACAGCTCGAAGCGATCGTTGAGCAGGTAGACCCGGTCATGGACCGTGGAGGCGAAGGCATGCATGTGGCGATAGAGGTCTCGCCAGGTGGCCGGGCGACCCAGGCAGCGGGCGAGGTAGCTGGCCGACGCCCGCCGGGCCGCCGTGGCCGTGAGCAGGAAGTACAGGGCGATGAGGGCCACGACGGGTCGGGTCAGTCGGCGGCCGAGCCTGAGCGAGAGCCAGGTCATGATGCGCAGCAGCGTGAGACTGCCGCGTTCCTTCTGGCTCATCCACTCGGGCCGCGGGGTTGAACGGGAGGGCGTCATCGGCTCAGCCCCCCGCACGCGGCGTGCGCAGGAAGCGGCCACTGGCCACCAGCGTTTCGCCGTCTTCCCGATGCAGCGAGAAGCTCACACCGGTGTCGGTGGCGGTGGACGTGAGCCAGACCGCTTCGCCCGGACCCAGCGGGCGCAGGAACTTGGCCGAAGCCAGGCCGGCGAAGACCTCGCCGAACTGGGCTTCCAGGGCCTGCTGGGCCAGGGCCAGGAGCACCACGCCCGGGACGATGGGGTGGGTCGGGAAATGGCCCGCGAAGGCCGGGTGATCGGCCGGAATGCTGAGGGCGGTCCGGGTCATGTCTCAGGCGCCTCCCAGGTGCTGCGCCACCAGGGTCTGGACCACGGCCGACGTGATCTTGCCGTTCACGTCGTGGGGCAGATGATCCAGCAGGACGAGCGGGCGAGGCAGAAACACGGGATCCAGGTGCGCTCGCAGGGCGTTCAGCACGTCGGCAGCCTGCAGTTCAGGTGCCACCACGAACGCCGCGAGCCGGGCATCGTCGTTCGACTCCCGGCCGGGCGGCAGGCAGAACACCCCATCCTGCACGCCGGGCAGGCTGTTCAGCAGCTGGTTGAGGTAGGTGAGCGAGGTGCGCTTGCCCACGATGTTCACCAGGTTGCCCGGGCGATCGATCAGCTCGAAGCTGTCCGGGCCGGTGATCTCGATGACATCGTGGACCGGCTGGGGGCGTGCCTGGGAGGTGCCATGCATGGTGAGGCCGCCCCGTTCGTCCTGGCGCAGTTCACAGCCTGCCAGCAGTTGCCAGCGCGGGCCCTGGGTGGTGCGGCGCGTGGCCACCTGGCCCATCTCGGTGGCCCCGTAGATCTCCAGCAGCGGCGCGTGCAACTGGGCCTCGGCCCGTTCGGCCAGCGCACGGCCCAATGGGGCCGTCGCCGACAGCAGCAGATCGACCTGGGGGGCGGGCTGTTCGGCTTCGAGCAGCTTGCGCAGGTGAAAGGGCGTGGTGACGAGCAGGCGGCGGCCCGGCGCGCGCGTCAACGCGGCGGCAATGTCCGCCGGAAAGAAGGGCAGTTCGTCCGTCAGCACGCCCGCGCCCCGCAGGGGCAGCAGCACCGTGGACTCCAGCCCGTACATGTGCCGGAAACTGACCGTGCCGATCACGCTGCAAGGGCCACCGGCCTGCTGCCACAACCGGCTGGAGGCGGCCTGCACGCTGGCCGCCAGGTGCCCCCACTGCTTGTCATGGGACTGGGGGTGGCCCGTGGAGCCTGAGGTGAAGACCCGTGCGACCACCTGCTCGGCCGGGACCATGACCTCCTCATCCGGCAGGGGCAGCGCCGGCAGGTCCAACAGTGCGTGGATGGCGATGACCGAGGCGGGGCAGTGGCTCAGGTCGGCAGGCGGGGTGTCCCACAGCGCAGGGGCCTGGGGGGCCTGGCTCCACACACCGGCCAGGGACTCCGGGGCCAGCGAGTGCGGCAACAGACTCCGAATGCCGCGTGCCACGCAGGCCAGAAAGCTCACGCTGAACCCGTAGCGGTCCTGGCAGAGGTTGACGACCTCGGGCACCTCCGGCAATCGGGCGGCCAGTTGCCGGACCTGGTTCAGGAAGTCTTGGCGGGTCACGGGGGCCGAGCGTCGCCAAGCGACGATCGCGTCCGCGGGCTGAGCCGCAAGCAGGGGCAGATGGGCGGGCATGACGGGGCGCAATTCAGCGTTGGGCCTGGCGGAAGCGCTGGTAGGCCTGGATGGTCTGGCGCACATCCATGTGGGGGCGATCAGGCAGCACCCGCAGGCGCACCAGGTACTCGGCGACGAACAGGCTCCCCACCAGTGCCGGCGTGAGGACATTGGCCAGCAGGGACCACCACCAGAGGCGGCCACTCAGGAACAACGCCGTCGACAGGCCGAACATGAGCGCGAAGAACGTCGTCCAGGCACAGGTCACCTGCCAGGTGTAGCGCAGGTAGCGGGCGTCCAGGGGCTCCGGGGTGATGAATGCAGCGATGCGAGAGCACAGGGCCCGGTCATGGCCCTGTCCCAGCGTGTGGCCAAACATCAGGCCCAGGAACCCCATGGCCCCGACGTGCTGCAGGAAGAACACGGTGGCCACATGGCGGCTCAGGGCGCTGAGCTGGAGCCCCACGCCGACCACCAGCAGCCCCCACAGCGTCAGCAGCACACTGCGCCTCCAGCCGGACTGGTGCCAGGCGAAGACCAGCGCCATGAAGGCCATGGGGGCCAGGCTGACCACCACGGCGAGCAAGGGAGGGTGATCCGAGGCACCGGCCAGAAAGCTCAGCACCAGGTACAGCGCCGCCAAGGCCGCGGCGGCCAGCCGCTTGGCCAAGGGCGGCAGGGGAATCATTGAGGGCGATGCTGTCCGACGTACTGGGCCAGACTGCGAAGAGAGCCAAAGATGCGGAAGTTGTCGGCGTTGTCGGCCTTCATCTGAACGCCGTACTTCTTGCCGATCAGCAGGGCCACCTCCAGGATGTCGATGGAGTCCAGCCCCAGGCCGTCACCGTACAGCGGCTGGGTGGGGTCGATGTCCTGGGCGCTCACTTCCAGGCCCAGCTCGGTCACGAGCATCTGTGCAAGTTCGGTTTCCAGCGCCGGCTGAATCGTGTCGGCTTGCTCGTCGGGCAGGGTCATGGTACTCGGGGACGGAAATTATCAGTTCTGACAAGGCTTTATGTCAGATTGTAGCCGAGCGCCTCCAGGCAACGCAGCTCAGGCATGCCGGTGCGTTCGGTGGGGGCTGGTGACGGGATGGGTCAGCCAAGCCACGCCCAGCCCCAGCAGGCCGCCGGCCAGCACGTCCACCACCACATGTTGACGGGTGGCCACGGTGGAATAGCAGATGGCCAGGCACCACAGGCCGTTGCCCCAGCGGGTCCGCCGCCCCAGCCCCAAGGTGGGCAGCTGGTGATGGATCCAGAAGGCGGCAAACACGGCCGTGGCCACATGCAGCGAGGGGCAGGCATTGCCGGCGGCATCCACGCCTTTGAGAAAACCCATGCCGGGATAGCGGGCCCAGTCGACGTGAGCCGGGGGGACGGCATTGGGCCAGAACCAGAACACCAGCAGCCCAATCAGGCAGACGAGGGCGATGCGCCAGCCGAAACCGACAATCTCGCTGCGTCGGGTCATCAGGGTGGGGGGGATCGAGAGATACACCCAGAGCGACAGGTACACCGGCAGCGCGAGCGGCGAAAAGGGGATTCGTCCGTCCAGCCAGATCTGCGGCATCGTCGTGACCGGCCCGCTGGGGTGCTTGAGCAGGTGGAGGTAGGCCACGAAGAACAGCGCCGTGAAGCTGGAGATGCCCACGGTCTTGAACCAGAACAGCGGTCGTGCCCTCGACCACAGATGCTGGGGCAGTGAGCCGGTGGGAGGGGATGCCGGGCCATCCGTGATCCCGACCCTGTCACGCTGGAGGCGCTGCATTCCTCATTTTCGGCGTGAGCTGCCGCCCAGCAACCCACCCAGCACGCCGCGCACGATCTCCCGCCCCACGCTGGAGCCGATGGTGCGGATGGCGGATTTGGCGGCCGCTTCGGCCAGCCCCTCCCGTCGGCCGCCGCGCGGACCGGTGGAACCAAACAGGATGTCGCCCAGGCCGCCGAGCAGGCCGCCACCATTGCCCCCGCCTGTCTGTGGGGTCGGGGCGGGCGCCGGGGCCCCGCCGCGGAAGACCTGGCCGGCTTCGTCGGCCAGGCTACCACCGCCCTGCGGGGTCTGCGGTTGCATCTGGTCGCGCGTGTCGGCCGTGGCGGCGGCGCGGCCCTTGAGCTTCTCGTAGGCGGAGTCGCGGTCCACCGCCTTTTCATAGACACCGGCCACCAGCGAGCCCTGGATCAGTGCCTGGCGCTGGGCGGGGGTGATCGGGCCGATCTGGCTGCCCGGGGGCAGCACGAAGACACGCTGGGTGACGCTGGGGCGGCCCTTCTCGTCGAGGAAGCTGATCAGCGCCTCGCCCACGCCCAGCTCGGTGATGGCGGTGGCGATGTCCAGGCCCGGGTTGGCGCGCATCGTGTCGGCGGCGCTCTTGACGGCCTTCTGGTCGCGCGGGGTGAAGGCGCGCAGCGCATGCTGCACCCGGTTGCCCAGCTGGCCCAGCACGGTGTCGGGCACATCCAGCGGGTTCTGGGTCACGAAATAGACGCCCACGCCCTTGGAGCGCACCAGGCGCACCACCAGCTCGATGCGCTCGACCAGGGCGTCGGGTGCGTCCTTGAACAGCAGGTGGGCCTCGTCGAAGAAGAAGACCAGCTTGGGCTGGTCCAGGTCACCCACCTCGGGCAGGGTCTCGAACAGCTCCGACAGCATCCACAGCAGGAAGGTGGCGTACAGCCGCGGCGCGTTCATCAGCTTGTCGGCCGCCAGGATGTTCACCACCCCCTGGCCATCGACGGTCTGCATGAAATCCGCGATGTTGAGCATGGGCTCGCCAAAGAACTGGTCGCCGCCCTGTTGCTCGATCTGCAGCAGGCCGCGCTGGATGGCGCCGATGGAGGCAGCGCTGACGTTGCCGTACTCGGTGGTGAACTGGCTGCCGTTGTCGCCCACGTACTGCAGCATGGCGCGCAGGTCCTTCAGGTCCAGCAGGGCCAGGCCGTGGTCGTCGGCGATCTTGAAGACCAGGTTCAGCACGCCGGACTGGGTTTCGTTGAGGGCCAGCATGCGCGACAGCAGCAGCGGGCCCATGTCGGACACCGTGGCCCGCACCGGGTGGCCTTGCTCGCCGAAGACGTCCCACAGCGTGGTGGGGCAGGCGATGGGGGCCGGCGTGGGCAGCCCGCGTTCCTTCAGGAGGCCGGCCAGCTTGTTGCCGATCTGGCCGGCCTGGCTGATGCCGGTCAGGTCGCCCTTGACGTCGGCCATGAAGACGGGCACGCCGATCTTCGAGAAGTTCTCGGCCAGGGTCTGCAGGGTGATGGTCTTGCCGGTGCCGGTGGCGCCGGTGATGAGGCCGTGGCGGTTGGCCAGCGCGGGCAGGAGGCGGCAGGAAATGTCGCCGTGCTGGGCCACCAGGATGGGTTCGGCCATGAAATCCTCCGGGAAAACGCGATGGGGAAGGGCCAGCCCGGCAGGCGGGCGCAGCGCCCCAACGTAAAATCGCAGTCTATCCAAGAAACCCCAAGACTCCGGCGACCGTACCGGAGCAGGAGAAATCTGCCATGGCTGGGCACTCGAAATGGGCCAATATCCAACACCGCAAGGGCCGTCAGGACGAAAAGCGGGGCAAGGTCTGGACGCGGGTGATCCGCGAAATCATGGTGGCGGCACGCCAGGGTGGCGGTGACATCAACGCCAACCCCCGCCTGCGTCTGGCAGTGGACAAGGCCAAGGCGGCCAACATGCCGGCCGACACGGTCAAGCGCAATATCGACAAGGCCACCGGCAACCTCGATGGCGTGACCTATGAGGAAATCCGCTACGAAGGCTACGGCATCGGCGGCGCGGCCATCATCGTCGACTGCATGACCGACAACCGGGTGCGCACCGTGGCCGAGGTGCGCCACGCCTTCAGCAAGAACGGCGGCAACCTGGGCACCGAGGGCTCGGTGGCCTTCCAGTTCAAGCACTGCGGCCAGCTGATCTTCGCCCCCGGCACCTCGGAGGACAAGGTCATGGAGGTGGCGCTGGAAGCCGGCGCCGAGGACGTGATCACCGACGACGAGGGCGCCATCGAGGTGCTGACCGCGCCGGGCGACTTCGAGGCCGTGAAGAACGCGCTGGAGGCCGCCGGCCTGAACGCCGAGGTGGCCGAGGTGACGATGCGTGCCGAGAACACCATCGAACTGAGCGGCGAGGATGCCGAGCGCATGCAGAAGCTGCTGGACGCGATCGAGGACCTCGACGACGTGCAAGAGGTCTATCACAACGCCGAGCTGGGCTGATCCATGAACATCCTTGTCATCGGCAATGGCGGCCGTGAGCATGCCCTGGCCTGGAAGCTGGCCCAGAGCGAGCGTGTGCAGCGCGTCTTCGTGGCGCCGGGCAATGGCGGCACGGCGCTGGACAAGCGCCTGACCAATGTTGCCATCACCGACCCGACGGCCCTGGCGGATTTCGCCATGGCCGAGAAGGTCGGGCTGACGGTGGTGGGCCCCGAGGCCCCGCTGTCGCAAGGCGTGGTGGACATCTTCCGCGCCCGCGGCCTGCGCATCTTCGGCCCGACGCAGGCGGCCGCCCAGCTGGAATCGTCCAAGGCCTTCGCCAAGGACTTCATGAAGCGGCACGCCATCCCGACGGCCGCCTACGAGACCTTCTCCGACCCGGCCGCGGCCCATGCCTACATCGACCGGCTGGGCGCCCCCATCGTGATCAAGGCCGATGGCCTGGCCGCCGGCAAGGGCGTGGTCGTGGCGATGACGCTCGACGAAGCCCATGAAGCCGTGCGCTTCATGCTGGAGGACAACACCCTGGGCGTGGTGCACAACGCCGGCGGCGCCCGCGTGGTGATCGAGGAATTCCTGCAGGGCGAGGAGGCCAGCTTCATCGTGCTGTGCGATGGCAAGAACGTGCTGCCGCTGGCCACCAGCCAGGACCACAAGCGCATCGGCGATGGCGACACCGGCCCCAACACCGGCGGCATGGGCGCCTACTCGCCCGCGCCGGTCGTCACGCCCAATGTGCATGCCCGCGCGATGCACGAGATCATCCTGCCGACGATCAACGGCATGGCCAAGGATGGGATCCCGTTCACCGGCTTCCTGTATGCCGGGCTGATGATCGACGCCGAGGGGCGGCCCAAGACGCTGGAGTTCAACACCCGCATGGGCGACCCGGAGACCCAGCCGATCATGATGCGCCTGAAGAGCGACCTGGTGGAGGTGCTGCTGCACGCCACCGACGGCACGCTCGACACGGTGGAACTGAACTGGGACCGCCGCTTCGCGCTGGGCGTGGTGATGGCCGCCGCCGGCTATCCGGCCAGCCCGCGCAAGGGCGATGTCATCACCGGCCTGCCGGCCGATCCGATGGGCACGGCCGACAGCATGGTCTTCCACGCCGGCACGGTGCAGAAGGACGGTCAGGTCCTGACCAGTGGTGGCCGCGTGCTGTGCGTCACCGCGCTGGGCGACTCCGCCCGCACGGCGCAGCAGCGGGCCTACGAGGTGTTGCGACAGGTTCATTTCGACGGCGCCCAGTGGCGCACCGACATCGGTCACCGCGCGATCAAGCGCTGAGACCGGCTCCAAGCCCGGTGGTGTCCAGCCGCCGGGCTTTTTCCTTTAGAGGTTCCCATGGACAGCGAGGCGCTCAGAGCCTATTTCTTTGAACTGCAGGACAACATCGTCAGCACCATCGGCGGGCTCGATGGACGGCCGTTCCAGGCCGTGGCCTGGCGACGCGAACCGGGCGAGCGGCTGGAAGGCGACGGCCTGACCCGGGTGCTGGAGGGCGGTGACCTGCTGGAGCGGGGCGGCTGCAATTTCAGCCACGTCCACGGCCGTTCGCTGCCGCCCTCGGCCACAGGGCATCGCCCGGAGCTGGCCGGGGCGTCCTTCGAGGCCATGGGGGTGTCGCTGGTGTTCCACCCGCGCAACCCCTATGTGCCGACGGTGCACATGAATGTGCGCGTCTTTGCCGCGCTGCCCTCGGGCCGCGACCCGGTCGTGTGGTTTGGCGGCGGCATGGACCTGACGCCTTACTACGGTTTCGAGGAGGATGCGGTGCACTTCCACCGCACCTGCCGTGACGCGCTGGCCCCCTTCGGCGCCGACCTGTACCCGCGTTTCAAGACTTGGTGCGACGAGTACTTCTTCCTGAAGCACCGCAACGAACCGCGCGGCGTGGGCGGCATCTTCTACGACGACTTCAACGAGGAAGGCTTCGAGCACAGCTTCGCGCTGACCCGGGCCGTGGGCGATGCCTTCCTGCAGGCTTACCTGCCCATTGTGGAGCGCCGGCGTGACATGCCGTATGGCGAGCGCGAGCGTGAGTTCCAGGCCTATCGGCGGGGGCGCTATGTCGAGTTCAACCTGGTGCACGACCGCGGCACGCTGTTCGGCCTGCAATCCGGTGGCCGCACCGAGGCGATCCTGATGTCGATGCCGCCGGTGGCGAACTGGCGCTATGACTGGCACCCAGAGGCCGGCACGCCAGAGGCCCAGCTCTACAGCGACTTCCTGCGCCCGCGCGACTGGGCGGCGGAGGGCGCCTGAGCCACCAGCACATGCGGCGCGTCGGGCTCTTCGGCGGCAGTTTCAACCCACCCCACCAGGCGCACCGCGCGCTGGCCCTGCAGGCTTGCGAGACGCTGGCGCTGGACGAATTGCGCTGGTTGCCGGCGGGGCAGCCCTGGCAAAAGCCCGCGGGCGAACTGGCTTCGCCCGAACACCGCCTGGCGATGGTGCAGACCCTGATCGCCGGAGAGGGGCGGTTTGTGGTGGACAATCGCGAACTTTCCCGCCAGGGGCCCAGCTACACGCTGGACACCGTGCGCGAACTGACCGCCGAGCAGCCGGGCACCGATTGGTTCCTGGTCATCGGGCAAGACCAGTACGCGCGCTTTGCCACCTGGCATGGCTGGCGGGAACTGCTGGCCGCGGTGACGCTGGCCGTGGCGGCCCGCGAGGGGCAGACCGTCCAGGTGCCGCCAGCCCTGGCCGGGGTGCCCCACCGTTGTGTCGTGCTGCCCCTGCCACGGCACGACATCAACGCCACCGACATCCGTGCCCGGGTGGCGCGAGGCCTGCCGATTGCACCCCTGGTGGGGGAAGCGGTGGCACGCTATATTGATCAACACAGCCTCTACCGGGCCGCGCCCGGCCACTGAATGGACATTCGAAAACTGCAACGCGCCATCGTCGATGGCCTGGAGGACGTGAAGGCTCAGGACATCCTGGTCTTCAACACCGAGCATCTGTCGCCGCTGTTCGAGCGCGTGATCGTGGCCTCGGGCACCAGCAACCGCCAGACCAAGGCGCTGGCCTCCAGCGTGCGCGAGTCGGTCAAGGCCGCCGGCCTGCCGGTGCTGCGCACCGAAGGCGAGGACAACGGTGAGTGGATCATCGTCGACTGCGGGGCGGCGGTGGCCCACATCATGCAGCCGGCCATCCGCGACTACTACCGCCTCGAGGAAATCTGGGGCGGCAAGCCGGTCAAGCTGAAGCTCAGCGACGGCCAGACCCGTCTGGTCAAGGCCTCCGAGCCCGAAGACGAGGACGAAGCACCGGCCAAGCCCGCCAAGAAGCCGGCCGCGAAGAAGGCCAAGGCCGCCACCGAGCCGAAGACGGTAGCCGCCAAGCCGACCGCCGCGCGCAAGGTCAGCAGCGGAACCGCGAGCGCCGCCAAGAAGGCCGCGCCCGCCAAGAAGGCGGCCGCGAAGGGCGCAGTGGCCAAGGCGCCGGCCAAGAAGGCGGTGACGCGCAGCAGCGGCACCACCCGTCGGGCCGTGGAGGCCAAGCCGGTCCAGACCATCGTGGTGGGCAAGCCCGCCAAGAAGGCGTCCTCGACGAAGAAGGCGGCTCCAGCCAAGAAGGCGGCCCCCAAGCGGTCTGCCTGACGCACTGTCCGGCCTGAGCCATGCAGTTGATCATCGCCGCGGTCGGCCAGCGCCAGCCGGCCTGGGCTGACGCGGCCTACGACGACTTCGCCAAGCGCTTCCCGCCCGAGATGCGTCTGACGCTGAAGGCGGTCAAGGCCGAGCCGCGCGGCGGCAAGAGCACCGAACAGCTGATGGCGGCCGAGGCGCATCGCCTGGAGGCAGCCTGCCCCAAAGGCGTGCGCCGCGTGCTGCTGGACGAGCATGGCACCCGCCTGACCACCGCCCAGCTGGCGCAGCGTTTCGAGTTCTGGCTGGGGGATGGGCGCGATGTGGTGTTCCTGATCGGCGGCCCCGACGGGCTGGATGCCCAGCTCAAGGGCACGGCTGATGAGAGCCTGCGCCTGTCGGACCTGACCCTGCCGCACGCCTTCGTGCGCGTGCTGCTGGCCGAGGCGCTCTACCGGGCCTGGTCGCTGCGCAACGGCCATCCCTACCACCGCGAGTGAGGGCGGCGTTGGAACACGACTTCATCTACCTGGCGTCCCAAAGCCCGCGTCGCCGTCAGCTGCTGGACCAGCTGGGCGTGCGCCACGAACTGCTGCTGCCCGACCCGGACGAAGACGCCGAGGCCCTGGAGGCGGAGCGCCCCGGCGAGGCACCGGCCGACTATGTCGAACGGGTGACCCGGGCCAAGCTGAAGGCGGCGCGCGCCCGCTGGAAGGCCCGTGGGCTGCCGTTGGCGCCCATCCTGTGCTCTGACACCACGGTGGCGCTCGGGCGGCGCATCCTTGGCAAGCCCGCCGATGCGGCCGAAGCCACCGACACGCTGACCCGCCTGTCCGGCCGCAGCCACAAGGTGCTGACCGCGGTGGCCCTGTGGGACGGCCGCCGGCATCACCTGGCGGTGAATGTCTCGACCGTTCGCTTTGCGCCGCTGCCGGCCGAGGTGGTGGCCCGCTACGTCGACAGCGGCGAGCCCTTCGGCAAGGCCGGTGCCTACGCCATCCAGAGCTCGCTGGCCGGCTGGATCGAGCGCATCGCCGGAAGCTACTCCGGTATCATGGGGTTGCCCCTCTACGAGACAACCCAGTTGCTGCGGCAGGCTCGCGTCCGCGTCTGACCGTCGTGCCCGCGGCCTGCTGGGCACAACGCCAATACCGCGGCCGCACATGCATGACATCCTGATCAACTGGGCTCCCCAGGAAACCCGTGTCGCTCTGATCGAGAACGGTGCCATCCAGGAGCTGCACATCGAGCGCACGCTTGAACGTGGCTTGGTGGGCAACGTCTACCTGGGCAAGGTGGCCCGGGTGTTGCCGGGCATGCAGAGCGCCTTCATCGACATCGGTCTGGAGCGCGCGGCCTTCCTGCACGTGGCCGATCTGCACACCGCCCACGCCCCCGGGGTGCGTGACAGCCACCCGCCCACGCCGATCGAGAAGCTGGTGTTCGAGGGCCAGACCCTGATGGTGCAGGTGGTCAAGGACCCGATCGGCACCAAGGGCGCCCGCCTGTCCACCCAGGTCAGCATCGCCGGCCGCCTGCTGGTGTTCCTGCCGCAGGACACCCACATCGGCATCTCGCAGAAGATCGGCTCGGTCGAGCACCGTGAACAGCTGCGCCAGCGCATGGTGGCCCTGGTGGGCAAGCCCGAACCGGGCAGCAAGGAGGGCCCGGGCGGCTTCATCCTGCGCACCAATGCCGAGGAAGCCAGTGACGCCGAGCTGTCGGAGGACATTGCCTATCTGCGCAAGACCTGGGCCCAGATCCGACAGCGTGCGTTGTCCCAGCCGGCCGGCACCTTGCTGCACCAGGACCTGTCGTTGAGCGAGCGGGTGCTGCGCGACCTGGCCACCGAGCAGACCGCCGCGATCCGCATCGATTCGCGCCAGCAGTACGAACAGCTCAAGGCCTTTGGGGCAGCCTACACCCCGGCCTCGGTGGGCAAGCTGGAGCACTACCGTGGCGAACGGCCGATCTTCGATCTCTTCAACATCGAGGAAGAGATCGCCAGGGCGCTCGGCCGGCGGGTCGAGTTGAAATCCGGGGGCTACCTGATCGTCGACCAGACGGAGGCGCTGACCACGATCGACGTCAACACCGGCGGCTATGTGGGCGCCCGCAACTTCGACGAGACGATCTTCAAGACCAACCTGGAGGCCGCGCAGGCCATCGCGCGCCAGCTGCGGCTGCGCAACCTGGGCGGCATCATCATCATCGACTTCATCGACATGGCGCGCGAGGAGCACCAGCAGGCTGTGCTGGCCGAGCTGCGCAAGCAGCTCGCGCGCGACCGCACCAAGACCACGGTGAGCGGCTTCACCCAGCTGGGGCTGGTCGAGATGACCCGCAAGCGCACCCGCGAGAGCCTGGCCCATGTGCTGTGCCAGCCCTGCCCCACCTGCGAGGGGCGCGGCCAGGTCAAGACCGCGCGCAGCGTCTGCTACGACATCCTGCGCGAGATCCTGCGCGAGGCACGCCAATTCGACCCCAAGGAATTCCGCGTGGTGGCCAGTGCGGCGGTGGTGGAAATGCTGCTCGACGAGGAAAGCCAGCACCTGGCCGATCTCTCGGCCTTCGTCGGCAAGCCGATCTCGCTGTCGGCCGAGGCGACGATGAACCCGGAGCAGTACGACATCGTGTTGCTGTGAGGCGGCGGTGGCGATGGCTTCAGACAAGAATCAGCCTGGGCGGGTAGGCTAACGGGATGCAATTCAAGAACCACGACAACGACGCCGACGAGCACAGCCTGTACACCGCGGTGGAACGGGCCAAGGCCGCCAACCGCAGCACCTGGGTCAGTGTGGCGGTCAATCTGGTGCTGTCGACCCTGCAGATTGCGGTGGGTCTGGTGGCCCGCTCGCAGGGCCTGGTGGCCGACGGTCTGCACTCGCTGGCCGATCTGGTGTCCGACGCCGTCGTGCTGGTGGCCGGGCACCAGGCCCGCAAGGCCGCCGACGATGACCACCCCTATGGTCACCAGCGCTTCGAGAACGCGGCCTCCATGGTGCTGGGTGTGCTGCTGCTGGTGGTCGGGGCGGGCATGCTGGTGTCGGCCTTCCAGAAGCTGCACGCGCCGGCGGATCTGCCGCCGGTGCACGCGGTGGCCTTGTGGGTGGCCCTGGGCACGCTGGTGGCCAAGGAAGCGCTGTTTCGCTACATGCTGGCGGTGGCCAAGAAGGTGAAGTCCAGCCTGCTGGTGGCCAATGCCTGGCACGCGCGCTCGGACGCGGCCTCCTCGCTGGTGGTGGCGCTGGGTCTGGTGGGCAATCTGGCCGGCTATCCCATCCTGGACCCGATCGCGGCCCTGATCGTCGGCCTGATGGTCGCGAAGATGGGGGTGGAGTTCGGCTGGAACGCGCTGCACGACCTGATGGACCGGGCTGCCGACGACGAGGAGGTCCAGGCCATCCGCCAGACGCTGATCGAAACCCCGGGCGTGGCCGGGGTGCACGATGTGCGCACCCGCAAGATGGGCGACATGATCGTGGTCGATGCCCACATCGAGGTGGATGCCGCGATCACGGTGGAACAGGGGCATGACATCGCGGTGGCGGCCCGGCAGCGTGTGCTGCAGCGCCATCGGGTGCTCAACCTGATGACCCATGTGGATCCCTGGCACCGGCCGGACCTGGACCATGCGCCAGTGAAGCCGGCCGTCCCAGTCTGAGGCCACGCGATGGACACCGGGCTCACGGCTGCCGAAGCGGCCCGTCGGCTGCGCGACGAGGGCCCGAACGAGCTGGCAGACACCTCGCGCCGGCCGCTGTGGCGGCTGGTGCTGTCGGTGCTGACCGAGCCGATGTTCGGCCTGCTGCTGGCCTGTGGCGCACTGTATGCGCTGCTGGGCAATGCGCAGGAAGCCTGGACGCTGATGGGCTTCGTGATCGTCGTGATGGCGATCAGCCTGGTGCAGCAACGCCGGGCCGAGCGCTCGCTGGCGGCGCTGCGCGCCTTGTCGGCACCGCAGGCGCAGGTCTGGCGTGATGGCCAGGCCTGTCGCGTGCCCAGCCGCGAGCTGGTGCGGGGCGACGTGGTGCTGCTTGAGGCCGGGGACCGGGTGCCGGCCGATGTGTGCCTGCTGGCCGCCACGGGGGTGTCCGTGGATGAATCCCTGCTGACCGGTGAGTCGGCTCCGGTATTCAAGTCCGTGCCGGCGACGGCGGATGCCGCGGCGCCCGCACCGGCGCCGGGCGCCGAGGCCGGCGGCTGGTTGTTCGCCGGCACGCTGCTGACCGCCGGGACGGCCCGGGGCGCGGTGGTGGCCACCGGGCCGCGGAGTGCGCTGGGCCGCATCGGCGCCTCGCTGCAGGCCACCGAGGCGCCGGCCAGCCCGGTGCAGCAGGAAACGGCCCGCATCGTGCGGGTGGCGGCGGTGACGGGCTTGTCGCTGGCCGCCTTGCTGGCCGCGCTTTATGCCTGGCGGCAGCACGATGTGCTGCAGGGCCTGCTGGCCGGCCTGACGCTGGCCATGGCCATCCTGCCGGAGGAGCTGCCGGTGGTGCTGACCCTGTTCCTCGGCCTGGGGGCCTGGCGGCTGGCCCGGGCGCGGGTGCTGGTGCGCCAGATGGCCGCGGTGGAGTTGCTGGGGGCCGCCACGGTGCTGTGCGTGGACAAGACCGGCACGCTGACCCTCAACCGCATGGCGGTGCGCCGGCTGTGGTCGCCCACGGGCGAGCACGACCTGGTGAGCGAGCGAGACTTGCCGCTGCCGGAGTCGGTGCACGAGACCCTGGAGTACGCGATCCTGGCCAGCCACCGGCAGGCCGTGGACCCGATGGAGCAGGCCCTGCGCGAGGCTGGCGAGCGCGAACTCGCCCACACCGAGCACCTGCATGCCGACTGGACCCTGGTCGAGGACTATCCGCTGTCGGCCGAGCTGCTGGCCATGTCGCGGGTCTGGCAGTCGCCGGACCGGCGTGAGCGGCTGATTGCGGCCAAGGGGGCGCCGGAAGCGGTGATCGACCTGTGCCATCTGGATGCGGCCCATCAGTCGCGCATCGTCGGCCAGGTGGCCGCGCTGGCCGACCAGGGCTGGCGGGTGCTGGGCGTGGCGCGGGCGGTCTTTGCCGCCGACCGCCTGCCGCCGATCCAGCACGACTTCGACTTCGAGTTCCTGGGGCTGGTGGCCCTGGAAGATCCCTTGCGGCCCGAGGTGCCCGCGGCGATCGCCGAATGCCGCGAGGCGGGCATCCGGGTCGTCATGATGACGGGCGACCATCCCGCCACGGCGTTGTCGGTGGCACGGCAGGCGGGGCTGGATGTGGCGGGCGGCGTGGTGGCCGGTGGCACCCTGGAGGGCCTGGACGATGCCGGCTGGCGGGCCCAGGTGGCGCAGACCAGCGTGTTCTGCCGTGTGCAGCCGGAGCAGAAGCTGCGCCTGGTGCGGGCCCTGCAGGCCCAGGGCGAGGTGGTGGCCATGACCGGTGACGGGGTGAACGACGCGCCGGCCCTGCGCGCGGCCCACATCGGCGTGGCCATGGGGGCCCGTGGCACCGACGTGGCCCGAGAGGCCGCCGCCCTGGTGCTGATGCAGGACAGCCTGGCCGGGCTGGTGACCGCCGTGCGCCACGGGCGCCGGGTGTTTGCCAACCTGCGCAAGGCCATCGTCTTCGTGCTGGCGGCCCATGTGCCCATCATCGGGCTGACCTTCCTGCCGGTGCTGCTGGGCTGGCCGATGCTGCTGCTGCCGGTGCATGTGCTGTGCCTGCAGCTGGTGATCGACCCGGCCTGTTCGCTGGTCTTCGAGGCCCAGCCGGCCGAGCCGAACCTGATGCGCCTGCCGCCGCGCCGGCCGCAGGCGCGCCTGTTCGACCGCCAGGTGCTGGCCCGAGGGCTGTGGCAGGGCGCGGGGCTGTTGGCCTGCTGCCTGGCGGTCTATGCGGGCGGCCGGGCGTTGGGTGAGTCCGAGGCCGGTGGGCGGGCCATGAGCTTTGCCGTGCTGGTGCTGGGCAGCGTGCTGCTGATCCTGGCCAACCGGCAGTGGTCCCGCGGCGGCTGGCTCCGGCATGTCGGCGACGGGCTGGGTTGGCTGGCGCTGGCAGCCAGTCTGCTGCTCGCGCTGTCCTGGAGCGTGCCGGCCTTGCGCGCCGCCTTCGGCTTTGCGGTGCCACAGTGGCCGGCCTTGCTGCTGGCCGGCGGCTGGTTGGCGGTGGCCGGGTTGTGGTTCGGGCGGGTCAAGCGGCCGCCGTTCGGGCCAAGACCCTGCCGCTGACATCAGTATTGGGGCGCTTGCGTGGGGCAAGGGCGGGCGAGGCCGGGTCGGTCGTTGCTGCAGCGCAACGTGAAACATGCCGAAACATGCGCGGCGCGGGGGGCGGTGCCGATGGAGGGCTCGCCAACGAGCCCAGGACGCTTCAGCCCTGGGATTGGCCATACTTCAATGTGGCAACCGTCCTACAATTCTGACTTGCCAATCGGTCAGCCTGCACGGTTTTTATGTGCGGAACTTCTGACCGTGCTGGCGCATCAACCACCGACACATGTGGAATAGACGACACGCATTGGGCACCCTCGCCGCCCTGGGAGGGCTGAACCTGCTGCCCGCTCGCGCACAGTTTCGGGTCGAGATCGCCGGTATCGGCGCGACGCAGCTGCCGATTTCCTTGCTGCGGTTCCGCGGCGAGAGCAGTTGCCCGCAGCCGATCTCGCAAATCATCCGGGCTGACCTGGAGCGCAGTGGGCGCTTCCGCTTTGTCGACACCAGCCAGATGTTCGACGAAACCGGTACCCCGGCCTTCGCCGACCTGCGCACCCAAGGCTCGGACGCCATTGCCGCCGGCTCGGTGACCAAGCTGGTCGATGGCCGCTACGACGTTCGCTACAAGCTGTGGGACGTGGTCAAGGGGGCTGATCTCGGGGGACAGAGCTATCCCGTCCCGACGGGTGACCTGCGCTTGGCCGCACACCGCATCGCCGATGCCATCTACGAGAAGCTGACCGGCGAGCGCGGCGTGTTCGCCACCCGCATCGTCTACGTCACCAAGGGCGGTGGTCGCTACAGCCTGCGCGTGGCCGACGCCGATGGCGAAGGGGGGCAGGTGGCGCTGGTCAGCCCCGAACCGATCATCTCGCCGAGCTGGTCCCCCAACGGGCTGGAGCTGGCCTATGTGTCCTTCGAGGACCACAAGCCGGTGGTCTGGGTTCAGAACACCGCGACCGGGGCCCGCCACCGCGTGGCCAATTTCCGGGGCTCCAACAGTGCGCCGGCCTGGTCGCCCGATGGGCAGACCCTGGCCGTGACGCTGTCACGCCAGGGGGGCTCGCAGATCTACCTGATCAGCAAGAACGGCGGCAGCCCGCGGCGCGTCACCCAGAGCATGGCCATCGACACCGAGGCCACGTTCGCCCCCGATGGCCAGACGCTGTACTTTGTCAGCGACCGTGGCGGCTCGCCGCAGATCTACCGGCAGCCGGTCAACGGTGGCTCGGCCACGCGCGTGACCTTCTCCGGCAACTACAACGTCAGCCCGGCGATCAGCCCGGATGGCAAGACCCTGGCCTATGTGCAGCGCCAGGGGGGCCTGTTCAAGGTCATGACGATGGACCTGGCCAGTGGATCTGGCCAGTCGATCAGCGACACCGATTACGACGAGCGGCCCAGTTTTTCGCCCAACGGCCGGCTCGTGATGTACGCCACCCGCACCGGGGGGCAGGAAGTGTTGATGACATCCACCGTGGACGGCAAGGTGAAGACGCGCCTGCTGTCCAGCGGACAGGACATTCGAGAGCCCGACTGGGGCCCCTACGGTCGTTGAGCGATGCAGCCTCGAGGTTGCACCGCTCTGCCTGGCATGCCGGCATGAGGCCGGCCTTTTCATCTGCTGTTCTTTGAAGGAAACACCATGTTTGCCCAATCCATCCTGTCCCGTCGCCTGGGTCTGAGTGCCGCCGTCGCGGTGGCCGCCCTGGCCACTGGCTGCGCTTCCAACGTGAAGCTGCACGACACCCCGGTCGAGACCCGCACCCCGGCCGCCGCCGAAAGCACCCAACCGGCCCAAAGCTCGGTCGCCACGGTGGACCTGGCTGCGCAGAAGAACGCCGAACTGCTGGCCGCCGCCCAGAAGGGCCGTGTGGTGTACTTTGACTTCGACAGCTTCGTCGTGAAGGACGAGTTCCGTCCGGCCCTGGAAGCCAACGCCAAGTACCTGGCCAACAACAAGAAGGCCCAGATCATCATCGACGGCCACACCGACGAACGCGGCAGCCGCGAGTACAACCTGGCCCTGGGCCAAAAGCGTGCCGAAGCCGTGCAAAAGGCCCTGGTGGCCCTGGGCGCTGCCGACAGCCAACTGGAATCGGTGAGCTACGGCAAGGAACGTCCGGCCGTCGAAGGCCACAACGAAGCCGCCTGGTCCAAGAACCGCCGCGCCGAACTGAAGGACCGTTGAGATCATGACGACCCGCTTGCTCCGACCACTGATGCCGGCCGTTCTGGCCGCTTGCGGGCTGTGGCTGGCCGTGTCTCCGGCGCGGGCGGGCCTGTTCGATGACGACGAAGCGCGCCGGGCCATCCTGGACCTGCGCGCCAAGGTCAGCCAGAACGAGCAGCAGATCAAGCAGCAGGCCGACCAGATCCAGTCGCTGCAGCGCAGCGTGCTGGATCTGTCCAACCAGACCGAGCAGCTGCGCGAAGACCTGGCCAAGCTGCGCGGCCAGGACGAACAGCTGCTGCGCGATCTGGCCGACCTGCAGCGCGCCATGCACGACCTGAAGTCGGGCGTGAATGACCGCATGCGCAAGCTCGAGCCGCAGCAGGTCAACGTCGATGGCAAGGACTTCACCGTCGAAGCCGACGAGAAGGCCGCCTACGACGATGCGATGAACAGCCTGCGGGGGGGCGACTTCGACCGGGCCGCCAGCGCGCTGGCCGGCTTGCTCAAGCGCTACCCGAACACCGGCTACGCCGATTCGGCCCGTTACTGGCTGGGCAATGCCCAGTACGGTCAGCGTGACTACAAGGGTTCGCTGGCCACCTTCAAGGCCTTCCTGGCGGCGGCACCGGACCATCCCCGTGCGGCCGAGGCCATGCTGGCGGTCGCCAACTGCCAGGCGGAACTGAAGGACACCAAGGGCGCCAAGCGCACCTTGGAAGACCTGATCAAGCGCTATCCGAAGTCCGAAGCGGCCCATGCCGCGAAGGAACGGCTGGTGGCGCTGAAGTGAACGGCGACGCGACGCTGGACGCCGATCTGGAACGCCGTTTCGGCGGCTTGCGCCGCCTCTACGGTGACGCGGCCTACGCCCGCCTGCGCGCCCTGCGCGTGGCCGTGGTGGGCGTGGGCGGGGTCGGCTCCTGGGCGGCCGAAGCCCTGGCCCGCAGTGGCGTGGCCACACTGGTGCTGATCGACCTGGACCAGGTCGCCGAGTCCAACATCAACCGGCAGATCCAGGCCGTGGGGGCCACGGTGGGCCAGGCCAAGGTGCAGGCCCTGGCCGCCCGGGTGGCCGACATCCACCCCGCCTGCCGCGTGCTGCAGGTCGAGGAGTTCGTCGAGCCCGAGCTGTGGCCCGCGTTGCTGCCCGAGCCGGTGGATGTGTTGATCGACGCCTGCGACCAGGTGCGCGCCAAGGCCACGCTGGCAGCCTGGGGCCGTGCCACGGGGGTGCCGGTGGTGTGCTGTGGGGCCGCGGGTGGCAAGCGGCAACCTCAGCGCCTGGAGGTGGACGACCTCTCGGCGGTGACGCACGACCCGTTGCTGGCTTCGCTGCGCAACCGTCTGCGGCGCGAGCATGGCGCACCGCGCCAGGGCCGCGTCGGGCTGCGCTGTGTGTTCTCGCGCGAAAGCGTGGCGCCTCCGGCCGGGGGCGCCTGCGACACCGATGGCAGCCTGAACTGCCACGGCTATGGCTCCTCGGTGATGGTGACCGCCAGCTTCGGCATGGCGGCCGCGGCCGAAGCCGTGGCCAGTGCCTTGAAAGGGCTTTGAACGACAGAACGCTTGGCATGGTGTCAAAACCGTGCCATAATCGCTGACTCTGCCGGGGGTTGTTAGCTCAGTCGGTAGAGCAGCGGACTTTTAATCCGTTGGTCGCAGGTTCGAATCCTGCACAACCCACCAGTTTTCCTGTGGTCCCGGCAACGGGATGCGCAGCGGGCTCTTAGCTCAGTTGGTAGAGCAGCGGACTCTTAATCCGTTGGTCGAGTGTTCGAGTCACTCAGGGCCCACCAACTTCCTGTCAAAGGCACCCACGCATGGCGTTGGGTGCCTTTTGCTTTTGGGCGCGCCAAAAGGCAAGACCCCGGGCACGATCGGGTCAAACCCGGGCGGGGAATCCACCCATCCCTGACGAGATCTGTCATCACTAATATTCGCTTAAGCGCATATTGTGATGAAAGGATGTGAATCCATCGGTTCCATCCGCCGCCACAGCTGCGCGTCCACCGGTCAGACCCGAGGAGCGAGCGTGAGCCTTGACCCCCAGCACGCCGGGCGCCTGCGCAAGGCGCCCGAGAATTTCGTTGATCAGGACGGCATCCGGACCGTGTGCCGTGAAGCCAAGGATGGGCGCCGGGACTTCATCCGCGGCGCGTTTGCCGCGGCCATGGCCAGTGCTGCCGCGCCCGCCGTGCTGGCCCAGTCCAACCCGGTGCCCAGCGAGGGGGGGGACCCCAACATCCTGAACCTGCCAACGTACAGCAAGGGCCTGGGCTCGCCGGTGGCCGCGGAGGGCGGCTACGGCAAGCCTTCGCAGTACGAGTCCAATGTGCAGCGCCGCCCCAGCCCGGGCCTGACGCAGACCACCCAGGCTTCGGTGTCCTTCGCGCCGCTGCAAAGCCTGTTCGGCATCGTCACGCCCAGTGGCTTGCATTTCGAGCGCCATCACCAGGGCTGGTGGGACATGGACCCGTCCAAGCACCGTCTGATGCTCAACGGCTCGGACGAGAAGATGCTCAAGCGTCCGATGGTCTTCACCATGGACGAGATCATGCGTCTGCCTTCGGTGAGCCGCTTCCACTTCATCGAGTGCGGCGCCAACACCGGCATGGAGTGGGGCAATGTGGCGGTGCCCACCGCCCAGTACACCCACGGCATGCTCAGCTGCAGCGAGTTCACCGGCGTGCCGCTGAAGGTCCTGCTGGACATGGCGGGCGCCGACTACAAGCGCGGCCGCTACCTGCTGGCCGAAGGGGCCGACGGCTCCAGCATGACCCGCACCATCCCGATGGAGCTGGTGGAAAGCGGCGAGGTGCTGGTGGCCTATGGCCAGAACGGCGAGATGCTGCGTCCCCAGCAAGGCTACCCGCTGCGTCTGGTGGTGCCGGGTGTGCAGGGAGTGAGCTGGGTGAAGTACCTGCGGCGCATCGAGGTGGGGGACAAGCCCTATGCCACCAAGGACGAGGCGGTCCACTACATCGACCTGCTGCCCGGCGGTCAGCACCGGCAGTACACCAGCACGCAGGAGTGCAAGAGCGTGGTGACCACGCCCTCGGGTGGCCAGGTGCTGCTGGACAAGGGCTACTACCAGATCAGCGGCCTGGCCTGGTCGGGCCGCGGCAAGGTCAAGCGCGTGGATGTGAGCGTGGATGGTGGCCGCAACTGGCGCACCGCGCGCCTGCAGGATCCGGTGATGAGCAAGTGCCTGACCCGCTTCACGCTGGACTGGGCCTGGGACGGCAAGCCGGCCCTGGTGCAGAGCCGCGCCATGGACGAGACCGGCTACGTGCAGCCCAGCTATGCGCAACTGCGTGCGGTGCGCGGCACCCGCTCGATCTACCACAACAACGCCATCCAGACCTGGCTGGTCCAGGAAAGCGGGGAGGTGAAGAATGTCCAGCTCTCTTGAGCGCCTGCTGTGGACCGTCGTGCTGGCGGGCGCCGGCATGGGCACGGCCGCGGCACAGTCCACGGCCTATCCCGGCATCGGGCGCGACACCACGTCCAAGGAAGTGGCGGCCTGGAACATCGATGTGCGGCCGGACTTCCAGGGCCTGCCCAAGGGCTCCGGTTCGGTCAGCCAGGGCCAGGATGTGTGGGAGAGCCATTGCGCCTCCTGCCACGGTGTGTTCGGTGAGAGCAATGAGGTCTTCTCGCCCCTGATCGGTGGCGTGACCGCCGAGGATGTGAAGACCGGCCATGTGGCGAGGCTGAACGACCGCAGCTTCCCGGGACGCACCACCTTCATGAAGGTGGCCACCGTCTCGACCATCTGGGACTACGTGAACCGGGCCATGCCCTGGAACGCGCCCAAGTCCCTGAACACCGACGAGGTCTACAGCGTGGTGGCCTACCTGCTGAACATGTCGGGCATCGTGCCGGACGACTTCGTGCTGTCGGACACCACCATCGCCCAGGCCCAGGCGCGCATGCCCAACCGCAATGGCATGACCACCGACCACGGCCTGTGGCCCGGCAAGGGCATGGGCAACGGCGGCAAGCCCGACGTGAAGGCCGTGGCCTGCATGAAGGACTGCCTGGCCGAGCCCAAGGTGGCGTCCTTCCTGCCGGACCATGCCCGCAACAACAACGGCAACCTGGCCCAACAACAGCGCCTGGTCGGCCCGCAGCGCGGGGTGGACACCAGCCGGCCGGCCGGCAGCGACGTGGTGGCCGCGGCCACCGCAGCGGCCGCCGCACCCCAGCCGGCCGCTGGCGACGGCCAGTCGGCCCAGGTGCAGGCCCTGCTGCAGAAGTACGCCTGCGCGGCCTGTCACGGCGTGGACCGCAAGATCGTCGGACCGGCCTTCAAGGATGTCGCCGCCAAGTACCGCGACCGTGCCGACGTCCAGACGTACCTGGCCGGCAAGATCCGATCGGGCGGGCAGGGCCTGTGGGGCAGCATCCCGATGCCGCCGCAGACGCTGCCGGACGCCGATCTCCAGCTCATCGCCAAGTGGCTGGCCGCCGGAGCCTCCAAGTAAACCCCCAGGGGTTCTCACGCTCCTTGCCCTGAAGAATCTTCATTAACTTCATTCCCTCAGAGGAGTTCACATGATCAACCGACGCGACATGCTCTCCCGCTCGGCCGCCGTGGTGGCGATGCTGGGTTCCGCCGGCCTGCTGCCCACTGCGGCACAGGCGGCCTACAACGCCGCGGTCTTCGACATGAAGACCATGGCCGAGGTGGTCAAGGCCCTGGGCGGCAGCGCCCCGACCGAGAGCAAGGACGTGACCATCACCGGTCCGGACATCGCCGAGAACGGGGCCGTGGTGCCCATCGGCGTGGCCTCCACGCTGCCGGGCGTCAAGCGCCTGATGGTGATGGTCGAGAAGAACCCCAGCGTGCTGTCGGCGATCTTCGACGTCAGCGACGCGGTGGAGCCGAACTTCGCCACCCGCGTGAAGATGGGCCAGTCCTCGAACGTCATGGCCGTGGCCCTGATGAACGACGGCAAGGTCCTGTTCGCGCAGAAGGAAGTCAAGGTCACGCTGGGTGGCTGCGGCGGCTGAGCCCGCCCCCAAACCGACCCGCATTCCCCATTCACAGACACAGGAGAGAACCATGGCAGACCCGATGCGCATCCGCGCCAAGGCCGAAGGCGACAAGACCACCGTGCGCGTGCTGATGAGCCACGAGATGGAAACCGGACAACGCAAGGATTCGGCGGGCAAGGTGATCCCCGCCTGGTACATCCAGGAGGTCACGGCCACCCTCAATGGCAAGCCGGTGCTGACCGCCCAATGGGGCCCGTCCATCTCGAAGAACCCCTACCTGCAGTTCGCGGTCAAGGGCGCGAAGGCGGGCGACAAGATGGCCGTGAGCTGGAAAGACAACCACGGCGACACGCGGACCGACGAAGCCACGGTGTCCTGACCCCGGGCCCGGCGTCGCATCCTCCCCTCCACCCCCCTTCACCGCGAGAAGCATGCACACCTCCAGAATGATCGCAGGCGGCCTGGCCGCCCTGGTGTCGCTCGGCACGCTGGGCACCGCCGCCGCGCAGCAGAAGTCGGCCGCCGACGGCATCGCCGAGTACCGCAAGATGCTCGAGGACGGCAACCCCGCCGAGCTGTTCGAGGCCAAGGGCGAGGACCTGTGGAAGACCCCGCGCGGGCCCAGGAAGGTGTCGCTGCAGCGCTGCGATCTGGGCCTGGGCCCGGGCGTGGTGAAGGGCGCCTGGGTGCAGCTGCCGCGCTGGTTCGCCGACACCGGCCGGGTGCAGGATCTGGAATCGCGCCTGCTGACCTGCATGGACAAGATCCAGGGCTTCAACGCCGCTGAGATCGCCGCCACGCCTTTCGGCAAGGGTGAGCAGGCCACGCTGGAGGCCTTGTCCGCCTGGATTTCCGCCGAGTCGCGCGGCATGAAGATCGCGGTGCCCCAGGGCCATGCCGAGGAGCGCCGCTACTACGAACTGGGCAAGCGGGCCTTCTTCTACCGTGGCGGGCCGATGGACTTCTCCTGCGCCAGCTGCCATGGCGAGGATGGCAAGCGCATCCGCCTGCAGGACCTGCCCAACCTGACCCACAACCCGGGTGACGGCGTCGGCTTTGCGGCCTGGCCCGCCTACCGGGTGTCCAGCGGCGAGATGTGGAGCATGCAGCGCCGGCTCAACGACTGCTTCCGCCAGCAGCGCTTCCCGTACCCCGGTTTCGCCTCCGACGTGACGATCGCTCTGGGGGTGTTCATGGGCGTCAACGCCAAGGGCGCCGAATCGATCGCCCCGGCCCTCAAGCGCTGAGCAGACAAGGATGACTCGCATGCAATGCCACCATGTTCTCCTCTCGGCCTCGGCCGTCGCCGCGGTGTCCCTGCTGGTGATCGGCTGCGCCAGTGCACCGACGGCCGCCGACCTGGATCAGCAGACCCAGGCCATGATGCACGCCTCCTTCCAGGCCAAGGGCATCGCCGGGCTTGACCGTCTGGACCAGGATGCCGTGCAGGCGGCCTGTTCCAGCCCGACCGGCGCGCCCGAGGCCGCGGTCAAGCAGATCGAGGCGGCGGAGTTCGCCCAGATCCGCTGGCCTGAGGGTGGCCGCTACATCGGCGACTGGAAGGTGGGTGAGAAGCTGGCCCAGAACGGCCGCGGCATGACCTGGACGGACAAGAGCACCGATCCGGCCACCAACGGCGCCCAGTGCTACAACTGCCACCAGATCACCAAGCAGGAGATCTCCTACGGCACGATCGGGCCCAGCCTGTACAACTACGGCAAGACCCGCGGGGTCAAGAACCTCAACGACCCGGCCTCGGCTCCGATCATCCAGTACACCTGGGGCAAGCTGTGGGACAGCAAGGCGTATTCGGCCTGCTCCACCATGCCGCGCTTCGGTCACGGCAAGCTGCTCAACGAGCAGCAGCTGCGCGACGTGATGGCGCTGCTGCTGGACCCGCAGTCCCCCGTCAACCAGTGACCGTCGCTCGACCGCACGGCCCGGCGCCGTGCGGTCTGAGGCCGGTCCTTCACATCGGTGCTTGCTGAATCATGAATCTTTCGCGCCGCGAATTCCTGAACGTGATGGCCTCGGCCTCGGTGGCTGGCATGGCCTTGGGCCGCTATGCCGATGCCGATGCCGCCACCGCCGAGCAGGGGCTGTACGAGCTGCCGCGCTTCGGCAACGTCTCGCTGCTGCACATGACGGACTGCCATGCCCAGCTCAAGCCGATCTACTTCCGTGAGCCCAGCGTCAACCTCGGTATCGGGAGCATGCGGGGCCAGTTGCCGCACCTGGTGGGTGAGCAGCTGCTGAAGGCCGCGGGCATTCCTGCGGGCGGGCCGCTGGCCCATGCCTACACCTGCCTGGACTTCGAGAAGGCCGCCCGGCGCTACGGCCAGGTGGGTGGTTTCGCGCACCTGGCCACGCTGGTCAAGCGCATGAAGGCCAGCCGCCCCGGTGCGCTGCTGCTCGATGGTGGCGACACCTGGCAGGGCTCGGCCACCTCGCTGTGGACCCATGCCCAGGACATGGTCGACGCCTGCAAGCTGTTGGGCGTGGACGTGATGACCGGCCACTGGGAGTTCACCTACGGCATGGACCGGGTGATGGAGATCGTCCAGAAGGACTTCAAGGACAAGATCGAGTTCGTCGCCCAGAACGTCAAGACCAACGATTTCGGCGATCCGGTCTTCAAGCCCTACACGCTGCGCAACATCAACGGCGTGCCGGTGGCCATCATCGGCCAGGCCTTCCCCTACACCCCCATCGCCAACCCGCGCTACATGGTGGCGGACTGGGGCTTCGGCATCCAGGACGAGAACCTGCAGAAGATGGTGGACGAGGCCCGCGGCAAGGGGGCCCAGCTGGTGGTCGTGCTCTCGCACAACGGCATGGACGTGGACCTGAAGATGGCCAGCCGCGTGCGCGGTGTCGATGCCATCTTCGGCGGCCACACCCACGACGGCGTGCCGGTGGCCATCCCGGTCAAGAATGCCGGCGGCATCACCCTGGTCACCAATGCCGGCAGCAACGGCAAGTTCCTGGCGGTGATGGATGTCGACGTCAAGGACGGCAAGATGGCGGACTTCCGCTATCGCCTGCTGCCGGTCTTCTCCAACCAGCTCGCGCCTGATGCAGAGATGCAGGCCCTGATCGACCGGGTGCGTGCGCCCTACGAGGCCAAGCTCTCGGAGAAGCTCGCCGTCACCGACGGCCTGCTGTTCCGCCGCGGCAATTTCAACGGCAGTTGGGACCAGCTCATCTGCGACGCGCTGATGGACACCCAGGGGGCCGAGATCGCCTTCTCGCCGGGCTTCCGCTGGGGCACCACGCTGCTGCCGGGCGACACCATCACCCGCGAGCTGATGATGGACCAGCTGGCCATCACCTACCCCTACGCCACCCTGACCGAGATGAGCGGCGCCACCATCAAGACGGTGCTGGAGGATGTGGCCGACAACCTCTTCAACCCCGACCCCTACTACCAGCAGGGCGGCGACATGGTGCGGGTGGGCGGCCTGCGCTACGCGATGGACCCGGGCGCGGCCATGGGCCGGCGCATCAACGACATGCGGCTGGGAGGCAAGCTGATCGAGGCCGACAAGACCTACAAGGTGGCCGGCTGGGCGCCGGTGGCGGAATCCGCCAAGACGGCGCCGGGTGTCAAGCCTGTCTGGGAGCATGTCGAGGCCTGGCTCAAATCGCAGGGCGGCCGTGTCAAGCCGCGGCGCATCAACACCCCGTCGCTGGCCGGCATGCAGGGCAACCCCGGCATGACCGCGTGAGACCGACCATGGCAAGCACCTCCTGGCAACACGGCGCGGCGCTGGCGCTGGCCGGCCTGCTGGGCCTCGGTGGCACGGTGGCCGTGCAGGCCGCCGACACCCCGGCCGCCACCTTCACCGTGCGTCAGCTCACACCCGAGACCGCGCTGCGGGCGGTGCAGGCCGCCCTGACCCATTGCCGCGGCCTGGGCTACCAGGTCAGTGCCGTGGTGGTGGACCGGGCCGGCCTGCCGCAAGCCCTGCTGCGCGACCGGCTGGCCGGTGCCCACACGCCGGACGTGGCCACCCGCAAAGCCTGGACGGCGGTCAGCATCAAGATGAGCAGCGCGGGCTTTGCCGCCGAAACCCAGGCCGGCAAGCCGATGAGCGGTCTGCGGGGCGACCCGCGTTTCATGGCCGCCGGCGGCGGGCTGCCCATCGAGGCCGGTGGCAGCCTGCTGGGTGCCATCGGCGTCTCCGGGGCTCCCGGGGGCGACGCCGACGAGGCCTGTGCGGCCAAGGGCCTGCAGGCCATTGCCGACGACATCGAGTTCTGATTCCAACCCCACAAGGAGACGACGATGCGCTTCAAGTCCTTTCTGCTCGCCCTGGCGATGTCCTTCTTCGCCTGCGCCGGCTGGGCCCAGGATCTGGTCGTCTACCACATCGACAGCGCGGTGGCCCAGGGCCTCAAGGGTCTGCGCAACCTGCGCAACCACATGGATGCCGACCCCGAGGCCAAGATCATCGTGGTCACCCATGCGGAAGGGGTGGACATGCTGATGGAGGGCGCCCAGGCGCCCGACGGCACCGAGTTCGCGCCCCTGGTGTCGGCCCTGCGTGCGCGCGGCGTGCGCTTCGAGATCTGCGAGATCACCCTGAAGAACCGTGGCCTCAAGAAGGATCAGTTCATCCAGGAGGCCGATTTCACGCCTTCTGGCGTGGTGCGTCTGGCCAAGCTGCAGCAGCAGGGCTACGCCTACATCAAACCCTGAGGTGGCACATGGGCCTGGAAACGCTGCTGGAGCAATGGGGTGAGGACCGCGTCCTGGCCGCAGGCGCGCTGCTCATCGGCGTGGTGTTTGGCTTCATGGCGCAGCGCTCGCGTTTCTGCCTGCGTTCGGCCGTCATCGAGTTCGCCCGCAACCTGCTGGGCGGGCGATTGACCGTCTGGCTGTTCGCCTTCGCCACCGCGGTGGGCGGCACCCAGCTGCTGGCCAGCCTGGGCTGGTTCGATGCTGGCAACGCCCGCCAGATCGCCGCCCGCGGCAGCCTGTCCGGCGCGGCGGTGGGCGGTGCGCTGTTCGGCATCGGCATGATCCTGGCCCGCGGCTGCGCCAGCCGGCTGCTGGTGCTGGCGGCTCAGGGCAATCTGCGCTCGGTCGTCTCCGGGCTGATCTTCGCGGTCACCGCCCAGTCCGCGCTGACCGGGGCCCTGTCGCCGTTGCGCGAGTGGATTTCCGGCTGGTGGACCATCGACGGCGGTGGCGCCCGCGACCTGATCGCCCGCACCGGCATCGGCCACGGCGGCGCCATGCTCTTCGCCGGCTTCTGGCTCGCGGCAGCCATCGTCTGGGCCCGGCGGCAGCAGGTGTCGTTCTGGGGCTGGGCCGGCGCGGTGGGCGTGGGGCTGAGCGTGATGGCGGGCTGGTGGTTCACCTACGCGGTTTCGCGCCTGGCCTTCGACGCCCACCCCATCCAGTCCCTGAGTTTCACAGGCCCCTCGGCCGAAATCCTGAGCCGGGTGCTCTTCGTCACCGACAAGCCCCTGTCCTTCGACGCCGGGCTGCTGCCGGGCGTGTTCCTGGGCTCCTTCCTGTCGGCTGCGCTGGCCCGTGAGCTCAAGCTGGAGGGCTTCGAGGGCGGGCCGGGCATGCGGCGTTACATCGTCGGCGCGGTGCTGATGGGCTTCGGGGGCATGTTGGCGGGCGGCTGCTCGGTGGGGGCGGGGCTGTCGGGGGCGGCCGTGTTCACCGCCACCGCGTGGGTCACCTTGGGTGCGATGTGGGGCGCCGCCGCCATCACCGATCGGCTGCTGGACCACCATCCCGGCGACACGGTGACAGAGCCGGGGGGCCAGACGCTGCCGAGCAAGCCTTTGGCCGCCGCGGCGGCCTCCCGGGGCTGAGGGATGTGGGCGCGTCTGCTGTGCGGGCTGGCGGTGGGCGGGCTGATGGCCACGGCGGCCACCGCCCAGGCCACCCCGCCGGAGGCGGTCGCGCCGCTGCCGCTGCAGCAGGTGGCCGACAACGTCTGGTTCGTGCAGGGCCAGGCGGCGCTGGGCTCGCCGGCCAACCGCAACTTCATCTCCAACGCGGGGTTCATCGTTACCCGCGACGGCGTGGCGGTGGTCGATGCCCTGGGCTCCCCCGACCTGGCGCGGGCACTGCTGACCGCCATCCGCCGCGTCACCGATCAGCCGGTGCGCTTCGTCATCGTCACGCACTACCACGCCGACCACATCTATGGCCTGCAGGTGTTCAAGGCGCAGGGCGCGACCATCATCGCCCGGCAGGAGGGGCGCGAGTACCTGAACTCCGAGACGGCCCAGCGCCGGCTCGAGGCCAGTCGGCAGGAACTGGCGCCCTGGGTGGACGCGAGGACGCATCTGGTGCCGGCCGACCGCTGGCTGGACGCCGACACCACGCTGACCGTGGGCGGCGAGCGCCTGCAGTTGCGCCATGTCGGCCCGGCTCACACGCCCGAGGACCTGTCGGTGTTCGTCGAAAGCAGCCGGGTGCTGTTCGCGGGTGATCTGGTGTTCCGCGGCCGGGTGCCCTATGTGGGCACGGCCGACAGCCAGGCCTGGATCACTGCGCTCAGCGGCCTGATCGATCTGAAGCCGGCGGTCATCGTGCCCGGCCACGGGGCGCTCTCGCGCGAGCCCCTGGCCGACCTGACCCTGACGCGCGACTACCTGCAGTACCTGCGCAAGAGCATGGCGGAGGCGGCGGCCAACCTCGAGCCCTTCGAGGACGCCTACGCCCGCACCGACTGGTCCGCCTTCGAGCACCTGCCGCTGTTCGGTGTGGCCAACCGCATCAACGCCTACAACACCTACCTGCTGATGGAGCAGGCCGGGCGATGAGCGGGGCAGGCCGCCTTCGTCCGCTCGGCGCCTGGTGGCTGTGCACCGCGCTGACCTGGTCGACCTGGCCCGCCGTGGCCCAGGAAGGTGCTGCCTCCATCGCCTGGCCCGCCCTCACCACCTTGAACGGGCAGGTCCTGCCGTCCACGCGCTGGGCCGGCGTGCCGGCCGTGGTGGTGTTCTGGTCGACCGACTGCGGCTACTGCAAGCGCCACAACGACCGGGTCGCGCAGCTCCATGCGACGGTGGACCCGCGGCGCCTGCAGGTGCTGGGCGTGGTGGAGGGCGGCGATGCCGAGGGGGCGCGGCAGCTGGCCGCCACGCGGGGCTGGCGGTTCCCGATCGTGCGCGACGAGGTGGGCTTGCGGGGGCGCTTCACGCCGCGCCGGGTGGTGCCGATGACCTGCGTGCTCAACGCCGATGGCCGGCTGCGCCAGTGCATCCCCGGCGAGATGAGCGAGGCCGATGTAACGGAACTGGCGCAGCGGGCCGCCGCACCGGCCCCGGTGGGCCACTGAGGCTGCGGACAAACGATGCGGATGGCGGCCTCAGCCCATGCGCTCGATGCGCCAACGCTGGTAGCGCAGACCCAGCAGGCCCCCGGCCACGATGCCGGCCACGGCCAGCCCGCTGCCCAGCGACAGGGTGGACAGCCCCGACACGCCTTGGCCGATGGTGCAGCCCATCGCCACCACGCCGCCCACCCCCATCAGGCTGCCGCCCACCAGGTGCAGGGCCAGGTCCTGCGGGCCGCCGAAGCCCTCCCAGCGGAAGCTGCGTTCGAGCAGGGCCGAGGCGGCCGCGCCCAGCGGCACGCCGGCCACGCAGACGATCCCCAGCGTCAGGGTCTTGGACTGGTCGCTGAAGAACAGCAGCCAGTCCAGCGCATAGGCCAGCGGCGAGGCCATGCTCAGCGCCTCCATGCGGTGGCTGTTGGTGGCCAGGAAGGTCGGCTCCAGCGTCTGCGGGTCCTCGGGCACATAGCCCAGCACGCCGGACACCCACCACACCGCCGTGATCACCGCGCCGATGCCCAGGCCGCCCAGCAGGGCCGCAGGCCGGCGACCCTCGGGGCGCCACAGTGCCCAGCCGCCCAGCAGCAGCGCCACCAGCGGCCCCAGCACCGCGGCCGTCCGGGGCACGCTGGCGCCGCCGGCCTGGGCCAGCAGCGAGGGCAGGTCCTGGCCAGCGGGCAGGTCCACGAACAGCCGCTCCACGGTTGCCACGCGCAGCACGGCGGTGAGGCCCTTGAGCGTGGCGAACGAGGTGACGGCCATCACCAGCAGCACCACCAGCGACTTGAGGTTGCCGCCGCCCAGCCGCACCAGGTTGCGGCTGCCGCAGCCCGAGGCCAGCACCATGCCGACGCCGAACAGGCCGCCCCCCACCAGGGAGGACAGCCAGAGCAGGCGCGTGCCCGCGTAGATCGACTGGCGGGCCTCGATCCAGCCCAGGGCCACCATGCCGTTGAAGCCCAGCGTGGCCACGGCCGCGGCCAGGGCCCACATGCGGGCCCGTTCCCAGTCGCCCATGCTGGAGACATCGGCGATCGCGCCCATGGTGCAGAAGCGACTGCGGTGCGCGATGAAGCCGAAGACGAGGGCCAACCCGAAGGCGGCCCAGAGCACCTGGGTGGCCAGGCGGGCGATGTCGACATCCGTCATGGGGGGCACGGGCTTTCCTGAGGTGAGGCCGATTGTGCAGGGGGCCGGCCCGGCCGGCCACGGTGGAATGCCCGAGGCGGCAGGGCCCTTACCGTGGTGGACTGGGCCCGCCTCTTGGTGTGTGCGCATCTGCTGATAGAGTGATGGAGGATTCCATGGCAGAGGTCAATGTGGCCGAGACGAATGATCAGGACCGGGTGTTCGAGAGCGCGGCGGAGCTGTTCGGCCTGCTGTCCACCCCGGTGCGTCTGAAGATCATCAGTGCCGTGTGCAACGGCGAGCGCAACGTCTCCGAACTGCTCGGCGAGATCAACACCACCCAGCCCAACATGTCACAGCACCTCTCCACGCTGTACCGCGCGGGGGTGCTGGGGCGCCGCCGCGAGGGCACGCAGGTGTTCTACCGACTGCAGAGCGAGCGGGTGGCCCAGTTGTGCCGGGCCGTCTGCACCCAGATCGCGATCGAGCTCGATGATGTGGGCGAGCTGCCCACCGAAGAGCAGTTGCTCGGGGGCCGCCGGGTCTGAACGCCGGCGCCCGGCGCTTCCTTCCGAAAGGCCGGACATGGATGACACGACGAGGCCCGCGAGCGGGCTGGACGCGGGCCGCCGCCGTTGGCTGCAAGAGGCCCTGACGGTGGCCGCTGCCACGCCGGGCTGGGCCCGGGGCGCGCCATCACCCGCGGCCCCCTGGGCCACCGTGGGGGCGCCGCTGCGGCTCATGGATGTGCCGCTGCTCGAAGGCGGTGTGTTCCGCGCGGCGCAGGCCGAGGGGCAGGTGCTGGTGCTGTACTACTGGGCCAGCTGGTGCCCGTTCTGCGCTCAGCAGACACCCTGGATGGAGAAGCTCTGGCAGGCCCAGCGTCCGCACGGGTTGCTGGTGCTGGGCCTGTCCATCGACGCGCAGGCGGCCGATGCCATCGCCGACCGGGCCCGCAAGGGCTACACCTTCCCTTGTGGCCTGCTGGCCGGGGAGGTGGCCCGTGCGCTGCCCAAGCCCAAGGGCTTGCCGGTGACGATCGCCCGTGGGCGCGATGGCCGGGTGACTGCCGCGGAAACCGGGCAGCTCTTTCCCGAGGACGTCGAGGCGCTGGCGCGCTTTCTCTGAACCGGGCGGGTTCAGAAGAACACGATGCCGCCCACCGACAGGGTGCGCACCTTGGAGTCGGTGGCATCGTTGGTCTGCTTCTCGTGGTTGAACTCGCCCACCAGGGTGATGTACTTGTTCAGCGTGTGATAGACGCCCAGCGTGAACGCCTTGCGCACGTTCTTCGGCCCGCCGAAGACGGCCGCGGTGGCGCCGTTCTCGTCGGTGCTCTGGCCGTAGTTGACGCCCAGCTTGGTGTCACCCAGCTTGTAGGTCAGCTGGGCCAGGTAGCCCTTGGAGTCGGTGCGCTGGCCGGCGCCATCGCTGCCGCCCAGGAACTGGGCGCCGATGGTCGACAGGCCCAGCCCCTTGGCCTTGAAGCCGTAGAGCACGCCTTCGAAGCCGTTCAGGCCGGCCTTCACGCCCAGCTCGTAGCCCTGCGCGGTGAAGGGTTCGGTGGTGCAGCTGCCGCCCGAGCAGCTGGTGCTTTGGTGCACCAGGCCGGTCCAGATCTTGCCCGGGGCGGCCCCCTCCCAGCTGTAGCTGGCGCTGGCCTGCAGGCTGGGTGACTTGGTCTCGTCACCGGCGTACTTGCTGGGCTGGAAGATGCCGATCGCCCCTTGCAGGCCGTTGAGCTTGGGGGTGTTGTAGCTGATCTGCGGCTGGAAGCCGGTGTACATGTAGCCGTGGCCGATCATGCCGAAGGTGGTGTTGAACGGCATCGCCGCATTCGAGGTGCCGCCCACGCCCAGCAGCGTCATGTCCGACAGCACGACGTCCTGGGCGAACAGGCCGATGTCGCGGCCCAGCTTCAGGTGGCCCCAGCCCTCGTTGCCGAACTGGAAGTAGACGTTGCGGGTGTCGATCTGCGAGTAGGCGCCGGGCGTGTTGCCGGCGGCGCCATCGGGCAGGCCGACGACGGTGGAGTTGTTGACGATGCCCGGCGCGAAGCCGAAGTGCACCTTGATGTCCTGGTCCGCCGCCTTGGCCGTGGCCACGAAGTTCAGCCAGCCCGGCAGCAGGCCGTTGGACACCATGCTGTTGGTGGAGCTGGTCTCGGTGCCGGTGGCCTTGTCGGTGACCTTGTCCTCGCGGTTCAGGTAGAAGCCGTTGACCGTGCCGTTGATGTCCAGCGTCACATCGCCTTGGGTGAAGCCGACAGCGTGGGCCGACAGGCCGGCGCTGGCCAGCAGCGTGAGGATGGCCCCACGGGCCAGGGGGGTGGTGTGCATGGTGTGTCTCCGTTCGAATGGGTGGGTTGTCCCCTGCGCTGGGGCAGGTGCCCCGGCCCTGGCGCCAGTTCCATGCCACCCGCTCCCTCCGGCTCGGGGACGGTTTTTCGGGGGTTAACCCGGCGCGCTGGGCGCGCGGCGTCGCAAGCCGGAACAGCCGGGCCTGATACAAACGGGGTGGGTGTGTGCCAGCGGCGGCTTGTCCATTCGGGGCCGCCCTGGGGCGGCGCGCCATTTCGCGACGTGATGCCGGCGGTGTCGTGGCCTGGACGGTGGCCGGCGGATCGTGTCTCGGTGTAAATCCCGACCGTGGCCTGCGGCGTCGGTGGGATGGAACTCACCGGCCCCTTGTGTTTCCCACCGTGTGCGTGCGGGTGTCTGCGCGAACGGTGTCCCGTGTCTTCTCTCTCTTCATTCGCCTTTGCCCATGCACCCTCACATGCCTCTTATCGTCACCCTGGCCGCCGCGCTGGGCCTGGCCCTGCTGCTGGGCTTCGTCGCGCTGCGTCTGCGCCTGCCCGCCTTGGTGGGCTACCTGGTGGCCGGCATGGCGCTGGGGCCGCACACGCCGGGCTATGTGGCCGACATGGGCCTGGCCTCGCAACTGGCCGAGATCGGCGTGATGCTGCTGATGTTCGGCGTCGGTCTGCATTTCTCCGTGGCCGACCTGCTGGCCGTGCGCAAGGTGGCGGTGCCGGGCGCGGTGGTGCAGATGGGGGTGGCCACTGCGATGGGTGCCGGTCTGGCCTGGGCCTGGGGGTGGCCGGTGGCCGGGGCGGTGATCTTCGGGTTGGCGCTGTCCGTGGCCAGCACAGTGGTGTTGCTGCGGGCGCTGGAAGCCCGCGGCGCGCTCGATTCGCACGAGGGGCGCATCGCGGTGGGCTGGCTGGTGGTGGAAGACCTGGCGATGGTGCTGGTGCTGGTGCTGCTGCCCCCGCTGGTGGGCCTGGCCACGGTGGGGGCGCCGGCCGGCGAGGACAGCGGGCCGTCCCTGGGGTGGACAGTGCTGCGCACCCTGCTGGCCGTGGGGGCCTTCGTGGCCCTGATGCTGCTGGTGGGCCGCAAGGTCTTGCCGCGGCTGCTCTGGCAGATCTCCCGCACGGGCTCGCGCGAGCTGTTCACGCTGGCGGTGATCGCCGCGGCGGTGGGCATCGCCTACGGGGCGTCGGCCTTTTTCGGGGTTTCGGTTGCGCTGGGGGCCTTCTTTGCCGGGCTGGTGCTGCGGGAGTCGGAGTTCAGCCACCGGGCGGCCGAGGAGTCGCTGCCGTTTCGCGATGCCTTTGCGGTGCTGTTCTTCGTTTCCGTCGGCATGCTGTTCGACCCCAGGGTGCTGCTGGAGCGGCCGCTGCAGGTGCTGGCGGTGGCGGCCGTGATCATGGTGGGCAAGTCGATGGCCGCGATGGCGCTGGTGCTGCTGCTGCGCTATCCGCTGAAGACCTCGCTGACCGTGGCGGCCAGCCTGGCGCAGATCGGCGAGTTCTCGTTCATCCTGGTCGGCCTGGGCGCCGCGCTGCAGGTGGTGCCCCCCGAGGCGGAGAGCCTGGTCGTGGCCGGGGCTTTGCTGTCGATCGCGCTCAACCCGGTGCTGTTTTCGATGGTGGAGCCGCTGCGGCGGGCCGTGCGGGCCCGTTCACGCTGGGCGAGGGCGTTGGATGCCCGGCCCGACCCGTTGGCTGAGTTGCCGGCCAGCACGGCCGAGCGCTACCTGGCGCGCCAGGTGGTGGTGGTGGGCTACGGTGCGGTGGGGCGCCAGCTGGTGCAGGCGCTGGTGGCCCATGATGTGCCCTGTGTGGTGGTCGAGCAGCGACGCGAGCGGGTCGAGGCCTTGCGAGCCAGCGGTCTGTCGGCGGTGGCTGGCGATGCGGCCGAGCCGGAGACCTTGATCCAGGCCCATCTGCACCAGGCGCGGCTGCTGGTGGTCACGGCCCCGGACACCACCGACACCTGCGCGATGATCCGCACCGCCCATGCGCTGCAGCCGGATCTGCCGGTGCTGGCGCGGGCCCACAACGATGCCGAAGCCGCGCTGCTGCAGGAAGCCGGGGTGAGCTCGGCCATCCAGCCCCGCGAGGCCCTGGCCACGGTGCTGTTCGAGCGGACCATGGACCGGCTCCGGCGCGACGATGGGGTTGCGGCGTCTTGACCGGCGGTGCTTGCAGAAGCCAAAACTTCGGTGCTAGAATGTGAGCTTCAGTCGATGGCACCCATCGACATGAAGGGCTCTTAGCTCAGTTGGTAGAGCAGCGGACTCTTAATCCGTTGGTCGAGTGTTCGAGTCACTCAGGGCCCACCAACTTTCCTGAAAAAGGACCTGCCGTGAGGCCGGTCCTTTTTTGCATTTGGGCTTCGGGGGGCTTGGTGGTTGGGGTGCAGGGGGCTGGCATGGTTCTGGCTGTCCCCAGGTTGGTACCCTGGCGCGCCAGTCGGCTTCGTCCGACACTCCAGGGCTTTTGCCCCTGGCGGCCCGTGGAACACACCCTGGTTCCAGTGCCGGGTCCGCCGGGCTGTCGGCCACCCGCCGTTTTGCTGCATTGACCCGATGACGACCCTGTCTTCTCCCGCCGCCGGAACCCCGGACGGACAACGCTGGGCCTGGCTGCCACGCCAGGGCACCTGGAAATACCACGCGCTGCTGGGTGCCCTGGGCATCCTGGTGCTGGGGCCCCTGGGCGGGGTCACCGCCGCCTACATGAACTTCGCCGTCGGCTTCTTCGTCGGCGGCCAGGTGCTGGCCGGCCTGTTGGGCTCGGTGGTCACCTTCGGCTATGGGGCCGAGGGCAAGCATGGCGCCAACTTCATCCAGACGGCGGCCGCCTCGGTGGCCAGCATGAGCGCGATGTGCGTGCTGATCCAGGCCATGGTCTGGATGGGCCTGCCGCAGCCGCCGGTGTGGCAGCTGATGCTCTACATGCTGTGCATCGGTATGTTCGGCGCGGGGGTGGGCATGCTCTACACCCCCATCGTGGTCGACCGCCTGCAACTGACCTTCCCGTCGGGCCTGGCGGTGGCCAACATCCTGCGCGCGCTGACCGATCCGCGGCTGCTGCGTCAATCGGTCGGTCGCCTGGGCGGCGGCATCGCCCTCGGGCTGGCCGGCGGCATTGGCGCGGCCAAGATCGCGGCGGTGGCCGCCCTGGAACTGTCCACCTCCACACTGGGGGCCGGGCTGGTCGTGGGCGCGCGCATCGGCATTCCGGCCGTGGTAGCCGGCCTGACCGGTCTGGCCCTGTCGCCGTACTTCCTGTCGATCGGTTGGCTGCACGAGGGCGATCCGCCGCGCAAGATCATGTTCCTGATCGCGCTGGGCACCATCATGGGCGCGGCGCTGATCGACATCAGCCTGATCCTGCGTGAGGCCGTGCAGCGCCTGCAGGGCCGCGCGCCCGCCCGCGAGGCGGCACCGCAGCAGGACTGGCAGCGCATCCGCATGGGTCGGGTGCTGGCCTGGGTGGCGTTCTGGGGCATCGGCGTGGCGCTGTGCGGTCACTTCGTGCTGGGCCAGCCCTTCAAGTACCTGCTGATCGCGATCGCGCTGGTCTTCGTATTCGGCCTGGTCAACGGCATCGCGCTGGGCATCAGCGACTCGACGCCGATCTCCTCGGCCTTCGTGGTGGCGGTGGTCATCATGGCCTCGGTCGGCCTGAAGGACCCGGTGATCGGCCTGATGGCGGGGGCCGTGCTGCTCACGGCCGTCGCGGTGGCCGGCGACATGCAGCAGGATCGCTCCACCGGCTGGCGCCTGGGCACCAACCGGGCGCTGCAGTTCCGCTACCAGGTGCTGGGCATCCTCGTCGGGGCGGTGCTGGCGGTGGGTTTTGCCCGCCTGTTCATGGCCGCCTACCCGGTGCTGCAGCTGGACCAGACGATCATGAAGGGCAGCGAGCAGCCGGCCAACTGGAGCGCGGCGATGACCTACAAGCTGGTGGGCGTGCTGCGCAGCCTGACCGAGGACAAGCCCTACCAGCGCACGGCCATCTGGATCGGTGTCGGCCTGGGCTTCGGGGTGGAGCTGCTGCGCAAGATCATCAAGTCCCGGGCGGGCTACCAGCGTTTCGTGGCTGGCGGCAAGCTGGGCCAGTCGACGGACTTCCTGCTCGACGCGGTGGTGCTGCCGTCGCCCTACGCCTGGTCCTTCGGCGGCTTCCTGAACCTCAGCACCTCGGTCTGGTTCGGGTTGGGTGGCGTGATCTCCAGCCTGATCAATGCGCTGCCGCAGAAGAAGCCGGCACCGGGCGAAGAAGAACTGCCGGCCGACATGAGCAGCACCTCGCTGATCGGCGGTGGGCTGATCGCCGGCGACGCCTTGGCTGCCCTGGGCCTGGGGGTGATCGGCCTGCTGGCTACACTGGCGGGCTGATTCCCTTGCCCTTTTGTCCGGCCATGACCCAGCGCACCGTCACCCTCTACGGCATTCCCAACTGCGACACCGTCAAGAAGGCCCGCACCTGGCTGGCCGAGCAGGGCGTGGCCGTGCAGTTCCATGACTTCAAGAAGCAGGGCGTGCCGGCCGACCATCTGTCGGCCTGGGTGGCGGCCGTGGGCTGGACGCCGCTGGTGAACCGGCAGGGCACGACCTGGCGCAAGCTGGATCCGGCCGCACAGGCCGCCGTGACCGATGCCGCCAGCGCGATGGCGCTGATGCGTGAGCAGGCCAGCGTGATCAAACGTCCGGTGGTGGAGTGGCCGGACGGGGCGGTGACGGTCGGTTTCTCTGCCAGCGATTGGGACGCCCGGCTGGGCTGAGCGGCCTCAGGCGATGTGCAGCGTCAGCGGCAGCTCGGAGCGGCCCCAGGCGCTTTCTTCCTCTTCCAGCAGATGCACGGTGCGGGGGTGGGCTTCGGCCCAGTCCTTCTTCAGCACCAGCCGGGCGATGCGGCCCTGGCGTTGGAGCTTCAGCGCCGCGGCCGGCACATCGGTGCGGGCATGGCAGCCGATGACGGCCAGACGCAGGCACAGCAACTGCCACAGCATCAGCTCGCTGCTGACCTGGGCCTCCAGCTTGCGCAGGCCCCCGCGCTGACCCAGCACCAGATCGGCCAGCCGACGCTGCTGGCTCTGCGAGAAGCCGGCCGCATCCACATGGCCCAGCAGGTAGGCGCTGTGGCGGTGGTGGTCGTGGTGGGACACCATCTGGCCGATCTCGTGCAGCAGCGCGGCCCAGCGCAGTTCGGTCAGCTCGTCTTCGCCGCTGTCCTGCGGGACCACCATCCGGAACAGGGTGGTGGCCAGCTGGGCCACCCGCTGGGCCTGTTCCGGGTCGGCGCCAAAGCGCTGCTGCAGCACCTTGACGCTGTCCTCGCGCAGGTCGCCGCCATGCTGGCGCTGGCGGGCCAGCAGCCGGTCATGCAGGTCCACGATCACGCCCTGGCGCAGGGCACCCTTGGCCGGGCGCAGGGCTGCGATGTCGAAATGCGTGGCCAGGGTGTAGAGGATGGCCAGGCCGCCGGCCAGCACCGGCCGCCGGTCGGGCTTCAGGCCGGGCAGGTCCAGGCGGTCGGCCGAGCCGGCCTCGATGCACTGCTTCATCAACCAGCGCAGGCCATCAGGGGTGATGCTGCCATCGGTCTCGCCGCAGGCCTGCAGCACGTCCGACACCGCACCGGCCGTGCCCGAGGAGCCGAGCGCATGGTCCCAGCGGGACGGCTCGAACGGCGCCAGGGCCTCCTCGAACTCCGCCCCGGCCGCGATCTGCGCGGCGCGAAAGCCTTCGGCGGTGAAGCGGCCGTCGGGGAAGTAGCGCATCGACAGGCTGACACTGCCGACGCGGAAGGACTCGGCCTCCAGCGGCTGGCGCTTCAGGCCGAGGATCAGTTCGGTGGAGCGGCCGCCGATGTCCACCACCAGCCGCGGCTGGGAGGAGGGCTGCAGGTGGGCCACGCCGGCATAGATCAGGCGGGCTTCCTCGCGGCCGGAGATCACCTCAATCGGGAAGCCCAGCGCGGCCTGGGCCTGGTGCAGAAAGGCATCCCGGTTGCGGGCTTCGCGCAGTGTCTGGGTGGCCACGGCGCGCACCTGCAGCGGATGAAAACCGCCCAGGTTGCGGCCGAACTGACGCAGACAGGTCAGGCCACGTTCGGCCGCGTCGGCGGTGAGCATGCCTTCACTGTCCAGCCCGGCGCCCAGACGGACGGTTTCCTTCAGGTAGGCGTGGCGCCGATAGCGGCCATCGCGCAGGTGGCCGATCTCCAGGCGAAAACTGTTCGACCCCATGTCGATCCCGGCCAGCAGGCCGGTGGGGGAGGGCAAGGCGATGGGCATGGCTGGATTGTGCCCCGTGCCCGTGACATGCCCCCGCGGTTCCCGTGGGCGAGGCCCCGACTTCTAGAATCGGCAGCAGTCCTTCGCCCCCTCTGTCGCCAGGAGAGCACACCATGTCCGATCCCACACCTTTGTTCGACGATGCCCAGGCCTTGCTGCAGCAGGCAGCAGGGCAGGAGGGAGCGCCTCGCCGACGCGCGGTGGTCCAGGCCGGGGTGGGGCTGGGGTTTGCCGCGGCGACCTTGCCGGTGGCCGCCCAGACCGTGGTCCACACGCCCGCGCAGGGCCTGACGGCGGGGCTGGTGCAGATCCCCGTGGGGGATTTCCAGATGCCGGCCTACCGGGCGATGCCGCAAGGCGGGGGCGCCCATCCGGTGGTGCTGGTGATCAGCGAGATCTTCGGCGTGCACGAGCACATTGCCGATGTGGCCCGGCGTTTCGCGCACCTGGGCTATTGCGCCATTGCCCCTGATCTGTTCAAGCGCCAGGGCAACCCGGCCGCCTACACCGACATCGCGGCGCTGATGTCCGAGCTCGTCTACAAGGTGCCCGATGCCCAGGTGATGGGGGACCTGGATGCCACCGTGGCCTGGGCGAAGGCCCAGGGGCAGGACACCGCCCGGCTGGGCATCACGGGCTTCTGCTGGGGGGGCCGTATCACTTGGCTGTTTGCCGAGCACAGCCCGGCGGTGCGCGCCGCGGTGGCTTGGTACGGTCGGCTGACCGGCGGGGTCAACCTGCTGCAGCCGCGTCATCCACTGGACTTGGTCGGCGACCTGAAGGCGCCGGTGCTGGGCCTTTATGGTGGCCAGGACACCGGCATTCCCCTCGACACGGTGGAGACCATGAAAAAGGCGCTGGCCCAGGGCAACGCCGCCGCACGGGCTTCCCGCTTCGTGGTCTATCCCGACGCGCCGCACGCCTTTCATGCGGACTACCGACCCAGCTACCGCCGGGCCGATGCCGAGGATGGCTGGGGCCGCTGCCTCGCCTGGTTCAAAGACCACGGCGTGGTCTGACCCCTCACCCCGGAGGGACCGGGGCAAGCGGTGCTGCCGTCCTCAGCGGACGACCAGCACCGGGGTGGGCGAGTGGGTCAGCACCTTCTGGGTTTCGCTGCCCAGCAGCAGGGCGCTGACGCCACGGCGACCGTGCGAGGCCATCACGATCAGGTCGACACCCTTGTCCTTGGTCAGGTCCACAATGGCCTCCCAGGGGTGGACCGCTTCGACGGTGTAGGCATTGCAGGTCAGGCCCGCCGCCTTGCCAGCATCCACCACCGCCTTCACGCGGGCGGCGGCAATGCGTTCCTGCGCGTCGTAGAACTCCTGCGGCGGGACCGGCTGCATTTCGCTGATCGCGCTGTACGGGAACGGTTCCTTGACGCTGATGGTGCTGAGTTGGGCCCCGAAGAGCTTGGCCAGCGACACAGCCGTTTCCACAGCCTTGGCGCTGATGTCCGAACCGTCGGTCGGCACGAGGATGTGCTTGTACATGGTGGATCCTTTCCTTCGATGGGAGAGTGGGGGCCTCAACACCCCCGATGGCGTCAGTGTTGCGCGTCGCGCGCTCTGCAGCTTGACATGAGTCAAGCGTCTGCGGTTTGCCGAGCCCGGAATCAGTTGCCCTGGGCGATGGGCCGTGACGGGTCGGCCGACCATTCGCTCCAGGAGCCGGGATAGAGCCGGGCGCCGGTCAGGCCGGCCTGCGCCATCGCCAGCAGGTTGTGGCAGGCGGTCACGCCCGAGCCGCACTGGTTCACCACCCGCTCGGGGTGCAGGCCCAGCGCCAGGAACTCGGCACGCAGCTGGTCGGCCGTCTTGAAGCGGCCGGTTGGGTCCAGGTTGAGTTGGAAGAAGCGGTTGCGCGCCCCCGGGATGTGGCCGGCTCGAGCGTCCAGCGGCTCCACCTCGCCGCGAAACCGTTCCGGGGCACGGGCATCCAGCAGCTCCACGTGGTCCAGGTTCGCCTGCAGCGTGGCGGCGTCCACGGTGCCCATCGCGGGCGGCAGCGTGGGGTAGGGCGGTGCCGGCGGGACGGTGGGCGCAGTGGTCTCCAGCGCGCCGCCGGCCGCCTGCCAGGCGGTCACGCCGCCGTCGAGCACACGCACAGCGTCGTGGCCCAGCCAGCGCAGCAGCCACCAGGCCCGCGCCGCAAACGGGCCACCCTGCCGGTCATAGCAGACCACGGCCTGGCCGGGACGCACTCCCCATTGGCCGGCACGCTCGGCCAGCAGGGCGCGGCTGGGCAGCGGGTGGCGGCCGCCTTCCCGGGCGCCTGCGGGCGACTTGGGGCCCGAGAGGTCGCGGTCCAGGTGCAGGTAGCGGGCGCCGGGCAGGTGCCCGGCCTGGTAGGCCTGCTCGCCCGCGGCGGTGTCGGCCAGGTCGAAGCTGCAGTCCAGCAGCAGCGGCCCGGGCGGTGAAGCCAGCGAGGCCAGAAGTTCGGAAGCGGCGATCAGCGGGGCAGTGGACATGGCGGACCTTGGCGCAACAGGAAGGAAAGGGGTTCGTCCCTCAGGACTCGGAGGGGTTGGCGGCATCGGGCACGGCCTTGGTCCGCAGCAGCGTGGCGGTCAGGCCGGCGGCGACGATCAAGCCCATGCCGGCCAGCGCGACCAGCGTGACCGGGTCGCCGAAGATCGTCACCCCGAACAGAAAGGACCAGGCGATGCCCAGGTACTGCAGGCTGGCGTTGGACAGGGCCCGGCCGATCGCATAGGCCCGGGTCATCAGGATCTGCGCCGCGGTGGCCAGCACGCCGGTGGCCACCAGAACACCCAGACCGACCAGCGTGTGGGTGTGGAAGCCGCTGGTCAGGGCGATGGCCGCGCCCACTACCGCAGTGCCCAGTGAGAAGTAAAACACCACGCGGTACTCGGGCTCGCCCACCCGCCCCAGGGCGGTGACTTGCAGATAGGCCATGGCGGACATCATGCCCGAGCACAGCCCGGCCAGTGCGCCCGGCCATTGCTCGGGGGTGAGGGACGGGCGCAGCACCAGCGCGACGCCGACGAAGCCGGTGAGCACGGTCAGCACCAGGCGCATGTCCACCCGGTCGGACGAACCGACCAGCACGGCACCGCCGATCAGGAACAGGGCCATCCAGATCGAGGACATGTAGTTCAGCGTGATGGCCGTGGCCAAAGGCAACTGGCCGATCGCATAGAACCAGAGCGCCATGGCACCCACGCCCACGATGCTGCGGCTCAGGTGCATGGTGGGATAGCGGGTGCGCAGGCTGCCACCGCGCCAGACGACCAGGCCGGTGATGAACAGCGCGCCAACCAGGCCGCGGTAGAAGACGATCTCGCCCGAACCGTAGCGGGCCGAGGCCAGCTTCACACACACACCCATCAGGGCAAACAGAAAAGACGATCCCATCATCAGCAGGGAGGCTTGCAGCTGGGGATTCATGCGTGGCGTGGGGTAATGCGGGGATCGGACCATTCTGGCAGAGCCTTACACTCACGCCCCTCATGAAGCGAATCGTCATCCTCCTCTCCGGCCGGGGCAGCAACATGCAGGCCATCGTCGAGGCCTGTGCCGCCGAAGGCTGGCCCGCCGAGGTGGCGGCCGTGGTGAGCAACAAGGCCGAGGCCGCGGGCCTGGCCTGGGCCGCCGAGCGGGGCCTCGCCACCGCGGTGGTGGACCACCGGGGCCATCCGGACCGGGCGCATTACGACGCCGAGCTGATCCGGGTGATCGATGGGTTCGCCCCCGACCTGCTGGTGCTGGCCGGCTTCATGCGCATCCTGAGTGCGGGCTTCGTGCAGCATTACGAGGGTCGGCTGCTGAACGTCCACCCCTCGCTGTTGCCGGCCTTCCCCGGCCTGCACACCCACCGCAGGGCGATCGAGCAGGGCTGCAAGCTGGCGGGGGCCACGGTGCATTTCGTCACGGCCGAGCTGGACCACGGCCCCATCGTGGCGCAGGCGGCCGTGCCGGTGCTGCCCGACGATGACGAGGACAGCCTCGCGGCCCGCGTGCTGGTGCAGGAGCATGTGATCTACCCGCAGGCTGTGCGCTGGTTCGTCGAAGGCCAGCTGGAGCTGGCGGATGGGCGGGTGCGCCACCGCGGCGGCGTGGCGCAGTGGGCACTCTGAGCGCCGCCCGCACAGCCCCCTTTCGGGCCGGGCTGGGATAATCCAGCCCATGCACCCGAATGCCCTGTTGGACCTGGCCACTGATCTCGTGCGCCAGGTGCTCAAACTAGACCAACCGGCCGACACCATCGTGTCGGCCTTTTTCCGCAAGCACCGCAACCTGGGGCCGCGCGAACGCCACAGCCTGGCCGAGACTGCCTACGCGGTGCTCCGCCGTCGCCTGCTGTGGGCCCATCTGGCCCAGAGTGGCACGGGCGCCCTGGAGCGCCGGCTGGCCATCCTGGCCTGGCAGGGCAGCGAGACCTTTCTGCGTGGGGCCCTGGGCTCCAACGAGCAGCAGTGGCTGACGCAGGTCCGCGAGGTGGACCCGGCCAGTCTGCCCGAGAAGGTGCGGTTCAATCTGCCCGACTGGCTGGCAGGCGCGCTGAAGACCGAACTGGGCGAGGAATTCCCGGCCCTGGTGGCGGCCATGGAAGAACCGGCACCGCTGGATCTGCGCGTCAATCTGCTCAAGGCCAAGCGGGAGACCGTGCTGGCCGAGCTGAAGGAAGCCGGCATCGAGGCCGAGCCCACGCCGTATTCCCCCTGGGGCCTGCGGGTGGAGGGCAAGCCGGCCCTGCAGAAGCTGCCGCTCTTCCTGCGCGGCGATGTGGAGGTCCAGGACGAAGGCAGCCAGTTGCTGGCCCTGATGCTGGGGGCCAAGCGGGGCGAGATGGTGGTCGACTTCTGTGCGGGCGCCGGTGGCAAGACGCTGGCGCTGGGCGCGGCCATGCGCAACACCGGCCGGCTGTATGCCTTCGATGTCTCCGGCTACCGGCTCGACGGGCTCAAGCCCCGTCTGGCGCGCAGCGGCCTGTCCAACGTCTATCCGGCCCAGATCGCGCACGAGCGTGACGAGCGCATCAAGCGCCTGGCCGGCAAGATCGACCGGGTGCTGGTGGACGCCCCTTGTTCGGGACTGGGGACGCTGCGGCGCAACCCGGACCTCAAATGGCGGCAGTCGCCCAAGGCGATTGAGGAACTGACGGCCAAGCAAGCGGCCATCCTGGACAGCGCGGCCCGGCTGGTGAAGCCGGGCGGGCGCCTGGTCTATGCCACCTGCAGCCTGTTGCGGCGCGAGAACGAGGAGGTGGCGCTGGCCTTTGCGGCCGCCCATCCCGACTTCGAACTGCTGCCGGCCGCCGAGCTGTTGGGAGTCGCCCAGGTCGCCGACGCCGCGGCGCTGGACCGTGACGGCATGCTGCGCCTGTGGCCGCACCGCCATGCCACCGATGGTTTCTTCGCTGTGGCCTGGCAGCGCCGGGCTTGAATCCCGAGGCCGCGTCCACAGATGGGGAATGTCGGCAAAAGTCGTCGAAATGGCTTTGAACAAACGTGTTTGGCCGCCAAGTTGCCTCGAAATAGGCTGACTGGCACGGTCCAATACCACGGATGCGCGAAGTCTCATCCACTATAATGGGGAGTTGTCCCGCACATGGCGGGCGCATCAAGGTAGGCAATGGATCAACTGAACATGGTGTTTTCTGCAGTTCTGGATTGGGCTGCGAACGGCCTCACGCATGCCACGTGGTGGCAGGTCGTGTTGTACGCGGCGGTGATGACGCACATCACGATCGCCGGCGTCACCATCTTCCTGCACCGCTCGCAGGCGCACCGTGCGCTGGAGCTGGGGCCCATTCCTTCCCACTTCTTCCGTTTCTGGCTGTGGATGACCACGGGCATGGTCACCAAGGAATGGGTGGCCATCCACCGCAAGCACCACGCCAAGTGCGAAACGGTGGAAGACCCGCACAGCCCGATCACCCGCGGCCTGGGCACGGTGATGCGCCAGGGCGCCGAGCTCTACCGCGCCGAAGCCAAGGTGGATGAGACGCTGACCAAGTACGGCCACGGCACGCCCGATGACTGGATGGAGCGCAACGTCTACACCAAGCACAGCGCGCTGGGCATTCTGATCATGTTCCTGATCAACATCACCCTGTTCGGTGCGATCGGCATCACCATCTGGGCCATCCAGATGGCGTGGATCCCGTTCTGGGCGGCTGGTGTGGTCAACGGCGTGGGCCACTACTGGGGCTACCGCAATTTCGAGGCGCCCGACGCTTCGACCAACATCTCGCCCTGGGGCATCATCATCGGCGGCGAGGAGTTGCACAACAACCACCACACCTACCCGACCTCGGCCAAGTTCTCGGTCAAGCCATTTGAATTCGACATCGGCTGGGGCTACATCCGCGCGATGGAGATGCTGGGCTGGGCCAAGGTGCGCAAGACCGCGCCGCAGCTGCAGCTGGGCCCGCTGAAGCCTGAGGCCGATGCCAAGACGTTGGAAGCCATCATCGCCAACCGCTACGAGGTGATGGCCAACTACGCGAAGGAAATGCGTCGCGTCTGTGCCGGTGAAGTGGCCCGGGTGAAGGCCCAGGGCAGCGGCAATTCGGCCTGGACCAACCTGCGTGTCGCGCAACGCTGGCTGCACCGTGATGCGGACAAGATCCCCTCGGATCTGCGCCCGCAAGTGGACAGCGCCGTGGCCACCTCGCCGGTGCTGCAGAAGCTGGTCACGATGCGTGAGGAACTGCGTCAGCTGTGGACCCGCACCAATGTGTCGGCCGAGCAGCTGGTGGCGGATCTGCAGGACTGGTGCCACCGTGCCGAAGGCAGTGGCGTCGCGGCCCTGCGCGAGATTTCGCTGCAGCTGCGCTCCGCCCGCGCCTGACGTCTCTCCGATGTCGTCCGCAAAGCCCGCCTTGTGCGGGCTTTTTCATGCCTGTCGTTCGCTGTTCCCGCCGCCCCGGCAGCAGAGAAGAGGGGCGCCGCACACAGACATGAAAAAACCCGCCGTGCAACGCAGGGCGGGTTCTGAGGGGAAGGGGGCTGAATTACTTCAGCTTCACTTCCTTGTACAGCACGTGCTTGCGTGCTTTCGGGTCGAACTTCATGAATTCCAGCTTTTCGGGCGTGGTCTTCTTGTTCTTGTTCGTGGTGTAGAAGTGGCCGGTCCCCGCAGTGGATTCCAGCTTGATCTTCTCGCGTCCGCCTTTGCTTGCCATGGTGTCGCTCCTCTGTCTGTGGATTAGGCTTGACCGCGGGCACGCAGATCGGCCAGAACGGCGTCGATGCCCTTCTTGTCGATCAGACGCAGGGCGGCGTTGCTGATGCGCAGGCGCACCCAGCGGTTTTCGCTCTCAACCCAGAAACGACGGTATTGCAGGTTCGGCAGGAACCGACGCTTGGTTTTGTTGTTGGCGTGGGAAACGTTGTTCCCGACCATGGGCTTCTTGCCCGTGACTTCGCAGACGCGTGCCATGAGGACACTCCTGTCATACAGCCAGGCACTTGACTGGTCCGCGGACCCTGTCAGCCACCTGGCCTCACCTCGCCAAAAGGGTGGCGGTAACCCATTCTTGTCCGAGTGCCCTGGCTGCAGGCCGCGTCTCCCGTGAGATGAAGCGCGCTTCCTGTCCGTGGTCTTCGCAAGAAAACCAGCGATTATAGCGAAAGTGCGCCGGTGCGGCTCAGAGGCCTTGTTCCAGGAAGCGCTGGGCGTCCAGCGCCGCCATGCAGCCGGTGCCCGCCGAGGTGATGGCCTGGCGGTAGATGTGGTCCTGCACGTCGCCAGCGGCGAACACGCCGGGCACGCTGGTCATGGTGGCAAAGCCGTTCTGGCCGCCACGGGTCACCAGGTAGCCGTCCTTCATTTCCAGCTGGCCCTGGAAGATGTCGGTATTGGGCTGGTGGCCGATGGCGATGAAGCAACCCTTCACGGTGACTTCCTCGTCGGCACCGCCCGCGACGTCCTTCAGGCGCACGCCGGTCACACCGCTGGCGTCGCCCAGCACCGCGTCCAGCGTCTTGTGCAGATGCAGCACGATCTTGCCGGCGGCCACCTTCTCCATCAGCTTGTCGATCATGATGGCCTCGGCGCGGAACTTGTCGCGGCGGTGGATCAGGTGCACCGTGTTGGCGATGTTCGACAGGTAGAGCGCTTCCTCCACGGCGGTGTTGCCGCCGCCCACCACGCAGACCTCGTCACCACGGTAGAAGAACCCGTCGCAGGTGGCGCAGCCGCTCACGCCGCGGCCCATGAACTCCTGCTCCGAGGGCAGGCCCAGGTACTTGGCGGAGGCGCCGGTGGCGACCACCAGCGTGTCGCAGGTGTAGGTGCCCGAGTCGCCGGTCAGCGTGAACGGGCGCTTGCTCAGGTCGACCGCATTGATGTGGTCGAACACGATCTGGGTGTTGAAACGCTCGGCGTGCTGCTGGAAGCGCTGCATCAGGTCCGGGCCCTGCACGCCCATCACGTCGGCCGGCCAGTTGTCCACCTCGGTGGTGGTCATCAGCTGGCCGCCCTGGGCCAGGCCGGTGACCAGCAGCGGCTTCAGGTTGGCGCGGGCCGCATAGATGGCCGCGGTGTAGCCGGCCGGGCCGGAACCGAGAATCAGGACCTGGGCATGGGTGGAGGTGGTGCTCATAGGGGACGCTCGCTGAGGGCGCGCCACCGAGGGCGCCGGGGAACCGGATATGCTCGGGGGTGCGCAGGAATGACGAAAAGGCATTCTAGAGAACAGGCTGTCCGGGCGTGCCGGAGGGCCATCAAATACAGAGTTCAAGGGGGTGATTGATGTCGATGCTGACCAACCTGGACTTGATCCGTCGGGTACCGCTGTTCTCGATGCTGACGGACGAGCAGGCCCAGCTGGTGGCCGACGGGGTGGTCAAGCGCCGCTACCGCCGCGGTGAACTGGTGGTGGAGCAGGGCAAGAAGAGCAATGCGCTGTTCATCCTGCTCAATGGCCGGGCCCGGGTCCTGACCGCCGACGAGCGCGGGCGCGAGGTCATCCTCGCGGTGCTGGAGGCCGGCGACTACGTGGGCGAGATGAGCCTGATCGACAACCAGCCCCATTCGGCCTCGGTGCGCTGTGAGATCCAGTGCGACATGCTGATCCTGGGGCGGCCCGAGTTCGCCCGCTGCCTGCCCGAGAATTCCAGCCTGTCCTACGCCATCATGCGTGGCCTGGTGACGCGCCTGCGCAGCGCTGACCGACAGATCGAATCGCTGGCCCTGCTGGACGTCTACGGCCGCGTGGCCCGGGCCCTGCTGGACATGGCCGAGGACGACAACGGCGAGAAGGTGATCCGCGGCAAGGTGTCGCGCCAGGACCTGGCCAAGGTGGTCGGGGCCTCGCGCGAGATGGTCAGCCGGGTGATGAAGGATCTGACCGAGCGCGGTGTGATCGAGAATCTGGCGTCAGGCGGGGTGCGGCTCAAGCACCATGTGTCCTGAGGAGTTGAATGTCTGATCGAGAGACGGTGCGCCTCGTGCGCGGCGAGGTGAGTTGTTGATGCGGCGTGCCGTACCCCTGGGCAGCCCGCCGGAGGGCAGTCCGCCCCCGGCGACGGGCCGCTTCCTGTTGCGTCTGCGGCTGCTGTTGGGCGGCGCGCTGTGGCTGCTGGCCGCGCTGGCGCTGGCCAGCCGCAGTGCGGGCGACCCGGCGTTCACCACCTCCGGCAGCGGGGCGCCGTTGCACAACTGGCTCGGGGCGCCCGGCGCTTGGCTCGCGGATGTCGGCCTGATGCTGTTCGGCTTTTCCGCCTGGTGGCTGCTGGTGGCCGGCGCCCGGGCCTGGCTGGCCGGCCTGGCCACGCTGCTGCGCGAAGGCCGCGTCGAGCGACCTGCCTACCGCTGGGTGACCCGCAGCGTGGGCCTGCTGTTGTTGATGATGGCCAGCTGCGCACTGGAGTGGACCCGGGTCTACGGCTGGGAAACCCGCCTGCCGGGGCATGCCGGCGGTGCGCTGGGCTACACCCTGGGGCCCTGGTCCATGACCTGGCTGGGCTTTGGCGGCTCCGGCGTGCTGTGGATCGCGATGCTGGTGCTGGGCCTGCCGATGGCGCTGGGTTTCTCCTGGCTGCGACTGGCCGACACCCTGGGCGGCTGGATCGACGGCGTGCGGGAACACCACCACCAGCTGCGCGAGCAGGCCGAGGACATCCGCCTGGGCGAGCGCGCCCAGCGCGAGCGCGAGGCCGAGGTGGAGGTGGCCGCGGAGCGCGAGGTCGAGCAACAGATCCAGGCCCCGCTGGTGATCGAGCCGCCGGTGCTGGAGGTGCCCAAGTCCGAGCGGGTGAACCGTGAACGCCAGAAGCCGCTGTTCCATGAGCTGGTGAACACCAAGCTGCCGCAGATCGACCTGCTGGACAAGGCACCCGGCCGGGTGGAGACCGTGACGCCTGAGTCGCTGGAGATGACCAGCCGGCTGATCGAGAAGAAGCTGTCGGACTTCGGCGTCGAGGTGCGTGTGGTGGCGGCCCAGCCCGGGCCGGTGATCACCCGCTACGAGATCGAGCCGGCCACTGGCGTGAAGGGCTCGCAGATCGTCAACCTGGCCAAGGACCTGGCGCGTTCGCTGTCGCTGGTCTCGATCCGGGTGGTGGAGACGATCCCCGGCAAGAACCTGATGGCGCTGGAGCTGCCCAATGCCAAGCGCCAGACCATCCGCCTGGCCGAGATCCTGGGCTCGCAGGTCTACAACGACGCCGCCTCGATGCTGACACTGGCGCTGGGCAAGGACATCATCGGCGCGCCGGTGGTGGCCGACCTGGCCAAGATGCCGCACTGCCTGGTGGCCGGGACCACCGGCTCGGGCAAGTCGGTGGGCATCAACGGCATGATCCTCAGCCTGCTCTACAAGGCCGAGGCGCGCGACGTGCGCATGATCCTGGTCGATCCGAAGATGCTCGAAATGAGCGTCTACGAGGGCATCCCGCACCTGCTGTGCCCGGTGGTGACCGACATGAAGCAGGCCGGCAACGCGCTCAACTGGTGCGTGGGCGAGATGGAGCGCCGCTACAAGCTCATGAGCAAGATGGGCGTGCGCAACCTGGCGGGCTTCAACAAGAAGATCGACGAGGCCAAGGCGCGCGGCGAACTGATTCCCAACCCCTTCAGCCTGACCCCGGAAGAGCCGGAACCGTTGGAGCGTCTGCCCTACATCGTCATCATCATCGACGAACTGGCCGACCTGATGATGGTGGTGGGCAAGAAGATCGAAGAACTGATCGCCCGCCTGGCGCAGAAGGCGCGTGCGGCCGGCATCCACCTGGTGCTGGCCACCCAGCGCCCCTCGGTGGACGTGATCACTGGCCTGATCAAGGCCAACATTCCGACCCGCATGAGTTTCCAGGTCAGCAGCAAGATCGACAGCCGCACCATCCTCGACCAGATGGGGGCCGAGGCCCTGCTGGGCATGGGCGACATGCTCTACCTGGCGCCGGGCACCGGCCTGCCGGTGCGGGTGCACGGGGCCTTCGTCTCGGATGACGAGGTGCACCGGGTGGTGGAGTCGCTGAAGGCCCAGGGCGAGCCCAACTACATCGAGGGCATTCTCGAAGGGGGCACGCTGGACGGCGAGGCGGCTGGCGGTGGCAGCGGTGGCGCAGCGGATGCCGAATCCGACCCGATGTACGACCAGGCGGTGGCGGTGGTGCTGCAGCACCGCAAGGCCTCCATCTCGCTGGTGCAGCGCCATCTGCGCATCGGCTACAACCGGGCGGCCCGTCTGCTGGAACAAATGGAGCAATCCGGGCTCGTATCATCCATGGCTGGCAATGGCAACCGCGAGATCCTCCTGCCCCCGCGCGAGGAGTGAGGCGGTCGGCCGTGCTGCCGTTTCGGCCCGCCTGGACGGGCATCTCCCCATGAATTCACATCACTCTGTTTCCCGCCGGGCCCTGTTGGGCCTCGGTCTGTGTCTGGGTCTGGGCGTGAGCGAGGTCGCCCTGGCGGCCGGCGCCGCCGATGCGCTGCGCGCGTTCGTCCATTCGGCCAAGGCCGGCCGGGCCAGCTTCACCCAGACGGTGCATGCGCCCAACAGCAACCGCACCAAGGTGTCTTCCGGTCGCTTCGAGTTCTCGCGCCCGAACCGCTTCCGCTTCGTCTACCAGAAGCCCTATGCCCAGACCATCGTCAGCGATGGCGAGAAGGTCTGGTTCCATGACCCGGACCTGAACCAGGTCACGGTGCGCAAGCTGGGCGACGCGCTGGGCAACACGCCGGCGGCCATCCTGGCCGGGCAGGCCATCGAGCGGGATTTCGACCTCAAGGATCAGCCCGACAGCGAGGGCCTGAGCTGGGTGCTGGCGACGCCGCGCCAGAAGGAAGGCACGATCCAGTCGCTGCGGGTCGGTTTCAAGGGGCGGACGCTGGCGGTGATGGAGATCGCCGACAGTTTTGGCCAGCGCTCGGTGCTGCAGTTCTCCGAACTGCAGATCCTGCCCAGCCTGCCGGTGGACACTTTCCATTTCAGCGTGCCGGCGGGCGCCGAGATCTCGGCGCCCTGAACCCGCGCGCTCAGTGCATGAGCGCGTCGCTGTCCATCAGGCCCATGTCGGGCGCGGTCATCATCTGTTCGATGTCCATCAGGATCAGCATGCGCTCGACGTCGCCATTCTTGATCGTGCCCAGGCCGGTGATGTAGGCCGCGTCGATCGCGCCATGGAACTCCGGTGCCGGCTTGATGGTTTCGGCCGGCAGTTCCAGCACGTCGCTGACCGAGTCGACCACCATGCCGACCGTGCGGTGCGCGACGTTCAGGATGATGACCACGGTGAAGCTGTTGTACTGCGCGTCGGGCAGGCCGAAGCGCAGGCGCATGTCAATGATCGGCACGATCACGCCGCGCAGGTTCACCACGCCCTTGATGAAATGGGGGGCATTGGCGATGCGGGTGGGGTTCTCATAGCCGCGGATTTCCTGCACCTTCAGGATGTCAATGCCGTATTCCTCGGCGCCCAGCTTGAACGACAGGTACTCACGCGGGGCACCCGTCATTGGCGCGTTCCCTGCCGGGGTGGCCATGCTGGAAGATTCGGTCTGGACGGTGGCGCTCATCGAAAAAGACTCCTGCTGCGGACGGTCTGTCACTGCGATACCCCTCAGTGTGCGTGAGCGTCCGACCCGCTAGGCGCTGAAAAGCGGCGCGCTCCCCGGCTTTTTCGGGCGGGTGTGGCGCAGGGCTGCGACAATTGAACGATGACGACGAGCCGCCAGGACGCGCTGTTCGGTCCTTCTGACCTGCCTGCCGAGCCACTGGCCGCCCCCGACGCGGCCGCGCTGGCCCCACCCGATGCCGCCGCACCGCTGGCCGAGCGCCTGCGGCCGCACCACCTCGACGAGGTGATCGGCCAGACCCATCTGCTGGGCCCGGGCAAGCCGCTGCGGGTGGCTTTTGAGCAGGGCCGGCTGCATTCGATGATCCTCTGGGGCCCGCCGGGCGTGGGCAAGACCACGCTGGCGCGGCTGATGGCCCAGGCGGTGAAGGCGCATTTCGTCGTGCTCTCGGCCGTGCTGGCCGGGGTCAAGGACATCCGCGAAGCGGTGGTCGAGGCCGAGCGTGCCCGCACCGCCGGCCAGCGCACCATCGTCTTCGTCGACGAGGTGCACCGCTTCAACAAGGCCCAGCAGGACGCCTTCCTGCCCCATGTCGAATCGGGCCTGTTCACCTTCATCGGCGCCACCACCGAGAACCCGTCCTTCGAGGTCAACTCGGCCCTGCTGTCCCGAGCCACCGTGCATGTGCTGCGGGCGCTGGAGCCGGCCGAGCAGCGGCAACTGCTGGCCCGGGCCGAGGAGGCCCTGCAGGCCCCGCCGTTGACCGAGGCCGCGGCCGAGCGCCTGATCGGCTATGCCGATGGCGATGCCCGCCGGCTGCTCAACGCCTACGAGAACCTGGTGGCCCAGGCCGGGCCGGTGACCACGCTGGACGAAGCCAGTCTCGAGCGCTCGCTGGGTGAGCAGCTGCGCCGTTATGACAAGGGCGGCGACCAGTTCTACGACACCATCTCCGCGCTGCACAAGTCGGTGCGCGGCTCGGACCCGGATGCGGCCATGTACTGGCTGGCCCGCATGCTGGACGGCGGCGTGGACCCACGCTACATCATCCGCCGTCTGGTGCGCATGGCCAGCGAGGACATCGGCAATGCCGACCCGCGGGCGCTGCGCATCGCACTGGACGCGGCCGAGACCTACGAGCGCCTGGGCAGCCCGGAAGGGGAGCTGACCCTGGCCCAGGCGGTGGTCTATCTGGCGGTGGCACCCAAGTCCAACGCCGTCTACACCGCCTGGAAGGCGGTCCGCGCCTTTGTGGCCCAGGACGGCACCCGGCCGATCCCGATCCACCTGCGCAATGCACCCACGAAGCTGATGAAGAATCTGGGCTATGGGCGCGCATACCGCTACGCGCACGACGAGCCCGGAGCCTTCGCTGCGGGCGAGTCCTACTGGCCCGATGGCCTGGCGCCACCGCCGTTCTACCAGCCGGTGCCGCGGGGGCTGGAGCTGCGCATCGGCGACAAGCTCGCCGAGCTGCGGCGCCTCAACGAGGAAGCCCGGCAGGCGGATGGCACGCCATCGGCACCGCCCGAGGCCGGCCACTGACCTCGGTTTCCCCTGGCATGGCACCCGACTTGCATGCCCCGTTCCAGACGGGCATGCCAGCTTCGGGGGTCTGCCCCTTTTTTGAACACGTTGCAGGAGCAGTCTGCAGATGGATATCTTCGTTCAACAGATCATCAATGGTTTGGTGCTGGGGAGCATGTACGCTCTGGTGGCGCTGGGCTACACGATGGTGTACGGGATCATCAGCCTGATCAACTTTGCGCACGGCGAAGTGC
>NZ_JAGWCB010000019.1 GCF_020387415.1 Ideonella benzenivorans | reverse complement strand
ATGGATATCTTCGTTCAACAGATCATCAATGGTTTGGTGCTGGGGAGCATGTACGCTCTGGTGGCGCTGGGCTACACGATGGTGTACGGGATCATCAGCCTGATCAACTTTGCGCACGGCGAAGTGCTGATGGTGGGTGCGATGGTGTCGTGGTCGGTGGTGACGGCGCTGGCGGATTCGGGCTTGCCGGGCTGGGCGCTGCTCTTGATCTCGCTGCCGATCGCGATTCTGGCGTGCTCGGTGCTGAACTACGTGGTGGAGAAGGTGGCCTACCGGCCGCTGCGCAACGCGCCGAGGCTGGCCCCGCTGATCACGGCCATGGGCATGAGCCTGCTGCTGCAGACGCTGGCCATGATGATCTGGAAGCCCAACCCCAAGCCGTTTCCGCCGCTCTTGCCCACGGAGGTGTTCTTCCTGTGGGCCGATGGTCCGGTGATCACCGTGACCCAGATCCTGATCCTGGGCACCACGGTGGCGGTGCTGGCCGCGCTGCTGTGGCTGGTCAACAAGACCAAGCTGGGCCGCGCGATGCGCGCCACCGCCGAGAACCCGCGGGTGGCCGGACTGATGGGGGTCAAGCCTGACTTCATCATCTCGCTGACCTTCGTGATCGGCGCCTCGCTGGCGGCCATCGCCGGGATCATGTGGGCGCTCAACTACGGCACCGTGCAGCACACCATGGGCTTCCTGCCGGGGCTGAAGGCCTTCACCGCGGCCGTGTTCGGCGGCATCGGCAACCTCGCCGGGGCGATGGTCGGCGGCGTGCTGCTGGGCCTGATCGAAGCCATCGGCGCGGGCTACCTGGGCGACCTCACGGGCGGCGTCTTCGGCAGCCAGTACGTGGACATCTTCGCCTTCCTCGTGCTGATCCTGGTGCTCACCCTGCGCCCCTCGGGCCTGATGGGCGAGCGAGTCGCGGATCGCGCCTGACGCAGAGGAACCCAAGACCATGTTTGCAGAGATGAACAAGACAACCAAGATCGTGGTGTTCCTGGTGGCCGGCGTGCTGCTGCTGGCGCTGCCAGTGTGGGCCGCGCAGTTCGGCCAGGGCTGGGTGCGCATCATGGCGCTGGCGCTGCTGTACGTGATGCTCGCGCTGGGCCTGAACATCGTGGTCGGCTACGCAGGTCTCTTGGACCTGGGCTACGTGGCTTTCTACGCGGTGGGCGCCTACATGTACGCGCTGCTGGCCAGCCCGCACCTGACCGACAACTTCGAGTGGATCAAGGCGATCTATCCCAACGGGTTGCACACGCCGATCTGGCTGGTCATCCCCTTGGCCGCCTTGCTGGCCGCCGGGGCGGGCATGCTGCTGGGCGCACCGACCCTGAAGCTGCGCGGTGACTACCTGGCCATCGTCACGCTGGGCTTCGGCGAGATCATCCGGGTGTTCATGAACAACCTGGAATACCCGATCAACATCACCAACGGCCCGCGTGGCCTGGGCCAGATCGAGCCCATGAAGATCGGCGCCCTGGACTTCAGCGAACCGCTGCACCTGTTCGGCCACACGCTGCCCTCGGTCACGCTGTACTACTACCTGTTCCTGGCCCTGGTGATCGTCACCGTCATCATCTGCCAGCGCCTGGCGGACTCGCGCATCGGCCGCGCCTGGATGGCCATCCGCGAAGACGAGATCGCCGCCAAGGCCATGGGCCTGAACACCCGCAACCTCAAGCTGCTGGCCTTCGGAATGGGCGCCACCTTCGGCGGCGTCTCGGGCTCGATGTTCGCGGCCTTCCAGAGCTTCGTCTCGCCCGAATCCTTCTCGCTGATGGAGTCCGAGATGATCGTCGCCATGGTCGTGCTCGGCGGCATGGGCCACATCCCCGGCGTGATCCTGGGGGCGGTGCTGCTGGCGGCCATGCCCGAAGTGCTGCGCTACGTGGCCGGCCCGCTGCAGACGCTCACCGACGGGCGGCTGGACGCGGCCATCCTGCGCCAGCTGCTGATCGCGCTGGCCATGATCACCATCATGCTGGTGCGCCCGCGCGGCCTGTGGCCGGCCCCGGAACACGGCAAGGCCGCCCCGGCCCCGGCCAAGTGAGCAGAACAACAAGAAGGACAGCACCATGAGCAAGGAAGTCTTCAAGGTCCAGGGCGCCTCCAAGCGCTTTGGGGGTCTGCAAGCCCTCAGCGACGTCAGCCTGAGCATCCACGAAGGCCAGGTCTACGGCCTGATCGGCCCCAACGGGGCGGGCAAGACCACCTTCTTCAACGTCATCACCGGGCTCTACACCCCGGACGGCGGCAGCTTCATGCTCGGCGGCGAGGCCTACACCCCGCAGGCCGTGCACCAGGTGGCCAAGGCCGGCATCGCGCGCACCTTCCAGAACATCCGGCTGTTCGCCGAGATGACCGCGCTGGAGAACGTGATGGTGGGCCGGCACGTGCGCAGCGGCTCGGGCCTGCTGGGCGCCATCCTGCGCACCCCCGGCTTCAAGGCCGAGGAGGCCGCCATCCGCGAGCGCGCCCAGGAACTGCTGGACTACGTGGGCATCGGCAAGTACGCCCCCTACAAGGCCCGCACCCTGAGCTACGGCGACCAGCGCCGCCTGGAGATCGCCCGGGCCCTGGCCACCGACCCCAAGCTGATCGCGCTCGACGAGCCGGCCGCCGGCATGAACGCCACTGAGAAGGTGGTGCTCAGAGAGCTGATCGACCGCATCCGCAACGACGGGCGCACCATCCTCTTGATCGAACACGACGTCAAGCTGGTGATGGGCCTGTGCGACCGGGTGACGGTGCTGGACTACGGCAAGCAGATCGCCGAAGGCACGCCGGCCGAAGTGCAGAAGAACGAGAAGGTCATCGAAGCCTACCTGGGCGCCGGCCAGCACTGAGCAGAACACGAGAGCAGACACAGACATGACAGCACAAACCTTGCTGAAGGTCAGCGGCCTGAAGGTGGCCTACGGCGGCATCCAGGCGGTCAAGGGCATCGACTTCGAGGTGCGCGAGGGCGAACTCGTCAGCCTGATCGGGGCCAACGGAGCGGGCAAGACCACGACCCTCAAGGCCATCACCGGGCTGCAGCCGGTGGCCGCGGGCGACATCGAATTCCTGGGCAAGAGCATCAAGGGCCAGGGCGCCTGGGACCTGGCGCGCCAGGGCCTGGTGATGATCCCCGAAGGGCGGGGCACCTTCACGCGCATGACCATCGTGGAGAACCTGCAGATGGGCGCCTATGTGCGCCAGGACGACGAGGTCGAGGCCGACATCGAGAAGGTCTTCGGCATCTTCCCGCGCCTGAAGGAGCGGGCGCACCAACTGGCCGGCACGATGAGCGGCGGTGAGCAGCAGATGCTGGCCATGGGCCGGGCGCTGATGGCGCGGCCCAAGGTGCTGCTGCTCGACGAGCCGAGCATGGGTCTGAGTCCCATCATGGTGGACAAGATCTTCGAGGTGGTGCAGACCATCCACGCGCAGGGCACGACGATGCTGCTGGTCGAGCAGAACGCCAGCCGGGCGCTGGCCCTGGCCGACCGGGGCTATGTGCTGGACTC
>NZ_JAGWCB010000004.1 GCF_020387415.1 Ideonella benzenivorans | reverse complement strand
AGCCACCAGTTGCCCAGCGAACAGGGCCTGGCGGCGCTGGCCGCCAGCCTGCAAGCCAGCGACAGCCGGCAAGGCGGTGACAGCACCAGTGACGAGAACACCATCGCCATCGACGGTGGCTGGGGCAGCGTCAGCGCCTGGGACCGTCCGGACATCACCCTGGCTGCCCCGGCCGGCCTGGGCCTCTTCACCCCGGCCCAGGCCATCCTCAGCACCCAGGCCAGCCTGACCGTGAGCGCCGGCCAGGACTGGCTGAGCCTGGCCCAGGGCCACCATGCCAGCGTGGCCAAGGCCGGCGCCGTGCTGTTCACTTATGGCAAAGCCAGCAGCACCAGCAAACCCAACACCGAAACTGGCATCGCCATTCACGCCGCCACCGGCAGCCTGCAGGCCAGCGCCAACACCGCCACCGCCGAACTCACCGCCAGCCAGGCCATCGACGTGGCCAGCACCCAGGCCAACGTCCTGGTCAGCGCCCCCACCAGCGTGCTGCTGACCGCCGCCGGCGCAGCCATCGACATCCAGAGCGGCAGCATCGCCCTCAAGGCGCCGGGCAGTGTGCTGTTCAAGGCGGCCAGCAAGGTGTGGACGAGCGGGGGAAGCGTATCGGCGGGCGTGAGCCTTCCCGTTCCTGGTGAACTTCACACCGAGTCAAAGGGGCCGTTCAGCATTCGACCCACCGCGCATGGCAGTGACGACATGGCTGTCCAAGCAGGCTGGGCCGGCTTGCCTTATCGAATCCATTCCGCCAGCGGAGAAATCCTGGGGCAGGGGCAGGTGTCGGCCAGTGGTCGCCTGGAGCGATTGCTGGTTGCTTCGCCGGATCGTGTCGTGGTGGAGTTGGGTGATCCGGCGCAAACTGACTTTGCCCCGGTGGCAGGCGAGCCTTCGCCTGCCACCGAAGATGAGTTGGCGTCCGAGCCGGACACTGACCCCAACGACATGTCCTGGGACGACCCCAACCAGACCGCATCGTCCTATCCATGTTTCAAGACGGGGGGAGCAGGCTCGACGGATGCCTTTCTTGGTGCGAGCGTTGCGTTGACTCTGCTGAGACAGATGGGCATTGATCCCACTTCAGGCGCCTGACAGCCGATCCCAGTCATTCAAAGCTCCAGAGTCAAACATGGCACGCTTCCTCTCCGCCACGTATCACACCGACATCAAGGTCGCCGAGTTCATCTGCGACGATGGGCGACATCTGTTCCGCTGTGGCGGCACGCTGCCCTGGCGCCTGAACAATGCGGGTGACCTGATGTCGCCCGTCAACGCCGATGGCAAGCCCGCGCCGAAGAAGACGAAGAACTACATCGGCTTTGCGGCAGTGCCGAACAGAGGCAACGGCAAAACCAGTCACTTCTTCATCTTCCCGGACTACACGGCGGGGCGTGAGCAGTTGGCGCTGTCCGTCAAGCGCTTGTATGCGGACAAGACTCTGCCCGAATTGGTGCAGAAGTACGCCCCACCCGACTCGAACAACACTGCCAAGTACACCGAAGACCTGCTCAAGGAAACGGGTGTGGGCGCGGACCGAACAATCGCCGAGTTGTCGGATGCCGAGTTCACCAAGGTGCTGGATTCGATCGAGAAGATCGAGGGCTATCACAACGAAGCTGACAGCCGCCGCGAGATCTGGGTGCCGGTCAGTCGCATCACCGCGACCGACGGTTCACGTCCATTGGCAGATGAAGAGATCATCCTGCGCCTGAACGGCAAGGACACCACCGTCAAGACCAATGCCTATGGTCAGACGCCACCCATCCCTCACCCCAACGGGCAACAAGTCGAGGCGCTGCACAAGCAGGCCAATGGCGAACTGAAGTCGGTCGGCAAGATTGCAGGCGAGACAGGTCAGCACTTTTCGTTGCAGACTTGGGTGGAGCGGTTTTTTGCAAGGCCCGCGCCTGATAAGGCACCTGCCAACGCCAACCCGAGCCCACGGCGCGCAGCCATGGCCTACACCGTGCAGCCGAACGACACCCTGGCCAAGTTGGCGGCCCGCTTCAGCATCCCGGTGGAGCAAATCAAACGCGACAACAACCTCAAGAGCGACAAGATCTTTGCGGGCAGGCAACTGGGCATTTACGGGCCTCTGCCGGCTGGGGGGGCAGCACCAGCCGTCAAACGGGCGGCTGCCAAGGTAGACCCACAGTCCAAAGGCAAGGCGCCGCCAGCAAGCAAGGTGGCGCAAACGGTGCGATCAAAGGCTGCGACTGGCAAGCCCATTGCCACGGTGCGGGTCGAGCAGCGCATGGCACCCTGGATGGCAGTGGCCTACGCAGAAGCCAAGACATACGCCGGCAAGGACGAGGAGGAGATCACCAAGACCCACAACTACCATCGCCTGGTCACAGACAGTGATCGCGCTGGCGGGAAAGTGACCATCCTCAAGGACAAAAAGGGTCGGCCTCTGCTGGGCAAGGATGGCAAACCGCTCACCAGGACACACTTTGATGGGCTGTCCACATTGGTCGGAGACCACAACCCTTGGTGTGCGTCCTTCGTCAACTACTGCCTCAAAGAAGCCAAGTACGCACCGGGCAGGCGCCACATGTCCACCTATACGTTTGGCGAGGACGAGGATCTGTTCGTGCGCGTCAAGGAGCCGATCTATGGGGCCATCCGCTTCACCCATCGAAGCGGCGGTGGCCATGTGTGCCTGGTCTATGGCGTGGCAGCAGGAAAACTGGTCGTCGTCGGGGGCAACCAAGACAATCAGATCTGCTTCGAGTTGATGAATCGAGGTGATAAGGGTGAAGCCTTCTTCGTGCCAGTGCCCTACAAGGACTATGCAGAGAAGGACGGGGCCGTGCTGCCCGATGTGGATGTCGATGCGTTGAAGAAGGAGTTTGGTGATGCAGTCAGGATTTCGGATGAGCAGATCAAGGCCAAGAAGGCTGACAAGAGCTCCTACACCTGAATGGAGTTGACGATCATGCGGCGCAGTGTTGCAGTTCTTCTACTCGTATTTTCCATGCATGCCTGGGCCGGTTCCAGGGGATTTACGGTGGTGTTCATGGATATTGGCAGCCAGAGCTTCTACGACACCAAGGTCTTCTTGGAGTACCGGGAGGGGGTACTCGACTCCAAGCAACGACGCGACTGCTGGGCCGACCATGCAACCGGCGGAAAAGCTCTGGACCACGTCATCAAAAAGGCCATCCCCGACGGCCTAACCACCGACATGGCCAAGTCCATCTGGGCTGGCGATCAAAAGGCCGCCAAGCAGGCCCAGCAGATCATGGCCAAGGCCAAGGCGCCGAATCACCAAAGCATTGATGGCCTGTACGTCATCAACGCACGCGACGGCCACATCTCGGTCATGGCGCTGGGCACGAAGGCCCCGTTGGGCGCTGCGAACCCGTCCCGCAAGCTGACCATCCCCTGGAAAGAGAGCGACCCCGAACAAGGGGCAGCGGATTTTGATTTGGCGCTGTGCCGGGTTTCCCGCCCACTGGACTACCACTTCTTTCCCTGAGCTTTGAGGGGCAGGCTTGATTGGTGGCAAAGGCCAGGGCCTGCGGCCAGGGTTGATTCAGCGCCGCTGCGCGGCGATTCCGTCAAGTTGATCGGCTGTCATGACAACCGCGCGCAAAAGCGCGCTCAGCGCCCTGCTGGAGCTGCTGTGCCAGGACAGCCGCGGCGAGCTGCGCCCCTGGCACGGCCATGTGGTGGCCGCGGCCCTGGTGGGCTCCGATGGCGGCCTGGCCCGCTACCGCCTGGTCATCGAACCCTGGCTGGCCCTGC
>NZ_JAGWCB010000005.1 GCF_020387415.1 Ideonella benzenivorans | reverse complement strand
CTACCGCCAGCGGGTGCTGCACAACCTCAGTCAGCGGGCCAGCAAGCTCGGCATGAAACTCGTCGCAGCAGAACCCGTCTAAAAAACACCTTTGCAAATCAATCACTTGGTTGGTGTTTCTTGAGAGCCGGCATTTGCGGATGGCAGGCGTTCGGATGCTCGGCGAACAAAATTTCTGTAGGACATTCGCTCCATCTTCCCTTGCTCTATTAGCACAGCATGCCCCAAGTCATTCTCTTCCGAGAAGGGAAAGCCGTCGGTATTTCCCGGCACATTCAATGTTGCAACGTACTTGCCTAACACGCCGACGGTAATGCCAACGTTTTTTGGCCCCGGTATGAAATACACGCAAGAACCCTTTACAGTCATGCACATGAACTCGTCGAGGGCACGTTGCTGTTGGTCTTCCTCACTGGCAGGAGTGAACTCGTCGTAAGCCCGAAGATTGAACCCTTCGAAGTCTTCAAATTTCGAAGATCGATGAAAGTTCATAAGCGCCCGAACTTCGTGGTGGGAAATATTTTCTCGAAACCAGTCTCCAAACAAAAAATAGCCCGCAGCCAATGCCACTTTCGCCGCGAACTGTAAGCGACCATGAGGCGAGAGAGAAATTCTGGAAGTGAACTTCTTGCCAGAAAACTCATGCTCCTCCAAATCTCGCCGAGCGATAGGATCGTAAACTTTCAATCCGTCCTGGCTGAAAAATTCGATTTGAACTGGTTTTTCTTCCTCCCCCATCTTTGACTGTCTACTCTTCGCAGTAGGTTTCTTGTTGCTATGTCCTCGTGCGTCTAGGGCAATTCGGCGAGAAAGAATCAAGAAGTCATTTGCTAGGGCACCATCAATCTTGCTGCCAGCCTCAGAATTAAACGATGCATCAACATGAATAACAAATTGGTTCGACCCGCCAAGAGACAACGGGATAATATGTTCACAGTTCGATGCGTGCGCTTCTAGTTCGTTGTCGGTGTAGGGGCAATACATGATAGGGAACGAGGCCGGCTAACGTCAAAGCTCAGGGACGCTGCGCGGCTTTGTCGCGCAGCGTCCCCTGGAGCGAATTGTTGGGCCACGGACGTGGCAACTCTGCGCGTACCGATGTCAAGGCCTTGACTAATTGGAGGCGCTTCCGTGGTGACTTCAGTTTGGCTGGGAGGCGGCTTAACCAATGGCCATTAGGTCCAACCGGAAGGCCACGGCGAGAAGACAGCTGCCGTGAGGTGGGGAGCGGTTTGGATGAGAGCACCTCGATAAAGTGGTCGAGTTGTGCGGGATCACTGAACTGAAGTTCGTACTCATCAAACTGCACATGCAAAACGAGGTAGCCTTTGTGGGGTACTTGATTCGGAGCGGGCGGCTCGCACAATTCTGTGGTTCCCGGAACAGGCACATGCACCCAGAATGCTAGCGGTGCGGTCCGCCAGTCATTTTCAAAGGTGAAGTGAAATGTGGCGCTCATGAGTGAGGGGCCCAACGCCCGCGGTAAGCCGCGCCGGAGTGCGTAGCACGGAGGGTACCCGCAAGCGAAGCTTGTGGGCGTCGGCTTGACCAACCAGTTAGGCTGCGCGAAGGCGCGATACCGTTATTTGTATGTGAGCTCATGCCGCGTTGTCGCCACGGACTAGCATGCCAGGAATAATGCTTGGCATGCGATTGCCCGACAGCCAGTCTTCATAGGTAGGCATGTTGGCCCACGACTCTTCATCGCTCATTCTATGAATGAATTGATCGGTTGCATTGGCTTGTTCCGCAAAGCGCTTTCCGGTCAGCGATATGCCATGGCGAATTTTGAGAGGGCGGCCTTCATATCCGACAGATTGGTCTGCATCTGGCACGAAGAGAATTTTTGACTCCCCATCCGCGTTAAAAGTCGGATCCCGCATCACGTCATCACTCTTGTGAACGACGTGCCTTTCGGCTTCAATGAATTTGTCTTTGACGTACCAAATCTTGTAGCCAAAGAGCTTCTCTCCACCGCCGGTCTGGATCAACTGATCCACATTCATTTCACAGCAACCCTGTCTGCTCCATCCCTCTGGAGAGACTTCAACATAGACAGGGGGCGTTGCACTTAGGCTTCTTGCAAAACGCGTGACATGCTTGTCTATGGACGCTGGGGTCGTAAGAGTGGATGTGTCGAAGTGGATCATAAATTCAGTGATTGCGGTGGATTTGTCTTGCTCACAAACCAGAGGCCTAACGTGGAGTTGAGGGGCCTGCCGCGGCTCTTCGCGGCAGGTCCCTCTCGAACGCGGGGTTAGAGCGCATTAGGCGAAAAGCTCCACTGCACTTTCGACCCATTCGTGATTGTGACTTGCCCAAGCACTGTTCGGGGAAGGGGGCGGGAAACCACTTCGGCAGTAGCCGCGCTTGGACTCGAAATCAAAGACCGCATGCGGGTGCCCGTTGATTAGCAGTACGGTCCTAAGTGAGTCCACAGACCAGGCGATCTTCACGAGCGAAGGCATGGCTCGATCCGTAACGCTGGCGACGTTGTAGATGTGCAATACATCCTGAATCGCGTTGCCCTCGTCAGATGGATCTAGCGCATAAAAGTAGCCGGTTTCTCCGTCATCCTCAAAAACGGCCACGTACCTTCCTTCCGGTGCGGCGCCCTCGACAACAAGTGGAGTTCCGACGAGAAGCTGCTGTTCAGCGGTAACGTGGACAGGCATAGGGATCAGTATTGCGCTCTAACGATGACGCTGAGCGGGCGGCGTAGCCGTCCGTTCGAGCAACCGGTTAAGGCGCAAGTTGATGTACGGCACAAATTTCATTCCCGCAGCTCCACGACCTGGACCGGTCCATCGTACTCACCGAAAAACGCCTCTGCGAACTCAATGACATCCGCGAGCAACTCGTCAGGGTGTGCCGACGTAAGGATGAAATTTTTCTCAGGTGAGCCTGCTGCGATTGCGGCGTCATCGACGATGTCTTCGATTTCGCGACAAGCCGGGCCAACTGACGCCACTAGTTTCACGCCATCGACTACGAACTGGGCGGCAAGCTCGACCATGCCGGCAGGCACACCGTTCGGGCAGTGCAGAACTAGCTTCTTGGCGAACGGCATTGCGCTTTAACGTGGAAGTGAGGGGCAGCCGGAGCGCGTAGCGCGGAGGGAACCAACAAACGCAGCTTGTTGGCTGTCCCTCTCGACTGCAAAGTTAGAGATGACGTTCATGCTGCCCAACACCCAAGCGGGGTGCCAAATACACCATGCGCGCCTAGATTTGAAGCGCTCTCGCCCCAAAAACAAAGAAACCGCTCCTCGGCTGGCTGATACACAAGCCAATAGCCGCGAGCGTGCGCAATGCAGAACCCCTCAATAGATTCACCGACTTCCGCAAAGGGGAAGCCCGGCGCCATGACCTGCGCGGAGACAGAGAATGGCTCGCAAAGGCTGGAGCGCAAATCTCTTTCAAGAGATTCGAAGTACTCATCGGCATTGGCGCTCGCCGAGACAAACACATCATCTCGGTTTGAAATGGCAGCTTCCAGCGCGAACTGTGCTTGTTGAAGCGAGATCATCTCTAACGTAGAAGTAACCGGCCTGCGCGGCTTTTCGCGCAGGTCCGGTTGACTGCCGGGTTAGGGCTTTCGTGTCTTGAGGACGAACTTAGGGTCATATATCTGCACCAAGGTTGATATGAACTCCTTAGCTTGGGCGATTGCTGTCTTGGCCTCATATTCGTTGCAGAACTCACCCTGATGAGCAATTGCGTTGCGCTTGGTGTTGATTTCTCCTGCGACTTTCTTCAGCGCCTTCATCTTCTTGTTCTTCGTTTTGTCCGTCTCACTCAGAGGAATGAGTAGACGGTCAAGCTTTCCAGCAAGACCATTAGCCCAACGAAGAAGACTGTCAACGAACTCCGAATCAAACTCGCTATTCAATTCAAATTCGCGCCGGACGGCAAAGTTGGCTGCAATTTCAGCGGCGGTAGCGGCGCGGACGATGGCAGCGGACCATTCCTCGCGTGTGTGTAGGCCAGACAACTTATGCCATTGCTTCTGCACCTTCTCAAGGTCAGTCAGTTCCTCATATGGTCTACGTGCGGTCATGAGTGCTCCAAAGCGCTAACGGACAAGGTAAGCGGCTGGCCGAAGGCCTGTCCGCTTGACCGACGGGTTAGCGGAGTAATCGGCCCGCCCGCGCCGCAAATCGTCCCGAAGAAACACGGGTTGGCGCAGCCGCTGGCGGCGTGGCAAGGTGGAACGTGGCGCCGGGGAAGACCGATATGGCAATGGTGCGT
>NZ_JAGWCB010000003.1 GCF_020387415.1 Ideonella benzenivorans | reverse complement strand
GAGCTCTTTAACAAGTAACAGCCGATAAGCGTGGGCGTTTGAAGGCGAGTGCCAAGAGTCTTAGGACTCGAGGTCGAAAGACTTTAAACGCTCATGGAAACTGAAGTGAAGTTCACTTCAATTCCTGATTGAGCAAATTCAAGATCGAACTGAAGAGTTTGATCCTGGCTCAGATTGAACGCTGGCGGCATGCCTTACACATGCAAGTCGAACGGTAACGCGGGGCAACCTGGCGACGAGTGGCGAACGGGTGAGTAACGCATCGGAACGTGCCCAGTAGTGGGGGATAGCCCGGCGAAAGCCGGATTAATACCGCATACGACCTACGGGTGAAAGGGGGGGATCGCAAGACCTCTCGCTATTGGAGCGGCCGATGTCAGATTAGGTAGTTGGTGGGGTAAAGGCCTACCAAGCCGACGATCTGTAGCTGGTCTGAGAGGACGACCAGCCACACTGGGACTGAGACACGGCCCAGACTCCTACGGGAGGCAGCAGTGGGGAATTTTGGACAATGGACGCAAGTCTGATCCAGCCATGCCGCGTGCGGGAAGAAGGCCTTCGGGTTGTAAACCGCTTTTGTCAGGGAAGAAATCTTCTGGGTTAATACCTCGGGAGGATGACGGTACCTGAAGAATAAGCACCGGCTAACTACGTGCCAGCAGCCGCGGTAATACGTAGGGTGCAAGCGTTAATCGGAATTACTGGGCGTAAAGCGTGCGCAGGCGGTTTTGTAAGACAGAGGTGAAATCCCCGGGCTCAACCTGGGAACTGCCTTTGTGACTGCAAGGCTTGAGTGCGGCAGAGGGGGATGGAATTCCGCGTGTAGCAGTGAAATGCGTAGATATGCGGAGGAACACCGATGGCGAAGGCAATCCCCTGGGCCTGCACTGACGCTCATGCACGAAAGCGTGGGGAGCAAACAGGATTAGATACCCTGGTAGTCCACGCCCTAAACGATGTCAACTGGTTGTTGGGAGGGTTTCTTCTCAGTAACGTAGCTAACGCGTGAAGTTGACCGCCTGGGGAGTACGGCCGCAAGGTTGAAACTCAAAGGAATTGACGGGGACCCGCACAAGCGGTGGATGATGTGGTTTAATTCGATGCAACGCGAAAAACCTTACCTACCCTTGACATGGCAGGAATCCTGAAGAGATTTGGGAGTGCTCGAAAGAGAACCTGCACACAGGTGCTGCATGGCCGTCGTCAGCTCGTGTCGTGAGATGTTGGGTTAAGTCCCGCAACGAGCGCAACCCTTGTCATTAGTTGCTACGAAAGGGCACTCTAATGAGACTGCCGGTGACAAACCGGAGGAAGGTGGGGATGACGTCAGGTCCTCATGGCCCTTATGGGTAGGGCTACACACGTCATACAATGGCCGGTACAGAGGGCTGCCAACCCGCGAGGGGGAGCCAATCCCAGAAAACCGGTCGTAGTCCGGATCGCAGTCTGCAACTCGACTGCGTGAAGTCGGAATCGCTAGTAATCGCGGATCAGCTTGCCGCGGTGAATACGTTCCCGGGTCTTGTACACACCGCCCGTCACACCATGGGAGCGGGTTCTGCCAGAAGTAGTTGGCCTAACCGCAAGGAGGGCGATTACCACGGCAGGGTTCGTGACTGGGGTGAAGTCGTAACAAGGTAGCCGTATCGGAAGGTGCGGCTGGATCACCTCCTTTCTGGAAAAAGCACTCAAGTTCAAGCGCTCACACTTATCGGCTGTGAAAACACAGTAGTGGTTAATTGGTGAAACGTGCGAGCCTGGAGAAAGCGTCAAGTTGGCGTCCGACTGCCAGGTGACGCAGATGACGCCAGGCACCGCGCGACTCCAAAGAGATGCGTGGGTCTGTAGCTCAGTCGGTTAGAGCACCGTCTTGATAAGGCGGGGGTCGTTGGTTCGAATCCAACCAGACCCACCAAGCATTCTCGAGAGGTATCGAGAGAATGGGGGATTAGCTCAGCTGGGAGAGCACCTGCTTTGCAAGCAGGGGGTCGTCGGTTCGATCCCGTCATCCTCCACCAATTAGCGCGCTGTCAGAAGCGAATGCAAACCTAAGGCGAATTGCTTTAGGTTTGTCTTCGTTGAGAAGGCTGTGTTCTTTAACAATTCAAAGAGTCGAATCAGCGTTGTCGACGGAAAGTCGCCCAGGGGTAAAGGCCTGGTCGGCACCGTGCCGTCGGCAACATATGATTGCGTCACCAGACTTCAACTCGAATATGAGTTGTAGAACGGCATAACGCGAATACTCACAAACTGACCGTTCTAGCGTGGACGGTTGGTACCAGTCCTTGATCGACGTTCTAAAGCATTGGACGTCAAAGTTATAGGGTCAAGTGACTAAGTGCATGTGGTGGATGCCTTGGCGATTACAGGCGACGAAGGACGTGATAGCCTGCGATAAGCTTCGGGGAGCTGGCAAATAAGCTTTGATCCGGAGATTTCCGAATGGGGAAACCCACCCTTAGGGGTATCAACATCTGAATACATAGGGTGTTGAGGCGAACCGGGTGAACTGAAACATCTCAGTAGCTCGAGGAAAAGACATCAACCGAGATTCCGAAAGTAGTGGCGAGCGAAATCGGAACAGCCTGTGCTCTTTAGCATTCTTCTTATCAGAACGGTCTGGAAAGGCCGGCCAAAGCGGGTGATAGCCCCGTATGAGAAAAGAGGTTTGTGGAACTAAGTGCACGACAAGTAGGGCGGGACACGTGAAATCCTGTCTGAATATGGGGGGACCATCCTCCAAGGCTAAATACTCGTAATCGACCGATAGTGAACAAGTACCGTGAGGGAAAGGCGAAAAGAACCCCGGGAGGGGAGTGAAATAGATCCTGAAACCGCATGCATACAAAAAGTCGGAGCCCTTCGGGGTGACGGCGTACCTTTTGTATAATGGGTCAGCGACTTACATTCAGTGGCAAGGTTAACCGAATAGGGAAGCCGAAGAGAAATCGAGTCCGAATAGGGCGTCTAGTCGCTGGGTGTAGACCCGAAACCAGGTGATCTATCCATGGCCAGGATGAAGGTGCGGTAACACGCACTGGAGGTCCGAACCGACTAGTGTTGCAAAACTAGCGGATGAGCTGTGGATAGGGGTGAAAGGCTAAACAAACCTGGAGATAGCTGGTTCTCTCCGAAAACTATTTAGGTAGTGCCTCAAGTATTACCGTCGGGGGTAGAGCACTGTTTAGGCTAGGGGGTCATGGCGACTTACCAAACCTTGGCAAACTCCGAATACCGATGAGTACAGCTTGGGAGACAGAGCACCGGGTGCTAACGTCCGGACTCAAGAGGGAAACAACCCAGACCGCCAGCTAAGGTCCCTAAAATTGGCTAAGTGGGAAACGAAGTGGGAAGGCTAAAACAGTCAGGATGTTGGCTTAGAAGCAGCCACCATTTAAAGAAAGCGTAATAGCTCACTGATCGAGTCGTCCTGCGCGGAAGATGTAACGGGGCTAAGCCAGTTACCGAAGCTGCGGGTGCACAGCAATGTGCGCGGTAGGAGAGCGTTCTGTAAGCCTGTGAAGGTGGATCGTGAGGTCTGCTGGAGGTATCAGAAGTGCGAATGCTGACATGAGTAGCGTTAAAGGGGGTGAAAAGCCCCCTCGCCGTAAGCGCAAGGTTTCCTACGCAACGTTCATCGGCGTAGGGTGAGTCGGCCCCTAAGGCGAGGCAGAGATGCGTAGCTGATGGGAAACAGGTCAATATTCCTGTACCGATCTGTAGTGCGATGTGGGGACGGAGAAGGTTAGCTCAGCCGGGTGTTGGATGTCCCGGTTCAAGCATGTAGGCGTGCTCTCTAGGCAAATCCGGAGAGCTTAGCTGAGGTGTGATAACGAGGAGGCTTGCCTCCGAAGTGAGTGATACCCTGCTTCCAGGAAAAGCCACTAAGCTTCAGCTACAGACGACCGTACCGCAAACCGACACTGGTGCGCGTGATGAGTATTCTCAGGCGCTTGAGAGAACTCTGGAGAAGGAACTCGGCAAATTGACACCGTAACTTCGGAAGAAGGTGTGCCCTCAGTAGGTGAACCTGTACAAGGGGAGCCCAAAGGGGTCGCAGAGAATCGGTGGCTGCGACTGTTTATTAAAAACACAGCACTCTGCAAAGACGAAAGTCGACGTATAGGGTGTGACGCCTGCCCGGTGCTGGAAGATTAATTGATGGGGTGCAAGCTCTTGATCGAAGTCCCAGTAAACGGCGGCCGTAACTATAACGGTCCTAAGGTAGCGAAATTCCTTGTCGGGTAAGTTCCGACCTGCACGAATGGCGTAACGATGGCCACACTGTCTCCTCCAGAGACTCAGCGAAGTTGAAATGTTTGTGATGATGCAATCTCCCCGCGGAAAGACGGAAAGACCCCATGAACCTTTACTGTAGCTTTACATTGGACTTTGAACAGATCTGTGTAGGATAGGTGGGAGGCTTTGAAGTACGGTCGCTAGATCGTATGGAGCCAACGTTGAAATACCACCCTGGTGTGTTTGAGGTTCTAACCTTGGCCCGTGATCCGGGTTGGGGACAGTGTATGGTGGGCAGTTTGACTGGGGCGGTCTCCTCCCAAAGCGTAACGGAGGAGTTCGAAGGTACGCTAGGCACGGTCGGAAATCGTGCTGATAGTGCATTGGCATAAGCGTGCTTGACTGCGAGACTGACAAGTCGAGCAGGTACGAAAGTAGGACAAAGTGATCCGGTGGTTCTGTATGGAAGGGCCATCGCTCAACGGATAAAAGGTACTCTGGGGATAACAGGCTGATACCGCCCAAGAGTTCATATCGACGGCGGTGTTTGGCACCTCGATGTCGGCTCATCTCATCCTGGGGCTGTAGCCGGTCCCAAGGGTATGGCTGTTCGCCATTTAAAGAGGTACGTGAGCTGGGTTTAAAACGTCGTGAGACAGTTTGGTCCCTATCTTCCGTGGGCGCTGCAAGATTGAGAGAGCCTGCTCCTAGTACGAGAGGACCGGAGTGGACGCACCGCTGGTGTATCGGTTGTCATGCCAATGGCATTGCCGAGTAGCTAAGTGCGGAAGAGATAACCGCTGAAAGCATCTAAGCGGGAAACTCGTCTCAAGATGAGTCTTGCCGGGGCCTTGAGCCCCCTGAAGAGTCGTTCGAGACCAGGACGTTGATAGGCTGGGTGTGGAAGCGCAGTAATGCGTTAAGCTAACCAGTACTAATTGCTCGTGAGGCTTGACCCTATAACTTTGATGTAAAATGCATCAAAGAACTGGGTGAGAATTCAAGTTAGACCGTTCAAGTCGGTCGACGCAATCATCTGATTCATGACTCTTTGAATTGGCTTGGCTGCCCAAGCACTTCCCAGTGCCAGCAGCCAGGCAACAAGTTAAGCCTGATGACCATAGCGAGGTGGTCCCACTCCTTCCCATCCCGAACAGGACAGTGAAACGCCTCTGCGCCGATGATAGTGCGGATTCCCGTGTGAAAGTAGGACATCGTCAGGCTAATATCCGA
>NZ_JAGWCB010000011.1 GCF_020387415.1 Ideonella benzenivorans | reverse complement strand
ACCTCATCAGGCGCGGGCGGTCAGTCCAGCACCTCGGGCGCGAAGGCATCCAGTTCGAGCCCTGAAGCATCGTCGGCGGTTTCCTCCGCTGCCTCCCGGCCTGTGGTCGATGACTTCGGTTCGGTCGTTCCCCCGGTTTCGTCGTCGGATCAATCGGCCTCTGCTGCGGCCACCAGCGCGCCGAGTGAGGCGAACGGCATCGGGGGTGCGTCAGCTCCAGCGGTCGCCCCTCCTGGTGCCTCTGAGGGGAAAGACAAAGGCCCTGGCCTGCTGGATCGGATGCGCAACGTGCGCGCGCCGCATCTTCCCTCTGACGCTGCCTCCGGTGGAACCGTTCATATCCGTTTCGACGGCGGCAAGGATTAACGCATCAACGCAACTACGTACTTAAACGAAAGGATCAACCATGAAAAAAACCATCATCGCGGCCATCGTCTCCGCATCCCTCGCCCTCGCGGCCCCGCCCTCCTTCGCCGGATCGGTTGCGGGCTTCGGCGGCTCCACCGAAATCACCCAGCTCGCCAACAACATCGAACTGGTGCAGTCGTACTTGCAGCAAGTGCAGTCCTACGCGACTCAGTTGCAGCAGTACCAGAACATGATTCAGAACACCCTGAATATTCCGGCCCAGGTGTGGGGTTCGATTGAGGGCGAACTGATGGGCGTTGCAAGCGTTGTCCAGCAGGGGCAGGCGCTGGCCTACTCGGCGACGAACATCGCCACGCAGTTCGAGAACACCTTCAAGGGCTTCACCTTCACCGGCACCGACTTCAAGAAGGAGTATCGAGACCTGTCCCGCAAGACCATGGACACCCTGAAGGGGTCACTCATGGCGGCAAACATGCAGTCGAACCAGTTCGCCACTGAGGAAATGACGCTGAAGCAGCTCCGCACCATGTCACAAAGCGCCACGGGCCAGATGCAAGCGATTCAGGTCGGCTCTCAGATCGCAGAGCAACAGGTCCAGCAGCTTCAAAAGCTGCGGCAGCTCATGATGGCCCAGCTCAACCAGCAAAACACCTACATGGCCGGGCAGGAGCAAAAGGAAGCCACGCGCAAGGTGGCAACGGATCGCGCCTTCGACGTGGGTGATCCAACAACCAACACCCATAAGGGCTTCAAAGGCGGCTGGAAGTAAGACCAACAGGCGGGGCGCGGTCAAGCATGGCCGCCCGCCGCGCAAACGCTCTGAGTCCCCGGCAGAGTCCCGCCGAATAGCCGGGGACACCTTCACCAAAGCCCGCCACTGCGCGGGCTTTTCTTCGTCCTGGTGGTGACAAGCCTTCGACCTGGCCAGCGCGCGTTTGTCACCAAATCAATGCGGCGATGCGTAGTCACGCAACGCCGTATTAACTTAGCTTTCAGTGTCTGGCCCTGGCTCGGGCGCTTGTTGTATGGGTTCCGTTTGTTCGCCTGGCTCTGCGATGTACGGCTCCCCACGGGTGATGAAAAACGGCAGCGGGAAAATCTCGCTTGACGTGTTTTGATAGCTTGGCGGCTTCGCCGCTGCGCCTGGTTGCGCTGGCTGCTGCTGGTCGGTCATGGCCTCATTCTCCTTTCTTGCCCTTGGCGGGCTTGGTTGCTGGCTGGCCGTCTTCTGGCTGCGCCTGGCGGTCGCTGAGGGCGCGCACCAGCTCGGCGGCTTGGGTCTGCATAGCTTCTACCTGGCCGCGCAGCTTGGCCGCTTCCTCGCGTGCCGTGCTGGCTTCCTTGGTGGCCTGCACTTGGTCAGCCTCGGCCTTGGCGATGCGCTCGGCTGCTCGCTGGGCTTCGCGCTCGGCGGTCTTGCGTTGCTCTTGGTGCGCCTGGTCGGCGGCTTCGGCTTTGGCTTTCACGGTCGCCAGTTCGGCCCGCACCTGGTCACGTTCGGCGGTCGCGGCCTGGTTGGCTTTCTTCTGCTCGGCCAGCTCGGCGCGAAGCTGCTCGGCTTCCTGTTGGTGACGTGCGCGGTCGGCCTCGATGGCGGCATTCATGCGGGCAAGCTCGGCGGTGTGCTGGGCTTCTGCCGTCTTGGCGGTCTGTTCCGTCACGGTGAGGCGTTCGCGGAGCTGGGCCAGCTCTACAGCCTGCGCCTGGCTGGTGGCCTGCACCTCGGCGAGTTTGTTTTCCAGCGTCTCGGTTTCAGCGGTGGCCTGGTCGAGCTTGGTTTCCAAATCATCGACGGTCTGCGATGCGTCGGCCAGCTCTCGCTCGGCCTGTTCGCGCTGTTCGCCTGCGGATCGCACAACCTCATGAACCCGGCGCTCTGCTGCCTTGACGGCCTTGTCGTTCAACTCCACGGCCAGCGTGGCAAGGCGCTCGGTCAGCGCCTTGGTGACTGCGGCCACTTCCTCGGCAACCTCTATCGGCAGCTCGGCAACCGGCTCGGCCTTGGTCACTGACTGGCTGGCAAGGTGCTCGTCCCAAACCTGCTTCAACCTGGAAGGATTGCCGCCGCCCACCTTCTGGCGCAGGGCAAAGCCGGTGATGTTCCGGCCAGCGGCTTGCAGCCCTTGACCGGCTTCGATGATGGACTCGGGGGCAAATTCGGCTGGGCGCATGGCGGTTCTCCTGGTTGTTGCCCCATTATATCACAACAAACAAAGAAACAAATAAACTAACTAACAAACTAATGGGAGTTTGGCCGGGTCGCACGCTTCCGCGTGGGTGATGTAACGGTGTGGATTGGTGACAAACCTTCGACCTGGCCAGCTCCGACGTGTCACCAGTCAGAACGGGGGTCAAAGCTCAATAGTGGCTCGACGTTCAGGGCCTCACCTGGTCAACCCGCGCGGGGCGGTGCCCCGAAAACGGCTTCGCCTGGTGGACAACCGGGGGCAAAGATCAACCCGTGGGATGTGCCCGAAATTGGCAACCGCTTAAAAGCGCGCGCAAGCCGCGCAAACGGGCAAGCCCTGCCCTACCCCCTGGCCGCAGCTCTGATCGCCTCGCCCTGGCCCTCCTGGCACGCCGGGAAGCCTGTTTTTACTTTTCCTGAGCGCAGCGGGGCGGATTCAAGCCTTCTTTTCTGGATAGCCAGCAGGGGGAGCCGACCGCCTCAAGGCGGATCGGGGGGCCGCAGGCCCACAAGGGGGGTCGAGTCCGGTGCGAAGGCGAAGCCGTAGCGCGACAGGGGGGAACGCAGTTCCCCCGCGGACTGTTCTCGCCCGCTTCCGCGGGCGCATTTTTTGGTTCCCTTCCGGGGGCCGTAGGCGCGATAGCGCCTTTCACCCCCCTCCGGGGGGCACTTATCAAAGCGGTGCCGGTGGGTGATGCAACGATGCTGCTGGCCTGGTGGTGTGCCTGGCAAGGCGCTGGAAGCCCGTAGGGGGCGAGACTCGCAGAGGCTCGATGCGCAGCACGACATAGCCGGTTCCCGCTCGTCGGGAATGCCCCGGATGGGCCTTTCCCGGCGTTTGGCACGCGACTTGTCCACAGGTCGGGGGGTTAAATACAGGTTAAATAAAGAGGTTAAAGAAGGGTTAGGGGTCTGTGGGTAACCGCTTTTTCTCTTTATCAATCAACCACTTACGCCGACACGTCCGGGAGTCAAGAATCAAAACTTCGGGGGTCAACCATCAATGGTGCCGGGAGTCAAAAATCAATAGGCCGGGGGTCAACCATCAAAGAACGGGAGTCATAGATCAAACGCCAAGTTGTGCGCCATATGGTGAACAACGACAGCCACTTAGCGGGGGCGAAAGCCTGCGAACGACGGGCTTCCCAAGCGAAAACGGGAGTCAAAGATCAAAGAATGGGGCGTTCGTCGGTGGCTCGTCGGACGTTCACCAGCCCGCTGCGCGTCACCTCGAAGTCCACCAGGAAGCCCGTCTCCTTCAAGGCCTCCAGCGCCTTGACGATCAGCTTCTTGACTTCTCGAAGTCGCTCCTTGCGCCTGGCATCCTGGACAGCGGCATCGAGCTGGGCATCTTCTGGCGCTTCAGTCATGAGCCCGGCCCCAACGGCCAGCGTCTCGACCTTGACCGCGAAGGGCTCGCGGTGCGAGGCATAGTAGGCGTGCAACCAGGTTGCAAGCCCCTCCGGCAGCGCGAGGCGCTGCTGCCACTCAACCCGCGTGTATTGGAACTCCGAGAACAGGAAGACCAGCTCGTCATGCATGCGAACAGTCCACAAACCGCCGTCGCCTTCCTTGCGCCGATTGGCCTTGAAGCCCGGCAACATGGAGAGTGAGACTTCATCGCCCAGCCGCTGGCTGGCAATCTTCAGCGACGTGGCCTGTAGCCGCGTCATGCACTTGTCGAGCCGGTCGAAACTCTGCCCGTTGATAGGCCAGTTGATCGCCTTGCAAAAGCTGTAGGGCGTGAACTGGAAGGGCTTCGATAGCCCGTTTTCGCGGGCTAGGTGGATAAGCTGAAGCCACACAGTTTCATCGTCCTGGCGCAGCTCCTTGCCGGTGTAGGTGATTCTTCCCTCCCCTACGACGGCAATAACCGCACCATCAAGGTACTCGCGGGCCTGCTTGCGGTTCTTGGCCGTGAACAAGGCCGAACGAACGATCTCGTTTGGCGCTCCGCGCACAGCGTCCACCCATAGGGTGAGCTGCTTGTCCGATAGAAGGCTTTGCTTCTTGCGCTCGCGGGCTTGCTCTCTTGCCTGACGCTCGCGCTCTTTGGCCTTCTGTTGGCCGCGCTCGGTTATCTCCCGAAGACGCTCGGACGTGGGCACCGCACGCTTGGGCGGCTCGTCGCTGGGTGCGGCTTCGAGGATGTCGGCATCATCTGACATATATAGACCTATATTTTATGCCTTGCCATAAAGATACGTTCCTAGGGCGCGCTCAACAATCTCGGTCTGAGTGACCCGCCGCCCTAACTGGCGGCGCTCGTCAACGCAACGCTGTTCGAGGTCAGCAATCATTGCCTCGGGCAGCTCAAAGAGCTTCTTGGTGCGCTTCGGTGGCTCATCTGCGGCCTGCACTGGCTTGGACTTCGATGGTGCGGCTACGGGCGCTTTTGCAGCCTCGTTGCCACCGTCGAGAAACGCATCAACGTTCGGTTTGCCTCGGACTTTCATTTCGTCACTTCCTCAAAAAAGGCTTCAATCTCGGCGACGGCGTTGCCGTCCTTGCCCACTTCCTGGACGATGGCCCCCTCGCCTACTGCCCGGCGAACGGCCACGCGCTCGCAAACCTTGGACTTGAGGACTTGCAGGCCCTTTTCTTCAAGGTAGGTCAGCATTTCGCCCGTGTCCTTGGTGCGCGGGTCAATGCGCGTCAGCAGGACACGCACAACCAGTTTTTCATTGAACTGCTTGGCGTCTTCAACAATGCTCAAAAGGTCATCCATTGCGGCGGCATCAAGGTTCGATGCCCCGATGGGGATGATTGCCCGGTCGGCCAGCAGCAGCGCGGCACGCATGCCCGGCGAGTCGCGGCCGCCGGCATCGACTACCGCGTGCTTGTACTTCTCCGCGAGGCCTTTGCCTTCGCTGAGGATCGCCTTGCCTGCGAGAACGGTCGTCGTCGGGCTAGGGGTTCGCTCCGTTTCACGCCGCCACGCGGCCCAGCTCGCCGCGCTGGCTTGCGGATCGCCGTCGATCAGCAAGGTTGATCCTTTGCGGGACAGCATGGCCGCAAGGTGGACGGCGGTAGTTGTCTTGCCTACCCCGCCTTTGGTGTTCACGACCGCGTATATCATCCTAGATAACCCTTAAATATGGGACTAGATAAAAGTATAAATATATATTTCTATCTAGTCAAGCCCCGAAGGGCAAGGCAATTTACTCGGCCTGGTCGTCCGGGTTGACTGGCGTTTGATCCTCGAAGCCTGAGCCTTCAAGCGGCACGGCACCGAGTGCCTGCGTGTAAAACCGCTCAGTGTTGAGCTGCCGCATGTCGGTCATGAACTGCTCAAAGATTTGATGGATGTCGGCATAGGGCGGGTGGTTGGCCAAGTGCCTCTCAATCTGCGAAAGGATCAGCTCGGGGGCCTTCTGGTCGCCATCTGTTGTATCAGCCCAGCTCCGGCCTGGGTGCATCGTGTCCCAGGGCGAACGCTTGTTTCCGCGTGTCTCTGAGCTGTCGCCATGCTTGCCCAGGCCGAAGCAAATCTTCGTCTCCGAGTTCCAAATCGGCCTGAAGAAGTTGATGAGGTAGTCCTCGGCTGACTTCTGGAAGCCGGTTTGAACGATCAGGAAACGACACTCGAAGTCGTCAATGCTGAGGGTCGTTGTCGCCTTGCGGATGCTCTTGGCGTGCTCATTGAGCCGCCCTGATAGCTTCGTGCCCTGGCTGACGGCATCCTTTGCCGCCTGGTTGTCCGGGTCGGCCTTGCCGACATAGATCGGGTGATCGGTGCCCGCCAACGGCGCATAGGGGGCGAAGTCCCCGCGGTAGTAGATCGCGTACACCCCAGCGCCGTAAAACTCAGGGATGGCCGCGAGTGGGTGCCGGGCCTGTGCAACAAGGGTCAAGGCGACAACACGGCCCGCTGTGTTCGGGTCGGTCGGGTCGAAGATCGAAGCAGGTCGAAGCACCGGATCGAGGCCAGCGGCCACGGTCGCCAGTTGCTGCGTGACGGCATCCAGTGCCAGCCTGGCGCGCTTGGTGGCGCGCGCGTCGGTGCCCGCTTCAGCGGCGGCGATGCGCTCGGCCAGCGTGCGCAGCTCCGCGAGTAGCGTTTCGAGTTGGGTTGCGGGTCTTCTTCTTGTCGCCATGTCCTTGGGGTTCCTATATCTGCCGCAGTTGCTCGCAGACACTCCCCGCCACACGTTGAGCCAACTTCACCGGCACTGCGTTGCCAAGCTGGCGCATGGTCTCCGTCCATGTGCCAGCGAAGATGAATTCGTCCGGGAAGGTCTGAATGCGGGCGCATTCTCGAACGGTGAAATAACGGACTGAGCCATCGGGACGGCGCAGCATGTTTTCACCACCTGGTACACCATGATCGCCCGCTTTCAAAGCCTTCGCGGGTTCATCAAGGGGGCTTCCCGTGTGCCCTGGATACGTCCGCGCGCCTGGCTGGAAGCGGTGCGCTTGCACCAGCTCGGCATTGGGTCGCTTCTCGGGATCGGGAAGATCTGAAATCGCGTCTCGCACGGTGCGCCACGGCTGCAACAAGGTGGCCGGGTCGGCATCGCGCAGCATGGCGAGCTTCTTGTCCATCCGCGGGGGCAGGGCAGGGCGGTTCTTCTTGGCAACGCGCAGGCGCTCCCAATACTCGCCAGTCACCCACTGGTCACGCAGCAGAGCATCAAGGCTGTGCGTCTCTCCTGGGAACGTCCACGGGCGATGTATGTCGGCCCTGAAGCCCACGATAAAAACGCGCTCGCGCTTCTGAGGAACGCCGTAGTTCGCAGCGTTCACCAGTCGGGCGACAACGTGATATTCACTCTTGCCGCCCTTGGTCTTGTGCTTCTCAAGCCGGGCAAGGTGGGTAAGCCATTCCTCCTTCGGCTTGGCCTTCAGGTTCGGGAATTCGAGCTGAAGCTGTACATAGCTGAAGTAGTTGTAGAAGCTCGCACGGGTCAGGCCTCGAACGTTCTCGAAGACAAACGCCCGCGGGCGCACCTCGCGCACTGCGCGAACCGCCTGGGGAAACATGTCGCGGTCATCCAGGAAGCCGCGCGCCTTGCCGCCCATAGAAAAGGGTTGGCAAGGTGGCCCGCCCGTCACCAGGTCTAGGCCCTCGAACCCGGCATAGCTGAAGTCCCGAACATCGCCCTCGGTCACGTCTGCCCAATGCGCAACCGGCTCAACGCCGTTGCGCTTGTTGTTGCGCAAGGTGTCGCAGGCGTAGCGATCCCACTCGACCACGGCCTTGTGGCCCACGTCGTTCAATGAAAAACCAAGCCCCAGGCCTCCCGCGCCCGCGAAAAGCTCGATTGATTGAAGCTGGTTGAGGTGTTGAATTTCGTTCTTCATGTGTTCGCCTCTTGAGGCTGCACCTTCAGCGCCACGCCTAGCGTGGCCTGGTAGGCAAGCCGCTGGGAATCGGCTTCGGTTGGGTTCGTCCAGACGTAGGAAAGCGCCCGGCTGGTGGTGAGGCTCGGCCCCGTGCGGGTGTCGTTCGTCACCATGCGGCCATCGGCTGCGCGAAGGACAAAGCGGGGTGTCCTGGTCGTCATTGCACACCCGCCTTGCGGGCAAGCCGCCACGCGCGAAAGTCTTCGTCGTCGTCGATCTGCATGAAGGTCATGCCGCGCACTGCGTCGCCGTCCGTGATGGGGCAACCATGGGCGGCGCTGTAGCGTGCCCATTGGTTGATCGTCCATGCCGCATCACGATCGAAGCCCATGATCGAAAGCGGCCAGCTCGGGCGGGGCAGGTAGTAGGTCGCCTCGGCCTGGCCGTCGGTCTTGATGATCCAAGCCCAAAAGTCCCAGGTGTCTTCTTCGCCCAGGGCGCGCATGGTCAGCTCTTGGGCCAGCTCGCCCAGCGTCCAGCATTCGCCGGTCGTGTCGTGCAGATAGGCCGCGTACTGCTCCATGAGCCTGCAAAGCTCATCGTCCAGCCCGTAGAGCTGGGGGGAACAGTCAGGGAAGGCAAAGCGCGGAACTCGCCGCCTGGTCGCCTCAGATGGGAAAATAGCGTTAGCCATGGTTCACCTCCGTAATAGGTGGGTTGTGGTTAGGCGCTGTCGGTGTTCCCGCACCGGCTGCGCCGCCTAGAAAAACTTCGTCCAGCATCACCGCCAAAGCCTCTCGAACCTGGCCGGGTTCGTGGCCGTATATCGGACGGTGTGCTGTATGTTCCTGTGACCTAGATAGTCCTGGATCAGTCGGGTATCCGCGCCCTGGTCGGCCAAGGCATACCCGCAACCATGCCGCAGCATGTGAGGGTGGGCATCTAGTGGAAGCCCTGCCAGCTCGCCGTATTTGCGGATCGCCACCCAAGCCGTGCGCCGATTGAGCGGCAACCGGCGCGCGGAGACAAAGAAAGCATCGTTCGCGGGCTGTAGGCGCTTGCGCTCGGTCATCCATGCCCGAATCACGCGCAGTTCTTCGGTGCGCAGCGGGTGAGTGGTCGATAGGCCCTTCTTCAACCTGGCGACGTGCAGGACTCGGCCCTCGATGTCCACCTGTGACAACTTCAGGCCGCAGGCCTCGGACACGCGCAGGCCATGCCGGAACATCAGCACTAACAAACAACGGTCGCGCGCTTCGTGCGTGGCCCCTTTGGTGGCCGCGACGAGCTTTTCGACTTCGCCCGATGTGAGGTGCTTGCGGTCGTTCATGTCCTGGTCAGCCTGGCCGTTTTCCGGTTGTGGTCGGTGTGCTCATCGTTTTGTCCAATCGTGCCCCGTCAAAACGGGGCTGCTTGCCCCGTGAACTCATATTTTGCCAGCCTCTGATTGGACAAAATGATTCATTTCGTCCAATCAGCGCAAGGCCCCCAAAATACAGCAAGCCATACAGCCATAAATATATATTACCATCTTCTTGGTGACAAGTGGGCGCTAGCCAGGTCGAAGGTTTGTCACCATTTCACCGGGTGAGGCCCTTGCCTCGCGCGGGCGGCTGGATGGGAACCGCCTTGCCCTTGCTGTCGGCGTAGCTGATAGCAAGGTGCTGGCCGGGCTTCGGTCGCTGGCCTGCTGGCAGGTGAGCGAACCGGGCTTTCTCATGCGTGACTGCCAAAGTTGGCGAAACGCGCTGCACCAGGTGCTGCGCTGTCTCCCCAACGATTTCACCGCGAGCGGTCGCGCCCTCGGTGAGTACCTGAATCTTCCCGGCCTGGCCGATGTGCTGGCGTGCCAGTTGATCGGCCTCGCGCTTGGATCGGGCCATGTCTTCGGCGGTCGCGGCCCGTTCGGGCTGCGGCTGCGGCCTGGTCAACTGCTGGCGGTACTGCTCGATGGCAGGATCGGTGAAGGTCACGCGCAAGCCTTGCTTCGCGGCAACCTCTGCGACTCGGCGCTTGAATTCGTCGGTGCCGGTGAGTTCGAGCGCCTGCCCGAACTTGGCTTGAGCCACTTGCAGGCCCGCAAGGATCGCGGCTTCGTTGGTTGAGGCCTGACCGTCAAAGGTGAGGCGCTTGCCGTAGTCGGTGAAGGCCTCGCGGCCTGCAATCTGATAGCGAACGTCGCCAGTCTGCCGGTTGACCTGGTACGTCATGGAAGCGATGCCCCAAAGCTGGCCGTCCTGCTCCATGTCCACCGGCCCCGGCCCCTTGATGCCGGGCATCGTCGCGCGCAGCTCGTCGGCCTGCTTCCACTTCTGGAGCTTGCGCTTGTCGGCGTAGAGGTAGCCGCGCACCTGGCTGATTGCTGCCGGGTGGCCTGCCTCTGCCTGGTCGGCAACCCACTCGCGGAACGGCTGCACCTTGGGGATGACGGCGCGTTCGCGCTTGGCGGCGGCGCGCAGCTCGGCGCGCTGCTTGGCCGTCTCTGCGGCCAACACTGAGAGCATGGCCTTCTTGATCGCCGGGGCCTTGTCGGCGGCATAGATCGCCTTGCGCTCGGCCTGGGCGCTGGTGGTAATGTCCTTGGCGCGCTGGGCGATGGATTCCTTCAGCGCCTGCACGTGCTTGGCCGTCTCCTGGACTACTGGCTTCTTGCCCTCGTCGTACAGCTCCCGCAACTGGCGGCGCTGGTCGGCTCGTTCCTCGGCGCGCTGCGCCCGCTTCGCCGGGTCACGCTTGGGCGCGCGCTCCGGGTTGTAGGTCTGCTCGGCCTGCTGCTCGATCTGCGGCGCTGGCTCGAACGGGCCTAGGGCCTTCTCTAACCTGGCCTTGCTCATGGCCTCGTGCATGTCGCTGGCCTTGATCGGCGTTTGTTCCTGGTTGGCCTTGTCGTACACGGCGAACCCCTGGCCCTTCGTGCGCAGCTCAAGGCCGTAACGCCCCATGACCTGGTGCAGCTCTGCCCAGGTTGGCGCGTTGGACTTCAGCAGCGCCGCAACCGCCTTGCGAGGCTCGGCGCGCGCGTAACTGAACAGGCTTTCTCGCCCGTGAATCTCCATGTCGCGGGCTTTGGCGGGGGCCTTCTCCTTGCTGTTCGGGTCTTTGCTGGCCCAGTCGATCACGGTCTTGCCGTCACGCTCGAAGACGGCATAGGCTCCCTTGTCATGGGACAGGCCGAAGCGCAGCTCCATCGCTCGCATGCAGTAAGCGCCTTTGTAGTGGTCGCGGTCTGGATAGACAGCCTTGTATGTCTCCGGGTGAACCCGGTTCACCCCGATGTGAATGTGCTGGTGGTTCGTGTCATCGTGGATCGCGGCAACGTATTGATGCCCCTCGAAACCTATCGCCTTGATCGTCTCGCGCGCTATCTCGAACATGGCGGCTTCTGGCAACTTTTCGCCAGTTGGAAGGCTGACCATGCAGTGATAAACCGGGTCTTTGACGCGCCCGTTCATGGCAGCGACTGCACGCATTTCATGGGCGGCGGTGTCGATGTCCAAGCAGTTTGTTTCCATGGGAACGCGGGCCGCTTGCTGGGCCTGTGGGCGCTTTCCCATGCTCAGGGACTTCATGCCCCCTAGCGTCTTCTCTGCGGCCTTGGCGGGCCGCTCCTGGCCGTGCTCTGCGTCTCCCAAGGTCGGCGCATCTGACAAGCTCACCAGCTCGCCGTACAGGTGCGGCGGCATGTCTTCATAAAGCGCGCTGTCGATCAGCGGCGCGGTCGGCTCGTGCCCCTCGCGGCCCTTCGTGTGGCCTTCTTTTTCATCGCCTCGCGCGACATACGAAACCAGCTTCGCAAAGCTGGATCGTCCATCGTTGCGCTTGCCAAAGACTCTAAACACCGCCACGGGCAAGCCTCCGAATCGCGTCTTTGATCTCCTTCAGGATGGCGGCGGTTTCCTTGCTGTACGTCCCCCCCGTGTCGTTGTGGATCATCTTTTGCAGTCCACCCAGGCGGCGCAGCTCGTTAATCATTCCTTCCTCAACCACGCTCCGGGTCTTGCGCCCGAGTGCTGCCGCCCGAAGAAATTCGGAAACGGTCACGCCCGCATCTTTGGCCTTCTCGCGGATGGCCTCGGCCTCGCCTGGTTCAAGGCGAACGGCAAGGGCTACGGTCTTCTTTCGCTGCTCGCTCATGCTGTTGTCCTGGTCGTCTCGCCTGGCCTGCTTATGCGGGCCTGACGTGCTGATGTACTGCTGATCTTTTGCTTATGTTTTGCTGATCCGCCCCGTTTCAGGGGCCTGCATAAGCAGAAGATCAGCAAAACATAAGCAGCCCCAACGGGGCGGGCGGGTGAAGGGGTCTCGGGGCGAAGCCCTGAGCAGGCAGGTTAGGCACGCAGAGGGAGTGAAACGACTGGCGCGGGCCGGTGGAAGACCGCGCAGCGGTATTACAAACCCTATCCTGTCCCCTAGTATTCTCGCTGTTCAGCATGGTATCATGCGCCTCAAGCTGGGAGAAAACCAGCTACGCGGCAGAAACAGTGCAAGGGCACTGCACAAGCACTGCATGAACCCGCGTGAAGGCTGCACCTTCACTGCAAGAAAACGGCATCGTCACTGCAAGGAGAGTGCAAAACATCAACCATGAAAGGAGTGCAATGGCTATCTCGATTGACACCATCGAGCGCCTGAAATCGAAGCTGCAAGCAGTCCCGCCGAAGCCTCGAACTGAGGTCGAATCGAACAAGGAAGCGGTGCTCATGCTCCGCACTGAGGTCGAAAAATTGCGGCGTGAAGGCTACGACTGGAACGATGTCGCGGAACTGCTCAAAGACGATGGGCAAGGCAGCGGGATCGTGGTCAAAGGTTCGACGATCAAATCGTTCCTGACCACTCCGAAACCAGGCAGCACCAGGCGCGGAAAATTGAAGGGTGAAGCCGGTGAAAACTGGCCCAAGGTCTGAGCTGAGTCAACACAAGACAACAGCAGGACGTTTGAATAAAATGCGACAACTGCCCTCGGGTGGTAAGTCCCCTGCGAAAGCAGGTCGGGCGGGCAAAGCGAAAGCAAACCCCTCGTAAGTCTCCGAACCTAAAGCCGGGCGCAGCGCCCTACATCCACGCGGTCAAGTCGGGATCGGTGGTGACAGTCGGCAAAGGTTCCACCGATGGATTCAGCCCCCGTGTGCTGATACTGAAGCCAGGCCCGGCGTAGCTCCCGTGAAGCAGACCACGGCGAGACAGGTGATCGAAGTTCGTTCCTCAACGGGCTTCCCTGTCATCGGGTCGGTTCAAGCTCTCCCCTCGGCATGGAAGCCCACACCTAAAGGGCTAGGCCATGTCTCAAACCAAAACCGGAACGCTACCGGCCCAAAAAAGCGGATCACCACAGCATCGAAACGGACTGCTGCACAAAGCGGGTTTTGTCGCCTCGGTGGCACTGGCAATGATCGCGTTCCCCGTCGCGCTCAAGAGCATCACCGTCGCTGATCCTGGTTGGCTCGGAGGTTTAAAAAGCGCGAGCGGTCCAATTTTCATCGTGCTCGCGGGTGAGGCCGCCAGCGGGATTCAAAAGGCTTACGGCGACAAAGAAGCCTTCCGATTCGTGACGCGCTCCCTGCTCCTGGTCGCCGTCTTTGCTGCTGTCTTCTTCCTGGCACGGGGGGGCGTATGAAAAACCTCCCCACTCAGTACGAAGCCACGCGCGGCGATGTGATCGACGCGGATTTCCGCGTCGTTGAGGCTTCACCAGCTCGCGCCTCTCGCTCGCTGCCTATCTTCCGGCTGCTGACGGTTACGCCGATCCTGGTCGCCATGTTCGGCGGGGCGCTCAACCTCTGGTCAGGCAATGCCGCGATGCTGGGCGCGTTCGCTGGCACATTCGCCCTGGTCGGCTTGAATGCGATGTTTGACCCCTCGCGCCTGCGTCCCCTCGCGGTGCCGCTGGCGGTCATTGCTGCCCTGTCGGTGCTGTTCCTGGTCGGGGGTGGCGTATGAAGTGGCTCACCAACTCCATTCAGCTCGTCGGCTCCGTCCATCAGGAAATTTCGGCGATGCCCGCTGAAGCTCGCCGCAAGGGCTGGGCGCGCGTGGGTGTTGTCTTGGTCGTGGCCGCATGCTTCGCCGCCCTGGCAGGTTGCAGCGACAACCAGGCAGAGAAGGCCGCTCAGGAACAAGCGCAAAAAGAGGCGGCGCGCAAAGCAGCCTTGAAGGAAGCCTTCGACGTTGGTGATCCAACACAAAACAAGCACAAGGGGTTCAAAGGCGGCTGGCCTCCTGGCGGTGACAAGAAGGAGGCTCAAAAATGAACGCGCGACTGACTAGCCCATTCTGGCTTTTGGCCCTCGGTGTTGGCCTCTACCTGGTCGCCGGTTCAGCCGTCGCTCAGACCCCACCGCCACCGCCGCCCGATACGGCCATCCTGGACGGCATTGTGAGTTCTTACGAATCTGCTTCTGCCGGGTGGATGGCCCCGATGCTGGCCTATGCGAATCGTCTGTTTGCCTTGCTGCTGGCAATTGATCTGGCTGTCACAGGCACAAAGTACGTTCTCGAAAAGGACGACACGAAAAGCCTCATTGCTGCGCTGGCGAACAAGATTCTTGGCGTTGGCTTTTTCTATGCCCTGCTGCTGTTCGCACCGACTTGGATTCCGGCAATCATGAACTCGTTTCGTGATGCAGGGGAGGCGGTCGGTGGCATCTCGGAGATAAGCCCCTCGTCAGTATTTGCGATGGGTTTGAAATTCGTTCTGCTGATTTTCAAGTCCATTTCAGACATGGACATGTGGGATGCGGTGGGCATTGTTCTGGCTGCGATCCCCGCCGCCGTGTTCATCATCATTGCGTTTGTGGTGGTGGCGGGACAGCTCCTGGTAACACTCATCGAGAGTTACTTCGTCATTTCAGCAGCAGCTATTTTTCTGGGATTCGGCGGGTCGCGGTGGACACAGGACTTCGTTCAGAAGTACATCGGCTATTCGATATCGGTCGGGGTGAAACTCATGTTCATCTACCTTCTGATCGGCGCGAGCAGCACCCTTTTCGATGGCTGGGCCGCTAAGCTGACCTCCGCAACGGCAGGGCTTCAATTCATTGCCAATGCGTATGTGGTGATGGGTGGTGCCGCCCTATTTGCTTTCCTCGCCTGGATGATTCCGTCCTTGGCATCGTCGGCAATGTCGGGCTCCCCTTCTCTGACTGGCGGGGCTGCTGCCGGGGTTATTGGCGGGATGGTCGCGGGCAGCGTCGGCGCAGCGGCCACAGTTGGCAAAGGCTTGGGCAAGGTAGCTGAAGCAGCGGGCGCGGCCTTCAAGGGAATGGGCAGCGGTGGATCTGCTGGCCTGGCGGGAAGCTCTGCCGCTGGCGGTTTGTCAACGCTGGCCGGGGCCGCTGCTGCTGCATCGGGGCCTTCTGGTGGCTCAGGACAGGTAGCGCCGCCGTCCAGCTCTGGCAGTTCATCCGCAGCGCCGCAAGCGGCTGGAAAAGGGGCCGAAAGCCTTTCGGGTGCGTCTTCTGCGAAAGCGGGGGCAGTGACCAGCGCCGCAAGCGGTGGGGCCTCTATGGCATCAAGTGGCAGCACTCCCACGCCTCCGGCTCCGGCTGTTGAGTCGCCTTCGTCCACCTCATCAGGCGCGGGCGGTCAGTCCAGCACCTCGGGCGCGAAGGCATCCAGTTCGAGCCCTGAAGCATCGTCGGCGGTTTCCTCCGCTGCCTCCCGGCCTGTGGTCGATGACTTCGGTTCGGTCG
>NZ_JAGWCB010000016.1 GCF_020387415.1 Ideonella benzenivorans | reverse complement strand
GTAGCCCTGCTGGCGCAGCGCCGCCAGCGTCACGCGGTCTTCAGCTTGCAGCTGCCTGTATCTCATCTTCATCTTCACACCTTACCGGAGGGGCAAGGTGTTGCACTTCGGATTTGAGAACGCCCTGATTTACCTAGCAACCGACGCGGCGACCACTTCGAAATGGATGCCCTGGGAGCTTGGATTCTTTGATGGATATCGACCCGGCGGCGTTGCCATCATGCCCGTGCTGGATAAAGAGACCGATGGCTTTGCTGGTCAGGAATATCTAGGCCTCTATCCCAGGGTCACGAAGGACAGCTACCAAGGCTCGACTGCCTTGGAAGTCTTTGTAGAGGGTCTTGGTCGCTGGACGACCTTCAAGTCGTTCCGAGCAGGAACCCCCGATTGGAAAAGTTACACCCATCCCTAGATGGCTTTTCAGACCGGAGGAGAGTCAGATGGCACGACATACGTTTTTCAGTTTTCACCACGGCCGCGACAGCTGGCGGGTTAGCGAAGTAATCGGCCCACCCGTGCCGAAAATCGTTCCGAAAGTCAGTCGCATGCATCCGGCTGCGCCTTACAAATCAACTACTTAGCGCGACTGACTTGAGAGCCAGGTACGTGTTGGATCCCGTGTGATCATGTCCCTGCTCGCAGCTGGCCACTGTTCAAAGCCCGGGACGTGCTGCGAGGTTTGATCGACTCGCTCCAACGGGAGGCCACAGCATGAGCCGGATCCATCCACAGGCCAGGACCACCCCACGCACGTGTGCCGAGATCAGGCATCGGCGTCCCCACTGAGCGAACTGGCCGAGCGCTACAACATTGAATCGCCCCGGGTTTGACGGAGGCTCCAACTCTGGAGAATGGAGCCATGAAGAAGTCCCCGAAGTTTTCCCCCGAGGTGCGCGAGCGTGCCGTGCGCATGGTGCTGGAGCACCGTGGCGAACACCCGTCGCAGTGGGCGGCCATCGAGGCCATTGCCGGCATGATCGGCTGCGTGCCACAAACACTGCACACCTGGGTCAAGCAGCATGAGGTGGACGCAGGCCTGCGTGACGGGGTCTCGAGTGAAGAGGCACAGCGCATCAAGGACCTGGAGCGCGAGGTGCGCGAACTGCGCAAAGCCAACGAGATCCTGAAGCTGGCCAGCGCGTTTTTCGCCCAGGCGGAACTCGACCGCCGCATCAAGTCCTGAAGGACTTCGTCGATCAGCACCGGGAGCAGTTTGGGGTCGAGTCGATCTGCCGCGTCCTGCAGATCGCCCCATCTGCCTACTGGCACCATGCCGCGTGCCAGCGCCGCCCTGAACTGCGCTCGCGCCGTGTCCAGCGCGATGCGGTCCTGATACCGCAGGTGCACCGGGTCTGGCTGGCCAACATGCAGGTCTATGGCGCCGACAAGGTCTGGCTCCAGCTCGCCCGCGAGGGCGTTGCGGTGGCGCGGTGCACCGTCGAGCGCCTGATGCGACGCCAAGGATTGCAGGGTGCCCGCAGGGGCAAGGCACAGCGCACCACCATTCCTGACCCGAAGTCCCCATGTCCGCTGGACCGGGTCAACCGGCAGTTTCGTGCTGATCGGCCGAACCAACTCTGGGTCTCGGACTTCACCTATGTTTCGACCTGGCAGGGCTGGGTCTACGTGGCGTTCGTGGTGGATGTGTTCAGCCGCCGCATCGTCGGATGGCGCCAGAGTAGCTCGATGCACACCGAGTTCGTCCTGGACGCATTGGAGCAGGCGCTGTATGACCGCAAGCCATCCGACGATGGCAGCCTGACGCATCACTCCGACAGGGGGGCGCAATACCTGTCAATTCGCTACAGCGAGCGTCTGGCCGAGGCGGGCATCGAGCCTTCCGTGGGCTCCAAGGGGGACAGCTACGACAACGCCCTGGCCGAGACGATCAATGGGCTCTACAAGGCCGAGGTGATCCACAGACGCGGGCCCTGGAAGACCAAACAGGCGGTGGAACTGGCCACCCTGGAATGGGTGTCCTGGTTCAACCACCACCGCCTGATGAGCCCGCTGGGCTATGTGCCGCCGGCGGAGTTCGAAGCCAATTACCATCGACAACGCGCTGGTCAGACCGCGACCGTCTGACTTAAATCAACTGGCCTCCGTCAAACCCGGGGCGATTCACCATGCCGGCCTCGGCCTGCTTGAGGAACCCGATGATCTGTTCCTCTGTGAACTTGCTCTTCCTCATGTCCGCGATTCTCCTGAATGGCGGACCCCTTGCTACTTCACATTGGTACGGCCTGGGGGGAGCAGGTCACCAACGCGTCGTTTCCTCGCCGACACGGCACGACGGTGATTTTCCACACAGCCTCAGCCGTGAGGCGTCTTCCTCATGACGGCCAGGTTAGAGCGCACCTCGTTCCCAAGACTCAACGTAGTCGAGCAGCGAGTCGACCTGCACAATCTCCGATGCTGGGATGGGCAGGTCGCTGAGGTAGCCAAACGGTACCGGCCTGCTCACCACCATCGGTTGTCTCACAACGAGCTTGTCAACGTCGATATCGGTGAACTTGGCTATCTTGGCCCGATTTTCGCGCACCCACTCGCTGCGGCGCAGATGCTTGTGAAGATGGTCACCCACGTTGCCGCGGAAGCGGCCGCACGTCTGCGCAATCTCCGCGATCGTGCGACTTGCCTTCAGGCGCTTGCACTCAATCTGCATCACCCGTCCGTCAGGGCGCCATGCCAAGACGTCAATGTCGCCGAGATTTGGATTCTTGGGAGCGCCAAGCTCCGTTAGCTTGATTTCGAGCCGCACCTTCCAGCCGTGAGATTCGAGAAGTGCGCCAACCTTCGCCGAGAATCCGGCCCCGAGCTTGTCGACACGCCCACCGAGCCACGACCGCATCGCCTTGGAGGCGAACACATCCTTGTCAAACGCCGCGTCGGTGACGCTGTCCATGACATACAGGAGTGCGTCGCGGCATACGCCCACGCCATACATGAACTCTCCCTGGGACTCATCCAGGATGATGAGCGGTCGCAGCATGACCGACAGACGCCGCTCGTATCGCCATGGGTTGACGTCTTTGGGGTTGTCCAATCCAGCCCTCGCTAACCAACCTGGGCGCCGAGGAAGCCCAAACGACCTTAGAAAGGCCGCCACGTCTGCCTCCGTGACGCCCACGCTTGCCCGTGCCTCAGCGATCTCGGAGGCGCGCGCTCGCACTACGACCGAGGACCTGGCTGCGCCCAGGTCCATGAGACCTCCGAAGATCTGCCGAAAGCTCTCGAATGAAAGGCCGTATTCGGCTGTCCAGGCGTCAACGAAGGCCTTCTGCACAAAGACTGACCCCTCAAGCGCATCCACAGGCGCAGGCTTGCACTCGGCCCACTCCTCGTAGCGCTCAGCCGCGGACGCGTACCCCCGTCCGAATGTGGCCCTATGGAACGGTCCGCTGAGCTCCGCGATGACGTCGGCACTCAACTCATAGGAGCCGTTGGGAAACTGCAGAATTCCCTGTGTGGAGAGCCCGTAGTGGACAACATCTGAGTCCCGCCCCAGGTTGATGAGCGCGGCCATCTCGCCAACAAGTTCGTCCGTGGAAAAGTCGTCGGGCTTTCGACCACCGATGTCGACGGCTTCGCACGTCGCCGCCTCGACGAGCGCGCGGAGCGTTATCTGGAGCTGGGATCTGCTTGCATCGGACTCACGCGCGGCACGGGTGCCATCCTCGACACCGTACAGGCCTCGCACGGCGCGGGCGGTGGTCTTCCACTGCTGCGCATCCTTCAAGAGAGTCTCGTTGCAGCGGAGCAGTTCTTCGAGAAGCGCAACTCGATCGAACATCTGCAACCTGGCAATGAGAGTAAACGCCTTAACCTCGACAGCCTTGTTCAGTCGCTCCTTGCTCGTTGCGGCATCAAGCATGACCGGCTCCGCTGGCGCCTGCATCCAGGTGAAGGCCTCGCGCAACCTTGACTCTAGGTGCTCGGTCGGCGACCGGTAGATGCGACGACTGTCTGAGGCGAGCAGTGTCTCGACTTGCGTCGACGGTCTGAGCACATGCAGGATGCGCGCACCTGTTCCGCCCAACACCCGAAGTGCCAGTGCCTCGCAATCGAGTTGCTTTCCCTGCGGTAGATCGTGCGAAACAAGCGCCAGGGCGCGGATGACCTCTGCAATCAGGTACTGCTCGCCAAGATTCTCGACGCTGTCGAAGTTCTGAAGGAAGCCCGGATCGGCTTCTATCTGGGCCGTCCAACTCCCGGACTGGCGGAAGGTGTGAAGCGCCTTCTTCATCGACTTTTGTGCGTCGGGGTCAGCTCTGAGTAGCACTGCCGAGAAGTCGATATGAACGCCGACAACTGGCGCGCCAAATGTCAGGTCATCGGCAAGCAGTTCCAGTGCTCGGCTCACGAACAGCTGTAAACCTTCCCAAAGATCGAACACAGCGCGGTCCTTCTGCAGCCCACTGTTCGACACCACCACGACCCAGACGAGAGAGCCGCGGTGAGGTGTGCAGAAGGCGAGGACACCCTCCTTAATCAGATCCATGCTGACGTAGCAGTCGAGATCTCGCATGACCGAATACACCGACTCCAAGCCGGCACGCTGCACGACGGTGGACTTGCCCATCGGTAGACGCTCGCAATGCTCGTCAACCAACCGACGCCGGCGAACTCGATAGCCTGTGACGTAGTCGGTGGCGATCTGGAGCATGCCACCCTGGTCGTGGCACATCTCTGGGATGCGTGTCACAAAGTCTTGCTTCAGCCAGAAGGCGTACCGATTGAGCAAGCCGTTGTCGAACGGCATCTCGACGCCTTGCCGTTCAAGGGCCCGCTGCTGATTAAGCATCAGGATGAGGCGCTCAGACGGGTCGTTCGGATCTCGAAAGAGCATTTCGAGGTCGGCAAGCCTAGCCATCGAGAACGTCCAACGATCGCGTGGCTGCGGCATTTCCCAGAGAACACTCTCCCCCAGATGGCCCCCCATTAGGAACGTATGCCCAGAGTCGACCTCCTGCGTGTCCTCCAGATGCTTGCGTACGACGTCCATATGCTCGAGGAGCTGTCGAGACCTGGAAGCCGAGAGCTCACGCGGGCGTAGGTAGCCAGAATCGGCGATGCTCCGAAGTCCGAACGCGACGACCACGAAGTGCAGAAAGCGCCGTTGCCCGACTCGAATGACGATGCTGGCACACCAGCCACCAATGCTTCTCACCGACGCTGGCAAATCGAGGTTAGCCACCGGGTGTCGGTGCGGAATTCCCAGAGCCTCCTGCAGACGTGAGAAGACTCGATTCATCATCTCGCTGTTCAGGTCGCCGACCAAGTCCAGCTCATCCGCCACCGATACGATAAAGCGTCGGACGGTATAGGTTACGGCGCTAGGCAACGCAAGAATGAACGTGTCAGCGACGCGAACGACGGGATACCGGTGCAGATCGGACTCTTGGTTGCTCTGGTCCGCGAGCGATGAATAAGCTTCCGGGCTCAGAACCAGCGGGCTCAAATGTTCAGGCTCGATGCCCAGTTCGACCAGCTCAGGAACCGAAAAGACGACGCGCTTGGCCCATACGGTTAAGGGTGTCTTGGCATCGATGGAAAGCGCTCGCTTGGAGACCGACTGCTCAGAGTGCCATCGAGCTAGGCCAGCTCGCGCAGCGACCGCGTCAGACATTCGCAGGAGCGCAAGTATGGTGGCCATGAAGCGGTCTGGGTTCTTTTGCTTCATGCTGCCTACGGCCTCGATGAGCAGCGAAGCGGCGTGCTCGCCTGCCTCCCAGGTGCCGCCCAGCACGCGGAAGTCGCCAACCTTGGTCAGGACGTTTAGAACGAACGCGTCTTCAGGCGGGTCTTCGAGACACGCGATCTGGAAGTCGCCGACGAAGAAGTTCAACCAGGTCTGGAACTGCTGCCACGTAGGGGTTCTCCTCCCCTTGCACCCTGCGACGACTGCCTGCACAAATAGCTCAATCCGGTAGTTGTTCGCCTGGAAGCGTGGCACCGTGCAAAGACCCGCAGCCAGAGGCAAAGTCTTCTCAAGGCTGTACCCGGCAAGTACCTTGAGCAGTTGTCGAACCTTCGGATGGTCGAACTGGCCGCCCTGGTCGGCCAAGAATTTTGGATAGCCGTCGTTGCGGATCATTTGAGCAATCGTAGCGCGCAGGCGCGCTCCACAAAGACTAGCTTGGTCACTCTCTAGCGGTAAGGCGTTCCTCTCGGGGTCTGCCATTCGACAGGTGTCCACCTGAGTCGCCTAGCTACTGCTTAGCCGCCTGCTGGCTTTCGTGCGGATGCCAGTCAGGACCGGTCCTCCTGTACAGGCAGAGCCAGTCCTTCTTAGGAGGATGCTCCTAGAGGTGGCAAACCTCGCCCACATCTAACAAGCGCCGGGGCCAAAGGAGCCGGTCACCGATTCAGAAACCGGTCATCGATCCGAGCACTGGCATGGAGCCTGCCGCGAGCGACTGCTCTTAGACCACGAGCGGACGGCGCAGCAGCCACCCGGATGAACTGGCGACGAGCGCATCCGATCTGCCCAAGATGCTCGACAGGCCCCACAGTCGAAGCATTGCCGGCGGCTGTTATGCCGCGGGAGCGGTCGCACGTCGGGTGACGACTGATAGACCGCATCCAGTCTTGACCGGTCTTCGGCCTCGCCAGCGCGTGCGGCCGCTTGTGGCCGTCAAGCGCCACGACCTAGGCCCCAAGAAGCCGCCCTTCAAGGAGAAGTCTCCTCAGCGGCTGATTGACATGGATGCTGACGCTTGTGCGGACCGCCGGCGCATCCTGCATGGCCCGCGACTTGATGAGAGGTCATCATGGAAACCGCAGGTATTACCACTCATCGGGAGCCATGGAACATGGGGCACATTGTCGGGCATAAGGTGCCCTTCAAGTCGAAGGACATCTGGTCACTGCGCGTCCGGTTCCAAGTGGAAAGCCGGTGCGCGACCTCGCGCTCTTCAAGCTGGGCGTCGACAGCAAGCTGCGCGGGTGCGATTTCGTCGCACTCAAGGTGCCGCTTGTGCCTTTGTAGGAACTGGCTTCGCGCGGGCTCGTGCGCGAGCATTTGATCGACACCGGCCCAGATCTCCCGAGCGTCGGACCCTCATCAATCCAGCGGATGACGGTGAGCACCTGCGACCCTTGCGACGGTGCCGCAATGGCACGATGCCGACCAAGGAAACTAGGTCATGCACGCTCAGGGCATTGGTTGGAGATCGCCGCTGCGTCAAACGGCGGCATGGTTCTGCCTCTTTGTTGCGGCACTGCTCCCCTTCCAGGACGCCTTTGCCTGGGGTGCGTTCGGGCACCGCATAGTGGGCTAGGTCGTTGACCGCCACCTGTCCCAGAGCGCCTTTGCCCGGGTGGGGCAGATCATGAACAACGGCTCGCTCGGCAGCGTCGCCAACTGAATGGACTTGGTCCGAGGGAAGCCAGAAGGCAAAGACATGGATCACTGGTACTTCGAAAGTCTGAGGGCTTGCGGTGGCGCGCGCCAATGCGACGGGAGTGACTGTGCCAGACCCCAGATTCGGGACGCCATCGCAACGCTCAAGAGCGGGCAGGGTGACCAACGCAAGGCCCTGCGCATCCTCGTTCACCTGATCGGCGACGTTCACCAGCCGTCGCACACCACCGAGAACGGGGACAGGGGCGGCAACTATGTCGTCATCTTGAATCGCTTTTGCCCCGTATCCGAGATGCAGTCGAAGCTATGCAAACTGCACACGTATTGGGACAACAAGCTGGCCAAGGAAAAGGTGCATACGTACACTGGCTTCGCCTGCAACGTCGGCCCCAACCGCGTGAGAGTCGGCAAGGCGTACGACACGGCCGGCGCTCAAGTCGTGGCACGGCAGTTGGCGCTTGCCGGCAAGCGCCTGGCCGACGTCCTGAACGACATCTACAAGCCCTGACGGAGTCGCCGTCGACGGCCAGCCGGCGTAGACGACGTGAGAGGAGAGGATTGTCATGCGCAAGTCTGTGTCCGGATTCGTCAACGTACGGGCGGTCAGCGGAACGTATGTGGTCTTCCTGGCCTTCGACATGAAGGAGGCCGATGCCAAGGGCCTGATGGGCTTCGCCATCCAGCGGACCGACCTGACCGAAGACGAGACCATCTGGCTTCGGGGTCTGAAGACGTTCCCCAGCATCCGGCCGCCGACGGGCTTCGACGACGCGAGCAGCCGCGAACATCCGTTCCAGGCCTTCCAGTGGGCGGACTACACGGCGAAGCCTGGCAATCGCTACCGCTACAGGGTCATACCCATGTACGGCACGCCGGGTGCATTGACCGAAAAGGCCGCCACGACCGTCACTATCGACGCGGAACCGCTCAGCGCCGGAAAGCACGACGTGCACTTCAACCGGGGCGCGATCGCCTCACAGGCGTTCGTCAGGAAATTCCCCGGGCAGACGCTCGATCAAGCCGGCGCCCCGGCGTACGAATGGCTGGGGCGTGATCTCGTCCCCGCTCTGCTCGCATTCATCGGCCAGGCCAAGAACAGCAGCTTCAGCTTGCACGCGGCGATCTACGAACTGCATCGACCCGACGGCAAGCCCTGGCCGGATGTGATGCAGGCGTTCCGCGATGCCCACAACGCGGGCGCCAAGGTGTCACTTATCTATCACGCCGGGAACGACGACACGGGTACGACCAACGTCGACGTCATCGACAAGGCGAAGATCAAAGAGATGTCGATCGGGCGCCAGAACGCCAAGCTGATGCACAACAAGTTCATCGTGCTGAGCAAGAACGGCAAGCCTCAGGCCGTGTGGACGGGCTCCACCAACATCAGCAGGAACGCACTCTACGGCCAGTTGAACTTCGCGCACGTGATCCGGGACAAGGAGGTCGCCGAATGCTTCCTCAAGTACTGGAATCGGCTGCAAGCCGATCCGGCCAGCGGCGACCTGAAGGATTGGGCCGAAGCCGAGAACGCGCTGCCTCCGGCCGATGACGGCGACGAAATCCTGCCAATCTTCTCGCCGCATCGCGGTGCGGCCGTGCTCAAGTGGTGGATCCAGCTGGCGGACGCGGGCGCACCCCTCTTCATGACCTTCCCGTTCGGGATCGTGAAGGACTTCAGGCCCGTGTTCGATCAAAGCGACGGAGTGCTGCGCTTTGCCCTGCTGGACAAGTACGTCAACGGCGGCGACGCCGCGTCCCGTGCCGAGGCGATCGCAGACATCGAGCGCATTCGCCGACACCCGAACATCGGCATGGCACTCGGCAACCACATCTACGTGGACTGGATCGATGGCTGGCGCAAGGAGCGGAGCCCGATCGGCACGAACGTGAACTGGGTGCACACGAAGTTCATGTTGATCGACCCGCTCGGCAAGACACCGATCACCCTTGCCGGCTCGGCCAACTTCAGCCTGGCAAGCGTCTCCGACAACGACGAGAACATGCTGCTAATCCGCGGCGACACGCGCGTCGCCGACGTCTTTTTCGGCGAGTTCATGCGCGTCTTCGCGCACCACCGGTTCCGGGAGTCCGTCAAGCGCCACATCGAAGAGTTCGGCGCCGCGGCGCCAGAGACCTGGAAGCCGCAGGATCTGTTCGAGGACTGGCGCAAATGGGTGCCCGACCACTTCATGCCGGGTTCGGAGAAGGACATTAAGCGCCAGTACTTCGCCGGTTGAACCGGGTCTCCTCGCAATCTCGCTTCAAAGGCTTCAATGCATGGCCTCCCAAGACCTCGTGATCAGGTCGACGGCACTTGGACTGCTCGTCTGCACGACACCGTGCCTCGCTGAAGGCGCGCAGGTCGAGTACGCCATTCGCTGGCTGGCCAACGGCAGTCCCGTCAACAGCGCTGCGCAGGTGCTCACCCTCCTCGGCAAGAGGGCCGGGAAGACGCGCGAGTCCGAGGTTCGCTACTACCGCGCCACGGAGGGGTACGACTCGAGCGCCATCTTCCGCGGCCGAACCGGGGAGGTTGCAGACGTGACGTGGAAGGTGCGTATCGAAGGGCAGGACCCGAGTGCCGCGGCCGGGGGACTCGGCTGCCCCCTCCTCGGCGACGTGAAGGCAAAGACGGAGGTCGACGTTTCAGTGACGGGCAAGAGCGGCGAACGCCGGACTTCGTCGCGCAGCTGCAGGTCGGAGGAGCCTTTGGAGAAGGCGCTGCCGCCAGCGATCAAGCTGACTGACCGCGGCTGCGCGAGCCGGATGGTGCGGGTGGAGGCCAAGGACAAGTCCGTCGTCGTGGAGCGATGGGAACTGGCGGACGGCAGGGTGATTCTTGAAGCGTCGAGCAAAGGCAAGGAAAGCGCCGCCGCGCTCGGCTCTTTCAGGAAGGACGTAGCTCATAAGCTCATCGAGGCCAAGGTCGTGCCCAGCGAGCTTTCAAAGACGGAACTGGTGACGCAATGCTGAGAATAGTTCGATCGGATCTGTGGAACCGCCTGCAGTCGCGGACGGTCATGACTGGCGCGTGGGTCGTTCTCGGCGTCGCGCTGACGTCGTTCTCACCCGTACCGGCACTGGCCAGCGCAACCGCCACCGGAACGTTTACCGCGAGTCGGGCATGCGATGCCTATCTCTCGTTCCGCAAAGGAACAAACCCCGGAGCCGTGCGCGTGGCGCCGGGCCTGCAATACGAAGTACGGGAAGTGAACGACGAGGCCAGGAACTGGCTCCGCGTCGAGGTGCCCGGCGTCCAGGCGCCCAGGTGGGTCGCCGCAGAGTGCGGCGTCGTGCAGGATATCCGCGTCGACTCGCAGGGCAGCACGCCATCAGGCGGCGCAGGCGGCGGGCAATGCAGCGTCGCCGGCCAGCAGGACAGTTACGTGCTGGCCATCTCGTGGCAACCGGGCTTCTGCGAACACGTCAAGTACGGCGGGGTCAAGCCCGAATGCGACCACATGGCGGACGGCCAACTGGTGGTGTCCAACCTGACGTTGCATGGACTTTGGCCCAATCGCAAGGCCTGCGGGACAAAGTACGGCAATTGCGACGACGCGGGTCTGAGCCTCACCGAAGACACGGTCTCGTACATCAGCCCCTGGATGCCAAATTTCTTCTACGAGACCAAGTTCGGCAAGTACGAATGGGAGAAGCACGGCACCTGCTCGAAGATGGACGCGGACGCGTACTTCCGGCGCGCCGTGGACTCGGTACGAACGGTCAACGACTCGATCGCCGGCAGGTACCTCACCAACAACATCGGCGGCACCATCTCGAAGAAGACCTTCTACGAGCGCCTGGTCGCCGACGCCGGCAACTCGAAGGCCGCCAACAGCGTCACCCTGCTTTGCTCCAACAAATACCTCGTCGAAGTTCGCGTCCGGCTACCCCTGGACTTCAGGGCTGGCGGTACGCTCAGCGACTTGTTAGGATCCACCCTGCCCAACACCCGCGAGCCCGACTCGAAGGAGTGCCCGGGCGATGAGATTCGAATCGAGGCAAGCGGGCAGTAGGCCTTCTAATCTCGGCGCCAGGTGGGTGCGATCGCAGCCGGAAAGCGGCGGCGTTGGTTGCTCGCTTGTCGGTGCCCATGCAGGCACGGCGCCGCAGCACCGCCTTGAGAGTTGCCCGGTAGGGATGCGCTGTCCTCGCAGCGAATCTACTTGACAGATAGAACTAGGCATGGGCCGCTGCCGCGGTACGCGCCACTCATCCTATTCGGCACCCTTTTCCGCCTGTCCCATTCCTCGAACAACTCGCCCTGGCAAATGAGTATTCCTTGGTCGGGCAGGGGTTTCAGGATACGCGCGGCGGCCCAATCGCTCAGTGCGCCGCCTGCCTGTGTGTGTCCACCTGTGCGTCATCTCCTGCAGTCTATTGGCTTGCGTCCGCATTGAGGTGCACAGAGCTGCCGTCGGCGACCGTCGGTTGATGGCCGGGACCGCCATTCCATCGCCGCTGTTCAAAGCCGACTTTCATGGTCCGGCAGTGCGCTGCCGTGACAAGTTGACGAGGTACTGCTGCCTTGCCGTCGACCGGCGCATCCTGCTTACCCCTCAACTTGATGGGAGACCATCATGGGTACAACTGGCAATGCAGTCAATCGCGAGCCGTGGAACAAGGGCAAGCTCGTCGGCCAGAAGGCACCGTTCAAGCTCAAGGACATCTGGGCCCTTCGTGTTCGTCTGCAAATGGAAGGCCGCGTTCGGGAACTGGCGCTCTTCAACCTCGGCATCGACAGCAAGCTGCGCGGCTGCGATTTGGTCGCGCTCAAGGTCCGGGACGTGTGTCATGGCGACCAAGTGGCCACACGCGCCATCGTCGTCCAGCACAAGACCCAGCGGCCTGTGCAGTTTGAGATCACGCAGGCCGCGCGGGATGCCGTGCAGGCGTGGATCAAGCTCGCTGGGCTGAAGCCAGAGGATTTCCTCTTCCCCAGCCGACTTCATGACTCGCCCCATCTCGGCACCCGGCAGTACGCCAGGATACTTGGGCACTGGGTGGACGAACTGGGGCTTGATCGCGCCGATTACGGGACGCATTCCATGCGACGGACCAAGGCGACCTTGATCTACCGGCGCACCAAGAACTTGCGTGCCGTGCAGTTGCTGCTCGGTCATTCCAAGCTCGAGTCAACGGTGAGGTATCTCGGCATTGAGGTTGATGACGCGCTCGAAATCTCTGAGCAGACCGAGATTTGATCCAGCCAACGGTCAGCCCCCTGCCACGCGTTGGGGGGGCTGACGCGAGTGGCAGCTACCCGGCGCTGCGGTAGGCCTGCGGTTCCGGCCACAACCCGTCGCTGACCAAAGGCCGCTTCGAGGCAACTTCAACCAACTACAACTTCCGGGGGCTCGATCCCGTTCGCCCTAGCTTATCAATTCGTCGGAACACGGTAGCGCTTGAACATTTCTTCGAAGAAGGCCTTCACGTCCGCCTTGGCTGTGGGGGCCTGCAACTCCGACGCCCCGAAACGGAAGACTTCGTAACCTGCCAGCTTCAGTTCGCGGTCGGCCTTGACCATTTGTCCGTAGCGCTGCACGTCGGCTGTACCTGCGAAATCCGCGTAATGGTGTTTGCCGTCAACCTCGATCACGACACGTATGCCCTGCGGCAGAAGGAGCAGAAAGTCCATCCGAAATCGCAGAAGCGCATCTGGCCCTCGCTCCTTGACTGTGCGTGGGTCCCAGTGCAGCCATACTTCCGGCAGCAACGCCGGCAGGTTCGGTACGGCACTGCGGAAGCCTTCGAAGAAGGCATCGAACAGCAGAGACTGCGGCGGGGAGTTGCGGGGTAAGCTGGCCTTTAGGCGCGTGTACAGCGATCGCTTGGCCTGCATGGGATCAGCAATTCCTACGGTATCGCTCCACCAATGCTGTAGGTCGTTCCAGCGCAGTCCGTCGTTTCCGATCGGGCGGTCATAGACAAGCACCTTGTCCGCGTTGGTGACGATCTCCACGTCGTTGTCCAGCGCGTCGCGGAAGCGCAGGTCTGGCTTGTCGGGTGAGGCGAAGATGAGATTCTTCAGCCGGCGCTTGACCGATGCGTGCAACGAGACCACGGAGAAGACCGGGTAGCCGCCCTCCGAATCAGTCTCGCGCAGTTCAACGCCGCAACTGCGCAACGAATCGTTGACGCAGTCGACGAAGTGGCGTTGCGCCGCCTCGTCGGGACGCACGTCGGCCGAAGCCAGTCCCTCCAGAAACAGCGCAAATCGCCGATCGGAAGCGTCATAGGCGCCCAACCGGTCGAACAGTGTTTCGGCCGACCAGTCCTCCGGATTGCGATGGACGTGCTGCTGGATCTCCGCGCGCAATCCCGTGGGCTGGCCACCCAAGAGGTGCATCCAGTTATCGGCATCAAGGATCCACAGCCGCTCCAGCAGCTCGTCAAACTTGCGAGCATCCCCATATAGCACTTCGCCATTGAGCCGCCGCGCAAGCTCGCGCCGATACCGCTTCGGTATCGGCGGGCTAGCGTTGTCGCTCCAAAGAATGTCCTGAATCTGGTTGCGTGCTGTGGCGTCGGGCGGATGGCGTACCAATAGCTTGTGCGCAACCGCCGGCAAGTCGGTATCCAGGGCCGCGGCGAAGCTGGAGCTCATGCGCTCGAACTTGGATCCGTCTGTGACAGGCGCAGGTAGGCCCAACTCTTCGCAAAGCGTCGGCAGCATAGTATGAGTGCCGACGTCTTTCAGGCTTGTGATGAGTGGCTCCAGCAGCGTGCGAAGTTGTGAGTAGTCCATTGGGCTTGAATCAATTGGCTGCGCCATCTCCCGCAGGGCCGCATTGATTTCGGCGCAACTTCACTGCATTCATCATCTTCTTTGGCATCTGCTAAAACTCTGCCAGCGGTATGGACCCTGGGCAGCGACTTTGCCGCTGCCGTGTACCGCTTCAAAGTGCGCCCTGGTGCGGATTCCAGTGAGCTTGATCAGCCAGTTCGACGCAGTGCTGCCCTGTGCAGTAGGGTGACTATCGAAGGCCAGGCGAGGATCCCAGTCAAGGTCCGGTTTCGATTGGGCTATGCTGCAACAAGAGCTACGACAGCAGGCCTTTCAAGAACTGTGACGGCCCTTCGCGCCACGTTCTGCCGAAGCGGTCGTGCCTGAAACCGCTGTACATCAGGTGGACACTGTCGCGCGCTCTCGTGATGCCGACGTAAAACAAGCGACGGGCTTCCTCCATCCTCTCAGGGGTGTTGTCAGCCCAATTCGGCGAAGGGAACTCGCCTTGGTCCAGGCCCAGAATGATGACGACGTCGTACTCTGTGCCCTTCGCGGAGTGCAGCGTGAGCAGATTGAGCTGTTTGGGCGCGCCGTCACGCCGACCGAGCTGAGCCTTTGTCGTGCCGATAAGCACACCGCCCTTCTCAAGTGCCTTGTGCATGCCGTCCACGTGCGCGCTCTGGTCGGCAAGCTCTGTTCTGGCGGCAATCAAGTCGTCAAGAAGTTCGGCGCGCAGAGCCGCGACAAAGTCCAGCGCGACGCCATCGCCTCTGTGGTCCCACAGAAAACGCGTGAGCCTCGCCGCAGCGTCCCGCGCCAGCTTGTCTGACAGTCCGCCATGGAACGAAATCCACCTGCCTTGCAAGTCGTGCAGCGGTGGTGACGAGACCTTCCAGCCACCTGCGCACCAGATGGCGCAATCCTCCACCCAGCTTGTGAGAGGCACCTTGCGGTATGGGGCAGCGTTGTCGATGCGCACGAACGGGTACTTGGCCTTGACGGCTTCGATGGCCGCCGCGTCGCCCACGTTGCGGTTCCGGTAGAGCACTGCGATGTCACCGAGCTGCCGTCCCTTCTTGGCAGCCAGTGCTGCGGGGACTAGCGTCTTCATGGCGTACTCAGCCTGGTGCTGCAAGCCCTTGTCGCACTTGTGCGCCTGGACAGAGGCTTGCCTTTCGGGTTCCGAAGACTCGTAGCCCCTGTCTTTTCCCAATGCCCGCTGAGCGACCTCGATGATGCCCGTGCCGCTTCTGTAGTTGATTTTCAGCCGAATGGTCTCGACGTCGTTCGCCTTTGACAGCTCCTCCAGCAGCTCGCTGTTTGCTCCCGTGAAGCCATAGACCGACTGGTCAACGTCGCCTACCGCGATAAGACGCACGCCTGCGTCGAAGGTGAGCCGGCGCACGATGCGGTCAAGTGCAGCGCCCAAGTCCTGGTATTCGTCGACGGCCAGTACCGGAAACTTGGCTCGAATGACATTCAGGACCCAGTCATGCTCGTTCACAAGGCGCTGGCCGTAATGGACGATGTCCTCGAAGTCGATGAGCCCCTGCTTGCGCAACTCCTGCTCGAACGCCGCCGCCAGGCCAGTCATCTCCTTGTTCTGCGTCCATGCCTTGCTATCGCGATCCAGGTTCACTCGGCGATGGCGATCTACTTCCTCTTTGCGCGCTGGCTGGCCGATGCCGCGGAGCCGGTCCGCCACCGCCCGGTAGATGCTCGCTGCTTCGGACTCCGTGGCGACCTTGAGAGGGTAAGGCAGCTTCAGGCCCGCGAGCTGCGCAAATGGCAGGAGCAGATGGAGCAGGCAGAACGAGTGAACGGTGCCGACGAACAGCCGCGGAGACTGCTCGAGACCGAGTTGCCTAAGGCGCCGAATGAGCTCACGCGCCGCTTCATTGCTGAAGGTGATACAGGCCACGCCGCGAGGCGACCGCACGTCTTCTGCCATGACACGTGCCAGCTTCGTGACGAGCGTCTTGGTCTTTCCGCTGCCTGGGCCGGCGAGCACGCAGCAGTTCCCGGCAGACTCGTAAGCCGCCCACTGTCCTGGGTTGTCCCGCAGCTGCTGCGCAGCTTGCAGGTACTTAGGACTCGACTGGGGAGAAGCCATTCTTCACGAAGGTCAGCGCCTTCTTGATGTACTCGGGGCAAACCGCCGCCGTGGCGACTCTGGCCAGTGCCTGCGCGAAGCGGCCTTTGCCGACCTCGCCGACCCAGCCCAGGAGCTTGCTCTCATCCAGCGTGGTCGGGTCGTCTATCCAGCCCTTCATCACGGCCCTGCGCTGGGGTCCCCAAGAGTTAGCGTACTTCTTCAGTACGGGCGCCATTGCGGCACCCATGCCAGCCTGGAACAGCTCGACTTCCAGCGTCTTGTCGTTGACGAAAATGCCGTTCATCTCGCCGTCTTCCCAGATGTCGTCGAACTCCTCGTACTGGTCGATGTCCGCCTGCTCCATCCACAGGGCCAGGATGTCACGGACTCTGGCGAAGGCAAGCGGTGGGCCCTCATCCTCCGGCGGGTCAAGGTCCGTCAAGATGACAAAGGGGATGTCCAAGGCGTCAGGCCCCACGAGCTTCACGTAGGGCAGGAAGTTGGCGCTGGCCACGGAGCACACCGTCACTCCAAGTGCGTCGAGGTCGATGCCGAGTGCCGCGGCAAACTCGGGAATGAGGAACCGCTCGGCGTCGCCCTCGACGAAGATGATGCCGCGCGCGAAGAAGAGCTCGCCCCGGGTGACGTCGATGTAGCGCTGCAAGTCGTCCTCTTCGTCAGGCAGCAGCTCCACCTCGGCCGCGGACGTAATCGAGGTCGACCCACACCCAGCGTCTTCACGCAGCAGGATGATAGAGCGCAGGGGCGCGACGCTCGCGATGTGCGGCGAATGAGTCGTCAAGATGGTGCTCACGTTCTCCGGCGCGTCGCCCTCCTCACCGAGGTAGTGCCTGTAAACCAATCGCTGAACGTGCGGATGAAGGTGCGCCTCCGGCTCCTCGATAGCCAGGAACGTGTGACTGCGCTCGCCCGCTTCGACCGCTCGCTCAAGCTCCAGCCCCTTCAGGGTCAAGAAGAGCAGGTTCGCCGTTCCCAGACTCGCGTCGCCAATGCCGCGGGCACCCCCGTCGATTAGGAGCCGCAAGCCCCGCAGCAGTACGTCCACATTGGTCGGGGTTGCGCCCAGCGTCAAGGACACGGCGTGTTCGTCGCCGACCATCTTCACAAGGCGGTCGTATACCTTGGTTGCGGCAGCAGAGACCTCAGGGCGCTGCGCCAAGCTGTTCTGGGCGTTGCAGACAAGCTGCTGTAGTTCCTCGCGGGTTCCCTCATCCAGACTGGCCGTCAGCTCCTCGATGATTGGCCGAAGCGGCGAGCGCCTCCAGTTCAGAAGGTCGCCTTCGGCGTCGCGCAGGGCGAACAGGTAATCCATCGGCAGCTCGCGCCTGCGAGCTGCCGTGAACACGTTGTCCTCGTTGGTGCCGCCGAACACGAGAAACTCGTAGTCCGCCAAGGTCTGCGGCGCAGCGCCTTCAAGCGCGGCCTTGGGGCGATACAGGTAGGTCAGCCGGGCGACGACTGGCGTCTCGGTGTCCACCAAGCTGCCACCCAACACGGTGAGCAGGTTGTCGTCATCTTCAAAGTTGGTGAACTCCACCAACACTTTGACGGTAGCGCCGAGCTTGCCGTTGCCTAAACCGTCCCAGAAATGCTCAAGGCCAAGTTGCCGGTCTCGGTCGGGGAGCGTCGGGTCGAGTACTAGGCGCAATGCCCTCAGCAGGTTGCTCTTGCCTGCCTTGTTCTCTCCAACAATTACCAGGCTCTCGTCAGTGGCGAAGTCGACTTTCTGGAAGTTGGCAAAGTTCTCGACCGCGACTCGACTTATATGCATAAGTCCCCCTCTCCCGCATTACTTGTATGCACCAATCGTAGCTCCGCTCAGAGGCACTGCCTTCGGCAACTGCTGACGCAGACCGATGGAGCCTCCGCTTTAGGGTTGTCCAACGGGCCTCTCGAAGGACCGGAACGGGTCGATAGCCGCCGGCCGGAATCGACCCGCGAGTGACCGGACACCGTCTGGAGCGTTCTACAACCTTTCAACAGGCGGCCGCCTTGAATCGGACAACCTGGCCGGCTTGAGTCGGATAGAGTGGCCGGCTTCATGCGGAAGACATGGCCGAGTTCATCGGAATACGTGCTGATCGACCTCCAGTATCTTCGCCAAGGCAGGCTCCGCCAGGGGGCCTCGCCGAAGCAGCCCTTTCACCCGAACACCAAGTTGGTCTGCCGCAGAAGTCATGGGCTGGGGGAGCAGGTCAAAGGGTGTGCAACTGTGGATGAACAATCTAGCAAAGCCCCGAGTGGGACTGTCCGCGGGCTTGCTGCGATGCTGTTCTCCGGCTTGGCGTTTTGGCTAAGATCCGCCCCAAGCCGTTCTGGGGAGAGTGGCCCGACAGCCCTCCGTGTGATGCGTGCCATCCCGAGAACTGTCCTCTGACCCAGGTGGCTCCTCATCGTCGGACGCCCCTCGCTCGGTTCGGCACTCGGCGACGCGCCCCACGGGCCCTGGGCCCGAAGGCCGCCAGAGTCCGGATTGCACGGCGAACGCGGGAAGACAGCAGACGCCCACCCGTCACCCGCTGGGGCTTGGCCTGGATGAGGATGCCACGCGCATCGGCATGGAAGTACACCCGCTGACCCAGGCGGAAGGTCTCGATCTCCGGAGGTAGCGTCACCACATGCCCCTTCTTCAGGATGCTTCGGTACGACGGTGAGGTCTGGTGGGCTCGGGATCTCAAGGCAGTGGCCTTCATGGAAGTTTCCGTGGAGGTGTTCCTGGGGATCAGTGCTTCTGCAGGCGCTCGGTCCAGTGCATCACCGCCTGCTCGGTCACCGAGCGCACATCACGGGCACTGTTGAGGCTGGCCCAGGGGATGTCCAGCTCCTCCACCTGCGGCAGGGTCCATCGATCGACACCCCACTGCTTGGCCAGGTCGCCCAGCGCGCCCTCGCAGATGGCGGGGAAGTGCTCCGGTCTCGGTTGCTCCACCAGGTAGACCTGGAGACGGCTCAGCAAGGGGGCCTCGATGGCTGAGAGACGGTTGGCTGTGGCCAGCCAGGACACCTCGGAGTAGTCGCATTCCACCTTGAGGAAGCAGTCCAAGTGCGCCCGAGCGGTCTGGGGTTCCAGCAGTCCCAGCAGATAGGACTGCGCATCCGAGTCGTTGCGGCTGCCCGCTCTGGCCTTGTCCAACTCGTCCAGGATGACCAGGGCCGAAGCCGAGTGGCGCGTGGCCAGGAAGGTGGCCAGGGTGGAGGGACGGCCACCGCCCCAGCCGCGGGAGGTGCCATTGAGGATCTTCGCGTCATGGGCACCGGCCAGTGAAAGGTTCAGTACCGGAACCTCCATCAGCTCGGAAAAACGCAGCGCCAGGCGCGACTTGCCGCTGCCGGGGGCACCCACCAGCAGCGTCGGAGGCAGCCGGAAGCTCAGGGCGCCGAGCCGGGCCCGCCCCAGCAGGGACGAGAACATCTGCCCGATGGCCCTCTCGGCCCAGGGGAACTCCCGGATCAGAGCCTGCTGCCGCTCTCGCAACACCTGGGCCGCTGGAAGCTGAGCCAACGGCAAAGCGGCTTCCAGCACCTTGTGACGTTCCACCTCTTCCTTGTCCGCGCGCTCTGAGGCAGGCCAGATCGGGTTCCGGCAGATCACCAGGCGATCCGGACCTTCGCCCGACTGGGCTGCTTCGGCGTCCAGCGATGACCAGGGTGGCAACTGGCCGCTTTGCAGTGTCGCCTTCATCCTTCCCAACAGCCGAAGTTGCTGGTGTCGCCAGGTCTGCCCAGATTTTGGGGCGGCGCGGCTGAAATCTGGGAATCGTCGGGCGCAGGCCTTGATCAGGGCGCGCCACAGGGGCTCCCCGATCTGGGCAAAGTCCCGCGGCAGGTCATGCGCGCCCTTGCGTGCGGCAGCCAATCCACTGCCTTCCTGGCTGTAGACCAGCCGCAGCGCGAATACGGTGGCATCGAAGTCTGCAGTCAGCCAACGCCCGAAGCCTCTTTCGTCGCCGGCGATTTCGGCCAGGGCTTCCTCACACACATGGCGGGCATGTTCCAGCGCACTCTCGAGCAGCACCCTCGTGCCGTCCGGGGCGAACTTGCGCGAGGGAAAACGGGACGGCAGTGGGTCGGATTGAGTACCTCCTTCCGCGCCGGCGAGGTACAGGGCGTGCTGGATGATGCGCAGCCGGTCCACGGGGGTGTCCGAGAAGCGCAAGACCTCTTCGTACAGCATCAGGGCGATGTACTGCCCGGCCTTGCGCTCCGGGTCGGTCAGCATCTCGCTGGCGGCCTCGAGCAGGCGCTTGGCGCGCTGGGCCTGGGGGAGCTTGCCGGCATAGGCCTGGCGAAGGCACCTCGCGACGTTCTCGTAGTGGCGGGGAACCTTGGGCGCGAGCAACAGCATCAGGGTCAGATGCCGCATGGCGTCCAGCCCCGGAACATCGACGTCGTAGCGGTTCAGGGCGGCGGTCAGAAGACTGGGGGCCTTGGACTGCGCGGTGATCCGCGGCGGCAGCGTGGGCTTGGCCGCGCCTCTTGCGGTCTTGGCCTTGGGAAGTGGTGCAGACATGAGCGTCTCCGACGGTGAGGTCATGTTGCGGTTCAGGCCCCGATGGGGTGGAGGGGCTTTCGGAGAGCAACGGGAGGGGGCTGTTCCAAACCGTGGATCAACACCCGACGTCGCTCAGACTAAGAGTCAGAATCTGGCCGGACAAGCAAGATATCTATGTCCCAGTCGGTCTATAAGGCTCATGTGGTGAGCCTGATTGTCGACACAATAGGGCCCAATCGAGAAGTGTGCGGGATAGGTTCGTTGCGCACCAATGGGATGGGCTTCTCGCCGCCTCAGGCGAGAGGCGCCGCCAACGGTCACTCAAAGCTCGATGGATGGCGCACACGAAGGCATCTTCTTGGGCCTTCAGCCCCCCCTGGGAGTCTCTGCGACTCGGCTTGCTGCCGATATTGGTTTGTTTTGAAAGCCAAGCGCTGGGTACATTGCTCTGCTGCTGGAGGCTTCAGGTCGTTCCCTCAATGTCCGCGAGCACGATGTCGGGTAGCTGTGTCCCTCGTCGATGCTCAGCGCGAATGCGCCACAGTGGCCCGCCCAGTAGCCTCCGACACCAAACAGTGACCGATGCGACAGCATACTCCCCGTGCTTACGCATGAACTTGGATATGTGTTCGGTCTAGAACACACTTCAGAGGCGACCTGCGTAGCCTTGAAAAACGCCCGGCTTTCAGATAGCGGAGCGTTCCGACTCGCATCGACGTGGCTGCGCTGGTCGCCGTTTTGGAATGCTCAGTAGTCGGAGCAGCCCCCTGGTCAGGCGCGGTCTAACGTGCAGATTTTAAACTACGACAGCCCGCATGTGTGCTGCCCTATCCCGGGGCTCGCGCTTGATTGATGCGTCAGCGCGCCCCAGCGTAGGCGCCCGTCCGGACTCTTGGTGTGTTGTTCGTGAGGTCGTTGCAGTCCTTCCGGCACCGGCCAGAGCGCAGCCACACTGCGCTTTCCATCCCTCCTGCATGAGGATTTGAAACTGCCGACTAGGCAGAACTTTCACCTTTCGCGTGTGGGGCTCAACCAGAGCGACAAGACGAAACTTCCACCAATCGCGTACTTTCACATTTTGATGGCGGTGGACTTTCACGTTATGCCACCCAAATATCTACCGACCCCAGTGAAACACTTTTACGTTATGTGTCCCAACTTTCACGTTATGGTGGGCGTTCTCAAATCCGAAGTGCAACACCTTGCCCCTCCGGTAAGGTGTGAAGATGAAGATGAGATACAGGCAGCTGCAAGCTGAAGACCGCGTGACGCTGGCGGCGCTGCGCCAGCAGGGCTACAG
>NZ_JAGWCB010000021.1 GCF_020387415.1 Ideonella benzenivorans | reverse complement strand
GCAACTCTTGTCCTCGAGGACCCCGCGCAGGAGCGCAAGCGCCGCTGCCTAGAGACCGCCACTGACGTCCTGCGGGCCCTGCATGATCGAGGCGTCGAAGCGCGCGTTGTCGGGTCCGTTGGCAGGAATGGCCCATGGCACCGAGGGACCGACGTCGACGTCATGGTCATGAATCGGCCGGTGCCGACCTTGATGTCCCAGGACCCCGACGTTCGTGATGTCATCGAAGGCGGACAGTGGCGAGCACCGGTCGACGTTTGCTACTCCTGCTGGTGGTCTCAACTAAATGAGTACGACCCGTTCCTGGTGTGGTCGCCTTCGCTGGGGCGCTGCGTCGGCGCCAAGTGGTCGGATGGCGAGCAGAAGTACGTCGGACCAGAGGGCCAAGCATGAGCCGCCCAGCAGACTCGCACGGCGACTGGGTGCTCTGGAGCGCCAACTGCTACGGTCGCAGTCAGCAGAGCGAAATGAGGCCGAACTGATGAGGGACGCCAAGCACTTCGGCAAGGCGGCGCTGGACCGCCTCTATCGGGGCCAGGTCGAGGCTGGGCCCGGCCTGCTGTTCCTGGATTTCGACGAAATCATTTGTCTGTCCAGGCCCTACGGCGCCTACGAGCTTTTTGACGCCGAGAGCCAGCCAATTGACCTCTTCGAGAAGCTCTGGCATCCACCCTCGAAGGCTGTGCTGCTCAGCATCATGGAAGAACACTCTCCTCGCGTCGTCATCACCACCAGCTGGCTGCGGTTGATGGAGCGAGGTGGGTTCGTGGACTTGTTTTCCAGAACTGGCCTCGACAGCGTCGCGGCAGCGCTGCACGAGCACTGGGACGCACCGACCAACGCTGGCAAGACCAGGCACGACGCTATCGAGCGCTGGCTCTTCGCCCACCACGCCAGTGAACCCGTCATCGTCCTCGACGACGAAATCTCTGGTACCGGCCTGCGCGGGTCCAAGCTGGACAAACTAGGCCGAGTGGTCTGGTGTGAAGCCGGTGTCGGACTGCACGAAGACCACCTGCCGCAGGTGCGCCAGGCCCTCGCAGGAGACCAGTCATGACCGGGCCCGTCCTCTTCTGCGGCGACCCGCACGGCGCCTTCCGGCACATCATCGACGCCGCCGACCGCACCAAGGCCTCGGCGGTCATCCTGCTCGGCGACATGGAACCACGGCGCCCCCTACACCTCGAGCTGGCCCCACTGCTCGACAGTAAGGTGCCGGTCTGGTTCATTCACGGCAACCACGACGCCGACAGCGACGAGCTCTGGATGCGCGTCTGGGGCAGCGACCTGGCCAACCGCAATGTGCACGGACGCGTAGTAGAGCTGCCGGATGGAAGGCGGCTGGCGGGTCTGGGCGGTGTGTTCCGAGAGGCCGTTTGGTATCCGAGCGCGTGCGCCGCACGCGGTGGAGCACCGGCCTTCCGAACCCGGCGAGAGCACGCGAGATCGACGCCGCGGCAAGACCGCTGGGGCGGCACTGGCACGCATCGCAAGCACTGGGGAACCATCTATCCCGAAGATGTGGACGGCCTGGCCGAGATGCGCGCCGACATTCTCATCACACACGAGGCGCCGGGGTACCACCCAAACGGCTTCGAGCTTCTCGACACCCTGGCTCAAATCATGAGCGCGAAAGTGGCGGTCCACGGTCACCAACACGACCGGCTCGACAGCTCCGACCACTGGGCGCAGCAGGGCTTCAAGAGCTTCGGAGTAGGGCTGCGCGGAATCACGGCAATCGACGCTGACGGCAATTCGGAGGTCATCGTCCCGGGTGAGCTCGATGCCGTGCGTGACTTCCGCCAACGGCAATTCGACGCATTCGGAGGGGACTCATGACCGACGACGAAATCCGCGCTGCCCTGGGCGACCTGCCTTGGTCCATCGGCCGCGAAGGGCGGAAATGGACAAAGGCGGAAATGCTGCCCAAGCTGGAAGCGCTGCCAATGAAGCTCGAAGTCATCCATGGCCAGCTCTTTTGGGACGACGCTGAGCGGGTACGCGTGGTCGCCGCGTTGTTGGAGCACCTTGGCCTCGACTTCACCCTTCGGGTCGCAGCAGCGGCGGCCGAGACAAACCCGCAGGCCAACAGCTCATCAACGGTGTCTGCGCCCGTAGAGCGCACTTGGAATTACCGCGCCATCCGCTTCGAGCACGGGGAGGACTCCTACACGGCAATCCACGAGGTGCACTCCCCGAAAGATTTCTGCGCCATCGAGCCGGAGGCCTGACCATGGTTCTCTCAGGAGGTCATAAACCGTCACACGTCACGAAATTGAAGGAGCGCCGCATCCGACGCTCGCGCAAGCCTGCGCCAACTCTCTATGAGATGTTGGCCCAGTGCACGACCGACATCGATTTGACAGACGAGGACCGCACCTGGGACTCGATGCCAGCCGTTGGGGCCGAGCGGTGGTGGGAGCCGGCTCAGCAGCGACTATCGCTAGCAAGGCTCATCGAACTGAGGAAGCTACTCCCCTATCGGCCTCGCCGCCGTTTGCTCGTCAAGAACAAGCCCGATGACTGTGAAAACTGAAACCGCCTCTCCCATTGTTCACCTCATCGCGGAGCACCCTCGGCTCTTCCGTGGCGAGTCACCTGCTGTTCCCAGTGACCTGCCTGCGGGGTGGTACGACCTCGTCCACGTTTTGTGCCTCGGCATCGAAGAAATCCTCGGCGAGGATTGCCCGAAGTTCCAGGTCAAGCAAATCAAGGAGAAACTCGGAGGCCTTCGCTTCTACTTCGCTCTGTCCGGCTCAGAAGACTTCTACATCGACGTCCACTCTGAGGATGGCTTCGAGACCATCATCAAGCGAGCGGCGTCCGCACCAGCAAAGATGGCGTCCATTCGTCAGCTCGTCGAGCTCGCCTGTGAAGGCTCGCGCGCAACCTGTCAAATGTGTGGAGCGCTCGGCTCGCAGCGCGTCATCGGTGGAAGATTGACCGCCTTGTGCGACGAGCACCATGCCGAGAAGGTTGCTTTGAAAGGCGGCCCAGGGGAAGACGGCCGATGAGAGTTCTCGTCCTATCCGACCTGCACCTTGAGCACGCCGCCTCGCTGACGGTGCCATCCGACCTCGACTATGACGTGGTCATCCTCGCCGGCGACATCAACTCGCCGGGCATGCAGGCTGTGCACTGGGCTGCGCGTGAATCGACCTTCGGAGGCCGGCCGGTGGTCTACGTCCCCGGAAACCACGAGTTCTATGGAACAGAGATGGGCACCGAGCTAGAGGGGATGCGCCAGGCCGCCGAGGGCACTCAGGTGCACGTGCTGAGCAGAGACTCCGTCGTGCTGCAGGGAGTCCGCTTTCTCGGCACAACGCTGTGGACCGACTTCGCGCTTCCGGTCGGCAACGAAGGTGAACCGACTGATTACCATGAGGAGACCGACGTCGCCCGCGCGCTGGCGGCTGCGAATCGCTGCGTCATGGACTTCCGCAGCATCAAGCTCGCCGCCCCGTCCATTCCACGGCATCGGGATGAAGATGTGAAGCGACGCCAGCTTACAGCTGAGGACACGCTGGCGATGCATCACGTCGACCGCGACTGGCTGCGGCGAGAGCTTGAGGCTGGGCACGCGGGCCCGACCGTCGTAGTGACCCACCACGCGCCGCATCGGAGGTCCGTGGCCAAACGGTACCGCTCGGACTGGGTGACACCGGCCTTTGTCTCAGACCTCCCGGAGTCGCTCTTCGAGGGTGAGACGATGTGGGTCGGGGGCCGCAAGCAGAGCGTTGGCGGCCCGGCACTCTGGATTCATGGACACACGCACACCTCCTTTGACTACCAGGCCGGGGAGTGCCGTGTCGTGAGCAACCCGCGCGGATACCGCATGTCTGACGGCTCGTGGGAGAACGTGAAGTTCAACCCGGGCCTGGTCGTGGAGGTGTAGTCATTTCAGATGCGCTTGCCGGTCACGATGATGGTCTGCAGCGGTACCTGGTCGGCCTGGGAAGCCATGGCCACAACGGCCGAAGCACGGGCCTGGGCCAGTTCAACATCCTTGACTTGCGCGCCCGCGATGCCGGTCACGCTGGTCAACACCGCCAAGGTGACCAAGGCGGCTATGCCAGCGAAGCCTGCACGAGCGGTGCGGGAGACGGCAGGGAAGCGGTTGGCGGCGGTGTTCATGTCGGGCTCCTGTGAGGTGCAATCGGTGTGTCGATGAATGCACTGTAGGAAGCCTCTTTGGCAAGGGCCACCGGGTTGCGACGAACGGCCTGGATCGTGTCCTGAGTTGCACTCCTTGCAGATAAAGCGCTTTGCCCGCCTCGGCACGCCGTCACTACGCGAGGTGCCCGAACTTCTCCCACACGATGTCCGGCACCCGTCTGCAACTGGCCAGACCCATCAACCCGATCTGGCACGCCTCCCTTGGGATGCCCAGTTCACTCGCCAGCCAGGCATATGCCTCTGGCCGCTCCATTCGCCCCTGCTGCCAGACCGGATCGAAGGCCGCATGCGCCGCTCGCCGGGCATGGCGTAGCTCTTCGTTCGCCAGTTCTCCAAACGGCAGATCGCTGTCTCGGTGACAGCCCACCCACGCGTCGCAATCCCAGCACACCCAGAACTGCCTGTCTTCCAGATCCTTGCGGTCCGGGTACACGTCCAGGCCACCATGCAGTTGTGCTGGCTTCCCGCAGTAGTTGCAGGTGACTTTGCGTGCGGATTCCCTGGCCACCGGTTCGGCCACAGGCCGGCCTGCATTGGCACGGGCCTGCTTGAGGAAGGCCAGCATGCTGCTCATGCCCAGACCCTCCACCGGCGGCTCGATGCCGACGGTGCACCACGCCTGCGTGCGTGGCCAGAAGTCGACCTTGTCGTCCAGCCGCATGCGCTGTCCGCCATCGAGCTTGACCACATTGCCCTCGCCGAAGCCGCCCAGGCCGATCTGGCCACCGAACGCCTGTTTGAGTGCGCTCATGTGAGTCTCCTAGGCGATGCCGCCGGTTATGCCGCCAGCCGGTGCTCGTAGTACATGGGCTCGCGGTCGTCGAGGATGTCGTAGAGCGCTTGCAGGTTCTTCGGGTCCGGGTTCAGCCAGGCGTCCACATGATCGGGCCGGATCGGGATGATGCAGCGGTCATGGCCCGCTGCCGCCACCTCTGCCGGCGGCTCATCGGTGATGGCGGCGAATGACAACAGGTCCGGTTCTCCATCGTGGGTCCAGTGCGACCACAGGCACGCCACCAGCATGTCCTGCCCGGTGTTGGGCTTGAACTCCAGCACCACGTTCTCCGGCTTCTCGTCGGGGCCGAGGTCCCGGTGCTCCATCGCATGCCGGGCCACGTTCTCGTAGAAGGCGGAGGCCAGCAGGATGCCGTGGTTGCGTCCGAACTGCCCACGCCAGAACTTCTCCAGGTTGTCCCGGCGGGCGTTGTAGGTGCCTGGGAACTGAACGTCGTAGCTGGCGGGCTTGCCCTGCGGGCGGCACTGATAGCGCATCGGCAGCACCACCTTCTGTCCATCGCGCACCACCATCACCGGCGCATACACGCCCGGGAAGATGCGCGAGTCCCGATCCTTGGGCTCGGTGCGGCGCAGATCCTCCAGGTCCAGCCGGGCCTTGGAGATCTTGGCGGTGGCGATGCGCTGGCTGTCGAGCGCGGCCTTGGTCGTCTTGGTCTGCAGCGTGCGCTCGGCATCCGCCAGGCGCTTGCGCTGCGCAAACAATTCCTGCTCCAGGGCCAGGGTTCGCTGGGCCTTGTAGGTCGCAATGGCAGCCTGGATGGCCTCTTCATCAGGAGAGGCCGGAGCCTGCTCGAAGGCCAACTCCATCGCCTTGGGCACCTTCAGCTTGGCCTGCTCCCGCCGGAAGAACAGGTCCACGAATTCCTTGATGCTCAAGGTCGCGCCAAACAGGCGCACATAGTCCCGGTAGTTGGCACGGATCTGGGCGGAATAGCACATGGCAGCGAACCTCCCGGGTCAGCTCGGAAGCGGTCGTTATCGCACAGCCTGCCTGCCGCGGCCAGCAATCTCAACAGGACCGGTGCAGTGTGATCTGTTCGACTGGACAGGGGCGGAAGCTGAATGATACTGTATATACATACAGTCGTTTGTCATGCAGCTCGCCCTCGCCCCTGCGCTCGCCCCTGCGGGCCACCATCCCAGCCCCGAGCCACCCGGCCCGGCGCAGGACCGTGCGCTGCCCGACGACCTTCAGACTTCGGTCTGGCGCGGCTCAGAGTTGGGCCGGACGGCCTCGTCGGCCGTCAGCCCCTCCGGTTGGGCGACGCTGGACTCCGAATTGCCTGGGGGCGGCTGGCCGCTGCACGCAGTCACCGAGGTCCTGACCGCGCAGCCGGGCGTGTTGGAGTGGCGGTTGTTGGCGCCTGCATTGCGGCCCGTGGTGGCCTCTGGCGGCCAGGTGGTGGTCGTGGGGCCCCCGCGCCATCCGCACGCCCCTGGGCTGGCCCTGGAGGGCCTGGACGACCGCCAGTTGGTCTGGATTCAGGCCGAGAAGCCAGCAGAGCGGCTGTGGGTCACCGAACAACTCATCCGCTCCAACGCTGCAGGCGCCATCGTGGCCTGGCTGCCCCATGCGCGGCAGGAGCAGCTGCGCCGTCTGCAGGTCAACGCGGCCGGCTGTGAAGGCCTGGTCTTCCTGTGTCGGCCCGAGGCTGCCCGCCATGAGGCATCGGCCGCGCCGCTGCGTGTGGTCGCCTCGGTGGGGCTGGACTGGGAGCTGCACCTGCAGATCGTGAAGCGCCGTGGCCCGGCGCATGAAGGGCAATTGGTTCTGCCCTCGGTTCCTGCTGGCCTGGCCTCAGTGCTGACGCCGCGCCTGCGCCAACCCAGCCTGCTCCTGGAGGAGCGACTGGCACCTACCCGTGAGGCTGGCCATGCTGTGGGCCGCCCTGTTGCTGTCCCCGCTGCCCGACCCCTCGCCGCCGTCCGATGACCCCCGCCTTCCGGCTCTTGCAACCTGGGCTCTGTGCTTCACGCCCCGCGTTGCAACCGTCGACGAGGCCGTGGTCATGGAGGTCGAGGCCAGCGCCCGCCTGTTCGGTGGCAGGAGGACGCTGCGTGACCGGGTCGTCCTCGAGGGTGCGGAACTCGGCGTAGCTCAGGTGGCCTGGGCGCCCAACAGCGTCGCCGCATTGGCGCTGGCCAGGGCCGGTAAGGAGAACGGCGTGCGTCGGCCCATTGGCGAGCTGCTGGACCCCTTGCCGATGGAGACCGTCACCGCGGTCCGGCCGCACCGCACCACGCTGACCCAGCTCGGGTGCCGCAGGCTGGCCGATCTGCGTGCCTTGCCCCGGGGCGGCATCAGCAGGCGCTTCGATGCAGCCTTGCTGCATGCCCTGGACCAGGCCTATGGCCTGCGGCCCGAGGCCCACACATGGATCACCGTGCCTGAGACTTTCTCGGTCCGCTTGGAACTGCAGGCCCGGGTGGAAGTGGCCCCTGCGCTGCTGTTCGGCGCTCGGCGCCTGCTGATGCAGCTGTGCGGTTGGCTTGCCGCTCGGCATGCCGGCATCACCGCGTTCACACTGCGCTGGAAGCACGACAGCTTCAAACCGCGAGACGTGGCCGACAGCGGCGAGCTGACTGTTCGCACTGCTGTTCCCATGCGCGACCTGGAGCACCTTTGCCGCCTGCTGGCCGAGAACCTGGCCAAGATCCGGTTGCTGGCCCCGGCCGGCGAGCTGCAGCTCGAAGCCCTGGACGTGCAGGCGCTGGAAGAACAGAGTGCTTCGCTTCTGCCTGACACCGCCAAGTCCGGTGAGTCGCTGACCTTGGTGCTCGAGCGCATTGCCGCCCGACTGGGCCCGGACAAGGTGCTGCGGCCTGTGGTGCGCGAAGATCATCGCCTCGAATGGATGCAGCACTGGCAGCCGGCTCCGGCGGCACTGCCGAGGAAGCGCCCACGGCGCATGCGCTTTCCGCAACCGACGAACCTGCTGCCTGAGCCACTGCGCCTGGCCATGAGCGGCGACCGGCCGCTGTACCAGGGACCGTTGCACATGCTGATCGGCCCGCACCGGGTCGAGGGCGGCTGGTGGGACCGCGTGGCCACCCAGAACGAAGCTGGCGGTGTCGAGCAACCCCGCCAATTCATGCGCAATGTGGTGCGGGACTACTGGGTCGCGCTCAGCCAGCACAGCGGACCGCTTCTGGTCTTCCATGAGCGGCTGTCCGGTGAAGATAAGACCGCCTGGTACCTGCAGGGGTCGTACTCATGAGCCTGCGCCTGGCCACAGTCATCCCGCGCTACGCGGAGTTGCGCTGCAGCAGCAACTTCAGCTTCCTCCGCGGTGCCAGCTGGCCTGAGGAACTGGTCGAGCGGGCCAAGAATCTGGGCTACGCCGCGCTGGCCATCACCGACGAGTGCTCGGTGGCCGGCGTGGTCCGGGCCCACGTGGCGGCCAAGGAGCACCAGCTGAAGCTGCTGATCGGCAGCCAGTTCAGGGTCGAGTGCGACTCTCCGTTCACGATGGTGCTCCTGGCCTGCAACCTCAACGGCTACGGCAACCTGTGCGAGTTCATCACCAGCCTGCGCCGCAACTCGGCCAAGGGGACCTACCGCCTCACCATCGACCAGGTCGACCCGCAGGCCCTGGCCGACTGCCTGGTACTGATCTCGCCGGACCGGGATGCCACGCCGGCGCAGCTGACCACGGTGGCGCGCTGGCTGCTGACCAACTTCATCGGACGCTGTTGGTTGATGGTGGAGCTGTACCGCGTCATCGACGACGAGATCTGGCTGCATCGGCTGCGGGAGGTCAGCGAGCTGACCGCGATTCCACTGGTGGCATCGGGGGACGTGCTGATGCATGTGCGGTCTCGCAAACCGCTGCAAGACGTGTTGACGGCCACACGGGTGGGCCGACCGCTGACCGAGTGCGGGGCGGATCTGCAGGCCAACGCAGAACAGCACCTGCGCACCCGGCTGCGGTTGTCGCAGCGCTACCCGGCCGAGTTGCTGGCCGAGACACTGCGTGTGGCCGAGCGCTGTTCTTTCAGCCTGGACGAGCTGAAGTACCAGTACCCGGCCGAGGTGGTGCCGCACGGCGAGACGCCGATGTCCTACCTGCGGCGCCTGACCTACGAGGGCGCCGGGCGACGATGGCCTGCGGGCATGCCGGCCAAGGTGCAGGCCCAGATCGAACACGAACTGACGCTGATCGGGGACCTCCGGTATGAGCACTACTTCCTCACCGTCGCCGACATCGTCCAGTTCGCCCGCAGCCAGCACATCCTCTGCCAGGGGCGCGGCAGTGCCGCCAATTCGGTGGTCTGCTTCTGCCTGGGCATCACTGAGGTGGACCCAGCCCGCATGTCGGTGCTGTTCGAGCGGTTCATCTCCAGGGAGCGCAACGAGCCGCCGGACATCGACGTGGACTTTGAGCACCAGCGGCGCGAGGAGGTCATTCAGTACCTGTACAACAAGTACGGACGGGACCGGGCCGCGCTGACAGCGGTGGTCATCAGCTACCGGCCCAAGAGCGCGTTCAAGGACGTGGGCAAGGCCCTGGGATTCCAGGAAGAGCAGCTGGAGGCCCTGGCCAACAACCTGACCTGGTGGGATGGCCGTGAAGTCATCCCCGAGCGGGTGGCCGAAGCCGGACTGGACCTGAATGATCTGGCGGTGCGGCAGTTGCTCACGCTGGTGGGGGATCTGCTGGGCTTTCCACGGCACCTTTCCCAGCACCCAGGCGGCTTTGTGCTGACCAAGGGGCCACTCAAGCGCATGGTGCCGATCGAGAACGCGGCGATGGAGGCCCGCACCGTCGTGCAGTGGGACAAGGACGATCTGGACGCCATGGGACTGCTGAAGGTCGATGTGTTGGCCTTGGGCATGCTCTCCGCCATCCGGCGCTGCCTGGCCTTTGTCAGCGAGCGCAAGGGTCACGTCTTCGAACTGCAGGACATCCCGGCCGAGGACACGGCCACCTACGACATGATCTGCAAGGCCGACACCGTGGGGGTGTTCCAGATCGAAAGCCGGGCGCAGATGAGCATGCTGCCGAGGCTGAAGCCGCGCTGCTTCTACGATCTGGTGGTTGAAGTCGCCATCGTGCGGCCGGGACCGATTCAGGGGCAGATGGTGCACCCCTACCTGCAGCGGCGGCAGGGCAGGGAAGCCGTCAGCTACCCCAGTGAGGCGCTGAAGGAGGCGTTGGGGCGCACGCTGGGCGTGCCAATTTTTCAGGAACAGGTGATGCAGGTGGCGATCCTGGCGGCCGGGTTCACGCCGGGTGAGGCTGACCAACTGAGACGCTCCATGGCGGCTTGGAAGCGCAAGGGCGGACTGCAGAAGTACCACGACAAGATCGTCAACGGCATGACCGAGCGTGGCTACGAGGAGGCCTTCGCCAAGCAAATTTTCGAGCAGATCAAGGGCTTCAGCGAGTACGGCTTCCCGGAGAGCCATGCAGCATCATTCGCGCTCCTGGTCTATGCCAGCTGCTGGCTGAAGTGCCACCACCCGGCCGAGTTCCTGGCCGCGATGTTGAACGCGCAGCCGCTGGGCTTCTACTCGCCGTCGCAACTCGTGCAGGACGCACGGCGGCACGGGATCGAAGTGCGGCCAGTGGATGTGATGCACAGCCACTGGGATTGCACGCTGGAGGGCGTGAACGACCCACCAGCCGTGCGGCTGGGGCTGAGGTTGGTCTCTGAGCTGAAGGAGAACTCTGCGGCACGCATCGTGGCGACCCGGGCACGGGCGCCGTTCGACACGGCCGAGAACTTGGCTATGCGAGCCGGGCTGGAGCAGCATGAGATGCGGCTGTTGGCCGGGGCTGATGCGCTGGCCAGCCTGTCGGGGCATCGACGGCAGCAGGTGTGGGAGGCTTCAGCGCTGCGCCGGCCGCCAGAGCTGATGCGCGAGGCGCCGGTGGAGGAGGCGTTCCTGGAGCTGGCACCCGCCCTGGAGGGCGAGGAGGTCATCCACGACTACGCCACCGTGGGGCTGACCTTGCGCAGTCATCCGCTTGCGCTGCTGCGCAGGCACCTCGACAAGCGGCGGCTGCGCACTGCTGCGCAGTTGATGCTGCTGCCAGATGGGGTGCCCGTGCGCTATGCAGGCATTGTCACCATCCGGCAGCAGCCGGAGACTGCCAACGGAACCGTGTTCATCGGATTGGAGGACGAGACCGGGAACGTCCAGGTGGTCGTGTGGCGGTCACTGAAGGAGAAGCAGCGGTCCGAGGTGTTGCGGGCCCGGCTGCTGGAGGTCCGCGGAACCTGGCAGCGGCAGGGGGATGCGACCAGCATCGTGGCGGACTACCTGGAGGATCTGACGCCATTGCTGGGCAGTTTGGAAACGGAGAGCAGGGACTTTAGATAGCGACAGCAACATGGACGGGTTGCATGTCCGCACTGCAGCGGTTGCGGTCATTTGGCCTCCGACCGTCAGCGGACGGCAATCGGCCAAGAGCGGGTGCTCAGGCTGCTTCCGCGGGTACCCGGTTAAGGCTGAGAGCCGTCGGTCAACCCTTCTTTGCCCAATGGCCGCTTTCACCCAGGATCGGTCCTTTACCCCAGCCGGTGGAACCGGTGATGTTAGAAGTCGGACGGAGCAGGACGCGGCGTTCCAGAAGGAGGGCGCCGCGCTTGCGGCGGTCACATCACTAACTGCGTCGCCGTGATCGCCGCAGCCTTTTCAGATCTCCGTCTGTTCCGAGATCTCGAGGGCGTCATCGACTTCGATCCCAAGGTATCGGACAGTCGACTCCAGCTTGGAGTGGCCAAGCAGCAGCTGCACTGCGCGGAGGTTTTTGGTGCGTCGGTAGATCAGGGTCGCCTTCGTCCTGCGCATGGAGTGCGTGCCGTAGTCCGCTGGATCGAGTCCCAGTTCCTTCACCCAGTGCCCGACGATGCGAGCGTACTGACGCGTGCCCAGGTGCGGCGACTCGTGCAACCGGCTGGGAAAGAGGAAATCCTCGCTTCTCAGGCCGGCCTGCTTGATCCAGGTTTGCAGGGCATCACGCGTGCTCGCAGTGATCTCGAACTGCACGGGGCGCTGGGTCTTGTGCTGCATGACGATGGCGCGGGAGGCCATCTGGTCGCCATGGCACACATCCCTCACTCGAAGCGCCACCAGATCGCACCCGCGAAGCTTGCTGTCGATGCCCAGGTTGAACAGGGCGAGCTCGCGAACTCGTCCTTGCATCTGCAGGCGAACGCGAAGCGCCCAGATATCTTTCAGCTTGAAGGGCGCCTTTTGTCCGACGATCTTGCCCTTATTCCACGGCTCGCGAGACGCGTTGCCATTCGACATGCTCATGATGGTCTCCCATCGAGTTGATGGGCATCAGAGCATGCGCCGATGGGCGAATGATTCAAGCTGCCATTTGGAGTGCGAATTGCTCTCTGACGCTACCGGGCTGCCAGCACCCGCCCCATGTTTCAGCGTGGCCGTCTGCATTTCTTGCGTTCAGGCCGCTCGATTGGATTCGGCGTCGCCCTCAGCTTGGTGCGGTCTTGCTCTACGCCATCACCGGCTTCGTGCTCGCCTTGTGCGGCCGTCGCCGTACGCGGCGTGGTTCGAGCTTCCTCAGCTCTCTGCGATTTCGCTCCGGCTTCTGCCCGCTGCCTTGGCGCGGTACAGCGCCGCATCGGCTCGCCCCAGCAACTCCTCGATCCGATCCTGAACCGGCGCCGCTCGCAGTGCAGCGGCGCGCTCCTCACTGAGCGGCTCCAAGGTCGCAATGCCGACCGACGCGGTCAACTGCCCCAGCGGACTGGCTTCATGCGGGTGGGCAAGTTCGGCCAGGGCCCGATGCAGGTGCTGAGCAACCGCCATCGCGCCTGGGCCGTCGGTGTCGGGCAGCAGGACCAAGAACTCCTCGCCACCCCAGCGCGCGCAGTCGTCATTGGCACGGCTGGCTGCCTGTCGAAGACAGTCGGCCATCTTGATCAACGCGTGATCGCCGCCTGCATGACCGTACAAGTCGTTGAAGGCCTTGAAGTGGTCGACGTCGACCATCAGCACGCTCAGTGGCGCGTTCTGGCGGTCGGCGCGCAGCAGTTCCCTCTCCAGCCATTCCTGCATCGCGCGGCGGTTGGACAGCCCGGTCAGCGGGTCGGTGCGTGACAGCCGTCGGACTTCGGCCAAAGCCCGGCTCAGTCGCAGCTGGGTGTTCACCCGGGCTCTCAGCACGCCGGGGCGGATCGGCTTGGACAAATAGTCGACGGCGCCCGCGGCGAAGGCGGCCTCCTCGGTGGCCTCGTCGCGGTGACTGGTCAGCAGCACCACCGGAATCTCTGCCAATTCGCTGGCCTTTTGCATCAGCGACAACATCTCCAGCCCCCCCATCTCCGGCATCTCCGCGTCCAGCAGCACCAGATCGGCCGGCTCTTGACGCAGCAGACGCAAGGCGTCTGCTGCGCTGCGCGCGAAGCGGCAGCGACCGAAATCGCTCAGCAGGCGGCTGGCCGCCTGGATGATCGATGGGTCGTCGTCGACCAGGAGCAGCGTGGCTGGCGTGGGTCTGGATTCGTTCATGTCAGTTGTCGACCGGGTTTGCTAGCGTTATCGAAGCGCATCATGCTTGACGCGACGAGGCATCGGATGCCTGCCATTCAGTCAGGAATTGATGCGCGGGCGCAAAGTCAAGATTGGCGATACGGTGCTGAAGGCGCCCCAGCTCCGCCGACGGCAGGCCTTGCGCGCAGAGCCAGGGGCGCAAGGCGTCGAACGCATCGGCAGCGCCGAGGTCTTGCTGGCTCAACAGCAGCAGCAGTTCGGCAAGGCGCGTCGCCGCCTGCTCTGGCGCCGGCAGGTCCGCCGCGATCGTCGGTCCAGCTGGGGAACGAGCCTGCGCCAGCATCGGCTCCGCCAGTTGGCGCAGCTGGCAGAACGCATCCCTCAAGGCCTCCAGCTGAGGGCTGAGTTCGGCCGGTGGGAGTCCCTGTCGAAGCTGGGCTGAGGAAGCTGCTGCGCTCGGGGGTGGGCCTGAGCGACGAGACCAGGTCCACCTCGCCGGTCTTGACGCCCTGCAGGATGTCGGCGAGGTCGCGCGGCGGGAGGGTTTGAATGTCCAGCCCGGCCCGGGGTGCGATGGCCCGCAGCAGGTCCACCGACAGGCCGCGGATCTGCCCGTCGCGGTCGGCGTAGACAAAGGGGGGGTAATCGGCCTCGGGCGCAAAGCGCACGGCGCGGGGCGGATCGCTGGCAGGTGCGGCCTGCACCGCGCCGCCGATGCCCAGCCCCAAGACCAGCGCCAGGGCCAGGCCGGCCCATGAGCGCTGGGGCGACACGGATCGCGCGGTGCGGGGGTTCGTCATGCGGAACTCCAGTCAGTGGGCCGTCGGAGCGGAGCTCGCCTTCCACGCCTGCAACAAGGCCAGCGCGGGCGCAAAGTCCAGGTCATCGATCATGCGTTGCAACTGCTCGCCGTCAGCGGCCGGCATGCCGTGCTGCAACAGCCAGGGTCGCAGCAGCGTGAACGATTCGGCCGCTTCCATGTCCTGCTGGGTCAGCAAGGTCTCCAGCCGGGCGAGCTGCGCGGCAGCATCCGGCAGCAGGGCGCTGCCCGGCTCCGGCTCCGGCGCGGGCGCGGACTCGCTGGCCGCCAGGCTGGCGCGCGCCGCCTCCTTCAGCTGGCCCAGGGCCTGCGCCAGGTCCTTGAACAGACCGCTCAGATCCTGGGTGCTGGCGCCGGCGCCGATGCGCAGCTCGCCGTCCGCCGCCAGCGCCTGCACCCGCTCGGCCCCCAACAATCCCGCCGAGCCGCGCAGCCGGTGCAAGGCGGCGGCGGCCTGGTCGGCGCTCATTGCCGCCAGGCCGTCGACCCAGCTCGCCTCGTGCGTCTCCAAGAGCTTGCCCAGCAGGCGGCGGAACAGCGCGGCGTCGTTGCCCAGCCGGTGCGCGGTGGCCGCCGCCTCGATGCCGTCGATCAAGGGCCAGTCCGCGGGCAGCGCGACCTGGGCGTCGCTGCCGCGCACCGGCAGCGGGGCGCCGCGCCGGGCTTCGATGTGCCGGCGCAGCGTGCGCACCAGGGCCTCGGGGTCCAGGGGCTTGGTCAGGAAATCGTCCATGCCGGCGTCCAGCGCGCGGCGGCGCTCCTCGACCAAGGCGCCGGCGGTCAGTGCGATCACCGGCAGCTCGCGCAGCTGCAGGCGCTCGCGGAGCTGCCGCGTGGCTTCCAGCCCGTCCATGCCGGGCATCTGGATGTCCATCAGCACGGCGTCGAACGGCTCGCCACCGGCCAGGCGCGCCAGCGCCGCCTCGGCATGGTTGTCGCAGTGCACCTGCGCGCCTTGGCGTTCCAGCATGCGCCTTGCCACTTCCAGGTTGATCTCGCTGTCGTCCACCACCAGCAGGCGCACCCCGGGCAGCAGGCCGCCGCCCAGGCGCCGGATCACCGCCGGGTCCAGCAGGTGATCGCTGCCGCCCTTGCGCTTGGCGATCGCCTCGTTGACGGCGTTGAACAGCGTGGACGGGTTGGCCGGCTTGGCCAGCACCGCGTCGACCACCGCCTCGATGTCCTCGGTCTGCAGCGCGCGGCGCTGGTCCTGGGTGATCAGCAAGGCCGCCGGCACCTGGCTGGCCGGCAGCGATGCGCGCAGGCGGCGCATCGCGCTGATGCCGTCCAGGCTGTCACCGAGATGCCAGTCAACCAGCAACACATCTGGCAGGGCCTGACCGGCTTGCTGGCGCTGCTGCAGTAGCGCCAGCAGGCCGGCGGCCTCGGCGAAGCTGCGCGCCTGCCAGCCAAAGCCGACGCACAGCGCGCTGAGGCGATCGCGTTGCAGCTCCTCGTCCTCAACGATGACCGCCTCCAGCCGTTGCGGCCTGTGCCGGCTGGTCTCGGCCGCCTCCAGCAGTGGCAACTCCACGGTGAACACGCTGCCCTGTCCCGGTTGGCTTTCCAGGGCCACGGTGCCGCCCATCAGACCTGCCAGGTGCTTGACGATGGACAGGCCCAGGCCGGTGCCGCCGAAGCGCCGGGTGGTTGACGCCTCGGCCTGCACAAAGGGCTGGAACAGCTGAGCCTGCGCCTCCGGGGGGATGCCGATGCCGCTGTCCCGCACCTGGAAGCGCAGGCTTGGCCGCTGCGTATCGAGCTCGACGCGGTCGACGCGCAAGCTGACCTGGCCCTGGGCGGTGAACTTGATGGCGTTGCTGAGCAAATTGCTGAGGACTTGCTGCAAGCGCTGCGCGTCGCCGATCAGGGTGTCAGGCAGGTCCGGCGCACTGCTCAGTTCCCACCCCAGGCCCTTGGCCCGCGCCGGGTGGGCAAACACCGCGTCCAGTTCTCGCAGCAGCTCGCTCAGCTGGAAAGGTGCCTGCTCGACGGCCAGCTCGCCGGCCTCGATCTTGCTCAGGTCCAGCACATCGTTGATGACGCCCAGCAGCGAGCGCCCGGCCACCTGCAGCTTGCGCAGCAGCTGGCGCTGGTCCTCGTTGAGCGGGGTGTCGGCCAGCAGGTGGGCGATGCCGATCACCGCGTTCAGGGGCGTGCGGATCTCGTGGCTCATATTGGCCAGGAACATGCCCTTGGCGGCGCTGGCCTGCTCGGCGGCGGCCTTGGCATGGCGCAACGCCCGCTCGGCGGCCAGGCGGGCCGAGATGTCCTGCGCAACGCCCAGGTAGCCAACGATCTCGCCGCGCTCGCTGCGCACCACGCTCACCGTCAGCGACACCGGCACCCGGCTGCCGTCCTGGCGCACATAGGTCCACTCGCGCTGCTCGCTGCCATCACGCTCGGGCACATGCAGGAAGACTCGGAAGCCCTGTACCTCTACGCCTTCGGCCGCGCTGAGCTCGACGCCGCGCTGCATGACCTCTTCGGGCAAGTGAATGAGGGCCGGCGTCTGCCGCCCGACCATCTCCTCGGCGCGGTACCCCAGCAGGCGCTCGGCACCGGCGTTGAACACGGTGATCAGGCCATCGGGCTCGGTGGCGATGATGGAGAAGTCGGTCGCTGCCTGCAGCACGCCGCGCAGCAGGCTGGCAAAGCGCTCGCGCTCCTGCTGCGCGGCGCGCATCTCGGAGATGTCCAGCAGGGTGCCGCTGACCCACTCGGCCCGGCCATCGGGGGTGCGGCTCATCACCCGGCCGGTCGACAGGGTCCAGACCCAGTGCTGGTCCTGGTGGCGCAGCCGGCTTTCGCAAACGTATTGCGCGCTCTCACCCTTCAGGTGCGCACCCAGCAGCTGCCGGGTACGTGCCAGGTCCTCGGGGTGGATCAGCGCGATCCAGCCGTCGCGGGTCATCGGCAGCAGGGCCTCGGGGCGGTAGCCCAGTATCTCTGCCCAGCGGGCGTTGAAGCGGGTCTCCCCGGTCTGCGCGTTCCACTCCCAGGTGGCGGCCCCGGTGCCCTCCAGGATGTTGCTCAGTCGGCTCCGTTCGCTCTGCAAATCCCGGGTCTGCTCGGCGACGCGGCGCTCGAGGTCGGCGTTGAGCGTCGTGAGTCGCCTCTGATGGCGCTGTTGAAGGCGCCAGTACAGGTAGATCAGCGCATAGAACAGGCCCGCCAGCAACGCCGGCGGCAGCATCCGCGAGCGCCATTGCGTCATCGCCTCGGCGTCCATGGCCAGCTTGGGCACCACCGCGCGGTAGATGACCCGTGCGCTTCGGTCACCAGGGTTGGGATCGATGACGCTTTCCACGCTCAGCACCTCGGCTTGCGCGCCCTGCCAGGCGCGCAAGCGGCCGAGCGGGGTGGCGATCGCCATCGCGCCGGGGCGGTAGCGGTCTCGCCAGCTGTCGGCGGCGTTCCCCTCCAGCGGGCCCTGGCGGGTCAGCCAGCGCTCGTCGCTGCTCAGCACATGCAAGCTGCCGCCCCAGGGCAGGCGCAGGCTCTCGGCGCTGAAGCGCGCGGAGACATCGACGTCCATTTCCAGCACGCCGAACAGCCTGCCGTCGACCAGCACCGGTTGGGTGTAGCGAATGAGCTGCCGCAGCGGCTCGCCTTGCGCGTCCGGGCGCGCTGCGGCGGTGAGGGGATGCGTCCAGGCCTCACCGCGCAGCAGGCGGGCACGCAGATCGTTCAGCGTGCCGAGCGCTGCCGGGGCTAGCGCCTCGTCCATCGATACGGCACCCGCCTGGGTGGCGCCGGCGGCTTCCCGACGCCACGTGACCAGTTGCCGGGCAGTGCCTTCCAGGCGGATCAAGCGGATCTCCTGGGCATCCGGATTGGCCTGCGCATAGGCCGCGAAGATTTGCCCCATGCGCTGGCGCCACAGCGCGGCAGCGCTGCCATCCAGCGGGTCGCGACCGCTGGCGTCGCTGCGCACCAGCCCATCGACCGGTGGTGTTCCGCGCAGGTAGACCAGCGCGCCCTTGCGGCCTTTCATGGCGGTCTCACCGTTGCTGGCGCGCTGGTCGACCAGCAGCTGCAACTCGCGCTCAAGGTTGGCGGCGACCGACTGCCTGACCTGCCATCCCGCGAAGGCCGCATAGGCCCCGCCCAGGGCCAGCAGGACCAGCAAGGACCATCGCGCCAGCGGGCTGCGAACGAAGTCCGCCAGCCGGGTGCCGCCTTGCTGAGCCAGGACCTCGGCATCCGGCCGGGCCGTCGCCAGGCGGGTGACCAGGGCGATCAGCCCGCTGAGCACGGCGCCGAGCACCAGCACCAGCCAGACGGGTGCGAGACGCGACTGGGCGCGCAAGGCGGGGCTGGACTGCAACTCCAGGCTCCACGCCCGACCGAAGACCGACAAGGCCCTTTGGGCGCGCGCAGTGATAGGGGCGGTCTCAGCGGCCTGGTCCGGGTGTGACTCGAAGAACGGTCGAGACTCGTCGCGTTCCGTCAGGCGGATGCTCACCAGCGGGAACGCCTCGAGCAAGGGTCTGAGCACTTCGTCGGCCAACAGCGGCGCGTAGGACCAGCCCAGGGTCCGGGCCAGTCTTGCATCAGGGTCGGGTGGCAGCACGCCCGACGCGTAGACCGGCAGCAGCATCAGAAAGCCCTGCCGCGGCTTCTGGTTGGCCTGCACCAGGGTGATCGGCGCCGTCAGCCGCGGCGCGGCTGACTGGGCCGCGGCCACCGCTGCCTCGCGCCGATGGCGTTCCGAGGCGATGTCCAGGCCGGTCGCGCCCTGGTTGCTGGCCTGGGGATAGATGTACTCGATGACGAACCGCTCGCCAGGGTGCGAAGTCAGTTCGCGCAGCCGGAAATCCGGCATGCCGTCCGCGCGCGCGCGGCGCAGCTCGGCCTCATCCTGGCCAAGGGGCCAGCGCCGGATGAAGCCAAAGCCCCGGGCCCCCGGGAACTCTCGCGACAGCTCGCGGCTTTGCGAGTAGGCGGCAAAGGTCGGGCGCCGGATCTCTGCGCCGCCGCCGGCGAGGATGGCGCCGCTGGCGCCCCGCAAGCCGTACTCATACAGGCCGAAGCGTGCCTCCACCTGCTGCGCCACCTGCTGCGCCTGGCGCTCCATCTCCTGCGCGAGTCGGCGCTCGTTCTCCAGGCTCAAGCCGCCGCCGACGAGACCCGTCGCGATCAGACCCAGCAGTCCGACCCATGTCCATGCCCTGCTGAAGTGAGCTTGCATCGTGTTGGGAATCCTGGTGTGGCGCAGCATATGACGGTCGCGCGAGCCGATCCTTGCTATGGTTGGTGCCCAGAGAATACCGAGACGGCGCCAGCCGGAGCGTCGGGATAGTCATGAGGAGGTGACTCGATGGCCGACAAGCCCAGACTGTTGCTGGTGGATGACGACACGGTCACGCTGCAGGCCCTGAGCAAGACCCTGGCGCCCTACGCCCGCATGCGCTTTGCGCGCAGCGGCGCCGAAGCGCTCAAGGCGGTGGAGGCGGAACTGCCCGATCTGCTCATCCTCGACGTCAACATGCCGGGCCTCGGGGGCATGGAGGTGCTCGCGCAGCTCCGGGCCCGCCCCGCCAGTGCGCAGCTGCCGGTGATCCTGGTGACCAGCGCCAGCGATGAAGCGCTGGAGGCCACGGCGCTGCAGATCGGCGCGCAGGACTTCGTCCGCAAACCGTTCCAGCCTGAGCTGCTGGTCGATCGCATGCGCGCCTTGCTGCGGCTGTCGGCGCTGCGCGCCCGCCAGCCAGCCGCCCTGAACCTGCGCAGCGCGCGCATCCTGCTGGTGGACGACGACCCGCTGGCAATCGAATCGCTGCGCTCGACGCTGGCGCCGCTGGGCGCCACCTTGCTGGCGGCGGCCGATGGCGAGGAAGCGCTCGCCCAGATGCGCAACGAGGTTCCCGACCTGGTGCTGCTGGATGCCCAGATGCCGCGGCTGGATGGTTACGCGGTGTGCCAGGCCATGCAAACCGACCCCGTGCTGAGCCAGGTGCCGGTGGCCTTCGTCAGCGTTCACGCCGAGGCCAAGTGCGAGACCCTGGGTTTTGCGGTCGGCGCCTCCGACTTCCTGGCCAAACCCTTCAAGCCCGACGTGCTGCTGGCTCGGGTGCGCAAGCTTTTGCAACTGCGCAGCGAGCGCGAGGAGACGGTCAACGCCATCGCCGCGCACTGGCAGGAGCTGGGCGATCGCCGCGTGGCCGAGCTGGTGTCGGTGGCCTCGGATGCCATCGTTTCCGTGGACTCGGCCGGCGTGGTGCGGCTGATGAACAAGGCGGCCGCAGCCTTGTTCGGCGTCTCGGTGGAGCGTGCGCTCGGCCAGCCTGCGGAGGCGGTGCTACCGGGCTGGATGGCCTTGGACTTTGCCAACGAAGCCATGGACCAAGCCAACGAGCGGCGGCGCAGCGGCCGCCCAGCGCGGGTGCTGCGCCTTTATCGCGGCGATGGCGCGGTCCGATCGGTGGAGCCGGTGGTCTTTCAGCAGGGGGGCGGTGCGCACCGCATCACCACCGTCGTGCTGCGTGATGCGACCGATCGAATCGCCGCCGAGCAGCGGCGCGAGGCGCTGCGCGATGCGGTCGTCGCCTCCGGCGTGCAGCTGGCCTTGCTCCAGGCCTTGAGCGACGGCGCCCGTTCGGCCGAGGAGCTGGTCGCCGCCGTTCAGGGGCGCGCGGCGCTACCGATTGCGCCCCCGCAGCTGAAAGGCTTTGACCTGGCGCGGGCGCTGACGGAGCTCGACGCTTGGTGTCGAACCCAAAGCAAGGCCATCGACCTGGGCTTGGCCCTGCCCAGCCGGACCCTGGCGGTGATGGGCAATGCGGAGCAGTTCCACGCAGGAGTGCAAAAACTCCTGCTCGCCCTGGCGGCGTCCAGCACCAGCGGCCTGACGCTGGAGATCAGTGTCAAAGCAGAAGAAGCCATCAGTCTGTCACTGACCTTCGGCGGGCTCAGGCTTGAGTCAAGCCACCTCGACTCCCCGCTGGTTCGCCTGGCCTTGATGCAGATGGGAGCAGGTGGGGCCATCGCCAGTTTCGGCGATGAGCGGGTAGGCACCGAGAGTCAAACCCTGAGCTTCAACCTGCTGAAGCCATCGCTCACCACCGAAGCCCACATCTGACCGGCTTCGCTTCGAGTGACCCCGAAGCGGTCTAGTTCGGTCATTCGTTGGGTGTCATTGAATGTCTGATCTCGCTGCCCAGCAGCCCTTCGGGTTCGCGCCGGCTGAGGCTGCTCAGGGTCGAAAGCGGGCTATCGGTCGCCACTCGTCGAACGGCCGCACCCAGTCTGAAGCGGCCAGCGGGTGTAGGACTGCCCGCTATGCAGCGGTTGCTGACTTTGGCTTCGAGGGCACGAACTCACGCTGACTCCCCCCAAACGGTCACGCGGCCAGACTTTCGGCAGGCGCATGAATGGCATCGGCTTTGCGTTGGTCTGCGGCCTTGGGCGGCAAGCGGAGGTGCTGGCCAGCACCGTTGACGCTTGAGGGGCCCAGTGGCCCCGCGGCAGGATTAGCGGTGCACGGCGCGCGGACGCCCAGTTTGTTCGCCGATCACGCGCTGAACAATGTCTTCCTGAATGTCGCCCGCGGGCGGCGCCCGAAAGTGGAGAAGCGACCGCGCTCGACTTCCGTGCGCCAGAAACCTTGAAATCGGGTTTCCCTCTCGTCTAGTCAAGGCTCGCACATGGCCTACGACGATGGCGCACTCGCGCGCGCGAGACAGTGCGACGTTCATGCGGTTCTCATCAAGCAGGAAATTCGTATTGCCTCCGCTTCGCGTCATCAAAAGCAAGATGATGTCGGCCTCGCCGCCTTGGACCGCGTCCACCGTTGTAGTCTGGACGCGCTGATCCAGGCGCCGCATGCGAATCTCGCGCTCGACAGCGATGCGTTGCGCCTGATACGGGCAGATTACCAAGCACGTTCCATGAGTCGCAAGCGCGGCAACAAGCTCGAGCGCCAGCCGACGCTCAAAAGGGTTCTCGAGGCTTTTGCCCATGACGCGTCGATGGCGGTAATCCGGCACGTCGCTGCAGTCGACCACAGTGAGGCGCTTGCGAGTCACTCCCCACTTCCCGGCCTGCCGGGACGACTTGAGGCGGCCCTCGTAGAACAGTTCACTCACGGCTGCACCAATCTCCGGGTGCATCCGGTGCTGCACGGCCAGCATGGCTTTGCGGGTGTCCGGCAACGACTGAAACAGGTGGTGGAAATAGCTGTTACGCAGCAACGACTCCACCTCCTGAGGATCGAGGCGGTTGGCGCCGTCGTCGGCCAGCATCTCTTCCGTCACCGTGGGCGGCAACTGCTTGTGATCACCGACTAGCACCAGGCGGCGAGCGCGCATCGCCGGCAGCAGGATCTCAGGCGCGAAAGCCTTACCAGCCTCGTCGAACACTACCAGATCGAACGACTTGTCGAGCAATGCGAAGTCAGCACGCGGCATGCCCATCGAGGTCACCGCATGCACCTGCCGGCCTGCAAGCACCCACCGGCTGAGCGCCTCCCGCACCCCCCTGGGAACGTTGCCGTCCTCGTCCTCCACCAGTGCGCGCCACGCGGGGCTCACGCCACTCGTGCTACCCAGCACCGACGAACGCCAGCTTTCGAGCAGCCGGTCCTGGGAACAGTCCATGAGGCTCGTTCCTTCGATCCGCGAGGTCTGTGCCACATAGCGCACCACGCCTTCTGCCAGCGCCGCATCCTCCTTCAGAAGCCGCTGCATCACTTCGTTGACCGCAACGTGCGTCGGCGCCACAACGAGCACTCGCGCTGGCCGAGGCTTGCCCAATGCCGCCCACTCCCCGAGGAATCGCCTCAGCAAAGCGACAACCAGCGTTGTCTTGCCCGTTCCCGGCGGTCCCCAGACGGCGAACACGCCTTCATCGTCCAGAGCGGCATCGATGATGGCGTCGGGGTTGCTGGCCTGGCTGCCCGCTTTGCCTGAGGGGCTCTCCTCCAAGTGGAACAGGTCGGCGCGCACCGTGGGCGAGACGAAGCGATTCGCCAGCGCCGATGCGGCCGAGCGCGCCATGATCTCCTGCGTGTAGCCTTCGCCGATCGCCGCTAAGTAGCGTAAGGCATGGGCATCGGTGCTGGCGTGGCGGAACGAAAGTTCAACCAAGCCCAGTCGCTCGTCGACCACCTTTAGCGCCTGGACAGGAATCTTCTGGCCGGCGGCATCCACGCCTTCCACACGCGGGGACTCCGCGTCAGCTTCAAGCAGCCAGGCAGGCAGTGGGCGATGAAGGACGATACATCGCATCGCTCTCCCCGCTCGTCGTCCGCCCATTGCGAACACCTCAACGCGCGAATCGCGCTCGGCCGAATCCCGCAGGTCTTCAAAGACGATCTGCATCTTGCGCAGGTGCAGTGCCGACTGGCGGTCCAACAAGCTCATGCGTTGGTTGCCAAGCTCCTCAGCCAGCATGTCCACGAATTCCCGGAACAAGCCCGGAGCGAGCTCCTGCTCGTCACCGATGTTAGGAACGAAGACACCCACTTCGGCATGGATACGCACAGAGGTCGCCGGCCGTTGGCCAGCCGTCCCCACGGCCAGCAACTCAAAGCAATGCGCATCCTCCTTGCAGCGCATGCGTAAAGCCACGTCCCCCAGCTGGAAGACAAAGACGCCCTGGTCCTGCATAGATACGCGCCACGGGTGCGATAGGGCGCCTGCCTTCTCGATGCGCTCCCAGGCTTCTCGCAGCTCGACTAGCTGCTCGGTCCTGCAGGCTAGCGGAATGGGGCTCCAATCTTTCGCATCTCGGCGGATCGTGGGGGCGAAGCCCACTTCAAGCGGCTTCGCCCCAGGGCGGACAGCACCATTGATCTCGGCCCAGGTCCATGGGCGACTGAAGACTTTTAGACGGGCGCCGGGGGGGACATTCCCCCGCGAATCGCCCCGCTCCAAAGGCAAGCGAAACTCAATGCGCGCCAGGGGGCCGTCTTCGGCCCCCGGCTCCGAACCGGAAGCGATGCTGACCCGCAATTCGTCCCGGCTGCGCCCTTCGACGATCGCCTCGAAATGGCTACCGCCATTCCTTGACAGCCGTAACAGCTCCCCGCGCAGCGCGCAAACGCTCGCGGTTCGGTTGTAGTGGTCCACTTTGTAAACTGCGACCAGCTCGCCGCGGTGCAAGCCCTGCAGCACATAACCATGATGCTTCTTCGTCCCGGCTTCGAGCTGCAGCAACGCGCCGCGCGCGGGGTAATCGGCAGGCATCTGCAGGCGCTCAAGCGGAAAGAGCTCCCCCACGCCGTGGGCTGGCAAGGAATCGCGAAACCACTCCAGATGCGCGCGCTCGGCCTCGACCAAGTCGACCGCACGCTCTAGCTCCGCTACCGTGCGTCGCAGCGCGTTCTCGCTCACTGGCCGCAGCGGATGTGTCGCAAGCGCGGTCGCCTGTTCCAGCGCGGCAAGGAGCTCCGGTTCCACCTGCCGCCGCATGCTGATCTCGCCTTCGACAACGAGCAGGACTTGTTCCAGCCAAGGCCCTAGCAATGTGCGCCGCCGCTGCGCGTCAGCCGCAAGAATTGCGTTCCTCTTGTGCTCGAGATCCTGCAGCTGGCGTTGCAGTTCCTCCGTCTTGCCGCCGAACCACCACTGAACGGCCATGGCGCCCAAGCTGACCCCGGCCAGGACCAAATTGATCATTTCTGCCGGATAGTAGCGAGCGCCCGCAGGGACTCATTGGCGTCGGCGATGATGCGTCTGCGCTGTTCGAAATCCGAAGATCGACCAGCTTCGTCGATCAGAAAGTTGAGCATTTGAATCGCGGTGGTCTGGGCCTCATCCAGCTTGTCCAGCGCGTGGTGTCCGAGACCGACCTCCAATCGGGTCTTCTCGAGGTCGGCCCGCGCCTTCTCGACATCAGCATGCGCCTTCACGATGATGGCTTCACTGTCTTGCTTCGCGCGCAGATAGTCGAAGCCTTTGCCGATGGTATTGAACACGTCATTCAGCACCTTGACGCGAGCCACCGCCAAGTTGTTGTCCAGTTTGGCGAACTCCAGGTTCTTTGGCCCGGTTTCAGGCGTGGGCGTGGACGACTTGGGTAATTTGAGTTTGCTAGCCATGGGGTACCCCTCCTAAATCCTTCCATCCCGTCAAGGCGATGCCGAGTTGCTCCCAGGCATCTTCCAGCATCTCCTGGACGTTTTCGAGCTCCTCGCGATCCGGAATGTCCTCCTCCAACAGAAGGCTCAGCCACATCGACGCGTCCTGCACCAGATTGGCCGCGAGGTCGACCAGTCGCCGGGCCGGCTCAAGACTGCCCCGGTGCAACTCGAATTCGCGATTTGCAAGCTTCGCCTCTTCCTTGAGAGCATCACGCTGCTGGACCAACTGCCGCTCCAACAGAACAATCTCCTCACGCGCTGCGCGGGTCCTCACCTTCGTAGCGCTGTAGTCCAGCCCTGCCTGGACCGCGCCTAGCAAGGCCGACACTGCCCCCAGCACGTCTGTCGGAATCGCGCGGGTGGCCGTCTTAGACGCGATTCCGCCCACCTTCCTCGCCATGATCTCGGCCGTTCTCGACAGGAATCGAAGTGCTTCGCGTGCCATTAAAGATCGCCTTTTTCCAGTCCTGGGGTTGCACTTCGACGAGCGTCCCGGTAGACACGAATCGCCATGAGAAATCGAGAGGCAGTGCGGGCAGGTTGTCGCTGGACACGTCCTGCAACCGGATGTCCTTGGCCGGATCCTTGCGCCAGAGGGTGCCGGACGCTGGTTCGAGGAAGATGTCCTCTTCCCACCGCTCCGGCAAATCGTCTTGGTCCGCACCTTGACGTGTTTCCAGCGTGGTCCGTAGCCGCACGAGCAGCACCACGCGTGCATGCATCTCCTGTTCGGGGACACGCTCAGGCGGTTCCCGTTCGGCACAGGCGAAATGTCGGTGCAACGCCTCGGTGAGGAAGGACCGCGGCACGGGCCGAGTCAGTGGAATCTCATGGCGCTCGACCTGCAGTGATACACGCAACCATTTGTCCTGCAGGGCTTCGAGCATCTCTTCGGGGCACGCGTCGGGTAGCGCCGCGCGCAACTTGCGCAAGGCACTGGCCGCATCCGCCCGCAACCGTCGCTCCTGCCTCGTGTCCCGCACAGCTTGTGGCGACCCCGGCGCCTGCTCGACACCTTCCGTTTCAGGCGGGAGGAAGGACAAGTTCGAGGGCATGGCGCTCGCAAACAGGAACTGGACAGGATGCCTTTGCGCATCCGCAACCTTCGCCAGAGCAACTAGCAACGATCGGCCGCGTGGCGTCGGGATCCAAGATTCGGACTGCACTAGGCCGTACTCGATGAGGAGCTCAGCAATGGCCTGAACGGAGCCCGGTGGCAAGCCCGTCTCGGTGGTCAAAGTCGCGCAATCGGCGCCGTCAGCCATTCTCTCCAAACACCATTGGCAAATCACGTCTACCTCGCGCGGTAGCCGCACACTCACGTTCATGCGACAGACAACGGCTCCCACCTCCCAAAGTACGCAACGCACCGGCTGCACCGGCTCGGGGCGGAGACTCGCGCCAAAGCTGCTGCGCAGCTTCCAAGGCGGCAAGGAATCCCCCAGCTCCGGCACTTCGATCCAGTCGACCCGCACCTTGGCGACCTGCCCCGGAATGAGGGCGTGCTTACGAGCCTGACCTCCAGCGGCGCGTTCGCGAGGAATGACCCCTTCCGCGCGGCCATACGCTACGTTGATCCCGTCCTGCGTCAGCCGGCGTACCTGAACTTCCACCTCGTCGCCCACGGACAATGTGGACAGGTCCGCACGTCGAATCATCTCTTCGACCAGCGTCTCACTGCAGATGTATTCACCGTACTTCCGTTCGGACGGGCAAAGCACGACAACCTGCACGAGGTCCCCGCGTTGGTAATGCGAGGAGACATCAGCTCTCTCACGGGGGACATGGTGGCCACCGACGAGACCGATTCGACCGTCCGACAAATCGACTTTGTAGAACCTTGGACCTGCATAGCTGACCGAGCCGGTAACAAGGTCGCCGATTCGGAAGTCGTCTTCTCGACCTGTTGAAGACACTTCCGCAGCCGGCGCCATGGACCTGCTCTCATCAGAAAAGAAGGACTTGAACAGATCGAGAAGGCCCATAACACCTGATTCCCTTGTCGGAATGCCTGAGATTGGCTACGACAAGGTAACTGAAGATTTGAGATCAATCGTAGCAGTCACGCCTGCAGGATCGAGCGTCAGGTTACGGCGATCGCCGACATTTGACGTTCAATCAGCTTGATGCTCCAGACGTAGTAGAACGCGATGGCTACCGCCGAAAACAACATGAAGCCGACGCCCGCTGGCGTCGCTTCGACGCCACCGCCTCGGCCCAAAGCCACCACGGCAATGCCGGCGAAGGCCGCCGCGATACCGGCCTTCTGCGCCGCCGTCACAGACTGCTTGAGCCGGAGCGCAGCAAAGAGCACCATGAAGACGGGAATCGTGGCAAGGACAGGCTCAGGCTATGCGCCTGGCTGAGGTTCGTGACGAATCAGGTGGGAAGGAGAAAACAGCCGGGGTCTGCTTGACCGAGGGGGAAGTCCCGGTAGAAGGGTTAGGCCGCATGCTGCGGGGTTACTTGCTGCGCGGTGCTGCAGACCGATAGAGTTGAAATAGCGCTGCACACTCGTCTTCAAGGACGCCGGCGCTCCGACGCCAAGTTCGCGTGTGTCGGCGTTCAGTTCCTCGGGAGTTCCAGACCTCGCCTACCAAATAGACTTCGGTGGCGGATGCGAAGTTGTCGATCTTCGAGTATGCCCACAGTTGACACCGGGCATTTGGCCAAAGATCGTCAGGAATTGGAGCATCAGTGCACTTGACCTCAATGATGACGACGTCACGCCTACTTTCTTCCTCACAACCAAGATCTTGTGCCGGCCTAAACACCAAGTCCGGATTGGCGCGCAATGGGTAGCCATCGATTGCGAGATCCGATATTTGAAAGGTCCTACGTTGCAAGTCAGCGAGTGTCATTCCGTCGTGAATGAGGTCCCAGCGAGTGCTGGTCGGCACTGGCACTCGCAACAATCGAACTCGCGCTTCGGCATCGCTGCCCATCTGGAGAGAGGCTATTGGGGAGCGGATGCCATGCAATTCCAAGACCCAGTCGGTGAACCCCGAAACTGTATATCCACGAAACGCCGGCAGAGTCTTCGTTGATGCTCCATACGGAATGCACGACGATCTGATCTGCGAACGGCCTTGGCTGCTGGCAAATATGCAACTCCACCTCGCTGTGTTCTCCACCCGCTGATGCAGCGTCGTCCCTGACGTCGATCGGGGTCTACTCGGGATGACAGCGGTTTGCTTGACGACCTCAGTGGAATAGTCGCCCTTCGCCGCCTCTTGGAACAGAGCCTCAAGTTCCGATGTGGACGGAGCGGAGCGTAAGCTGACGGCTGATGGGGCCAACAGCCTGTCGCCGGAGAGTGTGCCGGGAGGAACGCGGTGGGTCTTCATGCGGCCTAACGAAGCTGTAGCAAAACCCCGCCCATCGCGGTCCCGGCGCGGTCGAGCAGCATGCTGATCTCAGGCATGGGACGTCCGTGTTGGCACTTGGTTCGGATGTGGGGTGAATGATCCCAGCCTATCGTTGCGGCATGGGGCCTGCAAGGTGAATGTGTCGCCTTGTGCTGGGGATGCCTTTGGCCTGCTACCGCCCCGTTGCCAATCAACCCTGCTTCCTGCCGGTGGTGCTGTCCGAGCTATCAGATGCACGCGGCGCGCTTCCCCATCCACCGAGACCTGGCGGGCTTCGACTTCGAGGTCTCCGCCGTGGACCGGCAACTGGTGACGCAGCTGGTGCGCTGCAATTTCACCGAGGCCGCGCACAACGTGGTGCTGGTGGGCGGGCCGGGTACGGGCAAGACCCACCTGGACACAGCCATCGGCGTGGCGGGGATCACGCAGCACGGGCGCCAGGTAAGGTTCTACAGCACGGTGGACTTGGTCAACGCACTGGAGCGGGAGAAGGTCGAGGACAAGGCGGGGCGCATCGCGGCCGGCCTGCTGCGGCTGGACCTGCTGATCCTGGACGAACTGGGCTACCTGCCGTTCAGCCAAGCCGGCGGGGCCTTGCTCTTCCACCTGCTGTCCAAGCTTTACGAGCACACCAGCGTGATGATCACGACCAACCTCGCCTTCGCCGAGTGGAGCGCGGTGTTCGGCGACGCCAAGATGACCACGGTGCTGCTGGACCGGCTCACGCACAACAGCCACATCGTGGAGACCGGCAACGACTCGATCCGCTACCTGCGCTCAACAGCACAGGCCAAGTCGCGCGTGAGGGCTCGGTAACAGCAACGGGCTGCCGCTCAGAAGCAGGAGAGTGCCAAGGGCACGCTCAGGCCCTTAAACTAAACTCATCCACAGCCCGCAGGCCTGCGCCTGCGGCTTCCATCCCTGGCTCACTATTGGGTCGGTACGGTGGCTCAGATTTGCATCGGCCGGGAGAAACGCGGTGCGCTACATGCTGGTGGAGGTGGCCTGGCACTACCAAGCCGGCCCGCGCGTGTGTCCCATCATCGCCCAGCGCCATGAGGCGCCTGCCCTCCGCCATCACCGACATCGCCTGGAAGGCCCAGACCCACCTGAACAGCAAGTTCAAGCTGACCTGCCCAGCACCGTCAGCGCCTGGGCATCGCCGCATAACCAGTCCAAGCTCTTGTCCGCATCCCCACCGGGTCCATTCTGGGCCCTCAACACACAGAACACGTTCCTGGAACATTGACAACAAGCGAGTAATGACGTTGCCTTTTTCCAAGGCAAATCGCAAATTTTTACGACGACCCCCAGGGGGGTCGTCGACTTTTTTAGCGATTTGAACCGTAAAACGGGCGTCCTTAAACGCATTCGTGGCGAAATGACAAGTCGAGAGCGAGTTGGTGTCTACGTGAACATCAATTGATGCTCAACTGAACACCAGATGATGTTCATGTGGTGTTCAACTCTGGGTTCGCGACCAAAGTCGGCGAGTTGATGTCCAGTTGAACATCAATCGAACATCAATCGAACATCGCGTGGTGTTCATTTGAGTATCAACTTGGCGCCGGATTCGTTGCGGGGCCGATTCGGGGCACCCAAACTTTCCGTTCAAGGAGTCGTTCAGCCTTGGAATTGGGCTGCAAGAGGGTTCATGAGGGATCCAAGGAGGGCGTCGACCGGGGCGCCCGCGGTTGGATTTGGGCAGCCTAGCGATGTAGCCGAAGGCGTTCAGGTAACGCCCCCGACTTGACAGAGACGTGTCCTAGTAACGTGCACACAGCTGAAAAAGAGAGGAGATGGATAGGTGCAGAACCGTGTCCTTTATCCGAATCCGAAGTCAGCTGAGCAAGGCACCGCCAGCCTGGCTGAAGGGCAGATAGCCCAGCTCGTCACGTTGCTGTTCAGCTTTAGGCCTACGTGGCGCAAGAGATGCTCGCCGGACGCCGCGTGACTGAGACCGAGGTCATCGTCGCGGCGATCAAGCACTGGCTAAATCAGGGCACTGGTCGAGCAGCAAGGGGCTTGCCCCTTTTGATTCAGATGTCCTACTACCCGAACAGACGCTCAACCACCCCACGCTGACGCCTGATGTCCGACCTGTCGTAGATGCCGGTGGTCACGATGGAGGCGTGGCCCAGGCGGTCTCGCAGAATGCCGCGGTCACCGCCGCCTTCGACCCACATCCGGCCATGCGTGTGGCGCACCCAGTGCGGCGATGCCTTCCTAATACGCGCAGCGGCAGCGGGGTCCGTGCGCTCCACGTCGTTAGCGCAAGCCACCAGGGCAGCCTTCATAAGCTCGTAGACTCGCTTTCCGTCCATCGGATTCCGAGGGTCGACTAGGGCCGAGAGGATGGGGAAGTCCATCTCTTCGCTGACATCGTAGAAGACCCCGTCGTGCCCCTTGTCGACCAGGTGCTCGCGCAGCTCGTCGACAAATCGCTCCGGCAGCGGGAGGTCTCGGGGCTTCTCGCCCTTGCCAATGACTCGAAGGTTCCAGACGAGCTCGCCGCCCTCCCCCGCGTCCTGGTACAGCCACGAGACCCTGGCATTGGCGAGCTCCGTCTCCCGCATGCCAGAGACGAAGGCAAAGCGAAACATGAAGCGGAGTCGTGTGTTCGCCGGCGTCGCCGGCAATGCCTTCAGCCAGGCATCGACCAGAGCCCACTGGTGGTCGGAGAGCGAGCGCAGCTCCTGCAGTTGTCGCACCTTGGTTCCCCCACGAGTCTGAGCCCAGGGGTTGTGTCTCAGGTATCCAACCTCAACGAGCCAGGAGAACATGGTCTTGCAGATGGTCTCGGCGGCGATGCGCGAGCGCGGCTTGAGCGGGCCCTCGAATGGCCTCCAGTGCTCGCTCCAACGCTGCGCGCTCTTGGAGCCCACGAAAAGCGGCCCGGGAGTCACCAGGAAGCGACGGTAGTCGGCGATATCCAGAGGATCGAGGTCGCTCAGTGCCTTGTGGCGTTCGAAGATTGACCACAGCAGAAGCCGCTCGGCCTCCTTTCGGTAGGCTCGCCAGGTGTTCGCGTTGCCGACCTGCTCTCGCGTCACCGGGTCGATACCGGGCGCGTACATCGACAGCCATGCCTTGATTGCCCCGTAGTCGTCCGAGACCTTGATGCTGCAGTCCTCGACCACAGCACGATTTCGGCCAGTTGCACCGGACAATGTCGACGGCACCACGAGCCGCTCGAACGGCACCACGCCAGTTGTCGGTGCCGGCTGTACCGCGGTGACATCGAGCTTCGTCAACGGTGCCAGCGCGGTCTGCGACACCGGGCCCAGGGTCGCCTCGTGCTGCTGGAGCCACGTGACCAGGCGCTTGGCGCCCTCCTCGCCGATGCGCGGCACCTTGCGATACCAGCGGTAGCCATGCTGGCGGATGAAGAACATCAGCTCGCCAAGGCGCAGGATGCCCACGGTGCGCAAGCGCTTGGCGGTCTCGCTGTTGAACAGCCAGGCCTCGACCAGGTCTTCCGGCATCGGTGCCGCGGCGGCCAAGGCCTCAAGCTTGCGCAAGGCCTCCAGCTGACGCTTGACCAGACGGGCGCGGCGCTGGAACGCTCGCTCCTCGGACGTTGGCTGCGGCCGCGAGGCCAGGCCGCTGCCAGTGTCGTTTGACGAAGGCCCTGCCTTCGCGCTTCCATAGCGCTCCTGCCAGAGCTCGATGAGCTCGGCCTCGGAGTAGTAATCCGGGTCCTCGAGCTCCTCCCGGAACTGGTCCAGCGTCGGTGCATGCGCTGATTTCACCGCCGCCGACGATGAGTTCATGGCCACCGTCGATGAAGTCAGCGACGTTGCACCTGAATTCATGGACGCGATACGTGTGGCGTCTCGACGCAGCACCGCAGCTTCTGGCAGCCCGTGACGCTTGCCGATGCCGGCCAGCAGGTCCATCAGCAGCCGGGTGGTGTTCCGGATTCGACGCATGTCGCCGGGGCCGCGGTGCAGCTGGTACATCTCCCATGCCCCCCGCACGTCAATGCCCTGCACCCAGGCGCTGATGAAGCGGAAGTCGACGTTCGACAGCTTTGGTGTCGTCGCGTTGGCTGGTTTCGTCATGCTCGATTCATTGGTGCCGGGAGATGCCGAACGGCCACCTCCAGTCGCTCATGGAGGGCTTCCCACTGCCAGTGCCGCCCAGGCAGACGTTGGGCGTACAACTCTTGCTTTTCCGCCTTCCTGGCCAAGTAGTCCGGCGTGTCCATGCCGTAGACCTCGAGCGCAACCTGTGCTGGCGTGTCGGTAAGCACGAAGTCGGGGTGAACTAGGTCGGCAGCGTCGTGCTTGAGTGGCTTCATGTAGCTGCGGCCGGTGGCCTCCAGGTACTCAGCCAGGGCGCGCCAGTAAGAAGACTCGACCGGGATGTACCGGTCGGTTACGCCCATCAACGCCATGCGCTCCACGGTCGCAGCGAGGCGACCGCGGCTGCGCTCCCACACTTTGGCTACGCCGATGGCGATGACGGCCTGGCCGGTGGCCAGTGCCGCACGTTCAGACGGGTGTTGCTCGAGCATCTGGGTGATGAGGTCTCCGTGCACCGTCAGGCCGACGCCGAAGGCCGGGTAGAGGTCAGCGAAGCCGCCGGCGTTGCGCGCCTCAAGCAGATGCGGGTCGAGCTGGCAGGCGAACATCACGCGGCGCTTCTTGTGGGCCTCGAAGAGCTTGGCGCGGTTGCGCCTGGCCTGTTCGCTGGCCTCGGCGGTCGCATTGGTGGGTAGCAGCAGGATGCTGGACAGCCCATGTTCGGACAGGCTGCGCATCGAGTTGGGAACGGTGTGTCGCGCCACCTGGCGCAGCCGCTCCCACGGCCCAGGCCCGGAAAGTCTTCGGCGCGGGTCGTGCCGGTTGAGCTCCGCGCGCGCCCACAGCAGATGCAGAAGACCGAGCAGGCTGGCACGAGAGCGAGTCTGAGTCGTCTTTCCGTCCGGGTGGTGGTACTGGACGATGGCCGCTGCAATGTCGCGGTCGCCCGACTCGCCCAGGCCGAAGTCCAGGTTGATGCGCAGCTCGCCCTCGTCGCTTACGCGCAGCGCGTCGGTCGAAAGTCCGATTTGGGCAAGCTGGCAGGAAGAGAGAGTGAAGTGCCGACAGTCCGCGTGGTGTGCATCAGCATCGTCCGGGTCGCGGCGCAGGTGGTAGTCCACGCCGCGGCGCACCGGCGTCAGGCGCAGCGGACTTGCCGGCGCCGGCTCGCCACGCCCTTCATGGCAGTGGCAGTGAATGACCTGGCGCCTGTTCTGCGCGACCTGCAGTCGCTCGTTGAGCGGGCCGTCTTCGAACAGCGAGAGGTCAAGCAGCTCGCCGTCGACGGCGACTGGGTAGAAGCTCATCGCGCCCTCCTCTCGGTTGTGGCCATCGCTTTCAGCCGGGAGACGAAAACTTCTGCCGAATCAATGATGTAGGGAAGTGTCAGCCAGAACTGGCAGTTTTGCAACTAAAAAGCTGACACCGTGATAATAGTAGTTATCACGGTATTTATTCAGCTTCTGTTGCTGCTGCGCCTACTGGCATCACCAGACCGCAGGCGGTGGCAATGGCGTCCGCCAGGGCCGGCGCCTGTGCGAGAACAACCTCGAGGCCGCGGAGCAGCTCTTCGGGGCCGTCCCAGGCCGCGCAGGGCCTGTCCGTCTTGTCGAAAGCAACCAGCTGGGCGCCAGCCATCTTGAATGTCGTCGTCACGTTCACCTCATTTGAGTACCCGAGGGACCATCCCCCGCCTCAACATCGTGTCATCACGACCCGCTCCGCCGCCGTCATTCGGCACTTTGATGCCCAGGAGGGACTGCATGCCACTCGCCCTTTTTTCCGCCGGTCAAGTGAAGTCGCCGACTATTGCGCCAAATTTCGTTCACGGCCACTATTTCCGCATCGGAAATAGTTGTGAGGTGAGAAATGGATGCGATCAACAGGGCGACTGCCCTTCATAGAATGCGAACTGCGCTCGGCTGGAGTCCAGCCGCCGTTGCGCGACGACTGGATGTCACCCCCCGAATGGTGGGGCTATGGGAGACCGGGACACAGCCTATGCCGGACGGTCGGTGGAGGCTGTTCGTGTACGAACTGAAGGAAGAACTTCAACGCCGGCGAGACTACGTTGTGGTGCTGGCGGCCGACGGCGTCACGCCGCTCGATGTCGTCACCGACGCCAACTTCCATTCCCTCGAGGAGGACGAAGCCAATGGGATCGGCGTCTTGTCGAGCTTCGCCATCGACCGCTCGACTGGTCAGCCCTACATCCACCTGCAGCGATTCCCATTGGCCGAAAATCAGCATGTCCGACGTGCAGCGCGGAACTGGCGTGCAGCTCTTCGCGCAGGCGCAGCGAGCGGTGACAGCGAGATGCTCACCATGCATCGCTGGCTCTCTCGGCGGGTTCTCGAAGCCGAGCAGGCGAACCCGAAGCTTCGCGAACTCAAGGACCAAATCGCGGCCGCCAGTCGCGAAGTCGACCTTGCCTTCGATGAGCCTGACGATGTTCGACGCGAGAAGTTGGATGAACTCGACCGAGCCGTCTTCGCGCTGATTCACGAGGTCGACAGATCGAAAGGCAGTTGAGCCGCTAGGCCATCAAGGGCCCGTGAGGCTCTGTGTCGCCAAGTAGCTCGCTGCCGGCTCGGCTGCTCTGCAGCCACCCCCTGCCACGCCAAGCGACGAGCAGCTCATGCGGCAGTAGCCTCCAGTCAAACCATCCGGTGTCTCTGGCCTCATCGGCCTTTTTGTTGGCCAGCAGCCGTTGCCATCCAGACCGAGGCCGGACCTCTATGGCGGGCCCACCATCCGTGGGAAGCGCCAGGAGCGATTCCTGGCTCCCACCACAGAGCCGGACGGCCAGGTCGCATTGAGCATCAGCCAGCGTGGCGAGTTGGTCGAGTTGCGCTGGGGCGTGCAGCTGCACAAATTCGAGAGCGCCGTCTCCAGCGTAGGCCAGGATTGCGGCTACGCGTCCAGCGAGCTCTGGACGCTCATGGGTAGCCGCCATTTGGAGCAGGCCACTGGCGCCAGGCCGCAACTGCCAAGGAATCGCCGCAGCAAGTCTGTGTGCACCGTTTGAACAAATCACGGCGCCAGCGTAGCTGGTCAGTTTTAGAGCCCGCTTTGCGCCTGGAGCCTCGGGCATGGCCAGGCAGCGTAGTGGCCCTTCGAGGTATCGAATTGCCCCCAGCCCCCAGCCGTCCCCGTGCAGACACAGGGCCGCTTGGCGCCAATTGAACGGCTCCGGCGGGGCCCCCCGTTGAGGATTCTGGACTCCGACGACTGCGGTACAGGGCACATCCATGTACCTCCAGTCGCCGGGCATCGTGACTGAGGTCAGCAGGTGCTGCAGCTCCGGACTCGCGAAGATGACGCGCTCATTGAGCTTGGGGTGTGCACCATCCACGGTGGCTTGATGGATGAGGTCGATGGGTTTGCGCATGGGCGAAATTTGAGTGCTGGGCTAGACGTAGGCATCACGTATAGGGACCCTTTTATCTTCTAGAAAGAAAAAGGGGGCAGGTCAAACCTGCCCCCTCGATTTCAGCGACCTTGATTACCCAAGCCAAAGGTCTCAACCCAAGAGCTACGGAGCGGCAACCCGGTTGCCACTCCGCTCAGTTGACAGACTCGAGGGCCTTCGTAAAGGCAGCCAATACAGCCTCCACCTTGTCCGCCGGAACAGCCGCAGCATCGAGCTGAATCGTCAATCGCCCTGCCCTATCACGCTGCCAGGTTCCGACGTCGCGCTGCCCCAGCTTCAGTGACTGACGACCACCATCTGCCTGGCCAGCGTCGCTCTTAATGAGCGCAGCGACGACAGCAGTCGGCGCAAGCTTTGCGGGTGCCTGCCGCAGCTTCTCCGCACGCCTCAGAACCGCTTTACGGTCGCGCTCAAGGGCTTCAGAGATGGCCTTGGCGTGCCGATGCTGAACTTCCAGGGGTGACCGAAAACACTCAAGGACCGGCGCAGGCAGGTCTGCGACTGACAGAACGTTGGCGACCCAGGTGTGCGAAACACCGAGCGCTTCGGCCATGCGCCGATTCGAGGGATACAGCCCTGCGTCAAGCGCTCGCCGGTACATCGTCCCCTGCTCGTACGGCGACAAGTCCGCGCGCTCGCGGTTCTCCCGGTCCATCGCCGCGAAGAGTTCCGCGTCGGAAAGGGGCGACGTCGTGACCATTGCCAACACAGGCACCCCGAGCTCGAGACAGGCTCGGTGACGGCGGTGTCCGAAGACTACCTCGTAGCGCCCTTCCTGCCCCGCGGCCTGCCGAACAAGAATCGGCTGCACGTTGCCTCCGGCGTGGGCGATGTCCTGCTTCAGACTTTCGAACTCGGGGCGATTGAACGCATCCGGATGGCGATTCGCCCAGCGGCTGCCGTCGATGAGGGCCGGATCAATGAGCCGAGTGGGCGTCGAACCTTCGTGCAACTGAAGCTCGCTCCGCGCCTTTGCCAGCTCGCCTTCAATTGCCAACATTTGCCCGCGGAACTGCAGCATCTGCCCAGGCCCGGTTCGAGGGGCGGACCCGGGGCCAAGTTGCGGAAACTTCTGCGCAGGCAAGCTACCTTCAGCAGGCGGCGGGAGTATCGCAGGCGCCCCCGGGGCGCGCGAGACTGCAGGCTCAGCCGGCGCTTGCGCCATCGGGTCCAAGCCCATAGTCATCGCCAGCAGCTTATTTTTCGTGCTCATCGCTGGGTCTCCTGGGAGATTTGGCAACCAGGTTGCCAGATGTTCGTTGTGGGTCGAATAGACGGGGAGGGCACTGTCGTGAACGGATGGCAACCCGGTTGCCAGGGGCTTGCAAGGCCTCTATTTCCACCCCGGGTGCGCGGGTGAAACCGCCTGGCAACTAGGTTGCCGCAGGCATCGAGATCGAGCGATTCCCACACCCGTGGAAACCTGGTTGCCACTTGAATCAGCGCCATCACTTGACCTCTCCACGCGCCCGCCACGCTTCGACCACCGACTCCTCGATGAGGTCAACGAAACGGTCGTACGCATCGACAGCGCGCTTGTAGGTTTTTGCAGAACCGTCGTACTTCTGGACGTCGTAAATGGTCGCGAACTCAGCCGCCTTGTTGCTCGTCACAGTGGTTTTAGGAATCTCGACCGGTAGGACGTACTCACCATATGTCGCCTGAATCCACTGCCGGACCGCTGGCGACGCTGCGTCAGCTTGATCGACACGGCTGAGCAACACATGGAGAAAATCGAAAGCCTTACCGCTCCCGCCTGGCTCCTGCTGATCCAGGTTCGTCCCAAGGTCACCGAGCAGGGACCAGAACTGCGCCGAGCTCGCGAAGTCAAGTCCGCTCGGCGGAATCGGGACGACGATTCCGTCGGCCGCCCACAGACCGTTGATCGTCACATACGAAAGCGAAGGGGGCGTGTCGATGATGATGACGTCGTACATGCTCCGAAGCGGCTCGAGGCCCGAAGAGAGCACATTCCAGAATCGCGCTGACGGGTTGCTCATCTGCATCGAGGGCAGGGCGAACTCCGCGGAAAACAGGAACGGTGCCGCGGCAACGAGGTCAATGCCATCCCAGTAAGTCGAACGGACTGCAGAGGTGAGGTCGTTCGTTTGCCCGTGACACAACGGAGAAATCGTCATGTCCTCAGTCACGTCAGTTTCCGGGAGGACGCCGTGCAGGGTAGTGAGCGAGCCCTGCGGGTCTATATCGATAGCCAGCACGCGGTGACCGCGGAGGCTGAGACCCTGAGCTAGAACCATCGAGCTCGTTGTCTTCGAAACGCCTCCTTTGAAGTTGGCGACCGCGACGCACACCGCACGTTGCCCCTCAGGGCGCATCTTCTCGGCGCGGTACGTTCTCGTCCATGCCCTAGCTTCACCGAGCGTGAACTCGCGCTTCCCCCCGGTTGGCGTCAAGCGCCCGGCAGGCAAGTCGCCCTTGCCGACGCGATAGTTGACGTGAGCTTTATCGACACCGCAAAGTGTCGCGAGCTGTGCTGTTGATAGCATCGGCGCCACCTTTCGTGACTCCGGTGCCAGCAGTCGTTGTCGGATTTGCCCAACCATGCTCTCGGCACGAACCGCGAGAGCCTGAATCCGGCTCATGTCAATGGCCCCGGCTCGAGGCTCGGTCGTCGCGGAGGGCGTGGTGGCAACCTGGTTGCCAGCGTCTCGCTCTTCTTCAGCGGTCTCAGGCGCATTCACAGCAAAATCCCCATTCGATGAATTTCGACGAGTGTACTGGGAAACGTCTAATCGCCGAAATTCGGAGACCTTGGGGGCGTCGAAGTGGAGAACCATTGGGGATTCAGGCGCGCTCAGTGACCGATGCTTGCCCGTCAATGTGAGAGCTTTTGGGGAATGGGCCATCAGACCACCCCATCAGTGCGCAAGTTTTGAAGATATCTCGCGTGCTGCGCACTGTCAGATGCAGGAATCGAGCACTGTGCTGACCACATCCCCAAGTCCACTCACAAAGAACCCCAAAAACTCTCCGTTTCCCGGCGCGCGTTCCCCAAATCCACAACCCAGGGTCCCCAAAGACTCTCCGCGACATCCCCATATCCACAAGGAAAAGTGATGCTAACTCGTTGATTCGAATACGATTTTTCGGATACCAACTCTTCAATTCTTCAAGTGTTAAATCTTCAAATCTTCAAGGCGCGTTCTTGTCCAGCGCACTGGTCATTGTGAAATGAACAATTCACAATACGAGCAACACGGGTGAAGCGCTCGTTGTGCAAAGGGTGCCATGACTGACAGCGATGCAACACAAGTCACTCATTCGGATCAAACGAGACCTCACGCAGCGAAGGCGGCGCAGCCATCGGGTCGCGAACGCGACGACCAGTCCATCGCAAAGGCCAACGAGGCCATCGCTATTCGTCCCAAGCGAGGGAAGCTCACGTTGCTATCCCGTCGCATCTTCAATGCGCTTCTGTATCACGCTCAGCAGCAGGGCGTAGATCGACCCACGTACACAATCCTGCTCTCCGAGCTCATCGACGACGCGCGCTTTAATTCGAACAACACGTCACTCCTCAAGTCGCATTTGCGCGACATGCAGGCGACGACCATTGAGTGGTTCGCGAGTGTCGGCAAAGGGCAGCGCTGGTCCTCTCGCTCGCTGCTCGGCAAAGTCGACATAGACGAGCCTGGGCGGGGTCAACCCTGCACCATCACCTGGTCGTACGACGATGACATCCGCGAAAAGCTCGTCAAGCCCTCTCAATACACTCGCGTGCTCCTTGAGATCAGCTCTCAGATGCGCAGTTACGCTGCGGCCGTGCTCTATGAACTCGGTGCTCGTTACCTGACGTCCCCTGGTCGCCTGACGATGCGCGAAGACATCATTTGGTGGGCCTCGGTGCTGACTGGCCGGAGTGACATCACGACTGTCGACTACCGTATCCTGCATCGGGACACCATCAAGAAGGCGCTGGCCGAACTCGATGCACTGAGCGAGGATTTCCGCATGGAGGTCGTCGAACACCGGCGCGGCCGCAAGGTCGAAGAGCTGCAGTTCCGCGTGGTTCCGAAGGTGCAAGCGACCCTCCAGGGGATGAAGGAGGGCGCGAAAAATGTCTTCGACCTTGAACTGGTCGAGCGCGTTGTTGCGCTTGGGATGAAGCGGCCGGACGCGCAGGACCTCTACGCTGTGACCGATGAGGGCGTGCTGCGAGCCGCCGTCGAGCACGTCGAGCAGCGCCAGAAGAGCACTACGCTTCCGCCGCTGCAGTCGCCCATTGCCTACATGCGGGACGCCCTGAAGAAGCAATACGCTGGTGGCCAGGGCGAGGATGAGCCAGACGCTGCCCCGCAAATCCCGAGCGTGTCGGAGAAACTGCAGCAGCTACGCGATGAGTGGCATGCAGCCCGCCTTGCCCAAGCCAGGGAGCGGTTTGCTGAATTCGACCAGGCCGCAAAGGCTGAGCACATTGTGCGCTTCGAAGCTGAAGCCTTCGGCGACCTTGCGTCTCCGATAGCCAAGGCCTGGCGCCGCGATGGCGTCTCGAGCCGGGTAGCCAGCAGTGCGTTCTTCCGATGGCTGGCGACGGTGCTGTGGCCAGGTGAGGTGACAGACACCGAGCTGCTTGAGTTCGCGATGTCTCGAGAGCGCTGAGGCGAGTTGCCCCAGGGACATCCTGCACGGCGTGCTCCGTTTCAGGCAGATCCCCACCGCATGTCCATACTATGGACATGCGGAGTGGGCGGGCTGGCACAGAGGTGTTTTCTTAACGAATTAGGGAACAAATCCGCGCCCGAGCCTGTCAACTACTCTGTAAACTACTTGCAGTCGCTCCGCAGAAGAGCGCTCCCTGGCAACTGCTACCCGGAAGGAAAGATCATGACCAACACCGCGCTCGGCACGTGGCGGAGGCCACCGCTTGCATATGTCGTTGCAGAGCTGGTCATCTCTCCCTACTACTCGATGGCGGCAAAGGTTCCCGGTCTGCAGGACAGGCTGCGGAGTGCCTTCCCGCGCACCATCGAGGCCAATGAGCTCGTCATCGACGGTGCAAAGACATCGGCCCAGCCCCTCTGGCAACTGATGTCGGTCGACCAGAAACATGGAGTACAGCTGGGGACGCGCTCCATCTCCTTGCACGCCACGAGCTACGTCCAGTCGAGCGACTTCCTCGGCCGCTGGGCTGAGGTCCTCGATGCAATCCAGGGCGCGAATCTCGGGGCGTTCGTCGAGCGTGCCGGCCTGCGGTATGTCGACCTCATTGTGCCTGCTGAAGGACGCTCGCCGGCAGACTACCTAGCGCCGGCCCTGCAGGGCATCACCCCAGAAGGCGGGCGCGCGAATGGCTCGATGTGGGCGTCGGCTTTTCAGTTCGACGGTAGCCTAGTCAATCTGCGTGCTGCTGCGCCGACACCGCGAGGGCTCCTGTTGCCGCCGGACTTCAATGCGCTGCCGCTCAACAAGCCAGTGGTCATGCTGGACGCGGAGAAGCGCCTCAGGGATGAGGCGACGATTGGATTCGTGGATACTGACTGCCTCAAGGACATCGGCAAGGTATTTGACGCTGGTGAGCTGCTTGGTGCGTACACAGAGATGCAGAAGCTCACGTCGAAAACGTTCAAGTCAGCACTGTCCGACCTAGCAAAACGGGAATGGATGTGAGCAACACAATCCAAGGTCGCCACTACACGGCGAGGCACGCCGCACTGCTGCAGCGTCGGCCTTGCGACATCATCAAAGCGGCAGACAGCATTGAGGATGTGGTGGAGAACCATGAGCCGTTCATGGTGCAGTTCAACTACTCCTCCACAACCTTGTCTGGCACTCATTCCAACCTCGTAGGTGCCGGAGTGCCGGGGCGAGTGCTCAAGGCTCCTCTTACAGCTGGCACTAAGGTTGTCGTGTTGAACGCGTCGTGGCCGACGACGGCACCGGAGTTGATTGTCGACCTCGATGAACACCAGGCCGACAACAGCTGGAGCCGCTGGACCAGCCAAGCGAAGGAGGCCCTCAAGAAGGCAGCGTCGGTAGCACCTCGGCAAACAACAGCGGCGGCCCGCTGGAGAGTCGAACGGCTCTCGTCGCTTCAGGCAGCATTCGGCTTCACCATCCAAGATTTGGCCGCGGTGCTCGGTATCACGCGTCCTCAGCTCTACAAATGGCTCGATGCGGCCAACGACATCAAGCTTCAGGAAGCCAGTCGCGCGCGCCTGGCGACTGTCGAGCGCATCGCGAAGGAGTGGGCGGCCCGCTCGTCCGCGCCGCTCAGTTCTGTCGCCAAGGAACCGCTGGCAGCTGGTGCCTCTGTATTCGCTTTGCTGTCTGCCGACGTTATCGATGACGTCGGTGTGATTGCTGCATTCGACGAGCTCGTCGGCAAGCTGCAAGAGCGCCCGAAATCGCGCAGCCAGCGTCTTCGTGAGGCCGGCTTCACACGGCGCCTATCGGTGCGCTCGCTTCCGTCGGATGAGTGAGGTCAGGCCTTGGCGTTTGGTGACGAGGTTGCTCAGCGTGGGTGGAAGACCGGCTCCGTGGTGCCGGCTGACATGCTGCCCGCGCTCGCTCCTCACCTGACGCGGCCTGGACAGCAGCCGACACAGGTCGCCGAAGCCGACTGGCTGGTGGTGGTCTCACAGACCTGCGATGTTGTCGCTGCCAAGCAAGAGGCTGAGCCTCTCGTGGAGGTGCTCCATTGCAGACCTCATGCTGGGAAGCCTCGCAGAGGTCGACGGGACCTTCAGTCAACTCGATACCTGGATTTCAGGCCAAATCGAGAGACACACCAGGACCTTGTGCTGTCTGCACATGCCATCGCCGACCGTTACGTCGTACCGCGCGAGCTGCTGGTAGCACAAGGCCCAGACGAGGGGCGTCAGCTCTCTGCCAACGCATCTCAGAAGGTGCTCGCATGGTATTCCTTGAGAGCAGGACGGCCCTCGTGGCCAAACGAGTTTTGCGACCGTGTCCGGACGGTACGCGATGCCCTCGAGGATGCACTTGACGACCTGGTTGATGAAATCGCCGAGGTGCGCGTTGGCATCGTCGAGAAAGAAGAAGAGCTCGGTGCAGAGCAGGCCTACCACGTCGTCGTGTTCTTTGTCGTCGACGAGGACGTCTGGAATGGCGACATTGAAGGCCGCAAGGACATCAACAACGCATTCGCCAAATTTTTGGCTGAGCTTGATGCGTGCGAAGGTGTTGAAGTGGACCAAGACGAGAGCGCCGTCGTCCCGGGCAACGAGTTCTCTTGGCAAGAGGCCAAGCTCACAGACCTTTGGGACTTCGCAAATTTGAGCCATCGCGACTGAACGAGCCTAGGTGCGGTGCCATGGCGCCGGGCTCGCCGGCGGGCTTGATGAGGCCCATGCGTTCATCGACTTCTTGAAAATGAATTAACGGCAAAGCCGGTTTTTTCAATGCGTGGTTGCATAGCTTTGTTGGATGCCGATGCAACTGTGGGCGGCAGGGCTCTAGAATGAAACGGCAACGGCGTTAATTCATTTTCGAATGGCCACCCTCGACCTTTTCGCCGAACTCTCAACTCCTGCGTCGAGTCCCTCGGTGTTTGCGGAGTCGTGGACCAGCTGGCTCAAGGGCGAGCAAAGGGCAGGGCGCCTGCGGCAGGCCTCGTCAGTCACGGTCTATGAAGCGATGTGGTCGGCATGGAGCGCCTGGTGCATTGGCGAGGGAGTTGCCCTTGATGCACTGGAACCGATGGACCTGGAGCGCTTCCTGAGCTCTCGCGGCGGCCGCGACAACATCTCAGCCAGGCACGCCTGGAGGTTCCTGCGCCTGGTCGACCGCGTGCTGGCCAACCGGTCGCGTAGCCTCGGAACGCATCCGAACCACGCGGCCACGCAACTGCTCGAGCAGCGTCCGGAGTACCGCTACGCCAACGCCGCGGAGAAGGACCCTCTGCCGGCCTTCCTGCCCGCCGGAGAGGCCAAGCGCCTGGTGACCTTCCTTTCAGCTGTGCGCCCCGGCCGCAGCGCGGGTGGTCAGGCCTGGCAAGACGTCCGAAACCGTGCGGCAGTCGCCCTCATTCTCGGTGCCGGCGTCACGCCCGGTGAAGTCCGGACACTAGAACTCGAGGATGTAGTCGTCGATGGTGGCCGAACAAAATCTATGCCGTGGAAGTTGCGCGTCCGCGGTCATGCCGCGGCTCCGGCTCGCGAGACTCCGTTGGCGCCCTGGGCTGGCCAGCTCCTCGCCTATTGGCTGCAGCTGCGCTCGGAGCAGGGTATCAATGGCCAGGCGCTCTTCCCGTCTACGCGCACCGGCAAGCCCTGGAGTCGGGTCTCCCAGTACAACGCCACCAAGGAGGTCCTGCAGGCCGCCGGTGTTGACGACGTCGATGGCGGAAGTTTCCGGCTGCGTCACACCTTCGCGCTGCGGCAGCTGCGGCGGGGGAAGGCGCCAGGTGAAGTCGCCCGGTGGCTGGGTGTCACGGACCCGGCAGTGATGGCGCGGTACCAGCGCGTGCTTCCGGCGCCGGTCGACGTCGTCTGAGTCCATTGCGGTTCTCGAGTACCTGATGAGCCGGCGGCATCAGGCTGCGGTGGAAACAGCACCGTCGACAATGAGATAGGGTCGCTCGCGGTGAGTGCCGCCGAGCACCCGCACAGCCCGAATCCAGATTAGCTTGCGGAGTGACCCGCGTGGTCCGTGGGCCTGACGCCTCCAATGAGCGCGCCGCAGATGAGGTGACGGGGTTTCGCCGCCTTCGGCAGATTCCGCGCGCTCGAACACCTGACCAACACGCTTGATAAGCGTGTAGCCAGCGCTACGCGCCTTGGAGAGGGTGCGCTCGCGCGTCTTGCCGTCGCTGCGCTCAATCTTCTCCCTGAAGCCGGCCGGAAAGCCGTCCTGATAGTCGCTGGCCATATCCTCCGGGTACTGCGACACGTACAGGAGTGCGTTGGCGGCGATCCGTACGCACTCAAGCACGACGTCAACGTTGGCGGCATGCATCCTTCGCTCTTCGTCGTGCGACTTCCAGGTCTCCAAGATGTCGTTGCGCTCGGCTTCTGCAAACCCAGTGAGGTCGGCCAGTTCAGGGATGTCGTTCGGGTCCTGCGACTTCTTCTCCAGGTGAGCCCGAGCCGCCAAGAGTAGTGGCTTGTCGAGGTCCTCCTTGGCGAAGTGGAACGTAAACGACTCGAGGCCGCGCTCCCCCCAATGGGACGGCTCGTCGACGAGTTCTCCAGCGAGAGTCATCACCACCTGGCCCTCTTGGCTCCGGTTGATAAAGACACCTTCGAGTCGCGCGGCCCCGGCGTTGAAGGTCATGCCTAGGTCGGCCCCCAGGTGCACATAGAACACATCGAAGGGGAATTTGAGGTCCTCGGCGGTTGCATCGCCGAGGTCGGAGGCCTGGAAGGCCTCCTTCAATCTGGGCTCGATATGGAACACCACCTGGCCACCGTCAAAGAAGCGTGCGACGGTGTCGCTGAGCCATGCCTCGTTCATGGCGCACGTGGTTGGCCGCTGCTCCTTCTTGTGCTCTCTGCCGAACGAGTCGAGCGTGCGAAACAGCGCCATCTGCACCAGCGCATCCCAGCCACGGTCCTCCTTCGGAAGCGCCATGAAGGCGTCAAAGTAGGGCCGATTCTTGATGGCGCGGTATGGGAAGTAGGGGGCATGCAGCATGAATCAATGGTATCTGTGGCCACATAGGTGGTGTCCAGACACTGCAACTCGAGGCTTGGCTGGGAATCATTGGCCTAGCTGTGATGGCGCGACACCAGCGAGAGCTGCCGGCGCCAAAGAGCGCAGGCATATACTGTGTTTATGTACAGTTGTGAGTCAGCGAACCTCTCCCCCGGCCAGCCAGCCCAGCTCAAGCTAGGCTGCACTCCGGTGCTGGCCATCGCTGCGACCATCGCTGCCGGATTTCCATCGCCGGCGGAGGACCACGCGGCGAAACCCGTCGACCTCAATGAGGTCCTCATCAAACACCCGCTCAGCACCTATCTGATGCGGGTGCGGGGGGCGTCGATGCGAGAGGCAGGCATCGACGATGGCGACGTCGTCCTCGTTGACCGTGCTATCAAGCCAGTCCATGGCCACATCGTTGTCGCCGTGGTCGACAACGACTTCACCGTCAAACGCCTCTGGCGCCGGGGCTCAAACATCAAGCTCCAGGCGGCCAACCCGACCTACCCTGATATCGTGCCCCGAGAGGGTCAAACCGTCGAAATCTGGGGCGTGGTGACCAACGCCATCAAGCAGATGCGCGTGTAGCGCGGGGCAACCTGAGGGAGAGTCGAATGAATCAACAACGCATCGCACCAGCATTGCTCGACGCCGTGATGTTCGCGGCCGAGCGCCATCGAAATCAGCGCCGCAAGGACGCCGAGGCCTCGCCGTACATCAACCACCCCATCGCTCTGGCCCACTTGCTGGCAACGACAGGTGGCGTCGACGACGTCGTGGTGCTCCAGGCGGCCATCCTGCACGACACCATCGAGGACACAGACACCACTGAGGCTGAACTCCGCGCCCGCTTCGGAGAGGCGGTGACCGATATCGTCATCGAGGTCACAGACGACAAAGCGCTACCGAAACAGCGGCGCAAAGAACTGCAGGTCGAGCACGCACCGCACAAGAGCACAGGCGCTGCGCTTGTGAAGCTCGCGGACAAGACCTGCAACCTCCGAGACATTGCTGCCACGCCACCGGCCGACTGGTCGTTAACTCGACGCCAGGATTATTTCGACTGGGCGAAGCGGGTCGTCGACGGTCTGCCGCAGGTGAACGATGCCATGCTCAAGGCGTTCGCTGAGGCCTACGCGGCTCGACCGGAAAGCTGATTAGGCTGAAATGGAGCTGGACATCTTGCTAGAGCGCAGCGACGCGCTACACGAGGCGCTGGCTGAGGCCGTCGGAGACCTGGACGCCGTGCCCGCGGCGGAGCGCGCGACCGTCACGATGGATGCCTTGCTGCTCTCCCACCAACACTCAACCGCACTTCGCCTGACCCTTGAAGCCGACCTCGGCGCCTCTGCCATCGGCTTGCTGCGAATGCAGTACGAGGCGGTACTGCGTGCGGTGTGGGCGCTCTTCGCGGCCGATGCTTCCGACATTGCTGCCCTGGCTGCGCCGCTGACGCCGGGCACTCTGAAGGCTGCAAAGAGCCTCGGCCTGGCCGCGGAGCTGCTCACCGCCATTGAGAAATCTCAGGCACCCGATGACCTGAAACGGTCATTGCGCGAGTTCCGTACAAGCTCCTGGGACGTCCTCAATTCGTACATCCATGCCGGCATCCACCCGCTGCGGAGAGTCGATGGCAACGCGGTGCACGAACTCGTCACAGCGCTCAAGATGTCGAATGGCCTGGCTGCCATCTCCAGCGCTCTGATGGTTATCGTTGGCCAGCGGTCGAAGCGACAAGGCGACATCAATGTCGTCTGCGCGGGCTACCAAGACTGCATGCCAGCTCGACACAACGGCAGCTGAGCATGCTGGCCCTGGTCGATGGCAACAACTTCTACGTCTCGTGCGAGCGGGTCTTCCGGCCCGCCCTCGTGGGCAGGCCAGTCGTCGTCCTGAGCAACAACGACGGCTGCGCCATCGCCAGGTCCAACGAGGCCAAAGCCCTCGGGGTGAAGATGGCACAACCGTGGTTTGAAATCCGACACCTCGAACAGGAGGCCGGCCTGGTCGCGCTGTCTGCAAACTTCGAACTCTATGGCGACATGTCTGACCGCATGATGCAGGTCATCGGTCGCTACGCGCCACGCCAGGAGATCTACTCAATCGACGAGTGCTTCCTGGACTTTGCTGGAATCCGAGGTGACCTCAGCGACATCGGCCGGCGCGTGCGGGATGAGGTTCTGCAGGTCACGGGCATCCCATGCTGCGTCGGCATTGGGCCAACCAAAACGTTGGCGAAACTCGCCAACCACATCGCAAAGTCTGCAAAGCGCAAGCCAGGCTCCTACCCTGCGCGACTGGCGCAGGTCTGCAATTTGGGCGAGCTGGCAGAGGAGGGGTTGGACGAGCTGCTGGCGGCAACCGATGTGGGGGAGGTGTGGGGCATAGGTCCGCGCATCGGTAGGCAGCTCGCGGATGCCGGCGTGACGACGGTCCAGGCACTGAGGGCGTTCGACCTGGCCACGCTTCGTCAGCGTTTCAGCGTTGTGCTCGAACGCACGGTGCTAGAGCTCCGAGGTACTCCGTGCATCGAGCTCGAGGACGCACCGTCGGCGAAGCGGCAAATCATGTGCTCGCGCTCGTTCGGTGCCCCCGTGTGCACGCTCGAAGACTTGACCGAAGCGATTTCCACGTTCGCGGCCCGGGGCGCCGAGAAGCTACGCAATTAGTCGAGCGTCGCCGGAGCCGTGATGATCTTCGTCATGACCAGTCCATTCCGCCAGCGCGACCGGCAATACAGCCGCACCGTCACCGTGCCATTGCGGAGGCCGACGGCCAACACCGGCCTCATCGTCACATCCGCGGTATCTGGCCTAAAGGCACTCTACAAGGCCGGCTACAAGTTCGCAAAGGCCGGGGTCATGCTGGTCGACCTGCAGGCTGCGACCGTTGTGCAGCATGAGCTTGACCTTGTTGGCGGGCTCGACCCACAAGGCCGGCCTGTCAAAGAGCGCGACGAGCGCGCACGCCTGATGTCGGCGATGGACCGTGTGAATGAGAGATACGGTCGTGGCGCCATCAGCATAGCCAGCGCCGGCACTGCAGCTCGAGCCGCTGAGCGGACATGGGCAATGAAGCAGGAACGGCGGACGCCGAGGTACACGACGTCGTGGGCTGAGATGCCAATCGCGAGGGCGTAAAGATGGTTCGAAGCGCGCTCCTGTTGCTGATGGTCTTCGCAGCAGCGTCGGTTCCAGCGGCGCCAAGGTCATCTGCCGCTCGGGCAGCGTTCGTGCGCGAGCACCCATGCCCTTCGACGGGTAAGGCCCGCGGGGCATGCCCGGGCTGGGTCGTGGACCACATAACGCCACTGTGCGCGGGGGGACCTGATGACCCCAAAAACATGCAGTGGCAAACCGTCGAGGACGGCGTTCGCAAGGACAAGACCGAGTGGGCGATGTGCCGTCGGATGAATCGCGTCAGCCAGGCCGGTGGTGGAACTCCTTAGGTCGTCGACTAGGGAAGAGCCTGGCTCTGCGACTAGAGGATGAGAGAAACTGGAGCCATGTGCTATTCCGCCGAAATCCGAGCGAGGGGGGTGCGGACGATTTCTTGGACTACCTGGAGGGGTAGTTCATGTACTCATACGAAGATCGGCTTCGAGCCGTCAAGCTCTACATCAAGCTGGGCAAGCGCGTCGGTCCGACGATTCGCCAGCTCGGCTACCCGACCGAGAACGCCTTGAAGGGCTGGTACCGCGAGTACGAGGAGCGCGGCCACTTGCCCGCCGGCTACGCTCGTCCGCCGAGGTACTCGCAGGCGCAAAAGGATCGTGCCGTCGAGCACTACCTGGAGCACGGCCGCTGTATCGCTTCGACGATCAAGGCACTGGGCTATCCCTCGCGGGATCTGTTGTCTGCGTGGCTCGGGCAGGTCTATCCGCAGGCACTTACTCAGGTCTCTGGTCAGATCCCGGAACTTGCGCCCGAGGCCAAGCAGTCCGCGGTCATCGCCCTTTGCATGCGCCCGGCGAGCGCGCAGGCTGTGGCCGACGATGTTGGCGTGTCCCGGGGCTCGCTGTACAAGTGGAAGAATCAGCTGCTTGGCCCAGATGCACCCGTACCCATGAAGCGCCAACAAGACGCACCGACAACCTCTGATCGAGCCGAACTGGAACACCAGGTCGAGGCGCTACGACAAGACATCAGGCGCCTTCAATTGGAGAAGGACCTGCTGAAGAAGGCGAATGAGCTCTTAAAAAAAGAACTGGGCATCGACCGGCAAGAGCTGACGAATCGAGAGAAGACGCAGCTGGTTGATGCCCTGAGATCGACATACACGCTGACCGAACTGCTCTGCGAGCTGGACCTGCCGCGCAGTTCCTACTTTTACCATCGGGCCCGGCTGGGGATGGCCGACAAGTACGCCGACGTGCGCCAGGCCATGACCGACATCTTCGAGCGCAACTACCGCTGCTACGGCTACCGGCGGCTCCACGCCTCGCTGAGCGATCGATCCGTGAGCATCTCCGAGAAGATCGTTCGCCGCCTGATGAAGCAGGAGGGCCTGGTCGCTGCGACGAGCAAACGGCGCCGATACGGTTCGTACATGGGCGAGATCAGTCCGGCGCCGGAGAATCTGCTGAACCGCGACTTCAGCGCCGATGCTCCGAACGAGAAGTGGCTGACCGACATCACGGAGTTCCAGATTCCGGCGGGCAAGGTCTACCTGTCGCCAATGATCGACTGCTTCGACGGCATGGTCGTCAGCTGGTCCATCGGCACGAGACCGAACGCTGAGTTGGTCAACACGATGCTGGATGCCGCCATCGACAAGGTCGCGGCCAGCGGTGAACGGCCGATGGTCCACTCCGACCGCGGCGGGCACTATCGCTGGCCAGGCTGGCTGACGAGAATCTCGGAGGCGAAACTGGTCCGCTCGATGTCGCGCAAGGGATGCTCGCCCGACAACGCTGCCTGCGAGGGATTCTTCGGCCGGCTGAAGACCGAGATGTTCTTCGCACGAGACTGGCTCACAACGACCATCGATGACTTCGTTGTTGCGCTGGACGCGTACATTCGCTGGTACAACGAGGTTCGCATCAAGAGCTCACTTGGCTTCCGCAGCCCCGCCGAGCACCGCAGGAGCCTCGGTCTGGCTGCATAACCAGTCCAAGTTTTTGTCCGCACCCCCGGTGGGGTCAAGTTTCAGTCGGCGCCAACAGGTGCTGTCAGATAGGGCCTTGCTCTCATCGCACAACCTGATAAGATAGTAATAACTTACTTTCTTTTGGATTGGCGATGAGCGAACACCCTAAGCACCTTCCGGCTGATGAACGGCGAGCGGCCACCGTAGAGGCGGTGATCAACCTGGCGGCTGAGCAGAATCCCAGCGACATCACCACCACGGCGATCGCGCAGCGCATGGGCCTGACCCAAGGCGCGCTGTTCCGGCATTTCCCCACCAAGGATGCCATTCTCGAAGCAGTGATGACGTGGGTAGCTGAGCGTCTTCTTTCCCGAGTAGACAAGGCGGCCCAGAACATCACTTCTCCTCTTGCCGCGCTGGAAGCGGTCTTCATGGCTCATATCGACTTCGTTTCCGAGCATCCAGGCGTGCCACGGATGCTCTTCGGAGAGTTGCAGCGGCCCGGAGAAACACTCCCTAAAAGGATGGTTCAGACCTTGATTCAGCGGTACGGAGAACGCTTGCGCCATCTGCTGGAGAGGGGCAAGGCGATAGGCGAGCTTAATGCCAGCCTCGATATCGAGGCTGCCTCGGTATCGTTCATCGGCTCCATCCAGGGCTTGGTGATGCAGTCGCTCATCGCGGGTGACGCCGCTCGCATCCGTCGCGATGCCTCTGGTGTTTTTGCAATCTATCGTCGTGGCATTGGGAGTGCGTCATGAAATTTCCACGTCTACAACGCCGCACATTGGCCCTGGTCGCCGTCATCATTCCACTTCTACTGCTTTTCATCTATGTTGCTTTGCGTTCAGGGCCATTGGCTCCTGTTGCAGCTACTGTCAGCACGGTAGAGTCCCGCTCCGTTGCCCCAGCATTAGCTGGTATAGGGACAGTGCAAGCGCGCTTTACTTACAAAATCGGCCCCACCGTTGCCGGGCGCGTCAAACGCTTGGATGTGCATGTCGGCGATACCGTTAAAGCAGGGCAAGTGCTCGGTGAAATGGATGCGGTGGACCTGGACGATCGCATCAGCGCTCAGCAGGCTGCAATCAAGAGTTCCGAAGCTGCACTTCGACAGGCTGCTGCCAAAGAAACTTTCGCGCAGACACAGGCCACACGCTATGAGCAGCTTTTATCGGTGCGTGGCACCAGCGAAGAAACGGTAGTCACCAAACGGCAAGAACTGGCTGTGGCGAGCGCGGCATTGGTCGCCTCGCGAGAAGATATCGCGCGTCTGCGCGCAGAGTTGGAAGCGCTCCGCGCTCAACGCGGAAACTTGAGGTTAGTGGCACCGGTTGCCGGACTGGTCGCAGCACGCGATTCAGACCCTGGCACCACGGTGGTGGCGGGGCAAGCGGTAATCGAAGTAATTGACACCGCAAGCCTGTGGGTTGATACACGCTTTGATCAAATCAGTGCCGAGGGACTGGCTACAGGGCTTCCAGCCAAGATTGTTCTGAGATCACGGCGATCTCAGGCTGTGGCGGGACACGTATTGCGCATCGAGCCTCGCGCCGATGCCGTGACTGAGGAAACCCTGGCAAAAATCGTTTTCAACGCGCCTCCAGTACCACTTCCACCATTGGGTGAGTTGGCGGAGGTGACTGTGCAACTGGGCGAATTGCCTGCCGCGCCGACCATCTCCAATGCCGCAATTCGGACAGTCGATGGAAAACGCGGTGTATGGAAGCTGGTTGAAGGAGGTTTGACTTTCACTCCGGTCGTGCTGGGCCGCTCCAGTCTTGATGGCCTGGTTCAGGTAGTTGAGGGCTTGAGCGTTGGCGATCAGGTCGTGCTCTACAGCGAAAAGACACTCAGCGCCAAGAGTCGGATTAACATCGTCGATCGTCTGCCAGGAGTCTCACCGTGATCAGCCTGGCCGGACGCGACATCCTTCATGCCTGGGGTAAATTCATCTTTACGGGCATTGGCTTGGGCCTGTTGATTGGCGTCACGCTGACCATGGCGGGTGTGTATCGCGGCATGGTCGATGACGGTAAGGTGTTGCTGGACAACAGTGGTGCCAACTTGTGGGTGGTACAGAAAGACACCCTGGGCCCTTATGCCGAGTCTTCCAGCATCCCTGATGACCTGTGGCGCAGCATCCGCACTCTGCCGGGCGTGGCAGAGGCCGCCAATGTGACCTACCTGACCATGCAGGTCGGAAGAGGTGAAAAAGATGTTCGTGCCATGGTCGTGGGCATCGCGGCAGGCGAACCGGGAACATCAGGCTGGCCACCTCAATTGGTCGCGGGACGCCAGATTACGCGTGGCCACTATGAGGCGGTAGCGGACATCGCCACAGGGTTTCGGCTGGGCGATGAGGTGAAGATTCGCCGCAACCATTACACAGTCGTTGGCCTGACCCGCCGCATGGTTTCCTCCAGTGGCGATCCGATGGTGTTTATCCCACTCAAGGATGCGCAAGAAGCGCAATTCCTCAAAGACAACGATGCCATCCTGATGCAGCGTCGCCGCACCGAAGCCAATCCGGTTTTCAACCGCCCCGGCGTGCCCGGTCTGCTCGATGCTGTGATTGCCTCACAAACCAGCAACAACTCGGTGAATGCCGTGCTGGTTCGTATCCAACCCGAATACTCTCCACAGGAGGTGGCCGAACCGATACGACGCTGGAAGCGGCTCACGGTTTATGACCGCGCACAGATGGAAGAGATTTTGGTAGGCAAACTCATTGCCACATCCGCCAAGCAAATCGCCATGTTTCTGGTGATTCTGGCTGTGGTCAGCGCCGCCATCGTGGCATTCATCATCTACACCCTGACCATGGACAAAATTCGCGAAATCGCGGTGCTCAAGCTCATCGGCACACGCAACCGCACCATTGCGGGAATGATCTTGCATCAGGCGTTGGTACTTGGGGTCATCGGTTTTGTCGTTGGCAAGATCACGGCTACCTTCGCTGCACCCTTATTTCCCAAATACGTATTGCTGATGCCCATCGATTCAATCTTGGGTTTCTTCGCGGTGATGGTTATTTGTGTGCTGGCCAGCGTTGTCGCCATCCGTATGGCACTGAAGGTCGATCCGGCCGAAGCGATTGGAGGCTGAACATGACGGCAAAAGGCATTCACATCGAAGGCTTGAGCAAGCGTTACGGAGAGGGAGACACTGCGGTTCTCGCCTTGAAGAACGTGAACATGCAGGTTGCGCCGGGCGAGGTGGTTGGCCTGATCGGCCCTTCCGGTTCCGGCAAGAGCACGTTGCTCAAGTGCCTGGGAGCCGTGATTGACCCCACCGCCGGTCGCATGGTGCTGGGAAACGAGGTGATTTTCGACGATGAATGGAAAGTGCGCGACCTGCGGGCTTTGCGCCGCGACAAGATCGGTTTCGTGTTTCAAGCGCCGTACCTGATCCCGTTTCTCGATGTCACCGATAACGTGGCGCTCTTGCCGATGCTCGCGGGTGCCGGCAATGACGATGCGCGAAAACGCGCGCTCGAACTGCTCACCGCTCTGGATGTGCAGCACCGCGCCAAGGCCATGCCGTCACAACTCTCAGGCGGAGAACAGCAACGCGTGGCTATTGCTCGCGGCTTGGTCAATCGACCACCAGTGATCCTGGCTGATGAACCAACGGCACCGCTGGATTCGGTGCGTGCGATGTCTGTCATCCGCATCCTCAACGACATGGCTCGGCGTTTTGAAACCGCCGTCATCGTCGTCACGCACGACGAAAAAATCATCCCGACGTTCAAGCGCATTTACCACATCCGCGATGGCGTCACTCACGAGGAAGCGGGTGAAGGGCGCAGTTTTGAATGACTGCGCCACTCGTTATCGATGTCGCTGAAAAAAGAAGGGGTCTCATGAACAGCACTAAAAAACCGTTCCTGGTCATTTCCGCCGTGCTTTTCACGGTGATGACCATATCAGCCACCCCTGTCGGCGCGCAGACGGAAAAACCCGCAAAGCCGATGGCACTACGCGGTGTGATGGACAAATTAGGCCGCGACATGCAGGCCATTACAGGCGCAATTTCCAAGGAAGAGTGGGCGGTGGTTGTCGAGTTGGCTCCGAAGATTGCCAACCACGCAGAGCCTCCCGTCGCGGAAAAAATGCGCATTCTTGCTTGGCTCGGAACCGATGCTGGGAAGTTTCGCAGCCACGATGGGCAGACGCACGAATCTGCTACTGCTATGGGCGACGCAGCCAAGCGTGGTGATGGTCTAGCCGTTATCTCTGCTTTTTCGAAGGTACAACAAAGCTGCCTCGGTTGTCATCAGAGCTTCCGTAAGCCGTTCATGGAGCATTTTTATGAAAACCGATGACCTGACTTGCACAGGCCAATGCACGAAACCCAGTCAATGGCCGGCCAGAGCCCTTACATCTCTCGCACTTGTTGGTTTGTTGGCTGGTTGTGCGGTCGGGCCTGACTTCAAACGCCCCGAAGCGCCGACTACATCTAATTACACCGTTGCCACCATGCCAGCGCAAACCGCCTCGGCCGCAATCCTTTTGGGGGAGGTGCAAACCCTCCGGGTCGGTCGGGAGGTCAGTTTGGAATGGTGGCACAGCCTGGGGTCATCCAGACTCGATGCACTGATTGCACTGGCTTTACAAAACAGTCCAACGTTAGCCTCTGCAAAATCGACGCTGCTGCAGGCGCAGGAGCTTCATGCTGCGCAAGCGGGATCAACGCGCTACCCCCAAGTCGATGCGAATATCGGTGCGCAACGCCAACGGATGAGCCCCAGCGGTCTCGGACTGGCCGGCGATGCACGTGAGTTCAGTCTTCACAACGCCAGCGTTGGCGTGCATTACCGCCTCGACTTGGCTGGAGGGAATCGTCGTGCGTTGGAAGCGCTGGCCGCTCGTGTGGACTACCGGAGCCATGAACTGGCGGGCGCGCAACTGACCCTTGCGGCAAATATCACCACCACCGCCATTGTCCGAGCAAAACTCGCGGGTCAGCTTGCGGCCACCAAAGCGATGGTCGAAGCACAGGACGAGCAGATCAATGTCATCCGCAAGCGGGTGCGTCTTGGTCAAGCAGCACCGGACGAGCTGCTTGCACAGCAAACGCAGACCGAACAAACTCGTTCTGGACTACCCCTTTTGCTCAAGCAACTGCAACAAAGTGAGCATCTTCTGGCCACGCTTTCCGGCCAGGCCCCTGGTGACGCGAAGGTGCCCGATTTCACTTTGGCCGAGTTCAAACTGCCCACCGAATTGCCTCTTGTGATGCCTTCTGATCTGGTGCGCAGACGGCCTGATATTCAGGCGGCAGAAGCATTGCTCCACGCGGCGAATGCCGAATATGGGGTGGCGATCGCCAAGCTGTATCCTCAAATCAACCTCAGTGCAAACCTTGGCTCGCAAGCACTCACAACCGGGGCTCTTTTTGGCAGCAACTCTGCTGTTTGGAGTGTGTTGGGGCAGTTGACCCAGCCACTATTCAATCCGGGACTACCCGCAGAAAAACGGGCATCGCTGGCAGCATTGGATGCCGCAGCGGCAAATTATCAGGGCGTTGTGCTCGACGCTCTGCGCAACGTGGCGGACACATTGAGCGCACTGGAGCACGATGCACAGGCATTGAGTTCACTCGCGCTTGCAGACTCAACTGCACAGTCTTCCCTTGAATCCACTGGGCGTCAGTATGCGCTTGGCGCAGCCAGCTACACGCAATTGCTGATTGCAAGGCAGCAGGCTCAACAAAGTAGCATTGCCTTGGTCGCAGCGCAGGCGCAACGGCTTGCCGATAGTGCCGCACTATTTCAGGCGATGGGTGGAGGTTACGTAAGCTCACCTGTCAAGCAGACAGTTGATTTCTAGAGTCTGCGGCGGTTGTGGTGATCAATCTGGGCATGAACTGCTTGGGCGGCACGCCACCCAGTGCGTCATGCGGTCGGTACTCGTTGTACTGGGTCAGCCAGTCGTTGGCGATGGCCTGAACTTGCTCGATGGAGTTGAACAGGTAGGCATCGAGTACCTCGGTGCGGAAGGTCCGATTGAAGCGCTCGATGTAGGCGTTCTAGTTGGGCTCGCCGGGCTCGATGTAGTTCAAGGCGATGCCCTTGCGCTGGGCCCACTCCACGAAGTCATGGCTGGTCATCTCCGGGCCGTTGTCCATGCGGATCGACAGCGGCGCGCCGTACCAGTCCACCAGGCGGTCCATCGTGCGGATCAGCATCGAGGCGGGCAGCGACTGAGCCACCTGGATGGCCAAGGCCTCTCGGTTGGCTTCGTCGATGACGTTGAGCGTTCGGAACCGGCGGCCGTCGTAGAGAACGTCGTGCATGAAGTCCAAGGCCAAGCCCTGGTTGATCAACGATCCCGCTGCCAGCGGCACCGGCTCGCGCTTGGGAATGCGCCGCTTCGTTCGGCGAGGAATGTTCAGGCCCAACTCGCAGTACACCCGCCAGACCCGCTTGTGGTTCCACGGTCGGCCATCCAGGCGCAGTCGGTCAAAGCACTTCCAGAACCCCCAGCGGCCATTGCGCTCGACGACGCCGTTGAGCGCGTCGATGACCTCGGCATCCTTCTCCTGCGGTAGCGGCGGCACCTTGTAGTACGCCGCCCGCGACAAGCCTGTGGCTCTGCAGGCTCGCTGAATCGACAGGCAGTGCTCGGTCACCATGACCGCCACCGCCTGCCGCTTCGCGGACGGCGTCAGAATTTTTTTGTCAGCACGTCCTTGATCGCTGCGTTCTCCAGCGCCAGGTCGGCATACATGCGCTTGAGCCGCGCGTTCTCCGCCTCCAGCTCGCGCATGCGCGTCAGGTCGGACACCGTCGCACCTGCGTACTTGCTCTTCCAGGCGTAGTACGTCGGCGAGCTGATCCCGTGCTTGCGGCAGACCTCCGCCACCGGCACGCCTGCCTCGCCCTCCTTGAGGATTGCCACGATCTGGCTCTCCGTGAACTTGCTCTTCCTCATCGGCCTCTTCCTTTCGACTTGGGCCGCATTCTCTGGTTTTCAGCTGTCTACTTGGTGGGTGAGCTTACGTGTTGGCGCCGATCGAAATTTGACCCACGGGGATGCGGACAACAGCTTGGGCTGGTTATGCGGCGATACCGAGGCGCCGACGGTGCTGGGCGGGGGGCTTTACGCCCGGTCATCCGCCGAAGAGTGGATGCCGGGGACTTCTACTTCGGACCGCTTCGGGTCACGATCTGCCGTCAGTATGGGCTTCAGCGGTACGGAGAAAGGTGGGCTGACGGCACCAGAGGTGCGGTGAATCAATTTTTTTTGGCGTAATTTACATACCTAGAATTTGCCGTGACGTTCGTGCGTCAAGAGCCTGCGAAATCCGGTGCGGCGCAAAAACGGTGCCGCCGCGTTGCAAAAAACTATAGGCTTCGGTCACGCTGCCAAGAGAGTTAAAAAAAGCAAATATCAGGCCGGCGAGGATAGTGTAAAAATATTTTGAGCGAGGGTTCAAAGGTGCTTCGGATGTATAGGCTTTATCAAGCCTCATTTATATTGGCGTTGATGATGGCTGCTGGAGCTAGTTCGGCAGCCAAAACAAAAATTTCGCCATCTGAATATGATGCCTGTGCGGAAAAGGCGATGTCTTCAGTTGATCAATTAAAGGATGGAATGTGGGCTGTCGAGGCTGCTGTGAAAGAGCAGTGCGGCTCACCTCCTGTTCGTGAGGTGGTAGAGGGTCGATTGGTAGGTATGCACCCTTATGACATAGTCAGGTCCAAGGATTGGAGGCAGAAGTTTAAAAATATCACCAAATCAGAATATGCGAAATTCGTTGAAAGATTGACAGTTGCAAGTGAGGCTGAACAACGGGGCGTGTGGGTCGTCGGCGCTGGGCTTGCTCCCCATTCGGGAGGTGTTGACGAAGCGGCTTTCGCGATAAATACTCAATCTGGAGAGGTATTTGGTGTCATGATGGAGGATCAATCAAAGTTGTCCTCATTTGGATTTGGGGCGTCTGGCGAGAGCGCTCCTCCTTATCTAGCGAGCTGGCTGAAACAGAAAAAGGCGGAGATGACCCCGGCGCCAGTCGAGCAGGCTCCTGAAATATCATCTCGTGATCGTGTTGCTGCCTATGCTGATGGCCTTGCAAGACAAGTTGAGAAAGGGGCGTATCCCGCTTGCAAGCCAATAGCATTAAGCATCAGGAATGCTGGGAGGTCAGCTCTGCCTGAGAATGTACGGTTGGCTCAGGTTAGGTCAATGTTCGATAAGGTGCCTGCGATATGTTTTAACTGAATACATGCAAGAACGCTTAAGGAACCTCTGCATAAATCGAAATCCGCCGTGGCAGTCCACCGTCCATGCGAACCGCCGGTCGCCGCGGGCACGAAGAATCAACGACTTACATCCAATCGGTCGCCCGCAACACTGATGCTGAATCGTCCGTAGCAGATCGCTCTCGATTTATGCAGAGGTTCCTTAATGAAGATGAAATTTCATGGCAGGTTTTTCTATATCGCATGCGTTGTAGGCATAGCCTTGCTGCCTGCGTCCTAAATTGCCTGGGGCACACAAGCACATCTGGCAATTGCAGCCGAGGCGTTCAGTCAAATCAAGCTGGACGTTTGGGCAGACATCTACCTGCTTACCCATGAGCTTGATGCGACCTTGGGTAGGTAACCACGTTCCGGGGCCCTTGGCCTCGTACAGCCACGCGTAGCCCATGCGAAACTGGGCCCCATGAGCGACGCACCCAACCTCGTCGTCACCGATGGCGCTGGCGCCCGCCAGGCGCTGGCCGACTTGGTCATGGCCTGGGCCCGTGACGCGGAGACCGGTGAACCTCGCTACATCCTCGAGCTCGACGCCGCGCACCGCGGGGCCAAGTGCGGCTGTGAGTGCCCGAGCTGCGGCAAGCCGCTGACGGCGGTGAACGCCGCCAAGAGCGAGTTCCTGAGGCGGCCGCACTTCAGGCACCCTGAGGGTGCGCAGCGCGACGAGTGCCTGGTGCTGGCCGCGCGCGCCGCGGCGCTGCGGCAGCTGCAGGAAGACGGCTGGCTCGACCTGCCTCGACGCCGAATGTCCGCCCGGGTCGCTGGCCTCAGCGGCCAGTTTCACGAGGCCTGGGTCGAAGAAGCTCCCGTCCGGATTCGCATCAGCCAGGTCGACTACCGCGACAGGGCGACCGCGGTCATCACGCTCGACGACGGCCGCCAGGTGCAGGTGGAACTGACCGGCACGCCCGGCGACCCGGCCAAGCTCAGTCCTTCTGGCCAGCCCGTCCCAACCATCTACCTTGCCATCGACGATCCGCAGCTCGCCGCCCTGGCGCCAGAGGAACTACGCCGACGGGCGCGCCTGCAGCCGAACGAGCTGTGCTGGCACGCCCACTGGAACGACGTCGAGCTGCTGGCCCAGGCCGAGGCGGCAGCCCGCGCCCGGGCGCACTTCTATTTCGACGACATCCCAGATGGCCTGGAGCTTCCGGAAGGCTTGGACCCAGCGCTTCGCCGTGAGACGGTGCTCCACCATGAGGTCAAGCGCATCCTGGCGGAGGTGGGCCGGCTCACCGTCCCAGAGGTAACCGTCGAAGTCGAGGTGCCAGGCTTGGACGGACAGACTCTGCACGGCCGGTGGGTCGAGGAAGAGGAAGAGCTGCGCCTGGTCAATGTGCAGCTGGAGACAGGGTACGGCCGCCTGGTCCCCGACATCACCGCCGAAGCCTTTGGCGACGACGGACATGCTCGGCACCTGCCGCTGCTCATTGAGGTGACGGTGACGAACCCTGTCGACGAAGAGCGGCTCGGCCGGATTCGGGCAACCGGCGAGGCGACTCTGGAGATTGACCTGAGCTTGGCCGGCGGCCGAGTGAACCGGGATGAGCTGAAGCACCTGGTGGTGGACGAGGTGGCAACGAAACGCTGGCTCTTCCATCCGAACCTGGAGTGGCAGCGCTCCGCGCTGCTGGGCAGGCTGGCCAAGCAGGTGGCCGATGAGCAGGCCGAGCGGGAGTCGCGGGAGCGGTGGCTCGCCGAGCGCCGGACGCAAGTCCTGGCGACGCCAGTCTCAGAGGTCGGCGCCGAGTATCTGGATGCGGTGATGCGCATGCTCGACATCCGCGCAGCCGGCGGGGACGCCGACGCCGTCCGAGCGGCCCGCGAGCGCGTTGCTGATGCCGCGGACAAGTTGGGGATGCACGGCTACCCGGAGGCGGCCGACGAGAACCTTGTCGGCCATGGCGCCATCTTGTCCCGAGTGCTGTCCATCATGCTCGGGCGGCCAGTGGGCTATCGCTTCGACAACCTCATGGGTGTGCTGAATGCCATCCGGCAGACGAGCGGCTCTCGGCTGTCGACGCTCTCCATCTACTTCATCGCCGCCAAGGCGTACCCGCCGCCCCTCAGTGCCGAGCAGCGCGCATGGTTCGATGCCTGGTGACCGGCTGCTATCGCTGCTGTTTCCGGAGATGGCTGCTGGCCTCGCCAAGCCGTTTGGCAAGCTTGCACCTGGTACCGGTGTCAGGTGGGACCCGGTGCGCGGAGTGTTCGTCCGGCCGGAAACGCCAGAACGCAAGAGGGCAGCCTTTCTCGAGACGCAGCCACGGGCGGACAGCGCCGGGCCGCGACTGCAGGACACCAGGCCTGGCGACTGGTGGCTGAAAGGCCGCGACCTTGAGGAATGGAAGCGTGCGAATCCGGAGGCCGCACGAGCCTGGTTCCCTGCGCCCAGCAAGCGGTGACATCCTCCCAATGTGAGTAAAACGGGGGGCCTTGCCAATCCGAAGCCACAGCCCGGCAATACGTGATGACATTTGTGAGTTCACGAGCGCTAAGTCCTTGATTTCAAAGAGTTGGCGCCTTGACGCTAGGCGCGGCACCAAGCGAGGACTCACAAAAGTCATCACGTATAGCGCTAATTCATTGATTTTAAATAGATATATCCTTGATATGTAGGCGATGCGTCACCCACGAATGTGAGCTACACGGGGGGGCCTTGGCGCGAAACGTGATGAGATTTGTGAGTCGCAGGGGAAAAGTGGGGCAAAAACTCTGGTGTGGCTCCAATTTGCCGCCGACGGAGCAAAAACGCACCACTGCGTTCAGTGAACGCCTACGGTGCAATTGCGTTGCAAATTCACCATAGCACTCGCGTAGCGAATATCTCAAAAACCATCGTACCCTCCCTCACCCTGGTGTTCCCTTGGCACTCGGCGGTCGACGTGGTATCCATAATGGATGGGCACGCTTTCCTTCCTCGACACCGAATTCACCAGCTTGGTTACCCCCGAGCTCCTGAGCCTCGGCCTGGTCACACTCGATGGCTGCGAGCACTACGTTGAGCTCGACCTGTCCACAGAGGTCGGCCAGGCCCGCAAACGGGCCTCCAGCGACTTCGTGCGCTACGACGGAGTTCTGGACCTGTGGGGACTCGTCCCTGGCGCTCCGTGCGACTACCCCGAGATGGGCCGACGGACCGCCGAGTGGCTCTTAGGACTCGCAGCCCAGTCCGGGACTCCGGTCCAGGTCGCCTTCGACTACTGGGCCGACTTCGAACTGATGGAGCGCGCCATTCATGACTTGAGTCTCGGACTCTGGGAGAGAGTCCGCGCGGTGGTGACTCCCGTCGACGTCGGTGCACTGACAGGGAGTCCGGAGGGTGAGATTGCCGCCGAGGAGTGCTTTCATGAACTCCGACGACTCGGACTCGCGCGCCACCATGCCCTGGCCGACGCCAACGCCCTGCGTGCCGCCTACATCGCAGTCAAGGCAGTCGCCGTGCAAATGGCCCACGCAACGCACTCCGACATCTTCCGCCAGCTCGCCCAACACGCCCTGCAGCTAGGACTCGACGAGGCCTGGCTGCAGAGGTGGCTTAGAGCGCCGGCCTTCGAACTCGGTGGTCGGCTGCCCAAGGACATGCTTGAGGAGCCCGGCGGGCTTGAGGCACTGAAGGACCTCCTAGGCCGCATCGCGCACGGGGTGTACTCATGACGCGTTCGCTCATGAAGCACACGATGTCAGAGCTTTCGGACCTCCCTGTCGAAGCGCTGGTGGACGCTGAGCGCAAAAAGGTCACGCTGCGCGTACCTCGAGTGGACTCGGCGCTCATCATCGACTTCGTTTGCCGCGTTCTACCCGACCAGGGCATCGTGGCTTTCCGGGACGACAACATTAAGAATGCAGCTTGGCTCACGCTGAAGGCGCCGTATACGCTGTTCATTGAGGTGTTCGATGTCGTGCATAAGGCTCATGTAGTCCGGCTCGCTTCCATCAGCGGCCCACCCCAGGCAACTCTTGTCCTCGAGGACCCCGCGCAGGAGCGCAAGCGCCGCTGCCTAGAGACCGCCACTGACGTCCTGCGGGCCCTGCATGATCGAGGCGTCGAAGCGCGCGTTGTCGGGTCCGTTGGCAGGA
>NZ_JAGWCB010000009.1 GCF_020387415.1 Ideonella benzenivorans | reverse complement strand
TAAGCCTGATGACCATAGCGAGGTGGTCCCACTCCTTCCCATCCCGAACAGGACAGTGAAACGCCTCTGCGCCGATGATAGTGCGGATTCCCGTGTGAAAGTAGGACATCGTCAGGCTAATATCCGAAACCCCGGTTGCGCAAGCAGCCGGGGTTTTTTCTTGCCCGTTCGATTCCGTACCCTGAGCTCGCTCAATCGGCTGCGGTGAGCCGAGACACGGCTTCCCGAACGGCCACGTTCGGAGCCGAGGGATGCGAGTGGTTCGGCACCATGGCCCGACGGGCGGGCTCGGGATCCAGCTGGGCGATCCAGCGAGCCAGTTGGGCGGCAGGGGCGTTGCGCAAGGCATGTGGTGCGACCCACCCACTGCCGCTGCGCTCCAACGCGGCGGCGTTCTCAAATTGATCGTAGGCGCGGGGAATGAGGAACTGCGGAATGCCCGCCGCCAGTCCCTGGGCGCAACTGCCAATGCCCGCGTGGTGCACAAAGCCATGCGCGTGCTGCAGGAGCGCTGGGAGTGGCTGCATGGGCAACCCCAGCAGCGTGCTGCTCAGGCGCTTGGGGCCCGTCAGCCGGGCGTCCAGCAGAACGGCCGGGCGATCTGAGCGATCTGTCAGGTGGCTGGCCAAGGCATACGCATCCGACTTGCCCAGGGTGCCCGCAGAGCCGCCGAAGACGATCCACGGTGCGGCATCAAAAGGCAGTGTCGGGCCCGGTGCTGCCGGGGCCTCCCATTCGAAATTGGGGAAACCGATCTGGTGGATGGGGTGTTGCGGTGGCGACCGCGTGGCCCGTCCCGCCGTGCGTGACGGCAGCGAGCAGAAGCCTTCGTCGTAGAAGGCCAGCCCCCCGTCTGGAGAGTGGATCCAGTCGCCGAACACGCTGCCCGCGATCGGCTGCGCACCCACCTGGGCGATCAGGCGCTCAACCGTTGCGCGGGCCAGCGGTTCAAGCTTCCAGCGGTCGAGCATCTGCCAGGCCCAGCGGCGGCCCGCCTCGGGCCACCAGCGCGGTACCTGCCAGGGCCCCACGAACATCGGGTTGTCCAGGCGACGGAAGGCGGCTGGTGACAGGTAGGCGCTCCAGAGCCGAATCGGGCCAGTGTCGCGTGCCAGCCGGGCGCCGATCGCCAGAGGGGAGGCCAGCACCCGCAGGGGCTGGGCGGCCCCCACCCCTCCGGAGGATGACAGCGCCTGCAGCGCCTCCCAGGTCGGCAAGGCGGCCGGCAGGCAGAGGTGACGCCAGAGCACGCCAAAGCCCTCCACCGGGTGCCAGAGCTTGGGATGCGCCAAGGTGCGCTGGTGCTGTCGGGCGTCGGCCACAGGCACGAATTGCAGGCCAGCCCGCGCGGCCTCGGCACGGTAAGGCTCCTGGGACAGCAGCGCGACCTCATGTCCCTGCTCCACCAGGGCGCGGCCCACGGCCAGGAAGGGGTAGAGATCGCCGGTACTGCCCAGCGTGACCAGGGCAAATCTCATCGGCGCGGGCTGCCAAAACGCTGCAGGCCCCGGTAATCCACCGCCGCTGGCAGTGTGGCGGTGGCCTCGGCCACGCTGCGCGGGCCGGTGATCAGCGTCAGCGTGTCGCAGGGGCCGGGGTGTTCGGTGGCCCGAAGGTACTGGAAATGGCAGGCCATCTTGTCCTGTTTGAGCCGCCGGTAGCGTTCGGGACTGAAGCATTGGGCCCAGCGCGGGTTGAGGCAGCGTGGTGCACCGGGCGACGGGGCGGCGGCGTCGCCGTGATCAAGGCAGACCGCCGTCGCGTCCGTCAGCGCGAAGCAGCAGCCATCGACCGGGGCACTGATGTCCGCCCAGTGGAGAAAGTCACAACCGCGCAGCGTGGCCAGCTCGGCGCGGAACGCCGTGGCCGCGGGCTGGTAGCTCAGCACCGGGATGCACTGGCCCAAGGTCAGCAGCGACAGCCGAGGCCGCTCGCCGGCCGGGTGGGCTGCCCAGGCTGCCAGTGCCCGGGCCACGACACTCACCGCCAGCATGCAGCCCGAGCTGTGGCCCACCACCACCACCTCGTCCACCGCCGCACCCTGTCCGGCCAGGGCCGCCAGCCGCTCGGCATGCAGGTCGATGCGGGCCTCCAGTTCAGGCGTCAGGCCGCGGGCCTGGCGCAGGATGTAGCGCGCGCTGCGCATCAGCCAATCCATCTGCACCCGGGATTGCAGCCAGCGAAAGCCGGCGCTCAGGCCCCACCCACCGCCGATGGCGCCAGCCACGGCCAGCGTCAGTCCCCACGGCGATGGCAGCCCCCGGGCCGCTGCCGCCAGGGCGCCTCCCCCCAGCAATCCCAGCGCACCCAGCAGCAGCAGGCTGGCTCCCGGGAGCGCCAGGGCCAGGAAGGCCGGCCAGCTGGTCTGCAGGATGCGCCACAGTGAGCCATTGGCCACCATCCGGGCCGTGGTGCCCAGGGTCAGGCCCGCTAACCGCCAGCGGCTGCGCGGCCACTGCTGGCGCACCAGGTCGTCCCAGCGCAGGAAGAGGTATTGCGTGTCGCAGCTGCTGCCGTCGGCCCCTTGCCAGTGCAGCGCCCAGGCGCTCACGTGCGGGCCGTCGCCCTTGGTGCGGGGGCCCACGCGCACGGCCAGATCCGGCCGCTGGGCCGCAGCGTCCACCGCCATCGCGTGGTACGGGGCCGGGCCCTGCGGATCGAAGCCGCCCAGGTAGAGCACCACGCGCCGCCGGACCGGTGGCGCGTCAAGGGGCGTCGGGACCTCGGCCGGCATGCGTATTCCACTCAGAAAATGGTCTGCCGGTGCAGGCCCTTGGCCAGCACCAAGTCTACCACCGGCTGCTCGCGCCGGTTCGCGCGTTCGCAGTGGTTCTTCTGGAAGCGGTCGGTGATCCAGATCACGACCCGCGCCCAGCGGCAATGCCGCATGCGCCAGGCGTGGGAAGACACCGACTCCCAGGCATAGCCGTTGAACAGCGTGGCGTTGACGAAGTGGTCCAGCGCCCGCACCCCGGCCCGGCCCCGCTCGGTACGGCCGACAAAGCCGACCCAAATCAGCAGCAGATAGCCGCTCAGCGCCAATGGCACGATCACCGTCATCAACACGAATCCAGCCAAGCGTTCCTTCATCCTGCCTCGCGGGGGAAGATCTTCAGACGGATGCCATTTTCGGCGCGGATGGTCAGCCGGCCCACCGGCTCCGGCACCTCGCCGGGCAGCGGCGCCACACGCACATGCCGCGCCACCAGGGCCAGGATCAGCGCCGCTTCCTGCAGCGCGAAGGCCGCGCCGATGCAGATGCGCGGCCCCATGCCAAAGGGCAGATAGGCCTGGCGCAGCGACTCCCGGGCGGGAGGCTGGTCGGCTTCAGCACCGGCCTCGGCGGGCTCCCGGCTGTAGCGGTCCGGGTCGAACTCGTCGGGCCGGGCCCACAGTTCGCGATGGCGCTGGATCAGCCAGGGCGAGACGACCACCGAGCCGCCGGCCGGGATGGTCTTGTCGCGCATCGGACAGGCCTGGGCCGACTGGCGGGCCAGGAAGCCCACCGGCGGGAAGAGGCGCAGGGTCTCCCGGAAGACATCGCGGGCCAGCGTCAGGTCCTTGATCGCATTGGCACCCTCGGTGTCCAGCGCCGGGAGCACGCGGCAGGCCTCCTCGTGCAGCCGTTCCTGCACATCTGGCGCATGGGCCAGCAGGTGCAGGGCCCAGGACAGGGCGCTGGCCGAGGTCTCGTGCCCGGCCAGGAACAGCATCGCGACCTGGTCCACCAGTTCGTCGAAGCCGAAGCCCTCGCCAGTCTGCTCGTCGCGCACCCGCAGCAGCGAGGCCAGGATGTCGTCCTCCGCATCCGGGGCCTGCGGCCCTGCGGCCCGGGCCGCCTCGAAACGGGGCCGGATGTAGGTCTCCAGCAGGGCGCGGATCTCGGCGGCGGCGCGTCGGCTGCGTCGGATCTGCCACCACGGCCGCAGCCAGCGCAGGCCGAAGAAGGCCGGCATCATCAGCCGCGGAGCCAGGGCTTGGTAGCGCGCGAAGGCCGCGAAGATGCGCTGCGCCCCCTCGCTGTCGAGCGACTGGGACAGGATGGTGCGCAGGATGATGTCCGCCGCGACATGCGTCATCTCCATCTCGACGTCGTGCACGCCGCCCGCGGGCACGGCGCGCAGTCGCTGCACCATCGCCTCGCCGGCCGCGCGCATGCGGCCGAGCACCTTGCGCACCCGGGCCCCTTCGAAGGAGGGGTTCATCAGTGTGCGCTGCCGCTGCCACACCGCGCCGTTGGTGGTGAAGATGCTGTCGCCCAGCAGCGGGCGCAAGGCCTCGCCCAGCATCTCGTGCTTGGGAAAGGCTTCGGCGTGGTCCATCACCTGGTGCACCAGGGCGGGCTCGTTGACCATGTAGAGGTCCACGCCGGGCAGGTGCACTTCGCCCATCTTCATCCGGTAGCTGCGCTCGTACAGGCCGTCCAGCCAGGAGCGCCGCTTGCTGAAGAACATGCGCCAGACGGCGGGCCGCCGGGGTGCGGGGCGCGGGTAGTGGGGGCAGAAGCGGCTCATCGGGTCTCGGACGGACGGAGGGCGGGGGTGTCGGCCGGGGCCAGCGCGGCGTGGCGCTCGGCCAGGGTCTGGGGGCCCGCGGTCAAGGTGATGGGATCGTAGCCCGCTGCCCGCTCGGGGGCTCTGAGGTAATGCAGATGCAGCGCTTGCCGGTCCGCCTTCAGGGCGGCATAGGCGGGCCCGGACATGGTCTGGTGAAAGCGCGGCGAGGTGGCATGGCAGCGCGCCTGGCCCGTCCCTTCGGTCCAGGGCGGGGTCTGGGCAAAGGCGGCCCAGTCGGCCGGCGCGGTGTAGTCCCACCAGGTCAGGGCCGTCGTGTTGGCCAGCTGGGTCAGCTCGGCGCGAAACTGCGCGGCGCGGGGCTGCCAGGCCAGCAAGGGGGTGCAATGCCCCAGGGTCAGCAGGCCCAGCGCGGTGCCGGCGGGGGCCAGCTCCGGGTGGCGGCGCAGCGCGCGCGCCAGCACCGCCGCGGCCAGGATGGCGCCGGTGCTGTGCCCGACCACCAGCAGCTCATGGGCCGGGTGTGCCCGGGCCTGGGCCGCCAGCGTGTCGGCCAAGGCATCCAGCCGGGCCTCCAGATCGGGCAGCGCGCCCTCGCCCTGCGCGCAGGTGAAGGCATAGAGCCGCAGCAGCCACTCGGTGTCCAGCCGGCGCTCCAGGCCGCGCCACAACGGCAGGGCCCCCGGCAGGGCCAGCGCCGCCCAGCCGGGGGCCAGGCCCAGCCCGGCACCGGCCAGTCCCACGGTGGCGAGGCAGGCCAAGGCCAGCAGCAGCGGCAGGTTGCCCAGCCAGAAACAGGCCGGTGCCGCGGCGTGGATGCGCGCCAAGGCGTGCAGGGCGCCCCGGCGCAGGTACATCAGCCGCCAGTCGGCCAGCACCCGGCGCAGACCGCGGCCCCAGTGGCGCAGCACGATGTCGTCCCAGCGCAGCACCGCATAGCGCGTGGTCAGCGGCCCGCCCTGGGCGGGGCGCCACTGCACGTCCCACACATCGGTCAGCGCGTCGTGGGACTGGCGGGGGCCGACGTTCACCGTCTCCCCGCCCGGGCCGGGGGGATGGGCACGCGCCGCCGCCCGGTAGAGGCGGTGGTAATGGCGCGGTGTCTTGGGATCGAAGCCGCCGAAAAAGAAGACCAGCCGGTGCACGGACATGGGTCGATTGTGGAGGCAGATCGCGGATGGCCGCTCCTTGATGGGGCGCCGCTCCTTCAGCCTTGGGAGGCTGGTCTCAAGCGGGGGCCGACACGGATCGCCAGGCCGTCGTCGCACAGGCCGGCCAGCAGCCCCTGGGCCCAGCCGGCCAGGTCGTGGGCGCCCAGTTGCCGGGCCATCGCCACGAACAGCGGGGTGGTCTGGATCCAGCGCGCCAGGACGGCAGTGTCCTCGTCGCCCAGCTCCAGCAGGTGGAACATCAGCAGGGCCCGGGCGGCATGGCGGGCATGGCGCCGGGCATCGGCCTCGAAGGCGGCCAGCCGGCTGCGGCTGCGGGCCAGGGCCTCGGCCACGTCCTCGAACGGGGCGCCATGGCCGGGGATGACCCAGCGCGGCGCCAGCTGCTCGATCCGGTCCAGCGTGGCCCGGGTGGCCGCAAAGCCGGGCTGGTCCAGCAGCTCGGGGAAGATCACCGCCAGCCGGTCCTGCCACAGCGCGTCGCCGGCGATCAGCGTGCGGGTCTGCGGCTCGAACAGCAGCACGGCGTCCGGGTCGTGGCCGGGGGCGGCCAGCACCTGCCAGGTGGCCGGGCCCAGGCGCACCTGGCCGTCCGGCGGCAGGGCGCCGTCCACCGCAAAGCGCGGGCAGTGCTGGCCGGCGGCGCGGTAGCTCAGCCGGTCTTCGTCCCACTGGGCTGCCACGGCGTGGGTGGCCGCGGGCACGCGGGTCTGCACCGCCCAGCGGGCCTGCAGCGCGGCATTGCCGCCGCAGTGGTCAGAATGCAGGTGGGTGTTGAGCACCTGCTGCAGCGGAGCCCCCCCCAGGGCGTGGTCCAGCAGGGCGACGGTGTGCGCCGCATGGCGGGCGTGGCCCGTGTCGACCACCGTGGCGGGGGCGGCGTCGCAGGCCGCAAACAGCGTCTGGTTGGCCGACAGCCAGTCGCGCTGCAGCACCTGCAGCCCCAGCGCGGCGGCCGGGGCCGCGAAGGGGCCGCTCATGCCAGCGGCGCCGCGGCGCCCTGCTCGCGCAGCGCGCGGCGCAGCACCTTGCCCACCGAGGTCTTGGGCAGGTCCTCGCAGAACTCGATCACCTTGGGCCGCTTGTAGGCGGTGAAGTTGTCGTGGCAGTAGTGGCGAATGTCGGCCTCGCTGAGCGCCGGGTCGCGCCGCACCACGAACAGTTTCACCGCTTCGCCGGAATGCGGGTCGGGGATGCCCACCGCCGCGCACTCGCTCACCCCCGGGTGCAGGCTCACCACCTGCTCGATCTCGTTGGGGTACACGTTGAAGCCCGAGACCAGGATCATGTCCTTCTTGCGGTCGACGATGCGCACATAACCGCGCTCGTCCATGATGCCGATGTCCCCGCTGCGCAGGAAACCGTCGGCGGTCATCACCTTGGCGGTCTCGTCCGGGCGGTTCCAGTAGCCGGCCATCACCTGCGGCCCGCGGATGCAGATCTCGCCGGCCTGGCCCGGGGCGACGTCCTGGCCCGCGTCGTCGCGGATCGCGATGTCGGTCGACGGCAGCGGCAGGCCGATGGTGCCGCTGAAGGCCCGCAGGTCCAGCCGGTTGCAGGTGGCCACCGGCGAGGTTTCCGACAGGCCGTAGCCCTCGACGATCGGGCAGCCGGTCAGCCGCAGCCAGCGTTCGGCCGTGGCCTGCTGCACCGCCATGCCGCCGCCCACCGACACCACCAGCTCGGAGAAGTCCAGCCCGGCAAAGCCCGGGTGCTCGGTCAGGGCGTTGAACAGCGTGTTGACGGCCGGGAACAGGTGCACCCGGTGCTGGCCCAGCGTCTTCACCAGGCCGTCCAGGTCGCGCGGGTTGGGAATCAGCAGGTTCAGCATGCCCCGCCGGCTGCTGAACAGGCCGCACAGCGTCAGCGCGAAGATGTGATAGAGCGGCAGGGCGGCGACCATGGTCAGCGGCTGCTCGCCCAGCCGCTGCAGCACCGGGCTGAACCAGGCGTCGATCTGCAGCACGTTGGCCACCAGGTTGCGGTGCAGCAGCGTGGCGCCCTTGGCCACGCCGGTGGTGCCGCCGGTGTACTGCAGGAAGGCGACGTCGTTCGGCCCCAGTGGCACCGGCTGGAAGGCATGGCGCCGGCCGGCCCGCAGCACCGCGCCCAGGCGGGTGACTTGGCGCCGCGCGTCGCTGGCCAGGGTGTGCGGGGGCACCAGCTTGCGCACATGGCGCACCACGAAGTTCACCAGCGTGCCGCGCCAAGGCCCCATCAAGTCGCCCATCGCGCACAGCACGATGTGGCGCAGCGGCAGCGGTTCGGTGATGGCCTCCAGCGTGCCGGCGAAGTTCTCCAGCACGAAGAGCACCTTGGCGCCCGAATCGCGCAGCTGGTGGCTCAGCTCGCGCGGGGTGTAGAGCGGGTTGACGTTCACCACCACGCAGCCGGCCCGCAGGATGGCGCCCAGCAGCGGCAGGTAGGGTGGCAGGTTGGGCATCATCACCGCCACCCGGTCACCCCGGGCCAGGCCTTGCTGCTGCAGCCAGGCCGCCAGCGTCAACGACAGCGCGTCGATGTCGCGGTAGCGCAGGCGGCTGCCCATGCAGAGCGTGGCATCGCGATCGGGATGGCGCTGCCAGGCCTCCTCCAGCAGGGCGACCAGCGAGGGGTAGGCGGTGGCGTCCACCTGGGCGGGCACGCCCGTCGGGTACTGGCCCAGCCAGGGGCGGTCGGAGGCGGTGGCAGGCATCATGGGGGGCAGGCAGGGGGAGGCAAGGACGGCTGGAGGGCCGCGGTGTGCAGGCCATGCTGCCGCCCCGGTGCGGCTGTCGCAACGGTAGTTGTCCTATCGTGGCGGGCGGGCTGGCGGGGCCGTGCCACACTGTGCGCTTATGCAACGACGTTCCCTTCTGCGCCTGGGGGTGTTCGCCTCGGTCACGCTGGGGGTGGCCGGGGCCGGCGTGGCCCTGTGGACGCCCGGTTGGCGCCGTGGTGGCGGGTTCAGCGCCTCGGCCCAGGCCCTGTGGGGGGCCGTGGCGCTGGCCGTGCTGGACGGCCTGCTGCCGGCCGACCGTGCTGCGCGGGCCCAGGCCCTGGCGGGCCACCTGCAGCGCCTGCAGACCCTGGTGGCCGGGCTGCCGCCGGCCACCCGCACCGAACTGAGCCGCCTGCTGGCGCTGCTCACGCTGGCCCCAACCCGGTTGGCCCTGACCGGCCTGCGCCGCGACTGGCCTGAGGCCGAGGTGGACGATGTGCAGGCCGCCCTGCAGGCCATGCGGCTGTCGGACAACACCGCCCGCCAGCAGATCTACCACGCCCTGCGCGACCTGACGCAGGCCGCCTACTGCGCCGGTCCGGACAGTTGGCCCGCGCTGGGCTACCCCGGCCCGGCACCCTTGACGGGGCCGGCGGCACCATGACCGAGACCCGCGCCCCCTTGCGCGATCCGATCCGCGAAGGCCTGGCCCGCGGCTGGGCCGTGCGCGGCGGCCCCCATGGCCCGCTGCCCGAACGCCTCAGCGTGGACGTGGCCATCGTTGGCAGCGGTGCCGGCGGCGGCATCAGCGCCGAGCTGCTCAGCCGCGCCGGCCTGTCGGTGGTCCTGATCGAGGAAGGGCCGCTGAAGTCCAGCAGTGACTTCCACCAGCGCGAGGACGAGGCCTACCCCACGCTCTACCAGGAGAGCGCCGCCCGCAAGACGGCCGACAAGGCCATCACCATCCTGCAGGGCCGCTGCGTCGGAGGCTCCACCACCGTCAACTGGACCAGCAGCTTCCGCACGCCCGAGGCCACGCTGGCCTGGTGGCAGACGCATTTCGGCCTGACCGAGTGGGACGCCCGCACGCTGGCGCCGTGGTTCGAGCAGGTCGAGCAGCGCCTGGGCATCCAGCCCTGGCTGGCCGCGCCCAACGAGAACAACGCCGTGCTGCGCCGCGGCGGTGAACGCCTGGGCATCGCCACCCACCCGATCCCGCGCAATGTGCGCGGCTGCTGGAACCTGGGCGCCTGCGGGCTGGGGTGCCCGACCAATGCCAAGCAGTCGATGCTGCTGACCTCGGTACCCACCGCCCTGGACCAGGGCGCCACCCTGCTGGTGCAGACCCGGGTCGAGCGGCTGGAGCTGCAGGGCCACACCGTGCAGGCGCTGCACTGCGCGCCGCTGCGCGAGGACGGCCAGCCCGATACCGCGCATCCCGTGCGCATCCGCGCCCGGCACGTGGTGGTGGCCGGCGGGGCCATCAACTCGCCGGCGCTGCTGATGCGCTCGGGCCTGCCCGACCCGTTCGAGCGCCTGGGCCGGCGCACCTTTCTGCACCCGGTGGTGCTGTCGGCGGCCCGCATGGCGCAGCCGGTGCGGGGCTGGCAGGGGGCGCCGCAAAGCGTCTACAGCGATCACCACCTGGACAGCCAGCCGCTGGACGGCCCGATGGGTTTCAAGCTGGAGGTGCCGCCGCTGCATCCGGTGATCTTCGCCTCCACGCTGCCAGGCTGGGGTGCCGCCGGCGCCGCGCTGCTGCGCCAGTTCCCGCACACCCAGGTGACGCTGGCGCTGCTGCGCGATGGCTTCCACCCGCAGTCGTCGGGCGGGCTGGTCAGCCTGCGCCAGGACGGTTCCCCGGTGCTGAACTACCCGCTCAACGCCTACCTGATGGAGGGGGCCCGGCGCGCCCTGCTGGCCATGGCCGAACTGCAGTTCGCCGCCGGCGCGCAGGCGGTGCTGCCGGTGCATGAATTCGCCCAGCCTACCCGCAGTTGGGCGGAGGCCCAGGCCCAGATCCGCGACCTGCCGATGGAGCCGCTCAAGACCCGCCTCGTCAGCGCCCATGTGATGGGCGGCTGCACGATGAGCGGCCAGGAGTCCCAAGGCGTGGTGCGGCCCGATGGCGTGCACTGGCAGGTGTGCAACCTGTCGGTGCACGACGGTTCGCTGTTCCCGACCAGCCTGGGTGTCAACCCGCAGCTCACCATCTACGCCCTGGCGGCCCGGTTGTCCGCCGGGCTGGCCCAGCGGCTCTCCGGCCGGTCCGTGGCCTTGTTCGGATGATCGCGCGCTGGCAGCGCTGGGCCGTGCTGCTGGGGCTGGCCGGGCTGCTGGCCGGGGTGGGCGGGCTGTGGCAGACCGGCCATCCCGCGCTGGCCGGCGGGCTGCTTGTCCTGGCGCTGGTCATGCATGCCTTCTGGCTGGGCGTCACCACGCTGCTGATGCGGGCGGTGCAGGCTCGGGCCGGCCAACCGCTGCCGCCCTGGCGTGAATCCGTGCGGGCCTGGTGGGCCGAGTGCCGGGCGGCGCCGCGGGTGTTCGCCTGGCGCCAGCCGTTTCGCAGCCAGGCGCAGCCCGACGTCTGGCCGGCGGAGGTCCCAGGCCGCCCCGGGGTGCTGCTGGTGCATGGCTATCTGTGCAACCGCGCGGTCTGGAACCCCTGGCTGCAGCGCTGCCGGCAGCTGGGCATCCCGGCGCTGGCGCTGACGCTGGAGCCCCCGGGCGTCGACCTGGACCGGCATGTGCCCGCGCTGGCGGCCGCCGTCCAGACCCTGTGGGAACGCACCGGTCAGCCCCCGCTGCTGGTGGGGCACAGCATGGGCGGGTTGCTGCTGCGGGCCTGGCTGCGGGCCGACGCGGGGCGAACGCCCTGCCGCGGCCTGGTCACGGTGGGCACGCCGCACCTGGGCACCTGGCTGGCCCATTGGGGCCTGAGCCCCAGCGCCCGGCAGATGCGACCGGGCTCGAACTGGCTGCGCGCGCTGGCGGCCGACGAAGCCGCCCGCGCCTCAGGGCTGCCGCCCGTGCTGAGCCTCTACAGCCCCTGCGACAGCATCGTGTTCCCGACCCGGCTGGCGGTGTGGCCCGGTGGTGAAGCTCTGGCGGTGGCGCAGGCCGGCCACGTCAATCTGCTCGAACAGCCCGCTGTGTTCGAAGCCGTACGGCAACGCCTGCAGCAGGGCGGGGCGGCCGAGGGCGGCGACGTCTGAGGCCGCCTCCGGCCGGGCGGGCACCCGCAGGTCCAGCAGGCCGGCCGGCCACAGCCACAGCGGCAGCATCTCCAGCCACAGCAGGGCACGGGCGTCGGCGATCGGGGTCAGCTGCCAGCTGCCCAGCCACCACAGCCAGGCCGCCGCCGCCGCCCCATGGCCCCCCCAGGCCAGCCAGCGGCTGGAGGCCAACCGGCCCCCCTGACGTTGCAGGGCGCGCCGGCAGGCCTCCACGCCCAGGCTGGCCAGCCCCAGGTGCAGCAGGGCCGCCAGGCCACCCAGCGGCTCCGGGGGCTGGCGCAGGGCTTCGAGCGGATCCAGTGGCGGCAGCATGCTCAGTCCGCAGCCCACGGCCAGCGACATGGCCAGGTAGAGCATCACGGTACTGCGGCGGGCAATGGGTGTGGGCATGGGCATGGCGCGGCAAGGTCGTTGCGAACGAAGGCGCGCCACAGCCTACCGTGCGGATGTGTCACGACAGGCCGGATCCTCCCCCGAATGGCGCACGAAGCACCACGCCGGGTCAGCTGTCGAGTTCCTGCAGCCACGTCAGGGTGGCTTCGGGCGGCATGATCAGCAGGCGGGCGATGTCGTGCACGTCATCGGGCACGGCGGGGTTGTCCCATCCGTGGCTGGTGTGGCGCGCCAGGCGCACAGCCAGAAGCACATTGCGTACCTGCGGATCGTTTTCCTTGCGGTCGTCGGTGATGCGCACCAGCAGCTCCGGCAGGTGCCAGGCCCGCATCAGGGCCTGCTGGATGTCGCCCAACGTCACGTGCAGGCACTGCCGCTGCACCGCGCTGCTGCGCAGCGTGCGGTCGAACTGCTGGCGCAGGGTCATCTCCAGGGCCAGGGGGGGGGCGTGGAGCCACAGCAGCATCTCGGTGAAATCGTGCAGCAGCGCGGCCAGGTAGATCACTGCGGCGTCGTGGTCGCGCCGGTGCAGCGCAAAGGCCAGGGCGAGGCGGCCGGCCCGGTCGGCCCGGTCCAGCACCGCCTGCAGGCCGGCCAGGGCCTCGGGCTGGCCTTCCAGGTGGGCCTCCACCGTCGGTTGCGGGCCGAAGCTGGCAAAGAAGGGCTCGATGCCGGTCAGCACCAGCGCTTCGCGCACCGTTTCGGCATCGTTGTTGCGCCGATGGCGCTGCACGGTGGCGGTGAAGGCCAGCACCTTGAGCGTCATCAGCGGGTCGGTCATCAGCTCGTCGGCCAGGGTTCGGGCATCCACATGCTCCTGCATCTGGCGCAACTCCTCCAGCACGGCCGCCGTGCGCGACAGCACGGGGATCTCGACCAGCCGGAAGTAGCGCACCCAGCCTTCCACATCGGTGGGGAAGTGGTGCGAAGCAGGAGCAGCTGTGGACATGGGGCACCGAAAGGGGCAGGTCACCGGGTTATCGGCCCGGGGGCCGGGGGCTTGAGCCAGCCCGGCCCCCGGGGCCGGGATCGGGTCACAGCCGGTCGACGTCGAGCCTACCGATGAATTGGCCGTTCACATAGAGGGCCCCCTCGGGGGCGCCGGCCTGGCCGTGGTACTCCACCAGCGGCAGGTCGTCCGGCGGCGGCCGGTCGCGGTGGCGGGCGGGCGGGGGCGTCGGGGCCAACCCGCGGGCGGTGCGGGCCAGGAACCGGGCCAGCCGGCGCAAGGTCCAGGCCAGCAGATGGCGCGGCCCACGGTCGGGCCGGGTCAGGCCCATCAGTTGTTCGGGGGTGGCAGCACGCCACAGGATGCGGTGCGGAGTCATGCGTCTCTCCAGGGGCGCGCACCGTGCATGGGGGGGGCGCGCGCCGGGCGGTTCAGGGGCTGTGGGGGGCGGGGCGGGGGGGGGCCAGTTCGCGGCGCAGCGCATGGCGCTGCTGCTGGCGCAGGGCCTTGCCGGAACGGCGGTGCGGGCCCGCCTGGCGTCGCCGTGCCGGCATGGCCACCGGATTGCGCGGGGTGCTCAGGGTCAGCTGGATCTTCATGGTCATCTCCTCAGGGCCCGGGTGGGCCATGCAGCAGCCGACCTCGGGGCTTCCGAGGAGCGGCGGGGAACGGGCATCACGGGCGGCGCAGACAGGGCCTGTGGTCAGCAGGGCCTGGCACGGCCGATCAACGGGTCGGGAACAGGGTCAAGGCCCGCGCCAAACGGGCCATCAGGGTGCAGGGCATCTGTCGGTCCAAGAGGGGCGGGGCCGGCCGGTACAGCACAGGGCCGGGGCGGGCGCCGGATGCGCGCGGGGCGAATCCGGGGCGCGGCGCCAGGCTCAGGAATGACAGAACCTCGGCGCGTGCCGTGATGATAAACAATCGATTATCTTGCGCAAGTGGTTTTTATCTTTTGCGCAACGACAAGCCGGCGGCTCCCCGGGCGGGACCGGCGGCGTGGCTCAGCGCCGGCCCTTGAGGGGGGCCACGCCGCGCTGGCTCTGGCGCCACAGGTCGTCGTCGCTGACCGGGGCGGCCGTGGGGGCCGGCCGGGGCCCGGTGGACGACGGGGCCCCCGGCTTGGCAACGGCCGGCGGTGGGCTGGGCGTGGCGGCCGGCACCAGCACCTCGCTGAGCAGGTCCAGCAGCCGGGTGCGGGCGCGCTGGGGATGGCGGCGGTAGTAGGTCAGCACCAAGCCGACGATGAAGCGTTCGTCATCGTCCTGCGGCAACGGGGATTCGGTCTCGCCCACCGTGGGGTGGGCGGTGGCGGCGCCATGGGGCTCGTCCATCCAGCCGACGGGCTTGCGGCAGTTCTGCTCGAACTGCCGCGCCAGGCGCTCGCCGATCTGGCGCGAGCGGCCCTTGATCTGACTCCAGTAGCTGGGCTGGATCTGCAGCCGCTCGGCAAAGCGGCGTTCCAGCCCGCGCAGCGCGGCGGCGTCGGCGTTCTTGACCGTGGCCTGCACGAACTCGTCGAACAGCACGAGGGCGTTGTCGAGGCGAATCGCGGCCACGTCGCGGAGAGCTTCCATAACCTCAATGATAAAGCCCGTTGCCCTGGCCGACCCGGCGGGGGCCGGGGCTCAGGGCGCCGGCTGGCTGACGAAGCCGATCTTGGACAGGCCGGCGCGCGAGGCATCGGCCAGGGTTTCGGCCACCGTGCGGTAGGCGGCGGCCTCATCGGCCCGCAGGTGGATTTCGGGCTGCGGCTGGCGCTGGCCCTCGGCCTGCAGGCGGGCCTGCAACTCGCTGCGGTCCACCTTCTGGCCGTTCCAGTAGCGCTGCCCATCGGCGTCGATCGACAGGTCGATCTTGGCCGCGGCTGGCGGCGTGGGCCGGGCGGTGGCCTGGGGCAGGGTGAGCGGCACCGAGTGGGTGAGCAGCGGCGCGGTGACGATGAAGATCACCAGCAGCACCAGCATCACGTCGATCAGCGGGACCATGTTGATCTCCGCCACCGGGGCGGCGCCGCCCTTTTTGTCGAACGAGGCAAAGGCCATGGCGTGCGCTCCGGGTTCAGGCGGTGCTGCCGGCGGAGACCGGGCGCAGCGGGGCGGGCGTGGCGTGGCGTGCCGGGCCCTGGGTGTCGGCGCCCAGGGCCTCGCCCATGGTCAGGAAGCTGTGCAGCTCGAAGGCGAAGGCGTCGAGCTTGGCCGACAGCACGCGGTTGCTGCGCGTGAAGGCGTTGTAGGCCACCACGGCCGGGATGGCCACGGCCAGGCCGATGCCGGTCATGATCAGCGCCTCGCCCACCGGGCCGGCGACCTGGTCCAGCGTGCCGGCGCCGCCGCTGCCGATGGCCAGCAGCGCGTGGTAGACGCCCCAGACGGTGCCGAACAGGCCGACGAAGGGCGCGGTGGCGCCGACCGTGGCCAGCGTGGTCAGGCCGGCCTCGAAGCGGGTGGTCTCTTCGTCCAGCACCTTCTTGATGGTGCGGGTGATGAAGTCGGCGGCGCTGCCGGTCTCGGCCAGGCGCTGGACGCCGTGGCGGGCGTGGTGGGCCTGGGCATGCAGCGCGTGCGCGGCCAGGTGCGAGAACGGATCGCGCGCGCCGTGGGTGTTGATCTCGTGCTGCACCTGGTCGAGCGTGCTGGCGTTCCAGAACTGGTCCAGGAAGGCCCGGCTGCGGCGGGCGCGCAGGGCCTGCGTCGCGCCCTTGGCGGCGATGATGGCCCAGGAGGCGATCGACATCAGCACCAGCAGGCCCAGCAAGGTGTGGCCGATGGCGTCGCTCTGGGCGATGAAGTGGCCGAAGCCGGGCGCGGGGGAGGCGGCAGAGGTGTCCATGAGGCGTCTCGCAAGCAGGTCGATGGGGTCGGAAGAATCAGGGGCGAAAAGCGTGTCGGGCGGTCATTCCAGGCTGTAGGCCAGGGGGGCGATGGCCACGGCCTCGACCGGGTGCCCCTCCACCCGACAGGGCTGGAACCGGGCGGCGCGCATGGCCTGCAGGGCCTGCTCGTCCAGCCGGGGGTGGCCCGAGCTGCGGTGCAGCGTCACCTGGCGCGGCTGGCCGTGCACATCGACGATCACCTGGACCAGCACGGTGCCGGTCTCGCCCAGCCGGCGCGAGGTCGCCGGGTAGACCTGGCGCGGCAGCGTCACATAGCGCAGCGCGCTGGCGGGCAGCTGGACCGGACCGGCCGGTGCGGCGTCGGGGCGGGGCGTCACGGGGGCTGGCGCCGCGCTGGGCGTCGGGGTGGCCGCGGTCTCCGCGGCCGGCGTCGGCTCGGTGGCGGCGGGCGTGGGGGCCGTCACCGCTGTGGGCTGCGGCCGGGGGGCCGCGGCCAGCACCGGGGGCGCGGGGGTGGGGCGGGGGGCCGGACGGGAGCTGGGCGGCGGCGGTGCCGCTGGTTCGGGGGCGGGCGTGGGCAGGGCGATCCACTGCACGGCGATCGGGGTTGGCTGCGGGGGGTGGGGGAGGGGCTCGCGGCCTTGTTGCAGTGCCCAGGCCCCGGCCAGGTGGACCAGGACCACGCCCAGCACCAGGCCGCGCCGGCCCCAGGGGCCCAGTTCGTCCCTGGGCTCTTCGCGGTGGGCCAGCGGCGGGCTGGGCGGGCGAGGGGCGGGATGAGAGAGGGGGGCAGTGGACATGGCGGGAGAGACTTCAGTACACGTCGCGGCGCAGCCGGCCTTGTTCGCGCAAGGTCTGCAGCCGGGGTTCGCCCAGCGCCTGGGCCAGCACGGCATCGACCCCGGCGGCCATGCCCTGGCGGCTGCCACAGACCAGGATCACCGCGCCGGCGTCGACCCAGGCGCGCAGCCGGTCGGCCTCGGCGGCCAGCCGGTCCTGCACATGGCGGTGCGGGCCGCCATCGCGGGAGAAGACGCGGTCGATGCGGCTGAGCACACCGCTGGCCAGCCAGTGGGTGATCTCGGCGTCGCACAGGGCATCGTGGGCGGCCTGGCGCTCGCCGAAGACCAGCCAGGCGTGCAGGCCCTGGTGGACCAGCGCCTGACGCGGCGAGCCGGCCTGGGCCAGCCGCCGCTCGGTGGCCTGCAGGTGGGCCCGCAGGCCGGCCAGGCCGGTGCCGTTGCCGATCAGCAGCAGCGGCCGGTCGGCGAGCGCGGCGGGCAGGCGAAAGCCGGGGTTGGGCTGCAGCCGCAGCGACAGCGCACCGCCCAGCGGGCAGTCCTGGCTGAGCCAGCCGGAGGCGGCGCCGAGGTGGCCGTCCGGGCGGCGTTGGCCGCGCACCAGCAGCTGCAGCCCGCCGCCCAGACCGGGGCCGGGCAGGCTGGCGATCGAGTAGCTGCGCGGCATCCGGTCCGTCCCGGGCAGGCGCAGCTGCACCAGGTCACCGGCTTCCCATTGGGGCGGCTGCGCCGCGTCCACGGGCGGGGCGATGTCCACCAGCCAGACCGGCTCGCCCAGGCTGCCGGGGTTCAGGTGGCGCCGGCCCAGCAGGATCCAGGGGTTGAAGCCGGCGGCGGCAGTGGCGGGGCGTGCTGACGCCGGCTGACCGGTCGCGGCGCTGGCCAGCGCGTCCAGCGTGTCCAGCCAATGGCGCAGGGCCTGCGGGTCGCCACGGTCCATCAGCACCGGCGCGAACAGCGGCAGGGCGCCGCTGTCGCGCAGCCAGTGGTGCACCTGCTGGCCGAACTGGCAGAACTGCCGGTAGCTGCGATCGCCCAGGGCCAGCACGGCGCAGGGCAGGCCGGCCAGGTCCGCCGGGCGGCTCATCCAGGTGGCGGCAAAGGCCTCGGCATGGTCCGGCGGCTGGCCATCGCCCGCGGTGGCGGCCACGAACAGCACCGGCCGGTGCTGGCGCAGCCGCTCGGGGTTCAGCCGGTCCAGGGCCTCGACCTGGGTGGGCAGCCCGCCGGCGGTCAGCGTGCGGGCGGTCTCCCAGGCCAGGGCCTCGGCCGAGCCGGTCTGGCTGGCCCAGGTGACCAGGGCCAACGGGCCGTCGGTGGGCCCGAGCGGGGAACGGGGCGAGGCGGCCCGGCGCTGGCGCAGCCAGACCCCGCCGCACAGCAGGCCCCAGGCCAGCAGCAGCGCGGCAGCGGCGCCCCACCGGGCCGGTGGCAGGGTGCTCAGGGCGGCAACCAGGCTGTCCATGGGCTCAGGCCAGCCAGGCCCGCAGGGCCGGGCTCAGGGTGTCGCGCCAGGTCGGGGCCGTCAGGCCGGGCCGCTCGATCCACAGCGCGGCCAGCCCTTCGGCCTCGGCCAGGGCCAGACCGTCTTGCGGGCCCAGCACCATCAGCGCGGTGGCCCAGGCGTCGGCCCACATCGCGCTGGGGTGCAGCACGGTGACCGAGGCCACGTCATGGGTCACCGGCGCGCCGGTGCGCGGGTCCAGCGTGTGGCTGAGGCGGCGGCCGTCGTCGGCCGTCCGCCAGCGGCGGTAGTCGCCCGAGGTGGCCACCGACAGCCCGTGCAGCGCCACCCGGGTGGGCGGCAGCGGGCAGGCGGGGTCCGGTGACTCCAGGTCCACCCACCAGGGCTGGCCGCTGGGTTTGAGACCTTCGCCGCGCAGTTCGCCGCCGATCTCCACCAGGTGGTGCGGCAGGCCGCTGTCGCGCAGCAGGGCGCTGACCCGGTCCACCGCATGGCCCTTGGCAATGGCCGAAAGGTCCAGCCGGCCTCCGCCGGGCTGGGTGAGCCGTCGGTGCTCGGCCGCCCAGCGCAGCCGTTGCCAGCCCTGGGCGGCGCAGGCCGGCAGCCCCTCGCACAGGTGGGCCGGGCCGAAGCCCCAGCGCCCCACGGCGGCGCCGACCGTGGGGTCGAAGGCCCCCGCACTGCGCCGGGCGACGTGCAGGGCGGCCTCGAGCACGGTGGCGAAGCTCTCCGGCAGGGTCATGGCCCGGCCGGCCGGCAGGCGGTTGAAGCGGCAGATCAACGCCGTCTCGTCCCAGGTGCTCATCTGCGCGATCACGTCATCCAGCACGGCCTGGATGGCGCGGCGCAACGCGGTGGGCGGCAGGCCGGCGCCGGCCCAGACCCGCACCGACCAGGTCGTGCCCATGGTGGCGCCGTCGAGGGCGTGCAGCACCTGGCCCCAGGGGGCTGGTGTGCCCTGCACCTCGGCGGGGATCAGCACCCGGGTGGGAGGCGCAGACCGTGCGATGGAAGACATGCGGGACATCCGGGGGCGGGCTTCAGCGCGGCAGCACTTCGAAGGTGACGCTCAGGCCGGCGCGCTCGATCGGCTGGTCGCGCGTGCCCCCGGTGAGCGACGGGCCGCCCGGACGTTCGCCGTGGCTGGCCCCCAGCCAGTAGCGGCCCGGCGCCGCCCAGGTCACGGTGAACTGGCCCTGGGCGTCGGTGGTCAGGGTCTGCTCGGCGCGGTCGTAGCGGTAGCGGTTGCCTTCGCGCACCAGCGAGAGCGTCTCGCCGGCCAGCGGCTTCCCGTTGAGCAGCAGCGTGAAGCGGGTGTGGTCGCCGTCGCTGAGGTCGTTCACCGCGTCCAGCGGCAGGACTTCGAGGCCCTGCCCTTCGGGCGCGAAGGCCGGTACCGTGGCCTTTTCGCGGCTGACGAAGGTCTGCTGGCGGTTGACCATGTGCAGCACACCCAGCACCTTGGCGCTGGCAGGCACCTGCTGGGCGAACTCGGCGGGGCTGCCGCGGAAGCGCTGGGTCTGGCCCTCGGCATCCTGGTAGCTGGCCATCAGGCTGTCGCTGAGGTGGCTGATGCGGTAGGTGCCTTCGGTGGGCAGCTCGACCGTCACGCTGTTGAGCGTGGCGGTGTGGCTGCGCTCCCCGGCGGGCAGCGGCTGGCCCGCGGGGCCGGTCACGCGCAGCTCACCCCAGGCGAGCGGGCGTTCGGCGATGAACAGGTCGGTGGAAACGGCGGCGTCGAGCACGACGCTCTGGCTGCGGCCGGTGACCAGCGTGGTCGAAGGCAGCAGCCAGGTGTCGTGGGCCCAGGCCAGCAGGGGCAGGGTGGTGGCCAGGGCGAGGGCCCACTGGCGCGGACGGGGCAAGGTCATCAAGGGCATGGGGCCTCCAGGGCGAAGGGGGGCGTCAGGGGGTGGCCTTGAGCTTCAGGGCACCGAGCTCGTGGGTGCCTTGGGCCTGGGCTTGTTGGGCGGCCTGGATGGGCCAGGTCAGCGGCAGGCGCTGCACCTCGCGGCCACCGCCTTCGCGGGCGGCTTCCACCACCACCGTGTACTGGCCGGCGGGCAGCCGGGCCAGCCCGGGGGCCTGGTCCAGGCGCAGTACCTGCTCGCCCGGCGAGCGGGTGGCGCCGGTCACGCCGTCGGCCGGCACGGTCAGGTCGCGGCCGCCGGCGCGCCACCACTGGCGCAGGTCGCGCAGCCACTTGGTGCCGCCGTTGTTGGCTTTCTTCAGGTCGTACCAGACGGCCAGCTGGGCCGCGGCGTTGGGCTGGCCGTCCTTTTCAAGCCAGACGGCCACATAGGGCTTGTGGTACTCGGCCACGCTCAGGCGGGGCAGTTCCAGGGTGAGCTGCAGCGTGGCGGCCCAGGTGGAGGAGGAGCCCAGGGCCAGCAGGCCCAGGGTGGTTGCGGTCACGGCGGTGGAGCGGGCGGTGGGGGTGGTCATCGGCGTGGGGTCAGTGGATGAACAGGAGAACCAGCAGGGCAGGCAGCACGAAGCCCGCCGCGGTCAGCGGCCAGGTCAGCGCGCGCTGACCGGCGTGGCGGTGCAGGATCAGCAGGCCGGTGAGGCAGAAGACGAGGCAACCGGCCGCGAAGAGGTCGAGGAAGGCGCGCCAGATGGCGCCGGTGTGGCGGCCCTTGTGCAGGTCGTTGAGCAGGGCCAGCAGGCCGCGGTCGCTGTCCTCGAACTCGGCTTCGCCGCTGCTCAGGTCGATGCGCAGCCAGGCATCGCCGCCGGGCCGTGGCATGGCCACGTAGAGCTCCTCGGCGGACCATTCCGGCACCAGGGCGACGGCCAGGCGCAGGTCGTGCGCCTGGTGTGCCCATTGGCGCAGCGTGGCGGGCACGGGGGCGCTGCCGCCCTCGCGCTTCGGTTGGGCGGCCTGCACGGCGGCCAGCACGGGAGCCGGCAGCGTGGCCTGCCAGCGCGTGACGATGGGCTGGGCCTCGATGTCGGCCGCGTGGTTGAGCGTGAAGCCGGTGAGGGCAAAGCCCAGCATGCCGACCAGGCACAGCGCCGAGCTGATCCAGTGCCAGCGCAGCAGGGTCTTGAAGCCGTTCGCGCTCACAGCTCGGCCCAGCGGCGCAGCAGGTTGTGGTAGTGGCCGGTGAGCTGCAGCACCTCGTCGTTGTCGCCCAGCCGGGCGCGCAGGCGCTGGATGGTCTGGTCCAGCTCGTAGAGGGCCGCGCGCTGGCCGTCGTCGCGCACCAGGCTCTGGGTCCAGAAGAAGGCGCAGGTGCGGGCGCCGCGGGTGACGGGCTCGACCTTGTGCAGGCTGGTGGACGGGTAGAGGATCAGGTCGCCCGCGGGCAGCTTGACCTCGTGGGCGCCGTAGGTGTCCATCACCACCAGCTCGCCGCCCTCGTAGTCCTCGGGGTCGCAGAGAAACAGCGTGGTGGACACGTCGCTGCGCAGGCGCTGGCCATCGCCCATCGCCATCACCGAGCCGTCCACATGCAGGCCGTAGCTGCCGCCGCCCTGGTAGCGGTTGAACAGCGGCGGCAGGATGCGGTGCGGCAGGGCGGCGGAGATGAACTGCGGATGGCGCGCGAGGGCCTGCAGGATGTGCTGGCCCAGTTCGCGCGCCAGGGGATGGTCGGGCGGCAGCTGCTCGTTGCGCTTGACCTGGGCGCCCTGCGCCCCCACGGTGGCCCGGCCGTCGGCCCAGGGGGCCTCGGTCAGGGCCTGTCGGTAGCGGGCGACTTCGTCAGACGACAGGACGCCCGGGATGTGCAACAGCATGCCGCGCCGCCTTTCTCAGAACTGCACGCTGGCCGTCAGCTTGGCCGAGCGCGGCGCGCCCAGCGTGGCGCGGGCGCCGCTGTTGTTGAGCGTGCTGATGTATTCCTTGTCGAACACATTGCCCACGTTCAGCTGCAGCCTCAGGTTCTTCATGACCTGGTAGGAGGCCATCAGGTTGGCCACCCAGTAGGCCGGGATCTCCGGCATGTTCTGGGTCGACAGGTCGGTGTCGGCGGTGATCGTGCGCTTCTGCTTGGCGACGTAGTTCGCGCCACCGCCCAGGGTCAGATCGCCCCAGCGGTAGGAGGTCCAGAAGGAAGCCGTCAGGTCGGGCGACCAGCGCACGCCATTGGTGGCGGTGGTGTGCGTGCTGTTCCAGACATCGCTCTGCTTCGTGTCCATCGTGGCGATGCCGGCGGACAGCTGCCAGTCGCGGGTGATCTGACCGACCAGCCCCAGCTCCACCCCTTGCACGCGGGTCTTGCCGGTCTGCACCGCGTTGCCCAGGTCGTCGTAGCTGATCTGCTTGTCGTTCTCGGTGTGGTAGGCCGCCAGCGTCAGGTTCAGGCGCTGGTCCAGCAGGTCCCACTTGGTGCCCAGCTCGACCGAGCGGGTCTGCTGCGGGTCCATGTCGGGGTTGTTGCCGGCCGTGTTGGCGCTGGTGGTGGTGGCCGACAGCGCAAAGTTGGCCCCGCCCGGCGGCGTGTAGGCGTTGGCCACCGCCAGGTAGACGCTGCCGTGCTCAGCCGGTTTGTAGGTCAGGCCCAGGTTCCAGCTGGTCAGGTTGTCGGCCAGGCGCAGGTTGGTGTTGGCGATGCTGCCCACCGCATAGCCCGGGTAGGTGCTGCTGTTGCTGCTGGTGACGAGGGTGCCCACCGAGGTTTCGGTGTGGTAGCGCTCGAAGCGCAGGCCGGCATTGAGCTTCCAGGCTTCGTTGAGGGTCAGCGTGTCCAGCAGGTACAGCGCGCCGGTGGTGGTCTTGCCCTCGGTGTCGGCGCCGGTCAGATAGGGCACGCCCAGCGAGACGCTGGGGTCGGGGTGGTAGAGGTTGGCGTTGGGGTTGTTGATCGCGCTGTGGCTGACGCCGTTGATCGTCTGGGCCGTGGTGCCGGTGCCTTTCGTCAGCTGGCGCTCATAGATCAGTTCCACCCCGGCCGCCAGGTCGTGGCGGATGCCGGCGGTCTCGAAGCGGGTGCTGACACTGGTCTGGTTGGTCAGGATCTCGTTGGCCTGGTCGGTGCGCTGGCGGATGCGGCTGACGGTCCAGGTGGCGGGATCGCCGGCGCTGGGTGCGGCCAGGGTGTAGATGCCGGTGAGCACCCGGTCCATGTGCGTCTGACCGTAGCGGGTGAGGTTGCGCACTGTGGTGCCGGGGGCGAGGTCGTGCTCGAACTTCACGGTGAACATGTCGGCGTCGACCTTTTCGTAGTCGTCGCGGCTGCCGTAGAAGTTGTGTCGGTCAACCTTGGCGCCGGCGTTGAGGGCGCTGTCGGCGTTGTAGAAGCCGCTCATGCCAATGGTCGGGATGCCGCCATCGGGCACGTTGTCCTGGTGGGCGTGCTGGGAGTACAGGTAGAGGCGGGTGGGCGTGTTCAGGCCAAAGGCCACGCCCGGCGCGACGGCCCAGCCCTTGTTCTTGACCTCGTCGCGGCCATCGACGCCGCTGTCCTGGGTCATCACGTTCAGGCGCCAGGCGCTGGTCTCGGCAAAGCCCCGGCCGATGTCGGCGGTGGCCCGCAGGGTGTCGGCGGTGCCCAGGGTCAGGCTGCCCTCGGTGCGCTCCTCGCGCTCGGGCAGCTTGCTGATCAGGTTCACATAGCCGCCGGCCGCACCGCGGCCGATGTCGGCACCGGCGGGGCCCTTGACCACTTCGACCTGCTCGACGTTGAACACGTCGCGCGTCACGGCGCCCAGGTCGCGGATGCCATCGACGAAGGTCGAGGTCTGGGTCGAGAAGCCGCGCATCTGGAAGGTGTCGCCGGCCGAGGTGTTGCCGTTCTCGCCCAGTTGCAGCGTGATGCCCGGGGTGTTGCGCAGGGCCTCGGTCAGCGTGGCGGCGCCCTGCTGCTGGATCAGCTCCTTCTTGATCACCTGCACCGACTTGGGCGTGTCCAGCAGCGGCTGGGTCAGCTTGGGCGAGGCGCTGGTGTCGGCCTTGTAGGCCGATTCCGGGCTGGCGGTGATGCTGACCGTCGGCAGCGTGGTGGCGTCGGGGGCCGGGGCGGTCTGGGCCTGCAGCGCCAAGGGCAGGCTCAGCAGGGCCGCGCCCAGGGTGGCGGGGGCGGCGGACGGAAGGGCGCGGGGCGTGCCATGACGCCGGCTGCGGATGTAGGTGGACATGCGTGTGGACGGAGCAAAGGTGGTGTGGGGACCATCTCGGCGTCCTCGAAGCCAGCGGCTGGCGGTGGCTGGCATGTCCTGCTTCGGGGGCCTGATCGTGCCGTGCCTGCCGGGGCCGGCACGGGTTGACGAATATTAATGCAAATGAGAAAGGTTCGCAATAAATAGTCGCAACAGACCTCCGCAGAGGTCTGGGTGGCTTACTGGAAGGCCACCTCGGCGAAGCTGCGCAGCTTGCGGCTGTGCAGCGGGGCCACGCCGCCGGCGCGCAGCAGTTCCAGCGCGCGGATGCCGATGCGCAGGTGCTGGTCCACCCGTTCACGGTAAAAGGTGTTGGCCATGCCCGGCAGCTTGATCTCGCCATGCAGCGGCTTGTCGGAGACGCACAGCAGCGTGCCGTAGGGCACCCGGAAGCGGAAGCCGTTGGCCGCGATGGTGGCGCTCTCCATGTCCAGCGCCACCGCGCGGCTCTGGCTGAAGCGGCGCTCGGGACCCGGATGCGGCAGCAGTTCCCAGTTGCGGTTGTCGGTGGTGGCGACGGTGCCGGTGCGCAGCACCTTCTTCAGCTCGTAGCCCGAGAGCTGGGTGACCTCGGCCACCGCCTGCTCCAGGGCCAGCTGCACCTCGGCCAGGGCCGGGATGGGCACCCACAGCGGCAGCTCCTCGTCGAGCACATGGTCCTCGCGCACATAGCCGTGGGCCAGCACGTAGTCGCCCAGCTGCTGGGTGTTGCGCAGGCCGGCGCAGTGGCCCAGCATCAGCCAGGCGTGCGGCCGCAGCACGGCGATGTGGTCGGTCGCGGTCTTGGCGTTGGACGGGCCCACGCCAATGTTGACCATCGTGATGCCGCTGCCGTCCTCGCGCACCAGGTGGTAGGCAGGCATCTGCGGCAGCCGGGGCGGCGGCGAGCCGCTGGGCTGGGCCTGCCGGCCGGCGCGCGGCGTCACCACGTTGCCGGGTTCGACGAAGGCGATGTAGTCGCTCTCCGGGCTCTGCATCAGCTGGTGGCCCAGGCGGATGAACTCGTCGATGTAGAACTGGTAGTTCGTGAACAGCACGAAGTTCTGGAAGTGCTCGGGCGCGGTGCCGGTGTAGTGGCGCAGCCGCTGCAGCGAATAGTCCATGCGCGGCCCGGTGAACAGGGCCAGCGGTTGCGGCTCGCGCGGGCCGGGCTCGTGGGTGCCGTTGGCAATGCCGTCGTCCATCGCGGCCAGGTCTGGCAGGTCGAAGTGTTCGCCCAGGCGGCGCCGGCGTTCCGGGTCCAGGTGGCCTTCCACATGCTCGTCGTCGGCCAGCGAGAAGTGCACCGGGATGGGCTGGCGGCCCAGGCCCACCTCGAGCCCCACGCCATGGTTCTTCAACAGCAGGGCGAACTGCTCGCGGTAATAGGCGCCGAACAGGTCGGGCCGGGTCAGCGTGGTCTCGTACAGGCCCGGGCCGGCAACGAAGCCGTAGCTCAGCCGGGTGTCGTGGCGCGGCGTGGTGCCCAGGTGCAGGCGCACGCTGGGGTACCAGGCGCGCACATGGCCGCCCAGGTCCTGGCCGGCGACGTAGTCGCGCAGCTTCTGGCGCAGGTGCTGGACCTGGCTGGCATACAGCGCAACGACGCGGGCCAGGGCCGCATCGGCGTCGGTGAACAGTTCCGGGGGCGTGAAAGGCGCTTCAATCATGCATTGATTGTGGGCCCGTCCCGTGACGGTGCGGCGCGGCCCGGGCGGGGTAAAGGCATGTAAGCCACAGTCGCCGGGTTCAACCGAAGCGGCGGCGCCCGCGTTGTGCAAGACGGTGGCGGCCCGGGCGGGCTGCCCGTGAGTCCTGATCCTGGAAAGGAATGTCCATGCGCACATCCCTGTGGCTGGCCGCGGTCGCGGCGGTGCTGACCGGTTCTCTGGCCCATGCCGCCGATCCCGCGGTGGCCGCCTCGGCCTCGGCCTCGGCGCCGGCCCGTGGCCAGATGGTGGAGCGGTTCAAGACCCTGGACACCAACGGCGACGGCCAACTCAGCCGAGCCGAGGTCCAGGCCGCCCCCGGTCTGGCCGGCAAGTTTGACGACATCGATACCAACCGGGACGGCGAGATCACGCCACAGGAGTTGCGGGCCTACCACCAGGCCCATCGCGGGGGGGCTGCGGCCGCGAAGAAGGGCGCCCTGGGGCCGTTGACCAAGCTCGACACCAATGGCGACGGCACGCTGAGCCGCGAAGAGGTGGCCGGCCACCCGCGACTGGCCGCCGATTTCGACCAGCTCGACACCGACCACGATGGCCGGCTGAGCCCGGCCGAACTGGCTGCATTGCGCAAGGCCCGTTGACGCGCCGGCCGCGCCTCGCGGCGCGGCCACCAGCCTGTCAAGTCCCCGAGTGCGTGAACTTGGGGGCGAAATCCGTGTTCCTCGCGCTTTCCGGATCGGGGCTGGACTCCCTAAGATCGGGGCATGATCTCCATGGATGGTGTGCCCTCGGTTCTCATCGCGAAGAACCAATCCTGGGTGCGCAAGCAGGCGCAGGCGCTGGTGCGCCATCTGCCGGCCAACGTGGAGCGTGCCGACCTGATCCAGGTCGGCCTGATTGCCGTGGCCCAGGCCGCCGTGACCTTCGAATGGGAGGGCGACCGCGACACCGACGAGGCCCAGCAGGCCTTCGTGCGCTATGCGCGCATGCGGGTGAAAGGGGCGATGCTCGACGAGCTGCGGCAGATGGATTTCCTCACCCGCGGCGAGCGCCGCAAGATCAAGGTCATCCAGATCGCCCGGGAGCGCCACCGCAGCCAGCATGGCCGTGAACCGACGCTGGCCCAACTGGCCCATCTGACCGGGCTGGCGGCCGATGAGGTCAGCGCGCTGCTGCAGGCCGACCAGATGGGGCGCAACCAGGCCAACGTGGACGACGAGTCCGACGACAACAACAGTGCCCACCACCATCCCGCGACGCCGCAGGAAGAGGTGGAGGCCCGGGTGGACACCGGCATCGTGCTGCGCCGGCTGGAGCTGTTCTTTGCCGAACTGCCCGCGCGCGAACGCCTGGTGATCGAGTCCTACCTGGGGGTCGGCCTGACCCCGGTGGAGGTGGCCCGCTCGCTCAAGGTGACCCCCTCGCGCGTATCGCAGATCTACCACGCGGTGGTCCGCAAGGCGGCCGCCCACTTCGCCGAGCCGCCGCGTCAGCGCGCGACCGATCGCTATCCGGACAAGCAGTCCGAGGTCTTCCAGGAACTGGTGTCGCAGCGCGAGCGCGCGCTGTCCCACACCCCGGCCGGCAGCTGGGGCGAGCTGATGGAGAAGGTGCTGGCCCGTCGGCCCGCCGCCCCGGTCGAGGATCTCTGAGCCGCCGGGACCAGGCCTGCCCTGCCCGCCCTGGGGTCGTGCTTCACGGGTCGATAATGCCCGTCACTCGACAGGCAGTGACATATCCGCGATGAGCTTTCTGGCAATCGACATCGGCAACACCCGGCTGAAATGGGCGCAGTACGCCTCGCCGCAGCCCGGGGCGGCCTTGCTGGCCCAGGGGGCGGTCTTTCTGGAGAACATCGACCTGCTGGCCGAGCAGGACTGGCATGCGCTGTCCGCACCGACCACGATGCTGGGCTGCGTGGTGGCGGGCGAAGCCGTTCGCCGGCGTGTCGAGGAACAGCTGGAGCTGTGGGACCTGACCCCGCGCTGGGTCGTGCCGGCCGCCCACGAGGCGGGCGTGGCGAATGGCTACGACCACCCGATGCGCCTGGGCGCCGACCGCTGGGTGGCCCTGATCGGTGCCCGCGGCCACATGCTGGCGCGCGGGCCGGTGCGGCCGGTGGTGGTCGTGATGGTGGGCACCGCGGTGACGGTGGATGCCCTGGACCGCGACGGCAAGTTCCTCGGCGGGCTGATCCTGCCGGGCCACGGCATCATGCTGCGGGCGCTGGAAAGTGGCACCGCCGGCCTGCGTGTGCCCACCGGTGAGGTGGTGCCGTTCCCCTCCAACACCTCCGATGCGCTGACCAGCGGCGGCACCTATGCGATCACCGGGGCGATCGCTCGCATGCGCCGGCACCTGGCCGAGCACAGCGACGGCGAAGAGCCCCTGGTGCTGATGACCGGTGGCGCCGGCTGGAAGGTGGCGCCCTACCTGGACATGCCGCACGAACTGGTGGAATCGCTGATCTTCGACGGCCTGCTGCAGATCCAGGCGCACCGGCTGGCGCTGTGAGCGCCGTCCGCCGCCGCGGCTCAGCCGGCGGGCGGTGGCGCTGAAGGCTCCACCGGCTGCCCGGCGGCCTGCGCCGGCGCGGCATCGCGGACCGCGATGCAGTGGTTCACCTCGGTGCGCAGCGCGGCCAGCTCATGCCGCAACTGGGTCATCTCGTGGCGCATGTCGTGGATGATCTCGCGCTCGATCAGGCGCTCCTCGGTCTCGACCCACTTGGTGGCGATGGCGGCGGTGACCAGCGTCAGCACGCCGAAGCCGAGCAGCACGACGAAGACCGAGAAGATCTTGGAGGCCGAGGTGGTCGGCACCACATCGCCATAGCCCACGGTGGCGGCCGTCGTGAAGGCCAGCCACATGCCGTCGGCCAGGGTGGGCGTGGTGGGCTCCAGCCACCAGAAGCCCAGGCCGCAGGCCAGCAGCACGCCCAGTGAGACCGTCAGCAGATAGGCCACGCCGCCGCGGGTGACCAGGTGCTGCTGGGACCAGACCATGCGCAACAAGGTCAGAAAGGCCACGATCAGGCGCAGCCCCAGGGTCAGGTTGGAGGTCCGGCTGCCGGGCAGGAAGGCCGCCGCCAGCAGGCCCAGCACCAGCAGCAGATCGGTCGGGTTGGCCAGCAGATGGGCCACCGGGTGGCGGGTGTACCAGCTGACATGGGCCAGCGCCGTGCCCACCACCATCGCGGCGACCAGGTAGGTCATGTCCGCCAGGCGGGAGGGCTCGGGCTGCAGCAGCTCGGCGTAGAACGCGGGAATGGTGCAGACCAGCACCATCATGATCGGCCAGCGCCAGTGCTGTTCCACCTGCCGCGCCTGCGGGCTGTCTGCCGCTGCCGGGCTGAGCCCCCAGCTGGCGACGCGGTCGACGAAGGTCTGGGAATCGGGCGCGGGCGGCGTGGGGCGGCGAGGCATGCGGCGAGACTAGGCAGACGGGCCGCGCCCGGGCTTGCGCCCGGTCAAGCGGCCTCAGAGGATGTAACGGGACAGGTCCTCATTGTGGGCCAGCTCGCCCAGCTTGGCGCTGACGGCGGCGGCGTCGAGTGTGACGGTCTGCCCGGCGAAGCGGGGCGCGTCGAAGCTGAGCTCGTCGAGCAGCCGCTCCATCACCGTGGCCAGGCGGCGCGCGCCGATGTTCTCGGTGCGCTCATTGACCTCGAAGGCGATCTCGGCCAGGCGGCGGATGCCGTCCGGCGCGATCTCCAACGTCACCCCCTCGGTGGCCAGCAGGGCCTGGTACTGGCGCACCAGGTTGGCATGGGTGCTCGAGAGAATGGCCTGGAAGTCGTCCACCGACAGCGCCTGCAGCTCGACCCGGATCGGGAAGCGCCCCTGCAGCTCCGGGATCAGGTCACTGGGCTTGGAGAGGTGGAAGGCACCCGAGGCGATGAACAGGATGTGGTCGGTCTTGACCATGCCGTGCTTGGTCTGCACCGTCGTGCCCTCGACCAGCGGCAGCAGGTCGCGCTGCACGCCCTGGCGCGAGACATCGCTGCCCTGGGTGTTGCTGCGGGTGGTCACCTTGTCGATCTCGTCGATGAAGACAATGCCGTTCTGCTCGGCGTTGTGCAGTGCACGGGTCTTGATCTCGTCCTCGTTGACCAGCTTGGCGGCTTCCTCGTCGGTCAGCTGGCGCAGAGCGTCGGCGATCTTCAGCTTGCGGGTGGTCTTCTTGACCGTGTTCATCTGCGAGAACAGGCCCTTCAGCTGCTCGGCCATCTCCTCCATGCCGGGCGGGGAGACGATGTCGACGTTGGTGCGGGTCTCGGCCAGCTCCAGCTCGATTTCCTTGTCGTCCAGCGCGCCCTCGCGCAGGCGCTTGCGCATGACCTGGCGGGCAGTGTTGTCCGGGGCGGGGGCGGTGGGCGCGGCCAAGCCGAACTCGGCACCGCCGCTGTGGCGCGGCGGCGGCACCAGCACATCCAGCAGGCGGTCCTCGGCGGCGTCCTCGGCCCGGGCCTGGTTGCGGCGGATCGCGGCCTCGCGTTCCTGCTTGACCGCGACCTCGATCAGATCGCGGATGATGGTGTCCACGTCCTTGCCGACATAGCCCACCTCGGTGAACTTGGTGGCCTCGACCTTGATGAAGGGGGCGTCGGCCAACTGGGCCAGGCGGCGGGCGATCTCGGTCTTGCCCACCCCGGTCGGGCCGATCATCAGGATGTTCTTGGGCGTGATCTCGGCGCGCAGCTTGGGCTCGACCTGCTGGCGGCGCCAGCGGTTGCGCAGTGCGATGGCCACCGCGCGCTTGGCGGCGTTCTGGCCGACGATGTGGCGGTCCAGCTCGGAGACGATCTCCTGCGGGGTCATCATCGACGGGGTGTCGGCGGGGGTCGCTTCCAGGCTCATTCCAGCACCTCGATCGTGTGGCTCTGGTTGGTGTAGATGCAGATGTCGCCAGCGATTTCCAGCGATTTCTTCACGATCGTCGGGGCATCCAGCTCGGTGTTGAGCAGCAGCCCCTTGGCGGCGGCCTGGGCATAGGCGCCGCCGGAGCCGATCGCGACCAGGCCCAGCTCGGGCTCCAGCACGTCGCCATTGCCGGTGATGATCAGCGAGGCCTCGCGGTCGGCCACGGCCAGCATGGCTTCCAGGTTGCGCAACACCTTGTCGGTGCGCCAGTCGCGGGTCAGCTCGATGGCGGCCCGCACCAGGTGGCCGGAATGCTTTTCCAGCTTGGACTCGAAGCGCTCAAACAGGGTGAAGGCGTCGGCGGTGGCGCCGGCAAAGCCGGCCAGCACCTGGTCATGGTGCAGACGGCGCACCTTGCGGGCGGTGGACTTGACGACGGTGTGGCCCAGGGTGACCTGGCCATCACCGCCGAGCGCGACCTGCCAGCGGCCGTCGGGCAGACGTCGGCGCACGCTGAGGATGGTGGTGCCGTGAAATGTGGTCATAGCCCCGGCAGGTGGGGGCGGGGCCGCGCGGTTTCAAGACCGCCGTGGCGGCTCAGACCTGCCGCAGCTGCACCGGGGCGTGTTCGGTGATGCCCATCGCCCGGAACATCAGCGCCACCAGGCGGTGCACGTCGACGAAGCGGATCGAGCGGCCCTCGGTGCGCTTGGCGATGACCCAGTTCAGCAGGTCGCCGGCGGCGATGAAATCGACCCGGATCAGCAGCGCACACGAGATGCGAACCTGCTTGGCCCCGTGCAGCCGGCTGTCCAGCACGCTCAGCAGGGCACCGATGTCACCCGAGAGCTGGCCCGACAGTTCGAGCGAGGTCACGCTCTGGTTGCCTTCGCCCTCGCCCAGGTTCTGCAGCGTGGTCACCGCTTCACTGATGACCGACAGCGGCGCTTCCTGGGTGGCGGCATTCGGGCCCCCCAGGTGCACCGCGCAGCGTGGCTTCTCCCAGCTGGGCGGCGACACCTCGTAGGTGACGCAGTAGTCGATCGCCACCTCGTCGAACTGGTCGGGCCGGTTCACCAGCCGCAGCGCCTCCATGCGCGTCATCCAGTGGGCCGGGTCGGCATCGCGCACCCCGACCGGCGCCGCCTCCTGCAGCACGCGGAACAGCTGCTCGGTGCCCAGCCACTGCATCTGCAGGGGTTGGCGGGCCCAGTCCTGCATCAGGCGGTAGAGCCGGGCGGCGGCATCCGCGTCCAGATGGGTCAGCCGGCTCCAGTCCAGGGCCCAGGGCTGGGGCAGTTGCAGGGTCTGCGACTGCAGCTGGGTCACGCCGTCCACGTCCAGCCGGGGCGGGCAGACCCAGGCCACCTGGACGTCACCGGAGCCGCCGCCGCGCACCGGGGCGGTGGTGGCTTCGGCCACCAGCCGCGGCAGCGAATACCACTGCGGGGCGGAGCGCTGCAGCCGCATCGCGTAGTCCGTGGCCAGGGCATCGAACTGGGCCTGCTGGCCGGTGGCGCGGTAGAAATCGAACAGCACCAGCCAGGTGTCGTGGTGTTGCTGGCGCAGGCCACCGGGGCTGGTGAGCTGCTTGAGCGCCCGCTCGCACAGGGCGAAGTCGGCGTTTGCAAAGGCGATCACCGCCTCGTCGAGCTCCTGGTCGTGGGCGATCTCGCTGACCTCGATGTCGGGCAGCGCGGCCGGGCCGAAGCCGGGCAAGGCCACGGGGGCCGGCTCGGCCGCGACAGGGGCCGGGGCGGATGTGGAGGCGCTGGCCTCGGGCGCCACGGGCAGCGGCGGCAGGTCCAGCAACGGGGGCAGCGTGTCGTGCAGCACCGGCACGGTGATGCCCGGCGGCAGGCCCGGCGGATGGGCGGCGGCCGGCGGTGGCGCGGTTTCCTTCCAGTCCGTCATCGGCCGGGTGGCATCCTCGTTGTGGGTCGGGATGGGGGCCGGCGTGGCCAGTTGCCGGGCGGGGGGCGTGGCGGGCACCGGGGTGCTGAGCATCGGTGGCGGGGTGACCCCCTTGGGCAGGCGGGCCGCACCGCTGCCGGCCATGCCCACCATCTGGCGCTCGATCGCATCGATCTTGGCCTTGACGCTGCGGTCCGGGCCGCCGGGCAGCTGCGTGGCCTTGACGTCGCTGTCGTCGATGCGGGACGACGCACTCAAGGCCTGGGCCTGCTCGGCGCTCAGGCCTTCGCGCCGGATGCGGCGCAGCATGTCAAGTTCGCGCTTGCGGACGAAGTCATTGCGCCGCTTGCGCTCGATCATGGCCTTGAGTTCGGCCTTCTCGACATCGGCAAACTGGCTGGAGCCGGCTTCCGGCGGGCGGCTGATCAGCTCGCGCGCCGGGTGCGCCACCAGCTTGACCATGCGGCGAAAAACGCCTTCTCCGTTACCGCTGGCCATCGATGCTGCCTTGCTGCTGGGAAAACCGGGACATCAGTCTCCGAACATTTTCTGCTTCATTTCGCGCCGCTGCTGGGCTTCCAACGACAGCGTGGCGGTCGGACGGGCCAGCAGACGGCCCAGGCCGATGGGCTCGCCGGTCTCGTCGCAGAAACCGTATTCGCCGGAATCCAGGCGGGCCAGCGACTGGGAAATCTTCTTGAGCAGCTTGCGCTCGCGGTCGCGGGTGCGCAGTTCCAGGGCGTGCTCTTCCTCGATGGTGGCGCGGTCGGCCGGGTCCGGCACGATGGAGGTGTCCTCGCGCAGGTTCTCGGTGGTCTGGCCGGCGTTGGACAGCAGGTCGTCCTTGAGCGCCTGGAGGCGGGTCCGGAAGAACTCCACCTGCTTCTCATTCATGTATTCCGACTCGGGCATGGCCAGGAGCTCGGCCTCGGTCAGGTCACGGCCAGCCTTGGTCTTCCAGGCGTTGGCGAGTTTGGGATCGGCCTTCGTGGCGGGCTTCACTGCATTCATGGGTTCGGGTTCTGGTCGGGCCGAGGGAGGTGGGGGGGAAAAACGGTCGTTGAAGCTGGCCGTGGACGCCGCCGGGACGGCGGCGGGACGGGGGGCGGCCGACTTGGCGCCGGCCCCCCGCGGGGAGGGCTTCTTGGCGGTGTCGGTCTCGGGGCCTGGGCTCCGGGCCGCCGGTTTGGCCGGTGTCTTGCTCACAGTCGGTCTCCTCACCACTGCGCGAGTGAAAGGGCTTTATACCCTTGGCGAACGCGGGGGCTGTGGTGCGGCCACCACGTTCGGGCGCGCGGATTGTAGCGATCCTGGCCGGCTGTGCGGGACTTGTGCGGCCTTCGGGCCGCGCCCCCACCGGCTCAGGCTTCGCAGCCTTCCAGGCCCTGCAACAGGATTTCCTTGGGCAGGTCGATGCCGATGAACACCATCTTGCTCTCTTTCACCTCGCCCGGGGCCCACTTGGGACCGAGGTCGCTGCCCATCAGCTGGTGCACGCCCTGGAAGATCACCTTGCGGTCGCTGCCCTTCAGGCACAGCACCCCCTTGTAGCGCAGCATCTTGGGGCCGTAGACCTGCACGATCGCGCCCAGGAAGTCCTCCAGCTTGGCCGGCGCCAGCGGCTTGGTGGTGCGGAAGACGAAGGACTTCACATCGTCGTCGTGATGGTGGTGGTGCGGGTGGTCGCAGTGCTCACCATGCGCATGGTCGTGGTCATGGTGCGCATGGTCGTGATCGTGGTCATGCGCGTCTTCCTTCAGGAAGTCGGGGTCGATGTCGAGCTTGGCGTTCAGGTTGAAGCCCTTCAGGTCGAACACCTCGCCGATCGGCACCTCGCCAAAGTGCACCCGGCGCTGCGGCGCGCGCGGGTTCATGTGCTTGAGGCGGTGCGACAGGGCCTCGACGGCCTCGTCCTTCACCAGGTCGGTCTTGCTGATGAAGATCTGGTCGGCAAAGCCGACCTGGCGGCGGGCTTCCTGGCGGGTGTCGAGTTGCTCGTTGGCATGCACCGCGTCGACCAGGGTCAGGATGGAGTCGAGCTGGTAGCTCTCGGCCACCTCGTCGTCCATGAAGAAGGTCTGGGCCACGGGGCCGGGGTCGGCCAGGCCGGTGGTCTCGATCACCACCCGCTCAAAGTCCAGTTCGCCCTTGCGGCGGCGGGCCGCCAGGTCCGACAGCGTGCTGCGCAGGTCCTCGCGGATGGTGCAGCAGACGCAGCCGTTGCTCAGCTGGATGATCTGTTCCTGGGTTTCGGACACCAGGATGTCGTTGTCGATGTTCTCCGCGCCGAACTCGTTCTCGATCACGGCGATCTTCTGGCCGTGGGCCTCGTGCAGCACCCGCTTGAGCAGCGTGGTCTTGCCGGAGCCGAGAAAACCGGTGAGGATGGTGGCGGGAATGAGTGACATGGATGCAGGACTCCAGGAAAGGATGACCCGGATTGTCCCGCCCTGGGCGGTTCCGGGCGCCTTGTAAGGTTTGTCAGGGTGCCGTTGGGGGTGTTCGGCAGGTGGCGTGTGTCACCAGAAGGCCGAGCACTCTCGGCCATGCGTCACGACATGTCAAGCGAATCGAGTATTCTTGGGCCACCTCCACTGCCGGCACCCCCTTCGTGTCCGAACCTCAGCCTAGTCGACCGCCCCGAGGCGGTTCCCATCGGGGCACGCGCCCTGCGTTTCCCCATGGCGGCGACCGCCGCACCCTGTTCGAGCGGGTGATCGAGTTCATCTCGCCCGGCCCGGATTCCAAGGACGAGCTGATCGAGACGCTGGCCGAGGCCGAGCAACGCGAACTGATCGAGCCGCAGTCGCGCGCCATGCTGGAAGGCGTGCTGCGCATGGCCGATCTGGTGGCCGGCGACGTGATGGTGGCCGAGCCCCGCATGGACATGCTGGACATCGAGTCCCCGTACGACGAGGTGCTGGCCACGGTGATCGACACCGGCCATTCCCGCTTCCCGGTCACCGAGGGCGGGCGCGCCAACATCATCGGCATCCTGCTGGCCAAGGACCTGCTCAAGCTGCAGCGCTCACCGGACTTGAACCTGCGCACGCTGCTGCGCCCGCCCGTGTTCGTGCCCGAGTCCAAGGGCCTGAACGAACTGCTGCGCGATTTCCGCTCCAACCGCAACCACCTGGCCATCGTCATCGACGAATTCGGCAACACCGCCGGCCTGATCACGATCGAGGACGTGCTCGAAGAAATCGTCGGCGAGATCGAGGACGAGTTTGACGATGCCGATGCCGAGAGCGGGGTCTACACCCTGGCCGACGGCAGCTACCGCGTGGCCGGGGACGCCGAGATCGCCGAGGTCAACCAGACCCTGGCGGTGCAGTTGCCCGAGGAGGACTTCGACACCGTGGGCGGTCTGATCGCCCACGAGGTGGGCCATGTGCCGCGCCGCGGTGAGACCGTGCAGTCGCACGGCCTCGAGTTCAGCGTGATGCTGGCCCGCGGCGGCGCGGTGCGCTGGTTCAAGGTGCGCCGCCTGACGCCGGACGAGATGGTCGCGTGAGGTGGTGGCGTCGTGAGCGAGTGGGGGCCGCACCGGCCCAGCCGCGCTGGGTCTGGGCGGCGCTGCCGCTGGCCGGCGCGCTGCTGACGGCCTCCTGTGCCCCGCTGGGGGCCTGGTTCCTGCAATTCCCTGCGCTGGCCGGGCTGGCCTGGGCGGTGGGGCGGATGTCCCCCGGTCAGGCCGCGCGCGCCGGCTGGCTGTTCGGCCTGGGCTGGCTGGTTTCGGGCCTGTGGTGGCTCTACATCAGCATGCACGACTTCGGTGGGCTGGCGGCGCCGCTGGCGGCGCTGGCGGTCGTGCTGCTGGCGGCGCTGCTGTCGCTCTATCTGGCCGCCGCGATGGCGGCCGTGGCGGCTTGGCGCACCGGCCGGCCCACCGCGGACGGCCTGCTGTACGTGGGGGCCTGGCTGCTGGCGGAACTGGCCCGTGCCGCCTGGTTCACCGGCTTTCCCTGGGGGGCGCCGGGCTATGCGCACACCGATGGCCTGCTGGCGCCGCTGGCGCCCTGGATCGGCGTCTACGGGCTGACGGCGGTGGCCGCGCTGTGGGGCACGGTGCTGGCGCAGTGGTGGGGGCCGCAGCGCCCTCGGGCCCTGGCGGTGCTGGCCGTGGCGCTGCCGCTGGCGGCCGCGCTGGCCCCCTCGGACTTCACCCGCCCGACCGGCTCGCTCACCGTCAGCCTGCTGCAGCCCGATGTGCCGCAGGACATCAAGTTCGATCCCAACCGGTTGGCCGGCAACATGCTGGCGCTGCGCGCCCAGGTGCTGGCCGCGCCCGGGCAACTGGTGCTGACGCCCGAATCGGTGCTGGCGGTGCCGCAGGCCGACCTGGACCCGGCCTACTGGCAGAGCCTGATCCAGCCCTTCACCCAGGGGGAGCGGGCCGCGCTGATCGGCACCTTCCTGGGCAACGACCAGCAAGGCTACGTCAACTCCATGGTCGGCATCTCCGCGGCGGGGGTGGCGCGCGGCCAGGCCTATGCCTATGGCAAACGCCACCTGCTGCCCTTTGGCGAGTTCGTGCCGCCGGGCTTCCACTGGTTCGTGGAGATGATGCAGATCCCGCTGGGTGACCAGGCGCGGGGCCAGAGCCAAGCCGCTTTTGCGGTCGGCGGCCAGCAGGTGCGGCCGCTGATCTGCTATGAGGATCTCTTTGGCGAAGACTTCGCCGACAGCCTGGTGGGGCCGCAGGCGCCCACCGTGCTGGCCAACGCCAGCAACTTGGCCTGGTTCGGCCGCTGGATGATGCAGGACCAGCACCTGCAGTTCTCGCGCATGCGGGCGCTGGAGTTCCAGCGGCCGCTGGTGCGGGCCACCAACACCGGCGCCACCGCGGCCATCGACCACCATGGTGTGGTGCTGCGGCGTCTGCCCGCCTGGACCCCGGGCCGGCTGGATGTGACCGTGGAAGGCCGCACCGGCGACACTCCCTATGCCCGCTGGCTGGCCCGCTGGCACCTTGGGCCCTTGTGGGCGGCCGGGCTGCTGGCCGGGCTGCCGGCGCTGGTCTGGCGCCTGCTGCAACGCCGCACGGCGCGGCCCGCGGGCACCATGCAACCCTAAAATGGGCGATTCGCCTTCTCCGCGTTCCGGCCTGGCCGGAGCCCGTGGGCGCCCTGTTTTCGTCCCCTGAACGCCGGTACAACGACCGGCCTGACGTGATGCTCACCTTCCAGCAACTGATTCTTCGCCTGCAGGACTACTGGGGCAGCCAGGGCTGTGCCCTGCTGCAGCCCTATGACATGGAGGTCGGCGCCGGCACCAGCCACACCGCGACCTTCCTGCGCGCGATCGGCCCGGAGCCCTGGAAGGCCGCCTATGTGCAGCCCAGCCGCCGGCCCAAGGACGGCCGCTACGGCCAGAACCCCAACCGCCTGCAGCACTACTACCAGTTCCAGGTGGTCTTGAAGCCGGCGCCGGCCAACATCCTGGAGCTCTACCTGGGCAGCCTGGAGGCCCTGGGCTTCGACCTGAAGAAAAACGACGTGCGCTTCGTCGAGGACGACTGGGAGAACCCGACGCTGGGCGCCTGGGGCCTGGGCTGGGAGGTCTGGCTCAACGGCATGGAAGTGACCCAGTTCACCTACTTCCAGCAGGTCGGCGGCATTGACTGCAAGCCGGCCACCGGCGAGATCACCTACGGCCTGGAACGCCTGGCCATGTACCTGCAGGGCGTCGAGAACGTCTACGACCTGGCCTACACCGACGGCCTGAGCTACGGCGACGTGTTCCTGCAGAACGAGATCGAGCAGTCGACCTACAACTTCGAGCACAGCAACGTCGAGTTCCTGCTGCAGGCCTTCGGCGCGCACGAAGGCAATGCCCAGCAGCTGATCGCCGCCCAGCTGGCCCTGCCGGCCTACGAGCAGGTGCTCAAGGCCGCCCACACCTTCAACCTGCTGGATGCGCGCGGCGCGATCAGCGTGACCGAGCGGGCCGCCTACATCGGCCGCATCCGCAACCTGGCCCGCGCCGTGGCCCAGAGCTACCTGGACAGCCGGGCCCGCCTGGGCTTCCCGATGGCGCCCAAGGCCTGGGCCGACGAAGTGACCCACCACCTGGCCGAGAAGGCCGAAAAGGCCGCCCAGGCTGCTGCCAAGAAGGGGGCCTGAACACCATGACCGCACAGACGCTCCTCGTTGAACTGTTCGTCGAAGAACTGCCGCCCAAGGCGCTGAAGAAGCTGGGCGAATCCTTTGCCGGCACGCTGGCCGCCAGCCTGCAGGCCCAGGGCCTGGCCCCGGCCGATGCCGTCGTCACGCCCTTTGCCTCGCCGCGCCGCCTGGGCGTGGCCGTGGCCGGCGTGCTGTCCAAGGCCGCCGACCGCGCGGTGCAGCAAAAGCTGATGCCGGTGGCGGTGGCCCTGACCGCCGACGGCCAGCCCACGCCCGCGCTGCTCAAAAAGCTGGCCGCGCTGGGGGCCGATGCCTCGGTGCTGCCGCAGCTCAAGCGCCAGCCCGATGGCAAGGCCGAGGCCTTGTTCCTCGACAGCCTGGTGCCCGGCGTGCTGCTGCCCGAGGGCCTGCAGAAGGCCCTGGATGAAGCCATCGCCAAGCTGCCCATTCCCAAGGTCATGACCTACCAGCTGGCCGATGGCTGGAGCGACGTGAAGTTCGTCCGCCCGGCCCACCGCCTGGTGGCGCTGCATGGCGAACACGTGGTCCATGTGCAGGCCCTGGGCCTGACGGCCGGCCGCGAGACCCAGGGGCACCGCTTCGAGGCCAGCGTGCCGGTGGTGACGCTGGACCACGCCGAGCGCTATGCCCAGCAGCTGCGCGCGCAGGGTGCGGTGATCGCCGCCTTCGACGAGCGACGTGAGGAGATCCGCCGTCAGCTGGAGGCCGCCGCCGCCAAGGAAGGCCTCAAGCCCATCGACGACGAGGCGCTGCTCGACGAGGTGACCGCGCTGGTCGAGAAGCCCAATGTGCTGACCTGCCAGTTCGAGAAGGACTTTCTGGCCGTGCCGCAGGAGTGCCTGATCCTGACGATGAAGGCCAACCAGAAGTACTTCCCGCTGCTGGATGCGCAGGGCAAGCTGACCCACAAGTTCCTGATCGTCAGCAACATCCACCCGGCCGACCCGAGCGCGGTGATTGGCGGCAACGAGCGTGTGGTGCGCCCGCGCTTGGCCGACGCCAAGTTCTTCTTCGACCAAGACCGCAAGAAGACCCTGGCCAGCCGCGTGCCGGGCCTGGCCAAGGTCGTCTACCACGGCAAGCTGGGCACCCAGGCCGAGCGCAGCGAGCGCGTGCGCCAGATCGCCCACGCCATCGTCGGCCAGCTGCGCCTGGCCGTGCTGCCCTACACCGTGCTGGCCAAGGACGAGCTGGACGTGCTCGACAGCAAGGTGCAGGAGGCCGCCACGCTGGCCAAGACCGACCTGCTGACCGACATGGTCGGCGAGTTCCCCGAGCTGCAGGGCATCATGGGCGGCTACTACGCCCGCCACGAAGGCCTGCGCGATGGCGTGGCCATCGCCATCGAGGACCATTACAAGCCGCGCTTTGCCGGCGACGCGCTGCCGCGCAACCACACCGGCACCGTGCTGGCCCTGGCTGACAAGCTGGAGACCCTGGTGGGCCTGTTTGGCATCGGCCAGCTGCCCACCGGCGACAAGGACCCGTTTGCGCTGCGCCGCCATGCACTGGGCGTGATCCGTCTGCTGGTCGAGAAGAACCTGTCGCTGGAGCTGCCGGCGCTGATCGCCGCCGCCGTGCCGGTGTTCGGCAGCCTGATCCAGGATCCGAGCGAGGCGCTGCGGGCCTTCTTTGCCGACCGGCTGGCCGTCTCGCTGCGCGAGCAGGGCTACAGCGCGCAGGAAGTGGACGCGGTGCTGGCGCTGCACCCCAGCCGCCTGGGCGACGTGCCGCGCCGCCTGGAGGCCGTGCGCGCCTTCGCCGCGCTGCCCGAGGCCGATTCGCTGGCCGCGGCCAACAAGCGCGTCTCCAACATCCTGAAGAAGGTCGAGGGCGAGCTGCCCACCGCGATCGACGCTGCGCTGCTGCTGGAGCGCGCCGAACAGGCCCTGGCCGCGGCGCTGGCCGAGGTGGCGCCGAAGGCCGATGCCCGTTTCGAGGCCCACGACTACACCGGCTCGCTGCAGGCCCTGGCGGCGCTGAAGGCGCCGGTGGACGCCTTCTTCGACGGCGTGATGGTCAACGCCGAGGACCCGGCGCTGCGCGCCAACCGGCTGGCCCTGCTCAACGGCCTGCATGCGGCGATGAACCGCGTGGCCGACCTGTCGCGTCTGGCGAGCTGAGGCCATGCCGGTCGCCCCGCCCAAGCTCATCATCATCGGCCGCGACGGCATCCTGAACCTGTTCCGCGAGGACCATGTGAAGGAGCCGGAGGAGTGGGAGCCGATCCCGGGCGCGCTGGAGGCGGTGGCCCAGCTCAACCATGCCGGCTGGCATGTGGTGCTGGCCACCAACCAGTCCGGCATCGGCCGCGGTCTGGTCGACATGGCCTCGGTCAACGAGGTGCACCTGCGCCTGATGAAGATGCTGGCGGCCAAGGGCGGGCGCATCGACGCCGTGTTCTTCTGTCCCCATGCCCCAGAGGAGGCCTGCGACTGCCGCAAGCCCCAGCCGGGCATGATGTTCGACATCGCCCGCCGCTACGGCGTGGACCTGAAGCAGGTGCCGATGGTGGCCGACACCCTGCGCGACCTGCAGGCGGCCCAGGCGGCGGGTTGCCCGCCGCACCTGATCAAGACCGGCCGGGCGGCCGAAGTCACCGAGGGCGAGCGGGCCCAGTGGGTGGCCTCCGTGCCCGGCACCACGGTCCATGCGGACCTGGGGGCGTTTGCCCGCCACCTGCTGCAGCGCGATGCGGCGGCCACCAAGGCGGCGGCCCAGGCGCCTGCCCCCGATTCCCAAGGTCATTGAGGTTTTTTCCATGCAACGTCTGGGATGGGTCCTGCGTTCGGCCCTGTTCTTTCTCTGGATGGTCGTGACGGTCATCCCCTGGGGCACTTTCGTGGTGCTGGTGTCCGTCGTGCTGCGCGGCAACGCGCTGTACTGGATCTGCGCCGGCTGGCTGCGGGTGGCCCTGTGGGGGGCGCGCCTGATCTGCGGCGTGCGCTGGCGCATCATCGGCATGGAGAACGTGCCCACGGCCGCCGACGGCAACGCGGCGGTGCTGCTGGCCTCCAAGCACCAGTCCACCTGGGAGACCTTTGCCTACCCGGCACTGATGCCGCACCCGCTGTGCTACGTCTTCAAGCGCGAGCTGCTCTGGATCCCGTTCTTCGGCTGGTCGATGGCGCGCCTGGACATGATCCACATCGACCGCTCGCGCCGCACCGAGGCCTGGCACAAGGTGGCCGCACAGGGCAAGCGCTACATGGCGCGTGGCAACTGGGTCATCATGTTCCCCGAGGGCACGCGCATCCCGCGCGGTGAGCGGGGCACCTACAAGACCGGTGCCTCACGGCTGGCGATCACCACCGGGGTGCCCATCGTGCCGATCGCGGTGAACTCGGCGCGCTGCTGGCCGCGCCGCAGCTTCCTGCTGCGCCCGGGGGAGGTCACGATCTCGATCGGGCAGCCCATCGCCTCCGAAGGCCGTGCGCCCGATGAGCTGATGCGCCAAGTCGAGGACTGGATCGAGACCGAGATGCACCGCCTCGACCCCGAGGCCTATCCGCCCGTCCAGGCGGCCTGACAAGCACCGGGCGCGCGTCCTAGAATCGCCGCCCATGGCTGCCCGACGTGATGCCGCCCTGCCTGGTCAGATGTCGCTGTTCGATGTGATCGACGCGGCCTTCCCGTCGCTGGGTCAGCGGCTGCGGCCCGCGTCGCCCGCTCCCGTTCCCCCGCGCCCTGCGCTGCCGCCCGCCAGCGTCAGCCATGCCCACCCCCAGGCCGACCGTGAGATCCGGCTGGGCGATTGCCGGGTGGCCTACCGTCTGCGGCGGGCCCGGCGCAAGTCCATTGGCTTCGTCGTCAGCGCCGACGGTCTCACCGTCAGCGCGCCGCGCTGGGTGGGGCAGGGCGACATCGACCAGGCCTTGCAGGCCAAGTCCGGCTGGATCCTGCGCAAGCTGACCGAGCAACGCGAACGCCACCAGCATCTGGAAGCCGCCCGCATCGACTGGCGCGATGGCGCCCAGCTGCCCTTCCTGGGGGCCACGCTGGCACTGCGGCTCGACACCGCCGTGGTCGGGGCCCATCTGCAGCATGACCCTGCGCAGGGGGTGCCGCGCTGCCTGCGGGTCGGGCTGGCCCAGGGCGCGGCACCGACCCAGATCCGCGACGTGGTGCAGTCCTGGCTGCAGCAGGAGGCGCTGCGCCATTTCGAAGGGCGTTGTGCCCACTTTGCCGAGCGGCTGGGGGTGTCGGTGCGGCGGCTGCGCCTGAGCGCGGCCCAGACCCGCTGGGGCAGCGCCTCGGCCGATGGCTCGATCCGCCTGAACTGGCGGTTGATCCATTTCAGCCCGGCGGTGATCGACTATGTGGTGGCCCACGAACTGGCCCACCTGCGCGAGATGAACCACAGCCCGGCCTTCTGGGAGGTGGTGCGCTCGGTGATCCCCGACCTGGATGCGCGCCGCGCCGCCCTCAAGTCGCCGGTGTTGCCGCTGTTCGATTGAGCGGCGACGCTCTCGTTAAGGTTATGGATGCCTCTCGCCCGGACAGGGGATGGTCGAACGCGGCCCGTCCCGGCACAGTCGTGCCCATGCTGTCAACACGTGACTGAGAGCAATTCAGGGAAGGTCACACAGCTTGGCCGACCGGGGCAACCCGGTCGGCCTTTCTTTTTTGGGGACCCGGCGAGCCCGGTGTTCAGCGCCCGGCCGGGGAGGCCAGGCCGGCGGCCCAGCCGGCGTAGCGCTTGGGCAGCGGCGGCGCGTAGTCGCCGTGCTTGCTGGTGCCCAGGCCCAGCACATGCAGGCTGTGCGTCAGCCGCACCGCGGCGGCCACCCCGTCGATGACCGGCACTCCCAGGCGCTGCTGCAGGGTCTGGCACAGCTGGGCCATGCCGGCACAACCCAGCACGATGGCGCCACTGCGGTCCCGGGCCAGCGCCTCACGGGCGGCGTCCTCGATCTGCGGCAGGCAGGCCTGGCCGCCGTCCTCCAGGGCCAGCACCGGGATGTCGGTGCCATGCACCCCCCGGCAACGGCGCTCCAGGCCGTACTTCTGCAGCAGGTGTTCGGCGATCACGCAGGTGCGGGTCATCGTGGTCACCACCGAGAAGCCGGTGGCCACCATCGAGGCCACGTGAAAGGCCGCCTCGGCAATGCCCAGCACCGGGCCCTCGCAGACCTCGCGGGCGGCATCCAGGCCGGGATCGCCAAAGCAGGCGATCACCGCGGCGTCGACCGGCCCCGCCAGGCGCATCTGCTCGGCCACCCCGGCCGCGGCGATGGCCTCGTCAAAGAAGCCCTCGATCGAGGCGGGACCGAAGCCGGGCTGGGTGGCCACGATCTCCACCTCGGCCGGGGCGGCCGCCCGGGCGGCCTGCGCGATGTCGGCCGTCATCGTCGCCGTGGTGTTGGGGTTGATCAGAAGGAGTCTCATGTTGGTGCAAATTTGTATACAAAGCGGCGAATGGTGCACGGAATGCATCGGTGCGGTGCGTGGGAAGTGCCGCTGAAGATGTATTCAAAACAGCATCCCGTGGAGAGGCTGTTCCTGAGTGGCAATGAGCAAGAGCCGGGCCGGCTGGCACACGCATTGCATACAAAACGCCCATGAACACACGCACTGACCTCGAACTGGCGGGCCTGGTGAAGCGCTATGGCGACGCCCTGGCCGTGGCGGGCATCGACCTGAAGATCCCCGCGGGGGCGTACTGTTGTCTGCTGGGCCCCTCGGGCTGCGGCAAGACCTCGACGCTGCGCATGATTGCCGGCCACGAGGCGCCCAGCGAGGGGGGCGTGGTGCTGGGCGGGCGCGAGATCACCGACCTGTCGCCAGCCGCGCGCGGCACCGCGATGATGTTCCAGAGCTATGCCCTCTTTCCGCACCTGAGCGTGCTGGACAACGTCGCCTTCAGCGCCCAGATGAAGGGCGTGGCCAAGGCCGAGCGCCAGGCCCGCGCGATGGAACTGCTCAAGCTGGTGGCGATGGAGCCCTATGCCCAGCGCCTGCCGGCCGCCCTGTCGGGCGGGCAGCAGCAGCGCGTCGCGCTGGCCCGGGCCCTGATGACGCAGCCGCGCGTGCTGCTGCTCGACGAGCCGCTGTCGGCGCTGGACCCATTTTTGCGCATCAAGATGCGCGCCGAGCTGCAGCGCTGGCACCGCGAGCTGGGCATGACCTTCATCCACGTGACCCACTCGCAGGAAGAGGCGATGGCCCTGGCCGACCTGGTGGTGGTGATGAACCAGGGCCGCATCGAGCAGGCCGGCAGCGCCCGCGAGGTCTTCGAGCAGCCCGCCACCGAGTTCGTGGCCCGCTTCATCGGGGCCCATAACGTGATCGACACCCCGGCCGGCAAGGTGGCGGTGCGCAGCGACCGCTGTGAACTGGCCGCCGACGGCGAAGGCCTGCCAGCCGTGGTGCAGGCCATTGAATACCAGGGCGCGCAGGTCCTGGTCCACCTGCTGCCGCCGGGCGGCGGTGAGAGCGCCGAGGACGACGCGCCCTCGGCGGCCTGGGTGGTCAGCCTGAGCGATGACCGTTTCCACCGCGCGCCGGTGGCCCCCGGCCAGGCGCTGCGCCTGCGCTGGGCCCCTGAGCAGGCCTGGGCCCTGGCGGCCTGAGCCGGCTCCCGTTTCCTTCCTTTTCCTTTCTTCTCTTCATCCGCAAGGAGCATTTGATGAGCCAGAGTGAATCCACCACCGCCACCCCCGTGGCGGACGCCAGCCCGGCCGAGACCAGCCGCCGCGGCTTTCTGAAGACGGCCGCCCAGGCCGGCGTGGCCGTGGCCGGCATCACCGGCTTCCCCTACGTGCATGCGTCCGAGAAGATCACGCTGCGCTACCTGGGCACGGCGGTGAACCAGGACAAGGCGATTGCCGAGAAGTTCGAGGCCGACACCGGCATCAAGATCCAGTACATCCCGGTGACCACCGACGACGTCACCAAGCGCGCCGTCACCGCGCCCAACAGCTTCGACCTGATCGACACCGAGTACTTCTCGCTCAAGAAGATCATCCCCACCGGCAACCTGATGGGCATCGACAGCCAGCGCGTCAAGAACGCCGGCAAGATCACCTCGCTGTTCACCCAGGGCGTGGTGGCGGGCAAGAAGGTGGGCGACCAGGGCACGGCCCCTCGCAAGGTGATGTACCTGGAAGCGCCGAACGGCAAGACCTTCGCCAAGGACGCCACCCGGTTCATGACGCTGATCCCGACCACCTACAACGCCGACACGCTGGGCATCCGGCCGGACCTGATCAAGCGCCCGATCACCTCCTGGGCCGAGCTGCTGAACCCGCAGTTCAAGGGCAAGGCCGCGATCCTGAACATTCCCTCGATCGGCATCATGGATGCGGCGATGGTGGTCGAGGCCATGGGCCTGCACAAGTACCGCGACAAGGGCAACATGACCCGTCAGGAGATCGACCTGACGATCAAGACCCTGATCGACGCCAAGAAGGCGGGTCAGTTCCGCGCGCTGTGGAAGGACTTCAACGAGTCGGTCAACCTGATGGCCTCCGGCGAGGTGGTGATCCAGTCGATGTGGAGCCCGGCGGTGACGGCCGTGCGCACCAAGGGCATCGACTGCGTGTTCCAGCCGCTCAAGGAAGGCTACCGCGCCTGGGCGGCGGGCTTTGGCCTGCCGCGCACGCTCAGCGGCAAGCGCCTGGACGCGGCCTACGAGTTCATCAACTGGTTCCTGGACGGCTGGGCCGGCGCGTACCTGAACCGCCAGGGCTACTACAGCGCGGTGCTGGACACGGCCAAGGCCAAGATGGAAGCCTACGAGTGGGCCTACTGGATGGAAGGCAAGCCGGCAGCCAAGGACATCAAGAGCCCGCACGGCGACGTGCTGGCCAAGGCCGGCAGCGTGCGCGATGGCGGCAGCTACGAGCAGCGCATGGGCGCCATCGCCTGCTGGAACAGCGTCATGGACGAGAACGCGTACATGGTGCAGAAGTGGAACGAGTTCGTCGCCGCCTGAGCGACCGGGGCTGACGCATCATGATCCGGACCGCACGCACCGCTGTCACCGCCTGGCTGCAGGCCGCGCCATTGGCCGCGGTGTTCGCGGTCTTCTTCGTGATCCCGCTGGGGCTGATCGTGATGGTCAGCTTCTGGCAGGCCACCGACTATGAGCTGATCCCGGCCTTCACGGCCCAGAGCTACCTCGACGTGTTCCATGGCTGCGGTGACAGCCTGGTCACGCCGGGGCAGGATGTCTGCGTCACGCTCAAGACCTATGGCTCGACGCTCAAGTTCAGCCTCATCACCTGGGCCGTCACCGCGGTGCTGGGCTTCTCGATCGCCTACTTCCTGGCCTTCCACATCCGCAGCCAGCTGATGCAGACGGTGCTGTTCATCGTCTGCACCGTGCCCTTCTGGACCAGCAACGTCATCCGCATGATCTCGTGGGTGCCGCTGCTGGGCCGCAACGGCCTGGTCAACCAGGCCCTGCTGGGTCTGGGCTGGGTGAAAGAGCCGGTGGAGTGGCTGCTGTTTTCCGACTTCTCGGTGATCCTGGCCTTCGTGCACCTGTACACGATGTTCATGATCGTGCCGATCTTCAACTCGATGATGCGCATCGACCGCCGCCTGCTGGAGGCGGCCCGCGACAACGGCGCCAGCCCCTGGCAGACCGTCTGGCATGTGGTGCTGCCGCTGTCGCGCACCGGCCTGATCATCGGCTCCATCTTCGTGCTGGCGCTGGTGATGGGCGACTTCGTCACCGTCGGCGTGATGGGCGGCCAGCAGATCGCCTCGGTCGGCAAGATCATCCAGGTGCAGGCCAGCTACCTGCAGTTCCCGCTGGCGGCAGCCAATGCGGTGGTGCTGCTGGCGGCGGTGCTGATGATGATCGTCGCGCTGATGCGGCTGGTGAACCTGCGCAAGGAGCTTTGAACCATGGCCACCCCCCGTGTGCGTGAACCGCGTCCGGCCAGCTTCTGGCTGCTGGGCGGCGTCTTCGCGGCCTTCGTGCTGTTCCTCTACGGGCCGATGCTGGCCATCTTCGTGCTCAGCTTCCAGGGCCCGGAGGGCGGGCTGACCTTCCCGATGCGCGGCTGGTCGCTCTATTGGTTCCGGCAGCTCTGGGAAGGCATTGGCGTGGTCGACATTGGCGCCGCGCTGCGCCGCTCGCTGGCGTTGGGCGCGGTGGTGATGGTCTGCACCGTCGCGTTCTCGCTGCTGGCCGGGCTGGCCTACCGCAAGAAGCTGCCGGGTGGCACGCCGCTGTTCTATGTGGTGGTGGCCAGCCTGATCATGCCCAGCATCATCGTCTCGCTGGGCATTGGTCTGCTGTTCCGGCTGGTCGACACCGGCGCCAAGGCGGTGCTGGAGGCGCACTTCCCGGCCCTGCTGGACGCCTACACCAGCGCGCTGGGCATGTTCACTTCCGGCCTGGGGGCGCAGCTGACCTGGACATTGCCCTTTGGCCTGTTGATCATGTTCGCGGTGTTCAACCGCTTCAACCCGGCCTATGAAGAGGCGGCGCGCGACCTGGGCGCCTCGCCCTGGCAGGCCTTCCGCCACGTGGTGCTGCCGCTGATCGGCCCCAGCCTGGTGGGCGTGGGCATGTTCGGCTTCACGCTCAGCTGGGACGAGATCGCCCGCAGCTCGCAGGTGATGGGCGACTTCAACACCCTGCCGCTGGAGCTGCAGGGGCTGACCACCACCGTCACCACCCCGGTCATCTATGCGCTGGGCACCGTCACCACGGTGATCTCCTTTGCCGTGATGGGCCTGACGCTGGGGCTGGTCTGGCTCTGGCGCCGCCACCGCGGCTGAGGCCGCGTCCGCCGCCTTCGCGACAATCCGCGCCATGGTGACTTCTCCTTCCTCCCGCCCCGCCGACACGGCCACCGAGCGCGTGTACCAGGGCATCTACCAGGCCATCGTCGAGCACCGGCTGGCGCCTGGCGCGCGCCTGCGCGAGGAGGAGCTGTCCGAGAGCTTCGGCGTCTCCCGCACCGTGGTGCGCCAGGCCCTGCAGCGGCTGGCGGCCGACCATGTGATCGAGCTGGCCCACAACCGCGGTGCCCAGGTGCCGCAGCCGGATCTGGCGCATGCGGCCCAGGTCTTCGAGGCGCGCGGCCTGGTCGAGGGCGAGGTGGCGCGGCGTCTGGCCGGGCAGCTGTCGGCCGAGCAGGTGCAAAACCTGCAGCAATTGGTCGAGGCCGAGGCCGTGGCCCATGCCCGGGGCGATGCGGCGGCGGCCATCCGGCTGTCGGGCCAGTTCCACCGCACCCTGGTCGGGCTGGCGGGCAACCCGGTGTTCGTGCGCTGGCTCGACGAGATGCTGCCGACCACCTCGCTGCTGATCGCGCTCTACCAGCGGGCCGACCAGCCCGGCTGCGTCACCCACCGGCACCAGGAGCTGATCTCGGCGCTGGTGTCCGGCTCGCCCGCCCAGGCCGCTTCGGAGATGCGGCGCCATCTCAAGGAACTGGAGAAGTCGCTGATGGGCGGCCGCGGCGGCAAGGCGCCCGCCTTGCGCGACGTGTTCGCGGCCTACCGCGAGCCGCCGGGCGACGCCTCCCCCCGGCGCTGAGCGGCCTGCGGGACCGCGCCCCTGGGCAGGGCGGGCGTCTTCACGTAGACTTTCGAGTTGACGTTGACGTAAACGTCAATATCCGCGTCTTGCCCACCGCCATGCCTTCTTCGCTTCGCCCGTCCTGTTCCGAGCCGGCTGCCGCCGAAGGCGAGGCCCGTATCACGCCGGCCAGCTACACCATCACGGACCTGGCGCAGGAGTTTGCGATCACCCCGCGGGCGATCCGTTTCTACGAGGACCTGGGCCTGCTGCAGCCGCGCCGCGAGGGCCGGCACCGCATCTACAGCCACCGCGACCGCACTCGCCTGAAGCTGGTGCTGCGCGGCAAGCGCCTGGGCCTGCCGCTGCAGGACATCAAGCAGCTGGTGGAGATGTACGAGACCGGCACCGACACCCGCCCGCAGCTGGAGGCCTTTGTCCAGGTGCTGAGCGCCCACCGCCGCCAGCTGGAGCAGCAGCTCGAGGACATCCGCGTCACCCTGGCCGAGATCGACCAGCACGAGTCCCGCTGCCGCGCGCTGCTGGACGCGGCGGGTCACCCCACGGGGGCCGCTTGACGCCGACCGGGCGCCGCTGTCAGGCTGGGCAAGCGTCGCTGTTTAAACTGCCGGGCCGTTGATGCACTGCAACATAGCACCATGAACCTGCAACTGGACGAACTTTTCGAAAAGAACCGGCAATGGGCGGCGGCCACCGAGGCGCAGTCGCCGGGCTTCTTCTCCCGCCTGCTCAAGCAGCAGACGCCGCAGTACCTGTGGATCGGCTGCGCCGACAGCCGCGTGCCGGCCAATGAGCTGGTGGGCCTGCTGCCGGGCGAGCTGTTCGTGCACCGCAACGTGGCCAATGTGGTCGCCCAGTCGGACCTGAACGCGCTGTCGGTGATCCAGTTCGCGGTCGACGCGCTCAAGGTCCAGCACATCATGGTGGTGGGCCATTCGAACTGCGGCGGCGTGCGCTCCGCCGTCTTCAACCAGCGCGTGGGCCTGGTCGACAACTGGCTCAGCCATGTGCGCGACGTGCGGGACCGCCACCACCTGTTCCTGAACCAGCTGCCCAAGGAAACCCAGGTCGACGCGCTGTGCGAGCTCAATGTGCTGGAGCAGACCCGTCATGTCTGCGACACCACCTTTGTGCAGGATGCCTGGACCCGTCAGCAGAAGGTGGTGATCCACGGCTGGGTCTACGGTCTGCACAACGGCATCATCAACGACCTGCGCATGACCGTGACCGGCCCGGCCGACGTGATGCCCGCCTATGAATCGGCGCTGGCGGCGGTGAAGTCGCGTTACCTGGCCAGCATGCTGCCGGCCAGCCAGCCCTGAGCGTCCGTCGACTGGAAGAACGAACCCGTGCCGACCTTTCCCACCCAGCTCAATGACCAGCGCGCCTACGAAATGGCGCAGGCTCTGCTGGATGGGTTCAACCGCCACTACCGCCTGTTCCGCGAGAGCAGCGCCGAGTCGCAGCAGCGTTTCGAGCGGGCCGACTGGCTGGGCCAGCAGCGGGCCCAGCGCGACCGCATCGTCTTCTACGACCTGCGGGTGGGCGAGGCGGTGGAGCGGCTGCAGACCGAGTTCCAGGCTGGCACGCTGTCGATGGAGGTCTGGCACCAGGCCAAGCTGCACTACATCGGGTTGCTGATCGAGCACCACCAGCCGGAGCTGGCGGAGACCTTCTTCAACTCGGTCACCACCCACATCCTGCACCGCAGCTACTTCCACAACGACTTCATCTTCGTGCGGCCGGCGGTCTCGACCGAGTACATCGAGAACGACGAGCCCGCTGCGGCGCCGACCTACCGGGTCTACTACCCGACGCCGGACACGCTGCACGAGGCCTTTCTGCGCATCGTCCACAACTTCCAGTTGCAGCGGCCGTTCGAGGACCTGGACCGCGACGTGGCCGACGTGGTGGCCGATCTGCGTGACGTGCTGGGCGCCTTCCGGCCGCGCGCCAACTTCCAGATCCAGGTGCTCAGCTCCCTGTTCTTCCGCAACAAGGGGGCCTACGTCATCGGCAAGGTGGTCAACGGCTACCAGGAGCTGCCGTTCTCGCTGCCCATCCTCCACAACGAGGCGGGCCATGCGCTGGTGATCGACACCGCGCTGATCGGCGAGGACGACCTGCAGATGCTGTTCAGCTTCGCGCGGGCCTACTTCATGGTGGACATGGAGATCCCCAGCGCCTACGTGCAGTTCCTGCGCTCGATGATGCCGCGCAAGCCGCGCTGGGAGCTCTACAACGCGCTGGGCCTGCACAAGCAGGGCAAGAACATCTTCTACCGGGATTTTCTCTACCACCTGCGTCATTCCAGCGACCACTTCCGCATCGCCCCCGGCATCAAGGGCATGGTGATGCTGGTGTTCGACCTGCCCAGCTACCCCTTCGTGTTCAAGCTGATCAAGGACTACTACCCGCCGCAGAAGGACACCTCGCGCGAGCAGATCAAGGGCAAGTACCTGCTGGTCAAGCAGCACGACCGGGTGGGCCGCATGGCCGACACGCTGGAGTTCTCCGAGGTGGCCTTCCCGCTGGAGCGCTTCGAGGACGAACTGGTCGAGGAGATCAAGCGCTTCGCGCCCAGCCAGCTGGAGATCTCCGACCGCGACGGTGACGGCCACACCGAGCTGATCCTCAAGCACGTCTACATCGAGCGGCGCATGATCCCGCTGAACCTGTACCTGCAAGAGGCCACGCCCGAGCAGCTGGAGGCGGCCGTCATCGAGTACGGCAACGCGATCAAGGACCTGGTGGCGGCCAACATCTTCCCCGGCGACATGCTGTGGAAGAACTTCGGCGTGACCCGCCAGGGCAAGGTCGTGTTCTACGACTACGACGAGATCGAATACATCACCGACTGCCACTTCCGCCGCGTGCCCACGCCCCGCAACGAAGAGGACGAGATGTCCGGCGAGGTCTGGTATGCGGTTGGGCCCAAGGACGTGTTTCCCGAAACCTTCGGGCCCTTTCTGCTCGGAAACGAGGCGGTGCGCCGGGTGTTCCTGGCGCATCATGCGGACTTGCTCGATCCCGCCTTCTGGCAGGCCCACCAGGCCCGCATCAAGGCCGGTGACGTGCAGGACGTTTTCCCTTACGACCCAGGGCGGCGCTTCGCCGTGAGACGCTCCCTGGCCGCTCTTGGCGGCAACTGATTCACGGCAATTCCCAAGGAGACTGATATGGCCGATTCCATCGTCATCGCAAGCGCAGCCCGCACCCCCATCGGCGCCTTGCTCGGAGAATTTTCCTCGCTCGCGGCCTGGGAGCTGGGCGCGGTCGCCATCAAGGCCGCGGTGGAACGTGCCGGCGTGCCGGGCGATGCCATCGACGAAGTGCTGATGGGCAACTGCCTGATGGCCGGCCAAGGCCAGGCCCCGGCCCGCCAGGCCATGCGCAAGGCCGGCCTGCCCGACGCCACCGGCGCGGTCACGCTGAGCAAGATGTGTGGCTCGGGCATGCGCGCGATGATGTTTGCGCACGACATGCTGGCGGCCGGCTCGGCCAACGTGATGCTGGCCGGCGGCATGGAAAGCATGACCAACGCGCCGCACCTGATGTTTGCGCGCAAGGGCGTGAAGTACGGCGCCGCCACCCTGTACGACCACATGGCCATGGACGGTCTGGAAGATGCCTACCAGCGCGGCAAGGCCATGGGCGTGTTCGCCGAGCAGTGCGTGGCCAAGTACGACTTCAGCCGCGAGGCCATGGATCAGTTCGCGGTGACCTCGCTGGCCCGCGCCAAGGCCGCCAACGAGAACGGCAGCTTCGACTGGGAAATCGCCCCGGTGACGCTGGCCGGCAAGGGCGGTGACACGGTGCTCAGCAAGGACGAATCGCCCTACAAGGCCAAGCCCGAGAAGATCCCCAGCCTGAAGCCCGCCTTCACGAAGGACGGCCGCATCACCGCCGCCACCTCGTCGAGCATCTCCGACGGCGCCGCCGCCCTGGTGCTGGTGCGCGAATCCACCGCTGCCCAGATGGGCCTGACCCCGCTGGCCCGCATCACCGCCCATGCGGTGCACGCCCAGGCGCCGGAATGGTTCACCACCGCCCCGGTGGGCGCCATCCAGAAGGTGCTGGACAAGTCCGGCTGGACCGCCAACCAGGTCGACCTGTGGGAAGTCAACGAAGCCTTCGCTGCCGTGACCATGGCCGCGATGACCGAGTTCAAGCTGCCGCACGAGATCGTCAACGTGAACGGCGGCGCCTGCGCGCTGGGCCACCCGATCGGCGCCTCCGGTGCCCGCATCGTCGTCACCCTGCTGGGCGCCCTGAAGAAGCAGGGCAAGAAGCGCGGCGTCGCGGCGCTGTGCATCGGTGGCGGTGAAGCCACCGCCATGGGCATCGAGATGCTCTGAGGCGGAGCGCGCGCATGAGCTCGGCCGTGCTGGTGATCGGGGCCTCTCGGGGCATCGGGCGCGAACTGGCGCACCAGTACCTGGCCGAGGGACGGCGCGTGATCGCCACGGCCCGTGACGACGCCGGCCTGCAGGCGCTGCAGGCGGCTGGCGCGCGGGCTTTGCGGCTGGACGTGGCCAGCACCGTCAGCGTGTCCGGCCTGGCCTGGCAGCTCGACGGCGAGGCGCTGGACACGGTGCTGTTCTGCGCCGGCGTCTATGGCCCGGCCAGCAGCGGCCTGCAGACGCCCACGGCGGCCGAGTTCGACCGCGTCATGCACACCAATGTGCTGGGGCCGATGCAGGTGCTGCCGCAGCTGCTGGACGTGCTGGCGCCGCAGGCCCGGCTGGGGTTGCTGACCTCCCGCATGGGCTCGCTGGGCCTGCGCAGCAGCGCTTCGGGCTGGCTGTACCGCGCCTCCAAGGCGGCGGCCAACTCGGTGCTCAAGGACCTGTCGCTGGTGCTGGCCGGACGGGCCCTCTGCGTGGCCCTGCACCCGGGCTGGGTGCAGACGGACATGGGCGGGGCCCAGGCCGATCTGGACGTGGCCACCAGCGCCCGCGACCTGCGCGCCACGCTGGCCGGCCTCACGCCGGCCGACAACGGCCGCTTCCTGAACCACGACGGCCAGCCGCTGGCCTGGTGACAGGGGCCGTCCGCCACTGGCGGGCGTGCTTTCAAAAATACAACGGAGACAAGAACCATGCTGCTGAGCGAGGACCACCGCGCCGTGCAGGATGCCGTGCGCACCTATGTGCAGGAGCGCATCGCCCCACAGGCCGCCCGCTGGGACAAGGACCACCATTTCCCGGCCGAGGAGCTGCGCGGCCTGGCTGCGCTGGGCTGCTACGGCGTGGCCGTGCCGTCGGAATACGACGGCGCCGGCCTGGACTACCTGTCGCTGGCGCTAATCCTGGAAGAGATCGCCGCCGGCGATGGCGGCACCTCCACCGTGGTCAGCGTCAACAACTGCCCGGTCTGCTCCATCCTGATGGCCTTCGGCAACGAGGACCAGAAGCAGCGCTTTCTCAAGCCCCTGGCGCGCGGCGACCTGCTGGGCGCCTTCTGCCTGACCGAGCCGCACGTGGGCTCGGAGGCGGGCGGGCTGAAGACCACCGCGGTGCGGGACGGCGACCACTACGTGCTCAACGGCGTCAAGCAGTTCATCACCAGCGGCAAGAATGGCCAGGTTGCCATCGTGATGGCCGTGACCGACAAGGCCGCGGGCAAGAAGGGCATCAGCGCCTTTCTGGTGCCCACCGACACGCCGGGCTACATCGTCGCGCGGCTGGAGGACAAGATGGGCCAGCACAGCTCGGACACCGCGCAGATCCTGTTCGACCACTGCCGCGTGCCGCTGGCCAACCGGCTGGGCGAGGAAGGGCAGGGCCTGAAGATCGCCCTGTCGGGCCTGGAGGGCGGGCGCATCGGCATCGCCAGCCAGTGCATCGGCATGGCCCGCGCGGCCTTTGAGGCGGCGCTGAAGTACAGCAAGGAACGGATGGCCTTCGGCGTGCCCATCTTCGAGCACCAGGCCCTGCAGCACAAGCTGTCCGACATGGCCACCCAGATCGAGGCCGCGCGCCAGCTGATCTGGCATGCGGCCAGCCTGAAGGACGCCGGCCGGCCCTGCCTGAAGGAGGCGGCCATGGCCAAGCTCTTCGCCAGCGAGATGGCCGAGCGCGTCTGCTCGGCGGCCATCCAGGTGCACGGCGGCTATGGCTATGTCACCGACTTCCCGGTGGAGCGGCTCTACCGCGACGTGCGGGTCTGCCAGATCTACGAAGGCACCTCCGAAGTGCAGAAGATTTTGATCGGAAGGGCGCTGGTCTGAGCGAATGGCCCGTTCGACCGGGCTCTCCGTCGACAGCGGTCAAGGCGCCGTCACACGTGGCGGGTCTTCGCGCCGCCCCTCAAATATCTCGCGGCAGGGGCAGGTTTCTTTTTCGAATTTCTTGATGTAGCACTCTCTCTGGCATGCTTCCAGATCTTTCATTCTGCTGAATCGTTCTCTGGTCAGCCAAAGACCTTTGCCATTGGTGATCATTGGAATGCAGCCCGGGGCGGGGTTGAGCGGTTCTCGCAAGATCTTTTTGAACTGAGGTAGGCTTGCCTCGGTGTTCCAGCGCGCGATGACGTCGGCTGGAATTGTGTTGGTGCCTGCTGGGCGTTCTCCTAACTGAACTCTTTCCCCTGTGGTGAGGTTGATGTCATGGAATTCAGTCGGGACATCTCCCCACGGAATGCGTTGCCATGCCCCCTCTTTCCATTCAAACACCACATAGGGGGGGTTGGGGCGATTCCATTTGTTGTAGTCGATGCACAGGTTTGGGGCTGTAATGATGTAGGGTGTATTTTTTAGAACGTGAACGGCCAGGATGATTAAATCGCTTTGGCCATTGAATTCATCGTACGGGGCAGCCCATTCAAAAACTCTATCCACATTGGGCAGTGAGAATCGAAGTGTCTGTTCGTGAAAGGGGGGTGGCTGCCCGATCAAATTATTTCTGCCATAGTTTTGATAGCGCTCGACGATGATGGTTCGACCATCGTGGAGCCGGGCCTCTTCTTTCCAACGGTCGCCGAAGCTGAACCAACCAGCGTTGGCATGCAGGCTGGCGCCCAAGGCCCAGGCCAGGGCGATGAACAGGGTTCTGGCGAAATCCATCAGACAACGGCGCATGTGGTTTCCAGTGTGTTTCTGCCGACAGTGTTCCATTGACGGACGGGGTTCGCATCCCTGAAGGCGGTGAGAAGCCCTGGGCATCGTGGGTCCGCCGCGCGGTGACAATCCAGCCCGGTGATGGATTGCAAAAGAATGGCCTCGCAAAGGAAAGCCACGGTGCCAACCCAGGGGCACCTGAGGGTTTGGCTGCGCGCCGAAGGCTCGCTGACCATGCACCTGCGCCGCGCCCGCGCGCCGCTGACGGTGCGGGTGCTGGGCCAGGCGCGCGAGCCGGCCCGGGCGGCCGATGCCGGGCCGCTGGGCCTGCGTCCGGGCACGGCGGTGCTGGGCCGCACCGTGCTGCTGGTGGGCGATGGCCGGCCGATGGTGCTGGCCCATTCGGTGGTGCGGGCCGCGGTGGCCCGGGGGCCCTGGCGGGCGCTGGGCGGCCTGGGCTCGCGTCCGCTGGCCGAGCTGCTGTTCACCCGGGCCGATGTGGACCGCTCGCCGCTGTGGCAGGCCTGGCTGCCGCCGGCCCACCCGCTGGCGCGCTGGGTGGCGCGCACCTGGCAGCAGGCCACCGGCCAGCCCTTTCCCGGCCGGGGCGTGTGGCGGCGCTGGTCCTGCTTCGAGCGCCAGGGCCAGTCGCTACTGGTCAACGAGTTCTTCGTGCCTGGCGAGGTGGCGGCCTGGCCGGCACGGGCCCGTCAGCGCACGGGCAGGTACAGGCGGTCGGAGTAGGTGGCCAGCCACTGCGGGCGGAAGGCCACGAAGATGGCCACCAGCATGCCGGTCAGGAAGGCATCGCCCCAGGCCGCCAGCCAGCGGCCGATCAGGATGTCGCCCGGGTCACTGCCGGCGGGCGTGCCCAGCACCCACAGCGCCAGGGCGCCCGACAGCCACATGGCCAGCACCGAGGCAAAGAAGCCGCGCCCCAGGATGTAGATGAACAGGTGGTGTGGCAACCAGCGCCGCACCGCCAGGCCCAGGCCGAAGGCCAGGCTGGCCGGCACCATGCCCAGCCAGACCAGGCGCGACAGGCCCACGCTCCAGTCCAGCCCGCCCATCCAGGTGGTGATCAGCGCCACCGGCAGCAGGGCCAGCATGGCCAGCGGCCAGCCCGTCATCAGGGCCAGCAGGCAGGCGCCCGACAGCGGCTGCAGCAAGGGAATGTGCGAGACCCGGTCCGCCCCCCACAGCAGGGGCATCACCGCGCACCAACCCAGCCATGGCCAGGGCGGCCCGCTGCGCGGCAGCGCGCGCCAGGGCTGCAGCGACAAGGCCAGCCCCACGATCCCCGCCACCAACACGCCTTCGAGCCACATGCTCGGCATCCTAGCGTCGGGCCCCAGCTTCTGCGTGACCGCGGTCAATCGGGGCCGATCCCAGGGCGGGCGCGGCACGCGGGCGGGCGTTTGGGCGTATCGTGCTTTGAATGAACACCGCCCCGCGCCCGCCGATCGATTTCTACTTTGATTTCTCGTCGCCGTATGCCTACATCGCCAACGAGTGGATCGACGCTCTGGCGGCGCGCCACGGCCGGGTGGTGCGGCGCCAGGCCATCCTGTTGGGCGTCACTTTCCAGGCGGCCGAGCTGAAGAGCCCGGTGTCGCACCCGATCAAGCGTGACTACGCGCTGCGCGACTTTGCCCGCTCGGCCCGTTTCGAGGGCGTGCCTTACCGGCAGCCCAGCCAGTTCCCGATCCCGACGCAGAACGCGGCCCGCGTGTTCTGGTGGCTGCACGACACCCAGGGGCCCGAGGCCGCGGCCAGCTGGACCCGCAGCGCCTTCCGGGCCTATTTCACGCGCGACGTGGTGCTGAATGCGCCGGAGGCGCTGGCGGCCTTGCTGGCCGAATCCGGCCTCGACGCGGCGGCGGCCCAGGCGGCCTGCAACGACCCGGTCTGGAAGGACCGCCTGCGCCAGGCCAACGAGCAGGCCATCGCGGCGGGCGTGTTCGGGGCGCCGTTCTTCGTGGTCGATGGTGAGCCCTTCTGGGGCAATGACCGCAAGCCGCAGATCGAGCGCTGGCTGACGCTGGGGCGCTTCTGAGGCATCTGCCGGACAATGGCGCGGTGCCGGATCCCGGTCTCTTGCGTGTTGTCCCACGATGCAGAACTCCCCCCTGGCCGATGAGGCCCCCGACGATGTGCCCCACGAGGGCTATGCCCTGGTGCGGCGCGTGCTGGCCGAGCAGGGTCACGCCCAGCCGCCGCGCTGGCTGACGGTGCCGGCGCGCACCTGCCAGGAGGCGGCCGACGCCCTGGGCGTGGCGACCGGGCAGATCGCCAAGAGCGTGATCTTCCGCCGCAAGGCCGATGATGTCGCGGTGCTGGTCGTGGCCTCGGGCGACCTGCGGGTGGACGAGCGCAAGGTGGCGGCCCTGGTCGGCCCCATTGGTCGCGCGGATGCCGCCTTCGTGAAGGCCCGCACCGGTTTCTCGATCGGGGGCGTCTCGCCCGTGGGGCATGCCACGCCGCCGGTCACGCTGCTGGACCGCGAGCTGTTCCGCTTCGAGACCGTCTGGGCCGCCGCCGGCCATCCCCACGGGGTGTTCGAGGCCCGGCCGGACGATCTGCAGCGCCTCACCGGGGCGCCGGTCGTCGATGTGATGCAGGTGCCGCAGGCATGAGCCCGGCCGACCCGCCGGTCGCGTCCCCGGTGCCCTCGCCCTGCACCGGCGTGTGCCGCATCGAGCCCCGCACCGGCTGGTGCGCCGGCTGCTGGCGCAGCCTGGACGAGATCGCCGGCTGGTCCAGCGCCGACGAGGCCACCCGGCGGGCGATCTGGGGCCGTCTGGCCGAACGTCGCGCCCAGGCCGGCGCGCCGCAGGCTGGGGGCCGCGGCGCATGAACCGCCTGGTGCTGCACCTGGATCTGGGTTCACCCGAAGCCTGGCCCTGCTTTCTGCGCCTGCCCGAGGCCCTGGCGGGGCTGCCCTGCTGGGTGGAGGTCTGCCCGGTGCTGCCGGCGCAGGAGGCCGTCGCGCCGGTCGGGCCGATCGGGCAGCTGTGGCGCCACGCGCTGGCCTGTGGCGAGCCCGGCGCCCTGCTGAACCGCTGGTTGGCCGAGCAGCTGCTGCGGGCCGTCTGGGACGATGCAGCCCCGCAGGGCCGCCCGCTGCCCGAAGCGCTGGCCTGGCTGACGGCGCGGCTGACGCCCGTGCGCGATCCCGAATCGGCCGAGGTGGCCGAGGACTGGGCCCGGCTCGTGGCCCAGTCGCAGCGCTTGGGCATCGGCACCACGCCCACCGTCCATTGGCCGGCCGAAGACTCTCTCTGGGAAGGGCAGGCCGCCCTGGCGCCGCTGGCCCAGGCGCTGCGCCAGCGCGGCGGCTGACGCAAAGCCTCCGGGGAAGCCCGCGCTCTCAGGGTTTGTGGGGAGCCTTCCCCGCCCTGGGACTTACCCAGGGATAAACGGCGATTTCCCGCATCGCGCAACGGGGCCTCAGGGTTGCAACGGAGTTTGTCAGGATCCGTTCAGTTCGCCGTCAGAAACAGGTCAGAGCCCCCTCGAATAGTCCGCCCCATGCGCTGCCGATGGGGCGGTGCTGGTGGATTCGAGGAGACAAAACATGGCAACTGTCGCGGTGTCCAACACCCCGATGACCGCGGAAGAGAAGAAGGTCATCTTCGCCTCTTCGCTCGGCACGGTGTTCGAGTGGTACGACTTCTATCTGTACGGTTCGCTGGCGGCCATCATCGCCAAGCAATTCTTCTCCGGCCTGGACGCCGGGTCGGCTTTCATCTTTGCGCTGCTGGCCTTCGCGGCGGGCTTCATCGTGCGGCCGTTTGGCGCGCTGGTGTTCGGTCGCCTGGGCGACATGATCGGTCGCAAATACACCTTCCTGGTCACGATCCTGATCATGGGTTTGTCGACCTTCATCGTCGGTGTGCTGCCCAACTACGCCTCGATCGGTGTGGCCGCTCCGGTCATCCTGATTGCGCTGCGCCTGCTGCAGGGCTTGGCGCTGGGCGGTGAGTACGGCGGCGCCGCCACCTACGTGGCCGAGCATGCGCCGCACGGCAGGCGCGGCGCCTACACCGCCTGGATCCAGACCACCGCGACCCTGGGCCTGTTCCTGTCGCTGATGGTGATCCTGGGCACCCGCACGGCGGTGGGCGAAGAGGCCTTCGCTGCCTGGGGTTGGCGTGTGCCGTTCATCGTGTCGATCCTGCTGCTGGGCATCAGCGTCTGGATCCGTCTGTCGATGAATGAATCGCCTGCCTTCAAGAAGATGAAGGCCGAGGGCAAGACCTCCAAGGCGCCGCTGACCGAGTCCTTCGGCCAGTGGAAGAACCTGAAGATCGTGATCCTGGCCCTGTTGGGGTTGGTCGCCGGTCAGGCGGTGGTCTGGTACACCGGTCAGTTCTATGCCCTGTTCTTCCTGACCCAGGCGCTGAAGGTGGATGGCGCGACGGCCAACATCCTGATCGCCGTGTCCCTGATGATCGGCACGCCTTTCTTCGTGGTCTTTGGCACCTTGTCCGACAAGATCGGCCGCAAGCCGGTGATCATGGCCGGCATGCTGATCGCCGTGCTGACCATCTTCCCGGTGTTCAAGGCCCTGACCTCGGCCGCCAACCCGGACCTGGCGGCTGCACAAGCCAATGCCAAGGTGGTGGTGACCGCCGATCCGAATGAGTGCTCGTTCCAGTTCAACCCGACCGGCACCAAGAAGTTCACCTCGTCCTGCGACATCGCCAAGCAGGTGCTGGCTGGCAGTTCGGTGAGCTATGACTCGGTGGCGGGCAGCGGACCGGCCAAGATCACCGTCGGTGACACCGTGATCGAAGGCTACACCGCTGCCGGGCTGTCGGCCGACGAGGCCAAGGCCAAGGACGGCGCTTTCAAGAAGGCGGTGAGCGATGCGCTGAAGGCCCATGGCTATCCGGCCAAGGCCGATCCGGCCAAGATGGACAAGGTCAAGATCGTCCTGCTGCTGACCTTCCTGATGATCCTGGTGACCATGGTCTATGGCCCGATCGCGGCGATGCTGGTGGAGATGTTCCCGACCCGCATCCGCTACACCTCGATGAGCCTGCCGTACCACATCGGCAACGGCTGGTTCGGTGGCCTGCTGCCCACCATGGCCTTCGCCATCGTGGCTCAGACCGGCAACATGTACAACGGCCTGTGGTACCCCGTGCTGATCGCCGCGGGCACCTTCGTGATCGGCATGCTGTTCGTGAAGGAAACCAAGGACGTGGACATCTACGCGGGCGATTGAGTTCCTCGACGGGCGTTCCGGCGCTCGACACACCAGGCGGCCTGCGGGCCGCCTTTTTGCCTTTTATGAGAGGCCTGTTCTGTCGGCCTGACCATCACCACTTCAAGGAGACCTCGTCATGTGGAAACTCATCCTCGCCTTCATCCTCTTCGCCGCTGCAGCCCTGTGGCTGATCTCCAAGGGGGGCGACTCGGTGGACATGAGTGGCGAAAAGCACGGCGCCGACATCCAGGGGACCGAGGCCTCCGCACCGGCCGCGGCCAGCGCCGCGTCCAACTGAGCGCATGAAGGCGCCCGCCGGGCTCAGCCGATCAGCTGGCCCGTGGCGCTGAGCAAGGTGGGCGTGACAAACTGGCTGCCCCGGCGGCCATCGCGAAAGTCCACCGTCCAGCCGCCCAGGTTGACCGCCCGGCGTCGGGCAAGCTGATCCAGCAGCCGCTCGCGGGTCAGGGGGCCGGCGGTGTCGCGCACCAGGGCCGCGGTGTACTGGCCGGCCAGGTAGCCGGCCAGGCTGATCGGCGAGGGGGCCTCGTCGTAGAGCGCACCCAGTCGGTCGCGGTAGCGGTCCACCACCGCCAGGCGGCTGCGCAACGGGTTGGGCACCACCTGGGTCAGGATGACCGGCACGCCCTGGCCGGGGTGGAACTGCAGCAGCGACGGGGCGTCCACATCCCCCAGGGCCAGCACGAAGCGGTGGTCGCCGCGCCGGGCCATGGCCTGGGTGAATTCCGCCACCTCGGCACTGGTGGCCAGCAGCAGGATCATCGCGCCCGCGGTCGGCAGGCGGGCGGCCAGGTCGGCCGGCCGGTTGGCGCTGGTGCCGGTCAGGCGCTGCAGGGTCAGCCCCAGTGTGCGGGCCATGGCCGCCACCTCGGGGTCGTAAAGCCGCTGGTCTTCCGCCCGGCGGTAGACCACCACCAGCCGGTCCACGCCCATGCCATAGGCACTGCCCAGCGCCTTCTGCAGCTGCATGCGGCGCGAGGCGAACAGCAGCGCCAGGGCCTCGTTCGCATCGTGCCGGCCATCGGCCATCCAGGGCCCCAGGTGCGGCAGGCGCAGCCCGCGGCGGGCCAGGCCATCCTGCACCTGGACCGCCAGCGCATCGCCCACCGTGCCGACCAGGGCCAGCAGCCCCTTGTCCTGGGCCAGCCGGTCCAGCGCCGCGGCCACGCTGGCGGCGCTGCCGTCGGTGGTCAGCGTCTCCAGACTGATGCCGGCCAGCGGGTGGCCCCGCTGCCCCTCGACGGCCCAGGCCAGCCGCACGCCGGTGGAGTAATCGCGCGAGAGCTCCTGCTGTTCGGGCGACAGGTCCAGCAGCTGGAGCATGCGCCGCTCGGCGCGCGCTGGTTCGGCCGGCGGTTGCGCCCAGACGGCCGGGCTCAGCGGGGCGAGGGCGGCCAAGGCGGTGCGGCGCAGGCAGCGCCGGCGGCTCGGGTTCCGGGGGGACAGCATGATGGCGCCGGATTCTGGGCGGCCTGCATGTCAGGGCTGAGACAACGGGCCGGGCCGCTCGTGTAGAGTCGGCGCGCTTTGTCTGGAGACCCGAGATGGCTTTCGATCGCCTGGAACTGATCGCCGCCCATGCCTCATTCGGCGGTGAGCAGCGCTTCTACCACCACGCCTCGCGGGAGATCGGCCTGCCGATGCGCTTTGGCCTGTACCTGCCGCCCCAGGCGCTGGCCGGGCAGTCGGTGCCGCTGCTGACCTACCTGGCCGGCCTGACCTGCACCGAGGAGACCTTTGCCATCAAGGCTGGGGCCCAGCGGGTGGCGGCCGAGCTGGGGCTGGCCCTGCTGACGCCCGACACCAGCCCGCGTGGCGCTGGCGTGAACGGCGAGGCCGACCACTGGGACTTCGGGGTGGGCGCCGGCTTCTACCTGGATGCCACCCAGGCGCCCTGGTCCGGCCACTGGTGCATGGAAAGCTACCTGCTCCACGAGCTGCTGCCTGAGGTCCAGGCGGGCTTTGGCCTGGCCACCGACCGGCAGGCGATCTTCGGCCACAGCATGGGGGGGCACGGCGCCCTGACGCTGGCGCTGCGCCATCCCGGCCGCTTCGCCAGCGTGTCGGCTTTCGCCCCCATCTGCGCGCCCAGCCACTGCCCGTGGGGCCACAAGGCCTTCACCGGCTACCTGGGGCAGGACGAAAGCCAGTGGGCGGCGCACGACGCCAGCGCCCTGATGGCCGCGCAGAGCCGGGCGCCGTACCCCGGCGGCATCCTGATCGACCAGGGGCTGGCGGACAAATTCCTCGCCGAAGGCCAGCTGCAGCCGGAAGCCTTCGAGACCGCCTGTGCCGCGGTCGGTCAGCCGCTGACGCTGCGCCGCCAGGCCGGCTACGACCACGGCTACTACTTCGTGGCCAGCATGGTGGAGGACCATCTGCGCCACCACGCGGCTCAGCTGCGGGGCTGAGCGCTTGATGCGGCTCAAGACATGCCCGGGTGATCGCGGCTACGCTTCGACACCTTGTTTGCATGTTTGCGGGCCCGCCGATGAACGCCTCTGCCACTCCGGTTGATTCCACCCACGTCGATGCGGGGCTGGCCGGCCTGCTTTCGCGCAGCGGGCTCAAGCCGCTGCACGTCGCCGGCCGCTGGCTGCTGCCCATCGTGCAGGGCGGCATGGGGGTGGGCATCAGCGCGCACCGGCTGGCCGGCAGCGTGGCGGCCGAGGGCGGCGTGGGCACCATCAGTTCGGTGGACCTGCGCCGTCACCATCCTGACCTGATGGCGGCCACCGAGGGCCTGTCGGCCCGGCCCGGCATGGACGAGGACTCCAAGGCTCGCATCAACGAGGCCAATGTCGAGGCGCTCAAGCGGGAGATCCATGCCGCACGCGACATCGCCGCGGGCAAGGGCCTGATCGCCGTGAACGTGATGCGCGCCATCAGCGACTACGCCGCCCATGTGAAGACCTCGCTGGAGAGCGGCGCCGACATGGTGGTGGTGGGCGCCGGTCTGCCGCTGGACCTGCCGGACCTGGCGGCCGACCACCCCAACGCGCTGATCGTGCCCATCCTGTCCGACTCGCGCGGCGTGGCGCTGATCGTCAAGAAGTGGGAGCGCAAGAAGCGCCTGCCCGACGCGATCGTCATCGAACACCCCCGGCTGGCCGCCGGCCACCTGGGCGCGGCCAAGATCGCCGATCTGAACGACCCGCGCTTCGACTTTGAGCGCGTGCTGCCCGAGGTGCGCGACTTCCTGCGCAAGGCCGGCATCGAGAAGGAGATCCCGCTGATCGCCGCCGGCGGCATCCGCACCCATGCCGACATCGCCCGCGTGCAGGCGCTGGGCGCCGACGCGGCCCAGCTGGGCACGGCCTTCGCGGTGACCCAGGAATGCGACGCCTCGCCCGAGTTCAAGCAGGTGCTGGCCGAGGCCCGCGACGAGGACATGGTGACCTTCACCAGCGTGGCCGGTCTGCCGGCCCGCGCGGTCAAGACGCTGTGGATGAAGAGCTACCTGGCGGCCGAGCAGAAGCTGCAGGCCGTCGCCCATGCCAAGGCCCGCTGCACCAAGGCCTTCGACTGCCTGGCCCAATGCGGCCTGCGCGATGGCTTCAAGGACTGGGGCCAGTTCTGCATCGACAACCAGCTGGCCGCCGCGCTGCGTGGCGACCTGAAGAAGGGCCTGTTCTTCCGCGGCGTCGGCGCGCTGCCCTTTGGCAGCCAGATCCGCAGCGTGCGTGAGCTGATGGAGCGCCTGCTGACCCGCGAGGCGAACGAGGCCGCCCCCGAGCTGCAGGCCCTGATGGCCCAGCCCGCCTGAGGCGCGGGCCCCGGGGCATGGCAGACTGCGGGCCCGTTCCGCCGGAGTTGCCCATGCCCACCCCATCCGCTTCCTTCGACACGCCGCGCATCGCCCTGGTGACCGGCGCCGGGCGCGGCATCGGCCGGGCCTGCGCGCTGGCGCTGATCGAGGCGGGCTGGACGGTGGTGCTGGCCGGCCGCCAGGCCGAGGCGCTGGCGGCGGTGGTCGCGGCCAGCGCGGCGCCCGAGCGGGCCTGCCCGGTGGTGGCCGATGTGCGCGACGAGGCTTCGGTGAAGGCCTTGTTCGCGGCGGTCCACGCGCGCTTCGGCCGGCTGGACTTCCTGTTCAACAACGCCGGCATCTTCACCGCCGGCGTGCCGCTGGAGGACCTGCCGCTGGCCGACTGGCAGGCGGCGGTGGACGTCAACCTGACCGGCGCCTTCCTCTGCACCCGCGAGGCCTTCCGGCAGATGAAGGCGCAGGCGCCGCGCGGTGGCCGCATTCTGAACAACGGCTCGATCTCGGCCCATGCGCCGCGGCCGAACTCGGTGGCCTACACCGCCACCAAGCACGCGATGACCGGGCTGACCCGCGCGGCGGCGCTTGATGGCCGGGCCTTCGACATCGCGGTGGGTCAGATCGACATCGGCAATGCCGCCACCGACATGACCACCACCATGGCCAGCGGCATGCTGCAGGCCGACGGCCAGGTGCGGGCCGAGGCCCGCATGGATGTGCAACAGGTGGCCGACCTGGTGGTGCACATCGCCGGCCTGCCGCTGTCGGCCAATGTGCTGTTCACCACCGTGATGGCCACCGCCATGCCCTTCGTGGGCCGGGGCTGATCAGCCCTTCAGGCCTTCCAGCCCCGGCGCGACCTGGGCCACGTCGTAGGCGGTGATCTCGAAGACCGCCACGCCGGCGGTGGCGTAAGGGTCGCGGGCCACGAAGGCCTCGACCGCCGCCAGACTGTCCGCCCGCATCAGCACCAGACCACCCGTGCGGTCCTGGCGCCGGGCGGTCATCAGGATGCCGGCGGCCTCGGGGGCCTCGCGCAGGTAGGCCCGGTGGGCTTCGAGCTGTTGTTCCACCTCGGCCTGCGGCCGGGTGTAGCGGATCTGGATCAGGTACATCGTCGTGGGTCGATCAGAAGATTGGCTCAAGCCTTGGCCACCGGCCGGTTGGCCGGGGCTTGCAGCGTCTGCCAGGGCCGGCTCGCCAGGCGCCAGAGCAGCAACGCGGCGAGGGCGGGCAGCAGGTAGAACAGCGCGTCCGCCACCGTCTGCAGCCAGGCGGGGGCGTTGCCCAGGTGGTCGCGCAGCAACAGCAGGAGCAGCAGCAGGGCGAAGCGCCGGGCCGTGCGGGCCAGGGCAGGTTGCTCCTGGCCCAGCACGGTGCCGCCGGCCAGCAGGAACAGTGTGGCGGCCACGAACACCAGTGAGAACAGCGTGCCGGCGATCGGCTGGGCCGGGCCCAGCAGGCTTTGCTCGGCATGCACCGGCAGCCACACCAGGCACATCACGGCGAGCGCCCGGGCCAGTGCGCGGGCGCGCGTGCTGGCATGGGCGTCGGTGAACCCCTGGGGGCTGTCCGGGCGCTTGCGGGTGAAGGGCAGCAGCACCAGGAAGACCATGCCGAACAGCGCGTCGATCAGCATGGTGCGCGGATAGCCCCAGGCCTCGATGCCGATGCCTTGCCAGGTGGCGCTGTAGGAGATGGCGAGGTTGGCCATGGCCATGTAGGCGGTGAACTGGGTGGCGGCCACCGCCGGGTTGGTCACGTCCATGTAGATGGCATTGGCCGTGCTGTACATCAGGCCGTTGCAGAACTGGTAGGTCAGCGTGGCGACCCAGAAGGCGCCCACCAGGAAGGGCAGCGCGGCGTTGTGCAGCCCGTGCAGGTTGGCCTCCGCAGTGATCCAGCCTTCGTGCTGCAGGATGCCGGCGAGCGCCAGCACCGGCAGCGCCATCAGCAGGATGTAAGCGGTCAGGGCCTTGCGCCGGTCCATCCGGTCGGCGATCACGCCGCCGATCACGCAGCCGATGGCGCCGATGATGGTGGACCACAGGTTCAGCCAGGCCACCTGGTCGTCGTTCAGGCCCAGCTCCACCGCCAGATTGCTTTGCAGCGCCAGGCCCAGGCACAGCGCGCCGGGCGGCAGCAGGGCCATGCCCAGGCCGGCGAAAGCGCCGCGCGTGCCGACGAAGGAGCGGAAGGCGTCCATCGCGAAATCACGCATCTCGCGCCCAGCGGCTTTGAGGCCGCCGCCGCGGCGGGCTTCCCAGGCCGGGTCGGCCGGTTCCTTGAACGGCAGCACCACGAGCAGCGTGACCAGCACGATGGCGCCGGCCACGAAGAAGAAGGAACTCTGGAAGCCGAAGCGCGCGGCGATGAACAAGGCCCCGCTGCCGCCGATCATCTGGCCGATGCTGGCGCCGGCGAACATCATGCCGTTGCCGGTGGCGCGCTCGTGTTCCTGCAGCGAGTTGACGGCCAGCGCGTCGATGGCCACGTCCTGCGTGGCCGAGAACACGTTGTGCACCAGCAGGATGGCGGTCAGCAGGCCCAGTTGCTCCGGCAGCTTCAGCAACACGGTGGACAGCAGCGTCAGCACCATCAGCACCTGCATGCCCAGGATCCAGCCGCGGCGCCGGCCCAGCCGGGCTGAGGCAAAGACGTCCACCACCGGCCCAAAGGCCCATTTGAAGGCCCAGGGCAGGTAGAACGACCCCACGAAGGCGCCGATCTCGGCCGGGCCCACGCCCTGGCGGCGCAGCTGGGTGGCGATGGCGGTGGCGGCGAAGCCGAGGGGGATGCCCTCGGTCACATACAGAAGGAAGAACGCGGCCAGACGGCCGCGCGAGGTGGTGAACAGGTCGGGTAGACGCATGGGCGAACCAGGCCGGGGTACGGCGGAAAGTCGTGCGCCACTCTACCCGGTTTGGCCGGGCGGCTCGTCCGCGCCGGCTTCAGGGCTGCGGATGGACGAGTTCCCGCTCGAACCAGTCGCGCAGCAGGCGTTTTTCGTAGCGCAGCGGGTCGCTGTTGCTGAACAGGTCGGGCGGCGACTGGTAATCCATGTCCTTGAGGGTGGTCTCGCCGCTGCGCAGCACCTGGCCCGAGGCATCGCTCAGCCGGTAGCGGAGCGTCAGGCGTGGCCAGGTGGCCGAACTCAGCACCCGCATCCATTGCCCCTGCGGGCCCACCGGGCGCCAGTCCCCCGCCAGGTCGATGTCGCTCACGTCGATCGACAGCGTCTGATCCGCCGGCAGGCGTTGGGCCAGTTGCTCCAGGCTTTGGGTCAGCGGTTTGAACAGCTGGACCGCCGGGTCGCCGTCGACATGCACGTCGCTGTACTTCTCGGCGGGCAGAAAGTGCACCGTCACGCTGCCGGCCAGGGCCGCCTGGGTGGCCAGCGCGAACAGGCTGGTCAGCGTGGTGCGGAGGAAATGGGAAGCCTGTGCCATGTCGAATCTCCTGGGGAGCAGAGTTCAGGACGCGTCGGGAGTGGTCGGGGTGGTGTCGAGGGCCGGCGCAGGGCCTTCTTCGTCGATCCAGGATCCCATCAGCGTGTAGGTGACCGCCAGCACCACCGGGCCGATGAAGATGCCGAGCAACCCGAAGGCCATCAACCCGCCGATCACGCCGGCGAAGATCAACAGCAGCGGCAGGTCGGCGCCCTTGCGGATCAGCCAGGGCCGCAGCAGGTTGTCGATGGTGCCTACGACGCCCGACCAGAGCAAGAGGCCGATGGCCGCACCGGTGGACCCCGACCAGAGCAGCCAGCCGCAGCAGACCAGCAGCACCGGCAGGGGGCCGATCTGGGCGATGGTGAGCAGGAACATGATGGTGGTGAGCACCATCGCGCCCGGCACGCCCGCCACCGCCACACCCAGCCCGCCCAGCACGGCCTGGGCCACCGCGGTGACGACCACGCCCAGCGCCACGCCCCGTGCCGCGTGGGTGGCCAGTTCCACCATGCGCACACCGCGCTCGCCCGCCAGCCGGTGGGCGAAGCGGGTCACGCCCCGGGCGGCGACTTCGCCCTGGATGTAGAGCACCCCGCAGATGGCCACCGTCATCAGGAACTGCAGGCCCACGGCGCCCAGCGCGCTGGCCTGGCGCAGCACGGTGCGGGCCAGCGTGCCGGCATAGGGGCTGAGCTTGGCCAGCAGCGCGGCGCCGCCGCCTTGCAGGCTGTCCCGCCAGAACTGGTTCAGCCGTTCGCCCACCATCGGCAGGGTGCCCACCCAGGCAGGCGGGGTGCTCCACTGGGTCGGGTCCAGCCCGCGCAGCCAGTTCAGGGCTTCGTCGGCATGGCTGGCCAGGGTCACGATGGCCAGCGTCAGCGGCACGAACAGCACCAACAGCAGCAACAGCAGCATGACCGTGGTGGCCAGGCCGCGCCGGCCCCCCAGGCGCCGCTGCAGCCACAGCAGGGTGGGCCAGGTGGCCACGGTGATCATCGCGGCCCAGATCAGCGGCGCGACGAAGGGTTGCATCACCCACAGGCTGCTGCCGATCAGCACGAGCAGGGTGAGGACCGACAACAGCTGCTGGATCAGGTCCGGGGAACGGGGCGAACGCATGCGGGCAGGTCCGGTCGTGAAAAACCCCAGTATCCGGCAGTTGGCCGGCCCAGAACGCTCAGGCGGCGTGGCGCACGTAGATGTCGGTGTCGGGCAGCAGGCGGCGCATGGTGTCGAACGCGGCATCCGCCAGCAGGGCGCCGCCGCAGTGCGGGGCGATGGCCAGGGTCAGCTCGGCCTCGCCATCGAGCAGGTGCAGGGACTGGATCACCGAACGTGCCGAGACCACGCTGCCATCGCGCAGCGGGCCCAGGGCCAGGTCCAGGGCGCTCAGCAGGCGTTGCACGGCCTCGGCCGGGCCGCTGACCTCGGGCTCATGGTCGGCCGAGACATCGCAGGCCGACTGGCACACCGGTCCGCTGGCGCTGTGCAGGCAGGCGCCACAACCTTCCGTGCTCACGGCAGGGGCGCGGGACTTGATCGGAATCACGGAAGCCATGGTTCGCAGTGTGCGGCGGAACCCGGGACTTGACCAGTCCCGGGCCGTCACTCTTGATGAAAATCAATTCAACAATGGCGCTAAAACCGAGTCTGGAATAGGGATAAGAAGCGAATCCCGTTCCCGAACCCGAGGGGGCTGCAAGAGCTTTGCGGTGGGCCAAAAGGCGGCCGAGAAAGGCCCTGCTGGCCTTGTCAAGACTGTCCGAGTCCGGTGCTTTGGCGCATGATGCGCGGCTGTATTTTTGACCAGCCCCGAGACGCCATACCCATGAGCCGAACCCGCACTGCCGCCCCCCGCCAAGCCTCCCTGCTCGAAACCCTGCCCGCCCAACCGATCAGTGAGGAGGTGCTGCTGGAGAAGTACGCCAAAGGCGACGAGCGGTCCCTGGACGAAGTGCGCGCTCGCATCGCGCGGGCACTGGCGGTCCATGAGCCCGAGGACAAGCGGGCCCACTGGGAGGCCCGCTTCCTGGAAGCTCAGCGCCGCGGCTTCGTCCCGGCCGGCCGCATCAACTCGGCCGCGGGCACCGACCTGACCGCCACCCTGATCAACTGCTTTGTGCAGCCGGTGGGCGATTCGATCGCCGCGGTCGATGAAGGCTTCCCCGGCATCTACACCGCGCTGACCGAGGCGGCCGAGACCATGCGCCGTGGCGGTGGCGTGGGCTATGACTTCTCCCGCATCCGTCCCAAGGGCGCCTGGGTGGGCTCCACCCAGTCCAGCGCCTCGGGCCCGGTCAGTTACATGCGGGTGTTCGACCGCTCCTGCGAGACGGTCGAATCCGCCGGTGCCCGCCGTGGCGCCCAGATGGGCGTGCTGCGCTGCGACCACCCGGACATCGAGGAATTCATCCACGCCAAGGACCAGGGCGACCTGCGCAACTTCAACATCTCGGTGGGCGTGACCGACGAGTTCATGAAGGCGGTGCAGGCCGGGGCCGATGTGGAACTGGTGCACAAGGCCGAGCCGGGCGCCAAGCTGAAGACGGCCGGCGCCTACCAGCGCGGCGACGGCCTGTGGGTCTACCGCAAGCTGCCGGCCACGGCGCTGTGGGACCAGATCATGCGCTCCACCTACGACCACGCCGAGCCGGGCGTGCTGTTCCTGGACCGCATCAACCAGGACAACAACCTCAGCTACTGCGAGACCATCTCGGCCACCAACCCCTGTGCCGAGCAGCCGCTGCCGCCCTACGGCTGCTGCTGCCTGGGCTCGATCGACCTGACGCATTTCGTGCGCCAGCCCTTCGAGGCCGAGGCCAGCTTTGACGAGGCCGCTTTTGTCGACGTCGTCAAGGTGGCCACCCGCATGCTGGACAACGTGCTGGACGTGACCGTCTGGCCGCTGGACCGCCAGCGCGAGGAAGCCGCCAACAAGCGCCGCGTCGGCCTGGGCTTCACCGGCCTGGGCGATGCGCTGGTGATGCTGGGCCTGCGCTACGATACCCCCGCGGCGCGTGACATGGCCCGCCGCATCTCCGAGGTGATGCGTGACGGCGCCTACAACGCCAGCGTGGACCTGGCGGCCGAGCGCGGCGCCTTCCCGCTGTTCAACGCCGACATGTACCTCTCGCGCGGCACCTTCGCCTCGCGCCTGCCGCAGGCGGTCAAGGAGCGCATCCGCACCCACGGCCTGCGCAACTCGCACCTGCTGTCGATCGCGCCGACCGGCACCATCAGCCTGGCCTTTGCCGACAACGCCTCCAACGGCATCGAGCCGGCCTTCAGCTGGACCTACACCCGCAAGAAGCGCATGCCCGACGGCAGCTTCAAGGAATACGCGGTCGAGGACCACGCCTGGCGCCTGTACCGCCATCTGAAGGGCGTCGAAGCGCCGCTGACCGAGGCCTTCGTGACCGCGCTGGAGATGAGCGCCGAGGCGCATGCCCAGATGGTGGCCGCCGTGGCCCCCTGCATCGACACCGCCATCTCCAAGACGGTGAATGTGCCGGCCGACTACCCCTACGCCGATTTCCAGGACCTGTACCTGATGGCCTGGCAGAGCGGCCTGAAGGGCCTGGCCACCTACCGGCCCAATGCGGTGCTGGGTTCGGTGCTGAGCGTGGAGCCCAGTGCCACCGCGGCCGCCCAGCCCGCGCCGCTGACCACCGACGGCGCCAACCAGCGCCTGAAGCTGGAGAAGCTGCCCAAGCCGGTGCTGACCTCGATGCGCTGGCCCAGCCGGCCGGAGATGCGCGCCGGCAACCCGGCCTGGAGCTACATGATCCAGCACCCGCATGGCGACTTCGCGCTGTTCGTCGGCGAGACCCCGGCCGAGGGGCCGGACGGCGGCCTGTTCGGCAAGAACCTGCCCTTCGAGGTCTGGGTCAACGGCGCCGAACAGCCGCGCGGCCTGGGCGCGCTGGCCAAGACCCTGTCGATGGACATGCGGGTCAACGACCCGCAGTGGCTCAAGCTCAAGCTGGACGCCCTGGCCACCGTGGCCGAGGAACGAGCCTTCGAGATGGCCTTCCCGCCCTCGGGTGAGAAGCGCCTGTTCCCGGGCGTGGTGGCCGCCACCGCGGCGGTGATCCGCTGGCGCTGCGAGCAGCTGGGCGCGCTGGAAGAGGGTGGCCCGACCCCGGTGCTGGATGCGATGTTCAGCCGCGAGGAACCGCGCACCACCACCGCCGGCACCCTGGCCTGGGCGGTGGACGTGGACAACCCCGCCACCGGCGAGGCCTTCACGCTCACGCTCAAGGAAGTGGCGCTGGCCAGCCTGGAGTCGGCCACCGGCTACGTGACCCGGCCCTGCTCGGTCGGCTTCTCGGGCAACTACCCGAAGGCGCTGGACGGCCTGGCCCGCCTGCTGTCGCTGGACATGCGGGTGATCGACCCGGCCTGGATCGGCATGAAGCTGCGCAAGCTGCTCAATGTCGGCGAGCCGCTGGGCCACTTCATGGCCCCGGTGCCGGGTGAGAAGCGCCAGCAGATCTGGCCCAGCACCGTGGCCTATGTGGCGCGCCTGATCATCCACCGCTACGCGATGCTGGGCGTGCTGGACGACGAAGGCTTCCCGCTGCGCGAGATGGGCATTCTGCAGGTGCCCGAGGCCAAGACCCATGCTGCCGACACCGTGAGCCCGATGGCCGGCAAGCCCTGCCCGGAATGCGGCAACAGCACACTGATCCACAAGGACGGCTGCGACTTCTGCACCGCCTGCGGCTACGTCGGCCAGTGCGGTTGAGGTGTGCGTTACACGGCGTTCTCAAATCTGAAGTGCAACACCCCACCCGGGTTGCTTGATCAGTGGACTGTAGCCTGATGGGCTTGGGCCAAGCCGCGCATGAGTTCTGCGAAGACCTGAATGGGGCTGCGCCAGTTCAGG